>OZ245755.1:0-1052500 GCA_965227345.1 Sphingomonadales bacterium
AGTTCGGTCCGGGTTGTTAGGCAACAGCGAAAGCCATTTATAATTTTCTGATTAGCGTTGTTGTACGGGCTGCTCTTTTCAGATCGATGTCATACTGGATCTCAGCCTCGGGGCCTGGTGGTATGATCGTATACCTGCCAGACTTTCGCCCCTTGATAAGTTTGCCGAAAAAGAGCTTTCCTGTACGCTCTTCCGCCAGGCAGTCGTGATTAAGATTATCTTCCGGTGACAGCTTTTCCGACTGATCCAGAATCAGAAGGTCTCCTGCGAGATAATTTCCTGCCGAAATGCCGATGCGAAGTGCGGCAGGCATGGTGGTATCAAGCTCAATTGAAATTCCGTTGCCGGGCATGGTTTTGATTTCAATAATTTTCCCGAGCTCAGACAGCTCGCCGACAACCGGTATGGTTGGATAGCCGGGGGCATTCAGCAGCTCTGCCGGTTCGCAATCCAGCGCTTTTGCGATCTTGTTCATCCACTGAAGGCTGAGCGTTCTGGTGCCCGTCTCAAGCCTGCCGATCGTTTGAGCGGTTGTGGGACGGGGCTTTATGCGTGCGGCCAGTTCATGAAGGGTTATACCCTTCTGCCGCCGTATATCTCTGATTCTGTTTTCGAGCATAGTGTCTCCTTGGCACAACTTTATGGCAAAGATATTCAGTCTGCAACCTATTTGGTAAATAATATATTACGAAAGAGTTTTAAATTAAAACCAAATAGGTTATTATTTTTTTGTTATTGAAATCTGATAATTTCAAAAGACAGGGGGAATGATGTCTGTTGATCGTCGGGAAATTAAATATTTAAAGAAACTTGCATCGATAAAAGAGGGGGGATCTGACAAGGCGCCCTTAGGTGAAGCTCGTCTGAATGTTCAGGGTCTCGTGAAGCTTGAGTTGGTTGAGCGGCATGGCGCCGGGTTACGCATTACCCCGGTTGGGCGGGCATTCTTAAAGCGCAACGAGATTGAGAGTTTGGCGGGTAATATGGGGGAAGAAGCATACCTTGAGAATGTATTCAGGTCCCAGCATCATCTGGAGCAGAGGTTGGTTCGTAATATTGAAGGCGTGCGTCAACACGTCAACGTCAATACTGCCGAGTCCCCGCTAGGCTGGCTAAGGTCCAGAAAAGGAAAGGATGGTAAGGCTTTTATAACAGAAAGGCAATTTGAGGCGGGCGAAAGATTTCGGACTGATTTTGAGATGGCTAGTCTGGGTGCGCGCGTGACGGCCTGTTGGGATGGCGTGCGTGTTACTGGTCAAAGTGGCTGGAGGGAAGATGTTCCGGATCCAACAACAGCGCAGGTCTCTGCCCGAAAAAGAATTCATGATGCCTTGAATGCCTTGGGAGGGGATCTTTCGGATATTGTTGTTCGTGTTTGCTGCTTTCTGGAAAAGATGGAGGAGGCGGAGCGGGGGTTGGGTTGGCCCACAAGGTCAGGAAAGCTGGTGCTGGCGATTGCATTAGACAGGTTGGCAGATTTTTACGATAAAAAATAACCAAATAGGTAAAAAATATCTTGACTTACGTTACGATCAATTCTACCATAATAACCATGCTGGATAATTGCGCTTAAGGGAGATGCGAATTTCCTGATGGCGGTTAAAGCAGTCGGTGCCATTTGAAGGCTCCGGCTGTTTTGGTTTTATATACTTTATGGTTATCAACAATATGTCCCATCAGAAGAAATGGACTCCTGCCAAACGTCGACTGTTTCTCAGACATTTACGGAATACGGGAAATGTCAGTCGCTCGGCAGAAATGGCAGGCATGGCAAGAAGCTATCTGTATTCGTTACGCGGTCAGGATGATGACTTTCGGATGGCCTGGGAAGAAGCGCTGGAGGGCGCTATGGACGATTTGGAAGCCGAGCTGCGCAGAAGGGCCATGGAGGGAACAGAGAAACCCGTATATTTTCGAGGGGAGGAATGTGGCGTGATCAGAAACTACAGCGATGCATTGGGCATGTTTTTGTTAAAAGGTCGCCGTCGCGCTGTATTTGGCAAGTTGTCTGAAGATGATATTGCGACACCCCCTTCGGATGACGCCGGATCTAAAAATTCGTCTTCTGTTCGTGAAACACTTGAGAAGCGGTTAAGCGATATTGCTGCTCGCAAGGGTCAGGGCAGATAGTAGACAGGATGACGGTTCAATTTTCGCTGGCAGAACGTATGGCCGATCTGACAAGGGCCGAGCGCCTTGAACTCCTGTCCGGCTATTCAGATCAAAGGTTGAAAGAACTTTTGTATGACTGGCGATTCTGGGGGCGTCCGAAACAATTTGCGCCTTTGGGTGACTGGTTCTGCTGGTTGATGCTGGCCGGGCGCGGATTCGGCAAGACCCGGGCCGGGGTAGAGTGGTTGCGGAGGCAGGTGGAGGGCGAGACACCTTTCATCGCCCCGCCCGGTGCGCCGGAACGGATTGCATTGGTGGGGCATACTGCGGCTGATACACGTGGTGTAATGCTTGATGGGGAAAGCGGTATTCTTTCCTGTTCCCCCCCGGCATTCAGACCGGTGTATGAAAGTTCTCGCCGACGGCTGGTCTGGCCGAATGGCATTCAGGCATTTCTGTATTCTGCAGAAGCACCTGATCAGTTGCGCGGGCCCCAGCATCATATCGCCTGGGCAGACGAACTGGCTAAATGGGGGGGAGTTGAAGCCTGTTGGACGAACCTGATGTTCGGGTTAAGACTTGGTTTGAAGCCGAGAGTTATTGTAACAACAACGCCAAGGCCCTTGAAAATACTGAAAGAAATCATGGCGGATCCGGGGACCGTTACTACGCATGGTTCTTCTTATGAAAACAGCAGCAATTTACCTGCTGCGTTTTTTGAACAGATACTCAGCCGATATGAAGGCACCCGTTTGGGGCGGCAGGAACTGGATGGCGAAATTCTGGAAGATGTGCCTGGTGCACTTTGGTCACGGGATATGATTGAAGCACTGCGCGTTGATGATCCACCGGAATTTCAGCGAATTGTCGTGGCGGTTGATCCGCCGGTAACCAGTGGTTCAGCGGCGGATGCTTGCGGGATCGTGGTTGCCGGTCTCGATCGGATGAAACGCGGATATATTCTGGCGGATCGTACGGTTCAGGGCATGTCGCCCAACAGCTGGGCGGAAATCGTGATCAAGGCATACAAGGAGTTCAAGGCAGATCGGGTGATTGCTGAAGTCAATAACGGCGGTGAACTGGTGGAGGCGCTGATCCGCAAAGTCGCACCAACTGTCAGCTATCGTGCCGTGCGCGCCAGCCGGGGCAAGGTCGCCCGTGCGGAGCCAATTGCGGCGCTGTACGAACGGGGACAGGTCTTCCACTGCGCTGCCTTTCCGGCGTTGGAAGACCAGATGTGTGCTTTTACCACCGGACTGGAAGGGTTTGCGCATGGCGAGAGCCCGGACCGCGTAGACGCGCTGGTCTGGGCTTTAACCGACCTGATGATGAAGGATGCGGGAGAGCCCCGCATCCGCAACATGATGTAGCACAGGCAGGAGGAGCTGCTTATTCAGCCGCTGCTGCCTTGTAGGCGCGGATAGCACCATTAAACTGTTCTGCAACCCCCTGCATGGCATCAACCGCCGCGTTGTGGCGCGTGACATAGGATTCACGCATTTCAGGCGTGACTTCTTCTTCGGGTACGGCGGCTTCTTCGGTATTGACGCATTCGATATAGGCTTCAGTTTCAGCGACAAATTTTTTCACAGCCTGATTTGCGGAAATCATTTCTTCTTTCGAGGCGGTGGCCCCATCCGGCACGCTTGGTGCAGGTGGGCGGACGCAATCAGCAAATGCTGTGGATGTGATAGCAACAAATGCGGCGCTCGCGACGCCAAGATAGAATTTATTCATGTGAAAACCTCTCTTAATCATAACAATTTTTTGTGAGCATAAGTGCTTCTCTGCGTGAATGCAACGCCGTTAGTACAACATAACCTTCTTAAAAAAATACGTCATCTTTATGGCAACTGGTCTTCTTGTTTGTTCCTCCACAGGCAAATGGCCGGTTGGCAGGGCCCTGTGTGTGGACGAAACGTCATAACCACAGGGCCTTTAGGCGGCGACGAGGGCCTGCCCTGCAAATTTATAGCATGTGCCCAGGTGCAGACCAGCAGCGCCTTCGTCGTTCGCGTCTTTTCCCGCCGCCATTTTGCGGTCGGTTTTTGTTATTTCAGCGGGAGCATTCCTATGGGGCGATTGAACAAATTATTCGGGCGCATGGCCGGTACCGGGAACCTGAACAAACCAAAGCAGGAAACCAAAAAAAGCGCCGTTGGCGGGCTGGTGCCGGGGGCCGGTACGGGCACAGCATGGGTCGGGCTGGGCGCACCGCGCTGGACCACCAGGTCATATGAAAAGCTGGCGCAGGAGGGCTATCGCAAGAATGTGATTGCCAACCGGTGCGTGCGGATGATTGCGGAAAGCGCCGGGGGTGTGCCCTGGTTGTTGTATCGGGGGGATCAGCTGATCAGTCGCCACCCGTTACTGGACCTGTTGCGCCGGCCCAACCCCATGCAGGGCGGGGCGGAGCTGTTTGAAAGCCTGTATGCCTTTTTGAACATTTCCGGCAATGCCTATCTGGAATCTGCCGAACTGATGGACGGTACCCCGGGCGAGTTGTATGTGCTGCGCCCGGACCGGATGAAAATTGTGCCCGGCCATAACGGCTGGCCGCGAGCTTATGAATATTCGGTCAGCGGGCGCAGCCATATTTATGATGTGGATATGCTTCGGGGCATCTCGCCCGTGATGCATCTGAAAACATTTCATCCACTGGATGATCATTATGGCCTGTCACCGCTGGAGGCAGCGGCCTTTGGCATTGACATTCACAATGCGGCGGGCGGCTGGAACAAGGCGCTTTTTGATAATGCGGCACGGCCCTCGGGGGCGCTGGTGTATGAGCCCCGGGACGGTTCATCCGATACCCTGAGTCAGGACCAGTTTGACCGGCTTAAGGAAGAGATGGAGACGACCTATCAGGGGGCAATCAATGCCGGGCGGCCCATGCTGCTGGAGGGCGGATTGCGTTGGCAGCAGATGGCGTTCTCGCCACAGGATATGGAATTTATTCAGGGCAAGCACGTCTCGGCGCGGGAAATTGCGCTGGCCTTCGGGGTGCCGCCCATGCTGTTGAGCGTGCCCGGCGACAATACCTATTCGAATTATCAAGAGGCCAACCGGGCCCTGTGGCGCCAGACCATTCTGCCGCTGCTGGACAAGACCTGCAGTGCGCTGAACAACTGGCTGGCGCCAAAGTTTGGCGATGACCTGCGCCTTGATTACGACAGTGATGTGGTGCCGGCCCTGATCGCCGATCGCAACGCGACCTGGGATCGGGTCAATGCTGCGGGGTTCCTGACCGTTAATGAAAAACGCGCCGCCGTGGGCATGGGCCCGATTGAGGGCGGGGACACACTGCCAGCGCCCCTTCCGGCGGGGCCTGTGGCGATGTCGTCTTTTGTGCCGACTGGTGACCGGAAGATGGCGACAAAGGCCGAACTGATGGCGAAGATATGGTACACCCATATTGACGACCATACCCGGGAAAGCCATCTGGCGGCGGATGGTCAGGTGCGGCTGGTGGAGGATATGTTTCTGGTGGGGGAGGCCCTGTTGTCCGAACCCCGAGACCCGGAAGGCCCGCCTGCCGAGACCTATAACTGCCGTTGTCGAATGGAGGTTGTGCGCGTCGCCGACCTGACCGAAGGGCAGAAAAGGCAGTTGGAAAGTGTTCATGAACTGAAACCTTTGCCAATGAAAAAGTCGCTTCCTCCGAGCCATACCGGAAACCCAACAATAATTGATCCAGGAAACTTGTCGGCCAGTGATGAAGGGATAACGTTTATAGCAAACTGGGAAGGCTATAGATCGGAAGTTTACAAAGACTCAGCAGGCCTGGACACTATAGGATATGGCCATTTGCTACAGGATGAGGAGGCCTTTTCAGAAGGAATTGACGAGACGCAGGCTATGGAATTACTGAAAAAAGACGTTGCTTTTGCTATTAAGGCTGTTCAGGAAAATGTATCTGTGAATATAACTCAATCGCAGTTTGATGCATTGGTATCTTTTACTTTCAATGTTGGCGGCGGTGCGCTTGAAAGGTCGACATTATTGAAAAAGCTTAATGAAGCAGACTTTGAAAGTGCAGCGGAAGAATTTCTGAAATGGGACAAAATTCGGGACCAGGATGGTGTGGCCATTAGAATTCCTGGATTGACTGGTCGTCGTGTATCTGAACGGCAGCTATTTTTGAACGGGACGTACGAATGACAAATGGTGTGCTGCACTTCACTTGCTTTAAAGTACGGTTCATCCTGCTTATATTCATTTTCAGTTTATTGAATGGAGCGCATGCCACGGGGATACAGGCTGTTACAGATGAAGAAAAAGAATTTGTGCGATTTCTTCAGGAAGTAATTAATGCCGACCAACGCGAAAAGCTCTCGCAGCTGGTATTTTTTCCGATTGTGGTTGTCGTTGCGAATAAGAAACAAACGCTAGGTGATAGTAAAGCATTTTTGAGACATTACGATGCCGTTATCAATAACAGCGTCAAAAGCGCCGTATTGATGCAAGATACCAATGCCTTATTCAAGAATTGGCAAGGGGTGATGATTGGACGAGGCGAGCTCTGGTTTGCTGACAGGTATTTAAAAGACGGGAAGAAAACCGGCCTCTACATTGTTGCTATCAATAATGGCAGCTTTGATCACAAGAGCGTCAAGGGGAAGTGATGGTTGTGCAAGGTATTTTGTCATAACTGATTATGTCTAATGGTTTCCTCCATTACCCTTACCCTCGACCTTGTACGATTTCTGGAAAAACTGGGCAAGGGAGAGTATAATTAGGAAAGGACTTCAACTAATTCACTTGCTGCTGTGGGAGCAGGAATTTTAGAATGAAGAAGAAATATCCTTTTATTTTTATGCTTGGCTTTCTTATGCTGTTTGCCGGATGGCACTCAGGTACATCGGCTCATGTTTACCGATTTCCACTGCTGCCTGATGGCGTTGTTAGAAGTGGCGGGGGTGGTGTCATCATATCCTTTTATATGCAGTCCGGGAAACCTTACGGTGGGCCGGAGGTAAATAATACCATTTTAACACCAGACCTTATAGCTTGTGTCTCGTCATGGCGGAATTAATATGGCAGGCCCTGGTCGAGCTTTTCGTATGAACAGGTCAGTCGTTGCGCGCCAAATATCTGTATGACATTCGATACAATATGGGGTTTCTGCTGAGATCGCGTGAGGTTTGGAGGCGTGATGGCTACAACATCATCCCGGATGCTTTTGCCTGGTATACGGGCCCGGCTTATGTGAAGGGCACGTTGCCCGCGGCGATTGAGGCGGTGCTGGAGAAAATGGCGCAAGGCAAGCCGGAGGGCGATAATTATTTGCTGGGCAACAAAACCGCAGAGATTTACCCTATCCTGGCGCGTAATCTGGTGCAGATACGCAAGAGCATATTGCCCCGGGAATATGAAACCGATCAATACTGGGCCGGGTATGATATTCGGTCATTTCTGTATGTGGTTGAAAAGAACGACGTCGGCTTTGGCCACTGCGAGTAGCCGTGGCGCCCCGTCGGATTTGAAGATAGCCCGCTAAATTTAAAGAAAAACACATGACTGAACCGTTCGAAGATGATTTTCGGGCGCTTGATCTCGTGCGTCTGTTGAATCAGGCGAACGGTGAAGGTGCGACGCTGACCACCCTGCGTGATCTGGTGGAAATGGCGTGTGAACATGGTGCCTGCCGCGCCCTGCGCCGGTGCGGGCTGGAGGATCACGGGGCCGGGCAGGATATTGCCGAGCTTCGTAATTTGCTGGAAGCCTGGCGGGACACGCGCCAAACCATGCGTCGCACTCTGGTGAAATGGATAACCAGTCTGATCATTTCCTTGCTGCTGCTGGGGCTGGCGATCCGGTTACGTCTGCTGCCAATCGTATAAGATAATTTAATCACATTCATGACATTTAGATAATCGAGGAAAATACATGTCTCCTTGCGCCGATTTTCTATGGCCTTCTGCCGCCTCACAACAAGGCGGTTTTGACGTTAAGCGGGTAACCAGTGCCGGAGAGTTTGAGGGCTATGCCAGCATTTTTGATCGGGTCGATCTTGGGCAGGACCTGGTGCGCAAAGGCGCCTTTGCGCGCTCAATCAAAGAGCGTGGAGCTGATGGTATCAAGCTGCTGTGGCAGCATGACCCGGCAGAGCCGATTGGGGTGATTGAAGAGGTTATTGAGGATGATACCGGGCTTTATATTCGGGGCAGACTTTTGCTGGATATCAAACGCGCCCGTGAAGCCCATGCGTTGATGCAGATATCAGCGCTGGATGGATTGTCCATCGGATATCATACCATCCTTGCGGACTATGATGACAATTCAGGCGTACGGCATTTGCTGGAAGTTGACTTGTGGGAGATATCACTGGTGACATTCCCCATGCAGACGCACGCCCGAATTTCATCGTTTAAACGGGCTGACATTCAAACGGTTCGACAATTTGAAGCCTTCCTGCGGGACGCGGCAGGCTTTACGCGCGGAGAAGCAAAGGCAATTGCTTCCCGTGGTTTTTCGACCCAAACAGATCAGCGGGAAGCTGAGGGGGACGACGGCAAGGGGGATCCAAACGGGGCTGACTGGGGTGACGTGATGCAAGGCATTTGTCGGCTGCAGCGCACCATGACGGTTTCCCGGCAATAATATTTTCACAGACAGGATCAAGTAAATGAAAACCAGTATGAGCAAGCCAACAATTTCGGAAGTTAAAACGGCCATCGATCAATTGGGCCGTGCTTTTGAGGAATTCAAGAATGCGAATAGCCAGGCGCATACGCGTGGCATGAGCGACCCGGTGATGGAAGAAAAAGTCAACCGTATTAATCGTGATGTAGGTCGGATGCAGGCTGCTGTTGATCAAATGCAAATGTCGTCAGGCCGTCCGGGTCTGATGTCCAAAAAATACGAGGCGCCGGACGTGCGTGAACACAAATCGCTTTTCTATGACCGTTTTATCCGCAAAGGTCAGGATGTGGGACTGGAGGCAATGGAGTCCAAGGCATTGAGCACAGGTTCTGGTGCTGACGGCGGGTTTGCGGTGCCCGAAGAGCTCGATCGCACCGTAGACCGGCTTCTGAAAGATGTCTCGCCCATTCGGCAAATCGCCAATGTGGTCCAGATCGGTTCGTCCAACTATCGCAAACTGGTCAGCCTGTCGGACGCAACATCGGGCTGGGTTGGTGAAGAAGATGCCAGAACGGAGACAGATACACCAACACTTGCCGAAGTTGTGCCCGCGCTAGGCGAACTGTACGCCAATCCGGCAGCAACCCAGACCATGCTGGATGACGCATTCTTTGATGTGGAATCCTGGCTGGCCGAGGAGTTGGCGCAGGAATTTGGAGTTCTTGAAGGTGACGCATTCATCAACGGGAACGGTACGAACAAGCCGAAGGGCTTTCTCACCGGTGCGACGTCAACTGCGGCGGATGCTGCGCGGGCCTTTGGGACCTTGCAGCATGTTGAGACGGGTGTGAATGGCGGTTTTGCCGCCAGCGACCCCCAGGATGCTCTGGTTGATCTGGTCTACAGCCTGCGCCCTGCCTATCGGGGGGGGGCTACCTTTGTCATGAATACCAATCTGGTCGCCGAGATCAGAAAATTCAAGGACACACAAGGCAACTATATCTGGCAGCCGGGTCTGGCAGATGGGGCGTCAGCGACGCTGCTGGGGTATCGGGTGATTGAAGCAGAAGATATGCCGGATATAAGCAACGGCAGTTTGTCGATTGCCTTTGGTAACTTTCATAAAGGCTACACCGTAACCGATAGAATGGGCACACGGGTATTGCGAGATCCGTTTTCGAACAAGCCTTATGTGCATTTTTACACCACAAAAAGAACCGGCGGCGGTGTGGTTAATTCCGAGGCCATAAAGGTTCTGAAGTTTACTTCATAAATATATGAAAAGAATGACTTTATCTTCCGGAAACCTGTCCGGACTTTAGTCAGATATACAGGAAATGGGGCGGTCTTCGGGACCGCCTCATTCATTTTAGAGGGTTGGAAATGGATACCGAAAAACTGACAACGCTCATCACTGGAATGACCGTTGAGGAATCTGTTCAGTTCCTGAACGAGCCGGTGACACGGCGCCAGCATGTGCCGGTCGAAAAAGTTAAGGCATGGGCGTGCAAGCAGATGTCCCCCGATAGTGAGCCACTGATGTGGAAGTTGAAGAAAATCTCTTCTGATGATGATCATCCGGGTGGCGGACTTGCGCACGTTATTTTGGAGGCCATCGGCCTTAACATGCCGCCCTGGAACATGGATGCGCCTGAAAATCAGGCCCTTATGCAGCAGGCTGTTGTGGCGGGGCTTTTGACGCAGGACCAGATTACAGAACTTGTGGCGCTCGCCGATTTTTTGGTGCCGCGTTGGCAGGCCGAAGGGCTGGGCCCGGTCCGGCAATGGAAGATCAGTGAGGTGTTGTCATGACGACTTATTATCAATCCTTCAGCGCGCCCGCTGCTATTACAATCATGCTGAACAGTTTGGGAGATGGCAGTGCCGTCAACAGCAACGCAATTGATAACAGCAGTACACGCGCCTTTGAAGGCGAACTGGAAGTAAAACTTACCGGTTCGTCGGGCAGTACAGCCGTTTGCGAGATCTATTTGCTGCGTTCCGTTGATAGCAGTGATTTTACCGATAGTGACAACGCGGAACTGGTGGGGGTGATCACCATGAACGGGACAAGTGCCGTGATAAAGGTGTTCCGTGTCTACAACTTGCCAGAGCATTACAAGTATCGCCTTGTCAATGCTTCGGGCGGCGCGCTGGCTGGTTCAGGCAACGGTATGGCGCATCAGGCCATCAATCAAACGGATGTCTGATGGCTATTGCAAAAACACCATTCAGGACGGTAAAGCCAGACGATTGGCACAGGATTGATCACACAAATCCGCTGTGTCATGACCTGGTTCACGCTCAGGTTTTTGCGGAGCCGGCGGGTCGGTCGTTTGATCTGACGGACGGGTGCCTGCTTGAGCATGAAAATACCGTTGACCGGGGAATTGGTTCGGGCGGGCGCTTCGTATCATTTCCCAACAATACATCCTGTATAAATGCCGGTCGACCAGACAAGCTGAATAATATGGGTCCGCTGACAATACTTGTCGGAGCGCGCTGGAATGAAGGCGCAAGCCTGCAGATGTTGTGCGATAAATCGGATTCAGATGCCAATGGGTTTCGGTTTCGGGTCAATGACACATCACTTCAGTTCAGGACTGACAGGGCAGGGGGCGACATGTTGCGCTATTCGTCTGCCATGCAGGCGATGGGCGTGTTATCGCAATATTCTGTTTCCTGGGATGGAGGCACATCGGCAGATGGCATACGGCTATATGAAAATGATCAGGAACTGGGCTATTCAACGACACTTTCCGGGTCGGGAACATTTCTGGATGATTCCGGTAATGACCTGATCATAGGTAACTGGACCAGTAGCGATCCTGTGCGTAAATGGCATGGTGATATTTACTATTTTTATGTTTTCCGCCGAGTTTTGGGTAAAGATCAGATTGCGGATATTTACCGGGCACCCTATCAGTTCCTGAAACCCCGCGAGCGGCGATTATTTCCGCCCGGTGGTGCGGTGCCCGTTGAACTTGATCCGGGCGAGACCAGCCATGACTATTCAAGCGACATTGCCAATTTCAATCAGGATCATACGGTCGAGGTTAGTGGTGCCGTCCACGGTCAGATAACAGAACTGATTCCATTTGCGCAAATCCATGAGGTAGACATATTTGGCGCAAACGGGTCCTTTGACAGTGCGGTTGTACTTTTTGACCAGCTCCATTTTCTGGAAAGTACTAACGCCTTACATGCGCACACAAGTGCCATTGCCGCATTTGCCTTGTCGGGTGAACTTGATGTTGACGATGTCTCCATGGCCCACGCGACAGGTGAGGGTGGCTTCACACAATCACATGATTTGGTTGTTCAGGAATCGGGCCATAACCAGCTAGTCGACAATGTAAGCCTGGCCCAGATATCAGGCATCGTTATTGCCGAGGGGCTTCACGTATCAAGCGCTGATCAGCTGCAAATTGGGCAGGTGCATGATCTGGCTTGTCTTGCCGCTATTCATACCATGAAGGCAGACCAGATGCTGATGACAATTGAAGGGATTCAGGTCCCGTTCGAGCGGCAGGTCAATGCCCGTCCCAGAGACTTTATCCTTCAACCTGCGGCACATCGTCGCATGATCAATCCGGAGAAATAAAATGGCGAAATCGGTTCACAATGATGTGCTTGATGCAGCACTGAACGAAATCAAAAATAGTTGCGACAAGATGGTGGCCTGCAGTCAGGAACCGGCGAATTATGCCGAGGCCAATGCGACATATGCCCTGGCGGACGTTGCCATGGCCGGTAGTGATTTTGCTTTGGCAGACGGTGACACAAGCGGGCGCAAAATGGTTGTTGGTCAGAAAACCGGTGTCACGGTTGATATTACAGGGACAGCCAATCATGTAGCGCTGCTTGATACGGTGAGTTCAAAGCTCTTGTACGTGACAACAGCCACGGCTCAGGTCCTGACATCCGGTAACAGCATGACCTTCAACGCCTGGGATATTGAAATCGCTGATCCTTCGTAATTCCGGGCAAGAGGAGAAATTGAATGACGGTTTTTACCAAGGATCCGGATGCAGCCGTCGATTATGGCGTGAACTGGGGTTTGGACTATCTGCAGCAGGATGAAATCATCCTGACGAGTAGCTGGAGTGCGGTGCCAGCCGACACGCTTTCCCTGAGCAGCGAAAGCAACAGCGGAACCGAGACCGGTGTTTTTATCGCCGGAGGCGTGACGGGACATACTTATCTTCTTGGCAACAGAATCACCACATCAAACGGTCGAACAGATGAGCGCAGTCTCACTATCAGGATAGTAGAAAAATGACCAGCCTTCTGAAAATATCAGACCCTCTCCAGGAGCCTTTGTTGCTGGCAGAAGTCCGGGAGTATTTGCGCGTTGACAACGTTGATCAGGATGCCCTGCTTGCTTCACTTATAAGGTCGACGCGGGTGTGTGCCGAGACATATACGGGGAGAGCTTTCATCACGCAGAGCTGGCGGCTGTTTATTGATGTATGGCCTTCGTCAGGTACGCTGTGCTTGCCCAAGCCGCCGCTTGTTTCTGTTGAGGATATTTTCCTGCTTGCGCCGGATGACACTTCTGTCCCGGTGTCGCCTTCAACCTATACGATCGATACGTCTGCTACGCTCGGAAAGATTACCCTGCAGGGGTCTGCTTCCCTGATGCCGGGCAAGACCCGGGCGGGTATTCGAATTGATTTCACCGCGGGCTATGGCGATACCTGGAACGATATTCCCGAGCCGTTGCGATTGGGTATGCTTCAGCATATTGCGCATCTTTATGAAAATCGCGGGGCGACGGGGGCGCGTGTTCCTGCGTCCTCCATTTCCTTTTGGCAACCTTATCGTCTGGTGCGGATATGAATATTAACATTGGCGACCTGCGGGAGAGGGTCACCCTTCAAACTGCAGTGCTCACGTCCGACGGTGGCGGTGGAAGTGAGAGAAACTGGCAGGATCTCGCTGAAGTATGGGCCTCGGTTGCACCTGTTGGCGCAGATGGGCGGTTTGAGGCAGAGCAGGTTACATTGCCCGTTACCTATCAGATTACCGTCAGGTATGACAGCGCCCTGACCGGTGCACGTCGTATTATGTTGAGAGGGCAGGGCCTGACTGTTCTATCGGTGATCAATGCCGGCATCCGTGACCGCTGGATGGTCTTCAGGGCGGTGGAAGAGGTAAAGGCATGATCAAGGTTGAGATCAGGAACATGCCTGCGCTTCTGGATCGTCTTGGCACTCTGAAACAAGACCTTTCTCCAGTGCTGCAAAAGACAATTTATGAAGGCAGTCATGGCATTGTGCTGGCGGCCCGCAAGCGGGTCCTTATGCTGCGAGATCCAGCACGGCCGAAATCCAGCAAGCTGGCCAACAGTATCCATATCACGGAAATTGAAGGTGATTTGGGCGTGACAATAAAAGCGGATGCGCCATATGCGCGATATGTCGAGTTCGGGACCAGAAAAATGGCGGCTCAACCTTTCCTGCTGCCCGCTGTCGAGCAGGCGCGGCCACAATGGCGTATAAAAATAAGGCAGGCCATAAGCCAAATGCTGAGAGGGGAAAATTCATGACAGATTCCGGGTGGCCGTTGCAGCAAAGCATATACGAACATCTGGTGGCAAGTGATCTGATGCTACTTGTCGCCGGTGTTTATGACCATGTGCCGGAAGGGGCAGCATTTCCCTATGTCACGATTGGAGAGACAACATCACGCGACTGGTCAGCCAAGACATTTTCCGGTCAGGAGCACACCATGACTTTTCATGTCTGGTCACAAACAACCGGTCGCAGGCAGACCAGAGAAATTCTGGCATCTCTCTATGCAGAATTACACGAGAAACCGCTGGCCGTGGCGGCGCATGATTTGATCAGCCTGCGGTACGAATTTTCCGAAACATTCAAGGACCCTGACGGCGTGAGCCATCACGGTGTCATCAGGTTCCGTGCGGTAACCATTTCGCAAGCCTGAGATTCTCTTAATTCAACTTCATATTCCCATTACAGGAGATTGTTATGACTGCAGAACAGGGCAGGGCATTTCTGGTAAAAATTGGCGATGGTGCCGACCCGGAAAATTTTACCACCATTGGCGGCATGCGTTCGACGTCCATCAGCATTAACAGCGATTCCGTTGATATTACCAATAAGACGTCGCAAGGCTGGCGCGAGCTTTTAGCGGGTGCCGGAATTCGCAGCGTTGTGGTGAGCGGTTCAGGTGTGTTTACCAATAGTGCAGCTGAACAGACCGTGCAGCAGAAAGTATTGTCCGCCTCGGTTGATAATTATGAAATTGTCTTTGAAAGCGGAGACAAATTTACAGGTGCCTTTCAGGCCACACGGCTTGACTATACCGGCGATTTCAATGGCGAGCGCAGCTATAGCCTGAATATGGCGAGTTCCGGTCAAATTAGCTTTGTGGCGGCGTAAATCATGGCAAATTCTGTTCGCGGCGAAGTTCTGCTGGAAATGGCAGGGCGGCACTTTACGCTGAAACCGACCTTTGAAAGTATTATTGATATTGAGTCCCGGCTGGGGGGCGTGGTGGCGCTGGCGATGCGGGCGTCAAAAGGTGAGTATGGCCTTAAAGACATTACGACTGTGATCTGGTGCACCTTGAATCATTTGGGGTCTGACAAGCCATCTTATGAAAACATCGGGCAGATGATTCTGGATACAGGCTTGGTACCTGCGTCTAATGCAATGAAGGATATTCTGACGTCTGTTCTTGGGGGCGGTACGGTCGAAACCGGTTCGCCGGAAAAGCAGAGGCTGCCGATCGGTGCCCAGGGGAGATAAACTGGCGGCGATATGCAGAAATAGCCATGGGGGTTCTGGGATGGAACCCGGAGCAATTCTGGCAGGCGACGATGAGGGACTTTAACATGGCGCTTGAGGGCTGGAAATCCATAAGGGCGGCTCAGTGTTACGAGCCCCTGACGCAAGCGCAGCTGGAGAAATTATCAAACAGGTTTCCAGATGGTTGACGTTGTGAATCTCCGTTGGCATTATCGTGCCATGATCGGAAAATCCAAAATGCCACCTAAACGTAAACCACTTCGTCAGCGTGTTGCCGACCGCAAGGCAGGTCGTGACAGATACGTGGAGGAAGAACCGTCCGTTCTGTTGTGGCGCAAGCGCATTACCCGGGTGGCGTTTGGCATGCAGGCGCTGGGGCTTATGGGCCTGATATATGCGCTGGTTCAATTTGTCGGGACCGACTATCTGGTGGTGCCATGGAATATCGTTATTTATTCAATGCTGTTGTTTATTGTCGGGCGGGTTGTGAAGGCCGGGATTGATATTCAGCGGGCGGCGGCACGTAACAGGTAAAAGTTATTTTCAGTGAATGTTTGTAAGGGCTCATCTTTGATGGGCCCTTTTTCTTTGGGTGTAGGGGTACGTAATGGCGGAAAATATTCTTGAAAGTCTGGTGGTCAGAATAACAGCAGACAGCAGCGGGTTTGACAAAGGTCTTGATCAGGTTACGGCCAGCATGTCGGGGTTGGGCAATACGGCATCACAGGCGGGTCACTCGGCCAATGCCGCTTTAACAAGGATCGCGGCAGGTGGAACGGAACTTCAGGATATTCTTGATGATGTGACGGACAATATGGGGCGTGCATTTGAGGATTTTTCCCTGCGCGGCAAGTTCTCGTTTTCCAGTTTGAAAGATGTGGCAATTTCAAGTTTCACCCAGATGGCATCCAGCCTGGCAAGTTCTGGTCTTGAAAGCCTGTTTGGTAGCGGTGGAAGCGGGTTGTTGGGGGGGCTTGTTTCCGGTTTTGGGGCGTTGTTTGGCGGGCGGGCCGATGGCGGCATGGTGACCGCTGCAACGCCTTATATTGTGGGCGAGCGCGGGCCTGAGCTCTTTGTGCCCTCCGTAAGCGGTGCCGTTGTGCCAAACCATCGGCTGGATCAGACCGGGCCGGTGCGAGGGCAAACCAATGTGACGGTGAATATTTCCGGGATAGAGAATGCGGCTGGTGTTCGGCAATCCGCCGGGCAGGTCGCTGTTGCCGTTCGTCGTGCTGTGGCACGCGCAGAACGCAACATTTAGAAAAGAGGCGTATAATGTTCTGGTTGGCAACACCTGATGACATTCGAAAGAAAAGATACATAAAACGCTTTGATCCGCGCTATTGGACCATCAATTTTCCACGCCCGATGATGGCTGCAATTGTTGGCACTGCACCGGGTGAAATTACTGTTCCGCTGGTTTTCTATCAGAATGATGATCTGGCGGGCTTAATCTGGGATTCTGTTGATACAATTGACCATCCATTGCTGCGATATGAAACATCCAAAGATTATTCGGGGCTGACATTATCGTTTCGCTGGCGCAGTTTGGGCACCCGGCAACTGGACGAACTTCACGGTCCTACGCTTACCATTGAGGGCAGAGACAGTGAAGGGGCGGCCAGAGCGTGGTTTGTCAGGTTGTGGAATTATGCAGACGGGGATCCGGATGACGCCATCGTTACGATAGATTTTGATGTCCTTGATGGCGGATTTATATTGCCTTCAGAGGCTGACCCTGTTGATCCGGGTGACGTGGACCGGATGTTTGTCAGTATGGTGCCACCATCCTATGACGGATCGACAGGGGGGCCGATAGAATTATCTCCCGGCGTATATGAACGCGTCGAAGGGCAGGTGACTATCAGCGATGTTGTGGTGACAGGTGGCGGTTCGTCGTTGTCAGTCGGTGATATCTTTGTCAGACCGCATGCCCTGAGGCTGGCCAACGGATATGATGATACCTTCAACGTAACACCCTGGCGGGTTATTCATAACGCCGTTCAGTTGGGATATCGCGACTGGATCAATCATTATGTCGGCATGAGCCATTATTACACCCTGGCGTGGGATGTGGCGGAAAGTCGTTTCATTGTTGATCCTTCCTTGCCCTCACTGAATATTGCCACTGCAGCATGGCATCAAAGTTTTATGCAGATGGCGGCTGAATATGACTTTGACGTCATATTATCACTTTCATACGAATTGTTTGCCGAAAATGTACCGGCAGCATGGCAGCAACGTACAAAAAATGGTGATCCGGCCCTTACAGGCTGGTCGCCTCCCTCAAGCCTTGTTGCACCCGCAAATCAGGACGTACTTGATTATCTGCGAGATGTTTTTACGGCTTTTGCTGATATTGCAGATGGCTCTGCACTGCCGGTTCATATGCAGATTGGCGAGCCCTGGTGGTGGTATCAGCTGGATACCAAAGAGCCTTGTTTTTATGACGATGTGACAGAAGCTTTATATGTTAGCGAGACCGGAAATCCGGTTCCTGCCCGCCATGCCAGTATTTTCGAGATACCTGACGCCAGCCAGCAGAGTTATTTGGACTGGCTGGGTGAGAAGCTTGGGGCTTCGACAATCTGGCTGCGTGACGAGATAAAATCCGCTTTTCCGGGTGCGAGTGTGATGCTCCTGTTTTATACGCCACAAGTATTGAATACTTCCGCCCCAATGCTTGCTTCTGCCAATTTTCCAGCCACGTCCTGGACCTTCCCCGCTTTTGATCGCTTGCAGATTGAAGATTATGACTATGTTATTGCAGGGGATTGGCGCGCCCGTGGGGAAGCTATTGCCTACATTGACGGGCAGCTTGGATACCCACGATCAAGGACCCACTATTTCTCCGGTTTTAACCTCCTCGCAGAGACGTCTTATCTATGGACGAATATTGATTTGGCGATTGATCAGGGCAGGGCACAAAATTTTGACGAGGTATTTGTCTGGGCCTATTCGCAAATTGTACGCGACGGTTTTGTGTACGCAGGATATCAGGAGGTTGAAATGTCTGGATTTCACGAAGTCCGGTTCCCGGATGATATTGGTTTTGGCTCCTCTGGCGGGCCCGGTTTCATGACCACAGTGGTTGAAGTTGCATCCGGGCATGAGCAGCGCAATATGGAATGGTCGCAGGCCAGAGCGCAATATGACATTGGGGCAGGGTTGCGTAACGAGGGCGACCTTGGGGAAATTATTGCGTTTTTTCGTGCCCGCAAGGGACGGGCATTCGGGTTTCGCTTCAAAGACTGGACGGATTACCGCTCTGGTAATATCGGCGAAGATATTACGCCCGATGATCAGGAGATTGGTATTGGTGATGATACCACAACGGAATACGCCCTGATAAAAACCTATCAAAGCGGGACGGAAGGCCATGTCAGGTTCATCACCAAGCCGGTTGATGGAAGTGTTGTGGTCGCACTGGACGGTACTTTGCAAGCTTCGGGCTGGACGCTTGATTCTGTCAGTGGCGTGATTACCTTTGATACCCCGCCCGGTGACGGTGTGGTTATTACAGCCGGCTTTGAATTTGATGTTCCGGTCCGCTTTCGGGATGATCACCTGAGTGTCTCGATTGAGACTTTCAAGGCAGGTGACGTGCCATCTATCGGCCTTGTTGAAGTCCGTATCTAGAGACGAAAGGCTTTTCAACCATGAAACACCTGTCTGAAAATCTGAACGCACACATTCAGGGGGAGGTCACGTCCCTTGCGACATGCTGGAAAATAAGGCGTCAGGACGGTATTGTGCTCGGGTTTACAACACATGACAAAAGACTTGAATTCGAGGGGCTTGCCTATCGCCCGACCGGTGCTTTCTCACCTACGACAATAGCCAGCAGCAATGCCTTCAATGTGGACAATCTTGATATTCAGGGTGTTCTTAATTCTGCTGCAATTACTGAGGAAGACCTGTCATCCGGTCGATATGATTTTGCCGAAGTTGAAATATTCCTGATCAACTGGATGGTGCCGGCAGACGGGAAACTGGTTTTGCGGTCCGGATGGATGGGAGAAGTCACGCTCAAGGATGGTGTATTTGTTGCCGAAGTGCGTGGTCTGATGCAGAGTTTTCAGCAAACAATCGGTGAAGTTTATTCGGCAGAATGCCGCGCAGACCTGGGGGATAACAGGTGCCGGGTTGATCTGTCGCTCTTCAGTGTGTCGGGTATTGTCACCGGAGTTGTTGATAAAACAACATTTAGCGACACGGGCCGGAGTGAGGCCGATGGCTGGTTCAAATACGGCTTGTTAAGCTGGATATCCGGGGGAAATGCCGGGTTGTCCATCGAAGTCCGCGAGCAGACGGGACAGCAGTTTTCCCTCTTTGACGATATGCCACATCAGATAATGACAGGAGACCGCTACAGGGTTCATGCAGGTTGCGACAAGCGAAACGCAACCTGCAAAACCAGGTTCAATAATATTGTCAACTTTCGTGGCGAACCTTTTGTACCTGGTACCGATTCAATCGTGAAATATCCAGGTATCCAATAAGCTGACCGAAAAGTATCAGGCCTTGGCCGGCGCTTCAGCCTTCTTTTCCGGCTTTGCCGCCGGTTCAGATTCAGTCTTATCCTCAGGCGCGTCGGGTGCGGCTTCGCCCTGGGTTGTGTCAGGTGCTGCTTCGACCTGGGCCTGATCCTCACCTTCCTTCTTTGGGAACAACTGGTCATGAACCTGATTGATACGTGCAGAGAGCGCTGCAACGTGGCTCGCCAGCTCCTGAAGGTTAAAGGACTCGCCCCTGTAGATCAATTCACGTGATTCAGGATCATATAGCCGATAAATATGTTCATCTTTGGGAATGCGGTTGCCAACGGCATGCTTGGGCCCAAGAAAATCAAAGGCAATTAGCTGACCACGACTGTTTTTAATCCAGTCGTCAGTGCGCTCGTCACCATATTCCCAGAAATTGTTCAGGCGACTGTCATTTAACGGGTGATCAGCCTTGATCCCCAGTACACGCCGAAGCTCGTCACCACGGCGCTTTGCCTTTATCCTTTGCGGCCACAAAAGCCTGCAAATATTCGAGACACTTGTCATGAAACCCTGCGTGGCAAAGAAAACGCCGGTTGAGGATTTTTTCTCCATAGCCTGATTAAAAAGCCCCAAAGCGGCTTCAGTGTACATGCACTGATTACGTAATTCGTGAACGTACAGGGCGAAAGTATTTGCATCCATATTTTTTCTCTCAAACGCGAACTTTTAAAATCTCTCATTCAAAGTAATTACCATGAAACCTTTAGCATGACCAACAAGTGTATTTCCATAAAAAACGAGATTAGATGCAAAATAATTTCAACTGCAAGAGGTTGTCTGAATACACCCTTCAGGCATCAGGGAAGATTACCGGGACGCGGTCTTGATTGTATCGGACTGATCGCCTTTATCGGACATCACCTGAACCTTTTTCATTATGACCGAACAATCTATCCCAGATTACCCGTCGACCACTCTTTAAGGAAAGAAATACTGCGTGCAGGCTTTGTAGAAGTCTCGCCGGGTGCTGCGTTGCCGGGGGACGTGCATCTGATGCGCTTTACCGAATATCCGCAGCATGTCGCCCTGATCAGCGACCAGGGCATCATCCATGCCTATATTCAGGCCCGGCGGGTAGTTGAACACCGTCTGGATCAGACCTGGCAAGACAGAATTGAAACCACATTCAAATTTCCGGGGGTTGATTAAATGGCTACTTTGGTTGTTGCGGCGGCAGGTGCGGCCATTGGCGGGTCCATTGGCGGCACTATTTTGGGTATTGGTGCCGCCTCAATCGGTGCGGCAATCGGTTTTCAGGTTGGGGGGGTGGTCGACTCGTTTCTGTTCAGCAGTGGGGGCGGACAGACAGTTGAAGGCCCAAGGCTGAACGATTTGACGATTCAAAGTTCTGCTTATGGCGCACCTGTTCCACTGACGTTTGGCACAGTGCGTGTTGCGGGGAATATTATCTGGTCTACCGGCCTGATCGAAACGCGCCATGAAGACAAGCAGAAAGCCGGGGGTGGTAAGGGCGGGCGAAGCCAGACTGTCACCACGGTCAGCTATTCATATTCCTCGTCCATAGCTGTTGGTCTGGGGGCGCGCGAAATTGTGACTGTTTCCCGCATCTGGGCGGATGGAAAACTGTTGCGGGATGAAAGCGGCAAACTGGCTGTCGGTGGTACCTTGCGTATTTATCAGGGTACAGAGGGGCAGATGCCTGACCCGCTGATTGAAATTCATGAGGGGGTGGGAAATGTGCCTGCCTTTCGTGGTCTTGCCTATGTTGTGTTCGAAGATCTGGAACTGGCAGAATATGCGAATCGGATTCCCAACCTGACATTTGAAGTCATCACAGACGCCGGCGGTAACTTGCTACTGGAGCAGGTTGTGCTGGATCTGGCCCATCGGGCGGGGGTGGATAATATCACAGCGTCCGGTCTTGATCAGTCTGTTCAGGGTTTTGTTATCCCGCGGCCGATGACAGCACGAGCTGCAATCGAGCCTCTGGCGCGCGCGTTTGGTTTTGATTCAACCGAGACAGATACCGCCATTATTCTGTCGAAATACCCCAAAGCTGTGGTTGCAGAAATTGACCGGGATGAGTTGGCCGCGCATGATATATCGTCAAGCCCCGGTCATCGGGTAACTATTTCCAGATTGCAGGAAATGGAGCTTCCCCGGGAAATTTCCATTCAATATACCGACCCCGAGCGGGACTATCAAACAGGGGTGCAGCGGGCGCGTCGTCTGACCAGTTTGAGCCGGGATGTGGAGATTCTGTCTTTGCCGCTGGTCCTGGCTGCCGATCAGGCCAAAAATATTGCTGAAATGGAATTGTCACGGCGCTGGCTTTTTCGGGACCAGTATGAATTTTCCCTGCCGCTGTCCTATGGGGGACTGGCACCGGGCGATATCGTGAGTATGGACCTGAACAGCGGTCCGATTGAATTGACATTACAATCCATCGAGCTGGGTGCTGGGGTTATGCGTATTGCGGCCCGACGCTATTCTCCCGTGGCATTTAATGCAGATGCCGTGGCGGACGTTGGTCTGATACCTGTACAATCGATAGCTGTTCAGGGAGACACCCGGCTGGAGCTGATAAACCTTCCCTCTATCACCAGTGACGATTCACAGGCCGCTGTTTTTTATGTTTCAGCTGCGGGCGAGAACCCTGCCTGGCGGGGATGTGCCATATATGTGTCTGAGGATGAAGGTGTTTCATATCAGCCGTTATCAGTTATCAACAGCAGTGGCGCAATTGGGGTGACGTCGGCAGCATTGGCTACCGGACCTACCGCCAGCTGGGATCATGGCAATAGTCTTAACGTCATGTTGCTGCATGGGGATATGGAGCTTGAAAGTGTTGCCGAGCTGTCTGTTCTGAATGGCGCGAACGCAGCAATTGTCGGAGATGAAATTATCCAGTTCAGGGAAGCGGTATTGGAGGTTGAGGGAAGCTATACCCTGCGCGGTCTCCTGCGGGGGCGGCGGGGTACGGAAAATGCCGTGGGCAGTCATATATCTGGCGAGCGTTTCGCCCTGCTGGAAAGTGGCAAGATATTCCCTGTCCAGGCTGCGTTTGGAGATATTGGCAAACTCCTGAAATACAAGGCCCTGACGGCCGGGCAAACAATTGACGAGGTGACGCCTCAGGATTTTGTCTATGCGGCGCAGAATCTTAAACCTTATGCACCGGTTCACGTAACGGGTCTGCGAGACGGCACGGAAAATCTGGTCATTACATGGGTCCGCCGGACCAGAGTGGGGGGATCATGGCGGGATGGTGTGGATGTGCCCTTGGGCGAAACCACGGAAGCCTATCTCGTTGAAATATATGATGACATGGATGTCGTGCGAACATGGTCAGTTGCCGGGCCCGTCGCTAATTACAGTGCGGCTGAACAGACGGCAGATTTTGGAAGTCCACAGGCTTCTGTTGCCGTGAAAATTTATCAGATCAGTGAAATAGCCGGGCGTGGCCAGCCCGCTATTTCAACAGTCTAGGTTTAGGGGCAGGACCCTGATTTAATCATCAAATAAACAGAAAGGAAACACAATGGCGTCAACGCCCAGATTGGCTATGCCATACATATTGGCCAGTCAGTCTCAAAAGGAAATTACACATAATGAAGCCCTAAACCGGCTGGATTTGCTGGTGCAGACAATTGTCAGGGACAGGGACTTGTCGGCACCGCCCGGATCACTGGCCGAGGGCGACATCTGGATCGTAGCCGGTGCCGCAACCGGAGACTGGGCAGGGCAGGAAGATAGCCTTGCCCAGTATATCGGGGGAGCATGGTCTTTCATTTCGCCCCAACCCGGTTTTCAGGTTTATATCGAAGATGAGGCACTTTCGGTAGTTTTTCACGGCAGTGGCTGGTCCGCCGTTCTGGAGGTGTCGGCATTGCAGATTGGTGGAGATCAGGTCGTTGGATCACGGGTGGCAGCCATAGCGGACGCCAGCGGTGGCGCGACAATTGATACAGAAGCAAGGGCGGCGTTAAATGCAATGCTTTCTGCGCTTCGTTCCCATGGGTTGATTGAAAGCTAGCGGGGTAAAAAGTGACGTATTTTGTTTCAAAAATGGATGAAGTGTCGGAAATGCTTACAGTTCATTCAGGGACATTTTGTTAACGCATTGATAAAAAACAGGTATTTTGTGGTTTGGAGTTGGCACAGCTGTTGCGTATGTATTAAGTGAAAGTTAACAAGGAACATATCATGGCCTATAGCGTTAATTCTGTGCAAAACGAGGAAATGACATCCGGCAGTCGTGCCGCTGATGCGAGTAGTGCTATTGGACTTTATACAGGGGCTGTTGTCAGCATGAGCAAAGTTTCATCCAAAACTTGCAGGACGTCTCTGGAGCGCCGTCAAAGCGAGAGCGGAAGACTGGGGCGTCGCGCTACAGATGTATGGATGCCCTATTCGACTGCGTTTTTGGCGCAGCTCATTGGTCAGAATGACAGGAAGCATGTCTGATTCATATCCGGCAGCAGTCAGGAGTTTTTTCCAATTTTGGCCATATTCGTTAACAGGACGTTAAGAAAGCGCCAATTTCTGTCATTTAAAGGAGAAACAGCCTAACACAATTCAACCATATTGGTGAACTAGAATATTCCAACGTAACAATCAGGTCCTGGTCAACATGACACGAGAAAAAGTAGCAGATTGAATTTTCCTGAATTGATGCCCGGAGGGGTGCGTAAACAGAAACTATTTTTGACATGGAGGAACAAGTCAAATGAAGAAATATTTATACATTACAACTGTTAGCCTTGCTGCATTAACTTGCGGGGCTGTTCAGGCTGAAGAAAACTGGTACGTCGGGATTGAGGGCGGACTGAATTTTGCGGAAAAGTCAAATCTGAACGGTGGCAATACCCCTTTACTGGGCAAGGCAAGCCATGAAGACGGCTATGTTTTTGGCGGTGTGCTTGGGTATGATTTTGGGGGTGTTCGTCTTGAAGGCGAGCTGGCCCGTCGGCACAATGGTGTAGACAAGTACAGTTTCAGCAATGATGGTGGCATCGGCGTTGCAGCGGGTGTTGGTTCGCTGAATGGCGTGACGGACGCTGATGACGGCTCTGCCCGGGTCACAAGCGGCATGATAAATGTTTTGTTTGATATGGGCAAAGACTGGGCGATTACACCCTATGCAGGTGCCGGTTTTGGTGCGGCGAAAGTCAAGTATAATGACTTCTCGATTGGCGCTGCCAACTTTGTGGATGATTCCGATACGGTGTTCGCATATCAATTGATTGCGGGCTTGAGCAAGGCTATCAGCAAGCAGGTAGATATTTCGCTTGATTACCGTTATTTCGCGACCGATGATCCCAATGTGCGTGATGGCCTTGGTCGCCGGCTGGATGCGGACTATTCCGCACATACGGTGATGTTGGGTCTACGTTACAAGTTTGGCATGAAGGCAGAAAAAGTGGCAGCAACGCCAGAGCCAGTTCGTGTTGCCCAGCCGGTTGAACCGGAGCCCGCGCCATACGTAGAGCCGACACCGGCACCTGAAGTCGTAGCACAAATCGAGCCTGCAGTTGGGCCATATGTGGTATATTTTGAATGGGATGACGCCAGTATCTCGGCTGATGCTGCAGCAACAATTGCAGAAGCAGCAGAAGCCGCCAAGAGTGATGAAAACGTCGCCATCGTTCTTAAAGGCCATGCCGATACATCTGGTCCTGCCGTTTATAACGACAAGTTAAGTGCAAGACGCGCCGCAGCAGTCAAGGCACGTCTGGTAACCGAAGGTGTGACAAGCTCTTCAATTGAGACGCGCGCCTATGGCGAGGAAGAGCTTCCCGTGCCAACTTCAGACGGGGTCCGTGAACGGGCAAACCGTCAGGTGCAGATTCTGCTTGAGAAATAATAACCTGACCGGTTCCAAATATTGAAAGACAGGGCGCTCCGTTTGGGGCGCCCTCCTTTTGTTAATCCTGCGGGCAGATGCGCCGAAACCTGAACAGCAGAATGTTTGCACAGATCGCGGTTATAGCCATGATCAACATGGCGGTCGCCATTGGCCTGGCGCTGGAAATTTCGAAGTAGCTGAGCAGGAAGGTTGCGGCAGAAGCCATTGCCATATTGATAAAGCCGGACAAGGCTGAAGATGTGCCTGCAATTTGGGGATAGCGATTCAGGGCGCCCGCCATACTGTTGGGCATGCTGATCCCGGCAGCAAATGAAAGCAGTCCGATAGGGCCCAGGATGACATAAATATTCAGATAGTCGGCATAGGCAAACGCTGCCATCAGGCCGGTTCCAATAGCGGTCAATATGGTCCCCAGCATAATCAGCCGGTCCCCGTTAATGTTATGAGACAATCTTGTGGTCATGAAGCTGCCCAGAATATACGAGACAACGTTCACAATGATCAGGTAGCCATACAGGCTGGGCGAAATACCAAGTATGTCTATAAAAATAAAGGGTGCGCTGGCGTAAAAAACAAGGCCGATCGAAAGGGTGCTGCTGCTGATCACCGCATACGACATGAACAGGCGAGATCGCAGCAGCGAGGCAAAGCCTTTCAGAATATCCCCGATGCGCCACGGCGTTGGTTCACGTTCAGGGCGCGTTTCCGCAAATCGCTGATTGGTAGCGACCAAAAGTACGGCGCCGATCACAGACATGAAAATAAAGGTGGATTTCCATCCCCAGATAATTTCAAAATTCCCGCCGATAATTGGCCCTAGTGCGGGGGAAAGCGTGGTGGCCATGGCAATATATGCCAAAGCTCTTGCCGTGCGATCGGGGCCAAAAAGGTCACGTACAATGGCGCGACCAATGACTCCGCCGGCCGCCGCTGCAGTTGCCTGAAAGAAGCGCGCGACGATTAACCATTCAATGGTCGGGGACAATGCCGAGAGCAGGCAGGAGATTGTAAAAATACCCAAGCCACTTAACAGAACAGGTCTGCGGCCGAAATGGTCCGAGAGGGGCCCGTATATCAGTTGTCCAATGGCGAGACCGGCAATATAGATGGTGAACGACAGCTTTACGTGTTTCATGTCGGTGGAAAAAAAATCCACAAGCGACGGCATTGAAGGTGTGTAGATGCTCGCTGTGATCCGGGGCAGGGCCGCGAGACAGGTAATCAGCACAATTGTCTGCGCAATATTTACCTGTGTGGGAGTATTTTTCATACTGAATTTACTACTTCAGGGGGTATGAAAAAGCCAGCGCGCCTTAAGCGATAGCATAACACGATATGAACCACCTGACCCCCTTGTAAGGCAAGTAGCCTGTTCTTTACGAAATGGTCCAGCCCCGCTAGCTGAACATCTGGCTCAATTGCATGGCGATCCCCATATTTCCTTCAATTTTCAGCTTGCCTGTCATAAAAGCCATCTGGGGATTCAGGTCGCCGTCCAGCAATTTCATAAAATTTTCATGCGACATAATCAGGGTAACATCGGCATCGCCGTCTGTGTTGCTGATTTCGGGGGGAGACATATTCCCGTCAACAAGAACAATACCTTCTGTGCCTAAATCAAATTTGACCTTGGCCTTTACAGCTTCTTTGCCGCTGATCCGGCTTTTCAGGGCTGATGTGGCTTCTGCCAGGCTCATCATAGATCCTTTCTTGGCTGCTATTCCACAGGGATAGTGAGAGCAAACTTACACGCCCTTGCGCGGGATGTATAAGCAAATTTTGTTATCACATATACAGTGCTGCGAAAATTACCAGCTGTTGCGCAATTCCCGCAATTCAATAAAGACCTGCCTGGCCGTCGGGTGCTGCGGCAGCTCGGGCACTTTCTCCTTCAAGGCCTGAATAACACCGGGGCTTTGCAGCCGAAAGAAAGTATTTATCTTTCGCTCGTCGCCCATGCTGGTAATGCGGGCGTGATGGGGGTCGTGGTCTTTCAGGCTTGCAAGCATCGATCTGGCAACGCTGTTATCAGGCTCGCGATCCAGCGTGAATTCCAGATTATTCACAATATAGTCATGGCCCGGATAGATCAGTGTATCATTGGCAAGCGCATCAAGCTGCTGAGAGAAAGTTTCATAAAGCTCTTCAGGATGCCCGCCATTTTTACAGTTCCCTGCGCCGGCATTAAACAATGTATCGCCACAAAAAAGGCCTGCTGGACTGGTCTGCGACAACAGACAGACATGGCTTTTTGTGTGCCCGGGTGTGTCCAGAACTGTCAATTGAACGGATGTGCCAACCTTGACGACATCTCCGGCCTTCAGGCCTCTGTCAACACCGGGAATCTTGTCTCCTGCCAGATGGTGAGCCAGTAATTTTGCCCCGGTTGCAGCAATCATGGCTTCATTGCCGCCAATATGATCCCAGTGCTCGTGAGTGTTCAGGATCTGCGTGATCTTCAACTTTTCGTCTTTGGCCATCTTAAGACAGCTTTCGACATTCAGTGGATCTATGACAAGTGCTTCTCTTGTTTCAGGGCAGCCAATCAAATAGTGGAAATTACGATAAGGGTTATCAGCATATATCTGTTTGACAATCATGGCGTAAAAATACCTTGCTGTTCAATCTTTCACGGCGGGCTCTTGCCGGTGCTAGATGGAAAAATCTGCTTCCAGGGAATCTTTGCCATATTTCACAGACGGGCCCTGTGCCCGAACCTTCTCGCGTGCACTCATGGGCCGATTACGACCAGTGACTTCCATGTCATATGCGCTGATGACATGGCACTCAGCTTCGTCTTTTTCTGCAATAGCCTTGCCTTTTTCGATGCTCTCCTCATCCAGTGACGAGGCATCAGCAATGGCCTCAACCCAGGAAGCACCGCTTTCGGTCATTTTCAAATAGACAATAACGCCATCTTTCAGCCGATTGGCTGTTATTATCCTGAATATTTCTGTGCCATCACTCATTTTTGATCCGTTCAAATTCTGCTGCAGAGTATTAGAGTGACAGGTATAGTAATTTATTTCAACTTGTCAAAGAGCTTGCCTGCGCCCTTTTTAATTCCATCGGATGTCCCGCCAAGTTTGTCTTCCAGAGCGTCTTTCAGATATTTTTCACCTTCTACACGCGCCAACTGCTGGATGACCACCGGCGTAAGCTGCGACACAACCTGATTAAGTGCATTTTCAACGGTTACACCTTCAGCTGAACCCGCACCGATATCCTTGATAATTGTGTCCGGAATTTTGATGATCTTCGCTTCTGCACCCGGACCGGAGATATAATTGACCCTGGCGTCAGAAATAACCAGTTCTTCAATCTTGACCCGGATATCGCTCTGGCTCTGTTCGGATGGTGCGCGTTCCTTTGCGGCCTTGTCGAGATTTTCCTTGATTACTTTCATATTATTGCCCCCGGGGCCCTTTTCAAAGGTCATTTCGGGGCTGCTCAGGACGATGCTGTGGATAAGGATTTGATCTGTAAACAGGGAATCCCGGTCTACACTGACATCAATATCTTTCATCTTGAAGGCGTCCGGGGTGGAATAGCCAGCCGGATTGCGTAGTGCCAGGCCATTGACTCCCAGACCACCGCCCAGGATAGACAAATTAATTCGGTTGACGGAAAGTTGTGCCCCGACGATGTCTGACCCCGGGCCTTCGATCGCGCTTTTAACCGCTGTATTGCCATAGAAATAAATACCACCAGCAGCAACCAGCACCAAAAGCAGAATGAATCCCAGCAGACCGTATATGATTTTCTTCATTGTTCCGTCTTTCCAAAGTTTGCTGTTGTGATGAGGTCTTAACCCGCGGGCAGGGCTATCGTGACATCCACGCCACAAGCATGGTTTGAAACACTTACAGACCCGCCATGTTGCTCTACAATAACCCGAACCAAAGGAAAACCAACGCCAAAAAAGGTTTCCCCGGTTTTGAATGTGTCTTCACCCACGGTGAAAGGCTCGAATATATTGGCCAGTTCCTGTTTGCTAAGGTGCTTTCCATCGTGACGGCAACGGATCATGAAGAAATTCTCTTCATTCTTTTTCACTGAAATACTGACTTTACTGTCATGTGGGGCGCGGGTAACGGCACTTGTCAGCATTATACTTAAAACATGAGACAGGCGAGGACGATCAGCCTTGATCTCCCCGATGTTTCTCGACATCCTTATGCTGACACGCGACGAAGGCATTTTATGCCTGGTCAGGGTTTCCCTGATTGTTGCGTCCAGACATTCTTTTAGCGGGAATGTGGAGTGTTGAAGGGCAAGTGTTTGCCCCTGCAACACATGCGTAATGTCCATAAGTCCGTCAATCATGCGCAGAAGGTCGCGTCCGGCACCAAAAATATCCCGGGCATAATCCCTGTAATCATCGGTTCCGATAGGTCCAAGCATTTCGGCCATCATAATCTGTGAAAATCCGAGAATGCCATTTAAGGGCGTCCGGAGATCATGGCTCATACTGGACAGAACTCTGCTCGTCATAATATTGCTGAGTTCCTGTTCCGTTTCAGGGCGAACAATCGCAATAAAATGCTTGTTATTTTCTTCTGTACGGTATGGCTGTATCGAGCAAATGACCGGCAATATTCTGCCATTCGGGCAGGAGACATTCATTTTATATTCGCCAGCGCCCAGGTTGGTGTGACGCGATGTGCCGTTTTGTGCAATGGTGTCGGGGTGGTCTTCAAGCTCGCCAAAAATATCAAAAAATCCCAGTCCCTTAATGCCCGTGGCCGTGAGGCCGGTTGCCTGTTCGAACGGCTGATTAACATCCTGAATGAGGGGTATCTGGGTTGTTGCAGGTAGTTCTATAATGACAATTGGATCGTTGACAGCATGAAAAACGGAGTTAAACAGACCTGCAGTACCGGGGGCGGCATCTGTGCAAGAATTATGTGCCGATTTTAGGGGATTGCTATTCTGAGTTTCGCCATGCTGGTCAACATCAGTCCGGTACATCAGATATTCTCAAATCTTTTTAATCATGGTCGAAGCATTGACCAAATTGGACGCTAAATCAATGATGAAGATATTTTTTTGTCAATAAATGTAGAAAGAACCACAAGAACAATTGAATTTATTCAGGCGTATGGCATAGGGTCACGTCTTGATAAGATATAGTAATAATAGCAGGAAATAATAATGGGACCATTATCTCATCTTCGTGTGCTGGATTTGAGCCGGGTGCTGGCAGGCCCCTGGGCCGGGCAAAATCTTGCCGATCTGGGAGCCGAGGTCATCAAGGTTGAGCGCCCGGGCCAGGGCGATGATACGCGAGGCTGGGGGCCGCCCTATTTAAAGGACAAGGACGGCGCTCCCACCTCTGAAGCCGGATACTACCTGTCGGCAAATCGCGGGAAAAAATCAATTACGATTGATATTGCGACAACAGAGGGGCAGAAGCTGGTCAGGGAGCTGGCGGCCAAATCAGACATTCTGATAGAAAACTACAAAGTTGGCGGTTTGCGTAAATACGGGCTGGATTACGAAAGCCTGTCCAAAATAAATCCCAGGCTTATCTATTGCTCTATTACGGGATTTGGTCAAACAGGGCCCTACAGCGCCCAAGCCGGTTATGACATGATGATCCAGGCTTTGGGGGGCATGATGAGTATTACCGGAGAACGGGACGATTTACCGGGGGGTGGACCCCAGAAAGTGGGGGTTGCGGTCGCCGACCTGATGACCGGCATGTATGCGACAATCGGCATTCTTGGAGCTGTCGCGCACCGGGATCAAACCGGGCAGGGGCAATATATCGATATGTCGCTGCTGGATTGTCAGGTTGCCATGCTGGCAAACCAGAACATGAATTATCTGATCTCGGGTGATGCGCCTGTGCGTATGGGTAACGCGCATATGAATATTGTGCCTTATCAGGTGTTTGAAACCAGTGACGGGCACATCATCATTGCCGTGGGAAATGACCAGCAGTTTGCCCGATTCTGCAAGGTGGCCGGTTGCCCGGAACTCGCAAATAACCCAAAGTATATAACGAACAGTGACCGCCTGATCCACAGGGTGGAGCTTCTTGCTCTTCTGACAGACATAGTCGCCGGGAGATCAAGCGCAGACTGGCTTCGGGAGCTGAAAGAGGCGATTGTCCCTTGTGGTGCCATCAATACCATAGACCAGGTATTCGAAGATCCCCAGATCCGACATCGGGGCTTGAAGCAGGATCTGCCGCATCCGCTTTCAGGTTCTGTACCACAAGTCGTAAGTCCTATAAAATATTCAGGTACGCCATTGGAATTCAATAATCCGCCGCCAACGCTGGGTCAGCATACGGATGAGGTTATGGAATCAGTTTTGGGGCTTTCGGTTGAGAAAATTGCCGATCTGAAGCGCAAGGGTGTGACCGAAAGTTAAATGTTTCGACAAAAAAAGCCGGACCATGAAAGGTCCGGCTATAGAGAACTAGAGGGGTTGTACACAGGTACTGAGGAAGATGTCACAGACACCTTAATCCTCAATAACTATACTAACATAGATATATATAATATCAACAAGTAAATTCAAATATAAATAATCATATATGTATATGTGTACGCGGCTTAAAGAGAGACTGACAGTCTATTTTACAAATTCATCCGCTACTTTGCAGGTTGCAGGCCCAATCAGCACAATAAACAAGGTTGGCATGATGAAAAGAATCAACGGAACAGTCATGATCGCAGGAAGCTTCGCAGCTTTCTCTTCTGCGCGCATCATGCGCTCGTTACGGAACTCGGCTGAAAGGACCCGCAGTGAATTGGCCAGCGGAGTCCCGTATTTTTCGGCCTGGATAAGAGTGGCAATTACGGCTCGCACGGGGGCCAGAACAACCCGCTTGCTGAGATTCATCAAGGCCTGACGCCTGTCGGGCAGGAAGCCAAGTTCGATGGCCGTCAATTTAAACTCATCTGCAAGCTCGGCACAGCTTTTCTCATTTTCGCGACCAACACGATTAAGGGCGGCATCAAGGGTCAATCCGGCCTCGGCACAGATTACCAGCAGATCAAGGGCATCGGGCAGGGCTTTCTGAATAGCTTCGCGGCGTTTGGCGATTGTGTTTTTGATAAAGATGTTTGGTGCCCAGGCGGAAAGAAGAACAATACCGCAGGCAGCCCCCAGTTTCATCATCGTTGAAAGAGCAAAAATATTTAGGCCGTAGACCAGTATGACAGCGACAATACCGTTCAAAAGCGGCAGGACCAGCTTAAAGAACAGAAAGATGACCAGGGCATCTTTGGACCGCCACCCCGCTTCGGCAAGCTGTTCGACGATTTTTTCTGTCTGGTCCCGCTTGACCAGATTGAACTTTTTCACCACCTGGCGCATGAAGCCAACACCTTTTACCTTGCGGATCGGGTGAGCTCGTTTGCGGGGGGTTGTATATCCGGCCTTCAGCGCCTCGCGTCTCGCTTGTAATACCTTGACGCGCCCCCGCATGGGGTCACGGACAATTGCCGCATTCCAGATGGCAAAAACCATTAAAAAGGCAGCCAGTCCCGCCATCATGGTAATGGCATCGGCCATATTCAGCCCAAAGGGTATGAAGTCTGTAAAATTCATATTTCAAACGATATCATTTTTGAGATAATAAACATGCCGATGCCCATCCATATCAGGCCACCGATGGACGCAATCTGGGCGCGCGGATCTGTAAACAGAACCGACGCATAGCTGTAGTTGACAAGAGAAATCAGTCCGAACATGATAAATGGCAGGCTGCCAATAATCATGGCGCTGGCCTTGCCTTCTGATGACATTGCCTTGATCTTGAGCTTCATTTTCTGACGGTTACGCAAAATATCGGAAAGGTTACCCAGAGTTTCCGCCAGATTGCCGCCTGTTTCTTTCTGCACGGCAAGGCTGATAACAAAAAATTTGAATTCGGGAGTGTCAAGTTTGGTCGATGCATGCCAAAGGGCGTCTTCCAGCGTTTTCCCAAGCCTGACATCATCTGCGATACGGCGAAACTCGACGCCAATCGGGTCGGCCATTTCCTGACCAACGGCCTGAATGGATTCTGTAACGGGCAAACCCGATTTCAATCCTCGTACAATCAGGTCAATTGCTTCGGGAAAAAGTTTGGTGAACTTTTCCAGTCTCGTCCTGATCATTGAATTAACGACGAAGTGAGGTAATCCGGCACCGCCAAACAAACCAAAGAGCAATGAAGCTGCCCATGGCAGTCCGACAAAGGTCATAAGCACCACGGTGAGAGCGATCCAGACGAACACAGTGATCAGGGCATAATGTGCCAGTGAAATTTTCCGCCCGGTCCTGTTCAGTCGTGTACGCAATTCGTCCGGGCGAGGCAGGACCCTTTTCAGAAATTCTTCCCAGTTTCCCAAAGAAGCGTTTGACAGCAAACGCCGGGCCGCTGCCATAGACGGATTGGCAGCCGTATATCTTTCTTTCAAACGTGCGACGCGCTGGGCCATATGACGATTGGGGGAAGATAGAATAGAGGCGACGATGGCCACAGACCCCAGCCCTAAAAGGACCAGGGCAAAGACGCCCCAAAGGATGATGTCGGTATTGGCTTCGGTCATCATGTCTGTCCTGGCATTTCCTATATTGCATCCAGCAAGGCGCGGTGCAGCCCAAAATATTCTGCTTTGGGTGTAAAGTGAGGGCGCACGCCCATGGAATTAAAGTTGCCGATCAGCTTGCCTTCCGCGTCTTCACCTTCAAACTTGAAAACGAACAGATCCTGCGTTGTAATCACGTCGCCCTCCATGCCGACAACTTCGGTAATTGCCTGAACGCGGCGTACCCCGTCGCGCATGCGGGAAACCTGCACAATCAGGTCAACAGCGGCGGCAATTTGTGTTCTGACGGCTTTCGAAGGCAGGTTTATGGCCCCCATGCCAACCATATTTTCCATACGCGTCAAGGCTTCACGCGGTCGATTGGCGTGAAGCGTACACATGGACCCGTCATGGCCGGTATTCATGGCCTGAAGCACGTCAATGGCTTCCGGCCCGCGAACCTCACCCAGAATAATCCTGTCAGGTCGCATACGTAGCGAGTTCTTGACGAGATCACGCATATTGATTTCACCCTGACCTTCAAGGTTGGGGGGGCGGGTTTCCAGCCGCACAACATGAGGCTGTTGAAGTTGAAGCTCGGCCGCATCCTCGATGGTGACAATCCGTTCTGTTGGGTCAATCATGCGAGACAGGGCGTTCAGCATTGTTGTTTTACCCGAGCCAGTCCCCCCTGAAATCAGAATATTCAACCGGCAGGCAGAGGCAATTTTCAAAACGGTCAACATTTCAGGCGAGATGTTCTTTGTCTCGGCCATCTTGTCGAGTGTGATTTTCTGCTTGGCAAATTTACGAATTGAAATGGAAGCGCCGTCAATAGCCAGAGGGGGAATGATAATGTTGACGCGACTGCCGTCGGCCAGACGGGCATCGCACAAGGGCGTCGATTCATCAACACGCCGCCCGACAGCACTCACAATCCTGTTGCAGATATTTGACAGGTGCGCCTGATCCCGGAAAACAACATCCGTGATTTCCAGCTTGCCCTTGCGCTCTACATAGACCTGCTTGGGTCCGTTCACCAGAATATCGGTAATGGATTCGTCTTCAAGCAACGGCTCAAGAGGCCCCAGTCCCAACATGTCATTCAGCAACATGGTGACAAGGTCGCGCTGCTCACGCAGGTTCAGGTTCAGCTTTTCCTGAATCATCAGTTCGCTGACGACTTCGCTTACTTGCTCCGCCAGTTCCGCGCGGCTCATTTGATTGGCTGCTGTCACATCCAGATGGTCAAGGAGGAGGGGCTGGATTTTGGCCTTGGCGGCTTCAATGCTGGCGCGGTTTGAATCCTTTGCGCCGTTCGACGTTTTGGCCTTCATACGCGAGTTGGCGAGGCCGTCGGGCTCTGACGTGGCAGGCAGTGGCGGCTTGTCGCCGTCTTTCGGGGATGAGAGGACATCATCCATTAAAACCGTTACCAGATCACGCTGTTCCAGTTCGTTGATCTGGATAGCTTTTTGCTCAAGCACCTCGGTGATGATTTCCTCAATCATCAGGGCCACATCTCCTCTGGGGAGTGACCCGACTTCACTATAGTTTATTTTTTCCCTGATGACAGGTTCTACAATTTCATAGGCACGATCAACGGCGGCACCGTCAGAACCGCGGGTGGGCGTGCCTGCCCGAGCCTGTTCACTGCCTTGCGCCGGGGGGGCTTTTAGGGCAGGGCTTCCTGTTGAGCCATTCTGATCTGCAGGCATGCCACTACGACCAAACCCCTGGGCGACTTTGGGCCGCGGGCCAAGGGGAAGGCGCGAAATATTTGAACCTTTACCAAAATTACCAGTCTTCATTTCTATGCCGACTTCTTAAACAACCCCAGAAGAGATTTCTTTTCCTTGGCCTCTTCCATACCCAATACCTGTTTGGTGATGTCGCGAAGCGTGTTCACCATTTTGCTCGTGCCGGCTACCTGTGGCAGAGCCTTTCCCGTCTTTGAAGCCATGACCATCGTCTTTTGATCATATGGTAATGACCAGTTGATTTTTGCCTCAACAGAAGCCTCAAAATCCTTTGGATCAACTTCTATGTGTGCATTGTTACCGACCCTGTTGGCCAACACATATACATTGGCGCCGGGGGCAACTTTCCTGACCAGACCCAGAAGCCGGATCGTATCCCGTGTGGCGGCCAGTGAAAGATCAGTAACCAGAACAATATCGGTGGATTCGCTTAAGATCATGGGGTGCTGGGACGCCATGATTTTTGGAACGTCCATAATCACATTCTGAAAATTCTGCCTCAGTTCGCCAAGCAAGTGACTGATTGCAGCCGGGTCTGGCGCATAAGGCTCATTCAGGGAAGCTTCGGCACCCAGAATGGAGAGCTTGTCGCTCTCCTTGATCATGGCGCGTTCGATGAACAGACCATCCACACGGCCCGGGTTTTCAAGGGCATCGCACAGTCCGCGCCCGGGCTCCAGATCAAAGATCAGGGCATTCGTGCCAAAATGCAGATCAAGGTCCAGAAGGGCTATGTGCCGATCAAGCTCATGGGCGGCAATCCAGGCATAGCTGGAGACAAATGTACTGGCACCAACGCCGCCACGCACGCCCACAACGGCAATGACCTTTTCGTGCTTTTCGACAACCTTTTCGGCGGGAATTTCTTCCGGCATGCGCAGGGCCATCTCCGCGTTCAGAATAGCATTGCGCAGATCGTCCGTATTTACAGGTTTGACCAGATAATCCTGAACACCGGCAGACAGCAAACTGCGGTACAGGTGAACATCATTGGTATTGCCAACGGCAATCACCATGGTGCCGGGCCGGCAAACCTCTGCCAGCGCATTAAGATCGTCAAGTGGTTGTTCTGTCTCACTGATGTCAATCAGGAGCAATTTGGGCGATTGCTCAATAGACAGCAGACGGATAGCATTTTCAATACCGCCGCTGTTTACCTGATCCATTGACCAGTCGCGTTCCGACAGGATGGGGGCGAGGCATTCGGTAACCTGTGAATCACAAACAAATGCCTGAAATGCAGAACTCTGGAGTTCCGACAAGGGGTCTGTTGTCAAACTCATTTCCACATTCCTTTCCTAAACATTTTGTGCACTAAACTATTGGACATTCAGGCCACCCTTTGGCGCACCGGCATCAGGTGCGGGCCGGTTGGTGTGGTAATTTTCGATCGCTTTCGATGCCGTAACAGTGTCTGGTCCGGCATTTTCCTGCCCTTCCAGAAGGTCTCGCGGATTAGCAACCATCATACCCAGCGCGCTCTGACTGGTGCAGCCAAAATTGCTGGTTTGAGTATTGTAATAATCCGGCGCGGCTTTCTTGCGCCAGTCACCACAATTCGGAGCGGTCACGACGTAACGGCTTACGATCAGTCTTGCTGTGCCGTCACGAGGTTCAGCGCCATAAGGGGTAATTTCGTCCTGCACTGTGTAGCCCTGATCGATCAGAAATTTGGTCAGTGCTTTTTTGCGTTTCAGGTCGGCATCGAGAATTTCTCCCTCAAATGTCAAGGGGAGATCAATGCTTAACGCGTCGTAAATGCCAATGTCCTGACGTTTTAAAAACCGGTCCAGTGCGTTTCTGCTATCCGGCAGCATCTCGTCTGTGGACTGATCAAATTGAACGTCATGTGTCATGCGCACCAGGTCCACAGTGTTGCGGTATTCCGTTTCACCGCCAGACCAGTGGGCAGCCTTGTTGGTACAGCCAGCCAGGGTCAGTCCTGTCAGGCAGGTAAACAGAAAAGCCCGTGAAAGTTTGAGGCAAGGCGCGTTCAGATGTCTCATGCTTCAGCCTTTCTAATTTAAAATAAACCCGGCGGGAGCGGCAGGGGCAGTACCCTTTTTACCCTGCATAACAGGGGCTGCTTCCGGTGCATGTGCACTGTAGGACTGGCCATGTAACAGCCGTTCAACTTCGTTAGGGGCAATAAGGCCATCCGTTGGCAAAGGAATTTTTTTGCCGCTGACCGGTTGCACAATATAAGGCGTTACAATGATAAGAAGTTCTGTTTCCTGCCGGCGGAACCGGTCTGATCTGAACAGCGCACCCAGGATCGGCAGGTCTCCCAGCCCCGGAAATTTACTCAGGTCACGCTCGATGTTATTCTGCAACAGTCCCGCGACAGCAAAGCTTTGGCCACTGCCAAGCTCAACCGTTGTCGCGGCACGCCGTGTTGTGAGCGATGGAATGGCAAAGCCGTTCAGGGTAATGCCGCCGCTTGATGACAGCTGGCTTACCTCTGGCTGCACTTTCAGATTGATCTGGTTGTCACTCATAACAGTAGGTGTGAAGCTTAGCGATACACCAAACTCCTTGTAACTTACCGTTATGGTGCGTGAATCATCCTGTGGCACCGGAATTGGAAATTCACCGCCAGCCAGAAAATATGCTGTCTCGCCCGACATGGCGGTAAGGTTTGGCTCAGCCAAAACGGTCAGAAAGCCTTCAGTTTCAAGGGCATCAATGACACCGTTTATATCGAACTTACCCGCAGAAAGACCACCAAAGTAACTTCCGGCACCCTGATTTCCGACAAAGAATTCCTTTACGGGCAGGGGTAAGCCGGTGACAGGATTTTCGAGAAACGGACTTGGTACAAGTTCGAAGACATCTGCGCTATTCAGGATGCCGATAGAACCTTTTGCCCCATTGAAACTGGATTCCCAGTTAAAGCCAAGCTGTTTGGAAATATCCCGCGCCACTTCGGCAACGCGCACCCGTAAATTAACCTGAACCGGTGACAGAATTTCAAGGCGGTTAACAACTTCATGGTCCTTGCCCACCAGCTTTTGGGCAATCGACCGGGCATTTTCAGCATCAAGGGCAGATTTAACCTTGCCGGTCAGAATCAACATGCCGTTGTAATCCTTGATGTCCAGATTGCTCTCGCGCACAATTGAACCAAGCGCGGACTTCACCAGGTTAAGGTTGTGGGATACTTGCACGTTTCCGCTAAACAGCACGGTATCGTCGCCTGCTACTGCATAAAGCGTTGTGTTGCCGGGCTTTTTGCCAAAAACATATATCAGGGTGGGTGACTTGACCTGAACATCGGCAATTTCAGGATCGGCAACAAATACACTGGCCGCAGCGCTGTCCAGTTTGACCAGACTGCCCTTGTTGACATCTACACTGATATTCATTTCGCCTGTGCTGACGATAGACGCCGCCTGAACGTAACCGCTACCTGTGACGACAGCCGATAAAACAAGGATCGCACTTGCAATGCACAGGTTTGCCAGAGAGATGCGCAGGGCGCCAAACAGGTTAGGTCTCGGTATAATATTCATATCCATCTTCCCTGTCACCTGAACTGCTGTGTCTGTGATTTGTCGCCCCGGACAATGCTGACCTGATTTTGGACCCCGCCAGCCTTCTCAATCACCTTGCTGACCTCACTGTCCCAGGTGTAGCTTTCGCCCTGTGACGGTGGCTGATTTGTCTCTGCAGCATATTTGAATCCCTTTGCTGCCATTTCGTGCAACTCGGCGTCGGTTCTTGCAAGGCTTCTCAGGCTAAGGGAAAGTCTGCCGATATTTTCCGCAAGTGCCACTTCTTCTGCCTGTTTTGGGGTCACTTCCAGTGTTACGGTTTTACTGACTTTTGGCTTGCCTTCCTGATCCTCGGTTTTCTGGTCGATGGCAAGAACCCGGATATTTGTCAGAACGGTTTCAGTAACATTCTTGGTGGTGTTATCGCCTGTGTCACTTTTCCTGTTGATCTCGTGGCTTAGAATCAAGTCTACCCGGTCGCCGGGGAAGACAAAGCCGGATACGCCGGTCAAGGCATTGACCTTTACACTGACGGCGCGCAAGCCAGGGGTCAGCATCGCAGCCATATAACCATGGTCACCCTGTTTGATGACACGCCCCCAGGTTACGGGTTCGCCGGCACTGAAACCCCGGCGGATGATTGAAGTCTGGAAGCTTTCCAGCGTGCCGTTCTTCCCCTTGACGACATATTCCTTGGCAACTTTCTCATCTGGCCATTGTTGCCAGCGCAAATCTCCGGCTTTCAGGATATAACCGGCTGGCAGGTCAGTCTGCGCTACGGCAACTTCAATGGTTGTTGCGGTCGGGGCAGCGGATTCTGCCGTTTTTTTGCCGGAAGAAAGCATTGACCGGACCATAAAGGCTGTGATTCCGGCAATAACCAGTGCCAGAACTATCAGGAGAATATTGCGTGTATTCATATTCATGATCGTCAACCTTGAAAGTTCATCAGGATTTGCAAACCCATTTGAAAAGCAGCAAATAATCCACCAAAGGCGATGCCAATGCCGTATGGCACCCTGATTCCCGGTATTATAGGGTCCTGATTCTTTACAATATGTGAAATTTCACCTATCGGCTGTTCATGATTTTCAGGCAGGAACATAACCGCCAGCGTGACAATGCCGCCGGCAAGGGCGGTGACTGTCAAAAATTCCAGTGTCCAGACGGGGCCGGTCCAAAGGGAAGCGGCGGTGATAAGTTTCACGTCCCCCCCGCCCATGATGCCAAAGCCAAAAAATATCGAACAGACAACCAGGATGGTGCAGGTGATGGCGAATGTGGCCAGCAGGTGAAATTTGATGGATCCCAGCAGTAGAATGGGCTGGGGGCCGGCAATATAAGAGGTGATAAATAGGGGTGCCAGGATTGCGAGGGTCAGACACAGTCTGTTTGAAATCAGAAAGTATCGAAAATCGCTCAATGCGGCGATCACCATGATGGCAGCAAATACTATGACCAGTATCACGCTTATATAAAGAGATGCTGTTGTCATCACCGCGTGTGTCCCTCGTAAATGACGAGCTTTTGTCCGTGATGCAACAAGTTCATGGATATAGAATTATCGGCTACGGCGCTCGTCTTTAAGCATTGCGGCCCCGGCTTGAAGGCAAGACCGGGGCCGTAACGCTGAATTACCTTTATTAAGATAATCTGTTATGGCGTAGCTGTATCCTGAACAGCGGTACCAAGTTCAGATGACACTGTGTTGAACATCTGTTCCAGAGAACCACCCATGGATGTCAGGGCACCAATAGCAGCCACAGAAACCAGTGCCGCAATCAGGCCATATTCAATGGCTGTTGCACCGGCTTCGTTTTTGCGCAGCATTTTAAAGAAAGAACGAATCATAATTACTCTCCAGCTCTATTTGCGATGCGTCCAATATGGTGCAGAAGTGTAAACAACAAGTTAACGTTCAAATAAAGAATCAAATATTTGACAAGAAACAAAGTAGTAACAAGTAATAAAATACTTCAATAATTTAAATATAGAATTATTATTAATAGTATAAATTTATATTATGTTTTAAATAAAATTTTATACGAACGTGTTTCTGTTTCAAGATATTCGGATTCATTCTGGAAGTTTCCATAAGCCTTGATCTGTGATTCATTGTCTTCACGGGCATTTTGGCGGCAGATATGGCATAGGCTTATGGAATGGATATTCGCCGCCGGGTGATTGATGCATTGGGACTGGGCGTGGTCGTACAGGATGCCTGCATGGGGCTAGGGCCGGCAGGCACTGGGGTCGCACCTTGCTCCCCCACCACCATGTCATGCTGAACTTGTTTCAGCATCTATGCGGTATGTGGATGCTGAAACAAGTTCAGCATGACAATATAGCTGATTCAGTATGACGATATGACCTGGATTAAATTGAACCTGCTCTAAGCTCAGAGCGTTTGGTGAATCGCTGCGGTATGTAATATAAAGGCTCTACATAAAAAATGAGGACATCAATCATGAATATGCGTCGTCTGGGAAATTCCGATATCATGGTTACGCCCGTCTGTCTTGGCTCCATGACCTGGGGAATTCAAAACAGCGAGTCAGAAGGCCATGCCCAGATTGATATGGCGATAGATGCCGGGGTGAATTTTATTGATACGGCCGAGATGTACCCTGTGCCCAGAAATCCGGATCTGTATGGGCGGACAGAGGAGATTATTGGCAGTTGGCTGAAAAAGCGGGGAGGGCGTGACCGGATCGTGTTGGCCTCGAAAGTTTCAGGTCCAAGAATGGTCCCCGATATCCGGGATATGAATGTGAGGCTTGATCGCCCCAATATAGAAAAAGCAATTGATGATAGCCTGAAGCGCCTGAATACAGATTATCTTGATCTGTATCAGTTGCATTGGCCGGATCGTCGCTCAAACTTTTTTGGCGAACTTGGATATCGGACACCTGAAGGTGACGAAACATCTGTTCCACTGGAAGAGACGCTGGGGGTTCTCAAGGACCTTGTTGCTGCCGGCAAGGTAAGGACAATAGGCTTGTCAAATGAAACGCCTTGGGGTGTGATGAAATGTCTGGAGCTTGCCCGTCGTCATGGCTTGCCTGCCGTGCAATCTGTTCAAAACCCGTATAATCTGTTGAACAGGACATTTGAAATTGGGCTGGCGGAGATTGCGCACCGCGAAGGCCCCGGACTTCTGGCTTACTCGCCGCTGGCAATGGGTGTTTTAAGCGGCAAGTATTTAAATGACGCAAAACCCGAAAATGCCCGCCTGACGCTCTACCCCGCTTTTCAGCGTTATTCCAGCCCGGAGGCAAAAGAGGCAACGCGACGGTATGTAACCCTAGCGCAGTCATTTGGACTGGATCCGTCTCAAATGGCGATATCCTATATTATTCAGCAGAAATTTGTTACGTCGGCTATTATAGGCGCCACGACAGAGCAGCAGTTAAAGACCAACCTCCACAGTGTTGATATCGTATTGGAAGAAGAACTGTTGAGAGAAATAGAAAAGATACACCGCAGCTATCCCAATCCCAGTCCCTAATGATCAAGCAGAAGTATAATATATAGTGGATGCGGTATTATTTGACGATCTGATGAAAGCCTGCGGGACGTTTGAGGTTGCGCCGGTTATTGCTGTGGCCGTTTCCGGCGGGGCCGACAGTATGGCGCTTTGCTTGCTGGCCAATCAATGGGCTCGTGGTAAGGGCGGGCGAATTATTGCCTTGACGGTTGATCACGGATTGCGGGCAGATTCGGCAGAAGAGGCGGGCAGAGTTGCTGGCTGGCTGGCCGCCCGGGATATTGAACATCATATTCTGGCATGGGCAGGAGCCAAGCCCAAGGCAGGCATGCAGGCGGCCGCGCGGATGGCGCGCTATCGCCTGCTGGCGGACTGGTGTGCCTCCCGTCAGATTCTGCACCTGCTGGTTGCTCATCATCTGGAAGATCAGGCAGAGACATTCCTGTTGCGTCTGGCGCGCGGTAGCGGGGTGCAGGGCTTGGCATGTATGAAGCGCATCGACAGGGTCGCGGGACATGGACGGGATGATCCGGGATTGCTGCGCCCGCTGCTGGCAACCTCAAAGGAGGACCTGAAAAACTATCTCAAGGCCGAAAAACAGCCCTGGATCGAAGACCCCAGCAACAGAAACGAACAGTTTGAGCGTGTGAAAGCGCGCCATATGCTGGCATCAATGCCACTGGAAGGTATGACATCCAGGCGGCTGGCAGAGACGGCTGATGCCATGCTGCGTGCCCATGACGCTTTGGAAAAGCAATTGTGCCGTGCCATTGCGACTTATGTTGATGTTGCAGAAGCAGGTTATGCTGATGTGGCGGGGGATGCTTTTGACAATCTTCCCGAAGAAACGGGACTTCAACTCTTGTCGCGGCTTATAACGGTTATTGGCGGCAGGGTTTATGCCCCCAGGCTGGCAAAGCTTCGAAATCTTTATGAAAGTGTCGTTGGGAAAAGGGATGAAGGGGCCACCCTTGGCGGATGTGAAATTGTTCGTGCCGGCGCCCATGTCCGGATTATCCGCGAGGTGGCTGCCATAGATCATCAACTTCCCGTTTTGAATGACGGCCCGGCTTTTTGGGATAACAGGTTTAAGGTCGACGTTGTTACGGGGAGCGGCAAGTATCCGCGGCCCCTGTCCGTCGAAAAGCTGGGCGACAAAGGCTGGAAAAAGGTGGTGGAGAAATGTACGGGAGCGCGTGACATTTCGATGCCCTTCAAGGTAAAGATCGGATTGCCAGCTCTGTTTTCCGGTGAAAATTTGATTGCTGTTCCCCATCTTGGTTATGTTGACCCGGATTTCAGTCATCAAGGGGTGCAGTTTACGGCCCAATTCAGCCCGTTACGCGGATTATCAGGGTGATTTCGATAATATTTGTCTGTCAGGATGTATTATTCTTGTGACACATGCTTGTTTAAGGTCGCGGCTTGCTTATCTATAAGCAGTAGGTAGAGCGGAATTTGGCTATTGTCTCAAATTAAAGACTGTCAGATTCAGCCGAATCGCATTATATATGCGGCATATGCAAGATTGAATTTATATGTGCCTTGAGTCGGGCGCATGCTATTTTAAGGCAGAAAAGGCAAGGCACGTGGGAAATTTTGGACGTAATCTGGCTCTGTGGGCCATTATTATTTTACTACTGCTGGCACTGTTCAGCCTGTTTCAGGGCCCCTCGGCCCGGGGGCCGGTAACAGAAATAGCCTTTTCCGAATTTCTGGATGACGTTTCCAAGGGGAATGTCGCCGAAGTTACAATTCAGGGCCAGACCATCAGTGGCAGCTATAAGGGCGACGGCTATTTCAAGACCTATGCGCCCAATGATCCGGGCCTGGTCCAGCGCCTGAGTGATGCTGGTGTAGGTATCAATGCCAAGCCGCAGGAAGAAAATATCCTGCTGAGTATCCTGATTTCTTCAATTCCTTTCCTGCTGTTGATTGGTGTCTGGATTTTCTTTATGCGCCAGATGCAGTCTGGCAGTGGCAAGGCCATGGGCTTTGGAAAATCCAAGGCGCGTCTGCTGACAGAAAAACAGGGCAGGGTAACCTTTAACGAGGTTGCCGGTATTGAAGAAGCCAAGGAAGAGCTTGAGGAAATTGTTGATTTTCTCAAAGACCCGAGCAAATTTCAGCGTCTGGGCGGCAAAATTCCAAAAGGTGCTTTGCTGGTCGGTCCGCCGGGTACGGGGAAAACCCTGTTGGCGCGGGCGATTGCCGGTGAAGCAAACGTACCGTTTTTCACCATCTCGGGTTCCGACTTTGTTGAAATGTTTGTGGGTGTTGGTGCCAGCCGTGTCCGTGACATGTTTGAGCAGGGCAAAAAGAATGCCCCGTGCATTATCTTTATAGATGAGATTGATGCGGTGGGTCGTCATCGTGGCGCCGGTCTTGGTGGCGGCAATGACGAGCGTGAGCAGACATTGAACCAGCTGCTGGTCGAAATGGATGGTTTTGAAACCAATGAAGGCATTATCCTGATCGCGGCCACGAACCGGCCAGATGTTTTGGACCCGGCATTGTTGCGTCCCGGTCGGTTTGACCGTCAGGTGGTTGTGCCGAACCCCGATATTCTGGGGCGTGAAAAAATTCTGAAAATTCATATGCGCAAGGTGCCTTTGGCGCCTGATGTGGATACAAGGGTTATTGCACGTGGCACGCCCGGTTTTTCCGGTGCCGATCTGGCCAATCTTGTAAACGAGGCCGCATTGCTGGCAGCGCGCAAGGGCAAGCGGCTGGTTTCAATGCTTGAGTTTGAATCGGCAAAAGACAAGGTCATGATGGGCGCAGAACGCCGGTCCATGGTCATGAGCGATGAAGAGAAAAAGCTGACGGCTTATCACGAAGGCGGTCATGCCCTGGTTGCCTTGCATTCTCCGGCATCTGACCCCATTCACAAGGCGACGATTATCCCGCGTGGCCGGGCATTGGGTATGGTTATGCGCTTGCCGGAGCGGGATCAGCTTTCCATGAGCCGCGAAAAAATGCATGCGGACCTTGCTGTTGCCATGGGCGGGCGTGTTGCGGAGGAGGTCATTTTTGGCCATGACAAGGTAACGTCCGGCGCTTCATCCGATATCTCGTATGCCACTAAAATGGCGCGTGCCATGGTGACCAAATATGGTATGAGCGAGAAACTGGGGCCATTGAGCTATAGCGACAATGAAGAAGAAGTGTTTTTAGGCCATTCGGTTGCACGTCAGCAGAATATGTCCGAGCAGACAGCGCGGATGATTGATGAAGAAGTTCGCTCAATTGTCGACACGGCTTATGTCAGAGCGAAAAAGGTGATCAATGATCATCTGGACCAGTTGCATGTTATTGGCAAGGCGTTGCTGGAATATGAAACGCTTTCAGGTGATGAAATAAAATCGTTGCTTGAAGGCGGAGAAATTCATCGTCCTTCAGCCGATGATACACCACCGACCAAGCCCTCGGCGACATCTTCCGTACCTACCGCCGGATCACCGGTGCGGGGCAAGAAAGATGGTGGGGCAGCGGGTAATGTTGCACCTGAGCCTCAAGCGGGCAGCTAATGCGTTGACGATTATCTGATTTAACATGAATAAAGCATTGAATGATGATGACAGGGCGCAAATTTATTTGCGCCCTGTTGGTTTTCTCTACGGCGCAGAGGCTGCTCAGGCGACAGGGGCCGGGCAGGCGTGGCCTCTTGCGGGTACGGCGGCGATGGCGTTTACCATGCTGGAAGTGACGACAGCAGGCACGTCACAGCTGATAAGCCCGCAAGGGTGGGCCGCCCGGCTGGCCGCACTGGATGATGGGTTGTCAGAGGCGGCAGAAGAAATACGCGCGAGGTTGATTGGCCAGAGGAAATATTCCGGTACAATTCTCTCGAAGGCCCGGGCAGGTCGCCCTTTGATCATGGGAATTGTCAACGTCACGCCCGACAGTTTTGCTGACGGGGGTGAACATGCCGATGCCCGGTCTGCCATTGCACACGGGCGCAAACTGCTGGCTGCCGGTGCTGATATTCTGGATATCGGGGGGGAGTCTACCCGGCCCGGCGCGCGCCCGGTATCGTTGCAACAGGAACTCGACAGGGTCATCCCTGTGATCGAGGGCTTGAAAGATGCCGGTGTTCCTCTATCAATCGATACCCGTCATGCACAGGTTATGGCAGCTGCTGTAAAATCTGGTGCCCATATTATAAATGACGTTTCTGCGCTGACCACGGATGAAGACAGTCTTGAAATTGCCGCAGCGTCGAACGTTCCGGTCGTGCTTATGCATGCGCAAGGCGAGCCTGACCGCATGCAGGAAAATCCACAATATATGAATGTGTTGCATGAAGTTTATGATTATCTGGATCATAGAATAAAAATGTGCGAGCAAGCCGGAATCCCCCGCAGCAGGCTGATTGTTGATCCGGGGATTGGATTCGGCAAAAATTTGGCGCATAATCTGGCATTAATGCATGGCTTGGGCTTGTTCCACGGGCTTGGCGTGCCGTTGTTGCTTGGTGTGTCTCGCAAGAGTTTCATTGGCAGGTTGACGGCTGTTGATATTCCGCGCGACAGGGTACCGGGGTCACTGGCGGCCCAGTTGGCCGGGGCATCGCAAGGCGTACAGATTATTCGCGTTCATGATGTTGCTGAAATGAAACAGGCATTGAGCGTGTTTGGCGCTATTCATCAGCAAGCCGACGTTGGTTCCTGAATTGCCACAGGTCAGACACAATAAGAACATACTTTTCTAACACTCTGTTAACTATAGTCATTTAAAAGATAATTGCCTTGTTCATTCTATCAGCGAGGCAGGGATCAGATCAAAAAAGGGTTCATCAGAGCATTATGAGCAGGAAATATTTTGGTACGGATGGCATCCGGGGCACATCTAATACGGCGCCAATGACAGCAGAAATCGCCATGCGGGTTGGCATGGCGGCGGGCAAGCATTTTACCCGGGGCGATCACAAGCATCGCGTTGTCATTGGCAAGGATACCCGTCTTTCCGGGTATATGCTGGAACCGGCACTCACCGCCGGATTTATCTCGATGGGTATGGATGTAATCATGGTTGGCCCGATGCCGACACCTGCTGTGGCGATGTTAACCCGGTCACTGCGTGCGGATCTGGGGGTGATGATTTCCGCCTCCCATAACCCTTACCAGGATAATGGTATAAAATTGTTTGGTCCGGACGGGTATAAACTGTCTGACGATATCGAACTGGAAATCGAAGCCCGTATGGATAATGGCTATGCGTCAGATTTGGCGCCGCCCGAGAAACTGGGCAGGGCTCAGCGGCTTGAGAATGCTGTTGGACGGTATATTGAATTTGCCAAGAATACTTTTCCCAAAAACTCCCGTCTGGACGGACTGAAGATCGTTATAGATTGCGCCAATGGGGCGGCATATCGTACGGCACCCAATGTTTTATGGGAACTTGGGGCAGATGTTATTCCGATCGGCGTTTCACCGAACGGGACAAATATCAATAAAAATTGTGGTTCAACAGCGCCTGAATATATTTCAGAACAGGTTGTCGTGCACGGCGCAGATATCGGCATCGCGCTGGATGGTGACGCAGACCGGCTGCTGATTGTTGACGAAAAAGGTGCCGTGATCGATGGCGATCAGCTGATGGCCATGATCGCGCATTACTGGAATGTATCCGATAAATTGCGTGGCGGGGGTATTGTCGCGACTGTCATGTCGAACCTGGGGCTTGAGAAATATCTGGAATCAATAGGTCTTGGCCTGGTGCGTACAAAGGTCGGCGATCGCTATGTGGTTGAGCATATGCGCAGCCACGGATTTAACATTGGCGGCGAACAGTCGGGCCACATTGTGTTGAGTGACTTTGGCACAACCGGTGATGGCCTTATTGCGGCACTTCAGGTGTTGGCGGTCGTGCTTAAGACCGGACGCGCCGCAAGCGAGGCGTGCCGGTTGTTTGAGCCTTATCCGCAGATTTTAAAAAATGTGCGCTATGACGCCGGTTCTGCACCTCTTGAAGAGAAATGTGTGAAAGACGCTATTCGTGATGGCGAATCCCGACTGAACGGAAACGGCCGCATTGTGATCAGAAAATCCGGGACAGAGCCGCTTATCCGGGTCATGGCCGAAGGTGAAGATCTTGGGCTTGTCGAGAATATCGTTGATAATATTGTGTCGACTGTAACGGGCGTCAGCAAAGCGGCTTGATAACTGTTATAAATACACAAAATCCTGATTAAGGCAGCAGTATATTGATTGGTCCTTGTCACCAATGGCAGGGCGTTTTATACGGGTTTTTTACACTCCGCCAATATATGTAAGAAATCGCCATGCCTGCTTCTCTCGCCAATCTGTTATTGCTGCTTGCCGGTGCGATTTGGGGCATGGGATTTGTTGCCCAGGAAACGGCTATGGACGACATGGGGCCCATGTTATTCATTGGGCTGCGTTTTTTGCTCGCGGGCATTGTAGTATTGCCGCTGGCAATCCGGGAACAGCGCCGTTCAACCGCCCGTTTTGGCTTCTCCCAGTTCAGGCGCCTTTCTATTGTCGGCATAGCCTTTTTTCTGGGTATCACACTGCAGCAGATCGGCATTACCGGCACAACAGTGACAAATGCCGGTTTTCTGACAGCCCTTTATGTCGTTATGGTGCCGCTCATCCTGTTTTTTGCCCTGCGCGAGCCCCAGTCAGTTATCATATGGCCTGCTGCAGCATTGATGATCGCAGGCATTTTTCTTCTCAGTGCCGGGGAGATGGGGACTTTTACCTGGGGGGATGGCTTTGTTATATCCAGTGCCGTATTTTGGGCGTTGCACGTTATTCTGACCCGCAAGATCGGGCTGGCGTCCGGAACGCCGGTCACCATGGCCACGTTGCAGTTCCTGATATGCGGTGGGCTGGGCCTGTCAGGACATTTTCTGGCATCGCATGTTTTTTATACAGAGCCGGCAGCTAGTATACCTGTTATTTTTGAAGCTCTGCCGGAAATTCTCTATGCGGGTATTTTTGCGGGCGCATTTGCGTTTACTTTACAGGCCGTTGGGCAGCAGTATACAAGTGCAGCGGCAGCTGCCATTTTACTGTCGTCGGAAAGTCTGTTTGCTGCTTTGTTCGGCGCTATTTTTCTGGCCGAAAGGCTTGCGATGTCAGGTTATCTGGGGTGTGGTATGATCTTTTCTGCGATTTTGATTGTTGAATTAAGATCAGCATTTTCCCGTCGCCGCGCGCCGGTGTCCTGACCCTGGTAACAGGGGCACTTGAGGCAGGTCGTCATTTACCCAAACAGGAGTTTTTATGCAGGCGCGTGTGTTGATCATTGCAGGGTCTGATTCAGGCGGTGGTGCCGGTATTCAGGCGGATATCAAAACGGTGACCGTACTGGGCGGTTATGCCATGACTGCAATCACGGCGTTGACAGCGCAGGACACGGTTGCTGTGCACGAGGTTCTTTCCATTCCCCCGGCCTTCATAAAACGCCAGATTGACGTTGTGCTGGATGATATTGGCGCCGATGTCATCAAGATCGGTATGCTTGCGGATGCTGATGTTATTAAGGCCGTGGCGGATGCGCTGGCTGAAAAGGCTGCTGACATTCCGGTGATTCTGGACCCTGTAATGGTTGCAACATCAGGGGGGCGATTGCTTGAAGCGTCGGCAACAGATACACTTGTTAAACGTCTTTTTCCGGGCGCAGCCCTTGTGACGCCAAATATACCGGAAGCAGAATATCTGACCGGTATGCAGATCACGACCCCGGATGATATGAGAAAAGCCGCAGCAATGTTACTGGAGCCTGGGCCAAAAGCGGTTCTTTTAAAGGGTGGCCATCTGGAAGGTGATGTCCTTACAGACCTGCTGCTTACGCCGGAATATTCCCGTGCATTCGAGAGCCATCGTATTCCGGGCACGAATATTCATGGTACGGGCTGCACACTCGCTTCGGCAATAGCCGCCGGACTGGCGCAAGGGATGGTGCTTGAGGATTCTGTCGAGAGGGCCCGACTATATGTTTACAAGGCTATCCAGTCGGCACCCGGGCTGGGGAAGGGCCACGGTCCGCTGAATCATATGGCGAATTATTCGGAAAGTAAGCCTTGAGCAATTAAAGTGATTGTTGATAATGAGCGGAGGCCGATATGGAGAGTAGTAAATGAAAGCGATATTGTGCAGGGAATTCGGGACGCCGGATAAATTAACACTAGAGGACGTTGCCGGACCGGGCGTTGGCAAAGGACAGGTTAAAATTGCGATTGAAGCTTGTGGCGTTAATTTTCCGGATACGCTGATTATCCAGAATAAATATCAGTTTAAACCGGACCTGCCCTTCTCACCCGGTGGCGAAGTCGCTGGAACGATTACAGAAATCGGTGAAGGTGTTAACGGCTTCCAGATCGGTGATCGGGTGCTGTCCATGACGACATGGGGCGGTTTCGCTGAGGAAATTTCAGTGGACGCGGGAGCCGTCGTTAAAATTCCGGATTCGATGGACTTTCTGACGGCTTCGGGCTTCTACATTACTTACGGGACATCTGTTTATGCCCTTAAACAGCGCGGCCAGCTGAAGGCTGGCGAAAACCTGCTTGTGTTGGGCGCGTCCGGCGGGGTTGGCCTGGCGGCCGTTCAAATTGGCAAGGCAATGGGCGCGCGGGTGATTGCAGCAGCAAGCTCGGCCGAGAAACTTGCCTTTGCCAAAGAAAATGGCGCTGACGAGCTGGTTGACTATTCAGATGGTAACCTGAAAGATAAGGTTAAGGCGCTGACAGATGGCAAGGGGGCCGATGTTATTTACGACCCGGTCGGTGGTGATTATTTTGATCAGTCCATGCGCTGTATCAACTGGGGAGGGCGCTTGCTGGTCGTTGGTTTTGCCAGTGGCCGTATTCCGCAACTGCCCGTCAATCTTACGCTGGTAAAGGGATGCGCCGTCGTGGGTGTGTTTTGGGGTGCCTTTGTCGTGAAAGAACCCGACGAAAGCCTGCACAATAATCAGCAGTTATTTGACTGGTATACAACAGGGAAAATCCGCCCCCATATCGATCATGTATATCCGCTGGAAGAAGCGCCAAAAGCCCTTGAAGATATTCTTGCCCGCACGGTGAAGGGTAAAATCGTGCTCAAGGTCAGATAGCTAGAGTCTGTTGTCATTAGATTGAACCAGCGCTGTTGGCTTCGCACTGTGGCAGACCGCGCGGAACGACGCGCAGCGCGTAGTGGTATCTACGGGCAAGCGACGCGACAAGGCGGATGCCCGGTGCGGGCCAACCCATAAGGGACGGGTGCTTTTGACCGGCTTCTGCGTCACTCGTCCTCGAATATGCTTCAGCATGTCCTTCGTCCTCGTTTCTGTAAACTGGTCAAAAGCATCACGTCAGCGTGATTCAATCTAATGACAACAGACTCTAGGGCTGGAAGGGCCATATCCAGGGAATAACAAGGGCAGCCACGGCGACATTCAGACAGTTAAGTGGTAATCCGACTTTTACAAAGTCGATGAATTTGTACCCGCCAGCACCGTAAACGAATGTGTTGGTCTGATATCCAATGGGTGTTGCAAAGCTGGCACTGGCGGCAAACATAACCGCGACCACGAACGGTCGGGGATCAAGGCCCAGCGTGTGTGCCATGCCGATGGCTATGGGGGTGATCAGCACGGCCACGGCATTGTTGCTGATCATTTCTGTCAGGATTGATGTCAGGATATAAATCAGCAGGAGCATCAAAAGCGGATTGCCGGTGGGGAACAGGATAATCAGGTAATGGGCAATCAGGCTTGCCGCCCCGGTTTTTTCCATCGCGACACCAATGGCGAGCATGGCGATGATCAGCATAATGATGCGCCATTCAATGGCCTTGTAGGCGTCTTCGGCATCCAGACAGCCCAGGACGACGACAAGCGGTGCCGCAATAAGCGCCAGCGTGACAATAGGCATAACATCAAATGCGGCAAGCGTGACCAGCAGCAAGATGGCCCCAAGGGCGACAGGTGCCTTGCTGCGGCGGTAGGGTTGTTCCTGTGGTTCGGAGATGTTGACAATATTCTGTTCGTCCATCAACCGCTTCAAGCCTTCAGCTGGGCCTTCAAATAACAAGGTGTCACCGAATTTCAGATCCACGGCTTCGAAATTCTCGGTCAAATTCTCATTATGACGATGAACAGCCAGCACGTAGACACCAAAGCGGCGGCGCAGCTCCAGAGATCGAATTTGACGATTGATAAAGCCTGAGTTGGGCCCGACAGCGCCTTCAACCGTAATGGTTTCCTTGCCACCAATCGTTTCCAGATCTTCCGGATCGTCAATGAAAAGGACCTGGCCGCCCTCGCGCAATGACAATACTTCGCGTGCAGGTGTCCGGATCACCAGCCTGTCTCCGGCTGCCAGGCGTAAATCTGCCATTTCCCGACGTAATGATTCGTCCTTTCGGATAACATCCAGCACCCGCACATCACGCTGATTGGTCAGGTTTGCCTGCGAAAGCGTCTTCCCGACCAGCTTGCTGTCACCGGGGACCATCACTTCTGTAAAAAACTTGACCTGTTTCTGGTATCCCAGAATGCTGGAAACAGTTTCCCGCACAGGCAGCATCCGCCAGCCGATTGTCACCATATACACAATACCCACGCCGCCCAAAATCAGCCCTGCCAGGCTGATTTCGAACATGGAGAAGGGTGCAAGCCCATACCCCTCGGAAACGCCGGAAACCAGAAGGTTGGTAGAAGTGCCGATCATGGTCGTTGTGCCGCCGAAAATGGCAGCGAATGACAAGGGCATGAGCAATTTGGATGCAGGCACCCCGATGCTTTGGGCAAGGGCAATCATGACAGGGGTTAGAACAATAACAACGGGTGTGTTGTTGATAAAGGCAGAGGTTGCCATAACGCCCAGCATCACCACACCGACAGAAACAACAGGTGAGAAATTTGCCAGCCGACTGACGAACTGGCCCATTGCCTGAATGGTCCCGGTTCGCTCAAGGGCGCTGGAGAGAATGAATAAGCAGCCAATTGTGATTGGTGCGCTGTTGCTGAAAACATGTAACGCATCATTCGTTGAAACAATACCCGTCGCCAGCAGAAAAGCCACAGCCGTCATGGCAATTACATCTGGCGGCATTTTCTCGCGGATAAAGGAGGCAAAAACCACCACAAGGAGCACCAGGACGACATAGGGTTGGTATTCAATCGGGAACATATCCATTGACTCTTTTTGCGGGCCAGAACAGTGATGCCCCTAGCATGAATCAATAATCCAAATTTATTGCAATGTATATATGTAAAATATTTTAAAATACAAATATTTAATGTGAATAATGTATGCCCGGATACAAAAAAGAAAAGGCCCGAAGCGAACTTCAGGCCTTAACAGCAAGTTTGGGGGAGGGTAAAAAAAATCCAAAAACAAGCATTCTATCGAGTGATCTTTACCCTTTTACGCAGGGTAAACCCAATCAGATCACATTTAATGTTGTTCCAGAGCCAGTTCCTTATCCAGGGCAGCCTTTTTCATCGAACTTTGCAGCTTTTCAAACGCCCTGACTTCAATCTGGCGAACACGCTCACGGCTAATATCATATACCTTGCTCAGGTCCTCCAGTGTCGCCGGATCGTCTTTTAGCCGACGCTCTGTCAGAATATGCTGCTCCCGCTCATTCAGGCCGGACATCGCATTTGCCAAAAGCTTCCGCCGCTCGGTCAGCTCTTCGCTTTCGGCCAGAATGGTTTCCTGCGTATCAGACTCATCAACCAGCCAGTCCTGCCATTCACCATCACCATCTATGCGCATCGGTGCATTGAGCGAGTGATCACCCCCGGCCATACGGCGGTTCATGTCGATGACTTCCTTTTCGGAAACATCAAGCTGATTAGCGATCTCTGCAACCTGTTCAGCATTCATCTCGCCGTCTTCAATGGCGCTGATTTGGCCTTTAATCCGGCGCAGATTGAAAAATAATTTCTTTTGCGCTGCCGTTGTGCCGATTTTCACCAGAGACCATGACCGCAGGATATATTCCTGAATTGCTGCACGTATCCACCACATGGCGTAAGTCGCCAGCCGGAAACCGCGATCAGGATCGAAGCGTTTAACCGCCTGCATCATCCCGACGTTGCCTTCTGAAATCAGTTCACCGAGCGGCAATCCGTACCCGCGATAACCCATGGCTATTTTAGCAACCAGACGCAAATGACTGGTCACAAGCTTGTGGGCGGCTTCGGAGTCACCATGCTCGCTCCAGGCTTTGGCAAGCATAAATTCTTCACCATGCTCCAGCATGGGGAATTTACGAATTTCCTGCAAATAGCGGCTTAAGCTCGCTTCAGGAGAAAATTGTGTAAGTGCTTTTGCCATCTTGCTATCCTCGTCGGAGCACCTCGATCAGGCCCCTTTTAGTAGTTTAGAATAATTCCAGTTTAGAGCAAAAAACCCTCAAAAGTCAATGAAAATCCAGCCATAATGTTTTTGAGAAATTTAGCTTGATCTTTTTTTTAAAATTATTCCAAATTCCTGATTAAACGTTCTATATCAAATGGTAAGGGACTTTCAAATTTCAAGTTATTTTGTGTAACAGGATGAATAAACCCGATCACATATGCGTGTAATGCCTGTCTTTCGAAGCCTTCCAGCGCGTTATAAGCCTGTGGGTCGACCTGTTTTGATCGCTTTATGCGGCGCCCGTACAAAGGGTCACCCACCAGTGAATGTCCCAGATGCGCCATATGGACGCGCACCTGATGTGTTCGGCCTGTTTTCAGACGACACTCGACCAAAGATGCGACAGGTAATCCCGTTATCCTGGAGTTGGAGGGCGCGAAACGCTTCTGAACCTGATAATGGGTCACGGCGTGCTTGCCGCCATGGGCGACGATAGCCATTTTCTTTCGGTTCGTGGGGCTTCGGCCAATATTACCCTCAATAGTCCCGGCAAGCGGAACGGGTGCCCCCCATACCACAGCCAGATAGGCCCGCTCCAGCGAATGGTCGGCAAACTGTTTGCTGAGGCCCGCGTGTGCTGCGTCGGTCTTCGCCGCGACCATCAGGCCACTGGTGTCTTTATCTATTCTGTGGACGATGCCGGGGCGCCTGACGCCGCCAATGCCAGACAAGCTGTCGCCACACTGAGCCAGCAATGCATTCACAAGTGTACCATCCTGATTTCCTGCTGCCGGATGGACAACCAGTCCGGCAGGCTTGTCAATCACAATTAAATGTTCATCTTCGTATACGATGGTCAGCGGAATATCCTGCGCCTGGGGAATGGCCGGGATCGCTGCCGGAATGTGAATAAGATAAACCTCCCCTGCACGAACCTTGTGCGAGATGGAGGGAGTGGTCCCTGCATCGGCATTTTTGAGACGCACATGCCCCTTGCTGATCAGGGACTGGAACCGGGACCGGCTGAAGTCCGGAAACTTCGCCGTCAGGAGCTTGTCCAGCCGTTGGCCAGTGTCCGCATCACACGCGGTATAGGATAGTTTTTGTTCGGGTTCGTTGTTCATGTCGAACTGGTCGCACGGTTTTCTGTTTAACTCAAGAAAAATGCCATTGATCGCGCGACGCCATCAGTATGCCAGAGACAGGTTGTTGCACCTTGCCATTTGCCTGTGGTCTGGAACTGGCTTATGTATAGCGCATATTCATGACAATTGACGAGTGATAAGCCATGACAGAATTAAGTGAAGCAGAGCTTAGAAGCCAGTCTTTATGGAAGAAAATTGTGATCGGTCTGGGGGTGGTGATCTTTGTTATGGTGGGTGTTTTGATCGCAGCGATGATTATGCGTTCAATGAAAAAGACTGCGCCAGACGTGCCGGTCGTGTCGTCTCCAGGGGGCAAAGCCATAGCTGATTTTGAGCGTGATCCGGGGCAATTGAAAGTCGCGTTACCGGCGGGTGCCACTGTCGAGGATGTTCGATTTGACGGGGGGCTTTACGTCGTTCGGATTAAATTATCGGATAATGACTGGGAGGTCTGGGCGATTGACGCGTATACCGGCGAGCGGCGAGGTGAACTGGCTCTGAGTGCGCCATGAAACTTCAGGTTTCAGAGAACCTTCTGAAAGAGATTCATGCCCACACCGGGAGGGACTACCCCGATGAATGTTGCGGCCTGCTGATCGGCAGGTTTGACGGCAGTATTTTTACCGTCACCCGGATTGTTGACAGCCCGAATATTTCGGCAACAAAATTGACAAATTTTGAAATTGACCCTGGCGTGCGCATTAAGCTGGAGCGGGAACTGCGCGGTCAGGACGAGATGATTATAGGCCATTATCACTCACATCCGAACGGATTGGCCCAGCCATCCCCGCGGGATATGGAAGCCGCCTTCGAGCCTGACCTGATCTGGCTGATTATTGCCGTCGGGGCAGGGGGTGTTCAGGAAGCACGCGCCTGGCAGTGCAGGGCGGGGCAGGCGCTTCCCGTCTCTCTTGCTATCAGCTGAAGGCTTCGTCCCAGGTGCCTTGTGTCGAGGCCTTGGAATATTCCGTTGCCCGGTTTTCAAAGAAATTCGTATGCTCAATCCCGTTGAGCATTTCATCCATCCAGGGCAAGGGATTGCGCCCCACATAATAATGGGGCGGCAGGCCCAGCTGGATCAGCCTGCGATCCGCGATATAGCGAATATAGGCCTTTACCTGATCTGCGGTTAGCCCTTCCACCGAGCCCATTTCAAAAGCAAGGTCGATGAAGGCATCTTCATGTTCAACCACTGTTTCGCAAGCCTCTTTCAAATCGGCCTGCAACTGGTCGTTCCAAAGCTCGGGGTTTTCATTGATGAACGTGCGGAACAGTTTCACCGTTGAATTCGTATGCAGGGTTTCGTCACGTGCCGACCATGTGACAATCTGGCCCATACCCTTCATTTTATTGAAACGCGGGAAATTCATCAGGATGGCAAAGCTTGCAAACAGCTGAAGACCTTCAGTGAAGGCCCCAAAAACAGCGAGCGTTTTGGCAATATCTTCTTTTGTGCTCACGCCCCATTTTTGCATGTAATCATATTTGTCGCGCATTTCCTGATATTTCAGGAAGGCTTCGTATTCCGCTTCCGGAATGCCGATGGTATCCAGCAAATGGCTATAGGCAGAAATATGAATGGTTTCCATATTGGAAAATGCGGCCAGCATCATCTGCACTTCGGTTGGTTTAAAAACTTGCGCATAATGCTTCATATAACAGTTATTGACCTCGACATCCGCCTGAACAAAGAAACGGAAAATCTGGGTTAGCAGGTTGCGCTCCTGCTCTGACAGCTTTTGCCGCCAGTCCTTGACGTCATCGGCAAGAGGAACCTCTTCAGGTAACCAGTGAATGCGCTGCTGCGTCAGCCAGGCATCATAAGCCCAAGGGTATTGAAAAGGCTTATAAACCATGCGGTCAACGAGCAAAGACATGAAGTTCTCCGTAAATCAGATTTTCTTATACTTTTTAGGACGACAGGTTATTGGCAGGCCAGACATTCTTCATAATCGACAGTTGTCGGCTGCACATCCGGTTGCGCGGTTCTGGCCTCGGCCACCGGTTCTTCCTGCTTTTCTGCCCTTTGAATAGACAGGGAGCGACAATAATAGAGGCTTTTCACGCCTTTCTTCCAGGCCAGCATATGAATTTGATGCAGATCGCGTTTATGCACATCAGCAGGCAGGAAAATATTCAGTGACTGGGCCTGGTCTATCAGGGGCGCGCGATCTCCGGCATGTTCAATCACCCAGCGCTGGTCAAGTTCGAAGGCTGTTTTGAAAACATCCTTTTCGTCTTGGGAGAGGAAATCAAGGTGCTGTACAGATCCGCCATTAATGGTGATGGAAGACCATGTATCATCGTCATTGTGGCCCTTGGTCTTAAGCAGGCGGAGCAAATGACGGTTACGGACATTAAACGAACCCGACAATGTTTTGTGAGTAAAGCTGTTTGCTGCAATCGGCTCAATGCCGGGGCTGGCCCCGCCGCAGATGATCGAGATTGATGCCGTTGGTGCGATGGCGGTCTTGTTGGAAAAGCGCGCATTGATACCATAATCAGCGGCATCCGGGCAGGCGCCCCGTTCATCAGCCAGAACTTTAGATGCTGCTTCAACACTCTCATGTATGTGTTTGAATATATTGCGGTTCCAAACCTTGGCCATGACTGATTCAAAGGGAATCATCTTGTCCTGAAGAAAAGAATGGAAGCCCATCACACCCAGCCCGACACTACGTTCGCGCATGGCGGAATAACGGGCACGTGCCATGGTGTCTGGTGCACGATCAATAAAGTCCTGCAAAACATTGTCGAGAAAGCGCATGATGTCTTCAATGAAGCCGGGATGTTTGCTCCATTCGTCATATTTTTCAATATTCAGCGACGACAGGCAGCAGACGGCGGTACGGTTTTGTCCCAGATGATCAATGCCGGTCGGCAGGGTGATCTCAGCGCACAGGTTTGACGTTTTGACGCTCAGGCCAGCCAGTTTGTGATGCTCCGAGATTTGCCGGTTTACCGTATCGCCATAAATGATATAGGGCTCACCGGTTTCAATACGGGCGGTCAGAATTCTGACCCATAATGCACGGGCTGATAATGTGCGCAAAGGGGCCTGATCATGGGGACTGACCAACGCCCATTCCTCATCATTCTCGACGGCGCGCATAAAGGCGTCAGACACGAAAATCCCGTGATGAAGATTCAATGCCTTGCGGTTCGGGTCGCCACCTGTCGGGCGTCGTAATTCAATGAATTCTTCAATTTCCGGATGATCAATCGGCAGATAGATGGCCGCACTGCCCCGGCGCAATGAGCCCTGGCTGATAGCAAGGGTCTGGCTATCCATAACGCGGATGAAAGGAATGATGCCTGATGTTTTGCCGTTGGTCCCGACCTTTTCACCGATAGAGCGCAGATTGCCCCAATAGCTGCCAATGCCGCCACCCTTTGCGGCCAGCCAGACATTCTCGTTCCACAGCTCAACAATGCCATCCAGACTGTCTGAGGCCTCATTCAGAAAGCACGAAATGGGCAGGCCGCGTTTTGTGCCGCCGTTACTTAAAACAGGTGTTGCAGGCATGAACCAAAAGTTGCTGATATAATCATACAGTCGCTGGGCATGGGCGTCATCGTCACCATAAAAGCTGGCAACGCGCGCAAACAGATCCTGAAAGCTTTCCCCCGGCATCAGATACCGGTCTGTCAGGGTGGCCGCACCGAAGGGAGTTAACTGCTCATCACGCGAGTGATCAACCTCCACGCGGCCCCGGTGTTCCATTTGAATGGCTTGTACGGCTTGATTGAACACGCCCTTGTCTCCCAGTAGAATCCAATACCAGATACCAAAACGGGACAAGCGGCCTAAATACGAATCAGTCGCCCCACACAAAAGACGATATGCTTATATTCCAAGCCGCCAATACACCCCGATTGGCATTCACACTTATGTCGGCGGCAGGTCTCCTGGCTAGCGGCTTAAAATCACCTGATTTAGCCTTCCCGGTTTCCCAGTGGCACCATTAAATCGGGCATGCCGCCTACAGTTGCGGGGACAGCTTCGACGCCGGATGTAACATCCTGAACCGAATTCCCTTTTACTCCCGAATGGGACCACCAACACAACATATGGTATGTCGACCGGATGCGACTGTCAATCCATTGTATGGTCTTTTTAGGAGTAGTTTTTCTGTATCTGGACTGCCCACCAAATGTGGCCGTCGCTTCAATTTTTAAGAATGCGTAAATGTACGATCAAATGCAAGCGTCTATTGTCCATCTCCCGGGGGAATATTTCAGTCCGGCAGAAAGAAAAGACTTGAATGCCGGAAGGACCCTGCGTATCAGTTGGTTACAGCACGTGGCTGATTAAATGTCCCCTTCGTCTAGTGGCCTAGGACATCGCCCTCTCACGGCGAAAACACGGGTTCGAGTCCCGTAGGGGACGCCATCTCAATTTAAACGCCGAATCAATCCGCCTGACGGGTTTACGGTATTTTAACGCCCGCTCGTGCATTGTGACAAAAAACAGTTGAAGGCGCATAGCTCAGTGGTAGAGCATTGTTATTACATGACAAAGGTCGACGGTTCGATTCCGCTCTGCGCCTACCAGAATTCACATAAACCCTAGTCCTGATCGGATCTCACCCGGACATATGAACCGGGTGCGTCTTCAATGGCTTTCAGCTTGCCGTCACCCGGTGTTCGTGCGGGAACCTTCGGTCCTGCCTTGTCCTCGTGCCACTTTAACCAGTCGGGCCACCAGGACCCGGCGTGCTCGGTGGCGCCTGTCATCCATTCGCCCAGGGTGGGCGGGAGCTCCTCGTTTGTCCAATGCTGGTATTTGTTGGCTGCCGGCGGATTGATCACCCCTGCAATATGCCCCGAAGCAGCAAGGACAAAACGATTCTCGCCGCCAAAAATGCCCGTCGCCTTGTAGACGGACTGGGGCGGGCAGATATGATCTGTTTTGGCGGCCTGAATATAGGTTGGTATTTTGATGGCGCGCAGGTCGATGGGGGCACCTTTCAACTTGATCTTGCCGGGTTTGGCAAGATTGTTTTCCAGATACATATGACGCAGATAGAATTCATGGCAGGCTTTGGGGACCCTTGTGGAATCTGAATTCCAGTAAAGAAGGTCAAAGGGAAAAGGTTCCTTGCCCAACAGGTAATTATTTACAACAAAAGACCAGATCAAGTCGTTGGACCGCAGCATGTTGAAGGTGGTCGACATGGCACTGCCATCCAGATATCCCTTGGCATCCATCTGTTCAGTCATGCTGGATATCTGTTCTTCATCAACGAACAGACTTAGTTCCCCGGCCTCTGTAAAATCAACCTGGGTGACAAAGAATGTTGCATCCGCGATCAGGGACTGTTTTTTTACGGAAGCAAGCCAGGCCAGAGTAGAGGCCAGCAAGGTGCCTCCTATGCAATATCCAATCGCTGATATGGACGTTTCTCCCGTGGCCTTTTTGATTGCGTCTGCCGCGTCCAGAATGCCTTCCTGCATATAGTCTTCAAACCCCTTGTCACGGAGGCTGCCGTCGGGATTGCGCCACGAAACAACAAAGGCCGTATAGCCCTGTTCCGTGAGCCATTTTATCAGTGAATTTTCCTGCTTCAGATCAAGGATATAAAATTTGTTGATCCATGGCGGTATGATCAGCAAAGGCTTCTTGTACACGTCATCAGTGACGGCGTTATACTGGATCAATTGTATGAGATCGTTCTGATAAACCACCTTGCCGGGCGTGGTCGCAATGTTGCGACCAATTTCAAAGGCGTTCTGGTCGGTCATACTGATGGCAAGTTTACCCTTGCCCCGCTCCAGGTCCTTTAACATGTTTTCCAGACCGTGAACCAGATTCTCGCCCTTTGTTTCAAGCGTTTTTTCCAGAACTTCCGGGTTGGTCATCGCAAAATTTGATGGCGACATGGCGTCAACGAATTGTTGGGTATAGAAATCGACTTTCTTTTTTTCCTTCGTGTCCATCCCGTCTACGCTGCTGATCATGTTATGAGACCAGCGTGACGTCAGCAGATAGGATTGTTTCAGAAAATCAAAAACCTGATTCTCGCTCCATTCGGTGTGCCGGAACCGCTTGTCACCGGGTTCCGGTTCAATGACAGGAACCGGTTTTTCGCCCATCATCCGCAAAGCGGTATTTTGCCATAGCGTCATATAATCCTGCCAGAGCGACATCTGGTGTTCTACCAGCCTGGAGGGGTCGGCCATAAGCCTGTTGGTGAAATCCAGAAATGCCGAGCCCATATTCAGGGGATCAATCTGATTGGTCTCCATGCCGTCTTTTTGCTGTTCCAGAAAGTCGGTGATGAGCTTCTGGCTTTGGGCTGCTATTTTGGCCAGATTTTCCGAAAACTCGTCAATATCCGGGGAAACCTGTTCTTCTTGTTTTTGTTTTGTCATTCTACATTCCCGATTCTCTAACTGGGTGATACTGCCGCGACCAGAATGAATGCAGTTGGGCGAACGGCCTTGATATTCCGGATAAGTTCATACTAGCCTGTTTTGCGGCTCTTTCGAAGAAAGTTTTTAAATGCACACCTACTCATCTTTTGTGAAGATTTTTATGCGAACACTTTAAAAACAGATTATAACCGGCCACATTCAAATCGGCGAATCAATCGCCTGTCACAAACGCCAGCCAGGGAATTTTTGGAAAATGGACTCCGAGTTCTACCGCATAAAACGTTTGCCACCTTATGTATTTGCCGAAGTGAATGCAATGAAGGCAAAGGCCCGTGCAGCCGGAGACGATATAATTGATTTTGGCATGGGGAACCCGGACCTGCCGACGCCGAAACATATCGTGGACAAGCTGGTCGAGACAGTGAGCAATCCACGTACCCACGGCTATTCGCAATCACGTGGCATTCCCGGGCTCAGGCGTGCGGTAAGTGCTTACTACGACCGTCGATTCGGCGTGGGACTGGATCCGGAGAGCGAGGTTATCGTGACCCTTGGCTCAAAGGAAGGCTTGGCCAACCTTGCCATGGCTATTACAGCGCCAGGTGATGTAATTCTGGTGCCCAATCCCAGCTACCCCATACATCACTATGGTTTTATGATTGCAGGCGCGGCTATCCGGCATTTGCCAATTGGCCCCGGGCATGACTTTATGGATGTTCTTGACCGGGCGATGAAACACAGCGTGCCCAAGCCCACGGCTCTGGTGTTGAACTTTCCGGCAAATCCAACCAGTGAAGTTGTCGATCTGGCTTTTTATAAAGAAGTCGTCACTTATGCGCGTAAGCACGGGCTTTATATATTGTCGGATCTGGCCTATGCCGAAATTTACTTTAATGATACGCCACCACCATCCATTCTGGAGATTCCGGAGGCCCGGGATATTGCGGTCGAATTCACCTCTATGAGCAAGACATATTCCATGGCGGGCTGGCGTGTTGGTTTTGCAGCCGGCAATAAAGAGCTGATTGGGGCATTGACCCGTGTCAAATCTTACGTTGATTATGGTGCCTTCACGCCCATACAGGTTGCGGCAACCGCGGCATTAAATGGACCGCAGGATTGCATTGAGGACGCGCGGCGCATATACAAGGCCCGTCGTGATGTTCTGGTTTCCGGACTGGCGCAGGCTGGCTGGCATATTCCAAGCCCTGAAGCGACCATGTTTGCCTGGGCGCCTTTGCCTCCTGCGTGGGAAGCTGTTGGCTCTCTGGAGTTTTCGAAGCAGCTGTTGCAGCATGCGAAGGTTGCCGTTGCGCCGGGCGTGGGGTTTGGAGAATATGGCGAGGGTTATGTCAGAATAGCTCTGGTAGAAAATGAACAGCGCATCAGGCAGGCGGTCAGGAATATTAAAAAGTTCCTGAGCGGTCAGGATAAAATCTTAAGCGAATTGAAAGCAGCGTCTTGAAAGAACCACTGAGAATAGGAATTGCCGGACTGGGAAATGTTGGTCGCGGTCTGGTAAAAATCATCAAAAATAACGCGCACGAGCTTGCACAGCGGGCGGGTCGTGAGATCGTTATAACGGCAGTCTCGGCGCGCAGTCGCCAGCTTGACAGGGGGGTTAATGTCTCCGGTTATGAGTGGTATGACAATGCTCTTGATCTTGCTGTTGCAGATAACGTCGATGTCGTGATCGAACTTATTGGTGGTTCTGATGGTGTTGCCAAAACGCTTTGCGAAATGGCGATCGCCAATGGCAAGCATTTTGTGACAGCCAACAAGGCGATGTTGGCGCATCATGGTGCCAGCCTGGCTGCCCAGGCCGAGGATCAGAATGTCGCGCTCAAATTTGAAGCTGCGGTTGCAGGCGCGGTGCCGATTATCAGGTCTATTCGGGAAGGCTTGTCCGGTGACAGGATTACCAGCGTTTCCGGCATATTAAACGGCACCTGCAATTATATTCTGACAGAAATGGAAGCAACTGGCCGCGGTTTTGACGAGGTTCTGGAAGAGGCCCAGCGTCTGGGATATGCTGAAGCTGACCCGACTTTTGATGTCGATGGCATTGACACCGCGCATAAGCTGGCCATCCTTTCGTCCATGGCTTTTAATACCATACCCGACTTTGATGGTGTTACTGTCGAGGGAATCCGGCAGGTGGCGGGTGTTGACATCAAGTATGCCCACGATTTTGGATATCGTATCAAGCTGCTGGGTACGGCACGAATGGTTGAAGGTCATCTGGAGCAAAGGGTGCAACCGTGCCTCGTTGATCTGAAAGCCTCTATTGCCAGTGTCGAGGGGTCTTTCAATGCTGTTGCTGTGGAAATGGAGTATGCGGACCGGATGATACTGGAAGGCCGTGGTGCGGGTGAGGGCCCCACTGCGTCTGCTGTTATGGCAGATATTGTTGATATTGCGCGCGGTAACCTGTTTCCGGTTTTTTCAATATCCGCTTCAGAGCTGGTCAATACCCAACGGCTGGATGCCGAACAGCATGTCGGGTCTTTCTATATTCGCATGCATGTTCATGATCGCCCCGGTGTCATGGCGCAGATTTCCGAGCTGCTGAGCGACGAGGATATTTCAATTGAATCCCTGATTCAGCGGGGCCGTGGACCGGACGGCGGGATATATGTTGTTCTCACGACGCATGAAACAAGGGAAAAGGGAATGCATAAAGCAATGTCTGAACTGGCAAAATCGCCATTTATGGTGGATCCGCCTGCTTCCTTGCGCATTGAGAAAGTATAACCTTAATCTTTAATCTATAAGCTTTTGCCTGTGACTGATGAAACAGGCTAAATTACTGGGAATATATATATGTCGGGAAAATCGAATTTGGATCGCGTCTTTGTACTGGAACTTGTGAGAGTGACAGAAGCCGCTGCCGTCGCTGCATCGAGCCTGGTGGGGCGTGGCGATGAAAAGGCAGCGGACGCTGCTGCAGTTGAAGCCATGCGCCACGAATTGAACTGTCTGGATATTGACGGGACAGTCGTTATTGGGGAAGGCGAGCGCGACGAAGCGCCAATGTTGTTCATTGGCGAGAAAGTCGGGACCGGCAATGGGCCGAAAGTCGATATCGCCCTGGACCCTCTGGAAGGGACAACAATCACAGCCAAGGCGATGCAGAACTCTCTTGCTGTGGTCGCGATTTCAGAAGGCGGGTGCCTGCTGAATGCCCCGGATGTTTACATGGACAAGATTGCCGTTGGCGGTGGTTATCCGGCTGATGTTATTGATCTGGATAAAACCCCCGGAGAAAATATTGAAGCCGTCGCCAAAGCCAAGGGCGTGGATATTTCCGATATTATGGTCTGTATTCTTGATCGGCCACGACATGCCGATCTGATCAAGGCTGTTCGGGATGCCGGTGCCCGGGTCATGCTGATTGGAGATGGTGATGTTGCTGGTGTTATTGCCACAACCAATCCTGATACCGGCATCGATATTTACATGGGCTCCGGCGGGGCACCGGAAGGTGTTCTGGCGGCTGCTGCGCTTAGGTGTACAGGGGGGCAGATTCAAGGGCGTTTGTTGTTCAGGAATGATGACGAAAGAGATCGGGCCCGTCGTTGGGGCATTAAGGATCTTGACCGTAAATACGAGCTGGAAGATATGGCTGGCGATGACGTTATTTTTGCGGCGACCGGTGTAACGGACGGATCATTGTTGAAAGGTGTTCGGCTATTACCGGGTGGCTTCTATTCGACACATACAGTGGTGATGCGGTCCAAAACAAAAACTATTCGCTGGGTCGAGGCACGCCATGCCAGAAAGAAAATACCAGGCTCTAAATGATTGAAGCAGAAGCTTTCCTTGGTGTTGAGAAATCTATTACAGGGAAGGCCTGGAGAAGTCGTTTAACGTCCGAAGGCGAGCGAATTGCCCTTGGTATATCACAGCAGCTGGACCTGCCCGAAATTGTCGGGCGGGTGTTGGCCGGGCGTGGGGCAGACCTGGAAAGTGCCTCACACTTTCTCAATCCGATCCTGAAAAACTACCTGCCTGATCCTTCGGTTTTTGCCGATATGGATGTTGCTGCCGAACGCATGGCGAACGCTGTAACCGGCGGTGAAAAAATCGCGATTTTTGGTGATTATGACGTTGACGGGGCGACATCGTCAGCTCTGCTGTATCATTTCCTTGCCGCTGTTGGGGTCGCACCCGGAATATACATTCCAGACCGTATCAAGGAAGGTTATGGCCCAACTACGCCGGCGCTTCTTAAGCTGCGCGAAGAGGGTATCAGGCTGCTGGTTACGGTGGACTGCGGCACGATGGCTTTTGAACCATTGGCAAGGGCCAGTGAAGCCGGGCTGGATGTTATTGTGATTGATCATCATCAGGCTGAACCGACCTTGCCCGTGGCGGTCGCGGTCGTCAATCCCAACCGTCTGGATGATACCAGTGGTCTGGGGCAGGTAGCTGCGGTTGGGATGGCGTTCATGTTTGCAATTGCAATCAACAGAATCTTGAGGCAGAGGGGATGGTACAACGCTTCGCGGCCGGAACCGAAGTTGCTGAACTGGCTCGATCTCGTGGCACTGGGGACCGTGTGTGATGTGGTGCCCCTGACCGGGATCAACAGGGCACTGGTGGCGCAAGGCCTGAAAGTTATGGCCCAACGCAAGAATATCGGCTTGTCTGCGCTTGCTGACGTTGCACAGCTGGCTGAGGCGCCGGGTACCTATCATGCCGGATTTTTGCTGGGGCCCAGAATAAATGCAGGTGGCCGGGTTGGCCGATCCAGTCTTGGGGCTGATTTGCTGACCATGCAGGACGCGACGCTGGCGCAAGGTCTGGCTCGGGAACTGGATCAGTATAATCAGGACCGCAAGATTATTGAACAAGAAGTTCAGGATGCGGCGGCGGCACAGGTTATCGGGCAATTTGGCACTGGCGAGGTCACGGACCCTTGCATTTTTGTAGCAGATGAAGGATGGCATCCGGGGGTGATTGGCATTGTCGCCGGACGTCTGAAAGAAAAATACGGGCGCCCGGCCTTTGTCATAGGTCTGGCTGACGGTATTGGTAAGGGGTCGGCCCGGTCCATTCCCGGCGTTGATCTTGGTGCGGCAGTAACGGCGGCTCGCCAGGCGGGTATTCTGATCAACGGAGGTGGACACAGCATGGCGGCCGGTCTGACAGTCTCAGGCGAGCGCCTGGATGATTTGAAAACCTTCTTGTGTGAAAAGCTCACGGGTCAGGTGGCGATGGCACGTGCGTCTTCCTCTCTAAAGCTGGACGGTGCCCTGACGGCTGGTGCCGCCACAATTGAATTGCTGGAGAAATTGAATTTGGCGGGCCCCTTTGGTCAGGGCAACCCCCAACCCAGATTCGCATTTGCCAATATGTCCGTGGCCTATGCCGATGTTGTCGGTGAAAATCACGTCAAATGCACTTTTTTGGGCGCTGACGGCAAGCGGCTTAAGGGCATAGCCTTCCGATCACTGGAGGAACCTCTGGGCGCCGCGCTACTCTCATCAAAGGGACGAAAGCTCCATGTTGCAGGCAGTTTACGGGTGAATAGCTGGATGGGATCGTCGAATGCAGAGCTGTTTATTGATGATGTTGCCATCTGTGACCAGGCTTCCGAACGGCTTTGAAAAAAATTTCCAAAAAAGGACCAATAAACGGCTTGACGGTTTGGGCGTGAATCTATAGACCTTGCGCCAGCCAGACCCCTTCGTCTAGTGGCCTAGGACAACGCCCTTTCACGGCGTAAACACGGGTTCGAGTCCCGTAGGGGTCGCCACTCTTTTAGCATCAATGACTTGAAGAGTGGCCGTGTCGAGGTTGCTGCGTTTTTTTAAAAAACTTTCTATACTTTTGTTCCCGGTTCGGCTTTATCCCACATCTCGATTTCCTGCCCGGCCATCTTCTCCTGATTGATCTGTCCGGCGTAATATTCGACATATTTACATGTCTGGCCCAAGGTCGTCACGGAACGTCAGACTTTCGATCCCACCCAGATCACACGGCCTACAAAGTTTATTCTTTCCGGTGAACAGCCCGGCCAGTTTTCATACATTGGATTATCACTGCGGACGGAGACTCTGCCGGATACAGGGTTGATGGAAATTCGTTTTACATGAACGGAATCCTGTGCCTTGAATACATATATGCCATCGCATACGGGCAGGGCAGAAGACATATCAACCACTATGTGGCTGCCCTCATTCAGGGTTGGAGACATGGAATCGCCCTTGACGACAAACATGGCCAGCTTCCGGGCATCAATCTCCATATCGGACGGCAGCCAGCTTCGATGGAAGGGGGTTTGACTTCTGGCAACCATCTGATGATTTGGGCGCACGTTCGCAAGTTGACAAAGGTCGTATGAGTTTATCAGGACGTAGCCAGTATCTCCGGGTATATGACTGGTCTCATGACTGGCCTCTGATCTCTCTGTTGATGGCAGGGACTCATTACCGCTCTCGAAGACCTCGAGTTCAGATTCTGGCACGCCGAAATGCCGGGCGATAGTTTGTCGATCTCTGGCGCTGAGATGTTTAGGTGTACCCCTGGTGACATACTGTTGTATATACGCATGGTTCTTGCCGATAAGGGTCGATATCGACGCATAATTATCACTGCGGCTCGATTTAATCAGATTGTCCAGTCGTTTGCGCATTTTGAAACCAGATAGGCGGTCCATCATCGGCATGTCCTTGTCAATGATTGAAGTCTCCTGTGTTTAGAAACTATATCTGCTATGTCACCTATAGTAGCGAATTCAGAGGAAAATAGCAATAGGAAGCTTCTAAAAATATAGGTTATATCCTATATAAGGGCTAGCTATGAGTTCCAGATATTTATGCAGACTTCTATTCAATTATAAGTTTCAATAACTTATAGCATATATAATATTTTATATGCGCTGCATACTTTATTTTTGTAATTAAAAAGTGTGCTTATTTTTGATGTTCTATCTAATGTGTGATGCATATGATGGCGTGATAGGGTGGGTATTAAGTAGGAAATATAGGTAATATAGGATATTTTGACTTGATTCCTGGAGAGAGACTGCTAGAGTTGGGTGACTTGAATTGTTTAGGCTGGAGCAGGCGTAGTAGATGTTTTCATCAGGTTATTCAGTCTTGTATGCAATTTATTTTGTTTTTTAGTGCTGTTTAGAGCAGGCTGTCATGAATGTTCAGGTCAGCCTTTTTTTATATGCATATAAGATAAATCATAAAAAAACTGGAGACAAAACTCATGATAAGCGCTATCCGCGAAAATAATGCCCTGCAGTATCCCATGATTGAGCTTATCAACAAAAAACTGAAGTTGCCTGTTGGTAAGGGGGAATTCAATCAGAAGGATATCGTCGGACAAGGCCAAAGTGGCTTTGCCATTCACGTGGACCAGTCAGTCTGCATGGGTTGCACGCTTGGGGGGATCGATGCACAGAATCATTTTGTGCGCGTTCGTGTGTTTTCTGCGTGTGGGGGTAGAGGTGAATTGATAAATCTTGTGACAAAATTGATGCGGCTGTTTCATGACAGGAACATCGAGATCAGTGAATATGTCCTTATTGATCTGAGACTTGAATCCGTCGCTCTGAAAACGTCAGTCTCGTCGTCAACGGGGTATGCCGAACTGTGTTTTGCTGCGCTGCTCGTTGAAGATATGGATTGAAGTATTTCCATTTAACAAAGGGTCAGAGCACACGCTCTGACCCTGATGTTTCAGGCGTTTCTTATATCCTGCAGAATATCACGAGCATCCGCTTGTGGAACCGCAGGTATCACATTTCAGGCAGGTACCATTCCGCACCAATGTGAAATTGCCGCACTCGCTACAGGCATCCCCTTGATATCCTTTCATGCGAGCTTCCACAATTCGGTTGCTCACGATATCCATACCGCCACCACTGCCGCCTGCGGCACGCGCGCCTGACGTTATTGCCATGGCAGATACTTCGGAGGTTGTAACAGATGTTGTTTCCGTGGCACTTGCCCTGGTTTGTTTCGATTGATTGCCATGAAGCACATAAAGATTGCTTCTGACATAGCCAGTGCTCGCAAGTCCGATAACACGGTCAAGAGCTTCTTCTGCGACTTCCTGCTCGCTTGCCTCGCCCTTCCTGCTGGAAACACCCGCGCCCATGGCATCGGGCAAAAGATCAGCCGGTTCAACATGAGCAAGATCATTGCGACCCAGATATGAAACAGCCAGCTCGCGGAAGATATAATCCAGCACAGAGGTCGCCATTTTAATAACGTCATTGCCTTCAACCCGACCGGAAGGTTCGAAGCGGGTGAAGGTAAAGGCATCCACATATTCTTCCAGCGGTACGCCATATTGCAGGCCAATAGAAATTGCGATGGCAAAATTGTTCATCAAGCTGCGAAAGGCCGCACCTTCCTTGTGCATATCCACAAAGATTTCACCGACTGTACCATCATCGTATTCACCGGTCCGCAAGTATACCTTGTGCCCGCCAACAATTGCTTTCTGGGTATAGCCTTTCCGCCGCTGGGGTAGTCGATCCCGACGGGCAGGGCCTTCACGCTCTACAATGCGCTCGACGATTCTTTCTGCCATCACCTGTGTTTTCTGAACCAGTGAAATATCTTCTTCCAGTTCCTCATCGTCGATCAGACTGGAACTTAACGGCTGGCTCAGTTTTGATCCGTCGCGATACAGGGCGTTGGCTTTCAAGGCCAGGCCCCATGAAAGACGGTAGGCATTTTTGCAATCCTCAACAGAAGCATTGTTGGGCATATTGATTGTCTTGGAAATGGCACCTGATATGAAGGGCTGGGCTGCTGCCATCATAAGAATATGACTTGTCACAGAAAGTGAGCGTTTTCCGATCCGGCCACACGGGTTTGCACAATCAAAGACGGCAAGATGCTCGTCCTTTAGCAGGGGAGCTCCTTCCAGTGTCATCGCGCCACAACAATAAAGATTGGCTGCTTCGATTTGCGCTTTCGTGAAGCCCATGCCAGACAGCAGATCGAATGAGAAATCACCAAGCTGTTCATCGCTAAAGCCCAGAACATTCCGGCAGAAATCTTCACCCAGAGTCCATTTGTTGAACACGAACTTGATATCGTAAGCTGTACGCAGTGATTGTTCTACGGCGTCAATCTGAGCTTCTGCGAAGCCTTTTTCTTTCAGGGTGGTATGGTTGATATGCGGGGCACCTTTCAGGGTGCCATACCCTACGGCATAATCAATGATATTCTGCGATTCTTCTTCAGAATATCCCATCACATCAAGTGCTTCCGGCACAATGCGGTTAATAATCTTGAAGTAACCACCGCCTGCCAGTTTCTTGAATTTTACCAGTGCAAAGTCGGGCTCGATCCCTGTCGTGTCACAATCCATGACAAGACCAATTGTGCCGGTTGGTGCGACAACAGTTGACTGGGCGTTGCGATAGCCGTGTTCCTGTCCCAGTTCCAGAGCCAGATCCCACGCATTTGCCGCAGCTTTTGCAATTTTTGCATCCGGGCAGTTTGTAATATCAAGCGGGACCGGATTTGTTGCGAGCTGTTCATAGCCGGTCGCTTCGCCATGGGCTGCCCGGCGATGATTTCGAATAACCCGCAGCATATGTTCGCTGTTTTTCTCGTACCCGGGGAAGGGGCCCAGCTCCCCTGCCATTTCAGCAGAGGTGGCGTAGGATGTGCCGGTCATCAGGGCCGTAAGGGCACCACAAAGTGCCCGACCTTCATCGCTGTCGTAAGAAAGCCCGCTGGCCATCAACAGGCCACCAATATTGGCATAACCCAGGCCCAATGTTCTGTATTCATAGCTGAGCTGGGCAATCCGCTTTGACGGGAATTGCGCCATCAAAACTGAAATCTCAAGGACAACTGTCCAAAGGCGCACCGCGTGCTGGTAGGCTTCAATGTCAAATGTCTTGTCATCCCGGCGGAATGTGAGCAGGTTCATGGAGGCCAGATTACAGGCGGTGTCATCCAGAAACATGTATTCCGAACACGGATTCGACGCACGGATTGGGCCAGAATCGGGACATGTATGCCAGTCATTGATTGTCGTGTGGAACTGAAGACCTGGGTCGGCGCAGCCCCATGCGGCAACGCCGATCTGGTCCCAAAGCTCGCGTGCCTTGACCTTTTTGGCAATCTGGCCATTGCCGCGGTTGATCAGCTCCCAGTCCTTGTCTTCCTGAACCGCTGCCATAAATTCATCCGTTACGCGCACAGTATTGTTGGAGTTTTGACCGGATACTGTCATATAGGCGTCTGAATCCCAGTCCGTGTTATAGGTCTGAAATTCGATGGCAGTAAAACCCTGACGGGCAAATTCAATGACCCGTTGCACATAGTTTTCAGGGATCATGGCCTTGCGCGCGTCGATAATCTCGCGCTTCAGGGCAATGTTCTGTTTAGGATCAAATGAAGATTTTTCATCGACGGATGCACCGTCTTTCAACTCAGGCTTGTGACATGCCTTGACGATCAGATTCAGGTGCTTTTCGGCAAGCTTAGATCCAGAAACAAGGGCAGCTACCTTCTGTTCTTCAACAACCTTCCAGTTGATAAAGTCTTCCACATCCGGATGATCAATATCAACCACGACCATTTTGGCCGCACGGCGGGTGGTGCCGCCAGATTTTATGGCACCTGCCGCCCGATCGCCGATTTTCAGGAAGCTCATCAGGCCGGAAGACTTGCCACCACCTGACAAGGGTTCATTGGCACCGCGAACAGCAGAGAAATTGCTGCCGGTGCCGGAGCCATACTTGAACAGGCGGGCCTCACGTACCCAAAGATCCATAATACCGCCATCATTCACCAGATCATCTTCAACCCCTTGAATAAAGCAGGCATGGGGCTGCGGATGCTCGTAGGCGCTTTTGGATTTGGTCAGTTTGCAGGTCTTGTAATCGACATAATGATGGCCTTGCGCCGGGCCATCAATACCATAGGCCCAATGCAGGCCGGTATTGAACCATTGTGGGGAATTGGGGGCTGCCATCTGCCGTGCCAGCATAAAACGCAGCTCATCAAAGAAAGCGCGGGCGTCAATCTCGGTATCGAAATAATTGCCTTTCCAGCCCCAATAGGTCCATGTCCCGGCAAGCCGGTCAAATACCTGCTTGGCGGAAAGCTCGGGTCCATGCTGCTTGGTGTCGGCCATGGAAGCGAGTGCTTCTTCGTCAGCTTGATGACGCCACAGCCATTCAGGCACGTCTTTTTCTTCAACGGGTTTCAATGCACGGGGAACACCCGCTTTGCGAAAATATTTCTGGGCAATAATATCTGTCGCCACCTGGCTCCATGACGCTGGAATTTCCACATTATCAAGCTTGAAGACAATCGATCCGTCAGGGTTTCGGATTTCACTGGTTGCGGTGCGAAATCTGATCTCGCTGTAGGGTGATTGACCTTCTTTTGTGAAAATTCTGTCGATGCGCATATTATTCCCCTGACCCTGTCGGTCACCATTAAGTTTCCAGAAGTGCGAATTTTCTGTTCTACAACAACCTTTAACCTCGTCCAGACCCACTATATATGGTTAAGTTCTGCTGTGTCGGCACAAATAGTAGGGTGTTTGTGCGCAAAAAAACAACAGGTTTTTTAATTTTAATGCCATTGACAGGCCTGGCGTTTTGATGTGCTCGTGTGTGTCCGATTCGCTTGTTTCCTGTCTGGGTGGCGCATTCAGGTGATTTGTAATCTTGGCTGGACGAATCAACATCAGGATGGCATATTCGGCGCCTGTTGCGGATGTCCGCGTTATTCCAGAAAGATTGATCTATATGTCTTTTCTAAAAAGCATTTTCACATGGTGGAACGGCAGTACGGTTGGTACGTCATTGTTTACATGGCGAAGCGGCAAATTTGTTGGCGATGATGATCAGGGAAACAAATATTATGCCGAGAGGGAAGGTGCCCGCCGCTGGGTTATTTACAAGGGCGATGTTGAAGCCTCGCGCATTCCGCCCGAATGGCATCGCTGGCTTCATTATACAGCGGACAAGCCGCCAACAGAATCCGCCCCTGTAATTAAGCCGTGGGAGAAGGATCACAAGCCAAACCTTACGGGCTTACCCGGCGCATATTATCCCCCGGGCAGCCTGAATGAAGGTGGTGTCAGATCGCGAGCGACGGGTGATTACGAGGCCTGGACACCAGGTTCCTGAATCTCTCTTTATTTTAATCAGTCAGGCTGCTTCATATGAACCACAATCTGGTAGAAACACTGATAGGGGCGATTGTCATTGCTGCGGCAGCGGCATTTTTGGCATTTGCCTATTCAAATACAGATATCGGCGGTGTAAGCGGATACGAGTTGAGTGCCCGGTTTAGTCGTGTGGACGGTCTGAATATTGGCAGTGATGTTCGGCTCAGCGGTATCAAGGTTGGCACTGTAACCAAACAGGAACTGGACCCGACAACTTATCAGGCCGTTGTTCACATGACGGTTGCGCCGTCAGTACGCCTGCCGGAAGATACTTTTGCCAAGATTACGTCGGAAGGCCTGTTGGGCGGGAATTATCTGGCGCTGGACCCGGGCGGCAGCGATATTTTCCTTGAGCCGGGGGACGAGATTATGCAAACGCAGGGGGCGGTTGATCTTCTCGGCCTGATCAGCAAGTTTGGTGGTAATGGCGGGGCTGAATAACTTCTCTTGAACAGGAGCGACTGATGCGTCGTACGTTATTGCCTTTCAGCTGTGCGATATTCATTTCATTAATTGGCACAATGCTCTGGTTTCCGGAAGCCGTACGCGCTGCAGAAAATGCAGGGCCGGTTGAGAAGAGTACAACGCCGGACATGGTCGTGACGCTGAATGCCCTGGACAAGATAACGGCAAGGGTATCAAAACTTGAAGTTGTGCAGGATGTTCCGGCCCGTTTTGGCACGCTGGAAATTATTATGCGTACCTGCAGCAGTACACCGCCGGAAGAGCTCCCGGAGACGGCGGCGTTTCTGGAAATCAGGGATATATTGAACAATCAGGAACCCAGGCTCCTGTTCACCGGATGGATGTTTGCGTCCAGCCCGTCTGTTTCAGCGCTTGAGCATCCGGTCTATGACGTCTGGGTGGCCAATTGTAGTATACGTTCGGGCGGGGTATCCGAATCGAGGGAATAGATATTTCCCTTGATTGCAATTGCATCCTGAAGTTTGGCCATATAATCGGCGCGGGGGATTTCAATAGCGCCAAACTGTTGCAGGTGCGGGGTGACAAACTGGGTATCCAGCAACCTGAAATGTCCATGCCTCAGGCGCGCCACCAGATAAGTCAGCGCGACCTTGCTGGCATCCGTGACACGATGAAACATGCTTTCACCGCAAAAGGTCCCGCCGATAGAGATTCCGTATAATCCACCGGCAAGATCACGATCCTGCCAGCATTCTATGCTGTGGGCGTATCCCGTTTCATGAAGCTTCTCGTAAAGTTCGATAATGCGATGACTGATCCAGGTCGTTTTTCGGCCGTCTACCGGCTCTGCACAGGCGCGAATGACATCAGGAAAGGCCCAGTTGAAGGTTACTCTGAACTGATTTTGCCTAATCTTTCGGCCCAGTTTTGACGAAATATGAAAAGTATCAAGCGGAATAATGCCGCGCATTTCCGGATTGACCCAGAATATGTCCTGATCTTCCATATCTTCTGCCATGGGAAATATTCCCTGACGATAGGCGTGCAGCAACAATTCAGGTGTTATCGAATTCATTCGCCACTTTGCTTGAGCAGATTCTCAAGCCAATGAATATCATAAGCGCCGTTGACGAAATCAACTTCGGAAATCAGCCTTTGGTGCAGGGGGATTGTCGTCTTGATGCCGCCAATAACATATTCCTCCAAAGCGCGACGCAAGCGCATAAGGCATTCATTTCTGTTTCTGCCCCGAACAATCAGTTTCGAGATCAGGCTATCGTAATAAGGCGGTATGGAATAGCCGGCATAAATTCCCGAATCAACCCGGACATCAAGTCCGCCCGGGGTGTGATAATCGGTAATTCTTCCAGGCGAAGGCATAAAGGTCACGGGGTCTTCGGCGTTGATGCGGCATTCGATTGCATGGCCGGAAAACTGGATTTCCTCCTGCGTGAAGCTGAGTTCAGCCCCGGCTGCAATCCGGATCTGCTGACGCACCAGATCGTGTCCCGTTATCATCTCGGTTACAGGGTGCTCAACCTGCAACCGGGTATTCATCTCAATGAAGTAGAAATTACCGTCCTCGTAAAGGAATTCCACGGTTCCTGCGCCAAGGTAGCCCAGCTTTTTCAGGGCGTCGGTCACAACTTTGCCGGTTTTCTCGCGCGCCTCGGCATTCAGGGCCGGGGAAGGGGCTTCTTCCAGAACTTTCTGGTGGCGTCGCTGAAGAGAGCAGTCCCGCTCACCAAGATGAACAACATTGCCATAACTGTCTGCCATGACCTGAAATTCAATATGACGCGGTTTTGACAGGTATTTTTCAAGATAGACTTCATCGTCGCCGAAGGCAGATTTTGCTTCTGATCTGGCTGCACTGACAGCGGACGCCAGACTTTCAGGGTCGTGAACCACTTTCATACCGCGTCCACCACCGCCGGATGCGGCCTTGACCAGAACGGGATAGCCGATTTTAGCGGCCACTTTCAGGGCCAGGTCAATATCCCTGATGGCACCATCCGAACCGGGCACCACAGGAATGCCCAGCTTTTTGACTGTTTCCTTGGCCGCGATTTTATCACCCATCAGCCGGATATGTTCCGCCTTTGGCCCAATAAAAGTAAAGCCATGCTCTTCAACAATTTCGGCAAACTTGTCATTTTCCGACAAAAACCCGTAGCCGGGATGGATCGCATCGGCACCAGTAATTTCGGCAGCAGAAATAATAGCCGGGATGTTCAGATAGCTGTCCGTAGAGGATGGCGGCCCGACACAAACGCTTTCATCAGCCAGGCGTACATGCATGGCATTATCATCAGCTGTTGAATGAATGGCTACAGTCTTGATGCCCATTTCGTGGCAGGCACGGTGAATGCGAAGTGCAATTTCACCACGATTGGCAATCAGGATTTTCTCAAACATCGGGGAAATATCCTGCTATTCTATGATCATAAGGGGCTCGCCGAACTCAATCGGCTGTGCATCTGCTACCAGAATTTCCTTCACCTTGCCTGATTTGGGGGCAGGAATCGGGTTCATGACTTTCATGGCTTCAACGATCAGGATCGTTTCACCTTCCCTGACATTGTCTCCTATGCCGACAAAGGCAGCGGCCCCTGGTTCGGCTGCTGTATAGACTGTGCCAACCATGGGCGACTTTACAACGTTGGCAAGGTCATGTGCTGGCGATGCGTCGGCGGTAGCCACAATCGCTGGTGCCGCAGGCGCGGGCAGGGGTGACTGTGCATGAACAACATGGCCACCACCACGGGCAACCCTGATGCGCCTGTCGCCTTCCTCTACCTCAATCTCGGTCAGATTGGTTTCATCCAGCAGATCAGCCAGATCACGAATAAGTTCTTTATCAACTTGCATTTTCGCCATTGTTACTCCAGCGCAGATTATTCTTGTATCAGTATGTCAGTGAAAGCATCGAGAGCCATGATGTAGCCGCGACTGCCAAAACCACAAATCAGCCCCTTGGCAACAGAGGTGATATAGGAATGATGCCGAAACTGCTCACGTTTATAAAGGTTGGACAGATGGACTTCAACAACGGGAAGTTCTGCTGCCAGCAAAGCGTCAAGGATCGCCACAGACGTGTGGGTCAAGGCACCCGCGTTGATGATAATGCCTGCCCTGGTGCCCCGTGCCTCCTGAATCCAGGTAACCAGTTCTCCTTCATGGTTGGACTGGCGAAAATCAATCGCAAACCCGCGCGTTGATGCATGATCTGTCATCAGCACGTTAATGTCTGACAGACTTTCCCTGCCATATATCTCCGGCTCCCGCTGGCCCAGCAGATTAAGGTTGGGTCCGTTGAGAACAAGTATTTCAGGTAAATATGATGTCGCCATGAAAAAATACCGGTTTAGAATGTTACAGGCTTTGTATAATCCTTTAGCATGGCTTTGCAAACCCGGATTGCGTATGGTGCGGTCTCATTGTAAACCAGACTGAACGAATAGCCGAATTGTTTCCGGATACCAAAGTGATGAATGTAAAAATAAATGGTGAGCAAAAGCGTTTTGAAGGCCCTGTACCGGTTTTTGACCTTCTTACCCGAATGGGGCTGGACCCTTCGAAAGTTGCTGTTGAAAGAAACAGGGAAATCCTTCCCAGATCCATGTATCCGAACACGATGGTGGCTGAAGGTGACGAGTTTGAGATTGTCCATTTTATCGGAGGAGGCAACGTGACGTTAACGTCGAATGATTCTTTTACAGTTGCAGGCAAGACGTTTACATCCCGACTGATCATCGGTACCGGGAAATATAAGGACTTTGAAGAAACCGCTGCCGCCGTTGAAGCCTCGGGCGTGGAACTGGTGACAGTGGCTGTGCGCCGGGTGAATGTGTCCGATCCCGGCAAGCCGATGCTTGTGGATTATGTCGACCCCAAAAAATATACCTATCTGCCCAATACGGCAGGATGCTATTCGGCGGATGATGCTATTAGAACCTTGCGCCTTGCCCGCGAGGCAGGTGGTTTTAATCTGGTAAAGCTGGAGGTTCTGGGGGATCAGAAAACGCTGTATCCGAATATGCCGGAAACGCTGAAAGCGGCTGAAGTGCTGTTGAAAGATGGCTTTGATGTCATGGTTTACTGTAGTGATGACCCCATTCAGGCAAAGGTTCTGGAAGAGATGGGCTGCTGCGCCATTATGCCGCTTGGGGCGCCCATCGGCTCGGGCCTTGGAATCCAAAACCCGGTACAGATCCGATTGATCATTGAACAGTCAAATGTGCCTGTGCTGGTGGACGCCGGTGTTGGTACGCCGTCTGATGCCACAATTGCCATGGAACTGGGCTGTGATGGTGTTTTAATGAACACGGCCATTGCTGAAGCAAAACACCCTGTTGCCATGGCAAGGGCCATGCGCCTGGCTGTCGAGGCGGGGCGACTGGCCTATCTGGCGGGGCGGATGCCGAAGCGGAAATATGCAGACCCGTCATCACCATTGGCGGGCCTGCTCTGATTTAGGGTCCTGGGTCCGGGCCGCGGGCCATCAGTTCTTCTTGTTGGCTTCCCGGGCTTTTGCGATAGCCTGTTTGATTTCGGCCTCACTTACAGCACCCGGGATAAGCGTGTCGCCAATAATGAATGCCGGTGTACCCCGTAAACCAAGCTTTTGCCCAAGTTCATGATTGCGGTCAATGATGGCGCCTGTGGCAGGGGCCTTCATGGCGTCTTTCAATCTGTCTGTATTGATCCCGATCTCTTCGGCAATATCAAGAACACGGTCTTCTGAAAGCTGACCCTTTGCGTTGAACAGGGCATGATGAAAGTCTTCATATTTGCCCTGACCGCGTGCAGCAAGGGCGGCTTTCGAGGCAAAGTCAGATACCGGCCCCCGGACGGGCCATTCCTTGTAAATCATACGGATATTACCATCTTCTGCCAGCAATTTGGCCAACATGGGACTCATGATCTTGCAATAGCCGCAGGTATAATCAAAAAATTCCACAATCGTGACATCGCCCTTCGGGTTGCCGCCAACAATTGTATCCTTGTCCTGATAAATGGCCTCCTTGTTACGCTCCAGCATTTCTGCGGTCATGCGGTTTTGCAGAACCTCCATGGCTTCAGGTAAAATTTCAGGGTTTTCCATGATATAATCACGAATGATTTTTTCTATTGCTGTCTTTTCTGCCTGCGAGAACGTGGCATCTTTTCCACTTGCAGGCATCATGCTGCATAATGAGACAAGCGTTGTCACCAGCGCCAGTAAACCCGCTTTACCGGCATGCCGGCGATTCATATTCTTCATTCCTTGTCTCCGTCAGGTGGTGGAGGGGCGTCGTTATCCCCTTCATTTTCAGGTGGCTCCATCTTGGAGCGCATTTTTTCCGGCATGTTGGAACGGGCTATAAACATAATATCCTGTGCGCGCAACCAGCTTGGGCTTCCCGTCTTCAATTGCTTTAAAGCCTGAGACGCGTGGATCATGGTGGCCTGAATGTCGCCGGTCAATACATAGCTTTCAGCGGTGGCAAGATGGGTCATGCCCTGATCGCCATTGCGATAATAAGCAGTTGCCAGTTGTCGCCAGGTAAAGGAATTATCCTTTTCATACCGATTGGCCTTTTCAAGCAAGCCGATAGCCTCATCATTGAGTGCAGGATCTTCAAGCGCCAGCATGGCCTGCCCGAGAGCTGTAAGAATCAGCGGTTCATCATCCTTTAATTCAACGGAACGTTGATAGGGTGGAATAGATTCCCTGATCATGCCGTTTTCAAACAACAGAAATCCCTTCAACTCCCAGAAAAAGGGGTCGTTGGGATAATCCTTCAAAAGACTTTCGGCTTCAGCCATGGCCAGATCAAATTCATGTTGCTGGTGATAGGCATAGGCGCGCGCGTAGCGACCATAGAGGCTTTGGTCGCCGGGCGGGTATTTCTGAAATGTCACATATGGCTGGTTCAGATAGCCGCCCAGTTTTGCTTGCATCCGTTTGAAAATTTCCAGATATTCGGGCGACGGTTCGGCATGGGCGTGGGGAGAGCTTTCCACCGCTTCGCGCAGGGCGGCAACACGGTCAGACGTCACCGGGTGACTGCGCACATAAGGGTCCTTGTTCTTGGTGATCAGCGCTTCCTGATCGCCCAGATATTCCAGAAAACTGACCAGACCTTCACCGGATTGGCCGGTGGCTTCCAGAAATTTTAATCCGGCCTGATCAGCTGCCGATTCCTGCGTTCGGCTGTAGGACAGAACCGACCGTGTGGCGGCCTGCTGGCTGCCAAGGGCAATGGCCGCCCCGGCGTCGCCAGCACCACCTACAATGGCTGCAGCGCCCAGGACCATACCAAGAATGGATATGGCCGTAGCACCCTTCAGGCCTTCGTTAAAGCGCGCTAGATGACCGCCGGAGATATGGCCGGTTTCGTGGGCAACCACCCCGATCACCTCATTCACATTTTTTGCCTGAAGAATAAGGCCTGAATTGACAAAAACATTCTGTCCGCCGGCAACGAAAGCGTTCAACGACCGGTCGTTGACAATATAGGTATGTACTGATTCTTTCGTCAGGCCTGCGGCTTCAAACAAGGGGATGGTCAGCACCCTGATCGAATGCTCCAGTTCAGAATCTCGCAAAATTGACGGGCCGGAGCGTTGCGCCCAGGCAGTGCTGTTGAATATCAGGACCCAGGACAAAACGAGAGCCACGGCACGATATAAAGTCAAATCAGTCTCCGGTTACAATCCAAATATTTATGCTTCTGTTAAACTATATCATGGACATAGCGCATAAATAACGACAGTAAGAATACCACTTACACACAAGAATATGCAGAAATTAAGATGAGCAGAAGATGAACAGGATAGATAAGGGCTATAAAATAGCCAAACGAAGTGTTGTCCCGCCCTTTCTGGCTATGGACATTATGCGCCGCGCGTCTGAAAAGGCGGCCCTGGGAGAGCATGTCGTCAATCTGTCGATCGGGCAGCCGTCGATCGGGGCATTGCCCCGTGTTCGTGAAGCCGCCCGCAGATCGCTGGATGGCGATATTCTGGGATATACCAGCGCTCTGGGCTTGCCGGAACTGAGGCAGCGGATCGCACAACACTATAAGGATTTTTATGGTGTTACGATTGAACCGGAACGGATTGCGATTACGACAGGCTCATCGGCTGGCTTTCTCCTGGCCTTTTTGACAGCCTTTGACGTGGGTGACCGGGTGGCTCTGGCTCAGCCGGGCTATCCACCTTACTTTTCGATTCTGAGCGCCCTTGGTGTCAAAACTGTTCCTGTTGATGTGGATGCAGCGACACATTATCAGCCTTCAGACAAGCATGTTGAAGATCTGTGTGTTGGTCCGGGGCTCGAGGGGCTTCTGATCGCCAGTCCCGCCAACCCCACGGGCAGCGTGATTGGGGAGCCGGAGTTGAAGGCACTTGTCAAATCATGTGCTGGTCACAAGGTCCGTATTATCAGCGATGAAATTTACCATGGACTGACCTACGGTAAATCGGCCAGTACCATTTTATCGATGACAGATGACGCCATTGTGATCAACAGCTTCTCCAAGTATTTCTGCATGACAGGCTGGCGACTGGGCTGGATGGTTCTGCCATCTGATCTCGTGCGCCCGATCGAGTGCCTGGCGCAGAGCTTCTTTATTTCCGCGCCAACCCTCTCGCAACGGGCGGCCATAGCGGCCTTTGAAGACTATACGGAATATGATCAGATCGTCGCGCAATATGCGCGCAATCGCCAGATTTTGCTGGATGCGCTGCCCGGGGCAGGCCTGACCAGATTTGCGCCGGCAGATGGTGCCTTCTACCTGTATGCAGACGTGAGCGACCTGACCGACGATTCCGTTACCTTCTGTGAAGATATGTTGAACGAGATCGGTGTCGCGGCAACGCCGGGGGTTGATTTTGATCGTACAAATGGCAAGAAGTTCGTGCGCTTTTCCTTTGCTGGATCACAAGCAGATGTTGAGGTCGCCGCAGAGAGACTGAAGAACTGGCGCTAGATTTTTGATAATTGTATGGCGCAAAAAAAAGGGCTTTCCAATAACCGGGAAAGCCCTTTTCTTAATTATCCTAAATAATCAGGCGCCAAATGTTCTCTGCCACCAGCCCTTGCGGCGGGATTTGTCAGATCCTTCGTCAGGCGCATCTTTCACAATGTGAATAGACTTGGCTGCATCCGCCGCTGGATTCGTTTCAGCAGCTTTGGTTTCCGGTGCAGGTTGTTGCGATTTTACTTCAGGACTGCTCGCAGGTTTGGCGGCGGGACGCTCTTCTGACGCGTTAGAAGCAGCTTCCGCTTTTTTTGCGGCAGGTTTTTTTGCTGTCCGCGTGCGGGCTCTTGCAGGCTTCTTGACCGGTTCAGCCTTTTCGGTGGCAGCAGCCTCCGCCATGACAGGTGTTGATTCAGGCGCATCAGCGCCTTCGGGCTTGTCTTCTGCCTTTTTCCGCGTACGACGACGAGCAGGCTTTGCAGGCTTCTCTGCAGCTTCCTTTGTTTCGGCGCTTGCATCCCCGGATACTTGAGCTGGGGGCGCGTCTTCAATCGGGGCAGCATCAGCTGCAACGTCCGTCTTCTCCGCTGCTGGCTTGCGCCGACGACGTGCCCTTGGTTTGGGTGCATCTGCTTCGTCAGTTTGCGGCACTGGTTGCGGTGTTGCTTCAGATGCTGAACTTTCAGCAGCAGGAGCCGCAACAGCTTCAGGCACTGTCACATTTGTCTGATCACCGCCACTGCTGCCGGGTTCATTGTCGGATGCCGAGCTTGCATCACCGTTGACATGGCTATTTGAGCTAGAGCCCTGGCCTTCCTGGCTGTTTTCCTGACCAGTTTCCTGATCGCCGGTACGAACCCGTTTGCGCCCGCCACGCCGACCACGACGACGGCGCTTTCTGGGCGCCTCCGTCCCGTCTTCAGCTTGATCTGCAGCCTGCTCTGGTGATGACGTCTGCTCGGTGGCTTCGTCATTTTGTTCTGTGCTGCCTTCAGAGGCAGCCTGATCTGCTGGCCGATCGGCACCTGATGGCTTCCGCCGCCGCCGCCGCCGCTTTTTACGGCGGGGCTCGTCGCCATCGCCTGAGGCAAACCCGCCGGAGCGTTGCTGATCTGTTGCCTGCTCCTTGTTGTCTGCCTCATCTTCAGGATCATCTTCATGTTCTTCGGTCACAAGATCCGCTTCAGCCAGAATACCATCTGCCGTAATATATTCCGCTGCCAGATCAAGATTTGGCCCGTTGCCTTCACGGTCGATTTCAACCGCAGGAGAAATCAGGGTCTTGTCGGCAAGAACGTCGATCCGGAAGCCGTACCGGCGTTCCATATCGCTGATTTCACTTCTTTTTTTGTTTAGAAGATAAAGGGCCACCTCTGGCGAAATTCTGACATGAATTATGGAAGAGCGGGCACGAATGCCTTCTTCTTCAATATGACGCAGGGCGTGAAGAGAGGCTGATTCGATTGATCGAACCATACCCGATCCATTACACGCGGTGCAGACACGGGTACTGGCTTCCAGCAATCCGGGGCGCAAGCGCTGACGGGACATTTCCATCAGACCAAAAGCACTGATTCGTCCGACCTGAATGCGCGCCCGATCATTTTTCAGGCAGTCTTTCAACTTGCGTTCAACGGCCCGGTTATTGCCGCGGTCTTCCATATCGATAAAATCGATAACCACGAGGCCGGCCATATCGCGCAGACGAATCTGTCGCGCCACTTCTTCGGCTGCTTCAAGGTTTGTCTTAACGGCCGTTTCTTCGATGTTATGTTCTTTTGTTGCCTTGCCGGAGTTAACGTCAATGGCGACCAGTGCTTCTGTCGGATTGATAACGATATAGCCGCCGGATCTGAGACGAACTTCGGGGCTGAACATGGAATCAAGCTGACCTTCCACCTGAAATTTGTGGAACAGTGGAATCCGGTCCTTGTAAAGCTGGACTTTCCTGGCATGACTGGGCATCAGCAGGCGCATAAAGCCTTTGGCTGCCTTGTAGCCTTCCTCGCCATCAACCAGAACTTCATCAATATCGCGGCTATACAGGTCCCGAATGGATCGCTTGATCAGGTCGCCTTCTTCGTAGATCATGGCTGGCGCGACGGAGCGCAGAGTCAAATCACGTATACCTTCCCAAAGACGGGTCAGATAATCGAAATCGCGCTTGATTTCAGTGCGTGTCCGGCTCAGGCCAGCCGTCCTGATAATGCAGGCCATGCTTTCGGCCATCTTTAATTCGCTCAAGACAGACTTCAGTTTTTTACGGTCTGCAGGATTGGCAATTTTTCGACTGACGCCCCCGCCATGCAGCGTATTGGGCATCAAAACGCAATAGCGACCTGCCAGCGACAGATAGGTGGTTAGCGCAGCACCCTTGTTGCCACGTTCTTCCTTGACCACCTGAACCAGCAGGATTTGCCGGCGCTTTATGACTTCCTGGATTTTGTAGTGACGTTTGATCAACCGGGGCTTGCGGCGAACTTTTTCGGCCAGGTCCTCATCGCTTTCCAGCGATTCTATCGCGGGGCCGTCATGCGTGCCATTGTCCTGATCATCACTATCAGTGTCATCGGACGTTTTGCTTTCATCCTGTGCACTGTCGTTATTTTCAAATTCTGTCAGATCGTCATGGTTCTGGGCATCTTCGGCCAGCAAGGCCTGACGGTCAGCCACAGGAATTTGATAATAGTCAGGATGGATTTCGCTAAAAGCCAGAAATCCGTGCCGGTTCCCGCCATACTCTACAAAGGCAGCCTGCAGGGAGGGTTCTACTCTGGTGACCTTGGCGAGATAAATATTGCCTTTGAGCTGTTTTCTTGATGCGGATTCGAAATCAAAGTCTTCGACCCGGTTCCCGTGCACCACTGCAACCCGGGTCTCTTCCGGGTGAGATGCGTCGATTAGCATACGAATTGCCATTTAGATATTCTCCAGTGAAGAGCTGCGCAAGCCACCGGGCACATTGCCGGGGCGCGCTAGCACCTTCATATTTAAAATTATTATATTCAGGATTAGCCATTACCATTTGGCAGGTACTTGGAAAAAATAATGACAAACAGGAATTGTTTGTTTGAGCCAGTGCTCTTTTTTCTGCGATTGGCATATGGTAACGGAAATGTTTCATTAATTGTATTTATTTACTCTTTGCCGAACGAACTGGCAATTTATCAGTACGAATGAGAAACTGGTGACGGGCTGCCGAACAGAATACATACGTGATTCAATTCATGGAAGCAAAACACCATGTTGTTTTCATTCGTTGCTAAAGGATGTCAGGTTAAACCCAAGCTTCAGATAGCATGCCTAACATAGTCATTAGTAGGGCATAGTGACAATAGCAAAAATCACATACAAATATTATTTGCTTAAAAGCCTCGCTTTGGCCAAGATTCAATTATAGTTCACAGGGTCGACAAATTTGTAGATATCTGACAAGATTCAGCATGATGCCTATGGTTCGAAGTTTAGTTATATACAGCCAATCCGTTGCGTGGCGGTGCATGCTTGTTGCGTGCCTGGCCATGCTCGTCCTCTCTGGCAGGGCTCATGCGGGCCCGGAAGTCACGGATTTGCGCGTTGGTGTGAATGGCGACAAGACCCGCTTCGTGATCGAGGTCAGGAGTTCGATATCCTATAATATCTCCCTGTTGCCGGACCCGTACCGCATTGTCATTGATATGACAGAGGTCGAATGGGGGACATCAACAAGCGGTGAGGGAGACGGCAAAGGGCTTATCCAGCGTTACAGATACGGGCTTTTCAAGCCAGGGACATCCCGTATTGTGCTGGATCTGGCGTCGCCTGCCCGTGTCGTAAACGATTTTGTTATTCCGCCCCGGGGAAAGTCGGGACACCGGCTGGTTATAGATCTGCGTGCTTCCGATCGTCAGGTCTTCATGTCCAGTGTCAAATCTCCTGCGCCGCCATCAAAACAGGCGGCCATGTCTGTTATCCCTGACGACAAACAATATGCCCGAACCGGAAAAAGACTTGTGGTCATTGATCCGGGGCATGGTGGTGTGGATCCGGGGTCGCCCGGTGTTGCCGGCTTGCCTGAAAAGGAAGTGACGCTAAGGGTTGCCCGCACCGTTCGGGACACCCTGAATGCAACAGGTCGCTACAAGGCCATTCTGACGCGAGACAAGGATATCTTTATTCCGTTGCGACAGCGTTTTGCCGTCGCACGGGCGGCGAACGCAGACCTGTTCATTTCCCTCCATGCCGATTCATTCAAAAGTTCCAGTGTAAGAGGGGCGACAGTTTATACCCTGTCGGAAACATCTTCAGATAAAGAGGCCGCTGCCCTGGCCGCAAAGGAAAACAAGGCGGATATCATTGCAGGGATTAATCTGGGCGGAGAAACGCCTGACGTGTCCAGCATCCTGATTGATTTGGCGCAACGCGAAACGATGAACTATTCGGCTCATTTCGCGAATTTTCTGGTAGATGAAATGAAGCCCCATATATTGCTGCGCAAGAATACGCACCGGTTTGCCGGTTTTGTCGTGCTGAAAGCGCCTGACGTGCCTTCTGTTTTGCTGGAGATGGGCTATCTTTCAAATATGCAGGATGCAAAATTGCTGGCTTCATCAAGCCATCAGCGAAAATTATCACTGGCCATTATCAGGGCCGTTGACCAGTATTTCGTCCGGGTTGCTATTCGATAAAATGATCAATTGACCCTGCAGAAACAAGATTTGCCATGACGGCACCACATTTTTGAGTTAATGGCAAAGCATGTCACGAGCTATGAAAATTGCCAGGAACCTTTTTATCGGCACTCTGTTTATGGGAGTTGTCGGTGCCATTTGTGCCGCAGGCCTTGTTTTATGGGCATTGATGCACTTTGGTCAGGGGCTGCCGGATTATACCCAGCTGGCAGACTATGAACCGCCGGTTGTCACCCGCATTCATGCCGGTGACGGTAGCATGCTGGCTGAATATGCCAGGCAAAAGCGCCTGTTTGTACCGGTATCCGCCATGCCGAAGCCGCTGATTAATGCCTTTCTGGCTGCAGAAGACCAGAATTTTTATCAACACGCCGGGCTGGATTATGTCGGGATCACCCGGGCGGTAATTTTTAATATACGTAACGTGATTGTTGGGCGAAGACCCGTGGGGGCATCGACGATTACGCAACAGGTGGCAAAGAATTTTCTTCTGACCAACGAAGTCAGCTACGAGCGCAAGATCAAGGAAGCCATTCTGGCCTACCGGATCGAGCGGGCCTATACGAAGGACCAGATTCTTGAGCTGTATCTTAATGAAATTTATCTGGGATATGGTTCCTATGGTGTGGCGGCAGCGGCCTTTAACTATTTCAACAAGGCACTTGATGAGTTGACACTTGACGAGATGGCCTATCTGGCAGCCTTGCCCAAGGCCCCGAATAACTATCATCCCGTGCGCCGCAAGGGAGCCGCCATTGGTCGGCGGAACTGGGTTATTGGCCGCATGCTGGAAGAAGGGTTTGTGGATCGGGCGCAAGCCAAAGAAGCACGGTCTGCCCTGCTGATCACTCGAAAAAGGGAAGAGACCAAGATATTCCGCGCTGATTATTTTAGTGAGGAAATCCGGCGCAAACTCTATAACCTTTATGGTGAAAAGAAGCTGTATGAGGGGGGCTTGTCCGTCCGGACCACGCTTTCACCAAAATTGCAGGAAATTGCAGAGCGCACCTTGCGGAACGGGCTGGTTGCCTATGATTTGCGGCATGGATGGCGCGGGCCTGTTCGGCACTGGGATCTTGATGCCATCTTGTCAGATCAGGACGGTGAGGGACAGGAGGCAAGTGACGACGATCTGCCCCGGCAACCTCTCTGGGCGACGCGTCTGCAGGAAGCAGATATATCTCTGGGCATGCCGCGCTGGAAGCTGGCAATTGTCCTGGAGGTGGCGTCCGGTCAGGCCAGCATAGGGCTCAGTGACAGCAGCCGCGGGACCATTCTTTTGGATGACATGAAATGGGCCGGAAAATGGCTGCCCGACCAGCGATTTGGGGGCAGGCCGAAGGCTGTTGACGAGGTGCTGAAGCCGGGTGACGTCATTGTTGTCGAAAAGAAGAAAATCGCGAAGGACGAGGCGAAAAAAGCCGATGCGCAAGCATCATCCAGTCCGCCGACAGATATCTTTTACACCTTGCGCCAGATCCCCGATGTGGGCGGCGCTGTTGTGGCTATGGACCCGCATACCGGTCGGGTTCTGGCCATGGTGGGTGGCTATGATTACCAGATCAGTGAATATAACCGTGCGACGCAGGCCAATCGCCAGCCCGGCTCTGCGTTTAAACCATTCGTCTATGCCGCAGCGCTGGACGCAGGGTTTACGCCGTCGAGTCTGGTGCTGGATGCGCCATTCGTTATTGATCAGGGGTTTGGGCAGGGCAAATGGAAGCCTACCAATTACAGTGAAAAATTCTATGGCCCCAGCACGTTGCGTTTGGGGATTGAAAAATCGAGAAACCTGATGACGGTGCGACTTGCCCAGTATATTGGCATGGACAAGGTCGTTGACTATGCCAACCGCTTTGGCATTGAGAAAGACATGCAGCCAACTTTGGCCATGGCACTGGGCGCGGGTGAGACGACCCTGATGCAGATGACGACGGCTTATGCCATGCTTGTCAACGGGGGCAAAAAAATCACACCAGTCCTGATTGACAGAATTCAAAACCGGTACGGGGAAACCATTCTGCGCCGCGACGAGCGAGCATGTGAAGCCTGTCAGGTCGAGGCCTGGGAACATCAGCAAATCCCGCAATTGCCGGATAACCGGCCGCAAATTGTTGATCCCCGTATTGCCTATCAGGTGGTGTCCATGCTGCAGGGTGTTATTGAACGTGGTACCGGCAGAATAGTGGCAAGTGTGAACAGGCCGCTGGCTGGCAAGACCGGGACAACGAATGATTCCAATGACGCGTGGTTTATCGGGTTTTCACCGGATCTGGTCGTTGGTGTTTATACCGGCTTTGACCAGCCGAGGACACTGGGGGCCAGCGAGCAGGGGGCATCGGTCGCTGCGCCCATATTTCGGGATTTTATGTGGGGTGCCCTGAAAAATTCGCCTGCAGTGCCTTTCCGCATACCGCCAGGCGTTCGGCTTGTAAGGGTGGATGGCAGGACCGGATTGCCCTCGCGCAGCGGCGGGAACACCATTCTTGAAGCTTTCCTGCCGGGCACGGAGCCCACGGCTGAACGCGAGATCCTTGATGGAGTTGACAGTCTGGCTGAAACCGGTACAAAGGTCCGTGTCGGGACTGGTGGCCTTTATTAGTTTCCAAGTTTCTGAATTAAAAAAATATGCTAACAAGCTGAAGGTAAATAGTAAATATGCGCGCTGAAATTCAGGCTTCGGTCGATAAAATCAAGCAGTCGATTGCACTGCTGAGGAGGCATCTTTGACTGGGATGTTGCAGTTGAACGATACGAAGAGCTGACAGCTCTCGCAGAAGACCCCGAACTTTGGAATAATCCTGACGAGGCGCAAAAGCTTATGCGTGAGCGTACGCGGCTGGATGAATCCATTAGTGCTTGTCGCAAAATTGATCAGGACCTGAATGACAGTCTTGAGCTGCTGGAGCTTGGAGAGGCTGAAGGTGACGCGGAACTGGTCACTGACGCGGAAACGACTATCGAAAAGCTGGAAAAATTCGCTGCGGAGAAGGAATTCCAGACATTGTTGTCAGGCGAGGCAGACAGCAATGATGCCTATGTGGAAATTCATTCAGGAGCCGGCGGGACGGAGAGCCAGGATTGGGCCAATATGCTGCTGCGCATGTATACCCGCTGGGCAGAAGCGCATGGGCACAAGGTGGATCTGATTGAAATTCATTCCGGTGAAGAGGCAGGCATCAAATCAGCGACCATCCATGTCAAAGGCGAAAATGCCTATGGATGGCTGAAGACAGAAAGCGGTGTGCACCGGCTGGTACGCATTTCTCCTTATGATTCCAACGCCCGGCGGCATACCAGCTTTGCCAGCGCCTGGATATATCCGGTCGTGGATGACACGATCGAGATCGAGATCATTGAAAGCGATTTGAAAATTGATACCTATCGTGCGTCAGGCGCGGGTGGGCAGCATGTGAATACGACCGACAGTGCGGTTCGTATTACCCATACTCCGACAGGTATTGTCGTGCAGTGTCAGAATGAACGGTCGCAGCATAAAAACCGGGCGACAGCCATGAAGATGCTGAAAGCCCGGCTGTATGAGCGGGAACTGCAAAAGCAGGAAGAAAAGGCAAATGCCGAAAGTTCTGCCAAGACAGACATTGGTTGGGGGCATCAGATCAGGTCGTATGTGTTGCAACCCTATCAGATGGTGAAGGACTTGCGCACAGGTGTTGAATCTAGTCAGCCGCAGCTTGTACTTGATGGTGATCTGGACCAGTTTCTCAATGCCTCACTGGCCGCCCGAATCAAGGGCGAAACCAGTGAAATTGAGGATATTGACTAAAAGAATCCCCGGCCGCCAGTGTCAGACCGTAGCCTGCTTTGCTGGTGTCGCTGTACCGTTTGTGTTGTGCAACGGGGTAGGCTTGGCGACAGCCTTTTTTTCGAGGCCCGCATTCAGGGGGTCATTGCTGTGGGTTAATTGACCACCAATGACAGCTCCGGCTTCCACACTCAGGCTTTCATGCCATAAATCGCCTTTCAGCCGGGCAGACTTTTCCAAGCGCACTGATCGCCCGCGAATTTGACCCTCAATAGAGCCGCGAATGATCAGGGTGTCTGCGATAATTGATCCCTTGATATGACCGGAATCGCCAATGGTTAGCGACGTGCATTTTACGTCACCAATAACACTACCATCAAGCTGGACCTCGCCTTGAGATTCCAGATTGCCTTTCAGGTGGACATCTGCCGCAATAATTGAAGGCGTTGACGCCTGCGTTGCGGATTTTACGGGTTTGCTAGGTGCCGGAGACGGCGGTGAATTCTTGTCTGATTTTGAGAACATCGTCTGCTGCCTTAAAAAATTTTACCGGGTTGCGGGGGCGTTCCGCGAACCAAATTTCATAATGCAGGTGGGGACCGGTACTGCGTCCGGTGCTGCCCATCAGTGCTATTTTTTCACCCTGCACAACCTGCTGACCTCTTTTAACCAGAATAGTCTTAATATGACCATAACGGGTCTTGAAGCCATTGCCGTGATCAATCTCGATGAATTTGCCGTAAGCACCATTACGACCGGCGCGGGTTACCTTGCCGTTACCTGTAGCCACGATAGGTGTGTTCCACCATCCGGCCATATCCACCCCTGCATGCCAGGCACGGGTCTTTCTCAGGGGATCAACCCTGTTCCCAAAATTACTTGAAATATAATACTTAACGACTGGTTTGATGACGGGCATGCTGCGCAGTGCATGCGTCAGGTCTTCCAGCCGCTGTTGCGTTTGAAACAGATTAAAAACCGGGTCATCCATCATGCCCGTGTCCTGACTATATGATCCTGAAAAATCATTCAGGCTGGTCAGATCCGCAATTGGTAAAAACGGGCCGCCAACAGCATAATTGTTTGATACAGGGTCAAGCTTTGCTGTCAGATCGTCCTCTGTCAGTCCCACCAGGCGGATGGTGTTTTCAATCGCTTCAATTTGTGCGACTGTCCGGGTCAGAAGCTGCGCGGCAATTGCCATCTGGCGTTTTTGCAGTGCACGAAGCCGGTGTTTGATTTCTGTAAATCTGTCTGAATTGGATTGAGCATTTGCTGCGCGGGCGGCTGTCGAAAATGTATTCGAGAACATGGCGGCCAGAGCGCTGCGTTGCCTGGTATCCGTCTGCGATTCCGGAAGGGTGACTGTCGCAGATTTATCACTTTCCCTGGTCGCTTTTTCCTTGTCGACCTGTTCGCGCACAGAGCGCTGTTCTTCATCGGTAAGCAGTTTCTGAAGATATCGTTGTCGCTTCTCCAACTGGTCTGCAGTGTCTGATATTTCAGTTTCCAGACGTACGATTTCTTCGTTCAGCGCTTCATACGACGCTGTGACTTCTTTAATTTCGTGTTCTTTTGCAATCAGTGCCTGATCACGGTAGAGGAAATTGAATGTCGTCAGACACACCCAAAACAGGGCGGCTGCCACAAAGCTGGCGCCAACCATCTGAACGCGACCAGACAGGGAAATGAAGCGGACAACACCGTTGGCCCGAAAGTAAAGCTGCCTTTCCGGAAAATAACGCGCCGTCAATGACTTGAAAGCGGATATTACTTTCTTGAATTGTATCAAATATCCAGGCCCCACACTTCAATCTTCGCACAGCGCGACATTTCATATCAATATACGGCGCAATGCAACTTTAAAAAAACGTCAGATGACATTTCGTAACGGCCTTTTATCGGCCTTCAACTCTTAACAAGAGGTAAAAAACCAGAGGTGAATGGGGTCATTATTGCCACTTTTCGGTCAAATGAGGGTCGAGAAACTATCCGGCATATCAAATCTGCAGGCAGCTCGTGCCTTCAATTTAATTGGCGGTTGGCCGAACGTTTCACCTGTTCAAAAGGCATAAACCCGATTTTAGCCTGATAAACAGATGATTCGCGACCGCTGATAATTGAATTGCCTTCAAAGCGTTATGCAAGTGTCTTAACCGCTTCAAGCACGTCTTCAGCATGGCCCTTTACCTTCACTTTGGGCCAGACCTGACGGATAATACCCTTCTCGTCGATCAGATAGGTTACCCGCGCAATACCCATATACTTTCGCCCGTACATACTTTTTTCTACCCAGGTTCCGTATTTTTCGAGCATGCCACCATCCTCATCGGAAAGGAGCGTGATTGTAAGATTTTGTTTGGCAGCAAAATTCTGGTGTTTTTTGACAGAGTCTTTTGATACGCCCAAAATGACTGCGCCTTCTTTTTCAAAGGCCTGTTTGTGTGTGGAAAAGTCGATGGCTTCGGTCGTGCACCCGGGCGTATTGTCTTTTGGATAAAAATAAAGAACAACCTTCTTACCTTGCAGGTTACTCAATGTAATGTCATCTCCATCACCGGACGGCAATGTGAATTCGGGGGCTTTGTTACCGGCTTCAAGCATTGTTTGATCCTTGCTTTAGTTTGGCTGCGGGGTCGGAAATTATACGTCTGTAGAGTTTTATAACGATTTCATTCGCTTCTCCCAAGCCCTGTCTGGCCCCTTCGAAATCTTTTGTATTGGTAATGGCCGCAACGGCGGTCTGCAGTCCCTTTGGGGCCTGTGCGGGGTTGAAGTCGCTGCGGACGCTAATGCGCAAGATGGCCTGAATATTGTTTAGAAATGTCAGAGCGTTTTGCAAGGCCTGGCCGTCCGTTTCATCAATCAGGTGACGGTCAATCAGATGTTGCAGACACGCGGCTGTATTGGTTGCCAGTATGTCCGGCATGTCTGCACCATGTCGCAACTGAAGATACTGACAAATGAATTCGATATCGATTAGCCCTCCCTGGCTATGCTTGACTTCCCACTGGTCCTGCGTGCCAAATTCGTTGCGCAGGCGTTGACGCATTTCCGCAGCATCAACAAGAAGTTTTTGGGGCTCATGCCTTGTCGTCAGAATTTTTTGAATTTCTGTTTCTACAATGTGCGCAAGTTTCTTGTCTCCGGCACAGATCCGTGCACGTGTCAGGGCCAGATGCTCCCATGTCCATGCCTCATTTTCCTGATATTGGCAGAATGCTTCAAAGCTGACTGCTATGGGGCCGGCATTGCCCGATGGGCGCAGACGCATATCCACTTCATACAGCCGCCCTTCGCCGGTCATGGCGGTAATGGCTGTGATAAAGCTTTGGCTCAGACGGGCGTAATAATGGCTGGCAGCAAGTTGTTTGGGACCGGAAGATTCCTTGATGTCTTCGGGGTTCCGGTAAATGAAAACAAGATCAAGGTCAGAGGTAAATGTGAGTTCCCTGCCACCCAGCTTACCCATGCCGACAACCACCATGGCGCCACCGGAAATCTTGCCATGGCGAATTTCAAAATCCCGCATTACTTCTTCAAACAGGACTTGCAACACCGCATCTGCAAGATTTGTATTTGCTTCGCTGTAAGTGGAAGTATTCACGGCCCGTCGAAGCAGCTGAACGCCGAGGCGGAATTTCTGTTCGTTCACCCAGCGTCTGCTGATGTCCATAACATCCTGAAAGTCACGGGCAATTTCAAGCTCATCCAGCAGCATTTCTTTCAGAACAGGGGTGGGCGGTAACGGGTCGAAAAAGTCGACGCTCAGGACAGCGTCAAGCAGGTAGGTCTGACGGGCCAGCAATTCGGCCAAAGCCGGGGCGATGCCCATGATTTCAGACAGGAGTTCCAGCAACCACGGATGCGCCTGGAGAAGTGAGAAAAGCTGCACCCCGGCCGGTAATTGCTTCAGGAAATCATCAAATTTAAGCAAGGCCCCGTCGGGGTCTGCTGTTTGACCAAGGTAGCTGAGTAATTTGGGTGTAATGGACTTTAATATCTGGCGCGCACGTGTTGTTCGGCACGACCTGTACCGGCCCAGGCTCCAGCCACTGATAATGGCAATGACTTTTTCGGGCGCAGCAAAGCCCATTTGTGCCAGTTCGGCACGGACTTCTGCAGTATCTGTGTCAGGGGCAAAATTAAGAACGGGCATTGCCTGTTCCTGGTCGCCGCCCGTCGCTTCTGACAGAAGTTCATCATAGCATTGCTTGACGTGGGTCAGGTGATGCAACAGGTGTTTTTCAAATGTCGTAACATCGTCGTAGCCCATGAAGCAGGAAATATGCTCCAGCCCTTCACGGGTGTCTGGCATGGAATGGGTTTGTTCGTCACCGACCATTTGCAGACGATGTTCAAGACTGCGCAGAAATTGATAGGCTTCGATAAGGGTATGGCTTGTATCGTGATCTATTCGTTCCATTTTCTCGAGTATAGTCAGCGCCTTGACGGTTTCCCGGACCCGCAGGTCGCGCTCTCTGCCGCCCGCGATCAGCTGGTTAATCTGGGCAAAGAATTCGATCTCGCGGATGCCACCGCGCCCCAGTTTAACATCCTGACCCAGAATGCAGATGTCGCCGTGCCGATGATGCCGGTGAATCTGGTTTTTGATCGCGTGGATGTCTTCCAGGGCCGCATAATCAAGACTGGTCCGCCAGACAAAGCCGCGTAATCTCTCCAAAAAATCATATCCGGCGAGTATATCACCAGCAACAGGACGTGCCTTGATCATGGCCGAACGTTCCCAGTTCAGCCCGACACTTTGATAGTATATTTCTGCAGCTTCTGCTGATAGTGCAATCGCTGTGGCACCCGGATCGGGCCTGAGGCGCAGGTCGGTTCTGAAGACATATCCGTCTTCGGTTCTGTCCTGCATCATGCGTACAAGATTCTGGGTGATCTTGATAAAACAGTCCTGAATGTGTTTTTTCCCCCGGTAGCGGACGATATCCGCGTCATAAAGGACAATCAGGTCAATATCGCTTGAATAGTTGAGTTCAGACGCACCCAGTTTTCCCATGCCCAGGATAATAAACCCGCTACCCTTGTTTATGTCAGGCGTAGCCGGTGAGGGCATGAGGGCGTCAAAACCCGCAGGGGGCTCAATGTCACCGGCAACCATCCTTTCCCGAACGAGATGCGCCACGGCCAGATCCAGCGCTGAACAGGCAAACATTGACAGTGTGTTTGTGATTTTCGCCAAGGGCCAATAGTGAGTTATATCTGCTGCAGCCGTGAGCAATGCTATTTTTGCCTTCGCCCGGCGCAAATGGCTCATAACCTGCTCTTTGGCCTTTAAAAGCGGCACATTTTCGGACAAATCTTCAAAGACCCGACTTGCCAGCACGTCCGGGCCGTGAATCAAAAGTTGGTGAGTAAAACTGACATCACGCATAATACATTTTCCCAGAAACGGGCTGTTCCCGAAAATGGCCATCAGGAGGCTTTCTGCATGCTGATTCATTTCGTTTAAGGGCGTTAAGCCAGCATTCAGAAGTTCCTCTTTAAACTCATTCATGAGCTTTTCTGCCTTGTCGGCATAAAAAGGTGCAGGACAGGGGTTCGCGATCCAGTACATGTTGTTTATAAGGCCCTGATCATTTGTGTTTCCTTGCAGAAAAGTATGGCTTGCGTGATGAGGCGATCTTATCCATGAATTGTGCAAGTGGAAAGGCCAGTGAAGACGCTGGCGCAAGCCATGATACAGATCATATGGTTATATTGTTATTCAAACCGGCATTGTCCGTGGTTAACGGGAAGAAATTTGTCTAGACCCAAATCAGTTCTGAAGCTTTTCGTGATGCTGATGGTCATTCTGGGACTGTCATTTGCTCTTCTGTGCGCCCGTTTACTGGTCGGGCCCATGTCAATCAGTTTCCTGACGCCCTATCTGAAGCAGGTTCTTGTATTTGACCGGCGTGATTTGACGCTGGAGTTTGATGACACTGTTCTGGCGCTGGAAGGCGTGCGCGACAATCGGGACAAGGCACCTGCGATCAAGATCAAGCTGCTTAATATCAGAATCATTAACAACGAAGGCGTCGAGACGCTCTCGATACCGTCTGGCGGAGTTGGCCTGAGCATCAGGGCTTTGACACGTGGCATTATTGCGCCGTCGACTATTGAACTGGAAGGTGCAAAATTATCTGTCGATTGGGACGGTGCGCAATTTCTGGAGCCGGGTGAGGCCCCAAAAATCGAGGACCTTCCGGATGTCATGGACGAGGCCAGTGCCCAGTTGATACCTTTCTTTGTGCGCCAGCTGCTCAGCCCGCCGGATCAAGAAAATACAGCAAGCTACCTTCATACAATTCGAATCATGGATGCCGATCTGGTGATGCATGAGCGTTATTCCAATACGGACTGGGTGTTCCCGGGAACAGAAATGGAGCTGGCCCGAAGCAACAAGGGGCTGGCGCTGCAGACAAACCTCTTTTACGCCCGGGACGGCACCAGAACCGAGATCAATCTGTCTGGCAATTATGATAATCAACGGCGCGAGACGGCCCTGAAGGTAAGATTCAGGGATTTGAATCCGGCGAAGCTTGCCGGTGAATCAGCTGTTATGGCCCCGCTGGCTGCGGTCGATATGCTGGCTGACGGTGTTTTATATATCTCCTTTGACGCCAGCCAGCGTGTTGTGAGTGCCGGATTCGAGTTTGATGCCGGGCCGGGCTTCGTCAACACGTCGAATATCTATCCGGCCCCGGTGCATTTCGACCATATAAGGGTTAAGGGCGAATATATCCACGCCATGGCCCAATTGTCCCTTGAACAGCTGGTCGTGGCCTTTGGCCCCACCCGTTTCGATGGCGAAGGCCTGTTGTACCGGGGGGAAGGGGGATTGGGCATCAGGCTTTTTGGTGATCTGACCGATGTTACCCTTGCTGATTTAAAAACCTACTGGCCGCCCGAGCTGGCAAAAGGCGGATATAACTGGGTGACCAGAAATATTACGGCAGGCACGGCAAGCTCGGGGAACCTCCGGGTCTCTATTACACCGGAAATGTGGGCACTGGATATCATGCCTGAAGATATCGTCGATTTTGCTTTCCGGTTTGAAGGCATAGAGGCGCATTACCTTCGACCCATGCCGCCCATTCAGAATGGTATCGGTTATGCCCGCCTTACGGCACGAAAGCTGGAATTAACCGTTACGGATGGTGTTGTTGCAGGGCTGCCCGTTAAAAAATCCCTTGTTCTGCTGGATAATATTGGCATCAAGGGAGAGACGACAGCGTCGATTGATGTCAATCTGACCGGGGAATTGCCCGCAGCACTCGCGCTTATTGACAGCGACCCTTTGGGCTATCCCGGCAAATATGGCCTGAAGCCGGATTCGGTCAAAGGCTCGTCTGTGGTCAATTTAAAGCTTGATTTTCCGCTGGTACGTAACCTGACGCTGGCAGACGTTGACTTTGATGTGAACGCCCGGTTGAAAGATGTCGAGATTCCGCAACTTTTTGAAAATGTTGGTCTGGACAGCGGCGTGCTTGAGATGAAAGTCACCCGATCCGGCATCGAGGCCAGCGGCAGTATAGGGCTTGAGCAGGTTCCTTTTGATTTTACCTGGAAGGAAGAATTCGGGGAAAATGTGGACCTGCCAACCACCTATACATTGCTTGGCAATATACAGGATGCCCAGTGGCAGGCGCTGGGGCTGCCATTTCAGGAATATGTGCACGGACCGGCGCTCATTGATCTGCGTCTTCGGGGCAAGGGTGCCCTTGTTGTTTCAGGGTCGGGTGAGGTTGATCTTACCGGAAGTTCTCTTGAATTGAGCCGGCTGGAGTGGCTGAAGCCAGCCGGGCAGGCCGCGGGAATGTCATTTAAACTGAACAAACAGGATGAGCAGCTGAACTTCCGCGACATCACGTATGTTGACGGGTTGTTATCTGCCAGCGGGGCATTGAAACTCGGTCCGGATAACGCGATCGATATGGCTATTCTGCACCACTTTGCGCGGCCGGGGATCGATTTTGCAGGAAGTCTGGTCAAGAGGGCGGATGAATCCTACCTGATTTCAATGACGGGGGCGCAGTTCAACGCCGGACCCGTTATTGAGAAACTTGTCGAAGGCAAGCTGGACAGCTCAAACGCGGATATGCCTGCCTTCTCAATTGATGCTGTCGTCTCGAATGTCGCAACGTTGCGGGGAACGGCGATAAGTGATTTTAAGGCGAGTGCGACATATATTGACAATCGATGGCAGCGGGCTTCGATGGAAGGCTTCCTGGCGGGAGACAAAACATTTACGTACAAACTTGAGCCGACAGAGACCGGACGAAGTCTGAAAATCCGGTCCAGTGATGCCGGTGAATTGACGCGTGCCCTTGGGCTGTTTCCCAATGCTGTCGGGGGTGAACTCGCATTTGATGCCGACCTTGGCATGGATGAGGAGGGGGACCTTCTGACGGGTCAGGTGAGTGTGAAAGACTTCAAGGTGGTTCAGGCACCCGTGCTGGGGAATATTCTCACCGTAGGATCATTGACCGGTGCGAGTGATTTGCTCAAGGGCGAGGGGATATCATTTGCCCGGCTGGATATTCCCTTCAGCTTCAGGGATGGTGTCGTCAAGCTGAAAAAGTCACGCGCTTATGGTCCGGCTATCGGGCTGACGATGGAGGGTGATGTCGATCTTGAGTATGACAGTCTGGCGCTTAATGGCACCATTGTTCCAGCTTATACGCTGAATTCAATTCTGAAAATGGTCCCGGTCGTCGGCAATCTGCTGTTGGGCGGAAAGGGCGAAGGCCTGTTTGCCCTGACCTATCAAATAACGGGTCCGGTGAACGAGCCCAAAATCGGTGTTAATCCCCTGTCTGCACTGGCCCCCGGTTTTCTGCGTGGTATATTCGAAACATTCGAGGGATCGGCAAAGACATCGGACCAATTGCGCAAGCAGGAGAAGCAGGAATTACAAACACCAGTTCCGCCTGATGCAGAAACTGTTCCTGATGAAACTGGCCCTGCAAGTCCTGAATAAGGGCGTTATCGTTCCGGCTGCTGCTGGCGCCAACTCGTTACCGTTAGCACGAGAGCAGCCAGTATTGTGAGCACCAGTCCCAGCCAAAGGAACGTCATCAGCGGGAAGGTTTTAACCACCAGAGCCAGTTTTACGGTGGCGGATTTTTCAGGGTTTGTTGTCGCTGCATGATGAAGGGCGATATAGTCCACAGGCGGCAGCCATACCTGCATGTCTTGCCACAGGCCGCGATGAATGAACGGGTCCAGCATGATACCTTCATCACTGTCCAAGCGGGCATATCGATAATCAATCATGCGGCATATTTCCCGCATGGCACCATATCCGGGTGTAGTGGGCGCGCGGCTGTCACGATAGAGGGTGCTGCCATGCGCAATCGGGGTTATCCCGCTGCCATCTGACATGTTGAGCTGAATTTCTCCGATAGAATGAAAACCCGTGCCGCTTTCCGATATGGCCCCGTCGGCCACTTGTTGGGGGAAGATATTGCCAATCGTGAGAGAATAGCCATCCGCCAATGTGACCGGTTGTCCCAAATCGGTCGGGTAGGTAATTGTCTTCTGTTCAATCCGGTCCAGAAGTTTGGCACCAAACACAGCCACCAGTGCCAGCATCACCCCAAAATGCACCATGCCAACGGGGACAAAATAGCTCCAGATGGCCTTGCCCGAATAGTTCTTGCCCGTGGCGATGAAGGGGGACACGCAGCCGGCAAGCGCAAAATAGAGACTTGCCCCAAGAAGAAGATCCAGCGAGAACATGATCTCGCGGGTTTGATTTGATGTCATCATGGAGCCGGAATACAGGCGCGCGACCGGATGAACGAAAAACGCGGACAGGAACACAAGAGTTGTAACGCCCAGTGTGACCAGCCATCTGACTTTCGCAGATTTGAAATTAAACAGCCTGTGCCCGCCAACCAATGCCGCAATCGCCGCCATGGGCACAAGCCAGCGGTTAAGCGCATACGTATCGACGGTTGATTGTGCGTAGGCTTCAATGATTTTGGGCAGGTCGGCAGCGTTGCCCCAACTTGTCAGGATGGCCATGAATGGTTTGCGGGCGGGTTCAATGTCCAGATACGCGTTAATATAGGCGTGGGCAATATGCCCGGCAGACACGAAAGCGATAATGGCAAAACCGAATATGGTGACGGCAATCAGGGTCTTTTGCTCGCCTTGCATGGATTTCGGCCTGAAAGTACGCCGCAGGGAAAGCCCAAGGGCCACGAGCGCGCCTAAAAATATGATTGACGCCAGTCCGGCCAGTAAGGGAAAGGAGCTATCTCCCAGATACCTGTGTGAACTTGCCAGTACAGTGTTGCGTGTGATCGCCATTGACCCCAGCACAGCAGCAGCGCTCAGGATCGCGAGAAATGGCAGGATACGCCCGAATGACCCGTTCGGGTGATAGGTGCGCAGGCCGTGGACTATCGCGGTCACAAGCGCCCAGATGACAAACACGCTGGTCTGTACAGGGTCCCAGTGCCAGATCTGACCATAGGTGAAATCCTGATAGGCCCACCACATGCCGGCGGCCAGTCCGGCAGACAAGATCAGCCATGCCAGTCTGAAGTACCGTCTGGCGATCAGTATCCAGTCGCCGTTGCCGGTGACAAGGGCCTGGAACGCGCCCCCGACCGGCGCCAGAAGCAAGGAGAAGGACGCGAAAACCAGAGGAGGGTGTATGGCCATCCAGACTTTGGTGAGATGCGCATTCATGCCTTGATAGGGAATACGTGCCAGATCCGCCTCAGGGGTTGCTGCGAAGGAATTCCAGAACATTGTCCCCACAGCGAAGACAGCCGCAATCACAAGGGCACCGCGTGCCGCCCAGCCGTCATATCTGGTCAGGCGACAGGCAAATTGTGCCATGAAAGCGGTCATGAACAATAAGGTACCTTCATCACCACCCCAGCAATTTGAGACTTTCAGATACCACGGTATTTCAGCCGCAGAATAAAGCCAGACAAAGTGGTAGTGAAAATCGTCATTTAGCAGGTGCCAGACCAGTGCCAGCAGCGCAGCAATTGAAATCGCCCGCGTTGCCTGTGTGCCATATGCCATGGCCTTGCCGGAAATGCCCGTGGCGAACGCTGTAACAGCTGCAAGGATCAGCAAGCCGCTTTCGGCTACCTGGCCAAGAGCAACAGCAAAGATCGCCAGCAACATCGGCGGCCAGAGCATATTCATGATGGAGCAAACAGATGAAGCCAGACGCATCAAACAAAACTCACATATCACACGGGAGCATTGTGAAACGCGGACAAGGTTATGTCCAGTGCCGAAGATGCCCTGTCGTTACACCGGCCTGATCAGCACATGCCGTTTTTTGCCGGATGAAAGTTTGATGATCTGGTCTGCTGATACTGCGTCACCGTTCACGATCATGGCTTCGTCACTGATCGACTGATCATTCAGACGGGCACCGCCCTGACGGATGAGCCGCCTGCTTTCGCCCCTGGACGCGCAAAACCCGGCGGTGACAAGAAGGTCAATTACGGCAATGCCAGCAGAAAGGCCTGCCATACTGATCTCGATCGTGGGCAGACCCGCATCTACAGAACTTTGTTCAAAAGTCTTTCGCGCCGTTTCGGCTGCAGCTTCAGCTGCGGCCCGACCATGGCATAACGTTGTTGCTTCATTGGCCAGAATTTTCTTGGCTTCGTTAAGCTCTGCCCCTTCAAGAGCGGCAAGGCGATCTACCTCGTCCATCGGCAATTCGGTAAACAGCTTCAGGAACCTGATGACATCGGCGTCGGATGTGTTGCGCCAGAATTGCCAGTAATCATATGGGGTGAGCATATTCTCGTTGAGCCAGACGGCACCTTGTGCGGTCTTGCCCATCTTGGCACCGTCAGATGTCTGGATCAGGGGCGCAGTCAGGCCAAAAAGTGATGCCTCGGCAGCGCGGCGGCCAAGCTCGACACCATTGACAATATTGCCCCATTGATCGGAACCACCCATCTGCAATGTGCAACTATAATTTCTGAACAGTTCCACGAAGTCATAAGCCTGCAGAATCATGTAATTGAATTCAAGAAAGCTCAGCGGTTGCTCCCGGTCCAGCCTCAATTTAACGCTGTCAAAACTCAGCATCCGGTTGACGGAGAAATGGCGGCCATAGTCACGCAGAAAAGGGATATATTCGAGGTCATTGAGCCAATCGGCATTATTCACCATCACGGCATCTGTTGGGCCATCCCCAAATTTCAGATATTTCTCAAATACATGCCGGATGCTTTGAATGTTTTGGTCGATGGTCTCTTCGGTCAGGAGCTGGCGCGCATTGTCCTTGCCGGACGGGTCGCCTATCATTGCTGTGCCGCCCCCCAGCAAAACAATCGGCTTGTGGCCGGTTTTCTGCAAGAGACGGAGCATCATAATCGGCAACAGATGCCCGACATGCAGGCTGGGACCCGTCGGATCAAATCCGTTATAGGCAACGACCACATCATTGGAGAGCCTGTTGTCCAGCTCTGTCATGTCGGTACATTGATGCAAATATTCCCGGTCAACGATGGAGCGGAGAAAATCGGACTTGAGATCGGTATTTTGATTTTTCTGTTTCATGGTTCAGGGCATTTATCATAACTTGGGTTAAAGTCACAGCATAAAGAGCCCGGCAACCGTTAGAAAGAAAGATCATTGTTGATGCCCGGAGATGAGAGTTTGGAGAGCAGGGTTCTGACCGTTATCGGGCTGATGAGTGGAACATCCATGGATGGTATTGATGCCGCCCTGATTGAAACGGACGGTGTAACGGTCAAGTCTCTGGGGCCAGGCAAAAGTCAGGCTTACGACGATCAAACGCGCAAGGCATTGCGCAAGGCTATTGATTCGGCTCCTCGTCTTGATCTTCGTGTCAGCCCGCACACACATTTTAAGGACTTGTCCTGCCATCTGGCCGATTTGCATGCGGATGTGGTGCTGGCACTGCTTGCCGATAGCGGGTTGACCCCTGAAGACGTTGATCTGCTCGGCTTTCATGGCCAGACGATTTTGCATCTGCCGGATCAGAAGACGACATGGCAAATTGGGGATGCGCCATTCCTTCGCGACCGCACCGGTATTGATGTTGTAGCTGATTTTCGCCAGAAGGATGTAGCGGCAGGGGGGCAGGGAGCGCCATTTGCACCCTTGTATCATGCCGCCCTTGTTCGCACGGCGCGGGAAGACGGAAAGCTGGGCGCTGAAGACCCCGTTGCCATTTTAAACCTTGGCGGGGTAGGCAATGTAACCTGGATCGGTGGCAGCAGTGGACTTGATATTCTGGCATTTGATACCGGCCCGGCAAACGCCATGCTGGATGACTGGATGGCGACGCATGGCAACTTGAAATATGATGAGGGTGGCCGGATTGCCGCAAGCGGCAGGGTGAATGAAGAAGTGCTGGGCGATATGCTTGATCACAAATATTTCACGCGCACGCCACCAAAGTCACTTGACCGTCAAGACTTCTCGCTGGCCGACTGGCCGGACATGACACTGGAGGATGGTGCCGCGACCCTGACCGAATTTACGGCGCGTTCTGTTGCCAGGGCGAGAGAACATATGCCGGTCACGCCGCAAAACTGGTTTGTATGCGGGGGTGGGCGACATAACGACTCCATGATGCGCGCCCTTGCGCGCCAAATTGGTGTGCCTGTCCAGCCCGTAGAGGCACTGGGCTGGCGCGGAGATACGCTGGAGGCTGAAGCCTTCGGATTTTTGGCGGTGCGGGCGCTGAAAGAACTGCCGCTCAGCCTGCCGACAACCACAGGGGTGCCGGGGCCAATGCCGGGCGGCGTTCTTTTTTCAAGGCGCTAGCAGGCTTACTTCAGGCGCTTGTTCAGATAGGTGTCGATTGATTTGACCAGCTCTTCGAGATTATTTTCGAAAAAGTGATTGGCCCCCGGCACCAGATCATAGTCAACCGTGATCGATTTCTGTGATTGAAGTTTTTCCGCCAGCTTTTTGGTGGCTGATTCTGCGATGACTTCATCTGCCGAGCCTTGGATAATCAGGCCGGATGACGGGCAGGGCGCCAAAAAGGTGAAGTCATACATGCTTGCCGGTGGAGCAACCGAGATGAAGCCCTCTATTTCAGGGCGACGCATCAACAATTGCATGCTGATCCAGGCCCCGAACGAAAAGCCGGCAATCCAGCAGCTTTCAGCATCCTTGTTAAATGTCTGCAGCCAGTCAAGCGCTGCCGCTGCGTCACTTAATTCGCCAATGCCGTTGTCATACTGACCCTGACTTCGGCCAACACCCCGAAAATTGAAGCGGAGCACAGCGAAACCCCGGCGGACGAATGAATGATACAGGTAATACACAACCTTGTTGTTCATCGTGCCGCCATATTTGGGGTGCGGATGAAGAATCAGGGCAATAGGTGCATTTTCAGTTTTGCCGGGTTGATACCGACCTTCGAGACGACCTTCAGGTCCATTAAATATTACTTCAGGCATGAGATGAAACCGCAAACTTTCTTAAACGTGGCTTTGCGACGCGGTCAACAGTGGAGTATGCTGAGGCAACAAAGATTTTTATAGTCATGAAACAAGGACTTGTTGCTTTCGCGTGCAGAGGTAAACTTGACGATGAATCAAGCTACACATATATATGCAAAAGCTTGTAAAGAGCAAGCTGAAGCTCATCATGCGTGTCAAAAGTAGTGATTATTCCTTTGGATTGTATCACATATTCTTGTAACGCCAGATGACAGGCAAGGAATAACGGCGATGTTTGATAACCTGAAACGGGATATAAATGCTGCTTTGGAGAGAGACCCTGCGGCTCGCTCCAGATGGGAAGTCATTGTAACCTATCCCAGCATCCATGCGCTGTTTTTCTATCGTATCGGGCATAAATGCTGGAAACATAACTGGTTTTTTCTGGGCCGGTTTCTGACCCAGTTCGGCCGGTTTGTCAGTGGTATTGAAATTCATCCGGGGGCAACAATCGGGCCGGGCTGCTTTATTGACCATGGTATGGGCGTTGTTATTGGCGAGACAGCCGAACTTGGTAAAGATGTTACCCTTTATCAGGGTGTCACATTGGGCGGGACCTCGCTGGACAAGGGCAAGCGGCATCCGACCCTGGAAGACGGGGTTATTATTGGGGCGGGGGCCAAAATCCTGGGGCCTATCACAATCGGGGCCAATGCACGTGTCGGCTCCAACGCCGTTGTGTTGAAATCGATTCCCTCAGGCGTTACAGCGATCGGCATTCCCGCGAAAGTGGTTGAGCCCGGTCGGAAAAAGGCGCCAAAGGATTTTTGCGCATACGGGTTAACGACGGAAGATCTGCCAGATCCGATTGCCCGTTCGCTGGACAGTATGCTGGACATGGTTTGTACGTTGAAAACCCGGGTTGAGCATCTTGAGGGCGAACTTGCCGCACAGGGAAAGGGCACCAGGGAAAAGCCGGTCCGCAAGACAAACGGGGCCAAGGCCGACAAGGCGAAGCATGATCGATTGTCTTGAGAAAATCCCTGATATATCAGATATTTGACATGATCGATCCGGGACCATGACCTATCTGGACTATAACGCAACATCGCCAGTCCGGCCTGAAGTCATAAGGGCTGTAGCTGATGTCATGGGGCATGTTGGTAATCCGTCTTCGGTCCATGGCCCGGGGCGTGAGGCCCGTCGACGTGTGGAAGCGGCCCGCGAACAGGTCGCGCAGTCTGTAAATGCCTCGCCGCGGCAGGTTATTTTTACCAGCGGCGGTACCGAAGCCAATAATATGGCGCTGACCCGGAGTGGCTGCGATTCTTGTCTGACATCTGCCATTGAACATGATTCTGTACTGGATGTTGCCAGGCAGGCTGGTGATCGGGCACCTCTTTGTCCTGTTGATGGCAACGGCGTTCTTGATCTTGGGGCCCTGAAAAGCCTGCTGGAGCAGACAAGGGGCAAGACTCTGGTCTCTGTCATGCTGGCCAATAACGAGACCGGCGTTATACAGCCCGTTGCCAGGATCGCGGAACTGGCGCATCAGCACGGTGCCATCGTTCATTGCGATGCCGTTCAGGCACTGGGCAAGGTGCCGGTAGATTTCCGGGCACTTGGTGTGGATATGATGTCTGTATCAGCTCACAAGATTGGGGGGGTACAGGGAGCTGGCGCTTTGGTGGTAAGGCATGAGCTGCCACTTTCTCCACTGATTCGCGGGGGTGGACAAGAGCTAAATCGCCGTGCCGGCACCGAGAATGTACCGGGTATTGTCGGCTTTGGCGTCGCGGCGTCCCTTGCAGGAACATCTGTTCGCGAAATGTCGCGCATAAAATCTCTGCGGGACGAACTCGAGGGTCGCCTGATTGATGAGGCTCCGAATGTGATTGTTGCCGGTCATGATGTGGATCGCCTGCCCAATACGATATGTGTGGCCATGCCCGGCGTGTCGGCTGAAACCCAGGTGATGGCGATGGATCTGGCCGGGATCAGTGTCAGTTCGGGGTCTGCCTGTTCATCTGGCAAGGTCAGGGCCAGTCATGTGATGACGGCCATGGGCTATAATGATGATATTGCCAGATCTGCGATCAGGGTCAGTTTTGGGTGGAACAGTCAGGATGAGGACGTGAACAGCTTTATGGCAGCGTGGCTGGCCCTGTATAACCGTACACATAAACGAACTGCGTAAACATGACGGCGAATAAAAAAACGGCAGGCATAAAGTTACCGGTCTATATGGATTATCAGGCGACAACGCCTCTGGATCCGGTGGTGCTGGAAGCGATGATGCCCTGTCTGACCAACCGTTTCGGCAACCCGCATTCTGTGAATCATCGATATGGCTGGGAAGCCGAGGCGGTAGTTGAAAAGGCCCGGGAACAGGTTGCCGGGGTTATCGGTGCGCCATCGGAATCAGTTGTTTTTACTTCCGGTGCGACAGAATCGAACAATATGGCAATCAAGGGCGTGTTGGGGGCTTCAGCACCGCACCGCCATCATATTGTTACGGTTGTCACGGAACATAAATGTGTACTGGAATCATGTCGTGCGATGGAACGGGCAGGGGCCCGCGTGACCTTTCTGTCTGTAGACGCAGACGGCATGATAGATACGGGCCAGTTGGAGCAGGCCATAGGGGACGATACCGCACTGGTATCTGTTATGGCTGTAAACAACGAAATTGGTGTTATCCAGCCGCTTCGCGAGATTGGCCGCATATGCCGTGCCAAAGGGGTTCTGTTTCACACGGATGCCGCACAGGCGGTTGGCAAAATTCCGCTGGATGTCGAGGATATGAATATCGACCTGATGAGTATTTCTGCGCACAAGATGTATGGCCCCAAGGGTGTTGGGGCGCTTTATGTGCGCAGGCGTCCTCGCGTGCGCATGGCCCCGCTGATGGATGGTGGCGGGCAGGAAGGGGGCTATCGCTCCGGTACATTGTCACCTGCACTGTGTGTTGGCATGGGGGAAGCGTCCTCCATAGCGGTGCAGCGCCGGCAAGAGGAGCTTGACCGTATCGGGCATCTTTCAAACCGGTTTATCCAGATCATCGAAAGCAGGCTTGATACCGTCGTGCTGAACGGCCACCGGTTGAAGCGCTTTCCCGGTAATATAAATTTCAGCTTCGGAAATGTGAGTGGCGATCTGCTGATTGCGGAATTGCGTAATCTTGCTGTGTCATCAGGTGCTGCATGTGCTTCTGCTTCCAAAGAAGCTTCATATGTGCTGAAAGCAATTGGCGTTGATGCCAGTATGGCGCGTTCATCCATTCGTTTTGGCATCGGGCGATTTACGACCATGGAAGAAATTGAGTTTGCGGCAGAAGAGGTTATTGCAAAGGTTGAAAAGCTGAGATGCCAAAAATAATCTTCATCAGCGCCGACAGACAAAAAAGAACTGAAGTTATGGCTGAAATCGGGCAGTCGGTTCTGGAAGTTGCGCATGCGAATGATATTGATATAGAAGGCGCTTGCGAGGGCTCCATGGCCTGTTCAACATGCCATGTAATTGTTGAACCTGCTGATTTTAACAGATTGCCCTTGCCTTCCGGGGATGAAGACGACCTGCTGGATCTGGCCTATGGCCTGACAGCAACGTCACGTCTGGGGTGCCAGATTATCATTACAGAAGAACTGGAGGGCCTGACCCTAAGGCTGCCAGGTGCCACAAACAATGTTATGATGGATTAGGGCAAGGTTGCGTAGAATCTATTTTCCTGCAAACTTTGGTGGTCGTTTTTGACTAAATGCATTAACGCCTTCGAGGAAATCCTCGGTATAGCCTGAAGCCCGTTGGAGGTCGCGTTCCAGATCAAGCTGTTCGCTCAGGTTGTTGCGTTCCGATTCTGCCAGTGCATGTCGAATATGTGCCAGTGCCTGCGTAGGGCCTTTGGCAAAGCGCGTGGCAATTTTTAGTGCTTCGTTCATGAGCTGATCATCGTCTACACACCCCATAATCAGCCCCCATTCAGCAGCTTTTTCTGCGGAAAGTTTCTCACCCAGCATCGCCAGTTGACAGGCCCGTGCCTTGCCTACAAGCCGGGGTAAAAGGTATGTGCTGCCCGCATCCGGAATAAGGCCGATATTGACAAAAGCCTGCAGAAAAGTCGCTGAACGCGCGGCGATCACAATGTCGGCCGCCAGCGCAATGCTCATGCCCGCACCCGCAGCAGGTCCGTTAACTGCCGCCACAACAGGCACCTTCAATGACATCAGTCGCTTGACAAGAGGGTTATAATGGTTTTCCAGAACTTTACCCAGATCCGGCATATTGCCTGGTTCCGGCTTGATACCCTGTGCCAGGTCCGCCCCTGCGCAGAATGCGCGTCCCGCACCCGTTATCAAAAGACATCGGGCAACCGGATCATCGCAAGCCAGCTGGTCGAGGGCCTGTTTGATTTCATGATGCATTTCAGCCGTCATGGCATTCAGGCTTTCAGGCCGGGACAAGGTCAGAATGGCAACATCATCTTTGATATCAAATGTAATGGTTTTATACGACATAAGGCCTCCTGAAACTGATGCCCTGATACTAAAGTCATTTCAGGACGTCAGGCATTCTATCCCACAACGGGCAAATGGCAACCTTCAGGAAAGACACAGGCTCACCTTATTTTTTGAAGAAGGTGAGCCTGTTCAGAGCTGGCAAAAAATTTGCGGTCAGGCTGATTTCTTCTCATCGACGGAAAAGTCTTCGCACTTGACCATATTGCGCCCGGCTTTTTTGGCTGCATATAGCGCTTCATCTGCACGCTGGGTCAGTTCGGCAAAGGATTCGCCTGGTTTATACAGTCCAACACCAAAGGAGACGGTAATTCGCCCAATGACCTCACCTGTTGATTTTTTCTTCATTTGCTGTTTTGCAACGAGTTTTCTTATTTTTTCGGCGACAGCAATCGCGTTTTCCACGTTGGTGTTCGGCAAGATGATGCTGAATTCTTCACCGCCGTATCGGGCCAGCCTGCCTTGCGCGTCAATTTCATGTTTCATGCATTTGGCGACAATTTTTAAAACCTGATCACCCATTTGATGACCCCAGGTATCATTGAATGATTTAAAGTGATCAATATCCGCCATTATCAGGGCAATTGAATTGCCCTCTTTGGTATTTGCCACTGCCTCGTCAAAAGATTCATCGAAATATTTACGGTTTCCAATTCCGGTCAACGGATCGGTAAGGGATTCGGTTCTGACCATTTCCAGATTCTGGCGAAGCTTGTTAATTTCATGCGAAGAAGACGTAAGCTCGCCTTCAAGGGTACGGCTCTTTTCTTCCATCAGTTTGGTGTCCTGAAGAATTTTGCCAACCAGCGTGTGCAGCGTATCTCCCAGCGAATCAAATTCAGGCGCGCTGGACAATGCTTTGGAATAGATGCCCAGATCATCGCCAAATTTTGACGTGTCTTTGCCAGCACATTCCAGATTGTTGATCAGCTTCTCAAGTTCCTTTTTCATTGAGGCGCTGGCAACCCTGAGCGCACGGCTCTCGGACTCGCTGCTAAAAAATGTTGTGTGCAGGCCGTTGCAGACTGTTTGGGTGAAGCGTGTGCCGGATACCAGCAACTGGTCGATATGCCTTTTTAATCTGGGGTCCCCGCTGGGAGACACATATTCATAGGCGACTGAATAGTTGTTTGGAGTGGTCGGAATGTGCCTGTCACGTAAAAATGCCAAGGCAGCATCTGTACAGGCATTTGCCTGAATAATATCACGTGCAACCGACGTATCAGCAGCATTGCCTGTTTTAGGCATTTTCTTGAACCCTTTTATATGTCAACCCGTTCTTGGCAATTGTTTCCAGAATGAATCCAGGCCTTTGAGGTGGCAAGGTTCATTTTCTTCAGAGCGAAACAACCTTTGGTTTCTTGCAGATATTTTTATAGGGAAAATACTAAATTTTTCTAAATATTGGTGGAAAATAACGTACCGGGTCGTGTTTTTTGTATAATTATTGGCCATATACGGGGTTATTTTGTCGAGGAGCTTCCATCAAGGGTAGATTGCAGCAGGAAGGCGGGCACATGATCTCCCATGCCGACCACGGACTTGTCATTGTCGGCATAATCTTCCCTTGCAGATTTTCCGGGTGAACGCGAGGGTTGACGCTTTTCGGGCGCAGGCCTGTTATCTGGTGCGGGACCAGACTTTTTGGCGGTTTTCTTTACCGGTGCTTCGGCTGGTGATGCTTCCTCTTTCGGTGATTCAGCTTTTTCTTCCACTCGAATAAAAGGTATTTTCTTGCCCGTCAGCTTTTCAATGCCCGCAACATACTTTTTCTCCATCGGGGAGGCGAGCGTGAATGCCCAGCCTTCACGCCCGGCACGTCCTGTTCTGCCAATCCGGTGGATATAATCTTCCGCATGGGTCGGGACATCAAAATTAAATACGTGAGATACAGCGGGGATGTCCAGACCACGGGCTGCAACATCACTCGCGACCAGCAGCTGAATTTCGTTATTTTTAAACTGGGCCAGAACAGCGGTCCGTTCGGATTGCTGCATATCCCCGTGGAGGCGATCCACACTGAAGCCATGTGTCTTGAGCGAACGATACAGAACATCAATGTCCCGTTTGCGATTACAGAAGATAATGGCGTTCTTGATGCTTTCTTTATGAAGCAGTCCGCGCAATGTTTCACGCTTGTTTTTTGCATCACACAGGACAAGGGCCTGTTCAACGGTCAGCGCCGTGGATGACGGGGCGCTCACCTCTATCATACGGGGTTCTTTTAGAAACTGGTCGGTCAGGCGTTTGATCTCGGGTGGCATGGTCGCAGAGAAAAACAGCGTCTGATGCTTTTGCGGCATCTTTTTGCAAATTTCCTCAACGTCGGGAATGAATCCCATGTCCAGCATACGGTCAGCTTCGTCCACAACCAGTATCTGTACGCCATTCAGCAGTATGTTGCCACGCTTGAACTGATCCAGCAAGCGCCCTGGTGTTGCAATCAGCACATCAACGCCGCGATCCAGCAGCTTCACCTGATCAGCGAATGAAACGCCACCAATCAAAAGGGCCATCGTCAGTTTATGGTATTTGCCGTAGGTCTCGAAGCTTTCCGCGACCTGTGCTGCCAGTTCACGTGTTGGCTCCAGAATAAGCGAGCGTGGCATCCGGGCCCGTGCACGACCCTGCGCCAGAATATCAATCATTGGCAACGTGAAAGAAGCCGTTTTACCGGTGCCGGTTTGTGCAATGCCCAGAATATCCAGACCTTGCAGGGCCACAGGGATAGCTTGCCGTTGAATGGGCGTAGGCTCTGTATAGCCCGCCTCTGATACAGCTTGTAAAACTTCGGTGCCTAAGCCCAGCAGTTCAAATGTCATTCCGTCGGCATATCCGTTTGGCGGCTCGTGTGTCGTTACCAGCCTGTTAGAGTGAATTGTCATATACGCGGCGCAGTCTAGGAGAATGTGGTCATATGTCAACTTGACTCTTGTCAGATCCGCCGTCACGCTTCATTAAGAACGTCTTTGATGAGGATTTGTGACAGATATGCCCCATACGAAAGCGAATTTGGTCCTGATTCCCGGACTTTTGTGTACACCCGACTTGTGGCGGGCCCAGGTTGACGGGCTTTCCGATATTGCAAACGTCAAAGTTGCAGATCACACACGGGCAGATTCTATCGCAGAAATTGCCAGGATGATTCTGGAAGAAGCGCCGCCACGTTTTGCCCTGGGCGGGCTTTCGATGGGCGGGTATGTCTGTTTTGAAATCTGGCGTCAGGCACCGGACCGGGTCGAGAAGCTTTTACTCTCTGACACAAGTCCACATGCGGATAGTCTTGAGCAGATCACCCGTCGGAAAGATTTCATGGCACTGGCCCGGCGGGGAAAGTTCAAGGGAATAACGCCCCAATTGCTCCCCACGCTCTTACACAAGGACAGCCTTAAAAACGAAGCTTTAAAGTCGACGATACTGCGTATGGCGGCAGAAGTCGGGATCGACGGTTTTCTCAGGCAGGAACAGGCAATCATTGACCGGCCTGACAGTATGGCTGATCTGGAATATATTAATTGTCCAACGCTGGTGATGTGCGGGGCGGGGGATACATTGACCCCGGTCAGCCTTCACCACATCATGGTGAATGCCATGTCGAATGCAAAACTGTGTATTATTGACGGTGCCGGACACCTGCCACCACTGGAGCAACCTGAAAAAGTCACCGGTGCCATGAGAGAGTGGTTGCAAGTGTCCCAGGGGCAGGACCCATTAATGTGATTTTCAGCAAGAGCAGATTAATGGAGCCTGACCCTAAACCATTGTCCTGGCCTGTCAATTGCGAGGCTGGATAATCACCAGAATTTCACAATCCAGTGTGTCCAGAATGCGTTCAGCGGTGTTGCCGACGACTGTACCTGTGACACCTTTTCGGGCGATGGAGCCTATCACCAGCAAAGGCGAGCCAAGCTTGCGGGCTACCTTGGACACCAGTTCTTCCGGGTCGTCGTTATCGACATGCGCATTTTGGCGTGGAATGCCGAGCTTTTTCGCCAAATCCGGTGGATGGATGAAATTTTCTGATCCCGAATAGGCATTCACTGCATGAAGTTCGGCGCCTGCATCTTTTGCAATGGATCCGGCATGATCGATTACAATATCGTTCAGTGCCTTATGCGCCTTGTCAGAAGCGTTCAAATTGACCGCGGCCAGTACTTTCTCGATTGGTTTTGTCCGTTTGGCCTTAACAAACAGCACAGGGCAATGGGCGGACCTGAGCAATACCCAGTCGGAAGTTTGAAACAGCCGCCGCTGGATTACCGACCTGCGGTAGTTAGCTTTAACAATAAGGTCGGCCTTTGCCCGCTGTGCGGCAGGCGCAATGGCTTCACGCCAGTTGTCATTGGAATCGACCTCAACCGTGACTTTAAGGCCATCGCTTTTCAAATTCTCGGTAATTTGAGAGAGCCAGGCCTTGTGACGCGCTGTCTCGGCCTCTCGCATGGTGTCGCGATCTCCCGAGACACGGTCATAACTGGAGATACAGACATAAACGTGAAGTGATGCACTGGCATTGCGCGCTATCATTGCGGCGCGATCCAGTGATGTCTGATTGGTTGTTGTCGGATCTATAACGCAGAAAACTTTCTTGATTCGCATTCTATTCTCCGGTCGTGCAGATTAATGGTCTAAATACAGCTCCTGTTGCAACATAGACGATTATGTAGCATCATGAATTGATCTGGATCAGACATCAAGCTCCTGCACGGTCGCGGCGTGCGATTGAATGAATTCAAACCGCAGCTCCGGTCTTTTTCCCATCAATTCGTCAACCCGTTTCGCAGTATCACGCGCGCCGTCAATGTCTTGCGGTACGGTTACACGCGCCAGAATTCTGTTCTCGGCCTTCATTGTTGTTTCACGCAACTGTGCGGGCGGCATTTCCCCCAGACCTTTAAAGCGGCTCACTTCAATTTTGCCCCGACCGGTAAACTCGGACACCATTAATTCGTCCTTGTGTGCATCGTCACGGGCGTATAAAACCTTGCCGCCCTGCGCAATACGATAGAGGGGGGGCAAGGCCAGATACAGGTGGCCATCCCGTATCAGGCCCGGAATTTCCTGATAGAAGAATGTCATAAGCAATGTCGCGATGTGTGCGCCGTCGACATCAGCATCGGTCATGATGATCACTTTTTCGTAACGCAGGTCTGCTTCCCGGTATTTGTCGCGCGGGGCACATCCAATGGCCTGAAACAGATCGGAAATTTCCTGATTGGCATTGATTTTGATATTGGCGGCACTGGCGACGTTCAGAATTTTGCCCCGGATCGGTAATATAGCCTGTGTTTTGCGATCGCGGGCCTGTTTGGCCGAGCCACCAGCCGAATCACCCTCGACGATAAAAAGTTCAGTGCCTTCAGCCGAATCCAGAGCACAATCCGCGAGTTTGCCGGGCAATCGTAACCGGCGCTTGCCGACAGGTGTCTTGCGTTTGATCTCCTTTTCCTGACGACGGCGGACCCGTTCCTCGGCGCGCTCAATTGCCCATTCCAGCAGGATAGTCGCTTCGCTGGGCGCACCGCTGAGCCAGTGGTCAAAATGATCACGCATGGCATTTTCAACCAGCCGGGCAGCTTCCGCATTGGTCAGGCGTTCTTTTGTCTGGCCCTGAAACTGCGGGTTTTTGATAAACACAGACAGAACGGCACAGGCGCCATTCAGAATATCTTCGCTGGTAATGGTGGCGGCTCTCTTGTTGCCGACCAGTTCACCATAGGCACGCAGGGCCTTTAAAAGCGCTGTGCGCAGACCTGTTTCATGTGTGCCGCCAAGCGGGGTCGGGATCGTGTTGCAATAGGAGCTGCAATATCCTTCGCCGTATTCCGGCCAGGCTATGGCCCATTCCAGTTCACCGGAATCATCAGGGAACTTGCCCCGGCCGCTAAAAAGATCAGCGGTAATACACTCCTGGCCGGTCAGGCTTTCCGCGAGAAAGTCTTTTAATCCTCCGGGAAAATGTAATACGGCCTGATCAGGGGTCGTGTCTGACCCCTTTATCAGCTCATGGGCACACTTCCACCTGATCTCAACGCCGCGAAACAAATAAGCTTTGGACCGGACCATCTTGTAAAGCTTGCCGGGCTTGAACGAGGCTGTGTCGCCAAAAATCCGGGTATCCGGCAGAAACTCAAGCTTTGTGCCACGGCGGTTCTGGGCCTGTCCCAACAGTGTCAGTTTTGTAAGCGGCACACCGCGTGAATAAGACTGGGTCCAGACCTGCCGGTCACGGGCAACTTCAATTTTGAGTTTCTCCGACAGGGCGTTTACAACCGATATGCCAACGCCGTGCAATCCGCCCGCCGTTTTATAGGCCCCGCCTGTAAACTTGCCGCCGGAATGGAGGGTTGTCATAATGACTTCAAGAGCTGACTTGTCCTTGAATTTCGGATGCGGATCGACGGGAATACCTCGCCCGTTATCCGAGACAGACAGGATGCCATCTTCTGTCAGCTCGATCTCGATGCGGCTGGCGTGACCGGCAACGGCTTCATCCATGGCGTTATCAATAACTTCAGCGGCCAGATGATGCAGGGCGCGTTCATCAGTACCCCCGATATACATGCCCGGGCGATGCCTGACAGGTTCCAGACCTTCAAGGACTTCAATATCCTTGGCAGAATAATCGGATGTTTTTGCGGATGGTTGTTCGAAAAGGTCGGTCATATTACCCAGAATACTTGTGCGTTCCACGGGGGGTGAAACAGCGGTCTCAACATTGTCCGGGAACTATAGGGCATGTTGATGTCGTTAGGCAATACAGCACTAGATATTGTGGTGCGAAAGTGAGATTGTATCTTTAAAACAGGGCGTCGATATCGTCCTGTGCCAGCGGGGTTTCCTCCGTATCACAGAGCATTTCATCGATTTGATCTTCCGTGACAAGCGTGCTGGTTCCGTTGATAATGCTGCTGGCCAGTTTGATCATTGCCCTTAAATCCTTGCTCGCCGAGGCCAACAGTATTGCTGTTGCGGCCTGGTCGCCGGCGCTGATGAGTTGCTCAATCTGGTCCAGTGTATCGGCAATTTTCCTGTTCAGGCGCAAGGCCAGCGCATCCAGAGGGGCCCGGAATTCCTGCGGGGCGTTATGATAGGCTTTAATCGCCAGCTCTTTTTCCGAGAAACTGCTGTCCCGAAAATGCTCTTCATAGGTTTTGGGGGACCAGTCGCGCGTATCTTCAATGCATTCCGGTACGTCTGGAAGCATATCCATCAGCATGATAACTTCGTTGAAGTGGTTTAGATAATCTGTTGCCAGAAATGTTTTCTGGTTGATATTCGTTCCAGCCAGTTCCTGTCTGATATTATCGTTTTTCGTTTCTGTCACGCAGGGCTTCCGCTTGATAATGTTGTTAATTTATTTTAGGCCGTCACCATTTTGTCAGGCTAATGTCAAATTATTCTTATTTGGTTAAGGCTATATCTTTTGGTGGGGGGTGTTTATCCGTTGCGCCCGACAAACGGTTGGCCGGTCTTCAGGGTAACAAGATGGGCCAGCATCAGAAAGATCGTCAATATACTGATGAACAGAATGCCATGCCAGGGGGGGACCCAGACGCGCCCGTATTCGTATGGTTTCCGGATTCCCAAAAGGGAAAATCCGGCACCAATGATGCCTGCAACGAGAAGGGTCAATGTAGTTGTTTCGGTCATGGGGCCATTATATGGCGAAAAAGTCCTGCCGGTTCAACCGGCAGGACTTTAAAGCTGGCAATACTGAATGTTCTAGGAAGAGTAATACATCTGGAATTCAACAGGATGTGGCGCCATTTCAAGGGCGTAAACTTCTTCCCACTTAAGCTCCATATAGGCGTCAATCTGATCATCGGTGAAGACATCACCTTTTTTCAGGAATTCACGATCAGCATCAAGTGATTCGAGGGCCTCACGCAGGGACCCGCAAACTGTTGGTACTTCGGCCAGTTCTTCCGGTGGCAAGGCGTACAGGTCCTTGTCCATGGCGTCGCCTGGGTGGATTTTGTTCTCGATGCCATCAATCCCGGCCATCAGCATGGCAGAGAATGCCAGATACGGGTTGGCAAGGGGATCGGGGAAACGGATCTCGATGCGTTTGCCTTTGGGGCTTGTCGCGTACGGGATACGGCATGAGGCTGACCGGTTACGTGCAGAATAAGCCAGCAGGACCGGCGCTTCAAAACCTGGCACCAGCCGCTTGTAACTGTTGGTCGACGGGTTGGTGAAGGCATTCAGTGCCTTGGCATGCTTGATAATGCCGCCGATATAATAGAGTGCGGTTTCAGACAGGTCTGCATATCCGCTACCGGCAAATGTCGGCTTGCCTTCTTTCCAGATTGACTGGTGAACATGCATGCCCGAACCATTGTCTTCCTTGACAGGCTTGGGCATGAAGGTTGCTGTTTTGCCGTAGGCATGGGCAACCTGCTGAACAACATATTTATACGTCTGGACCCGGTCGGCTGTTTCAATGAGGGTACCGAACATCATTCCCAGCTCATGCTGACTGGCAGCTACTTCGTGGTGATGCTTATCCATAGGCAGGCCCATCTGCTTCATGATCGAAACCATTTCGCCGCGAATATCCGAGCATGAATCAACGGGTGCTACAGGAAAATAGCCGCCCTTGGCTCTTGGGCGGTGCCCGCTGTTGCCATCTTCATAGGACTTGTTGCTGTTATAAGGGCCTTCGATATCATCAAGGTTATAGCCGGCACCATTGTAGCCCACATGAAACTTAACATCATCAAACATGAAAAATTCGGGTTCCGGACCGAAATAGGCCGTATCACCCAAACCGGTATATTTCAGATACTCCTGCGCCAGCTTGGCCGTTGAACGGGGATCGCGTGTATAATACTGGCCCGTTGACGGTTCTTCAATATCGCAGACCAGGATCATCGTTGGTTGTGCTGCAAACGGGTCCATCGAGGCAGAAGAAAGATCAGGGTTCAAAATCATGTCTGATTCGTTGATGGCCTTCCAGCCGGAAATTGACGAGCCGTCAAACATGATGCCTTCATCAAGAAGGTCTTCATCAACAGCGGATGAGTCCATTGTCAGATGATGCCATTTGCCGCGTGGATCAGTAAACCGAAGGTCCACGTATGCGATTTCCTCATCTTTAATTCTTTTCAGTATTTTAGTTACGTCTGACATGCTTTATTCTTTCTTTCGTGGATAAACTGGATAGTTGAACGTTGCTGGGCCGAATATTTTAAAATCCGGTTGATAAACCCATTAATTTATATGGCTTCTTCGCCTGTCTCGCCGGTTCTGATCCGAATCGCTTCCTCGACAGTACTGACAAATATTTTGCCATCACCAATCCGGCCGGTTCGCGCAGCCTGTTGAATGGCTTCAACGGCGCGATCGACCAGATTATCGGCAAGAACAACCTCAATTTTTACCTTGGGCAAAAAATCAACCACATATTCTGCGCCGCGATAAAGTTCCGTATGGCCTTTCTGCCGACCAAATCCCTTGGCCTCGGTCACGGTGATACCACTAAGGCCGACTTCATGAAGAGCTTCCTTAACCTCGTCCAGCTTGAACGGCTTGATAATTGCTTCAATTTTCTTCATTCGATACTTTCTCGATTTTGACGGACCTGCAGCAAATATTGATCCGGTCTTTCAGATCAACTTCCCATAAGCACAGGTTATGCCAGTTTTAACCTGAATGTACAAATGGAAGCGTACCGCCGGTTTTCAGGTCATCCTGACAGCGCAAGGCAAAATATTTTGCTTAATAAATAGGCAATCCGCCCATAAAGTGAGCAGCGAAGGGTGCGCTTGCCGGGTAATCCTGTCTTGATCGTCATGTGGCTATTCTATAGCGTCGCTCTTTCATCAAATGAACGGGCCTTTTGTTGCCATGAGGAAAGAGTTTCGCCTTGAAAACAGTAAATCAATATTTTAGCAGTCTCGGAACGACAATATTTGCGCATATGTCGGCATTGGCGCTGGAGCACAAGGCGATCAATCTGGGGCAGGGCGCGCCTGACGAGGATGGTCCGGCAGATATTCTGGCCGTGGCCGCAAAGGCGACCATTGACGGGCCGAATCAATATCCGCCCTTGTTTGGGGTGCCGCTGTTACGGGAAGCTGTGGCGAATCACGACAATCATTTCTACAACATGAACGTGGACGGGCAGAAAAATGTGCTGGTTACGGTGGGGGCGACGGAAGGGTTGGCGGCCAGTATTCTGGGGCTTCTGAACCCGGGTGATGAGGCCATCATTATTGAGCCGGCGTATGATTGTTACCTGCCCATGATCCGATTGGCAGGTGCCACCCCAAGGTTTATACGGCTGAATGGCCCGGACTGGCAGATCAGGGAAAGTGATCTGGCCGGGGTTTTTAACGAACGCACCAAGCTGATCATTATCAACACGCCGCTAAATCCTGTGGGCAAGGTGATGTCGCGCGCAGAACTTGAGCTGATTGCCTCATTTGTGAAGCGCTTTGATACCTATGCCATTTGCGACGAGGTATATGAGCATCTGGTCTTTGACGATCATGAACATATACCGCTGGCGACTCTGCCTGATATGGCGGGGCGATGTATCAAAATCGGGTCCGCGGGCAAAAGCTTCTCGCTGACAGGCTGGAAGATTGGTTATGTTACGGCCCCGGAGCATCTGCTGCAGGTTATTGCCAAGGTGCACCAGTTCCTGACTTTTACAGTGCCGCCAAACTTGCAGTTGGGTGTGGCTCATGGTCTGACCAAATCTGATGAATATTATCAGGACTTCAAGGCTGATCTGCAGCGCAAGCGGGATCGGCTTGCGGCCGGACTTTCAACAACCGGCTTAAAAATATTGCCAACGCAGGGCACCTATTTTCTTATTGCCGATTATTCCGCATTGGCCTGGAAAGGCGGCGATCTGGCATTTTGCGAGACGATTACCCGTGAGGCAGGGGTGGCGGCGGTTCCGCTTAGCCCGTTTTATACCACCGCGCCGGACCAGTCGATGGTGCGTTTTTGCTTTTGTAAAGATGACGACAGTCTGGATGAGGCTTGCCGCCGCCTGTCGGCTTTTTTGTGACGATTATGAATATATGGAGAGATGGGCGCTTGACGCGGATGTTTTCGGCACGTAAATAGGTCGCTCACATCTGATGGCGGGCGTAGCTCAGTCGGTTAGAGCGCCAGATTGTGGCTCTGGAGGTCGCCGGTTCAATCCCGGTCGCTCGCCCCATCAATTCCTTCTTGTGCATCATCTTGCTTATGCACAGAATCGAGCTAAGCTTGCATTTGCTTCACTGCAACTCAAATGAAGCCGGTGATCTGGTTCATGGATGTTTTTAAATCTGCCTTGATAACCACCCGCCAAATGTACCTGGCGGACGATCTGACCATAAAGAGCGGACTGACGGGTGAAAGCCTGATGGAAGCCGCGGGTCGGTCTGTGGCTGATGCCATTGGCCGTGAAGCATACCCGAATAAAGTACTGGTTCTTTGCGGGCCGGGCAATAACGGGGGGGATGGCTTTGTCGTCGCCCGGCATTTGGCGACCCAGGGCTGCAATGTTCAGGTCGCATTGTTGGGACCGTTGGAAAGGCTGACAGGTGATGCGGCGGTGATGGCTGGCAAATGGACCGGCGAAATCCTTGAATTCGACCCGGACATTATCAAGGATCAGGATCTGATCGTCGACGCAATATTTGGGGCAGGGCTCTCGCGGCCAATTGATGGCAATGTGCAAAAGGTCATTGAAACCGCCAACAGGTCGAGCGCCCGTAAAGTTGCAGTTGACATCCCAAGCGGGATCAATGGCGATACCGGGCAGGTTGCCGGATGTGCTTTCAAGGCGGATATGACGGTAACATTCTATCGGGCAAAGCCGGGACATTATCTGATGCCGGGGCGTTTATACTGCGGCACGCTCAAGCTTGAACAAATTGGGATTTCAGACAATGTTCTGCCTGAAATCGCCCCTCAGACATTACTGAACGGGCCGGCGCTTTGGGGGGGCGATTATCCATCTCTCAAAGCAGAAGGTCATAAATATGATCGGGGGCACGCCATTATTGTCAGCGGCGGCATGGCGACAACAGGGGCCGCCACACTGGCCGGTCGAGCTGCCTTGAGGATGGGGGCCGGGCTTGTGACGATATTCTGCCCGGAAGACGGCCTGGCACCTTTGGCAGCCAGGCTTGAGGCCGTGATGACCAGGCCATTTATCGATTGTGATGGTTTTGAGGCCATGCTTGGGGACCCACGCCAGAACGCTATTCTGATTGGGCCGGGAAACGGTGTATCGGACGCCACCCGCAGAAATGTTCTTGCCGCATTGGGGGCGGGAAAGCGTTGTGTGCTGGATGCTGATGCCCTGACCGTTTTTGCTGATCGTGCGGTGGAACTGTTTGATCATATATCGGGGGATGTGGTGCTGACCCCTCATGCCGGAGAGTTTGCCCGTATTTTTCCGGATCTGGGCGATATGGCCAGACAGGACAAGTGCCGCGCAGCGCGCGCGGCTGCAGCCAGAAGTGGTGCGGTAATTGTGCTAAAAGGCCCCGATACCGTGATTGCAGACCCTCATGGATATTGTGCGATCAATGCCAATGCGCCACCTTCACTGGGTACGGCTGGTAGCGGAGACGTACTGGCCGGGCTGATTGTGGCGTTATTGGCGCAAGGTATGCCCACATTTGAAAGTGCGGCGGCAGCGGTCTGGTTCCACGGCGCTGCGGCGACCCAATTTGGCCCCGGACTTGTCGCAGAAGATATTGAGCGTCAAATGCCGGGTGTTCTCCGGGCTTTGAGGGTGTCAGCAGGTTTTTGATGTGCCTGAAATCCAATAGTTGAAAATACTCGCAGAAACACTCTGGTCTTTGCGAAAACAACTGTGCTATAGGTTGCGCCGATTAATTCTGGGTTGTCTCCGGAAGCCTGATGATTAAGGGAAACACTGCGTTTCGCCGTAATTATAATAACAGGTTCAGGAGATGGCTTCGTAATGCGGGCGTGGCGGAATTGGTAGACGCACTGGTTTTAGGTACCAGCGGGGAGACCCGTGGGGGTTCAAGTCCCTCCGCCCGCACCACGAAAAAATATGGCGGTAGAGAAGCCGGGACATTTCATTCACACTTTAATACAGAGCGATCAATGCAAATAACCGAAACAAATTCCGATGGCCTGAAACGCGAATATAAAGTTGTTGTTGCTGCGAGCGACATCAATGAGCGTTTGGACAACGAACTTAAAAAACTGAGCCATCAGGTCAAAATGCCGGGTTTTCGTCCTGGCAAGGCTCCGGTGTCTTTGTTGAAAAAACTTCACGGCAAGAATTTGCTAGGCCAGGTTCTGGAAGAGACTGTCAATGACAGCACCCAAAAGCTGCTTGAAGAAAAGAAAGTGCGTCCGGCCATGCAGCCCAAGGTCGAGGTGACGAAATTCGAGGAAGATTCAGATCTTGAATATACCGTCTCCCTTGAAATGTTGCCTGATATTGACACACCGGACTTTTCCAAACTGAAACTTGAACGTCTGGTCGCCAAGGCAAGTGACACCGAGATTGATGAAGCCCTTGAGCGTCTGGTATCGCAACAAAAATCTTTTGAAAAAGCCGCCAAGACATACAAGGCAGCTGACGGTGATGCCGTATTGATTGATTTTCTGGGTAAAATCGACGGCGTGGCTTTCGAAGGTGGTGCTGCGGAAGGCCACCAGCTGGAGCTTGGAACCGGAAGTTTCATTCCCGGTTTTGAAGAACAGCTGGTCGGCAAAAAAGCAGGTGACAAGGCCGACGTCAAAGTGACGTTCCCGGAAGAATATGGTTCGAAAGAACTTGCCGGGAAAGAGGCGGTTTTCGAAGTAACGGTGCACGAGGTTCAAAAGCCCGGCGCTGTTAAGGTCGATGATGAATTTGCCACCAAACTGGGTCTGGAAGGCCTTGACGCGCTGAAGAAGGCAATTGGTGAGCAGATTGAGCAGGAATATACTTCCATGAGCAGAACGCGCCTGAAGCGCAGCCTGCTGGATGCCTTGTCGGATGTTGCCAAATTTGACTCGCCTCCGGGTATGGTGGAAATGGAGTTTGAGCAGATCTGGAGTCAGCTGAAGCGTGATCTGGAGCAACAGGCTGGTGAAGAAGGCGAGCCTGAAGAACTGGACGATGCCGCTGAATCCGAGTATCGCGAGATTGCGGATCGTCGTGTGCGTCTGGGGCTTCTGTTGTCAGAAGTTGGCCAGGCAAATAACATTACCGTCCGTCAGGAAGAGGTTAACCGTCTGATTGCCAACGAGGCACGGCGCTACCCCGGTCAGGAAAAGCAGGTTTTTGAATTTTATCAAAAGAATCAGCAGGCTTTGGCTCAGATTCGGGCACCTTTGTATGAAGATAAAGTGGTTGATTTCATTCTTGAAATGGCCGAGGTCAAAGACAAGGTTGTTAGTCGCGAAGACCTGCTGAAGGCTTTGGAAGAAGACGAGGATGAAGCAGCAAAGCCAGCTGCGAAGAAGGCTGCCAAAAAAGCACCGGCCAAAAAAGCGGCACCCAAGAAGGCTGTAGCCAAGTCTGAGCCCCAAACCGCTGATGCCAAGGCTGCTGCACCCAAAGCGGCGGCTGCGCCGAAAGCTGCGGCTCCTAAAAAGGCGCCCGCAAAGAAGGCTCCTGCGAAAAAGGCACCAGCTAAAAAAGCTGCGACCAAGTCTGCCGAGTAACAGATTGCAGATATGACGAAAACCCCGGTTGCATTGAAGGTTTATGGCGCTATGCTGTAAACCTTCATGACGCCCTACCAGCTGGAAGATGAAAATGTCCGACGCAATTGATACTTATATGAACACTCTTGTTCCCATGGTGGTTGAACAAACCAGCCGGGGCGAGCGTGCCTATGATATTTATTCAAGACTCCTGAAGGAAAGAATTATATTTATGACCGGGCCCGTGCATGACGGTATGGCGAGCCTGATCACAGCCCAGCTTCTGTTTCTGGAAGCTGAAAACCCGAAGAAAGATATATTCATGTATATCAACTCGCCGGGTGGTGTGGTGACGTCCGGTTTGGCGATATACGATACAATGCAATATATTCGTCCCGAAGTGGCGACGCTTTGTATCGGTCAGGCGGCATCCATGGGGTCTCTTTTGCTGACTGCCGGTGCCAAGGGGCGTCGTCAGGCGTTGCCTAATGCCCGTATTATGGTGCATCAGCCCTCCGGCGGCGCTCAGGGACAGGCATCGGACATCGAAATTCAGGCGCGCGAAATTCTTGATCTGCGCAAGCGTTTGAACCAGATTTACGTGGACCATACCGGCCAGAAATTGTCCGCGATTGAAGGCGCGCTGGAACGGGATAAATTTTTCACACCGGAAGAGGCCAAGAAGTTTGGCCTGATTGACGATGTTGTCACAAGCCGCCCTTCTGTGACGGATAAAGATCAGGACGCCAGGAAATAGATCTGATCGAAAATAATTAAGCCTGGTTGCATGTTAATTAAAAATTGAACACTCAGGCATTAATGTGGTTCCGGGCCGAAGCCTTGATATTGCTGCAACAATGCAAAATTCAGGGTGTTGAAGTAGAGGCCTGATACCGAGAATCTGGTGTGGGGCTTGCAGTAGCAGGATATTTACCCTAAATAACTATAGTGTAGTTGTTATATTACCAGCGTCGATCTGATTATGCCTGCGCGCGCCGAGTGAGCAGTATGTGATTTAGAAGAAAAATTCGTTGTCCTGATCGCAAGGTTAGGGATACGATAGAGTAAGAAAACCGGAAGTAAGGCTCTGATGACGAAACTTAGTGGCGGCGATTCCAAAAACACTCTTTACTGCTCATTCTGTGGCAAAAGCCAGCATGAGGTAAGGAAGCTTATTGCAGGCCCGACCGTATTCATCTGCGATGAATGTGTTGAGCTCTGCATGGATATTATCCGCGAAGAACACAAAGGGGCTTTGGTCAAAACCAGTGACGGTGTGCCCAGTCCGACTGAAATTCAAAAGGTTCTTGATGATTATGTTATCGGTCAGGGCCGAGCCAAAAAGGTTCTGTCTGTCGCCGTTCACAATCATTACAAGCGACTGCATCATGCCGCGAAGAATAATGATGTAGAACTGGCGAAATCCAATATCCTACTGATGGGACCAACCGGTTGCGGTAAAACATTACTGGCGCAGACCCTTGCGCGCATTCTGGATGTGCCGTTTACCATGGCAGATGCCACAACCCTTACAGAAGCCGGGTATGTTGGTGAGGATGTCGAGAATATTATACTGAAACTGTTGCAGTCAGCCGACTATAATGTCGAGCGTGCGCAACGGGGTATTGTGTATATTGATGAAGTCGACAAGATCAGCCGCAAGTCTGATAACCCCTCGATCACACGAGATGTGTCCGGGGAAGGTGTGCAGCAGGCCCTGCTCAAGATCATGGAAGGCACTGTCGCCAGTGTTCCGCCGCAAGGAGGACGCAAGCATCCGCAGCAGGAATTCCTGCAGGTGGATACAACCAACATTCTGTTTATTTGTGGCGGTGCCTTTGCGGGTATCGACAAGTTGATTTCCAATCGGATCGAAGGCAAGTCTATTGGCTTCGGGGCCAATGTCTATACGTCGGATGAAAAGCAGACCGGTGAATTGCTTACGGCAATCGAACCGGAAGATCTGTTGAAATTTGGTCTGATTCCCGAATTCGTGGGACGGCTTCCCGTTTTGGCCACGCTGAACGATCTGGATACGGATGCGCTGATCGAAATTCTGACACGTCCGAAGAATGCCCTGATCAAACAGTATCAGCGCCTGTTCGAGATGGAAGATGTTGAATTGAGTTTTTCTGATGATGCCTTGATGGCTATTGCCCGCAAAGCCATTATCCGGAAAACCGGTGCTCGCGGTTTGCGATCAATTCTGGAAGATATCCTGCTGGATACCATGTTCGACCTGCCTACGCTTGAGGGTGTGGAGAAGGTTGTCATCAGTGGCGAAGTGGTCGATGGTGGTGCCAAACCTCTGTATATTTATGCCGATCGGCGCGATGATGTCGGGACTTCTGCTGGCTGACATTCTTTAGGCCCTTGAACAGGTGCGCCCGAATTGCCATTTGATAATGGAATAGTTAAGCGCCTTCAATATCTGTTGCCGTTGTTCCGCGAGTGACGGTTTAACAGATACCAAGGCTGGCGAATAAAATTAGGATGAATTCCAGCATGGACAATATTTTCCCCGTTCTTCCCCTGCGCGATATCGTGGTTTTCCCTCATATGATTGTTCCCCTGTTTGTGGGAAGGGAAAAGTCTGTTCGTGCACTGGAAGATGTGATGAGCGATGACAAGAAAGTCCTTCTTGTCGCCCAAAAAAATGCCAATCAGGACAATCCCGGTCAGGAAGATATTTATACAGTAGGGACGGTTGCGACCGTGCTTCAGCTTCTGAAGCTGCCCGACGGTACTGTCAAGGTACTGGTGGAAGGGACGCAGCGTGCCGAGATTTCCAGCTTTACGGATCGGCAGGACTTCTTCGAGGCAAAGGCTGATTTTCTGGTCGAAGAAACCACAGACGCCAAGGAACTTGAAGCTCTGGCGCGGTCGGTGATCAATCAGTTCGATCAATATGTAAAGCTGAACAAGAAGACGCCGCCGGAAGTTCTCGTTTCGGTGAACCAGATTGATGACCCGAGCAAACTTGCCGATACTGTTGCATCGCACCTGGCGCTTAAGATTTCCGACAAGCAGAATTTGCTGGAAATTGACAGTGTCGAGAAACGGCTTGAGGCTGTGTATTCCTTTATGGAAGAAGAAATCGGCGTGCTTCAGGTTGAAAAGCGTATTCGCAGCCGTGTCAAGCGCCAGATGGAAAAGACGCAGCGCGAATATTATCTGAATGAACAACTGAAGGCTATTCAGAAAGAGCTGGGCGAAACCGAGGAAGGCAAGGACGAGCTTTCCGAACTGGAAGACAAGATTAAAAAGACAAAGCTGACCAAGGAAGCCCGTGAAAAGGCCATGGGTGAGCTCAAAAAGCTTAAATCCATGAGCCCCATGTCTGCGGAAGCCACGGTTGTACGGAACTATCTGGACTGGATTGTCTCTATTCCCTGGGACAAGAAAACCAAAACCAAGAAAAGCATAGATCAGGCGGAAGATATTCTGAACGAAGATCATTACGGTCTGGACAAGGTTAAAGAGCGAATTCTTGAGTATCTTGCTGTACAGCAGCGGGCAAACAAAATCCGGGGACCTATTCTGTGTCTGGTTGGACCTCCGGGCGTTGGCAAGACCTCGCTGGGCAAATCCCTTGCGCGCGCGACTGGCCGCAATTTCGCACGGATATCAGTCGGCGGTGTTCGTGATGAAGCAGAGATTCGCGGCCATCGCAGAACATATATCGGATCAATGCCCGGCAAGATTATTCAGTCGATGAAAAAGGCGGGCAGCAGCAATCCCCTGTTCCTGCTGGACGAGATTGACAAAATGGGGGCCGATTTCCGTGGCGACCCTGCGTCTGCCTTGCTTGAGGTTCTCGATCCCGAGCAGAATTCAAAATATAATGACCATTATCTTGAGGTGGATTACGACCTTTCGAATGTGATGTTTGTCACAACAGCCAACACCTTGAATATGCCGCAACCTCTTCTGGATCGGATGGAAATCATTCGCCTTGCCGGCTATACGGAAGACGAAAAGGTAGAGATCGCCCAGCGGCATCTGGTGCCAAAGCTGATCAAGGAGCATGAACTGAAGGCAGAGGAATTTAAAATTTCCGAAGGCTCCTTGCGTGACCTGATCCGGTATTATACCCGTGAAGCCGGTGTGCGTAATCTTGAACGTGAGATTGCCAATGTGATGCGCAAGGCCACGCGCAAGATTGTTCAGGGCAAGACGAAGAAGGTCTCCATTACCCGGCAGAACATTGAAAAGTTTGCAGGTGTGAAGCGCTTCCATTACGGCGAACTGGAGCAGACGGATATGGTCGGCGTGACGACCGGTCTGGCCTGGACCCAGGTTGGGGGCGAGATATTGGCGATTGAAGCCCTGATGCTTCCGGGCAAGGGACGGATGACCATTACGGGCAAACTTGGCGACGTGATGCAGGAATCTATTCAGGCAGCGCGCAGCTATGTCCGGTCAAAAAGCACCCTTTTCGGTATTAAACCGACTGTGTTTGACACGATTGATATTCATATCCATGTGCCCGAAGGCGCTACGCCCAAAGATGGCCCTTCTGCGGGTGTGGGAATGGTGACATCTATTGTGTCGGTGCTGACAGGCGTTGCCGTACATCGTGATATTGCCATGACGGGCGAGATATCCCTGCGTGGTCGTGTTCTGCCAATCGGTGGATTGAAGGAAAAGCTGCTGGCGGCGCTGCGCAGTGGCATAAAAACAGTTCTGATCCCTGACGATAACGTCAAGGATCTGGCAGAAATTCCGGACAATGTTAAACGTGGTCTGGAGATTATACCCGTCAGGACAGTCGATGAGGTCATCGAGCATGCCCTGGTGAGTAAGCTGGTGCCGATTGAATGGTCCGAAGAATCGGAGATCGTCACAATTTCGGAAGGCGATGATAAATCAGATTTGGGTGATGTGGTTACGCATTAAGGCACTGGTTTGGCCTCAATCGGGCATGTCAATCTATTTTGAGCGAAAATAAATCGAAAAAACTGGGGAAAACTGCAAATAATCTGCCGTTTTCCCTTTGACCTGACGAAAGTGTCGGTCTAAACTTCCGGCGTTTCAAATAATTTGACAACGCAAATTCACGTTTCTTCAAGGGGGACTGTAGTGAACAAAAATGATCTCGTAGCAAGTGTCGCTGGTGCAACTGGCCTGTCTAAAGCTGATGCAGGTAAAGCTGTTGACAGCGTTTTTGATGTCATCACAACTACTTTGTCAAAAGGCGACGATGTTCGTCTTGTTGGTTTTGGTACTTTTAACGTAACCCAGCGTGCAGCCAGCGAAGGCCGCAATCCACGCACTGGTGCGAAAATCCAGATTCCAGCGTCCAAACAGCCAAAATTCAAGGCTGGTAAAGGTCTTAAAGACGCGGTTAATTAAGTTTAGCCAAATCTTTGTTTTTATAGAACGGCTGGTGCCTGGCGCCAGCCGTTTTATTTTTTCATAAAAGGTTCTTTTTTCATCTTCAGGGCTTTACAGGGGGGCGGGGTGATGCTACATCCTGCATCCCGCTAACGGGTCTTGTTACGGGCGATTAGCTCAGTTGGTAGAGCGTCTCGTTTACACCGAGAATGTCGGCAGTTCGAGTCTGTCATCGCCCACCACGACCCAGGCAATCCTGACAGATTGTATGGTGGGAAATTCGGTTTATGATTGGTTTATGAAAATAAACGTAACCGGACGATAATGTGTAGAGTTGTTGCTTGACACGGAAGTGTCCCTGACATAAACCACACATCACACCGTTCGGGGGTGTAGCTCAGTTGGTTAGAGCGCTGGCCTGTCACGCCAGAGGTCGCGGGTTCGAGTCCCGTCACTCCCGCCACTTTTTCACGAAATTTCAATCTGTTAATCAAAGTCTGTTTTCTCAGGAATACGGCTTTTATTTATGACGTTTGGCAACTATACTCCGCGCAAAGCGGGGTAATGACATGAGGGGCGCGGGCTGCTTCAATTTTCTGTCATTATATGGGTGACCATCGCGCCAGACTGTCGTATATGTTTGCGCGCTTGATAACAAGTCGGAGCTTTCTATGGAATCGATGTTGCTGGAATATTTGCCTATCCTTCTTTTTTTGGGGCTGGCTATTGTGCTTTCCGGTATTTTTGTCTTTGCTGCGATGATTGTTGCGCGCCAAAATCCGGATAGCGAAAAATTGTCGGCATATGAATGCGGCTTCGAAGCTTTCAGCGGATCGCGCAAACAGTTTGATGTCCGTTTTTATCTGGTTGCAATCCTGTTCATCATCTTTGATCTTGAAGTGGCCTTTCTGTTCCCCTGGGCGGTATCCCTTGGGAATATCGGGCTCTTTGGTTTCTGGTCGATGATGGTGTTTCTGGGTATTCTGACGATTGGTTTTATTTATGAGTGGAAGAAGGGGGCTTTGGAGTGGGAGTGATGTCTGAATCCAGTGTGACCATGTCCGGTAATGCGGCCGCGTCTTCCGTCTCTGCGCAGGAAACCTATTTCAAGTCGATTTCGGACGAGTTGAGCGATAAAGGCTATATTGTCGCCAAAATGGACGATCTGATTGCCTGGGCCCGTACAGGGTCTTTGTGGTGGATGACTTTTGGGCTTGCCTGTTGTGCTGTCGAAATGATGCAGACCAGTATGCCCCGGTATGACCTTGAGCGTTTTGGCGTGGCACCGCGTGCCAGTCCGCGCCAGTCGGACGTTATGATCGTCGCGGGCACGCTGACCAACAAAATGGCGCCTGCCTTGCGCAAGGTTTACGATCAGATGGCGGAGCCACGCTATGTCATTTCCATGGGAAGCTGCGCCAATGGCGGCGGCTATTATCATTATTCCTATTCAGTAGTGCGCGGTTGCGATCGCGTGGTGCCGGTCGATATTTACGTGCCCGGGTGCCCACCGACTGCCGAAGCCCTGCTGTACGGCATTTTGCAGCTTCAGAAAAAAATTCGCAGGACTGGTAACATTGACCGTTAATTTCCGGATTTGGAAAAAGATCAGAAGATGAATGCTTGATATGGATGAGAGTCTGAACGAACTGGCTGACTATATATCAGCGGCACTTGATAATGAAATTACCGGCTTTGCCATCAGGTTCGGTGAACTGACCATCGATGCCCGCGCCGAAAATATTGTCAGGGTCCTGAATTTCCTGCGGGACGACAGCAATTGTAAATTTACCCAGCTTGTTGATCTGTGTGGTGCTGACTATCCAGAGCGTTCAGAGCGGTTTGATGTTGTCTATCATCTTCTCAGTTTACATCATAATCAGCGCATCCGGGTGAAAATTACGACGGATGAGCACAAGCCCGTGCCGACATCCGTTGAGGTGTACAGTGCGTCGGGTTGGTTTGAACGCGAAGCGTGGGATATGTATGGCATTATGTTTGATGGCCACCCGGATTTGCGACGTTTGCTGACCGATTATGGCTTTCAGGGGTTTCCGTTGCGCAAGGACTTCCCTTTGACCGGATATGTTGAAGTCCGTTATTCGGAAGAACAGAAGCGCGTTGTCTATGAGCGCGTCAAACTTCCCCAGGACTTTAGAAGTTTTGATTTCATGTCACCATGGGAAGGGGCCAAATATATCCTCCCCGGTGACGAGAAGGCCGAAGCAGAAGAGAAAAAGGCAGAGACAAAGTAATATGGCCGAAGTCGATATCAAGAGTTACAGCCTGAATTTTGGACCACAGCATCCGGCAGCGCACGGCGTACTGCGCCTGGTACTGGAACTGGATGGCGAGATTGTCGAGCGGGCAGATCCTCATATTGGTCTTTTGCACCGTGGTACTGAAAAGCTTATCGAGTATAAAACCTATTTGCAGGCCGTGCCGTATTTTGATCGTCTTGATTATGTGGCGCCGATGAATCAGGAACATGCCTTCGCGCTGGCTGTTGAAAAGCTGCTGGGGTGCGAAGTGCCGCCTAGGGGCCAGTTTATCCGGGTATTATTTTGCGAAATTGGCCGGGTTCTCAATCATCTGCTGAATCTGACGACCCATGGCATGGATGTTGGCGCGCTGACCCCGATATTGTGGGGCTTCGAAGAGCGTGAAAAGCTGATGATCTTTTACGAGCGGGTGTGTGGTGCACGTCTGCATGCGGCTTATTTTCGCCCCGGTGGTGTTCATCAGGACCTGCCTGCGGGTCTGGCTGAAGATATCATGACCTGGACGGAAACTTTTCCGCAGGTTCTGCAGGATATGGAAGCCCTGCTGATTGACAATCGGATATTCAAACAGCGTAATGTCGATATTGGCGTGATTTCGCTTGAAGATGCACTGGACTGGGGCTTTAGCGGGGCCATGATCCGCGGCGCGGGTGTGGCGTGGGATTTGCGCAAAGCCCAGCCCTATGACGCCTATAACCAGATGGATTTTGATATTCCTGTTGGCAAGCACAGCGATTGCTATGATCGCTATATCCTGCGTATTGAGGAAGTGCGCCAAAGTCTGAAAATCATTCGTCAGGCTATCGAGAATATGCCCGGCGGGCCGGTTTCATCAACCGACCCCAAGATCACTCCGCCAAAACGCGGCGAGATGAAGCGATCGATGGAAGCGCTGATCAATCATTTCAAGCTTTATACCGAAGGTTATCACGTGCCCGAGGGCGAGGTGTATGCAGCAGTTGAAGCGCCCAAAGGCGAGTTTGGTGTTTATCTTGTGTCTGATGGGGGGAACAAGCCTTATCGGTGTAAAATACGCGCGCCCGGATTTGCCCATTTGCAGGCAATGGATTTTCTGGCCAAGGGCCATATGCTGGCGGATATTCCGGCATTGATTGGCTCTCTGGATATTGTGTTTGGTGAGGTTGACCGATGAGCATTAAAGCTCCACAGGCAGCAAATGTAACGAAAGCGGCGCCATTTGTCTTTTCGCCTGAGAATCAGGAATGGGCAAAGGCCCAGATTGCAAAATACCCTGAAGGACGTCAGGCAAGTGCCGTCATGCCTTTGCTGGATCGTGCCCAGCGGCAAAATAATGGCTGGCTTTCTGTGCCGGCGATTGAACATGTCGCCCAACTGCTGGATATGCCTTATATCCGCGTTTACGAAGTGGCCAGCTTTTACACGATGTACAACCTGAACCCGGTTGGAAAGCATGTGATCGAGGTTTGCACGACGACCCCCTGCTGGTTGCGCGGTTCTGACGAGGTTGTTTCTGCCTGCAAGAAAAATCTGGGCATCGGATTTGGCGAAACCAGTGCGGATGGCCAGTTCACCCTGCTGGAGGTTGAGTGTCTGGGGGCGTGCGTCAATGCCCCCATGCTTGCCTGGCGTGACGAATATTATGAAGATCTGGACGAGGCCAGCACGACACGGCTTCTGGATCAGATCAGGAACGGTGAAACGCCTAAACCCGGACCTCAGATAGACCGGCAGGCTTCGGCCCCGGCTGGCGGTCCGACAACCCTGAAAAGCGGGGACAAAAAGTAATGAGCGGTTTGAGCGACAAGGATCGTATTTTCACAAACCTGTACGGGTTTGAAAGCTGGAAACTGGAAGCCGCCCGCAAGCGCGGTGACTGGGATAATACCAGGGAACTGCTGGCCAGGGGCGCGGACTGGATTATTGGCGAGATGAAGGAATCAGGCCTGCGGGGCCGGGGTGGGGCAGGTTTTCCAACCGGCCTAAAATGGTCTTTCATGCCCAAAAAATCAGATGGCCGTCCCTCGTATCTGGTGGTCAACGCTGACGAAGGCGAGCCCGGTACCTGCAAGGATCGTGACATGATGCGTCATGATCCGCACAAGCTGATTGAAGGCTGCCTTATCGCCGGTTTCGCCATGAATGCCGTTGCTGCCTATATTTATATTCGCGGCGAGTTCCATCACGAGGCCGATGTGCTTGAGGCTGCGATCAGTGAAGCCTATGAGGCCGGCCTGATTGGTAAAAACGCCTGTGGCAGCGGTTATGACTTTGATGTTTATGTGCATCGCGGTGCGGGGGCCTATATCTGCGGTGAGGAAACCGCGTTGATTGAAAGCCTGGAAGGCAAGAAGGGCCAGCCCCGCCTGAAGCCACCATTCCCTGCCAATATGGGTGTTTGGGGATGCCCGACGACTGTGAACAACGTAGAGAGCATTGCTGTTGCACCAACGATCTTGCGGCGTGGCGGGGCATGGTTTGCTGGCCTTGGTCGGCCCAACAATACCGGGTCGAAAGTGTTTTGCATCTCCGGTCACGTCAACAATCCGTGTAATGTCGAAGAAGAAATGGGCATTCCACTGAAAGAGCTGATTGAAAAGCATGCCGGTGGCGTACGTGGCGGTTGGGATAATTTGCTGGCGATTATTCCCGGCGGGTCTTCTGTGCCGCTTTTACCCAAGCGCATTTGCGATACCGTGCTGATGGATTTTGATTCACTAAAGGCGGAACAGTCCGGTTTGGGCACGGCGGCGGTGATTGTGATGGACAAATCAACAGATATTGTCCGGGCCATTGCCCGCTTGTCAAAATTCTATACCCACGAAAGCTGCGGCCAGTGTACGCCGTGCCGGGAAGGGACGGGCTGGATGTGGCGTGTTATGGAGCGTCTGGTACAGGGGCGTGCCGAAAAAAGCGAGATTGATCTGTTGCTGGATGTGACCAAACAGGTTGAAGGCCACACCATTTGTGCACTGGGCGATGCGGCGGCATGGCCCATACAGGGATTGATGCGCCACTTCCGCGATGAGGTGGAGCGCCGGATTGATGAATATCAGGGAAAAAAGTCGGGCGCGTCCCGGGCTGCCTAGGAGCTAATATATGCCAACGCTGACCATAAACGGGAAGGAAGTCACGGTTGAACCGGGCGCAACGATTTTGCAGGCCTGTGAGATCGCCGGTGCCGAAATTCCCCGTTTCTGTTATCACGAACGCCTGTCCATTGCGGGCAATTGCCGCATGTGTCTGGTTGAAATGGAAAAGTCACCCAAGCCGGTGGCATCCTGCGCCATGCCGGCGGGGGATGGCATGGTTATCCATACCGATACGCCCTATGTGAAAAAGGCGCGGGAAGGGGTTATGGAGTTTCTGCTGATCAATCATCCGCTGGATTGCCCGATTTGTGATCAGGGCGGTGAATGTGATTTGCAGGATCAGGCTATGGGGTATGGCAGTGGTCAAAGCCGTTTTCATGAAAACAAGCGGGCTGTTGAAGAAAAATATATGGGCCCGCTGATCAAGACCGAGATGACCAGGTGCATTCATTGTACCCGTTGTATCCGGTTCGCCACTGAAATTGCCGGTGTTTCCGAGCTTGGGGCCATTGGTCGCGGCGAGCATATGGAAATCACGACATATCTTGAAAAGACGCTCGCCTCTGAAATGTCGGGCAATGTGATTGATCTGTGCCCGGTTGGCGCGTTGACATCTAAACCTTATGCCTTTACGGCCCGGTCTTGGGAATTGAAGAAAACCAATTCTGTTGATGTTCATGATGCCGTGGGCAGTAACATCCGTGTTGATGGCCGTGGCAACGAAGTGATGCGGGTTTTGCCGCGTTTGCACGAAGATGTGAATGAGGAATGGATTTCTGACAAGACCCGTTTTGCCTATGACGGCTTGAAAAAACGTCGGCTTGATCGCCCGTTTGTGAAGAAAAACAAGAAGTGGGTTGAGGCAAGCTGGAATGACGCTTTTGCCGCTATTGCGAAAAAACTGAAAGGTCTGGACGGTTCCAAAATTGCCGCCATAGCGGGCGATTTGCAGGATGCCGAATCAATGTTTGCGTTGAAAGGCCTGATGGAAAGCATTGGATCAGCCAATATTGACTGCCGTCAGGATGGTTCTGCTGTCGACCCAAAGCACCGCGCCAGTTATCTGTTTAACACGACGTTTGCCGGTATCGATCAGGCAGATGCCTGCCTTCTGGTCGGTACAGACCCGCGCAAGGAAGCGGCAATCGTGAATACCCGCTTGCGCCGGGGTGTGCGAGAAAACGGCTTGAAAGTTGCCAATGTTGGGGCTGTGGCTGATCTGACCTATCCGGTTGAGCAATTGGGCGAAAGCGCAGATATCCTTGCCCAAATCCTTGATGATTCGCATGAATTTTCCAAGGTGCTGGGTGATGCGAAGAACCCCATGATTATTTTGGGCGCCGGTGCCCTTGCCCGCAGTGACGGGGCAGCGGTTCTTAAGCTGGCGAATGAAATTGCCGACAAATTCAATATGATCCGGGACGACTGGAACGGCTTTAATGTGCTGCAAACAGCGGCATCACGCGTGGGCGGTCTGGACCTGGGTTTTGTACCGGGCAAGGGCGGCAAGACTACCAATGCCATCCTGAGTGCCGCAGAAAAGGGCGAGATTGAAGTCGTCTTCCTGCTCGGTGCGGATGAAATTGATACATCCCGGCTTAAAGATACATTCGTTGTCTATCTGGGGACCCACGGGGACGCCGGTGTAAGTGTGGCAAACGTGATATTGCCAGGTGCCGCCTACACGGAAAAGGCTGGCATCTATGTCAATATGGAGGGACGGGTGCAAAGGGGCTACAGGGCGGCTTTCCCCCCCGGTGACGCCCGCGAGGACTGGACCATTATCCGGGCGCTTTCCGAGCTGACCGGCCATGTTCTGCCTTATGACAATATCGACGAATTGCGTGTCAAAATGCTGGAAGCCGCACCACACTTTATCGGTGTGGATACTATTGAACCTGCCAAATGGGCTGCGTTCGGCAAGGCGGGCAAACTGTTAAAGGCACCGCTATCCGGTGCAGTTGATAATTTTTATATGACCAATCCGATAACCCGGGCATCCCTGATTATGGCGGAATGCAGCGGGGCAATGACGGAAACAGAAGGGGCAACCGGTACTCATGGTTGAGGCATTTCATCTGTATCTGATCGACATGCTGGGCTTGTATGCGGGAACCGCTGCATGGATGCTGATCAAAATCCTGGCAATTGTTTTGCCCTTGCTGCTGGCTGTGGCCATGTCGGTATATTTTGACCGCAAGATCTGGGCCGCCATGCAGATGCGCCGTGGTCCCAACGTTGTTGGGCCTTGGGGTTTGTTGCAGTCTTTTGCCGATGGTCTGAAGCTGTTTCTAAAAGAAACGGTTATTCCGGCAACAGCCAACAAGGGGGTATTTCTGATTGCCCCCATGGTGACCTTTATTCTGGCGCTGATCGGCTGGGCTGTTATTCCGTTTGATGCCGGATTAGTGCTGGCCGATATCAATGTTGGTGTTTTATACCTGTTTGCCATTTCCTCTCTTGGTGTCTACGGTATCATCATGTCGGGCTGGGCCTCGAATTCCCGTTATGCGTTTCTGGGGTCCTTGCGATCGGCCGCACAGATGGTCTCGTATGAAGTATCCATAGGCTTTGTGATTGTGACCGTATTGCTGTGCGTTGGCTCGTTGAACCTGTCCGATATTGTGCTGGCGCAGAAGGGCCTTTTATTCGGCTATGTCGCGAGCCCGCTGTTCCCCATGTTTATTGTGTTTTTCATTTCGGCGCTGGCAGAAACCAATCGCCCGCCGTTTGATCTGCCCGAAGCTGAGGCGGAACTGGTCGCAGGCTATCAGGTTGAATATTCTTCCATGGCCTTTGCGCTGTTTTTTCTGGGCGAATATGCCAACATTCTGCTGATGTGCGCGATGACCAGCATTCTGTTCTTTGGGGGCTGGCTGCCGCCGATTGACTGGGCGCCGTTGTATTTTATTCCGGGCTGGATCTGGTTCATTGGCAAGATTTGTTTCTTCTTCTTTGTCTTTGCCTGGGTGAAGGCAACCGTGCCGCGTTATCGCTATGACCAGCTGATGCGCCTGGGCTGGAAAGTGTTTTTGCCGTTATCACTGGTTTGGGTGGTGATAACAGCAGGTGGACTGATTGCATTTGATATGCTGCCGGTTGCCAAGTGAGAGTAGTTAGATGCTTGTGTTTACGTCACACTTTTGTATGGTGCCGTTCGCACATGAAATTTGAGATAGCAGGGTAATATCATGGCCTTTTTGGACCAGACCGCCAGAAGCTTCCTCCTGTTGGAGTTTGTTTCGGCAATGTGGCTGACACTGAAGTATTTCTTCAGGAAGAAAGTGACGATTAACTACCCTTTTGAAAAAGGGGCGCTAAGCCCGAGATTTCGTGGCGAGCATGCGTTACGTCGTTATCCAAACGGGGAAGAGCGCTGCATTGCCTGCAAGCTTTGCGAAGCGATTTGTCCGGCACAGGCAATTACCATTGAAGCGGAACCGCGCGAAGACGGCAGCCGACGCACCACACGCTATGACATTGACATGGTGAAGTGTATCTATTGCGGTTTTTGTCAGGAAGCCTGTCCGGTGGATGCCATTGTTGAAGGGCCAAATTTCGAATTTGCGACCGAAACCCGGGAAGAGCTTTTGTACAACAAGAGCAAACTTCTGGCGAATGGCGACAGGTGGGAGCGGGAAATTGCGGCAAACCTGGCAGCAGATGCGCCTTATCGCTGATGAGTTTGGATTTGATGAAAAGTTTTGCCAGATATGTGGTTGGCAGGTAATTGAATGTATTCAGGACGGGACGGAAGAAAAGATAAAATGGACAGGAAAGAGGTAGCATCATGATCGAGGCACTGTCGTTTTATCTGTTTGCAGGCATTACTGTTATTTCCGGGTTGATGGTGATTTCAGCCCGCAATCCTGTGCATTCAGTCCTGTTCCTTATATTGGCGTTTTTCAACTCAGCGGCGCTGTTCCTTTTACTGGGCGCAGAATTTGTCGCCATGATCCTGATCATTGTGTATGTGGGCGCGGTGGCAGTGCTGTTCCTGTTTGTGGTCATGATGCTGGATATTGACTTTGTTGAGCTGCGCCAGGGATTCTTGCGCTATTTGCCGATCGGGGCCCTGATTGGTCTTGTTCTACTGGTGGAACTGTTCATTGTGCTGGGCACCTGGGTGCTGCCACCCGAGGCAGCAGAACGGGCCGCCGCCCCAACACCGGCCCTGACAGAGACAAGTAATACACTGGCGCTGGGTGAGCTGATTTATACCCATTATGCATATCTTTTTCAGGCCGCCGGGCTTGTACTGCTGGTGGCGATGATTGGTGCGATTGTGCTGACGCACCGGCGTCGGGATGGTGTGAAGCGCCAGAATATTTTTGATCAGGTCAGTCGTCGGCCAAAAGATGCAATTGAAGTGAAAAAAGTATCGCCCGGACAGGGCATATGAACAGGGCATATGAAGAGAATAAAGGCATAAAATGTTGGAAATAGGCTTGGCCCATTACCTTGTTGTCGCGGCGGTTCTTTTTACGCTGGGCATCTTCGGGATATTCCTGAACAGAAAGAATGTGATCATCATTCTGATGTCGGTGGAGCTCATGCTGCTTGCCGTTAATATCAATCTGGTTGCATTTTCGGCGTTTCTCAACGATCTGGTCGGGCAGGTGTTTGCCATGTTCGTGCTAACCGTTGCGGCGGCTGAGGCTGCAATTGGTTTGGCGATACTGGTGGTTTATTTCCGTAATCGCGGGTCGATCGCGGTTGAAGATATTAATGTGATGAAGGGCTAGCACGGGGCATCATGTATCAGACAATTGTATTTCTGCCGCTGATCGCCGCCATTATTGCCGGTCTGTTCGGACGTAGTGTCGGGGACCGCGGTGCACAGTGGATCACCAGCGGGGCATTGGTTATTTCTGCTATTCTGTCCATTATCGCCTTCTTTGAGGTGGCTTTGGGCGGGGCGGAAATTCGCGTGGACCTGTTCCAGTGGATTCAGTCTGGTGACTTTGATGTGCGCTGGTCTCTGCGCATTGACACGCTGACAGCGGTCATGCTGGTTGTGGTGACGGGTGTCTCGTCGCTGGTACATATCTATTCCATTGGCTATATGAGCCACGATCCGCATATCCCGCGCTTTATGTCTTATCTGTCGCTGTTCACCTTTGCCATGCTGATGCTGGTGACAGCCGATAATTTTGTTCAGATGTTCTTTGGCTGGGAAGGGGTAGGGCTTGCGTCCTATCTGCTGATTGGTTTCTGGTATAAAAAACCTTCCGCCTGTGCCGCTGCCATCAAGGCGTTTCTGGTCAACCGGGTTGGAGATTTTGGATTTGCGCTTGGTATTTTTGCGATCTTCATGGTGACAGGTACGCTCGACTTTGATGAAGTCTTTGCGAAAATGCCTGACCTTGCGAACCATAGCTTCTTCTTCCTGGGCATGCAGCTCGACGTTATCACAACCATCTGCATCCTGCTGTTTATCGGGGCCATGGGTAAATCGGCGCAGCTCGGGTTACATACCTGGTTGCCCGACGCGATGGAGGGGCCAACTCCGGTTTCCGCCCTAATTCACGCGGCAACCATGGTGACGGCGGGTGTCTTTATGGTGGCGCGCTGTTCACCTATTTTCGAATTTTCACCGACGGCGCTTGGCTTTGTCGCCTTTATCGGGGCCAGTACAGCGTTTTTTGCGGCCACCATCGGGCTGGCGCAGAATGACATCAAACGGGTCATTGCCTATTCGACCTGCAGCCAGCTTGGCTATATGTTCTTTGCCCTGGGGGTTTCTGCCTATGGCGCGGGTGTATTCCACCTGTTTACACATGCGTTCTTTAAGGCTCTGTTGTTCCTTGGGGCCGGTTCGGTCATCCATGCCATGTCAAATGAGCAGGATATGCGCAAGATGGGCGGTATCTTTAAGAAGATCCCGCTGACCTATGCCCTGATGCTGATTGGCACGCTGGCCCTGACCGGTGTGCCGCCGTTTGCCGGCTATTTTTCCAAAGACATGATTATTGAATCTGCCTATGCCGCACACACAAGTATCGGCAGTTATGCCTTTGTGATGGGTGTGGTTGCGGCATTCATGACGTCGTTTTATTCGTGGCGGCTGATTTTCATGACGTTCCATGGCAAGTGTCGGGCGTCGGAGAAAGTCCAGAAGCATATTCATGAATCGCCAAAGGTGATGACCATTCCGCTGATTATCCTTGCCTCTGGCGCGGTTCTGGCGGGATTTGTGTTTAGCGGCTATTTTGTGGGCCACGGTTACGAAGATTTCTGGCGCGAGTCGCTTTTCCTTGGTGGAGAGAATGTGATGGAAGCTGCACACCATGTGCCGCTTTGGGTCAAGCTGTCTCCTCTGGCAATGGGTATCACCGGTTTTGTGCTGGCCTGGTATTTCTATATTCGCCATCCGGACCTGCCGGGTCGCTTTGCATCAATGCATCATCTGGCCTATCAGTTTGTGCTCAACAAATGGTATTTCGATGAATTGTATGACTTCCTGTTCGTGCGACCAGCAAAATGGCTGGGAACCAAATTCTGGAAAAAGGGCGATGGCGCCATGATTGACGGATTTGGGCCTGACGGTATCTCTGCCCTTATGATGACCCTGTCGAAGAAAGCGCGCCTGTTGCAGTCCGGGTATGTGTATCATTATGCGTTTGCCATGCTTGTCGGGGTAGCACTTGTTGCCAGCTGGTTGATGACCGGGGGGGCGAAATAATGGCGAGCTGGAACGTTTTGTCTGCGCTTATTTTCCTGCCGTTAGTCGGGGCGCTGTTTGTATTTCTGATCCGGGGCGATGAAGAACTGGTCAACCGCAATGTACGGTTGGTTGCCTTGTGGACGACACTGATTACCTTTGTACTTTCGCTCACGCTTTGGACGGGCTTTGATCGAACAACTGCCGAGATGCAATTTGTCGAGCGGGGTGACTGGCTGGGCGGCGCAATTAATTATCATCTGGGCGTTGACGGTATATCTGTTCTGTTTGTGCTGCTGACAACGCTATTGATGCCTGTTTGTATTCTTGCAAGCTGGGACGCGATCAAGGTTCGGGTCAAGGAATATATGATTGCGTTTCTGGTGCTTGAAACACTGATGATTGGCGTTTTCTGCTCTCTTGATCTGATCCTGTTTTACATCTTCTTTGAGGGTGGCCTGATCCCGATGTTCCTGATTATCGGGGTTTGGGGCGGCCAGAGGAAAATCTACGCAGCCTTTAAGTTTTTTCTGTATACGCTGCTGGGCTCTGTCCTGATGCTTATTGCCGTACTGGCCATGTATCTGTCGGCCGGTACCACAGATATTCCAACACTGATGACACATCAGTTTGATCCCTCGGTGCAGACCTGGTTATGGCTGGCCTTCTTTGCGTCATTCGCAGTGAAGATGCCCATGTGGCCCGTGCACACATGGTTGCCGGATGCCCACGTTGAGGCACCGACAGCCGGTTCGGTTATTCTGGCGGGTGTATTGCTGAAAATGGGTGGCTACGGCTTCCTGCGTTTTTCCCTGCCCATGTTCCCGGAAGCTTCTGCTGATCTGGCCCCCTTTGTCTTCGCGTTAAGTGTGATCGCTGTGGTCTATACCTCACTTGTGGCGCTGGTGCAGGAAGACATGAAAAAGCTGATTGCCTATTCTTCTGTGGCGCACATGGGCTATGTCACCATCGGTATTTTTACGCTGAATACGCAGGGTGTTGAAGGCAGCATCATTCAAATGCTGAGCCACGGTATTGTGTCCGGTGCCCTGTTTTTGTGTGTCGGTGTTGTCTACGATCGTATGCATACCCGCCAGATTGCCCGCTATGGCGGTCTGGTTAATCGTATGCCGGTTTACGCATTGATCTTTATGGTGTTTACCATGGCGTCCGCCGGCCTGCCTGCCACAAGCGGTTTTGTGGGTGAATTTTTGGTTTTGGCCGGGGCTTACAAATATTCTAGCTGGCTGGCCTTTGGTGCCTCTACAGGAATGGTTCTTGGGGCTGCCTATATGCTTTGGTTATACAGGAGGGTGGTCTTTGGAGAGCTCGTTCACGAGGATCTGAAGAACATTCTGGATATAAACAAGCGCGAAATACTGACTTTTGCGCCTCTGGTGATCATCGTTCTGTGGATGGGCATATATCCTTCCTCTTTCACTGATTTCATTCATGTCTCTGTTGCCAATTTGATAGAGAACCATGAGGCTGCCCTGGCTGGTGCCCCGGCGCCCGATAACCTGTTAGCAAGCGGAGAAGCTGGACAATGACCCCGGCAGAAATACCTAATCTGTTACCCGCCTTGCCGGAACTTGTATTGGCCATCGGCGCGATGGTTCTGTTGATGGCTGGTGTCTTTTCAAAAAGCAAGGATATCACCGGCATCTCATGGGGCGCTGTTCTTTTGATGATTCTGGCATTTCTGGCTGTAGCCGGTACTGACGGATCATACGAACAGACTTTTTCCGGCATGTTTGTGGTTGATGGTTTTACCCGTTATATCAAGCTGATGGTCATTCTGGCGTCTGCTGTGGCCATTATCATGTCGCTTGATTATTTGCGGGATGAAAATCTGGAGCGATTTGAATATCCGGTTTTGATCGTTCTTGCCACTGTCGGCATGTTGATGATGATTTCCGCCAATGACTTGATGTCGCTCTATATGGGACTGGAGCTGCAAAGTCTTTGCCTTTATGTGCTCGCATCATTTCGGCGTGATTCAGTGGTCAGCACAGAAGCGGGATTGAAGTATTTCGTGCTGGGCGCCCTGTCTTCGGGGATGCTTCTTTACGGGTGTTCCCTGATCTATGGCTTTACCGGTTCGACAAATTTTGATGTTCTGGCAGGGGCCATTACCGGTCAGGAGGGTGTATCGTTTGGTGTCATATTCGGGCTGGTATTTCTGCTGGCCGGGTTTGCCTTCAAGGTTTCTGCCGTGCCATTCCATATGTGGACTCCGGATGTATATCAGGGCGCGCCAACGCCGATTACAGCATTCTTTGCCGTGGCGCCCAAGATTGCGGCGCTGGCATTGCTGACAAGGGTATTGTTTGAACCCTTCGCCGGTGCCGTGGATCAATGGCAGCAGATTATTATCTTCCTTGCAATTGCCTCCACGGTGCTGGGTGCGGTTGCTGCTCTGGTGCAAACCAATATCAAAAGACTGATGGCCTACAGTTCGATCGGTCATGTCGGTTTTGCGCTGATTGGTCTTGCTGCAGGTACAAAAGAAGGCGTTCAGGGGCTGCTGATCTATCTAGTGATCTATATGGCCATGAATATCGGTACCTTTGTTATTATCCTGTCAATGCGGCGCGGCCAGAATATGGTTGAGAATATCACGGACCTTGCCGGTTTATCACGTTCCCGACCCTTTATGGCGGCGACCATGGCGATCTTCATGTTCTCTCTGGCTGGTATTCCCTGGATGGCTGGTTTCTTCGGCAAGCTGTATGTCTTCATGGCTGCTGTTAATTCGGGGCTCTATATTCTTGCGGTCATTGGTGTATTGGCCAGTGTTGTTGGGGCTTATTATTACCTGCGAATTGTCAAGATCATGTATTTTGATGAGCCGACGGCGGAAATAGATCAACCAATCGGTGTCAATATGGGGGCTATTCTGGGGGTTTCAGCAGCCTTTACATTCCTGTTCGTTATTTATCCGGCACCGGTTATAGAGGGCGCACAGGCTGCTGCTGCTGCCCTGTTCCCGTAAACCGGGTTCTTATGTCGGAAGAATTCATCGTACCGGATGGCTATCGATTGCACCACTTTCAGGCAATTGACAGTACAAATGATGAAGCACGGCGTCTGGCAGTTTCCCAAACAGCTGTAAACACCTGGGTTGTTGCGGACCGGCAAAGCGGAGGCAGGGGAAGACGCGGCAGGCTTTGGATCTCGCATCCCGGAAATTTGTATTGTTCTCTGGTAACCCGTCCCGATGTACCGGTAAGTGAAGCGGCCCGCCTTTCATTTGTGACCGCTGTTGCGCTGGTTGATGCCTTGAAAGAATTTCTGCCGGAAAGCACCGCGATTACCTGCAAATGGCCGAATGATGTACTGGTGAACGGGCAGAAGGTTGCCGGTATTTTGCTCGAATCAGCATCAAGCGGTAAAAAGAATCTCATTGACTGGGTAATTGTCGGAATCGGGATTAATGTCCTGAACTTTCCCGACACTGTCGATTTCCCGGCCACATCATTGTCTGCGCAGGGGCTGGATGGTCTGAAGCCGAAGGACGTGTTTGGCGTGTTGGCGGTATCACTTGCAAAATGGATCGGTTATTGGCGGACAGAGGGATTTGATTTCATTCTGCAAGCCTGGAAAAAAGTGGCGGCAGGTATGGGCCTTCGGATTACTGTCAGACTTCAAAATGAAACATTCGATGGTATTTTTCAGGATATCGGCCAGAATGGAGAGCTTGTCCTGTTGCTTGATAATGGCCAGCAGCGCCGTATCACCGCGGGCAATGTTTTTTTTGAAACCTGAACTGACGTGAAAATGAGGTAAGCGGATGCTGCTCGCAATTGACGCAGGGAACACCAATATAGTCTTCGCCCTCCATGACGGTGAGAAGCTTAGTCACAAGTGGCGCATTTCAACGGATGACCAGCGAACGGCAGACGAATATATGGTCTGGCTGAGCCAGCTTATGTCTTTGGAGAGTTTTGACGCATCACAGGTCACTGACGCCATTATTGCAACGGTTGTTCCCCAGACCCTGTTTCCGCTTCAGCTATTATGTCGGCGGTATTTCTCGTGTGAGCCAATGGTCGTTGGTGGTGCAGGTCTGGAGCTGGGCATTCAGGTCAAGCTGGAAAGCCCAAGGGATGTCGGGGCGGATCGTCTGGTGAACGCGGTGGCCGCACATCACCAGTATGGAGGCCCCCTGATTGTGCTGGACTTTGGAACTGCAACAACTTTTGATGTGGTTGATGGAAGTGGTGCGTATATAGGGGGGGTCATTTCCCCGGGTATCAACCTGTCGCTTGAAGCGCTGCATATGGCAGCGGCAAAGCTTCCCCGGATTGCGGTTGAAAAGCCGGCCAGGGTGATTGGCACGTCAACAGTGTCGGCAATGCAGACTGGAGTTTTCTGGGGCTATGTGGGGCTGATTGAAGGAATAACACAGCGCATCTGTGCGGAATATGGTAAGCCGATGCAGGTTGTCGCCACAGGTGGACTGGCACCCTTGTTCGGTGAAGCTATTCCGATGATTGAACATGTGGATCAGGAACTGACCATTAATGGTCTCTTTTTAATATACAAGAGAAACAAAAGCGTATGAGTAAAAAAGCCGGGAAGCCTGCTGAACTGATCTTTCTGCCTTTGGGAGGATCTGGCGAGATCGGGATGAATCTCAATCTTTTTGGCTATGACGGAAAGTGGCTGATGGTGGATTGTGGCATCAGCTTTGCCGATAATTATCTGCCCGGTGTGGATATTATCATGCCTGACCCGTCGTTTATTGAAGAGCACAAGAAAGATATTATTGGTCTGGTCGTAACCCATGCGCATGAAGATCATGTTGGCGCGGTGCACCATTTGTGGCCACGACTCGAGTGTCCGGTTTATGCGACACCATTTACCGCCGCTATCCTGCGTTCCAAACTTTCAGAAGTCGGGCTGCTGGGTACCGTGCCCTTGCACGAAATTCCACTCAGCAGCCGCTTTCAGCTTGGGGACTTCGATATTTCTCTGGTGTCGATCACCCATTCCATACCCGAACCCAATTCGCTGATTATCCGCACACCCGCTGGCACGGTCTTTCATACCGGTGACTGGAAACTTGATCCCGCGCCCATGCTGGGAGAGGTCACAGATGAAGCAGCCCTGAAAAGTATTGGCGACGAGGGTGTTTTGGCAATTATATGCGATTCCACCAATGTGTTTAACGCCAGGGCATCCGGGTCAGAAAGTGCGGTGCGGGATAGCCTGATCAAGTTGCTGGAAGGTAAAACAGGCCGTGTTGCCGTGGCTACTTTTGCGTCGAATGTCGCACGGGTCGATACCATCGGCCAGGTTGCAAAGGCGCATGATCGCCATCTGTGTCTGATTGGCCGATCACTTGTTCGCAACGTTGATGTGGCGAAGAAAATTGGTTATCTGGCAGACTTTCCACCGGTGCTGAGCGAAGAAGAAGCCGCGCATTTACCGCCGGACAAGGTTTTGTATCTGTGTACAGGGTGTCAGGGTGAAGCCCGTGCCGGCATGATGAGGATTGCCAGCGAGCAACACCGGCATGTGGTGCTGGGCAAGGGCGACACGGTCATCCTGTCTTCCAAAATTATTCCCGGCAATGAGCTGGCGCTTGGACGCATGATCAATATGCTGGCGTGCCTTGAGGTCGATGTCATTACCGAGCGGGAAGAGTTTGTCCATGTATCCGGGCATCCGGGTCGGGAAGAACTGGCGCAGATGTACGACTGGATCAAGCCGCAGATTGCCATACCGGTTCACGGTGAAATCAGACATTTACTGCGTCACGGCGAGTTTGCGACAAGTCTGGGCGTGAAAGATGTTGTTGTACCCAGAAACGGCACCGTTATTCGGCTGGCACCGGGCAAGCCCCGGATCGTAGATGAGGTGCCTACAGGACGGCTGGCCCTTGATGGCAATTGTCTGATCCCGCACGAAGGCGAAGCCATTACATCACGTCGCCGCATCAGTCTGAACGGCTTTCTGGGGGTATTTCTGGTTTTGGAAGAAGATGGTAGTCTGGCGGCAGATCCGGCCTTCACTGTTCAGGGCATTCCTTATCCTTTTGATCTGGAAGATATTGAATCCCGGCTGGATGATGCCATTTCTGACGAACTGGAACGTCTTCCGCTTAAAAAATTGAAAGACGATGGAGCGGTCGCCGAGGCGGTGCGGGTCGTGGCACGTCGGTTGGCGAAAAATATTTCAGGAAAACATCCGGGCCCTGTGACGGATGTGAAAATAGTACGCTTGATATAAAGGTGAGGATTTAAAATGATTGGCAAGCTTAATCATGTTGCTATTGCGGTGCCGGATATGCAGGCCGCGGTTAATGTCTATAAAAATACGCTGGGGGCGGAAGTATCTGCCGAAGTGGAACAGCCGGACCACGGGGTGACGACCGTATTCGTCATGCTGCCAAATACAAAGATAGAATTGCTGCATCCTTTGGGAGAGAATTCACCGATCGCGAACTTCCTGGAGCGCAATCCCGGTGGCGGCGTTCATCACCTGTGCTACGAGGTGGATGATATTATGGCCGCGCGTGACAAGCTTGTTGCTGAAGGCGCAAGGATTTTGGGAAGCGGAGAGCCTAAAATTGGTGCCCACGGCAAGCCGGTTCTGTTTTTGCACCCCAAAGATTTTTGTGGCACATTGGTTGAAATTGAACAGGCCTAAACCGGTCGGGGTTATTCGGCCTTTAAGGTATTCTTGCAATGAGCATCGTTTCCCATATCGTCGTCTTTACCATCTCCTGGTGGCTTATTCTTTTTATGGTTTTACCTATAGGTGTGCGTACGGTTGAAGAAGAAGGCGGGCCGATTGAGCCGGGGATCGTTGGCAGTGCACCTGTAAAACCAATGATCATCCGAAAGATGGCGGCCACAACAGTGCTTGCCGCGCTGGTGTGGCTGATGTTCTTTCTGGCGGATAAATATGACTGGGTCACGGCGAGTGATTTTTACAGCTGATTATTGAATCACCAGATTTGGATACAAAAAAAGCAAGGTTTTGAAACCTTGCTTTTTTTGTCCATCCCGGAATTTATTTTATTTTTACTTGTTCGAGCTTATGCTCGTTAAATCCTAGAAATACCCTCCCCAAACTTGGGCAACCATTTATTGTTGTTGTTCTTGTTGAGAAGCAAACTACAAGACGATGTGCACCATGTCACCGCAGAAAATAGCCTTGGAGGGTCAAATTGTCACAATTTTGTAAACTGTGGCATATTGATCACAAATTATTGATGAGGATCGCCTTGTTTAGTCCGAAATGCTCAAAAATCTGGCTTAAACAGCCATTTTTCAATCATTTGTGTTTGTTTTTTTTAGCCTGTTCCCTGATCTGGAGTCCGGCCTCAGCCCAGATGAAATATTACGGTGCGACTGAATCGTCTCAACGATCAGGCGAGGGGCAAAGACAAGAGAGCCTGATCCGAATCCGGCAAAGTGATTGTCGGTGGCTTGAGCGGCACGAACCTGACTCCAATGTTACCTATCAGGCCGGCGTCACCCTTGATGGCAGGGAAGTCGCCCCCGCAGACATGCAAAACAGTTCGGTTTTCGGCCCGGCAGATGATTTGACCTTTGTCATTTCTGTACGACTTGATGACCGGTTCAAAACCAATGCTGATCCCCGTCCGGACATTGCCACCCTGGGAGAAGCACCGGTTGGAGTTGTACGGATAAAAGACGGTGTCGTTTATTTTAATGGTCAGCCTTTCGATGCATCACAAACAGCGGCGGTCTCGCGTGCCTGTCGCCGGGCCCATGATAAAGACAGTCAAAAAGACTGAATTGCCAAAAAGATATTTGCCAGTCGCACAGGACTTTCTGTAAACATTGCTATCGTTTGGTGCCGGGGGTCGCTAGTATGTGCGGCTGTAGCCCAAACAAACAATATCAATGTTCAGAGATCGTAAAAATGCGCCTGTCTACTTACTTCCTGCCAATCCTTAAAGAAAACCCCAGCGAGGCACAAATTGCGTCTCATCGTCTGATGTTGCGTGCTGGCATGATCCGGCAATCAAGCGCGGGGATATATAGCTGGTTGCCCCTTGGGCTGGCAGTATTGCGGAAAATTGAACAGATTATTCGCGAGGAGCAGAATCGGGCAGGGGCGCTGGAATTGTTGATGCCAACCATTCAATCGGCAGAGCTGTGGCAGGAAAGCGGGCGCTATGATGATTACGGCAAGGAAATGCTGAGAATCACAGACCGACATGACCGGGACATGCTGTTTGGTCCGACAAATGAAGAACTGATCACAGATATTTTCCGTAATTCGATCAAGAGCTATCGTGATTTGCCCAAGGTTTTATACCATATTCAATGGAAATTCCGGGATGAAATCCGTCCGCGCTTTGGTGTGATGCGGGGCCGGGAATTTCTGATGAAAGATGCCTATTCCTTCGATCTGGACTTTGAAAGCGCCAAGGCGACCTATGACGCCATGTATTTGGCGTATCTGCGTACTTTTGCACGCCTCGGTCTTGTGGCTATTCCTGTTCAGGCAGATTCCGGTGCTATTGGTGGTGACCTTAGTCATGAATTTCAGATTCTGGCTGAAACCGGCGAGAGCGACATCTATTACGATGCCGGTATTGAAGATATTGATCTGGAAAAACTTGCAGACAGCGAAACCTCGGCCGGGATTGTGGCAAATCTTCAATCATTTTATGCGGCAGAGCAGGAAAAACATGATCCTGCAAAATGTCCGGTACCACCCGAACGGCTGCGGCAGGCCAAGGGGATTGAAGTTGGACATATTTTCTATTTCGGCACCAAATATTCCAAATCGATGAATGCCTTTGTCGTGGGGCCGGACGGGTCATCCGTTCCCGTCGAGATGGGATCATACGGGATTGGCGTTTCTCGTCTGGTTGGTGCTATTATTGAAGCCAGCCATGACGAAGCGGGCATTATCTGGCCAGACGCTGTGGCACCGTTTAAAGTCGGCCTGATCAATCTGCGCCACGATGATGCGGCGTGTATAGCGGCTTGCGATGATCTTTATAACAAGTTCAGGTCTGCAAGTGTTGATGTACTTTATGATGATCGGGACGAGCGAGCCGGTGCCAAATTTGCAACCATGGACCTGATCGGGCTGCCATGGCAACTGGTCATTGGGCCCCGTGGTCTGAAGAATAACGTCGTGGAACTGAAACATCGCCGGACCGGCGAGAAGCACGAAATTGGTGTAGACGCAGCTTTTAACATGATAACTGCCTGAAGGGGCCCGGATGTTTTCACGCTTTGAATGGATGGTCGCGTCACGCTATTTGCGTGCCCGGCGGCAGGAAAGTTTTATTTCTGTCATTGCGGGCTTTTCACTGGTGGGCATATGTTTGGGGGTTATGACCCTGATCATTGTCATGGCTGTTATGAACGGATTCCGTGAAGAACTTTTATCACGTGTTATTGGTTTTAACGGCCATCTGGTGGTGCAGGGCTATAATGGCACGCTGGAAAATTATGATGAACTGGCAGACCGTATACGGGCCGTCGATAATGTTGTTTCTGTTACACCGATGATCGAGTCCAATGTGCTGGCGTCGGCCAACGGGCAGGCTGACGGCGCGCTGGTGCGCGGGGTGCGCCCTGACGATCTGCGTCATCATGAGTCTATTGCCAGCAACATTGTGTCGGGTAGTCTTGATCAGTTTGAGAATGGTGATTTTGTCGTGGTCGGCGACAGGTTTGCCGCCAAATATGGTCTGGCCGTGGGGGACCAGGTGACACTCGTCTCGCCCAAGGGGTCTGTGACGCCGCTGGGAATGGTGCCGCGTCTGGCTTCCTATCAGCTTGTGGCGACCTATTCGGTGGGTGAATATACCTATGATTCAAGTTTTATATTTATGCCCCTGGAACGGGCGCAATCCTATTTTCGGTATGGAGAAGGCAAAATTGGCGGGCTGGAAATTTTTCTGACCCATCCCGATATGGTGGGCGACGTCCTGCCATATATTGCCGGAAAATTGAATCAGGCCGCCCGGGTTATTGACTGGCGCCAGATCAATCCGGCCCTGTTCAGTGCGCTGGTCGTTGAACGTAATGTGATGTTCCTGATCCTGACGATGATTATTCTGGTGGCGGCTTTTAATATTGTTTCCAGCCTGATTATGCTTGTGAAGGACAAATCGCAGGACATTGCCATCTTGCGCACGATGGGGGCCAGCCGGGCTTCTATCATGCGTATTTTCTTTATTGCGGGCACCAGTATTGGTGCGGTCGGGACATTGATTGGTTTTGTGCTGGGATTATTGTTCTGCATCAACATACAGGCGATTCAGCGCGGCATTGAAAAGCTGACAGGTACGACCCTCTGGTCGCCTGAATTAAGGTTCCTGACCGAGATGCCTGCCAAGATCGAACCCATGGAGGTTATTCTGGTGCTGGTCATGGCTTTGGCCCTGTCTTTCCTCGCGACCCTTTATCCTTCATGGCGGGCCGCCCGTCTGGATCCGGTGGAGGCCCTGCGCTATGAATAATCCATCCGAACCGGTCCTTGTGTTGAAGAATATACACCGCACCTTTCATCAGGCGGGAGTGGCACTCCATATCCTGAAGGGTATTGATCTGGCAATCCGCCCGGGAGAGATTATTTCCCTGGTCGGCGCTTCGGGGGCTGGAAAATCAACGCTTTTGCATACTGCCGGGCTGCTGGAAAAGTCAGACGAGGGGGAGATTGAGCTGGATGGTGAATTATGCTCGCGACTAAGTGATATTGACCGCACCATGATCCGCCGCCACAAGCTGGGGTTTGTCTATCAGTTTCACCATTTGCTACCGGAATTTTCGGCCGTGGAAAATATCATGCTGCCGCAACTGATCGCGGGCACGTCGCCAGATGATGCAAAGGCAAGGGCACATGAATTGCTCGACCGGGTTGGCCTTGGTGACCGTGCGACACATCGGCCTTCACAGCTATCGGGTGGTGAGCAGCAGCGCGTTGCGATTATGCGGGCATTGGCCAACAACCCCAGGATTCTGCTGGCGGATGAACCGACAGGTAATCTGGATGAGCGCACGGCAGAACATGTCGTTGGTGAACTTCTTAATATCGTGCGGGAACAGGGGGTTGCAGCAATTATTGCAACCCATAACAAAGATCTGGCAGCCCGAATGGATCGCTGTGTTGTTTTGTCTGAAGGACATTTGTTGACAGAAACAGCCTAGGGTCCTGACCCTAGCTCCGGCCGGGTTTTGGCGAAAGGATAAGACGCTTAGTATGGCCTATGCGAATTTTGTGCATTTAAGGGTTCATTCCGCCTATTCCCTGTCGGAAGGGGCAATTCACCTCAAGCATCTGGCCAAGCTATGCAACCGTCACAGAATGCCTGCTGTGGCGATGACCGATACCAACGACATGTTTGGGGCATTGGAAGCTTCGGTCGTGCTACCGGAAGCAGGAATTCAGCCAATCATCGGCTGCACGCTGGGATTCAGGCCGGAGAAGCTGTCTGATCTGGTGCCGGGCAAACGACCGGACCCCACATCAATTGTCCTGCTGGCTCAAAACCTGACAGGTTATGGTAACCTGATGAAACTGGTAAGCCGCGCTCATCTGGAAACACAGGCCGGTGAGCCCCCCCATGTGTTTATGAGTGATCTGGAAGGCCATACCGACGGATTGATCATGTTGTCGGGGGGTGTGAGCGGTCCGTTGGGGCAACTGATACTGGATGGACAGCGGGAGGCGGCCAACAATCTGCTAAAGACGCTGGCAGACCTGTTTCCTGACCGTTTGTATGTTGAAATCCAGCGCCATGACATGCCCGACGAACACGCAACGGAAGCCGCCTTTGTGGATATGGCCTATGCGCTGGACCTGCCGCTGGTTGCAACCAATCAGGTGTTCTTTCCTGATGAGGGCATGTATGAGGCGCACGACGCCCTTTTGTGCATTGCTGCGGGGACATATGTCAGCCAGCAGGACAGGCGCCGTCTGACGCCCCATCATTATTTCAAAACAGCTGATCAGATGAAGGCGCTGTTCAGTGATCTGCCGGAAGCCATATCCAATACGCTGGTGATCGCGAAGCGATGCGCGTTCAAGGTGCCGAAGATCGACCCGATCCTGCCCAAGTTTACCGACGGCGAAGGGACCAGCGAGGCGGATTCGCTCCGGCAGGAATCTCGTCAGGGTCTGGACAAACGGTTGGCAGAGCACGTCTACACCGACAAGATGGATGCTGCGACGCGAGAAGCCGCCGCCAAGCCCTATATCGACAGGCTGGAGTTTGAACTGGATGTCATCATCAAGATGGATTTTCCGGGATACTTTCTGATCGTGTCAGACTTTATCCGCTGGGCAAAAGACCATAACATTCCCGTCGGACCCGGCCGTGGTTCGGGGGCGGGTTCTGCGGTGGCCTGGGCACTGGAAATTACTGATCTGGATCCTTTGAGATTCGGTCTGCTGTTCGAGCGGTTCCTTAACCCCGAACGTGTATCCATGCCCGATTTTGACGTGGATTTCTGTCAGGACAAACGCGATCAGGTGATTCGCTATGTGCAACAGAAGTACGGGCATGACCAGGTTGCGCAGATCATTACTTTTGGAAAGCTTCAGGCGCGGGCTGTTTTGCGCGATGTGGGCCGGGTATTGCAGATGCCCTATGGCCAGATTGACCGCCTGTGCAAGATGGTACCAAACAACCCGGCCAACCCGACAACGCTGGCCGAGGCGATCAGCGTTGAGCCAAGGCTGAAATACGAGCGAGACAATGATGAAAATGTCGCACGGCTGTTAAAAATGGCCTTGCAACTTGAAGGATTGTATCGCCACGCGTCCACCCATGCCGCTGGTGTCGTTATCGGTGACCGGCCGCTTGATCAGCTGGTGCCGCTATACCGCGATCCCCGGTCCGACATGCCGGTTACCCAGTTCAACATGAAATGGGTTGAACAGGCCGGGCTGGTCAAATTCGACTTTTTGGGCCTGAAGACCCTGACGGTACTGGCGCGGGCCGTTGAACTGATACAGGAAACCGGTGTAACGGTTGATATTGATCATTTGCCACTGGATGATTTTGCGACTTATGAAATGATGTCGCGCGGTGAAACAGTCGGTGTGTTTCAGCTTGAAAGTTCAGGCATGCGTAGCGTGCTGACCCAGCTGAAACCGGACGTTTTTGAAGATATTATCGCCCTTGTTTCGCTTTATCGTCCGGGCCCGATGGACAATATTCCCAGCTTCATCAAGCGTAAACACGGGGAAGAACAACCGGATTATCTGCACCCGACACTGGAGGCGGTGCTGAAAGAGACCTACGGGGTAATCATATATCAGGAACAGGTGATGCAGATTGCCCAGATTCTGGCAGGTTACAGCCTTGGTGAAGCTGATTTGCTCCGCCGTGCGATGGGGAAAAAGATTGCCGCAGAAATGGACAAGCAGCGGGTGCGCTTTGAAGAAGGGGCCGAAGCAAAGCAGGTTGATCGAAAACAGGCTGCGTTTATTTTTGATCTTGTGGCGAAATTTGCCGGCTATGGCTTTAATAAAAGTCATGCGGCGGCCTATTCCATGGTGGCCTATCAGACGGCCTATCTGAAAGCCAATTATCCGGTTCAGTTCATTGCGGCGTCGATGACACTTGATCTGAACAACACAGACAAGCTGAATATTTTTCGTCAGGAACTGGCGCGCCAGAAAATTAAACTGCTGCCACCGGATATCAACAAGTCATACGCCACTTTTTCTGTTGAGGCCATTGACGGGGAATTCAAAGAAGACGGGAGCCCTGTTCGCGGTGTCCGGTATGCGCTGGCTGCCATCAAGAACGTGGGGGCACAGGCAATGTCGGCGCTGGTCGCCGAGCGGGAAGAGAATGGACCTTTCAAGGATATTTCCGATTTTTCGCACAGGGTTGACCCCAGATCGGTCAACAAGCGGCAACTGGAAAATCTGGTGCGGGCAGGGGCATTTGACAGCATAAACCCCAACCGGGCGCAGATATTCCAGTCAGTTGAGCTGATCTTGCGTCATGCGAGTGTCTCGGCAGAGCAAAAATCAAGTCAGCAAACCAGTCTGTTTGGGTCTGTGAGCGAAAGCGAGCATGACCGGCTGGTCCTGACCGTTATGGACGACTGGCCTGATATGGACCGCCTCGCGCAGGAATATGGTGCCATTGGCTTTTATCTTTCCGCTCATCCGCTGGATACCTATGCAAAAATTCTGGCACAGCAAAAATGTGTACCCTCTGCAGAACTGCTGCGACACGCGAGAAATGGCGCGACGGTTGCCCGTCTTGCCGGTACGATTCAGGGGGTGAGCGAAAGAAAATCACAACGCGGCAAACCATATGCCTTTCTTACCATGTCGGATGCAACCGGCACCTTTGAAATTACCCTGTTCTCGGAAACCCTTAATGCTGCGCGCCCATTAATGGAAACAGGACAATCTGTTGTCGTCACAACGGATATCAGAATGGATGGCGAGACCTTGCGCCTGACCGCCAAGGGGATTGAAAATATCGATCATGTAGCAGCAAAATCTGCAAGCGGCCTTCGTGTATTTCTGAATAATGACAAACCGCTATCAAGTATATATCAGGTGCTGGATAAACATAAGGGCGGTCGCGGTCTTGTTACCCTGATCCTGATGCTTGACGAAGGGCAGAGAGAGGTCGACATTACATTGCCGCGGGGGTACAGGATTTCCCCGCCGGTCCGGAATGCAATCACGGCAATCAAGGATGTGTTGGAAGCCGAAGAAGTATAGGACGCCTGTTTCATGTCAAAACCCGTTCATCCCCTGCCATCTGCCTCTATCATGCTGGTGCGTGATGGTGCTCCGCGTTCTGACGGCAAGGGAAGACTGGAAACGCTGATCATTGAGCGTCACGGGAAAATCCGGTTTGCAGGGGGGGCGATGGTCTTTCCGGGAGGCAAGGTTGATCGCAGCGACAATGACTCATTTCTGTTTCGGGGATTTCATCGTTTAAGCTATCTGACCTATCGCTTTGCTGCGATACGCGAGCTGTTTGAAGAGACGGGCGTGCTTCTGGCACGGACCCGTGGATCCCGGACAATTATTGGGCGAAAACGCCAAATTACGCTTGGAAATCGCTACAGGCGGCGGTTTTTGAAGGATATTTTTTCGCTCCGCCAGCTTAGCCGAAGCGCAGACCTGCACTATGATCCCGCACAATTACAGCCTTTTGCCCACTGGATCACGCCAGACTGGCAACCTATTCGGTTCAGTACTATCTTTTTTCTGGCACCAATGCCTCATGGCCAGGTGGCACGCCACGATGGCTGGGAAGCGGTTGCCAGTGAATGGGTGCGCCCGATTGATCTGCTTGACCGGCTAGAGGGCAACCCCCGGAAATTGATGTTTCCGACGCGCATGAACCTCGCACGCCTTTCTGCCGCACATTCAGTAAAGGAAGCTGTTGAGCTTTCCAGACGCGTAAAAATGATCCCTGTCATGCCGCGTGTGGTACGTGGCAGCGAGGGAACCAAAGCCTATATTCCCGAGGAAGCAGGCTATGGGGGCACCGAATTTCCTTTTTGACGGAACTGGCAGGAAGCGAAAACGGTAATATTTTGCACTTTACTGCGACAAAACGCTTGTATTTATGGAGGGTTCATCGTATCACCCGCCCATCACACACGCGGGTTTAAAGGCAGGTTGCATCTGCATCATGTCTTGTCCGGTGGCGGATTTTAAATATCTGTCCACATCCCGCGGAGGATTTAACCGGAAGAATGGAGATTTTACCAAATGGCTATGCCAGAATTTACGATGCGTCAGCTCCTGGAAGCAGGCGTACACTTTGGGCACCAGACACATCGCTGGAACCCGCGTATGGGCACCTATATTTTTGGTGCGCGCAATAAAGTACATATCATTGACCTGTCGCAGACTGTGCCGTTGTTGCAGCGGGCACTTCAGCATGTTCGGGATGTGACTGCAGGTGGCGGTCGTGTGTTGTTCGTCGGCACCAAGCGTCAGGCTTCTCCGATCATTGCTGAAAGCGCAAAAAGATGCGGGCAGTATTATGTAAACCATCGCTGGCTTGGCGGCATGCTGACCAACTGGACGACGATTTCAAAATCGATCCAGAATCTGAAAACCATGGAAGAGCGTCTGGATCAGGATCTGGCCGGGCTGACCAAGAAGGAAATTCTTGACCTTACCCGTGACCGTGACCGGCTTGATCGTTCACTTGGCGGGATCAAGGACATGGGCGGCCTGCCGGATGTGATCTTTGTTGTTGATACAAACAAGGAAAGCATTGCCATTCAGGAAGCCAACAAGCTTGGTATCCCTGTTGTGGCCGTTCTTGATACCAATTGCGATCCGGAAGGCGTTAGCTATCCGATCCCGGGGAATGATGACGCGACGCGCGCTATTCAGTTCTATTGTTCGCTGGTTTCGCAGGCTGTTCTTGATGGTTTGCAGCAGGAACTTTCGGCCAAGGGTGTTGATGTTGGTGCATCTGAAGAACCCGCAGCGGAAGAGCTGCCGTCTGCAGAAGAAGTATCAGCAGAACCAGCTGGCGATCAGGCATCTACGGAAGCTTCCTGATCTGACGCATTGCCGGGTGCGACCTGTGTTTTGCACCGGGATTCATAATCATGTCACCGGAAAGGGGGATTATTTCCCCCTTGTACAGATATCCGGTTATTTCGAATTCGAGGATTAAGAAAAATGGCAAAAATTACAGCAGCGCTGGTTTCTGAACTAAGGCAGAAATCGGGTGCCGGTATGATGGATTGTAAAAAAGCACTGGACGAGAACGACGGTGATCTGGAAGCTGCGCAGGACTGGTTGCGCAAAAAAGGCCTTTCCGCCGCGGCCAAGAAGTCGGGCCGTGTAGCCGCTGAAGGGCTTGTATCTGTCAGCGTGGATGGCAATGTCGGGGCGATTCTGGAAGTTAATTCCGAAACAGATTTTGTTGCCCGCAACGAGAAGTTCCAGGCTTTTGTGAAAACTCTTTCAGGCCTGCTTCTGAAGGATAAAGGCGATCTGGCATCACTTGCCGTGACCGCTTACCCCGGTGAAAGCCGGACAGTTCAGGAGCAGCTTACGCATCTGGTTGCGACAATTGGCGAGAATATGGGATTGCGCCGCTCTGCGATCCTGAGCGTGGAACAGGGCACAGTGGCCAGTTATACCCACAATGCCGTGGCTGAGGGCATGGGCAAGATAGGCGTTCTGGTTGCCTTGCAGTCCGAAGCAGACGCAAGCGTGCTGGACAATCTTGGCAAGCAGATTGCGATGCATGTCGCCGCGACAAACCCGCAGTCGCTGAAAATTGAAGATCTTGACCCTGCACTTGTGGAACGCGAACGCGATGTTTTGAAGTCTCAGGCCGAGGCTTCCGGGAAAACACCCGAGATTATCGAAAAAATGATGATTGGCAGAATGCGCAAGTTCTATGAAGAAGTCGTTCTTCTTGAACAGATTTCGGTCATAGACGGTGAAACCAAGGTGGGCAAGCTGATTGAACAGACAGCCAGGGAAGCTGGCAAGCCGATTGAAATGACCGGTTTTATGCGCTTTGCGCTGGGTGAAGGCATCGAAAAGAAGGAAGAAGACTTCGCGGCAGAAGTTGCCGCCGCCGCCGGAAAATAAATTGATCAAAAAAATATTGGGCCTGTATGGGTGTTATCGTGTAAAAGCGGTAGGCGCATATGGGCCCAAGTTGTATAAAGAACACGAAATGTTGGTCTGAGCAGAATACCAGCCTATCAGAGAGCCAGAATTGATGAATAAGCCCGCTAAATACCGTCGCGTCCTGCTGAAACTTTCTGGTGAGGCGCTTATGGGGAAGCAGGCATACGGGATCGATCAGGATACCGTTCAGCGGATTGCCCGTGAGGTGAAAGTCGTTCGCGAGCAGAATGTCGAGGTGGGCATTGTTGTTGGCGGGGGGAATATTTTCCGGGGCATGGGCGGCGTTGAAGTTGGTATTGACCGGACATCCGCCGACCACATGGGAATGCTGGCAACTGTCATGAATGCCATTGCCATACAGAATGCCCTGGAGCATGCCGGTGTTGATACACGGGTTCAGTCCGCTATTCCCATGTCAAGCGTGTGCGAATCGTACATTCGTCGCCGCGCTATCCGCCATATGCAAAAAGGCCGTGTTGTTATTTTTGCTGCCGGTACAGGCAACCCGTTCTTTACAACAGATACAGCGGCAGCTTTGCGTGCTGCTGAAATGGGCTGCGACGCCCTGTTGAAGGGGACGCAGGTCAACGGCGTCTATACGGACGATCCAAATAAAAACCCGGATGCCAAGCGGATAGAGCGCCTGACGTATCTGGATGTGCTAAAAAACGATTTGAAAGTCATGGATGCGTCAGCAATCTCTTTGGCCCGCGAGAATAATATTCCGATCCTGGTCTTTTCCATTCATCAGGAAGGTGAGTTTGCGCGCGTTACCGCCGGAGAAGGCACGTTTACTATTATTTGTGAAGGGAAATCAGCATGAGTAGCGAAATCGATCTCAAGGATATCGAACGTCGGATGCAATCTGCCGTTGAGGTGTTGAGGCATGAATTCGCAGGGCTTCGGACAGGCAGGGCTGCGGTTAGCCTGCTTGAGCCTGTTATGGTTGACGCTTATGGCTCGACCATGCCTCTCAATCAGGTTGCCACTGTTGGTGCGCCGGAACCCCGTATGCTGGCAGCACAGGTATGGGACAAGACCATGGTGGCCGCTGTTGAAAAGGCCATAAGGAACGCCGGTCTGGGGCTTAACCCTGTGACTGACGGGCAAACGGTACGTATTCCCATTCCCGAGCTGAATGAAGAGCGCAGGCGTGAACTTGTCAAGGTTGCCGGTAAGTATTCCGAGCAATCGCGCATCGCGGTAAGAAATGTTCGCCGCGATGGTATGGACACATTGAAGAAAATGGAAAAGGATAGCGAGATCAGTCAGGATGAACAGAAGCTCATGGCGGATGAAATCCAGAAACTGACGGACGAGACCATCAAACATATTGATGAAGCTTTGGCACAAAAGGAGAAAGAGATTCTCCACGTCTGAATTGTTCAAAATTGATGTTGTTTGCAAGCAAGAAAAAAGAGATAGAGCCATCGACCGGGGGAGAGGTTAGACCTCCCCGCCATGTCGCCATAATTATGGACGGCAATGGCCGGTGGGCGAAAAAGCGGCGGTTGCCCCGCGTGGCTGGTCATAGAAAGGGTGCCGAGGCTGTAAGAATCACGGTTAAGGCCTGCGTGGATTTTAATATTTCCTACCTGACCCTTTATGCCTTTTCGTCTGAAAACTGGAAGCGGCCCGCGACAGAAGTAGAAGATCTGATGGGGTTGTTACGCCATTACCTGCGCAACGAAGTCGCCGAGCTAAATCGTAGCGATATCCGTATATGTTTCATTGGTGACCGTTCCAGATTATCCCCTGATTTGATCAAGTTACTGCATGATGCAGAGCAAACAACGTTAGGCAACAAGGCGCTGACCCTTACCCTGGCACTGAATTATGGGGGCCATGCCGAGATTGTTGACGCAAGCCGCCGGCTGGCTGCCGAGGTTGAGGCCGGAAAAATAAAGGCGGACGATATTACCGAAAGCCTTTTTGCCGAACATCTGCATACCACGGGCATTCCGGACCCGGATGTCATTATTCGCACGAGCGGCGAAAAGCGGCTGAGCAATTTTCTTTTGTGGCAGGCAGCCTATTCTGAATTGATATTTATCGATGACCTTTGGCCTGATTTCAATAAGGAAACATTGGCCAAAGCTGTTCAGGAATATCATGGGCGAGACCGCAGATTTGGCGCAACCAGTGGCTAGAGCAACAACCAGACACCCGCACGAAAGTGCACGCAATGCCTTGAAAAACCGCATCTTGTCTGGTGCGGTTATGATTTTTCTTGCTGTCCTGTTTACGGCTATCGGAGGATGGGTTTTTGCCGCGATTGTAGCATTCTGCTCTATGTTGATGGTCTACGAATGGAATACGATCTGTTCAAAAAGGGGCAATATTGCAGCCATAGGCTTTCAATGCGCCCTGATATGGGTCGTGGTCATTGCAACCAAGCTGGGCCGTCCTGATATCGCCCTTCTTGCAATAGGGCTGGCCCTGCCGGCAGGCTATATACTGGCACGGCCGTTTCAAGGTCATCCTTTCTGGACACCTTTGGGCGCTGTTTATGCTGCGTTGCCAGCGATGGCCATCGTCTGGATCCGTCATTATGACGACACAGGCTTGTCAATTACTGTCTGGCTTTTCCTTGTTATTTGGGCAACGGATATCGGTGGCTATTTGTTTGGGCGAACGATTGGTGGTCCCAAACTGGTCCCTTCCATCAGCCCGAACAAAACATGGGCCGGATTAGTGGGCGGCATGGCCCTGGCTGTCATTTCTTCCGTTGTGCTAAGCTTCTCATTCCCATACGGTGCACATTATGTCACTCTGGCCGTTATCGCTGCGCTTTCTGCAGTTTGGGCCCAGGTTGGTGATATCGCTGAATCAGCGCTGAAACGACATTTTGGGGTAAAGGATTCTGGAACTTTAATTCCAGGTCATGGTGGCTTGCTGGATCGACTTGATGGTCTGGTTTTTCTGGCTCCTGTCATCGCGGCATGTGTCTGGGTGACAGATGGAAGGTTGTTCTGATGAAGCTTGACGTTCTTGCGGAAACGCATGTGGATCAGTCGGCGGCCCATATGCGCAGCGTGACTGTACTGGGCTCAACCGGCTCTGTTGGCAAAAATACGCTGGACCTTGTTGCCCGATCCCCGGGCCGCTTTCGTGTTGAGGCATTGACCGCCAATCAGAATTCTGAACTTCTCATCGCGCAGGCCCGGCAGTTTCTGCCCCGGCAGGTGGTGATCCGGGAAGAAAGTCAGTACGCTTATCTCAAGGATGCTTTGGCGGACACAGATATTGATGTGGCCGCAGGAGATACAGCACTGATGGAAGCGGCCGCACGCCCCGTCGACTGGCTCATGTCTGCCATTGTTGGGGCCGCCGGCCTGGCGCCCACACTGGAGGCAATTCGCCGGGGGACCATTGTCGCACTGGCCAACAAGGAATGCCTTGTCTGCGCCGGTGAGCTGATGATGGCGGAAGTCAAAAAATATCACGCGACGCTTTTGCCTGTCGATTCAGAACATAATGCCATTTTTCAGGTGATGAACTTTGACCATCCGGAATTCATTGATCACATTACCCTGACTGCATCGGGTGGGCCATTCCGGCGATGCAGTCTGGCAGAAATGGCGGCGATGACCCCGGCGCAGGCGGTGGACCATCCCAACTGGGATATGGGGGCTAAAATATCGGTAGATTCTGCGACAATGATGAACAAGGGGCTTGAGCTGATTGAGGCGTACCATCTGTTCCCCGTCAGCATTGATCAAATCGAAATTATTATTCATCCGCAGTCTGTTATTCACAGTATGGTGTCGTATATTGACGGATCTGTTCTGGCCCAGCTGGGCTCGCCGGATATGAGGACACCCATTGCTTATGCCCTGGGCTGGCCTGAACGTATGAATTCCCCTTCTGAACGCCTTAATCTCGCCAAAATAGGGGCGCTAGACTTCGAAGCGCCGGACGCAAGTCGTTTTCCTGCACTGACGCTGGCTCGAGATGCTCTTCGCGAGGGGGGGACGGCGCCTGCAATATTGAGTGCAGCCAACGAAGTTGCTGTTTGCCATTTTTTAAAGGGAAATATTGGTTTCCTTGATATTGCTCGCATAGTACAAACAACGCTTGAGCGGGTACCAATGCATAAAATGATTCATCTGGACGATGTGCTGGCGGCTGATGCCGAGGCCCGGCGTGTTGCAGAAGAATTAATCGCTTGAGCGAGGGTAGCAGGTAAAGACGAGTATGGATGGCTTTTTAAACGTTTCACATTCCCTCTTGATGTTTGTCATCGTGCTGACCGTTCTCGTGTTTATACATGAGTGGGGGCATTATATTATTGCGCGCATAAACGGTGTGCGCGTGGAAGTGTTTTCTATTGGCTTTGGACCGGAGATTATCGGGTGGACAGCCCAATCAGGAACGCGCTGGAAAATCAGCTGGATACCGCTTGGTGGCTATGTAAAGTTTTTTGGTGATACGGATGCAGCCAGCCGCCCGGATGCGAATGTCCCCAATATGTCGGAAAAGGACAGGGCGGAATCCTTTCATCACAAGCGACTTGGTCAACGGGCAGCTATCGTCGCTGCCGGGCCGATCGCCAATTTTATTTTGGCCATTCTGATTCTGGCCGGATTTTACATGGCTTACGGGAAGCCGGTTACGCCGGCTATTGTAGGGACTGTGGTTGAAGGGAGCGCGGCTGAAGAGGCGGGCTTTCTGCCGGATGACCGGATCATAGACGTGGACGGCCGGAAAATAGAATATTTCAGCGATCTGCAGCAGCTGATTAGCATGAATACCGGTGATCAGCTCAAAGTCGTTGTTGAACGCGCCGGTCAGCAGATTGAACTGCACCCAACTCCGCAGGTAATTGTTGAAACTGATCGCTTCGGGAATGAATACCGGGTCGGGCGCCTGGGCATTTCCAGAGCGGCAGGCGATTATGAGAAGCTTTCATTGCCGGGAGCCGTGGTCGCAGCGACAAGCCAGACCGGCGTCATTGTCGACATGACATTCAAGTTTATCGGCCAGATTATCTCCGGGCGGCGGTCAACAGAGGATATGGGCGGTCCTCTCCGTATCGCGAAAATGTCGGGCGAGACGGCGCAGGATGGTATTGCATCACTGGTCTGGTTTATGGCCATGCTTTCGATAAATCTGGGACTTATTAATCTGTTTCCTGTTCCAATGCTTGATGGCGGGCATTTAATGTACTATGGGATTGAAGCGGTTCTTGGTCGACCGATGAGCGGACGGTTGCAGGAGTACGGGTTTAGAATTGGATTGGCGCTGGTGCTTTGCCTGATGGTGCTGGTGACTTGGAATGATTTGAATTATCTTAAAATTTTTGACTTTTAGAAAAAACTCGGCACAGTATCGCCGTGTCATATGGGTTGGGGAAGCTTATTGCGTCAGTATGCTGCTTTGAAAGTGTTCATCGCACTCACAATAATCGTTTTTTCGGCGACTCTGGTCGCTGGAATGTCGTTTGCCAGTGCCCAATCCACATCAGACCGGATTGCTGATATAGATGTACGGGGGAACCAAAGGATTGAGCCGGATACGGTTCGGTCCTACCTGTTTGTCAACGTGGGGGACACATTCGACCCGGCCATCCTTGACCAGTCACTAAAAAACCTTTTTGCGACCGGTCTTTTTGCCGATGTGACATTGGCGCGTGATGCAAATGTTCTGGTTGTGAATGTCCAGGAAAACCCCATTATCAACAGATTGGCGTTCGAAGGAAACAAACAGCTTGATGATGACAAGCTGGGGGCCGAAGTTCGCCTGAGGCCGCGTGTTGTTTTCACCAGGGCCAAAGTGCGGGCTGATGTTCAGCGCATGATCGAGTTGTACCGCCGTTCGGGTCGTTTTGCCGCAACGGTTGAGCCAAAAGTTATTCAACTGGACCAAAACCGTGTTGATCTGGTGTTTGAAATCAGCGAAGGACCTAAAACCAAGGTCACCCGGATCAACTTCATTGGCAACAAGCGCTTCAGTGACGGCGACCTGCGCGGCAAGATCGTTACGCGCGAGGCAAAGTGGTGGCGCTTTCTGACCTCTAACGATACCTATGACCCGGATCGCTCTGCCTATGATAACGAGCAACTCCGCCAGTATTATCTGTCGCGCGGCTATGCGGATTTTCGTGTGGTTTCGTCTGTGGCAGAACTGACCCAGGACAAGAAACATTTCTTCATTACGATTACGGTTGAAGAAGGCGAAGTCTACAAGTTTGGCGAAATCAATGTTGAAAGCCAGATTCGCGATCTGAAGGTCGAAGACCTTACACCATTGATTAAAACGGAAGAAGGCAGGACCTATAACGCCAAGCAAATCGATGACACCATTGAGGACATGACAGAAGTTGCGGGCCTGAAAGGGTATGCCTTCATCGATATTCGTCCCAATGTGAAGCGTGAGCGCAAAAACCGGATTATCAACATCACCTATCGGGTTCTGGAAGCCCCGCGGGTGTATGTTGAAAAGATCAATATTCACGGCAATGTCAGAACACTGGACAAGGTAATCCGCCGCGAGTTTCGTCTGGTTGAAGGTGATGCCTTCAATACGGCAAAGATGCGCCGGTCACAGCAACGTATCAAGGCGCTCGGTTTCTTCCGGGAAGCCGAAGTGGAACAATTGCCGGGATCAACACCTGACAAGACAGTTTTGGAAGTGAATGTTCAGGAACAGTCTACAGGTGAGCTCTCTTTGAATGTCGGCTTCTCCAGCACAGAAAATTTCATTGTTGGTTTTGGCATAAGTGAACGCAACCTGTTGGGTACCGGGAAAAGCATGCGGGCAAACGTCAGCTTCTCCAGCCGCCGTCAGGAAATTGATCTGGGCTTCACCCAGCCTTACTTCCTGGACAAGAATTTGGCAGCAGGTGTTGATGTTTTTGCCCGCGAAAGTGATTATCGGACCGAGAGTTCATTTGATCAAAGTTCTTACGGGGCAGGGTTGCGACTGGCGTTCCCGCTGGCGGAATATACTTCGATGGGTCTACGGTATACCATTCGTCAGGACAAGCTGACAGGTGCTTTCCTTTCATCCAGTCCCTTTATTCAGGAAGCACTGGCACGAGGTGCCTATATAACATCGTCGGTTGGTTACAGCCTGATTTATGACACTCTGGATGATCGCCTGAACCCGACCCGCGGGCGGCAGATGGTTTTCTCGCAGGATGTTGCAGGTCTTGGCGGTGACGTTCACAATCTGCGGACACGTGGTAATGCCAGCCAGTATATTCCGCTTGGCGGCAACTGGGTCTTCAAACTGGGTGCTGAGGGGGGGTATATCTTCGGCTTCGGGGAAGATGTTTTCCTGAGCGATCGCTTCTTTAATACTGTTCGTGGTTTCGAGATCCGGGGTATTGGTCCCCGGGACCAGGTTACAACTGACAGTCTTGGTGGTAATATATACTATACGGGTACTGCGGAGCTGTTATTACCGCTGGGTTCTGCCGCCAACGAACTTGGACTGAAGAGCAGTATATTCATAGACGCCGGATCCTTGTTCAAGGTTGATGGAACAAGCAGCACGGCGACTACAACAATCGTCGGCGATACTGTAACGCCGCGTGTATCCGTTGGTATCGGTTTTTCATGGTCGTCACCATTTGGTCCGTTCCGGATTGATTTGGCAAAGGCCATAAAGAAAGATCCAAACGACAAGACGGAATTCTTCCAATTCAACATTTCAAGTGGATTTTAAATGAAACGTATTATCGCAGCATCAATTTCCGCCGCCTATCTTTTGATTGGTATTGCAATCACAAGTGTAGCGGTCACAGGGCAGGCATCGGCACAAGCCGCCAAACCGGCGATTGTTGCGATTATCGATTCGCGCCGCCTGTTCAGCGAATCACTGGTCAGCAAAGACATTCGCGATCAGCTAATGTCACTTAACCAGTCCCTGACCGCAGGAGAAAATGTCACCAAGGAAGCAATCCTGAAAGAAAAGGATGATCTGGAAAGACAAAAATCATTGCTGGTTCAGGAAGCATTTGAAGAAAAGTACAATCAGTTAAAGCAGAAAGCCGACAAACTTAACCGCGATATTGAAATTCATCGCCAGCAGGTTAATGTCGCTCAGGCAAAGGCAAACAAGGAACTTCAGCGCGTTCTTCAGCCCATGATCGCTAAAATTGCGGAACGCAAGTCGGCAACAATGGTGTTTGAAAAGTCTCAGATTGTATGGCAGGCCAGTGGCATGGATATTACAACTGAAGTGATTGAACTTCTGGACAAGGAACTTCCAACCCTGAAAGTTCAATTGCCAAGTGAAGCCGAAATCATGGAACTGATCAACCAGGCGCAGCGGCAGGGCCAATAGTCTGTCCCTGTACTCGATAGTTTCTTAATTGCATGATAGTCTGGCACTGGATGTAGATATTATCCGGTGCCAGGCTTGTTTTTTAGGTTGATGGTTTTATCAGGATAGTGCGTACCTGAACGAGACGAGGGAAAAGGGCTTTAGGGTTATGACGGCAGGTGAGATCAAGGACAAATTGACGACGCTCGATATCATGCAGGTTATGGAAAAAATACCGCACCGGTATCCCATGCTGCTGGTTGATCGCGTTCAGGATATTGTGCTGAATGAGACAGCAACGGGTATCAAGAATGTCACGATCAATGAACCGTTCTTTCAAGGTCATTTTCCCGGCCGACCCATTATGCCCGGCGTTCTTATCGTTGAAGCCATGGCGCAAACTGCCGGTGTCCTTGTCGTTCATTCCCTGGGGCCTGATGCCGAAGGCAAGCTGGTTTATTTCATGTCCATAGATGAAGCGCGCTTCCGCCGCCCTGTGGAGCCCGGTGATACCCTGCATATCCATGTTGAGTGTCAGCGCAGCCGTGGCAAGGTCTGGCGCTTTGGCGGCAAGGCAATGGTTGGCGATACCCTGATGGCGGAAGCCGTCTTTACGGCAATGCTGATGGATCGCTGAGTTCCAGGATTGATATGCATGTGGACTGATATGGGGCTGGTATGTTATCCCGGAGAACAAGGGATGCACGCTGCCCCCGATTATGACGGAGAATTTCTTCATGTCACGCAGTCCGAGCTCAGGAAACTTTCAATTTCTTCATACAATGATCCGGGTCTTCGATCTGGACAAGGCCATTGATTTTTACTGCAATAAACTTGGGATGAATCTTCTGCGCAAGAAGGATTATCCTGAAGGCAAGTTTACCCTGGCATTCGTTGGCTATGGCGATGAAGCCGATCATACGGTGATTGAGCTGACCCATAACTGGGACCACGCCGACTCATATGTCCTGGGGGACGCATGGGGCCATATGGCTATAGGCGTGAAAGATATCTACGGTCTTTGTAAACGACTGGAGAAAGAGGGGGTTGTAATAAAACGCCCCCCCGGTCCAATGAAACATGGCACAACGGTGATCGCGTTTATTGAAGATCCGGACCATCGTCAAATTGAACTGGTACAGCGATAAAAAAAGCCCGGATTTAACCGGGCTTTTTTATAATATTCGCGACGTCTAGCGTTTTTCGACATCAATAAAGTCGCGCTGGCCCGTCCCGGTGTAAAGCTGGCGAGGTCGCCCGATACGCTGGGTCGGATCATCAACCATTTCACCCCACTGGGCCACCCAGCCCACGGTCCGTGCAAGAGCAAACAGGGCCGTAAACATACTGGTTGGAAAGCCCATGGCCCGCAGAATGATGCCTGAATAAAAATCAACATTGGGATAAAGCTTTTTCGAGACGAAATAGTCATCCTCAAGAGCAATTTTTTCAAGCTCCATAGCCACCTGCAGCAACGGATCAGTTGTGCCCAGCTCCCCCAGAACCTCATGAGCTGTATCTCTCATGACTTTTGCCCGCGGATCGAAGTTTTTATACACACGATGTCCAAAACCCATTAAGCGGAACGGGTCTTTAGGGTCCTTGGCTCTGGCAATATATTCCGGAATACGGTCAACTGATGCAATTTCTTCCAGCATTTTCAGCGCAGCTTCATTGGCGCCGCCATGTGCGGGGCCCCACAAACTCGCAATACCGGCAGCAATGCAGGCAAAAGGATTTGCGCCGGAAGAACCGGCCAGACGAACCGTAGAGGTGGAAGCATTCTGCTCATGATCGGCATGCAGAATGAAGATCCGGTCCATGGCGCGCGCCAGCAGCGGGCTGACGTTGTAAGGCTCACATGTTGGTACACCGAAGGTCATATACAGGAAGTTCTCGGCATAGCTAAGATCGTTGCGTGGATAGACGAAGGGTTGCCCAACAGAATATTTATAGGCCATGGCCGCAATCGTCGGCATTTTTGCAATCAACCGATATGAAGCAATCATCCGCTGATGGGGGTCACTGATATCGGTGCTGTCATGGTAAAAGGCAGACATGGCCCCCACAACGCCCACCATAATGGCCATTGGGTGAGCATCACGACGAAAACCCGTATAGAACTTGCTCATCTGCTCGTGAAGCATCGTATGATACGTGATGTCCTTGTCAAACTTGGCCATTTCACCGGCATTTGGTAGATCCCCATAAAGCAGGAGATAGGCAACTTCCATAAAGTCACTTTTGACGGCGAGCTGTTCAATCGGGTATCCGCGATAAAGCAAAACGCCCTGATCGCCATCAATATAGGTAATGTCCGAGTGACAACTGGCTGTCGATGTGAAACCCGGATCATAGGTAAAGCACCCTGTATCCTTGTAAAGGCTTCGTACATCAATAACTCTTGGACCGACTGTCCCGCCCAGAACCGCCAATTCATGTTCCTTGCCATCGACGGTTAGTTTAACGACATCGCTTGTCGTGTTAGGTGTGCCGTTACTTCTCATCGAACACTATCCTTTCCTTGCCAGTGTGTTACAGGGCTGACCTTACGCCATACCTTGAGATTGATTCGTGAACGTTTATAATCGTTCTAGAAAGATTTTTAAATAGCCTGATCTTTTATACGGCCCAGGGCCTCTTCCTTTCCAAGCAGATACAACACGTCGAAAATTCCCGGAGATATATTTGAACCTGTTAGTGCGGCACGTAAGGGTTGTGCTACTTTCCCAAGCTTCAACTCTTCGGATTCTGAAAATGTCTTGATTGCCTCTTCCAGCGGGCCTGCTTGCCAGTCTTCGTGGCCCTCAAGCACAGCGGCCAGTTTGTCCAGCAGTTTACGGGAGTCATCGCCCAGCAGCTTTACGGCAGCTTCATTAAGGTTTAATGGCCGACCAAGAAAATAAAAGACAGCGGCGGCCGCAAGCTCGTTCAGCGTTTTTGCACGCATTTTCAGGCCCGGCATAGCCGCTTGCAATAATGTGTATTCATCCTTTTCAAGCGGTCGTCCAATAGCCCGGTCTATTTGCGGGGCGACAAGTGCGGCAAGCCGCGTATCATCGGCTTCCCGGATATAGAGGGCATTGAGGTTTTCCAGCTTGGCAAAGTCAAAGCGGGACGGGGAACGCCCCACACCTTTCAGACTAAACCACTCAATGGCCTGTTCGGTCGAAATAACCTCGTCATCGCCATGACCCCAGCCCAGACGTAACAGATAATTTCTTAAGGCTTCCGGCAGATAGCCCATATCCCGATAGGCTTCAACGCCCAGTGCGCCATGACGTTTTGAAAGTTTCTGTCCATCAGCGCCATGGATCAGGGGAATGTGGGCAAACACTGGTTCGTGCCACCCCAAAGCCTTGTATAGTTGCGACTGGCGTGCCGCATTGGTCAAATGGTCATCACCCCGGATGACATGTGTGATTCCCATATCATGATCGTCAACCACGACAGACAGCATATATGTTGGCGTCCCGTCCGCCCGGAGCAGAATCATGTCGTCAAGCTGCTGATTGGGAAAGCGGACCTGGCCCTGAACTTCATCTTCAATAACCGTTTCCCCTTCGTTGGGGGATTTAAAACGGATGACAGGCTTTACATTAGCGGGGGCATCTGCCGGGTCCCGATCTCTCCAGCGACCGTCATACCCCATAAGCTTGCCTTCTGCGCGGGCCTTTTCGCGCATTTCCGCAAGTTCCTCTACACTGGCATAACAATAGTATGCATGGCCATCTTTCAGGAGCTGACGCGCCACTTCAGCATGGCGCTCGCGTTGGCTGAACTGAAATACCGGATCATCGTCCCAGTCAAGTCCCAGCCAGCGCAATCCTTCCAGAATCGCATCAATAGCTTCCTGCGTGGAACGGGCACGATCTGTGTCCTCGATCCGCAGGTGAAATTTACCGCCATGATGTTGGGCATAAAGCCAGTTAAAAAGAGCGGTGCGGGCACCACCAATATGTAAAAAGCCCGTAGGCGAGGGCGCAAAGCGCGTGACAGGAGGTGGAGCGTCTGATCCCATGACTTCCTTCAATATCTCTCGTTTTCTAAGATAGCAGGCCGATCAGGGAAGCACGATCAGCCCGCGGCAGGGGCACCGGATATAACACCATCCCGCTAATCGACATTGTTTAGCACATTCGGTTCATATTTCAAAATAGCCAGAGCAAAAAAATGCAACGTTTCTTTAAGTAGAATGCAGAAACATGCAATACTTCGAATTAAAACAACAAGAACCCGGGAAACCAGAATGGATCATACGACAAGGCCCGCGGGTATATTTAACAGCATATCAGGCTTTCGCCAGGTCACTGGAAGCCTGCTGGGGGCGTTTGTTGCCGAAAGAGAGCAATGGTTGCATTGGCTCCCTGTGGGGCTGGCGGCAGGTATCGGGCTTTATTTTTCCCTAGGCGAAGAGCCCTCCGTTCAATCTGGCCCCATTTTGCTGGTCCTTTCAGGCATATTTATGCTGGTGATGCGTCGAAACTTCGCGGGTGTCGTGACCGGTTTGGCGCTGTGCGCGGTAAGTACAGGATTTACCGCTGCACAAATCAGGACCGCAAATGTCGATGCCCCCGGGATAGAAAAGAAACTTTGGGGGCACAGTGTCACAGGTGCGGTTTGGAAAGTTTCGCGCAGTGCCAAAACACAATACAAGCTTTTTTTGTGTGATCTGGCAATCTCGGACTTTTCGGTAACCAAAACACCCCGATGTGTGTCCCTGAATGTGCGCACCAAAGGCGATGACGTCAGGGCAAGCGACCGGGTACAGGTCAGGGCCGTATTGTTGCCGCCACCGTCTCCCGCTATCCCCGGCGGCTTTGATTATGGCCGGAAAATATTTTTTGAAGGTATTGGTGCGGTAGGCTACGCGATTGGTCCGGTCAGCAGACTGGAACAAGGCGCTGAGGTGTCTGGCGGCATTGCCGGATTTTTAGTGATACTTGAACAACTCAGAGACCGAATTGCCCAAAGATTTATGGCGGGCATTCCCGGTGAAGATGGCGGGGTTGCTGCCGCCATCACCACCGGGATTCGCGGTGGTATTCCAGATCACGTATACGACAATATGCAGGATTCGGGGCTTGCACATCTGCTGGCGATTTCGGGGCTTCATCTGGGGCTTGTTACAGGACTGGTCTTTATGTTTGCCCGTGCAAGCCTGGCCCTGTTCCCGCCTGCGACCTTAAAATATCCGGTAAAAAAATGGGCGGCTGGACTGGCCGCCATCGGGGCATTGGGATATTTTCTGATTAGCGGTGGCAGTCTCCCGACACAGCGGGCGTTTTTGATGTGCAATCTCGTCCTGCTGGCCATCATTTTCGACCGCAATCCGTTTTCCATGAGGCTTGTCATGTTTGCCGCTGTGGTCATCCTTCTGATCACGCCGGAGGCGCTCTTGAGCGTGAGCTTTCAAATGTCATTTGCGGCTGTTATCGGGCTGATCGCCGCCTATGAAATTATTCGCAAGCCATTGTCACGCTGGCGACAGACACATCGGGGGGCTGGGTATCGTTTGCTTGAGTATCTTGCCCTGATTTTACTGACCACGATCGTGGCGGAATTGGCACTTGCGGCCATTACGATCTATCATTTCAATCGTCTGACGCTTTATGGCCTGATTGGTAATTTTGCGGCTGTGCCATTAATGGCGTTCTGGATTATGCCGTGGGCGCTTGTTGCATTGCTTTTAATGCCATTTGGACTTGAGTTTCTTGCCATGTGGCCTTTGGGGCAGGGTATCCACGCCATGCTGTGGGTCGCAGAAAAAGTTGCGGCACTGGACGGTGCAGTCATTATCATTGGCAGCTTTTCGACGCTGGCGCTTGCTGTTATGTCGTTTGGCAGCTTGTGGCTGTGTCTTTGGTCGCACCGTATACGATTAATCGGTTTGGTCATTATTGCTGCCGGAATACTGCTGGCAATGCAATTTCGCTCGCCGGATGTTCTCATCGATTCAACCGGAAAGCTGATGGCGATAAAAAACGGCGAAGGGGATTACATCATGTCCTCTTTAACAAGGGCCAAATACGCCCGCGATGTGTGGCTGCGGCATAATGGCCAAAAGACAAAACAAAAGTGGCCGGAAGGCGGGCAAGGAACCCCGTCAGTATACGAGAGCGATGAAATTATCTGCGAGGCAGTTCAGTGCCTGTACAGTCCGGGCGGCAATAAAGCACTGGCATCCGGGGCAGGCCGGTCTGTTCCCCGCATTATCCTAAACCGGGCAGAAGATTATCCGGTCGAAGAATGCGCACGTGCCGATGTCATATTCAGCCTGACGGTCATTCGTGAAAGGTGTCCGTCACCAGTCCTGAATATCAACTGGTTTGACCTATATTACAAGGGAGCCCATGCCATCTGGATTGACCGGATTGATGAGCGGGTGTGGCGTTTCCACATTAAATCGGCGGCAGGAGAGCAGGGCAAAAGACCCTGGTCAAACGCCCCGTCGCCACCTGACTGGAAACAGGCCTATTACCGGCATCGCGGCGACATCGTTCTCTGGACTGCCAAAAATGAATGACCTGCTCCAGAGCCCGATGAGAACCGTTCTGGCAGATCAATATCTCCTGAAAAGGGCCACAAGGCGTCCCTGTATGCGAACGTGTCCCGCCGGAAATATCTGCGTCTTGTAGGCTGTATTTGCAGGCTTCAATGCAACTTGAGCACCCTTTTTATGAAGATGCTTGAGTGTTGCTTCCATGCCATTAATCAATGCTACCACAATATTACCGTTTTCAGCGGTATCACATCGCTGGATAATGGCCGTATCCCCGTCCAGAATACCCGCTTCAATCATGGAATCGCCGGAAACTTCAAGGGCATAATGATCGCCGCGCCCCAGCAGCGAGGCGGGAATTGAAATCGTTGTATCGCCCTGCAAGGCCTCGATCGGAGTGCCCGCAGCAATGCGACCATGCATGGGGATTTCAACGGTATTGTCCGCCGTCGTATCAGCCTCATCACCCGTGGGGAGGCTGGAGGCCGAGCCTCTTGCCGGCCCACGGCCAAAGTTGGCCTTTATAACATGACCACGGCCAACCCCCGGGCCGTCCGACGCCTCGGGCGAGCTATCCGCGGCACTGGCGGCATGATTCATATCCGACATCATGCTCTCCGGCAGTTTTATCACCTCAAGGGCACGGGCCCGATGGGGCAGACGGCGGATAAAGCCGCGTTCTTCCAACGCCCTGATGAGCCGATGAATACCCGACTTTGATTTCAGGGAAAGCGCTTCCTTCATCTCGTCAAAGGAAGGTGCGACGCTTGATTTTTTGAGCCGTTGATCAATAAACACAAGCAATTCATGTTGTTTTTTTGTGAGCATAGTGTCCCCGAAAATGTTCCTGAATGCCAGAATGTTGCTTTATTGTTCTACTTTAGTTCCGGGTATGCGTCAAGACCCGGAGTCAAGTCCCCGGGGGCCTGACCCTATATAATGAGGGCGTGGTTATTCAGGGCGATAACAGTTGCCCTGCTTCCGGCTTTGGCAGCAGCAGCGCCGGGTGGGCGAACAATCAGGCAATCGGCTTGTGCAAGCAGGCTTTGCATGGCGCTGTCCTGAACAGAGAGGGGCGCAGCCTCCAGCTCGCCATTATTATTGTAGACAAGGGAGGCGCGAACATAATTTTGTCGTTCTCCATTCTCAGGCATATCTTCACTCAATAGCGCTGTTTTGGTCATATGAGATGCGTCTTCAAGCCCCAGCAATTTACCCATGGCCGGCAGCAGAAATATCAAGCTGCAAACAAGTGCGGAGACCGGGTTTCCTGGCAGTCCCAGCATGGGTATTCCGTTGAAAGAACCAAACATCAGTGGCTTGCCGGGGCGCATGGCGATGCGCCAGAAATCGACGATTAATCCCTGATCTCCCAGAACCTTTTGCACCAGATCATGGTCGCCTACAGATGCCCCGCCAATGGTGACGAGCATATCAAGGCCTGTTGCGGCTTGCGCCAGGGTTTTTAGGGAAGCTTCATTATCTGCGGCGATACCCAGATCAACCGCTTCACCGCCATTTGCACGTATCAGGGCAGACAGGGCAGGGCCATTGCTGTTCATTATCTGTGCCGGGTGCGGCTGCCCGCCAACAGGCACAAGTTCATCACCCGTGGATAATATCCCGATCCGTGGTTTGCGCCGCACAGAGAGCCAGAGACAATTGGCAGCGGCTGCAAGACCAATATCCCGTGGTCCCAATCGTCCGGGGGCAGACAATATAATTTGCCCCGCCTGAAAATCCAGCCCCTGGGCCCGGATATGCTGGCCAGCGTGTCCGGCCTTGTCAATCCTGATCTGGCAGTCGATCAACCGGGTAACATTTTCCTGAATAATGACAGTGTCCGCGCCTTCAGGCACTGGTGCGCCGGTAAAAATACGAACAGCCTGACCATTCAGTAAAGTCTTTGCCCAGGGGCTGCCCGCGGCCGACTCTCCTACAACAGAAAGCTCCGCGGGGCTGGTGGCAACGTCTTCAGCCTTTACAGCATAACCATCCATTGCAGATGCCGGGAAAGGCGGCTGGGTAAGATTTGCAATAACATTGCCGGCCAATATTCTGCCCAGTGCTTCAGGCAGGCATACCATTTCAGGAGGAACAGCCGACAAGGCACCAAGTATGTGGTCTTGCGCTTCTTCTACAGGCAGAAGGCTTTTGTTAAGCGGCATTATAATCCCCGGATTTGCCACCGGATTTATGGGTCAGGCGTATGTCGCCCAGCCGCATCGCGCGATCAACCGCCTTGCACATGTCGTAAATCGTCAACCCCGCGATGCTCACGGCCGTCAGGGCCTCCATCTCCACACCCGTCCGCCCGTCGACAATTGCTGTTGCTTCAATGTCTACGCTGTTTGTTTCCTGATTGCAGGCCAGATCCACGGACACATTATCAAGCATCAGGCCATGGCAAAGCGGTATCAATTCCGAAGTTCGCTTTGCTGCCATAATACCGGCAAGACGCGCTGTGGTCAGAACATCGCCTTTGGTGATCTCACCATCCATAATCAGGGCAAGTGTTTCGGGTTTCATGAAAACGCTGCCCTTTGCAGTGGCGACGCGTTTTGTAACCGATTTATCCGATACGTCTACCATGCTGGCCTGTCCACGATCGTCGATATGGGTAAGCTTGGGCATTGGACCGCCTTTGTTCATTCAGGCTGCTTCGGGTGTCGCGAGCAGCGCTTTTGTTGCAGCAGTTACATCGCTTTGTCGCATCAGTGATTCGCCAATCAGAAAAGTACTTACCCCAACCTTGTTCAATCTGGCCAGATCGGCCGGACTGTAAATACCACTTTCACCGACCAGCAAATAATCGTCAGGGACATGAGATGCCAGTTCAACCGTTGTCTGAAGATCAACGTCCAGTGTTTTGAGATTTCTGTTATTTATGCCAATCAATCTGCTTTGAAGGAGCAGCGCACGCTCCAGCTCTGTCCGGTCATGAACTTCGACAAGAACATCCATACCCCATTCAAAAGCGATTGCTTCAAGCTCACTGGCCTGTTGATCCGAGAGGGCAGCCATAATCAGCAGAATACAATCAGCGCCCAGCGCGCGGGCTTCTGGCACCTGATAAGGATCAATCATGAAGTCCTTCCGCAGAACCGGCAGGTCTACCGCGGCGCGCGCTGCAACAAGATAACTGTCGTCCCCCTGAAAATAGGGCTTGTCGGTAAGCACTGAAAGACACGTTGCCCCGCCTTCGGCATAAGCTTTGGCCAAAGCGGGCGGATCAAAATCAGCGCGGATCAGACCCTTGCTCGGACTGGCTTTTTTGATTTCACATATCAGGCCATTGCGCCCTTGCCCGCGCGCCGTCTGAAGGGCCTTCAGGAAGCCCCGCGGACGAGAGGCGCTGCGCGCCTCAGCCTCAACAGCTGACAGGGGCGTGGCGTCCTTGCAGGTGTTAACGTGGTCACGCTTGTCATTACAAATACGGGTCAAAACATCAGTCATGATTGACTTCTACATGTGATTGGGTAATCCAGCGATCCAGCGTGGCCCGGGCATCACCGCTATCAATTGTGTGTGCCGCCATCGCCACCCCATCGCTCAGGGTATCCGTTTTTCCGGCGACGACAAGACCCGCAGCAGCGTTCAACAGTGCGATATCGCGGTAGGCTGACGATTTTCCCGCCATAACATCACGCAGGGCCGCAGCGTTATATTCTGCATCGCCACCTTTCAAGTCGGCTGGACTTGCCCGCGGTAAACCGGCGTCTTCCGGGCAGACTTCAAATTCGCGCACCGTGCCGTCTTTCAGTTCAGCAACATACGTGACATCGGTTGTGGTTATTTCGTCCAGCCCGTCTGCCCCGTGGACCACCCAGACATGTTCCGATCCCAGCTTGCCCAGAACCCTGGCCATCGGGACAATCCATTTGCGGTCAAAAACACCAATAACCTGACGGGTAGCACCTGCCGGATTGGCCAAGGGCCCCAGCAGATTGAAAATGGTTCTGGTGCCAAGCTCGGCACGCGCGGGCCCCACGTGGCGCATGGCGCTGTGATGCTTTGGGGCCAGCATAAAGGCAATGCCAACATCATTCAGGCAATGTTCAATATTTTGATGGTTTGCTTCAATATTCACCCCCAAAGCCGCCAGAACATCCGCAGAGCCGGATTTGGATGACATGGCCCTGTTACCATGCTTGGCGATGGGAACACCTGCTGCTGCCAGTATGATGGCCGCTGCCGTAGAGACGTTATATGTGCCTGAAGCATCCCCCCCGGTGCCACATGTATCAACAGAGCCGGGCGGGGCCTTGATGCCAAGCGCTTTTTCACGCATCACCTGTGCGCCACCTGTAATCTCATCGACTGTTTCACCACGCACGCGAAGCGCCATTAAAAAGCCGCCCATTTGTGCCGGTGTTGCCTCGCCAGACATCATGATATTAAATGCATGGCGTGCCTGTTCTACCGACAACGCCTTGCCCTGCGCAACTTCCCCAATCAGTTGTTTCATACCTTGCATGGTTCTTTCTGTTCTGCCCGCGCCAATTTTATAAAGTTTTCCAGTATCTTGTGCCCAAACTCTGACTCAATGCTTTCGGGGTGAAACTGGACACCGTGGACGTTATGAATATCGTGCTGCAACCCCATGATAATGCCGTCTTCGGTTTCTGCTGTAACTGAAAGGCGGTCAGGCAGGCTTGTCCGCTCGACAATCAGTGAATGATATCGTGTGGCACGAAAACCATTTGGAAGACCGGCGAAAACGCCTCGCGCACGATGAAATATGCGACTGACCTTGCCATGCATCAGCGTTGGGGCCCGAACAACCTTGCCCCCGAACAGCTGGCCGATGGTCTGATGCCCCAGACAGACACCAAGAAGCGGTATCTGACCGGCGGTTCGTTCGACCAGTTCCAGGCATATACCTGCCTCATCCGGTGTTCGGGGGCCGGGTGACAGCACAATACCTTCAGGCGCCAGGTTGATAACCTGATCTACTGTTATTTTGTCGTTGCGCACAACCTCTACATCAATCCCCAGTTCTCCAAGGTAATGAAAGAGATTATAGGTAAAGCTGTCATAATTATCGACAAGCAGAAACATCGGGGTCCTAATGCTCCATGTTTACGGTCCAGAGATACGAGTATACTATTTTGGACAGCGGATAAAGACCCACCCATTCTAAACGTATCAATGTGCAAACGGGTAGCACAAACTTAACCAGTTTTTGCTGAAATACTTTTATATTCCGGGGAGGCTTGCGAACCATCACGCTGGCCTGTAGAGATTAATACCGGTCAACCGTGATCAGACAGAGATTGTACAATAGTGTCCCGAAATATTCGAAAGCGGGCTTTCGGCCCGGACAAGCCCATAAAGCCATCAGATGCGGTAGCGGCTGAGAAGCACCCGCAGGCCCCGGAAACTGATCGTCTGACTGATGGCCCGCTCTGGCTGACAAAAACACGTGTATTGGCGGCTATGTATGGTGCCGTCGTTATCGTTGCGTTTTTTGGGACGATTCTTTTGTTAAGTGACAATGATGAACGTTCGATCCGGGCGGAAAACTCTGTCATTCCGCTGGACCTTCCGCCTCGGCATATGGAAAAACAGGTCGAAATTGCAGATGTTGTGGTGCCCCAAACAGACCACACACAGCCCTTGCCTTTACCTGAGCCCGAAGTCACCGCGCCTGCCGAACAGGAAGCGTGGATCAAGTATGCGGTATTAGCGCCCGCCACATCCGGCCCAAGGATTGCTATCGTTATCGATGATGTTGGGCCAGACCTTCATGGTGCCCGTCGGGCTATAAAACTGGACCCGAATGTAACGCTGGCTTTTCTGCCCTATGCCCGGAACGTGGAGAAACTGACGGGTATGGCGCGCAAGGCCGGGCATGAATTGCTCGTTCACATGCCCATGCAACCGACAAGCACCCGACAAGACCCTGGCCCCAGCGTGTTGAAAGTAGAACTGCCGAAGGTGGAACTGCTGCGTAACCTTGACTGGAATCTGACACGCTTTGAAGGGTACGTTGGCATAAACAATCACATGGGCAGCGAGTTTACGACCCATGAACCCGTCATGGCCGCTGTTCTGGGGGAGTTGAAGGCGCGCGGGCTCCTGTTTCTGGATTCGCGCACCACGGAAGCAACAGTAGGACGCAAGGTTGCCGAAGCCATTGAATTGCCGTTCGTCGAGCGAGACATTTTTATCGATAATGTGCGCACCGACAAGGCCATACGTCGTCAGCTGGAAAAAATTGAAGCGATCGCTGCCAAACATGGCAGTGTAGTTGCAATCGGCCATCCGCATGACGTGACACTGGAAAACCTCGAGCTTTGGATAGCTACTTTATCCGGCAAAGGCATGACGCTTGTGCCCCTGTCTGCCATTGTCAGGGAACGCAGTGTTCCTGCGGTGAAACTGGCACGCAAAAATCATGAAACGGGCAGGGACCCGTCGGCCCTGCAATAGGGGCAGGGCGGGGCGCCTTATTGTCCGCGTGCGGCCCGGCTTGCATAATGAACTGCTTCCTGTGCTGCACGAAAAAGGGCCCGTGATTTCGCCCTGCATTCCTCATATTCAGATTCGGGCACGCTATCCGCGACTATGCCCGCCCCGGCCTGAACATACATCCGCCCGTCTTTTACAATGGCGGTGCGCAGGGCAATACAGGTATCCATACTGCCTGCAGCAGAAAAATAGCCAACTGCTCCCGCATAAATGCCGCGCTTTTCTGATTCCAGTTCGTCAATGATTTCCATGGCGCGCACTTTAGGGGCACCGCTGACGGTTCCTGCAGGAAAACCCGCAGAAAGTGCATCAATGGCATCATTCTCCGGATTGATTTCCCCGACAACGTGCGAAACGATATGCATAACATGCGAATAAAGCTCGATGATCATCCGCTCTGTGACCTTGACGGTGCCGACCCTGGCGACACGCCCGACATCATTGCGTCCAAGGTCAAGCAGCATAAGATGTTCTGCCAGCTCCTTCGGATCGGCCAGCAGGTCTTCGGAAAGTAATTTGTCTTCGGCGGCGTCAATTCCCCGTCGTCTGGTGCCCGCAATGGGCCGAATCGAAACTTCACCCTCTCGCAGGCGTACAAGAATTTCCGGGCTGGACCCAATAACGGCAAAATCATCAAAATCCAGAAAAAACAAAAAAGGAGAGGGATTCGTTCGCCGCAAGGCTCGATACAATGCGAACGGCGGCAGGGTAAAGGGCGCAGAAAAACGTTGGGACAGCACAACCTGAAAAATATCGCCTGCGGCAATATAGTCTTTGGCCCGTGCGACCATCCTTGAATATTCGGCGGCGCTTGTGTTTGAGACCGGCTCTTCCATCACAGGGATGTTGCTATCCAGATCCTGTCCGCGTGGTAAGGGTTGATCCAGATCCACCACGATTTCATTCAATCGTTCTTCCACCTGAAGATATGCTGCATTTGCCGAAAGGCCTGCTGCTGGGCGTACAGGCGCAATGACTGTGATCATGTCCTTGACCGAATCAAAGACCGCCATGGCAGTGGGACGCACGAACATACCGTCAGGCGCATCAATGACCTGGGGATTAGGTGCCGGAAGCTCTTCCATCAGCCGCACCATGTCATAGCCCATATACCCAACCATGCCGGCGGCCATAGGCGGTAAATCGGGCGGCAGGTCAATCAGGGATTCCTGCAGCAGCTTACGCAAGGATTCGAGCGGCTTGTCAGCACAGGGAAGGAAGGCTGACGGATCATCTGTCCGGGCAAGCGCCTCGCTGTTAATCTCGGCCTTGTTATCCCGGCAACGCCAGATCAGGTCGGGGTTAAGCCCGATAAAGGAATAGCGCCCCCGCACAGCCCCGCCTTCCACCGATTCCAGCAGAAAACTGTTTCGCCGTCCGCTGGAAAGCTTTAAATAAGCTGAAACCGGCGTTTCCAGATCCCCGACCAGTGTAGTCCAGACAACCTGAGGGTTGCCCGCTTCATATTGTGCACGAAAAGCTTCAAAGTCAGGAAATATGGTCATGCCAGGGCTTCATCGTCTGATCGTGCACAATTTGTTACGAGGTCTGGTTATTACGGGGTCTGGCCGGAAATCTGGGCGTTCACCTGATTCATGACCTCACGGTTGATAGAGAAGCCATATTCCCGATGCAGTAAATTCTGATACTCGACAAGAATATCATTGGCAAATTCCCCACTGACCTTCTGTCTGGTTTCCCGAACAGCTTCTTCATTCATATCAGTTTCCCCGGAAATAACCCTGGTCAGTTTAAAAACCACGTAACCATCCTGATTCGCCGCGGCGCTATATGCCGCTGAATCGGGTTCCAGACTGAAGACAGCGTCGCGAACGGCTGGTGAAAGTCCTCTGCTCGAATCGTCCTCCCGACCAATTTTAACATTCTCCTGAAGTTCGCCCCCGGCCAGGGACTTCAGGCTCTCAAGGTCTGCGCCGGATTTCACCTTATCCGCTATTTCCTGCGCCCGCCTTTTTGCTTCTTCGTCACGAAGGTTCGCATTCAGATTCTGTAATACGGTTTCACGCACGTCTTCAAGCGGCCGCAAAACAGGGGGCATGATATTCTCGACAGTTACAGCGTAATAACCCCCTTCAGGGGTATCGTACAAAATCGGTGAGGAATTGATTTCTTCAGCAAAGGCCGTCGTGAGAAAATCATCAATTGTCGGCAGGTCAGCCGGTGTGCCGTCCGGGGCATTCCCGCCACGATCAACCGAAACCACATGATGAAGTGTTAAATTCATCTCGGCACTTGCGTCGGCAAGACTGGCGCCGCCAGCCAGTGCTGTATCAAACTTGTCGGCCATCGCAATGACATCATCAATTGCCCGCTGATGACGGATTTCCTCCGCCAGTCTGGACTTTGCTTCTTCAAACGGCATTTCCCGACCGGGTGTTATGGCGGCCACCTTGAAGATATTCCACCCGAACATGCTTTCAACCGGTTCCGATACTTCGCCTTGCTTCAGCGCGAATACCCTGGCGGCAGCTGTCGCATTTATATCCGCCGTCAGGTCCCGTTTCGTCAGGTTGCCCAGGCGTGTGTCTTCAGGGGTAAAATCAACGGCTTCCTTCGCAACCGCTTCAAAGCTCGTGCCTGCTGTAATTTTATCATGCCATTTTCTGGCTTCTTCTTCTGATGAAAGAACGATCTGTTGAACCATCCGCTTTTCCGGCTCGCCCAGATCCTCCGCCCGCTCGTTATACAATGCCTTCAGCTCTTCATCGCTCAGCATGGCACCGGTCGTAACATCATCTGGAGAAATATATACATATGACAATTGACGATACTCAGGGGCCATGAACAGCCGGGCATTATCCTGATGATAGTCGCGAATCATTTCTTCGTCCGGCACGGCGATATCCTTGATTGTCGAGGCGGGAACGGTCAGCATCCGGGTAACGCGCTGTTCGTTCCGGTAAATGTAAAGTGTTTTCGCCAACATGTCGGGAACGGTGACCGAAGCCAAAAGACTCTGCATCAGATCTGCGCGTGAAATATCGCGCCGGGCATTTTCCTCGAATTGACCCGGTGACATATTGGCAGACGAGAGCATCATCTCATAAGTCTGCTGATCAAACTCGCCCAGACTGTTTTTAAAGACATCACTGCTGCGGATTTCGTCTCTGACCCGTTCATCCGGCGCATACAGACCAAGGCGTTCAGCAGCCTGTCCAAATGTCTCCCGCAAGACCAGATTTTGCAACACCTGTTGCCCAAGTCCAAGGCTGATAGCCTGTTCAGCAGTGAATTCCCCGCCAAGCCGGCGTTGAAGCCGACGAACTTCTGACTGGAAGTCACGGGCATATTCCTGAGGCGAAATTTCCTTGTCCCCGACCTCGGCTACACCAGATCCAGCCGACTGGCGGAAAATGTCGCCAATCCCCCATATAGCAAAGCTTGCGATCAGCAAGCCCATAAGAACCATAACAAATATGGAGGAGACGCTCCTGCGCATAGCGTTCAGCATGAGTATATTTTCCCGTTGGCCAGTTATATTACATGTGACTATTAAGCTATCTTTGCTTGCGCCTCAATGATAAACCCCCAATAAATAGAGCGCGACACTAAAAAGGGATTTTCAAATGAGCACGAACAATCTTCCCCGGCCATTGGCTGCAGGCAACTGGAAAATGAACGGATTGAAATCCAGCCTTGCCGAAATTCAAAAACTTGCTGCATTTGCAAGTGGTTCATCAATGAATTGCGATGTTTTGGTCTGCCCGCCCGCGACATTGATTATGGCCGCGGCAGAACAGGCCAAACAGACTCCGGTTCAGATCGGCGGGCAGGATTGCCATCCAGCTGTTTCGGGTGCCCACACAGGCGACATCAGCGCGCAGATGATAAGGGACGCCGGAGGCGCATATGTGATTGTGGGCCATTCCGAGCGCCGTCAGGACCATGGTGAGGCCAATGCTGACATTAATGCCAAGGCCGCGGCCGTCATTGATCAGGATTTGACGCCGATCATATGTGTTGGCGAGACCGAAGGAGAACGGGATCGCGGTGAGACTCTTGATGTTGTCCATATGCAACTTGGCAATTCCATCCCATCATCGGCAACGCCCGATAATATTGTCGTTGCCTATGAACCGGTGTGGGCGATCGGCACCGGCCGCACACCCACTATTGATGAAGTTGCTGAAGTACATGGTGCGATCAGGGAGCAGCTGGTTGAGCGCTTTGGCAGCAAGGGTGCCAGCGTAAGAATTCTGTATGGTGGTTCGGTCAAGCCCGGTAATGCGGCAGAGTTGATGAACGTGCCGAATGTGAACGGTGCCCTCGTGGGCGGCGCCAGCCTGAAAGCAGATGATTTTATCGGAATTATCCAGGCATTCTGATTTTATCCTGTTCCTGGCGGTAAAATTACGCCTTGTTACAACTTGCCCCTAGCCTTGTGTGGCAAGTTTGGTATAACAGTCGCAAAGCAATCAAAGGGATGATATGTCCCGCTGATTATATTCATTGAGAAAAGATTGGGCCCGGGCTTGTCAAGCTCTGGTCCTGATCAGGAAAGCAGGACGATGCAGGAAGTCATACTTGTTATTCATTTGATACTGGCCATCGCGCTGGTGACCACTGTGCTGTTGCAGCGGTCCGAGGGGGGGGCCCTTGGCATTGGCGGCGGCCCGGGCGGCATGATGTCGGGCAGGGGGGCAGCCAATCTTTTAACCCGGGCAACGGCTATTCTGGCGGCTTGCTTTTTTGTCACCAGTCTGGTGCTGACAATTCTGGCCAATTCGGGTTCACGTGGTCGTTCCATTATGGAGAATGCCGCCCCTGGCACCCAGACGGAAGCGCCGGCTGAATTGCCAACAACACCTGAAGTACCTTTCTCTGATCAGTAGGGCCCGGGGCATTATATTTTAGGTGAAGATGGTGAATGAAGACCAGATTGAATCGATTAAACTGTTCTGTTTCAGTCTTTCTTCCGTATCTTCTTGCGTTCTGACATTTAATTCTGGCGGACTATGACGCGCTTTATATTTATTACCGGAGGCGTGGTCTCCTCTCTTGGAAAAGGGCTGCTTTCAGCGGCATTGGGTGCACTACTTCAGGCTCGGGGGTACAAGGTCCGCCTTCGGAAGCTTGATCCTTATCTGAATGTTGATCCAGGCACCATGAGCCCCTATCAGCATGGTGAAGTATACGTCACCGATGACGGGGCAGAAACGGATCTTGATCTGGGGCATTATGAACGCTTTACAGGCGTTCCGTCACGCCAGAGCGATAATGTAACGTCAGGCAGAATTTATCAGGATATTCTCACCCGTGAGCGTCGGGGGGCCTATCTGGGCGGGACCGTTCAGGTTATTCCTCACGTTACCGACGCCATCAAGGAATTCGTGCTTAAAGACACGGATGACAATGATTTTATTCTCTGTGAAATCGGTGGCACGATCGGCGATATCGAAAGTCTGCCGTTTATGGAGGCGATCCGTCAGTTGGGGAATGATCTGGCACCTGATCAGGTCGCCTATATTCATCTGACGCTTGTGCCCTATATCGCCGCAGCCGATGAATTGAAGACCAAGCCGACACAACATTCGGTCAAGGAATTACGCAGCATTGGCATTCAGCCTGATGTTCTGGTCTGCCGGAGCGAGCGTGAAATACCGGAATCTGACCGGAAGAAAATAGGGCTGTTCTGTAATGTTCGGCATTCTGCGGTTATTCAGGCGCTTGATGCACGCAGCATTTATGAAGTGCCCCTGAATTATCATCAGCATGGACTGGATCGGGCTGTGCTGGAAACATTTGGTTTGCCGGGGCAAAATGATCAGCCTGATCTGTCTCGCTGGCTGGAGATTATGCGGCGTGTTGACAGCCCCGAGGGTGAAGTCACTATCGCTGTGGTTGGCAAGTATACGGGCATGAAAGACGCCTACAAGTCTCTCATGGAAGCCCTGACCCATGGTGGCATCGCCAATAATGTCAAAGTCAATGTAGCCTGGTTCCAGTCCGAAATATTTGAATCAGAAGATGTTGTGGCACATCTTGAAAATGTACACGGCATTCTGGTGCCTGGCGGTTTTGGCGAGCGCGGCGCAGAAGGCAAGATTGCAGCGGCCCGGTTTGCCCGTGAACGAAATGTACCCTATTTTGGCATTTGCTTTGGTATGCAGATGGCAGTGCTTGAAGCAGCGCGCAATCTGGCAGGTATCACGGGTGCAAGTTCAACAGAATTCGGCCCCTGTGACGAGGCTGTTATTGGACTGCTCACCGAATGGCAGCAAGGCAACACCACTGTTCACCGTAGCGAAAAGGATGATCTTGGCGGCACTATGCGGCTGGGTGCCTATGCGGCCCATTTGCTGGAAGGCACCAAGGTACACGATATCTACGGGCAGCAGGATATTTCAGAACGCCATCGCCACCGTTTCGAAGTAAACATCAACTATCGCGAAAAACTGGAAGCGGGCGGCTTGAAATTTGCTGGCCTGTCACCGGATGGCCGGTTACCCGAGATTGTCGAGATTCCGGATCATCCCTGGTATATTGGCGTTCAGTTTCATCCCGAGCTCAAGTCAAAGCCGTTTGATCCGCATCCCTTGTTTGCGTCTTTCATTGAGGCAGCGATCAAACAATCCAGACTCGTATAAATTACTAATCCTGACCGATAAAGAAGGACTTGGACGATCATGACAGCTATTGTTGATATTACCGCCCGTGAAATACTGGATAGCCGTGGCAATCCAACTGTTGAGGTGGATGTAATTCTGGAAACAGGTGCCTTTGGGCGCGCCGGGGTGCCTTCAGGCGCGTCGACGGGGGCTCACGAGGCTGTAGAGCTGCGTGACGGTGGCAAGCGCTATATGGGCAAGGGCGTGCGCAAGGCTGTTGATGCTGTCAACGGCGAACTGTTTGATGCTCTTTCGGGTCTGGACGCCGAAGATCAGCTGGCGATTGACCAGATCATGATCGAGCTGGACGGCACAGACAACAAGTCACGTTTGGGCGCCAATGCCATTCTGGGCGTGAGCCTGGCGGTTGCCAAGGCTGCTGCCGAAGAATCAGGGTTGCCATTATATCGTTATGTCGGCGGTCCTTCTGCCCATATTCTGCCTGTCCCCATGATGAATATCATCAATGGCGGGGAACATGCGGATAATCCGATTGATGTGCAGGAATTCATGATCATGCCTGTGTCAGCTGACAGTGTGGCTGATGCCGTCAGGATGGGGTCTGAAATTTTTCATACATTGAAAAAGCAATTGTCCGAAGCTGGCCACAATACCAACGTTGGGGACGAGGGTGGTTTTGCACCAAACCTTGCCGGCACGGACGATGCGCTGGGTTTCATCATGAAAGCCATTGAGAAAGCCGGTTACAAGCCCGGCGATGATGTGATGCTGGCCCTTGATTCAGCCTCGACTGAATTTTACAAGGACGGAACGTATGTCCTGAAGGGTGAGGGCAAGACCCTGGACCCTGCCCAGATGGTTGCCTATTACAAGGATCTGGTCGGGCGTTTCCCGATTATCTCGATCGAAGATGGCATGGCCGAAGATGACTGGGATGGCTGGGCAGAACTGACCCGTGCTATCGGTGACAAGGTACAACTGGTGGGCGATGATCTGTTTGTCACAAATCCGGCGCGCCTGTCTGACGGTATCGCAAAGGGAGTTGCAAATTCGATCCTTGTCAAGGTCAACCAGATCGGCACCTTGTCCGAAACACTGGCCGCCGTCAATATGGCGCACCGTGCCGGATATACATCGGTCATGTCGCATCGCTCGGGCGAGACGGAGGATACGACCATTGCCGATCTGGCGGTAGCCACCAACTGCGGACAGATTAAAACCGGTTCGCTGGCCCGGTCCGATCGGCTGGCAAAATACAATCAGCTGATCCGCATCGAAGAAGGTCTGGGGACAGCCGCTGTTTATGCCGGTCGTCAGATCCTGAAATAAATTACGCTTGGGGCATTCAACATATTGAATGTCCCCTCGATGCCTTATCTATATATAGACGCCCTGAATCCTTGTGAATCCGCCGAGTCGCTTTTGTATTGACGTCGGGACTCGAGTGTGATTCGCTAGCTTCCATGATGATAATTTCACAACTGAATTCACGGGCCAAAAACATCACGATACCGATTATTATGATCGGCATTCTGGGTTATTTTGGTTATCATGCTCTTGAAGGCAATCATGGCCTTCGGGCCAACAGGCAATTATCCAGCGACATTATAAAGCTCGAACAGCGTGCTTCCCTGTTGCACGAGGAAAAGCAGCGTCTGGAACGCAAGGTCGCCTTGTTGCGGCCGGACAATCTGGACCCCGATCTGCTGGCAGAGCGAACACGTGAGGTGCTGGGCTTTACGCATCCCGATGAAATTATCATTCTGGATCCGCCTGCCGACGATGGCTCCTTCCCAAGTAATTGACATTGTTCAGCTTTTGGATATCGTGGCATTGCCATATTAATCAAAATTCGGTTAATATATAAAATGTTGTGGAATTTCAATGACTTTTGCTCTAAAAATTATTAAATAACGCGTTAAACTTAAACGAAACGGCAACATTTACCTGCCATGATGGTTGATGGTTCAGTTTGCTGTGTCCGGATTATCCGTTTAACGTCTCAAAGTATTATTTTAAAGCGAAAGCATCAGCTGTATGGCAAGTTCCAATAAATCTGCCCCTGCGAAAGCAACGAAAAGAACACCGGCAAGGCGGCCCAAGGCTGTTACAAGGCAGGAAGAATATTCTGCACGACCGGAAGATCTGGTTGAATATTACCGAACAATGCTGCTGATGCGGCGTTTTGAAGAGAAAGCCGGACAAATGTACGGCATGGGACTGATTGGCGGCTTCTGCCATTTGTATATCGGTCAGGAAGCTGTCGTAACAGGCATCCAGTCTGCATTGAAAAAGGGTGATAATATTATTACCGGATATCGTGATCATGCTCACATGATTGCCTGCGGCATTGACCCCAAAGCCGTGATGTCTGAACTGACCGGTCGCGCGGGCGGCATTTCTAAAGGCAAGGGCGGATCCATGCATATGTTCAGCAAGGAGCATGGTTTTTATGGCGGACATGGGATTGTCGGTGCGCAGGTGCCAATCGGGGCGGGCTTGGCCTTTGCCCAGAAATATCGGGAAACAGACAACGTCACCGTGACTTATTTCGGAGACGGCGCTGCCAATCAGGGGCAGGTCTATGAATCCTTCAATATGGCAGAGCTTTGGAAACTGCCTGTGATATTCGTGATTGAAAACAACCAGTACGCCATGGGGACATCCGTTAACCGTGCTTCTGCCGAGGCAGAGCTGTTCAGAAGAGGGGAAAGCTTCAAAATTCCCGGACGCCAGGTTGATGGCATGAACATACTTGCGGTTAAGGCGGCGGCGGAGGAAGCCGTTGACTGGTGTCGTGCAGGCAAGGGACCTATTCTGCTGGAAATGAAAACCTATCGGTATCGGGGTCATTCCATGTCTGATCCCGCGAAATATCGTTCAAAGGAAGAAGTTCAGAAAATGCGTGCCGAGCATGATCCTATTGATCAGGTGCGCAGGCGCATGCTGGAAGAAAAAATTCTGACTGAAGACGAGATGAAGTCCATCGACAAGGAAATCAAGAGTGTTGTTGCCGACGCTGCGGATTATGCCCAGTCGAGCCCCGAACCGGATCCTGCAGAACTTTATACCGAGGTCACGCCCTGAGCGTCGCCCAGGGTTTGCGCCCGATAAGGGTTGCGTATGCGTTCCCGGTTGGCCGGGATCATGATGTTAGGAAGAAATGAATGCCCGCTGAAATTTTAATGCCCGCCCTGTCTCCAACCATGACCGAAGGTAACCTTTCGTCCTGGAAAGTGAAGGAAGGCGACGAAGTCAAGTCAGGTGACATTCTGGCTGAAATTGAAACCGACAAGGCCACGATGGAAATCGAGAGCGATTATGAAGGTCGGGTGGGGAAAATTCTGGTCGCAGACGGCACAGAGAATGTTTCCGTGAACACTGTCCTGGCTATCATTCTGGAAGATGGTGAGGACGAAGGGGATATCAAAAATACCCCCAAAGCGCCCCCCCGGGCTGAAGAGGTGACACCCGAACCTGAAGAACAGGCGGCCAAAAGTAGGCCTGATGCCGCCCCTGCTGCTTCTGCAAAGACGCCGGAACCGGAGTCCGACCTGCCATCTGATGTCAGCATGAAAAAGATAACTGTGCGGGAAGCCTTGCGGGATGCCATGGCCGAGGAAATGCGGCGCGATCCGGATGTGTTTCTGATGGGGGAGGAAGTTGCCGAATATCAGGGGGCCTACAAGGTTAGTCAGGGCCTGCTGGATGAATTTGGTGGCAAACGGGTTGTCGATACACCGATCACAGAGCAGGGCTTTGCCGGGCTGGGTGTTGGGGCTGCAATGGCCGGTTTAAAGCCGATTGTTGAATTTATGACCTTCAATTTTGCCATGCAGGCCATTGATCAGATCATTAATTCGGCGGCCAAAACCTATTATATGTCGGGTGGTCAGATCACGTGCCCGATTGTATTTCGTGGGCCCAATGGTGCTGCCTCCCGCGTGGGGGCCCAGCATAGCCAGAATTATGGCAGCTGGTATGCCCATGTACCGGGATTGAAGGTCGTGTCACCCTATTCAGCAGCCGATGCCAAGGGCCTGCTGAAATCGGCCATCCGTTCCGGGTCACCGGTGATTTTTCTTGAAAATGAACTGTTATATGGCCGCTCTTTTGACGTGCCGGATGTTGATGATCATATTGTGCCCATTGGCAAGGCGAAGGTTGTAAGGGAAGGAAGCGACGTCACCATCGTTACCTATTCCATCGCGGTAGGGTTGGCGCTTGAGGCAGCTGAAAAACTGGCTGAATCGGGTATTAGCGCTGAAGTCATTGATATGCGGACCTTGCGCCCGCTAGATATGGAAACTGTTATTGAATCGGTTAAAAAGACCAATCGCGTGGTGGTCGCTGAAGAGGGCTGGGCAACCTGCGGGATTTCTGCCGAAATTTCATCACGATTGATGGAAGAGGCCTTTGATTATCTGGACGCCCCGGTTACGCGCGTGGCAAATGCAGATGTGCCCTTGCCATATGCTGCCAATCTTGAGAAATTGGCGCTGATAAATACAGATTCGATTATTAAGGCCGCAGAGGCGGTATGTTACAAGAACGAAACAGTTTGATGGGAAATTAACGAAATGACAATTGAGATACTTATGCCGGCGCTGTCCCCGACGATGGAAAAGGGGACCTTGTCCAAATGGCTTGTCGCGGAAGGCGATGAAATTTCTTCAGGTGATCTGATTGCCGAAATTGAAACGGACAAGGCCACAATGGAAGTGGAAGCCGCCGAAGATGGTCGGGTTGGTCGTCTGGTTGTGGCACCAGGCACAGAAGATGTCGCGGTCGGCACCCTGATTGCGCTGTTGCTTGAAGATGACGAGGATGCCTCTTCCCTGAAAGGTGCCACTGAAGACGCCAAAAAAAGCGAAAAGCCAAAAACTTCTGCCATTAAACCTGAAGTGAAAGAAGAAACTTCGGCTGCATCGAAACCAGAGACCGCCCCGGCTGAAAAGGCGGACCAGTCAAAGCCTGCTGCATCCAATGGATCGGATCATGGCGCGCGGGTTGTGGCTTCGCCATTGGCCAAACGTCTTGCACGTCAGGCCGGGATTAATCTGGATGGTGTTAAAGGCTCGGGCCCCGGCGGTCGTATTGTCAAAAAGGATCTGGAAGGGGTAGAGCCCGGCGTTATTGGCCCCGCCCGTACTTCTGCTGCGTCGGCCCCGGCCGCGTCTGTCATTATGGACCCACCGGCTGATGTGCCGTTTGAAGAGGTCAAGCTGTCTGCCATGCGGAAAATCATTGCCCAGCGCCTGACCCAATCAAAGCAGACGGTGCCGCATTTTTATCTGACGGTGGATATTGAAATTGATTCCCTGTTGGCTGTTCGCAAGGAACTGAATGCCGCACAGGATGAAAAACTGAGCGTAAATGACTTTATGATCAGGGCTTTGGGCGTTGCCTTGAAGCATGTGCCTGAAGGAAATGTGCAATATGCCGGTGACAAAATGTATCACTTCTCGCGGGCAGATGTTTCTGTTGCGGTCGCCATTGACGGTGGCCTGATTACACCGGTGATCCGCGGGGCAGAGACCAAGGGGCTGGCAACCATTTCAGCTGAAATGAAAGAGCTGGCCGAGAAGGCAAAGTCTGGCAAGCTGCAACCATCTGAATATCAGGGCGGCACGGTTTCCCTGTCAAACCTTGGCATGTTCGGCATCAAGCATTTCGATGCCGTGATCAATCCGCCTCAGGCAGCTATCCTGGCGGTGGGTGCGGGCGAACAGCGCGCTGTTGTGAAAGATGGTGAACTGACGGTTGCGACCATCATGACTGCCACATTGTCTTGTGACCACCGGGCGATTGACGGTGCCGTTGGTGCCAGGCTGATCTCCGAGTTTAAGAAGCTGGTTGAAAATCCGATTTCCATGCTGATCTAATGTGGAGATGAAGGTGATTGCTGGAATTGGAATACAAGGAAAGAACGGATTATGACCACTCAGAATTTTGATGTTGTTGTCGTGGGTGGTGGCCCGGGCGGATATGTTGCGGCCATTCGCGCGGCTCAGCTGGGATTGAAAACGGCTGTCATTGAACGGGAACATCTGGGCGGCATTTGTCTGAACTGGGGCTGTATTCCAACCAAGGCGCTGTTGCGGTCGTCAGAAATTTATCATCAGCTTCAAAATCTTGATGCCTATGGCCTGAGCGCCGACAATATCAGCTTCGACATTGAAAAGGTTGTCAAACGCAGCCGGACAGTGGCCGGGCAGCTGAGCCGCGGCATCGGCGGGTTGATGAAAAAGAACAAGGTCACGGTGATTGAAGGCGAAGGCAAGCTCGCCGGGCCCGGAAAACTGACCGTCGGTAAAGACAATAAAAAGGTCGCCGATGTGACGGCAAAGCACATTATTCTGGCGACGGGTGCCCGGGCACGCGAGCTGCCGCATATGAAGGCGGATGGCAAACTGGTCTGGACCTATAAACACGCCATGACTCCGGAGACGATGCCTAAATCCCTGCTGGTGATCGGCTCCGGTGCGATCGGGATCGAATTTGCGAGCTTTTATAATGATATGGGGGCCGATGTTACTGTTGTTGAGATGATGGATCGCGTCCTGCCTGTGGAAGATCAGGAAATTTCAGACTTTGCGGCAAAATCATTCAAAAAACAGGGCATGAAAATGCTGACCTCCGCTTCCGTGACAGAGCTGAAAAAGGGCAAGGATAACGTGACCTGCACCATTGAGGGCAAGGATGGCAAAAAGCAGGATATCACTGTAGATCGGGTTATTCTGGCCATTGGCATCACGGGTAACGTTGAAGGTTTGGGTCTGGAAGACGCCGGTATCAAGGTGGAGAAGGGTCATGTTGTAGCCGACGAATGGGGAGCAACATCTGCCAAGGGCGTTTATGCCATTGGGGACCTGACCGGGGCGCCCTGGCTTGCACATAAGGCCAGCCACGAAGGGGTGATTTGTGTTGAAAAGATTGCTGGTTTGAAAGACCTGCACCCGATCGACAAGGGCAATATTCCTGGCTGCACCTATTGTCGGCCACAAGTCGCAAGCGTTGGCATGACTGAAAAAGCGGCAAAGGATAAGGGTTACGAGCTGAAAGTCGGACGCTTTCCCTTTGTCGGCAACGGCAAGGCGATTGCTTTGGGCGAGCCTGAAGGCATGGTCAAAACCATATTCGATGCAAAAACCGGCGAGTTGCTGGGCGCACATATGATCGGGGCGGAAGTGACAGAGCTGATTCAGGGATATACGATTGCCCGCACGCTGGAGACAACAGAAGCTGAACTGATGCATACTGTGTTCCCGCATCCGACATTATCCGAGATGATGCACGAGTCTGTGCTTGACGCATATGGGCGTGTGATCCATTTTTAAGCGCTAACAGCTGAGCCTAATTCTTGAGAGATCAGGTTATGACCAAGATTGTAAACCTTCGCAGCGACGGAACGCCCATTCAGCGCAAGCCCGACTGGATCAGGGTGAAGGCCCCGGTTTCGAAGGAATATCAGAAAACGCGCAAACTGATGCGGGATCTGAAGCTGAACACAGTATGTGAAGAAGCGGCTTGCCCGAATATCGGCGAATGCTGGAGCCAGAAGCACGCAACCGTGATGATTCTGGGGGATACCTGTACCCGTGCCTGCGCCTTTTGCAATATCAAGACCGGCCTTGGCAACCCTGTTGACCCGAGCGAACCCGCCCACGTGGCCGAAGCCGCCGGTGAACTTGGTCTCAATCATATTGTGATTACGTCGGTTGACCGGGATGACCTGAAAGATGGCGGTGCCAGCCAGTTCGTCAAGGTTATTCGGGAGCTGCGCGACAAGGCACCAAATACCACAATTGAAATTCTCACCCCTGATTTTCGCAACAAGCCGGGGGCACTTGAGGCCGTGATCGAAGCCAAACCGGATGTGTTCAATCACAATATGGAAACGGTGCCGCGCCTTTATCCGACCATCCGCCCGGGCGCGCGCTACTATCACTCCCTCAAGCTACTGGATCGTGTGAAACAGGTGGACCCGTCCATTTTCACCAAGTCCGGCGTTATGGTTGGTCTGGGTGAAGAAAAGGGCGAGGTTTATGAAGTCATGGACGATATGCGCTCGGCGGATATCGATTTTCTCACGATCGGGCAGTATTTGCAGCCAACACCACGTCATGCCCCCGTTGCACGTTTTGTGACGCCGGATGAGTTTGATGCCTATCAGCAGATGGCGCGGGGCAAGGGATTTTTGATGGTCTCAGCGTCGCCGCTAACCCGCTCATCCTATCACGCCGGTGATGACTTTGCCCAAATGCGGGCCGCACGCGAAGCCCAACTGGCGTCGGCCAACAAGCGTTCGTAGCAGGAGTGCAGGGAACGTATGCCAAAACACAACGAGAAACGTACACTGCCCTACAGTCAGGCGCAGCTCTTTGATGTTGTGGCGGATGTGGCAAAATATCCCGAATTCCTGCCCTGGTGTCAGGGCGCGCGCATCTGGAAGCGGGAAGAAAATATTGTCTATGCCGACCTGATTATCGGCTTCAAGATGTTCCGGGAACAATTCACCTCAAAGGTAACGCTGAACGCACCGGATGCCATTTCTGTTGATTATATCAAAGGCCCCTTAAAACACCTGACCAACGAGTGGCGCTTTATCGACAATCAGGACGGTAGCTGCACGATTGATTTTATGGTCGATTTCGAGTTTAAAAACAGCCTGTTCGAACGGCTGGTCGGGGGCCTGTTCACCGAAGCGGTGCACCATATGATTCAGGCGTTCGAGAAACGCGCTGACGCGCTTTACGGATAAGCGACAACTTCTTCCAGCATTACCAATCCTGCTTTCACTGTTTCAAGGCGCACCTGATCGCGGCCAATGTCGCCAAAGCGGCAGGCTTGATGCAGGGTATCGTGGTGGCGGTGTGCCACGGCAATATGCACCAGCCCGACCGGTTTATCCACACTGCCGCCGCCGGGCCCGGCAATGCCCGTGACGGCAATCGCGATATCCGCGCGGGAATTTTTCAGCGCCCCTTCGGCCATGGCATGGGCAACAGGTTCACTGACAGCGCCATAAGTTTCAAGCATGGCTTCAGGCACGCCCAGCATCTGATGCTTGGCGTTGTTCGAATAGGTCACAAATCCGCGATCAAACACGTCTGACGATCCGGCAATTTCAGTGATTAATCCGGCGATCAGCCCGCCGGTACAGGATTCCGCCGTCGCCATCATCAAACCGCGCTGTCGCATGGTATCAATCAGGCTTGATGCCGCCTGTTTCAACTCATCTGAAAACATAAACATACCCCGCCATGACAAAGGCCCCCATGATACCCGCGATCACATCATCCAGCATGACACCCATGGGCCCCGATACCTGACGGTCAGCCCAACTGACGGGCCATGGTTTCAGGATATCAAAAATTCTGAACAAGACGAGGGCGACAAACCAGTCCAGCAGATTGAACGCGGAACCCATCAGCGGAAGCAGGACGATCCACTGGCCGGCAACTTCATCAATGACAATTTCCCCCGGATCATGCGTGCCGGAACTTTCCATATAGACATGACTGGCCCATAACCCGACACCAAAAACCAGTATGATGGCGAAGGGGAAGGCCAAAGGCGACACCCAAAGAACAAGCCAGGCGCAGGGCAGGGCCGCGATCGATCCCCATGTGCCGGGGGCAGGGCGCATAAGGCCTGATCCGCCCCATGTGGCGAGCCAGAAACCAATCTGTGTCAATAGTCCGGGCATTGTCAGGGGAGCCTTATCGTTGCAATGGCTTGCGCCGCGATGCCCTCGCCACGGCCGGTAAAGCCAAGCTTCTCCGTCGTGGTGGCCTTGATACTGACACGGGACGCATCGATACCCAGAATATGAGCAACGCACTTGACCATCTGCGCACGATGTGGGCCGATTTTCGGGGCCTCGCAAATAATGGTGGCATCAATATGTCCGATGGTGCCGCCCTTGCCGGTGACCAAAGATGCCGCATGTTTCAGGAAAACATCAGAAGAGGCACCTTTCCATTGCGGGTCAGAGGGCGGGAAATGGTGGCCGATATCCCCGGCGCCAATGGCCCCCAGAATTGCATCTGTTATGGCGTGCAAGGCAACGTCCGCGTCCGAATGGCCAACCAGTCCCCTGTCATGGTCAATTTTGATGCCGCACAAGGTTACCTTGTTGCCCGCGCCAAAGGCATGGACATCAAACCCCGTGCCCGTGCGAATGTCTGGCAGGTGGGAAAGCAATGCCGCTTCGGCGCGCAAAAAGTCATGGGGTTCTGTCACCTTGAAATTTCCTTCTTCCCCGGTCACCGTGACCACCTTTATGCCAGCCTGTGCGGCCACTGCCGCATCATCGGTCAATTCCTGTCCCGCGCATTGGGCGTGGGCATTCAGAATATCCGCATACCTGAAGGCCTGAGGTGTCTGGGCACGATAAACCCCCGTGCGATCAACCAAACCAACGATCATGCCGCCTGAAACCTTTCGCAAGCTGTCGGGAACGGCGAGAGCAGGAATGGCCGCGCTGGCATGTTCAAGCGCGTCAACAAGCCGGTCCACGAGGCCCATGGAAACAAAGGGTCGTGCCGCGTCGTGAATGAGCACGCCATCAATATTCTGACCTTCCAGTGCCTTCAGGCCGTTAAAGACACTTTCCTGACGTGTAGTCCCGCCGATCACCGGCGTTGCAATGCCCAGACCATGTGCCGCCGCCTCAAAATGGGGGCCGGCGTTCGCCGCAATAACGGTCTGCACCAGATCAATCCGGTCAGATGCCAGAAGCACCGTCAAGGTCCGCCGCAGCAATGGTATACCCAGAACCGGTTGATACTGTTTGGGAACATCCCCACCGGCACGCACACCTTTACCGGCTGCCACAACGATTACCGCAATTCTCATCTTTTTGTGAAACTCCACGCTTGCATGACAAGAAAACTAGCATTTTTCCAGCCACTTGCGAGCAAAAACAAGCATACCAGTCAGGTCTAATATATCACTTTGACCGTCTTGACTGCTTCAGCTATAGTGTGCGCCGTTTTTGCACAAGTTTTAATCAGTTGCAGGTTTGCTTAAATCATGGCCATTCGTATCGGTTCGATCGAAATTAAAGACCCTGTTGTTCTGGCGCCTATGTCGGGTGTGACGGATATGCCGTTTCGCCGGCTGGTCAAGCGATATGGTTCGGGCCTTGTGGTATCGGAAATGATTGCAAGCGTTGCCATGATCAATGCCACCCGACGTTCCATGAAAATGGCGACAAATTGTGCAGAAGAGCATCCGATGTCAGTGCAGCTTGCAGGGTGTGAAGCGCATGTGATGGCAGAGGCTGCCCGACTGAATGAAGATCGCGGTGCCGCCATCATTGATATCAATATGGGCTGCCCGGTGAAAAAGGTCGTCAACGGGGAGGCGGGTTCTGCCTTGATGCGCGATATCAAGCATGCCGGCAACCTGATCGAAGCCACGGTCAAGGCGGTCAAGCTGCCGGTGACACTAAAAATGCGCACCGGATGGGACGATAATACACGCAATGCACCCGAACTTGCCCGTGTGGCGCAGGAAGCGGGTGCCCAGATGATTACCGTTCACGGCCGCACGCGGTGTCAGATGTATCGGGGGTCAGCCGACTGGTCATTTATTCGCAATGTGAAAGAAGCAGTCAGCATTCCGGTTATAGCCAACGGCGACATTACAACACTGGAAGATGCCGAACGGTGCCTGAAGGAATCGGGGGCAGACGGTGTAATGGTCGGCCGCGGATCATATGGCAAGCCATGGTTTGTCAATCAGGTCATGCATTTCCTGGCGACTGGCGAGCGCTTGCCTGACCCGTCGCTTCATGAACAGATGAATGTCCTGCTTGAACATTATGAAGATATGTTGAGCCATTACGGAGAAGATGCCGGTGTACGTATCGCCCGCAAGCATATTTCCTGGTACTCCAAAGGATTGAACGGTTCGAGCGAATTTCGTAACCGCATGAACAGAATGGCTGACCCTCATGAGGTAAGAGAAGCCATTGCGGCTTTTTATAACCCGCTGCTGGAGCGTCAGGCGGCCTAGATGGGCACGCAGACCGCCATCACAGAATTACCCGCCGGGTTGGAAGCAATCCTGAACGCATTGCCCGACGCTATTCTGGTCGTTGACTGGGACGGGGGTATTGTTTATGTCAATCTGGCTGCCGAAACATTTTTTGCCAGCAGTATTAATAGCTTGTGCCGCCAGACTCTGGCTGATCTTGTGCCTGTTGGCAGTCCGCTTTTAAGCCTGTTTGAACAGGTCAAGATGCAGGGCTATGCCATAGCCGAATATGAAATTGATCTTGGAAATCCAAAAATTACGGCGCGTCCGGTTGATATTCGGGTTGCCATTGTTCCAGAATACCCTGAACATCTTATCATTACCCTGCAAGAGCGCAGCATCGCACAAGCCATTGATCGCCAACTGACCCATCGGGGGGCGGCACGGTCGGTAACAGGGATGGCGGCCATTCTGGCACATGAGATCAAAAACCCCCTGTCAGGCATCCGCGGCGCGGCACAGCTGCTGGAATCCGGGGTCAACGCTGATGACCGCGAGCTTACGCATCTGATATGTGAAGAAACTGATCGTATCTGTGCGCTGGTTGACCGTATGGAGACATTTTCAGACCGCCGCCCGATCGAGATGCAGGCCGTCAATATTCATCAGGTGCTGGAACATGTGAAGCGGCTGTCGACCAGTGGTTTTGCCAAAGATATTCGCATTAACGAACATTATGATCCGTCCTTGCCGTCCGTTATGGGCGACAAGGGGCAGCTCATTCAGGTTTTTCTCAATCTGGTAAAGAATGCAGCAGAGGCACTTGAAGGCATTTCGGGAGAGATTACCATGACCTCGGCCTACCGGCATGGTATCCGAATTGCCGTACCCGGCAGCAAGGAGCGCACCCATCTGCCAATCGAGGTGTGTATTATAGACAACGGGGGCGGAGTACCGGATGATCTGGTGCCTCATTTGTTTGATCCGTTTGTGACGACTAAAAACAACGGGACTGGACTGGGGCTGGCGCTGGTGGCCAAAATCATCGGGGATCATGGCGGAATTATCGAATGCGAATCCCGACCACGCCGTACCCTGTTCAGAATTTTGCTGCCTGCCTTTTCTGCAAATATATCTGACAAGAACGAGGAAATGTCGTGACAAGTGGCACCATATTGATCGCTGACGATGACAGGGCTATCCGTACTGTTCTTTCCCAGGCACTGGGGCGTGCCGGTTATGATGTCCGAACCACGGGCAATGCCGCAACCCTTTGGCGCTGGGTCTCAAGCGGGGAAGGTGATCTGGTCATCACGGATGTGGTCATGCCCGATGAAAATGGCCTGGACCTGCTGCCACGCATCAGGAAAATACGCCCGGATATTCCGGTTGTTGTGATGAGTGCCCAGAATACACTGATGACGGCTGTCAAGGCCACCGAGCGCGGTGCCTATGAATATCTGCCCAAGCCATTTGATCTGAACGAGTTGAAGGTTGTCGTGCAGCGCGCCATGAACCGGCCGAAACAGAAATCAGATGAGCCTGCACTGGCAAGTGACGACGGCGAGCAAATGTCGCTGGTGGGACGGTCCCCCGCCATGCAGGACGTTTACCGCATATTGGCGCGACTTATCCCCACCGACCTGACGGTCACGATTACAGGCGAATCAGGCACCGGCAAGGAACTGGTCGCACGGGCATTGCATGACTTTGGCAAACGCAAGAATGCCCCTATTGTAGCGATCAATATGGCGGCCATCCCGCGGGAATTGATCGAGAGTGAGCTTTTTGGGCACGAAAAGGGATCATTTACCGGGGCCAGCGAACGCAGTACCGGACGCTTCGAACAGGCACAGGGCGGCACTTTGTTTCTGGACGAAATTGGTGACATGCCCTTTGAAGCCCAGACCAGATTATTGCGTGTGCTCCAGCAGGGTGAATATACAACGGTAGGCGGCAAGGTTCCCATCCGGACGGATGTGCGCATTATCGCGGCAACCAATCGGGACCTGCGGCAACTGATCAAGCAGGGGTTGTTTCGCGAAGACCTGTTTTATCGCCTGAATGTTGTGCCTATTCGTATTCCGCCCCTGCGTGAAAGAACGGAAGATATTCCCGAACTTGCCCGTCATTTTCTGCTTAAGGCCGGTGAAGAGGGGCTGCCCAACAAAATTATCGACAATGCCGCTGTTGAGTGGCTTAAAAGATATCGCTGGCCGGGAAATGTGCGCGAACTGGAAAATCTGGTACGCAGGCTGGTTGCCCTTTACACAGAAGATGTCATTACACTTGATATTGTGCAGTCAGAGCTTCGTGAACAACAGGATGTGGAAACACCCGACAAACAGGAAGCATCCGGTAGCCTGAGCGAATCAATTGACTTGCATCTGGCTGCTTATTTTGATGCCCATGAGGGGCTTCCGCCGGATGGATTATACATGCGCATCCTGCATGAAGTGGAACGCCCGCTGATTTTGCGCAGTCTTTCTGCAACGCGGGGGAATCAGATCAAGGCGGCACAGCTTCTGGGGGTTAATCGCAACACATTAAGAAAGAAAATCAAGGAGCTGGATATCGTCGTAACTCGCGAGGCCAAGCCCTGATCGATGGATATATCTGTCAAACAGCACGAATGTGGTGCAAAATTGCCACAATCTGTTAATACTGTGTCCTTTAGGGGATTATACGGCCCCGGCTTGCATGAAGTTATATGGGAAAGATGGTTCAAAAAACCCGCCATAACAATCGCCGCAACATGCTGCGATTCTCTCAATGGTCACGACGGGTGGGCCTTGTGAACAAGCTGGCAATCGGCCTTGTGGTCGTTGTAATGGCCACGGGTATTACAACATATGCCGTCTTGAACAATTCCGTTCCCTATCAACCGACGCCCATACAGATATATTTTCTGCTGTTATTGAACCTGTTGCTGGCCTTGCCGCTTGTGGCCCTGATCATGCGTCTGATCGTCCGGTTGTGGGTTGCCAGACGCAGCGGCATCACAGGATCAAAGCTTCACGGCAGAATGGTCACGCTTTTCAGCATTGTGGCCATTGTTCCCACGCTTGTAACCGCGACGTTTACAATCCTGTTTTTCCAGCTGGGCCTTCAGGTCTGGTTTAACGAAAAGGTTCAGACGGTTGTTGAAAACGCCTCGAGTGTGGCGGAAGCGTATATTCTTGAACACCAGAAAATTATCAAGGCCGATATCCTGGGCATGGCCAATGATCTGAACAGTGAATCAATGCTTTTGGGTCAGAACGTCAATCTTCTGGATCAGGCGATTACATTGCAGGCCAGATTGTTATCCTTGTCGGAAGCGATTATCTTTGACGGCAGTGGTCGGCCCATTGCCCGGTCCAGCACCGGCCTGAGCATGGGAGGTGACCCCTTTCCAATCGAGGCCCTTCGGAAGGCCGAGGATGGCCGCCCGCTGGTGCTGGCAAGTGAAGATGATGACAGGGTTCGTGCCTTGATCAAGCTTGATCGTTATTTTGATTATTATCTGTATATCAGCCGCTATGTGGACCCTCGCGCTTTGGCGCTTGTCTACCAGACCCGAACCGCGACCACTGAATACAAGCAAATGGAGCGGCGTTTGAATGATTTCAAAACGCTGTTCAATCTGACATTCATTGCGATTGCCCTTGTCATTTTGCTCGTTTCCGTGTGGACGGGCCTGCGTCTGGCCAACAAACTGGTAAAGCCAATCACAGATCTGGTGGAGGCAGCTGAAAAGGTTCGGCTTGGTAATCTGGCCGTTCATGTGCCGGTCGCTCCTGCCTATGACGAATTGGGAACCCTGGCCCGGGCCTTTAACCGCATGACATTGCAGTTGAAAAGTCAGCGTGATGAATTGATTGCCGCCAACAGCCAACTGGACGAACGACGGCGCTTTACAGAAGCGGTTCTGTCGGGTGTGACGGCTGGTGTTCTGGGCCTGAAACCTGATGGCACCATAAATCTGCCCAACCGGTCTGCCGCTATTCTGCTGGAAATACCGGAAGATGAGTTGATCGGTAAAAACATATTGTCAATCATGCCGGAACTGGAACCGCTGCTGGAAAAGGTAGAGCGCAATCAGGCAACGCTGGGGCAGGATCAGGTCACGATCAAGCGCGGCGACCTGACGGTGAATTTTCTGGTGCGCATCACGGCTGAAATTGTTGACGGATTAACCGATGGTTATGTTGTGACCTTTGACGATATTACGGAACAGGTGGCGGCTGAACGAACGGCCGCATGGGCAGATGTGGCCCGACGTATTGCCCATGAAATAAAAAACCCTCTTACCCCCATTCAGCTTTCTGCAGAGCGACTGAAGCGTAAATATGGCAAGGAAATCACCTCGGATCCCAAGGTTTTTTATCAGTGCACGGATACGATCATTCGTCAGGTTGGCGATCTGCGCAGTATTGTTGATGAATTTTCGTCCTTTGCGCGCATGCCTACCCCGAACTTTGGCAAGGAAGACCTTTTGGATGTGGTCCGCCATGCCATCTTCTTGCAGGAAGTCGAGCATTCCTCGATTGATTTCAGGCTGGAAGCCCTGGACAAGGAATATTTCCTTGTATGTGATGGCCGGCTTGTAACCCAGGCATTGACAAACCTGATTAAAAACGCCGCTGAATCCATAGAAGGTTTTCGGGAAGAATCGGGCGATTCCGATTACCACGGGGTGGTAACGGTCGGCATTTCGACGGACAAGGTTGGCACGTCCATTACCATTACGGACAATGGCCGGGGTTTGCCGGAACAGCTAAGACATCGTCTGACAGAGCCATATGTGACAACCCGGGCCAAGGGCACCGGATTGGGCCTTGCGATTGTAAAAAAGATTATGGAAGATCATGGTGGTAATCTGTACCTTCAAAATAACGAAGGCGAGGGTGCAACGGTTACCATGTCATTTGATCATTTGGGTCTGAAAGACAAGGTCGGAGAAACCAGGGGCGATTTTAAGTCACCTTCTTCGGCGAGAACCTCTACACGGCGGTTGGCCGCAAACCAGTAGCGAGTAATAAATGGCACTTGATATTATCATTGTTGATGACGAGCAGGACATCCGTGAACAGGTAGCGGGTATCCTGAGCGATGAAGGATATGACACGAGGCTGGCGTCTGACAGTGATTCAGCCCTTGCCGCCATTGAAGCCCGGCGTCCTTCGCTCGTTATCCTTGACATCTGGCTTCAGGGCAGTCGACTGGATGGTCTGGAAGTCCTTGACGTTATCAAAAGTCAGCACCCCAACCTGCCTGTTGTGATCATTAGCGGACATGGCAATATTGAGACCGCCGTTTCAGCCATAAAGCGCGGTGCCTATGATTTTATCGGCAAGCCGTTTAACGCAGACCAGCTTTTGGTCTTGGTGGAACGTGCGACCGAAGCCGAAAGGTTGCGACGCGAGAATGAAGATTTACGGGAAAGAGCCGGAATTGAACTTGATCTGACCGGGCGCTCTCACGCCATTAATCAGGTACGCCAGATCATCGAAAAGGTCGCCCCCAGCGGCAGCCGGGTCATGATTTCGGGGCCGCCAGGTTCTGGCAAGGAAATAGTCGCCCGCCTTCTTCACAAACAATCAAAACGCGCCTTTGGCCCTTTTGTCGTCATTAGTGCTGCAAGCATGGAGCCCGAAACACTGGAAAGTGAGCTTTTCGGTGTGGAAGAAAATGGCAAGGTCATCAAAACCGGCGTGTTCGAGCAGGCCCATGGCGGGACCTTGTTTCTTGATGAAGTCGCTGATATGCCAATCAATACTCAGGCCAAAATCCTGCGTGTCCTGATTGAACAGACGTTTGAACGGTCTGGTGGCAGCAAAAAGGTGCATGTTGATGTTCGGCTGGTCAGTGCCACGAATAAGGACCTTCGTACAGAAATAGCTGAAGGCCGGTTCAGGGAAGACCTGTACCATCGCCTGAATGTTGTCCCGATACGTGTGCCCGCCCTGACGGAACGACGCGAGGACATCCCCATTCTGGCCCGGCATTTCATGAAACGGCTTGCCGGAGCCGTCGGCCATCAGGAACGCCCGATTTCCGAAGGCGTGATTGCGGCTCTCCAAACTTACCAATGGCCGGGAAATGTGCGGCAGCTTCGCAACATTATAGAGCGTTTGCTGATTTTGGCTGATGATGAGCCGGGGACGGAAATTACCCCTGATATTCTGCCGGCTGAAATTATCGGCAGCAATAACAATATGCCCCGATCCGGTAACGAAACGGATGTTATGTCCTCGCCCTTGCGAGAGGCACGGGAATTGTTTGAAAAGGAATATCTTCAAATCCAGATCGAGCGTTTTGGCGGCAACATTTCTCGCACGGCAGCGTTTGTCGGCATGGAACGTTCTGCGCTGCACCGCAAGCTCAAGTCTCTGGGGCTAACGACATCTGACAAGAAGTCTGATAAATAGGCGCTTGAAAAATGCCAGAAGACATTCAGGAAGATAATCAACCGACGCCCGAAACATTTGGAACTCTGCTATGAAAGTTATTGTCTGTGGCGCCGGTCAGGTCGGCTTCAATATTGCCCGGCACCTGTCGAACGAGCGCAATGACGTCACAGTTATAGACCGGTCGCCGGACCTGACCCAGAAAGTCAGTGCATCACTGGATGTTCAGGCTGTTTTGGGGCACGCGTCTCACCCCGATACGCTGGAGCGCGCCGGTGCGGCGGACGCCGACATGCTGATTGCCGTGACGCAGGCTGATGAAGTTAACATGGTGTCGTGTCAGGTGGCTCATTCCCTGTTTCATGTCCCCACGAAAGTGGCCCGAATCAGAAGTCAAACCTATCTGGCGCCAGAATGGAACAGTCTGTTCAATCGTGAAAACCTCCCCATTGATGTGATCATTTCACCTGAACTTGAAGTGGCCCGCGCCGTGATGCGCCGACTTGAAGTTCCCGGTGCATTCGAAATGATTCCCTTCGCCAAGGGACGGGTTCGCATTGTTGGTGTCCATCTGACAAGTGAATGCCCTGTCGTTGATACGCCGCTACGGCAACTGACAGAACTTTTTCCGGATCTCAATATCGTTATTGTCGGGATTGTTCGTGCGGGCAAGATGATTGTGCCCACCGGGGACGACCAGATGCTGGTGGGAGACGAGGTTTACTTTTCGTCAGAGGCAAGCCATGTTGAAAGAGCACTCGTTGTTTTTGGCCATGATGAGAAGGAAGCCCGCAGGGTAATCATTGTTGGTGGCGGAAATGTCGGATTATTCCTTGCCCAAAGTCTGGCCGAGGCTCACCCCAGGGTGCAGATCAAGCTGATTGAATACAGCCGTGAACGCGCGGAACTTATCGCAGACCAGATTGGGCGCGCCACCATTCTGCATGGCGATGCCATGGATATCGAAATGTTGAAAGAAGCCAATGTTCGCCAGACTGAAGCGATCATTGCCGTTACAAATGATGATCAGGTCAATATTCTCTCGTCCTTGCTGGCCAAGCGGGAAGGGGCCGAGCGCGCGATTACCCTGATCAACAACCAGACATATGGCCCCCTGATCAATTCTCTTGGAATCGATGTTTATGTTGATCCGCGAGAATCGACAGTCTCCAGTATTTTGCAGCATATGCGCCGCGGGCGTATCAAGGCGTTGCATAATCTGGCCGCAGGAAAAGCCGAGGTCATTGAAGGCGAGGCCATGGAAACATCCCCCCTTGTCGGACCTCCGCTTCGCGACATAAAGCTTCCTGCCGGTATTATCGTCGGTTCAGTCATAAGGGGAGAGAAGGTCATAACCCCGCGTGGATCAACCGTGATTCAGCCTCATGATACAGTTATTATCTTTGCGCTGGCAGACATGGTCAAGAAAGTGGAAGAATTATTCTCGGTAAGACTGGAATTTTTCTAAGCATATCTATAAGCTGTCAAAAATGACAAGATAATTATTTGATAAGAGTATGTTAGATGCAGATAATATTCCACCTATTGTGATCGCATATTTTATACATACCTATATAGTACAGGAAATTGCAGTTTGATGTGCCTGTAGTGAGCTCTTAAATGAAACCAAATGTTGCCCTAGAAGTTACATATATAGAATTATAAAATCAATTGGCAGCCATCGCTGCATAACAAAAAAACGGAACGAAAAAATGTCAGAAAAAACTCATAACTTGCAGGATGTGTTTCTTAATAATGTTAGAAAGAACAAAACATCTGTTACCGTGTTTCTGGTCAACGGTGTAAAGCTGCAGGGTATTATTACCTGGTTTGATAACTTCTGCGTATTGTTGCGTCGTGATGGATTGTCTCAACTGGTTTACAAACACGCTATCTCAACAGTTATGCCCTCCGGTCCAATTCGCCTGTTTGAACAGGAAGAGGATGCGCAGGAGAACGAGGACTAATTTGACGCCTGACTTTCCTTTTGAAACGGTCAATGTATCCCCCGACGTCGATAATCCTGACAAGAAAGCTGACGAAAATACTGATGTGAAGAGGTCTTTGCCTGTAAACGAGGCAAAGAGCGGGATTCCGACGCTGGTTTTTCATCCTGTATTAAAAGAGGTGAGGAAGCCACTTGGCGATACGGATGCCCAATTTTCAGACAGATATGGCAACAAGCCGGCACGACGCCCGGATGACTGCCTTGAAGAAGCCATTAACCTGGCGGCGGCCATAAATCTGTCTGTTGAATATTCGCTGCTTGTCCCGACATCAAAAATTAAACCATCCACTTTCATCGGCCAGGGCAAGGTAGATGATATCAAGGCGCTGGTTGAAGACCTTCATATAGAACTGGTCGTGGCCGATTGCAGCCTGTCTCCAGTACAGCAACGTAACCTGGAGCGAGCCTGGAACGTCAAGGTTATTGACCGGACCGGGCTGATTCTTGAAATTTTTGGTGCCCGTGCCCAGACAAGGGAAGGGCGGCTTCAGGTAGAACTGGCCAATCTGACCTATCAGAAAAGTCGTCTGGTTAGATCCTGGACCCATCTGGAACGTCAACGAGGCGGCCTGGGGAAAACAGGCGGGCCGGGTGAAACGCAGATCGAGGCCGACAGACGCCAGATTGATGAACGTATTGCCAAGATCAGGCGGGCCCTGGAAGCCGTGGTTAGAACCCGGGAACTCCATCGAAGCAGCCGCCGCAAGGTACCCTATCCGATTGTGGCCCTCGTCGGCTATACCAATGCTGGCAAATCAACCCTGTTTAACCGTCTAACTCGATCTGACGTGATGGCAGAGGATATGCTTTTTGCCACACTGGACCCGACCATGCGGCAACTGCACCTGCCATCCGGACGTCAAATTATTCTGTCCGACACGGTGGGATTTATTTCTGATCTGCCAACACACCTTGTCGCCGCCTTCCGCGCAACACTGGAAGAAGTTCTGGAAGCCGATATCATCGTTCATGTGAGAGATATTTCACATCCGGATACGGCAGCGCAACGCGCTGATGTACTGCGTGTCCTGTCCGATCTTGAGGTCAACAAAAGTGGTGATCGCAAATTTATTGAGGTCCTGAATAAAACAGACCTGTTACCAGAGAGCGAGCGAAAGGAACTGGGGCTTAAGACCATGAATCATGATCAGGTCATCGCCCTTTCTGCTGTTACAGGTGACGGAATACATAATTTTCAGGCTCTTCTGGACCATATTCTTGACGCTGGTACCTGGGTTGAAACAATATCTTTGCCTCATAGTGACGGGGCAGGGCTTGCGTGGCTCTACCGCCATGGGGAAGTCGTTGATCGCAAAGACAGGCAGGATGAAGTGTGTCTGCAGGTTCGCCTTGATGCGACGGCCTGGGGCCAGTTTCAAAAGCGCGAATATTTAAACCAGAGCGCGAACCGTAACTGAACAGGGACAGGTGCATTGACCTTTAAGCCTGAACGGATAGCAGACATGATCCGCGCAGTATCGGCGGAATTTGTTATGCCACGGTTTCAGGTCCTGGAATCTCATGAAATTGAAGAAAAGGCACCGGGGGAACTGGCAACAATAGCCGACCGGGAGGCTGAGCAGGCGATCACCAGCGCCCTGCGGGACATGGACCCGGGTGCCACCATCATTGGTGAAGAGGCGGTGGGCCTGAATGCGGATCTCATGCATGAGGTGGCACATGGGGGCAGCCTGTGGCTGATTGACCCAATTGATGGCACCAATAATTTTATCAAGGGCCTTCCATCCTTTGCTGTCATGCTGGCGCATATTCAGGACGGCATGACAAGTCATGCGTGGATATACCAGCCTGTAACAGGCGATATGGCGATCGCCGAAAAAGGCGCGGGGGCATGGTTGAACGGGGGAAAATTACAAAGGCCCGCGGCACTGCCGGTTGCCGAGATGATAGGCGCCGCCCATATAAAGCGCTTTCCTGTCATGCAACGGGACCACGCCAAAGAAGCGCTTGGCGCTATCAGGGAAAACAGGCCGCAATATTGTGCCGGTCTCGATTATGTCGCCTTGTGTACCGGCAAAAAGCATTTCTCGCTTTATAGCCGGACATTGCCATGGGACCATGTACCGGGCGCGTTATTATACAAGGAAGCTGGTGGATATGTCGCCCGGCTGAATGGGCGGGAATATAATCCGTCAGATATGGGCCCGGGCCTGCTTTCCGCGCCGGATCAGGATAGCTGGCTGAAGTTGCAGAAACTATTTTCTTTCTAGCGGGCCTTTTCTGCCCGTTTAACTTTATTCCAAAGCGCATCCAGTTCATCCAGACTGCAATCCTCAGCCTTCTTGCCTTCCTCACGCAGAAAGGCTTCAATATGGCGGAAGCGCCGCTCAAATTTCCGGTTTGCCTTTCTTAAAGCTTCTTCAGGATCGACTTTAAGGTGGCGGGCAAGATTACTGTAAACAAATAATAAATCGCCAAACTCTTCTTCTATTTTTTGGGCATTGTCCTGACCACTTTTTTGCTTTTCAATCAGCTCTTCCGAAAGCTCTCTTGTTTCTTCCGCAATTTTGTCCAGCACCATGGCAGTTTCAGGCCAGTCAAAGCCAACGCGTGCCGCCCGGTTTTGAAGCTTGATTGCGCGGGTGAGGGACGGTAAACCTGTTGTGACCCCATCCAGAACACTTGTTACTTTATTGTCGGCCTTTTGGGCGCGTTCAGCGGCTTTGTGTTCTTCCCAGGCCAGTGTTTGGGCGTGCGCATCATCCACCTGGGCATCATCAAATACATGCGGGTGGCGGCGGATCATTTTATCGCTGATTGCCGCGACAATGTCATCAAAACCGAAATAGCCTTTTTCGGTGGCCATTTGTGCGTGAAACACAACCTGAAACAAAAGATCACCCAGTTCGGATTTCAACTCATCCCAGTCTTCTTCGGCTATGGCTTCTGCTACCTCGTATGCCTCTTCAATCGTATAGGGCGCAATGGTCGAAAAATTCTGCTCTATATCCCATGGACATCCCGTCTCAGGGTGGCGCAGACGGCGCATGATTTCGAGTAAATTCAGCAGGGTTGCAGAAGTATCAGCCAACAGTTCGACACCTTAAATATTGAAAGAAAGATTGATTGATCCGAATTTATCAGCCTTTTCCTGACCCCTATATTCTTTTGATCTTAGAATATAAGTGTAGGAAATGCGTAACGGCGGCATAAAGCCTATTCTGTCTGTGGTCAACACCACGCCCAGTTGCAGGTCACCAACCAGATATTTCTTGTCTACATGGTGACTGTTGCTGAATGTATTGCCATCCAGAAATATATTACGTGCGACAGCCCGGCCTTCAACACCTGTAAAAAAGTACAGGCTATAGGTGCTGCGGGGGTCGAAAAAGCCAGAGCCCGGCAGACTTGGCCGAATACGGGGCGGCCCGTAATCATTGGGCAGGTTTGGGCCAATCCGTATGGTTGCCCCGGCAGACGCATAGGTAAAAACATTGCCCAGCGCAGCGCCAGCGCGAGGTGTAAAATCTGCTTCTATTCCAGCAAACTCCGCCTTTTCCTTAATCCGCCACTGTCGCTCGTAAACCAGTACGATACCGGGTTCATTATCCAGTTGATTACCCCAGCCTCTGGGCGGCTGAAAGTCGAACCATTTATGCCACGTGCGCTGGAAAGTGCCAGCAAGCGAGGCGGGGCCAACAATACCAATATTGATCTCAAGATTATCCATGCGGTTGAAGAGTTTGTCAGGCCGGTTTGAATTGTCGGTCTTGGAAACAATACCAAATCCGGCATAAAGCCACCCCGCATAGGGTCGTTCACCGGGGATCAGTTCTGGCCGGCTGATATCACTCGGCGTGTACATATTTTGACCAAGGGAATAACTGCTGCGCCGTTCGGTGCCGGTTTCCTCGCCAAAATCGGGGATGAAGGGCAGAAGCGGTTTCAGGATATCAGGAATACCACGACGCAATGATGTCAGATAGGAAAGTCTGATACCATTGGTGAAATTACGATCTGCGCCATTGCCAAAAAGATCATTTTCGATCTGAAGATTGACAGTGCCTTCATCCCAATGCCGACTGGGCAATTCACTATCTGTTTCGCTGGCTGTCTCGCCGGTTTCCTCTGAATGGACGAGAGGGGGCAACAAACATGCCCATATGACAGTAAGTATAATAAATCGTCTCTGCAGATGGTGGCGGCTCAAGAACACCTCAAATTCAATTATATTTTTGGACGGACCGAACCTAGGGAAATACAGTCTTTATAGATCAAACACGCCTGCAATGATAGGTTAAGTACCTGCCAGAATGCCACCATCAATAGTCAGTTCGGAACCCGTCATATATTGGGCTTCATCCGATGCCAGCATAACAGCCAGTCCAGCAACTTCGCCAGGCTCCCCAAAACGTTTCATAGGCGTATCCCTGACAAATTCTGCCTTGCGTTCTTCTCTGTCGGCACCCTGACCAATCATGGGCTCCCACATTGGTGTTAAAATGGCAGCCGGATGAATTGAATTACATCGAATATTCAAATCCTGTTGTGCGCAATAAAGAGCGACTGTTTTTGTATGATTTCGCACAGCCGCCTTTGACGAAGCGTAAGCCGCAGCGGCAGGAATACCTACCATGCCGGACCGGGAGGAAATATTGATGATCGAGCCGACACGCCGTGACCTCATGGCCTTGATGGCATACCGGCAGCCAAGGAAGGTACCATCCAGATTAACAGCATGCACCGCGCGCCAGTCGTCAAGGGTGGCATTCTCCGGGTCGTGGGCAATCATACCGCTTTCAAAGCCCGTCACACCGGCATTGTTCACCAAAACGTCAATAACGGCGTAGGCGTGGCTCAGATTATTCCAGTCAGTTTCAGACCTTACATCCAGCTTGAAAAAGGTGGCCCCAAGGGAATGCGCAGCCTCCTGACCCGTGGCTTCGTCGATATCAGTCATCACGACTGTAGCGCCGTTGTCGATGAACGCCTGTGAGATTGCCTTTCCAATACCGCGGGCAGCGCCTGTGACAATACAAAGTTTATTCTTAAGTCGTTCCACACATAGTCTCCGAAAGAACTGTTTTCCTGGTAAGCCGGAAAGGGGGATTAAACTAAAAATTCCCAGGTCGCATAAAGTTATACAAAGATCGCATAATGTATATTATGGAAAGTTTTTATCATTATAATTCGGGGAAGGAACGTATAACCCTGAAATCACAATCAAAATCATCTCTTAATTCGCCAATCTTTCGCGACGCTCGCCCGCGGCATACCAAAGCACCACAACGGCGACAAGTGTTAGTATGACAAACATCATCATGTTGACGAACATCCAGCCCAAACCGTTCAGAATAGCGCCTGCTGCCAGCGAGGCTGATGCCGTGGCCGCAAAAATCAATAATTCATTCAGGCCCTGAATTTTAGCTTTCTCGGCCAGTGTATATGATTTTGCCAGAAGCGTCGTACCACCGGTGTACATAAAATTCCAGGCAATCCCCAGGCAGACCATCGTCACACCAAAATGCGGAATGGTTAGACCGTCAAGCGCTACCGAGGCACTGATTACATAAAACAGAATACCCAGCAGTAATAGCGGTATAATGCCGATACGCGCCATCAGATGACCCACAAAGAACGACGGCAAAAACATGGCAAGCACATGCCATTGCACGACATTGGCAGCGTCGCCTGGCTGAAACCCGCAGGCTACAATTGCCAGTGGTGCCGCAGTCATGACAAAGGTCATCAACGCATATCCGCAGGCTGCAGCCACCACGGCACAAATAAAAACGGGCTGACGAATTATTTCCAGTGTCGGGCGTACTGGCCCTGTAAAATCGGTTTTGACCACCGGCGGTATTGTAATTTGGGAGATCGGTATCATCACCAGAATTGCCAGCAAGCCCAGCATCACATAAACGCCCATAAAGGTAACCGGTTCAAACAGGCCGTTCGCAAACCGTGCGAGTGTCGGCGCGATCAAAGCAGCGCCCACACCGCCAGCCAGAACATAAGCAACGGCCCGACCATGCTGATGAGGTGCCGTGACTTCCATAGCGGCAAATCGGTAATACAGGGCTGATGCCTGATACAGGCCTTGCAGAAAACCCGCAAAACATAGCAGCTCGAAAGATCGAAAGTATATGGCTACCGCCGACAGCAATCCGCTAAGCGCTCCTGATGTGGCGCCGGTGATAAAGCCAGTCTTTCGACCAAAGCGGCGCATCAGGAAAGAGGCCGGAAACGTACTAAGTGCCGTGCCGACCATTACGAGCGATATGGGGAGTGTTGCCAAGCCCGGGCCTGGAGCCAGAATCTGCCCAACCAGTCCACTGAAGGTAAAGACCGAGATTGTCGCTGTCATATACAGGCACTGGGCCAACGACAGCAAACCAACATTTATTCTGGCTGATCTCATCTTGGCCATTTTGAATACTCAACCCCAGGAACGGCTATTTGTTTACAGGTTAACAATCATACCGTCAAAGGCTGGTTCAACACCATCAGGCAGTTCCTTGCATAAAGTCTGATAATCCATATCCCAGGTCATATGGGTCAGGATCGCCCGCCGGGGGCGCACTTCTTCAATCCATGACAAGGTCAGATCAAGATGGGGATGCGTCGGGTGTGGATCGTATCGCAATGCATCAACAATCCATGTATCAACCCCTTTCAGGATGTCTTTTGATTTTTCAGGTAAAACATTAAGATCTGTCGAATAGGCAATTGATCCAAAACGAAATCCTAATGTTTCCATATCACCGTGAATTTGCCTGAACGGGATGACATCAACATCACCAATTGTAAATGGTCCGGTGATTTCATGTGCGTTGGCAATGGCCGGATAACCGGCAACACTTTCAAAAACATATCCAAATCTTTGTTGCAGAACGTCCAGGGTCTGACGATTGCTGTAGACATCAATTCTCCTGCGCATATTGTGCGCCAGCCCGCGCAGATCGTCGATCCCGTGGGTATGATCGGCATGATCATGGGTGTACAGAACGGCATTCAGGCGCGTTACATTGGCGCTCAGGCATTGCTCGCGCAGATCAGGCGAGGTATCGACAATAAGACTTGTGCCCCCCTCCTCTACCAAAATGGACACCCGACGGCGTCGGTTTTTGGGCTCGTCCGGGTCACATTTTCCCCAGATATTTCCGATACGCGGCACACCGCCAGATGTACCACAGCCCAAAATGGTGACTTTCACCTCACCGCTCCTGAAGTTGTTGGCGGGCGCACAGCTTTCGAAAAGAGGCGATAGAAATTGTCCGTTGTGATCTGCCCCAGTTCTTCGACGCTTATGCCCTTTAATTCGGCCACTTTCCCGGCTGTATGGGTCACAAAGGCAGGTTCATTTGTTTTGCCACGATGGGGCACAGGAGCCAGAAAAGGCGCATCTGTTTCAATCAGCAACCGGTCCAGCGGGGTTATCTTAACTGCCTCGCGAATTTCATCGGCCGTCTTGAAGGTTACAATACCCGATATCGAGATATACAGCCCCAGATCCAGCGCCTTTCGGGCAAAGTCACGACTGGCGGAAAAGCAATGGATAACTCCGGGATATGCCCCGGCCTCCATACCTTCCTGCAGAATGTCAGCGGTATCTTCTTCGGCGTCACGTGTATGGACAATCAGTGGCAGGCCAGTGGTTCGGGCTGCATCAATATGACGGCGAAAAGATGTTTTCTGCACGTCACGCGGGCTGTTGTCATAATAATAGTCAAGACCGGTTTCACCAATACCGATTACACGATCATGGGTAGCCCGGCTTACCAGATCCTCTGTCGAAACGTCGGCTTCGCCCTCGGCGTCATGCGGGTGAACGCCCACTGTACAGAAAATATCCGGATAATGGTTGGCGATGGCAAGCACCTCGTCAAATTCGGCAAGGCAGGTGTTGATCGTCACCATGGCACCCACGCCCTGTGCCCGCGCACGTGTGACAGCAGCCTCCACATCGTCGTGAAATTTGGCATGATTTAAATGACAGTGGCTGTCGACAAACATTATATGTCCTTATACATCTTCTGCGATATAGCGCGGAAATATGCCTTCTGGCTTCGGTAGATCGCGCCTGGCAACAAGCTTGCCTTTAGCGCCTAGAAACAGGAACGACCGCTGATCTTCCGGCACAGCCAGCTGATCAAGGAGTTTTGCTGCTGACTGAGGCATAACAGGTTGTATCAATATGCCCAGATGCCGCACAACTTCCGCCGTAACATACAAAACGGTTGCCATCCGTGCAGGGTCTGTCTTTTTCAGGGCCCAGGGCTCCTGCCCGGCGAAATAGCTGTTGGCATCCGCAACCAGTCGCCAGATCGTCTCAAGCGCCAGATGAATGGCCTGTTGATCTGTATGGACACGCACCTTCTCCAGTAACTCGTCTGCGGCGCTCAGGATATCCCGGTCTTCCTGAGACAGTTCGCCTGCTTCGGGTGTTTTACCCTCACAGTTTTTTGCAATCATCGACAAGCTGCGCTGTGCCAGATTACCAATATCATTGGCCAGATCGCTGTTAATCCGGTTGACCATGGCCTGACGGGAAAAATCGCCATCCTGTCCGAAAGAGACTTCCCGCATCAGGAAATAGCGCACCTGATCCAGACCATAGGTTTCAATAATCTCGAACGGGTCAATAACATTCCCAACCGATTTGGATATTTTCTGGCCTTCATTGGTCCACCAGCCATGGGCGAAAACGCGCTTTGGCGGTGCAATGCCGGCCGCCATCAAAAAGGCAGGCCAGTAAACGGCGTGGAAACGGAGGATATCCTTACCAATAATATGCACATCGGCGGGCCAGAATTTGGCGAACAACTCGCCTTGTGTATCCGGATATCCCAATGCTGACATGTAATTGGTCAGTGCATCAATCCACACATACATAATATGGTCGGGGTTGCCCGGCACCGGCACGCCCCATTTAAAGCTGGTGCGCGATATTGACAGGTCTCTCAATCCGCCACGTACAAAACTCAGCACTTCATTCAGGCGACTTTTTGGCAGAACGGCCTCGGGGTTTTCGGCATAATATTCAACAAGCCTGTCCCCCCAGGCTGAAAGCCTGAAGAAGTAACTCTCCTCCTCAACCCATTCCACCGGTGCCCCGGTGGGGGCGATACGCGCGCCATCCGGTCCCTTTTCAAGTTCTGACTCCGCATAAAAAGCCTCGTCCCGCACCGAATACCAGCCTGAATAGCTGTCCAGATAAATATCGCCGGTTTCAACCAGCCTGTTCCACAATGCCTGACAGGCGCGTTTGTGACGCTCTTCTGTTGTCCGAATAAAATCATCATTAGAGAAGTTCATTGCCTCAGCCAGTGTACGAAAGCGTCCTGACACCTGATCACAGAAAGCTTGCGGGTCAATACCAGCTGCCTGTGCAGACTTTTCAACCTTCTGGCCATGCTCGTCGGTCCCGGTCAGAAACCGGACCTCGTGGCCGTCAAGACGCTTGAAACGGGCAAGAATGTCGCAGGCCAATGTTGTATAGGCGTGCCCGATATGTGGCACGTCATTGACGTAATAGATTGGCGTCGTAATGTAATAGGCGGGCTTCCCCGTCATTATGGTGTCTCCAAACCCTTGGCTCAAGAGGCCTTTTCCCGCACTATTTCCGTACTGCCGTTTCCAGCATATGGAAGATATTCATGACTGCCTGCCGACGGTCCAGATTAACGCCTCGGGTTGCCGACATCAGTTCATTGGTCTTTTCCCATAGCTGGAACCACTGATCAAGGCTGATCCTGTCGACCAGTTTGCGAAAAGTCTCTTCCTGATCAGGTTCCAAAGGATATCGGGTTGTTCCACCTGCCTGATATTGCACGATTGTGCTGATGAAATCTTCCAGAAGTTCGGCAAATATCTCGAAAGCACTTTCGCTGTCCTTGCCAGCCATCTGTCCGGCAAACTGGTGGAGCTGGCGTATATCCGGCCGATCCAGAGTGGACAACATGATCAGCATCTGTTGATATATTGGTAATCCGCCAGACAGGGCCATACGCACCGCCCTGCCCGGGCTGCCATGGCTTAAGGCTGCAATTCGCCTGCTGTCCTGTTCTTCCATGCCGGGGAAATAATTATGCAACAGGCTTGAAACAGTGCTTTCTTCAAGCGGATTCAACACCAGCTTGCGACATCTGGACAGAATCGTCGGCAACAGACGCCCGGGCGCATGGCAGACCAGAAGCAGAATCGCATTCTTCGGTGGTTCTTCCAGTATTTTCAACAGGGCATTGGCCGCATTGCGGTTCATTTCATCAGAGCTGTCAATGATGGCAATGCGCCACCCCCCCTCACCGGCGGTCCGGGAAAAAAATTGAGAGAGCTTGCGCACGTCATCCACGACAATTTCATTCCGCAGCTTTTTTGTCTTGTCATCAACGGATCGTTCAACCGTCATCAGATCGGCATGCCCGCCAGATAACACACGATGAAAAACCGGATGGTCCGGTTGTATATCCAGATTATCGGCGTGCACTGCAAGTGTATCACCAAAAAGACTGTCACCGGCGGAGGGCGGATGGGCCAGCAAAAAGCGGGCAAAGCGAAAAGCGAGGCTTGCTTTCCCGATCCCGCGCGGACCGGTGATCAGCCAGGCGTGGTGAAGTCGCGCGGCGTTGAAGGCGTCCAGTAATTGTTGTTCTGCCGTATCGTGCCCGATGACACGAGCTACAGCACGTGGCGCAGGCACCTCTTCCAATGGATCCGGATCAAGAGTTCGCGCCACGATTTAAAGCCCCAGCCTTTCATCCACGGCAGACCAGATGATCGCACTGATCTCGTCGATATTATCTTCTGCATTCACAACCAGACAGCGTTTGGGTTCGCGGTGGGCAATATCCAGAAAGGCGTCGCGCAAGCGTGCATGAAAAGCCATATTCATCTTTTCGTAGCGATCTTCCCGAACGGCGCCTGATACGTTGTTACGACCTGCTGCGCGGGCAAGCCCTTTTGATACCGGCATATCAAGAATGATTGTCATATCCGGCGAAAAGCTTTCCAGAACGAGTTGCTGAAGCGCCAGTATTTTATCCCGGCCAAGGCCCATGCCATAGCCCTGATAGGCCATGGTGGAATCTGTAAAGCGATCGCATATCACCCACTGGCCTTTGGCAAGCGCCGGTTTGATCACATTTTCCACATGCTCATACCGCGCGGCAAAGTGCAAAAGCGCTTCGCTTGCAGGTGCCCAGCGGCCAACGTCTCCTGTGACCAGAAGTTCCCGAATGGCTTCAGCACCGGGGCACCCGCCGGGTTCCCGCGTGATAATAACCTCCAGACCCTGAGCATTTAACCGGGCGCCAAGCGCCTTCACCTGGGTCGATTTGCCGACGCCTTCTCCGCCTTCAAAGGTAATAAGGCGTCCGGCCTGCGGTTTGTACTGTGGCATATTACTTCCAACAACTGACCCATATCTGGCATGAGCCCGGTCATACGACTGTTATTCTGCCGAGGCGCCCCAAAGAAGATAGTTGAACGCCGCTTTCAGGCGATCCATCCCACTCAGCTTTTCAGCAGACTCGCCAGCCAGAAGCGGCACTTCAACCGGATCATCCGTCAATCCGGTAATTCTCAGCATGGCAATGGGCTGATCTTTCACAATCGGTGCAGGTACGGGATTCTGGTAAATAACTTTGGCTTCAAGTTTCTTCCTTGCGTCTCTTGATGCCGTGATTTGCACGTCCCGGCTGGCAACAAGGGAGACTTTTTCAACATTCCCCAGCCAGACATTGGCCATATCCATGACCTGTCCCTTCTTGACCAGATCATATGTTTTGAAGTTCCGGAAACCCCAGTTGAGCAGACGCTCTGTTTCGCGTGCCCGCACCCTGGTACCTGTTGTGCCGCTCACCACCGAAATAAGCCGCTGACCATCCCGTATTGCCGAAGCAGACATGCCATATCCGGCGTCTGCAACATAGCCTGTTTTCAATCCGTCCACACCGGCGACCTTGCCAAGCAGAAGGTTTCTGTTTGGCTGGCGGATACCGTTATAAGTGAATTCACGCACGGCAAAATAATGATAATATTCCGGAAAATCCTGTATCAGTCTGAGAGTCAGATGGGCAATATCACGAACAGTCATATAATGTTCCGGGTCGGGCCACCCGCTGGCATTTTCAAAGTGGCTGGAAGAAAGGCCCAGTTCCTGCGCTTTTTCATTCAGCCAGCCCGCAAAATTTTCCTGACTGCCGGCCAGACCTTCTGCAAAAACATCGCAGGCGTCATTACCTGACTGGACGACAATCCCGTAAATCAGATCCTGAACAGAAACCCGATCCCCTTCTTTCAGGAACATGACAGAACCATCAAGCCGACGCCATTTCCGCCACACGTCCACACTTATCGGAAATGTATCATCCATCTTCAGGCCGCCATTGGCGAGCTTTTCAAACAGGATATAGGCCGTCATTAACTTGCTCATGGACGCTGGCGGAATGCGTTCATCCGGACTTTTCTCGTACAAGACCTGCCCGGTATCCGCATCCAGCAGAATAGCGTGCGGTGCTGAAGTATCAAAGGCAAACTGGCTGCGCGCGGCACCCGGCAACAGCAGACATGCCAGGGCCAGCATAACAACGATATGCCGGAACCAGATCGACGACGGGTACGGAAGAGAACGGGTCATAACGGAAAACTATCCTTTTGCTCGAAACAGGCCCTGAACATCTATTCAAGGCACAAGCCGACCATCAAGATGACCGGCGATGTCTATGCTTACCAGATTGACGCAATCAATCAACCACTATGCGGGCCTCATCATATCCGTGTGCCACAACTTGTCCCAATACAGTATCCGCATCCTGTAGCGAAGCAAGCGGCCCTATGCGCACCCTGAATACATCCAGCCCCGCAGCCCGGACCGGCGTTAAGGTGACCGCCCCCAAAGAAAGCAGTGTCTCTGCCATTCTGCGCGCATTTTCATAAACAGTAAAAGCCCCGGCCTGCACAAATACCTTTTGGCCGGGCGCAGGCGCGGGCACAGGTTCAGCGGCCAGCGGTGCCAGCACGGCCTGATCGACCTGTGGCGGGGGAGCGGCTGGCATATCGGGCGTTGGTTCAACTGTAAAGGTTGATGATGCCGGGGCAACGCTTGCTTCCTGAACCGGCGTGTCACCGGGTTTTACCGGTGTGACAACCTCAACCCTGACCCTGGCGGTACCCTGCCGTTCAAACCCCAGCAACTGGGCCGAGCGGCGCGACACATCAATAATCCTGTCGCCGACAAAGGGCCCGCGATCATTCACCCGCAAAATCAGATAGCGGTTGTTTTCAAGATTGGTCACCTTGACATAGGTCGGCATGGGCAGCGTTGTATGGGCCGCCGTCAGTTCATTCATGTTGAACCGTTCACCGTTGGCGGTGGTTTTGCCATGAAACTGCGGCCCGTACCATGATGCGATACCGACCTTGTTGTAATATTGATCTTCCTTCGGGTGGTACCACCGGCCTGCAATCTTGTAGGGGTTGCCTACCTTGTACGTCCCGCCCTTGCCATAGGTGCTGCCGCCGCCTGTTGTCGCTGGTGGTGGTGTCGAGCTGCAGGCCACCATCACCAGACCCGTCAGGACCACACATAAATGACAAAAAATATTATATCTGCTCACATTTCAAACTCTGTAACCTGGGTATCAGCGTAATTTGTCGGACAGCATGCCAACCGAAAGCGCATAATAGTCAGAACAGTTATATCGCAAAATTGACCGGTAATTTCCATAGGCAAGAAAGGCAGGTCCATTTGGCCCGTCCGGTCGCACGATTGATGCCTTGATATCCACATCCGGCAGGTCGTTTCCGTTCAGGCGTCGCACCCCCAGCCTGTTCCATTTGGCCAGGCTTCTATACCCTGCATGATTGCGCAGGGCACATGATTTCGCCGGGGGCTGAATATTGTTATCCGACAGGATCCGGTCAAATTCAGGCGGCAACGTCACCTGCCTGCCCCAAGTATAATTGTTCGTCCAGCCATGCTTTTTCAGATAATGGGCGATCGAGGCAAATACATCAGCGTCCGACGTCCAGATATTGCGATGACCGTCGCCATCATAATCCTGCGCATAGGCCAGATAGCTGGACGGCATAAACTGGGGCTGGCCCATGGCACCGGCCCACGATCCTGTCATCTGGTGCAGTTCAATATCCCCGTTATCCAGAATTTTAAGCGCATTGATCAGCTCCTTGCGAAAATAGCTGCTGCGCCGGGGGTCGTAGGCCAGCGTGGTCAGGGCCGGGATAATCTCCTTGCCCCCGGTATAATTGCCGTAATTGGTCTCCAGCCCCCAGATGGCCGCGATGAATCGGGCCTGCACGCCGTAAGCCTTTGCCACTTCGTCAATGGTGGCGCGCACTTTGCCAAGCTTCTCAATCCCCATTTTAATGCGCAAGGGCGACACGCGTTTGGTGACATAATCATGGAAGGTTTGTTTAAATTCGGGCTGATTCCGGTCGCGGGCAATGACGCTCATGTCCGGTTTCACGTCCTTGAAAGCCGCATCCACCGTTTCAGCCTTCACACCGGCATCAATGGCTTCATCGCGCAGTTCACCCAGCCAGACGGCGAAATCCGGCAGGTTATCAGGCAGTTCGGCGCGTAACAGGGCCGGATAAACAACAGAAAACGAGAGCAACAAACAGAACGTCAGGACACGCGACAAGGAAAACTCCCCTTTTAAAAATGGCATATCTGGCAAATCCAGTTCCTCCGGTTATCTGAAAATTCAGCAGCACCGGTATCATATGGCTGATCCTGCCCTAATGTGCCCGAACCTGCGTTTTATCTCAAGTGACAAGCGATAAAGAAATTTTGAAGTTGCACCGCGCGCGGATTTCGGTAAAAGGGGGATGTCTGAATTAAGGATGGGTGGCCGAGCGGTTTAAGGCACTGGTCTTGAAAACCAGCGAGGGTGCAAGCTCTCCGTGGGTTCGAATCCCACCCCATCCGCCATACCGAACAGGCCCACCGGGCCTTGATCGGGATGGCGCGTGCGGTGGATGAGAGAAGCCCAACGGTTTGGCGAGTGGCGCACCCCAAATAAAAATCAAATTAATGCGCCCGAGCGACGCCAACGGCGGTCCGCAGGGCCTCTGGCCCAAGGATAAAAAAGCGCTAAAGTGCTTTTTTACAATCCCACCCCATCCCTGCCAGCGCGACTTTGCCTAACAACATGGCCTGAAAATCATTGCCGTGCCGCAATTTGAGCTGTCCAGAAAAAGGCTTCGCACTGGTGAGGGGAAAATCTAGAGCAGATTCAATATAATCCTGATCATATCCTGCTGCAGAAAAGTAGTTGATAGATTCTTTTGGCTGGAATTGCTCGATAGCTTTGGCGACGATTGCCCATACTTCATCCATGGTGCGCGCTGCGGCTTGAATTCTGGACTGTATGGCGGGAGATATAACAGGCTTGCCCACACCGTGTCATGCTGAATTTATTTCAGCATCCACAAACCCCATAGATGCTGAAACAAGTTCAGCATGACAGTATAGATGACAAAATGCCCAGGGTCAGGACGCACGGGAACCCTCGGAATGGCTCCGAATATGTTGAAATCACTCTAAAATAAAAACTGACAACCGTACTATACATTATCACTTTCTAACGACCATCACTCGTCATTCCAAACTTTTTCATAATGCGTTCCATGCACGGATTGGGGTGTCGATCGCTTTGGTCGTGGCCATCCATTCTATTTGCCGGATTGAAAGTGAGTTCAAAGAACGTTGTCGCCGCAATTTCATCTTGGAACTCTTCCGCCTGCTTCTTAAATCCTTCCACAGAAGCAGCAACAGAATATTTATATGCATAATTTTCTTTTAATTTAAATAAAGTAGAATGCCTTGCAGCTGAAAATTTGGTAAACCACGCTGCTGGTATCAACAACAGTGCTCTGGCAAGGACTTGGGCAATTATTTCCCATGCTGAGGCTTCTTTTAATACCGCCTCATTAGAGAAATTAAATATCCATTCATTTAACCCTGGAACAGCATACAAAACTAGCGGTATTACAGAAACAAAAAGCACAAAAATTGAAAAATAAAAAACCCATCTGGCCCGTTCTAATTCTTTCGATAAATCTTTTCTGATCGATTCGTATGTTCCAGCAAGACCCGCGACTGTTGCGCCAGAGAGCATGGACTCGGCCTTATCATTTAACTCGCCAATTTTTATATTTGATTCAGATATTTCATTTAATATTTTTTCTTGCTTTTCATTTCCTGTTTTAATTTTCTCTTCACGTTCATTTAATTTTTTTTGAAAATTATCAAAATCAGCACTATAGCTATCTACGGCTACCTTTAATTTTTCTGCATCTTTTAGGGTAGCTCGAATTGATGTTAGTGATTGTGTTCCTTCGTGCTCATATTCGGAAAGTGTCTTTTTATTTGCTAAAGACTGGTTTTTTAAATTTTCTACCTCTGCATAAATATCTTTAGCGGTTTCTCTGAATCCAGATACTTCCTTGATATGTTTCTCAGCGTCCATGCGAAACTTTTTGAGTTCCGAATATTCCTCTTCAGTGCCTTTAAGTAACTCCTTATAAGTATTGAATGCAGACGCAAAATAAGTAAATTTTTCTGATTTAATAATGTTTATTAGAGGGTATATTTTTTCCAGTAGAATATCAGAGGTGTTATTTATATCTTTAAAATTAGAAGAAATATTATAGTTAACGTTACCATTTTTACTTTTTATACTGTAATCGTCGCCAGAAAAGAAGCCAATTCCTCCATCGTTTTCGAGTTTATTAAATCTTTCCAATATTATATTATAATGCTGCTCTAAATTATTTAACGCTTCAATAATCGTATTTAAAAGGGATCTGGGTATAACTGATTCGTCGAACTCACTTTTAATGCTTGATATAATACCGCATATATAATCTACTCTCTGATTCATATCGTCTATAGAATAGTCAGTTTTAGGCATATTATGACTTTGATAGAGCCAAACATCATTTTCCCCTAAAGAACTGATCATTTTTTTTATTACAACTTCTTTAGTTGCACTTATCTCATCAACTTTTTCCTTTGCACTTTTAAGTATTGCCCCCACCTTCAAAGCCTCCCTTTCGAGTTCACCACCTAAGTAATTTTACATTCTTGTGCCACTTAATCAACAAGTCTGATGACATTCTTTTAAACTATAGGTATAATCTTGCTATATCTAGCAATCACCCCTCACCCAACCCAAATTCGTTGGCCAGCAGTTCGTATGACCGGTGGCGAACGGCGGGGTCGTGGGTCCAGGTGACGATCACAATTTCATCCAGATCAAATTTTGTGGCCAGCCGGTTGATCTTTTCGGCCACCTGTTCGCCGGTGCCGACCATGGCAATCCGGCGCATGGCGGCGATGCGGGTCTGTTCTTCCGGGGTGTAATCTTGCGCTGCGGCCTCGTCCGGCGGCAACAGCGGTGCGCGTATGCCCTTCTCAAAACCCACGCGCCAGTGTTCGCGGGTCATTAGCTGCCGCCTTGCCTCTTCCTCCGTATCGGCGGCCAGCGCCCAGACACATATGGTCGCTTTTGGGGCGGGGTGGCGCTCACTCGGGCGGTAATTCTGGCGGTACAGGGCTAATGCCTGCTCCGCCCCCTGACCTTCCGTGAAGAAATAGGCAAAGGCATAGGGCAAGCCAAACAGGGCGGCAAGCTGCGCCCCGTAATCGGAACTGCCCAGCATCCACATTTCCGGGCTGGTTGGCCCCTGGGGGTGGGCCGAAACGCGGGCGAACGGGTGGCCCTCGGTTAACGGCTGGCCGCTGACCCATGCCTGCAAATCGCGCACCTGTTCGGGGAATTTGTCAGGCCCGCGCATGGCGGCGTCGGCGTTCAGGGCGTAAGACGTGAGCTGGTCGGTGCCGGGCGCCCGCCCCAACCCCAAATCAATCCGGCCAGGGGCGATCGCCTCCAGCACGCGAAACTGTTCCGCCACTTTCAGTGCTGAATAATGCGGCAGCATAACCCCGGCGCTGCCCACGCGGATACGGGTTGTGGTCGCGGCAATGGCGGCCATCAGCACCTCGGGCGCGGCGCCCACGATGCTGTCGCTGTTGTGATGTTCCGATACCCAGTAGCGATGATAGCCCAACTGGTCGCAGTGGCGCGCCAGATCGAGGCTTTCGCGAATGGCGGCCCCCTGCTCGCGCCCTTGGGACGCTGTGGACTGATCAAGGACCGATAGTTTCATGTTATTGCTTTCAGTTTATGTGGTCGGGCTCTGCTTCTGTTGGGGATATGGTCACGTTTTCCCCAATTTCCAGTCCGACCAGTAAATCTGTTGCCTTCACCAGTTGCTCCACCATGCGGCGCAGGCGGCTGGTGGCATCCAGCAACCGGTCTACCGCATCAATCGGCAGATGATGGGCGGCAGCAGCACGCAGCAATTCGGCCTTGGTTTCCTGATAGGCGGTCTCGAATTGTGTTTTTGCCTGATCGGGTGCCATCACAGCGTCTTCATCCCCGGCGTGGGGCCGACAGGCGGTCAGGCAAGCACGTGCGGCCCGGGAAAGGCCCTGCATCCGGGCTTGCGTAGCTGAATCGGCCAGATTATGCCCCTCAATGCTGCTGATCAGAACCTGTGGCAGGGTCTGTGCGGCTTCTTCCAGATACCGACAGATACGCAGCTGTTGGGCCAGTGCCGTGACCATCTCCTGTGGCATGCCTTCCATTCGCAGTTTGGCCACAAAGCCATTCACCGCGTTGGCAAGCTGCGTAATGGCGTCGCCCCGGTGGGTGATCATGGGCATATTGTGCGGCACGCCTTCCAGTGCGGTCAGACCATTGGCACAGACCAGATCGTGCATGCGGTCCAGCTCCTGCGATATGGCGGGTATGGCCAGCGCCGGGGTAGTAACCAGTGTATTGTCCAGATGATGCGGGCGGGAAATATCCTCTTCGGCGGTGCGGAAGAAACGTTCCAGACGCCGGGAAAGCGGGTTGATAAAAGGCACCATGATCACAAGGCCCAGCACATTAAAAACCGTGTGGAACAGGGCCAGAAACACCGCCGGTTGCCCGGACATGCCGATCAGGTCTTCGGTCCGGTTAATGCCCCACAACAAAAGGGGCAATATGGCAAGCGCGATAATGCCAGTACCCACATTAAAGACGATATGCCCGGCGGCCACACGGCGCGCGTTTGGGGTGGCGTTTATCGCCGCAAACAAGGCGGTTGAGGTGGTGCCGATATTCGCGCCGATAATGGCTGCAGCGGCAGCCCCCGGCCCAATCGCAGACCCGCTGGCGGCGGTGATGATCAGGGCCACAGCCGCACTGGACGACTGGGTCAGAACGGTCGCAGCGATACCGATCAGCACAAAGATCGCGATACTCCCTGCCCCGACATCCGCCAGTGTTGCCGTGCCGAAGGAAAGCGCCAGACCTGCAAAAGCGTCTTTCAGGATGGTCAGGCCCAGAAAAAACAGTCCAAAGCCTGCGAGGGCGCTGCCCAGACCGTTAATCTGCTTTTTCTGTACAGCAACCCGCAAGCCCATGCCCAATGCGATTATGGGCAGGGCAAAGGATTCAATCTTGAAACCAAACCCTAACAGGCTGACCAGCCAGCCTGTCATCGTGGTGCCAACGTTCGCCCCGAATATCACGCCCAAAGCCTGCCGCAACGACAGAATACCCGCGTTGACAAAACCGATAATCATAACGGTCACAGCACTGGACGATTGCACAATGCCTGTGACCATGGCACCGGTCAGCACGCCCCGGAACGTGCTGGAGGTCCAGCCTTCCAGTATGGCTTTCAGGCGGTCGCCACCAAAGGTTTTTAACCCGTCGGTCATCATGCCCATGGCAAGCAGAAAAATCCCCAGACCACCTGCCGCATTCAGGACTGTTTCCATGTTATTATAACCCTGTCATTACGGCGCAATATTGCCGTTGGTCAGATGATGCTCGTCATAGACAAAGATAATGTCCTCATCCGGGTGGGCGATATGCCTGTCCTTGTCCGGGCAGTCTACATGGGCCAGTATATGCCGAATAACATTCAACCGGGCGGTCTTTTTGTGATCGGCGCGTACCACGTGCCAGGGCGTGATTTCATTATGGGTCCGGGCAAACATCCGGTTTCGGGCGGCACTGTAATCATCCCAGTGCTCCAGCGCCACACTATCGATCGGGCTTATCTTCCATTGTTTCAAGGGGTTTACCCGGCGATCTTCAAGGCGTTCCTTCTGTTCGTCTTTCGAGATATCAAGATAATATTTCATAATCTGGATCCCCGAACCGACCAGCATATGTTCAAACGGCAATACGGTCCTCATGAACCGTTCATATTCAATATCGGTGCAAAACCCCATGACATGCTCAACGCCCGCCCGATTGTACCAGCTGCGGTTCATCAGCACCATTTCCTGCGTCGAGGGCAAATGCGGCACATAGCGCTGGAAATACCATGAATTACGGTCCCGGTCAGACGGCTTGCCCAGGGCAACAACGCGGGTTTCCCGCGGACTGAGATGTTGTGTGATCCGCTTGATCACCCCGTCCTTGCCCGCCGCATCCCGTCCTTCAAAAATAATCAGGATCTGCAAATCATGCCTGATCAGATGGCGCTGCAATTTGACCAGTTCAATCTGCAACCTGAGCAGCTCATCCTTATAGGAAACGTCGGCTTTCTTTTCGGCATCGTCCTTCGTGTCCTTGTTCCTGCTCATATGCTGGCCCCAAATGTGAAACGTCAAATGTGAAATGGATGATTGCAATTCTAGTAGCCGGATTTCCTTCTGACATGATCCAGATCAATATTACCACAGGAAAGGCCTGTATAATAAATTTCAGTTTCACCCCGGTAATGAAGGAAACTGAAAATGATCCGATCAGATGGCTGGAGTCCGTATATGGCAGGTGCACTTGTGGGTCTGCTCGCGGCGTTATCCCTGCTGGTGACCACGCTTGTGATCGACAAGGGCCATTTTCTGGGCGCATCAACCACTTTTGTGCGCGCTGCGGGCCTTGTAGAGCAGACCATAGCACCAGAACATGTCGCAGCGAATGAATATATGCTCAAAACCAAAGTAAAGATCGACTGGCAGATGATGTTCGTTGCCGGGATTTTCATTGGTGCGCTTGTGGCTTCCCGGACAGACAAAAGCTATCGCCTTGAAACCGTGCCCCCGATATGGGCCGACAGATTTGGTCATAACGCCACTGTACGGGCAATTGCAGCATTTGGAGGCGGCATTATTGCCATGTTCGGGGTGCGCATGGCCGGCGGATGCCCCAGCGGCCACGGCCTGAGCGGGATGATGCAACTCGCGACATCCAGCACTGTCGCCATGATCTTCTTTCTGATTGGCGGCATCATATCGGCTCGGCTGATTTATACAGAAGGCAAATAATTATGGAACTTTTCCTGGGCATTGTCACCGGCGCAATATTTGGCTTTCTGTTACAGAAGGCCCGTGTTTTGCGCTTTGAAAAACAGGTCGGCTTTCTTCTTCTGGCTGACATGACAATTATAAAATTCATGTTCAGCGCAATTGCCACCGGGCTGGTGCTGGTCTATGCCATGAATGATATGGGGCTGGTCGTGCTGTCACCCAAATCAACCGTTCTGGGCGCACAGATAATCGGCGGCCTGATCTTTGGTCTTGGCTGGGCCATCCTTGGCTATTGTCCCGGGACATCCGTTGGTGCCTTGGCAGAAGGCCGCGTTCATGCCTTTTGGGGCATTCTGGGCATGCTGGGTGGTGCGGCTTTGTATGCCGAGGCCTACCCTGCCCTGCGCACCTCTGTCCTGACATGGGGCGACTTTGGCAAAACAACCTTACCGGAACTTCCGGGTGTGAACCACTGGATCGTAATTGTAGCTGCACTGGCCCTGATATTTGGGCTGTTTTACCAGTTTGAAAAAAGAGGCCTGTAAGATAAAGGCGCAACAAGCAGAACAAGCTGTTGCGCCCCGGTTCAGGTCATTATTTATTTTGACAGTTCAGATGTGCATGCGGAACAGCGGGTTGCTGCCAGCGGTATGGATGTCAGGCAATATGGACATTCCTTCGTGGTCGGCGCGGGAGCCGGTGCTGCTGCTTCCTTGCGCTTCATCCTGTTCATACCCTTGATCAGCATGAATATTGCAAAGGCAATAATTACGAAATCAAGAATAGTTGCCAAAAACACACCATAGTTGATGGTGGCCGCACCGGCGGCTTGCGCATCTGCCAGCGACGCGTAGATTTCGCTCCCGAGATTGAAATAGAGTTCTGTAAAATCAGCATTGCCCACAAGTTTGCCGATTGGCGGCATAATAATATCTTTAACGAGGGATGATGTAATTTTACCAAAGGCGGCCCCGATAATGATACCGACAGCCATATCGACAACATTGCCCCGAAGAGCAAATTCCTTGAATTCTTTTAACATGCTCATGACAGTATCCCTTTTTGGTTGAACCAAAATATTAGACATACTTCACATGTTAAAGCAACGACTTATGGTTAACCTGAGAAGGAACCTGACTAGCCCGCGAGACGTTGCCAGATACGGCGCGGGTCCCAGTCACCCTTGCGACGGCGCGGCGCTTCGTAAATTTGTGCTGCCGGGTTACGACGATCTGGCCTGAAATTGTTTGTATCCAGCAAGGTAATCATCGAAACGACATTGCGATCCGGGAGGCCATCTTCACGGCTCATGGCAACATGAGGAATACCATCGGCCTGAGGAACAAAAATTCGCTCAATAACCCAGGTTATTTCCCCACACCCGACCTTAAAAAAACGATCGCCCGGTGAAACGGCATCCAAAGGGATTTCTGCGATATTCTTCATCTTTATTTCATCTCTAATGAGTATCAACAGCACGCATCGTCCGAGCTGTGGACGAATTCTTTCATCTCCCTGAATAAATCATGAAGGTCAACAACAGGTTAACAAAATGGCAATAATAGATAATAATCTGTTAAGGCAAATTATTACTTGTTCTCAAGAAACAGATGTTTCACAAGATCAGACGCTGCACGCGCAGGGTTTTTACGAATATCCATTTCCTTGTCTGCAATATACTTAAAAATGCCAGCCTCGGCACCGTCCGCAATATATCCGGGCAGATCAAGTTGCATGTCCGATCCCATCGGCAACTTCCGCAAGGTTTCGTTAATCAGATCCAGGGATTTCTGGGCCGGCGATTCCGGCATATTGGCCGTAACGAATTTCTTTATATCAACATTAATGTCCGGCCCTGCCTTGCTTTGCAGATAGCGTGTGGCGGCGTCATCAGACCCTGTCAGAATTTCCCTTGCATCGGTGACTTCAAGCTGGTTTATCGCCGTACCCAGGCGTGGCCCGATATCTGCCGTTGCTTCTTCCGCCAGACGATTGATTTGCATTTCCAGATCATCCAGTTTCGCAGACAATCCGAATTTGGCCATAAGACTTCTGGCCTTTTCCAGCTTTTCCGGCAATGGTATGTGCACATCCGGGTCAGCCATAAATCCGTCATAACGCCCCAGATTTTTGACAGCATAACTGGCCCCCTCGCCCAGTGTTGAGCGGATTCCTTCAGCAAGGTCGATCCCGCCGGGCCTGCTTGTACTGACACCTTCAGTTTCGCCTTTTTCAGACGCCTCATCAGAAAACATATCTTTTAATTTTGACCACCAGCCCTCGCTGGCCATGGCGTTTGGGGCATACGCAAAGGCGCAGAAAGAAAGGACCAGGCCGAATGAACTTGCAAGGCCGACTGTTCTTGATGTTTTACGCATTTGAGGCTCCCTGATCTGTTGGCCATGTAATATTATATAATCAAGTCTAGCGCCAATACCAGCATTTCCAAAATATCTCGCGAAACCCTGTTTCGTTAATCCTTTGGCAACAGATAAAGTGAATATTCATGTAAATTAACTGTAGGACTACTGCTCATGCCTGTCGAAACCAGATATATCCGTTTTTCCAGTCCCGAGCTGAATTCTGCAGTTGTTGACTATTTTGCAAGCAAAAAAGACAGTCCCTACAAGGAAATTTTGAAAGTTTCGACCACAAAAGAACTGGAGAATCCGGTAGCCGTTCTGGCATATCGAAAAGACAGCGGCAACAAGGTAACCGAGACTTTGAGTATTTCTCTGGTTGGCGCCGCCTTGCTGCTTCATTGCCGGTTATACGATATCCGCCTGCCCAAGAATGCTAAAAAGTCAGTCGAGTTGTCGGATGGCAAAATCGTTCTGAAAGTAGCCTTTGTTTCGGGGCAAGCTGCAACAAACAGTCATCAGTCTTCACTTGGCAACAGACCTTCCCGGTAAAAAAGAAATTCCGGTCTTGTAAATGCAGGCTGGAATAATCCTGCGGCGCTCTTTATGCTGCCACGAATATTCCTGTAATTCTGTGGCGATATGGACCAAACCAATCTTCCCATAAATACAATATTGCCAGATCTGCGGAAATCGCTGCGCGTTCATGCCAATCTTGTTGTTCAGGCACCACCGGGTGCCGGCAAAACCACAGCTATTCCTTTGGCTCTGCTGGATGAGCCCTGGCTTGGGGAGCAGAAAATCATCATGCTGGAGCCGCGCAGGCTTGCAGCCCGCATGGCAGCAGGACGTATGGCGCAATTGTCAGGCGAAAAGCCCGGGGAAACCATTGGCTATCAGGTTCGCTTTGACCGGAAAACAAGTTCAAAAACCCGCATTGAAGTCCTGACAGAAGGCCTGCTTGTTCGCCGACTTCAGGATGATCCGGAACTCAACGGCGTCGGCATTGTGATTTTTGATGAATTTCACGAACGTAATCTGGATGCTGATCTGGGGTTGGCACTTTGTCTGGAAGCGCAGGAAGCGCTGCGGGCTGACCTGAAGATTCTGGTCATGTCTGCAACACTTGATGGCGATGCTGTATCAAAGCTGATGAACAATGCACCAGTTCTGACCAGCGTTGGCAAAAGCTGGCCGGTTGAGACCCGCTTTCCCGACCGGCCCGGCAATGGCTATATAACCGACCGGATGGCGACGACTATCCAGCAGTCCCTGCGCCATGATACAGGCAGCATATTGGCTTTTCTACCTGGTGTCGGGGAAATCATGCAGGTTGAGCGGCTGCTGAATGCTGCCAGTTTACCGTCTGGCACCACCATTGCCCCGCTTTATGGAAATCTTACCCCGCAAGCGCAGGAAAAGGCCATTTCACCACCGGCATCCAATACCCGAAAAGTTGTCCTTGCCACATCCATTGCGGAAACCAGCCTGACAATAGAAGGTATTAAAGTCGTGGTGGACAGCGGATATATGCGCGTACCAAAGTTCGATCCCCGCAGTGGCATGAATCGCCTGGAAACAGTCAAGGTATCAAGGGCGTCAGCTGACCAGAGGCGCGGACGGGCGGGACGCATGGCGCCCGGTATCTGTTATCGCCTGTGGACCGAAGCAGAAGACCAGGCACTAATGCCTTATTCTAACCCGGAAATGCTGGACGCCGATCTAACCCCGCTGGTGCTTCAACTCGCCTGCTGGGGGGTGGATGATCCATTGGCCATGCGATGGCTGACACCGCCACCGCCTGCCCCCTGGGCACAGGCACGTCAATTGCTAAGCCATTTGGGGGCCTTGCAACCGAACGGGCAGATATCACCCCATGGCAAGGCCATGGCAAAATTACCGTTACACCCGCGCCTTGCCCACATGGTATTGAAAGCGGGCGAGATGGGGGCGCTGGCTCAAGGCGCGCGCCTTGCGGCACTTCTTGAAGAACGTTCGATTTTCAAAGGCAGCAGCGCCCGGGCAGACGCAGATATTCATTTCCAGCTTCAAATTCTGGAAAATATGGCACAGCGCGGCGCACAGAAACAGACTGATGCTGGCATTGATCAGGGGCTATGCCGGCGAATTCTGGAAGCTGCATCCCAAATTATACGTCAGGCACCAAAATCGAATGCTGAACCAAACCTTGCGCACGCCAATACAACAGGCCTTTTGATTGCCATGGCCTACCCCGACCGTGTGGCAAAGCGGCGGCGTCATAACGGCCTTGATTATCTGCTGGCCAATGGTCGCGGCGCGGTCCTGAAAGAGGGCGATCCTTTGGCCCAACACGAATTCCTGGCCATCGCTTCTCTTGATGGCGGTGCGGCACAAGCCCGGATATATTTGGCAGCAGCCCTTGGAAGGGAACAGCTTGATCGGCATTTCAGGGACCGGATATCCGAACAGGAAATTGTGGAATGGGATGGCCGCCAACAGGCCGTCACAGCAGAGCACCAGACAAGGCTGGGCCAGATCGTTCTGAAAAAGAAAGCTGCAACACCTCCGCCGGAGCAAACAATTGCCGCGGCAATCACAGGGATCAGATCGCAGGGGCTTGAATGTTTGCCCTGGACAGACAACATCAGGAACTGGCAGCAACGTCTTGTTTTCCTGCGCAGGTTTGATGCCGGGAACGCCTGGCCGGATGTGTCTGACGATCAGCTTATGGCAACGTTGGAGGACTGGCTTGCCCCTTTCCTTGACGGTATTCTTCGGCGAACCCAATTTGCAACTATTGACTTGCAGGCCGCGCTTCGGACAATGTTAAACTGGGACCAATTGCAATTAATGGATAAATCCGCCCCGACACATATCAAGGTGCCCAGCGGGTCGAATATTCCTGTTGATTATGCAACACCTGAAAGCCCGATACTGGCCGTGCGGCTGCAGGAAATGTTAGGTGCCGTCGAAACGCCGACAATCTGTAACGGGCAGGTACCCCTGACATTGCATCTTTTGTCCCCCGCAGGTCGCCCGCTGCAGGTCACACCGGATCTGGCGGGCTTTTGGACAGGCAGCTACCTGCAGGTTAAATCTGAAATGAAAGGTCGCTATCCAAAACATTACTGGCCGGACGACCCTTTAACGGCTGAACCAACAAATCGAGCAAAACGCAGGAAAACGTCATGAGTGATATCCCGTCAACACGTGAATACAGACCAGACCCGGTGTTTAGCGAACTGGGAGACGGCTTTTATGACGCGGTTGAGGCGGCAAAATTCCCCAAACACATATTGCGCTACCGTAACAGACGGTGGTCAAATCGTGTGGGGCTGGACCATTTAACCGACGAAGAATGGATAAAGCATTTTGGCGTCTTCGAGCCCCTGCCCGACAATCAGCCCCAACCACTGGCATTACGATATCACGGACATCAGTTCCGCACCTATAACCCGGACCTTGGGGACGGGCGAGGATTTCTGTTTGCCCAGATGCGTGACAATGAAGACGATCGTTTGCTTGATCTGGGGACCAAAGGCAGTGGCCGAACGCCCTGGTCACGCGGCGGCGATGGGCGCCTGACACTTAAAGGCGGTGTTCGCGAAATACTGGCAACAGAAATGCTTGAGGCGCTGGGGGTGTATACCTCCAAGAGCTTCAGCCTGATTGAGACGGGCGAAAGCCTGATGCGCGGCGATGAGCCGTCCCCTACCCGGTCATCTGTTCTGGTGCGCCTGAATCACTCCCATATCCGGTTTGGCAGCTTTCAGCGCCATGCGTTCAATAATGACGCCGACCGCATTCGCGAACTTCTGAAATTTGCCGTCCGCCACTATATGCCCGAACTGGACGGCATGGATGACGCAGACCTGCCAGCGGCATTTTTGCGGAATGTCGCCTTGAAAAGTGCCGATCTGGGCGCAAGCTGGATGGCTGCCGGTTTTGTCCACGGCGTTTTGAATACCGATAATTGTAATATTACCGGCGAAAGTTTCGACTACGGCCCTTTCCGCTTTTTACCGCAATTTATTCCGGGCTTTACGGCCGCCTATTTTGATCAGAACGGGTTGTATGCCTTTGCCCGGCAGCTTGAAAGCCTCGCCTGGAATTTGGACAAGCTGGCTGGAACACTGACCCTTGTCTCGGAACGTGACCCTCTGGTGGAAGCCTTGAACGCCTATTCACCCGCCGTTGATGTGGCCTTGCGGCGGGCTTACCTCAAGAGACTTGGCCTTGACGCCATTGACGGCGCAGAAGATGACAGGTTGCTGAGCAGCATGACCCGCTTTCTGGCTGAAAGCGAAGTGGGCTATGACCAGTTTTTCTTTGACTGGTATGGCGGGCTGGCAAGTGAACAGCGCGCAGCCAAAAGCCCGGAAAGGGAAAAGTATCAGGGCGAAAAATTTGATGCCCTTCACAAAATGATGGCAACCCGGAAGGCCTCGCACCCGAAGCGATTGCAAGAGGCCTATTTTCAGGCGGCCCGCCCCTGTACCATGCTTATTGATGAGATTGAAAGCATCTGGGATGCCATTGCCTCGGACGACGACTGGGAGCCCTTTAATGCCAAACTTGAAGCCATTGCCGATATGCGCAGGGTGTTCGACATCAAGCCCGACGAGGTATAATTTACGGAAAAGTCTGGCCGGGTCCCTCACCCGACCACACATCAAACTTATGCATGACAGTGGCAAACAAACTGCTTTCCAGAAAACCGTTGAGCCATGTACGCAACTTTGGATATGGCGCCTCGGCGAACCATTTGGGATCAACATTCACAAACTGCCGAATGAATGGGAAAATGGCATAATCTGCAAGGCCGGGAACATTCCCCATTAGATATGAATGTTCTGTCAGCCTGCTTTCCAGCAGTTGCAGAAATACCTCCCCGTCGCGGCGATGTTCCTGTTGGCTTTTTTCCGGATGGCGCACGTGATACTTGTAATGGTCGAGCGCATCTTTGAATAGCCCGTCATTTTCTTTAATCAGCGCAAGGGCTTCGGCCTTGCCCTCAAGCCAGTTGTCTGGGTCACTTTGTGCCAAAGCCCACAGCATGACATCCAGGCTTTCATCAATTACCGATCCGTCTGGCAAAATCAGAACCGGTACCGTACCCTTGGGCGAAGCTTCAAGCATGCCAGAGGGTTTGTCCTTCAGCAATATTTCCCGATGTTCCCAGCGCAAGCCGGACTGCACCATGGCAAGCCGGGCACGCATGGCGTATGGACAACGGCGAAAGCTGTATAATATGGGGCCCGTCATTCGACTCATTCGACACCATTTGCACCCTGTTGGCCCAGATGTTTTTCGCGACGCTCCCGGGCCAGATTAATCTGATACTGCCGATGCCTGAATCTGGTTTTCTGAAATTCGGTCAAAGTATCGCAGCAATGCGGGCACGATACCCCTTCCTCGAATTGCGGCGATTGTTTGTCGGCTTCGGAAATCGGTTGGCGGCACCCCCTGCATAATTCATACGAACCTTGTGCCAGACCATGGGTAACCGACACCCTTTCGTCAAAAACAAAACATTCGCCTTCCCAAAGGCTTTGGTCGGCTGGCACTTCCTCAAGATATTTCAGGATACCGCCTTTCAGATGGTAAACTTCGTCAAAGCCCATCGAGAGCATCAGGGACGACGCCTTTTCACACCGTATGCCGCCGGTACAGAACATGGCAATTTTTTTATCCGTCGCGCCGCCCAGCCGGTTTTTGACATATTCAGGAAACTCGCCAAACGCTTTGGTCTCCGGGTTCACAGCCCCCTTGAACGTCCCAATATCAACTTCATAGTCATTGCGGGTATCAATCACGACAACATCCGGGTCGGCGATCAGCTTGTTCCAGTCTTTCGGGGACACATATGTTCCGACCGCAATGTTGGGGTCAACCTCCGGCACACCCAGGCGGACAATTTCCTGCTTCAGGCGTACCTTCATGCGTAAAAACGGTAATTCTTTGGCGGGGGATTCCTTATGCTCTATATCCGCAAGCCGGGGGTCCTGCCGAAACCGGTCAAACAGGGCATCAATCCCCTCCCTTGTGCCAACCACGGTACCATTGATACCTTCACGCGCCAGAAGAACAGAACCCTTCAAGCCAGCCTCACGACAAAAGTCCTGTAACGGGGTCTGCATCTCTGCAAAGTCATCAAGCGTTGAAAATTTATAAAAAGCAGCAACTACAAACATTTTAAATCCAGACCAAAGGCATTTCGCGCCTTTCTATCACCATCAGGGCAGAGATGCAAAATGCGCCGCGACAAAACACTTGCCAGATAAAAGTTTTAAGGATATAAAAGAACAATAAGAGAACAAATAAGGTACATACAATGAATAATATGCTTTCTGTACTTATCGGTTGGGCGCTGGTTCCTGTCATCTGGGCTGTCGTCATTTGGGGGCTTCGCGATGTAATTGTTATGCTGAAAGAGCATTTCGGCCTGACACCCCGGACCCGTGGCCTTGAATTTTCGCTGATACGCGGCGTTATCTTCTGTCAGCGATTGATGGCTTCAGGCGCGAAATATACCCGATCATTATTTCGGCTGGAACACAATCACGGACTCTCGGTTACAGAAATAACCCGGTAAGGCATCGTTTCTCCATCCTGCTCTTTAACCGAGATATATTCGCCGTGGCGAAACAAATGGTTTTCCAGATGAAAGATCGGGGTGTCATCATCTTCACCCGGTTCATAGGAAAACGCCCATGTCCGGTGCCTTGTATGTATCAGGTTGCCCTGTTGACCCTCCTGATCCGGCCAGAAGCGCCGAACGACAGCCTGCTTTTTATCTGATCTCCAGATGTGTTCGTCAAGATGGCCGTCGGCGTCCAGCGGCACAATCAACTCGTAACCGTGGCTTGAGCTCCCTTGAGGATATTGAGGTGTTCTTGCGAGTTCGAGGCGTACCTTATACCAGCTCATAGTCAATCTCCCTGTGATCCCTGAATAGACCGTTAATATAGAGGGAGAAAAAGATGCCGCTTTGAGCCTGATCAAATCCTGCTGCTTTTCCTGAAAATATCAGGCGGATGTTTTTTGGTTATCCCTGTCGTAAACCGTGAACTCGTAATTGATCGACCATTCAATCATGGTTCGGTAAACAGATTCGATCAGGTCAGGATTTGCGCCGCTTTCCCTTGCGGCTGCCCGCACCTTGGCAACAACGTCTTCAACCCTTGCTTCGTCTCTCACCGTATCGCGTGAGGCCTTGATTCGACCGGCCTGTTCAATATAGTTCTGACGCTCTGCGATCAGCGAGACGATATGACGATCGACACGATCAATTTCCCGCCGGACATCCTTCATATCGGCACAGTTATAAGCTTCGCCATGGCCAGAATGATTGTGAATATCGTTGGCCGCCGCACTGGATGGCATATCTTGTACCTCAACTCGTTGGATCAATTATCTGAAGGCCCGTTATCATTCCCGGACAGGTCTGGTTCAGATGGGGCTGGAAATTTCCTGACAAGGCAGCTGACCTGCCTTGCCGCAAGGTCATTACATAGCGTTTCTGCTGCGCTGAAATCAACAATTTCCGCCACATAAAGCCGATAAAAAATACCCTGTTCTCCCAGATTGGCCTCAGCCAGCGCCGGTGTATAATCCCCCAGCAACGCGGGCTGTGCATCTGCCAGCCGCCGCCAGCCTTCCAGCGCAATCTCCCGTGACCGATATGAACCCATTTGAACGCTGTATCGTTTAACATCTGCCGATGATGCTAACGCTGGTGGCGTAGCCGGTGTTGCACTGATCCCCGCCTGAGCGGCTGGCTCACTTTCAGGCACGAGCACATCAGGCGCTTCGGCGACGGATACAGGCGGCGTCTCATCATATGTCTGGTGAATTTCGGGCATCAACGGGGGCGGGTCAACGCCCAGAAAAAGGGCTTTTGTCCGGGTTTCCCGGTCTGCCGCGCGCAATCGTTTGAAATAATACAGCCGGCTTTTAATCTGATCAGGCTCCAAATCAAGCTTGAGCAAACGTTCTGCGGCCTCCGGATCATCAGACAGGGCATATACTGTCGCCAGATTTTGACGACTGACGTCAGACATTCGATCTCCGGACACCAATCCGCTTAGCAGACGGATAGCCGTAGGGTAATTTTCTGAAAGCGCAAATGAAAGAGCCAGATTATTCATCAGGCTCGCGTCGCCGGGCACCAGATCCAGTCCCCGACCGTATTCCATCTGTGCATCTTCATGGCGGCCCAGAAGATCGTAGGCAATGCCCAGCGCTTTGGACAGTTGGGGGTTGCGTTCGTCTGACGCCGCTGCCGACTGGAGATATTTCAATGCCTCTCCTGCCTGCCCTTCAATTACCAAAACCTGCCCAAGCCCGGCCTGGGCATTTACATTATCCGGATTTATCTCCAAAGCCCGCTGATAACAGGTCCGAGCCTCTCCCCAGGCACGAAAAGCCGAATAAACGAGCCCCATTCCCGTAAAGGCTTCATCATCGGCAGGATTCTCCGCCAAAACCTGCTGATAAAGTCTGAGCGCTGTTGCATAATCTCCTGCCACCAGCATGCTTTTCGCCACGCGCTTGCGCGCCTCGAGTGTCACAACAGAAGGTTCAGGATCACGCGCGGCACTGATCGCTGCGCCATCAAGTGTGCTGCCTGATGGGGGGCGCGTATCGCCAGCACAGGAGGCCAGGGTCACGCCCAGCAAGACAACCCCCAGCTTGCGTTTAAGTGAATGGTATCCGAAATGTTTAAATCGTTCTGATTTCATGTCCGCTTTCTGCGTTATTTTACGTGATCTTGATGTTAACATATTATACACCTTTTGTTGCAATGCTAACAAAGCCTTAACAGGCCAGTCGATGAGTATCCGGTAACAATGGCAAACCGTTGGTGACAGCGGGACGCAAAGCCTCCGGTCAGAAGATTTCTGATAGCGGGGTTACTGAAAGGATCTAAAATGGATATTGAAGGTGCGAGCAGTGCTGCTGCCCAAATACCCTCAAGCGGCAGATCAGGAACAGCAGAATCCGCTGCAAACGTCACGAAAATAGCTGACGATTCGACAGCCGAGCGCAAGGAAGCAGAGCGGGCAGATCCCGGCCGCGATGTCGGCAAACGCGTTGACGTCGACGCCTGAAAAATATCAGGCGTCTTTCTTTTCTTCTGTCTTTGGTATCACGTTCCGGATGTGCAGTTCGCGCATCTGGTGCATTGACGCTGTGCCTGGCGCGCCCATCATAAGATCTTCGGCTTTCTGGTTCATCGGGAACAGAATAACCTCACGAATATTGGGTTCGTCAGCCAGCAGCATAACGATACGGTCAATGCCTGGTGCAATACCACCGTGTGGTGGTGCGCCATATTTGAAGGCATTCAACATGCCGGAGAAGCGCGTCTCGACATCGTCTTTGGTATAACCTGCAATTTCAAAAGCCTTGTACATGATCTCCGGCCTGTGATTCCGGATGGCACCACTTGAAAGCTCGATACCGTTACAAACGATATCATATTGATACCCCATAATCTCAAGCGGGTCCTTGTTCTCCAGCGCTTCCAGCCCGCCCTGGGGCATCGAGAACGGGTTATGGCTGAAGTCCAGTTTCTTCGCGACTTCATCATATTCATACATGGGGAAATCGACAATCCAGCAGAAGCGGTATGCCTCTTTTTCGATCAGATCCAGATCCTGACCTACTTTCGTCCGGGCCTGCCCGGCCAGCTTTGCCGCACCAGCTTCCTTGTCGCAGGCAAAGAACAACCCGTCACCGTCCCCAAGGCCGGTTTCAGCCCTCAATTGTCCAACACGTTCCTCACCCAGATTTTTGGCGATAGGCCCTTTGCCGCCGCCATTTTCAAAGATGATATAGCCCATACCCGCTGCACCCTCTTCGCGGGCCCAATCGTTCATTTTATCGAAGAAACTGCGTGGACGGTCCCCGGATTTCGGTGCAGGAATGGCCCGCACAACGGCACCATTTTCAATTGAACGCGCAAATATGCCAAAACCCGATCCGCGGAATATCTCTGTCACATCCGTAATTTCAAGCGGGTTTCGCAAATCCGGCTTGTCGGTACCATATTTGTACATGGCATCACGGAAGGATATGCGCGGGAACGGTCCGGGCGTGACAATGCGATCGGTAAATTCCTTGAATACGCCTTCCATGACCGGTTCAATTGCAGCAAAAACATCGTCCTGCGTCACAAAGGACATTTCAACATCCAGCTGATAAAATTCGCCGGGTGAACGGTCTGCGCGTGCGTCTTCATCCCTAAAACAGGGAGCAATCTGGAAATAGCGGTCAAAGCCCGCCACCATGATCAATTGCTTGAACTGTTGCGGGGCCTGTGGCAACGCATAAAATTTGCCGGGGTGAATACGGCTTGGTACCAAAAAGTCGCGCGCGCCTTCCGGGCTGGATGCCGTCAGAATCGGTGTCTGGAATTCCATAAAGCCGCCATCCGTCATCCGGCGGCGGATGCTGGAAATAATTTTCGACCGCAACACGATGTTCTGGTGAATACGATCCCGGCGCAAATCCAGAAACCGGTACCGCAAACGGATATCTTCAGGATATTCCTGATCACCAAACACCGGCATCGGAAGTTCGCTGGCAGACGACAATACCTCAAGATTTTCAACCTGAACTTCAATATGTCCTGTTGGCAGCTTGTCGTTGATTGTGTCATCGGTACGGGCAACCACCTTGCCGGTAATACAAATGACGCTTTCAGCCCTGCACCCTTCAGCAAGCTTAAAGGCCGCACTGTCCACATCAATCACGGCCTGGGTCAGGCCATAATGATCACGCAAATCAATAAACAGCAGATTGCCATGGTCACGCTTGCGATGAATCCAGCCCGAGAGCCTGACTGTTTCGCCCGCGTTGCCCAGAGTTAAGTCATTACAGGAATGCGTTCTATAGGTATGCATATTTTTCCGTCTTCAAGCTGAAACTTCGGTTGCCGGAAAAGCGCACGAATTAGCACCTCTTGTCAAGAGCCTGCATCCAAAAATACGATGAAATCGGCCTTTGGGGCCAATTCTGCTGATGACCGGGGTGTCGTGACGGTGTATAGCTGGCTTTATGACAGTCATTACAAAAACCGGCGATCTTGAAAAGATCTGCGAACGCTTCAAATCGGCCCCTTATGTTACGGTGGATACAGAGTTTCTGCGCGATAACACTTTCTGGCCGATCCTGTGTCTTATTCAGCTTGGCATTCCGGGCGAAGCCTACGCCATTGACCCCCTGGCCAACGGCCTGAAGCTGGATTCTTTTTATGAGCTTATGGCGGCGCCCGATGTCGTCAAGGTATTCCATGCTGCCCGTCAGGATATTGAAATATTCGTGCATGAAGCTGATATGGTACCCCACCCCCTGTTTGACACCCAGATTGCGGCCATGGTGTGTGGCTTCGGTGATTCTGCCGGCTATGAAATGCTGGTCAACAGTCTTGCCGGGGCCAATCTGGATAAAAGTGCCCGCTTTACGGACTGGTCACATCGGCCGTTGACCGATCGCCAGATCACTTATGCTTTGGGCGATGTCACGCATTTGTGCGTCGTTTATGAAAAGCTGTCCGCCCGGATGGAAAAAAATGGCCGTCTTGGCTGGCTGGCTGAAGAAATGAGCATTCTGAGCAATCCGGATACCTATCGAAGCGATCCGGAAGATGCCTGGAAGCGATTGAAAACCCGCAACAGGAACAAACGCTTTCTGGCCTTGACGCGGGAGCTGGCGGCATGGCGCGAGCGGGAAGCGCAATCCCGCAACATTCCCAGAAATCGCGTGATGAAAGACGAGACAATTATGGAACTGGCAGGCAGTCGCGCCGCCAGTCTGGACGCTCTCGGCAGGGTGCGAGGCATGACCAGGAGATACAGCACCGAGCCTCACGGGCTTGAGTTGCTCAAGGTCATTGACAAGGTGCAAAAGCTGCCTGAAAGCGATTTGCCCCCGGCACCACCTCAGCCGTCGCGGGTTAATGTCGGTCCGGAAATTGAGCTGCTGAAGTTGCTTCTCAAAATGATCAGCCAGCAGCAGGATGTCGCGTCAAAGCTTGTCGCCAATGCGTCTGATCTGGAAGATATTGCTACCGGCAATCATGACAATGTCGCGGCCCTGAAGGGCTGGCGATACGAGTTATTCGGACGTGAAGCGCTGGCCGTTCTTGCCGGCAACCTTGGCTTTACCGTCCGCAAGGGTAAACTGGTGACAATCCCCGTTGAGGCTGATTGATATTCAGGCCGACAATGCTTCGTCAGCAGCGTTTTCCGGCTGGATGATGATCTCGGCATTTTTTGACAGGGCCCTGGCCAGAGACTCGAGGCGCCGCACCACCACTTCGCCCGCCATCTCCTGCCTGTTCTCTTGAACCGTGAGTATGATTGCAGAATCTGTCTGATGCAATCTGGCCGCCTTCAGGCCTGATGACGTGCCCCCGGAAAATCGTTGCCCCAGTCGAAGAGCCAGCCCGATCAATTTGGCATGCTGTATATCGTCTTCAGACAGCATCTGTTCTGCCATTTTGGCATAGCCGGTTCCCAGACTGCCGCCGTAGCAAACATAAAGCGCCAGCCCAACCAGAGCACACCCCCTGTGATCAACGCCGACATAACGCCCGTACAGAAGCTCCAGCAATACTTTCTCGGCCCGATAATCAGGATGCCCGCGCCAGCCCACATCGCTCAATATGCACACCGCGAATCGCAGTCTTTTTTCAATAACCGTTTCGTTTTCAAACAGGTTGCCGATCCAGGACATGAGTTTTTTGGCATGTGAGGGGAAACGGCCACTTACATCGGCCAGATCACGGCAAGACGCAATAAACGGATGCTGGCCTTTCAGCGGTCTTGCCATACGCTCAAACAACAGTCCCTCGCGCAGGCCCAGGGCAGAGACAACCAGCCTTGATGGCTTGATATGTGTAAAAACCACCTCAGCGATCAGGGCCGCCAAAGGCAGGATATCGGCGCGCTTGGACGGAACACCCGGCAATGCAGCAATTTCCTTCGGATCCATCTTCTGGACCGTCGCACATAACGAGAGCATGTCGTCCCGTTCGATAATATAATTATGCAGAATGTGAAGCGGATATTTGGTCTGGGTCATATGCACACGTGCCAGCGCACGCCATGCACCACCAACGGCAAAGAAACTCTTGCCCTTGCCTGTCTGCACCCAATCCAGCGCAGACAGGGAATTTTCAATAATTTTCCTCGCCTTTGCCGGATTGTTATTAAAATGATCCATAAGGCGCAATGGCCCCACAGGCATGGTCACGGTTTCAAAGACCTGCCCCTGTCCCACTTCGACAAGTTCCAGACTGCTGCCACCCAGATCACCGACAATACCTTCGGCGTCAGGGATGCCGCACAGGACACCCAGACCGGAAAACCGCGCTTCCTCGTTGCCGGAAATAATTTCGACAGGTATTTTGCAATGTTCGTGAATGCGTTCAACAAATTCGGCACCATTCCTGGCGTCCCGCATGGCGGCCGTTGCCACCGCCCGCACTTCGTCCACTTTCATCTTGTCGATCAGATAGGAAAAGCGCTTCAGCGTACGCAACGCCATAACTTGCGATTCCTCGGCAAGCACACCGGTTTCGCCCACGCCACGGCCCAGACCGCACAAAACCTTTTCATTGAACAGCACCTGCGGAAACCGCCCGCTTCCCTCGTATACCACCAGCCGAACAGAGTTCGAGCCGATATCGATAACAGCAAATCTGTGACGGCGGTTTGGCTTGTGATCCAATTTTTATCCTGTCTGCGATCTTTGAACCTTGCACTTAAACTGTTCTACCTGAAAATTGCTAAAATGTCTGGCCACTAATTTAAATGAAGCTATGTTATGGAACAGTAATCAGACTCTGATTAAGGAATAATTGTGACAGAATTCTTACAAACCTCGCCTGCTGATCGTCAGCCAACCATTCGCACCTGGCCAAAGCCATCAGACATCAACCACAACGGCCACATATTCGGTGGCTGGATCCTCTCCCAAATGGATGTCGCTGCCGGGATTGCCGCCGGTCGCTTGTGCAACGGCCCCGTCGCGACCGTCGCAGTAGAAGCCATGAAGTTTCACCAGCCCGTACTGGTGACCGACTGGCTCAGTGTTTATACAAATATCACAAAGGTCGGCAGGACATCCCTTTCCGTCAATATTGAAGTTGCGGTTCTGCGACGTGGAGAAGACAAGGAAATCAAGGTAACCGAAGGCACATTTGTCTTTGTTCATCTGGACGAACACGGTCGCCCCAAGGTCATTGATGAACAACGCAAAAAAGGCTTTTAACGAAGCGCAAAGGCATACCTGTCAGGCTACCGGCCTCGCCAGTTCATCCAGAATGGGGCAATCCGGCCGGTCATCCCCATGGCATTTTGTAATATAGCCTTTCAATTCTGCACGCATGCCTTTTAACTGCGCGATCTTGTTATCAATCTCGGCGACCCGTTCCTCGGCAACTTTTTTAACGTCACTGCTTGCACGTTGCCGGTCTGTGTAAAGGGCCAGAAGACTGCGGCAGTCTTCAACCGTAAAGCCCAGATCCCGGGCACGATGGACAAACATCAACAAACGGACCTGTCTCTCGTCATAGTCGCGATAACCTGTGGCTGTGCGATCCGGCGGTGCCACCAGTCCAATATCTTCATAATAGCGGATGGTCTTGGCAGACAGGCCAGAAAGGTGTGCAGCGGCTCCGATGCGCATGATGATTAACCCTTGATTGTTTCCGGTTTCCAGCGTTTCAGGAGAAGCGAATTACCAACCACCGACACACTGGATAACGCCATGGCGGCCCCGGCAATTTCCGGGCTAAGATACCCCAGTGCTGCTGCCGGAATCCCGATGGCATTATAGATAAAGGCCCAGAACAGATTTTGCCTGATCTTGCGCCATGTTGCCCGGGAGACTGAAATGGCGGACGCCACCAGTCGGGGATCTGATCGCATAAGGGTAATACTGGCCGTTTGCATCGCAACATCCGTCCCGGACCCCATGGCAAAGCCAACCTCGGCTGCGGCCAGGGCGGGTGCATCATTTACCCCGTCACCAACCATGCCAACATGGCGACCTTCGCTGGCCAGTTTACGAGCATATTCCGCCTTGTCGGCGGGGGTGCAGCGGCCCCGGGCGAGCTCTACTCCAAGTACGTCACCAACCTTTTTCACTGTTTGAGCATTATCTCCACTCATAATAATCGGGGCTACATGCAGAGCCTTGACAGCCTGAATTGCTGCCCGGGCTTCTTCCCGTATTTCGTCACCTATGATGGCAAACCCTGCCGCCTTGCCATCAATACCGATCCAAATCACATTCCGATCAGGGTCGGCATCGCCATTTGCCAGTTTTGCCATGGAACCTTCGGAAATACCATTTTCCAGAAGCAGCGCCTGCGTACCGACTAAAACAATATGACCGTTAACATTGGCCTGAATGCCCTGACCTGTCATTGACTGAAAGTCTTCAGGCTCTTTTAACGAAATCCCGGCGTCCTGTGCCCTGGCAATAAATGCCTGTGCAATGGGATGCTCGCTGGATCGCTGGGCGGATGCAACCAGCATCAACATGTCATCTGTATTGCTATCCACGGCCTGCAACTCCTCGATTCGCACTTCACCGCGCGTCAGTGTGCCGGTCTTGTCAAAAATCACAATGTCCAGGGCATGGGCCTTTTCCAGTGCCCCAATATCCCTGATCAAAATACCGTGACGGGCCGCAATGCCGGTACCGGTGACAACCGCTGTTGGCGTGGCAAGCCCCAGTGCACAGGGGCAGGCAATGACCAGAACAGATATGGCGGCCGTCAGGGCGGTCTCAAACCCGCTCCCTATCGCCAACCAGCCCGCAAAGGTTACAATGGCAATTAGAATCACGACCGGCACAAAGATTGAGGCGACTTTATCGACCAGACGCTGAATTGGTGCCTTTTCCGCCTGAGCAGCTTCGACCAGTTGCGTTATACGCCCCAGAACCGAGTCTTCGCCCAAGGCTGTCACCCTAACAACCAGCGCCCCGGTGCCGTTAATCGCCCCGCCAATCACATGATCCCCGATCTTTTTGGCAACAGGCAGGCTTTCACCTGTCACAAGGGCCTCGTCTGACTGGCTTGCCCCTTTTGTCACAATGCCATCCGCCGCAATACGTTCCCCGGGGCGAATGACAATCATATCCTCCTGCTTCAGATCATCGACTGAAATATCCTGTTCAACACCATCCACCAGCACCCTTGCTGTTCGGGGGCGAAGCTTCATCAACTCGTCAATGGCAGCACGTGAGCTTTTGCGCGCCCTGTCTTCCAGCCAGCGCCCCAGCAGCACCAGCGTAACAATCACTGCTGTTGCCTCGAAATAAAGACGACCTGCCGCCAGCTCACCCAGTGTTGCCCACAGGTAAACACTGTATCCCCAGGCTGCAAAGGTCCCCAGCACAACCAAAAGGTCCATGTTTGCAACGGTCGCCTTCAGCGACGACCAGGCGGCACGAAAAAAACCGCTCCCACACCAAAACAAAACGGCTGAGGCCAACAGGCATTCGACCAGTGGCGGCAAATGGAAGCCCGTGCCGTCACCGGCGGTCATTTTACCGCTCGCCATAAAGATCATCTGCAGGACAAGGGGCAATGTCATCATCCCAGAAGCAATCAGCTTCACCGGTATGCGACCACCGTGACCGGAACTGTGATCATGGTCATGAGCGGGCCTTGTTTCCCGCACCTGATATCCCGCATCCCGGACGGCGCGATGCAGCGCAGAACGGTCCAGTGTTTCAGCGCCGGTAACATCGGCCCGTTCCAGCGCCATATTGACATTGGCGCGTGTAACACCGGGCACAGCAGAAAGTGCGCTTTCGATCCGGTTGACGCAGCTGGCGCAATGCATGCCGTCAATTTCGATCGCCAGATGCCTGTCAGGATTCGGGTGAGCCGGTTTATCTGTTGTTGTCTGGTTCATAGCTGCCTCTGAACATATTGAATATATATCATATGTAGGGCTTCCAGTAACTGGAAGGTCAAGAGGCATTCTTTACTGGGTATTTAGTTGCTGTTTTACCAGTGGTGCCCGCTGCCGGACTCGAACCGGCACAGGAGTTACCTCCCGAGGGATTTTAAGTCCCTTGCGTCTACCAATTCCGCCAAGCGGGCACATGGTAACAGTATGAATGTTGCCGATCTTTTTCATCGACACGTGGCATCATGCACATTCTGGCCAATAAATAAATATGGGATTTGCAGTAAACAAAATTCGGGCCGCTTTCAGCGCGGAAACAAATGCGCTTTGCACACTGTCCGCTGGATATTACGGCGCTTCACCGTCAAAAGAATTGATATCAATTTTTCCAAGCCGGACTTTCAGGTCCTGGACAGCGCGGTCAAGAATTTCTGGATCACGCGCACGCAAGACAAGATTCGCGCCATATCGTTTCGAATCATAAAAAGGATAACTGCCAATCTGAAGCCCCTCGTGATCACCCTGAACGTCGCTCAGGGTCGCGGCCAGCGTACTTTCACCCGAAAAAACATGAATCGCCCGACTAAGCAGTTCAGACCCGCCTTCCAGATCCACCGGCAAATGATCCAGCATGGCGCGCATGACAGCAGGTATCCCTGCCATGACAAAAACATTTTCAATCTGAAACCCCGGAGCTGCACTGACCGGATTTTTAATCAATGCCGCGCCACGTGGAATGCGGGCCATGCGCAACCGTGCCGGCGTCATATTTGCCCGCCCGGCTAATGCGGCAAGCGCCTCTTCAGCGTCCGTGTTATGGTCAAGCGGCACGTTGAATGCCCTGGCAACACATTCGGCTGTGATGTCATCATGGGTCGGACCAATCCCGCCTGTGGTAAATATATAGTCGAATTTTTTGCGGCAGTCATTCAGGGTGGAAACAATCACGTCTGTATCGTCTGGAATAACACGCACTTCCGCCATCTGAATTTTGCGACCGTTCAACCATTTGGCAATATAGGCCAGGTTGGCATCCTGTGTACGCCCTGACAGAATTTCATCACCAATAATCAACAGGCATGCGGTAACAATCTTGGAACTGGCCATATGGTAATTCATCCATCATCGGGCTTATGACTTAAAAAACAATCCGGGATTGATCCCGATTGTCCGTAAGACTACATATAGCCTTATGAAATTTCCAGCCCCATTAATACCCGGTCGTCTGATCCTGCGCTATAAACGATTTCTGGCCGACATAGAGCTGGAAGACGGGCAGATCATCACGGCCCATTGTGCCAATCCCGGATCCATGCTGGGTCTGTGCACCCCCGGTGCCGAGGTCTGGGTCTCGCACGCCACCAATCCGGCGGCAAAGCTGAAATATAAATGGGAACTGATCCGGGTGGCGGACACTTTGGTTGGCCTGAATACTGCTGCGGCGAACCGTTTGGCAGAAGAAGCTGTTTTACAGAGTAAAATCAATGGTCTTCGGGGCTATGGCAATATTCGCAGAGAAGTAAAATACGGCGAAAATTCGCGGATTGATCTCCTGCTTTCCGGCCATTCAACCCTGCCCGATTGTTATGTCGAGGTTAAAAGCGTGACCCTGCGCCGGGATGGTCCGGCAGAATTTCCCGATTCAGTGACAAAAAGAGGCACCAAACATCTGCATGAGTTGAAAACGATGGTCAGTTTCGGCCACCGTGCTATGATGCTTTATGTGATACAACGTGCGGATTGCACAGAATTTTCAGTTGCCGATGACATCGATCCGGCTTATGGAAGTGCCCTGCGAAGCGCGATGGCCGCTGGCGTGGAAACCAGATGTCATACCTGTCACATAACACCGCAGGCAATCGTTATGACCCGTGAGATACCTGTCAGGCTTGCACAACTGGATGAGTGATATCAAAATACTGGTTCGAGGAATCGTTGGAAGATGAACTATATATCCGCCGCTGAGGCGCCCAAAACCGCGACGACGGCGATCAAACTCCATGGTCCGCAAGACTTTGAAGGCATGCGCCGTGCGGGCAAACTTGCCGCCGAAACGCTGGATTATATCACGCCCCATGTTCTTCCCGGTGCCGTTACAGGCGATCTTGATCAGCTATGCCATGATTTTATCGTCAGACATAATGCCGTCCCTGCCCCGCTGAATTATCGCGGTTTCCCGAAATCTGTCTGTATTTCGGTCAATCATGTTGTTTGTCATGGTATTCCCGGCGACAAAAAGCTGCGCGACGGCGACGCTGTCAATATAGATGTTACCGTTATTGTGGACGGGTGGCATGGCGATACCAGCCGGATGTTTTATGTCGGCAAACCTTCGGTGAAAACACGGCGGCTGGTGGATATTACATACGAAGCCATGATGCGGGGTATCGCACAGGTCAGGCCCGGCAATACCATGGGTGATATTGGCCACGCCATCCAGTCTTATGCAGAAGGTCAGCGCTGTTCGGTTGTTGAGGTTTTCTGCGGCCATGGTCTGGGGCGCATTTTCCACGATTCACCCAATGTCCTGCACTATGGCAAGCCTGGCAAAGGTGCCGTACTGAAAGAAGGCATGTTTTTCACCATCGAACCGATGATTAATCTGGGAAAACCGGACGTTAAGGTTCTGGACGATGGCTGGACTGCGGTAACCCGTGACAAATCTTTATCTGCCCAGTTCGAACACAGCGTTGGTGTGACAGCGGACGGTGTTGAAATATTCACCCAATCACCGGCAGGGCTTAACAGTCCGCCTTACGAATGAGGGATTAATGCCAGACGGGAAAAAAACAACAATAAACCCCACGGATACCGAGCCTCACTATGTTGGTCATCGACAACGCCTTAAAGAGCGGTTTCTTAAAGGCGGGGCCGAAGCGCTAAACGATTATGAACTTCTGGAAATGCTGCTGTTCATCGCGATACCCAGACGTGATGTAAAACCTCTTTCAAAATTCCTGATTAATACCTTTGGCAGCTTTGCCCAGGTGATCAGCGCAGACCAGAAGCGCCTGGCCGCCATTCCCGGCATTGGCGAAAATACAGTTGCTGCGCTTAAGCTTGTGCAAGCCGCCGCTCTTGCCCTGATGAAAGAAAACATTACCAGTGGCCCCGTTATAAGTTCGTGGCAGGCGTTGCTGGATTATTGCCGGGCCAGCATGGCATACAACAAGATCGAGGTATTCCGGGTCCTGTTTCTGGATCGCAAAAATGTATTGATTGCCGATGAGGTGCTGCAGGAAGGCACCATTGACCATACGCCCGTTTACCCGCGCGAAGTTATCAAACGAGCGCTGGAACTGGGGGCATCAGCCATTATTCTGGTGCATAATCATCCCAGCGGTGATCCGACACCAAGCAAAAATGACATTGATATCACACGAGAAATTCTGAATGCGGGGGAAAAACTGGGTATCGCCGTCCATGATCACCTGATTATTGCGCGCAAGGGGCACACAAGCTTTAAATCGCTCGGCCTGATTTAGACAGGCCAGGTTTCCATTATATATCAATCAGGAACGCTGCACCTTTATGCAAGAGAGCGTTGTACATAACATTTTGATGCAGGCGCAGCAGAAATCACAACTGGCCCATATCCAAAAAAAACCATAATCAAAAATACATAAATAGTTGATTAATCGCAGAAAAGATCAAGCATAGGTAAAGTATAAGCGATAATTTTAGGATAAGTTAATTATAATAAATAATGAATATAGTTTAATCTATACTATTAGTATTATGTTTACCTTTTTACATTAAATATTTATTTTATAACGTGATATTTTTATACGCAATTTTATGCAATAATAGATATTAATGTTCTAAGATTATGATTATCTTTATTTGATACTGAAGCAAAAAATATAATAGAAGATCAACTTCTGGTGAGTTTGGTTCCCAAAAAATACTTATATTATTATATATAACACTTCCGATAGTGCTTAATTTCGCTAGCAGGAGCATATACTCCGCCAACTTTATAAAGAAAAGAAAGAAATATCGTTAAATTTTGGTCGCTGACATTTTTGCAGCAACCCAAAAGAAAGAAACTAAAATGTTGAGCTGCAATAAAATACATAAAAAAGGCAAACCAACGTTAACGTCTGACAATCAGGATAATCAACACTTTCTGAGAAGACGGTTTTTAAAATGTAATCTAAAATGCATCAATGAGCATGAATTGCTTGAAATGATGCTACATTATTCGAACACGCGTGACGATCCCAGCTTGTTGGCGCAGAGTTTAATTTCATATTTTGGAAGTTTTGCCGATGTGCTTTGCGCAGATGAACGGCGGCTTGCTGAAGTCGAAGGCATCAATGAATGCACGCTCACTTCTATAAAAATCGTGCAAGCAGCTGCTATTGCATTAATGAAAGAGAACATTCAAAACAAGCCCCTTATAAGTTCGTGGCAGGCGTTGCTGGATTATTGCCGGGCCAGCATGGCATACAACAAGATTGAGGTATTCCGGGTCCTGTTTCTGGATCGCAAAAATGTATTGATTGCCGATGAGGTGCTGCAGGAAGGCACCATTGACCATACGCCCGTTTACCCGCGCGAAGTTATCAAACGAGCGCTGGAACTGGGGGCATCAGCCATTATTCTGGTGCATAATCATCCCAGCGGTGATCCGACACCAAGCAAAAATGACATTGATATCACACGAGAAATTCTGAATGCGGGGGAAAAACTGGGTATCGCCGTCCATGATCACCTGATTATTGCGCGCAAGGGGCACACAAGCTTTAAATCGCTCGGTCTGATTTAACGGATCATCGTTGACATACAGGAAAAATTGACTAGTTTGCCTTCAAACTTGACAGTAAAAGTCCGCTGAAAATGACCTGCAAACCTATGAAGTCTCTGCTTGTCTGCTCAATGCTTTTAGCATTGATGTATCAAATATTTGCAGGCATTGCGATGCGACAGGTGCCCGTGTCAGGGAATTCTGACGGTTCATTCGCTTCAGCACTTGTCATTGTCTGTTCTTCCCTCGGTGCCCGAAATATCAATGACTCCGGCACTGTGCCATCCCTGCCTTGTGATCATTGTACGATCTGTAATGTTCTCAGGCTCCCTGCGCCGTTTTTGTTGCCCTTCCTGCTGCTGATACTTGGTCTGCTCGCCAGCAGACATAAAGGCATTGTCTGGCAATATGAAGGCCATCTTCCAACCGGTATCCGGTGTGGCGATGGTCCCGTTATTCGCGGCCCCCCTTCTCCCGCCTGCAACTGAAAAAATCAGTCAACCCGCGAGGGCTGACTATCATTCACTTGTTTTGCATGGCTGCAAGTTACAGCGCCGTGCGGCTGGAATATTTAAATGAAAACCAAACCTAATTTACTTTCACGGCATTTGTTTGCCGGCATTTCACCTGTCATTTTTATAACTTTATCAGGCATCGCCCCTGCCAGTGCCGAAAATGCCGGCATTGCCGAAGAAATACATGTCACAGGCAATGCAGAAGGTGGCACAATAAGCGCCATAAGCCTGACCGAGGCTCAAAAGGAATTGAACCGGATTCCCGGCGCCATAGACATGGTCCTTTCAGAAAGCTATCAGAATAAATTCACCCAAAACCTGGAAACCATGCTGTCCGGCACACCGGGCGTTTATGCCCGGCAGCGGTATGGTGAGGAGGTCCGGCTTTCCATACGCGGTTCGGGCGTGTCCAGAAGCTATCATCTGCGCGGTATAAAATTGCTGCAGGATGGTATTCCGCTCAGTGGCGCTGACGGCAGCGGCGATTTTCAGGAAATTGACCCGGCCGCCATTCGGTATACAGAAGTATACAAAGGCAGCAATGCCCTTCGCTACGGGGCATCAAGTCTGGGCGGCGCCATCAATTTTGTGACACCCACGGCGCATACCGCCGCCAGCAAATACAGCTTTCGCATTGAAGGCGGCAGCTTCAATACGGCGCGCGTCCACGGCTCCATTTCCGACGTTTTTGACAAGGCGGATTATTATATCTCGGCAACCGGTGCCACAAGCGACGGCTACCGCACACAAAGTAATCAGGACAATATCCGGCTTTTTGGCAATGCGGGTTTCAAACTGTCGGATAATGCCGAAACAAGATTTTATCTGACATATAATAATATCAACCAGCAGGTGCCCGGCTCAATATCGCTGGATGATGCCCTGAATGATCCCAAAGTTGTACAGCCTGTCAATATCCTGAATGACTACCAAAGAGACGTGCGCTCGATCAGGCTGTCCAACCGCACGGTTTGGGCGTTTGACACTGGCAAACTGGAAATCGGTCTCTACGGCACTCACAAGACCCTGTTCCATCCGATTTTTCAGGTCATTGATCAGGAATCAGCGGAATATGGTGCCAGCGGGCGGCTGACGCTGGACCATAGCATCGGAGACCGTGAATCCTCCTTTATTGCGGGCGTCAATGCCGGGTGTGGTCAACTGGATGCCAAAAGGTATGTCAATAATGGTGGTGTAAGCGGGGCCCTCACCGCCGACGCTGACCAGAATGCCTGCAACATCGAAGTTTATGCGGAAGAGCGCATTGAAATACTGGATGGTCTGCACGCCATAGTTGGCGCCCAGCTAACCTATGCCGACCGGGACTATGACGACATCCTTAACCCTGCTCTCAGTGCCGACACATCGTTTACCGGGCTTAGCCCTAAATTCGGTCTGTTGTGGAACCGGTCACCCGAAATGCAATTCTTTGCCAACGTATCGCGAAGCTATGAAACACCAACCTATTCAGAACTTGTGCAGTTTCCTGTCGCAGGTTTCGTGCCTCTGGATGCGCAACGCGCGTGGACGGTGGAAATCGGCACCCGGGGGTCTGAAGGCAACATGGCATGGGATGTAAGTCTGTACCGGTCATGGGTTAAGGGCGAGATGTTGCAGTTCACCGTCAACCCGAACATTCCGGCAGGTACATTCAATGCGGAAAAGACCATACATCAGGGGATTGAAGCGGGTATTGACTGGCAAGTCAGACCTGATCTGAAATTGCGCCAGACCTATACTTTTTCTGACTTCAAATTCCGGAATGACGCACAATATGGCGACAACCGCATACCGGGTGTGCCGAGGCATGCCTATCATGCTGAACTGGATTATATCCATGCGTCAGGCGTCCGGATCACCCCTTCTATCGACTGGACCATCAAGGATATTACCGTGGATTATGCAAACGCGTTCAAGGCACCAAACTATGTCTTGCTGGGCATTTCGGCCTCATACCAGATGGGCGATAACATGGCCCTGTTTGTGGATGGCCGCAACCTGCTGGACCGTCAATATGTCTCCGATATCGGCGTTGTAATCAACGCGAATGGCACTGGCACAAACCAGATTTATTATCCGGGCGACGGTCGAGCCGTCTTCGTTGGTGCAAGGTGGAAGATGTAGATCATGAAAAAATTCCTGCTTTCACCAAAAGGGCGCCGTCTTCATCGATGGCTGGGCCTCCTTTTCGGCCTATACATTATCTCTGCTGCAGCCAGCGGCATTGCCCATAACGTTATGGCGGTGTTCTTCTCCCCGCCGCCAGCAGCAAGACCGGATATTCCCCTGGACCTGTCAGATGTTTCCCTGTCGCCAAAGGAAGCGCTGCAAAAACTTGGAACAGAGGGAAACAGGTCAGCTGTTATTGCTGTGAACATTCGTTCGATTGATAACCGGATCTGGTACCAGATATTGCAGGGGGACGAACAGCTCCCCCGCTACATCAATGCCGAAACCGGAGAAATTGATCAGCATATTGACGAAGTCTATGCTGCCCAAATTGCGCAGAGTTTTATGCCAGACATACCTTTGGAAAAAACAAACTATCTGGAGGATTATGATGATGAGTACATCAATATATTCAGGTTGCTGTCGGTATACCGATTCGATTTTAAGGAGGACAGGCACACCAGAGTATACGTCTCGACAACAACCGGCAGTGTTGCCCTGGCGACCAATGACCAAAGACAATTTGTTGCCAGCTTCTTCAGCAATTTTCACAAATTAAATTTCATCCAGAATAAACTGTTAAAAAACGCGGTTTTAACAATACTGGCTCTGGGTGCACTTATTGTCTGTGTATACGGGCTGGCCATGTTTGCCATGATAAGGTCAGGAAGGTCGCGTTGATCTGCTTTTAGGTCAGGACCAGTTGTATCTTGAGGCTTTAGCGAATGTCTGCTAGAGCCTCATTCTGACTTTTCACAAATCAAAAATAAGGCTGAAGCATGATCCCGCGCTATTCGCGATCCGTAATGACCAACATATGGGAACCACAATCAAAATTTCAGATCTGGTTTGAAATAGAAGCCCATGCATGTGATGCGCAGGCGGAACTTGGCATCATTCCCAAAGAAGCTGCAAAAGCCGTCTGGGAACGCGGCGCATTTGAAGTTGACCGGATTGATGAGATCGAGCGGGAAGTCAAACATGATGTGATCGCATTTTTGACCAACCTTGCAGAACATGTCGGCCCGGAAGCCCGCTTCGTTCATCAGGGCATGACCTCATCAGACGTGCTGGATACCTGTTTCAATGTGCAGCTTGTCAAGGCGACAGACATTTTGCTGGATGATCTGGAACAATTGCTTGTTGTGCTGCAGCGCCGCGCGGAAGAACACAAATATACCGTATGCGTCGGGCGCAGCCATGGCATTCATGCCGAGCCTGTCACTTTCGGGCTTAAAATGGCGCAAGCCTATGCTGAATTTGATCGCAACAGGGCCCGCCTTGTTGCCGCGCGCAAGGAAATCGCCACCTGTGCAATCTCTGGTGCTGTTGGCACCTTCGCCAATATTAACCCCCAGGTTGAAGAGCATGTCGCCAAAGCCATGGGGCTGGAGCCCGAGCCAGTTTCAACCCAGGTAATCCCCCGGGACCGCCATGCCATGTATTTTGCAACGTTGGGCGTTATTGCCAGCTCTGTAGAACGCCTTGCGACTGAAATCAGGCATTTGCAGCGTACAGAAGTACTTGAGGTCGAGGAATTTTTCTCGGCCGGGCAAAAAGGTTCGTCCGCGATGCCACACAAGCGCAACCCGATCCTGACCGAGAATTTGACAGGTCTGGCGCGAATGGTGCGCAGCTACGCCCTGCCTGCCATGGAAAATGTCGCTCTTTGGCACGAACGGGATATTTCCCACTCCAGCGTTGAGCGCATGATCGGGCCAGATGCCACTGTGACCCTTGATTTTGCGCTGGCCCGGCTCACCAACGTCATGGACAAGCTGGTGGTGTATCCCGAGAACATGCAGAAAAACATGGACAAGCTGGGCGGCCTGATGCATTCACAGCGCATTCTGCTGGCCTTGACCCAGGCTGGTGTTTCCCGGGAAGATTCATATCGCCTTGTCCAGCGCAACGCCATGGTCGTCTGGCGCGAAGGAAAAGATTTTCTCGACCTTCTGAAACATGATTCAGACGTTAAAAAAGCCTTGTCTGACAATCAGTTGGAAGAGCTTTTTGATATGGAATATCACACCAAACACGTTGATACGATCTTCAAGCGCGTCTTTGGCTAGTATCAGGGACGCCTGATCCTGTTCAGGCGCCCCGTTTTCCAACCGGCCTTTATTTTATTTATTTTACTTCAGACATAATCTGCTGGCGCGCGACAGGCAGCAGATCTTCCATTTCCCGGCGCACCTGATGTTCTGAAACATTGGCCCCCTTGGCGTCCAGATCACCTTTAACTTTACGATAAACGTCTTCCTCGCCCACTTCTTCAAAGTCCGCCTTGACGACTTCCTTCGCATAGGCGTCCGCAGCGTCGCCGCTCAGGCCCATCTGCTCTGCAGCCCATAACCCCAGCAACTTGTTGCGGCGGGCCATTGCCTTGAATTGCAGCTGTTCATCATGGGCGAATTTTGCCTCAAAACTTTTCTCGCGATCATCAAATCTGGACATCAAAAACTCCTTGGGAACAATTTGTTCCTTAACTAGCGCCTCGGACGCCATGAATCAACTAGATTGCAAACCAGTCTACTCTTTTATGTCAGAATAATATCTTCTTTTCCGCCATATTCGGGCTCTGCAAGATTGTGTTGGCAAACCATTTCGGATATGGTCGCGTCGCTGTGGTCATAATGCTGTCTGACCCCATGTTCAAAAGATCATTCCAAAGAAGGGTTCCCGCAAATGTCTCGCCGCAGACTGGTATACGAAGGCAAGGCCAAAATTCTTTATGAAGGGCCGGAATCCGGCACATTGATCCAGTATTTCAAGGATGACGCAACCGCCTTTAACAACGTGAAAAAGGGCACCATTACCGGCAAGGGCGTTCTGAACAATCGCATTTCAGAGCACATCATGACCCACCTTGCGGGAATCGGTATTCCAACCCATTTCATCAAGCGCCTGAACATGCGCGAACAGCTGATCCGCAAGGTGGAAATCATTCCGCTTGAAGTGATCGTCCGCAATGTGGCTGCCGGGTCTTTTTCCAAAAGAATCGGCATTGAAGAGGGCACGCATCTGCCGCGGTCGATCATTGAGTTCAGCTACAAGGCCGATGAACTGGGCGACCCGCTGGTTGGGGAAGATTATATTACCGCCCTTGGGTGGGCCAGTCCGCAGGAAATGGACGAGATCATGTCCATGACCATGCGCATCAATGATTTTCTGTGTGGCCTGTTTGTTGGCATTGGCGTGCGCTTGATTGATTTCAAGCTGGAATTTGGGCGCAACTTCGACAGCGATGATGTGCGCCTTCTGCTGGCAGACGAAATCAGCCCCGATAACTGTCGCCTGTGGGATCTGCAGACCAATGAGAAAATGGACAAGGACCGGTTCCGCCGCGATCTTGGCGGTGAAGCGGAAGCCTATCAGGAAATCGCCCGCCGTTTGGGCATTCGCATAGATACGGAACAGGTGGAATCATCCACTGGCACCGGTGCAGCCAGCCCGAAAGCTGTTGACTAATTTATCAAGACCTTACTGAAAGGACGACCTGTGAAGGCCAGAATTCATATTACACTTAAAACCGGGGTTTTGGACCCTCAGGGCAAAGCCATCGAGCATGCCTTGACGGCTCTGGGCTTCAATGGTGTCGAAGATGTTCGCCAGGGCAAATATATCGAACTGAGCCTCACTGAACAGGACGAGACCAGGGCCCGGTCTGCCGTTGAAGCCATGTGCGCCAAATTGCTGGCTAACACGGTCATTGAAAACTATTCCATTGAACTCGTTAAATAGACGTCCGGATCAGATATGAAAAGCGCGCTTATTGTTTTTCCGGCTTCCAACTGTGACCGCGACATGGCCGTGGCACTGGAAAAAGTCACCGGGACCCCTCCTGCTCTGATCTGGCATCAGGATACTGAATTGCCGGACGTGGACCTGATCGCCCTGCCCGGCGGATTTTCCTTTGGGGATTACCTGCGTGCCGGGGCCATGGCGGCGCGCTCACCGGTCATGCGGGAAGTTGTGGCCCGGGCCAACACCGGGGTTGCCGTATTTGGCATTTGCAACGGGTTTCAGGTGTTGACCGAAACCGGGCTATTGCCGGGTGCCTTGATGCGCAACGCCAATCTGAAATTTGTCTGCCGCGATGTCTGTCTGAAAATTGAGCGGAACGATACAACTTTCACCTCGCAATATGCCCGGGATCAGGTGGTCCGCATTCCCGTTGCCCATCACGACGGTAACTATTTTGCCGATGAAAATACCCTGGACAGTCTGGAAGGCGAAGGTCAGGTTATCATGCGCTACACTGATCCCGATGGCCAAACGACGGAAGCGGCCAATCCAAATGGTTCCCGGCGGCATATTGCCGGCATTATCAATAAACGCGGCAATGTATTAGGGATGATGCCCCACCCTGAACGCCTGATTGAACCACAATTGGGGGGCAGCGATGGCCGTGCCTTCTTTGAAAGCATGCTTGCCAGCCTTTCATAATCCGATTTCCCGAACGTTTTCATGCGGTAGACCAGTTAAATGACAAGCCAGACAGCAAACCCCAAAATCACCCCGGAACTGATCGCGGAACACGGTCTGAACGACGAGGAATATGCCCGTCTTCTGAAGGTTCTGGGCCGCGAGCCGATGATTACGGAACTCGGCGTTTTCAGCGTGATGTGGAGCGAACACTGTTCCTACAAATCATCAAAATTCTGGCTGAAGAAGCTGCCAACCGAAGCGCCGTGGGTGATTTGTGGCCCGGGTGAGAATGCCGGTATCATTGATATTGGCGATGATCAGGCCGTCATTTTCAAGATGGAAAGCCATAACCACCCGTCATTCATCGAGCCCTATCAGGGGGCGGCAACCGGTGTGGGCGGCATTTTGCGTGACGTGTTCACCATGGGTGCGCGCCCTGTTGCCAATATGAATGCCCTGCGCTTTGGCAGCCCGGATCACCCTAAAACCCGTCATCTGGTTAGTGGTGTGGTGGCCGGTATTGGTGGTTATGGCAATTGTGTTGGCGTACCAACCGTGGGCGGCGAATGTATTTTCGACCCGTCATATAATGGCAACATTCTGGTCAACGCGATGACCGTGGGACTTGCCGACAAAAATAAAATATTCTATTCCGCTGCGGCCGGTGTTGGCAATCCGGTGGTGTATGTCGGGTCAAAGACCGGGCGCGACGGTATTCACGGGGCCACCATGGCATCGGCCGAGTTTACCGAAGATTCAGAAGAAAAACGCCCTACGGTTCAGGTCGGTGACCCCTTTACCGAGAAGCTGCTGATTGAAGCCTGTCTGGAATTGATGGCCGAAGACGCGATCGTCGCCATTCAGGACATGGGAGCTGCCGGCCTGACATCATCCTCGGTTGAAATGGCCGCCAAGGGCAATGTCGGGTTCGAGCTGAACCTTGATATGGTGCCACAGCGCGAAACCCATATGACGCCTTATGAAATGATGTTGTCTGAAAGTCAGGAGCGCATGCTGATGGTCCTGCGCCCCGGATCGGAAGATCTGGCCCGCAGGATCTTTGAGAAATGGGATCTCGACTTTGCCATCATTGGAAAAATCACTGATACCGGTAACCTGACCCTGACTTTCGGCGGTGAAGTCGTCGGCGACATTCCTGTCGGACCGCTGACCAATAACGCGCCGGAATATGAACGGCCATGGACCCCGACGCCCAAACGGCCTGACCTGTCACCTGCCGATGTCCCTGCGCCCGAGAATATTGCGCAGACTTTGATCCGGCTCGTGGGCAGCCCCGATCTGGCAAGCCGTCGCTGGATATGGGAACAATATGATCATATGGTCATGGCCGACACGATCCAGCGCCCCGGTGGGGACGCTGCTGTGGTCCGGGTTCATGGTACGAACAAGGGACTTGCCATCTCGACGGATTGTACGCCGCGCTACTGTTATGCTGACCCGCATGAAGGTGGTGCGCAGGCTGTAGCCGAAGCCTGGCGGAACCTGACGGCCACGGGTGCCCTGCCGCTGGCAATCACCAACTGTCTGAACTTTGGCAACCCGGAGCGACCCAATATCATGGGTCAGTTTGCCGGTTGTGTCGAAGGCATTCGCGACGCATGTCTGGCCCTTGAATTCCCCGTCGTCTCGGGCAACGTATCACTTTACAACGAAACCATGGGTAAAGGCGTGCTGCCCACCCCTGCAATCGGTGGTGTCGGGTTGCTTGCAGACATAGACTCCATGGCGACCATTGCCGTCAAGAACAGCGATGACGTGGTGCTGCTGGTTGGCGATACCAAAGGCCATTTGGGCTCGAGCATTTATCTGCGTGATATTCTGGGCCGCAGTGATGGCTCGCCCCCGCCGGTCGACCTTGGCGTTGAGCGTATGAATGGTGATTTTGTCCGCGAGCTGATCATCTCTGGCATGGTTACGGCCTGTCACGATGTGGCGGACGGCGGCATTGCAGTCACACTGGCGGAAATGTGCATGGCGGGCAAAACCGGCATGGATATCAAGGTACCAGACACTGACATGCCCGTGCATGCCTGGCTGTTTGGTGAAGATCAGGCCCGGTATGTTCTGACCGTAAAACAGGAAAATGTTGCAGCTATACTGGAAAAGGCCCGGGAAGCCGGCGTTTCCACGGTAAAAATCGGCATAACCGGCGGCAACCAATTGAAACTGGACCAAATCGATCCTATATTGATATCAGAGCTGAGTGACAATCACGAAGGCTGGTTCCCTGATTATATGGGAAATGCATAGTCGCGTAGAGAACAAGAGGTTTTACGAATATGGCAATGGATGCCGCCGATATTGAAGACATGATCAAGCAGGGTATTCCCGGTGCAAAAGTGACGATTGAAGATTTGCGTGGTGACGGCGATCATTATGCAGCGCATGTGGTTTCGGAAGAATTCCGCGGCAAGTCCCGCATCCAGCAGCACCAGATGGTCTATAAGGCCTTAAAAGGAAATATGGGCGACGCATTGCACGCATTGGCGCTGCAAACGTCTGCACCCCAAGATTAATTGTCCTGTAATTGACAACACAAATTGAAAGTGAATGAGATGAGCAACCCAGCATTTGAAAGAATTCAGGCCGAAGTCGATGGTTCACCCGTTGTCCTGTTTATGAAAGGCACACCGGTATTTCCGCAGTGTGGTTTTTCATCTGCCGTTGTTGAAGTGTTGAATTATTTCAATGTCCCGTTCAAGGGCATTGATGTTTTGCAGGATCAGGCGTTGCGTGAAGGGATTAAACAGTTCAGTGACTGGCCGACCATTCCCCAGCTTTATGTAAAGGGTGAATTTGTTGGCGGCTGCGACATTGTGCGCGAAATGGCCGCAAACGGCGAACTGGACGAACTGTTCACCGAACAGGGCGTAAAAGCCACCGCCTGATTTTCCCAGCAAGGCATACTGAACCAAGGTCTCCAGGCAGTGTCATGCTGAACTTGATTCAGCATCCATATACCCACAATGTGTCATGCTGAACTTGTTTCAGCATCCATTACCCATGCAGGGATGAATATAAGTCATTCCATTCAGGATTATTTTCTTCGATCAAATTGATTTTCCATTGCCTGTGCCAGCGCTTTAATTGCTTTTCACGTTCAATTGCTATGGACATTTCACCAAGGACTTCATAGTGCACAAGCATATGCACACCATACTTTGCCGTAAAACCTTCAACAATATTTTCTTTATGTTGCCAAATGCGTTTGGACAAATCAGAAGTCACGCCAATGTAAAGCGTGCCATGCCGTTTGGACGCCAGAATATAAACATAGCCCTGCTTGCTCATACCCCAATCATATCCTGTATGGATGCTGAAATAAATTCAGCATGACGGTATGAGAAGAGCGTAAAAGCCACCGCCTGATTGTCCATCATAGCATCCTGGTCTCAACAGAAATGTCGCGGGGCCATGTCATGCTGAACTTTTCAGTAAGCAATGTTCTCACAGCACGTCATGCTGAACTCGTTTCAGCATCCATAAGCATAGTCTCCGATAAAAAAGCCTCAAACGGAAATTACGATTGAAGACCGTTTTTATTGATGCTTATTTGACACAGTCTTTAGGCTTCTCAATATTTTCCAACCGCTTGGCGGTACCTATTAAACCGTCGCTGTCCAATAATTGCAACTCACCGGTTGCCTTAACAATTCTGAACGAAACGTCAGATTCTTGCTCCGCTAATTTATAAATGCTGTTTGGTAGCTCTATTAATTTTCTTTCCATACTTGAGCCGTCATTAAACCTGGACCTCATGATCACTTCGCCATTGCCTTCAATGGAAACTTTTATTTCCTGAGTATAGAAGGTACCCATAGTATGGCACCATCTGCCGACGATAATTTGCTCCGTCGCATTTGCTGGATAGCTCCAGTTGGCTACGATCAAAATAAAAACAATTAAACGCACGCATCCCTCCCCAACAAAAAAGCCGCCCGGCATTATACTGGACGGCTTTTAAACTGTTTGTCAATATCAACCGATCACATAAAGTAATCAGGATAAAAACCTATCTTGAATAGAATTCGATGACCAGATTTGGTTCCATATGGACCGGATACGGCACGTCTTCCAGAAGCGGTGTCCGCACGAAAGTCACCTTGAATGCCTTGGGGTCTACGTCCATATATTCCGGCGTGTCACGCTCGGCCAGATCACGGGCTTCGATCACCATGGGAATGTTGCGTGATTTCTCGCGCACTTCAACCACATCGCCTTCTTTTACGCGATAGCTGGGAATGTTTACCTTTGACCCGTTTACCGTGACGTGGCCGTGGCTCACGAACTGGCGTGCAGCAAACACTGTGGGCACAAATTTTGCGCGATACACAACGGCATCAAGGCGGCGTTCCAGAAGACCAATAAGGTTTTCACCTGTCTGGCCTTTCATGCGCTCGGCTTCCTGATACAGGTTGCGGAACTGCTTTTCGTTCATTGAGCCGTAATAGCCTTTCAGCTTCTGCTTGGCGCGCAGCTGAATACCATAATCGGAAAGTTTGCTTTTGCGGCGCTGGCCATGCTGACCGGGGCCATATTCGCGCTTGTTGATAGGGCTTTTGGGGCGACCCCAGATATTCTCGCCCATACGACGGTCGAGTTTATGCTTCGCCTGAATTCTTTTTGTCATGTGTCTTCCTGAATCGCTTCATATTAAAATTAAAGGTGCCTGCCGCGGCACGCGCCACATACTCAAACCCAAATGTTATGAATATATGCGGGGTGTAGCCCCATTCGTGGGGCGCACTATAGCGTCGCCGCCCCTCATGTCAAATACTATCCCCCCGAAATTGACACAAAACCGTCAGTTAGTCGTCATTTTGACGCCGATAAACAGTCATGGCCTTGATCATGCCGCGCAGGGTGCTGACTTCATGGGCCATCAAATGGGCACGGGTGAATATATTTCTGATGTTCCGCACCATGGTCGGGCGCTTTTCCGGCGGGCGCAGAAACCCGCCCCGGTCCAGCTCGGCTTCCAGATGTTCAAAAAAACCATTCAGTTCATCCCGTGTGGCCGGTTTGGCATCCACGGCCCTCAAAACAGTGCCCGGCGTGCTATCGGCAGCCTGAAACCATTCATAGGCCACCAGAATAACCGCCTGCGCCAGATTAAGCGACGTGAAGGCGGGGTTCAGGGGAACCGAGATGATAATATCCGCCTGCGCCAGGTCATCATTGCTCATGCCGGCGGCTTCCGGGCCGAACAGAATACCCACTTTGGTGCCAGATGCCTCTGCACTGCGGATTTGGGATGCCGCATGGCGGGGTGTCGCCACTTCCTTGATCATCTCACGCGGGCGCGCTGTGGTCGCATATATGGTGTGCAGGTCTGCAACCGCAGCGTCCAGCGTGTCATACATCCGGGCATTTTCTAAAACGACATCCGCCCCCGCAGCAGACGGCACCGCATCGGGGTTGGGCCAGCCATCACGCGGGGCGACAAGGCGCAGGTCGATCAGGCCAAAGTTCAGCATGGCGCGCGCAACCTTGCCGATATTCTGCCCCAGTTGCGGCCGCACCAGAATAATAGCCGGACATGGTGCCGGTTGATCCGTCACGACCCTTTCCGCTCCCACGTTGTGCCATCCGGGCCATCTTTCAGAATGATACCCTGTGCCAGCAGTTCATCGCGAATACGGTCAGCCGCCGCAAAATCTTTGACCTTTTTTGCCGCCTGACGCTGTTCAATCATACGCTGAATACCAGCCTCGTCCGCGTCACCCGTGCGGCCTGTCCATTCTTCACGATCCGTCTGTACAAACCCGATCAGGTCACAGGCCGCTCGCAAGCCCGGCAAATCCCGCTCACTGGCCAGCCGGTTTAATTCCGCTATGGCTTTTGGCGTGTTCAGATCATCACTCAAGGCGTCCAGAAACGCCTGCGGCACGTCTCCGGCCTCAACGCCTTCCAGCATCTCGTACCAGCGGTTCAACTGTTTGGCCGCCTGCCGGATAGCGTCTTTCGAGAAATCGAGTGGCTGGCGATAATGGGCTGATAACAGGGCCAGACGGATAGCCTCCCCCTTCCCCGGGAATTCATCCAGCAGATCATGAACGGTGTAGAAATTCCCCAAAGACTTGGACATTTTCTCGCCGTCCACGGTCAGGTAGCCATTGTGCATCCACACATTGGCCAAGGGTGCGCCACGATGGGCGCAAGAGCTTTGTGCAATCTCGTTTTCATGATGGGGAAAGATCAAATCAAGGCCACCACCGTGAATATCAATCGTCTCGCCCAGATTTTTCTCAATCATGCACGAGCATTCCAGATGCCAGCCCGGCCGCCCCCGGCCCCATGGGCTATCCCACCCCGGTTGATCATCACTGCTGGGCTTCCACAGTACAAAATCAGCCGGGTCTTTTTTGTACGACGCCACTTCCACACGTGCACCCGCAACCATCTCATCCCGGTTACGGCGCGACAACCCACCATAATTTTCCATTGACGGCACGTTGAACAGCACATGTCCATCTGCGGCATAGGCGTGGCCCGCTTCAATCAGGCGGCTGACCATATCAATCATCGGTTCAATATGGTCTGTCGCGTGCGGCTGCAGCGTGGGTGCAAGGGCATTCAGCGCCCCCATATCACGCTGATAAATATCGGCATATTTTTGGGTAATATCCCCAATCGGCACACCGGACCGCAGGCTTTCATCAATGATCTTGTCATCAATATCCGTAATATTGCGTGCATAGGTCACTTTACTGTCGCCATATATGTGGCGCAGCAGACGAAACAGCACATCAAACACCACAACGGGGCGCGCATTGCCCACATGGGCATAGTTATAGACTGTAGGCCCGCACACATACATGCGGATATTATCCGGGTCTATGGGCCTGAAATCCTGCTTGTCACGGCTGAGGGTATTATAAAGCTTCAGTGTCATGACCTGCCCTTCACGCCATTTTACCGGCAAGTCTGGCGCCAACCCGGTCCCGCCCGATCAGTGGCAGCATGTGGCTCATCTCCGGGCCATGATCAAGTCCGGTCAGCGCTTGACGCAATGGCATGAACAGGGCCTTGCCCCTGGCACCGGTTGCCTCTTTTACAGCTGATGTCCATGCCTTCCATGTATCATGATCCCATGGTTCAGGTGGCAACAGGCTGGCCGCGGTAGCCAGAAAATCGGCGTCATCAATCACAGGCTCAAGTGGCCCATTTACAATACGCGCCCAATCCTGAATATCCGACAGGACATTCAGGTTGGCCCGAATGGTTTGCCAGAAATCCGCATCAATACCGGGTACCATGGCGTCAAGCCGGGCCTTCACGTTATCAAAGGGCAGATCGTGCAATATTCTGGCATTCAGATTATGCAGTTCCGCCGGATCAAATTTTGCAGCGGCCCGTCCAAAGTGCGTAATGTCAAACCCGGCCACCAAAGCGTCAAGGGTCTGTTGTGGCTCGACCGGGTCTGATGTCCCAAGACGCGCCAGCAGGCTGTTGATTGCCATGGGTTCCAGACCGTCCTGCTCGCGGAAATCCTGAATGGACTGGGTGCCAAGGCGTTTTGACAGCCCCTCACCCTCTGCCCCGGTTAAAAGCGAGAAATGGGCCATTTCCGGTGAGGTCGCACCAAGGGCCTCGAATATCTGAATTTGCACGGCGGAATTCGTCACATGATCCTCGCCGCGCATAATATGGCTAATCTCTGTATCCATATCGTCAACCACGGAAGGCAGCGTATAGAGATAACTGCCGTCAGCACGGATCAGCACCGGGTCACTCAGGCTCGACATGTCAACACTTGCCGGGCCCCGCACCAGATCGTGCCATTCCACCCTAACTGTCTCGTCCAGCTTGAAGCGCCAATGGGGCTGGCGCCCTTCCGCCTGATATTCGGCGATCTTCCCGGCAGAAAGGTTAAGTGCCTCACGATCATAGACCGGGGGCTTGTGCCGGGCCAGTTGCAGGCGGCGTTTAAGTTCCAGCTCTTCCGCCGTTTCGTAACAGGCATAAAGCCGACCGTCCGCCTTAAGCCTGGCTGCCGCCTTGTCATAGGCATCGATCCTGTCTGACTGGCGCAGGGTTTCATCCCAGTTCAAGCCCAGCCATTCCAGATCACGACGGATGCCAGCGGCATATTCCTCTGTCGAGCGCTCGGTATCCGTATCGTCAAGGCGCAGCATGAAAATACCCCCCGCTTTGCGCGCATAGAGCCAGTTGACAAGGGCCGTGCGAATATTGCCGACATGCAAAAATCCGGTCGGGCTTGGGGCAAAGCGGACTTTCACCGGCCTGTTTGGGTCTGAATTTGTCACTAATATTCCAGTTAGCTAGTGCTGCGAAAGCCATGGGTAATCGGATAGCGCCGGTCACGACCAAAATTTCGCCGGGTAATCTTGATGCCGGGCGGTGCCTGCCGGCGCTTGTATTCGGCAATATGCAACAAGTGCTCTACTCTGGCAACTGTCACAGGATCATGCCCGCGCTCTGCAATTTCATCCACGCCCATCTCCAGCTCGATCAGGCAATGCAAAATGTCATCAAGCACGTCATAGGACGGCAGGGAATCCTGATCGGTCTGGTCAGGCCGCAGCTCGGCGGTTGGTACCTTGGTGATAATATTATCCGGCATCACCAGGCCTTCCGGGCCCAGAGCGCCTGCCGGCTTGTGTGCATTGCGCCATCGTGACAGGGCAAACACATCCATCTTGTAAATGTCTTTTAGCACGGAATAGCCACCGGCCATGTCACCATACAATGTGGCATAACCTACCGACATTTCCGATTTGTTACCGGTGGTCAGCACCATGTAGCCAAACTTGTTGCTGATCGCCATCAGAATAACGCCCCGAATACGGGCCTGAATATTTTCTTCAGTCGTATCCGGTTCACGATCCGCAAAAATGCCTGAAAGCATGTGCCCGAAAGCACCAACAGCTTCCTCGATCGGCACCGTATCATACCGAAGGCCCAGCAATTTCGCTGCTTCGGCGGCATCATCAAGGCTTTCCTGACTGGTAAACCGTGAGGGCATCATCACGCAATGCACCCGTTCGGGGCCAATGGCATCGACGGCAACCGCAGCACTTAGCGCACTGTCAATACCGCCGGACAGGCCAATGATAATACCCGGGAAGCGGTTCTTGCCAATGTAATCACGCAAACCCAGAACCATGGCCTGATAAATGGCCTCATATCCTTCAGGATAAGGCGTAATACGACCCTCATCACAAAGCCAGCTACCTTGTTCTGTTTTACTCCAATGCGTTAGTGATATATCTTCAACCCATGCCGGAGATTGAGCGGCCAAAGAGCGGTCACCATTCAGAACAAAGGACACGCCATCAAAGGCCAGTTCATCCTGCCCGCCAACCTGATTGACATAAATCAGCGGCAAACCGGTCTCGACAACGCGCGCGACAGCATGATTTTGCCGAATATCCATCTTGTCAATTTCGAACGGCGACCCGTTCAGCACAATCAGCAGTTCCGCACCGGTTTCTGACAGGCATTCAGATACGTCCGGCGTCCACATATCTTCGCAGACCATGATACCGAGGCGAATTTCTGCACCTGATGATGTCTTGAAATTAACCGGACCGGGCACCGGCCCCGCCTGAAACAGGCGTATTTCATCGAAAACACCGTAATTAGGCAGGTTATGTTTAAGAATAGTGGATTGTATTTTGCCGTCCTGCAGCAGTAGCGCGGCATTATACAATCGGCCACCTTCTGCCCAACAGGTCCCGACAAGCAATGCTGTACCGCCATCTGCGGTATCTGCGGCAAGGTCTTCTATTGCCTTGCGCGCCCGTACCTGCAAGGCAGGCTTTAAAACCAGATCTTCCGGCGGATAACCTATTATGCCCAATTCACCACAAACCATCAGGTCCGCTCCCCGTGCTTTCGCACGCTCTTTCCTGATTTTGGCAATATTCCCCGCGATATCACCCACGGTCGGGTTAATGGTCGCCAGCGCAATCGTCAGCTTGTCAGTCATGATTGCCATTCAAACAGTTGGAAATTTACGAGGCCCGCGCCAGACTGGCTGCCAGCGCAGCCCGTTCTTCTTTCAGCGCCTCGGCAATCAGAAAAGCCAGTTCCAGGCTTTGGCTTGCATTCAACCGTGGATCACAATGTGTGTGATAGCGATCCGCCAGTTTTTCATCCGTGATCGCCTCTGCCCCGCCCAGACATTCGGTTACATTCTGCCCGGTCATCTCGAAATGCACACCGCCCGCATAAGTCCCTTCGGCCCGATGAACCTTGAAAAAGCTTTTTACTTCAGAAAGGATGCGATCAAACGGTCGTGTCTTGTAGCCTGAGCCCGCCTTTATGGTATTGCCATGCATCGGATCACAGGCCCAGACGACTTTCCGTCCTTCTTTTGTGACTTTACGAATAATAGGGGGCAATTTGTCTTCAACAATATCCGATCCCATACGACATATCAGCGTCAGCCGGCCGGGGTCGTTTTCGGGATTCAGAATATCGATCAGGCGCAGCAATTCATCCACATTGGCACCTGGGCCAACCTTGCATGCCAACGGATTTTCGACACCGCGCAGAAATTCAACATGAGCACCGTCCACCTGACGGGTGCGATCACCAATCCACAGCATATGGGCAGAAGTGTCATACCATTTGCCTGACGTACTATCGATACGGGTCATGGCTTCTTCATAGCCCAGAAGCAGCGCTTCATGAGATGTATAAAAGTCTGTCCCTTCCATCGCTGGCGTATCTTCCGGGCGCACACCACATGCGCGCATAAACTCCAGCGCTTCGCTGATCCGGTCCGCCATGTCCTGATATTGTTTGCCAGCCGGGCTCTTCTCTACAAAGTCAAGATTCCACCCGTGGACGCTGTGAAGGTTGGCGTAACCACCCTGAGCAAAAGCACGCAACAGATTAAGCGTTGCCGCAGCCTGACTGTAGGCCTGCACCATTCGGCGCGGATCGGGCGTACGTGATTCCGGTGTAAAATCAATACCATTCACAATATCACCGCGATAGCTGTCCAGCTCCACCCCGTTTTGTGTTTCCGTCGGGGCGCTGCGTGGTTTGGCAAACTGGCCTGCCATGCGGCCAACCTTGACCACCGGGCATGAAGCGGCAAAAGTCAGCGCTACAGCCATTTGTAACAATACCCGGAACGTATCGCGGATATTGTTTGCCTTGAATTCGGCAAAGCTTTCGGCGCAATCCCCGCCCTGCAGCAGGAAGGCGCGACCTTCTGCGACCTCGCCCAGTTGCCGGCGCAATTCCCGGGCCTCACCTGCAAAAACAAGTGGCGGAAACTGGCGAAGCTGATCTTCACAAGAATTCAGCAATGCCTGATCGGGATAAACCGGCATTTGCACTGCCGGTTTGTTACGCCAATTCTCCGGGGCCCAGTTTTTAGTCATATCTCTATTCCAACGTGCTCAAACTTCTGGAAAAACGCGCTAACATATAAGCAGCCTTTCACCAGATTACCAGATTTTCTTAATATACCAGACAGATTACTCTGCGGCTATGCCCTGAACGACAGGTTCTCGCATCAGGACAAATTCCTCTGCCGATGACGGGTGAATGGCCACAGTTGTGTCAAATTGTGCCTTGGTTGCCCCGGCCTTGATCGCAATGGCAATGCCCTGAATGATTTCAGCGGCGTCAGGCCCAACCATATGCACCCCGACGACACGGTCGGATGGAACATCCACAATCAGTTTCATCATGGAGCGTTCCTCGCGTCCGCCCAACGTGAATTTCATCGGGCGGAAAGACGAGCGGTAAACCTCGATATCGCCGTATTTCGCGCGCGCATCTTCTTCGCTCAGGCCCACTGTCGCAACACAAGGCTGGCTGAAGACCGCAGCCGGAATGTCGTCATAGTCAACTTTCGTCGGACTGCCCCCAAATACAGTACTGGCGAACGCTGCGCCTTCCTTGATTGCCACAGGCGTCAACGCTACCCGGTCCGTCACATCGCCCACGGCATAGATATTGTCGACAGAGGACTGGGAATATTCATCGACCTCAACCGCCCCGTTTTTCGCCAGTTTAACACCAGCATCTTCCAGCCCCATATTTCGCGTATTTGGGGATCGGCCAGTGGCGTACAAAAGCGTGTCAACTTCTACCGTATCGCCCGTTGTTAAGGTTAAAGACAGACCGGAAGGCGTTTTTTCAATAGCCGTGATATTGGTATTCAGGCGCAGATCAACGCCTTTTTTGACCATTTCGGTCGCAAGGGTATCGCGGACATCACGGTCAAAGCCGCGCAATATCTGCTCACTGCGATACAATTGGGTAACTTGAGCCCCCAACCCGTTGAAAATACCGGCAAACTCAACAGCGATAAACCCGCCCCCCACAACAGCGACACGCTTTGGCAGATCCGGCAGATGGAAGACCTCGTTTGAAGAAATCGCGTGTTCAATTCCCGGAACGTCCGGCATTTCAGGCCATCCACCCGTGGCGATCAGAATGTATCTGGCCGTAACGGTGCGAGTTCCCTGCGCGTCCGAAAGCTCAATCGTGTGTTTGTCCAAAAACTTGCCACGGGCCTGCAAGACTTCCACACCAGCCTTTTCAAGGTTCTGAATATACAATCCGTTCAACCGGTCTATTTCAGTATCCTTGGCAGAAATCAACGACGACCAGTCAAAAGACGGGGCGTTCAAAGACCAGCCAAAGCCCCGGGAATCCCTGAACTCTTCAGAATATTGCGAGGCATACATCATCAGTTTCTTAGGCACGCAGCCGCGAATAACGCATGTTCCCCCGACCCGGTAATCTTCACAAATCGCAACTTTGGCCCCGTGTGCTGCCGACATGCGGCTGGCCCGCACACCGCCGGAACCGGCACCAATCACAAAAAGATCATAGTCGTACATGTTTACTCGTCCTTATTCTGCCCTAGATACTGATGCAGCAGTATTTAAGCTCGGTAAAGTCCTCAATGCCATATTTGGAACCTTCGCGACCGGTTCCACTTTCCTTGATACCGCCGAAGGGCGCCATTTCAGTTGAAATAATACCTGTATTGATCCCCACAATGCCATATTCCAGCCCTTCGGACACCCGCCATATACGGCTATTGTCCCGGGCATAAAAATAGGAAGCCAGTCCGAACTCGGTGTCATTGGCCATGGCAATTGCCTCTTCTTCGGTTTTGAACCTGAAAAGGGGCGCAAGCGGACCAAATGTTTCTTCCCGGGCCACAGCCATTTCGGTCGTTACATCCGCCAGAATGGTGGGTTGAAAGAACGTCCGTCCAAGATCATGGCGCTTGCCGCCGGATATCACCTTTGCACCTTTGGAAAGTGCATCCGAGATATGTTCTTCAACCTTTTGAACGGCATTCTCATCAATCAGCGGGCCCTGATCGGTCTCCCCTGCAAGGCCATCACCGATCCGTAATTTACTGACCGCATCAGTCAGCTTTTGGGCAAATTCATCATACACGCCCTCCTGCACAAGCAGCCTGTTGGCACAAACGCATGTTTGCCCGGTATTACGGTACTTTGACGCAAGGGCGCCTTGCACCGCAGCATCAAGATCAGCATCGTCAAAGACGATAAAGGGCGCATTACCGCCAAGTTCCATCGAGGTTTTCTTAACCGTATCAGCACATTGTTTCATCAACAGCTTGCCGATTTCAGTTGACCCCGTAAAGGTCACCTTGCGCACAATCGGATTGGATGTCATCTCGCCGCCAATGGCGCTGGCAGACCCGGTGATCACACTGAAAACACCGGCGGGCACACCCGCCTGCTCAGCCAGTTCGCACAAGGCCAGCGCAGAATAAGGTGTTTGCGTGGCAGGTTTGCAGACCACCGGGCAACCCGCAGCCAAAGCCGGGCCCACCTTTCTGGTGATCATGGCAGAGGGAAAATTCCACGGTGTAATCGCCGCGACAACGCCAACCGGCTCGCGCAGTACCAGAATACGCTTGTCGGGCATATGACCGGGAATGGTGTCCCCGTATAACCGTTTGCCTTCTTCGCCAAACCATTCAAGAAATGACGCTGCATAAGCAATTTCGCCCTTTGCTTCGGCCAGGGGCTTGCCCTGTTCGGCCGTCATCAATCGCGCCAGATCGTTCTGATTTTCAATCATCAGGTCATACCAGCGCCGCAAAATGACAGCACGTTCCTTGGCTGTTTTATGCCGCCAGGCTCCCCATGCCTCGTTCGCCGCTTCAATGGCGCGCCGGGTTTCATCTGCGCCCATCTTCGGGATCGTCCCCAGCTTTTCGCCGGTAGCCGGGTTGGTAACATCAATCGTCTTGCCGCTATCGGCGTCCAGCCATTTACCATTCACATAGCATTGTTGGCGAAGCAGTTTGGGATTCGACAGCATAAGAGACATGATAAGACCTTTGAATATGGATAAAAAATTGGGGCGACTTACCAGACAGATATAACGTCAGGGCCCGGCGGGGTAAAGTCAGTTGCAGCATCAATTTAACGAGATACTGCGCTAATTAGCATTTAACTACCGGATTCGTCGGTAAATTTTGCAAATACTTCTGCGCCCGTCATATTTTTGGTCTTGTTGGCAAAATCATAAAAGGCTGGTTTTTGTTCAATAAATATCTGATGGGTAAATTCAAGTTCCGTCAGATCATCAAACAGACCTGAAGGAAGGCCGTAATAGCTCTTGTCTTTCAGTCGATAAAACAGATGGGTTCCGCAATTTTTGCAAAAGCCACGCTCGGCCCAATCCGATGATGCAAAAACAGAAATGTTGCTTTCGCCTTCAAACTGAATATCTCCGTGGCTTTCAACGGCCATATATGGACCGCCACCCCATTTGCGGCACATGGCGCAATGGCAGGCATCTATTTTCTTCACAATATCATTCGCAGACACCTTGACGTCACCACACAGGCAACTACCCCGGGCATTCACAACATCAGACATTCTCAGTTCTCCTTACTGACCATTCAGATCCAAAATCATTGAATTTTTTCAATATTCTGTTCCCATTCGGCCCCGTCAAAATCGGTTGTTTTAATGCTCGTGATTCTCGAGCGATCAAGGCAATTCACATTGACGCTGTATCCATCAGGATGCGAACGGGGCACATAGAAGGACTTTACACCACAGATATTACAGAACAAGTGGTTAGCCGTGCCCGTGTTGAAACGATAGCTGGTCAAATATTCCTGCCCGCTGATCAACGCGAAATCATCCTTTGATGCAATCAGATGCAAAAAGCCCGTCATGTTGCAGATTGAACAATTGCAGGCAATTGCCTGAATATCAGACGGGGCTGAAACCTCAAACCTGACCGCGCCACAATGACAACCGCCAACATGTCTAACATTCATGATGCGTATCCAGTGCAAGTGTAAAAAACGTGAGGTCCAGCCATCTGTCAAACTTCCGCCCCACCTGACGCAGGGTGCCCGCGTCGGTAAAGCCCATGGCAAGATGCAGATTGCAGGAGACCTCGTTTGAAGCGTCAACCCCGCCAACCATGACATGTATGCCACGATCCCTGGCACAAACAATCAGTGCCGCCATCAGTTTGCGCGCAACGCCCTTGCGACGCTGGCCTTCTGCAACATAGACAGAATGTTCTACCGTTTGGGCAAAGCCTGCCCAGGGTCGAAAAGGGCCATAGGAGCAAAAGCCGCATATAGCGTCGCCGTCGATGGCCACCAGTATTGGAAAGCCTGCCGCCTGCCGCACCCTGAACCATTCCTGCCTGTCGTCCAGCGTGACGGGGATCAGGCTCCAGACGGCGGTTGTATGAAGAATCGCATGATTATATATGTCCAGAACGGCAGACAGATCGCTCTCGGTTGCCTCTCGGATATGCATCTCATGCTCACTTGCGACAGGTTAACGGGGAACTTCTGTCTTATTCCACCGTAACCGATTTGGCAAGATTTCGCGGTTGATCAACATCTGTGCCCTTGTGCACTGCGGTATGATACGCCAGCAACTGAATGGGAATGGCATACAGGATAGGGGTGACGAATTCATCCGCCGCAGGCAGTTCAATATGGGCAATTGCAGAATTCCCCTGCGCCTTGATACCGGCTGCATCCGACAACAAAATCACCTGCCCCTTCCGGGCAATCACTTCCTGCATATTGGATGTCGTCTTTTCAAACAACCTGCCGCTGGGAGCGATCACGATAATGGGCACGGCTTCATCAATCAGGGCGATAGGACCATGCTTCATTTCACCGGCCGCATAGCCTTCTGCGTGGATGTATGAGATTTCCTTAAGCTTCAGCGCGCCTTCCATCGCCAGAGGATATTCTGCACCACGGGCCAGATAAATAACGTCCCTCGCCTTGGAAATTGTATAGGCGAGCTTTTCCAAAGCTTCATCATGGTTGAGCACTTCAGCCAGTCTTGAGGGAACTTCATTCAAGACCTGACACAGGCGGGCTTCTTCCTTGGCAGTCACTTTCCCTCTGGCGACCGCCGTTGCAATTGCCAGACAGGCCAGAACAGAAAGCTGGCAGGTAAACGCTTTTGTTGACGCCACCCCAACTTCCGGCCCCGCATGAATAGACAATATGGCGTCGGATTCACGCGCCATGGAACTTTCCGGCACATTCACAATAGAGACAATATGCTGGCCATTTTCACGGGCATAGCGAAGGGCTGCCAGCGTATCCGCTGTTTCACCGGACTGGGATATGAAAAGCGCCAGACCACCTTCCGTAAGTACCGCATTGCGATAACGGAATTCTGATGCAATATCCACCTCGACATTCAGCCGGGCCAGTTGTTCAAACCAGTATTTTGCCACCATCGCCGCATAATAGGATGTGCCGCAAGCCACAATGGTAACCCGGGTAATGTTGGCCAGATCAAATGGCAGTTCAGGCAATTCAATTTTGCCTTTCAGCGGATTGATATATGTGCCCAGCGTTTGACCAACCACCGTCGGCTGTTCGTAAATTTCTTTCAGCATGAAGTGGCGGTAATTACCCTTGTCAATCAGGGCACCCGTCGCCGTTGCCAGCGTGATGGGGCGGATGATTTCCCGATTGTCTTCGTCACGGATAATGGCTGCGTCATGTGTCAGTTCAACCGAATCACCTTCTTCAAGATAGCATATCCGATTGGTCAGGTGCGCCAATGCAATCGCGTCTGAGCCCAGGTACATCTCTCCCTTGCCATAGCCCAGCACCAGCGGGCTGCCCTTGCGGGCGCCGATCATCAGATCATGTTCACCGGTGAAGATCATGGCGATCGCAAATGCCCCTTCCAGACGCTGCAATGCCTCTCGCGCCGCTTTGCGAGGACCGGCCCCGCCCTTCATAATCTCGGTCACCAGCACCGCAATCACTTCAGTGTCTGTCTCACTTTTGAAGCTATGGCCCTTTGCTTCCAGTTCATGGCGCAAGTCAGCAAAGTTTTCGATAATACCATTATGGACAATGGCAACCCTGTCGGTTGCATGGGGATGGGCATTTGTAACCGTGGGCGCGCCGTGGGTTGCCCAGCGTGTATGCCCGATGCCGATATTCCCGGTCAGCGGATTTGATCGCAGTTCCGCATCCAGATTGACGAGCTTGCCTTCTGCGCGCCGGCGATCAAGCCCGCCGTTCACAAGCGTCGCAATGCCCGCTGAATCATAACCCCGATATTCCAGACGCCTCAAACCGTCAAGAACCCGTGAGGTAACGTCTGTCTTTCCAATAATACCGATAATGCCGCACATAGCCGATTAACCTTCTATTGCTCAACCCGGGACCGTCTGGCCCGTCATTATTTCTTTGTCTGTTTCGCCCGAAATTTTGCCGCCCAGCCACCAATTTCGCGGTGTTCAGCCCGCACGACGCCCAGCGCATCTGCCGAGACATCACGTGTAACAACACTTCCTGCACCAATTATGGCGCCTGCCCCGATTTTTACCGGTGCCACGAGCGAAGAATTTGATCCGATAAAGGCTCCGTCGCCAATTTCTGTCCTAAATTTGCTGAAGCCGTCATAATTACAGGTGATGGTGCCCGCGCCTATGTTGGCGTGAGCCCCAACCTGCGCATCCCCCAGATATGTCAGATGACTGACCTTTGCTCCCTCCTGAAGTGTGGATTTCTTGATTTCCACGAAATTACCCACTTTGGCACCAGAGCCAATATCCGCCCCCGGGCGCAGCCGTGCAAAAGGCCCGACACTTGCCTTGTTTGAAATGGTCGCCCCCTCAATATGGCTGAAGGCATTGATCCGCACATGGTCACCGACCACAACGCCCGGACCAAAATACACATTAGGTTCAATGGTAACATCGCGCCCTATCACCGTGTCATGACTGAAGAAAACAGACGATGGGTCAATCAGTGTTGCCCCGCCGGCCATAACCTCGGTCCGTCGACGATTCTGAAAAACAGCCTCTGCCACGGCCAGTTCACCGCGGGAATTAATGCCCATGACTTCTTGTTCATCAGCTTCCACCACCACAGCGCCAAGGCCACGTTTACGTGCAAGACCGACGATATCGGTCAGATAATATTCGCCATTGGCATTGTCGTTCGTCACCTCGTCCAGCAATTCAAAAAGCAGGCCGCCGTCAACCGTCATGACGCCTGAATTACACAGGTTTATGGCGCGTTGATCCGATGTCGCATCCTTGAATTCAACAATCTGTTCCAAAGAACCATCCCGCGCCAGAACCAGCCTGCCATATGCCGCCGGATCAAGGGGGCGGAAGCCCAATACCACCAGCGCCGGATTTTGACCATTATCATTTTCGCCGCGGCGCGCATCCAGCATGGCCTGCATGGTCGCCTGCGACAGCATCGGCACATCGCCGTACAAAATAAGGACATCGCCGGAAAAGCCAGACAGCGCACCGCGTGCAGCCATAACCGCATGACCGGTGCCTAGCTGGGGTTCCTGTACAGCGATTTTTACATCGCTCCCAACGGCACCCTCGACCTGTTCGCGGCCAGCACCCACCACCACGACTTTCTTTTCGGGCTTAAAGGTATCCAGTGTGGCCAGAAGATGCAGAAGCATCGGGCGACCCGCGACGGGATGTAGCACCTTGTGAGTGTCGGATTTCATGCGGGTTCCCTTGCCTGCGGCAAGAACAACGGCTGCAACCTGATTTTGTGTCATTTATCTCACTTGTAGACGTTTTGGACGAGAACGGTTAAACGAAAGCAACGTGCCATAAAGCTGCTAACAATTCTATAATCGCCTGAAATAATTCGGACAATCATCACATGCCTGCATATTTTAAAACAATCATATTTGATCTTGATGGCACTTTAGTGGACACAGCGCCCGATCTGACAAATGTTCTGAACCATATCCTGGAACGCGAGGGTCATACGGCACTGGACAGCGAATCTGTGCGCCACATGGTGGGAAAAGGGGCCCGAAACCTTTTGCTTCAAGGTATGAGTGCGACAGGCGTTGCGCCGACTGACGTCAGGCTGGACCAGCTTGTTGCCGACTTTATTGACCATTATGCGAATCATATCGCCGACGACAGCAAACCGTTCGAGGGCGCTGTTGATATGCTGGAATATTTTGCCAGCCAGGGGGTCAGAATGGGGGTCTGTACAAACAAGCCGGCGGGATTGTCGCGGCAATTATTAGCCGCTTTGAAACTGGACCATTATTTCGGGGCCGTACTGGGGGGTGATTCGCTGCCGGTACGAAAACCCGATCCCCTGCATATCCTTAAAACCATTGATACTCTGGACGCTGATCCGGCATTTGCTGTCATGGTAGGGGACAGCATTTCCGATATCAACGCAGCCAAAGCCGCCAACATTCCGGTGGTGGGGGTTTCATACGGCTATACGGACATACCCGTCGCCCGGCTAAACCCCGATATTATCATTCACCGGCTGGCTGATTTAGCTCCTGCGTTGGAGCAGATTTCAAAGGATTCCTGAAGCGCATAACGGCTTTTGTTGTTAGATGCCGGGCCAGCAACAGGGGCGGCATGCGCAACCAGTGGGACCGCATATATAACAAGAAGCATGCAAGCCCTCGCCCTGCCCTGGGTTCAAACAACGGATCTGGCACCAGCGCATTCATGGCCAGCCGATCCATAATCCAGCGGACTGGCGCATATGGCCCAAAAACTTCCACACGTTTAACTGTTTCGTCCGGGATCGGGGTCTCAAACAAGGCCATGGCGTAGCGGCAGCAATAATAAAGCGGCCGTCCAAGCCCCAGTTCTGCGGCTCTTGTCGGCAGTCGGGCCCAGAACTCCTGGTCTTTCCCGCCGAATTCCATCAGCATTTCATGCATGTCCAGTACATCCCTCAGGCTGCCCGCAAGATCACCGTCATGATAGAGATGAACCGCCGAATGCAGGACCATGTCTTCGGGAGAAAGAGTCGCAAACGTCTCGTCCACAGACACCGCATTTGAAATCAGCTTGCCCGGGTCGGGTTTCAGGCGACTGGTCGGCGGCAGAATGGCATGGTGAACATCTATATAGGTGCCGCGCTGATCATGTCGCAATGGTGGCAATTCGTGCATCCACTGGCGGTAATATTTCTGATCATAATCCTGTTGTTTGGCCGATTCCCACCCATAAGCTTTCAGGCGTTCTTCTGCCGCTTCGATCTGGCGCCGCGGGACCAGTATATCAATGTCAGAACTTAATCGCCCTTTCGCACAACTCAGATCCAGAAAGGCATAAGCCCCGCCTTTCAGCAGGATAATCTGCTCGCCACTGTTCCAGAAGGCCCGCCGGATTCTGTCAACTTCCCACAAAAGCCGGGTTCTGTTGAATTCCGCCCCGCTTTCAGCGGCGTCAAGATGGGCCTGAACCTTTTCAGGCAGACCGGCCCAAATTCCCAGGCGGCGACACTGCGCAGAGAAACGCGGCAGCAATGCCGTATTGCGGGCAAGTGACAAAAACGCAGACCAGTCGGCCGGGCCGAATTCCGATACTTTGTGAGGATTACGCATGGCCCGTACCAGAATATGATCATGGTATTTTCCAAATGGGCGGGTCATAGGTTATCCACCAAACTGGTTACAAGCTCCATGCCATCCTTCATCGACCCGTAATGTAATCGATATGCCTGACAGCTTTCAACAAGTCCCGATACAGTCTCATAGGCCATCAATCGCAGGCGTTCGTTATTGACGGTGCTGTGTTTGAACAGCACAAAAGCTTCAATGGACGATATTTTTTCAACCTGCGGGGTCGTACCCGGCTTAAAGACCGGAAACAGCACCAGCCGGGGCCGAACAGTCCTTGCCATCGCCTCAATGCTGGCTTTTGGTGGTGCAAGGTAAGTAATAGTCCCCTTGGGCGTTCCCTCATACGCCAGACTGAACCGGTCTTCAGGCGCATATTCCCGCATAATATCCGCTGAATTGTTTTTCAGCGATATGGGCCGTGGATACGAATGTAACAGACCCGTTGCCGGATTCAGAAGCCCGAACTCATCCGATAGCATCCGCCAGCCGGAATAACCAAGCCCCGCCGAAAGTGTACTTTTCCCGCTTCCGGACATACCCGGCATAATCACGCCAATCCCGTTGCGTTCAACAACGCCCGCATGAAAGATCAAATATTGATGAACAGTGGAAATAGTCTGCCAGTTCAGCCCCATCTCAACAGCGACCTGGGTCAGATTTTCTGGTAACGGGGCAAACGGCGCCCCCTCAGACCCGGTATAAGGGAAGACATCACGCTGTATCCAGCGCCGCAGAAAACTTGTAGGGCAAGCGTTCAGGTAAAAATCTGTAATTTCATGTGGTGCCGCGGCGGGATAATGCCTGTACAGTCCGCTAAAATGCCGCCTGCCAACCGGACTTGCAATTTTGACAGCCGCAGTGACCGGGCCGCAGGTAAACCTGTAGCCGTCTGTTCCCAGATCCTTTTGAATCAGTGCTGTCGTTTCGTCGCCCGAAATTGTATCCGAAATTGTAACTGTCATCACCCTTCATTTATGAAGCGGCCGAAGCCGGAAAGCCCATCGGCATAATCAACCCGATACTATCGAGTTCCTTCAGTGATGATAATATATCTTCCTGAAGCGAAAGGTTAATAGTCTGATTTAAAATTTTACCGAGCTTGTCAATAATCTCTGTGCCGGTGCACGGACCATCTGCCACAATATCAACTATTTCCCGCGCGACGGCATTTAAGATATGGGTGGTAGACGAGACGGGATTAAAGACGACCTCATAATCATCCCAGGATTTCCAGACAAAAGAAGGCGCATGCGGACACACCCATGATGCATCCGCATATTCCAAATTGTCCTGCTCTGATAATCCGGTCAAACGTCGTGCCCGAAGGTCGGCCTAGCCGCCAACATTCATAATCGAAAGGCTGCAGCTGCTGCTGACGTTCCCGTTGTTGACCAGATAATTCAGGTCATCCGTTGAAAGCCCGGATTCATCGGTAATAACCAGACCTTCAGTGATAGGCGTACCGTTCTGGTCAACAATGACGCTTTCAGGAACCTGCGGATCCTGCAAGGCCTGAGAACCGGACCCGACGACGCAACCTGCACCAGATGGAATTGCCTGTGCCAATGCCGCATTGCCGCGGAATGTAATTACGAGCGGAGCCGCCACGGCACCAGCCTGTAACAAGCGCCTGCGCGCCATGCGGCTTTTGTCCATACTCTCGGTTTTGTCGTCAATATTATCGATGGACATTTCAGTTTCCTTGGATTTATCCATTACACTTATACTCCGAATGTCACTTCAGGGTAACACGCTAAATATTGCCAAAAAAGTAATATCGCCTACAACCCGGTGAATAAATTAATTTCAGCTGATGTTTTGCCTGCAAAAACTGCACCAACTTCAAAAACTCTACATTATCTCTTGGTTTTTAGAGTATTTACATCAGGCAGATATTTAGAAAATGTAAAGAATTCCGACAATATTTTGGCAAAATTAATAATCAGGAATAAATACCTGTCCCGGATTAAAACAGAGCTCAGGCCCACTTCCGCCAGGTGCATCCAGGATAAGGTTCTCAAGCACATGATCGCCTGTGTCATAAAAATATAATATATGACTGATAACTGTTATACTGGCACGGCAAAGGCTGGCCTGAACCCCTTCAACAAACACAAAGATTTGGGACGCATGTCCGATCACGATCCCAACATCCCTATCGCCCGTTTTTTCCTTGCCACCATTCCCTTGTTGGCCGCTGTCATTTTCTTCGACCGGACGGACAGCATTCATACCGCCGCCCTGATTTTGGCAACGATACTTTCAACAACGGGCATCATTCTTGTCATCATCCGATATGAAGCTGATCTGATTAAGGTACGTCGTGATACAAGAAGTCGCCTACAGTCTGCCGAGCGCGACCTGAGCACAGCGTACCTGCTTTCAAGTATTGTAGAGGGTATTTCCGACCCGCTTCTCTTGCTTGACAGGAATCGCAAGGTGATTCAGGCAAATGGTGCAGCGGCTGAATTGCTGGGTGAGAACATCATTGGTGAAGATATTGCCTTCCATTTGAGACATCCCGACGCGTTGAAAGCAGTAGAAAAAGCAACAAAGGAAGGCATCGCCACCGAACAGGAAATTACCCTGCTTGACCCGATTGAGCGAAATTGCCTGATGCGTGTGAATATTTTTGAAGCGCCGGCCGAATCCGTCACCGCCAGACCCAGTCAATATGTCATCATTTCACTCTATGATATCAGCAAGATCAAGCTGGCAGAAAAAATGCGTGTGGATTTTGTGGCCAATGCCAGCCACGAACTGAGAACGCCTCTGGCTTCTCTGTCCGGTTTTATTGAAACATTGCAGACCATGGCCCCGGGCGATAACGAAACCCGCCAGAAATTTCTGAAAATTATGGACAGCGAAGCGTCACGTATGCGGCGCCTGATCGACGACCTTCTCTCGCTATCCCGAATTGAGATGGATCAACACATCGCGCCCAGCCAGTCCGTCGAAATTCTTGGACTGGTGAAAAGCGTTATTCATGCCATGGGAATAAGACTGAATGACAAGAACATCTCAATACAAATTGATGCCGATGAAAACCTGCCGCTTGTACAGGGTGACCACGATCAGCTGGTGCAGGTCTTTACCAACCTGCTTGATAATGCTGTCAAATACGGGAAAGCTGAAACATCTGTGAAGGTTTCTCTGAAATTTTCACAGAATTTGCCCAATCGTGTGGGCCAGGGTGTCATGATTGAAGTCTTCAACGCCGGTGATGGCATCCCCCCTGAGCATCTGCCGCGTTTGACCGAACGTTTTTATCGTGTCGATTCGGCGCGCTCTCGCCAGCTTGGCGGCACAGGCCTGGGCCTGGCCATTGTCAAACATATTGTTAACCGTCACCGGGGATATCTGAGAATCGAAAGTGAAATCGGAACAGGCACCACAGTGAAAGTTGGACTCCCCAAAGAAAACACGTCGAAAAAGACAGGAAAAGTGATCTAGAACCCTTATTCTTGGCCAATTTTCAAGGGTGTCACAAAACGGCAACGAAAACGACTTATTTAGGTAACCAGGGCCAGGTAGCGTCTTCGTCACGGGAGCGAAAACAGCAAACGTGACAGAGACTCCCCTAAACAAGACAGGGCCTGCATGTGTGGGCATTAAGTCATTTTCGAGAACATTGGAGCAATATAGTGCTTAAAAAATCATTAATAGCCATCGCCAGTGTTGCAACACTGGTTGCCATGCAAACTTCAGCAGCTGATGCCCGTGATCAGATTCGCATCGTTGGCTCATCAACAGTATTCCCTTTTTCAACAGCGGTCGCTGAAGAATTTGGCCGTTCAACACAGTTCAAAACACCGATCGTTGAAAGCACCGGTTCCGGTGGTGGACTGAAGCTTTTTTGCTCAGGCGTTGGCGTCGACACGCCGGATATCACAAACGCATCCCGCCGGATCAAATCTTCGGAAGTAGAGCTTTGTGGCAAAAATGGCGTGAATTCAATTACAGAAGTCAAGGTTGGTTATGACGGTATTGTCATTGGCAATTCCAAAATGACCAAACAATCTTCACTTAGCTTGCGCCAGATATGGCTGGCCCTGGCCAAAGACATCATGGTCGACGGGAAAATTGTTCCAAACCCTCACAAAAAATGGAGCGATATTGACCCATCATTGCCCAACAAGGAAATCGAAGTCATGGGCCCTCCTCCAACGTCGGGCACACGTGACGCATTTGTTGAGCTGGCCATGGAAGGCGGTTGTAAAACTTTCCCTGAAATCAAGGCCATGAAAGCAGCAGATAAAAACAAATACAAGGCGATATGTCACTCTGTCCGTGAAGACGGTGCCTATGTTGAAGCCGGCGAAAACGATAACCTGATCGTCAACAAACTGGATGCCAATCATGATGCCTACGGTATTTTCGGTTTCAGTTTCCTTGATCAGAATGCCGACAAAATTCAGGGCATGATTGTTGGTGGCGTAGTGCCAACCTTTGATAATATCGCTGACGGCAGCTATCCAGTTTCCCGTTCACTGTATTTCTATGTGAAAAATGCGCACGTCGGTTCAGTGCCCGGTATCAAGGAATTTCTGTCGGAATTCTCAAGCGACAAGGCATGGGGCGACTTCGGATATCTTGCATCCAAGGGTCTTATCCCAATGCCAAAGGCTGAAAGAACTCAATTTGCAACCGATGCAAAAAATCTGACACCCTTGACACTGAAATAATTCGAAAAATGGACGGGGTGGCAAAGCTGGCTTTGTCACCCTCCTTTTCAATCCCTGTTGAAATGGCTTGAAACCGATGTCGCTTCCCTTAATGATCCTTGTTCTCACGCTTTTGACGATCGTCGGCTATTATCTGGGCCAGAAACGGTCACTGAGCCTCGTCAACGGCAATATCAAAGATCTGCATTCCCTTCCTGGCCACTATGGCTGGTACGTGGCTTTAAGCTTCTTCTTGCCCGGCCTTCTTGTTCTGCTTTTGTGGATTGCCTTTAACCCGGTCATTATCGACAGTGTTATCATCTCTGCCCTTAAAGACGCGGCACCCGAGCTGTCGAAGGATTCAATCAGCCTGCTGATGAACGACGTGCACAATATGGCAGCCGGTGACGCTTTAAGCCGTACAGCTGATCCTCTAATGGTGAGATTAACAGAACAGTATCAGCATCTGAGAACTCAAGGATTTATGGCCACCTGCATTCTGGCAGTGGGCGCTGGAATTCTGGTGTCACTTTTGCAGCTAAAGGCCATATCACCGGACTATCGTGCACGAAACGGTGTCGAGAAAATTGTTATCGCACTGCTGATAATGTGTTCAGTCATTGCAATTTTCACAACAGCCGGAATTGTTTTCTCGCTGCTGTTCGAAACATTGCGCTTTTTCCAGAAAGTTCCCGTTACAGAATTTCTGTTTTCCGCCAACTGGAGCCCGCAGACAGCGTTACGCGCTGATCAGGTGGGAAGTTCCGGTGCCTTTGGCGCGGTACCGCTTTTTACAGGCACCCTGCTCATCACGCTGATTGCGATGTTCGTGGCCGTGCCGGTAGGTCTGATGTCAGCCATATATCTAACGCAATATGCAAACAAATCCTTTCGGGCATGGGCAAAACCGTTACTTGAAATTCTTGCGGGTATTCCCACCGTCGTTTACGGGTTTTTCGCTGCTCTGGTTGTGGCACCCTTTATACGGGAAACCGGTGGCATTCTGGGCCTGGACGTGGCGTCCGAAAGTGCTCTGGCTGCCGGTCTGGTCATGGGTATCATGATTATTCCTTTCATGTCTTCCCTTTCCGATGATGCGATTACATCAGTCCCTGCTGCCATGCGCGACGGTTCCTATGCCTTGGGGGCCACACCTTCGGAAACGATTGTAAAGGTGCTTCTTCCTGCCGCATTGCCCGGCATTGTCGGGGCATTCCTTCTGGCCGTTTCACGCGCAATCGGCGAAACCATGATTGTCGTTATGGCCGCAGGGCTTGCTGCCAATCTGACAGCAAATCCTCTGGACGCCGTTACAACCGTAACCGCCCAAATTGTATCGCTTCTTGTAGGTGATCAGGAATTCGACAGTGCCAAAACCCTGTCCGCCTTTGCGCTGGGACTGGTTCTTTTCACCATCACACTCATTCTCAATGTTGTCGCCTTGCGGGTCGTCAGAAAGTATCGGGAAACCTATGAGTAATACCTCAAACAACACGAAGTCCAATCGCTGGCATTCCGAAGAAATGAATGACAGAATCCGTCGGCGCTATGCGGCAGAAAGACGCTTCAAAATCTATGGCATAACAGCCGTTCTGATTTCTCTCCTCGCCTTGCTCACATTGATGACGACAATTATTGCAACCGGTTACGGCGGCTTTATGCAATCGCAAATCAAGGTCGAGGTCTATTTTGACCCTGCCAAATTCGGTAATCTGGCGGAAATGTCTGAAGCTGACCGGGATCAGGCGATTGCTTCAGCTGATTATGCGGCCCTGATACGTGAATCGCTGATGGTCCGGTTCCCCGAAGTGTCATCAAGGCGCGAGGTTATGTCGCTTTCCCAGCTGATCAGCCCCGGGGCCAATCAGCAGCTTCGTGATATTGTCACAAATGATCCCGACATGTTGGGACAGAGAAAATCCATATGGCTTATATCATCGGATGATGCTGATACTTTCATTAAGGGAAATGTGTCTCGTGATGCTCCCGAAAGCCAGCGCCGGATAAAAGATAACGAAATTTCATGGCTTGATGCACTGGAAGCAGATGGCAATGTCAAGACAACATTCAACTGGCATTTTCTGACCTCTGGCGATTCCCGCGAACCGGAGATTGCCGGCATCTGGGGTGCGACCATGGGGTCCCTGTTCACCCTGATTGTTACCTTGTCTGTTGCTTTCCCGGTCGGTGTATGTGCTGCTGTTTATCTGGAAGAGTTCGCACCACAGAACCGATGGACTGACCTTATCGAGGTCAACATCAATAATCTGGCGGCTGTACCATCAATTGTGTTTGGTCTTTTGGGGTTGGCATTGTTTCTTAATGTGATGCATTTACCAAGGTCGGCCCCGCTTGTAGGGGGTCTGACCCTGGCATTGATGACCCTACCAACGATTATCATCTCGTCGCGTGCGGCTATTAAGGCGGTACCCAATTCCATTCGCCAGGCAGGGGTTGGTCTGGGAGCTTCCCCTGTGCAAGTGGTGGCACATCATGTACTGCCGCAGGCAATGCCCGGCATCCTGACCGGCACCATTATCGGCATGGCTCAGGCGCTTGGTGAAACGGCACCGCTCCTGATGATTGGCATGGTTGCATTTGTGGTGGATGTGCCGGGTAGCATCTCGGATGCAGCAACAGTTTTACCCGTTCAGATATTTTTGTGGGCAGATAGTCCGGAACGGGCCTTTGTAGAAAAGACTTCAGCAGCTATTATGGTTCTGTTGGCTTTTCTGGTCCTTATGAATGCGGCAGCTATCTGGTTGCGGCAAAAATTTGAAGGTCGCAGGTAGTATGGAAATGACTTATATGAATGCAGAAAAAGAAAGCGAAATCGTTGAGCAACCGGTTTCCCGCCCCAAAATGTCCGCATCCAATGTCGACGTATTTTATGGCAGCACGCAGGCGATCAACAACGTAAACCTCGACATTTTCAAGGATGAGGTAACGGCGTTGATCGGCCCGTCAGGTTGCGGAAAGTCTACTTTCCTCCGCTGTCTGAACAGAATGAACGATACCATTCCTATCTGTCGTGTCGAAGGAATTATCGAGCTGGACGGCGAAGATATCTATAGCAAGAAAATAGATCCAGTGAATCTTCGGGCCCGCGTCGGTATGGTCTTTCAGAAGCCAAACCCGTTTCCAAAGTCAATATATGACAATATTGCCTACGGCCCGCGCATTCATGGTCTTGCGACGAAAGGCGATGATCTGGACGAGATTGTATTCACCAGTCTTCAGCGCGCCGGATTATGGACAGAGGTAAAGGATCGTCTGGATACACCGGGCACAGCGCTGTCCGGTGGCCAGCAGCAACGCCTGTGTATTGCACGCGCAATTGCCGTCAGCCCTGAAGTTATTCTGATGGATGAGCCCTGCTCTGCTCTTGATCCCATCGCCACTGCCAGGGTTGAAGAGCTTATCGACGAACTGCGGGGCAGTTACGCCATTGTGATTGTAACTCATTCGATGCAGCAGGCCGCCCGCGTTTCGCAAAAAACGGCATTCTTCCATATGGGCTTGTTGATTGAACACGGAGCAACGGCTCAGGTTTTCACCAACCCGGTCGAAGAAAAAACCAAAGATTATATTACCGGACGCTTCGGTTAGGAAAATTGGCATGACTCAAGAACATATCGTTAAATCATACGACGCCGAAATCAATCGCCTCCGTTCGATGATATCTGAAATGGGGGGGCTGGCCGAAGCGCAGATCACCGATGCGATCAAGGCTTTACAGCAACGCGACAGTGAACTGGCAGAAAAAGTCATTGCCGCCGACAAGAAGCTGGACAAATTTGAAGCTGATGTCGAAAAAATGACTATTCAGATGATCGCCCTGCGCGCGCCCATTGCTAACGATTTGCGCGAGATATTTTCTGCACTCAAGATATCATCCATGCTGGAACGTATTGGTGACTATGCCAAGAATGTGGCGAAAAGATCTCTTGTTCTCGCAAAGTCAGAAGCGGTAAAACCGGCCGTAATCGTCCCGCAGATGACCCTGCTGATCCGGGAAATGCTTAAAGATGTTCTGGACGCCTATATTGACCGGGATAGTGAAAAGGCCCTTGCTGTCTGGCAAAGAGACAAGGCAGTAGATGACCTTTATAACAGCCTTTTCCGTGAATTGCTGACCTATATGATGGAAAATCCCAAGCTGATTACACCATCGGCGCATCTCTTGTTTATTGCCAAAAATATTGAACGGATTGGCGACCACACAACCAATATCGCGGAAATTGTCTATTTTCTGGTTGAAGGTGAAGTTCTGGAAGAAAGCCGCCCGAAAAGCGACAATACCAGCTACGCGGATATTGCTCATCCTAACGGAGCATAGATATACTGTCTCTGCACAGCTTAAGATTGTCGATGATGAATTAGCGTCACATCACAAACATGGTGTGGCGAGATCATGGAGAAGATCATGAAACCCAGAATTCTGCTCGTTGAAGACGACCAGAGCCTGACCGAGCTGATAAAATACAACCTTCAAAGTGCCGGTTTTGAAACAAATTGCGTTGAAGATGGCGAAGAAGGTCTGATGCAGGCGCAGGAAATGCCGCCAGACCTTATTCTTCTCGACTGGATGCTGCCAAACCTCTCCGGCATTGAAATTTGTCGCCGTCTGCGGCGCATGCCTGAAACGTCACATGTCCCTATCATTATGCTGACCGCACGCGCAGAAGAATCCGATAGAATCCGCGGTTTGGATACAGGCGCTGACGATTATATTACCAAGCCCTTCTCACCGCGCGAACTGATTGCCAGAATTCACGCTATCCTGCGCAGAATTCGCCCTGCACTGAGTGGCGAAGTTCTGACTTTTGGGGATGTAATACTGGATTGTACGTCACACAAGACAACACGGTGCGGCGAGATGATTCATCTGGGGCCGACGGAATTCAGGTTGCTTCGGCATTTTATGGAAAATCCTGGTCGTGTTTTTTCTCGCGAACAGCTTCTTGATGCGGTTTGGGGGCATGATGTTTACGTGGAATTGCGTACTGTAGATGTCCATATCCGACGCCTGCGCAAGGCCCTGAACATTGAAGGCACAACAGATCTGATTCGCACGGTGAGAGCGGCGGGCTATTCACTCGACCAGATGCCGGCAAAGACTGCATCATCCGCTTGATTCCACTCGACCGGGCCATCGGTCGTCGGAATTTTTTACACAAGTTCCGTTCTCCCGATGGCCCCCTTCCCGATATGCATTATCACATGGCGGTTTTCCGCCCGTTATCAATCTGGTCCCAATTTTGCATAACAAACAGGGAAAGTTGCTGGTATGAGGTCAAATCGCTTATTTTGACCTGTGAAAGCTTCTGGTATACGAACAGTGAATTATATTATTTTGACGATAGACAGGATCCAAAGCATTAAGTTGATGACGACGTATATATCTTGTGCTTTAATCAGTGAGTGTCACAGTATGTAGTTGTTTGCATATCTTGAAGTCAGGGCGTGAAAATCGAATTTGCAGTTAAAGCTGTAGTTTTGGTTTTTTTGGGAAGGGAAGACTCGAGACATGTCGGAAGACAAAAACAAGGACAATAATACCCTCAGAAAGTCAGACCGGCTTTCTATCCGAACATCCGTCTTCGTCTGGTTAGGCGGCGCGGTGCTTGGATGGGTTGTCGCGGTAATTGCAATTTATACACTATTACGCGCCCCCGAAAGCACAATTGCTGAAGCGCCAAAAGCCAATCCTGCGATTGAAGAAGCGCTGTCACGGCCCGATATCACCGACCCTGAAGCACTGTCAGAGATAGCGCCTGCTGCAGGCGGCAATGAGGACAGCCCTGTCACAATGCAGCCGGCAGAATAAATTACCCGGCTGGTATATCTATTGGACCAAACCTGATTTTTTCATCAGCATGTGGACATAAATAACGGGAATAGCAAAAGATATTCCCGTTGGCTCCGCCAATGCCCGTTCCTTTGTTTCCTTGACAAAGGTGCTGTTGAGAATGGCTTCCACCTGGCCGGTCGCAACATCATATAAAGGACTTCCGCTGTTTCCCGGGAAAGCGGTCAGGTCCAGCTGGTAAACATCAAACGGCTTGCGCATAATCATGTTCGAGTTCAACAGGCGCGAATCTATCTGTGGAATTCTAACGGGCGTAATGGCCGCTATAATGCCCTGATGCGTGACCGGATATACACCGAGTATATTCCCAATCGGAAAACCTGTGACGGCGATATAGCTTCCTTCCGGCAGCAAAGACCCTCCACCAAGCTTCAAGGCAGGTAATGGATCGCCTTTCATCTTCAAAAGCGCCAGATCATGAACCGGGTCCAGGGCAACAACTTCAGCGTCACGATCGCTATACTTTGCCCCCCTGCCGGTAATCACGACAAGCTTCTCCAGATCTGATCCTTCCATTCTTTTCGACAGGACATGATAGTTGGTGATGACGTGCAGCCCGTCATGAATAACGAACCCTGTGCCCATGATCTCGACGGGCGGGCGTCTGATGGCCTCAAATGTGCCAATGCCCACGATACTTTTTTTTACCACCGCTACAGTAGAGGAAAGCTTCGCCGATTTGGCCGGCTGGACGGCCAAACAACAAACCACAATTGTCAGCCATATTATCCTGCCGAATGTTTCGGCCATTAGCCGGTTCCTTTCTGCATGTGACGAAGTGACGATTCAAACATTAACAAGGCCCAAAGGGCTGAACTGTGATTCCATGAACCTGACTGATGTTCATCAACCAGAGTTTCAAGATAATCCATATTGAACAACCCCGTATCCGCCAGGACAGAACTGCTCATTGCTGTTTTTATCTTGTCTTTCAATGGCCCGCGGAACCAGTCTTCAATGGGAACGGCAAATCCCATTTTGTCACGATACAGAATATTATCAGATAAATGGCCCTGAAGCGACTTCTTGAATATATGCTTGCCTTCCCGTCCCTGCAAGCGCAGCTCTGATGGAATTTTTGTCGCCCATTCCAGAAAATGATGATCAAGGATAGGCACGCGCACTTCCAGCGAATGCGCCATGCTCGCCCGATCTACCTTGGTCAGGATGTCACCGGGCAGATAGGTTTTCATATCCGCATACTGAATACGCGACAACTCGTCGTCCACCGGTGCATTGTCCATAACATTGCGCAATACCTCAACAGCATTATAGCCCTGAAGGTCACTTTTCATGGACGAGCTGAACATACATTGCCGAAATGCTGTTGGCAAAATTGACACGCTATGGAAATAGGCTTCAGCGGGGTCCATTGCCAGCGCCTGAAACGTGGTTTTTGCCCGAAGAAATTTGGGGGCCCAGTCAAGCTTTGGATAATGTCTGCCCAGAAACCCGAACACCGGTCCGCGCAAGCCTTGCGGCAAAATATCGCGAATACGCTGCTCATAAGCGTGCCAGCGATGGCGCCGATATCCGGCAAATGCCTCGTCACCCCCGTCCCCCGACAGGGAAACAATGACCTGCTCTCTTGCAAGCTGGCAAACCCTGTAAGTTGGCATCGCCGAGCTGTCGGCAAAGGGTTCATCATACATGGCCGCCAATTGATCAATCAGGTCAAAATCATCCGGATCAACCTGGCGGGTGTGATGGTTTGTCTTGTACTGTTTGGCGACCTCTTCCGCATAGCTGGTCTCATCATAATTCGGACGATCAAATCCGATGGAATAGGTATTGATCGGATCCGGGGACAGGCCTGCCATCAGCGCAACAATTGAACTTGAATCAACGCCACCTGACAGGAATGCCCCTAATGGCACATCGGCAACCATGCGGATACGCACCGCTTCGCGCAGCCGCTCGATCAGTTCTTCACAGATATCAGCCTCTGAAAGCCCGATATGATGACGGAAGGATATGTCCCAGTATTCATGAGGACTGGCCGGAGCCGCACCATGTTTTTGTTCCAGTGCATGGCCGGGAGACAATTTGAATATGCCCTTGTAGATGCACTTGGGATCTGGAATATAGCCGTAGGCAAAATAGTCTTCGACAGCCCGCGGGTCCAGCTCTCTCGGCAGATCAGGGTGCAACAGCAGCGTTTTCAGTTCCGACCCGAAGATCAGGGTGCCGTCCTTCAGAAAAGAATAATAAAGCGGCTTGATACCCAGTCTGTCACGCGCCAGAAACAGGGTCTCCCGTTCTGTATCCCAAATAGCAAAAGCGAACATGCCACGGAACTGATGGACACATTCCCTGCCCCATTCAGACCAGGCATTCACAATCACTTCCGTGTCACAATGAGTGTGAAATTTGTAACCGCGTTCGATCAGGTCCTGCCGCAAGCTCTGAAAATTATAAATTTCACCATTATAGACAACCACAACGGTTTTGCTCTCGTTGAACAGCGGCTGCTGGCCGCTCTTCAGATCGATAATGGACAGCCGCCGATGCCCCAATCCAATACCCGGTGCGGTATACAGACCACTTTCATCCGGTCCCCGGTGCGTTTGCGCGTCATTCATCCGCCCCAGTAAATTACGGTCGATTTCCGCTTTGCCGTGAATATCAAAAATACCAACCAGTCCACACATAGATACACACCTTTTTTCTGGCAGAAACCTCGTTCGACCAGAAGATTTATTTAGTAATTACGTTCCACCAGAAGGCTGGAAAGGCCCGGCTGAATGGGTTCAAGATGATTCAGAAAATCCTGCAGAACTGCATCCTTGTGGTCATTAAGGGCAATGTCTCCAACGGAAATGGCAATTACCGCACCGTCCTGCGGCCCCCCAAGCAATTTGGCCTGAGAAGTCAGGAGTTTTTCCTTAAACTTGTTGGCCGTAAACCTGTCATTGACCCAATACCAGTACCAGATACGTCGCTGATCATACCGGGCCACGGCCGTAACCGCCTGTACTTTCATTTTTTTGCCGTCAACATCCGCTTCAACTTCAGCAGATGAAGACCAGTCCCAGGGATCTGGGGCAATAACGGAATTTCCAAATTGAACAAGTTCCGCTTGGGTACGCTGATATTTATAATATCCCAGATACAAACTGATCGTTGCACCATCGTCACGGCTGTAATGCTGTACGATCTCTGCATCTACGCCCCTGAATTCAGGCTTCCATTCGTATCTGCTTATCACTTCGTCAACTTTGTGCCAGGGTCCGGAAACATCCGGGGCCGACAGTTGCGCCACGGGTCCAACTGGCACGCGTTGATCAATGTAGGCTGCGTAACTTGATCCGATATTGGCAGCCAGAACAGCCAGCGCTGCAATTGCGACCAGGGAAAATGTGGATGTACCGGAAGACCGGGTTGACAGCCGGTCAGGGTCGACAACCGATGACCCAACAGGACGGTCCATAAATGACATGCCAATGGACAGGAACAGGAGGGTGACAAAGGCAAAGAATATCCAGCCGTAAATCAGATGATCAACACCCAAAGCATATTCATTATCTGTCAGATAGGCGATCATGATAATGCCATAGGCACGAAAACCGTTCGATACAATCGGAACAATAACCGAAAGCAGAATAACGATGGCCCGGCGGCGCCAGCTAATAAATGCAATATTTGCAAACAGGACCCCCAGCGTAATCGACGCAATCAGGAACCGGACACCCGAACAGGCTTCAGCCACATGGAAGTCACCATTGGGTACAGAGATAAACACGCCGTCGCTATAAACGGCCAATCCGCTAACCTGTAACAACCAGACCGTCATAACGGCTGTAATATCCTGCATTTTCGGCACAAGAAAATCGCCAAAAGGCACGGCAAAAAGCAGAAAGAAGATCGGGAAAATCATCACCCGGGCAAAGGCCATGCCAAAGACCGTCAGAACACTGGCCTGCAACATGAACGCCAGACTGAACTGCTTGATCACCGACGCCTCGGCCACACTGCCAAAAAGCCAGAGAAGACTGGCCAGCCCCATACACAACAGGCCCCAGTATGAAGGCGCAGGTAGCAATCGGGCAAAAACTTCCCGCCGTTCCCAGACCAGATATGCGATGATTGGCAGAATAAGAAAACAGTGATTGAATGTCGCTGATTCCCACCATGTGACGACAATCGCCTCTACCGTGGGCCAGAAGGACATGACAAGGGCGGTAACAGTTAGCAACCAGATGGCACCGGCACGCAACCAGTATTCACGGTGATAGGCTGACATGGTTGCACCCTGGGAAGTTTTCACTTCAGTGTCCGTCTGTTCAGTACTGTTCTTGTCATTTATCATGTTAGCAGACATTTCCGGCATACATTCAACAGGTTTCAGGTGAACCGCAAGCCTTCGCTCGTTTCACGCTATTACTCTTTTAACTTATCTTCCGAATTGGTTGCGATCCGGTTACTTTTCCCGATGATTTTTTATGGAGCATATCTTCCAGTCTGGCCAAATTGCCTGACCACCCGTAATCCGAGAGGATTCGCGCCCTGGCCGCCTCGCCCATGGCACCCGCTCGGGCTCCATCCAAAAGGTCACATACAGACCTTGCAAAATCTTCCGGATCATCGGCAACCAGAAGCTCTTCACCCGGCCTTGCCGATATACCTTCAAATGCCTGACCTGTGGCCACAACGGCTTTCCCCATGGCCATGCCCTCCAGAACCTTGTTCTGGATGCCCCGGGCAATCCGCATGGGACATACCACAACATCTGCATGGCCCAGATAGGGCTGCACCTCGGGCACGCGGCCCGTTACCGATATGCCTTCAATATTTGAAAGCTCCTGGACAGCATTCGTGGGCTTGCCACCAACAATGTAAAATTGCGCCTGGCTATGTTTTTTGCGGATTTCAGGAAATATTTCACGCGCGAACCATTGAACAGCATCAACATTCGCCCAATAGTCCATTGCCCCGGTGAAAACCAGAAATGGACCTTGTCCTGAATAGGGCGAGGATGCCGCACGGGCAGGCGCAAAGCTTTCAAAATCCACGCCATTGTTTAAATAGCCAATCCGGTCGGCTGCTTCCGGGACCAGCTGGCGAAACATATCCGCTTCACTTTGCGATACAAACAGTCCGGCATCGACCTTTTTTGCCAGCGCCCGCTCATATTCCAGCAATACCCGGCTTTCCCGCTGATATATCCAGCTCATTGGCCATTTGTGTATCTTGGCATATTGCGCCCATTTGTCGGAATCAACATCCACATAGTCCATGACAACAGGCTGATCACTTTTATACCGGCCTTCCATGAACTGACCTGTGGCCGAAGAAAACAAAAACACCGCCTCAATCGGGCGGGATTCCAGAATATGCCTCACCCAACTATCAAATTTTCGGTCCTGATAGCAGGCAATGGTTAAAGGCGCACCGGTCATCAGTCCCTTAAGACTGCGGAGCCTCGCACGCAGGTATCCCAGTGAAGAAAAGTGTGTTTCCGCACAAACCGACTTCAAATGCGAAACATATTGCCAATCCTGCGCATCATCCACAAAACATCCCATATGAACCTTATGAGACCTGGACAGATGCTCGAGAATATGCCACGATCGTATCTTGTCGCCCTTATTGGGCGGATACGGAATTCGGTGCGCCAGAAACAAAATTTCACCCATGTTTCTAACCCAGGCTCCTGGAGACCATCGGACCAATAAAATTAGCCACAGGTAACGGGAGCCTTTTCCAGACAGCGATCATCAACTGGTATTTGGGGTTAAGCGGGTTCACATCAGGCATCGACACACCGCTTTCCAGCAAATATTCATACATCAACGGTTTCGCCTCAAAGCCCCAGTTCTTTTTAAAAGAATAGGAGCCGGTGCCAATCTTGCTCCGACCAAAGTCAAACCACTTGCAGGACTTTTCGTCAACGGCCCGCGACATTACGGCCCAATACATAAAATCATTTGCCGCATAATTGCGGGCGTCAAGCGTTCCTCCGCCATAATAGGGCAGCACTTCATCCCGAAAGTAAAAATTCATCACCGAAGATACGGCTCTGCCCTCATGCTCAACCGTCAGGATATCACAGGCATTGTTTGGGCCGAATTCATTCAGCAGGTTGACAAAAAGTGACCTAGGGAACACCGGCGTACCCAAATTACGCACACTTTCTGCATACATCCGGTATAAACGGTCAACATTCTGATCAATGACAGCGGTGAGCCCGGCCTTGATCCCTTTTCTGACCATAGCCCGCTGCTTGCGCGGGATCGCTTTCATATTGTTTTCATTATCAGGGTCAAGCTGTTTTCGAAAGGTCACATAAAGCTCATCCTTGGCGGGCCAATCCGGCCGAATTCTTTCCTGATCTCGATATTCGACATATTCCACTTTCAGATCAACGGCCAGCTTTCGCGCCTGCTCGTCCAGGGCAGCGTGCACATCCGCGCGGTCAGCAACCGGCCCGCCGGTCACGGCAAAGGCATTCGAGATCAAGGCATCGCCAAACAGGCGGCTACGCATATGGATAAGGGGCAGAATTCCAATTATTTTGCCATTTTCTTCGGCGTAATAATAACAGGGCTTGTGACCAAACGTTGCCTGTATGGCCCGCCCCCAGCCGGTGAGGTGAAAAAAGGTGGCCTGATCATGGGCACGAACGAATGTATCCCAATCTTCACCCTGCATAATATCGAGCTGGCGGATATTCACTATCTGGATCTCAGTTTTTGCTGGAAGGGGAAAGAAAAACCTGATCAACACGGCTCCAGCGAAAATCTCTTAACGCCGTCTTTAATTTGGACGCCATGACATCAAGGTTCGTGTAATGCCGAAATTTTGATTTGGCACTCGCATTGTTTTGCCGGGGTTGCCCCGGGTCTATTTCCCATGGATGAAAATAGAAAATACAGGGCTGTTGGTCCCGTTCATTGACCCGTCTCATCGCCCAGCGCGACAATGAATAGGGCAAAAGCCTGAAATACCCGCCGCCGCCGCACGGGATCCGCTTTCCCATCACCTCAACCGTTGTCACAGGTATCTCTGTGAAAGCCTTGTTTTTATCCGGCTGAAATGAGAAGCGCGGCGCGCCCGGCATGCCATAATGATCATGATGAATAGGATATACACTTGAACTGTACAGATATCCCTCTTCGCCCAGTACATCAAGCGCCCAAAGATTACCGCTGCCGATTGAAAAACTGGCCGCCCGATACCCCTTAATTGCTTCACCCGATATATCTTCAAGCAAGGCCTTGCTTTGACGCACGTCTGCACGAAATTCCTCAGGTGTCTGGGCAAAGGCCCGCACGTGCTTCATGCCGTGACTGGCGATCTCGTGGCCCTCGGCGACAATGCGCTTGATGATTTGTGGATACCGCTCCGCAACCCAGCCCAATGTAAAGAATGTTGCCTTTACATCAGCTTCGGCAAAAATATCCAGTACCGCATTGGTATTCTGCTCAACGCGACAAGGCAATGTGTCCCAGTCTTTCGGATCAATGGTCTTTTCAAAGGCACCAACCTGAAAATAATCTTCCACATCGACAGACATGGCGTTGATGATCTTGTTGTTATGCGCCATCTGTTTGATCCGACGCTTCCAGCCAATCCGTTACCATCTCAAGCGCCTGTTTTATGGTAAGATCGTGCGCCTTGACATATTTTTCAAGCAGCTCAAGCCGGTGTGCCAGGGCATCCATATCTTGTGGCCCGGCTTTACCGTTTGTGCCATTCCCTTCCAGTTCGCCAGGTTCATCCGTATCTTTAGAAAGCTTTTTTCTTAAATTCCTTGTGGCATTTACAGCTTGCGCCGCCTGCTGGCGACCAGCTTCATTATCGCTTTCCATATCAGCAACAACTGCGGTGATAACGTCTTCGTCTATTTCATGCACTTCTTCGATTGCGCCATAAAGCAAAACCCGCGAGCAAAGCGTATTAACGCGTCTTGGCACCCCGTCCGTTTGCTCAAAAAGCATGCGAAAAGCACCGTCTGTAAATTTGGGGTCGTCCTTCCAGCCGACAAGTTGCAGCCGGTGCAGAATATAATTACGGGTCTCTTCTTCTGTCATGGCTTGCAGATGATGAATGGCAATTACACGCTGGCGAAGTTGTTCCAGGTTAGGGTCTGTTGCCCATTTTTCGCGAAATTCAGGCTGCCCAAGCAGAAAGCTTTGTAGCAGGGCACGCTCGCCGACCTGAAAATTTGACAGCATGCGCAATTCTTCCAGGGCGGCAGTTGGCAGATTTTGGACTTCATCCACAATCAGCAATGCTCTCTTGCCCTGCTGATGCTGAATACGCAAAAAACGTTCAATACGCTGAAGCAACGTCGCCTTGTCAGCATTCTCGCTTTCAAGGCCAAAACCGGAAGCCACCATGCGCAGGATATCGTCTGCACTCAGCAGTGACGTCACAACCTTTGCCGCCACATACCGGTCGTTATCCAGCTCGTCGAACAAATGCCCGACAAGCGTCGTTTTACCGGCCCCGATATCACCTGTAATGATGATAAAGCCTTCGCCCTGATTAAGCCCGTACGTCAGATAAGCCATCGCCTTTTTATGCGTGCTACTATCAAAATAGAAGCGTGGATCAGGCGTTAGCTGGAAGGGCTTGCCATTCAGCTTGTAAAACTCGGCATACATTTAAGTCGCCCCTAAAAGGTCGCTGAAAGATTAACCTTCACCGCATTTTCAACCAGATCAAAGTTCGGATTGGTCGATCGTCTGTCAGTGCGGATATATTCCACGCCCCCGCTCAGGCTCGTTGATATACGATAATTAAGCGAAGCACGGCCGCTGTACAAATCATCACGTCTGTTACCCTGTGACGCAAATTCCTGACGCCGGTAGTTACCACTGACTGTTCCGGAAAGGTGACGCCCGAACTGCCTGCTAAAACTGCCCTGACCACCATAATTGGTTTCCTGCTCCGCCGTCGCGTCAATAAAGCGCTCTTCATGAAACGCAGTCAGGCTAAAAGTGTTCCGCCCGCGCTTGCCAGACAGCGTGATATTATAACGCTTGGTACGGAAAGCAGAGTCAATGAGGCTGAACCCACCTGGATCCACAATGGGGTCTGCAGCCTGATCGCTGTTCAGAAGCTGGTTGGCCAATACATCCTGCGTGGTGGTAATGGTTTCGTTATATCCAATGGATATCCGTGTTTCCGGCGAAATAATATACGAACCGTTAACCGAGAAATTCTCATCACCATAACGCTCGCCGCCGCGAAGCGACAATGATGTTCTGGGGCCCGGTGTCAGGCGAACACCCACATCCCAAAGCAGCCCGTCTGGCTGGCTGCTGAGAGAGCCATCCTGAATTTCTTCATAGCCCACACTGCCCAGTAACGAAAGCCACCGGTTTACAGGATACGAAGCGTCTGCAATAGCTGTTGTCCGTTCAAAGTTTCCACCGGTCTCACGGCTTCTGATCTGATGCGAAACATTGGTTCCCCAACGCAATCGCGGGAATTTGCGGCCACTTGAAAAACCGGCCCCAAACTCGTGACTGTCGGAGTTTGTAATCACATTCGGATTCAAGGGATTAAAGGTGTTGTTGGCATTCGACCTGATATAATTAAAGCGATAATACAGGTTTGCCGTCCCCCAGCTGCCGTAATCACGGCGCAAATAGGGATTGATAATATAATTCTGCACTGTCTTTCTGTTATCGGTCTGGTTATCGAAGTTATTCGACAGCGAGCCGCCACGATCAACAAACTGCTGATTAATCGAAGCCTTTAGATCCAGATAGAACAGATCACGGACCAGTTCGCTGTTGACCCTGCCCTGAAGTTCGTGCCGAAGGTCGGAACTGTCTTCCGAATTGGCGAAATAAAGAAAATTCGCCGTATAATCAATGTCAGCCGAAATTCGGGCACCCTGCCCGGTAATACCGATACCCGGAGAAACGCGGGTTACAAAGTCATCCTGTTTGTTCACAGGAGAAACATTGACGTTGTCTGTATAAGTTTCCAGAACTTCCAGATGCGGTGTCGCACGCCAGGTACCTGCGAAAGCCTGTCCCCCTAGTGTTGAAAGCACAAGGACAGCAAGGCAAACGCCCGATCGGGTGTGCCGCATATGCTTGAGAGTGTTTTGCTGTTTCCCCCCGGAAACACAATTGTCAGGCGCCGTAACCGTAATATGTTCCAAATTTTTTATCCCTGCCCGTATATCTGGACTTGTTTAGCAAAAGACTAATGTTCTGGCACGAACTTACGAGTGACAAAGCTTCCTTGAGCTGTGGTTCACGTGTGCGCTCGGCCTCGACAACAAACAATATCTGCCCGACATGCAGCGCGAGAACTGATGCAGAACTGCTGGCCAAAACCGGTGGTGAATCAAATACAATCACCCGATCGGGATAGCGCATGACAAGTTCATTCACAATCTCGCCCATGCGATCACTCGCGAGCAACTCCGTTGTCATATTATGTCTGCGCCCTGCTGGCAACAAAACAAGGTTCTCGATATTCGTTCGGATCAGACAATCTGCCAGATCAATGGATGGATCCTCAATAACATCGACAAGACCCTTGCCCGGCTGCACACCCAATGTCGCCAGAACGTCAGGTTTGGCAAAATCGGCGTCAACCAGCAAAACAGTCAAATCCCGTTCTGAAGCGATGCTCATCGCCAGATTGATAGCGCAAAATGTCTTGCCTTCATTCGGCTGTGAACTTGTCACCAGGATCAGATTACCGTTCCTGATTTCGCCCGCACCTCTGGCAAAGGCATTCAACAGCAGACTTCTTTTGACGAGCCGAAATTCTTCCGCCTGAACTGTTGGGCTATTGTCCGGTGTAATATAATACCGATCACTCAGGCTTTTCAGATCAATCTCGGCAAATCGACTCCGCTTGCGGCGAGCAAGCGTTTGCTCGTCCGGGCCTGCAGACGGTTTGTCTATGGATGCCTGACGAGCTGGCTGTGCTGGTGCGGGAGAAGCTTCCGATGCCGCCGTCAAAGGCGCCTTTTCTTCGCTGCCAGAAGAGGGTTGTGCAGTCTCTTTCGAAGCGCGGGCAAGCTTTTCTGCCGCCCGTTCAACCAGAGATCCGGATTCCTGCTTCTTCAGTTTTTGGGCCGCTTTTTCTATTAGGTCCATATCGACTTTCCAGAGCTCTAAAATTAAGAGGAGATGGTTCCTCGCAAGACTTCAATAGCAACCACGCCACCATATGCGAAGAACAGTCCAGCCAGTCCTACCGAGAAAGCAATAAGATTCTTCACCTTGGCCCGCTTCTCGTTTTCCGTCAGGATCACCGTAATACTGCCCAGAACCGGTAGTGAAAAGGCATCGCGAAGACGTTGTGTCGTATTAAAGGTGGTGTGCAACTGGCTCAAGAGAAAGGCCACCGATACACCTGCACCCAAACCAACCAGCAGAACGCCTGACAGGAACAGCAACCTGTTCGGGCTGCTTGGCACCCGCGGCACGTCCGGTGGATCAATCACTTTAATCTGGACACCATCAGACTTTGTTTCCAGATCCTGGGCCAGGCGCGCAGATTCACGACGCTGGATCAGCTTCTGATAATTGGCATTGATCGTGCTGTAATCACGATTGAGGCGTGCAAGCTCTGCTTCCACCGCCGGCACGCGCTGCGCCATATCTTCATAGCGCTGAACGTCAGCCTTTTTCTGTTCCAGCCTGTCACGTAACGTCGCAAGTTGTGTCTCTGCCTCAATCAGACGGATCTTGATCTGTTCATAGATCGGGTTCGGCACCACATTTGCACCTGACGGCACAAAGCTGCTGCCACCTTCCTCGATCTGCCCCTGAAGGACAGCCTGCTCATCAGCATATTCTTTTTTCAGTTCCTCTATGGTCTGACGCATAATTTTTACGTCCGGGAACTCTTCGGTATAGCCACGTTCAAGCAATTCATCCAAACGACGCTGCTTTTGCGCAATGCGGCTGGCGACCCCGGACGATGACACGCCCCCGATAGGCGGCCCAAGGCCGCCTGTAGCCGTGATGAATGGCGGAATGCCAGCCAGTTGCCTGTCCAGCTCTGTGCGCTGCAGCTTGGCTTCACGCAAGGCAGCATCAGCGGCAACCAGTTCGGCCCTGACCTGCTGCAAGCGGGAAAAATAAGATGAGTCACCCGGCAAAAAGCCCAAATTCTTCTGCTGGAACTCGGCCATCCGACGTTCGGCGGCTTCAAGCTCCTGCTCGTGCTTGCGAACCTGCTCATCAATAAAACGACGGCTGCCAGCAAGGTCTTTACGATTGGCCCCGATATTCTCTTCCACAAAGAGCGTCAATAGCGACTGAACGACCTTTTTGGCAACCTGCGGGTCCTGATCTTCAAAACTCAGATTAAACAGGCTGGCACCCTGCGCAGACAATCTGACATTTTCCTGAAGATTGCTTACAATATCTTCCAGTTCCTTGTCGTTCCTTGCGTTAAGGTCAAGGTCAGTCATGCGGACAACTTTTTCCATGTTCGGTCGACTGATCAGGGTTTGCCGGATCATCATAATCTGTTGCATGCCGTCTGTATCGGCTGCAATGCCGCGCATCAGATTGCTCAGCATTGTCTGCGTATCAACATAAATCCGGGCAGTTGCCTGATATTGGTTCGGTATCTGTGCGACAAAAAGCCAACCTGCGGTGCACACAACCCACGCTGCAATCAATGCATACGCTTTGCGGCGCCAAATCTCGTGCAAGGCCGAGAGCAGTTGCTGGTATACTTCGTTCATACCCGTTGCCCCTTTTGACGCATTGTATTCATTCTGAATTTTTTAAACATACCGTAACCTTGCCGCGAACATTGTCGTAAATATGACCATTGAAAGAGATCGGTGCTTTTATGCATTATCAGTTAACGACGGTTAAAAAGCTTTTAAATACAAATAAATAAAAAATTTAACTGCCACCAATTATTTTCCTGAAGACAATCACATTCATTCAATTTCGGTGAATTCTTGTGAAAGCTGGCAACTTTGGGCCGCCAGCCTTCTTTTATATTCTGCGGAACAAGCCGCTGATCACCAAACGGTTATCAAAAGAAGCTTTCCGGCACGACGATAACATCACCAGGCATAATAGAGACGTTCGCTGATGTATCCCCGTCTTTCAACAGGTCATCAATGCGCACACCATACTCACGCTGCGTTCCACTTTGATGACGGACAAGAACAGCACGGTTTCCTGACGCAAATTCCGTTAATCCGCCAACCGAGATCATCACATCAAGCAAGCTCATATTTGCGCGGTAAGGAATTGCCTGAGGCTGCGCAGCGGCACCAACCACACGTACCTGCTGACTGAATGGCCCCACAAACCCGGACACAATAACAGTCACAATCGGGCTTTGGATATATGTTGCAAGCTTTTCCTCTACATCACGAGCAAGCTTTGTAGGGGTTTTGCCAGTTGCAATCATATCATCAATGAGGGGAACGGAAAAACGACCGTCCGGACGAACCGTTACGGTGCTGGACAGCTCAGGATTACGCCAGACAAAAATCTGCAGCGAATCAAGAGGGCCAATAATGTATTCAGGCCCTGGGCCTTCATTCTCTGACACAAAGTTAGCAGCCGGAAGGGAAGAGTTGCTTCCAGAGCAGGATGCCAGGAACAGCCCCACTGCACCAAGTACGAAAATTTTGAAAATCATACCACTTTTATTAAATGCGGCTTTCATATCGAGCGACAGTTTCACGACTGCGTCCCCTTTGTTGTGTAAACGGACCATATTTTCCGTCAAGTTTCTCTCAAAATCCGGCATCAGAACGATCAGAAGCACACGCCACGTCACCGAATAGCTTTTACTCTACTTTAACAAGAATATCTGACAATATTACCAATATCAGTCAATAGTTTAAGAAATATTGATATAGCAGCCCAATTTATGACATTTGTGACAGTCTGCATAGATTTTATTGTCAAAATAGTCTTGAGCATCTGTCTGGCTGACTATTTTTACAAGGTCGCCATATTAGCTCATATTCAACCCTTTTGTCTATTTTTCAGCAAGTTTCCTTGCGATTTTTGTTCTGTGTGCTTTTCAATCCACATATCAAGCATGGCAATGTCCCACGCCATGCCATCTGTTGGCGAAGCCGTTGATTTTTGGCAATCCGATATCAGGCGATCAAGAAAGTCATTGCGCAGATATCCATGGCGACGAAAATCTGAAATCCGGTCCAGGATCAGGGACTGCAAATTAGCATCCTGCTTTATCCAGACGTTGAAGGGCAATCCAAATCCGTGCTTTTCTTTCTTCAGCACTTCATCCGGGAGAAAATCTTTCATGGATTGCTTGTAGAAATGCCGCAACTTCATACCTGGCAACAACAAACTGGAGGGAATGCTGGCCGCGAAGGCAACAAGTTCATCATCAAGCAACGGATAGCGAACCTTAACACCGGCCAGCTGGCACATCTTGTTGACCTTGCGCAAGTCATTGTCCGCCAGTGTGATTTTAAGGTCCAGATGCATCATACGCTGAAGCATGGTCACAGATTTGGGTCGCAGATAGGCCTCTCGCAGGATATCCATCGGTTCATTAACATTGATATCGTCCAGCACATCGGCGCTCAGCACATCACCCGGCGTGCCATCGGCCAGAAAATTATGGGCGTAAATCCTCTCCGGCATGGGTGTCGCGAACCGTTCCGCCAGCCTGCGGGCCTTGCGCACCGGTGGAACAACCCCAAGACCCGGCAGTTTGGTCAGTGGTTCCATAATTCCAGATCGTATCCAACCCGGAATATGCCCGTAGGATTCAATCCGTTTCATATACGCATAACGTTCGTTTCCGGCGAATATTTCATCACCGCCGTCCCCGGCCAAAAGTGTGGAAACCCCGTTGTCCCGAGCGGCCCTGGCGCAATAGAAAGCGGGCACCGCCGACGTATTGCCATATGGTTCATCGTAAACTTCAGCAATTTTAGGCATAAGGGACACCACATCATCAGGTGTCACAAAATATTCGTGGTGGTCGGTCCTGAAATGTTCCGCCACCAGCCGCGCATATGCGCTTTCGTCATATTCCGGTTCGCGAAATCCAATGGTAAATGTTTTGGCATGTTCTCTCTGGCGGGATAAAAGGCCAGCCACAGTACTGCTGTCCAGCCCTCCACTCAAAAAGGCGCCAACTTCATTCCCGGCATCGCAGCCTTCAACATATTTACTGAAATTCTTGTCGAGACACCCCCAAAGACGCTCTTTCCATTCCTCCATGTCACCAGATCGGGCAAGCGAATATGGCATTTCCCAGTAAAACCGGGTCGTGATCCGGCCGGCCTTGAAATGAACAAGTTGCGCCGGCAGCAGCTTGGACTGCTCCCGGTAAATGGTTCCCGGTGACGAGACAATGTAATTGAACAGATAATTGTATATTGCCTGGTTTGATATCGTCGATGCCATATCAGGGTGGCATTTTACAGCGTCAGTCGTCGTGCCAAAACAAAAGAGGCCATTCGGGCCCTGACCGTAAACCAGCCCGTGTATGCCCATTCTGTCAATGGCGATTGTCGCCTCGCCGCTTTCCCTGTTGATGATCGCGACAGAGAAGGCACCATGCAAACGTTCAAAAACAGCTTCGCCATAAAGCTTGTACCCGTCTGCAAAGGCTTTGGCGTGCCCCAGGCTGTTCGCCGTATCCTGCAAGGCAGCGTCATTCCAGATTGGTTCACCGTCAATTGAACACATGACAGGCCCGGCGCACCAGACGTTGCCGGCACTTTTCAACGCGACAATACCTGCCGACGACAATGCTTCACCAAGACCTTCCGGATGTGGATTAACCAGATCAAGTCCGGTCGCCATATTTTTGAGAATTACTTCGGGCGGAACGTCATGTGTATGTCCACCAACCCAACCTGCAATACCCATCATTCGCCGTACACCTGTATCCAAATTATCCGAGAGACCGTATTGTTTCTAAACCAGCACTTCGACGGGGGCAGGATGCCCCAAAAAGGCTGTCGGGCTTGATGTCAATCCATAGGCACCGGACTGGAAAACGGCAACCAGGTCGCCAACCTCACCTTTTGGCACCATTATTTTGTCACCCAGACGGTCAAGTGGCGTGCACAGACACCCCACAATGTCGGCCTGCTCTACGGGTTCAAGGCCCATCTTGTTTGCAATGGCCACCGGGTAATTTTTCCGGATGACCTGACCAAAATTTCCGGATGCGGAAAGTTGGTGATGCAAACCGCCATCCGTGATCAAGAAGACCTGGCCACGCGATTCCTTGCGATCCACAATACGCGATATGTAGACCCCTGCCTCACCGACGATATATCGGCCCAGCTCAACAACAATTTCAGCACCTTCCAGTTTTTCCAGTGCCGGGGGTAAAAGCTCTGCCAGTCTGTCACCGACCATATGAAGGGGTAAATCCTTGTCACCCGGAAAATACGGGATGCCAAAGCCCCCGCCAATATTGACCATACGCGGCGCACGCGGCGCAGACTTGCTTAAAGCGGCCGCCAACTCAAGCGCCTTTTCCTGTGCTTCGGAAATTGCTTCGTGCCGTAAATTCTGTGATCCACTGAATATGTGAAAGCCCCAAAAATCGAGCCCCAACTCACCCAGGCGACCAAGCATGGCTGGCACCTTTTCAGCATCCACACCAAACTGCTTTGCGCCACCGCTCATACGCATACCCGAAGCTTTAAGCTCGAAATCCGGATTAACCCTGACGGCCACCCTGGCATTTACGCCCTGACCTTCGCAAAGCTCCGCAATGATTTCCATCTCATTTTCAGATTCCATATTGATCACAATGCCCGCGCCAACAGCCTGTGACAATTCAGCACGTGTTTTGCCCGGGCCAGCAAAGCTGATCAGTTCGGGATTGATACCAGTGTCCAGCGCCACTTTCATTTCGCCTGCCGAAGCCACATCAAGACCATCTGTGATCCCGGACAAATGCTGGACGACCGCCGGCATGGGGTTGGCCTTCATGGCATAATGGATCTGTATTTCCCGGGGTAGCGCCTTACGCAATTCTTCAATCCGACCGGTCAACAGCGCCCTGTCATAGGCAAAAAACGGGGTTGACCCCACACGATCGGCAAGACGATCGACGTCAACACCGCCTATGGTCAGCTTGTTATTCTCGACGCCAAACCCCTTCAGGGGCGCGTGAACGGGCATTTCCTTATTCATGGGGCTTTTGCCTTTTCCATTTCACTGAGTAGTTCTTCTGAAACCAGTTTGCGATCAATCTTGCCATTCGGGTTTCGTGGCAGATTTTCCCGCAGGTGTATTTGATGCGGCACCATATAAGTTGGCATTTCCTGCCGACAATAGGCCCGCAATGTATCCTCTTCAAATACCTTGCCATCTCGCGCAGTGACAACCACCACAATCGACTGACCCAGTTTGTCATCGGACACGCCCATCGCAATCACCTCGGCAACCAGTCCGCTGGCATAAATCACTTCTTCCAGCTCCGTCGGGCTCACCCTGAAACCGGAGGTTTTGATCATCTCGTCATTCCGGCCAACGAAGTACAGAAAGCCATCCTTGTCCATCCGCACCTTGTCACCTGACCAGACCGCAATTTCCGTCAGGGGAATACCGGAAGGCTGTGCAGGGGCCGGTTTAAAGCGTTCAGCCGTACGCGCCGGATCATTCCAGTAGCCCAAGGCCACCAGCGCCCCGCGATGAACCAGTTCACCAACTTCGTCCGGATCGCATGGCTCGCCATTTTCCCGCACAACCATAATCTCGGCATTCGGGATGGCCTTGCCAATAGAATCAGGCCTGCGATCAATTTCTTCAGGCGGCAGATAGGTTGACCGGAAAGCTTCCGTCAACCCGTACATAAGATAAACCTTCGTTTTCGGCAAAACGCTGCGCAACCGATCGACAATCGGGCGCGGCATACGACCCCCGGTGGTGGCGACATAGCGCAAGGTTTGCGCTGTTTCTTCGGGCCAATCCAGATCAGCAAGCTGAATCCACAACGGCGGCACACATGTCAAACCGGTGATTTTGTGCGTCACAATCTGTTTAATGACATCGCGTGGCAAAAGATAATTCATCAGGACCACTTCGGCACCGGCACAAAAACCGGTTGTCAGCTGGCTCAGCCCTGCATCAAAACTGAGCGGCAACACCGACAGGATGCGGTCATCTGCACTATTTTCAAGATACTGCGCAACACTGCGGGCCCCTGCAACCATATTACGATGGGAAAGCGTTACCCCCTTGGGCATTCCTGTACTGCCTGACGTGTAAAGGATGGCGGTCATATCCGTATCGATTGTGCGATGTACAGGCAAACCATCTTCACGGCCCCTGCTCACAAGATCGGGCCATGTCATGAATTCAATGCCTTCAAGGGCAATATCCGGGACATTGTTGTCTGTTACCACGATGTAACGCAGATCAGGACATTCTGATAAGATCTCGGCCAGACCCGCAAGCCGGTTGTTGCTGATCACCAGCACACGAACATTACAATTGGCGAGGATATAGCCCACCTGACGCGGCTTTAACGCAGGATTAACTGGCACAAAGGTACAGCCCCCTGCACTGGCACCAAACATGGACGCCACTGTTTCCATCTGCTTGGGCAAATAAACGGCAACACGGTCAAACCGGGCAAGTCCCAGCGACATCATGGCTTTGGCAAAGACCTCTACTTCATCTGCAAGTTGGGCATAAGTCCATATTTGATCCCGGTACACAAGCGCTCTGGCATCCGGGTTGCGGGCGGCGGACGCCCTGATCAGGTCTGGTAAAAGTTCAGTCATGGTTATCAGTTACTATTATAGTTTCCGGGGCATTGTGATGTTATGTAATTGATTTACGGTCATTACGCTGATTGTCATATCGGCCAATCTAGTATTTGAATATTAGGAAAGTATGAATTTCCGGATGTTTTCATCAATATCATGCCTCTGGTGTTAACCACGTCCATTAACCATAATAACCTAATTGAAACGCGTCAGGATTGAAACATCTCTGAACAGTGAAAATGGAAAGAATATGACGATCTTTTGTCAAGATCCGATTCGTAAACTGGATTTTAAGATTGAATGTGGGTATATGCCCCTGAAGGACAGCACCAATCAAGGAACGGGATTCAGAGATGAGCACACAGGGAAAAGTCAGAGAAATTCTTCGCAGCACGCTGCAACTGGGCGCAACAGCGGATACGCTTGAGCCTTCAACACCGCTACTGGGTAATCTGCCCGAGCTTGATTCGATGGCCGTTGCAACACTTGTGGCTGCGCTTGAAGAAAATTTTGATATTTACATTGATGACGATGAAATCAGTGCTGAAACATTCGAAACTTTTGGCAGCCTCTGTGAATTTGTCGACGAAAAAACAAGCTGATTCTGGTCCCGCCAAAAGGTAGTCTGTTGTGCCCATGCCGTTTTACAGGTCGATAAGCAATACATTGCGTGAACTGGGCTGGCGCACGACGATGGTTCATGCAACCGACCGTATTTTGCGGGCATTAAATATCGGTCATATGTTCCGTTACGTGTTTTATCACCAGCCGGTTGCAGAACCGGTTGATCGCCGGTTTTTGTCGAGAACACTTCAATGTCGTGAGCTTGAAGCCGCTGACCTGGCGCTGTTACCCGAAGGCCCGGACGTTATTAACTACCGTCTTTCCGAAGGCGGAATCGCTGTCGGGGCCTTTAAGGATGGCGAATGCATTGCAACCCTTTGGTATACCATGGATATCTATAACGAAGACGAAGTCAGGGCCCGCTATCAGCCCCTGCCTCATGGCTCTTCCGCATGGGACTTTGGTGTCGGCGTCGCGCCCCAATACCGGATTGGCCGGACTTTTGTAACCTTGTGGGATGCCGGTATGGCATCAATGCGATCACACGGTTGCACAGCAAGCTTCAGCCGTATCAATGCAACCAATGCGGCTTCCATTACATCACACGCAAAACTTGGTGCCCGACCGCTGGGTTGCGCCACCTTCCTCACGTTGGGACCGGTACAGGTCGCCTGGTCATCACACACACCACGTTTTCATATTTCGCTCTCAAAAAATGCCATCCCGCTCTACCAGCTGCAGGCACCCGTTTCCCAATCCGGTCCCCAGGCCTGAGCAAGCTGGATTTTTACACCAGAGGTGACTATAAATCAGTCAATACAATACATAGCGAGCATAAAGTGAGGCGCAAATGACAATAGACGACAGGGTGCGAGACGTGTTGCGCAATACCCTTCAGCTGGGAGAACAGGCAGATTCCTTTACCGAATCCACGCCCCTGCTCGGCAACCTTCCGGAACTGGACTCCATGGCTGTTGCAACATTGGTGGCGTCGCTGGAAGAGACATTTGATATTTATATCGAAGACGATGAAATCAGCGCGGAAACCTTTGAAACCTTTGGCAGCCTTTGCGCCTTTGTTGACGAAAAAGCCGACGTTCAGACAATATAAAGTCAGGTTTATTTTGACCACCAGACAGATTCGGATTGTGTTTTGAAGCCCTTGTTTCTGGAAACGCCTGCAGGTCGCATATTCGGGGTTTATCATGCCCCCGCTTCTGATATGCCGGATCATGGCGATATCATTTTCCTGCCGCCTTTTGCCGAAGAGCTGAACCGCGCGCGTCATATGATTAATCGTCAGGCCGCGAGTTTAAGCGCCGGGGGATATGGCGTTTTTATTCCTGACCTTTATGGCACCGGGGATAGCGAAGGTCGCTTTGATGAAAGTGGCTGGACGGAATGGGTCCAATCAATCGAAGCAGCACAATCCTGGCTTCAGGGTCAGGGGCGATCACGCATATCCTTCTGGGCGATGCGCACAGGGGCGCTCCTGCTGGAAGATATTCAACTACAGGCCGGTACACCTTTCATTCTCTTGTGGAATCCGGTCTCCAACGGCGACACTTTTCTTAACCAGTTCCTGAGAATTCGAGTGTCTGGCGAGATGAGCGGCCAGCACAAGGAAACAACCAAAGAGCTAAGAGCCAGACTGACTGATGGCGAGATTATTGAAGTGGGTGGCTATGGCCTGAATGGCCAGCTGGCGCATGATATATCCGGGAAGCGCCTGAAAAATTTTGCTGTTCCCCCTGCCTCCCGCATCATCTGGCTTGAAGTCGCGGCTACCAGTCCGGCCAGCCTGTCGCCTGCGGGTGAAAAACATATATCCCACTGGCAGGACAGCGGAGCGAATGTTCTGGGCACCTCCGTTACCGGCCCCATGTTCTGGGTTCTTCAGGAACCGGAATGGGCGGACGAGTTGCTGACGACGACCACCCGCCTTGTGCAGGATGTAAAACAATGACGGCAGGCCGCGAAACCACCTTTACGTTTCAGGTTGATGATACCGAGTGTATCGGCATTGTGCATATGCCTGCGCAGATAAACAAAAGCGGTGTCGGCGTGATTATTCTGGTAGGTGGCCCACAATATCGGGTTGGCCCTCATCGCCAGTATGTTCATCTTGCCCGCCATCTGGCGCGCAACGGCATCCCGGCCATGCGTTTTGATTTTCGGGGCGTAGGTGACAGCGATGGTCCCTACCCCGGCTTTGAAAATGTCGGCGATGACCTGAATGCAGCGGTGGCTGCCTTCAGGGAACACGTGCCCGCCGTGGAAAAAATCATCCCCTGGGGCCTGTGCGAAGGCGCATCTTCCATTCTCCTGACACTTTCAGATCACCCGGATATTGCAGGCGCCATACTTGCCAACCCCTGGGTGCGCACCCGGTCGGGGCTGGCAAAGGCCCACCTGAAGCATTATTACGGCAAACGATTTCTGGATATTGACTTCTGGAAACGACTTTTTACCGGCAAGGCAAACCCTTTCAAAATCATCAAGTCATTGTCCTCCACCGTTCAAAACCTCTTCCGTCCAAAAGAAAAGGCCACGGGAGAGATGCTGCCCTTCCCGGACAGGATGGCAAAAGGCCTCAACCAGTTTAACAAGCCTGTGTTGCTTGTTCAAAGCGGCAACGATCTGGTTGCGCGCGAGTTTGATGATCTCACCCGGAACAACCCGAGCTGGGACGCGCTGAACAATGAGAATGTGACCCGATATGACCTGACCGGATCAGACCATACCTTTTCGGCCGAAAAATGGCGCAGGGAAGTTGCAGAGCAATCAGAAACCTGGATCAGGCAGCTTTACGATACAGATCCCTGACTTTAATTGGTGAAGAAGCTTCGCCCCCGATCTCATTGATAAAAAATGAGAAATACTGATCCATCTTTTCCAGAAATGCATCCCGATCTTCTGCCGATTTTACATAGGGTGAGCCGCCGGGCAGAAGCGATGAACTGTGATATGTGTAACTGAATATCCTGTTGCCGCGCGCAAGCAACGCGCGGGTAAGGCGCTTGTGCTCCGTCAGGGAAATCCCCTCCGGGGTCAAATTGATCCGCTCACACAGGCCAAGGCGCGACAATATACCCGGCAGATGCAGCTTGATACCGGCCGGGCGGGCGATCACGGGGTGAATATGATGCCCCCAACGACCCAGCACACCCGAAAACCCGCTTGTTAACGGCACTTCCAATAATTCTGCCTTGCTGCCAAACCAGTAAGGTTGATCAGGCAATCCCCTGAAATTGGGGCCCAGTTCCTTGCTAAAATCTGTATGTGGCACCACACTCGCGTCAATTTCATACCCCAGCTTTTCCAGTATTGCCGTCGTTGCCGGGCCATAACCATAACGACCCGCTTTATATATGACCGGTCGTTTTCCAATATTTTCGGTGATCAGGTCTGTCAGGTTCACAAGCTTTTTCTCTTCAAGCCCGGCCGGCAAATTTCCCGGATAGGAATTGTGCTCGTTCACCTTTTCATCATACGGCGGATTGACCCAGGGGTGCAAATGCGTCCCGACAATACAGCGGGATTCGCGTTGTAGATTGCGGAAGATTTCTGCCGATACATCCGTAGATGCCACGGGATGATCAATGACATAGGTGGGCACAATGCCATGTCGTTCAAAGACGTCCTGGGCGCGCAACTGTTCCGGAATACATTTCACGGATCTGTTTTCACGAGCAAACCTTGCCGACCAGTCGAATTCCTCTTCCGTATCAATAACAACGACCAGCTGCGGCCTGATATCTTTCGGCGCAAGCGGTGTCTCGGACGGTTCAGGATGGATCATCAGTCTTCACGCCCTTTTCCCTGCCCGGCATCACGAAGGTCTTTTTTACCTGTGGTGCGTCAGGATCATTCACGGTTGACCATTTAATCACATACAAAACGGCACAGACAAAAAGCAAAAAGGCGAGTGGCTCTATCAGCCCCATAACTAAATTCCTAACGATCGGCTCAAAATACGATATATCGCATTCTAAAGGCTATTTGCCAAAATTTCCCTAACATTTGGCATCAGGAAACGGTAATCTGCGAGATATCCACTGGCGCGTAAAGTCATTTAACCGGAAGTCTGATGAGCGCATCGTTTTATTTTGGAAAAAATCGGGGTATTCTCTGGACTTATGCACTGAATTTTAACATGCACGGGTTAGATTTGTCACAATACCTGAATTGGGCCCCTGAATATTGCCAGAATGTAAATGGCATACCAAATGTGAAGCGCCTCGAAATATGCTAAGAAGTTTATTCGTCTTTTTGACTATTTTTGCCTCCATTCCCTTCATCATCATGAAGCCACATGTCGGGATTTTGGTATGGTCGTGGATTTCCTACATGAATCCTCACCGGCTGACCTATGGCATAGCCTTTCACTTTAACTTTCTTGACTATGTAGCCGTAGCAGCCCTGTTTTCAGCACTCATCACCCGCGAACCCAAGAAGCTGCCCAAGCACCCACTGGTTTATCTTCTGGCCATCTACCTGTCCTGGGTCACGCTGACGACCGTCTTTGCGGCCCTGCCGGACATGGCGTGGGAAAAGTGGATGAATATCTTCAAGATCATGCTTTTCACATTTATGACCCTGATGTTCATCAACACCAAAATGCGACTACAGGCGCTGATGTGGGTCATTGTTCTGTCGATCGGCTTCTTTTCCACCAAGGGTGGGCTGTTTACCATTATGACGGCCGGGGCAAACCGGGTCTGGGGCCCTGTCGGCACATTTTTTGGTGATAACAACCACTTTGGCCTTGTGTGCGTGATGATGGTGCCGATGTTCTTTTACATGTACCTTCAGGCCCGGAACAAGTTCCTGAAATGGGGCCTGTTCTTTATGGGTTTTTGTACCCTGGTATCGATTTTTGGTACCCAGTCGCGCGGGGCGTTTGTGGCACTTGGCGCTATGCTTTTCTTCCTTGTGTGGAAATCCAAGCGCCGTATGGTCGGCATCATATTCATGGTCTTTGCTCTGGGGCTGGGTCTGGTATTCATGCCGCAGGGCTGGCGTGACCGAATGGAAAGTATTGAAAACTATCAGGATGACGCTTCCGCTCAAGGCCGGTTGACAATGTGGAAATTTGCTATTGACGTGGCAAACGACAATCCCGTTCTTGGCGGCGGCTTCAACGTTTTCTACCACGAAGGTTATCGCGCCTATTATCTGGCCCCCGGGGCAGAAGGCCGCGCCGTACACAGTATCTATTTTGAGGCCCTGGGCGAACATGGATATATAGGCCTTATCCTGTTCCTGATGCTGGGCATTACGACCTATCTGACCAGTAATGCCATTGTCAAACGAACAAAGGAATATCCAGACCTGAAATGGGCACAGGATCTGGCCTCCATGATGCAGGTCAGTCTTGTTGGCTATGCCGCTGCCGGTGCCTTTCTTAATCTTGCAACATTTGACCTGTTTTATCATGTCATTGCCATTACAGCGATTACTGCGATATTAAGTAACAAGGAAATCAATAAGAAAATTGAAAGTGCGGCAGCGCAGAACCCCGCCCCCAAACAGCCAGTACGAAATTTACACACCCCCGTTCCAGCGGTGTCCAGACAACCACGAAACAAGTAAACGGAATATTCAATGACAAAGAAAATTGTTCATCTTATCGCTGCCGCACGTCCTAACTTTATGAAGGTGGCGCCTCTTTACCATGCACTGAACAAGGAAGACTGGTGCGATGTAAAGTTGATCCATACCGGTCAGCATTATGATGCCAACATGTCCGACGCTTTCTTCCGCGACCTAAGCCTTCCCAAGCCGGATTTCCATCTGGGCGTTGGCAGCGGGACCCATGCCGAGCAAACGGGCGGCGTGATGATCGCCTATGAAAAGATTTGTTTTGAGCATCGTCCGGACTGGATTGTTGTGGTTGGCGATGTGAATTCGACGGCGGCATGCGCAATGGTCGCGACCAAGCTCCTGATCCCGATTGCCCATCTGGAGGCCGGCCTGCGCAGCGGTGACAGGACCATGCCTGAAGAAATCAACAGACTGGTCACAGATGCGATTGCTGACATTCTGTGGACTCCCTCACCTGATGGTGATGAAAACCTGACACGTGAGGGTGTACCGGCCCACAGGATTGAACGGGTCGGAAATATCATGATGGATTCTTACGAGTTACTCCGTGACAGGATTGAAACTGAAAACGCGCCCGCCAAATATAATCTGACGCCCGGCACATATGGTGTTGTTACCCTTCATCGCCCCTCGAATGTGGACCATGAAAAGGTACTGTCAACGCTCGTCCAGCAACTTGTCGCCGTCTCTCGTCAGGTGCCATTAATTTTCGCCGTACACCCGCGCACACGTGCAAACCTGACAAAGTTTGGTTTATTTGATACCCTTAACGACTGTGAGGGCATCACGCTTGTGGAACCGGTGAGTTACATTCCCTTTATGAGTCTGGTTGGGCAGGCAAAACTGATTATCACGGATTCTGGCGGCGTCCAGGAGGAAAGCACGTATCTGGATATTCCGTGCCTGACCCTCAGAGAGAATACAGAACGGCCGGTTACCGTTACGGAAGGTACCAACCGTCTGGTCAAGCCCGATATGCTGGCTGAAAATGTACAACTGGTGCTGGATGGCAAGTGGCCAAAGGGGCGCAAGCCGGAAAAATGGGATGGCGGTACGGCCCAAAGAATAGTCAATAGTTTGAAGAGACATCTGTCTGTTTAGCATTTATTCAGATAAAACAGCCATGATGTCTGCTTGTTTGAATAAGGTGCATGAATTTTCAAATGAGTATGAAAGAGAGATTAACCCGATTCTTTCGCGATCTGGATGCAAGGGTGGCCGATCACGTCGGCCCCATACGTGTGTTATTTGTCGTTCGCAATGAAATCGGCTTTGCCAATCAGGCGCCTGTCATCCGGGAGATGCTCAACAGTCGCGAGATTTCCATACGCACCATGCCTGACACCGAAACGGGATCTGTTTTATTTACTGACCCGGAATTGAAATCCCTGTACCAAAGCCTTGAAATCGCCCCGATAACAGCTGTCTTCAGGAAATGGCATTATCGAATTTGTACCGACATGTTAAATACCTATTTCAAGCGGGATTCAATTCATATCACGATCGGACACGGCGCCTCGTTTGGTAATCTGGCAGCGGGTAAGGACTGGATCACCCAGCAGGCACTGCAACCCTCGCTGAGTATGCTTTTTGGCACCAGCCCCTGGTTAAAAAAGCATATAGAATCAGGGCATCCCGGCCTCTTCAATCCGGAAAAGAAACTGTTTATTGCAACAGGGTTCCCCAAGCTTGATGCGCTGGTGAATAATACATTCTCACGAGAGGAAACACTGGCGGCACTTGGCTTGCCAACTGACCGGAAAACCGTTCTGGTCACCTCGCACTGGACACCATCATCCATCCTTGCCACGTGGAAGGAAAACATTATTGACAATCTGGCACCATTGGATGATGAATTGAATGTCATTGTAACTGCGCACCCCAATCTCTGGAATGAAGTTGAGGAAAACGGTCTGGATGGCCAAAAACTGTGGCAACAACTAAAAGTCAGGGAACAGGAACATACGAATATTCGTGTTATAAAGTCTGGCAATTCCCTGAAATTGTTACACGCAGCTGACCTGCTGATTTTTGATAACAGTTCAATTCGGGTAGAATATTCAGCTCTGGATCGCCCCGCCCTGTTTTTCAAGAACCCCGATCATCATTTTTTTTCGCCCGTCACACAAAAACTGTATGAAGAAAGTGCTGACTGTTTTTCGTCTCTGGATAATTTTGCCGAACTGGTTCTCGCCGCTTTGGAAAACCCGGAACGGAATATGCAGGGGCGCAGGGCCTTGCAGGATTATTTTCTTTGCAATGTCGGTAAAAGTTCAAAAACAATCACTGACATCATATTGAAGGTTGGCAGGATATCAAATCAAAGGTCTGCGAACTGGTCAAAGGCGGCGTCGCTGTATACCCGAAGCGGTCAGGAAAATGCAAAATCTGACACCCGGATAGAAAGTTCTGCCGTCTATCCATCTACACAGTAATTTGTCCTCTCTTTCCCGCCGAATTAGTGTAACCTTGCAGACCGGTTTACACTCGAACACAAGTCTGCAATGAACATTAAAACCAGGGTTCTTTCAGGAATACGGCTGCTTGACGACATGATCACGGAGCATTTTGGTCCGATCAGGGTGATTTTTGTTGTCCGAAACGAAATGGGTTTTGCAAATCAGGCCCCCGTTATCCATGAGCTGGAGAAAAACCCGGAAATAATGATCGCCACAACCTCTGACGGTGAGGAGAATGATTTTCACTTCGAGGATGATGCCCTTCGCATTTTATATGAAAAATATAAAATCTCGCCGATTACCGCAGTTTACAAGAAATGGCATTATCTTGTTTGTACCGATATCCTGAATCTATATTTCCGTCGGGATGCTGTTCATGTTGCCATCTCACACGGATGTTGCTTCGGCAATGGCAACGAACGAACAAACTGGATTGTAAACGAAGCATTACAGCCTTCCGTGAAAATGGTATTCGGCCATAGTCCCTGGCTCAAGCACTATATCGAGGAAACAGCCCCGAAGGCATTTGAAACCGGTGACAAGCTGTTCTTTGCCACGGGCTTTCCAAAGCTGGACTCTCTGTACAACGGCAAATATTCGCGTGATCAAACGCTTGGGTCTTTTAACCTGTCTCCGGCGCGGAAAACAATCCTGATCAGCTCACACTGGACCCCCACATCGCTTCTGGCAACATGGCAGGAAAAGATTGTTCAAAGTCTTGTGAACATCGCAGCAGACTATAATATTATTGTCACCGCCCATCCAAAATTATGGAAGATCAACAGTTCGGATGGATTCAATGGGAAAATACTGTGGAAAAAGCTGAAAGAAATTGAAGAATCAAATGCAAATATCAGAGTAACACAGTCCAGCAATTCCCTCAGTCTGCTAAATGCCACCGATTTACTGATATGTGACAACAGCTCCATACGTGTTGAATATGGTATTCTGGACCGCCCGGCACTGTTGTTCAAACACCCCGATTTTCAGTTCTTCTCACCGGTTACACAAAATTTGTATGAAGACAGCTCGTCCTGCTTCTCGTCACTGGAGAATTTCCAAAATCTGGTGCAACATACGCTGGAGCATCCGATGGAGAAAACGTCGGGCCAGTTGGCACTCAGAGATCATTTCCTGCATAATCCTGGGAATGCCGCCAAATGCATATCTACAATTATCGAAAAAACAGGGCGCATATCAAGCCCTAATTCTCCAGCCTGGAAAAAAGCCGTCAAATTAAGCAAACAAATGTCAGGTTAGGGCATCGGAGCGAACACTGCCGCCTGCAGGGCCAAACCCGTCCTGTGACACTAATACTGCATCAGTCACAACCGGTTGGTTCGCCATCAGCTGATCAAGCCTGTTGAAAAGTTCCTGTGCGAGGATCTCGCGACTATTCAACTTTACCCATGCCTGCCGCTGTTGACCAGACCAATGACTGCTGAATTCAGGGGTCGATAACATGTCCAGCAACCTTGAAAGGGCAAAGTCGAGGCCCTGGCTGTTTCCGGCCTCGACAAATATACCCGCGCCCAATCTGGTCACAAGATCACTTGTATCGCCAGCTTCTCCATAAACCAGAACAGGACGGTCTGTTGCTATATATTCAATAACCTTGCCCGGCCTGTAGCGTTCCAGATCCCGCGTGCTCAAGGCGAGCAGCGCGTCACTATTGTGTGTTGCCGCAGAAGCCTCAGGCTTTGGCAGAAAACCTTTCACTTCTATGCTCTCCGGGAAGGGAAACCTGTTAATCATCTCCAGCACCGACGGGGACTGCTTGCCGATAAATCGCAAGCCAATATGCTTTTTCAACTCTGGCCGCTTGCCCAGCACACCTGCAAGATCGTGCAAAAACCTGTCAGGAGAAACGTATTCCGTCAGATTTCCGATAAAATTCAAATAAAAGCGTGACAAATTCTGGCCCAGCTGGCCCTTATGTTGCGGCTGTATATCCTGGGCGTCAGATGCCAATGCATCCCACCCGTTTGGCATAACCGAACATTTTTCAGGCGCCAATGCCGGGAAAACCTTTAACTGATGCTCCTGCATACGATCTGTTGTGAAGAAAACATGATCAGCCCGTGCCAGACAACGCCGCTCCCAAAACCGGTCCATTGGCGATCTGGAGACAAAATCAAACGGACATTCCGTCCACTCATCCCGGTAATCAAGCACCAGTTTGGAACCAAATTTCCCGGCGATCCACATGGCAGCAACAAAGCTGGCAAAACAGGGACCTGTCGCCACAATCATCCCCGGCGGGTCATCAGAGAACTTTTCAAGCGCCCGCCTGTATAACACCAATGCTGTGGTAAAACCGCCATCAAGCCGCGGGGACAAGGACCAGCTGGGTGTTAAGCAGGATTCTTCGGCATATTCGATATGTACATTATCCGGCACCAGGCTTTTTAGATACTCGCCAGCCTCGTCAATCTTGTTGGAAAGTTTTAACCCAAGACCCGAAACCTTCCAGCCATGTTCCTGACCGTATCTCATCCAGGAAGTAGGTCTGTAAACACCTGCCCCTACATATGGCGGCAATAATTGGGCAACAATCAGAATTGATTTCTCCGACGGGTTTTTATGAAACCTTTTCTGACGCCCCGGGAAACTCGCTGAACACTCAGCCAGCAGCCATTGATAATAAACCGATAAAGTGGAACGAATATCTGCCATGAGTAATTATTTACGTTATGGAATTAAAGTTACGCATTTAGATACATAGTAGAAAGCTACGCAGCCCACAAACTATTTTTAATAGTTAAGACAGATTTTCCTGCCGGCGCCCCGGAAACCCTGATTCTGATCCCTGTTTTTTCAGAGTTTCTGTCAGGAACGATTTCAACTTCTCAAATTGCTCAATGCGTGAGTAAGGCTGAATCAGCGTCTTGTCCGTACCCGAAACCATGCCACTGCCCTTCTGGTCCAGCCATTTCCTTAGTTGACCGGCGATTTCCTCGACGTCATTCGAGACCAGACCAAAACCGTTCCTGTTTATAACATCAGCCGCTTCACCCGTTGTACTTCCGACAGAAAGCACAGGCCGACCTGCACCGATATATTCAAAAAGCTTCCAGCCAGAACACCATTTTCTTCCGGGCTGTCCCACCTCAACAACAGAAGGATATCGGAGCGCTGTTGCAGTTTTAAGACATCCTCACGAGATACCAGCCCCCCTACGTCAACAAGATGCTCTACATGATGAGTGCGCGCCATCTGCTGAACAGGCTCAATATATTCGTCCGGCATATAGAAATGAACACGTATATCATTGGCATCAGCGCCCATTTTCTCCATAGCCTCAAAAAGCGCCGACGGGTCGCGGCGCCCCGGATAGATGCCCCCGGCATACAATATGGTCAGCTTGTCGCTGCTCATTGGTTCAATACGGGCGGTATCTTCATAGTCATCCGGATCAAAGCCATTCATTACAAATGCCACGGGCTTTTCATATATTTTCTGCAGATGGTCAGCCCATGTTTGAGTCACAGTAACCAGACCGGAACAACTTGCCAGTGTGCGACGTTCCAGCGGTCGTTCAATCAGGTGACGCAACCAGCTGCCATCATAATAAGGATGATCGACCCACAGATCCCTGTACTCGCAAAACCACGGAATGTTAAATTCACGCGACAATTTGCTCGCGACCAGCAAGGATGTATGGGGTGGCGCGCTGGCATAGATCAGGTCAGGTTTCCAGTCAGCCAGCATCCGCCGCCCTTCGCGTATGGCGTGCGGATACCATCCAATCCGTCCGTCCGGAACACTGACCATGCCGGTATAAAGCTCCCTGCCCCGGTTCTTTATTCGCCTGAAACAGGGGCCAAGGCGTCCGGGCTGGACATTCTTCGGTTTTGGCATTGCCTCTCTGGCCGGCCCTGTCTGGTCTTGCTCACCCTTGCCAGACCGGAACATTCCTTTCACACGGCCCATCACATTTGAAGGCATGTCTGCAACCTCAAAAACAGGCGTGAAATGCACCAGTTCTTCCGGCACTTCCAGTTTCATAACCGGCGGATAATGGGTGTTATGTGCTGCCAGCACACGTATATCGTCGCCACGACCATGAAAGAATTTTGCGAATTTATTGACCCGCGTTGCGGCGATAGGCGCGAAGGGAGGAAAAAATCCCGCAACCAGTAATATTTTCATGTTCCGACTTTCAATATAGATCCACTGTGCCCGCACAGGTATTCCATACCTGATATTCAGTCTTTAGACAAAAGATGACTTGAAAACATCTGTAACATTCTCAAGTTAATAGCAACTTACAGGTATCGGCTTAATTTGAACAAAAACTCATGTCAGTATATTTCCGGCATAATTTTAACAGTCTGTTATACTGGGAATAATATCATCGTTGAGTTCGATGGCGCAGCGTGCCATTTTATCAACCGACAGGGAACCGACGATTGCAGCAGCACGAAAGTCATCGGTATCAAGACGTTGTGAATTACAGGACAGTGGGAAATATGATCAAATACAGCTTTTGGAATGCCCCCTTGAAATATTGCACGGGAACACTCTTCGTTCTTGCCGTAATTATGTCCTCTCCTTCAGACACGGTCGCCAAACCCGTTCTGGACAAGCCAATCATGGACCCTGTCAGCAAAAGTTATTTTGAACTGGTGGAAGACCAGACAATCTCCACTCAGGGGCCGGTATGGAGCCAGGCTGTGGAGCTTGCCCAAACACATTATCACAATGGCATTCAGGGCAGGCTTGCCGTCATCAAATCCCCTCAGACCGAACTTTTCATAAGAACTGAATTACGCCCGGATGAACATGCGTGGTTTGGTCTTTCCTATGATTGTGCATCGCGCAAGCTGGTGTGGGTGACAGGCGAAGACCTGAGGCAGGGTCAATATGCCAATTGGGACCCGATTAAATGGAATCGTGCGCACGCAGGTCTTTTTTGCCCGGCAGGCACAAGCCATATGCCAGCCTTCATTACAGCGGGTGACCAGACAAAATACTGGGCTGTCCAGCTGCACGGCAAGCGCTATTACCAGTATATTGTTGAATATCCGGCCAATGGCAAAAAGGGTGCCCCTGAGAAAGCAAAGGCGGCCCCTGCTCCGGAAGGTCAATCTTCAAAAGCACCGGATGCAGCGACAACGGCTACATCTGCAACCGGTGCAGGAACGGAGGTCCGGGAAGACACGACAGCCCCGGTTGACCAGACAGGTTCCGAAGCACCTGATAACGACCAAAAATATACGCATGATGGCCGCAACGAGGAATAAGGCGGCATACAAAGCCCCGAACCAGACGTATGCAAGGACATGATAGTCCGGCCTCTTATATCTTTTTGACAAACCCGGATTTAAGGCTCATGGAGCCAACGCCGTCAATCTTGCAATCAATGTCATGATCGCCTTCCACCAGGCGGATATTTTTGACCTTGGTGCCCACCTTGACAATGTATGACGAGCCCTTGACCTTCAGATCCTTGATAACCGTGATGGTATCCCCGTCAGCAAGGGGGGTGCCGTTGGCGTCTACAATTTGCCGGGCCGCCTCTCCGGCGGCTTCATCGCCCGATGTCCATTCATGTGCACATTCCGGGCATATCAGTAATCCTCTGTCTTCGTAGGTGTAGGAAGACTGGCATTGCGGGCAAGCCGGTAATTCGCTCATAACGGATCCTGAATACTGGATTTGATGTCCATCCCTGCAATGCCCTCAGGCACCGTTTGCATGGATGAACAGAATAATTGGTCCGCCCTGCAGGATTCGAACCTGCGACCTACGGCTTAGAAGGCCGTTGCTCTATCCAGCTGAGCTAAGGGCGGATCGGGAAAAACTCATTTAAAATTTTCAGCGTATGACTTTATCTTCAGCCGTCGTTCATGCGGCTGTAAAACCGTATAAGGGATATGATGACGGGTTGCAAACCCAACGGCATCGTCAAGCTCGGTAAATTTCAGCCTGACCTGTCCCTTGGTATCCGTCGATCCGGTCCATCCCATTAAAGGATCAATTTTTCGCACGGCATCAGGTTCAAACTCAAGCAACCACTTGTCAATATTGGCCCGGCCCGACTGCATGGCGGATTTTGAAGGCTTGTATATTCTGGCCCGCATGACGTTTACCCCAAAAACATCCTGAACAAATTTGACGTTCTTGTACCCCAAAGAAACCTCTTGAACAAGCATATGTCGTCGCTTTTGTCTGCAAATACATATGAAACGTCCCTGCCACGCCTGATCGATTGATATGCCGGGGACCGCTCACCAAAAGCACCACTTTGTTTCTAACTAATCCTTTATAAGTGATCTGCAGGCATCCAGTGTCGATAAATTTTACAAATTTTTAATTCACTTTCATACGTTAACCATAAGAATCCCGAAAATACGGGCGTCTGGAATGTTGGCATCAGGTTTGCATTAATCCGGACAGCACATGAAAACGGGCAACAGTGTATCAATCTGTTTTTTATGTCGTAAACCGTACCTCGGTACATGCATTTTGGGAATAGGATCAAGTTATGAACAAAATCTCCAAATTTATTTCTGCTGCTGCCATCAGCCTTACAGCTGTTGCCGGTACTGCTTCAGCTGCAGAGCTGATTTCTAACGGTGACTTCGAAGCCGGTCTTTCTGGCTGGAACACATTCGGTAACACTGCATCAGTCATCAACATCGGTGGCACACACCAGAATGTTGCATATCTGAATGACAACAACAGCACGGGCCTCGTAGGCATTTATCAGGATATTTATATTCCTGTTGCAGCAGACAGCCTGAGTGTTTCTTTCGATTATTACTTCGGCGAAAATGATCGTTCAATTCTGTTAACTGACAGCTTCACAGCTGCTCTGACCCAGATTTTCGCTCTCTGCTTCGGTATTTGCGTACCTGCGCCAGACATTAGTGATGTTACGTGGACAGAAGATTCAAATGGCTGGGTTTCATTCGCCGCTGACGTTGACGTTGTAGACAATCTGATTGATTACAATCCAAATGGCGTTCTGAAGTTCGCCCTGAATGAAGTTTGGGCTGGCCTGTTCCATGACAAGACTGACTCATTCGCGAAGATCGACAACGTTTCGATCACAACCAATGGTGGTCCTGGCGGTAACGAAGTTCCTGAGCCTGGTACACTTGCTCTGTTGGGCGCTGGCCTGCTGGGTCTGGGTCTGGCACGTCGTCGCAAAGCTGCATAAGCCACTTTGCACTGACAAGACAGAACTTTCGGGAATGGCGGCTCTACGGGGCCGCCATTTTCTTTTGCTGTATCCCGCTCCCCCTGCCCCGCGCCTCCCTTGCTTCTCTTCAAGACCATCTTGCAGCCACACCGGCTCTTCCCTAATAGACATGTCTGCCATATCTTGATTAAGATCAGAGCGGAACCACATAAAACAGGTAAGATCAAAACGCAGGAGCGTAGCTTACATTGGCGGTAATTCCGACTAAGTATTTATAAAACATCGCTTTTTTACAAAGGCAAACGGATGCGAGACCCTTATGAAATTCTGAATGTTGCAAAAACTGCCGATCAGAAAGAAATCAAAAAAGCCTATCATACTATGGCCAAGTCACTACACCCTGACCTGAATCCGGATAAAAAGGGCGTTGAAGAGAAATTTAAGGAAGTATCATCTGCCTATGCCCTGCTCTCGGACCCCGAGCAGAGACGACGCTTTGATGCTGGAGAAATTGATGCCAGCGGTCAGGAATCAGCCCCTCGCGGGTTTTATCGAGACTATGCAGACCAGGCCGCGGGCCAGGGCTATGCCCGTCAGGAAGGGTTTTCATCCGAAGAAGATCTGGAAGAATTTCTATCCGGCATGTTTGGGAATCGCGGCGCGCGAAGTGCGGGCGGCCAGCAATTTAAAATGCGCGGGAGCGATGTAAGCTATTCACTGCAAATCGACTTCCTTGACGCAGCCCAGGGCGCAAGCAAAACAATTACGATGCCCGATGGCAAGTCATTAAGCGTTAAAATACCGGAAGGTGTGACCGATCGCCAGACCCTGCGACTGGGCGGCAAGGGGAACCCCGGTATTGGCGGCGGCCCGCCGGGGGACGCCTATATAGAGGTGCACATCCGGCCACACGCCTATTTCTCCCGCAAGGATAACAACATCCATGTTGATGTACCTGTTACCCTGAAGGAAGCCGTGCTCGGCGGACAGATAGAGGTGCCAACAGTTAACGGGAAGGTCAAAATGAATGTACCCAAAGGATCCAACACCGGCACCAGTCTAAGGTTGAAGGAAAAGGGCATCCTGGACCGCCGTAGCGGACAACGGGGCCACCAGTATGTGAACCTGAAGGTCGTACTCCCCGAAAAGCCGGACGCTGAACTGGAGAAATTTGCTGCAGACTGGACGCCCTCGTCTGACGATAACCCCAGAGACCACATGGGGGGCAGCTCATGATTGTCTTTGAAGAAGTTATCACCCGGATAGAGTGCCTTAAGGCCGAAGACCTGGAATACTGGATCAGGGAACGCTGGGTGTTGCCGATACGTGAACAGGACGTCTTTCATTTCTCGGAAGCTGATTTTGCCCGCATCCAGTTTCTGTGCGATATGCACTATGATCTGGAGGTTGAAACGGAGACACTGCCCATCATATTATCGCTGATGGATCAGGTGTATGACCTGCGTCGACAAATAAAACATTTCACACAGGCCATACATGATCAGCCTGCGGATGTACGTCAGAATATACTCGAAACCATGCAACTGTTGCAAAAACCGCAATCGGACACCCCGGAACCGGACGATATGTAACCCTCGCGTCATATGGAGATCATTTAATGTTACGCCTCCGCACAAGAAATTGTTCTGCTTTTAACTGCCTTGCGCTGGCCGTATTGATATTAACATCCGCTTCAACGGGCACCGCACAGCCCGTGCCCACACCCCCGCCAAACGTACCGTCTTTCTCTCCGGCTTTCCCGGGCCAGACACGTGCCGGGCAAGTTATTTCAAATGTCAATATCCATCAGGAAACTGTTGCGCGGGGTCTAAATCACCCCTGGGCTATAAAAGTATTACCTGACGAGCGCTTCCTGGTGACGGAACGCGTCGGAAATCTGCGGGTTATTTCAAAAGACGGGACAGTATCGCCCCCGATCAGCGGGTTGCCCAAAGTCGAGGTGCGCGGCCAGGGCGGGCTGCTGGATGTCGTTCCTGGGCCCAATTTCAAGGACGACCGCATGATCTACTGGAGTTATGCCGAAGCCCGGGACGGCGATAAAAACACGACAAGCGTCGCGCGGGGTCACCTCTCCGAAGATATGACGCAAGTAACTGACATCGAGGTCATATTCCGTCAACAACCAGCCTGGGATTCCCGCCTGCACTTTGGATCGCGGCTGGTCTGGGACCGGGATGGTCTGCTTTATATCACGTTGGGAGAACGGTCCCTGCGCGAAATACGGGGTCAGGCCCAACTGTTGAATGGCCATATCGGGAAGGTTGTCCGCATCCACCCCGACGGCTCTGTACCCGACAGCAATCCATTCACAAACCGCAAGGACGCCCAACCCGAGATCTGGTCTTATGGCCACCGCAACATTCAGGGAGCAGCGCTTCATCCGGAAACCGGAGCCTTGTGGACGATTGAACATGGTCCGCAAGGGGGCGACGAACTCAATATCCCGGAAGCAGGCAAAAACTACGGCTGGCCCGTCATTACTTACGGCGAGAATTATAACGGCACACCGATTGGTGACAGCATAGCCCAAAAAGAAGGGATGGAGCAGCCGATATACTATTGGGACCCGGTCATAGCGCCGGGTGGCATGGTTTTTTACACGGGCGACATGTTCCCTGAATGGCGGGGCAACCTGCTGGTCTCGTCGCTAAGCCCCGGCGCGCTGGTCAGGCTTGAGCTGGACAGCAATCGTGTGACGGGGGAAGAGCGCTTGCTCAAGGATATCGGGCGGGTACGTGACGTGGCAATTGCACAAGATAGCTCAATACTGGTTATCACAGATCATAAAGCTGGAAAGCTGATAAGGTTGACCAGGAAAGCCGAATAAATCGTCTCTTTTGCCTGAACCCCTTATTTTGCCTTGCCATATAATGCCTTGTGCTCGACAGAGATACGCAGCCACAGCACAAGGGCATTCAGCAGCGTAAATATTATGGCAACCCACACCAGCCCCAGCACCACAGGTGCCACAAAAATTTCAGCTACCACCAGCACATAATTGGGGTGGTTCATAAAACGATAGGGCCCGCGGCGGACCAGAGGTTCATCAATAAGAATGATGCGCGTGGTCCAGCGCGCCCCAAGACTGACCAGAATCCAGACCCTGAACAATTGAAGGACTGCATAAATCACCAGCCAGAAAAGTGAAACAGGTGCTTGCCAGCCAAACCAGATCAGGGCCAAAATCCACGCCGTGTGCAAGGCGACAATCAAAGGGTAATGGCTGGCCCCTGCTTCAACAGCCCCTCGCGCCAGCAATCGGGCGGTATTGCGCCGGGCAATAGCCAGTTCAACCAGCCGCTGCAACACAATAAAAGACAGAAACAATATGGCGGGCGTTAAATAGCTGTTCATGCGGTGCCTTCACAACTTATATGCACCATGGAGGCCGTAAACCCCGGCCCCAGGGCCACAAGCAATGCGCTCCCCGTTGGCGTGGTCGCCAGATGGCGTTCCAGCACAAACAATGCCGTAGGTGCTGACATATTGCCGTAATCGCGCAGAATATCACGTTCATGGTCCAGCTTGCCGGGGGCAAGCGTCATTGACGTTTCAATGGCCTCAATCACCTTGGCACCTCCGGGATGGCATACCAGCCGGTTAATATCCGGCCACGCAAGACCCATTTGTTCTAAGCCACCGTGAACAGCTTCGGCAAAATGTTTATGTGCAAAACCGGGAATTGAGCGATCAAATATCACGCCAAAACCGGTCTCATCCACATCCCAGCCCATGATTGGCATGGTGGCGTGCCAGGTATGTTCAACGCCCTGCCCGATTACCGGACCCGTCGGGATGTCTGTCGTCACACAAGCTGCCGCCGCGCCATCTCCAAATAACACGGTAGCAATAATATCGGCGTTCCGGAAGCGGTCTGACCTGAAACACAGGGTGCAGGTTTCCACCACGACCAGCAGTACCTTTGCGCCCGGTGCCCCGGCAGCAAGTCGCGCCGCAAGGGCCAGTCCCGTAACGCCACCGGCACAACCAAGCCCAAATACAGGGACCCGTTGAACATCTGTCCGGAATTTCATAGTTTGCATGGCCCGCACTTCCAGCGTAGGTGTAGCAATGCCGGTTGATGAAACAGTGACAATCGTATCCACATCCGACGCCGCCCACCCGGCCCGGCTTAATGCGCCTTTGGCAGCCGCCATGAACAACTTTGTCGCACCCGCCAGATATTCAGCCGTTCGATCCGGCCAGCCTCTCGGCTCTTCAAACCATGTGATGGGGGCAACTGAATAGCGTGTTTTAACACCGGACGTTTCAAAAGTGAGCGCAAGGCGTTCAAAATCCCCGTAACGGCCACCCATGATACGCGCGGCAAAATCCCGCACCAGCGTTTGTGGCAACTCGTACTTTGGTACGACAGTATGCAGACTGGCCAAACGCGGACCCGCGAGCTGCGAACCTGCATCTGATAAATTTGAAGCCAAATTAACCGTCCTTCACGCGTGAATCGCTTTAAATATCAAAGCCTATCCCTGCAAGACGATTACGGCAACGCGCAATCCGGTGAGTTTCCCGATAATGACGCAATAGTGATCAGAACAGGATCGAAGCCAGAACTTAATCTATGTCAACAAGGCAGCAGCCATACGCGCAGAATCGCCAAGGCCTGCCCCGCTGCTTTTCACATATTCTATGTATTGGGCACGCATGCGCGGGTCCCAAAAGCTGCGAATATGATCAGCAATACCCGCGACGGCCTTTTCCCGGGGGTAGGAATCAAAGAAACCGGCGATCTGGTTTGCCATGCGCACAAGATCCTGATCTTTCATAACGGCGGTTCCTCATCAAACAGCAATATTCCATCCGGTGACAAGGACGCAAGCCGCATTCCGGCAGCGGCCGCCATTGAAAGTGCCAGCGACGTCGGCGCAGAAATTGTTGCCAGACAGGCTATCCCGGATATGGCGCATTTCTGCACAAGTTCAAAGCTGCAACGACTGGACATTACCACAAAGCCCTCCGCCGGGTGGCGCCCCGCCCGCAGCAGCGCACCAATGAGCTTGTCCAGCGCATTGTGGCGCCCAACGTCTTCCCGGGTTTCAATAATTGTACCATCCGGCAAACACCAGGCTGCTGCGTGAACCGAATGATTCATCCGGTTCATCGGCTGATGTGCTTTCAAGGCCTTAAAAGCGCGGTCTATAGCCTCTACATCTATTTCAAAGGCAGGTGAAATTTTATGGCGCATCCGCATCGCGTCCGCCAGTGATTCCACACCACACAACCCGCATCCCGACCGTCCCTCTATCGCCCGCTTGCGCAAGGCACGCCGGGCAAGTTTTCTGGGGTCAACGTCAATTTTTACTTCAAAACCATTGGGTTGTGGCTCAATCTTTATAGACTGGATATCATTTATGTCGCCAAGCATATCTTCTGACAAGGTAAAGCCGATGGCAAAGTCTTCCAGATCGGCAGGGGTTGCCATCATCACCACGGTTGAGCCACCGTTATATGACAGTGCCACCGGCACCTCTTCGGCAATCATCCAGTCCTTCGGCGTCGTTTTGCCATCACGATGCAAAATACCGCGCCCCAGAGTTGAACCGGTCTTTACCGATTTGGGCAGCGGCGCATATATGGCTTCCCCGGCGGGCATTATTCTGCAGCCTGAACAGGTGCTGCCACACGCTTGCGTTCTGTATTCCGGGCTTCAAACTCTACCTGCCAGTCCGAAGGCCGATTGCTGCGGGTAACCTGCACCGCCGTTACCTTGTATTCCGGGCAATTGGTCGCCCAGTCTGAATTTTCAGTGGTCACCACATTGGCGCCGGATTCGGGGTGATGGAATGTGGTGTAGACCACACCCTGCGGCATGCGATCCGATATTTGTGCCCGCAACGTCGTTGCCCCGACGCGACTGGCCAGCGAAACCATATCACCTTCTGCTATGCCGCGTTCCTCGGCGTCAAAGGGATGAAGTTCGAGCATATCTTCCTGATGCCACAATACGTTAGGGGTGCGCCTGGTCTGAGCGCCGACATTATACTGGCTCAATATCCGGCCCGTGGTCAGTACAAGCGGGTAAAACCGTGAGGTGCGTTCATCGGTCGGGATAAAGCGCGTAATCATGAACTGCCCCTTGCCGCGCACAAAACCACCTTCATGCATGGTCGGCGTGCCATCCGGCACAGCATCGTTGCAGGGCCACTGGATGCTGCCCAGTCTGTCAAGCTTTTCAAAACTGACCCCCTTGAAGGTGGGTGTCAGGGCCGCAATTTCGTCCATGATCTGCGACGCATTGTCATAGGCCATATCATAGCCCATGGCTCTTGATAATCTGCACGCGGCCTCCCATTCCGGTATGCCGCATTTGGGCGACATCACAGGTCGCACCCTGTTAATCCGCCGCTCGGCATTGGTAAAGGTGCCATCCTTTTCCAGAAATGACGTACCCGGCAGAAACACATGGGCAAAGGCTGCGGTTTCGTTCAGGAATAGATCCTGCACCACCAGACAATCAAGCGCCTCCAGCGCGGCTGTGACATGATTGGTATTGGGATCTGACTGGGCAATATCCTCACCCTGAACAAAAAGCCCCCGAAAACTGCCATCAATTGCGGCATCAAACATGTTCGGGATACGCAAGCCGGGCTCAGAGTCCAGCGGGCGACCCCAGAAATTTTCGAATAATTGCCGGGTGGGTACGTCACCGACATGACGATACCCCGGATATTCATGGGGGAAAGACCCCATATCGCAAGAGCCCTGAACATTATTCTGACCGCGCAAAGGGTTAATCCCCACACCTTCCCGTCCGATATTGCCTGTCAACATGGCAAGGTTTGCAAGCCCCATCACCATGGTTGACCCCTGGCTATGCTCGGTGACACCAAGGCCATAATAAATAGCCGCATTATCAGCACCGGCATAAAGCCTTGCAGCGGCACGAATGTCTTCAGCCGGGGCCCCAATCACCTCCGCCAGTGCTTCAGGTGAGTTTTCCGGCTCGCGAATAAAGGCTTCCCATTGCCCAAAAGCGTCCCCGTCGCACCGCTCAGCCACAAAGTCACAATCAGCCAGTCCCTCGGACACAATGGTATGGGCCAGTGCATTGACAATGGCGACATTGGTGCCCGGCCGTATGGGCAAATGATGCTGCGCCGATATATGCGGACTGCGCACCAGATCTATCCGGCGCGGATCCATGACAATCAGACCCGCCCCTTCGCGAAGGCGCTTTTTCATTCGGGACGCAAACACAGGGTGAGCATCCGTTGGATTTGCCCCGATCACCAGAATAACGTCCGCTTTCTCAACGCTTTTGAAATCCTGCGTGCCCGCAGAGGTACCAAAGGTCTGCTTCAGGCCGTAGCCGGTTGGCGAATGGCAAACACGCGCACAGGTATCAACATTATTGTTGCCGAATGCCGTCCTGATCATCTTCTGGATGACATAAACCTCTTCATTGGTGCAGCGTGACGATGTTATCCCGCCAATAGCCCCGGTCCCGTGCTTTTTCTGGATTTCTGCAAAACGGGCCGCGGTAAAGCTGATGGCTTCATCCCACGTCACCTCACGCCAGGGGTCGGTGATTTTATCCCGAACCATCGGCTTCGTGATCCGCTCCTTATGGGTTGCATAGCCCCAGGCAAACCTGCCTTTGACGCACGAATGCCCCTCGTTGGCCCCACCATCCTTCCAGGGTACCATGCGGACAACCTGATCGCCCTGCATTTCCGCCTTGAAAGAACAGCCCACACCGCAATAGGCGCACGTGGTAATAACACTATGTTCCGGCTGGCCATGATCAATAATCGACTTTTCCATCAGGGTGGCCGTCGGACACGCCTGTACACAGGCTCCGCAAGACACACATTCGGATTCAATAAAATCTTCACTGGCCCCAGCAGAAACTTTCGAGCCGAAGCCCATGCCTTCAATGGTCAGCGCGAAGGTGCCCTGCACCTCTTCACACGCCCGTACACAGCGCGAACATACGATACATTTGGCCGGATCAAAGCTGAAATAGGGATTGCTTTCATCCTTTTCTGCTGACAGGTGGTTATCGCCCGCATAGCCATATCGCACATCACGCAGGCCCACCACACCCGCCATATCCTGCAACTCGCAGTCCCCGTTGGCTGAACAGGTCAGGCAATCCAGTGGATGATCCGAGATATAAAGCTCCATCACGCCCCGGCGAATTTTGGCCAGCCGCGGGCTTTGGGTTGCCACCTGCATGCCTTCTTCAACAGGAGTCGTGCACGATGCCGGGGTGCCGCGGCGCCCATCAATTTCGACCAGACACAAGCGGCAAGACCCAAAGGGGTCAACGCTATCAGTTGCACAAAGCTTGGGAATGGCAACGCCCGCTTCCATCGCCGCCCGCATGACCGATGTGCCTGCAGGCACAGAGACAGGCTTGCCGTCAATCTGAACGGTGACCGGTTGCCCCTCCCGTTCTGCGCTGGCGGGGGTTCCGAAATCCTTTTCCTTGATCAATGTCATATCAGGCCTTTCTCAAACCTTGTCTGTCCCGCTATTCAGCCGCTGCGTTTTGTTGTGGCGTATTAAAATCTTCGGGGAACTTGTTCAGGGCACTCATCACAGGCATGGGCGTCAGTCCTCCCATGGCACACAATGACCCGTCCACCATTAACTCGCACAGGTCTTCAATCAGCTGCCGGTTTTTCTCGGGCTCCACACCGGCGACCATTCTGTCAATTACTTCCACGCCCCGGACCGAACCAATGCGACAGGGCGTGCATTTGCCGCATGATTCATGGGTGCAGAACTCCATGGCAAACCGGGCCTGCTGCGCCATATCAACGGCATCATCAAACACCACGATCCCGCCATGACCCAGCATGGCCCTGGCCCCCGCCAGCGTTTCATAATCGCAGGCCAGATCAAGCTCGTTTGCCTTAAGATATGCCCCCAAAGGTCCGCCAACCTGAACAGCCTTAATCGGCCTGCCCGACCGTGTGCCGCCGCCGAAATCATGGATCAGTTCAGAAAGCGTAATACCGAAGGCTTTCTCGACCAGACCACCATACCTGATATTTCCAGCCAGTTGAAACGGCTGCGTGCCGCGCGACCGGCCCATGCCGAAATCTTTGTAATAGTCAGCCCCTTTTGCCAGTACGGTCGGTACGGCCGCCAGAGTGAGAACATTGTTAACTACGGTCGGTTTGCCAAACAGGCCTTCAAGTGCAGGCAGCGGGGGCTTGGCCCGCACCATACCGCGTTTGCCTTCCAGACTTTCCAGCATGGATGTTTCTTCGCCGCAAATATAAGCCCCGGCCCCAACCCGGACCTGTAGCCTAAATGTGTAATCACTGCCGCCCACATTCTCGCCCAGCCACCCGCTCTTTTCCGCCGCCTCAATGGCATTGCGGAAACTTGCTACGGCATGTGGGTATTCAGAACGGATATAGATAAAGCCATGTTCGGCCCCAACGGCCAACCCGGCAATAATCATGCCTTCAATCAGCAGAAGCGGATCACCTTCCATCAGCATCCGGTCCGCAAAAGTGCCACTATCGCCTTCGTCCGCATTACAGCAGATGTATTTTACATCACTGTCGGCATTCGCAACCGTACGCCATTTGATACCCGCAGGGAACCCGGCACCACCGCGACCGCGCAGACCGGATTCGGTCACAGCATCAACAATGGCGTCGCTGTTCATCTTCAGGGCATTTTTCAGGCCTTCAAAACCGCCGTGCCGCACATAATCCTCAACCGACTGCGGATCGATCACCCCACACCGGGCAAAGGTCAGGCGCTCCTGTTTTACCATAAATGGCATTTCATCAATCAGCCCCAGTGCCAACGGATGGTCACCGGCGTTCAGGAAATTTGCCTTAAACAGTTCGCTAACATCGCCTGCCGCGACAGGGCCATATCCAACCCGCCCCTTGTCAGTCATCACTTCAACCAACGGCTCCAGCCAGTAAAGCCCCCGACTACCGGTGCGAACGATACGGACGTTTTTCCCGTTTTCCTGCGCCTGTACAATAATTTCCCGCGCCACGCCTTCAGCCCCAACAGACAGCGCCCCGGAATCTTTTGAAATAAAAATAACAGTCTGATCCGGCACCATTATGCAGCTCCCGCAGCCAGTTCATCAAGGCGCGCCTCTATCGCCTCTGTACTGGTCTGCCCCAGGGTTTCGCCGTCAATCATCGCAGCCGGTGACAATGCACAATTGCCCAGACAAAACACCGGTTGCAGGGTAACACGGCCATCTGTCGTGGTTTCGCCCAAGGCGATGCCAAATTTCTGCTCAATTGATTTCAATAACTCCCGACCGCCAACAGCCTGACAGGATTCCGCACAGCAAATTTGCACGATGTGGCGCCCCGGCGGCTGGTCGCGGAAATCCTTGTAAAACGACTTCACACCATGAACTTCTGCCCGGGACAGATTCAACGCATCGGCAATCATCTGAATGGCTTCTGCCGGGATAAACCCGAATTCCTCCTGAACTGCATGCAAAACGGGCAGGCAAGCCCCGTCCAGCTCGCTCAAATCCTTAATGATCAAGCTCAGGCGCCCGGAAGCGTCGCGGTCCAGTGACATAACTCTATTTTCCTGTCGTCATCCCAAGTAGGTGACAGCATAATGAATAGTATATATTTATGGCAAACAAATATTTCCCATAGCTTAATAGAAATATCCTATGATAGATCAGATATCAAACCAGCGCGAGCAACCGTTCCATGTCCTGTTGGCCTGCCACTTCAACAAAGGCTTTTGTCATGGGCTGCTGAGGTTCCCGATCAGGATAAACGAGCCCGATTTGCCGACTGATATTGGGCTCCACCAATGGCAATGCCCGCATCCATGTCTGCTTGCCCAGCAAATGCAGAGATGTTTGCCCCAGTATGGTTGAAACCGAGCTGTTCCTGACATGGCTGTATAGTGCCAGTATTGAATTGGCTTCCACCACCGGATCGGGCTGAATGCCGTTTTCTTCAAACGCCGTTGCGATAATCCGCCTGTTCTGCATATCAGGGGTAAGCAGGCATAGCGGCACTTGCGCGGCCTCAGCCCACGTTACCTGTCGCCTGCGCCGGAATAGCTCCGGGTCACGCGTGACCAGAAAATATTTTTCCATATACAAGGCCTGTGAGCGAACATGCTGCAAGGGCTCGTTATCAAGATATGTGACACCGACTTCAATTTCAAAACTGTCCAGGGCGCGCTGGATATCCACAGACGTCATGGATAGGACCGTTATCCGTACCTCGGGAAAGGCCTGACGAAAGGCAGAGGTCAGCACACCCAGCGTTGCTATGGCAGTGGGGATGACACCGATCACCAGCCGGCCGGTCAGCAGCTGCTGCGCATCGCTGACGTCCTGTCGAAGGGCCGCACAATCCGCCAGAATACGTCGTGCCCATGCAAGGGTTCGCTCGCCTTCCGGGGTCAGGCCCAGGAACCGCTGGCCACGCTCAACAATCAGCACGTCCAGCTCGTTCTCAAGATCCCGGATAGCCGCCGACAGTGTCGGCTGTGTGACACCACAAGCGGCGGCGGCACGCCCGAAATGCTGCTCCCGTGCAAGTGCGACCAAATATTCAAGATGCCTGAAAATCATGATCCGAGCCGTGTAAATGCCGGGGCATATTCAATGTCGCCGGATAATGCAGGCAGCGAGCCTGTCAAGGCCAGTGCCATCAGATAAGACCCCGCATAAGGTGAGGCAAATCCCGCTGCCAACGACGCGTCAAATCCGAAGCGGCGATAATAATCCGGCTCACCCAATACAAACACCCCTTGCCATCCTTCTTCCCGTGCACAACGCAACCCGGCAGCAATCAAATCGGCTCCAATGCCGGTCCGCTGTCTCTCCGGCATCACAGACACCGGCGCCAGCCCCAGTGCCTTAAACGGGGCTTTCATTCTGGAAAACATGACATGTCCCAAAATCGTATCATCTTCACAGGCCACCAGCGAAAACACATTGTCACCGTCTGCCCTGATGAAATCCACGATATCGGCCTCATCTGATCTGCCGAACGCAGCTGTGATGACTTTACGTATAGATGACAGGTCCGATTGACTTTCTTTTCGAATAAGCAATCACTGCCCCTTACCCATGATGATGTGTGTTATTTAGTCCCAAATCAGGAAGGTAAGTCAAGCATCTGCGGAGAATTATAATATCACAATTGTTTTAACGGTCCCGCGCCAGGGTGTTCTCGCCTATTCACCTGCAGAGTTATTAGCGCTGCGCGCCATCAGCCGCGGGTTGATCTCGAGGCCAAGTTTCAAACTTTCCGCAATCCGTGCTGCTTTTTCCTGAAACCGGTTAGCGACAGCTGCATCAAAGTTTTCATGCGTGACTTCCGCCCATAACGCCAGCCAGCGATCAAACATTTCGGGTTTGATAAAAGCGTGATGCTTCATGTGAGCAGCCATGGGATTGCCTTTATACCGGCCGGTCCCCAACATGATTGACGACCAGAATGCCGTAAGCTTCGTGAGATGCTCATCCCAGTCGTCAACAGCCTGGTTAAAAACCGGACCAATGACAGGATCACGGCGTACCCTGGCATAAAACTGTGCCACAAGCTTTCCGAGCTGTTCTTCGGTAATTTGCGACACCATAATACATCCACCAGGTTATAATGTGCATTAATTATACATATTATAACCATATATCCAAAAAGAATCGTTACCCTTATGCCGTTGCCGCCTCAATCACGACCATCAGATCCTTGGCATCCACTTGTGTTCCGGCTGGCGTCACAATCTCGGCCACCGTACCATCATGTTCAGCCCGGATAGCAGTTTCCATCTTCATCGCCTCAATGGTCAATAACGTGTCTCCGCGCTCGACTTTCTGGCCAGGTTTCACAGAAATAGAGGCCACAAGACCGGGCATAGGCGCCCCCACGTGAGATGTATTCCCCGCTTCTGCCTTGCGATGCGCCGGCCGCGTCGCAACCAGACTACGGTCATGCATCTTGACCGACCGGGGCTGTCCGTTCAGTTCAAAGAAAACCGACCGTGTGCCATCTTCATCGGCATCGCTCACCGCCAGATAACGGATGACAATTTCCTGCCCCTTGTCGAGCGTGATGGTCACCTCGTCTGCAGGCTCCATACCATAGAAAAACATGGTAGAGGGCAGCACGCTGACATCACCAAAGGCCTTCTCAAAATTGGCATATTCCAGAAAAACCTTGGGGTACATATTATAGGATGCCAGTTCCTTCGAACTGATCTCCCGCTCCAGTTTTTCAGCAAGTTCAGCCTTGACCGCGTCCAGGTCGACATCGTCCAAAACCTCACCCGGGCGAACCGTCAATGGCACTTCGCCGTTCAAGACCTTTTTCTGCAACGCTTTGGGGAACCCGTTGGGGGGCTGCCCGATATCCCCCCGAAAGAAGGAAATAACCGAATCCGGAAAGGCAATGTCTATCTCCGGGTCCAGCACATCGGCCTCACTCAGACCCGAGGTCACCATCATCAGGGCCATATCCCCCACCACTTTTGACGATGGTGTCACCTTGACGATATCGCCAAACATGCGATTGACTGCAGCATATGACTTGGCCACATCATGCCAGCGGCTTTCCAGCCCCAAAGACCGCGCCTGCTCGCGCAAATTGGTGTATTGCCCGCCGGGCATCTCGTGCAGATAAACTTCTGATGCCCCGGAACGAATATCGCTTTCAAAGGCAGAATACTGTGCCCTCACCTGTTCCCAATAGATCGAAAGTTCGCGGATGGCATTCGGGTCAAGGCCCGAATCCTTGGGCGTGTGCCGCAGGGCCTCGACAATCGAGCCCAGATTAGGCTGGGATGTCAGGCCGCTCATGGAATCAATAGCGGCATCCACAGCGTCAACGCCCGCTTCAATCGCTGCCAGCACGCTTGCCGCTGAGATGCCGCTGGTATCGTGCGTATGGAAATGTATTGGCAGGTCCGTTTCCTGCTTTAGGGCACTGACCAGCTGTCTGGCAGCTTCGGGCTTGCACAGGCCCGCCATATCCTTAATCCCCAGAATATGGGCCCCCATACCTTCCAGTTCCCTGGCCAGATTAATATAATATTTCAGGTCATAAGTGGAGCGATCAGGGTCCAGAATATCGCCCGTATAGCAAATGGCGGCTTCAGCCAGTTTCCCCGTCTCGCGTACAGCCTCAATCGCAACCCGCATGTTGGGGGTCCAGTTCAGGCTATCGAATACCCGGAAAATATCCACACCGCCCGTAGCGGCTTCCCCCACAAAATGCCGCACAACATTATCAGGGTAATTGGTATAGCCCACACCATTGGATGCGCGCAGCAGCATCTGGGTCAGCACATTGGGCATGGCCTCCCGGATGTTTGCAAGCCGCTCCCACGGGTCTTCACGCAAGAAGCGCATGGCCACATCAAACGTTGCACCACCCCAGCATTCAACAGAAAAGAGCTGGGGTAGCATTTGGGCATAAGCGGGCGCAATCCGCTCCATATCGAATGACCGCATACGTGTCGCAATCAATGACTGGTGCGCATCTCGAAAAGTAGTATCCGTTATGAGTACCCGCGGTTCGTCGCGCATCCATTGGGCAAACTTTTCGGGCCCCAGTTCTTCAAGCTTCTGACGGGTACCCGGAACCGGCGTTTCATAGTTATATTCGGGGACGTCCGGAATTTTCAGCCGCGCGGGCTTCACCCGCCCCTTGGTTTCAGGGTGACCATTAACAATGACATCCCCCAGAAAACGCAACAATCTGGTGGCCCTGTCCCGGCGCTTGGGAAAATGGAACAGCTCGGGCGTATCATCAACGAATCGGGTGGTATAATTGCCTGACGCAAAATTCTCGTGGGCGATAAGCGCTTCCAGAAACAGCAGGTTTGTCTCAACTCCCCGCACACGAAATTCACGCAAGGCCCGGTTCATGCGGCTCAGCGCTTCTGTTTGAGTACTGCCCCATGCTGTTACCTTCACCAGCAAACTGTCAAAGTGCCGGGTGATCAGGGCACCAGAATAGGCCGTACCGCCATCCAGACGAATACCAGGTCCCGACGGGCTGCGATACGCCACGATATGACCGTAATCGGGAATGAAGTTATTACGGGGATCTTCTGTTGTTACCCGGCATTGCAGGGCATGACCGCGAAGTTCGATTTTTTCCTGAACGGGTATGCCGGTTGTTTCATCGCCAATATGCCCACCTTGCGCCACCAGTATCTGGGCGCGAACAATATCAAGCCCTGTGACTGTTTCAGTAACCGTATGCTCAACCTGAATGCGCGGATTGACCTCAATGAAGTAGAACTCGCCTGTTGACGAATCCTGTAAAAACTCAACCGTACCGGCATTGATATAGCCAGCATATTTGGCCAGCCTCAGCGCGGCATTACAAACAGCACTTTGCTGCTCGGCGCTCAGGTATGGTGCAGGCGCACGCTCGACAACCTTTTGGTGGCGACGCTGAACCGAACAATCACGTTCGAACAGGTGAACAACGTTACCATGCGTATCGCCCAAAATCTGAACTTCAACATGACGTGCCCTGGTGACCAGTTTTTCCAGATAAACCTCATCATTGCCGAATGCCGATTTCGATTCACGACGTGCAGCAGCAACATTCTCCAGCAATTCCTTTTCATTCTGGATCACACGCATGCCACGACCGCCGCCGCCCCAACTCGCCTTAAGCATCACGGGGTAGCCGACTTCCAACGCCTGTTTTTTAACTTCCCCATCGTCCAGAGGCAGAGGATCAGTGGCCGGCATCACAGGCACATCCGCCGCTATCGCCAGATTCCGGGCAGCAACCTTGTTTCCCAGCTTCCGCATAATATCGGAAGTTGGGCCGATAAAGGTTATTCCCGCTGCCTTGCAGGCATCGGCAAAGTCAGGATTTTCCGACAGGAAACCATATCCCGGATGGATCGCATCAACACCGGCCTGACGGGCAATGCGGATGATGTCCTTAATGTTCAGATAGGCATCAATAGGCTTGTTGCCTTTACCCACAATATATGATTCATCTGCCTTGAACCGGTGCAGCGACAGCCTGTCTTCATCGGCATAAATAGCAACAGTTCTTATCCTTAGCTCCGCCGCCGCACGAAAAACACGGATCGCGATTTCCCCACGATTTGCTACCAGAATTTTATTGAATTTCATGCACTTTTCCCTCAGGCAGACGATAGTCGCCGCATTCCTTCATCAAAATGCGGCCGCAAATATTCCTGACGCTGAATTTGTTTCCCATGTAACTGAAAACAGCCCAGCAAACCATTACGGGGTATAGCAATTCAGACACCAAACATGGAGTCCTGATTTCATAATTTTTTAGAAGATAACGCTAAAAGGATATTGTTTTCACTTACAGTCCTGCGTAGGTGGCAATCCAGTATGTCGCACCGGCTGCCAAATACGCCGCAACGAATAAATAAACCACCATAAATGTGGTCCAGGCCCAGGAGTTTGTCTCGCGACGCGCTGTGGCAATTGTTGCAAAACACTGGGGGGCAAAGACATACCATGCCAGAAACGCCAGGGCCGTTGGCATTGACCAGGCCGATTGAAGCACGGCTGCCAGCCCGTCAATATTTTCTTCGGCAGAATCAATCGCATAAACAGTTCCCAAGGCACCAACAGCCACTTCGCGTGCGGCCATACCAGGAATAAGTGCGATGGCAATTTCCAGATTGAACCCTATGGGGGCCAGAACAGGCTCAAGCAAACTGCCGATGCGCCCGGCAAAGCTCTCGCGCAATGATGTTGCTGACCGGGGATAACTGGCAAGGAACCATAATATAACGGATGTTGCAAAAATGATGGTACCGGCGCGCTTTAAAAATGCCGCTGCCCGCGCCCAAAGACCCAGGAAAAAATCACGGGCACGAGGCAGTTTATAGGTTGGAAGTTCCATGGTCAGGAACTGGGCGCGCCCCTTGGTCAAGGTCCGTTTTAAAAGAGATGCCATGGCAATGGCACTGACGACCCCTGCCAAATACAACCCGAACAGAACCAGCCCCTGCTGATTGAAGGGCCCGACGTTGTCCGGACGGATAAAGGCACCGATAATCAGTGTATATACCGGCAGGCGCGCAGAACAGGTCATCAATGGCGCAACCAGAATTGTGGTCAGCCGGTCCCGTTCATTTTCGATGGTACGTGCCGCCATAATACCCGGAATCGCACAGGCAAAACTGGACAGCAGCGGAATAAATGCCCGACCGTTTAATCCAACGCGCAACATCAGTTCGTCCATCAGAAAGGCGGCGCGCGCCATATAACCCGACGCTTCAAGCGCCAGTATAAAGGCAAACAGAATGATAATCTGCGGCAAGAACACAATGACGCTGCCCACGCCGGCAATCACGCCATCAATGAGCAGGCTGCGTAACCAGATATCGGGAAGCATGGCCCCGATATAATCCCCCAGCGCCCCGGCCCCGCCTTCGATCATCTCCATAGGCCATGCCGACCAGGCATAAACGGCCTGAAACATGAAGAAAAGAATACCTGCAAGGACCAGCGGGCCCATAACATGGTTCAGCACCACACCATCAATGGCCCGGGTCAGCCTGTTCATCGGCGCGTCGCTCAAAACAACCCGTTTAATGATGTTGCGCGCCTCACGTTGCAGCGAAGATAACTCACCCGCAATCTCTTGAATCGGCGAGCTCGACCGGGCAAAGTCCGCCAGCTCGGCGTCAAGACGCGACAGTAGTGCTTCCCGGCCCCTGGCACGTGGTGCACATGTGGCAACAACAGGCACACCAAGCGCATCCTCCAGCGCGGGCACATCAAGTACAAGCCCGTCACGTTCCGCCAGATCAATCATGTTCAGTGCAACAATCATCGGCAGACCAAGTGATTTGAGCTGCAATACAGAATGCAGATGTGTTCTCAAATTGGCGGCATCGATCACAACAATCATCATGTCAGGTCGAGACTGGTTTGCTATTTTCCCGGCCAACACATCATGCGTGACGCGCTCATCCATCGACCTAGCCGACAAGCCGTAAACACCCGGCAGGTCAATCAGCTGAATTGACTGGCCATCCGGTGTCGTAAATTTCCCGATTTTGGATTCAACCGTTACCCCGGGATAGTTGGCAACTTTAGCCCGCCCGCCAGTCAACCCGTTAAAAAGTGTCGTCTTGCCCGCATTTGGGGCACCAACAAGTGCGATCCGAAAATTTGTCATGATACAATCTGAACATCTATACTGGCAGCTTCATCGCGCCGCAGGGCAACCATCATACGATTAAGGCGAACTGAAATGGGCGACTTCCCCAGGGGCCCATGGTGCAGCACTTCGACCTCATCCTGTTCCGCAAAGCCGATTTCCCGCAAAACAGACTGAAGGCGCTCATCCCCTGTAATTCGGATAATGGTCCCCACCTGACCCGGCTGTAGTTCGTCTAATGTCAATTTAATCTCCATGAAGCCCCGCAAATTGTGCGAATGCTTCTCAGTTTCACTGTATGCGTATCACTAAACTGGCTGTTTACAAAACGAAAACTGCTTAAAGAATTATATTAATGGGCTCTGGTCCTAAGCTTCTTGATCGTGCTCCGGCGCTTTTTGGTTTCAAGACGACGTTGTTTGGACCCCAGCGTCGGACGGGTCGGTCGGCGTTTACGTTGCGGGGTGGCAGCGGTCCGGATCAAATCAATCAGGCGGTCAAGCGCATCTGCCCTGTTGCGTTCCTGACTGCGATAGCGATTGGCTTCGATAATGAGCACACCATCTTTGGTCATCCGGCGGCCTGCCAGTACGCCCAATCTGTGACGCACATTTTCAGTTAAAGCCTCGCAATGGGCGGCATCAAACCGCAACTGGACCGCGGTTTCAACCTTGTTGACATTCTGACCTCCCGGCCCGGGAGCTCTTGTAAATTGCTCGTCGAGATCAGAATCAGACAGGAAAATTGTAGGCGTTACCCGGATCATGGAAACAAAAAGTCCAGCAAGAATTCAGGCAATCATCTGTGATTTGGCCTGCAAGCTATTATGTTAACCAGCCAGCCGCAAAAATACCAGATCCCAATTGTCAGGATTGCAGCCAGATAGCCATCAACGGCATAATGCCAGCCCAGGTGCACCGATCCGATCTGAATGACAATTGCATATATCACCATAACCCAGCCAAACCAGCGCGCAATGCGAAAACCGCCCAGCGCCATGAGAACAGCGACCGAGACATGCATGCTGGGCATGGCAGAAATGCCGCTGCCCAAGACAACGGACTCGTCAGAATAATTGACCCAAAGCCTTTGTTGAATCTCGATGGACCAGATTTTCCAGTATGATCCGGCTTCTACAAAAGGTGCGTTCAGGGCATCCAGCCTGTTCATAAGCGCAGAATAGGGGTTTGCCTCGCCGGGCAGCACAGCGTCATAATAGCAAGGACCAGCCGACGACAGGAGAAGGGCAAAAAGCGACCCGATAACGGCCCAGCACAGAATGAACGAGGTCAGATACCGGGCGCGCTCAATCGGGGCATTAACCCTGAGCATCTGCCAGTAGACAAAGCCCCACATGATAAAAAACCACGCATTATAAGCAAAATTAATTGCCATTGTCGCAGTACTTGACCCAAACAGGGCATGTGTTATGCGCCAGGGGTCGACGCCACCGTGCAACACCCGATCCAGTTGCCAGAACATCACGTCAAACGAAAACGGGTGAACCGCCGGGATCATGCTTTTAAAAGACGTAAACATGGACATGAAAACGGGCAAGGCCAAAAACGGGACGATGATGGTTAAAATCACCACCGGGTTCATCAGGTAGGTTCTAATATCCTGAACAATCAGAGTCAGCGGCCGGGCCGGGCGCCGAATAAACAGCAGATGAAAGGTATATCCAACGAGGAACACTGTCCCGGCAAGACCTGCCGTTAACCGGGCCAATTCACTATACAGGCGAAACCGAAGATGTTGTTCCAGACCCCAGACCATGGCCACGACATTCACAGCCAATGCATACAGGACAACAATGGCAACAATCGCCAGATTCAGGCGGAAGCCCGGACGCTTCAGAAATCCACTGAGCTCAAAGCGGCGCAAGGCCATTTGCAACGCGGTCATACTTTTTCCGGTATTCTATATCTACAGATTGCCGGTTAATATAACGGAAAATTTGTTAACATATTCTTGTCGCAATCCCCCGCCCATACCCTGCATCGTTCAAACAAGCTGTAGGCACGATGATCCTGATTTGGTATGACTTCATGATCCAGGATGACCTTCAGTCAGGAGAAACCATGCGTCCCCAAAAATTAGTCTGCACCATTCTTGCGCTCGTATTTTTCGCCGTGGCGACCATATCGGCACAGGCGCAGGAAGCCGCAATCATCGATCTGGATGCCATTCACCATCCCGCGATTGCACGTCATGGGATGGTGGTGTCACAAGAGGCACTCGCAAGCCGGGTCGGCGTTGACATCCTGAAGGCGGGGGGCAATGCCGTTGATGCAGCAGTTGCGGCAGGATTTGCCCTGAGTGCAACCCTGCCCCGCGCCGGCAATATTGGCGGCGGCGGCTTTATGCTTGTGCATCTGCAAGAGCAGAACAAGACAATCGCCATAGACTATCGGGAAACGGCCCCTGCGGCAGCACACGAAAAACTTTTTCAGGATGAACAGGGAAATGTCATACCCGGGAAATCGCGCTTCAGCCATGCCTCATCCGGTGTCCCGGGGACTGTAGCCGGGCTCACCATGGTTCTGGAAAAATATGGCACGATGTCTTTAAAAGATGTTATGGCACCGGCAATAAGCCTTGCAGAAAAAGGATTTGTCGTTACGGACGACTTTTACAACGTGGTCACAAAACGGGGCGAACGACTGAAAGGCAATCCGGCATCACGCGCAAAATTTTTTCATAAGGATGGCTCCCGCTATCAGGTCGGCGACATATTCAGACAAAAAGACCTGGCCAGATCGCTAAAACTTGTCGCGAGGCATGGGGCAAAAGCGTTTTACGAAGGTGAAATTGCCGAAAGAATAGCCGCTGACATGGCAAGGAACGGCGGCCTCATTACCCTGGCTGACCTCAAAAACTATCGGGCCATCGAACGTGAACCGCTGCAGGGCGAATACCATGGCTATCGCATTGCAACGATGCCTCCTCCCAGCTCGGGAGGCGTCCATATTTTACAAATGTTGAATATTCTGGATCATTTTCCCCTAAAGGACTGGGGCTTTGGCAGTGCGAATACAATTCACATTATGGCAGAAACCATGAAGCTCGCCTATGCGGACCGTAGTAAATACCTCGGCGATCCGGATTATTTCAAAGTCCCGGTCAAGGGCCTTGTATCACCCGATTATGCCGCCATACTGGCAAAATCTATCGACCTTAAACACGCCCGCCCGTCGTCGGAAATAGCACCCGGTACCCCGCATCGTTATGAAAGCCCGAACACGACCCATTTTTCCGTAATGGATTCGCACGGCAATGCGGTCGCCAACACCTATACCCTGAATTTCAGCTTTGGATCCGGCATAACAATACCCGGCACGGGCATCCTCATGAATAACGAGATGGACGATTTCTCTTCCAAGCCCGGTGTTGCCAATGCGTTTGGATTACTGGGCGGGGAAGCCAACAAGATCGAAGGAGGGAAACGCCCCTTAAGTTCCATGACTCCAACCATTGCGTTTCACAATGACAAGCCATTTCTGGTCACGGGCAGCCCCGGTGGCAGCACCATTATAACAATCGTGCTGCAGACCCTGATCAACGTGATTGATCACAACATGAATATTGCAGACGCCGCAGCGGCACCGCGTATACATCATCAATGGTACCCGGATCAGATATACATGGAGCCGGGCTTCAGCCCTGATACCATCAATATTTTGAAATCGAGGGGGCACCATATCGGAACAGGCCGTGTTATGGGCGCTACCCAGTCTGTCATGTGGATGGATGGCATATATTACGGTGCAGCCGACCCGCGCCGTCCCGCATCAGAAGCGGCAGGCTATTGAAAATGTTTTTTCGGCACCAGATCAGGCCAGACGTCCAACTTTGGGCCAGATCGTAATCATATAGGAAATCGCACCGCCAAGAATGGCCCCAATCATGCCATATACCGGCAATGAGGAGCCGGGTGCTCCCATGAGTGCAGCCGTGGTACCGACCCACGTCGTCCCGATAAAGGCTGCAATAAATGAAAGACAAAGCATCTTGAGCAATGCTTTCGTCCTTTCTGAAATAATATATTTAGGCATCGCCGTACCCCCGTGCTTAATGTGACTGTTAACATGTTACTGTTTAACGCAGGACGCATTGTGACTGATGAGTGTGACGCTTTATTGGCTCGAATATGGCCATCATGTGTTTGTTTTGTGTCATCCGACCGCAGGCAGATGTAAAGCGTAAAAATTCTAGCATTAATCGAGGGTGCACAGCCAGTATTTTAACCATTTATTGGCGTGTTGATGCTAAACCGGAAACAGGGAATATTTGGGAATCCGACACGCACCACAATACTTGTACGTTGCCGTAACCGAATGACATAAATCTGGTATCTGTCAAGGCATCGCCCATGAACGCATCTTCAGAAAAAACTGTCGGATCCACCAAATCCGGGTCCCTTTACGAGAGCCTTCAGCCCGAATTTTTGAAAAACCTCCAAACGACTCGGGTGCGCCTGAATATTCTTTTTGGGGCCGTCACAATCTGCGGCATCATTCCTCTGGTCATGTTTGGCGACCGAATACTGGCAGGTTTTATCGCCTGCCTTGCCCTGTTGATGATGCTACTCTCGCAAAAGGCATTTCTGGCCGCAGATCTGGCCAAAACGCATATAGATACTGTAGTAGACGCTGTTTCAGACGCAATGATCGTTTTTGATGAGAACGGTCAAATCCTGTCGGCAAACCGGGCTGCCGCGCGTCTTTTCGCGCTGAAGAGATCCGGGATGCAGGGAGAAAAAATATCAAAAATTCTTGATCTGGACGCGAATAAAATCACTGCGTCCGGCAGGATAACCACAACATTGAAACACCAGGGAGGCGGCCCCGTTACCATCACACTTTCCACTTACCCGTTCAAAGACGATTATTCAGAACGGATCCTTGCCGTTGTCCAAAAAGTGCCGAACGCCGCGATATTGGAATAAATAATCCCCTGCCATTAAACAACAGGGCCAGACCGATGTTCTTTACATCGCCTGAAACCCGGCAGCACTGAACGTCACCAGACGGTCAATAACGGCATCGGCATTGTCACACGCAAGACTTTGATTGCTCAGCACCCTTAACCGCTCAAGATGGTTTATGGTGAAATGCATGGTCCCCAGGGTAAAATGCAATCGCCATGCCACATCTTCTTCTGACAAGTCAGGCAAGGCTTCACACAAAGCCGACACGAATCGCTTCAGGTGCCCGATTTCCTGATTGAAAATTTCCTTCAGTTCAGGGTTATCTTCCTGTTCTGCACGTGCCAGAAACTGTATAAATACAGAAAAGCCCTGTTCCTTGTTAAAAAGCCACCGGATTGGGGGTTCCAGCAACGCACGCAGGACATCTTCAACCTTGGGTTTGTCATTACTGTCTGCCATCACGGCCTGAAGCTGGTGAATGCGTTCCCGGTTCAGGCTATGGGCGCGGCGTGTAAAAACCGCCTTCAAAAGCCCGTCTTTCGAACCAAAATGATAATTTACCGACGCCAGGTTTACCTCGGCCAGAGACGTAATCTGGCGTACAGATACTGCCGCAAAACTATGCATCGCAAACAGACGCTCGGCGACATCAAGAATACGGGCTTTGGACCCTGAATCATCTTTATTCATAGTGGCTACAGACATACCCCTGCCATATTTTTCTTCACCATAATACACTGTTTAAAACATACGGAACTAAATTCCACAAAAAGTTGTTTTCAAGACTCAAACACCTGTCTTCATGTTGGCTGGAATATCATAATATATCAACGCAAAGCTTGTGTTTTTCAAATAGAGTATTATGTATGCGTGACTAATTTTGTTAAGGGCTTTCTGATAAAACAGCATATCCGCGCAGGACAATCCAACGGGGTCCGTAAAACGCATTAGGGATTAGATAGTTAGAGTGACACCTCGCCCCCTGAAGAGCAAAGTATGACATTCAAGAATATAAACAAATCATACCTGACGGCTGGCCTGATCGCAGTAGCCATTGTTTTATGGCTTCTTTCCGGTCAACTTGGCAAGGAAGCGCCGGATAGTGCCTCATCGGCATCGCAATCATCTGCCACAACAGGGAATCAGGTCGGGCAGCACGCCGTTTCCGTTCAGGGGATGCGAACAAAGTCAGTTCCCTATACCTCGGAAGTTATAATTCGCGGTCGGACCCAGGCCTTGCGCTCGGTTGAGTTGAAAGCCCAGACTGACGGGCGCATAGTTGGCTTGCCCGTTGAAAAGGGGGCCCGGGTAAAAGCCGGACAAGTCATATGTGAACTTGCTGTCGACGACAGAACGGCCCGCCTTGATGAAGCAAACGCTTTGGCGCGCCAACGTGAGCTGGAATATCGCGCCGCCGTTGAGCTTGAGAAGAAAGGCCATATGTCGGCCAATCAGGCGGCTGGCGCCAAAGCCAATCTGGATGCCGCCAGCGCCCAGGTTACCCAGATGAAAGTTGAGCTGGAATATACAAAAATCAAGGCACCCTTTGACAGCATCCTGGATCAGCGCCCCGCTGAAATGGGTGATTATCTGCAAAAAGGGGACATGTGTGCAGTGGTTGTGGATGTTGACCCCTTTCTGGTTGTTGGCAGTGTCTCCGAGCGCGATGTAAACCAGTTGTCAGTCGGGGATCATGGAACCGCACGCCTTGCAAACGGGCAAACCGTTGAGGGCAATATTCGCTTTATTTCGAATACCGCCCAAACCGAGACCAGAACGTTTCGGATTGAACTGGAAGTAGCCAACCCTGCAGGGCGCATCCGGGACGGTATTACAGCAGAAGCAAGCATTCCTGTCTCGAAAGTGGAAGCTCACCTTATCCCCCCTGCGACGCTGGTTTTGAGCGACAGCGGCGAAATGGGGGTCAGGATCTCGGAAAATGGCATCGCCAAATTCTATCCGGTTACAATTATCGGTGATGATAAACGCGGAATCTGGGTTAAGGGCATACCCGATAATTCAATGCTGATTACGGTCGGGCAGGACTTTGTCATAGACGGTCAATCGGTCAGCGTGCATGAAGCAAATCAGGAACCTGTTTCGTGAACGCCATTATTTCCGCAGCAATGAATAATGCCCGGACGGTTCTGGCCGCGATGGTCCTGATTTTTATTGGCGGCCTGTATACCTTCAATACCATTCCAAAGGAATCAGAGCCTGATGTTCCCATTCCTTTCTTTTACGTCAATATCCACCATGACGGCATTTCCCCCCGGGATGCAGAACGCCTTCTTGTCAAACCGATGGAAACATACCTTCGGTCTATTGAGGGTCTGAAACAGCTGCGTGGAATAGCGCATGAAGGTGGTGCCGGTATTATTGCCGAATTTGATGCAGGCTTTGATCAGGACAAGGCTCTCCTCGACGTTCGGGAAGAAGTGGACAAGGCCAAGTCTGAATTACCCGATGATACCGACGAACCAATCGTGCAGGAATTCAATATCAGCCTGTTTCCGATCATAACGGTTGTACTGTACGGCGAGGCACCTGAACGTGCGATGATCCGTCTTGCACGTGACCTTCAGGACGCTCTGGAAGCCTTGCCCGGTGTTCTGGAGGCCCCGATCTCGGGTGACAGGGAAGAATTGCTGGAAGTAACCATAGACCCCGTACTTCTTGAGAGCTATGGCATTTCCCAGGACGAGTTGCTGAACGTCGTGTTGAAAAACAACCGGCTGGTTGCTGCCGGCTCACTGGATACCGGACAGGGACGTTTTAGTGTAAAGGTCCCGGGATTGTTTGAAACAGCACAGGACGTGCTGGAGCTGCCGATTAAAGTCTCTGGCGACAGTGTTGTGACACTTGGTGACATTACGCAGATCAGGCGAACCTATAAAGACCCTGACTCATTTGCCCGCCTGAATGGTCAGCCTGCCCTGACACTAGGGGTCAGCAAGCGTGTCGGGCAAAACGCCATCGAAAGCATACAACAGGTACGTGACGTTATTGCCAGCAAACAGAAAAACTGGCCCGAAGGCGTTAACGTTGATTTTCTTCAGGACAAGTCTATCCAGATCAACGATATGCTGACCGGCCTGCAAAACAATATTATCAGTGCCATTCTGCTTGTCTCGGTTGTTATCATTGCGGCCATGGGGCTTCGTGCCGGCGGGCTTGTCGGCATGTCAGTTCCGGGCTCGTTCCTGCTGGCGATCCTGCTTCTGGGCTCCTTTGGATACACCATCAATCAGGTGGTCATGTTTGCGCTTATCCTGTCTGTCGGTATTCTGGTCGATGGAGCCATCGTGGTCAGCGAATATGCCGACCGCAAGATGGTTGAAGGGCTACCGCCGAAAGACGCCTACAAGCTGGCAGCCCAACGGATGTCCTGGCCGATCATTTCGTCAACAGCGACAACGCTCGCTGCTTTTCTGCCGCTTCTCTTCTGGCCCGGCATGGCAGGCGGGTTTATGAAATTCCTGCCCCTGACACTAATATTCACCCTTACCGCCTCCCTGCTTATGGCACTGGTCTTCCTGCCCACGCTGGGGGGACTGATTGGCAAAAGCCCGAACCAGACTTCGTCGTCGCTGGGTCACCTCGCCGCCACCGAAAATGCCGAGCCAACCTCGTTGCCTGGGCTTACTGGCGTCTATGCCCGACTGTTGACACGATTGGTTCACAGACCATTCCGTTTTATTTTCTCAACTCTCGGCGTTTTGTTTGTGGTCATCATCATATACGTCATTTCCGGCCCCCAGATCGTCTTTTTTCCGGAAACCGAGCCTGAAAGCGCCACACTTCAGGTCCATGCCCGCGGCAATCTCTCCATTTTTGAACAGGATGACCTGGTCCGCAGCGTTGAAAAGGCAATTGAGGGCATAGAGGGCATCAAATCGGTCTTTACAAATACCGGGGGGCAGGGTGCCTTCGGCAGAGAACAGGCTGAAGATGTAGTGGGGACAGTTGGACTGGTCTTCAATAACTGGCGCGACCGGCCCCCTGTCCGGGAAATTGTAGCAAAAGTGCGGGCAAGGACCGCTAATCTCCCCGGAATTATCGTCGAACCGGTACTGAATGAAGATGGTCCCAGTGCTGGCAAGGATGTCCAGATTGAGATATCTTCCGACTTCCCGCAACTCATCACGCCGGCCATAGTTCGGCTCCGTGAACATATGGAAAGCATGGCCGGTCTGATTGATGTTGAAGACAGCCGCCCGCTGCCCGGGATCGAATGGGAAATTCAGGTAGATCGCGCGGAAGCCGGACGCTATGGCACTGATATAGCCAGTGTTGGCAATATTGTTCAGCTGGTCACCAATGGCATTAAAGTCGGTGAATATCGACCTGATGATGCCGACGAGGAAGTCGACATCCGGGTCCGGTTTCCCGAAGCCTACCGAAACATCAACCAGCTTGATCAGCTGCGTGTCCAGACACCGGGCGGGCTGGTCCCCTTAAGCAATTTTGTCAAGCGCGAGCCGCAACCCAAAGTCGGCAATATCGAACGGGTTAATGGCAAGCGTGCCATGACCGTCAAGGCCAATTCCGAGAAGGGCTATAATACCAATGCCCAGGTGATTGAAATCACCGACTGGATTGAGTCTGAAAATTTTGACCCCCGGCTCACTATTCAATTCCGGGGTGAAGATGAAGACCAGAAGGAATCTGCCGCATTTCTGGAAAAGGCCTTTCTCGTCGCCATGTTTCTGATGGCTGTAATTCTGCTGACACAGTTTAACAGCTTCTACCATGCAGCCCTGATTCTCACCGCTGTGATCCTGTCCACCGTCGGCGTCGTCGTCGGGCTGGAAGTCACCGGTCGCACCTTCATTATTGTTATGACCGGCGTTGGCATTATCTCCCTTGCCGGCATTGTCGTGAACAATAACATTGTGTTGATTGACACCTATGCCCGACTTGTAAAATCAGGCGTCCCGGTGCTGGAAGCCATTGTTCGGACCGGCGCACAGCGCCTGCGCCCGGTCCTGCTGACCAGCATTACAACTGTTGTGGGCCTGCTGCCCATGGTGTTTCAGGTTGAAATAGACTTTCTTTCAAGAGACGTTGCCTTCGGCGCCCCGTCATCCCTGTGGTGGGTGGATCTGGCACTGGCAGTGTCTATCGGCCTGACCTTCGCCACAGTTCTGACGCTGATCCTGACCCCTTGTCTGCTGGCTGCCAGGTATCATTTCAAGAAGCGGAAAGACCCGGAACAGGCATCCGTCAAACACAGCCCAAGCCCTGCTGAATAATCAGCCGGGAACACGGAAACGTCCTGTTAGTTCTTTTTCGACCCGGAAGAAATGCTGGAAACATTTTCGGCTTCGGGGCCCGGACGAACCGCCCCGGCCTGTTCAAGTTTTTTCCTTGCCGCCCTCATACTGAAGGGAATGCAAAGAAGATAGGCAACCCCGATTGTCGAAATGGTGCCCCACGGATAAACCGTCAGCAATGCGGTAAACAGGCAAACGAAAATCAGGGTGGGTAGTACCAGTTCGCCCCTGATCCGCAATCTCTTGAATGAAAAGGTCTGCACCTGACTGACCATCAAAAACGACACAAGACCTATATAAGGCCCCACCCAGGCCGGAGAGCGGAATAAATCGCTATCAAACTGGAATGTCAGAACAATAGGCCATAATGCCAGCCCGGCCGCCATGGGCGCAGGCACACCCACAAAGAAGTCCGGAGACGCGGCCTTAACCGCATCCTCATCCCCGATCGAGGTATTGAAGCGGGCAAGCCGCAACGCACAACAAACCGTAAAGACCAGACACAGCGCCCAACCCAGACCGCCGATTTCATTCATCACCCAAAGATACAGAAGCACGGCTGGCGCTACACCAAAACTGATCATATCAGACAGGGAGTCGAGTTCTGCGCCAAATTTACTGGTCCCTTTCAGCAACCGCGCGACCCTGCCATCAACAGCGTCAAGCAGACCGGCCACAAACACGGCCCAGAAAGCAACTTCCCATCGCTCGTTCAGGGCAAACCGAATGGAAGACATACCGGCGCATAATGCCAGAACCGTCAGGATGTTCGGTACCAGACTGCGAATGGGCAGGACCTGCAGGCGGCGACCTCTGTGCTTCATTCTGTTCCCTCGCGTGTTATGAACGTTCCGATATTATCGAATCTGACCGATACGGGCCTTCTCGTTCGATGTTTCATCCGCCAGCACGGTCTCGCCGGCAAGAGACGTCTGGCCAACAAGCACAAGCGGGGCCATGCCCGGCTCCAGATACACATCCACCCGACTGCCAAAACGGATCAGGCCAAACCGCTGCCCGGTCAACACTTCCTGCCCCTCTTCCAGATGACACAGGATACGTCGCGCAATCAGTCCCGCAATCTGTACGAATGCTATTTCCTTGCCCGATTTTGTTGTCATTTTTACCGACTGCCGCTCGTTATCCTCGCTCGCCTTGTCCAGTTCGGCGTTCAGGAATGTGCCGGGTGTATAAACCAGCTTGTCAATTTTGCCTTCCGCGGGCACGCGGTTCACATGCACGTCGAAAACATTCATGAATATGCTTATCCGGGGCCGGGGCTCATCACCCAGTTCCAGCTCCGGCGGTGGCACGGCATCTGTCACACTCTGGACCAGCCCGTCAGCCGGACTGACAATCAAACCGTCCCGCACAGGCGTAATCCGGTCCGGGTCCCGAAAAAAATATGTACACCAGATGGTCGCAATGACGGCAAGCCACGCGACAACGTCCCAACCCAACAGAAAGAGCAGCAATGTAACAAGAGCGAAAATCGCTATGAACTTGTGGCCTTCCCTGTGAATGGGGACAAAAATCGACAATATGGAGTTCATCTGCATTGCTTTCTGATATCTGATATTCACTATAACGAGCTATATATGGTTCTAAAGCAGTCCGTCACCGGCTTCAAACGGTTTCGGCATCACCTTCCAGACCGCTTAGCTTCTGGCGTACAGCTTCGGCTTCCTGCTGGCGTCGCCACATGGCCGCATAATGGCTGTTCAGGGCCAGTAGCGCCTTATGCGTCCCTCTCTCTACAACCGTTCCCTCATGCAGAACGATGATTTCATCAGCGTCAACAACCGTCGACAAGCGGTGGGCTATAATGAGCGTTGTCCGGCCTTTGGAAACACCGTCCAGCGACGTCTGTATTTCCTGTTCTGTGTGCGTATCAAGGGCGGAGGTCGCCTCATCAAGCAACAGGATTTTCGGATTTTTCAGAATAGTCCGGGCAATGGCCACGCGCTGCTTCTCACCGCCAGATAACTTTAGTCCCCGTTCGCCAACCGGCGTTTCGTATCCGTCAGGCAGGCTTGTAATGAATTCGTGAATATGAGCAAGCCTGGCAGCCTGTTCCACTTCTGCATCTGTCGCCTCCGGTCGTCCGTAGCGGATATTGTAACGGATCGAATCGTTAAATAGAACTGTATCTTGCGGCACCATGCCAATGACATGGCGCAGGCTTTTTTGTGTAATCTCCCGAATATCCTGCCCGTCTATCAGCACACTGCCGCCACTGATCTCGTAGAACCGGAACAGAATGCGAGAGATGGTTGATTTTCCTGCCCCGCTGGCCCCGACAATTGCAAGCGAATGCCCGGCCGGCACATGAAATGAAACATTCTTCAATATCTGGCGGTTGGCATCATAATGAAAGCTGACCTGATCAAATACAATGTCACCCCCGCTGGTCACAATATCCTTTGCCCCCGGTTTGTCCGCAATCTCGGTTTCCTGCTCCAGCAGATTGAACATGAACTCCATATCAACCAGCGACTGCTTGATCTCGCGGTAAACAAAACCAAGGAAATTCAGGGGCATGAACAATTGCAACAGAAGTGAATTCACCAGCACAAAATCGCCGATGGTCAACTCGCCACGGGCCACACCATTTGCCGCCAGGATAATAACCGTGATCAGGCCAATCGATACAATAAGCCCCTGCCCGATATTCAACATCGACAGGCTCATCTGGCTGGTGACGGCCGCCTTCTCATATTTTGCCAGGGCAGAGTCATAACGGCGGGCCTCGTGCGCTTCGTTACCGAAATACTTGACCGTTTCAAAATTCAGCAGGCTATCGATGGCTTTCGTATTGGCCTGTGAATCCTGCTTGTTCATTTCACGGCGGAATTTCAGCCGCCATTCGGTAATTGCGAAGGTGAAATAGACATAGCTGCCCACCGACACCAGTGTAATGCCCGCAAACAAGGCATTGAACTTGACCAGCAATACACCGCAAACCAGACCGATTTCCAGCAATGTGGGCAGAATATTGAAAAGCGTAAACCGCAGCAGAAAATCAATACCCTTGGTGCCGCGCTCAATCGCCCGGCTCAACCCGCCGGTGCGGCGGTCCAGATGAAAGCGTAAAGAGAGCATATGCAGGTGTCTGAATGTCTCCAGCGCCACCGCGCGTATGGAATGCTGGCCCACTTTGGCAAAAACGGCATCCCGCACTTCATCAAACGCCTGCACCATAACGCGTGCCAGTCCGTATCCGATAATCAGCATAACAGGCACAATAATCAGCGCAGGGCCGGTGCCCTGACTTTCAGGCGCCAGAACATCAACAATATTCTTGTAGACAAATGGCACAAAGACGTTGATGACCTTGGCACATACCAGCAAGATCAGGGCAAAGACAACGCGTGTCTTCAGGTCAGCCCGTCCTTTAGGCCAAAGGTAGGGCGCCAGTGTCTTTAGCGTTTTCCAATGATTTTGTTCGCCAGACGTTTCCGCCTGTTCTCCCATGGATCTCATATGATGTATAAGCCCTAAGTGCCAGACAGAATTTAAACGCCCTGTTATTCAGCAGTATTCGAAGGAAGCTCGAATACCTGCCCCGGATAGATCAGGTCCGGATTTTTAATCTGGCTCTGGTTTGCGTTGAATATGGTGGTGTAGTGAAATCCAGCCCCGAAAACCTTGCGCGAAATATGCCACAGGCTGTTGCCCGGCTGCACAACTATCTGGCCCGAAACGGTCTTCAGATCAAGGGCCCGCGACCTGTCAAACGGAACTTCCAGCCGAACCTGCACATTGCCTTCGTCAACCACCTGGTCGACACGCAAAACATGTTCGCCCGGTGACAGCACATCATCCGGTGAAAGGGTCCAGTCGCCGTCGCTATTTGCAACAGTGCTACCGATGAACTTGTTATCAAGATAAACACGGACCTGCGCTTCCGGATTGGCCCGCCCATTAATAATCACGGTATCTGTATCGTTATAATCCATCGTCTCAAGTGCAAGCCCGCCGGCTACCTCGCCCGGCACGGTCGGTCCCGGTCGCTGCATAATCACGCTTTTGCCTATGCGGTCACGGGGGCTCATAATAGCCACCACACCCTCGCCATCACTTTCAATGAATTTTTCTTCGCTTTTCGGCGGCACGACAACGACAACAATCGATCTTGATTCTACCGAGGACTGGCCCGGCAATGCGGATTCAAGGCTTAGCTCCACGCCGCCGCTTTTCAACGGCTCCTCAAAAATCAGAACCCAGTCACCGTTACCGTCGGCTCTTGTCCGTCCCAGTGTTTTACCATCCGCCTGCACCTCAACCTCACTATTGGGCGCGGCACGACCGGCAATGACTCCCGTGCCCCCCCGGCTCACCCGGACAATATCAAAACTCGGAAATTCTATTTCGGCTTTCTCAAGCGTTTGGCCTGTAGCGGATTCAGGCTCTTCCTCTACTTGCCCTGCATTCTGAGACCGATCACCGTCAGCCGCATCATCACCGCCGCGGCCAAAGATCAGCCACGCAGCGAGCCCGATCACCAGAAGAAGGAACAGCGGGGCGATTTTCCCCAGCCATGACGGGTGAGGGTTTTCAGGGTCTTTTACTGCCATCACATACCATACAAAACTAGTCTGAAATCATGGCCCGATAGTATTTTCGGAGTTCGGTCTTGCAAGACGCTTGCAAACTGCCTACCGTCTATATTACAGGGTGTCAACATTAGTGCACTCTATCGTCTTTCCGCTGTTTGGGAACCAGAAAATGACCCGGATTCAATCAATTTGTGTTTACTGCGGCTCTCGATCCGGAAAAGATGAACGTTTTGCCACTCTGGCACGTGATTTTGGCCATATGATGGCGGCCAATAACATCACGCTGGTATATGGCGGCGGCAGCGTCGGGTTGATGGGGGTCGTCGCGCGTGCCGTTATGGAGCATGGCGGCAAGGCTGTCGGGGTCATCCCGCGTCACCTTGATCAGGTCGAAATCACACAGAAAGATCTGAGCGAGTTGCATGTGGTTGAAGACATGCATACCCGTAAAAGAAAAATGTTTGACTTGAGTGACGCTTTTGTCTCTTTGCCGGGCAGTATCGGGACGCTTGATGAAACCATTGAAATCATAACGTGGCGACAGCTGGGTCTGCACGACAAGCCGGTTCTTCTCGTGAATGAGCAAAATTACTGGGATCCTTTCATCACCCTTGTAAAGCATATGTGTGACAATGGCTTTGCATCTTCGCACCTGAATGACCTGTTCGAGATTGTTGACAGCATTCACAAGGTGATGCCCACCTTGCAGAAGCTTCCCGAGCCGGAAATGGCGGCAAAAAACCGACTTTTTTAAAAAAGTGCCATAGAAGGTTTGCACTTTGTTGCGACAGTGCTATTTTCCGCCCGCATATATTATTATTTCGCGGGTGTGAAAGCCTGTGAAATTTTTCTGACCCGACCAACTCCATGAGGAAATAATGTCCAAAATCAAAGTAGCCAACCCGGTCGTCGAGCTTGATGGCGATGAAATGACCCGCATCATCTGGAAATGGATCCGCGAACGTCTGATTCTGCCTTATGTCGACGTCGACCTGATCTATTATGATCTGGGCATTGAAAAGCGCGACGAAACAGATGACCAGATTACGATTGATTCCGCCAATGCCATCAAGAAATATGGCGTAGGCGTTAAATGTGCCACCATCACCCCGGATGAGCAGCGCGTTGAAGAGTTTGGTCTGAAAAAAATGTGGCGTTCGCCAAACGGCACCATCCGGAACATTCTGGGCGGCACTGTTTTTCGTGAACCTATCATCTGTCAGAATGTGCCACGGCTTGTCCCTGGCTGGACCGACCCTATTGTCATTGGCCGTCATGCTTTTGGCGACCAGTATCGTGCGACTGATTTTCTGGTCCCCGGCAAAGGCAAACTGACAATCCGCTTTGAACCCGAAGATGGTGGCGACGTTATCGAACGTGAAGTGTTCCAGTTCCCCGGTGCCGGTGTAGCCATGTCCATGTATAATCTGGATGACTCCATCCGTGATTTTGCCCGCGCCTGCATGAATTACGGTCTGGTGCGTGGCTGGCCCGTGTATTTGTCTACAAAGAATACCATCCTCAAAGCCTATGATGGCCGCTTCAAGGATTTATTTGAGGAAGTTTACCAGGCTGAATTTGCTGCCAAATTCAAATCTGCCGGTATTACTTATGAGCATCGTCTGATTGATGACATGGTTGCCTGTGCCATGAAATGGTCCGGGAAATTTGTCTGGGCTTGTAAAAACTATGACGGCGACGTGCAGTCAGATACTGTGGCACAGGGGTTTGGTTCGCTGGGCCTGATGACTTCTGCCCTGATGACACCGGACGGGCAAACAGTTGAAGCTGAAGCAGCCCACGGGACTGTTACCCGCCATTATCGTCAGCACCAGAAAGGTGCCGAAACATCAACCAACCCGATTGCTTCCATTTTTGCCTGGACCGGCGGATTGAAGCATCGCGGCAAGCTGGATGGCAATGAAGAGCTGGTTCATTTTGCCAACACACTTGAGAAGGTATGTGTCAGCACCGTTGAAGCCGGTCATATGACCAAGGATCTGGCCTTGCTGATCGGACCAGATCAGGCATGGCTGACAACCGGCAAATTCTTCGACAAGATTGATGATAATCTGAAGGCTGAACTGGCAAAATAGGCCAGACGAACCGATTGAAACAGACAGCACGTCCTGATATTTTTCAGGGCGTGCTTTTTTACAGGGCTTTTAATGACAACAGACTCTAGCCCGCGTCGGCAAGGTTTGCCATCATCTCTTCAAGCGCGCCAAGCGCCTCATCGGCTTTTGAGCCATCCGGCCCGCCCGCCTGTGCCATATCCGGCCGGCCCCCGCCCCCGCTACCGCCCAAAACAGACGCGGCATGGCGCACAAGATCGACAGCACTAACCTTTGGCGTCAAATCTTCCGTCACACCCACAGCCAGCGCAGCCTTGCCCTCGTTAACAGTCACAATCGCGACAACCCCGGACCCCAGTCTTGTTTTGGCAGCTTCAATCAGGCCCCGCAGGTCACGGGCTGGAAAATCGTCAAGCTTTTGCGTCAGAACCGCAATACCGCCAATATCGCGCGGCTCCGGCCCTGCCGAAGATCCGCCCCCGCCCCCCATGGCAAGCTTTTTCCGGGCTTCGCTCAACTCGCGTTCCAGCGACTTGCGCTCCTCCAGGATCGCGGCAATTCTCGCGGGCACCTCGGCCGCCGTTGTTTTCAGCAGCCCCGCCGATTGCAGAAGATAATCCTCTTCCTGCTCCAGATAGTTCCTTGCGGCTTCACCGGTCAAGGCCTCAATACGTCGGACCCCTGATGACACGGCGCTTTCGCCAACTATCTTAAAAAGCGCAATATCCCCCATCCGGTTTACATGGGTACCGCCGCAAAGTTCTACGGAAAATATACCATTTTCCTTGACGGCATCGCCCGGGCCCATGGATATAACCCTTACTTCGTCGCCGTATTTCTCGCCGAACAAGGCCAAAGCGCCTGCTTCTACCGCCTCGTCGGGGGCCATAATACGTGTCGTCACTTCCCGGTTTTCGCGGATCAGCCGATTGACTTCTGCTTCTACCGTATCAATTTCTTCCGCTGTGATCGGGCGAGGATGACTGATGTCAAAGCGCAAGCGATCTTCGGCCACCAGTGATCCTTTCTGACTGACATGAGACCCCAGTGTCCGCCGCAAGGCTTCGTGCAATAAATGGGTCGCCGAATGGTTGGCACGCATACGGTCTCGGCGCTCTGTATCAATTTCCAGTTCGGCGATATCGCCAACGCGGAGGTCACCGGCGTCAACAACCCCCATGTGAATATGCAAGGCGCCCAGTTTCTTTTGGGTGTTTGTAATGCGCACCGATGCGCCGCCCGCTGTACCCAGCCTGCCCGTATCGCCCATCTGCCCGCCAGATTCTCCATAGAACGGGGTCTGGTTTGTAACAATCGCTACAGAATCGCCCTTGCTGGCAGATTTAACCTGCTCACCGTCCCTGATCAGCGCCACAATTCTGCCTTCGGCCGCTGACGAGGTATAGCCGACAAATTCTGTCGCCCCTTCCTTTTCCTTGATCTCGAACCAGACAGTTTCCGTTGCAACATCACCAGAGCCAGCCCAGGCGGCTCTGGCTTCGGCCTTCTGGCGCGCCATGGCCTGATTGAAGCCGTCAATATCCACGCTCAGGCCCCGTGCCCGCAACGCGTCCTGCGTCAGATCGAGCGGAAAGCCGTAAGTATCATAAAGCTTAAAGGCAATTTCGCCCGGCAATCCCTTGCCAGACGGTAATTTTTCCAATTCATCTTCCAGCAACCCAAGACCACGCTCAAGGGTTTGTCGGAAACGAACTTCTTCCAGCTTCAGGGTTTCGGCAATCAAGGCTTCGGCCCGCATAAGTTCCGGGTATGCGGCCCCCATCTTGCCGGTCAACGCCGGAACCAGTTGATGCATCAGTGGGTCTTTGGCGCCGATAATATGCGCATGTCGCATGGCACGGCGCATAATCCGGCGCAAGACATAACCGCGCCCTTCATTTGATGGCAAAACACCGTCGGCAATCAGAAAACTTGAAGCCCGAAGATGATCCGCAATCACGCGGTGCGACACCTTGTGATCCCCGTCCGCCGACACATGAGAAGCATCAGCAGATGCTTCAATAAGGGCGCGCATCAGATCAATATCGTAATTATCGTGTGTACCCTGCATAACAGCGGCAATTCGCTCAAGCCCCATACCTGTGTCAATACAGGGCTTTGGCAGGTCTACGCGCTTGTCTTTGGTCATCTGGTCAAATTGCATGAATACCAGATTCCAGATCTCGACAAAGCGGTCACCGTCTTCGTCCGGCGAGCCTGGAGGCCCACCGGCAATATGGTCACCGTGATCGTAAAATATCTCGGAACAGGGACCGCAAGGTCCGGTATCGCCCATCGACCAGAAATTGTCTGATGTGGCAATCCTGATGATCCGTTCTTCCGGCAAGCCGGCTATTTTGCGCCACAGATCGAAGGCTTCATTATCCTCGTGGTAAACCGTAACGGTCAGCCGGTCTTTGGACAGTCCATACTCCTTGTGCACCAGCAACCATGCCAGGCTGATAGCCTCTTCCTTGAAATAGTCCCCAAAGGAAAAGTTCCCCAGCATTTCAAAGAAGGTGTGGTGACGCGCCGTGTAACCGACATTGTCCAGATCATTATGCTTGCCGCCTGCCCGGACACATTTCTGCGACGAAACGGCACGTGTATATGATCGCTGTTCAGCACCTGTGAATACATTCTTAAAGGGCACCATACCTGCATTGGTAAACATCAGGGTCGGATCATTGTGTGGCACAAGAGAAGCACTGGGCACAACTTCGTGACCAGCCGACTTGAAATAACCAAGAAAGGCGCTGCGAATATCATTCACGCTCTTCATTCACACTCTCTCCAACAACAATCTCAACCTGCACAAGACTGGTACAGCGTCCATTCCCTGACAATCACGGGCACTTGAAATACCACGAAAATCGTTCAGCCCTTTTAGCCGCTGATTGCCCTGCTGTCCAGCACCGCCCGAACGCGGGCCCCCGGACCTGTTTCTGTCTCGTCAGCACACGAAATCTTCCGGGCCCATATCAAGACAAAAGCGGCACAAGGCATTTGCCCTGTACCGCCCGTATTTTTCACAAATATTGTATCTCTATTTGTCGTCTAAATCAGCTTCGGAACTATCCTCACCCAGCATTTTCTGGTCCAGAAGCCCCGCATTCTCGCGGACGGCAGATTCAATAGACGCGGCCATATCCGGATTTTCCGTCAAAAAACGCTTGGCATTCTCACGCCCCTGACCAATACGCTGATCGCCGTAGGAAAACCATGAGCCCGCCTTGTCAACCACACCGGCCTTCACCCCCAGATCAATCAGTTCACCATTTTTGGAAATGCCTTGTCCATACATGATGTCAAATTCTACTTGCTTGAAAGGCGGCGCGACCTTGTTCTTGACCACTTTCACACGGGTCTGGTTGCCAACAATCTCATCGCCCTCCTTGATAGCCCCAATGCGCCGGATATCCAGACGAACCGAAGCATAAAATTTCAGGGCATTTCCCCCCGTCGTGGTTTCAGGGCTGCCGTACATCACACCAATTTTCATGCGAATCTGGTTGATAAAAATAACCATGCATTTCGATCGGGAAATAGAACCAGTCAGCTTCCGCAAAGCCTGGCTCATCAAGCGGGCCTGAAGTCCCACATGGCTATCACCCATCTCGCCTTCAAGTTCTGCACGGGGGGTCAGGGCAGCCACACTGTCAACGATCAGAACATCAACAGCCCCCGAACGCACCAGTGTATCGGTAATCTCAAGTGCCTGTTCGCCGCCATCCGGCTGCGAGATGACCAGCTCGTCAATATTAACCCCCAACTTGCGGGCATAAACGGGGTCGAGGGCATGTTCGGCATCAATAAATGCCGCCGTTCCACCCTTCTTCTGAACTTCCGCGGCAACATGCAGTGCCAAAGTGGTTTTCCCCGAGCTTTCAGGCCCAAACACCTCAATAATACGGCCACGAGGCAGCCCGCCAATCCCCAAACCAATATCCAGACCAAGCGAACCTGTGGAAACAGCTTCAACTTCAACTGTGGCCCCCTGCTGCCCCAGTTTCATAATTGACCCCTTGCCAAAGGCCCGTTCAATCTGGCCCAGAGCGGCATCTAACGCTTTACTTTTATCCATATTATTCTGTCCGACGACACGTAATTTAGTTGCTGACATTTTCTATCTCCCTTGTTATTTCACAGGCCGCCTGGCAATTCAATTGCCTAAAATGTACCTGTTTTGTTCTAAAAATGAAACAGAAAATTTAACTATCTGATAAGGTTATGAAATCACAAACAAATTCCCGTTTTGTTCTCATGGAATAAAGATCATTTATCCAGATCGGTCGGGGATGGTTTAAATTTAAGGGACAGGGAGTTCATGCAATACCGCGTGCCTGTCGGGACAGGCCCGTCCGGGAATATATGCCCCAGATGGGCATCACATCGGGCGCAAAGCGCCTCAACCCTCACCATTCCATGGGTATTGTCTGTGCGCGTGGAGACCGCATCTTCATTCAAGGCGTCGTAGAAGCTCGGCCAGCCCGAGCCCGAATCATATTTGGTTTCAGATGAAAAGAGCGGCGCGTCACAACAAACACAACGATAAATACCCGACGCCTTTTCATCCCAGTAGCGACCGGTAAAGGCCCTTTCGGTTCCGCCTTTCCGCGCCACCGCAAATTCTTCTGCACTTAATTCGGCGCGCCACTCTTCGTCCGATTTGATAATTTTATCGGTCATGTTCCGGCTCCTGATTATGTCAGATAACAAAATATCGGTGCCGGGCCGGGTTATGTCAAGACGGCGCTAATCGCCACCCTCGCCGTCGTCGATCACCTCTTTAACCTTCTCGGCCAACTGCTTCAGGCTAAACGGCTTGGGCAGGAAGGAAAAGACTTCATCTTTTCCAAGGTTTTTGCGAAACGCATCTTCGGCATAGCCCGAGATAAAAATGATTTTAATATTATCACGCCGCTGGCGAATTTCCTTCACCAGACTTGGACCATCCATCTGCGGCATCACCACGTCACTGATCAACAGATCTATTTTTTCATCTGCATCAACAATGCGCAGGGCCTCTTCACCACTGGACGCTTCATGAACCATATAGCCCTTGTTACGCAGCGCACGGCAGGCAAACATCCGAACCGCATCTTCATCTTCCACAAACAGGATAGACCCCTTGCCTGTCAGATCACGACCCTTTTCCGATGGACGCGGCGCCCTGGCAGGTTCGGGAAGCTCTACAGCCTTATGAATGGGCAGATAAATTCTGAAAATGGCTCCTTTGCCAGGCTGGCTGACCGGGAAAATAAACCCCCCGGTCTGTTTCACAATCCCGTAAACCGTCGACAGCCCAAGCCCCGTCCCCTTGCCCACTTCCTTCGTACTGAAAAAAGGCTCAAAGATCTTGCCAATATTTTCGCTTGGGATGCCAATCCCGGTATCACTGACCTCAATCAGGACATATTTGTCGGGTGGCATGATTTCATGACCAAGCTTGCGCGACTCCTCCACGCTGACATTTGCAGTCCGGATTGATACTGTTCCCCCCTCCGGCATGGCATCACGGGCATTCACAGCCAGATTGATAATCACCTGTTCAAGCTGCCCCTGATCAACCTTGACCCGCCCCAGATCCCGACCATGGGTCATACGCAATTCAATATTTTCGCCAATCAAACGGCGCAGTAAATTGGAAAGCTCTGCCAGAATATCAGTAATAAGCAGCACCTTGGGGCGCAACGTTTGCTGGCGCGAAAATGCCAGAAGCTGGCGAACAAGATTGGCAGCCCTATTCCCGTTCTGCTTGATCTGCATAATATCCTCAAAGGACTGATCACCCGGACCATGGCGCACCAGCAGCAAATCACAAAAGCCGGTAATTGCCGTCAACAGATTGTTAAAATCATGGGCAATTCCACCCGCCAACTGGCCCACAGCCTGCATTTTCTGTGATTGTGCGAACTGCATTTCCAGATTTTTCTGCTCGGTCGTATCAACCAGATAAAGGATCGCCCTTGGCGTCTCGCCCCCTGCCGTCACCGAATGAATATAAATCTGTGCCGTCGCTTCATTATCAATTTTAAAGCGGGCGTCCACAGCTGTTGTTTTCCCATCGCCTTTTAAGGCAGCCGTCAACTGCCGCAATACATCGCGCAAGTCGTCGGCAGGCAAGATATCCCGCAGATTATGATCCGAACGCGCTTCGTAATCGGGCCACATTTTCTGAAACATCCGATTGCATTCATAAATGTTCCCGACAGCGTCCGCCGTCGCAATCCCGACTGGTGCGTCACTGAAGAATTTCTCAAGATGAATATCTGCCGAGATAATTTTACTCTCGCGCTTTTCTTCCTCTTCGGGGTTGCGTACAACAATGATTGTATGGGAAATACCTGCAGCCGGTGCACATTCGAAAGCGGCGGAATACAACTGCAGGGTCACTTCCGTATTATCCGCCCTGTGGCAGACATATTCTGTTGTATCGTCGTAAAACGAGCCGGTTTTCATAATATCGGAAAGTTTGGTGCCCGATTCAAGCGTCCCATTTTGGGCATTTAACCAGCTACACAGGCTGTCATTCGCCTCGACAATCAGCCCGTTCCGGTCGGCAACCATAAACCCTGTACCCAGCTCGTCAAAGGCAGCAGAAAGCATCCTCCAGCCCTCTTCAACATGCCTCCTTGTTACATATAGCCATGTCACATCGGCCAGCTGCCATATAATATACTGATGCTTTCTTCCGGCAAGACGAGCTGACAGCCTTATATTTCGACGCTGTCTGTCAGGTGTTTCGCAGATAACATCTACTTCTGCATAGGCCCCGCCACGCGCCAGATCAGCCGCATCCCGAAAAGCCGATCCCGGATCGGCGTTCAACCGGCTCAAATCAAGCGGGGATGGAATATCGCCGTCCGGCACGGCCATCATCAACCGATAGGCCCCGTTTGCATAAACAGCTTCCCCGGAAAGGTCTGTAATAACACTTGCTTCGGGGGCAAGGTCCAGTGCAGTCAGAATAATCTCGGGCTCCCCCGCGAATATCTGATGGTAAAGCCGATACAGAAAAAAGGCGGCGCCGATTGTTGCCGCGACCAGCATGTTCCCCGAGAGCCAGAAAAGAATGGAACCAAGGCTTCCGGTCGTTCCCAGAAACACTGGCACAAGACCTGTCAGCAAGGCAGCAGCCAGAAACCCTGACAGGAAGGCAAACGGGACGACATCATCCTGTCCCGTCGAACGGAACAGTCGTGCCAGCAACTGACGTGACTTGGGATGACGTCCTGCTCTGTTTTTATCCACGCGACATACCAGACATATTTTAATTGACCTGCAACTAACGGTTAACAGCCTATCAGCAATCGGTACTTAATCTTTTACCAAAACTATGGCGAGGAAGTGTTAACGTCGCCATTCCATTATCTTCCCTTTTTTCAACTTCATAATATAGCTGATCACCTCTGCCACAGCACGGTAATGCTCTGGCGGCACCGCTTCGTCAATTTCTACTGTTGCAAAAAGTGCACGTGCCAACGGCGGATTCTCAATGAGGGGAATATTATTTTCCTTTGCAATTTCACGAATTCTTGCAGCGACCTCGTCGACACCTTTTGCCAGCACCACGGGCGCTTCCATTTCAGTCGGTTCGTATCTCAGGGCAATTGAATAATGCGTCGGGTTGGTGATCACAACATCCGCTTCCGGCACTGCTGCCATCATTCTGCGGCGCGACCGTTCCATGCGGATCTGCCGCAGTTTCCCCTTGATAAAAGGGTCACCTTCCGTTTGTTTGTACTCGTCCTTGATTTCCTGCTTGCTCATGCGCATTTTCTTGATGAAATTCATACGCTGGAAAACATAATCAATGCCTGCAATGAAGGCCATCACAACCAGTACGCCGCCCAGCACCCGCAAGGTCAAGGTGATCGACAGATCAACAATATCGCTCATCGTATAGGCAACAAGATCAGGCAAACGGCCCCGTTCCGGCCATTCCAGTATAAAGACAACAGCTCCAACCACGATAAATTTTGATATAGATTTCAGAAATTCAACAAAATTCTGGGCCGAAAACAGGCGTTTAAAGCCTGCGATAAGAGAAATTTTCTTAAGCTCGGGCTTTATTCTGTCCAGTGTAAAGATCGGCTTGTGCTGGATAACAGCGCCGGTAAGGGCACCAATTACCAGAATAAGAGCTGGCAGCATCAATATATCGGCCGAATTCCGGACCAGTTCGCCAGCCAGCGACAAAAGCTGGCCATCCTCCAGATTGTAGCTGTAGGATTGCTCCAGAATATCCCGAAACATCATCTTGAAACCGCTCAGAATATCCTGGCCCGAAATCATAATCGCCATCGCAACAGCCAGCAGCACGAACCAGTGGCGGACTTCCTGACTTTTGGCGACCTCGCCTTTCTTGTGCGCTTCATCCAGCTTTTTCTGGCTGGGTTCTTCGGTTTTTTCTGAATCGTCCTGATTTTCAGCCATTCAACTTTTCCAACCTATAGAATGAATTGACTGAGAGCTTCATCCAGATACTGAATGAACCAGAACATGGCAGCAGAGAATATGGACAAAAAGATTGCAAAGGCCAGCAGGATATTCAATGGCATGGCAATAAAAAATACCTGTATCTGGGGCATCAGACGCGCCAGCAAGCCAAGCCCGATATTAAAAAGCAATCCATAGACCAGAAACGGGGCACTGATCTGCACACCCAGCGCAAAGGCATTCGAGACCGTCCGGGTTGCAAGAGCAGCAAAATCCCCGGCCTCAGGCACCAACCCCGCTGGAAAAAGTACATAACTGTCTCGCATCGCTGCAATCATCAAATGGTGCAGGTCGGTGGCGAATATCAGCACCACTCCCACCAGTGTCATAAAACTTGCCATCAGTGCGCTTTGTGCCGACTGTGCAGGGTCAAATGCCATGGCGGAGGCCAGACCGCTTTGAAATGCAATAATGGTTCCCCCGACGTGCAGGGCGCTCATGAGCAGTCTGATACTGCCTCCGATAAACAGGCCGATTACAACCTCGCCCCCGATCAGGAAAGATAACTCAACGCCATTGGCAGGCATACCCGGCAGACTTGAACGAACCAGCGCATATATGACCAGACTAAGCAGGAGTGCCAGCGTGAGGCGAATATTTGCGGGCACCGCCGTCTCGCCCAGCGCCGGAAACAGCATAATCATCGCGCCGATGCGGGAAAATACGAGTAGAAACCCAAATATTTCAGCGGGTAAATAACTGGCAAACATGCGCTTACCCCAGGCCAATAATGCGTTCGGCAATCCGTTGCGTAAAGCTGTTCAGAGTGTCTCCGATAAAAGGCATGAACAACAGCAGTGCTATAAAGATAGCGATAATCTTGGGAACAAATGTCAGGGTCATTTCCTGAATTTGCGTCAGCGCCTGGAACAGGGAAATAATCAGACCGACGACAAGCGCAACGGCAAGCGGTGGTGCCGAGATAATCAGCAGCACAAATATGGCGTCTTTTGCTACATCGATAACTTCGGTGCCGTTCATCGCGAAATACTTGCCACAGAGTTAATGTTCATGGTTAATATTTGTGGACGCACGAACTTCCACAAGGCTGTGAACGATACACCCAACCCCGTCAATTCAAAAGGTTAAATTGGCATCTTCACAATATCATTGTAGGCCGCGATCACCTTGTCACGAACAGCAACAACCGTATTCAGGACCATTTCGGCATTGGACACGTCGGTCACGACGTCAATGATCCCGGCCTGGCCGTTTAATGCCTGCGCTGCTGTGCGCTCACTTCCGGTCGTCGCCTGGGAAACGTCATTCATCATGCCCTTCAGCATGTCGGTGAATTCGCCACCGCCAACTGCGTCATTCCCGCCGGCAATATTTCCAACACCTCCGACATTGCCTGTGGCAACCGTCTTTGCATAGGCACTTGCGGCATCAAAAGCTTTCAAATCCATCGGTCTCTTCCCTGGTCCAACTAATTACTGACTGGCACTCGCATTATTTATCGAAGCAGATCAAGTGTCCGCATAATCATATTCTTGCTGACATCTGTCGCCTTCAGGTTTGCTTCGTAGGTACGCTGCGCCTGCTGCATATCCATCACTTCAAGCAATCCGTTCACATTTGGTGTCTGTATATAACCGTCCTTGTCAGCCGAAGGATGGTTTGGCCTGTACTCTCGTCCGAAGGGAGATTTGTCATAGGTGACGTCGCCAATAGAAACCGTTTCAGCTCCCAGTTCCCGATCAAGCGAACTTTTAAAGGTCACGCTCTTGCGACGATAAGGGTCCTCATTCGGGTTTTTGGCCAGAGAATCAGCGTTTGCCAGATTCTCGGTGATGACGCGCATTCTGACCGATTGCGCTTTCATGCCGGACGCCGAAATCATCAGGGATTTATTCAGATCCATTGACTAACCTCTCAGATTAAAATTATCGACCTTTGCCTAAGGCCGTGTAAAGCATACCTGTATGCTTCTTGTAGACATTGAGCAGCATATTGTATTCGATCTGGCTCTGGGTCATTTTCACCATTTCATTCTCAAGCGTCACACCGTTACCGTTGGGTGCCACTTCAGACGGCTTTACTTTCGCCATATCCTTGGAAGATGTATGGCCTGCTGCCGCGCTTGAACCGCCGCCGCCAGCGCCACCACCCCCGGCACTGGTCGCTACAGCGGCCCCCGCACCCCGCATATGACCAGCCTGTGTTACCGTGAGCTTTACACCTGTATTTTTATACTGGCTCAGCAGGCCCTCGAAGTTTGGCGCCTTAAGGTCTTGCGGCTTGTAGCCAGGCGTATTCGCATTGGCTATATTCTGCGAAAGCATGGTCTGACGCCGGTTCAGAAACTCCATCTTCTGCTGTATCGCCGCAAGAATAGGCAGACTTTTCAGGTCCATGACGTTATCCACTCAAATATTATTTTAACGGTGCAAGTATGCACTGATAAAATTTTAGATAAATTCAGCTCAACTTCGATACATTGTGTGCTTGTAAATTTAACAAAAAGTAAACATCTCGCGGCTTAATCCTTTCTTAAGCATAAATATTCAGAATAAGGCTATATTTCATCAGAACGGCTCGTAGCATGGACAATAGCCAGACCCCCGACACGGACGCCAGTCGCCAAACTGCTGTGGCGATCAAGTCTGATCATGGCCCGGCCCCAACCCCGCGTGTCACAGCGATCGGCCATGGTGAAAATGCCGAAAAAATGCTGCTGCTGGCCTTTGCAAACGAGGTGAAAGTGCGCCGCGACGGCGACCTGACGCAAGTTCTGGGTGCGATGGAGCTTGACAGTCCGGTCCCCATTGAGGCACTGGAAGCTGTGGGTGAAATTCTGAGTTATGTTTACGAAGCCAACAGGTCGTGGCAGGATCCGCTGGAACCGGCAGCAGATGCTGATACAACGAACCGGCAAAAATGGAATAGTGACGGCCAGAACGGCTGAGCAAGCAAGACGCGCAGGGAACCAGGCAGAAAGCACGGACATATGGAAATTTCAGCTTACATGCGATTTATTGCCGCCCTGCTGTTTGTGCTTGCCCTGATCGGTGGCCTGACCTGGCTTGCCCGGCGCTTTGGGCTGGTTGTTCGGGTAACACCGGGCCGGAGCCCTTCCGCAAAAAGACTGTCTATTACCGAAGTCCATAATGTCGATGCGCGCCGGCGTCTTCTGCTTGTTCGCCGTGATAACGTTGAACATCTTGTACTCCTTGGAACTGAAAAAGACCTGCTGATCGAAAGCGGGATCGATGCATCTGACAAAAAGAATACCGGGCCTGAAATCAGCCCGTCAAAAGGATCAACGCCGCAATGATGCGCAACAAACAATCTACATATTATCTGGGCGGACTGTTTTTTGCCCTGACATGCATTATCACAGGACTGCCGGACCTGGCTTTCGCCCAGGAATTCAATGTCAATCTTGGCGAGGGTGGCACCTTTAGTGGCCGCGTGGTTCAGCTCCTGCTGTTGCTGACGGTTCTTAGTCTGGCACCGTCTATTCTGATTGTTGTAACATCCTTTACCCGGATGATCGTTGTTCTTTCACTGCTGCGCAGTGCACTTGGCACCATGCAAACACCTCCAAACGTGGTCCTGATAAGTCTGGCCCTGTTCCTGACCGGCTTTGTCATGGCACCCACTTTTGAAAAGGCCTATACGGAAGGCGTGGCACCCCTGATTGCGGAAGAAATACCGCAGGAAGAAGCCATTGACAAAACAATCGCCCCCTTTCGCCAGTTCATGCTGGCAAATGTGCGCGAGAAAGACCTCACCCTTTTCATCAACCTTTCCGATACTGAAGTACCGGAAAACTTGTCTGATGTGCCGATACAGGTGCTTGTACCGGCTTTCATGATCAGCGAGTTGCGCCGTGCATTTGAAATTGGCTTCCTGATCTACCTGCCCTTTATCATTATTGATCTGGTTGTCAGCTCGATCCTGATGTCCATGGGCATGATGATGCTGCCACCGGTTATGATCGCGCTGCCGTTCAAGCTGATCTTTTTCGTGCTGGTGGATGGCTGGGGTCTGGTTGCGGGCAGTCTGGTTCGCAGCTTTACAGGATAAGACCCGTCCTATTTCGTGCTGTTGAATTCCTCGCGATAGGATTCCATAAAGCCCTCAAGCGTATTGACCCCGGCAATGTCTCTGGTCAGGGCCTGAAGTTCTGTCGTTGTCCGCTCTTGCCGGCTGGTAATCACATTGAAGGCATTCTCGTAAGACCCGCCTTCCATAGGCTGCAAATATTGCTCCCGCAGTGTTTTCAGGCCCGAACGATCATCCGCCAGCGACATGGCAAGCGCCATACGTAAAACCTGTCGGCGCTCGTCAGCCGACAATGGGTCCGTGCTTTCCCAGCGTTTACCCAACAGTTTGTTGCCGATACCAACAACATTTCCCCAATCTCCCGCCCCCCAATAGATATCAGCACGCAACAGCTCTGCTTCCCTGCTTTTATCGCCTTCCAGCAGCACGAGAGCTTCTTCATATTGTTTTATGTCGGTCAGGGCGCGTGCTTCAACCTTGCGCCGCATATCATTGACATCGTCGGGCATAACGGCCTGTCGGGTTGCACGGATAATTTCCAGTGCCTTTTCGGGCTTGCTATCCATCAGATAAATCATGGCAAGTCGTGTTGCCACTGTCGCCCTGGCAACACCTTCAAGCCTGAATTTCACCTGATGCTCCAGAAGTTCCGCCGCCCGGTCCAGAAGGTCAACCGACACCAGCCGGTCTGCCAGACGCCGGATCATATTGTCGCCTTCTGCGCCCAGCGGGGTCAATTCGCGAAAATCATAATACAATGCCAGGGCCGAAACCGGGGCCATTGAATCAGCCCCGCCTTCAAGGTAAAGCCCCTTGAATACCTCAACCATCACTTTTGAAATCTCGCGGGACTCTGGTGTTTGGCCAAAATAGGTTATGGCCTGCCGTAATGTTTCAAAACCTGTCCGGTAATCCTCTGCCTCAAAATACAGGCGTCCCAGCTTGTCCAGCAGGGCCAGTTCAAACGCGTCACCTCGCCATGAAAATCGCAGGCGTTCCAGCCGGTCAATGGCATCGGTCACGCTGATCAGGGAATCCTCAAGCTGCAAGTTCGTCAGCGCCAGCTTTGCCAGGGCAGACGTCCGTCGCTGACCGCCATCTACTACGGCTTTATACGCCGTCATGGCACTTGCAACATCACCCGCCAGATTATACATCTGGCCCTTTTGATACTGAATTTCACTCGTACGGTCCGGCGGCAGGACATAATTGGACAGAATATCCAGCTCACGGGCCATCAATTCCGCATTGCCCTGTTCATGCGCAGCCCGGACCGCCGCCAGCTGAAAATCCGCGCGATCAAGCTGGCTATAAAGCGAGAGCACATCTGCTCCCTTCATATAATCCGCCAGTGCCGCATCCCACTTGCCCAGATTTTCGTTGGCAAGTGTCCGCCACAGGGCAGCATCCGGAACGTCCTTCAGGCTGGTATGTTCAAGGTCGTTCAGCGCTTCCCTGTAGCGTCGTGACATTATATTCGCGACGCCTCGCACAGCAAGGTATTCCACATTTTCCAGCAAGCTGGGGTCAGCTTCGGCCATCAGGGCAAGATATCCCCGGGCATCCACCCCCATACCAAACCCAAGGTAATATCGCGCGAGTTCCCAACGCGCGGCATTTCGCTCCGTACCCGTGGCCAGAGAAAGCCGCAGCAGTATTTTTTGAAGATTGTCTGTAAATTTTTCTCTGGGACCCAGCCGCCAGGCGTCCAGATCAATCAGCCTGATCCGGCTGGGTGTATCGCTGCCCCCCGCCATTTCACTGCCTGCCTGTTCCAGTAATTCTTCCGGCTGGGTCTGAAAAGATTGCGCGAGGGTTGAACGCGACAAAGCCAACCCCTCAATCGCATCAATTACTATGCCGTTGCGGTACCGGTTGACACTGACCCCATCTGATTTGATCTGCACAGCCACACCTTGCGCGCTCTCCAGAACATTGAAATCAACAAACTGACGGGCCGTCTGGATACCCCGGCCAGCCGCCAGAACCGGAACAACGACAAGCCTGTCCCCAACAGCCGGGTCAACAATTTCCACTCTGGACCCGACTTCCGTCACTGGCATAAATATGCGATCACGACCGGTGTCTTCATCTGCCTGAAGCCCGATTTCAACAGGCAACGCAGGTGAGGTCAGTGTATCTTTCAGATCAATCTGCCAGTTTGCTCCTGCTCTTCGCAGGAACAGGGACTGCCCTGCCCTGACCCGATAGCGAATAACACTTGCCGTCGCGTTGGGCACATCCTCGACATTCTTGATGCGTCCGCCGGGCAAAACTTCCACATTACGATGATCAAAAGTCTGATCCGCAGCGTCAAACACCACCCATAAAAAACCATCCCGCAAAAATGCCGCCGCTCCAACCACATTTTTCATCGGATATTCAAGGCGCAAACCACTGGCCAAGGGCTCGGCCTCGACCACAATCGTTGTCAGGGATGATTGCGCCGGTTCTTTCCCCGCTGCCACCGGCGGCAACGGCTCTGCCGGCTTTGCCAATGCCTCCGATCTGGCGTTTTTTAAAACTTGCGGGGGCGGTACATCGCTTTCCACCGTAGAAAGCTGCATTTTTGATATATCAACAACAACCTTGAAATCAGTCTCAAAATGTCGCTGGGTTGAACCTTCGGGGATCGTGAATGAAACCTGAAGCCGCCCCTCGTTATTCATGATTGCAGGGCTGGAGAGATATGTCAGCGGATAGCTTACGATACTGTCAAATTTCGGTTCTGCGACTTTATCAAAACTGATAATTAGCTTATCATCGGTAATCTGCACGTCATATTCAACTGCCTCAGTCCAGTCAAAAACCACACGACTAAAGGTCGGATGATCACCGGTCCGCACATTGAGTGTCTTTGCAACCACAGACACCGCAGACCACATGCTCATACCCAGAACAAGCGCAGCTGCCGCAAGGCGGCGCTTATGAGCTTTGCGCGCTACCGTCATTCCGACAGATCCCTGGCATCCGACTCTTTTACAATAATATCAACGCGTCGTGCCAGTCGCGACTTTTGTTCGAAATTCAAACCCAACCCCAGTTCCTCGATCATCGCATCGCCATTCCCAAACGTCATGATCGGATGGCTGTACCCACTATCGGTTATGATCCTAGATACAGCAACTGCCCTGATCAAGGAAAGCTCCCAATTCGAAGAAAAATCTTCATCAACGACCGGCGGTGGGTCCGAATGTGCCGAAACGGCCAGCTGGTTGGTCACCGTACCCAGAATATTTGCCAGTTCCTCTATCGTATTCTGCGCCCCCGCGTTGCTGAACATCGAGCTGCCTTTTCCAAACAGCATGTCTGACGGCAGAGAAATGATCAACCGGTCATTTAACAGCTGCATATGACTGTTTTTCAATACAGGGTCATTGCCCAGTTTTTCGTTTATGACGGTATGCAGATATTCAATCTTGTGCGCAAGAGGGACTTCAACTTTTGTGGATTCGTAACCATCCCACTCTTTTGCGCTGATAAGCGCGTGTTTGGTGTTCAAGCGATCACTCAGTGTATCCACAACGGCCTGCCAGTCCGCCACCTGAACGGCATTCATGGAAAACATCAACACGAAAAATGTCAGGAGCAAAGACAACAGATCAGTAAATATAATCAGCCATGCACCATTGGCCTGTTCAGTCTTGGCACTTTCTGTCACGCTGCCGGCAAGGTCTTCATAATCCATATCAGCCCCCCCCGGTCACAATGTGTGAGGCCTCACCTGACGTCCGGGACAGAAAGGACATCCAGACCCTGTCGGACGAAATGGCCGCAACGCCGGTACTGATCAGGTGCGAGGGAACGCCTCTGCTTTGCAATTCCTTGGCAAAGGTCGCCGCCCGGCGCACATACAGGTTTTTCCACATTTTTTCATCGTCCGGCAGATTCTTGCCAGACCCGATAATTATTTCGATCATCCTCTCTTCACCGTCTGTGGAATTGACGAGCAAGTCTGCCATGGCATCAAAAAACGCTGACTGATCATACCGGACTTTGGCCTGGTGCCGGATGAAAATAGTATCTGGCGGAACATCCACCCGAATGATATTGCCGCCCTGGCTTGGGTATTTTCCCGGAAAATCGATCATGCCGGCCAAAAGGCCCTGCACGTCTGAAGAAAATTTATCACTGGGGGCGTCCAGCTGACTGCGAGCCGCCAGATCAATCATGTCGGACTTTGCCAGATGAGTTTTCTTGAAGGCTGTATTCACACTGGCGATAACAGCCTGTGCCCTGACCTGTTCCTGATTGGAAACGGAATTCATGACCACAAAAAAAGCCAGCAAGATCAGATAAAGCGAAATAAAGATGTCAGCACCGTTGGCATTGCCAACAGGACTTTTAATTAAGTCCGGCTCCTGCTCTGGAATATACCGAATGTGGGCTTCGCGCTCGTCCATCTCAAGAAAGTACCTGTCATGTCAGTGATCATGCGGAACGATCAAAACTCGCCAGAATGGCATCGATATCATCCTGCTCATTGGCGTTACCCGGCAATTGCGGCCCGTGCAGCAAACCTTCAGGGTCTGCCCCCTTTCCCAAAGACGGGTTTTTCGGCTCGAAATTACCTGCTCCTGTCGCTAGAAGGCCTATTCTTTCTTCCAGTGACGCCAAAGTCTCAACAACTCTGGAGACCCGCTGGCCGGTGATATCCTGAAAACCGGAGGCTTCATATATTCTTGTGGCGACATCTGCCATCTGTTGCACGACATCTTCACCGGATCGGGCAACAATTTCCTGGATTTCATCGGCGGCATCCATAACCTTGTTTGCCGCTTCTTCTGCAGCTTTAACAATTGCCTCCAATTCATCCTTCGCGCTTTGCACCAGATTTTCAGACATCTCGGCAAAAGCCCCTTGCCCGCCGGACTGCCCAGCCACAAATTCAGACTGATCCTCCGGGTTTGCCCTGTTGTTCCGACCCTGCACCATACTTCTCATCCCTCGCCAGTCCCGATATTCCCGTATCGGTAAGGCCGACAAGTGACGTTCAGCCTCAACATGCCAGCAAGAATAAGGATGAGACGTTAAAGGCCGGTTAAGCTAAACCCGAAGTGGCAGAAAATACAATTAAATCAATCAGCTGCCAATGTTGATTTCCGGCATCTGTTTACGTGTCGCCAGCTCTACAGTCAGGGCTTTGGCACTGTCCGAACTCATCTCGGCCAGAACAGGTGCAATCTTGCGCTCACTCATACGCTCGACAACTTCAATCAAAATGCTCATATCCAGCTTTTCAAAGATGCGGGCGGCATCTTTCGGTTTCATGGTTTCATACACTTTAACCAGACTTTTCAGCTGGGCTTCTTCCTGTTCGTTATGAACAACAAGCACTTGCTTGATTTGTGCCTCGATATCCTTGAGTTTTGCAATCTTGGCATCAATGCCCTTTTCAGTGGCCTGTAACAGCCGTTCGCGAATATCCAGTTCGGATTCCCGCTGCTTCAGCTCGCCTCTGCGCACGGACAGTTCCTGCAACAATTCGATTTCCGAGCGGCTCATGTTCGATGCGTCGGGCAAAAAGGTATCAGCCATTGCAGAGGCACCCTGTTTTCCAGCGTCCGTTGCCGGCGTCGCTGCCATTTCAGGTGAAGCATGTTCGGGCGTCGTGGCCCCCTCTTCACCACCGGAAGCCGGGGCAATCTCTGCCAATTCTTCAATGTCTATTGTATCTGAAATTGACCGGGCATAGGCAGGCGCAATTATCTCGGTCACACCTGACACAAAATAAAAGCACTTCACACCAAGAAGCAGTGTTGCCGCCCCCATTACAACCGGTAGCAGGCGAAATTTTGGTAATCTGAAAGCCATCATAACCTTATAGCTCCGTTTAGCGCGTGCCACGCAGTTTGTTCAGGATATCAATATCCGAGACGTGCTTTTTTTCAGTGGACCCGGATGAGCTGGACATCCGCTTGTCGTCGGCAAGCAACCAGTCATCTTCGTCTTCGCTTTCGTCTGTTGCCGCACTGCCCACAATTTTGTCTGACGCAGACTTGTTCCGGTCGACGCCTCGTTCAATGCGATCTGCCAGATTGTTGCCCGCCTCTGTGATCAGCGAAAGCTCGTCCGCCAGTGATCTGGCTTTTGCGACTTCCATTTTTAACGCATGTTCAGCTTCCTGACCCATGGTTTTTAACTGCTGAACACTGGATTGCGCCCGCTCGGACGCCTGATTGAGTGTTGCAACAAGCTTGCTCAGTTCCAGATGGCTTTTCCGCAGGCCATCAAGGCGCTTGTTCAGCATAATGCAGTAGCCAATCATGACAATCAGCAGGACGGCGACAACGCCATTGCTTATCAGTTCAAAAGTCATATCTTTTGCTTCGGTCTGTTGGTGAGCTGTTCAATCTGTATCGCAACGTGCCGGCCAACACGCCCCATGCGTCCGGTCATCATTTTAACTCCCGAACATCTCATTTCTATTTCGCCTTCTGGCTCGGTATTCAGCATCAGCGTTTGCCCGACCTGCAGGTTCATGACTTCGCCAAGCGTTAAAACCTGTTCATCCAGCACGGCTTCTATCGGCACATCCGTCACCCACAATTCGTTGGCCAAATGGCTCTCCCAAATCGTGTCCCGTCCAAACTTCTCTCCCATGAAGCGCTGCAGCAGCAATTCACGCACCGGCTCGATCGTTGCATAAGGCAAGACCAGTTCCATTCGCCCGCCCCGGTCTTCCATATCCGCCCGGGCCTTGATCAGGAGGGCGGCATTGGATGCCTGGGCAATACTGGCAAATCGCGGGTTAGTCTCCAGACGATCCAGCGTGAAAGTTACAGGACTTAAGGGTTCAAAAGCTGCCGAGAGATCTTTCAGAATAACCGAAATCATCCGCTCGATCAGCGTTTGTTCGATGGTGGTATAAGGGCGTCCCTCAATACGCATGGCCGCTGTCCCGCGCCGACCGCCCAACAGGGCATCAACAACTGAATAAATCAAATTGCTGTCGATCGTCATCATGCCGTAATTATCCCATTCCTCCGCCCGGAAAACGGCCAGCATCGCGGGCAACGGGATAGAGTTCAGATAATCGCCAAACCGGATCGAGGATGTATTATCGATTGAGACTTCAATATTGTCAGATGTAAAATTACGCAGCGACGTCGACATCATCCGCACAAAACGGTCGAATATGATGTCCAGCATGGGAAGTCGCTCATAGGCCACAAGCCCGCTGTTGATCAGTGCCTGAACACCTGACGTGTTTTGATTACCATCATCAATTCCGTCAAAGCCCAGCAGGCTGTCAATCTCGTCCTGATCCAGAACACGATCCGTTGCCTGCACCGGCTCTTCAGCGTCGTCTCCACCTTCAGCCATTGCCGCCCACTCGGCAGCTATGGCATCGTCATCAGGTTTCTCTGTTTCGGCGTTTTCGTTTTCTGACATTTTTGTACGATCTACTGAACAAGCATTTCTTTAAACAACACATCTTTAACATGTGCAGGTGCAATTGACGTGTTGACGCGCTGCATCAACTCTTCCTTCAATCGAAACATTCCCGCAGACCCGTTCAGGTCTTCCAGCCTCAGCTCTCTCAGGTAAACCTGGAAGTTATCGATCAGTCGGGGCATTTTTTCCTGAAGGCTAAGTGCGATGCTCTGGCGATCCACTTCAATAGCGACCTTGATTTTGAGATAATTTGTCTTGCGACCGCCTGTGTTCAGATTTACCAGAATTTCCGGCAGATCGACAAACATAACCTTTACCGGTTCATCATCAATTTCCTCTTGCGCCACTTCCTGATGCTCGTCCTTGCTCTCGCCACCCATCATCATGAAGGCGACAGCACCAACCACACCAAAAAGCAAAACCGGCAGCACCACAAAAAGCACCAGCTTCTTCCCGCCAAGCTTTTTCTGTTCCAGACCGGCCGATAAATCACCGTCCGGAATTTCACCACCAAGATCATCCAGTTCGTTCGCCATCAGGTTATCCCAATTTTTAAAACTTTTTAGAAGGCCGCCTGATCCTGCAGCCAACGCTCTAATTCTTTGTAAAAAGTAAGCAATGATAGTTAACAAGTCATTGATGTCGCGCGAGCTATATAAAGTCTTTTTTCGGCCATCCCCATGATCAACAACACGGATGCGCACACCTAGAGGCAAGGATTACCCGGCAAGGTTTGCCTGTTTCCCCTTCTCTGCCCGGGTGCGAACGATCCTCAAAAACAGCAACTAATTGATTTTATTAAATTTTTATATTTGGCACAGTTCCTGCTTATGGAAGGGCACGGATGAATCGAATGGCCAGAAGGACCACGAGATGGATACAACACTATACGTCGGACTATCAGACCAAATGGCGCTCAGGCGTCGGATGGATATTATTGCCAACAATCTGGCAAATATGACGACAACAGGTTTTAAGCGCGAAGCAGTCCTGTTCGAATCCTATGTCAAGGAAATGGAGGGCACAGAAACACCTCAGACATCTGAAGTGTCATATGTGCAGGATTACGGGATTGTAAGGGACCTGACCGCCGGCCATCTTGAAATGACGGGCAATCCGCTGGACGTCGCCATCAATGGCGAAGCATTTCTGGTCGTACAAAACCCGCAAGGCAAAGAGCTTTATACCCGAAATGGACATTTCCTGATTTCCCCTGACTCTGAACTGGTCGCCGGAAATGGCAATCTGGTTCTGGACGCGGGTGGAGCGCCTATTTCCATCACACCATCCGACACCGGCATATCTATTGCGGCAGACGGAGCAATCTCAACCCGCGAACGGGGTGTCATTGGCAAGCTGCAACTGGTCAGGTTCGAAAATGGTCAGAATATGGAAAAAGTCGGTGACAGCATGTACGCCACAGATCAGGTGCCTGAACCCGACACCAGCTCCTCTGTTGTCCAGGGAATGCTGGAAGCTTCCAACGTGCAGCCGGTCGAAGAAATGACCAGTATGATACAGGTATCGCGGCAATATCAGACAATCGCCAACCTTTTAAAGCGGCAGGATGAATTGCAACGCGCGGCAATTAACCAGCTTCCCGAGGTGAAGTAGAGCAGGTTCAATCCCGCCCTTACCTCCCATAGAAGCACAGGAACAGAATTATGAAAGCACTAAGTATCGCATCGACCGGCATGTTGGCCCAACAGCTCAATGTTGAGGTGATCTCCAACAACATCGCCAACATGAACACAACCGGCTTTAAACGCCAGCGCGCCGAATTTCAGGATCTGCTTTATCAAAACCTTGAACGTGTTGGCGCCGCATCGTCTGATACAGGGACAGTCGTCCCGTCGGGTATTCAGGTCGGTGTTGGTGTCAAGACCGGCTCAGTTTACCGGGTGACAGAACAGGGCAATTTGACCGCAACAGGCAATACCTACGATATGGCTATCAACGGAGCCGGTTATTTCCGGGTTCAAATGCCAACTGGTGAAGATGCCTATACCCGCGCCGGATCTTTCCAGATCAGTCCGGAAGGTGAAATTGTCACACAGGACGGCTTCCCGGTCTCCCCCGGTATTACCATCCCGCTTGAATCACTTGATGTGAACATCAACACCCAGGGCGAAGTTGAAGTCAAACTTCCCGGCCAAATTCAGCCCCAGAATGTAGGACGGCTGGAACTGGCCGCCTTTGCCAACGCAGCTGGCCTTGAAGCGATCGGTGAAAATCTGTTTCTTGAAACACCAGCCTCCGGAACCGCCAACATAGGTGTGCCGGGTGATCCGGGTCTTGGCAGCATTGTTCAGGGCTTTGTCGAAACATCAAACGTGAATGCAGTTTCCGAAATCACGTCATTGATTACGGCCCAGCGGGCCTATGAAATGAATTCCAAGGTAATCAGCACGGCTGACGAAATGCTCAGCACCATGAGCAACCTGCGATAATCAGGATACGCGCCAGAAAGGATCGTGAAATGAATATATTAGCTAGATATTTAACGGGCAAAACGCCCAGAGCTTTATGGGCTGCGATGGCACTTGCAGGCTCGCTCGGCATAGCCTTTGCCGGAAACCTTGCCCATGCAGGTGATTTGCGTCAACTGACCGGAAGCGAAGTCAGCGAACATCTTCAGTCTGCCTTGTCCGCTGTTGGTATTCAGGACGACCAGAGCCTTCGCTTCTATCAGCGCAATCTGGAAATTTATGTCAAAAATGACGGCGGTAGCGACCAGCTCGGCTTTGATAATTTGTCCTTTGACCGCAACACCGGATATTTCACCGCTTCCGTCAAGGCAATGGATGTTTCAGGTCAGCCAAATGTGACCCGCATCACCGGTCAGGTGGTTGATATTGTCAACGTTCCAACGCTGCGCACCAGCCTGCGCCGGGGCGACGAGATTACAGCCGGTGATATCACCTGGATCGAACTGCCAAGCCGTCAGGTCAGACGCAACGTTATCACGGATGCAGAAGATCTTGTCGGCATGACGGCTGTTCGCTCTTTGGCTGAAGGGCGCCCTATTGCCGAAACAGATGTGCGCCGTCCTATTCTTGTCAAAAAAGGCTCGCTTGCCCAAATGACAGTTTCGACACCTTCCATGACATTAAGCGCCACCGGGCGCGCCATGGAACATGGCAGCTCGGGCGATATGATCAGACTGGTCAATATTTCCACGCATCAATCCGTCGAAGGTCTGGTCATGCCAGACGGCAGCATTGCCATTCGGCCCACAAGCAGCCAGTTCAGCCTGGCATCCAGATAACCGGATACCGATAGTCCAGAAAGGTCAGTATCGTGATAAATTTTACAAAAGCATTTAAATCCGCGCTTCCGGTTATCGCACTCAGCGTTGCCTTAAGCGGCTGTGGGTCGGTTGACAGAATAAAGAATATCGGCAAGGCACCGGATATGAGCCCGGTTCAGACTGTGGAAGCAACGGCCGCCGCCGACAGCTTTCGCCCCATCCCGGTGCCGATGCCCCGCCCCGCTGCGGAAATCGAGCCGTCAAACTCGCTCTGGCGCACAGGAAATCGTACATTTTTTAAAGACCCGCGCGCCAGCCGCGTCGGCGATATTCTGACTGTTGAAATTAATATTTCTGATCAGGCCAAAGTGGACAATACCACCGAACGCAGCCGGTCAAGTTCCGAGAATGCGGGCCTGACAAGCTTTCCATTAGGTTTGGGCAAGGCCGGAGACATTATTGACGGTGGAAGCACCAGTTCCAACAAAGGGTCGGGTTCTGTTGATCGAAGCGAAGAAATCACGCTGACCGTAGCCGCGATTGTCACACAGGTCTTGCCGAACGGAAACCTGATCATTCAGGGCCGCCAGGAAGTGCGTGTCAATTTTGAAGTACGTGACCTCCAGATTACCGGCATTGTACGCCCTGAAGATATTACTGCAACCAACCGGATTGCCCACCAGCAGATCGCTGAAGCCCGTATATCTTATGGCGGGCGCGGGCAGATTACCGACATGCAGCAGGCCCGTTATGGCCAGCAGCTGTTCGACGTGATCTTCCCGTTCTGATCAAGCGCCAACCAGTTTACAGTTTACCATCCGTAGAGCATGAAAAAGGCCTGTCCAGAATAGACAGGCCTTTTTCTTTAACTTCAAACAAACGGTCTTTGAACGTGTTTAATCGTCCCGGTAAACCTTTTCCTGGCGCTCGTGACGCTCTTGCGCTTCCAGCGTCATGGTCGCAATCGGCCGCGCATCCAGACGTTCAAGGCTGATCGGTTCCCCGGTCACTTCGCAATAGCCATATTCACCCTGATCAATGCGTGCCAGGGCAGAATCAATCTTTGATACCAGTTTACGCTGGCGATCACGTGTCCTCAGCTCAACGGACCAGTCGGTCTCGGATGAGGCCCTGTCTGCGATGTCTGGCTCTTTCAGGCTGTCTTCCTGAAGGTGCTGCAAAGTTTCTTGCGATTCCTTCAGGATGTCTGTGCGCCATGCCATTAGTTTCCGGCGGAAATACTCTGTCTGACGATCACACATAAATGGTTCATCAGCTGTCGGGCGGTACTCGGCCGGCAAATCTACTGCCATAGTTTATCACCTCTACACTCGAGTCCCCAAGATAGACTCAGCATTAAAAATCTAATCAAGAACAAAGTACTAAGCCGAATGCTTAACACACCACATCAGGGATATGCGTCAAGATTCAGCAGAAAAACTGGCCGATATATAGTGGTTTCATATTGAAGGGGCAAGGAATGAATCGCCTGATCATCGAATTGGGCAATTATCGCTGGAAATCATTTTGTTCCAGCTTCGCCAATTCAACGGCAACCCGAAGTTCCACATCATCAAGTATCGCCTCCAGGCGAGGGTCTTGAATATTTCCGCGTTGCTCACGGATTTTGCCTTCCAGCTGTCGAAGCTGCGATTGTGGAATAGCGCCCGTCAACAGCCCCTTGCGAATGTCTTCAAGGCCTTTGAGCATGTCTTCTGCACGTGCCAGACCACGAGATCGCCCCTCTGTGGAATCGGGCACCTCCTGAAGACTGAGCAAGGCGCTCACCGTCGAAACAGGACCGGCATTTGCCACAGCAGATGTTGCACCTGCGGCGTCTGCCTCTCCGGTATCCAGTGAGTCTACGAACCCCCCGCCTCCGGCTTTTTTAGATTTGACCCGGCTGGTTGATACCTGCCCCAGGTTGTTTACTCTCATGCCACTCACCGCTGTTCGCGCTATTACTTTATTACGATCCTGTCGCCTGTGTGCCCAATGTGGACCAGTTTTGTTAACAACTTGTAAAGCATAAGGCAATTCCGGCAAAACTTGCCGCAATAAACCGACATGGCCCGGTAATATTTGCTGACAATACCATTTTATATTTTTGTCCTAAGCAAAAAACACCGGAAAAATGCCAATTATCAACAATTCGCCAAAGTGGCACGCTTTTCGCATATCTGTCTTCGAGTTCATGTCATGGGCGCAAGAAGTGCCCGAACCAGATTTTGAAAGTATAAAGGCAGAGCGAGCAAAATGCATCGTCAGTATTCTTCGAACCGAACCATTCGTCTCCCTAAAGGCCCTGTCCAGGTATTGGTGGCTGCAGGTGCAAGGCATGTTATTGCCTTGATGCTGTTATCACTGGCGCTTGTTGTGCTGACAGGTGCTCCTTCATTTGCCAATTCCCGAATCAAGGACATTGTGGCTTTTGAGGGTGTGCGGGACAATATGCTGGTAGGATACGGTCTGGTCGTTGGTCTTGATGGTACAGGCGATGGCCTGCGCAATTCACCCTTCACCAAGCAAAGTCTGGAATCCATGCTTGAGCGTCTCGGCGTCAACACGCGGGAGGCCGACATGAAGACCCGTAACGTCGCAGCCGTTATGGTCACCGCCAACCTGCCCGCTTTTGCCCACAACGGTTCCCGAATCGATGTTACCATCAGTTCAATGGGTGACGCTTCTGACCTGAATGGCGGCACATTGCTGGTCACGCCTCTTTTGGGTGCGGATGGCGAAGCCTATGCCGTATCTCAGGGCCCGGTGCAAATTAATGGCTTTACGGCCGCAGGCGATGCCGCATCCGTTACAAAAGGTGTCCCTACGACAGGTCGCATTCCAAACGGTGCCATCGTCGAGCGGGAAATATTTTACGATCTCGCCAGCCAGCCGCGTGTTCGTTTGCAGCTCCACAGCCCGGATTTTACGACAGCGACAAGAATTGCCAACACGATTAACCAGTATGTCGGCGTGACGATTGCCAGTCCGCTGGACCCTGCAACCGTTGTTGTCAACAACCTGCCTGGCTCCGGGCAAAATATGGTGGGCCTGCTTACATCCATCGAGCAACTTACCATCTCGCCGGATCAGCGTGCCCGTGTTGTCATCAATGAACGGTCCGGGGTTATCGTGATCGGTAGTGAAGTTCGCGTCAGTGAAGCCGCAATTGCGCAGGGCAACCTGACAATTTCCATCACGGAAACACCCCAGGTATCCCAGCCTGCTCCCTTCGCCGAACAGGGCGAAACAGTGGAAGTTCCACGGACAGAAATCGGGATCGAACAGGATGAAGGCAAAAAACTTACTGTCCTTAAAAGTGGCGTGACCCTGCAAAGTCTTGTCGATGGTCTCAATGCTCTGGGCGTTGGTCCGCGCGATATGATGGCAATCCTTCAATCTTTAAAAGCTGCAGGTGCCCTGCAAGCCGATATCGAGGTGATGTAATGGATTTGAATATTATTCAGGTACAATCAGGCAATGTTCAGAAATCCCTGAACAATCTGAACAAGCCGGCTGAAGATCAGGCAATCCGCAAGTCAGCGGAATCGTTCGAAGCCATGTTCATTGCCCAGTTGCTGAACAGCATGCCGACAGGTGCCGATCCTGACGGGCCCTTTGGCGGTGGTCAGACAGAAGAAATATTTCGCGGCATGATGAACGAAGAATATGGCAAGCATATTACCCGAAACGGCGGTATCGGGGTGGCTGACACCCTGTACAAGGAAATATTGAAGATGCAGGAGGTTTGAAATGACGTCACATGAAAACAGTTCGTCTCCACTCGCATCGCTGATCTCGGTGACGCAGCAGCTGACAAGCGTCATTCTGGAAGAAAACAGGTTTTTGGAGACACGACGCCCGGGTGAAGCCGCCGCATTGGCAGAAGAAAAGGGCCGGTTGAACGCTGCCTATGAAAGTGAAATCATGGCTATCAAGAAGCGTGGTGGTCTGGAATCCTTACCCGACGCGCCATTGCTGCGCCAGCTCAAACAGGAGACCAGAACCTTTCACGTGGCGCTTGACAAGCACAAGCGCATTCTGGTGCGCCTGCGGACTGTTACCGAAAGCATGGTCAAGGCAATTGGCGATGAAGTGTCAAAACGCGCCAACCCTGTACAGAATTATGGCGGCAACGCAGCCCTTGCCCCAAGCCCGCACAAAGCACCGACATCACTGTCCTTAAACCAGATTATCTAGGAATAGTTGTGGTATCCGGCCCCTCGCCGCCAAAGCGTGTGGCCAGATAGTCCATTACAAACCCGATAATGGCGCCTTCCAGCACGAACCAGAAAGGCGATGTCAGAACGCCGTCCTGCCCGAACAGGGACAGCATCATCAGATGCATCTGGTCATAGGCAAAGAAGACCAGCACAAAATTAAGCCATGCCCCCAGCAAAGAGCCCCGGAACCACCAGGGCAGAGGTAAATTAATCACGGGGTTGGATGTAAACACACCCATCACGCCTATGATTGCACCGAATGTTATATACCAGAGCAGAAGGCCCCAGCGTAACAGGCCGCCAGCATCAGGCAAAAAACAGGGCACGAATATAAACGCTGCAACACCGCAGGCAAGGCCGATCAGCTTGCCGATGGCAACACGGGTGATGAGAGAAGGATTACTGAACATGTCAGGCTCCACCAAGCATATCTGTCTGCAGGGCGCAGACGGAAGAAGCGGTGTTAAACCCGCTCTTTCCTCAGTATACCATAAAACAGGCTGTCATGCCATTCGCCCTCGCTCCAGTGGGTTTCACGATGGCGGCCGTCCAGCGTAAAGCCAAGCGTGGCAAATAATTTCTGCTTGGGTTCATCGAAGCCGTATATTTCGGCCCATATCCGGTGCAATCCCAATTCTTCAAAACCATACTTCAGCAACGTACGGCCAGCATCCGGGGCAAGTTCTCCATCAATATAAAGGTCATCCTTGCCAATATAAATCGAGAAATCCGCATTGCGATCAACCCAGTTGATATAACAAAGGCCCGCAGCCCCAATCAGGCTGCCCGTTGCCAGTTCCTGAATGGCAAACATGCGCACGGCCGGATCGCCCAGCACGACCTTGTCGTACCACATCTGCTGCTGGTTCATGCCCAACTCGCGATTTTCACGAAAATATCGCCTGAAGCGGGGCTTGTTGCGCCATTCCAGCAATTGCGGCAGATCATCACTTTCAATAGCCCGCAGCCCGGTCAGTTCACCTTCCAGCATGGCTTACATCCTTATATCGGCAAGCGTCAGGGCATCGCCCCGGAGGCGGTCAACGGTCATCAGCTGCCCTGTAATTTTATCTGTCTCATAGGGCGCAAGCGCGCCTTCCGGTGCCGGACGCAGGGCTTTCAAGTCTTCTGCTGTCAGCACGTCACCGGCCTTCACATCCCGCGTAAGCCGCAGGCACCGGCGCTGTACGATAGCTGTTTGTTTTTCATTCTCTTCGATACGCTTGATCCCGTCGCCCAGCGCGGCTTCCAGTTCTCGCGAACGATATACCATTTCCGCCCAGCTTTGGGGTGTCATGGAGAAAGGATGATCCGGCCCTTCCCGATTATTATCATCGGTAAAATGCTTTTCGATAATTCGCGCCCCCAGTGCAACGGCACCAAGTACCGTGGCATGGCCGGGAGTATGATCGGAAAGCCCCAGTACCATATCAGGATACCGCAGGGCATACGCTTTCAGTACATTCAGGTTAACATATCGAAAATTCTCAAGGTCGCCGGTATAGTTGGTGTTGCACTGCATCAGCACAATCTGTCTGTTGTGCGCGAGAACAGCCTCTACCGCCCGCTCGACATCCGACATGGAAGACGCTCCTGTTGCAAGGAAGACCGGCTTGCCTTTTTTGGCAATATGCGCCACAGCATCTGTCCAGGTAATGTCGCCGGAGCCCACCTTGAATGCCGGCACCACTTTGGCAAATATGTCGATGGCAGCAAAATCATACGGCGTGGTCATGAAATCGATATCGGCGGCCTTGCAGGTTTCGATCAGGTGCGGGGTCCAGTCGCGTGGCGCTTCATATTGTTCGTAAACCTGATAGACAGATTTTTTCCAGCCCGCCTGATGAGACACCTGCCCGCCCAACGCCCTGAAGCCTTCGTCACTGACTATATCCTTTGCCAGAAAATGCTGAAACTTTGCCGCATCAGCTCCGGCCTCTTTGGCTTGCCATACAAGCGCCTTTGCACGCTCCAGGTCACCGTCATGGCTCGCGCCGATATCGGCAATAAAATAAGCGGGGCGATCAAGCCCGATTTCCCGGGTACCAATCTTTATTAAACTGTCATACAGCATCTGCAGTCTCGTATTCCTTTAACAGATTATCAATCACCTGATCCGTGTCGGGCAAGGCCCGCCCCAGAAGTGCTTCAGCCTGACTGACATCAAGACCCAGGCTATTGGCTCTGGGCGGTTTCAGCCCGGCACCAGACCCGACAGATGCACCATCAAGTGATTTACCCAACTTTTGCGCCAGCCGGCACAGAAAGTCTTTCTTAGAGACTACATTACGCGATGCAATATTAAGGATTCGTTTAGCATGATCCAGTGACGTCAAATCAAGAATTGCGGCCGACAGGGATGCCGCATCTATTGTCGACGAAAATACATCATCAAACAGGGTTACAGGTTCGTCCCTTTTTATGACATTCAGCCCCCATTCAATAAAGGTTGGACGCCCGCGCCAACCGCGAAACCCTGTAACATTGGTCCGCACCACCAGCGCCTTCTCCCACACCAGCGCCATGGCCTCACCTGCATATTTTGTGCGGGCATATTCATTCACCAGCGTAACCGGCGCATTCTCGGCATGGCTTATGGCACCATCACCAACATAATAATGGTCGGTCGATACATGAATGAACGGAATATCCCTTGCCCTGCATGCCGCCGCCATAACAGCCACAGCGCGGCAATTCACCATATAGGCCTGCCCGGGATCCGCTTCACATGCCTTGAGGTCGGTATTTGCGGCACAGTTAATAACCAGACGGGGATTCGCGGCTTCTATAATCGCAAAGACCGCTTCGGCCTGATAAATATCAACAACAAGGTCTGACCCGTGGCGAGAGGCCCCGATAGCATCCATTCCACGAGCCGAGGCCTGGGCAATCAGTGCCTGCCCCAACATGCCGCTGCCCCCAAATACCAATATTGTCATAAACGCCCGTCCCCGTAATAAGGCATAATATGATGCCCGGTTCGCCGATTGAGCCTCAACAGATTAAAAAAAACAAGGCTCTTGCGGCGCTTTTTTCCCGGTCAGGTCAGCAGATATTGCCCGGTATGGCAATTTTTACCATACTTAATTTTATATGAGCGGCCGCAATAGATAAAATTTTATTCATGTTTTACAATAGTTTAGATAAATTTATAAAAACTGGCACGGCTTTTGCTGATAGTTGGTCAGCCCGTTACGACGGATTTTATTTTTGCAGAACGCCGAAAAAGGAGAATTTCCATGGCCTTCTCAGTTAATACAAACGCTAGTGCTCTTAGTGCTTTGAGAAACCTGAATGTGACTACCAGCCAGTTGGAAGGCACCCAGACCAAAATTAATACCGGTCTGAAAATATCGTCCGCCAAAGACAACGCGGCTGTTTATTCGATTGCACAGAAACTGCGTGCCGACCTGAGCGGGTTCAGCGCTGTAAAGCAAAGTCTGGATCGGTCGATCAGTAACGCCGATATCGCGATGGCCGCAGCAGGCTCGATTTCAGATCTTCTGATCGACATGAAAGAGAAAGCCGTTGCTGCAGCAGATGCCGGACTTGACGCGACAAGCCGCGACGCTCTGGCACAGGATTTTAACGCCCTGCGCGACCAGATTACGATTATTGTTTCCAACGCAGAATTTAATGGCACCAACCTGATTGATGCCGGCACCGATACTGTGGTCGCCATCACCAACCCGGATGCCACCCAAACAATCTCTATTGCCCACCAGAACCTGACACTGGGTGGCGGCAATGTTGATATTACAGCCTCACAAAGCATTACCACAAGTGCCCTGGCGGCACAGGCGGTGACTGATCTGGTGGCCTCGATTGATAATGTGAACGCGGTCCTGACCCGTCTGGGCTCCGGTGCCAAGTCGCTGGAAACACAGCGCGCGTTCGCCGACAAGCTGTCTGACGCCATTGAAGTCGGTATTGGTAATCTGGTTGATGCCGATCTGGCCAAGGAAAGCGCCAACCTTCAGGCCCTGCAGGTGAAGCAGCAGCTTGGTGTTCAGGCCCTGTCCATCGCCAACCAGTCACCACAGTCCGTATTGAGCCTGTTCAATAACTAGGATTGACCTGACAGACCTTTCCCGAAGATAAAACGGGCCGGAACTCACATGAGATCCGGCCCGTAATCTTTTATGTTTTTTTAAAAATAATAATCAGATAACCGCGAGCAGTTCTTTCAGGCCATCGTCATCCAGCCATTCATCATTCAGGTCGCTGGAATAGGCAAATTCATCCGGTACCGGCTTTGCGCCATTGCGATTGTAGCAACCGTTCGACCAGAATTTGAACTGGGGTTCTATGATATAACGATCTTCAAGCTCTATGGTATGACGCCCGTCATCAACGGGGACCATAACTTCATGCAATTTTTCACCGGGGCGAATACCAACTTCCTTGTGCTTGATGCCCGGTGCCAGAACACGCGCCAGATCCGTCATTTTCATACTGGGTAGCTTCGGCACAAAAATTTCGCCGCCCTTCATGGTTTCCAGCGATGAAATAACAAAATCCACCCCCTGATCCAGCGTAATCCAGAAACGGGTCATGCGCATGTCGGTTATGGGCAGATGGTCCGCATTCTCGGCGGCCAGCTTCCTGAAGAAAGGAATAACACTGCCGCGAGACCCCAGCACATTGCCGTAGCGCACAACCGATGATTCGAACTTCCGGTTGCCCCGCAAATTGTTGGCCGCGACAAAAATCTTGTCAGACGCCAGTTTGCTGGCCCCGTAAAGATTGATCGGGTTGGCCGCCTTGTCCGTGGACAGCGCCAAAACCTTTTTAACACCGCAGGCCAGAGCCGCTTCAACCACATTCTGTGCACCCAGCACATTGGTATGAATGCATTCAAAGGGATTATATTCTGCAATTGGTACATGCTTCATGGCCGCGGCATGAATGACATAGTCAACTTCCCGCATGGCCATTTCCAGCCGGTTTTTGTCACGGACGTCGCCAATGAAGAAACGTAATTTATCCAGATGAGGATGATTGGCATAGGCTTGCGCCATTTCATACTGTTTTAGCTCGTCTCGTGAAAAAACAGCAACCCGACGCGGATTCGCGCGTTCCAGTATCGTCTTGATAAACTGTTTGCCGAAAGAGCCGGTCCCGCCGGTTACCAATATACTCGCGCCATCCAGGAAATCAGGATTGCCGCCAAAATTCCTCAACGCACTCTTGTTTTTCTTCGCACTTTTCTTGCTGGCCACTTCTTGTCCTCCGGCGCTGTCTGCACCTCAAAATCAATATGATCCGTTAAGCTAAAAGTAAGTTTCTTCCATTACTGATTAAGAAATTAATAAAATTATCCCTAATAAATGATGAACACGGACGTAAATCGTTAAATTCAAGGAGAGAAAAGAGTGACACAGCAGTTGGCGGCATGGACCGGTGAATTCGGCTCCAAATACATAGAACGCAATGACACGGATGTGGCAAACCTGAAAAACCAGATTATCGGCTGGTCAAGGATTTTTGATTGCATGCCCCACGCACCGTTAAAATCTGTTTTGGAAGTTGGTGCAAATATCGGTCACAACCTGAACGCAATCAGCCATATTTCCAACGCGGAGCTTTATGCGGTCGAGCCGAATGACATCGCGCGTAAAAAACTGTCCGGCGAGAATTTCATCAAGCCGGAGAATACTTTTGGCTCAACTGCCTTTGACATTCCTTTGGCCGACGGTGCCGTAGATATGGCCTTTACATCAGCCGTGCTTATCCACATTGCCCCGGAAGATCTGAAAAAAGCCTGTTCGGAAATACACCGTGTTTCCAGCAAATATATTGTGTGCCGTGAATATTTTGCGACAGAACCGGAATCGAAGAATTATCGCGGTCACGACGGCCTGCTGTTCAAACGCGACTTCGGCGCTTTCTGGCTGGATAACTTCCCCGATATTGAACTGGTTGACTATGGCTTTCTATGGCACAAGGTCACCGGCATCGGTGATCTGACATGGTGGGTTTTCCGCAAAAAATAAATTTCAACCCAGCTCTTCAATCCGTCTTGGCCCCACTGCGCAGAAGAAGATCGGCAGACTGCTTCTGTTCGACTTTTGCGTTCAGTGCGCGCCAGGCCGGATTATCATCAAGTATTCTGACACAATCGCGCCAGCCAAAATTCGGGTTTTCGGGATAAAGTTCCTCGATAATCTTGCTGACCAGCGTCAGGTCCGCCGGCTCATCTACACACCAGCGATTGTCGTGATGATCTTCCTGCATGGTGTGGGAACCACATATAAAACGTCCGGGCCGCCGATAAATGTAGGGCGTTACATGCTCCCGCTCTGCCGGATCAATCGCTTTGCTCATGGCCTCTTCCAGACAGGCACGACGAAATATTTCTGCGTCCAGCCCGTGCGGAAACCGGGTACCATCAATCGCAGCATAGTCCAGTGCAGGATTTGCGTTTATAAACATGGCGGCCAGATCGTCCACCACTTCAGGGTCAATCAACGGGCAATCAGAGGTCACACGGATCACAACATCCGCCCCCTCACCCAGTTCCTTGACCGCGCCATCATATCGCGAGAGGACATCCGCCTCATCACCTCTAAAAACCGGCACGCCCAAAGACCTGCAATATCTGTCAATCGGATCATCGGTCGCGTTCACGGTGGTGGCGACCACAAGCTGGTCTATCAGCTTTGATCTTTGAAGGCGTGAAAGATGATAATAAAGAAGAGGTTCACCCAGAACAGGCATCAATACCTTGCCCGGCAGTCGGGTCGAGGTCATGCGCGCCTGTGATACGCAAATAATCCGGCGCTTGTTTTTTGAATTAGTCATACCGGCTTTCCTGTCTGCCTGTTCATGGCAAAAGGCTATCCGATTCAGGAAAAATTATAAACGGAAATGTCGCGCACAGGGCTCAGATTGATTTATCTATGACGACGCCTTCTTTTTCCCTGTAAAAGGAAATAAAGCGGACAATTTCATCAGAGGGCCACTGCCCGACAACCTCGCCGGAGTGCTTGTCTATGGACTGATACAGAAACATGCCCGTGGTATTATCCTGATCAATTCTAAGACGTGTATTGGGAAGTGCTTCCGGCACAAATTTGTCAAGAATTGCCGCAATTTTCTCGAGAGGTTCTCCGGGCACAAAAACGTCGCCGTCGTCAGCTTGGGCAATTTGTTTTTCCTGAGGCTTGAGATTTTCCGCCGGTCCTTTCCGCGACGTCTTTTCCAACGCAGAAAAGCCGATAGAATCGGCCGGACTTGCAGGTTTTATATTTATATCATTCATCTCGTCTGCCCCTTCCGGAACAATCAGCAACACTCATTATACAAGATATGCTGCCAATACTGGTTTAAATTTCTCGATCGCAATCCTTCTTTTCAGTTCAATACCCTGTTTGCCTGGCAGGAAAAGGTGAGGCTGCAAGTGACAGCCCCACCAAACCACGATTACCTGAAGAGCGAAGTCACGGCTGCCGGTGCCTGATTGGCAATCGACAAGGCCTGAAGACCCAGCTGCTGCTTCACCTGCAAGGACTGCAACTTGGCGCTTTCCTTCGCCAGATCGGCGTCAACAAGCTTGCCAATACCTGTTTCGATGGTATCTGACAGTTTGGCGATAAAGTTCTGCTGCAGTTCCAGACGCTTGGCACCCGAACCCAACCGCGACAGTGCCGCGTTCACATTGGTGATCGATGTTTCAAGCGCATCAACAGCCGCAGAAGCCAGAGCCGACGTCGTGATTGCCGTAGCTGCAGTGATTGTGACGTTCGCACCTGTCAGAGACAGATCCTGTGCAGCGATCGTGATTGTCTGTGAACCCGTATCGTTGGTAATACCGACAATAGCGTCACCACCGTTTTTAACGGTGTTCAGACCGTTGAATTCAGCATTCGACACGATCGAACTGATCTGGTCACGCAGCTGGATAAAGTCGTTGTTCAAAGCTGTCTTTGTCGCAGCATCCGCACCCGGATCCTTTGCGGCAACAGCCTTTTCCTTCAACTGAACCAGCAGATCGGCAACCGCCTCACCTGCCGCCAGTGCCACATCAGCTGCACCGGTTGCACGGTCCAGACTCTGCTTCACGGCACCCAGACCGCCAAGATCAGCGCGCAAATTCTGTGCAATTGCGAAAACAGCAGCATTGTCCTTGGCGCTTGAAACGGCAAGACCTGTGTTGATACGGTTCTGAACCGTGTTCAACTGCTGGCTGGTGCTATTGAGGTTCTGAAGTGCGACGAGGGCGCCTGGATTGGTATTAACTGAAAAAGCCATAGTATATAATTCCCTTTCTGGATTTACTCACGAGCATTTTGCTCTGCGGCGTTTTGCCGTGCTTCCCTATCAGCAAGCACCGTGCCAATTTTTCCTACCCAGGACAAAATATTCCATAAGTCATTGAAATTATTGTTATTTACGATATATTTCTGATCGGCAAGATGTGCCTACCGGTCGGCAAACCCTGCCAACCCGGCAAAAATAGCCCGGCAATATTTGCCCGGTCCGGCAATATTTGCCCAGTCACGAACCGATTAAAGCGACTTTGAAAATGCGAAAAGCCCGGACCAGAGGTCCGGGCTTCAGGCGTTGGATTTTTATAAAAGACGGGCTTTTATAAAATGTCCTTATATTAACGGAACAGTGACAGCACTGTACCTGGTGCCTGATTGGCAATCGACAAGGCCTGAAGACCCAGCTGCTGCTTCACCTGCAACGACTGCAACTGGGCACTTTCCTTGGCCAGATCCGCATCCACAAGATTACCAATACCTGTTTCGATGGCATCAGACAGCTTGCTGACGAAGTTCTGCTGAAGTTCGATACGCTTGGCACCCGAACCCAACCGCGACAGAGCCGCGTTGACGTTGGTGATTGATGTTTCAAGAGAATCAACAGCGGCAGAAGCCAGAGCCGACGTCGTGATTGTCGTAGCTGCAGTGATTGTAATGTTCGTACCTGTCAAAGACAGATCCTGTGCAGCAACCGTAATCGTCTGTGAACCCGTATCGTTGGTGATACCCACAATAGCGTCACCGCCGTTTTTAACGACATTCAGGCCGTTGAATTCAGCATTCGACACGATTGAGGTGATCTGGTCACGCAGCTGGATAAAGTCGTTGTTCAAAGCTGTCTTTGTCGCAGCATCCGCACCCGGATCCTTTGCGGCAACAGCCTTTTCCTTCAACTGAACCAGCAAGTCGGCAACTGCCTCACCTGCCGCCAGTGCCACATCAGCTGCACCGGTTGCACGGTCCAGACTCTGCTTCACGGCACCCAGACCGCCAAGATCGGCCCGCAGGTTCTGGGCAATAGCGAAAACAGCAGCATTGTCCTTGGCGCTTGAAACGGCAAGACCCGTGTTGATACGGTTCTGGACCGTGTTCAACTGCTGGCTGGTGTTATTAAGGTTCTGAAGCGCAATCAGCGCACCGGAGTTGGTATTTACTGAAAAAGCCATGTTGTAGAGCTCCTTTCTGGTTGTTCAGAGCATTTTGCTCCTGGGCATTTTGCCCGACGACCAGATCAGCAACTCTTGTGCCATTTGCCCTTCCCTTGAAGCAAATGTCATCTAATCATTTGATACGTAATGAAATATAAGCGAATGACAACATGCCGAGTTGCGAAAAACGCATAGGCAAATGTTGCCGCATCGGCAAAAATTGCCGACAGCACACAGTAAATTCCGGCAAAAATTGCCGACTACCTCAAGTGAAGCCTGTCATGAAACGCTATGTGAAACGTCTGTAAAGCTGTTCTTCTATCTCAACTGTTCAGTTCTCATTTGCCTCTGCGATTTGCGGCTGCATAGCCAGCCCTTCCATAATTGCCCGGTTCACATCTATCAGTGCATCCATTGGCGCCTTGTTGCGCGCAACTTCCGAACTGTATTTGCTAACCCAGATCGATATCGAAATAATCTGTGCCCGTAACGTATCGGGCAACTGATTGCCTTTCGCGCCACAATCACTGGAAAATGTCGACCACATTTGCCGATTCCAGTCGAGCGCATCAAAAAATGCATGATCCCGTTTGCCGCTCTCACCGGCAGCCATCAAGGAACGTGTAACCTGGGCAAACAGTCTGTATTCTGTTTCCCGCGGGGATTCGCTTGCCACCTGGGCCTGACGATAAGCATCAAGAGACATTCATCAACCTCTCTTCTTCAAACGCAAACAGTTTCCTGCACGCCATCAAAGCCTGATAATAATTCTGCTTCATAACGGCAGCACTGACTTCAACACATCTGACTTTTGCTTCCGGATCACTGACCACGCCCATCAGTTCCGTCATGCGAACAACAAACTCCTGATAATATTTATCGCTTCCTTCAGGATCCATATACATCAGCATGATCGGGAAATAGACTCGCTTGACCGGTGTTGTCACCTGATCCTCGGGTAAAATATCTTTTTCGCGCAAGATCGACACCTTGTTCTGAATAATCAGGCTGGTGCGCCGATCTCCATTCGCGATCACCGCCCCATTCACAACGAATTTTTCGCCCGGTTTGAGTGACAGTTTTAAAGCCATTTAGCCCTCCAGGGGTCTTGCCAGTGTTCAGGGCAGTAACAAATTTACCCCATATTCAATCTGCATTCTGTCTGGACATCGTTAACAAGCTCTAAAAATTCGGCAAACTTTTATGATTATGTCGAATTATTTTTAATCAAATTCTCCAAAAGCCCCGGAAAGCAAGCGCCAGCAAGATGATATAAAAAGTTTGTCGATGCATTTCAGGCAGTTATTAGCGATTTCTTAACCATGGAGGTGCTTTTATCAGGCAGATCAAACCACTTATTCTTTGGGAACATCTATCCTGCCATGGCCAGAACAGCATTAAATAAAAAGGCACCCGCGCCTTCCATTACTGGGAAGAGACGTACAGGAAGCCAAAGCAAAATCACGCCGGAAGCTCGCCGTCTTGTCTACAAAGGTCGCAAGTTTTACGACAGGAACGACATGCCCAACGCTGCGAAATATTTCGTTGCTGCATGGAATCTGGTTCCCGAGAACGTCGAACTGCTGATTACTGTCAGCCATGTTCTGGCGAGGCTTGGTGTCCGGCACAAGGCAATTGAAGTTCTTGAGCATGCACTGGCGATCAACGGTGCCCAACCCGAAATTCTTGCCGTGCTGGGCGATATGGCGCTTGAAATGCACATGTTTGATATCGCCGAGAAGATTTTCAGCCATTATATAGAACAGTGCCCGCGCGAACCCGTCGGATATAACAATCTGGCAAGTGCGTTGGGAAAACAGGAACGCCACAACGAAGCTATCGCCCTGTTACAGGACATTCTGCCGGTCTTTCCCGAATCTGCCATGATGTGGAATACCCTTGGCAGTCTGGTTTCCAGCCGCGACGGTTACGAGACCTCCATGCCCTTTTATCAGGAGTCATACAAATTAAACTCCCGCAACTTTAGCCTGTTGAACAATCTGTCTCTGGCACATGCCAATATGGGCGAATATGAAAAGTCTGTAAAATATGCCGAGGAAGCAATAGCCGTAGAGCCGGATGGTTATTACGCACATATGGGCCTGGGCACATCGCTGCTGGCCCTGGGCCAATTGAAGCGCGGCTGGGAAGAATATGAATGGCGCCAGCACAGCAGACGTCACGGCTCCGTGCTTTACACGCACGGATTGCCAAAATGGGATGGCAGCGACATTTCAAACAAGCGCCTGCTTATCGGGCCGGAACAGGGACTGGGCGATGAAATTCTGTTCGCCTTGAATATTCCTGTCATGCAGGAGCGCGCAAAACAGCTTTATATCGGGTGTGACCCGCGTCTGGTGTCGCTTTACAAACGCAGCTTCCCGGACGCATGCATCAGCCCCTATGTGGACAAGTTCCAGGATAATTACCGTTATCGCACGCTGCCGCATATTCAGGGACCTGCCAGAGACGACTTCACACCCGCTGATGTGGCAATAGAAATTGGCAGCCTGCCCAAATACCTGTGGCAGGACGCAGAAAATATCCCGCATTATGATGACGGGCATCTAAAACCTGACCCCAAGCGTGTCACTTTCTGGCAGAAAAAGCTGGCGGCCCTGGGTCCCAATCTCAAAGTCGGCATTTCGTGGCGCTCAGGTGTTCGGAATGCCGATCGTAACAAGCTCTACACCACGATTGAGCAATGGGCACCGCTGTTTAAATTGCCCGGTGTGGATTTTGTCAACCTTCAGTATGACGAATGCAGTGAAGAACGTGCCATTGCGAAAGACAGGTTCGGAGTCACCATCCATGACTGGGATGACCTGGATTTGCGCAACAATATTGACGACACCGCAGCCCTGACCAAATGCCTTGATCTGGTGATCGGGCCAACATCAACACCGGGTACGATTGCCCTTGCTGTTGGTGTCGAGGTCTGGTGGCTGATCCGGTACAAACCCTGGTGGTCGCTGGGCACAGACGGGGCACCGTTTCATCCAAAAGCATCCTTCATGCAAGCGGATTTAAGTAAAAAGTGGGAAAGCCTGATGCCGTCAGTTGCTGACCGTCTGGCTGAACGGGCAAATAAAAAGGGAAAAAAATGACACGGATTGTTGGTGTAATTCAGGCAAGGCTCGGCTCCACACGATTGCCTAAAAAGGTTCTGGCACCGGTTGGCACGAAACCGATGCTTTGGCATCTGGTGCGGCGCCTGCGCGCCTCGGAACAACTGAATGAAGTGATCGTTGCCACGGCTGATACGCCGGAGAACAGGCCGATTGTCGATATTTGCGAAGCTGAGGGCATCCCCTGTTATGCAGGCAGCGAGGCAGACCTTGTGGACCGGTTTTATCAGTCAGGTCTTGCCTATGGTGCCGATGCACTTGTGCGCATTACCGGCGACTGTCCACTGGTTGACCCCGACGTTGTCGACAGGATGGTATCGCACTATCTGGCCCAGCCCGAAGAGATCGACTTTTTGGCGAATAATCGCCCGCCATCCTATCCACATGGTCTGGATGTCGAGCTTTTTTCAATGGCCGCACTCAAGCGCCAGCATGATGAAATATCCGACCCGTTCAAACGCGAATGGTTCACGCTGAATTTCACCGACAGCAGTATGAACTTTAAAGTGCAGAATCTGGCCTATGATCAGGACCTGTCCTCGCTTCGCTGGACCGTCGATTATCCTGAGGATCTTGAGTTTGTACGCCAGATTTATGCAGGTATTGATCGGCCGGACCGGGTATTTCGGATGATTGACACCTTGAACCTTCTCGCCCGTCGTCCCGACCTTGAAGGTCTGAACGCCCATCACATACAGGTCCATCACGATGGAGACCGTGGCATTCAGCAAGCCCGGGCCGCCTGGGAGTCGGAACAGAGGTTGAGAGCCGCATCATGACCATTCGTTTTCTGAAAGGAAAGCACGTCTATCTGCAGCCTCTTGACCGCGACGCCTATTGCCATGCGATGATGCAATGGGTGAACGACGATGATGCAACGCATTTCATGTTGCTTGGCGCCCTGCCCGCTACACAGCAGACTATTGAAAAATCCTATGATTCCATTCAGGCCGCCACCGACGAAACCGTCATGGCGGTCATTGCACGCGAGAATGACACCTATATTGGAAATGTCGGCCTGTACCGCATTGATCGTATCGCGCTGAGCGCCGAGTATCGGATTTTTCTGGGCCACAATGCCTTCCGTGGCAAGGGGCTGGGAACGGAAGCAGCCAATCTGATGATCAGCTACGCCTTTGATCGCCTGAACTTCAACAAGGTCTGGCTTGGCGTCAACGAGATTAATGTCGCGGCCTTAAAAAGCTATGAAAAATCCGGATTTGTACGCGAAGGCATTTTACGGGATGAAATTTATCGCAACGGGCGTTATTACGATGCTATCCGCATGAGCATCCTGCGCAGGGAGTATCTGGCAAATGTCGACCGAAGCTAGTCCCTGCAAGGCAGCCGTTATCGGTTGTGGCTTTATTGGCAGCCGGTTTAACGAAACGGTGCGAAGCGGCAATATCTTCAGCCATGCTGCCGCATACAAGGAATGCCCCGACACGATGCTTGTTGCCTTGTGCGACAGCAACCCCGACCGCCTGAGCGAAGCGACAGCCCACTGGCGCATTGACGCGGGCTACACCGAAGTTGCCAGGATGCTGCACGAGGTCAGGCCGGAAATCCTGAGTATTTGTTCCCCTGATGAAGATCATGCGGCACATCTTGAGCTTGCCTTGAATTGTCCGTCTGTGAAGGCTGTCCTGTGCGAAAAGCCGATTGCGCTGGACACCCGGCCCGCCATTGATCTGGTGCGCAGGGCGCAGGACGCCAACATCCTGCTCGGTGTAAATTACAGCCGCCGCTATGATGCTGGTCATGCCCGCGTGAAAGCCATTCTTGACCGTGGTGAACTGGGTATCATTCAGCAGGTAACCGGCTATTATACAAAAGGCATAGTGCATAACGGCGGCCATATGGTCGATATGTTACGCTGGTTCTTTGGCGAAGTTGGTCGTGCTGATCATCGTCGGCTCTCAGGTGACACGCTGGCCGGCATCACAGTCGATGCAGACCTCATTCTCGGCGACGGCATTCACGCCACCCTGCGCGGTTGTGACGCCCATTCCTTCAATTTTTTCGAACTGGATATTATTGGTACCCAGGGCCGTATCCGGCTGGAACGCAACGGTAATCTGATCACGCGATGGCATGTTGTGCCCGATGCCCATTATCCCGGGTATCAGGAATTGGGAGACCCCGAAATTCTGTCCCAAAAAATGGCAAATACAACCCTGCATGCAGTCGAAGACATGGTGGCCTGTTTGCATGGCGAACGAAAAGCGCCGCGTTGCAGCGGGCATGACGCCGTTCGCGCCCTTGAAATCACCTATGCGCTGGCGCGCCCTCATCAGGCCCCGCTTCAGGACCTGACATCAGCCGCCCCCGCCTCGTCGGAGTTAAAATCGAATGTCTGAGTTGGCGATTTTAGGCGGTGAACCCGTCCGAACCAGTCCGTTTCCCGTTTATCAACCTATGGGAGATGAAGAAAAGAAACGTGTGATGCAAGTGATGGATGAGGGGGTACTTTCCGACTTTATTGCCGGTCCAGGACCTCATTTTCTGGGTGGCAAACAGGTGCGCGAGTTTGAAAGCAACTGGCAGGACTATTTCAGGGTGACGCATGCCGTTTCGATGAATTCGGCGTCTTCAGCCCTGTATGCGGCCCTTGGCGCTGCCGGCGTGGAGCCCGGTGATCAGGTTATTGTCACGCCTTACACCATGACCGCTTCTGCTACGGCGGCCCTAGTATGGGGTGCCATCCCGGTGTTTGCAGATATTGATCCGGATACCTTCTGCATTGACCCTGCAGCCGTTCGCGCACTGATCACCCCCAAAACCCGTGCCATTATTGCCGTTGATATATTCGGCCATCCGGCGGCTTTTGAAGAACTCATGAAAATTGCGGGCGAACATAACCTTGTGGTGATTGAAGACGCGGCACAAGCGCCCGGCGCCCTGCTGAACGGGCGCATGGCGGGCACGCTGGGCCATATTGGCGTCTACAGCCTGAATTATCATAAACATATTCACTGCGGTGAAGGTGGTGTTGCGGTCACAAATGATGATCGCCTCGCCCGGCGCATGCAATTAATCAGGAACCACGCCGAAGTCATTGTAACAGATGATGAACCGGTGGGTCTGGATAATATGATTGGGCAGAACTACCGCATGACAGAATTGCAGGCCGCCATCGGTATTGAACAGTTGAAAAAGCTGCCCTCCCTGTTGGCAACAAGACAAAAGCAGGCCATCGCCGTTACCCAAATGCTGGACGGAAATTCGCTGCTTCAGGCTCCAAAAGTAGCCCCCAACGCGACCCATGCCTATTATCTTTATCCCATGAAATTCTGCGGCGAAGCCGAAACCGGCATATCCAGAATGACATTGGCAACAGCATTAAATGCGGAAGGCATACCGGTGCGCGCCAACTATGTCCGCCCGATTTATATGCACCCCATGTACAAAAAGAGAATCGCCTTTGGGCATCAGGGCTGGCCATTCAGTCTTGCCCCCGATGTCAAATATGTACAAGGGCTTTGCCCTGTCGTCGAACGCATCGAAAATCATGAACTGGTGCTACTCATGGGCCTGCAGGGACAATTGTCCAGGCAAGACCTGCACGATATCGGCAATGCATTCGACAAAATTGCCAGCAATGCTCCAAAGCTTCGGGGCCTGAAGCAAAGGGCTGCCTGATGTCAAAGATACTCTTCGTCAGTCATGATCCCGGCGGGATCAGCTCATTGGGGCCCGTGATCCCTGCAGTGCAAGCCTTTGCCGAAACCGAGTTGTGGCTTCATCCCTTTAGCGCAACGGTATATAAAGGGTCATGTCGGGCAATTACCTCCTTTGCCGACGAAGATGTGCTTGCGGCCCTGCGTGTTTCCAATCCTGATCTTATTGTCACAGGCACGAGCATGGAGCCTGACAGTATCGACAAAAAAGTTATAGCCGCCGCCTGGAAGCTGGGCATTCCCTCAATCACCTTTGTTGATTTCTGGGCCAATTATGCCGAGCGCTTTACCCATATGGATGGCAGTCAGATTTTGCCTGACATGGTGGTCACCATTGACGACACGGCCCGCCTTGAGATGATTGAAGCTGGCGTACCAGACAGCCTGATTGAAATTGTGGGCTTTACCCGCCTGCCCCCAAAGCCTGCGCCCGCCGCAACCGACGGCACGCACTTCACACTATTGTTTATTTCACAGGCCCTCAGCCAGATTTACGGCGGCGAAGACGCCTCGCGGAAACGCATTGGCTATACCCAGAAAGATGCCTTTGACCTGCTGGCCAGAGAAATTGAGACGTTTGGGGCCTCTATCGGCAAAAAGGTCGAACTTTGGCTGCGGCATCATCCCAAGGAAGATTGCTGGATACCGGACATTCCCCACACTGTTGTAAACAGTCTGCCCCTTGAAGCCTGTCTGGCCCAGGCCAATCTGGTTACAGGCATGACCGGGTCAATGCTGATTGATGCCCTGTTCATGGGGCGGCCAGTTGTCAGTTTCCAGCCAAATATGATCGGGCATGATCGTCTGATGCCCAGCCGTCAGGGTCATGTTATCCGCGTCAATAGCCCTGACGAAACATTGCCGGCGCTGATAAAAGCCGCAGGCCAGTCCCCGTCTTTGCCTGAAACCCTGGGGAAAGCAGCTGATGGCAAGGGGGTTGAAAGGTTCTGCAAGCACATCAAATCCATGCTCAAACAAACGTTTCATCAGAAAACTGCATGATAACCCTTGATGCCCGACCACAGGGCGCTTAAGTTTCGGACAATTATTTTTGTCGGAAAGTTGAGTTCAGGTTACATGAAATTTCAAGGTACAGATAAATACGTCGCGACCGAAGACCTTATGGTCGCGGTCAACGCGGCGCTCACGCTCCAGCGTCCACTTCTCATCAAGGGTGAACCCGGCACAGGCAAAACCGTGCTGGCCGAAGAAGTCGCCCGGGCCCTTAACAAGCCGCTGATTGAATGGCATATCAAATCTACAACCAAGGCCCATCAGGGTCTGTACGAATATGATGCCGTCTCGCGGTTGCGTGATTCCCAACTGGGTGACGAAAAGGTCAAGGACATTCGGAATTATATCCGGCGCGGCAAATTGTGGGAAGCTTTCAGCGCCGACAGCTCGCCTATCCTGCTTATTGACGAGATCGACAAGGCGGATATCGAATTTCCAAACGATCTGTTGCAGGAACTCGACCGGATGGAGTTCTTTGTGTATGAAACCGGTGAAATGATCAAGGCCGAGCACCGGCCCCTGGTGATCATTACATCAAATAATGAAAAGGAATTGCCCGACGCCTTCCTGCGGCGATGTTTTTTTCATTATATCAAGTTCCCTGACCACGATACAATGAATCAGATTATTGACGTCCATTACCCGGATATCCAAAAATCTCTGGTGCGTGAAGCCCTCACGCTTTTTTATGACATCAGGGATGTCCCCGGACTGAAGAAAAAGCCGTCAACATCGGAATTGCTGGACTGGCTGAAGCTCCTTATGGTGGAAGAACTCCCGCTGGAGGTGCTTAAATCCCGCGATCCGAAAAAGCTTATACCACCGTTGCACGGTGCACTGTTGAAGAACGAGCAGGATGTTCACCTGTTTGAGCGGCTCGCCTTCATGTCCCGGCGCGAAGGTCGCTAGGATCAGGGCCAGAATTATATGTTTACCAATTTCTTCCATGCCTTGCGCGATGCTCATGTTCCCGTCACCATACGGGAATATCTGACCTTGCTTGAAGCCATGAAAGCCGGGGTTGCCAATTACAGCATTGACGACTTTTATTATCTTTCCCGCACGTGTCTGGTGAAAGACGAACGCAATCTGGACAAGTTTGATCGCGTCTTCGGGCATTGTTTCCAGGGCCTTGAATCTGTCGCAGGCGATGAAGAAACCATTGAGTTGCCAGAAGAATGGCTGCGCAAAATGGCTGAACTTTACCTGAGCGACGAAGAGAAGGAAAAGATCAAGAGCCTGGGGGACTGGGAAAAAATCATGGAAACCCTCGCCGAACGCCTGAAAGAGCAGAACGAGCGGCATCAGGGTGGCAGTAAATGGATCGGCACGGCTGGCACGTCTCCCTTTGGGGCCTATGGCTATAACCCTGAAGGCATTCGCATTGGCCAGAAAGAAGGCCGTCACGGGCGCGCCATCAAGGTTTGGGACAAGCGCGAGTTTCAGAATCTGGACGACAATGTTGAACTGGGCACCCGGAATATAAAGGTCGCCCTGCGACGGCTGCGCAAGTTCGCCCGTGAAGGTGCGGCAGAAGAACTGGATCTGGATGATACAATCCATTCCACGGCCCACAAAGGCTATCTGGACATCAAAATGGTGCCCGAACGGCGGAATACCATAAAGGTCTTGCTGTTCTTTGATGTTGGCGGCTCCATGGACCCTCACATTAAGGTGTGTGAAGAACTGTTTTCAGCCGCGCGGACTGAATTCAAGCATATGGAATATTTCTACTTCCATAATTGCCTTTATGAAGGCGTCTGGAAAGATAATGCCCGGCGGCGGACTGATGTCATGTCGACCTTCGATCTGATCCATACCTATCCGGCAGACTATAAAGTAATTTTCGTGGGGGATGCGACCATGAGCCCCTATGAAATCGTCTATCCCGGTGGCAGTGTCGAGCACTGGAATGAAGAATCGGGCGAAGTCTGGATGCGCCGCGTATTGAATGTCTATTCACGCGCCATATGGTTTAACCCTACGGAAGAAAAATACTGGGGCTATACACAGTCCATTCAATACATGAAACAACTGATGGAAGATCGCATGTTCCCTCTCACGCTTGAAGGACTGGATGCCGCCATGCGCGAGCTCAATCACTAGAAGCCCCGCCTGACGTCGGATGGCGATCATTCATTTGAAATATTGCAGACCAGCATAAGCAGCCAGCGCCCCGACAAGCCCCATCAGCATCAGAAGCTTTTTTGCCATCGGGCTTAAGGGCGCGCGGAAAGCAACGGAGGCCTCAGGCTCCCCGTCCACAACCTTTGAAGATGTGGTCTTTCTGGTTTGCTTGACCTGAATCTTTGTTGCATTTTCAAAAAACTGGCTGCGAAAGACAATTTCTTCCCTTACCAGATTTTCATCCTCGTCGAAGGTTTCTTCAACGACGGAAATGGGTTGGCCTGCATTGCGCGTCTGCAAGCGCTTGGCTGCATCAATGGCCAATGCCTTTTCGTCAAAGATAGCTTCAATACGCCAGCTATCCCTGACATGAACCCTTAATTCATATGCAACATAAATCGACATCTTAATATATTCTCTGAACCGTCATCATTCTACACGTCTTCGGCCTGACTAATTGACTTCCAGTTTATTGCCGCCAGAAAGCCATCAATATTTTTATCATCAGATGACAGGGGCGCAACAATCAGCCGCCCAAGATAAATATGTCCGTCAATTTTCATTTCGCGGCCCATACTGACAGGAACCTTCTTCTGAAGGACTTTCGGGAATACCTCCAGAAACATCGTCGGCGTGCTGCCGGCAGGAAACTTTTCCGCATCCACGGGCATATTCAAACCATCAATAATTCCTGGCGGCACGATAGCGTGCCCCATTCGGGTAAACTGGTAACGATTATTGTCAAGTCTGCGCTCGATCAGGGCACAGTGCGACCAATCCTGCCCCATATAGGCGGAATCAATGTTTCCAACAGACGGGAACTGGCGTTCCCCTCTTAAATCCTGCCAATAGGCAAGGACCCTCAAAACAAGCCTCCGTTCTTCCGACGGAGTCAAATACGGCAGTACAGATGTCATATACCTTCACCCCTTATTATTGTCGCCAAAGGTAAAAGCATAAAGTTAAAATTAGCTGAAAATCAAAAGCATTAACGGTCTTCGTCAAACGAAGTTATTTTGATGAAACAGGAATGTTATTCCCCAAAGGCCTTTTTCCTTTGACGTGCCGCCTGTTCAGGTTTCAATCAATGTGTCATCAAGTTTCGTCAGAGTGCGGCAACCATCGGAGGTAATAACAAAGGTATCTTCCCGGTGCATCATGCCAGCACCCACCTCCAGAAACGGCATATCGACGTTCAACACCATGCCTTGTTCCAGCACAAGGTCAGGTTGCAATCCCGGATGCCAATCGTCAGGCCGCGGGTCGTCTGTATGCTGCAAGCCCAGGCAATGGGGCGTCGGCGGATTGGCTGGCAATTCTTGCCTTTCAAGGGCTTGAAGATAAAAGCCAATAATTTGGTTATAGCTGCGTCCGGGTTTTAGAAAATCGCGTACCGCTTCTGCTACCGATGTCAACGCCCTTGCCCGGCGGCGCGTCTCGGCATCTCCACCCCCCACCACAACTGTACGACCAAAATCACCATGATATTGAGATACCATGCTAAGAGCGTCTAGCATTGTGGCTTCACCAGCCGCAATGCCACGGCACGGAAGCTCCCCGATTGATGGCATAAGGTACACAGCTTCTGCCCCGCGCCCGGCGCATTCCATGGCAAAGGCATTTTGGATCTGGTCAACTGTCCAGCCCGGTTGCAGTGATTGGGCTACCGCTCGACAGGCGGCCTCATTTGCCCCGGCCGCCTGTTCCAGCAGGGCAATTTCGGCAGGTGTTTTAACAAGACGGATTTCCTTGATAACTTCCGGTCGATAATCAACCTTTGCGCTACTGCCTTCACGGGACAGGAGCAGCGTTGCACGTGGATCATCGCACGCCAGCCGTTTTCCCTCCAGCCCCGCCAACCTGACTGCTTTTGCAAGAGCTGCCCCCCCATGTGCCTGTATCAATGATACATAGTTGCCAACACAGGCAAGTTTGGCCCGATCCACTTCTCCCGGATCCGTATTGGATCGTACGGGCGGCGGACCGAATGGTGCCGCCTTGTCATGGTTTGAATCCGATGCAGGAAACAGATACGGGACAATTTCATCGGCGTCAGCAGGATCCGTCGCCAGAAACATCAATCCCATTGCCGGGCAAACCAGAACCACCGGAGCAGATTGATCACGTGGCATGACAGCCGCAAACATCACGTCCCACCGCGCATTCATCGACCGGTTCCAGTGGCCGGTAGCATAATAAACATTAAAGGGGCGCATCAGAACCAGCCCATCAACGGCTTTATCAGCCAGAACAGATTCAGCCCGCACAGTGTTCCGCAGCATAATACTCCCCTGTTCAGAATTTTTCTGATCACAGGTTCTTCGTAATACACTATTGTCTTACAATCAATGCTTATTCAGCAGACTGCCAGCAAAGTCCGCCGATTATCCCATGTGTTTCCTGATGGCCTGCGCCAGGCCATCTTTCAGCAGCGTACCGTTTTCTCCGCCTTCGCCGCTGATGCGATCATTGATGACAACCCGCATCGAATCAATGTGTGCCTTGACGACTTCAACATGATTGTCATCAATAGCGGAACGATTGTTGGTGAAGCCAAAGAGCGAATCGGAAAAATGGGTAATCAGCGGATAACCAAAGGTACCACCCTGCCCCTTCATATCATGTGCTATTCTGGCGATTGCATCGAATCTCGGTTTGCGATCTTCCGGCGTATCGACCGCCCTGCGATGCTGCTCGTACAACTGATCAATAAGCTTGGAAACCCAGTCCGGATAATCTTCGGCCATACTCTCAAGAGCTTCTTCAGCCTTTGCCAGAGCGTCCGGATCAATTTCGATTTCAGATCGTTCGTTCTTGCCCAATCCGGCTGTTTTCTCGACCAGCTTGTTCTTGAAGCGATAAAAACGGACACGTACCGGCTTCTTTTTTGCGCTATCCACGAATGATTTCCACTTCCTCACTGTTGTCCGTCAACGACCGACGCTCGCCACCCTCAAAATCAAGTTGCTGCCGACGACGGTCGGGGCCGAAATAGTTCTTGGTATGAACAAATTGTCGATTCCGCTGGATCAGGGACGTCAGCCGGTCGCCGATTGTTTTAATCGCAAAGGGTTTTGACAGAAATTCCGTTGTTCCCATGTCACGAGCTTCCTGTACACGCTGGGGCTCGGAATAGGCCGTGATCATGATGAACGGAATAAACCGGTCTGGTGAATCCTTGTGACGCCTGACCCAGCGCAACAGCATCATGCCATCAACCGGAGACATGTCCCAGTTCGACATAATGAGATCAATCCCCATAACGCCCGCCTTTACGGGATTTTCCCTGACCTCTTTCAGAAAGTTAATCGCTTCGCCACCGTCATCCCTGGTCACGACTTTACCAACACCAAGGATTTTCAAAGAATTCACAAGAAGGGAGCGAATAAAGCCGCTATCTTCCACAACCAGGACACTTAACCGGTCCAGATCAATATTTGCCATATACAGCCCCCGCCCGTGTTTAGATATTTACCAGTCCCCATACTGCCCAGACCGGATTGCAAAATCAACATTTAGTACTATTTAACATGCGAGCATCCATATTTGTTGAAAAATTGATAGCGCTGGCATCCATTAAAATATTAACCATACTATCAGAGCCGGTTGCTCTCCATCACACTGACTGATAAACTCCCCAACGTCTCGGGGTCAGCACTTCAGGACCCGCAGGTAACGAGCACCACCCCGGATTTTAACTGGACCAGACAAGCATGCCTATTGCGAAGACCTCCGCCGAAATTGATCAGGAAAACAACACAACTGACAACGTTGTTTCAGAGCATCCCGCTGCGCCCGCCCGAAAGAGCATCCAAATTTCAATTGAAGACGAAGGTAAAGGCAATAACGGTCAGGATTGGCTAAAAAACTACTGGCCTCTGCTGGGCGCCGGCCTCATTACATTTCTGTGGATCGGGCTTTGCGGCTTTCTGGGTTTCCAGAATGCGGGCGATTGGTTCGGCGAAGACCTGAAACATACCGATCTTGCCATCCTGATTGCCGGACTGTTCACCCCCCTCGCCTTTATCTGGCTGATCGCTCTGGTTATCATGAAGGCTGACCCCTTACGTGAGCAGCGCATGTCCCTGGCTGACGGCATGGACCGTCTTTTGCACCCCATCAGCAAGGCCGAACACCGGGTCGAGCTGCTGGTCGAACGGCTACACAAGGAAATTCACAACGTTAGTGCTGCAGGTGATATCGCCTCGGATCGATTATCCCATTTGGAAAACAGGTTCCGGGACCATATTGCAGAGCTTTTTGAGGCCACCACAAATGCAGAAAGCCGGGCTGCAAATATCCAGAAGCTGCTGCAGGGCGAGCGTGATTCCCTCGAAGCTTTAAATATCGAGATGGATCATCGCTCCAGTGAAATTAGCGTAATGGTCCAGAATCTTTCCGAAACATTACGTGATGCGGCCAATGATGCCCGCGCTGAAGCACGCGTTGCAGGTGAAACCATGAGTGGCCATGCAGGATTCATGAACGATTCCGCCCGAAAGACACTGGAGAAGCTGGAAGAAATTGGCAGCAGTCTGAACGCCTGTACTCAGAATATGCATGAGTCGGCGTTACAATCCGAACAAACATTGACACGCGTTGGCAGCACACTTGATCTACAGCGTGAATATATGACCGTAAACATAGATGAAATAGCGAAAAAAGCTGATCGGGTAACGTCTCTTCTGGGCGAACAGTCCCGGTCAATTGCCTCGCTCTCTCATCAGGCGGCGGAAGACGGCAAGAGTCTGACTGAAACCGTCCAGCAGCAAATTGGCTCCATGACGACTGCGGCAAAAGATGCGATCAAGCAGGCGAAAGACGCGGGCCAGACATTCGAGGATCAGGCGCGCGCCATGGCTGAAGCAATTTCTCATGCCATGGATATATCGCATTCACGACTGAGTGAAGCCAGTTCGGCCTTTAAAGATCACGCTCATGACATGGCGGACGCCTCGCAGGCAGCTGCAGACAGGGCGTTGCAACAGATTACCCTTTCAACAGAAGCCTTCCAGCAGCAGGCCAGCAATCTGGGCAGCACAGGTGAAGAGGTCGCCGCAAGTCTGGTTGAACATATCAATGTGGCGCGCCAAACCATCGCAAATCAAACAGAAGAAATGAAAGCCTCAATGGAAGCTCAGGCCGCCGCAGCCGGAGACGTCGCTGAAGCGCATAAAGAAGCCCTGAACGAGAGCATCACTGACCAGCGCGAAGCCATCACCGCCAGCCTGCGGGAACAGGCCGGAGAGGTTACAGCCCAACTGGAAGAACAGGCCGCCGCAATTCGAAACGCGATCGAGCGCCAGAATATCAGTGTGCATTCGTCTGTTCAGGACCAGTTGGCATCGCTTGACAAAGCCCTTCAGGAATATAGTGAAACCCTTGGTCAGGCCATGTTGTCACACGACGACAAGGCCCGCGAGGCCCTGTCATCTCACGAGGCGGCCGTTGCGGAAAGCCTTCGGTCACAGGCACAGGCGATGCGCGACGCTATAGAAAGCCATACTCAGGCAAGCCAAAGCTCGCTCGACAGCCAGGCACAGGCAATCCATGATCGCCTGACAGAACAGGCGCACCTGATCCGGACAGCGGTCGACGAATATGCGCGGACGTCGGAAGAAGCCCTGACATCTCAGTCAGCAGCCGTAACGCAAACCCTGCGAAACCAGATTGAGGAAGCGCGCGCCAGCCTGGCCAGCCAGACCCGTATGATTGAACAGGCGGCAGAAGAAACGACGGTAAAACTGGGCCGCACGGCGGAAACCATTGCCGACCAGACCGACCGTCTGACCGCGTCAGCTGAAAGCGCCAGTTCAAGACTTGAATCTGTTGAAGAAAAGATGGGTGATCGTGATGCTTCTCTGCGCCAGCTGTTGCAGTCTTTGGAAGAAGATCTGAAAGACACAGAGCAAGCAATTGAAAAGCAATCCCAAAGTCTGGGAGATATTTCCCGCAACATTGCCGATGCCATGGAGCGGACCATAACCGGTGTGCAGGGCAGATCCGATGAATTGAGCGATTCCACCAAAAGCGCACTGGAAGTTCTGAATTCTTCTGCCCAAACGCTTGAGGAGCGTATCCGGAGCCTGAAGGAAACATCTTCCTCCAGCATTGCTGAAGTTCAGAATGCTGCAGAAAGCCTGAAATCAGATCTTTCCCTGGCCGCATCGGAAACAGGCGAAGTTTCAGCACAGTTAAAAGATACGACGTCCATGCTGAAGCGGGAACAGGGTGAATTGCTGGTGGGGTACGACACCACACTGATGCGCCTGAAGACAATTGGCGACACCATTCGCGAGCATGCTGATAATGTCAAGGCGGCAGCGGCTGATGCCCAGTCTCAGGTCGGCACAATAGGCACCCTGCTTTCACGCAGTGCCACGGACGTCAGGTCTGCGTCAGCCGAAGCAAATGATGCTGCCCAATCGGCAAGCCACACGCTGGCGGACCAGACAGCGTCGCTAAAATCTACAGCAATGGAAATCACCAAATCCGCACAGGAACTTATTGAACGCACAGAACAGTTTGATGCCAGGCTTTCCAACAAGGGACAGGATGAGTTCGCCAAGACTTCCGGATATCTGCTCGAGTCTCTGGCTTCACTCGCTATAGACGTTCACCGGGTTCTTGATATTGATGTGCCCGATGACGTTTGGCAGAAGTATCTGAAAGGCGACCGCAGCATCTTTGCCCGGCGCACGGTTCGACTGGGCAACAAGGAAACCAAGGGACTTATTTCAAGAAAATTCAAGGATGACAGTGAATTCCGGCACCATGTTCAACGCTTCATGAAAGACTTTGAACAACTAATGTCACAGGCGATTACAGCAGACCCGCGGGGAGCCCTGAGTGTTACTCTGGTATCCTCGGAAATGGGCAAGCTTTATGTATTGCTGGCTCAATCCCTGAACCGCCTGTCCTGACAAGGTGTTACGCCGCCTGGTGGGTCGGGTTTTCGGCGCCAAGCTTTGTAATAAAATAGTCCAGATTGTCAGTATCAAAATCCTCTTCGAACTGGGTCAGCACCCGTTCGATCATCAACTGCTGAAAATGCGCCCGGTCTTCACCGTTATTAAGCTGTAATCCTTCGGCAATCCGAAGCGCTGTTCTCGCGACTTCAAGCATCGTCGGGGAAAGCTTGCATTTTTCGAACAGTGCCTTCAGACCAAGATCGCCCTGATCATGAACCAGACGATAGACATTCTTCACAGAAACATCGCCAAGCTTCGCCAGTGCTGCTTCAAAGAAAGTCACATCACCCATGCACAAAGCACGCATAACGATCGTTGGCGTCAGTCTTTTGTGGCGATGGAGCTCATCAACAAGCTCTATGACATCCTTGGCAGATTTTTCGGGATGCAACATGCTTATAATAGCTTTTTCCCGAGCTTGCAGCACCAGATCCGTCGCCATGTCCGCCGACAGGGCATGATGGGTCACCAGATGCTCGCGCATCTTGTCCGACACCAAAGACACCAGTCTCTCGCTCACCTTCAGCGGAAGCTCTTTCCGCATGGCCATAGGCGTATTCACTTTTTCGCTTGTACCAAATTCATTCAGTACTTGCGTAAAGGTCTCTTCATCAATTTCAGCGCCGTCATTTGAGACAAGCGCTGCTACAACATCTTCATTATGTGTATTTGCCAAGGCATCAGAGACCGTCGCCGAAACGCTCTCTCGCCGGGCAACGGCAATTTGATGATCAGCTGTATTCCTTGCAACGATCTCGACAAGATCTTCGTCACTTAGCGCCTGCGAATATTCGATCATGGGCAAAGCCACGCTCGCAACATCGCTTGCCAGCGCCCGGGCAACATCATGGGGCACTGACGGATCATCCTTCAAGCTCTCCGACAAGCTCAGACGCACCATTTCTTCGGTGTCTCGCACCATGATCTTGAAAATATCTTCAATCAGCGCACGTTCGGTGCTGCCGATATCCCCGCCAGAAAAGGTTTCACAGACTTTTTTTGCCGCTATCGCCCTGTTCTCCGGTGAAGGGTCCTTCATCAAAAGGCCAACATCATCTGATGAGAGTATAACTTTATTGGTCACGGTCTGCCTCGCCTTACAATAATGCTGTGATCCCTGAAAATATCCCCAGCAGTTTAAACGCCACTTCAAAAGACTGTATTTCTTGCGTACGCGGCCTCTATTCGATTACCTATTCTGTTAGAAACAAGTTAAGCTGCGGTTAAAATTGGGGGTGGTAATTCCGCACTGGACCGGTATAACGGATAGCCTCGGTTGAACAGTCTCGGTGTGGTAAAAATAAAGGGGATATTTATGGTTCAGAGGGTGAGAGACCTCCTGTTATTACTTTTTTTAGCGGTCGGCATGTACACGCCTTCTCTACTTTCCCCTTCGGCATCTCTTGCCCAGACAAATACTCCCCCAACTATTGACGAACGAATAAATACAGCCATTGCCCCCGTCTCGGACGCGATTACCGGTTTCGTTTTCTATTCCATTGACATTGATGGCACGGCATTACCGCTGATTGTCGTCTGGCTGGTCATCGCGGCCACAATATTCACCGTTTATATGGGCTTCATCAGTATACGTGGCTTTCGCCAATCTATCCGTATTGTACGCGGGGATTACACCGACCCTGATGCCGCAGGCGAAGTCAGCCATTTTCAGGCGCTGACAGCCGCCTTGTCCGGCACTGTTGGTCTGGGCAATATCGCGGGCGTCGCCGTTGCCGTCTCCCTTGGTGGTCCCGGTGCGACCTTCTGGATGATTGTGGCAGGCATACTCGGCATGACAACCAAATTTGTCGAATGTACGCTGGGTGTCAAATATCGGAAGATCAACGCCGACGGCAGCGTTTCCGGTGGGCCCATGTATTACCTGAAACGCGGCCTGGCAGAGCTTGGCCTTCAAAAAACCGGCAAGGTGCTGGCGATCATGTTTGCTGTGTGCTGCATTGGCGGCTCATTTGGTGGCGGCAACATGTTTCAGGCAAATCAGGCATTTCAACAAATTGAGGCGGCAACTGGCGGAGCCTCCGGCATATTCTATGAACGGGGCTGGATATTTGGCCTGATCATGGCTGCTCTGGTCGCTTTGGTCATCCTTGGCGGGATCAAGTCCATTGCGAATGTAACATCAAAGCTGGTGCCCTTCATGTGTGGCGTTTATGTTTTAACGGCTGTCGTCATCATTTTGGGCAATATCGGCCATGTTCCTGAAGCATTCCTTATCATCATCGAGGGCGCCTTCTCGCCCACAGCAGTTGAAGGCGGCATCATCGGCGTCCTTATCCAGGGCTTCCGTCGAGCGGCGTTCTCAAACGAGGCGGGCGTTGGTTCAGCTGCCATTGCCCACTCTGCTGTCCACACGAAAGAGCCGGTGACAGAAGGCTTTGTTGCCTTGCTTGAACCATTCATTGATACTGTCGTGGTCTGCACCATGACCGCCCTGGTGATTGTTATCACAGATTCTTACCTGATCAGGGATCTGGACGGTGTCAGCCTCACCTCTCATGCTTTTGCCACATCGTTTTCATGGTTTCCAACCATCCTGTCGATTGCAGTTGTCCTGTTTGCTTTCTCAACAATGATTACATGGTCATATTATGGCCTTAAAGCATGGACATATTTGTTCGGAGATACAAGGCGTTCAGAGGTTACCTATAAAACCATGTTCTGTACCTTTACGGTTATCGGTTCTTCCATGACGCTCGGCAAGGTTATCGACTTTTCCGACGCCATGATTTTTGCCATGTCACTGCCCAATGTTATTGGTCTTTATATTTTGGCTCCAACCGTAAAACGTGAACTGAAGTCGTATCTTGCACGTATAAATTCAGGTGAGATAAAAAGCAGCAAGGCTGTTTGAATTAAAAATCAGGAAGTGAGTAATGTACCTTAATATATCCCGCATATTCGCAATTGGTATTCTGGCACTAGGCAGCGTGACGTTCGCATCCGTCTCTCACGCCGAAGGCGACGCGGCAAAAGGCAAAAAACTGTTCAATCGTTGCAAGGCCTGCCATACCCTGGAAAATGGCGGTGCCAATCGCACAGGCCCAAACCTGCATGGCCTTTTCGGGTCCACAGCCGGTACACATGAGGGATATAAATCCTATTCTGACGCCCTGAAATCATCTGGCGTGGTCTGGACCGAAGAAACCATCGACAAATGGATTGAAAACCCCAGAACCTTTATCCCCGGTTCAAAAATGATTTTTGTTGGCCTGAGAAAACCTGAGCAACGTGCTGATATTATTGCTTATCTCAAAGAAGCAACGAAATAACCCGGAGGCCCCCATGCGCCCGCAATTACCTGTACGATTATTCCATACACTTTCAGCTGCGCTGATTTTCATGTCCCTCAGCGCAGGCGGCAGTCTGGCCGCAACAGAGGCCCCCTCACCTGAAGCGGCCGAGGCATACATTGACACAATGGCGAATGAGGCACTGGCCATACTGAAAGATGAGTCCCTGACGACAGCGGAACGGAAAAGCAAGCTGTCCGGCCTGATGAAGCAGGAAGTCCAGCTGGATTATATTGGCAAACTGGCACTGGGACGGTACAATCGGGCACCGGCAAACCTGTCTCCTGTACAACAGGAGGAATTCAAAGCCAAAATTCAGGAATACCGCGCCCTGTTCCCCGATTTTGCTTTCGAGAAAATGTATAATCTGGTGCTTGATGACCTGAATAACTCCACGCTGGAGGTGATTTCAGCAACGCAGATCCGCAAGACCGACACGATGGTCAACACGAAAATTACGCGGCCAGGCAAGGAATCCATTGTCGCGGATTGGCGTGTCAGGGCAAATTCAGATGGCGATTTAAAAATTGTTGATGTTGTCGCAGAGGGCATCAGCCTGACTGTTACACAGCGCGATGATTTTTCGACCACGGCGGCAGAAGGTGGCATTGACAAGGTGATTACCTCCATGCGCCAGATTCTGCCCGCAGAAGCCGCTGAAACTGTTGGCGAACCGGATTCAATTCCGGGAAGCACGAACTAGCGTCACGGATAGACCCGATACATCAAGCCCCTCTTGCATCCATAATTGCAAAGCGCTAAAAGCCTCCTCATGTTCCATATAAGCAGTCGGGGAGTGGCGCAGTCTGGTAGCGCACCTCGTTCGGGACGAGGGGGTCGGAGGTTCGAATCCTCTCTCCCCGACCATTAGAGTTTTTTGTCCCCGGATTATTATCTTATGCAACAGCTCCTCGTTATTTTCATTACCGTCTTCCTGGCCGAGCTTGGTGACAAGACCCAGCTCGCAACACTGCTTTTCGCTACAGATAAACAGCACAGCCCGTATATGATTTTTGCAGCAGCGGCACTGGCGCTGGTCGCTTCGACCGCCATTGCCGTCGCCCTCGGTACAATGGCAGAACGTTACCTGACCATGATCCCCCTTAAGCTGATTGCGGGGATTGGCTTCATTCTGATCGGAAGCTGGACAGTCTGGGGACATTTTACCTCTGCAAGCTAGCAGAAATGTGAATTCCTAAGACACCGAAGAATGTGTATAATGCCTGCCTAGGGAGTGGAGAAAGTTTCGGGGATATTCTTCGGAACATTCAACCGCGAGGTATTATGATGATTACATTATTTAAGTCCGCCTTTACCACCACAGCGTTACTGACCGTCATGGCCGTATCGGCCCATGCCGCTGAAGACAAGGCAGCAGGTGAAGCCCGGGCCACAGAAAATTGCATCAGTCTGGCTCACATAGACCGCAGTGAAGTGATTGATGATCGCACGATCCTGTTTCACATGAAGGGCGACAAGATATGGCAGAACAAGCTGCCCCATCGTTGTTTTGGCCTAAAGTTCGAGGATGGCTTTGGCTATGCAACCTCTCTTTCGCAGCTGTGCAGTACTGATATTATTACCGTTCTGAACAGGGGCACAAAGTGCGGGCTGGGACAGTTTACTGAATATACCAAAGAAGATCAGGAAAAGGCAGAAAAAGCCAAGGCTGAGAAATCGAAATCTAATAAATAAGGTTTTGAATCACGGCATCAGAAAAGCCCGGCAGGAACTCTTGCCGGGTTTTTATTTTGACCTATGCCCTTGGTGATAAAAAAAAGCTCATTATTGGCGTCCATTTAATATTTTTTTCACCATTCCCGAAGATACTGAACAGGTATTAAACGGGGGGCATCATGTTCAGGAAATGGTTTGTCAAAAGCAGGGAATCATCACATACCGAAGGGCCCTCGCCAATCGATACAGTCCCGGCACCTTCGGGTTTCAGACCACCGCGAACATTGGCACACTTAAACGAGGATGACGCCAGATTTCACCCGAAATCAGAAGAGGACATCATTTCCGCCGCCCGCTCCATCAGCTAATGACCAACTCTTGACAGATCTGGCGGAAACGGGCTTCATGAGGCCAGATCACGTCAAACAAATCGAAATAGCACCGCGATGAAAAAAACATATGAAGCAGCAATCTTTAATCAACACGTTCGCGATCTGGTTGCCGTCGGAGACCAGCACGAAGATTTTATCGATAGCTGGGCCGATGCGCATTATATTGAGGTAAAGGCAGAATCGGAAGAAGAAGCCCGCAGCATATTAGAGCGGCGCTACCCAAAGGCCCAAGGCTTTGTTTTAACAGACATATTCGCACATAAAGAGTTCGACTGACAGCGGGCGGACCAGGCGCCCCCTCCTCATTTAACTGAATTTGTTCCCTCGGGGGAAACCTGCAGGCGGCATGCGCCCGGCAGCGCCGCGCTTGCCCATCCATGTCGTCAGATCGGTTTCAGTTCTGGTTTTCTCGCCAATTTTCCATGTCAGCCCTTCAGCCATCGTGAAGGTTTTAATGTCGCTAATGCCTCCATCGCGATATTTCTGCAAAGTGACACCACCGCCCCGGTTCATGACCGGCAATTGATCCAGAGGGAAGACCAGAAGCTTGCGGTTCTGCCCCACAACAGCAACTGCATCCCCATTCACGGGCACGCACAGGGCAGCTCGGCCCTTATCGGGCACATTCATCACCTGGCGCCCATTGCGGGTTGATGCCACAACCTTGTCAGCCTCGACAATGAAACCTTTCCCGGCCTCTGTAGCCAGCAACAAGCGGGATTCCGGTCGATACACAAACAGGTCAACGATATGATCATCATTGCCAAAGTCAATCATCAGGCGCACAGGCTCGCCATGCCCTCGCCCGCCCGGCAGCTTGTCGCAGGCCAGGGTAAATATCTTGCCATTACTTGCAAACAGCAGCACCTTGTCCGTCGTATAGGCATGAAAAACAAACCTGCCCTCATCACCTTCCTTGTATTTGAACTCCTCGGAGGTGTTTACATGGCCTTTCACGGCCCGTATCCAGCCCTTCTGGGAACAAACAACCGTGACAGGCTCTTTCTCTATCATGGCCTCCAGCGGCACAATTTCGATATCCGGCGTATCGGCAAAGCTTGACCGCCGACGTCCAAGTTCAGTTTTGGCCCCAAACTTTTCCTTGATTTCGCGGATACCGTTGGAAACGGCCTCCCACTGCTTTTCTTCGCTGGCAATCAACCGCAGGAGTTCCAGCCGTTCTGCATCAAGTGAATCATGCTCCTTGCGAATTTCGAACTCTTCCAGCTTGCGCAATGACCGCAAACGCATATTCAGAATGGACTCGGCCTGCAGGTCGGTCAGGTCAAACTTTTTCATCATAACCTGTTTGGGTTCATCCTCTTCCCGGATAATCCTGATCACTTCATCCAGATTAAGGTAGGCAATCAGATATCCGCCCAATACCTCCAGCCGGTGTTCAACCTTGCCCAGCCTGTGCTGCGCCCGACGAACGGTCACAACCTGCCGATGGTTCAGAAATGCCTGCAGAACTTCCCGCAATGGCATAACCTTGGGCGTGTGATCCGCGTCCAGAACATTCATATTCAACGATATACGAACTTCAAGTTCGGTGTGCTTGAACAATGCCTCCATCAGGACGGCAGCATCCACAGACCGCGCCCGGGGTTCAAGCACCAGCCGGACGACATCGGTTGATTCGTCCCGCACGTCCTGAAGGATAGGAATTTTCTTGTTCCCGATCAGGTCGGCAATTTTTTCAATCAGCTTTGACTTCTGGACCTGATAGGGAATTTCCGTCACGACAATCTGATATTGTCCGCGGCCGGTTTCTTCTATTTCCCAGCGCGCGCGCAACCGAAAACTGCCCCGGCCTGTCGCATAGGAATTAACGATTGATTCCTTTGACTCAACGATAATCCCGCCGGTAGGGAAATCCGGCCCGGGAATGCGATTCGCCAGCTGTGTCGGCGATGCCTCGGGGTGGCGTAGCAGATATAAAAGACCGTCGCAAACTTCCGACACGTTGTGAGGAGGAATACTGGTGGCCATACCCACCGCAATCCCTGTTGCCCCATTGGCCAGCAGGTTGGGAAAGGCTGACGGAAGCAGGACCGGTTCTTCTTCTTCGCCATCATATGTGGTCCGAAAATCAACCGCATCCTCATCCAGACCATCCAGAAGGGATTTGGCAACTTCGGTCAGGCGGGCTTCCGTATACCGCATGGCCGCGGCGTTATCGCCATCAATATTGCCAAAGTTCCCCTGCCCGTCGACAAGCGGATAGCGCACTGCAAATTCCTGCGCCAGACGCACTAGCGCATCATAGACCGATTGATCGCCGTGAGGGTGATACTTACCAATGACATCACCAACCACACGCGCACATTTTTTAAAGCCGGTATTCGGATCAAGCTTCAACAAATGCATGGCGTATAAAAGCCGTCGGTGAACCGGCTTCAGGCCATCCCGCACATCCGGCAGGGACCGCGACATGATGGTTGACAGGGCATAGGACAAATAACGGTCACTCAGGGCACTCTTGAGTGGCGCTTCAATGATATTTTCTGCGAATTCTGTACTCATGCGCGTAATATAGCAGCTTTCGTCAGCAGGGCTACAACATCTGGTGGGTAAAATTCAGATTTTTTTTGCCAGATAGTTAATCATCCGCTGTCGCGCATCCGGCAAGCTCTTCCCGTTTGGCTCCAGCATATGTTTATCAATGAAATAGCCCGTCAGCTTCAGGCCGGCCAACACGTCTTCAATCTCTGGCATGGACGATTCACGTCGCGTCAGAAAAGCCGGCAATGGCAGTAGCATATTTTTATAAGGCTCGCCGGCAACATCGCTGACTGCCGCGCCGGACCTGGGTGAAACGTAAACCAGATTATCGGTACCGCCCGTCCCGGCACATTTGGACAGATCAAGCCCAAAGCCCAACTCGTCGAGCAGACCCAGCTCCCATCTGACCAGTACAGCGCCCCAGTAAGCCTGATCTTGCTCCAATGCATCCAGAACGGCCAACAGTCCCTCATACAACGGTTTATGGCTTTGCCGTTCAGCCAGTGTAACAGAGGCCAGCGTACAAATGGACAACAAGGCTGAAAGTTTGTCCGGTTCTGCCAGAAAGGTTGCTGACCGGCTGCGCAACGGCTCCAGCGAATATGTCCCAAGGTGCGCATCAAGCCTGGCGCGCCACAACAAGTCTACCTCGTTTCCAGCCTGTAAAATCCCGCGATGACGGCGGCCTGCACCTCCCTTGACCACCCCGCTATGGCGGCCATGTTCAGCCGTCAGTGCTTCCACGATGGCATCATTCTCACCCAGACGGCGAACATTTAGAATAATGCCGGCATCGCGCCATTCCATGAATTCCTGCCCTTTCAGCGCAGTCAGTCAACGTAATCAAGGCCGATCTCGCGATAGCGTTCGCGATCTTCCGCCCAGCCATCCCTGACCTTGACGAACAGAAACAAATGAACCCGGCGCCCAAATGCCTGCTCCATCTCGGTGCGGGCCTGTGCACCCATCAGCTTCAGCATGCGTCCGCCCTTGCCGATGAATATCTTTTTCTGGCTTTCCCGCTGGATAAAAATGACCTGCTGGATCCGAACACTGCCATCCTTTTTCTCTTCCCACTGTTCGGTCTCAACGGTGGAAGCGTATGGCAGTTCTTCATGCAAATTGAGATAAATTTTCTCTCGCGTGATTTCTGCGGCCATATGGCGCATCGGCGCATCCGTCAACTGGTCTTCCGGGTAATGCCAGGGGCCGGTTGGTACAGTCTTTGCCAAATGCTGGCGCAAATCATCAACACCGTATCCTTTAAGTGCCGAGATCATAAATGTGTCTGAAATCTGCGCCATGGCATTTATTTCCGACGAAAGTTCCAGCAATGTCTCCTTGCTGACAGAATCGATCTTGTTCAGCGCCAGAATGGCTGTCACCCCGGCCTCTTTCAAACCCGCCAGTATAGTCCTTGTATCACCGTCAATGCCGCGCGAGGCATCCACCAGCACCACAACAATATCCGCGTCCGAAGCCCCGGCCCATGCCGCCGATACCATGGCCCTGTCAAGACGTCGGCGCGGCTGGAAAATGCCCGGGGTGTCCACAAAGATGATCTGTGCATCGTCTTCGACACAAATACCCAGAAGCCGGGTGCGCGTCGTCTGCACCTTATGCGTGACAATCGCTATTTTGGTGCCCACTAGCTGGTTCATCAGCGTCGACTTGCCTGCATTTGGCGCCCCGACAAGGGCAACAAAACCGCATCTCGTCGCCTGATCAGAATTCTCTTCCTGCGTCATTTCTGCTGTACCATTTCCAACATTGCTTCTGCGGCAGCCTGTTCGGCAGCGCGTTTTGATGATCCTTTGGCTTCAACCGGAGAATGATTTTCAACAATCACCTCGACGGTAAAAATTGGCTGATGATCGGGACCGGTCCGATCTTTCTTCCGATATACAGGCGCTGGCAAACCCATACCCTGAACCCATTCCTGAAGCATCGATTTGGCATCTTTTCGGGCCGTTGTTTTGTCTGCCAGCATATCCTGCCAGTTTTTCACAACAAATTTTGCCGCAACATCAAGACCGCCATCCAGAAACATCGCGCCGATCAGGGCTTCACAGACATCAGCCAAAATAGCTTCCCGGCCCCTGCCGCTTTTATCCTCTGCACTCGACGACATGCGAATAAACGGATAAAGCCCGATACTCTCTGCGACATCTGCCAATGCTTCCTTGCGGACAAGGGCGGCCAGTCTGACAGCCAGTCCCCCTTCTTTTACATTGGGATATGTTTTGAACAAAAGTTCCGCAATTGCCAGCCCCAGAACGCGATCACCAACAAATTCCAGCCGCTGGTAATGGTTGCCACCGTCCAGGCTTGGATGGGTAAGCGCCTGCATAGCCAGTGCCGGCTCGATAAACCGGTATCCAAGAATTTTATACAGGGGATCGAGATGCTTATCCTGTCTGTTCACGTCTTGCTGACCAGGTCTTTGAACCATTACTCGGAAATTGTCTGGAATATGCGACTGCCCCGGGTTGCCTGAAACCATTTCCAGAATTCCCATAAACGGGCTTCGCCATTGGTTGAAAAGGCAATAATTTCGGCCCGTCCCACCAGATTTTCCGCAGGCACATAGCCCACACCGGTTCCACTTGGAAAGCGGCTGTCCTGCGAATTATCGCGATTGTCTCCCAGCGCGAAATAGCTGTTGGCCGGAACCCGGAAAACCTGCGTATTGTCTTTGTCCGCGCCATCATAAAGATCAAGCGTCAGATAGGAAACACCATTGGGCAGCGTCTCGCGATATTGTCTGGCCCGACGTTCGCCGACATTGGGATCATTATTGACAAAATCATCCACTTTTTCCCGCGTGACCGGCTGCTCGTTGATATACAGCACACCGTCACGCATCTGCAGACGATCCCCCGGAAGCCCGAGAATCCGCTTGATATAATCTGTCTTGCCATCCCGTGGCAATTTGAACACAACAACGTCACCGCGCTTGACGTCGCTTTCCATGATGCGTCCGTCGAAAAGCGGCAACCCGAACGGGAAGGAATATCGGCTGTAACCATAAGAATATTTCGACACAAACAGATAATCGCCCACCAGCAAGGTCGGCAACATGGATTCGGACGGGATATTGAAGGGTTGATAGGCAAAACTTCTGAAAACCAGCGCAATAACCAGCGCAAAGAATATTGTCCGGATGGTTTCGAACAAATCATCACCGTCTTCTTTTTTGGTGCCAGTCTCTGCACTCGGCTCTGCTTCAGTCTTGCTCATGCCTTCACTCATAAATTTTTCCTTTGGAAACCGCAACCGGAATAGGCTCAGGACCTGGCCAAAAAGTCAAGATAAATGCCTTCAGCCGGCCGGCACAGCGGTGATTAGTACAATTGCCTGCGCCCAGGGATGATCATCCGTAATCGTCAGATCAATCTGCGCTGCCATGTTCTCGGGCGTAATTTCCTTCAATCGGGCCAGTGCGCCACCCGTTAGCGCAAGGGTTGGACGTCCGGAAGCCAGATTGATCACCCCCATATCCCGCCAGAATACCCCCCGCCTGAACCCTGTTCCCAATGCCTTGGCACAAGCTTCTTTCGCTGCAAAGCGTTTTGCATAACTGGCAATACGCCCGGCCCGCCGATCAGATTTCTCGCGTTCGATTTCGGTATAAATACGCGCGATAAAGCGATCCCCGAAACGATTAATCGACTGTTCTATCCGGCGAATGTCGATAATGTCATTGCCCAACCCCAGAACCGTCATCTCATCGTCTCCAGCCCATTACCCATGACGTCGTTCCCCGCCTTCGGTCCGCGCCTTCATCATCAGGTGGAGCATCCGCTGCACGCTCGTCTCCAACCCTTCCATAATCGCTTCACCAATCAGGAAGTGGCCGATATTTAACTCACGGATTTGGGGAATAGCTGCAATCGGCCCCACGGTATCATAAGCCAGACCATGTCCGGCGTGAACTTCCAGGCCCAAAGACGTTGCGTAAGCTGCCGCATCAACAATGCGTGCCAGTTCCGTCTCACGGGCAGCCCCCTGCACGTTGCAATAGGCCCCGGTATGCAATTCAACCTGTTGTGCGCCAAGTGACTTGCAAGCGTCTATTTGAGCCCGGTCCGGGTCTATAAAAAATGTCACCAGAATACCAGCCGCCTTCAATTCCAAAACATAAGGCTTCAGAACAGCCTGAGCACCGACAACATCCAGCCCGCCTTCTGTTGTCAGTTCCTCACGCTTTTCCGGCACCATGCAACAGGCGTTTGGCTTGTGGCGCAGGGCAATTTCCAGCATTTCAGCTGTCGCAGCCATCTCAAGGTTCAGCGGCAGCTCTATTTCCCGGCTTAGACGCGCGATATCATGGTCAGAAATATGACGCCGGTCTTCGCGCAGGTGCGCCGTAATGCCATCTGCCCCTGCCTTGGCTGCCAGCACTGCCGCGCGAACCGGATCAGGGTGATGGCCACCCCTTGCATTTCTGATGGTTGCCACATGATCAATGTTAACGCCCAGACGCAAGGGAGGGCACATGGCAGACTTGCCGGAATGATTAATTGTCGACATCTTTTAGGGTCCCTCTCTGTTCCAGAAGTTCCAGCGCGCGTTTGTGCTGGATTTCCATACGTCGGCGTCTGTATTTGCCAATAACCTTGCGAACCGGCCAGTAGCTGGCCCACCATACCATAATTGCCGCCGGAACACTGCCAACAAGCATGGGGACCAGAAGCGGCCCCAAAGACTGGAGCGGATTTTGAAAGATCTGCATCAGATGCATGTGAGCCAGCGGATCACTAACCGCATTCATACCCAGTATCCAGCAGCCAAGACGGTAGGTCATGACCCAGATAACGGGAAATGTCCATGGATTGCCCACCGCTGTCCCCAAGGCAGAGGCGAACAGGTTGCCGCCAATGACCCATGCCAAAAACGCAGCCAGTACAAAGTGGAACCCCATAAACGGTGTCAGGGATACAGCCACTCCGCAGGCAAACCCTGCTGCGATACTATGCGAAGACCCGGGCAATCGCGCCACACGATGACGCAAATAGGACAGCGAGCGGCGAAAGCCCGAACTGGGCCAAAGAAAGGCCAGAACTTTTTTGTGAACCGGTTGCTTGACTCGTCTTTTAAACAGCATGGTTTATGTCCGGGCGGTCAACGCAGGCCTCTGCTTCCCGGTTTAATCGCCGGTGTGTTTTCAAGTTCGGGTGGCAGCTCGTCAGGCGCATAAGTCGGCACATCCATCCGCACCAGCGGAAACAGCGGTACACCAACATCAGCCTTGCCATTGCTGCGATCGACCAGACAAGCCGCAGCAACAACCTGACCGCCATAATAGCCAATACATTCAATACACTCGCGCGATGACAGGCCCGTCGTAACCACATCCTCAACCATCAATACCCGCGCCCCTTCCGGGATTTCAAATCCGCGACGCAAGGTAAAAGCCCCGTCTACGCGCTCGGCAAAAATGGCAGGCACACCAAGTTGCCGACCCATTTCGTACCCCACAACAACACCGCCCATTGCCGGCGACACCACCATATCTATTGCCGATGGCGTGTCGGCCTTTACTTTGGCCGCAAGGGCAGCGCACAGCTTTTCAGCCCGTGCAGCTTCCATCAGCACCCGGGCACATTGCAGGTAGACAGGACTATGCAAACCGGAGGACAGCAGAAAATGCCCCTCCAGCAAGGCACCTGCCTCACGAAAATGTTGTAACACGTCTTCCTGATTCATTTCCGTCTGCCTTGTCTCAATCATACCGCCTCTTCCGTTCTAGTTTCGAATTGCGGCAAAACCGCGTCAGCCCCTTACCCGCTCGACTGAACTGACAACACTGGTTGCCCGCAGGGCCGCAAGAATGTTTGTCAGGTGTTTAGCATCCTTAACCTCGATATCAACGATCAATCGAAAAAAATCGGGATCACGATCGACAATTCGAAAATTACTGATATTGCCGTGATCGCGGGCAATCACATTGGCCAATGTCGCCAGAGCCCCGGCCTCATGCATCAATGCCACGACCAGCCGACCTGCAAACAGATCCGGCGCATCCGTTTCAGGCTGCCATGACAGATCCAGCCAGCGCTCGGGGACTTCAGAATATGCTTCCAGGGCCTCGCAATCGATGGTGTGAACCTGAACGCCTTTACCCTGTAACACAATGCCGACAATCCGGTCCCCGGGCAAGGGATGACAACATTCGGCAAGATGCACAGCCACACCAGGCGTTAAGCCCTTGATGGGGATTGCATGATCTCCGGCCTTGCGTTCACGGTTACGGTCTCGCGGCAACGGGAAATTTTTGGCATATTCGCCCTTGAGCTTCTCTCCAGGAAAAACAGCTTCCAGTACTTGTGCTTCAGCCAAAGTCCCCTGACCAACCGCCAAAAACATCTCATCCGGTGTTTGAAAGCGCAGATTGGCCATGGCGCTCTGAACCGCTTTATCAGAAAGTTCGCGGTCTTCCTGTTTAAAGGCGCGTTCCAGTATATGTTTGCCAAGGCCCGTATATTCTGTCTTTTGCTGATTGCGCACATAACGCCGGATAGCAGACTTCGCCTTGCCCGACACAACAAAGGTTTCCCAGCGCGGCGAAGGCGTTTGGGCCTTTGATCTCAATATCTCGACCTGATCTCCATTGTGAAGAACAAACCTGAGCGGCACAGCACGGCCGTTTACCTTCGCTCCCACACAGGTATCACCGATTTTAGTGTGTACGGCATAAGCAAAATCAACAGGCGTTGACCCCTGAGGCAAGGCAATAAGCTCTCCCTTGGGTGTAAAGCAGAAGACCTGATCCTGATACATTGCAAGCTTGGTATTCTCCAGAAATTCTTCCGGAGACGACGCATGATCAAGGATTTCGAGCAATTCGCGCAGCCAGCGGTATTGGGCCGTATCTATGCGCTTGGCATGCTGTTTGTACTGCCAATGCGCGGCAACCCCGATTTCAGCAATCTCATGCATGGCCTTTGTACGAATCTGCACTTCAATACGTTGTCGTTCAGGCCCCAGCACCGTTGTGTGCAAGGACTGGTAATTATTATTTTTCGGCGTCGAGATATAATCATCAAACTGCCCGGGCACCGCCCGCCATTTTTCATGGACAATCCCCAGCGCCTGATAGCAAGTCGGCACCTCGTCCACAATCACCCGAAACGCCATCACATCCGATAATTGCTCAAAGGTGATATTGTTCCGCTGCATCTTTTTCCAGATTGAAACCGGTCTTTTCTCCCTGCCGGTTATTTCTGCTTCTATGCCTTCGGCGGCAAGGGTTTCCCGCAATTGTACAATGATCCGTTGCCGCAGATCGTCCCCGCCCTGCTCATGCAGAAAATCCAGCCGGGCAATGATTGATGCCCGCGCTTCAGGATTGATATGTTCAAAAGACAGCTCTTCAAGCTCATCCTTGATTTCATGCATCCCGATACGCGCCGCAAGCGGTGCATAAATTTCCATGGTCTCTAGCGCAATCCGCAGACGTTTTTCAGGCTTTGGAATATGATGAAGGGTGCGCATATTGTGCAGTCGGTCAGCCAGCTTGACCAGCAAAACCCGGATGTCGTTTGACATTGCCAGCAGAAATTTTCGAAAATTTTCTGCCTGCCGCAAACTTTCGGAACTCATTTCTATTCGGGAAAGTTTGGTCACGCCATCTACCAGCGTTGCAATATTCTCACCAAACAGCTCGCGAATTTCATCGTAGGTCGCAATTGTATCTTCGATAGTATCGTGCAAAAGCGCCGTGACAATTGTATCGCTGTCAAGCTGCATGCCGGTCAGAATGCCGGCGACCTCAAGGGGATGGGAAAAGTAACTGTCGCCTGAAGCGCGCTTCTGCGTACCGTGTGCCTTCATGGAAAAGACATACGCCCGGTTTAGCAGATTTTCATCGGCATCCTTATCGTAGGAACAAACTTTCTCGACCAGTTCGTACTGCCGTATCACGGCGACAATGCCTTGATAAATACTACCCGTTCAGCCAAAACAACTTCAGCAACGAGTTTATTGGGGGATAAACAGGATCAGTCATCACCATCGTCAGATGAATCATTATCCAGTTCAGCTTCAATTTCAGCGCCAGCTTTTGTAGCGGCGCTCATTTCTTCATGCGCTTCACTGGACTTGCTTCCTGCCAGAAGCATGGCGATATCGTCTTCTTCAGGCTCATCAACCTCGACATGTTTCTGCATACCGTGAATGACGGCTTCGCGCAACTCCGGAACAGAGATCGACACTTCAGCGATTTCACGCAAAGACACGACCGGATTTTTGTCATTGTCCCGATCAACGGTCACCTGTCCGCCAGACGCTATCTGCCGCGACCTTTGGGCTGCCAGCAATACCAATTCAAACCGGTTTGGGACCTTGTCCACGCAATCTTCAACAGTAACCCGCGCCATTCGTTCTTACTCCAGTCGGCAAGTTCAGGAAAGAGGTGCTTATACAAACATCAATACCGCATGTAAAGCACAGCAAGCACCAGTGTTAAATTATATAGGGTTATTCACCTATAATACAAGCGGGCGAACTATTTCATCCGGATTGGCCTGTGTTTCCAGATCGTCCAGCATCTCTTTCGCGGAGCGCCCGATGACCGGATGACACCATGTCGGGTCTATATCCACCAGTGGCATCAGCACAAAGCGACGCAGATGCAGCCGGGGATGTGGCAACGTCAAACCGACCAGCCCGTCGGTCGCACCCCACCCGTCCCGGTCAGGCAACACCAGGTCATTGTATGACAACAGGTCCATATCAATGGTTCTGGCTTCCCAACGTTCCCGCCGCTGGCGACCCATGTCAGATTCTATATTATGCAGGCAATCCATCAGCTGTTTTGGCTGCATGGCAGTGTTTACGGAAACAACGGCATTGACAAACCATGGCTGGTCCGAGATCGGCACAGGTGCGGTTTCGTACCAGCGGGAGGCCATCTGAACATGAATATCATGACTCTCAAGGCGGACAAGCGCCTGTCGAAGCGTATTCAGTGGCTGGCCATAGGCAGGAGATGGCAAATTGGCACCAAGGGCGATCAGGATCATGCGTCAGGTCCGGGCATTTAATATTTTACCGTTCAGGGTCGCTTCTCTATAAGAGATAACGATATCGTACAACAACCCACATTCGCCATTCAGACATCCATTTTATCGAGAAAACCGCAGCAATGAACCACAATACCCCGCCGGCCAACCCTGACTGGGATGCTCCATTGAATTGCCCGTTGTGCCCGCGCCTGGCAGCATTCAGGCACGACAACGCCCGGGCAAATCCGGCATGGTTCAATGCCCCCGTCCCGTCATTTGGCGATATGGCACCGCGCCTTCTGGTGGTTGGTCTTGCGCCGGGTCTGAAGGGAGCCAACCGCACCGGTCGGCCATTTACAGGCGATTACGCCGGGGACCTTCTATACCCGACCCTGATCAAGTTCGGGTTTGCAAAAGGCCAGTATGATGCCAGACCAGATGACGGGTTAACCCTGACCGGCGCCATGATTACCAATGCGGTCAGGTGTGTCCCCCCGCAGAACAAGCCAACACCGGCAGAAATCAAGACGTGCCGACCCTTTCTGGAGCGCCAGATCGATGCCCTGGCCAGCATTCAGGTTATTCTGGCACTGGGGCGGATCGCCCATGATTCAGTTCTGACCACACTACAGCTTCGAAAGGCCAGCCATCCATTCGGACATAACGCGCAGCATGATCTGGGGAATGGTCGCACCCTGTTCGACAGCTATCATTGCTCGCGGTACAACACCAACACCGGTCGTCTGACGACCGAAATGTTCGAACAGGTCTTTCACGATATTACCGCGCATATTGGGCGCTGATCAGCTGTATCTTTCTTCTTCCCATGGGTCACCCACATTATGATATCCGCGCGTTTCCCAGAAACCGGGCTGATCTGCATCGACAAATTCAATCCGGCGCACCCATTTGGCGCTTTTCCAGAAATAATACTGCGGCACAATAACACGCACCGGCGCACCGTGCTCACGACTTAAAGGTTTACCTTCCCACGAATGAGCCAACAGAACATCATTTCCGGCAAATACCTCCAGCGAGACATTGGTCGTATATCCGTCATAGCTATGAAAAATCACGTGATTCGCGGATTTTTTCGGTTTGACCAGCGAGATAATATGCTGCGCACTGACGCCATCCCAACTGTTGTCAAAGCGGCTCCATGCCGTCACACAATGAATATCTGACGTGTCCTTAACTTGCGGCTGGTCCATGAATTGCTGCCAGTCCCAGATAACTTCATGCTCAACCTCGCCATAAATCCGCAGCTTCCAGTCTTGCCTGTCTAGCTGAGGCTGTACGCCAAGATCCAGAACCGGCCAGTCCGTGACCTGACGCTGGCCAGGTGGCAGACGATTTTCGCGTTGCCTGTCCGGCGCACCCGTCAACAGGCGGCCATTCTCAGCCCATTTCTTCTTGGACTTGATGAGCTTTTCCTTTATACGCCCAACAAGGACCGGGTCCTGCTCATCGTCTTTCCCGTCGACATTCCCGTCGTCTGGCATCATCACCCCTTGTCTCTTAACAGCCGGCCCTTTTCCCGCTGCCAGTCCCTGTCCTTTACAGTCTGGCGCTTGTCATGAACCTGCTTGCCACGGGCAAGCGCCAGTGACATTTTGGCACGGCCCCGTTCGTTAAAATAAATCGACAGCGGCACCAGCGTGAACCCCTGACGCTGTACTGCGCCCATCAGCCTGTTTACCTGCTTTTTGTGTAACAACAGCTTTCTGGGGCGCCGTTCATTATGATTGAACCGGTTGCCAAAGGTATATTCAGGGATATGGGCGTTCACGAGGAAAATTTCGCCATTCTTTGCCTCGGCATATGATTCGGCAATATTGGCCCGCCCGGCCCGCAAGGACTTGACCTCGGTTCCCACCAGCACAATGCCGGTTTCAAAAACCTCGTCAACGAAGTAATTGTGTCGGGCTTTCCTGTTTTCCGCCACCTTCTTGTAGCGATTCTCGTCAACTTTATTCTGGGACATTATTTCTGTTCCAGAAAGCCCGCATCGATCAGAACTTTTCTGACCTTCTGCCTTGTGGTCTCGGCCACCGGTGCCATCGGCAAGCGCATCTCGTCACTGGCAATACCCATCAGATGGGCAGCATACTTCACCGGGCCGGGGCTGGCCTCCATAAACATGGCCTCATGCACCGGCGTCAACCGGTCCTGAATTTCCAGGGCACTTGCATAATTGCCCTTCAGGCAATGGTCCTGAAATTCAGCCAGAATTCGCGGCAGAATATTTGAAGTTACAGAAATGCACCCCTGTCCACCATGGGCCATAAATGCCAGCGCCGTCTGGTCTTCGCCGGAAAGCTGGATAAATTCCTTGCCAACGCCAATACGCTGCAAAGGCACGCGCGCCAGATCAGCCGTTGCATCTTTCACACCGATAATATTTGGTAATTTCGCCAGCCTCGCCATGGTCTCTATGGACATGTTGACCACACTGCGACCGGGAATATTATAAATAATAATCGGAATATCGGCCGCATCATGTACTGCCTTAAAGTGCTGATACATACCTTCCTGAGTCGGTTTGTTATAATAAGGTGTCACCACCAGTGCACCATCAGCACCAGCCTGCTTTGCATGGCGGGTCAGACTGATTGCCTCGCTGGTGGAATTCGATCCACAGCCCGCAATAACGGGCACCCGGCCACTGGCAACACTAATACATATTTCAGTCACCCGGCGATGTTCATTATGAGACAGGGTTGGTGATTCCCCTGTCGTACCACAGGGTACAACTCCTTTGGTGCCTTCCGCTATTTGCCAGTCGACAAATTCAGCAAATTTCTTCTCGTCCACAGCTCCATTCTGAAACGGTGTAAGAAGCGCGGTTATGGACCCTGTAAACATTTTCAACTCCGGAATCTTTATACTGTTGGCAAAATAGAGCCGATCATCAGCCGCCGCAACAAACAGATCACAATATTTGGATTATTTTCCCAAAAAACCGGATTCAGACGAAAAAGGCCAGCCCGGCATTGTGGGCTGACCTGATTCACACAAGGTATGAATGATGCCGATTACTCAGCCTTGTCACCCTTGTTCTTATGCCACTTTTTGCGATCATCGCGGTTCAGCTGGCCATCCTTGTTCCGGTCCATCATATTGAACATCTTGTCACCGGCCATATTGAATTCCGCTTCGGATACCTTGCCGTCGTTATTCGTATCCATCATTTTGAAACGCTTGGCCGCCATATCCTTGCGGCGCTGTTCAGCCTTCCATTCCATATATTCTTCGAATTGTTCCAAATCAAACGCGTTACCGTTTTCTGCTGCTTTTTTAAAGTCAGCATTCACTTTGGTATCAAATTCAGATTTTGATATGGCCTTGTCACCATCCATATCGACATCCATCATGCCCTGACCGCCCATGCCATGATGTCCCATACCTTTGGGAGATCCGGCAAAAGCAGCAGATGAAACCATGACAGCACTGGCAAGAATTAAAGCAGTCGTTTTACTGGTCATTTTAGTGTTCCTTCAGTTAAGAGTTTAAATTTCCCCACGGAAACACCCAACATCACTCCGGGCTTTCACATACTGATACGCTGAACAGTTGCTTACCCTGCGCAGTATCATGAAAAAAGTGGTCATATTATGATTAAGCCGGTTCAGACTGGAACTTTCCTACTGGCCATCAGTGCCGGTTTCCCACAAGTCTGTCCAAAGACAGCAGGCCCGGTCCCCGGCACAGAATAAACAACAAGGCCGCTGCCCATAAAGCGTGATCCAGCCAAAGATTAGGATATACCAGAAACTGAATGGTCGCGACCATGACAAGTAATGTCGCTGCCGCAAACCGCGATGCCAACCCGAGGATTAACAGCACAGGTGCTATTAACTCTGTAGCTGTCCCCAGAATTGTGGCCAGCTTGTATGGCAACAGTGGCAAATCATATTCATACTGGAACAGAAAAAACGTGCTGTCGGCAATCTGCCAGTTAAAGGACAGAACATTCGTGAATTGCTCCCATATGCCATTACCCACTTCAGTATCGAAGGCAATTTTAGTCATCGCCGACTTCCAGAATACCCCGGCTGCGCCAATGCGCGCAAAGATGGCAATAAACCCGTTTGGTACGCCATCCAGTTTATCGAAAGTCCGGTTCACCAGATTAATCAGCGAATTTGGCAATATTTTTGTTATCATCTTCAAGCACCCTATGCTGTTGACACATATTTCTAAAGACAAATTTATGCGATTGAGAGCTCACTTTACGGCTTTGAAAAAATTTCCGTCACCAGCTCTTTTCCTATGACAAAACTTAATGACGTCTGCGGGCTGAATTCTGTGTCCAGAGCCAACGCCGCTTCTGCCGCCATTTGAATATTTGCCCCTCCAACCAGCGCTGATATAAAGGCGTGATCTGCATCCGAGACCGGCACCATCACGACGCCACCTTCACTTTGATAGATCAAAAGATATTCAGGACCATCATTCAGATTGACCATTTCGTCGGACTCTTCCGCCTGCATATTGCTTTGCCAGATGCGCCCCACCGGATATGACGATGCAAACAATCTCAGGGCCGGATGCAAGTGGAAAGCAATGGACAAGAGGTCTGTAGCCGCCAAATTCAGGAATGCCTGTCCGTCGAGACAGCCTGCGTCTGCCGCAATCAGGCACTCATGCACCATCCATTCCAGCCCGGCAACATCCCCCAGATAAACCAGAGATTGCGCCGGCGGAAATTCTGACAGGAACCCGGGGAAGCGATGTCCATAATCCAGCATCACAGCTGTTTCAGGCGGATGAGCCTTCATAAAAGCCCGCGCGCAGGTACTAAAAAACGCCTCCCCCACCAATTGAAACACAACCGGAAAGGTCGTGGCCAATGCTTCGGTTAACAGAATGGTATAATTGTTCTGATGAATGGCCAGCCGCGCGCGCACGGGCAGACCGCCGCCCTCCACCAGCTCTTCAAGCCCGTCAAAGTCGCCATGAACCACGGCCCGGTGCATCCTTTTCTGCACCTCAAGCAAAGACGGCATTTGCCTGATCCTCCGCCATTAAAGCCGCCGACTTCAACAAGGCCGCAGCCTTGTCTGCTTCAGCCAGCAAAATATCAAGCTGCGGGACATCCGTATCCCATTCAATCAGCGTTGGCACCGGTCCAATTGATGCCAGCACCGTCTGGAACAGATCCCAGACCTCGGTACTTACCGCAGAACCATGGTCATCAATCCGGATTTCTCTGACTGCACCCTCATGTTCGATCTGCTTAAGATGGTGGCCCGCCAGGTGAATTTCGGCAACCAGCTTGCCCGGAATAGCTTTCAAATACTCAAGCGGATCACCACCAACATTGCAACAGCTTACGTATATGTTATTGACATCAAGCAAAAGGCCGCACCCTGTTCGACACGCCATTGCCGTCAGGAAGTCTGCCTCATGAATGGTGGAATGTTTAAAGCGCATATAGGATGATGGATTTTCCACGAGAATTGTCCGTTGTAACGCCTCCTGAACCATATCAATATGTTCACAGACAATATCGAGTGCCTCTTCCGTATAGGGAAGCGGCAACAGATCGTTCAGATAGCTCCCTTCTACAATGCTCCAGGACAGATGCTCTGAAACCAGTTCTGGCTGATATTGCTCCACCAGATGTTTCAAACGTGCAAGGTGCCACGCGTCCGGCATCTCGGCACTTCCCAAAGACAGCCCGACGCCATGAAAGGAAAGTGGGTAATGTTCGCGTATTTTGCCAAGCTGGCTGTGCACTTCTCCCCCCGCCCCCATGTAATTCTCGCTGTGAACTTCAAACCAGCCAATATCCGGCCGCTCCGTTAATATGCGATCTATATGAATTGATTTGAATGAGATTCCGGCAGACGGCTGTATCAGGTGAAACGGGTGAGCAGAATTATCCGATAAGGCGGTTTGCTTTGATCGCATTACTCTGCTCCCCTATTTCTACCCGGAATTCGATAAATTAGCCTTTCGTCAGGCTACCGCCGGCAATTTTTGCACATGTCCCTTTTGGAACGGCAATCCAGGCGTCTTTCTGATCATCAACCTTGGAGGTCCCTGCGCAGGATGTTGTTGCCGTGGCGCAATCATTCTTTCCGGCTTTGGCCACGCCATAGCATTTTTCTATTTCAGCGGCAGTAGCAGATTGTGGAGCAGCAGCCATGGCAAATGCCATTGCAACGGCTGAAGAAAGAAGAACTGTCGATTTAACTGCTTTTGATTTCATCATGTGATTTTCTCCGATTGTTTTTTATTCACGTTTATGTTCAGCCCGTCGGAACAATTCCGCCAGCCCGTGAACAATGTCACGTGCCAAACAACATGTAGAATCACAGATCATCACAATTTATGAGAAGAATATCTCGGAAAGTTGATCAGAACTCACAGATTTTGTGAGTCTCTGACTTCAATACCAGACCAAAAGAAGCTGATAAAATATTTAGCGTTTGCCGATAAAATCGGCGATACCGTCTCGCTCGTCCTCGTCTATCAGGCCCATCAGGACTTTCCAGAAACCGGCAACAGCATCCGCTCCCGCTTCGCGGTAAGCACGTGCCATACGCTCACGCTGCGGTGCCGAAAGCTCACGTTCAAGCTCCACACCGGCATCGGTCAAATATAAAAGTCGTTGCCTTTTATCTGAGGCCCCTACGTCCTGCCTGACAAAGCCTTTGTCAATTAACGCTCCCAGCACACGGGAGAGGCTCTGTTTGGTAATTTGCAGAAGGCTCAGTAATTCGGAAACCATCATGCCCGGCTTGCGACCGACAAAATGGATCACACGATGGTGCGCCCGACCGAATTGATACCGGGCCAGTATATCGTCCGGATCCCCGGTAAAATCGCGATACGCGAAGTATAACAGCTCTCGCCCGCGCCGAAGTTCTTCTTCACGCAGATACAAGGAGGGAATAGTTGTTTTTACGTCAGCCATGTTGACATATATGCCGCAGAATGTTACCCATATCAAGAATATTGAGACATAATCGAACAATACAATACTTTTGTAATTTAGTGATATTACAAAAACTCTTCTAAATGAAACATATACATAAACTTTATTGCTTACAGGTGCATTTATGAGCGTCCTTCCATTTGATGATCGCGACGGTACAATCTGGTACAATGGCAAACTGATTCCCTGGCGCGATGCCAAATTTCACGTTCTTACACATGCGCTTCATTATGCCAGCTGTGTGTTCGAAGGACAACGTGCATACAATGGCAAAATTTTCAAGCTGACAGAACACAGCGAACGTCTGCACACTTCTGCCAAATATCTGGGCTTTGACATCCCTTATTCTGTCGCTGAAATTGACAAGGCGGCCTATGACGTGCTGGCCGCCAATAACCTGACCAACGCATATTTTCGCCCGGTTGCCTGGCGCGGCGCGGAACAGATGGGCGTGGCCGCACAGCAGACAAAGGTCCATGTCGCAGTGGCGGCCTGGGAATGGCCGTCCTATTTCACGCCAGAAGCCCGCATGAAGGGTCTGCGACTGGACATTTCTGACTGGAAGCGTCCATCGCCGGAATGCGCACCGACAAAAAGCAAGGCGGCGGGCCTTTATATGATCTGCACATTGTCAAAACATGCTGCTGACAAGAAGGGTTATGATGACGCACTGATGCTGGATTATCGTGGTCAGGTTGCCGAGGCAACGGGTGCGAACATCTTCTTCCTGAAGGATGGCAAGTTGCATACCCCCACGCCGGATTGTTTTCTGGATGGTATCACGCGCCGTACAGCCATTGAACTGGCGCGCAAACGTGGCGTTGAGGTTGTTGAGCGAGCCATATTCCCAAATGAACTGGAAGGGTTTGAACAGGCCTTCGTGACCGGCACCGCCGCCGAAGTTACCCCGCTTTCTGAAATCGGACCCTATCGTTTTGAAGTGGGCGATCTGATGAAAACGCTGATGCTCGACTATGACAAACTGGTGAAAGGCGAAGCCTGATATCGCCAACAGCACAGTAAACTACAAAGGGGCTCAACCATTGGGCCCCTTTTCCCATTTCCGGGCTGCCTCTTCGTCACATTCCTTCGCTTCGACCCATTGATCGCCCCCTGACGCCTGTTCCTTTTTCCAGAACGGTGCCCTGGTCTTCAGCCAATCCATCAGAAAGCTGGCCGCATCAAACGCGGCCTGACGATGGGCCGATGCGGTGACCACAAGAACAATATTATCTCCCGGCTTCAAAGCCCCAAACCGGTGTATAATCAGGCTGGCCTGAAGCGGCCATCGTCTTCCCGCTTCATGTTCAATATCTGTCAGCATTTGTTCTGTCATGCCGGGATAATGTTCCAGTGTCATCGTGGATATCTGCCCCCCGGACGACATGTCACGAACCTTGCCTGTAAAAGTGACCACAGCCCCCACATCCGTCGAACCGGATGTCAGCCGCTCGATCTCATCCCCAATATCAAAGTCTTCATGCTGAACACGTATCACGGCAAGGCCCTTTCCGGCAGATCGGAACCTCCCGTCATAGGTGGAAAGATCGCAATTTCGGTGCTGTCCCCGATCAGGTCATCGCCCTTTGCATGCACCTGATCTACTGCCACACGGATCAGGCTCCGGTCAGCCAGTGCAGCCTCGTGTTCCGGGCTGCGGCCTTGCAGCCAGTCCAGCAAATGGGAAACCGTCTTTATCTCAAGCGGTATCTCGACGGTTTCTTCTTCCCGGCCGACCTTTTCCCGCACCCAGGCAAAATATAACAAGGTAATAGGTCTCATGTCATATGCTTCAAGCCGGTGCGCAAATAATCATAACCGGTAGTCAAGGTAAGAACCGCCGCCAGCCACAGGCTGACGATGCCGATATCCTCTGCCGGAATCCAGCCTGGCGAGGCACTGCCAACCAGCAGAAAACTCAACGCAACAACCTGCAAGGTCGTCTTCCACTTTGCCAGCCGGGTCACAGGTACACCGACCTTGATCTCGGCCAGAAATTCTCTCAGGCCGGAAACCATGATTTCGCGACACAAAATAACCAGCGCGGCCAGAACCGAGAAGCCACTGATTCGCTCGAAAGCTACCATCATGATGATGGCGGCGGCAATCAGCAGCTTGTCCGCAACGGGGTCAAGAAACTGCCCCAGTTTGGATTGAAGATTCTGGCTTCGCGCCAGATAGCCATCCAGAAAATCTGTAATCCCGGCATAAACGAAAAACGCCAGGGCAAGCCAGTTGCCCAACGGTCCATGAATATAAAATGTGGCCACCAGCGCGGGAATAATAAGAATTCTGGAAAGAGTTAAAAGGTTGGGTATCTGGATTAGCATGGCACAGGTCATCCCGATGGGGTCAAAGGGTCAGGAATCAATCGCTGATCCCCTGCCCGCAAGCATTTCGTACTATCACTTCACCGTCAAGTGGAGGTTAATTTATTCTCGTCATGAATGGAAATAATCATAAATTTTCCGGGCAAGAGCAATGCTGATATTCGGCACGGATGCCAGATCTTCGACCCCTGCTGCAGTAACTGCCTGCGCAGAACCAAAATGATTCAGCAGGGCGCGCTTACGTTTTGCCCCCACACCTGGCAGACCGTCAAGCTTTGATTTTCGAATATCCTGTGAACGCCTGGCCCGGTGGCCGCCGATAACAAATCGATGGGCTTCATCGCGTAGGCGTTGCAGGAAATAAAGCACCGGGCTGTTTGGCGGCAGTTTGAAGGGCTCCCGTCCCGGCAGATAAAAATCCTCGCGACCGGCATTCCGGTCCGGCCCCTTGGCAACGCCGACAAGGGCCACGTCTTCAATACCCAGATCAGCAAGAACCCCTTCGACGGCGGATAATTGTCCGGTCCCGCCATCAATCAGCACCAGGTCAGGCCATTGCCCGGCCGACCTTTCCGGGTCTTCCTTGACCAACCGGGCAAACCGTCGTGTAAATACTTCACGCATCATCCCAAAATCATCGCCGGGCGACAGATCCTTGTCCTTGATATTGAACTTGCGATAAGCATTTTTATCAAAGCCTTCCGGCCCGGCAACAATCATTGCACCCAGCGCATTCGTCCCGGAAATATGGCTGTTGTCATAAACTTCAATGCGCCCGGGCGGCGCTTCCAGATCAAAGGCGTCAGCAACAGCACTCAGCAATCTGCCCTGAGATGATGCTTCCGCCATACGCCGATCCAGCGCGTCTTTTGCATTTCGCACAGCAAGATCGACAATTTTCCGCTTTTCGCCGCGTAGCGGCACCTGCACCCGCACCTTGTGGCCAGCGGAAATCGTCAGGGCCTCGCCTAAAAGATCCATTTGATCAAAAGCAGCATTTACAAGAACGAGCCTGGGCGGGGGCTTGTTATCATAAAACTGTGAAATAAAGGGCCCGAGAACAGCATCAGGGCCGTGATCGCGATCATGACGCGGGAAATAGGCCCTGTTGCCCCAGTTCTGTCCGTTGCGAAAGAAAAACACCTGAATACATGTCTGGCCACCATTTTGATGTGCTGAAAATACATCAGCGTTCGGCAACATTGCGCTATTTATATCCTGTTTCGACTGTACATGCGCCAATGCCCTGAGCCGGTCCCGGTAGACCGCCGCCGTTTCAAAATCCAGACCGGCACTGGCTTCTTCCATGAACCGGGACAATTCCTGTTGTATTTTACGGCTCTTCCCAATGAGGAATTCTTTTGCCTCCTTGACCAGCGTGTTATAATCAGCGGCTGATATCCGCCCGACACAAGGGGCTGAACAACGCTTGATCTGGTATAACAGGCAAGGTCGCGAGCGTGATTCAAAGACTGAATCAGAACATGTTCGCAACAGAAAGGCCTTTTGTAGGGCATTCAATGTTTTATTGACCGCACCGGCTGAAGCAAAAGGGCCAAAATATTCCGTCTTTTTTTCCGAACGGGCCCCGCGATGCTTGCTGAGATGTGCCCATTCATGACGGCGATCAATCTTGATATATGCGAATGACTTGTCATCCCGCATCAGCACATTATAAACGGTTTTGTACCGTTTGATCAGATTGGCTTCAAGCAGCAGCGCTTCAACCTCGGTATTTGTGGTCACGAATACCATTGATCTGGTTGCAGCCACCATGCGGGCGATCCGTTGAGACAATTGCCGGATCTGGGTGTAACTGCTAACCCGGTTCTTCAGATTCTTGGCCTTGCCCACATACAGAACAGTCCCGTCCCCGTCCAGCATCCGATAGACACCCGGTGTTGGCGGCAGGGTTTTAAGATACTCACGAATAACGTCAACACCCTGGAATGCCGACGCCTCCTTGTCAGGATCGTCATCAGGCACGGTCGAATCAGATAGGGTCCTGTCATCACTCATCGTTAAAGATCCATCGGGATTATTCCCTGTGTTCCAAGGCTTCCGGGATATTTCCCGGGAGGCCCGAATCCGGCTTCATATCAGACTCAAACCTGCACGAAATTTTATCAAAAATCTATCCACTATTCCTGTGGATAACTTGGTGCAAATCTATGATTTAATATGATCTAAGTCGCAGATACCCTAGAGTCACACCTCTTTGATTAAAAATTAGGCATTTTTAATAACTAATTGAAATATATACATTTTATCAAAGTCAAGTCTTAACATTTCCTTGATTTTAGTCAAAAACGCAAGAATGTCGGTTTTGTGACGTGTTTCATTTTTGCATGTGCACAACTCAAGTGTCACATATTCCTCTGATTGCCTGCAACATCAATGCCTTATCATGCATATTTGATTATTCAGAGAAACGTTCTATTTCAACCCCAACGCTTTCCGCTTCGGCCATGATTTCCAGTTTTTCAACCCGAACTCTGGCGCCTTTGACACGGTGGTCCTGCAGGCACATATCGGCTATTCGCTCGGCCATGGTTTCCACCAGCTGAATATGCCCTGCCCCCAATATCATTTTGACGCGACGCACAATCTGGTCATAACAAACAATCGACCCGACATCGTTGTCAACAACCTCCAGATTTTCCTCAACGGACAGATCAATGTTGATACGGATCGGCTGGGTTTTGCCTTTTTCATGGGCATAGGCCCCAATATTCGCATCCAGCACAAGGTTGCGAACAAAGACATGTCGGATACTTCTGCTCGCATCCGCAATTTTCAGCGGATGAACATTATTCTGTGGCGGCTTCGTCATATATTGCTATCCCGTTCCGTTCGTTAGACTCTATTCAGGTTGCCCGGCAATATCCGGGGTACGCCAGCTCAGGTGTTGGCCACCATCCAAGGCTATCATTTGCCCCGTCATTGACCCTGTTTCAAGAATAAATCTGACAGCGCGACATATTTCGGACGGATCAGCATGTGTTTGCAACGGCAAGGCTTCTACCTGTGCTGAAAAATTCTCCGCTGTCTGGCGCTTGCTTGGCAAGACCGGTCCCGGTCCTATCGCATTTACCCTGATCTCTGGTGCAAGCGCCTGCGCCATTGTCTGCGTCAAGGTCCACAAGGCCGCTTTGGAAATGGTGTAAGTCATAAACTCCGGTGTCAGCCGCCATACACGCTGATCGACTATATTGATAATATTTCCTGATTCACCCGGGGGCAACTGATCAGCAAAGTGTTGGGAAAGGACAAAGGGCGCCCGCAAATTCACTTCCATATGCAAATCCCAACTCTCGCGGCTCGCTGATTCAATCCTGTCATACTCAAATGTCGATGCATTATTGATCAAACACCTCAAGGGCCCCAGCCCGGCGGTTACAGCTCCCACCAATCTCTGCATGTCAGATTCAGCATGCAGATCAGCCTGAAATGCGGCCGCTTCAACACCCTTGCCCCGGGCTGCCTCGACAACTTCGTTCGCCTCGTCTGCAGAATGATTATAATGTACCGCAATGTTCCAGCCAGCTTCTGCCAGCCCAAGGGCCAGCTCCCGGCCAATCCGTCGTGCAGCACCTGTTACAAGGACTGTCCCTGCTGATATGACAGAATCGTCAGGCATACTGATCAAACCTCCAGCCAGGTCAATATGACCAGATAAACACCATAGCAGGCCAGCAACGCCACCCCTGAAACCATACCAATCGTTGCCCGCTTCATCACGAAGGGCAGCAGCAGCAATGAACTTCCCGCCATAACCCACAAGTCAATATTCAGAAAGCTGTCCGGCACCGGCACCGGTGCCACCATGGCCGTAACGCCCATGATCCCCAGAAGATTAAATATGTTGCTACCCACAACATTTCCGACAGCGATACCACCGTGACGATGCACAGCCGCCATAACCGTTGTCACCAGTTCGGGTAAAGATGTCCCGATCGCGACAAGTGTCAACCCGATCACGGCTTCAGACACACCAAAGGTTCGGGCAATTGTGACGGATCCGGCAACCAGCGTATCAGCACCAAGAACAAGGGCGGCTAGTCCTCCGATCACCAGCAAACACGACAGACCGATACCATAAGGTTTCTCGGGCACGCCTTCCACATCTGATATATCAGCAGGTGCCATCCCCGGCTCATTCTTTGCACGCCACAGGGAATATCCAAGAAAAGCGAGCAATCCGGCGAACAATAGCGCGCCCTGCCACCTGTTCAGATCACCCGTGAAGCACAGCAAAATGAAAAATGCCGTGGCTGCAAGCATGATCAAAACGTTACGCCGCAAGCCGGGCTCCTTGCACACGATCGGGAAAATCAAGGCCGGCACCCCTATAACGAGAAGAACATTCGCTATATTGCTGCCAACGACATTTCCCAAAGCCAGTGTTGGTGCCCCCACAAGAGCAGCCTGCACCCCGACAAGCAATTCAGGCGCTGATGTGCCAAAAGCAACAACAGTCAGGCCAATAACCAATGGCGTGACCCCCAGCCTGTAAGCCAGCGAAACAGCGCCCCGCACCAGCACATCCCCGCCACCAACCAGCAACACGAGACCAACGATCACATAAAGATAAGCCATATATTAAAAACTCGACAAAACAAGGCCATAAATATTGAGAGAAGGAGTACTTCTCGTTGTCACGTGTTATAAAGAGGATCAATGCCTGATGCAAACGAACTGCGTCGGATAAAAGTCCGGTTTGCAGCCCGTCCCACTTCAACTGACCAGAGAACGCCTATGCATGATTCGGAAATACTCTTGCTGCGGGAAGTCATGATTTTTCTCGCATCCGCCATTTTTATTGTTCTCGTCCTGCATCGGCTCAAGTGGAACCCGGTCGTCGGTTATCTTGCCGCTGGCGCCCTGATTGGCCCTTATGGCCTGAAGCTGATTTATGACAGTGACAATATCCATCATCTTGCCAATCTGGGCGTCATCTTCCTGATGTTCACCATAGGACTTGAGCTTTCTTTCAAACGGTTACGCAGCATGCGGGTTGATGTATTTGGCCTCGGCTTGTCACAAGTCCTTGTCTCCGGCCTGGTCATTGGACTGGCGGTTTATATTTTTACCGGACAGGCATCTCTGGCAGTTGTGCTGGGTTGCGCGCTCGCTCTTTCATCAACGGCCGTCGTCTTGCAGATGCTGACCGAAAGTGGCGATATTTCAGGGCGCATGGGGCGCAAGGCTTTCGCAGTCCTGCTGTTTCAGGATATAGCCGTCGTACCGATACTTTTACTCGTCAGCCTGATGGCAAATAACCAGCCCACAGAAGGCGGTGTTGCCCTGCTTGCGGTACTGAAAGCCGTTGGTGCTATCGTTGTCATTATTATTGCCGGGCGGTGGCTTTTAAGGCCGCTTTTTCGTCTGGTCGCCAGCACCCGCAGCCCTGAACTCTTTGCCGCCGCCACACTCCTGACCGTTCTGGGAATCTCCGTTCTTATAGGTGCTGTTGGCCTTTCCATGGCGCTGGGGGCCTTTCTCGCAGGCCTGTTGCTGGCGGAAACCGAATACCGCCAACAGGTCGAAGCCGATATCCAACCATTCAAGGGGTTATTACTCGGTCTTTTCTTCATGACAGTGGGTATGGGGCTGGACTGGCATGTGCTGCTTGACCAGTGGGCAACTGCATTAGGTATTCTGCTCTGCCTCCTTGTCGGAAAAGCCCTTGTTATTGTGGCCCTGGGGACTGCATTCAAACTGCCACCTGGCATGTCAGCCCGACTGGGGCTGTCACTTGCCCAAAGCGGTGAATTTGCTTTCGTCATTTTTGGGCTGAGCATGTCCCTGGGCATTTTACCGGGGAATATTAACCAGCTTTTTGTTGTCATCACAGGGCTAAGCATCGCCCTTACCCCCGGCCTTATATCCCTTGGCCGTCATGCGGAACGCTATCTTGATGGCAAAATGATCGGCGACACTCCCGGTACGATAAAGGACACTGCTGCCGATCTGGAAGGTCATGTGGTTATCGCTGGGTTTGGCCGGGTTGGACAAGCTATTGCAAGGCTTTTAACCGCGCGGAAAATTCCCTACATAGCGCTTGATCTGCAAGCCCAACGTGTCGAAACTGCCCATAAAAAAGGACTTCCTGTCTTTTACGGGAACGCCAGCCGGATTGAAATTCTGAAGGCCGCCGGTCTGGAACGCGCAACTGCGGCCGTCATTACGCTGGACAATGCACAGGCCGCCGGACGTACTGTAAAGGCCCTGCGTGACTTCTGCCCCAATCTGGATATTCTGGTCCGTGCCAAGGATATAGAACACAGCAAGGAACTGGAAGCCATGGGGGCAACAAACTCGATTTGCGAAACTCTGGAGGCCAGTCTTCAACTGGGGGGACAGGTCTTGCGTACTGTCGGAACACCCCCTGAAATTGCCAACCAGATTATTGACGATTTTCGTCAGGATGATTATTTCGCCCTTCAGAAAAACATTGTTGCCGGCACGGCAGAGGAACCTGCCACATCACGGCATAAAGGCCTCGATAATCCGACAGTCTAAAATACGACCGCCTTTGCAGCAATTGTTGATTTTCCTTAATTCCCTGGCAAGGCCCTGCAAATCAGAAATTTTCTGTTCAATCGCGGCAAGATGGCCGTCGGCGATCCGGTCCACAGCCGCACAATCCTCCTGGCTCTGAACAGAAAGATCCAGCAATTCGCCAACCTGCTGAAGACTGAAACCAAGATCGCGACAGCGTCGAATGAACCGCAGCCGGTCCTGATGCCAGTTATTATAGGCCCGGTAGTTTCCCGCCGTCCGTTCCGGGGCAGCCAAAAGTCCGATTTTTTCATAATAGCGAATTGTCACAACCTTGGTCCCGGTTGTTTTTGCCATCTCACCAATACTCAACATTTTTACGCTTGACCCTATAGTTACTATAGGGATTACGATAGCATAATCATAACGATTACGCGAGGAATCATGAGCACCAGTTGTTGCGGCCCGAACCTTCAGGAAACAAAAAACCTGATACAGGACAAGCGATACCGATATGTCCTGTGTGCTGCGCTGATAATTAATGCGACAATGTTTCTGGTTGAAATAGTGGCGGGCTGGGCTGCGGGATCAACATCGCTTCAGGCCGACGCGCTCGACTTTCTGGGTGATTCAGCAAACTATGGTATCAGTCTGTGGGTCGCAGGCATGGCGCTGGCCTATCGTGCCCGGGCCGCCATGGTCAAGGGCATGACCATGGGCTTGTTTGGCGTCTGGGTTATTGGATCAGCGGTCTGGCATGCCGTGAATGGCACCATACCTGATGCCACAACCATGGGCGTGACCGGATTGATAGCACTCATCGCCAATACGACAGTCCTGTTTCTCCTGTGGTCCTGGCGATCAGGTGACAGCAATATGCGATCCGTCTGGTTATGTTCGCGCAATGACGTCATTGCCAATTTTGCGGTTATTCTGGCAGCGTTTGGTGTGTTCGGCACCCAAACCGGCTGGCCCGATATTATTGTCGCGCTCATCATCTCGGGCCTGGCGCTTGTCGCTTCTTTCGCCATTATTCGTCAGGCGGCAGAGGAAATGCGCCATACTGCCGGGGCCAGTAACGCCCGCCAGTCACAGGCTTAATAAGGAACGCTTTTGCCCTTGCGCGCGCGGGTCCCGGCCCGGCCTGCGGTTGATCGCCCGCGTTGCCCGTCATTCGCCTTCCGCAGAGTGCCGCCGATCCCAAGATCATTGGCCTCCAGCTTGCGGATTTCATCACGAATGCGGGCAGCTTCCTCAAACTCCAGATTACTGGCAGCGTCCAGCATTTTCTTTTCAAGACCGGCAATATAGCTTTTCAGATTGTGACCGACGAGATGCTCATCATCCACGCCGGTATCCACCGTGTAATGGTCTTTTTCTGCCACATCCCCCAGAATATCGCCGATCGATTTCCGGATCGATTCGGGCGTAATGCCATGCTTTTCATTATATGCCGTCTGAATTGACCGGCGCCTGTCCGTTTCATCAATGGCCGCTTTAAGACTTCTGGTCATCTTGTCGGCATAAAGAATAACCCGACCGTCGACATTTCGCGCAGCCCGCCCGATGGTCTGGATCAGGGATGTTTCCGAGCGCAAAAAGCCTTCCTTGTCGGCGTCCAGAATAGCCACCAGTCCACACTCGGGAATATCCAGGCCTTCACGCAGCAGATTGATCCCCACAAGAACGTCAAAGACCCCCAGACGCAGATCACGGATAATTTCAATCCGTTCCAGCGTATCGATATCCGAATGCATGTACCTCACTTTCAGACCGCTTTCGTGCATATATTCGGTCAGGTCCTCGGCCATCCGCTTGGTCAGGGTGGTCACCAGTACCCGCTGCCCCCTGTCAGCACATATGCGCGCCTCTGCCAGCAGATCATCCACCTGACTTTCAACAGGCCTGACGATACAAGGCGGGTCAATCAGACCGGTTGGCCGGATGACCTGCTCAACGAAGACACCGCCTGATTGCTCCAGCTCCCACGGGCCGGGTGTTGCTGAAACAAATACGGTCTGTGGGCGGGTGACATCCCATTCACCAAATTTCAATGGGCGATTGTCAATACACGATGGCAGGCGAAAGCCAAAATCTGCCAGCGTTGATTTGCGCGCAAAATCGCCCCGCTCCATACCACCAACCTGAGGCACCGTGACATGGCTTTCATCGGCAAATAACAAGGCATTGTCGGGCAGATATTCAAACAGCGTCGGCGGCGGTGCCCCCGGTGGTCGCCCCGTCAGGTAACGGGAATAATTCTCGATACCTGCGCAAGAGCCTGTCGCCGCCATCATCTCCAGATCCAGTTGAACCCGCTGTTCCAGACGGGCCGCTTCAACAATCTTGCCCTCGGCGTTCAGCTCTTCAAGACGGTGCTTCAGTTCCAGCCTGATGCTTTTTGCCGCCTGATCCAAAGTCGGACGTGGTGTGACATAGTGGCTGTTGGCATATAGCCGGACATCATTAAGTGACGCGGTTTTCTCACCTGTGAGCGGGTCAAATTCAACAATCGATTCAAGTTCATCCCCAAAGAAGGACAGGCGCCATGCCCGGTCCTCGTAATGGCTTGGGAAAACCTCGACCACGTCACCACGCACCCGGAATGTACCCCGTTGAAAACCGGCGTCATTGCGCTTGTATTGCAGCCCGACAAACTGGCGCAGCAATTCCCGCTGCTCATATATTTGTTCGACTTCAAGCTTGATCGTCATGGACGAATAGGCTTCCACCGATCCGATGCCATAGATACAGGACACACTGGCCACAATAATCACATCATCGCGCTCAAGCAGGGACCGGGTAGCCGAATGGCGCATACGATCTATCTGCGCGTTAATTGACGCCTCTTTCTCGATATAGGTGTCGGACCGGGGGACATAGGCTTCGGGCTGATAATAGTCGTAATAGGAAACAAAATATTCGACCGAATTTTCCGGAAAAAAGCTTTTCATTTCGCTATATAGCTGTGCGGCCAGCGTTTTATTATGCGCCAGTACCAGCGCGGGGCGCTGCACAGCCTCAATCACCTTGGCCATCGTATAGGTTTTGCCAGAGCCGGTGACCCCCAGCAGGACCTGATTCTTCTCACCGGTTTCCAGACCGGTCACAAGTTCCCTTATCGCATTCGGCTGGTCCCCTGCCGGTTCATATTCCGAAACAAGTTTAAACGTCCGTCCGCCTTCCAGTTTTTCAGGAAGCACCGGCCGATGCGGCACAAACATGGGATCAATAACGGCGTCTCGGATTGATTTTGACATTCACGTAATATGGTACAGTTCAGAGCAAATGAAAACGGGGCAAATGGAATTATTCGCGATCATTTTCAGGATTTACTGTTTGTTGCGGGACAAACCCTCGTAGCCCAGATCACGAGCCACCTGCCCGACGGCACGGCGCAGCAAAAACCGGTCCGGCGCTGATATATAACGTGCCTTTGGTGTAAACGTATCGTCAGTCTTTACGCTGCGCACCCGGCCCATCTCGGCCAGTGTCGGTAATGGCATTTCCAGATAATCACAAAGCGCCTTGTGCGTATCGGCCTCTCCGAGCTTTTCATACTGAACGAAAACCGCATCCAGATTTTGGGCTTCTGCAAGATAGCCTTCTGTCAATTCGCACCACATATTCCCAAACTGCCGCGCGGTAAGAATTGGGCGGTCAGGCCAGCGCCAATATGCTGTCCCCACATATTCGCTATAGGAAGCGTAGGCGTTATAAGGATTTCGGCACAAAAAAATGATCTTGGCCTGCGGATAAAGCCAGCGCAGATATTGTGCATGTTCGGCCCCCAGACGCACTTCCTTGAGACCCCAGTGCTGCCTTCCATAGCGGCGCGCAGGTTCCGCATAAAGCTTGTCAAAGAATGCATAATGCCCGTCAATCAGTTCCCGGACGGATGGCCAGAGGTTGGCAATCCAGCTTTCTGCCAGGCCGCTTTCGTCTTTGCCCATATTTTCCAGAAAAAACGAGTCGTTGGGGTGATTGTCACGAAAAGCCTTCAACTGACCGGTCATACCATCCAGAATATTGGAATTGTGAAAGGGCTCCCCCCAGATGAGCACCCCTTCGTCTTTTGCCAGCATCCGCTGCATCAGTGTGGACCCGGCGCGCCACCCTGCCGACAACAGGAAAACAGGCGACTCGCTGCTGCGCCCCCCGCAACCCGGCCAACGCCTGTCAATGGCATCCAGTGATTGCTTCAAATTGGCAGCCTCTGCTTGCTCTCCGGCGACCCGGGCCCTGTCTCGCGGATGACCGCGAAAGGCCTGATCCAGCATTCTGATATTCGACAGCAGCATGTCAATCATACTTTCCTCGCACGCGGGCAATTCATCCAAATTGCATTTATGATGGAAAGTACAACGAATAGCGCCTGCAGCGTTGAGTTTTTTCAAAACTTTTTGTCAATATGCCGGGTTGTGCCTTGCGCCAGCCATACTGCGGGCGTAAATTGCAATTGAGCTGACAAACCGCCCAAAAAAAGAGGTATTATCGTGGGTTTTATTGCTGAATCACTGGGACGCATCAAACCGTCCCCCACTATCGCTGTTACAACAAAAGCTGCCGAACTGCGCGCCGCAGGCAAGGACGTGATCGGTCTTGGTGCCGGAGAGCCTGATTTTGACACACCCGACAATGTTAAAGCAGCCGCTATCAAGGCCATTAATGAAGGCCAGACCAAATACACAGCGGTGGACGGTACACCGGAGCTAAAAAAGGCCATTTGTGTAAAATTTGCCCGCGATAATGGCCTGACCTACACGCCCAGTCAGATTACCGTCAACAGCGGTGGCAAACACACGATTTTCAATGCCTTTATGGCAACCCTGAATCCGGGTGACGAGGTTGTCATTCCCACCCCTTACTGGGTTTCCTACCCGGACATGGTACTGCTTGCGGGCGGAACGCCGGTTTTTGTACCAACCTCAATCGACACCAAATTCAAAATGACACCGGAATCGCTGGATGCTGCAATCACCAAAAATACCAAGTGGGTCATTTTGAACTCCCCGTCAAATCCCTCAGGTGCTGCATACAGTCATGATGAAATGAAAGCCCTGACGGACGTGCTGTTGCGTCATCCACATGTCTGGGTTTTTTCAGATGATATCTACGAACATATTGTCTATGACGGCTTCAAATTTGTAACACCGGCACAGGTTGAGCCTAAACTCTATGATCGTACGCTGACCATGAATGGTGTTGCCAAGGCCTATGCCATGACCGGCTGGCGTATCGGGTTTGCAGGCGGCCCGGAAAAGCTGATCAAGGCCATGGCCAAGGTTCAGTCGCAAAGCACCTCAAACCCCTGCTCCATAAGTCAGGCTGCATCCATTGAAGCCCTGATAGGCCCTCAGGATTATCTGGCCACACGCGCCAAAGCCTTTCAGGAGCGCCGTGACCTTGTGGTTAAAATGCTGAACGAGGCCGAAGGGCTGACCTGCCCCACACCTGAAGGTGCCTTTTATGTCTATCCTGGCTGTGCCGGCATGATCGGCAAGACCACGCCTGACGGCAAGGTGCTGGAAAGCGATCTGGACGTCGCGACCTATCTGCTGGAATCCGAAGGGGTTGCCGTGGTTCACGGTGAAGCATTTGGATTGAGCCCGCATTTCAGGGTCTCATACGCAACATCCAGCGAAACCCTGATAAAAGCCTGCACACGTATTCAAAAAGCATGTGCGGCATTGAAATAGGCGAAAAATTATATTAGAATTATTATAATATATTTGATAGCCTGTTGAAAATCATAATAAGATTTTTATATAAACAGTTCATTGGATTATTAAAGGAATGTCGCATGAAAATTGATATCGGTCTTGATGAGAAATCCCGCAAAAAAATTGCAGATGGTTTATCAAAACTATTGGCGGACAGTTACACCCTGTATCTTAAAACGCATAACTATCACTGGAATGTGACAGGCCCCGAGTTTCGTACTCTTCATTTAATGTTTGAAGAAGAATATACGGAACTTGCCACTGCGGTGGATGTTCTTGCAGAGCGTATTCGCGCTCTGGGCTTCCCGGCACCCGGCACCTACAAGGCTTACGCCAAACTTTCTTCTATTCAGGAGGAAGATGATATCCCCGCAGCACAGGATATGATCCGTAATCTGGTCAAGGCGCATGAAACCGTTATCCGAACAGCAAGGTCAGTTCTGCCCGTTGCAGCTGACGCGCATGACGAAACCACCGTTGGCGTGCTTGGTGACCGTTTGGATATCCATGAAAAAACGGCCTGGATGCTGCGCAGTCTCTTAAATTAGTCAAAACACACATACAATAATAAAGCGATAGCCCTTACCAAAGGCTGTCGCTTTTCTTTTTCAGGCCTGAGAGCTACAGTTCAGATATGAGTTCAGTTGCCATGTATCAGCTTGTTATTTTTGATTGTGACGGTGTGCTGGTCGACAGCGAGCCAATCGCCAACAAAATATTGTGGCAACACCTCCAGTCCCACGGCCTGGCGCTGCCCCTGCCTGATACCATCAACAGCTTCAAGGGGCTGTCCATGCCTTCCGTGCTCAAAAAGGCGGAAACCATGATGGGCATATCCCTGCCCCCTGACTTTCTGACACAGGTACAGCACGAGACCTATAATGCGTTCAGAGCCGAACTGCAGCCGGTCACGGGCGTCCGGCAAGTCCTTGATACGCTGAAAACGGCTAACCAGGCATTTTGCGTGGCATCCAGCGGCACCCATGAAAAATTGTCCCTCACACTTTCGCTCACCGGCCTTTTACCACTGGTTGAAGGCAAGGTCTTCAGCGCAGAACAGGTGACAAACGGCAAACCGGCACCCGACCTGTTTCTTTTTGCTGCCAGCGCCATGGCGGCTGACCCTGCCCGCTGTGTGGTGATTGAAGACAGTGCACCGGGGGTGCAAGCGGCCCGTGCCGCCGGCATGGCTGTTTTCGGCTATGAGGCCAGCGGGCAACAGAGCGATCTCCTGACAGAAGCCGGTGCCACGCTCTTCAGTGATATGCACGAACTACCCGCACTGATCGGCCTCTAGCGTGATCTTCAGGCACGTTTATTTTGAATGACTTTATTATAGGCAGTAGTTTTAATGCCTATTTTTACATCACAAAAATTATCGCATTGCAACATATTAAAAATATTCGCCGGGAACTGACAAAAAAGAAGACCGGATCTGAAAACAGATCCGGTCAGTCAAAATAGGGAGGCTTCACGTCTAGAGAGACAATGAAACACACTATACCCCAAAAACAGGGGAGAACTTGGGGTATAGCAATCGAAACAACTTGGGAGGGTGTTTCGAAAGATGCTGCGTCGCAACATCTGTATTATATTTAACGTGTGCATTGCAATATTTGTACCCGTAATTTTAACAATACAGCTATGCGTTAAACGCATGCCTTAAAAACACAATAAATCAAAACTGGGATTCACTGACCTTTTTAACCAGAAAATCACGAAAGGCCGCGACCCTTTTCGAATGACGCTGCTCTTGCGGATATACAAAATAGGACTTGAATTTGGGGCTTTTCACCGAATCCAGCACCCGCACAACATTGCTCGCACCCCGCACCAGATAGTCCGGCAAGGCTGCAATGCCAATACCGGCCTTTACCGCCTGCAAGGCACCATAAATATTATTGATCTGCAGCGCTGGCCGCCTTGGCATATCCCCCACGCCCAATCGTAATATCCAGTTGATATCGCGAATCGGCGACGGAGAGCCGGAACCGTAAGTAATGAGTTTATGCTGATCAAGATCCTCAATGGTCTTGGGCGTCCCGTGACGCTCCAGATATTCCATCGACGCATATATATGATGATTGATCGTCATCAGCGGGCGTTGCACCAGATCAAGGTGGCCTGGCTGATGAAACAATATCGCGACATCCGCTTCCCGCGTCGTTAAATCAAGGTCCTTGTCAGACAACAGCAGATAAAGATCAATATCCGGATACAGGTCCAGAAACTCACGTATCTGATGCGTCAGCCAGGTCGAGCCGAAACTGAGCGTCGTAGTGACCTTCAGCTCACCCCGGGGCGTTTCACTGCCTTCGATGAGCATCTGCTCGGCTTCGTATATTTTGGAAACAACCGAACTGGCTGTCCTGAAAAGCAGCTCACCTTCCTGGGTCAGCGTCAGCCCGCGCGCATGGCGATGAAAGAGGGAAACCTTGATGTCCTCCTCCAAAGCCCTGATCTGCCGACTGACCGCCGACTGGCTAAGCCCCAATCGCTCGCCCGCGTGCGTAAAACTGCCCGCATCTGCCACCGAGTGAAAAATTCTGAGTTTATCCCAGTCCATGTCATTCCTTCAGGGCAGTCGGGGGCAGGCTTTAATCCTGTTGTCCGCATTATTCTGCGGCAGCCTGCCCTTCCAGTGATTCCAGTTCCGCAATCAGCTTCTCGGCCTCAAGGGCTGCCATACACCCCATGCCTGCTGCCGTCACGGCCTGACGATAGATTTTATCCTTTACATCACCGGCGGCGTATACACCCCGCACGCTGGTCGCTGTGCTATCCGGTTTGGTCAGGATATAGCCGCCATCGTCCATATCAACCTGACCCTTGAATATCTCAGTCGCAGGCGTGTGCCCAATGGCCACAAAAACACCTTCAGCCGGGATTGTAGTTACATCACCCGTGTGTACGTTTTTAACACGCACGCCCGTAACAGCCAGCGGATCTTCATCACCGACAATCTCGTCGACGACAGAATCCCACACAACCTCTACCTTTTTATTGGCAAAAAGTCTGTCCTGGGCAATTTTCTCTGCGCGGAAGCTGTCACGACGATGAACCACCGTTACCTTGGTTGCAAAATTGGTCAGGAACAGGGCCTCTTCCACAGCACTGTTACCACCACCAATCACAACCACTTCCCGGCCACGATAGAAAAAGCCGTCACAGGTCGCACAGGCGGAAACACCGCCGCCCTGGAATTTCTCTTCCGACGGGAGACCAAGCCAACGTGCCTGCGCACCCGTTGAAATAATGACGGTATCACCGGTATATATGTCGCCGGAATCACCCTTGGCCACAAACGGCCGCTTGGAGAAATCCACTTCCGTAATCATATCGGATATGATCTCGGTTTCCACGTGACGTGCCTGACCTTCCATCTGCTCCATCAACCAGGGGCCCTGAATAGGATCGGCAAAACCCGGATAGTTTTCAACATCCGTCGTGATGGTGAGCTGACCGCCCGGCTGCATTCCCTGCACCAGAATCGGCTTGAGGTTGGCACGGGCCGCATAAATCGCAGCCGTATAGCCAGCGGGCCCCGATCCGATAATCAAAACTTTTGTATGATGTTTAGCCATGGTTCTTCTCCGGTCGACACGTGACAGGTTTGCCCTGTATCCGTCGATATTATTGCCGATGAGCGACAGTGGAGACCTTTTCGCCCCACTGCCGCAATCATCCAGTCTTTTGTTTACAGATCTGCGCCGTGTTCGGACAGATATTTTGCAACGCCACCGGCATCAGCCTTCATACCAGCCTTGCCCTTCTGCCAGCCAGCCGGACAAACTTCGCCATTTTCTTCATGGAACTGCAAAGCTTCAACCATGCGGATTGTCTCGTCAACATTCCGGCCCAGTGGCAAATCATTAATCGTTGCGTGACGGATAACGCCTTCCTTGTCGATCAGGAAGCTGCCACGCAGAGCGACAGCATTGTTCACAAGCACCTGATAATCGCGCGCAATCTGTTTGGTCAGATCGGCGACAAGCGGAAAGCGGATTTTGCCGAGGCCGCCTTTTTCAACCGGCGTATTGCGCCAGGCATAGTGTGTATGCTCCGAATCAACGCTCACACCGATCAGCTTGGTGTTCAGCTCTTTAAAGCGATCAACCCGATGATCAAACGCCAGGATCTCGGAAGGACATACAAAAGTGAAATCAAGCGGATAAAAGAACACAATGCCATAGCTGCCCTTTAGATAATCCGAAAGCGTAAAATTCTCGTTGATTTCGTCATTTTCCATGACAGCCGTAGCGGTAAAATCCGGGGCTTTATTCTGAATGAGTGAGGACATGAATTCTCTCCTTTGATATTGCTGATATGTGTAATTTAGAATGATTCTAAATTTTGTCAAGGACCTCTGAAATTTTTAACGGACACAGGCATTCCCAGCCCTAGATATGGCACACAGAATTCCAAATACAATGACGAATTGACCAAAATTGATCTGATTAGTTCAAGTTTTCAATAATTGTTATTACAACGGTATCCAATTGCTAACAAATAATTAACGGCTGAACTTCACAATTTTATGACCAGGCAAATTTTCGCTGGACCATGAAAATGATGTCCGGCCGGGGGAGACCGTTTTGACAGGTAACGTGACCGCTTTACGCGACTATCGTATTAGACCATCATATGTGGCAGATAATGACAGGATCAGCCGCATGACATTCAACCCTCTCCGAGCCTATCGATCTCCGCAAGGCGGGAAATTTGATTTTCTAACAACCACCGACGGCATAGGGCTGCGCTACGCTCAATGGTCAACACGAAAAAAGCTGGTGTTGGGGACCATTCTTGTCCTGCAGGGCCGGCGCGAGTTTATCGAGAAATATTACGAGACAATCGCTGATCTTCTGTCCAGGGGGTTCAATGTCACAACACTTGACTGGCGCGGCCAGGGCCTGTCCGATCGTCTGCTTGATGACAGAAACAAGGGCTATATTGAGGATTTCTCGCAATATACAAGTGACCTTGATCAGCTCATTCATCAGGTCATTCTGCCCGGAAACGAGCGTCCTTTGTTTATTCTTGGTCACTCAATGGGGGGGCATATTGCACTTCGTTATATGCACGACCACCCCAAAGTTATTGACCGGGCCATCCTGACCGCTCCGATGATTGATATTGAACTCGGGCCTATGGCTGCAATCGCCCGCCTCATTGTCAGCACCATGACCAGTCTGGGACGGAGTTCGGCATACGCCATATCACAGGGGGCCTATTCTGTTGAAGGCCGGACCCAGGAAGCCACTCTTCTGTCCTCCGATCCGGAACGTCTGAAAATTGAAGTCGAGCAGTGCCGGAAACACCCTGATCTGGCCCTGGGGGGCGTGACCTATGGCTGGTTGAAGGCTGCATTCCGGTCTGTCGCCCTGTTGCGCACGATGGGGTACCCGCAGGCCATCAAAACGCCCACGCTGATTGTCACCGCGGGCATGGACAAGGTTGTCTCAAATGCCGCCCATGAAAGTTTCGCCAAAAAACTGTGGAACGGCGAACATAAAGTCATCCATGGAGCCCGTCATGAAATTCTCATGGAACGGGACGATTTTCGTGACCAGTTCTGGACGCTGTTTGATCATTTCACAGGGCCTCGCCAAGGAACCATGAAAATATAAAGTTGGTGCCACCAGCAAAAACCCGAAACCTGATCCCGGTTTACAGAGCAACTTTGGAAAGTATTTTTAATGCCTCGTCATGAACGCGAGCGTCACCGCAGGCAATAATCTGGCCGCCTTCGTGGGCAGAGCCGCCTTTCCAGTCAGTGATGATGCCCCCTGCCCCTTTCACCACCGGAATCAGTGCCTGCACATCAAAGGTTTTCAAACCTGACTCAATCACTACGTCAATCAGGCCATGCGCCAGCATACAATAGGCATAACAATCGTACCCGTAGCGGCGTAACCTTACCTGACGGTCAATCACATTATAGGCATCCCGCTCGGCACCGGGTGCAAACAGCTCTGGATCTGTTGTTGATAATGTCGCTGAAGCCAGATCAGAACATGATCTTGCCTTTAAAGTCTTGCTGCCCAGTATTGTCCCGGACGGTGAGCCCACAAACCGCTCTTTCAGATAAGGTTGATCGACAATCCCGATAACCGGTTCTGTACCGTCGTTCAGCGCAATCAATGTGCCCCATAAAGGCAACCCGCTGATAAAGGCCCGTGTGCCATCAATTGGGTCCAATATCCAGGTCAATCCTTCCCCTCCAGTCCTGGCTGCCTCAACACCATGTTCCTCACCGATGATGCCATGGTCAGGATAACGGGCATTGATCAGCGCCCGAATGGCACTCTCGGCATCCTGGTCTGCAATGGTTACCGGATCAAACGGCGTCTGTGCGTCGGCCTTGTTGTCAACATCCATCGATCGCCTGAAGTGGGGTAGAATCACCTTGGCGGAAGCCTCCGCCAGCTGTTCGGCAAACTGCGTAAATTCAACTATCTGCTTGGAATTGAGTAAGGTCGACAACAGGCTGGCTCCGGTTCTGAAGTGTTAGGGACAGACCCTGAATGTTTTTAATTTTATATCAGGCTTCTTTTCCCTTAGCGATTTTACTATATGTAGGCCAGAAAATTCTGGTGTTTGATGTGCTCACGCTACCAGATACCTTTTTATTAGAGAAACAAGTCTTTATGGAACAGTGTGATTTTCTGGTCATTGGCGCGGGCATTGCAGGGGCAAGTGCCGCCGCAGCGATTGCGCCTCATGGGCAGGTCATCATGGCGGAACGCGAAAACATTCCCGGCTATCATACAACCGGAAGGTCCGCCGCCTTTTATGCCGAAACCTACGGCAATGAAGCTGTTCGCAAATTCACGTCCGCTTCCAAACAATTCTTCCTGCACCCGCCCAAGGGCTTTTCGGATATCCCTCTGGTGCATGACAGAGGTGCCTTGTTTCTGGCCCGCGCCGATCAGCAGCAAAACCTTGACCTGCTCTACGATCAGAAATCACGAAGGTTATCGTCGGTCAAAAAAATCAGCCCGCAAGAGGTGAGTGAGCGTGCGCCCCTGTTGCGCCCGGACTATGCCATCAGCGGGGTCTGGGATCCGGAATGCAGGGACATTGACGTTCATTCGCTGCATCAGGGATTTCTGCGCACGTTCAAGGCATCAGGCGGAAGGCTCCTGACCAATGCGGGGGTACTTCAGATACGTCGTGACCATGACCACTGGCAGGTTCGCACAAAGGCTGGCGAGATTAGCGCCCGGTATATTGTCAACGCGGCAGGTGCCTGGGCAGACGAAATTGCCATGATGGCGAGTGCAAAACCGCTGGGCATCGTTGCCAAACGCCGCACGGTTATCACATTTGACGCCCCGGCCCCCTTGAAGGGGAATGACTGGCCCCTGATCCTGGATGTTGATGACCAGTTTTATCTGAAACCGGAAAACGGGCATATTCTGGCCTCTCCCGGCGACGCGACCCCGATGCCCCCGCAGGACGCCCAGCCCGATGAGCTGGATATTGCCCTTGCAGTTGACCGGCTGACTTCGGCATTTGAATTTGAAGTGCCGCATATCGACAGAAAATGGGCAGGGCTGCGTACTTTCGCACCGGACGACAAGCCCATTGTCGGCTGGGATCCGACGACAACGGGCTTTTTCTGGTGCGCCGGTCAGGGTGGCTACGGTATGCAGACCGCCCCGGCAATTTCGCAACTGGTCGCCGCGCTGGCCACACATGCCCCCGTTCCCGACGACTTGCAGGACTTCGGCATTGATGAAGCCCTGCTCTCGCCGGATCGATTCAGGCGCTGATCGTCAGCAATCCTCAGGCCGCTGACGCACGCTCTGATTTTTTGCGGGCATTCGGATCAAGGAAGCGCTTGCGCAACCGGATATTGCCTGGCGTTACCTCAACCAGTTCATCATCATTGATATAGGCAATGGCCTCTTCCAGTGACAGCTTCTTCGGCGTGGTGAGGCGCACGGCTTCATCCTTGCCCGCTGACCGGATATTGGTCAATTGTTTGCCCTTCAAGGGGTTCACTTCAAGGTCATTCGTCCGGCTATGCTCACCGATGATCATCCCCTGATAAACAGCTTCACCCGGATCAATCATGATGATGCCGCGATCTTCCAGATTCCAGAGCGCATAGGCCACGGCGTCTCCGTTACCGTTGGAAATCAGAACACCACAACGCCTGCCCTCAATCGGGCCACAATATTCACCATAGGAATGGAATATTCTGTTCATCAGGCCGGTACCGCGCGTATCGGTCAGGAATTCACCATGATAACCGATAAGGCCACGGGTCGGACACAGGAAGGTAATACGTGTCTTGCCTGCGCCGGACGGGCGCATATCTTTCAATTCGCCCTTGCGCTGGCTCATTTTCTCGACAACAACGCCGGTGTAATCGTCATCAACATCGATCATGACCTCTTCCAGAGGTTCCAGACGTTTGCCTTTTTCATCCTCTCGGTACAGAACCTTGGGCCGGCTGATCGACAGCTCAAAACCTTCGCGACGCATTGTTTCAATCAACACACCCAGCTGCAACTCGCCGCGGCCGGCAACCTCGAACGAATCCTTCTCGTCGCTTTCCCGCACCTGAATGGCCACATTGCCCTCGGCTTCCAGCATCAGACGATCACGGATCAGGCGGGTTGTGACCTTTTTACCTTCGCGTCCGGCAAGGGGTGAATCATTCACCAGAAAAGACATCGCCAGTGTCGGGGGATCAATCGGTGTGGAATCAATCGCCACCGTAACAGCAGCATCGCAGATTGTGTCGGCAACAGTTGCCTTTGTCAGACCGGCAATAGCGATAATATCACCAGCACCCGCCGTCTCAACAGCGACACGCTCCAGTCCCTGAAACGACATCAGCTTCGAGATGCGCCCCTGTTCAAACATCTTGCCTTTACGATCCAGTACTTTAATCGGCATATTGACGCGCGCCGAACCACTTTGAATACGTCCCGTCAGAATACGCCCGACATAGGGGTCGCGATCCAGCAGGGAAACCAGCATGCTGAACGGGCGTTCGCCCTTGTCTTCTTCTATCTTCGGTGCCGGTTCCGGCACGTGACGAATAATCGTCTCGAAAATAGGTGACAGGTCTTTCCGCACCCCTTCCAGCTCGTAATCTGCCCAGCCGTTCCGGCCTGACGCATAAAGGGTCGGGAAGTCAAGCTGACCTTCATTGGCATCCAGACTGATGAACAGGTCAAAGATTTCCTCATGAACCTCGTCAACGCGCGCATCAGCCCGGTCAATTTTATTGATCACGACGATTGGCTTAAGCCCAAGCTTCAAAGCCTTGCCCGTCACAAATTTGGTCTGGGGCATAGGGCCTTCAGCCGCATCCACCAGCAGCACCACACCATCCACCATGGAAAGAATGCGCTCTACCTCACCACCAAAATCGGCGTGGCCTGGTGTATCGACAATATTAATGCGCGTATCTTTCCAAAGCACAGACGTACATTTAGCCAGAATGGTAATCCCGCGCTCGCGCTCAAGATCATTACTGTCCATGGCACGCTCTTCGACGCGCTGATTTTCCCGAAAGGTTCCGCTTTGACGAAACAGGGTGTCAACCAGCGTCGTCTTGCCATGGTCAACGTGAGCGATGATTGCGACATTTCGCAAACTGGTCATAATACAAATCCAATGTCATAAGTCTGGTTGGTCACGTTTTGCGCCAAATTCCAGATGAAAATCGTTCAAAAAATTCGCGCGCAGTATATACACCTTCGTTCCGGATACAAGGGTACTTGTTATTACGTTGCGATTGCCCCTAAAGTGCGCGCGACCACATTATCTTCAGGAACCGGAATGCAAGCCATTATCTGCCGAAAATACGAGGGATTGAAAGGCCTTGAGCTCATCAACCTGCCATCGCCACCTCTCGCGGGCCATAAGGTCCGGATCAGCATCAGGGCCTGCGGCGTTAACTTTGCCGACAGCCTCGCCATTGCAGGGCAATATCAGGATAACCCGCCCCTGCCGTTCACGCCGGGTATTGAAGCAGCGGGCATAGTAACAGAAACAGGCTCCTCTGTCACAAGTGTGTCTGTTGGTGATCGGGTAATCTGCCTGAACCGTAACGGCGGCTATGCCACCGAAACGATTGCGGATGAAGCGGCCGTTATAGCGATACCCGACCAAATGGACTTCCCTTCTGCTGCGGCTTTCAGCCTGACCTATGGCACGGCACATATAGCGCTTGACTACAGGGCAAAACTGGCACCCGGCGAGACCCTTGTCGTGCACGGCGCAGGCGGCGGTGTTGGCATGGCCGCAACAGAAATCGGCAAAGCCATGGGGGCCCGTGTTCTGGCCATCGCCGGGACGGACGAAAAGCTGGAAATCTTGCGCGACCGGGGCGCGGACCACTTTATCAACCACACAAAGGGTTCAATAAAGCAGCAGATTATGGCGCTTACTGACGGGCGCGGGGCCGACGTGGCCTTTGATCCTGTGGGTGGCCGCGCGTTTCGGGAATCGCTCAGCTCCATGAATTTTGAAGGGCGCATTCTGGTGATAGGGTTTGCCAGTGGTGACATTCCCCAAATACCGGCCAATCATCTGCTGGTCAAAAATATTGATGTCCTTGGCGTCTTCTGGGGTGCCTACAAACACAAGCGGCCGGACCAGTTGAAGCAATCCCTGCAAACACTGCTGGATTGGTATCAACAGGGTCGACTGGCCGCCCCTTATATCAGCCACACCTTTCCCCTTGCCGAGACGGCCCGCGCCATTGAGACGCTCTGCACACGGCAATCAACAGGAAAAGTTGTTGTTATTATGGACAAGTAAAACGCCCTAACCCATTGATCAGGAAACGATAACACGTACTGGCATTTCAGAAATTGTTATTGATTTCGGCAATCCTGCACAAACATCACCGTCGGCCTGTACCCTTTCCGAGGCATCCCCTGAAATGGAAACACGCTCTGCCCTGATCAGCAGAACATCAGACAGGCGATCAAGACGACGCAGCATAATTGCCGCAATATAGCGGGCCAGATGCCAGGCGCCGCCGCGCGTAAAAACGCAGACATAAAGACTTCTGTCAAAGATACTGGCCCGGGGAGCACAGACAAAACGCCCGCCGTAAAAATATGATTTGGTCACGATAACCGACTGTGCCGCATACGGGACGCCATCCACCTCCAGATCAAAGCCTGCCGTTTTGTAACTGAAGATCGCCTTGATGGTCGCAAGCGCATAGGCCCCCTTCCCCAAAAGGCGTTTGATGCGGGGCTGCACGCTGCACGCCACCCGGGCATCAAAACCGGCACTCAACATCAGGGAGAAATAGCGCTGGCCATCCATCTGCCCCAGCCAGATATCACGTGTTTTTGCCGCCAGAATAACCTGTGCCAGCTTTCGGGGCCGGAAAGGCAGCCCCAATTCATTGGCCAGCACATTCGCGGTGCCCATTGGCAGGACAGCCAACGCGACCCTGCTACCATAAAGACCATTGGTCACTTCGTTTATGGTGCCGTCACCACCCGCCGCCACAATGATATCATATGGCGGCACACCTCCGGCACGCTGCTGACTGCCGAGCGCCAGTTCAGTAGCGTGCCCCGGATGCGTTGTATCCAGTATATCGACCTTTGCGCCACACTTGCGCAGTTCGGCAATAACACCCTGGAAAAAATGTTCCCGGCGCCGCCCGGCAATCGGATTCCGAATAACAAGGATGTCAGCCGCGATTGATTCAACCACTTGTTTTCAAGCCTCTTGCCGATAAAAGACCCCCGCTTATTTCATTTAAGGCAAGGTTGCGCAAGGCAAACGCGATATTTTCTCATCAAAATCTATCTCGCGGCCAACCTCGGCGAGGACCGATTCGTATTAATTTTGTAAAACAAGAAGGTGTCAGGCCAGAATCCGTGCCTGTTCACAAAAATGTCACTTTGACATCAGGTGTGACATATTTTTCATATCTATTTTCACATTCTTTCAAACACCTTGGAAAACCTAAGTTTTACGGACGCAAATCTATCTATGTTAAACGTGATAAAATTATCACAGTGTGGCTCTCGTGTTTTAGTTAAGTTTATGTAAAATATGGAATATTTTGCTCTTGCTTTTTTCCGCTTCATCCCCAAATATAGAGTCAGCTTCGGCTCCTGAGAAGGAGTAGATGCTGTTGCCCTCCGTGGGCGTTTCCTCCCTAAACTTGGGCCACTTCGAAATTTTCGAAGTGGCCTTTTTTCTTACCCGCCTTTTATTTCAAGGCTGATTGGCGCTTATTCGGCAGCTACAGACACGCAACCTTGCACCACAGGTGCCTTTTCGCGCATCCCCGCCACCAGCCTGTGCATCCCCTCCGCCCATCGTGATATATCGCGCTGAAGACGCCGCATGCCTTCTGTTGGCTTCAGGGTTCTTTCATTCATGTATATAGAGCGCCTGATTTCAATCTGCAGGGCATGATGTCCCCGCCCCGCCAATCCGTAGCGGCAAATATTGTTACCGCCCGCATATGGCCTGTTACGGCACACCTGATAGCCCATGGCTTCAAACAGTCTGTGTGCGCCTTCGGTCACCTCTGGCGCGCAGCTTCTGCCATGATCGTCACCCAGCACAATATCCGCTCCGCCACCGGGCGCCAGCTGCTTGCCATGCACGCTGCAAGATGGAAAGGAATGACAATCAACCAGCAAGGCCATGCCAAAGCTGACACTGACCTGCTGCAACAATGCGCCCAGTGCCTGGTGATAGGGAAAATAAACCCGGTCAAGTCGGCGCACCGCCTCGTCAACGGAAAGTTTATCCTGATAAAGCCTGAGCGTTTGCGTCACCAGCGCCGGGATCGTCCCAAGGCCCACAGCGGCCCGGGCCGACCGTTTGTTCATATAGTCCGGCAGCGGCGCATCAAACATATCCGGGTCCAGTTCATAAGCCTCCCGGTTAACATCAACGTAGGCCCGGGGATAAACGGCCTTGAACAGGTATGCCCCGGCCAGGGGCATACGCCCGAAAACCTGATCAATATGCGCATCTTCCGACCAGCGAATTTCCGGCAGGCCAAGCGCGCTCTGCGTCAAAAAGTCTGAATCGTAATAATGCCCGCTATGGGGGGAATTATAAACAACAGGCACGCTGGCCGCCTCCGGCTTTACAGTCTTAAACGGCGCTGGAGGTAATAATCGCATAAATGAGGCCCAATAATTCAACACTCTGGCATGTCACAAGCGGTTCATGGCGTGCATCTATTCTCTGGTACATTGTGAATAAAGACAAGGCCGTGTTTATTTGATATTTACGTTTTCAGGTCAATGATACCGACAAATCAACTGCAACGGCATCATCACAGGGCCTGAAAGAAGTACTTTGAGAACAATAATGACGAATATCCTGCTCGCAGAAGACGACGATTCAATGCGGAACTTTCTGGCCCGCGCCCTTGAGCGTGCCGGTTATACCGTAACGTCGGTTGACCGCGGCACAGATGCCCTTCCCCTGATTGCCGATGGCGGCTATGACCTTCTGCTCACCGATATCGTCATGCCGGAAATGGATGGCATAGAGCTGGCACGCCGCGCACAAAGTGTAGCCCCGGATATGCGGGTGATGTTCATCACCGGATTCGCGGCCGTCGCGCTGGACAAGCAGGATGCCACCCCGCAAGGCGCCAAAGTCCTGTCCAAACCCTTCCATCTGAAAGATCTGGTCGCTGAAATCGATCGGCTCTTTGCCGCCTGAATTTTCATCTTTCACACATTCCGGGCTGAAAATTTCACCTTCCCCCGCTAAAAGGGTTGCACAGGCCCTGTGTTGGGATATATAAGCCCTGAAGATGCAGTTACGGGCACAAAGGCCCTGCTGCTTCCCTCAACGCCAAGACCGGTTTTCCGGCACGGCGGGCGCGTAGCTCAGTGGGAGAGCACTACGTTGACATCGTAGGGGTCGCAAGTTCAATCCTTGCCGCGCCCACCATTTAAATCAAAGACTTAACAGAAATTACCACCTTCATTAAAAGGCCCGTGTCAGCACCATGTCAGCAGACGGAAGGTAAACAAGGTAAGGCTACTTCTTTAACCTCACCCCTGCCCCGCCTCCGTTTTCTGGAATAAATTCCACACCAGCCGATTCAAGATGCTTGTGCAGCTTCTCAATAGTGGAGCCAAGCGCGTCAGCGCCGTTCTCATAGCGACTAATAGTATTTGCCGTTATGCCCGTGGCAGCGGCCAAGTCCCTGACGCTCATTCCTAGTGCCGTTCTGGCAAGTTTAACCTGTAGCCCTGTTATCATTTGTACACTGTCCATATCTATTTGTTCAATGTATTGACGTTATGCCCTTACATTGGTACATTGTACAAACTAAATGATACATTATCAACAGGAGTAAGGACATGACCGACGATAACAAATTGGAATCACCCAACGAAATGCGCCTCCTAACAGACGCCTCTAATCTTCTGGATAGAAGTAAGAGGTTTGCAAGCGCTATTTGGCTGGCTGGGACCGGCTTGGTAAGAGAAGGGCTTGAAGCTGAAGATGGAGAAGGAATCTGTATAGTTACGCACGAACTTCAAGCGGCACTGTCTGACGCCTATGAAAAGCTTGAGACTGCGAGAAGCATCCTTGAGCAGAAACGGTCGGGAGAAGCAGCATGAGCAGAGAAAACCATCTCATCCAGATATTTTGCCAAATAGAAGCGCTTGCTAAGCTTATCGAGACTTCAGCATCAGGCGATAGTGAGGCTGTCGCTACAGCGGCCAACATGATTCATAACATGGCCAATGACGGCTATCAGGTTGCTAGCGGCGCATGGGATCCGATCGAAAAGGGAGACGCCGCATGACAATCACGAATAATATTGAGCAATTAAGAACGAAGGTTGAACAAATACAAGGTCTTGCGAGGCTTATCGATGTAACAGCAGAAGAGAAGTTCGTAATGGACACTGTTTGCACATTAAAGCAATCCAGATATGCAAGCGCCATGCAGAATGCGGCAATAGTAATTGATTCTATTAGTCATCACGCGTGGAGCATATTGGAAACATTAGAAAATGAGCTGGAAGCCCTCCCGAACGCTAGCAATATATCAACCGCACTGGCAGAAATAAATAAAGGAGAAGCAGCATGACAACAACAATCGCACAAATGAGAACGCACCTTGAAAGAATACAAAGCTTGGCAAAGCTTATCAACGTTACCGCAATAGAAAGACTGCAATGTGGTTCTGTAATGACGCCTGAACTGTCAGGACATGTGTCTGCCATCGAGGACGCATCAGAAATGATTGAAAATATGGGCGAAAATGCTTGGCTTATGTTGGAACCCTTGGAGAAGGAATTGGAGAGTGTAGCGGAATCCAAGGGATCACAATAAGAACTATTCAGCTAAAGCATGTACAAACAGCCCCCTTATAAGATGAGGGGGCTGTTTGAAGAAAGACTGATAACCGTGTTATTGGGCACACCCAAATCGACCCATCCTACTCCGGCACAGCATCAACATCGCAACACTTAAATTCAACAGACCAATACCAGCCGGTGCTGAAACTTTCAGCGTTACATTGTCAATGAGCAATACAGAAGATACATCAATGAAATCTGGCCCAACTACCCCAAATCCAATTTCATAGTTTCCTGAAGCAGTGAACTGATGTTGAAATGATAAATAGCCTGTTTGAGGATTCCTATAACCTTCACCACGGATAAAATCATACCAAGTGTCTGCTAGTAAGAATATTTCGTCCCCTACGGAGAAAAAAGCGAAGTCATTAAAAACAGGATTCTTTGTGGAGCTAGGAAAAAAATTGTAAGAAAAAGCAAGGAGCTCCCCTTGTGATACACTAATATTCTGGCTCAAAAAACTTCCGCGCTTAATCGTGCCCTCCCCAGGGAGGTTAGCAGCATAAAACTCGTTGAGTTTCCGCAAAGGCAGACCGGGAATAATTTCTTCATCATCTCCACAACAGCCAACAGAAGAGAGCGTAGCTATCATGGCTTGCCTTGATCCCTCAACTGGCGCAGGCTCAAAGCTATCGATATCTTTGATCTGGGCATAACCGCTCGATATCCAGCCCTCTGGTCCATGAATACCACCCTCTTCAAAACCGCCATTTACGATTCCGGCATGAGCATTCCAACCTGAAAATATTGCTACGGCAATTAGCATTCGCACGAATAAATTTATCACTCCCCACCCCCACAACTATATAAGATAGATTTATATTAAGCAAAAATCATGCCGAACGAGTAACTCATTGAAAGCATATAAACTCTCAAAACCCCAACAGATAATAGATACCCTAGTGTAAAATAATTCGACAAAAATTTGACTTCACTAGTACCTTTTTGGATACACAAAATTCCCACCGCTTCTATTTGTCAAGAGCCGCTCTATTCCCATGGCTTGCGTCTGTTAGGGTCTGGTCTTGCTTGTGCGCTATCTGCCCGGATACGCGCCTGATGTGTGATCCTCATGGACCGGGCACAGGCAAGAATGGTCCGTGTTTGCTTTTCTTGAATGTCGAGAAGCTTTGACCACCGATCAACTTCAAATTCTTCACTCTGTTCGAGCTCTTCAATAAGCTGGGACACCCGCAATGACCGGACCACATGCTTGCAATATTGTACCAGAACCGGCATAGCGTCCTTTGTGATCCAGCCGCCAGGGTGACTGCCCACCACTTGTGACCAGATCACTCTTTCTTCTCCAACTAAATATTTTGACGGGTTTGGGCGTGCCGGCATAGCTGTTACGACACTCATACTTGCTGCACTCTTTCTGCCACGCTGCGTCATAATGTTTTATCTCCGAGAAAATTATACGGGTTTAGCAAAGGTAGGGGACCACACCGGCCCTTAGACATGTCAGCTCTGGATATTCAGTCACCCCCCCTGCGGTCATGTGATTGGCCAGCCGTTTATGCCTATACGCGGCTTGGGCCTTCCGCCTCGCTCGATCCTCTGCTTGTCGCTGTTGTGGCATGACGCACACAGGGATTGGAACGGTCCAGCCCAGAACGCGCCCTCATTGCCACGATGCGGTGTGATATGGTCGCAGACGGTGGCAACGGTAACCTCCCCCCGTTCGGAACACATGACGCACAGCGGGTGAACTGACAGTTGACGGGCGCGCATTTTCCGCCAGCGTGCGGTTTTATATAGGTGGTGGCTCATTGGTCCATCCGTAAAGGGATAGCCGGGACAGCGTGAGCAACCGCCATCCCGGCCTTGCGCGGAAAGGAACAACCCGCTGCATTAAAACTCTGCATGCTTCAGCCATTCACGTCCGGCTGCGGTTTTAGTCCATGTATCCATCGTTTGCCTGCATAGGGTAATAGCCTCGTTTGCGGTACAACCTGCCAGCACGGCGTTGCGGCCTGTCTGGTTTAAGCGGTCGACCACGTCTTGCGGCAGCGGTCTACGGGCGTCGGTGTTCATGCCGCTGCCTTCTGACTGTCAGCAACAACGCGGACACGCGGCTTGATCGGCTTCTCAAGTTCGACAATGCGGGCCTCAAGCTGGTTGATTTGATCCATGAACTTGTGAACAACGGCCTTCATCAGTGTGGCGTTGGCTGTATCCATCTGGGAGCGGGTGACAAATTGCGGACGTGGCGTGGGCTTCTGCAAGGCGTCTTCCTTTGCGCTGTAGACTGTGGGTGCGGTCATGATCCGTGCAATCCTGTTTTGCTGACGTCTGGCTTCATTCTCTGCCAGTTCGTCCGGCGTCGGTTCCTGGCTTAAGATTTCGCTGGCGCGTTCAAGTATGGCCTGTTTGTCTGTCATATTGTCACCATGTCGCATTCTGAAGCCATGCAACGGCGTTCGTGCGGCGGGTGCTGAAGGCCACGTCAGCAAGCAGCCTGATGGCTATGGCGTCCGTCTGCCAGAAACTGCGCACAGGGTCAGCGACGGTCGGGCCTGTACTTGATACAATTTCAAGGGGTTCAGTGTTCATGTGAATGGTTGCGGCGTTGGTTACGTCAATTTCAAAGTCGTCTGAAAAGCCATGCGCAAAACTCAAGGGATCAAGAGCAATGACCGTTGTGTCAGCAACTGCAAGGGATGGCAGAAATGTCAATTCGCGGGCAATGTCGGGAAAGCGGATTTTGACACGGTTTGCACGGCGCGGTGACGTTACGAAAACCAACTGGCCAGATCCGGCTGCGGACACGGCATCACTCAATGCGGCAAGGTCCGTCTCCATGGCGATCTGGTCACCACCAGCAAAGCCGGTCAGCGGGTCAACATTGTACAGCATCCCGGCATGTGTAGCAGTGTCGCCAGCATCTGCTGAAAAATAGGCACCATCCAGGCTTGCTGCTGCATCTTCCCGCATCAATGTTTGAATAACGGTCTGTCCGTTGGCACGTTTTGCAGTCTCTCTGGAAACACCAACGATCAAGCCGAATTTGCGAGGGGAAAGTTCGCAATCATCATTCAGGGTGTACTGGTACACGGGAATAGGATCACTTTCACCAACCCAATTGACAACTGTTGAAGCCGCACCTTCACGGGCTGGAAGGTTCATTGCGCCGGCACTGCCAAAGTTGACCTGTATGCCCTGCGCGATAATCTGTGCGGCTGCACTCAAAGGCGCAAGTGTTGCGACATATTCGCCAACGAGGTTTTGTACAAGTTCAGCGGCAAAGCCTGTTCCGGTAGTGGTCGCCACGGGCGCGCCTGCGCGTTCGATAATGGCACTAACGAGCTTGTCATTTGGGTATACTTCCAAGGCTCTTTTGATACGATAAGAAGGCTGGTTTGCAGTTTGACCGAAAGCCAGCGCAACAAGCGCCTTTTCGATAGCGGGTGTCCGGGTGCGGACCGGGGTTCCAATGAATTTCATGTAGACTTTTCCTCTGTTAAATCCTGTCCTAACCCTATCACAGTTCATGATTTGTACCCGTCACGCGTGACAGCTAAACCAGCGTGGAAGATTCGATCATGCTGGCGAGCGCGTCGGCTACGGCAACGGGGTTTTCAGCGTCTTGCCAATCAAGGAACCCACCCTCGATTAGCATTTCTGAAACAGTGCAAAAATCAACGGGCACAGCCAGCACACGACGGCCAGCACGTTTGCGTTCCCGGCATTTGCGTTGACGTTCAGCTGCTGCCCGGCGCCTGTCAGTCGTCAAAGAACTCGTCCTTGCTATCCTCTTTTTCAGGTTGCCGGTTTCTCTGATCGGTCAAACCTAATTCGCCCATATAAGCGCGCATTTGAGTATGTTTTGCAGCGGGAAAGCCTACCGGGTCATTCAAGAACTCCTGCCATAGTTCACAAAAGGCAATGGCAGAAGGTTCTCTGGAACCGTCCAGCCAACAGGCAGGTTCAACAAACCGCTTCCACGCTTTCAGCGCCTCACCCTTAAGGCCAGCGGGCTTTTCTGGCCTGCCAAAGCTGGCAACAGCAGCCTCACAGGTTTTTTTGACCATAGCCTTGTCACCATGGCGCGTTGCTCTGTGCGTGCCTTCTATCAGTCGAAGGTGTGGTAGCTTTGGTGGTCTTCCTTTTGCCATTTCTAAAATCCTGAAATTTCATTTTGGTTTTGCGAAAAATATGGGACCACACCGGTCCTTGAAAAAGCATAGTTGAAAAGATGTTTGCACCCCCCCGGGTCGTTTCATGGCTGCACCTTCTGGACAATGTGACGGCCCATGCACTGGCCACTACATCCGGTCGCATCTATCTGTTGCTTGGCAATGTCAGCTTCGGCACGGCTACTGAATAACATCACTGTTGGTGCGGGCGGACATATGGACACGCTGGCATAGGCTCCGCTGCCAATTATCCATTCTGCTGTTGGCCATTTCTTCCGTGCTGTCTGAACATATGTCATAGCTTCAATATCCTTTCGTCGAACACCGAACCGAACATCGAACACCCCCTATAGGGGTGTGTTCGTGTTCGTTCGTTCCGGTCGGGTGAACATGTTCGGAAATGTTCAGGCATGTTCGGCTGTTCGTTTTTATTTGCATATCCACACCCAATCGCTCCAAAATCCAATAATTCCAAGCTCTTGCAGTTTTTGTGACGCCCGCTTGAACGCCATTCTGAAAGCATCCGGTTTGTTCGGATCACTGATTTGGCCGCTTTTGCAATACTCTTGCCACAAGCGCAGCGAACATGCCGAAATGTTCGGTGGAATATGGTTGCTGGCTGGTGGTATCTGACCGTCCTTTGCGATGGCTTCCTCGAGTAGTTGAAGGGCGATTTTTGCTTGTCCTGTTACCCGTTTTTTCTGAGGGATGGAGTCCGTTTGGACGCATATGCATGAGGTAATCGGATCACCGTCTTCATCAATTCCAAGTTCAATTTTCTCCAAGCAGAAGGCAAATTCAGCGCCGCCTTCACCGTCCTTTTGCTTGGTCACTTTTGCCAGTCTGATGCCGTCAATATTCGTAATTTCTATTTCTGTATCTGCTGCCGCCTTCAGGCTGCTATGGCCGCGTGCGCCACGTTCCTTATCCTTGCCGCCGTGATGTACACACATGACATGAGCGCCGGTTTCCAAACGTATGCGATCCATATTGCGGATGAACGCCCCCATGTCGTCAGGGCTGTTTTCATTTCCGCCCGCAATAGCGCGGCTCAACGTATCCACAACCACCAGAACCACACCGTTTAAGGCATTTATGGTTTCAATAGTGCTGGTCAGGTCGCCTTCGGGCTGCAGAAGATCCAGACCGGTCGGCACAAGGTAAAAGGGAATATTCAACCACCCAGAATATTGTTGGAAGGCCAGAACTCTACTTTGAAGGCCCCGGCCACCTTCAAGCCCAAGATAGACAACTGCCCCTTGAGCAACCCTGCGATTTTCCCACCATTTTTTACCTTTGGCGATGTATGCGCCGAGAGCCATAGCGAAAAACGACTTGCCGCTGCCGGGCTCGCCATAGACGACCGAAAGAGCGGTAGACGTTAGCAATCCTTTCACCAGCCAGTCGACGGGGGCGGCATTTTCCATTTCCCGCCATGAGAGGACCTTCAACGGCGTAATCGGCATGGGGGATAATTCGACTTCCGCAATATCAAATCCAAGGTCAGAAATTACAGAGTTATTGGCCATGCTCATTCCCCAGATCGCGGACCCCGTTGGCAGCAAAAACCAAATGGCGACATGTACTTACCGCTAATTCAAGCTCAGCCTTTCTCCAATTTGCAAACACGGCTTCACTTGCGAGCTGAATAACCAATTGATGCAAATAATCCACTGAACCTGGCCATGCTTCAGGCCGCGCGAGGCGACTCGACGCGTAGTCTCGTGCTACTGTCAATTGTTCTCTAACTGGCAGAGTTTCCGATGGAAGGCTGGGAAAAAGGGCAGCAATACGAACTTGAATATCGTGCACTTTTGCGGTATTATGATACCGTTTTTGCTGCCCGGCTAAACGCATTCTGGAAGCCCCGCCCTGACCGGTGGGGTTTTCTATTTTTTGCATGACCCAGCCTCACGCGGCTTCTGACGTCGAAGTGCGCGGACCTGAAAGCTTCGATTCTATCCATGCATCAAGATCAGCAGTTGTATAAACAACCCTGTTTCCAAATTTTCTGTAAGCAGGACCACCGCCCGTGGTCGCATATTTTTGGAGTGTATTTTTTGTAATACTCAGTCCGCGTTCTGCTAAATACGCTTCGGCTTCCTTGCGGTCGTGATATTTTTCGATAGTCATTATTTAACCTCACTGTTAAAAACTTAGTAAGGTGACTATGCACGCAGTAAATTGATTTGAAATTCAGCGCTACGGGCTATCGGGGTGTCTAGCTCTGAATTCGCGCCATGAATCCACCGCAGCCCTAGGATTGCTTGACAAGCCTAATGCCTCGAAGGCATCAAACATGAAATCTGCGAACGGACCTGCCTCTGTCATGCTTCGAGGTGCTTCCGTTCCTTTTCTTTGCTGCCATACATGCCTCAGGCCCTCCACTATAGAGACGTTTAGAAGGTTTCTGCGGCCTACTGTCGGTGCTGTATCAATATACTGGTATGCGCGTGGCGCGGCGGCACTCACTATCCCGTCTAATGCACAAAGCCAACTCCAGCCAAATGGGTCATTAGACGAATATTCTCCATGACGTCCCTTCGCCTCATAAGTATGTACTCTTCGCATATGGTATTCGGTTTCGTTGGCTAATTCCGTCCAAGCAGCAGTGAACTCTCGTGCAAGGCGCTCAACTTTCTGCAATTTTATCCGTTCTTGATCTGGTTTCACCGCTTCAGTTCCGGCTGCTGGAAGCCAGAACGCCATCATCACGAATTCAGCATCCAGAGGATCAGAGACCTCTGCGGGCGGACCTAGATGGTTGTTGAGAACTTTGTCAAGGCTGGCTTGCCGGTTAATAAATTCCTCATCGGTCCAGTTGTTCGGCCAGCTCATTGGTGGAGCCTCACAATCTTCTCACCACCAGTCTTTGTGGAGCAAAAACTTTCCCATGCTTCCGTCAGATTCCGGCGCTTCTCAAGTGCGGACTCCCTGCGTTCGGAAAACCCTTTGCCAACCCTACTATGTTTAATCGCCATTATTTATTCCCCCCTTTCAACGGCACCACGTCGGCACCATCGCGCCCTTGTGCCTGTGCCAGCCCTGCCAAGGCCGGAGCTGCGGCCTTCTCCGCCAGTGTAGCGCGGGCCTTGTCTGCCCAATGTACATATTTGGCACTCATGGCCATAGTCGCATGACCAAGCGCGGCTTGAATCTCTGACGCCTGCGCACCTCCCATGGCAAGCGCAGACGCCATTGAATGCCTCAACCCATGAAGCCCCAACGCTTCAGGCAGACCAGCGGCCTTGCGAATCTTCCGCCAAGGTTGATTCATGTTTAGCGGCCCATTCCCCTTTGCAGGCTGAAATACATAATCATCCAGTCCCCCTTCCGCCTGCCGGGCAATAATTTCAGCAGCCATTGCCGGAAGGGCGATAACGCGGGCCTTACCTGTCTTGCGTCCTGACTTGTGCGCCAATGGCGGCAAGACAATCTCGCGCCTTTCTGTATTCACATGCTTCCAGCATAACCCGGTTATTTCACCTCGACGCGCACCAGTGAGTGCTATAACGCGAATTGCATCAGCAACCGCACTTCTGATTTGTTTAGTGCTCTCCAAAAGCTGTATGGCCTCGAACATGGCCTTGTAATCGTCCGGCCCTTCAAGAATGGTATCGCGTGTATTGCTGGCCCTTAACTTGATTGTGGCGGCTGGGTTACTTGCAATCAAACCATCCTGCACAGCCCAGTTCAGGACGGAACGTAAAAGCCCTATACTATCCCTTGCAGCCATCGGACCACCCTTCACACGTGCAAGGCCTCGTGCCTTTGTCTTTACCTGCTTCGCTGTCTTGCCTGCCTCAATATCCCGCATGGCCTTGCGAACGCCTTCGGGGGTCAGCTTGTGTACATGGATATTTCCAAGAAGTGGTTTCAGGTGACGGGCAACGCGCCCCCGGTCTATGGCCTGAGTACTTTCAGCCTTGTCTTGAAACTTTGTGGATTTCAGATATTCATCGAGCACCTGCCCAATGGTTAAAGCGGCCCTGGCTTCCTTCTTGGCCCCCAAAGGGTCGCCACCGCTCTCAATAGTTCGAACCCAACCTTTTGCCGTCTCCCTCGCCCCGTCCGGGGTCACGGTGCCATGCTTGCCAATAGTGGCGCGACGGGTGCGGCCTTCCGGAGTTCTATATTGCAAAATATAACTTTTAACACCTGATGGCAGAACAAGAACCCCAAACCCCTTTATCTCGGAATCCCAGACGTAAAAGCGGCGCTCAGCAGGCAAGCTCGCATCAACAATCCGCTTTGATATTTTTGGCATTGGAAGCTTCCCTGTTTTTGCTGACACGATCCCTGTGTCAGCACCATGTCAGCAATTGAACGTAAATTAGGGTAAAAATAACCCTAACCACTACGCATAAGGGTAAACATAAATACCATATATATCAATGAGAAAGTAAAGAGTATAAAAACAATGTCAGCAAGGGTAAAGCATACAGAATTACGTTGACATCGTAGGGGTCGCAAGTTCAATCCTTGCCGCGCCCACCATTTAAATCAAAGGGTTATAAGTGGTTTATCGACCTTCTGGTCGACGAGATCTTTCTTTTTTAATTATTAGCTCTTAATGGCGTTTCAGAGCGGTGAATATCGAATCCCAAATGCCCCCACTTCTTGCGCAACGCAGCAGCTTTTTCACTTTGATTTTGCTGTGGTCCGACAATAATTCTTTTAATAGGCAGGTGTCGGTTTAGGCCTTCAAACAACCTTATATAGGGCACACCATCTCCCCGCGTAAAAAACTCTTTAAATGGACCATCCGCACTTTGCCAATCTGGATTTTCTGCCTTGTATGCAACCTCGACCTCCTTAGAGATCGGGTAAACAACTATGCGGACTTCTCTTTCCTCTCTAAAACCACGATGTTTTAAACGTGGAAATATTGACAATACAGAACTCAAATATTCTTGGTTGGCTTCGTTAGCCAAGCCATAAACATTACAAAGCCCATCGCAGATTTTTTTGATATGTGGTCCAAATTCTATACGAAATCGCTCGCTATCCCCATCATAAATGACATCATCTATTATTCCAGATACGTAATTATTTCCAGAACGTTCATAATCTATCAATTTAAGTAATTTTCTTGTGTCGAAAACAAATGCATATCCACCCGTATTTGCATAACCACGCCACTGACTTAACAACCCATTCTTTTGCTCATATGACTGATCGTCTGCGTGACTACAAAAAGATGTCACATAAGGGGCAATGAGGGCAGGCCCTTTGAAAGTATCTTCAAACGCGCCCGAGTACGCACTATCGGCTAAAGCCTTTGCTTCTTCACGGGCGATTTTAAGAGGACCACCTTCCTTCTTCATCACACTCTTTTCAGCAAGCCCCGCCGACTTATATTTTTCAACAAAAGGCTCCTTTAGAATAACATTGACCTGATCTTCCAGAACTCCTCTCATCAACTGGAATTCACTCTTGTCATTAAGATGGCGAAAATTCGTCGCCCACAATGTTTGGCTACCCAAAATCCCCTCCAGGCCCGCTTGGTTGGTATAATGGAAAAGCTCTGAGTGCTTTTCATAAATTTTTTGCTTATAGGCCAACTTCTGTTCCCAAAATATTTTCTGCTGACATTTTATACAACTCAATAGAGATTGTCATATAATGTTGCATATGTATTTTTGAGATTTTAGTCGTCGAATTATTGTTTTCCGATACTTAAATCTGGCAGGATCAGGGCTTACTTTGGCACAACCAGACGGAATGCACACCTGTTTGGCAAGGTCTTCATAAAGTCGCCAACAACCCGGTTTTGTTGTGGCAGTTGATATAGTCGAAATAGCCGTGATCATGGTCGAGCACGGCAACCTCGTGCCACAGCTTCAGGCTGATCTGGAAATCGTATTTTTTGACCATCTTGTGAAATTCGCCAAAAATGGCCAGATGGGTCGGATGTTTCTTTGACCAGGCCTCAAGATCGGCCATGGTGCGAAAATAGGCAAAGCCGCAGCTTTTGGACAATGGATTGCCTTCAGCATCGGTTTCTTCAATAAAGCGGCAAGTGATACAGTTTGTCTCGGCACCATGCGTTGCCAAAAACGCCATGCCGGTTTTCAAAACCGGATGCACGTCCCCCAGATAGGTTTCCTTCTCCGCCCCTTCACAGGCCCGCCAGTCCTGCGCCGAGTGGATCATGCACAGGTTCTTCGGTGCGGTCAGGCGAATGCGCTTGCCCCGCGTGTCGCCCGTCCCGTCATTATGATTGGGCGCTGCGTCTGTTTTGAGCGCATCCGTCTCGCTCAGCGGTATACGATCCCGCATACCGCCCCAATAGCCATGTTCTTCAATCGGGCCCGTCATCGGTTCACTTGTCAGCGCAGCCGCCCCGGCAGGTTTTTCTGAGGAAAACAAGGTCTCAAACCGTTCCAAAGGAAAGGTCAGCCCCTCAACCCAGTAGCCATCCTCGCCCCGCAGTCTTTCAGGGTTATCCAGCCAGTCCTGCCACCCGCTGGCCACCCGCCACCTTTCATGATCAGCCGATGACCGCCAATAGGCCATAATAACAAAATTTGCATAGCCTTCAGTATCCGTAAACCGGCCATATTCACAATGCACCGGCCCGCCCGGCCTTTTCGCCGCTGCCTGAAACAGGGTGCGAAATGTCGTAAAATCGCCGGTGCCGGACTGCACCCCATAGAGGATCAGGCACGGGGCAGAAATATCCGCAAAATTCGCCGACCACGAAGGATAAGGGGCTTCCCAGTTGGCGGGCATATTATTCCGGGGCATTTTGAGGCTCCTATACTGTCGGCTAATCCATAATCGACATGTCATCCTGCCCCAATATAGCAGCATCACTCTCGTCAGCAATCTCCTGAACCCTTGGCTTTGGCCGACGGTCAAGCAGCAGCCGCGTGACATCCGGGCGCGAATAATGCCCGGCCGGGTCCGCCGAGACCTTGGCGAACTGGATCAGACCCAGATCAATATCAGCATATAAAATGCCTTCCTGATCTTCCGGGATAGGCTCGGCCAGCGACGCCCCGTCAGGGCCGTAAATGCAGGCATGTCCTCCACCGGTGCGGATCAGCGCCTGTTTTTCGGGGGTGTCTGCGATCTGGTCCAGAATTTCCTGTGTAATCAAGGCGCAAGGGCCCAACACAAAGCACTGCCCTTCGACCGCATAAACCAGACTGGCCGCATTGTTCACTTCATGCCCCAGTGCATGGGCGATCCCGTTATACATGGCAAAGGATGGCCAGGCCGCCACGTGCACCTGCTCGTTCATGGAATACATGGCATATTTCGACAAGGGCTGCAGATGTTCCCAGCAGCACAGGGCCCCGATACGACCAAGAGGTGTGTCAACGACCTTGAAATCACTGCCATCCCCCTCGCCGAACACCGTGCGCTCCACATGGGTTGGCTTCAATTTGCGCCGGGCGAACAGCCGTTCTCCGTCAGCCCCGATCAGGCATTGCCCCATGAACAGGCTGCCGCCCGCTCGCTCGCTATAGCCCATTGCCACACTGATGTTATTTTCCTTTGCTGCCGCTTCAAGCCGCGCCATTTCCGGCCCATCAAGTTCGATGGAATTGTTCTGATAGGCCTGGGCAAAACGCATGGCCCCTGCCGGAGGCTCCAGCCATATCCACCACGGATATCCGGGCAGCCAGGTTTCTGCAAAGGCGATAAGATTGGCGCCTTCGCGCGCTGCCTCGCCTATCAGACCAATGGACTTGTCGACGCTGGCTTCAAGATCAAGATAAACAGGGGCCGCCTGTACGACAGCTGCCTTGAATTTGGGGTACTGCATAATAGCGCTTCTCAATTGTTGCTCCGCTCACAACATGCAGCCTAACTCATGATGAAACACTGTCTTGATCGGGAAAGAACATAAACTTGATCGCCCCGGAACCTGACCACGCCTGATATTGCCAAACCGCGAAATTGCTGTCATTCTGATGGAAACGGGAAAGCAGGTATGACACAACTCCTTACCACATCCGGAGTTCATCAGCGTGATCGTGCGGCCTATTGGCGCGATGCGGTTTCGTCGTCTTTTGTTGAACTTGACTGTACCCCGCTGGGCAATGTCAATGCCTTTAACGGCAGTGTTGCCAACAGGGAATTGTGGGAAGGCCAGCTCTCGCAGGTTGTCTCTGACCCCCAGCATGTTGCGCGTTCATCCGCCTGCATTCGCCGCTCGGACAGTGACGTTTTTCTGCTTAGTATGCAGGTTAGCGGCATCGGTATTGTCTCGCAGTTCGGGCGCGAAGCCATCCTGATGCCGGGCGACTTTGCGCTTTACGACACGGTACATCCCTATCACCTGCATTTTGACAATCCATTTTCGCAAATTGTCATGCGCATTCCCCGACGACTGGGGCTTCATTACCTGCCCGGCATTGACCGGCTCACCGCCTGCCGGGTGAACAGCACCAGGGGGCATGCCCGGCTGGTGTCACGTCATCTGAACGAGATGTACAATATTCTGGATGAGGACAGCCCCGAACAGGATGAAATAGTACTCAGATGTTTCCTTCAGCTGCTGGGCTCGGCTTTTGATACCACTGCAGGAAAAAGCACTACCACGACCGCCAAGGCCGGTCAGCTTGGGCGGATTAAAGACTTTATCAGGGATAACCTCACCGATCCTGACCTTAATCCACAGACCATCGCAGAAGCCCACGGGATCAGCGCCCGCTACCTGAATACGCTTTTTACTGCAGAAGGCTGTTCCCCGAACCGATGGCTTTGGGGGCAGCGGCTTGAAAGATGCCGCGAGCTGCTGACCGACCCGCGACATCGGGGACGGATGATCAGTGAAATAGCATTTGCCAATGGCTTCAATGATATGGCGCATTTCAGCCGCGCCTTTAAGAAGCGCTTCAACCAGTCTCCCCGCTCTTTCAGAGAGAATATTATAAACTAGGGTCCTGACCCTGGGAACAAACATTCTCCACTTCCCTTCCAATCATGTTTTTGTTCCGAATGGATCAAGATTTGTCGGTTCAGATGGTCTCATACTTGTGTCAAATAACAACATAAGGAGGAGACATGAGCATGACGAAATTCACCACACTACATTCCCGGGCATTGTTGCTTTCCACCATTATCGGATCAGCTGGCCTTGCAGGCACCCACGCAATTGCAGCCGAGGGCGCCAAATCATTTTCCCTGGAAGAAATTGTCGTCACCGCCCGAAAATTCGAGGAAGGCCTGCAGGACAGCCCCATCTCAATCAGTGCCTATACCAGTCAGGCTATTGAGAAGCTTGGGGTAACCAACATTCAACAGGTTGCGGAATATGCCCCGAATGTTGTTTTTGACTTCACGGCACCGGTGTCGGGTGCTTCAAGTGCCGCTGCTGTGTTCATTCGCGGCATTGGCCAGAACGATTTCGCCCTCACGACGGAAGCAGGCGTTGGCACCTACGTGGATGGTGTGTATATGTCCCGCTCGATTGGCGGGGTTCTGGACGTTCTGGATGTCGAGCGCATTGAAATTCTGCGCGGCCCGCAAGGCACCCTGTTCGGGCGCAATACCATAGGCGGTGCTATCAGCATTACGTCGCAAAAACCTTCGGATGAATTCGGCGGGTCTTTTGAAATGTCCGCAGGACAACGGGGGCGCGTTCATGTGCGCGGCGTGGTTGATGTCCCGCTTGACGACACACTTTCTGTTCGCCTCGCGGCATCCTCCAAGGACCGTGACGGCTATGTGCAGACAGTTAATCCCGGCGACCCCTCGGCCAAAGGCATTGATCTGGGCAATGAAAACCGTCAGGCCTTTCGCGCCCTGGCAACGTGGCAGGCCAGTGAAAACCTCACCGCATCATTGACAGCAGACTATTCCCGCATTCGTGAGAATAATGCAGCTTCCATCCTGCGCGGCGTTACAGGAGATGACGGCAATCCGCTTGAAGGTCCGATTGTCTTTATCTATAACACTTTTGGCGCACCCGGCCTAAATTATCCCGGCTTCCCGAATGCAGAATATACCGACGCCAATTTTGTAACCGGCGACCTGAAGACCTCATATGCAACCGGCCCCAACGGCACATCGATTGACGCCTGGGGGCTGGGGCTAACGCTGGACTGGGATGTAAGCCAGAATCTGACATTCAAATCGATCAGCGCCTACCGCGCCACGGACGGCTTTTTCAATCGTGACGCAGATGGCTCGCCCACGGATGTAACACATACATCCAATTCCGATTACGAACACAAGCAATTCTCGCAGGAATTTCAGGCCATCGGCAGCTTTGGCGAAGGTCGGTTAAGATATGTCGCCGGGCTTTACTTTTTTGCAGAAGAAGGCAGTGATCCCACAACTGTCCCGCTTTCAGAAGCCTTTGGAACAGTTGTTATTTCCGACGCCGATATCGATAACAAAAGCTATGCCGCATATCTTCAGGCGACCTATGACCTGACCGATGCTCTCGCCGTGACGGCAGGCATTCGCTACACGAAAGATAAAAAGGACTTTTTCACCAATCAATATATTGAAGTCGGCTCGGCTGGTCCGAACAATCCGTTCCTGATGTTTGCGCCTGCCGGGTTGCAAATTCCGCTGGTGCCGCCAAATTCATCTGTCGAGGCAGACTTCACCGATGTCTCTCCCCGGGTCAGTGTTGACTACCGGGTCACAGAAGATCTGATGCTGTATGCGTCTTACTCACAAGGTTTTAAATCGGGTGGTTTCAACCTGCGCTATGTGGCCCCGCGTAATGGCGTCTTGCCCTTCGACCCGGAACAGGTCGACAGTTTTGAAGCGGGTTTTAAATTTGAAGGGCTTGACCGTCGCCTGCGTCTGAATGGTGCAGCCTTTTATACGGACTATACCGATATTCAGGTCACCGTATTTGAAGGTCTGGGCGCGCCGGTTACGCTTAACTCTGGCGACGCTGAAATTTGGGGCGGCGAGTTGGAGCTAACCGCCCTGCTCACACCCGATCTTCAGATTACAGGGGCCGTTGGGTACACACATGCAGAATACACTGAACTCCGTGTCAACCCTGCGAACATTCTGACGCCATTTTCAGCCATTACACTGGACAACAAGCTGCCAAATGTGCCGAAATGGCAAACCAGTCTGGCCGTTGATTATACCGTTCCCATGGACAACGGCGCCGCGATTGATCTTCATTTTGACTGGAAATTCACCAGCAAGCATGCCAATGACGCACAGAACTCTCCTTTCCTCAATCAGGACAGCTACAACGTTCTGAATGCCGGCGTGACCTATCAGGCTGCCAGCGGCAACTGGTCATTGCGCTTCTTCGTCGATAACATCACCGATGAACGCTACATCGTTTCAGGTGACAGTAACTTTGGTATCGGTTTCCACGAAGCCAATTATAATCGTCCGCGTGAATGGTTCGTGACATTCAAGGCGAACTACTAATATGCAACGCTATGGTCGAGGTACCACCACTGCATTCTTGTAGGATTTCCAACGGGAAATCTGGCGGGCCTCGACCATCGCGCTATACTGGTCATATAAACCTTGCGCATGGGGCACACCTGCTATTGCCGCTATGCCAAAGCCTGCCAACACATAACGCGCCCGTAAATCATCAGCTTCGTTCTTGCCATCGGCATACAGGATGTCCTTACGTTTCCCCCACCATGCACGGGTTTTGTATCGTTCCGCAATGGCGGCAAGGAACTTCTCTTCCGTATCCAGATATACGTTATCAATCTTGACTTGCGGCCCCAAATATTCGTCCAGAATGTTAGGGTTGAAATCAAACAGCATTTTCCACGCCAGTATCTGTTTTTCCAAAAAAGGCCGCACATTCTCATGCCCCAGCAACACCGCATGGCCAAGCACCTGCGTCAGGAACGCTTCTTCCCAAAGTACCACCCGTTTCTGGTCCCCGCACATACCGCATTCGTCCTGCATACGTCCGGCAATGGGCCAGTACGCGCGCCATGGCTGGGACTGAAGCTCCTGTAGCCTCACCAGCGTCGCATCCAGCGCCGTCTGATAGTACGGGTCAACGCTTGCCAGTTCCGCCACCGTGCGAAACATCCACGCAATGCCGCGTGTGTTGGTATGCCATGCCGCGTCAGTGTCCGTACGGCCCCTGTAACCGACGGCATACCAGGACCAGGAATTCTTCATCTGTTGCAGATATTTTTCGTCCCCGGTTGCCAGATACGGCACCCAATACATATTGGGCATATGTGCGCCGGACAGCTTCCATTCCTGTTCGGAATCCCACGGGACTGTTTTATGCGGGTCGCCCGGCAGCCACGGAATATCAATATTCGCCACATCCATCATGGCAGAATAGAAATGGTCTTCACCTGTCGCCAGCCAGCCAGCCGTCCAGTCGGGAAGCAGGCCAATATCCGGTCGGTCACCCCCATTGCCCATCGGGTTTCCAATATGGTGCGTATAGTTCGGACGTGTGCCCAGATCCTGATAGTCCGGCAGACCGGTATTCTTCCCGTTAAGATAAACAACATCTTTGACAACGGATTTTTCTGCTCCGCTGAAGCTGGTTTTCTGTTTCAGTGTTGTTGGCGGTTTCCAGTACCACGGGGCCTCATCGAACGTGCTGATACCGACAAACACACCAAGGTGATCAACAAATTTCCATTTGGAAAAGATTTTCCTGTCACCCTTCTCCGGGCGATTTCCGGTCTGGTCTGACCATTCCCCCGTCTCAGGGTCAAATGTAATAATCCGGGCTCCACCCTTCCAGAAATAAAGCTTGCCGTCCGGCCCCAGATCCATGCCCGCCATCTGGAGCGTTTTGTCCTTAAAAGGGCTTTTGACCTTGGTCATCCCGCCATTAACCGTAACCCGGTAAAGGGTGCCGCCGTTATCGGTCAGCCACATCAGGTCGCGGGTCTTGTCATATACCATGTTCATATGTTCCCGCAGCCAGCCCGATTTCGGCCTGTCCTGGAAACTGTCATCAACGGGGTTGACGGTGGTCCAGCGATCTTTGCCATTGTAATAGTAGATCAGGTTGCGCCTTTGATCATAGGCAGAGGCATAGCCACCTGAAAATGGCATTCTTGTCCATTTACGGGCCGCCAGATCCCATTTCCATGTGCCATTGCCCCAGCAATAATCCGTTGAGGCATAGCCGGGTGTGCCCCACACATAGATTGAGCCTTCAGCGTACAAAATGCCATCGTATGTGTGATAAGACGTCGGGGCCTGTGATGGATAGGCACATTTACCGTCCATGGCATCATACGGATATTCCGGTGCCACTTCGTACCATTCGCCACTGGTCAGGTTCAGGCCGTACAATCCGTTACTGGACCCGTCAGCATGCCCGCCGCCAAAGAATACCATGGCATCGCCCGTATAGGCTGCGCCGTTCCATGCATTAAAGATCGCAGCCGGGCCAACCGTGCCGCCATTTTTGAACAGATCCCGGCGTTTGGGAAAGACAGGGCTATCGGCGGGCGCCAGGCCATATTGTCTCCATTCGCCGGGCTTCATGCTTTTAACGATACCGGCAAGTTTTTGATTGGCCGCGTTCACTTCGGCCAATGTTAACGTGGCATTGCCATCCAGCATGCAACCAAGAAAAACCAGAAGCCCGCAAAGAGGGGTTAGAAGAAGTTTAAACACCAGTCTGATAACCTGCCCCTACCATATCTGCACGCGATTTTCCGGCGGAATATACATGTCATCATCCGGCCCGACATTAAATGCCTTGTACCATGCATCCACGTTCGGCAGTATGCCGTTCACACGGTATCGTGCCGGTGAATGCGGGTCTGACTTGATCTGGTTCAGCAATGCTTCATCGCGGATCTTGGACTTCCAGACCTGCGCATAGGCGAGGAAAAACCGCTGATCCCCTGTCAAGCCGTCAATCACAGGGGCAGGCTTGCCATCAAGCGATAACTTGTAAGCATGATATGCCACCGAAACGCCCCCCAGATCGCCTATATTTTCACCCAATGTCAGCTGCCCGTTGATGGGCGTTCCTTCCAGAGGCTGATACCGGTTATATTGGGTCACCAGTTCTGCCGTACGTTCCTCAAAACGTTGCCTGTCCTCGTCGGTCCACCAGTTGTTCAGTCTGCCCGTGCTGTCAAACTTTGACCCCTGATCATCAAATCCATGGCCGATTTCGTGCCCGATAACGGCACCGATCGCCCCATAATTAACAGCGGCATCAGCGGTAGCCGAGAAGAATGGCGGTTGCAGGATGGCCGCCGGAAAAACAATTTCGTTAAACACCGGGTTATAATAGGCGTTCACGGTTTGAGGTGACATAAACCATTCATCGCGATCCGTTGGTTTATGCAACTTATCGTAATCTTCAGCCATATTGAATTTGCGGGCGCGCACAAGATTACCGTACAGATCATCCGGTTTGATTTTCAGGCCGCTATAGTCTTTCCACTTGTCAGGATATCCGATTTTCGGATTGAAGGTCGACAACTTCTCCAGCGCCCGGGTCTTTGTCTCGGTCGTCATCCAGTCGAGATCCTTGATGCGCAACTCATAGGCCTTCGTCAGATTGGCGACCAGTTGCTGCATGCTGGCTTTTGATTCTGCGCTGAAATGGCGCTCCACATAAACCTGCCCGATGGCTTCACCCAGAATGCCGGACACAAGATTCACACCACGCTTCCAGTCTTCTTCCTGTGCTTTTCTGCCGCTCAGGATGCTGCCAAATTCAAAAGCTGCATCATCAATCTCACGCGTCAGGTATGGCGCGGCATTCCCGATCAGATTGAAGGCAAGATAGGCCTTCCATGTCTCTACCGGTACTTCGTCAACAATATTGATCACAGAAGGCAAGGCATCTGGCGTTGAGACAATCACATCACCAACGGTCTTTTGTCCCCGTGCCTTGAAATACTGGTCCCAGTCATAGCCCGGAAATACCGCCTTGAAATCTTCATAAGTATAGGGATTATAGGTTTTGTCAGCGTCACGCAGTTCGGTGCGGGGCCAGTGTACCTCTGCCATGCGGGTTTCCAGCGCCAAAATATCTTCTGCCTGGCCTGCCGCCTCTTCTTCCCCGTAACCGACATATCCAAGCATTCTGGCAATGTGCTTTTTATATGCCTCTCTCACTTCGATAAAGCGCGGCGTATCTTCCAGATAAAAGTCCCGGTCTGGCAGCCCCAGTTTGCCGTATCCAACCTGAATGATATATCGGTCGGGGTTTTTATCATCAATGGTCACGCCACCGCCCAGTGGCTCGTAAGTGCCATCGTAATCTGCCATCGCAAACAGGTTCATAAGATCATCACGCGACTTGACGCGGGCAATTTCCTTTAAACTGTCCTTGATCGGACTGATCCCCAATGCGTTGCGGCGCTCCATATCCAGATAACTTGCATAGAGATCACCGATCTTTTGCTCAACAGTGCCCTTCTTGTGCTTTTCCACTTTCATTTCATCGATAATCTGGCGCACCTGAGCACGGGAATCATCTCTTAACTGCATGAAAGCCCCAAAAGAGACCTTGTCGGCGGGCAGTTCATAACTGGCCAGCCAACGCCCGTTAACATAGCTGAAAAAATCATCGCCAGGGCGAACCGTCTCGTCTCGTGCGGTCAGATCCACACCCCAGGCACCATAACCCGTACTTTCAATCATCATCGCGCTGACAAGTGGCCCCCGGAAGGCATGGGCAGGCATTGCCAAAGTGGTGGAAGCCATCAAGGCGAGAGAAAGAGCCGCCAGATACTTGCGGCCTTGCAGGTTCAGCTTTTTTGTCATGATTTTGCTCCGGTCAGTCTGTGCATGAAATACTTTATAGATCAATTTTAGGCAGATGTAACTTGCTCTCGCAGGTTTTTACACAGTATTAGATGCTGTAAAGGAGATTGTACCCATGGCCACAGATAACAAGACAGTTCATATCATCGGCGGTGGCCTTGCAGGCTCGGAAGCTGCCTGGCAACTGGCGCAATCCGGCATACCCGTTATTCTTCACGAAATGCGGCCGACGCGCGGCACCGACGCACATCATACCGACAGTCTGGCCGAACTGGTCTGCTCCAACTCCTTTCGTTCTGATGATCATGAAAATAATGCCGTTGGTGTTCTGCATGAAGAGATGCGCCGCGCCGGGTCCATTATCATGAAAGCAGCCGATCAACACCGTGTGCCAGCAGGAAGTGCACTGGCCGTTGACCGGGAAGGTTTTGCAGTTGCGGTGACCGAAGCCCTGAACGGCCATCCCCTGATTGAAATTGAACGGGGGGAAATATCAGGCCTGCCCCCTGAAGACTGGGATCAGGTTATTATCGCCACCGGCCCGCTGACATCCGCACCACTGGCCGAAGCGATCCAGAAACTGACCAGCGAGGAAGAATTGGCCTTCTTCGACGCGATTGCACCGATTATTTACAAGGAAAGCATCGACTTTTCTGTGGCCTGGTTTCAATCCCGGTACGACAAGGGAAGCGGCAAGGACTATGTAAATTGTCCCATGACCCGCGATCAGTATGAAGCCTTTATCGATGCCCTGATTGAAGGCGAGAAAACAGAATTTAAGGAATGGGAGAAAGATACGCCCTATTTCGATGGCTGCCTGCCGATTGAAGTCATGGCAGAGCGCGGACGGGAAACATTGCGCTTTGGCCCGATGAAACCGGTTGGACTGACCAATCCCCATACCGGACAAGATGCTCATGCAGTGGTGCAGCTTCGGCAGGATAACGCACTGGGCACGTTGTATAATATGGTTGGCTTCCAGACAAAATTAAAATACGGCGCCCAGCAGGAAGTCTTTCGAGCCATTCCAGGGTTGGAAAAGGCCGAATTTGCCCGCCTTGGCGGCCTGCACCGGAACACCTTCCTGAACAGCCCCCGACTGCTGGACCCGCAACTCAGACTGAAAGTCATGCCACGCATGCGCTTTGCCGGGCAGATCACCGGTGTTGAAGGCTATCTGGAAAGCGCTGCCATTGGACTGCTGGCCGGGCGCTTTGCTGCTGCAGAACGGCTTGGAGCCGGCTTTAACCCGCCGCCGGACACAACCGCACTGGGGGCGCTGCTGGGCCACATCACCGGCGGGGCAGAAGCCGAAACCTTTCAGCCCATGAATGTGAACTTTGGCCTGTTACCGCCGCTGGAAAAGCGTGTGGGCAAACGTTTTCGCAAACAGGCTTATGCGGCCCGCGCCCTTGAACATGCCAATGAATGGCTGGGCATTAAAGCCGCCGCTGAATAAAACCAGCTTAATACCGGGACCGCATGCCGCCGATCATGAGTTTGATATGGCGCCAGGCTGCGCCCCGGTCATAATTTACGGCAAACGGATCAAAACCCGCCCGCGCCAGTGTTTCAAGGTAGCTTTCAGCCAACAGCACAGGCAACAGGACGGCACGTGCCTGTGGCGAAACGAACGCCCTTTTCGCCCGCGAAGCCCTGACAAACCGATGGGCTTCATCTGACACGGAACGCACGGCATCTGTCAACGCCTTGTCGCTGCGCCCATGCAATATGTCATGCGGATCAACATTATGAGCGGCCATCAACTCATTGGGCAACACCACCCTGCCCTGAGCGGCATGAAAGGGAATCGCCCGCAATAATCCGGTCAGGGCCCAGGCAATGCCACCATGCTGCGCAGCCGCCAGATCAGTACCGCCACCGCCAGCGATCCGTACAGCCTGGGTCATAAGTGTTGCCGATGTCCCTTCGGCATAGTTGACGAAATTATGCATGGTATCCGGCGGCGTTTCCTCCAGATCCTGCGCACGGGCATCAATCAGAGTATCAAAAGGCTGGCGCGGTAATTTGGCGTTGTTTACAGCCTTGGCCAATGCTTCCACAACCTGATGCTTGCGAGGCTTGCCCGCGTATATTTCATCTATTGCTTCGCGCCACCACTGCAAGCGGATCTCTCCGATCATAGGTTCGGACACAACCTCGGCAACACGCGATACCTCAAGGTTAAAGGCATAAAGAGCCATTAAATCAGCACGAACATCCGGTTTTACGAAAAGGCTGCATACAAATCTGTCCCGGTCCAGCTTTCGAACCTCATTTGCGCAATAATCGTCGAGTGGTTTATCTTTCTGCATGTGCCCGCTTTATTTGCCCTTCCAGCGAATTTCTTGCCCTTGAGCCTGTTTGTGATATGCTAATGCGTCTTTAATGACAACAGGATAACCAACCGAAACGCTATTATTTCAACGTTCCGGCATTTTTAATATTTTTGGGGGCTTATCATCATGTCTAAAATTCTGGAATCCTTGCCACTGACGGTTGTGGCCGGCATTGTGCTGACGGTGATCATCGCCGTCGTCACCAAACAAATGATATAACGGATAAGGGGTAGAATATTATGGAACTCGGACACGACTTTGGTCTCTTCTTCATTCGTTATCTTCATGTACTGGCGGGCGTCATGTGGATTGGCTTGTTGTGGTATTTCAACTTTGTACAAATTCCCAACATGTCTAAAATTCCTGACGAGCAAAAGCCGGCAATTGGCAAGGTTATCGCTCCTGCGGCACTTTTCTGGTTCCGCTGGGCTGCACTTGCCACCATTGTCTTTGGCCTGCTGCTTGCCTGGATGAACGGCTACCTTGTAGATGCCCTGGCACTGCGTCGCCCTGACATCGGTTTTGGGATGTGGTTCGGTCTGATTATGGCCTTCAACGTCTGGTTCATCATCTGGCCAAACCAGAAGAAGGCACTGGGCATTGTAGAAGCGACAGCAGAAGAAAAGCCAAAGGCAGCCCGTCTGGCCATGCTGGCTTCACGTACCAACACTCTCCTGTCATTCCCGATGCTCTATTCCATGGTATCGGCACAAAATCCCTACTAAACAAGCAGGGACGACAGTTACAAAAAAGCCGGGTCCCGTTTGACCCGGCTTTTTTTAATCCCGAAACAGCTATACCGCGATTAACGCTGCCGCGACGGACCTGTTCTCCTGACACAATACGTTATATGTGCGGGCTGCAGCGCCGGTGTCCATCGAATCGGCTGAAATACCAATCTCCTCAGCCCACTGTCTGATCGCCACGGGGAGAAGACCAAAGGATTTGCCCGTCCCTATCAACAGAATTTCAGGCATTTGAAGCCCGTTATCGGATGTATCGGCACTAAAAACGCCTGACAGGGATGCAACGGTAAGCTGGTCAAGCGATGTGACCGGCCACACCTTCACCTCGCCCCCGCCAAGCACAACGGACCCTTCAACCCGCCTGTCACCCACTCTGAACCCGCCATCGCCATAAGAGGTCACAAGCAGCTGGCGCGGTGCAGAGCCATGTGTTGAAGAGGAATTACTCATGAGATCAGGGCCGATCAACCACTTCTTCAGGTTCACGGCGCACGTTTGTCAACAAAAGCAAAGGTGACGCCACGAAGATTGAAGAATAGGTACCGATAAAAATACCCCAGATCATCGCTGCCGTGAAACCGCGAATAACTTCACCGCCAAAGACAACAAGTGCAGTCAACGCCAGTAATGTTGTGCCCGATGTCATGATAGTCCGTGTCAGGGTGTCGTTGATACTGAGATCAAGCAGTTCATCAAGCGGCATCTTGCGGAATTTCATCAGGTTTTCGCGGATGCGATCAAAGACAACCACTGTATCATTCAGGGAATAGCCAACAATCGCCAGCAAGGCCGCGATGATGGAAAGATTAAACTCCAGTCCGGTCAGCGAGAACATGCCAATGGTGATGCTGATATCATGCACCAGAGACAGCACAGCTGCAATGCCGAACTGCCATTCGAACCGAACCCAGATGTAAACAAGCACCGCGGCAATCGCCAGAACAACAGCCAGAACACCGTCCATAATCAGCTCGCCGCTGACCTTGGCGCCAACGGTCTCGACACGACGATAGCTGATCTCGCCCGGGATCATTTGTGCCAGTTCTGCCTTAACTGCGACAATAGCCCGATTATCAGCTTCCGCATTGTCCGCGCCCCGGAACCGGATCAGAATATCCGTCGGCGCACCAAATGTCTGAATGGACACATCACCAAAGCCCAACCCGTTAAGACCTGTTCTCAAGTCCCCCAAATTAACAGGAGCTTCTGTGGCGATTTCAATCATGACGCCACCTTCAAAATCAATGCCGTAATTCAGTCCTTTGGAAAAGAACAATCCGAGAGACGCCAGAATCAGCACCGCAGAAAGAATATAGGCGATGACCCTGTGCCGTATAAAATAGATGTGGGTATCATCCGGAACCAGTTTCAACAGTTTCATTCTCAGGTTCCCTACAATTCAAGCGTTTGTGGACGACGACGGCGCAACCAGACTGCAAGAACAAGTCTGGTCAACGTTACGGCCGAAAAGACTGATGTTATAATGCCAACCGTCAGGGTTACAGCAAACCCCTTTACAGGCCCTGAGCCGAATTCATACAGAATTGCCGCCGCAATAAGCGTTGTTATGTTGGCATCCAGAATTGTGCTCATGGCTTTGGAATAACCGGCCTCTACTGACGAAAGCACCGATCTTCCGGCACGCAGTTCTTCACGTATACGTTCAAACACCAGCACGTTCGCGTCAACGGCCATGCCGATGGTCAGCACGATCCCGGCAATCCCCGGTAATGTCAAGGTGGCTTGCAAAACCGACAAGGCGCCAAAGATCAATACGATATTGACCCCCAATGCAAAGTTTGCAATCAGTCCCACAAAACCATAACTCAACATCATGAAGACCAGAACCGCCGCAAGCCCGATAATCGCGGCGATCTCGCCGGCACGGACAGAATCGGCCCCAAGGTCCGGCCCCACAGTTCGCTCTTCCATCACCGTCAATGGTGCAGGCAAGGCCCCGGCACGTAACAGAAGTGCCAGCTCATTGGCGCTTTCCACTGTAAAGTTACCACTGATAATCCCCGAACCGCCGCGAATTGGTTCGTTGATGCGCGGCGCACTGATCACCTTGTTATCCAGAATAATAGCAAAAGGCTTGTTTACATTCACCGTAGTCGCCTCGGCAAAACGCTTTGCACCCGCCGTATCGAACCGGAAGCTGACGACAGGCTGATTGTCCTGAAACGATGGCTGCGCATCCACAAGCGATTCACCACTGACCAGTACACGCTTGCGCACCAGATAAACATCACCGGCCGCGCGACCCCCGTCAAGACCTTCCAGAATTTCAGACCCGGGCGGCACCCTGCCCTGCATGGCTTCGGCAACCGACATGGTGGTATCAACCATTCGGAAATCCATTTTGGCCGTTTTCCCGATGATCGCCTTCAGGGCGCCCGGATCGCCGATGCCGGGAACCTGCACCAGAATACGGTCATCTCCCTGACGCTGGATAGAGGGTTCACGTGTTCCCATTTCATCCACGCGACGACGAACAATTTCAATAGACTGCCCGACGGCCGAGCGAATCCGCTCTTCGATCGCAACCTCGGTCAGTGTAACGGAAATCTTGCCGTCATCGCTTGCTTCAACTTCTATATCCGGCGATCCGCCACCAAAGGCCATATTACCGCCTGTGGGTGCGGCAAGAGTCCGGATCAGCTTCACCGCCTGTGTTGCCTGTGCCGGGTCCGTCAACTGAAGGGATACGGTCGACCCGCTGGAACGAATACCGGTATAGCCAATGCGCTCATCACCGCGTTTAGGCCGCAAAATATCACGTATGGAATCTTGCAGGGATTGTACACGATCCGTGACAACGGCCTGTGTGTCCACTTCAAGCAGCAGATGCGCACCACCCCGCAAATCCAGCCCGAGATTGATCTGCTTGCTGGGTAACCAGCCAGGAAACCCTTTCAGCTGATCTTCATGAAACACGTTGGGTAGCGCTGTCAAAAAGCCGATCAGACACAAGCTGATGACAAGCACAATTTTCCATTTGGGGAAATAGAGCATGACCAATCCTTAAATATTCCGGTCCACAAGCCGCTCAACAATTTATAATTGTCAGGCCGGAATTATTTGGCTGCGGGTTTGGCCGGTTCGTTCTTTGGCCGCACTTCCGAAATGGTCGGGCGCACAACGCGTACTTTTACGCCTTCTGCCAGTTCAACCTGCAGCTCATTTTCTTCAACCTTGAGAACCTTGCCAATCAGGCCACCGGAGGTCACCACTGTATCACCACGGGTTATGCCCTCAATCAGGGCCCGGTGCTGCTTCAGGCGCTTTTGCTGCGGACGAATAAGCAGAAAATAAAAGACCACTGCGATCAGTACGAAGGGGATCAATGGCCCCAGAAAATCTCCACCGGAAGCAGATCCGGCAGCGGCTTGAGCAAAGGCAGGAGAGATCATAGCTTGGATATTCCCATTTATTTAAAGTTATTCCTGTTATTTCACGCGCGGACTATAGCCGCCTTTAGTCATTTTGCAAACTGATCGAAAGCAAAAAAGTCGCAAGAATTTTTGCCATAAGCATAACGGTCTATAGACATTCCTGTCCGGTAAACGCTATGTCTTTGCAATACAATCATCAGGATATAGGCGCAAGCAGCCGCGGCAACAAGGACAGCCGATGACAAAAGATGCTTCAAATGCGGATTTTCTGGAACAATTCACACGAATTGCCAATGCTTTGGAACGACTGGCCCCCACATCCGGTACGTTTGCAGACCTTGGTGCGGCCGACGCCTTTGTCTGGCATGCTGATCCGGATTATCTTGTTCCGGTCCAGGTGGTGAACCGGGTCGGACTGGAAATGCTGATGGGCATCGATCATGTACGTGATCTGTTGCACCAAAACACCAGACAATTCGCCTCAGGCTATCCGGCCAACAACGCGCTGCTGTGGGGCGCGCGCGGCATGGGCAAAAGCTCCCTGGTGAAGGCTGTGCATGGCGCCGTGAACAGGGACAAGGCCGGCACCCTCGCCCTGATTGAAATTCACCGGGAAGACATTCCATCCCTGCCCCGTCTGCTGGCGCAGTTGCGGGCGTCCGATCGCCGCTTCCTGCTCTTTTGCGATGATCTTTCATTCGACGATGCGGATACCAGCTACAAATCCCTGAAAGCGGTGCTGGAAGGTGGCATTGAAGGTCGACCGGAAAACGTGCTGTTCTACGCCACATCCAACAGGCGGCATCTGCTGCCGCGCAACATGATGGAGAATGAACGCTCAACCGCAATCAACCCTGCAGAAGCTGTCGAGGAAAAGGTTTCCCTTTCAGATCGATTCGGCCTGTGGCTCGGTTTCCATAGCTGTAACCAGAGCGTTTATCTCGCGATCGTCGATAATTACATCAGCTCGTTTGGCCTGCCTGGTACGCCTGAAGAAATTCATCCCCAGGCGCTGGAATGGGCGACCACGCGTGGCGCACGATCAGGCAGGGTTGCATGGCAATTCGTGCAGGATTACGCCGGGCGTGCCGGCAAGGCGCTTAACCCTGGCTAGATGTACTGCCTGTTTGCAGGCGGGTTGAATGCGGGCCCAGTTTTTCGACTTCGCTGGCGGCGCCCTCTTCCAGTTCAAGCTCTTCAATCCGCTCGCCCCGGCCGGCAATCTTGCGGGAAGAAATTTCAACCTCGTCAATATCCTTGCTGGCCTGAGTGAAATGCGTCCGCAAATTCGCCACGCGCTTGTCCAGCCGCCCGATATCATCCATCAACATCCGGACTTCTTTCTGAATAACATGAGCCTGTTCACGAATACGGGCGTCTTTCAGCACCGCGCGAACCGTGTTCAGCGTCGCCATCAGCGTGGTAGGCGAAACAATCCAGACCTTGCTGTGATAGGATTTCTCCACGACCGCCGCAAAATTGGCATGCAATTCCGCATAAACGGCTTCACTGGGCAGGAACATCAGAGCTGATTCTGCTGTTTCTCCGTTAACAATATAGCGGTCCGCGATCGCCTGAATATGATTTTTGATGTCATTGGCAAACCCGCGTCGTGCCGCGGCAACTTCTGCTTCACTGCCTGCATTACGCAATGCATGATAACTTTCCAGTGGAAACTTCGCATCCACCACAATCGGCCCCGGCGGATTAGGTAAATTGATCAGACAGTCCGCCCGCTTGCCATTGCTCAAGGTCGCCTGAAACTGATAGGCCGAGGGTGGAAGTGCTGCCCGCACCAGATCATTCAGCTGTATTTCACCGAACGCGCCCCGCGCCTGTTTATTGGCCAGAATGTCCTGAAGCCCGACAACCTGCCCGGAAAGCTCGGTCATGTTTTTCTGGGCTTCGTCGATAACAACAAGTCGTGTGGTGAGTTCGCCAATACTTTTTGCCGTCGTCGTGGCGGATTTTTCCAGACTTTCTCCCATCCGAAGCGTCACTTTGTCCAGACGCTCCTCCAGTGTTTTGGCCATTGCCAACTGTGCCTTGCCGCTGTCTTCAGCCAGCTGGCTTACCCGTCCCATCAAATCACGATTGGATTGTTCCAGCGTACTGGTGTTTCTGAACATCTGTTCCAGCTTTTCTGCCTGCCGCACCTTTTCCTTTTCCGACCGAAGAAACAACAACGCGAAAGTGCCCGTAAACAATATGGCTGCCCCTGCCAGTACAATATCGGTAATTTCGAATTCCACTTCTGTCGTCCCTTTCCAGTTCGCTGTTCTTGACGTGATGCAACAGGCATACTACCTAATAACCACTGGAAACAAAAAAGAAACATTATGGCAATTTTACCTATCGTCGTTGCACCTAACCCGTTCCTTAAAACTGTCTCGGAACCCGTCGAGGTCGTGGACGATGAACTGCGCCAGCTGATGGATGACATGCTGGAGACCATGTATGATGCGCCCGGCATTGGTCTGGCCGCAATTCAGGTGGGTGTTGCCAAGCGTATTCTGGTGATTGATCTGTCGGAAGACGAAGGCAAGCCTGAACCACGCTGCTTTGTAAACCCGGAGATTATCTGGCAGTCCGATGATCTGGCATGCTATAATGAGGGCTGTCTTTCAGTGCCCGATCAATATGCTGAAGTGGATCGGCCCGCCGAAGTGAAGATCAAATATCTCGACTATCATGGCAAGGCACAGGAAATTCACGCAACCGGGCTGTTAGCCACCTGCCTGCAACATGAGATTGATCATCTGGAAGGTATATTATTTGTAGATTACCTGTCCTCTGTCAAACGCGGCATCATTTTGCGTAAAGTGAAAAAGGCCCAGCGCAATGGATAATGCAATCTAACAAGAATATGCTATAAGACTTTATTTATACAGGAAAATCTATATTGCGCATCGTTTTCATGGGAACGCCGGATTTCTCGGTCCCTGTTTTACAGGCCTTGCTCGATCACGGTCATGAGATCGTCGCAGTCTATTGCCAGCCGCCCCGCCCCGCAGGCCGTGGCAAGAAACTTCGCCCTTCGCCGGTTCACGTCTTCGCAGACCTAAATAATCTTCCCGTTTATGATCCGGTCTCCCTGAAAAGCCCGGCGCAGCAAAAGGAATTTTCAGATCACGCGGCTGATATCGCTGTCGTCGTTGCCTATGGCCTGATCCTGCCTCAGGCGATCCTGGATATGCCGGTTCACGGTTGCATCAATGTACATGCATCACTATTGCCACGCTGGCGCGGCGCTGCCCCGATCCAGCGCGCTATTATGGCTGGTGACAGGAAAACCGGCGTCACGATTATGCAGATGGAAGCAGGCCTGGACACCGGCCCCATGCTTGTGACCAAAGAAACCGGCATTGACATGACCGATACGGCCTCCGCACTGCATGACCGGCTCTCCGACATGGGTGCAAGGCTTGTCATATCTGCCATAAACGGTATTGCAGAAGGTCAGATAAAGGCTGTTCCCCAGCCGGAAGACGGCGTTACCTATGCGAACAAGATCACCAAGGCTGAAGCTCGTCTTCGCTGGGATCAACCGGCCGCAAGTCTGGTCAGCCATATTCACGGATTAAGCCCCTTTCCCGGCGCCTGGTTCCAGCTTGACGGTGCGCGCGTCAAGGTCATCAAGGCTCATGTGTCTGACCAGTCCACGACGGCCCTGCCCGGTACCGTTATTGGCAGCCCCCTGCTGGTTGCCTGTAACACAGGGGTTGTTGGGCTGGACATTTTGCAACGTGAGGGCAAAGGCGCTATGAAAGCCGATGATCTGTTACGCGGATATCCTGTCCCTATTGGCCGCAAACTGGACTGAATAACCTTATGCGCCGTTTCAAGCTCACCATAGAATATGATGGCCAGCAATATGTCGGGTGGCAGGCCCAGGACAATGGAGCATCTGTGCAACAGGCGATCGAAACGGCAATAAAAGGCTTTGCAGGTTGTTCAGCCCGACTGCAGGCGGCCGGGCGAACGGATGCAGGTGTTCACGCCCTTGGTATGGTTGCCCATTTTGATCTGGATACAGACTTGGGGCCAGATCGTATTCAGGGCGCCCTGAATTTTTATCTGCTCGATGAAAATGTTTCGATTTTGGCCATTGAAGAGGTGGATGAAAATTTTCATGCCCGTTTTTCCGCCACCAGACGCCACTATATATACCGGATCATCAACCGCCGGGCACCCTTGTCCCTTGATCGCGGCCGGGCCTGGCATGTCGTCCCGCCTCTTGATGCTGACGCCATGGACCATGCCGCCAGGCACCTGATAGGCCATCATGACTTCACGACATTTCGCGCCAGTGAATGTCAGGCAAAATCACCTGTGAAGACGCTTGAATCGCTAACGGTTGACCGGGAGGGGGATGAAATATTCGTGCATACCTCCGCGCGATCCTTTCTGCACCATCAGGTCCGTTCCATGGTCGGCACCCTGAAACTGGTTGGCGAAGGAAAATGGCACGACCATCAGGTCAGGGATGCGCTGGAAGCACGCAACAGGCAGGCACTGGGCTATAACGCCCCGCCCGACGGGCTTTACTTTGTGGGGGCAGATTACGACGCCATATCGGGATTGCCCGAAAGCAATGATGTTAGAAAATAGGAAATCACCAGCGCCAGCACGATATCAAGGATCATGACCGCCAACCCCATGAGCTTCGCGTTGCCCAGTGCGGTCTTGATAACAAACCACTGATAGAATATCACCACAACCGATGTGATCAATGTTATCAGGCCAGACACTTCCGTGCTTAATATGCCGCTTCCCAGCAATGCATACGCCGGGATCAGAATGGCGATAGAGACCAGCCGGGCCCAGTTATACGCAACAATAAGCGGCACATAATAACGATCAACCGCCATAAGGCGCGTAAACGGAATCATCAGCAAGGCAAAGGCTGGCCAGATCACCAGATAGTCCAGCGCCTGCGCCAGATAATAATTGTCAAAATCCGGCACGACACCGGGCGAATTGACCGCAAGCACCAGAATACGGATTTTCTTCTCGAGTATCGCCAGGACAATAAAAAGCGGCAGCGCCACGATCATGCTTTGAAAAGAACGCCAGAAGCCGGAAACCGTCAGGTCAAAATGCTTCATGCCTTCTGAATCAAAATGGGCCAGACGCCAGGCACCATACAGGGACTGATAAATATACTGCCAGCTGCTCACGTTGATATTATCGCTTTCATTGGTTAAAATAGTTTATCAGGATATCTTCATAAATATCTGTAATTGCGTGTATATCCGAAATCATAACACGCTCGTCAACCTTGTGCATGGTCTGTCCGACCAACCCGAATTCAATCACCGGACAGTGATCCTTGATGAACCGGGCGTCTGACGTGCCCCCGGTGGTACTCAGTTCCGGCATAGTGCCTGTCACCTTGTGAACAGCATTCGTTACCAGCTCGCTCAACAGCCCCGGTGGTGTTAGAAATGCTTCCCCGGACACGCTGGCTTCAAGACTGAACTGTCCGCCGGTTTCGACACATTCAGCGCGCAACCATTGTTCAAGGCTCCGCCCGGTATGCTCATCATTGAAGCGAATATTCAATCTGGCTTTGGCCGCTGCCGGTATCACATTCGTGGCACTGTTCCCAACATCAAGATTTGTAATCTCAAGGTTAGAGGGTTGAAAATGCGCCGTACCGTCATCCAGCTTTTTAGACGTCAGGCGATCCAGCAGTTTCACAAGACGCGGAATAGGGTTATCCGCCAGATGCGGATAGGCAACATGCCCCTGCGCACCCATAATGGTAATCTCGGCATTCAGGCTGCCCCGACGGCCGATTTTTGCCATTTCTCCCAACTCGCGGGGATTGGTGGGCTCGCCTACCAGACAATGGTCAATCACCTCGCCGCTTTTTTTCATCCACTGCAGGACTTTCCGGGTCCCGTTGATGGCCGGTCCTTCTTCGTCGCCTGTGATCAGAAAACTGATCGACCCCGGCACGGTTCCCGACTGCAACAAGCGGGAGGCCGCAGTGACAAAAGCCGCAATTGATGACTTCATGTCAGCGGCACCACGCCCGTAAAGAACACCGTCAATCACATCCCCAGCAAAGGGATCAATTGTCCACGCATCTGTCGCCCCCACAGGCACAACATCCGTGTGGCCGGCAAAACAAAAATTCGGCCCCTGCCCGCCAATTCTGGCATAAAGGTTCTCAACATCAGGAGTGCCACCTTCGGAAAAGGGCAAGCGGTGGCACGTGAAGCCCAGCTCTTCAAGCGCCGTCTGCAATACATCCAGCGCGCCCGCATCCTCGGGCGTCACACTGGGACAGCGGATTAACCTCTGCGCCAGCTCGACCGGATCCATATCATTTGCCTTCGCCATTATGCCTCCCGAAAATGGGCCTTAATCCCTGAGCAATTCGTTGATATCGGTTTTCGAGCGTGTACGCTCGTCAACCCGCTTCACAATAATTGCCGCATAAAGATTGGGGCCCGGGCTGCCATCAGCCGCAGGCCTGCCCGGCAACGTGCCCGGCACCACAACGGAATAGGACGGCACACGCCCATAATGCACTTCACCGGTCTCCCGATCATATATTTTAGTTGAAGCGCCAAGATACACGCCCATGGACAGAACAGAACCCTGTTCCACAACAACACCTTCAGCCACTTCAGCACGCGCACCGATAAAGCAATTATCTTCAATAATAACAGGACCTGCCTGTAAAGGTTCCAGCACGCCACCGATACCGGCCCCCCCTGAAATATGGCAGTTCTTGCCGATTTGGGCACACGACCCCACTGTTGCCCAGGCATCAATCATGGCACCGGAATCTACATAGGCCCCCAGATTGACAAAACTGGGCATCAGCACCGCGTTTGGCGCAATATAGGCCGACCGACGCACAATTGATCCGGGTACGGCACGAAAACCGGCCTTGCGGAACTCATCCGCGCCCCACCCTTCAAACTTCGACGGCACCTTGTCAAACCAGTTTGTATTCTGCCCCGGCCCACCTGCAATAGTCGCCATATCATTCAGCCGGAACGACAGCAAGACCGCCTTCTTGAGCCACTGGTGAACAACCCACTTGCCATCTTCCTTCGAGGCAACCCGAAGTTCCCCCTTATCCAGAGCTTCCAGGGCAGCCTCAATGGCATCACGACGTTCGCCTGTGGTGGTGACCGAAACATTGTTGCGGTCATCCCAGGCCTGTTCGATCACGCTTTCGACCGATGTATAATCCATTATTCCAAAACCTTATTGTCCATTGAAGAAAACTGAAATTTGGCCCAGACAATAACGAGCCGCCCCTGACTGTCAACCACTTCCGGTCACCCCTTTACGGTTGTTGTTTGGCTGGCCTGCCATAACCAGTCGGGCAAGTCCTCAATCACATAATTGAAGTCCATTTCAGCAGCCCCTTCATGCCCCCAGTCTGTATGCGTTGGAATCCACGCCGTTTTCATGCCAAAGGAAGCTGCAGGTGCCAGATTACGCGCCATATCCTCGAACATGATGGAGCTTCGCGCATCAATATTGAATGCCGAAAGCATTTTTCGATAGGTTTCCGGATCTGGTTTGGGGGCATATCCCGCGCTGTGAATATCGAACACCCCGTCAAAAATATCTCCGACCCCCAACCGCGAGAGCACTTTACCCGTGTAATCAGCAGACGCATTGGTGAAAATGAATTTCCGCCCCGGCAGGGCATCAAGTGCTTTTGACAAAAGCGGTGACGGCATTACCGGGGAAAAATCAATATCGTGCACAAAATCCAGAAATTCATCAGGCAGCATGTCATGCTCGGTCATCAATCCCCGCAACGTGGTGCCATGTTGGCGGAAAAAGTTTTTCTGAATTTTAAAGGCTTCGTCCGCCCCAATACTGAATTTCCGGGCGATGAACATTTTCATCCGGTCACTGACCTGCGAAAACAGATTACACGTCGCCGGATACAGGGTGTTGTCCAGATCAAACACCCACGTATCGATGCCGGAAACTTTCTTGCCTTCCATTCCGAATTCAATCAATAAGTATTTCCTTCATATATTGATATATCCAGCAAACCTGCTGAACTTAATAATAAATCATTAAGACCTATGAGGTATAACGAATTCAATGATATGGTACCGTTAATGAAAAACGTAACGCATTCAATCACTGATTTACGCTAAAGACTTAACACGCTCATACATATACAGTTTCTATTGGTAATTATATTAACCGTCGGACACACGCACTGGCAACCATGCAATCGATTATAAAATATGATTGCGACGAATGAAAATTACCGGGACATATCTGCTACAACGATATTTGGAAGCAGTTGAATTATGCTAAAAAAAATGGCACCCAAACTGTTTGAAAAGCTCCAGCCGATCATTGGCGGCAATCAGATTTCCGCCAGGGAATCACGTGTACGTTACGAAGCCGCTCGTAATATTCTGGAACGTCAGAACCAGACGGAAAAACAGATTCTTGCCCGCATGGAAAAAGCGCAGCCTGAAATTCTCTATTACCTTGCATCAGACGAGTCGCCAGCCGTTCGTCGGGAAGTCGCCAAGAATCCTGGAACACCGGTACAGGCCAATCGAATACTGGTCGAAGATCATGATGATCAGGCCAGATACGAACTGGCCCGAAAGATTGCGCGACTGCTTCCTGATCTGGACCTTGAGAGCAAGGCGAAAGTATACGAAGAGACACTGGAGATCCTTGAAATTCTCGCTCAGGATCAACTACCCCGGGTTCGGGCGATTATTGCCGAAGAATTAAAGTATGAACATAACGTACCCAAACGTATCATCCTAAAACTGGCGCATGATCTGGACACCACAGTATCAGCGCCGATTTTGGAATATTCACCGCTTCTAAGTGATCTAGACCTGAAAGAAATCATTTCGACATCCACAGCAAAACTAGCGCTGAGTGCTATTGCAAGACGAAAGAATATCGGCACAGCTGTCACAGATGCTCTGGTCAGTTCTCTTGACATCCCGGCCATCAGCCATCTGCTGGCCAACCCGGATGCCAAAATCAGAGACGAAACAATGGACCTGATTGTTGGTCAGGCTGAAAAAGTCGTCGACCTTCACGAACCCCTGTGCAGTCGCCCCAACCTGTCCATGAGAGTAATGCGGCGCGTTGCGGGCTTTGTGGCGTCTTCACTGGTTGAAAAAATGGTACAAGCAGGCAATCTCCGCCCCGCTCAGGCCACCGATCTTTTGCGCCGGACCCGCGATCGCATCAACAAAGACCCGACAGCTTCACCGGACTCAGATGAAATCGCAAAAAATATTGCGAGCATGCATGACAAAGGCCTGTTGAACGATCAATTCATTATGCAGGCTATTTTAAATAATCAGCGGCAGGCTGTGATCTATACGCTTGCCACCCTTACCGGCCTTTCGACCAATAACGTTATGAAAATTCTCAGCAGGCGTGACGGCAGGACAATTTCTGCCTTGTGCTGGAAAGCAGGTCTCGCCATGCGCACTTCCTTTAATATTCAGGTGGAGTTTGCCAAAGTCTCCAAAGGCAACCTGCTTTACCCCCGCAACGGGACCGACTATCCCCTATCAAGTTCTAAAATGAGGCATCTGCTGGAGCGATTGTAAGAAGCCTGTTCAAACTTACAGAGATTGCCGCCCGCGGATCAGTGTACCGATCCCATGTTCCGTAAATATTTCCAGCAGAATGACATGCTGGATACGGCCATCCAGAATAACAGCACCACCACAACCATTTTCCGCTACATCAAGGCACGTATCAACCTTGGGCAGCATGCCGCCATATATGGTGCCATCGTCAATCATTGCGCGGATTTCTTCCGCATTTGTCTCACGGATCAGTTCCTTGTCCTGATTTAAAATCCCGGCAACATCGGTCAACAGAAGCAGGCGCTCTGCCCCAACCGACTTGGCAATTGCACCCGCCATTGTATCCGCGTTGATATTGTAGGTTTCGCCGTCCACGCCAAAGCCGATCGGCGCAATAACCGGAATAATATCAGACTTCTCAAGCACATCCAGAATATGCGGGTCCACGATATCCGGTTCGCCCACGAAGCCCAGATCGAGAACCTCTTCAATTTTAGAATCCGGGTCCTTTTTCTTTCGTGTCAACTTTCGGGCAGTTACCAGATTACTATCCTTCCCGGACAGCCCCACGGCCTTGCCACCCGCGTCGTTAATGGCCGCAACAATTCCCTTGTTGATCGCGCCGCTCAGGACCATCTCAACGATTTCGACCGTTGCCTGATCGGTTACTCGCAATCCGTCCACAAACGAGCTTTGAATCATCAGCCGCTTGAGCATTTCTGCAATTTGAGGCCCGCCCCCGTGAACAACAATTGGATTAATCCCGACCTGCTTCAGCAGCACAATATCGCGCGCAAAGCTTTTGGCCAATTCTTCATCACCCATGGCATGACCACCATATTTTATGACAAAAAACTTATCGGCATAGCGACGCATAAATGGCAGAGCCTGTGTGAGGATATCTGCCTGCTTCAGCCAGCGCGAATGTGTTTTCGTTTCATGTGCCATGGAACGTTCTCCAAAAAGGAACCTTGTTTGGGTTATATGTGAAAGATCAATTCACCGCAAGCTTGGTCAATACAGCCCTCATCTCGGGAATTCCCGAGCCTTTTTCAGAACTTGTGAGCAGGATTTCAGGATGCGCTGCGACATTTTTGGCTATCGCCAGCGTCGTTTTGGCGATAATTTTATCCCGGTCGACCGCGCTTAGCTTGTCGGATTTTGTCAACACAATCTGGTATGAAACCGCCGCCTTGTCCAGCATGGTCATGATCTCGCGATCACTTTCCTTAACGCCGTGCCGGGCGTCGATCAGCAGACATACCCGGCGCAGGCTGGGGCGCCCCCGCAAGTAGGCTTTCAGCAAATCCGTCCATTCCCGAACAAGTGATTGGGAAACCTTGGCATAGCCATATCCCGGCAGATCCACCAGATAGAGCGACGGCCCTTCCTTTATCTCAAGAGAAAAGAAATTCAGCAATTGCGTGCGCCCGGGTGTATTGGACGTCCTTGCAAGAGACTTGCGACCCGTCAGCGCATTTAACAGGCTGGATTTTCCCACATTCGATCTGCCGGCAAAGGCAATTTCCACCCGGTCAGCTTCCGGCAAGCCGTCCAGCGCCGCCACGCTCTTGACAAATTCGCATGACTGGCTGAACAGCAATCGGCCCCGTTCCATATCGTCTTCAGTCAGCTCTGCATCATCCAGCGATATGGCATCGTCACCGTCTTGTGTCATTTCATCAACCTGCCGAGACGCCCATCCGCTTCATGATCACCCATTGCTGAAGGATTGAAAGCAGATTGTTCCACGTCCAGTAAATGACCAGTCCTGCCGGGAACGGCGCCAGGATAAAGGTAAAGATTATTGGCAGAAAAGACATGACCTTGGCCTGTATAGGGTCGGTTGGTGCCGGATTCAGCTTCTGCTGCAGGAACATGGTAATACCCATCAAAATTGGCCAGATGCCAATCATCAGGAATGAAGGCGGGTCCCATGGGATAAGCCCAAACAAATTTACCGGCGTTAATGTGTCCTGTGCCGACAAATCATGTACCCAGCCGTAAAAGGGTGCATGGCGCATTTCGATGGTCACAAAGATCACCTTGTACAGCGCAAAAAACACCGGAATCTGCAAAAGGATAGGCAGGCAACCCGCCATGGGATTGACCTTCTCCTTCTTGTAAAGCCCCATCAGTTCCTGCTGCATCTTGGCCCGGTCTTCGCCGTACTTTTCTTTCAGCTCCTGCATTTTCGGCTGCAATTTTTTCATCTTGCTCATGGCAACATAGGATTTGTTGGCCAGCGGGAAGAAGATCAGCTTTAACACAACTGTCAGCGCCAGAATCGCCAGACCGAAATTACCCAGTATTTGGTGCAGATAGTGCAACCCGTAGAACATTGGCTTCGTAATCCAGACGAACCAGCCCCAGTCGACGGCGTCAACAAAGCGTGAAATTTCGAGCGTTTTTTCATACTTCGAAATCAGCATCGTTTCCTTGGCACCCGCAAAAAGGCGGCTGGTGACATCTACTGTCTGGCCGGGCTGGATGGTGACGGCATCCTGCAGAACATCAACCTGATAACGATTTCTGCCCTGCACATTACGATAGGTAAAGCGACCCTTCATTTCTGTTTTTTGGTCCGGGACCAGTGCCATCAGCCAGTATTTGTCGGTAATGCCAATCCAGCCACCCGTACCGCTCTTTTGAACCTGACCATCGTCTTCAAGATCGCTATAGGTCAAATAAACGCGTTCCTCACCAAAAACCCCGAGTGGACCTTCGTGAAGAATGAAAAATGCTTTCGTTTCGGGCTTGTAGGCTTTCATCACCAGACTATAGGGCGCCATGGCAACAGCCTGATCACTGTTGTTTTTAACAATCTGCGTGACCGTGAACATATAATTCTCGTCAAGCTGATATATGCGGGAGAATGTCAGCCCCTGCCCGTTTACCCAGGTCAGCGTCACAGGGGATTGCGACGTCAACTCTGTGCGATCTGCCGTCCAGACTGTCTGGGCGTTTGGCATCTCAACAGCAGAACCCGGCACAGGGGCCCAGCCGAACTCGGCATAATAGGCCCGATCAGTGCCTGCAGGTGACGCCAAAACAACATCCGGCGAATCTGCTTCGACTTCCACGCGATAGTCTTTCAGGACAAGATCATCAACACGTCCGCCCTTCAGGGAGATGGACCCTCTGAGGCGAGGTGAATTGATCGCAATTCGGGGTGTATCAGATATCACCTGATCCCGGCTAATGCTTGGCGCTGCCGCAACGCCGCCAATTTCCGGCACGAGCACATCACTGTGTGTCACACCCGGAAGATCAGGATTTTGCGCGCCCCCGGCACCCTGCTCTGGCACACTTCGGCTGGCTTCAAGTTCTGCCTGACGGGCCTGCTCTTCAGCAACTTTTGGCTTCATATAGAAGAAGTCAAAAGCAAGCAGGATCACCAGCGAAATGACAAAAGCCAGAATTAAATTACGATTGTTATCCATCTACTTATCCAAACTTTTTGGCAAACTTACCGGGCAAACTATTCTGCAAACTTATTGGCCAATCTTATCCGGCACGGCATGCCTCATCATTAGCTCTGTCTGTACCTTTATTCTTTCCCGTTGCCTCGGATGGCACCGGGTCATAACCAAAGCCACCCCAGGGGTGGCATCTCAATATCCTGCGCAGGGCAATATATCCACCCCGCATGGCACCATGTTGCTTCAACGCTTCAAGTGCATACGATGAACAGGTCGGGTGATAGCGACAACTTGAGGGGAATATCGGGGAGATCGTCCAGCGATACAGGTATACCGGCGCTGACAAAAGTCGGGAGACAACATTCATACCCTGAACTCGTGGCTGTCGCGTACCGTTTTCAGCCGCTTTAATGCCGTTTCCAGATCAAGCCGCAATTTATCATACGCACGGTTTACGGTGGCCTTGCGACCGATCAGCACATATTCATATCCGGTTCTGGAGCGCGCGGGGATAATTTCACGCGCCAGCTCGCGCAAACGGCGGCGGGCACGATTGCGCTCGACCGCGTTGCCCACCTTCTTGCTGGTGGTAAAACCTATACGAATGAGATTGTCACTGTCAGGGTCACCCTGCAACGAGCGCGCCTGAATAACCAGCCCCGGCGCGACCCATTTGATCCCCGACGCCGCTATCTTCAGGAACTGAGACCTGTCTTTAAGGCGCTCCACTCGGACCGCCTCCAAGTTCCCGCTGGAATTCATAGCGTCCTCGGATGGTTGACGGGGCACCCCGAAAGAAAATTAGGCTGACAGACGTTTACGGCCTTTTGCACGACGGGCAGACAAAATATTACGGCCGCCAACAGTTGCCATACGAGAACGGAAGCCATGGCGCCGTTTGCGCACGATACGACTGGGCTGGAAGGTACGTTTCACTTGTTCACTCCGTCACGAAATTCAATTTAACAGGCCATAACCGGCCAAGGTTGTATAAAGAAACGGTGTATAGAGCGTGATTTCCCTGAAGTCAACGCAAACCCTCGCCCTCTTTGCACTGTTCACCATCCATCACTTTGTGGTGAAAGCGGGCCGCTGCCTGTTTACTCAGGGTATGAAGCGTCTATTCTGCGCCAATATATTCGCCCATGTGGAAATATTCAACGTATGACAAATAATTTAAAGCGGTCATCTGACAGCCTTGAAAGCAAAAGCAGGAACCGCTGGACGCTTCAAAGGCTTGTTCCCCTGATATTATTAGCGGGCGTTATCCTGGTCGGGTACCTGCTGGGGTGGCACCAGTATTTGACACTTGAAAATGTCGCAGAGAATCGTGATCAGCTGGTGGCCTATGTAAACGACCACTATGGGCTATCCATCCTGATTTTTGCCTTGCTGTATATGACCGTAGTCGCGACCTCCCTGCCCGGCGGTCTGCTGCTCACCGTTACCGGCGGTTTTCTGTTCGGGGCATGGGCGGGTACGCTGACCACTGTCATAAGCGCCACGACGGGTGCCACCCTTGTTTTTCTGATTGCCCGATCCTCACTGGGCACGCCGTTACTGGCAAAAGCAGGCCCAAAGCTGAACAGGATGAAAGACGGCTTTTCTAAAGACGCCATGAATTACCTGCTGTTTCTGCGCCTTGTCCCGCTGTTTCCCTTTTGGCTGGTTAATCTTGCCCCTGCCTTTCTGGGAGTCAGGCTAAAGACCTATGTGACAGGTACCTTTATCGGAATCATTCCCGGTACTTTCGCCTTTTCCTATGCAGGAACGGCACTTGACAGTATTATTCAGGCTCAACAAACCGCCTATACACAGTGCCAGCAGTCCTCACCGTTACCCCAAGGCTGCCAGCTGGAAATCAACCCGTCTGCCCTGATCACAACCGAGCTACTTGTTGCTTTCTGTGTGCTGGGCGTGATCGCACTGGTTCCCATCATCTATAGAAAAATGAAGCAAGGTAGAAAATAATGGCAAATATGCTGACCACGGACATATGCGTTATCGGAGCCGGTTCAGGCGGACTGTCCGTTGCTGCCGGTGCTGCCATGCTCGGCGCGCCGACTATTCTGGTTGAAAAACATAAAATGGGCGGCGATTGCCTGAATTACGGTTGTGTTCCTTCGAAAGCACTTATTGCGGCGGGACATCATGCAAAAACAATAAAAGACGGTGAAAAATTCGGCATTCGCCCCGCCGAGCCCGAAATAGACTTTCAGGCTGTGCATGACCACATTCAGGGTGTTATCGCCCATATCGCGCCAACCGATTCCGTGGAGCGATTCGAAGGTCTGGGCGTTAAGGTCATTCAGGATGAAGCCCGCTTTATCGGGCCGGATAAACTTCAGGCCGGTGATACTGTTATCAAGGCGCGCAGGTTTGTTATTGCCACCGGCTCCCGCGCGGCGGCACCCCCCATTCCAGGTCTGGACGAAACATATTATCTGACAAACGAAAGCATATTCGACCTCACGACCTGCCCGAATCATCTGATTATTGTGGGGGGCGGCCCTATTGGCTGCGAACTGGCGCAGGCTTACAGACGTCTGGGCGCCAAAGTCACAATTATCAGTCAGGCCTTTCTGGAGAAAGATGATCCCGAACTTGCCCAAATCGTTACTGATCGCCTGACAGAAGACGGCGTCACCCTTTTAACGGTCGAAACAATTACCAAAACCGAGGGTAAGGCCGGCCATATTTCTGTGTCATACAAGATCGACGGGGCCGACAAATTCATTGAAGGGTCGCATTTGCTGGTGGCGACCGGGCGGGCGCCCAATGTGACCAACCTGGGGCTTGACGATGCCGGTGTTGAATATGACAAACGCGGGATTAAAACAGACAGCCACATGCGCACCAGTAACCGGCGCATATATGCTGTCGGAGACTGTACCGGCGGATTGCAATTCACCCATATGTCCGGATATCAGGCCGGTATCATTATTCGTAATATTCTGTTCAGGTTACCATCAAAAGTCACAAACAAGGCGGCACCCTGGGTGACCTATACAGACCCCGAACTGGCCCATGTAGGCCTGAATGAACGTGATGCGACCGGTAAAGGGCTTGATATCCGCATTCTGCGGTGGTCCATGGCAGAAAATGATCGGGCGCAGGCCGAACATGAGACAACAGGCCTGATCAAGGTCATCACGTCCAGTCGCGGCAAAATACTGGGCGCGTCAATTGTCGCTGCCGGAGCAGGAGAAATAATTCAGCCATGGGTGCTGGCCATCAATGAAGGATTGAAAATATCATCCATGGCAAGCTATATTGCACCTTATCCGACACGGAGCGAAATCAGCAAGCGGGCTGCGGGCAGCTTTTACACCAAATCACTATTCAGCCCCAAAATTCGAAAACTGGTTCGTTTCCTGTCCAAATTTGGATAAGGACACTCGTGAAAGACAAGGCCCGCCCGAAAAAACCCTATATTGGACTTTCCGCCAGACTTCTGGTCCTGACGACAATTTTTGTCATGATTGCTGAAGTTCTGATCTATGTGCCCTCCATCGCCTATTTCCGGCAGACCTGGCTGGAAGAACGGCTGGCCGCTGCCCAGATTGCGGCGCTCGCCCTTGTCGCCACATCAGATTATATGGTCAGCGACGAACTGGCCAAAGAGCTTCTGGAAAATGCCGAAGTTCAGGCCGTCGTCCTGAAACGGGAAGACAACCGGAAACTTATTCTGGGGGATGATATGCCCCTGAATATTACCGCACGCTATGATCTGCGCAACGCCAACTTTCTGTCCCTGATTATGGATGCCTTTATTACAATGCGCCGCAATGACGACGGGTTGATTGAAGTCACTGGCAATGCGCGCCAGAATGCGGGCGATTATGTGCAGATTATCCTGAAAGAAATGCCGCTGGCTCATGCGATGTACATACACACGCGCAACATCGTGTTTCTTTCACTGATCATCTCTTTTATTACGGCCAGTCTGGTCTATCTGGCGCTGTCCTGGCTTATGGTCCGGCCCATTCGGCGTATTACCGAAAATGTTGTCAGCTTCCGCGACAAGCCTGAAGACGCCACCCGCATAATACGCCCCACCATGCGTTCTGACGAGATCGGCATCGTTCAGCGGGAATTATTCGAAATGCAGGGGGCTGTTCGCACCGCGCTGCGACAAAAAACCCGTCTGGCCCATATTGGCGCAGCGGTCGCAAAAATTAATCATGATCTGCGGAATATCCTGTCCAGTGCCAACCTTATTTCAGACCGCCTGAGCAATATTGACGACCCGACGGTTCAGGCGCTGGCCCCCCGGCTGGTCCACTCGATCGACCGGGCAGCGGAACTGTGCGAAAAAACCATCGAATATGCGCGCTCCGACGATATGCCGCACAATCGGCAGGCCGTAGCGCTGTTATCCATCTGTGAAGACATTCGCCTGTCTTTGGGACTGAACCCCGAAAATTCAACAGCAGAGGGCGTTGAGTTTATTATTGATGTGGCGCCCGGGCACAAGGTCGTGGCGGATCCCCGGCAATTGTATCGGGTGCTTCTCAATATCTGTAAAAATTCGCAGCAGGTGCTGGAGGCCATGCCCCCCGACCACCACCGGAAGACCATCAAAATCCGGTCCTTCCTCGAGAATAACAGGGTAAATTTTGAAATAGAGGATACCGGGCCCGGCATGCCCGCGGCAGCTCTCGCACATATCTACGAACCCTTCAGGGGCAGCGCCAGAAGTGGTGGTACCGGCCTTGGCCTTGCCATTGCCAGGGAATTGCTGGAAGCTAATGGCGGGCGTATCGATTTGGTGCGCAGTGACGAAAACGGTACCTGCTTCCACCTGTGTCTGCCCGCCCCTGCAAAAGGCCATCATTCATGACACATTCCGGCCCCCTTAACCTGATTACAGATGTTCCCGGCATTCGCGTTGGCAATGCCCGCAACGCCCTTGTCCGGTCGGGGGTTACGGTCATTCTGCCTGACCAGCCTGTTATCATGGGGGTGGACATACGCGGCGGTGCCCCCGGCACACGCGACACGCCGGCTCTTGAGCCTGATTGTCTGGTGGAAGATTTTCACGGACTGGTCTTGTGTGGCGGGTCTGTATTCGGTCTTGATGCGGCTGGTGCCGTGACATCCTGGCTGTCACGAAAATCAATCGGGCTGGATATGGGGCCTGTGGCTGTGCCAGTGGTGCCTGCGGCTGTTCTGTTTGACCTCGCAAATGGCGGCGACAAGAACTGGGGCACGACACCGCCTTACGCCGATCTGGGCAGAAAGGCGTGCGAGAAGGCCGATATCAACTTTGAAATGGGAAATGCCGGTGCCGGATACGGTGCCCTGGCGGGTGCCATTCAGGGCGGGCTGGGCAGTGCATCCGCCCAAAACGATGACGGGCTGATTGTGGGGGCTCTTGTTGCCGTTAATTCCTTTGGCTCTGTCACGATGCCCGGCACAAAAGCCCTGTGGGCCTTGTCATGGGAACAGGAAGGCGAGTTTGCAGCACTCTGCCCCGGCGTGGCCGATTATGCCCGTCACAATGCAACGCTTGAGCTTGAAACACCGAAGAAGCCCCAAATGGCAGGGAATACCACCATCGGCGTGATTGCCACCAATGCCCGGCTTACAAAAGCGCAGGCAAAGCGCGTCGCCATCATGGCGCAGGATGGCATTGCGCGCGCCATCCGGCCCGTGCATACACCTTATGACGGCGATACAATTTTCGTCATGGCGACAGGGGAATACAAACCCGAAGAAGAAGCCCCGCTGGCTGTCACACGTATTGGCAACCTTGCGGCCGACTGTCTGACACGCGCCATTGTCCGGGGTGTGCTGTCGGCTGAAACGCTGGGCGATGTTAAAAGTTACAGGGATTCCACGTAAAGCCTGACCTCAATCGGCTCCACATCATTGTCCCGGGCTATCCCCAGCGTGATATGCTCCAGCGAGACGCCTTCCCTTAACAGACCGTGCATCACCTCCAGCAGCAGGGTGTTCTTGTCGCCCAGCGCATTCACCTTGCCCACGGCCAGCGCACCAAAGCGCAGATCAAGATTTCGGTCCCGCACCATGGTGACCACCTGCTTCAGCGACTGCTGATAATTCATTTCCTTCTGATGCAGCCGCACCACAAGCAAGGGCTCCCGCCCCTCGACAGGGAATGACAGGCCCGACGCTTCATCAATATTTTCAGTCGAGAGCACCGCCAGACGGTTCAGCTCGCGGTCGACATATTTGTTCCAGATCCGGGCCGCCCCCTCCAGACCGGTTTTCAGCACAGCCATGTTCTGATCGGTTTTCTGAAATTTCAGCCCAAGCGGAGATCCCGATATCTTCCCTGCCTTCAAACGATCATCCAGCAGGGCGCGCTCAAGCGCCGTCACCTCGTCAAGAAGGGCACCCAGCCTGTCCCGCGCCCTGATTGTCCGGCTCAGGTACAATTGCGCCGTATTCCAGTCGCCCCGCATCTCTTCGGGCACTTCCCCCGGGGTCAGCGCCAATAATGACGTCTCATAAACTGCCGACGTTTCGCGGATCTCGCCTTCGACTGTCTCCAGACGCTGGCTCAGGCTTTCAACGGCACGCTGAATACGGTCCAGATCTTCTGCAATGGCCGCCTGTTGTGTGCTGGCAACGCCACCGCCTGGCGACTGTACCCCGGCCTCTTCGCCCGCTGTCCCGGCAAGACCATCATCACTTTCCGGCACCACCGTCGCGCGCGAGGGCACACTGGTCAGGTCGGGCCAGTTACCGTCCAGCGCAGCACAGCCCCCCGGTATTGCCATAATCATCGCCAGCAATACCAGGCGCCCGTTGGCAGGAAATTTACATATTTTCATCAGGGATCAAGGTCCGGCAGTTGATCTGAAGTGGCGTTCTCAAGCTTTTCATCAGCAGGACTTTACGGGAACTGACCTTTCCCCACAAGCTCACCAATGCCCTGTGTGAAAGTTTTTTCACAAAAGTTGAACGCAGACATGCATTGGGGGCTTGCAAAGCGCCATCGATATGTTTAGGTTGCGCTCGCACAGGGACAGACACGTCTGCCCTGTCACAGGCATCTTCTGCCACAGGCGCCCGTAGCTCAGCTGGATAGAGCACCAGACTACGAATCTGGGGGTCAGAGGTTCGAATCCTTTCGGGCGCGCCAATTTTTTCAATGACTTAGAGGATGCGGTTAACTTGCTGCACCCTCTGACTTTAAGGTCAGGGTAACGATAGGGTAACAACGAGAGAAAAAACAAAGACCTTCACTGCTATTGCCGCTTCAAAAATCCTAATATACCACAATGCCCCTCTTCAACTTCTCTCCAAGCTCAGCGCTGCCGGATATACCCCCCACAATTTAAAAGTGCATAGCACCTATCTTATTCAAGTTCTTAGGTCCAAACATATAAAGCGCATTTCGCAGGTGTTTTCGACCGCTCTAGATATAGGCCCTGCCGCGCCAATGTCCAGACTCATATCTCGGGGAAAAGACGGCGGCAACAACCCGGCTATTCAACGGTTCTTAAATAAGCAAGGGATGAATTACAGATGGTGGAGACTGACGAAAACTGGCTTGATTCACGACAGACCGCTACGCGACGGGTGCGCCAAGTAAAGAGATTAAGGAGTAATCACCCGTTCAACTTCATCGAATGCCGAAATAAGTTGTTTTCGTATCTTGTGGAAATCGTGATGTTTAAGCCTTCTCGTAGGCTTTCCCGTTTTCAGGCTTCGCGGATGAGCCAAGCTGGATTCAAGCCGTAAGGCATGAAGCGCAGTAAGGGCTGGGATGGCAGTCGGCAGTCGTGTTGTAAGTGCCGGGTCCTTCAATGCTGATCCATAGTTTGGATAGGTCTTTCCAAGCTTGTGCCGCATATATATCTCCGACAGCAAAAGATCGCACCAACTATCAAGATGAACGAGAAATTTCTCTATATTGGCTTCGCTATCTCGCTTTATCAATATCATCATTTTTTCGGCGTGTTTATGATCTGAACCGAAGAACGTCTTCCAATCGTAGGCCGTTTGCGGACGCTGTAGTATATAATGAATGATTTCTGGAATTCGGCTTTCAGGCTGTCCAACTCCGGAAATTACCTTAGCCGCCTTTAGGGTCTGTTTCGCAGTTGTCTCAACATTGCGATAGGGCTTTGCTAGCTTGTGTGAGCCTTCCAGTAACCGCGTCGCACATATTCTGGCAACTTCAGAACCATCTTCACGCATTCTAGCGTTCAGAAATGACTCATAGGTCGGTTCGTCAAAGTCATCAGCGACCAGAGAAATGACGGCACGCTTCTTTACCCACCAATCTATTTCAGGGGCAACGACTCCTTCGTATTCGGCGAAGTTCAACTTTCCTGAACGCAGCGCCCACGAAATGAGTGATGCTTTGTATGATGGTTGGAGTGGCAATGATCCAGGTTTGGGTCGCAGAAGACGGTCGGCAGCGGCTTGACCAATGTCATTGTCGTAAGGGGGAGGCATGCGCCCAAGCGAAGCATCGAGGATATTGGCAAGAACTGAATGATAGAGTTCTTGTGCGTTCAAAAAATTCCTAATCTCCACCGCCAATCCAGAAGGCACAGTCTTGTACCTTGAAATGTAGGAGGAGATTTGTGGCGCGTATTCGGGATGATGTTGAAGAACTCTAATGAGTCGAGAGCTGAGGCGGTGATTAGGTTTCACCTGTCCGAGCAAGTATTTGAAGCGAGTCGAGTCGATTGCGGATACGTGACCACGGCGACAAAGTTCAAGAATACGCGCCGTGAGCTTTTTTTGATTGACCGCAGGGACAAGTGAAGGTTCAGGAGGACGGCTGACCGATTTGATCTCATCTTCAGGATTGGTGATCTTGCGAATGTTAATCTTGGAGGTCTGAGGAAAGAGGCCGATCTCCTTGGACGCGATGTCGAGTTCAATCAGCTTGGCGCGAAGGTCTTTTTCAGTCTTGGCGAGAATCTTGATGTCATCAACATATCGCAAGTAGATTGTGCGCCGACCGCCATGCTCCCCTGCTTTGTCCAAATGTTGAAGGACCGCTTCGGATAGCATACCAGACGCAAGGGGGCCCTGCGGAATCCCATGTTCATGATAGATATTTATAGGACCGTTGCTCCAGGTCGATGAGGTCCATTTTCGAAGGCAAAGCATCAGGTACTCGATGGTCTCTTCGTCGATCTTGAGCTCTTTGAGAAAGTGAACCAGAACATGATGATCAATCGAGTCATAAAATGCGGTGAGGTCAAAGTTTGCAATGTGATCGAAGCCGCGTGTGTTGCAATCTCGCAGGCGATCTGAAAATTTCCTATAGCTTTTTTGCCACTTTATATTGAAGAACTTCGAGCGTTTTCCTGCGTAAAGATGAGCAAATACACGCTTTTCATAGCGTTGTTTTGTTCGCTTCTTCAGCTCTTCAGCTATGATATTAACAATTGCCTGATATACAATCTGGTCCTCGACTTTGAGCAGGGCAATAGGCCTCAACACTCCCGATGGCTTAGGTACAAGTACTTTCGAGGCGTGTGCGACCTCGTAACGGTCCTTCAAGCCTTCGGCCCTGATCCATTTAAGATGTGTGTCGGAAGAAATAGCAAATGCATCGTAGGAATCACGAAAGTAGAATTTGTAAGCGGCATCCGGGTTTGACATTGTCCAACGGTAAGCACGCCGCAGGTTAGCCAGATCGAAAACCTTTGAGAGACGGCTCACTGTGAACTTCGGTAATTAATGTTCATGCCGCAGTCCTTGCCTTCACATCATTAATGACTTTCACGAGTTCCTTAACATCGTCCAGCTCAAAGATGCCGTTAACTCCCTGATCGTCGATGTCCGTGAAGGGGCTCTCATACAGTCGGCGTGGGTCCAATACCCCGCGCTCTGTCAAATGGTCGATCACAAGGTCGATGAATTCAATCTGGTTTGCCGTTAATGCCTTTCCATCAATGAAGCTCGAGAATGCCTGCTTGGCAGCCTCTCGGTCCAGGCCGATCAATGAGCGGATGAAGAGGCCCAGCCCGCCTTCCCTTCGGATACCTTCGAGCTTTGTATCGTCGACAACACCCTCTTCCATGAAGATGCGCTCCAGCTCTTCGATATCCTGCCTGGTGAGCTGCTCGTTGCGCCTGAGTTTCTGCAAGGTGATATGATCGCCATGCCCTTGAAGGAAATGTCTGACTTTCATCATGAAACGGGCCTTATCGATGCCGTTCCCGATGGCAGGCAGAACGACATCACTTCCTTCGCCGATTTCATCCTGAAAATCTGTATAGACGATCTTGCGCGAGGCAGGCTCGATCAGCTTCACCAGCCCACGTAGCTTTCTGCGCACCTCCTCGAGCATGGGCAGGGTCACGTCTTGCCAGTACTCATCCGTTTGAAGTTCAAGAATCAGCGCCATCTGTGCAGCGACCATCGGCACATTGGCGAGCTTTTCCAATAAAGATGCTATGCCATGAATGCGCTCCTGATACTTGGCGAACGTCGAGTCGGAGCGGAGCAGAGTGAGTTGCGCCAGGAGCACCAGATAGTCGAACTGCCGGGCTTCGAGCTCATTGTCCTTGAGCGCGCTCGGCAGGCCGGCAATATGCTCGGTCAGTTCGACTCGGTCTTCGATGTTCAAGTCTTGCCAGGCGTCGCGTGTCTGAAACTTCTCTACGTAACGCCGCTTCCGTCGAACGATAAAGTTATCGAGGTTCATGCCGATAACCTCGTCATACAAGCGCTGTTCTATAGACCCCCTTAGCTCGTTGAGATTACTTTCCGAGGCATCGTCTCCCTTCGCTATCCCGTCCATGAGTTCAACTCGGGCAACAAAGAGCTTTTCACTGATCGACGGCGCGAGAGCGCCCTCGGCGACATTGGGGTTCTGATTGAAGAACTCGAAGTTCTGGCAGAAATCAAAGACCAGAAAATCCTCTTTGTGCATGTCTGGCCCGAAGAGATCGGGGCACAGGCGCGTTCCGCGCCCGATCATCTGCCAGAATTTCGTCTTCGAGCGCACAATCTTGAAGAACACAAGGTTCACAACCTCCGGCACATCGATTCCAGTGTCGAGCATATCGACAGAGATGGCAATGTGGGGCGGTTTTTGCGGGTCCGAGAAATCATCAATCAATGACTGTGCATAATCGACGCTGTAATCGATGACCTGCGCAAACTGGCCTTTGAGATGCGGATAGTTTTTGTCAAAGCGTTCGGCGATGAAACGGGCATGCTTGCTGTTCTTGGCAAATACGATCGTCTTTCCCAGACGGTCACCTTCCTCAACCTTCAGGCCATTGGTCATCAGGTGTTCGAGCACCTTGTCGACAGTATCGGCATTGAAGAGCCACTTGTTGAGATCGGCAGCTTCGATCCTGTCAGGCCGCTCATCGCCTTCCTCTGCCCATTCCAGCGCATCCCACGCTTCCTTCTCTTCCTCGGACAGGTCATCGTAGTTGATGCCCTCCCGCTGGAATTTCAAAGGAACAGACACGGCACGAGGCGGGACAAGGAAACCATCGGAAACCGCCTCATCAAGGTCGTACGAGTCGGTCGGGACACCTTTCTCAAGTTCGAAGAGCGAATAGGTATCGCGGTCGATTTCATCGCGTGGGGTGGCCGTGAGCCCGACAAGATAACTGTCAAAATATTCGAAGATCGCACGGTACTTGCGATAGACCGAACGGTGCGCCTCGTCAACAATGACAAGATCGAAATGACCCGGGCCAAAGCGGCGCGCCCCGTCTTCAACCTCGTTGATCAGGCCCATCATGGTCGGATAAGTGGCAAGGCAAATCCGCGCACCGTTGTGGTCATTCATTTTCGGATCGTGCTTTTGCAAAAGGTTTGCGCTTGGTGCGGAAGGCAAGTGCGCCTTGAAAGCATTGTGAGCCTGCTTCACAAGGGCAATGCGGTCGGCGAGAAAGAGCACGCGCTTCACCCAATTCGCCCGCATGAGCTGGTCGGCCAGCGCAATCACGGTACGCGTCTTGCCCGAGCCTGTCGCCATAACCAGCAACGATTTTCGAAGGTGATCTTTCTCCAGCGACTCTCCCACGCGCTTGATGGCACGGGTTTGGTAGAAGCGCCCTGCGATATCGGCATCGACTTCAACCCTGGCAAGGTCCTTGCTGCTTGTCCGCCGTTGATGAAGGAGCTCCAGCTCAGCCTTCTTGTAAAAGCCATGGACAGCGCGGGGCGGATACCGCGTATCGTCCCATAGCCAATGTTCGTAGCCGTTGCTCAGGAAGATAACAGGACGCTGACCGAAGTGTTCTTCAAGGCAATCAGCGTAAAGTCTGGCTTGCTGCTGACCAACGCGAGAATCTTTCTTCGTCCGCTTGGCCTCCACCAGCGCAAGCGGCTTTCCGTCATTGCCCCATAGAACATAATCAACGAAGCCCTCTCCCGAATTGCTCGGCATACCAACAACAGGAAACTCACGATCACGCGCCTGATCAAGCGGCCACCCTGCTTCATGCAGAAGAAGATCGATGAAGGCATCACGGGTTTTCTCTTCGTTATAGTCGTGGGTGTCAGGGGCGGCCTGGTTCGCCTTCTTCGTCGCCGCGATCTCGGCCTGAAGGCGCTTGATCTCTTCGTTCAGTTTCTCGCGCTCGGCTTCGGTCGCAAGACGTGCCGCCCGCTCTTGTTCCAGCGCCTTTTCACGGGCATCAAAGTCCTCGCGCATCTTCTTGATTTGCTGGACAGTGGTCGCCGTTATGGTCAATGTTTTTTGCAGGCTGCTGGGATCAAACTGAATGTCGGCAGACGGCTTCGCCCCCTTGGCATAGGTGCGCACCAGCCAGTACGAGAAATGAAACAGCTCTCGAACGGCCGTAATCGAAGACTGCTCGCTGATCTTCCTATGACTGTCATGAACAGCTCGGTTGCCCAAATCTTTGATCAGCTTCGCCTTGGTGACAAGTGCATTGCCCGCAAGCTGCCTGAAGCTCGGCTCGTGAATTAGCGCGGACAGCGCATCATCATAGGGAGAGCGAAGCGAAGGATCGGCTTCGTACATCCATTTGATGGCCGTTTCCAAGGCCAGCCGCGCGTAGAAACACGCCCCTCGCGGATCAGAGAGCGCAAGCTGCTCAGCCTTACTGGCGTGTACGAACACAGGAGAAAAATCGGACTTGAGGAACTCGAACTGACTCATGCAACGGCCCTCAATTTCGGAAAGTGCTCGGCGAAAGCTTTCCTGACCGATGACCAAACCGCTTCATCATGCGGATGCGACCACTTCACTTCGTTCATGACGTCATATCCCGCCGCTGCTAGTTCTTCGGCGAGCGCCTTCTCCATCGCGCCCACGAGATTGCGCAGCGGCAAATGCCGTTCCATCAATTCCTTGCGCTCCGCGCCGTCAGGTTTCTCTATCTCTGGATAGATCGGACCATGCGAGATGAGGTGGAAGGCGCTGCAATCTTCGGGCTCGACGCCGCGCTTGCTCAACTGCTTGCGCAAGGCGTTCTGTGTGTTGATGAAGCCTAGATGCTGCCCCATGCGGGTGTAAGGTGCAGTCGCGTTCGGGCTAGAGTTGTCACCCGTCCGCCCGACATAGAGCATTTCGCCCTTCGGCGTCTCCACTTGCCAGACATAGAGCCAGAAACCGCGCTGTAGCATCGGTCCTGGCAATGTCATTTTCCATGTGGAGGCTTCAGTCATCGGTTATAGCTCTCCTCGAAATGCACGGTTTTGCAATGCGCCGAACAGGGCGTCAAAGGCTACCTTCGACTTCTCAAACTCAGAGCGTCGCGCTTCAACGGCTGAAATTCGATCTGCGAACTCAACCTGCAAGTTCATTGGTGGATATAGCAGTGGTAGATTCTTCAAGTTGACAATCTTCAACTCGGCAAAGGTCGTGCCCGAAGCAATCGACTGATAATTTTGCAAGAATAGGTTCCGAAGGTGGTTGCGCAAGTAATCGCCATTTATCTGAGTGTTATGGCTCTTGATCCAGAGAACCCGCCCATCTTTGAAGTAGAAAGGCTCATTGGTATCAACCCTCCAAATTCTGCCGTCATGGCAAATAGATGGAAGCAAAAGATCGCCAATTTCCGGCTTTCCCGAATGTTGAACTAAAGACTGATAATGATCTTCCGAGATATGCAGCTTTGGTTCAATTTTTTCTCCGGTTGCCAACTGTCCAACTTCGGTTCCCCTGTAGAAGGGTATTCCTTCCTCTACAAACTCGCTCACAAATACGCGTTTGCTGGAGCCTACACCGCAAAGATCGTCTAGTTTCACCGTCTCCCACCCTTTTGGGTTCTTGACAGCATCACCAAACATCTCATGAAAGATTGCCTGTCCCAATGTGTTGAGGCGATCAATGGCGCGCTGGCGCAGGCGGCGCAGCGCATCGGCCTGATCAAGGATCGCCGCAATCCGCTTCTGCTCATCCAGCGGCGGGAGGGGAACCTCGATTTGCTTGACTCCCTCAGGTCGGGCGCGAAGAAGCGAGCCGCCAACTCCTGCAACTGTTTTCATGAATTGAGCATGAAACTCGTCAGAGATTAGAACGTGACGCAAATATTGGGGAAATACCTTAGGGCTTCGAAATGTAATCCACTCGCCAGAAGCTATTTGACGTGCACCGTTTAGTGGCCCAACCACCCAAGAGCGCCGAATGTGAGGTACGATCCGCGAAAGGAGAACGTCATCGGGCTCAATGCACTTCTTTGATGAGCCGATCTCCGAACCCTTTAGGCGCTCCGGTTCGCCCTGGTCAAACGCAGGGATGCTCCACAGCTCGAACGTCTCATCGAGATGTTTACTGGGATTAACACTGGGTATTCGGGAAGGCATCAACTCCCCAAGCGGTACCATATTCATCCCAGCATCTCCTCCAGCTGGGAGAGCCCGTCGCTGATCTCGGCTTCGATAGTCCTTAGCTCCGCGATGATAGCCTTCGGGTCCTGATGCTCGACCTCCTCGTGCTCGACTTCCTTGTATCGGTTGATCGAGAGGTCGTAGTCGGCAGCGGCAATATCCGCCAGCGAAACGCAGAAGCTCTGGGCTGTGCGCGGGTTTTCGAGCTCGGCACCTTCCTTCTTCGCCCACCTCCCCAGAAGGTCGGGCAGGTTGTTTTTTTCATGCTCTGCTTCGCTCAGTGCCTCAGTCGGAACTGGCCCGAGCTTTTCAGGCGGAAGCAGTGGCGTGCGCTTATCATCAAGCGAGATGCCATCGGCCTGCATATCATAGAACCAGACGTGATCTGTACCGCCGACGCCTGTCTTGGTGAACATAAGGATCGCAGTTGAGACGCCCGCATAGGGGCGGAAGACACCTGACGGCAGCTTGATCACCGCGTCAAGCTTGTGATCCTCGACCAGCATGCGGCGGATTTCCTTGTGGGCCTTGGATGACCCAAACAGCACACCGTCAGGCACGATCACGGCGGCCCGCCCGCCCGTTTTCAGCAGGCGCAGAAACAGCGCCACAAACAGAAGCTCGGTCTTCTTCGTCTTGACGATCTTCTGAAGGTCCTTGGCCGTGCTGTCATAGTCCAGCGATCCGGCGAAAGGGGGATTGGCAAGGATCAGGGAATATTTGCCCGCGTCCGCGTTGTGTTCCTCAGCCAGGCTGTCGCGGTAAGACACATCGGCATCGTCGACGCCGTGCAACACCATGTTCATCGCGCCAATGCGCAGCATGGTCGGGTCAAAGTCAAAGCCGTGGAACATGTTGTTGTGAAAATGTGCGCGCTGCCTTTCGTCGCGGAACAGCGCGGGATGGTTGGTGCGCAGATACTCCCCCGCCGCAACCAGAAAGCCGCATGTGCCCGAGGCCGGATCGCAGATCACGTCATTCGCTGTCGGGGCGGTCAGCTCGACCATCAACTGGATGATGTGGCGCGGTGTGCGGAACTGGCCGTTCTGACCGGCGCTTGCGATCTTGCCCAGCATGTATTCGTAAAGGTCGCCCTTGGTGTCGCGGTCATCCATGGGGATCTGGTCGAGCATTTCGACGACCTTCGACAGCAGCGACGGGCTGGAGAAGCCAAGGCGGGCGTCCTTCATGTGCCGCCCGTAGCTGGAGCCTTCTTCGCCAAGCTGGCGGAGGAACGGGAAGACATGCTCATCGACGACGGTCATCATGTCACGGGCTTCAAAGTTCTTGAACCGTGACCAGCGCATGTCTTCGTAGGCCCGGCCCTTGTCATCCTTGCCTTCGGGGAAAATGCGACGCTCTATCTCAAGACCGAGGGTTTCGGCCTTGCTTTCTTCAAGCGTATGCAAATCATCCAGACGCTTAATGAAAAGGAGATAGGTAATTTGCTCGATGACGGAGAGCGGGTTCGAAACGCCGCCCGACCAGAACGCGTTCCAGATTTGGTCAACCTTGTTTCGAATTTCACCTGTCAGCATGCTCGTCCCCGTTTTCGTTTTTCATCTTGTTTGGTGAAGGAACTAAGTGGCTCTCAACACAGGCGCGCATGAACTCGCCGATCACTCGCGCGTGTGACTTGTCACCCGTCTGGCACGCGATAAGGAATTCATCGGGCTAAATGTAACCAATGATTACACATTTTGGAAGTATATATTACTCTTGGCTCAGCATGATTAAACCTTGGATGCAAGAGCTAACAGTCAGGAAAATCGCCCGCACATGCTGTGTTGCCGGGGCACTTCAAGACCTTCATGCCGCAGTGATCATTAATCTGTTCCGCTCCATATCGCCTCCGGGCCATTCCCTCTTCATAGAAGGATACAGACATTAGCCCGGTTCCATACGGCAATGGGCACATTCACAGGAAGCGGGCCATACAGGCGTTATTCAGACTACCTGAAAGTGCGTAGCGCACCCTGCTGAAATCTGTAGCGATAATCACTTAAGCTCCAATTTTTTCCTTTTAAAGTGGGCAAGTTGGGACAGAACTGAGCGATTAGACGACCGAGAACGTGAATCAAATCGAAGTGCCTCAACCTCTCCTAATTTTGAAGAGGTTTAAATCAATTAACAAGCAAGTCTATATCCTTGGTATTTTTTCCATTTTCTCGCCTCCTTTACCGGTTTTTGCGTTGTCGTCGTTTTTTGCAAGTTGCATTTTTTTACGAGGTAGCGGAGGTAGCGGCCGATTCCCCTATGTACCTATGTAGGGCTCCCCTCCCTGTATTCATATCCAAATAGAAGTTGGGGGTATATAGTCCGCTACCTCCACTACCTTTCCCGTAAGTAATTGAAATTAAATGAATTTAAAAGGTAGCGCATCCCCTCTGACAGACCGCCACCTACCTGTTACTGTCCGCTACTCCTTCCGCACCCATACTTTCAAAACTTTACCCTCTACTTTTTTGTTGATGCTTTCAAAACCCAACACGCGCATTGCTGCGCCCGCGCGTTGCGTGTCGCGATGCTGTATCCTCTCGGGCGCAAAATTTAACGCGCCCACTAAAATGTCGCGCATTTTCAGATATTCGCTCTCGCGGGGCGTGGCGCCATCCAGCCCCGGTTGGTCGAGCCATTCATCTATGCTCTGCTCCCATGTATCGGTGAAACGGTGCTGCTCATGGACGCTGACGCCCAGACGCTCAGCCTCTTGCCACTCGACACCGCCCGCCTTGAACCGCTCCCGGCCTTCCGCCCAAAGCTGGTCCCGGTCAGCGATAATGGCGTCAGTGTCTATGGTGTCCCCCACCACAACCGGAAGCCAGCGCCGGTTGCCCGTGTCGTCGGCGAGAAATTCCTGTTTGTTGGTGGTGCCGATGAAGATGACCCGACGGGGTAGCGTGACTGTGAACTCCTTGTATTTGGGGATGTAGGTGTCTTCCTTGTGCGTCACGAATGCCTTGATGGCCTCCATTTCGCGACTGTGCAGCCCGCGCAACTCGGAAAGCTCTATGACCAGCCGTCCGCGCATACGCCGGGTCAGGTCCGCATCCTTGTCCTGCAAACTGATCTCGGTAAAGAAGTCGTGGTTCGGCGACAGGCACTCAACCGCCGTACTCTTGCGTGTACCTTGCTTGCCGACCAGCACAGGCACCATGTCCGCCTTAACGCCGGGTTGCACTACACGGCCCGCGAGGGCGGTCCAGAGGTAGGCACCAGCAGCGCGGGTATAGTCGTTCGGATCGGTGCCGAAATACGTCTCGAAGAAAGTGTCGATACGCTTGACGCCGTCCCATTCTAGTGTGTCGAGCCAAATCATCACTGTGTCAAAAGTATTGTCCTCGGCTACGGTAGCAACAACCGCCCGCAGGGTTTCCATAGGCACACGCTTGAATCCTCGCTGTTCCAACTCCATTTGCAGTTTTACATATGCATTGTCTGTGAAAGCCCTCCATCTTTCGGTGTCATATGGAGCGAGCTTTATCCCGGTGCTGAATGAGTCGTACCCGATCCGGATCTTGCACATGTCGTCGCGGTGCAGCACCTTGTACATGTTGGTCACGGTCGGCTCAATGCGCCCCTGACTGTCGCGGGCGAGCTTTGGCCACGGCTCGGCGCCCGCGCCAGCAGGCACACCTTCGCCAAAGGGCACGACGTCCGGCATATCGTCAAAATGCTTCAGCGTATAGCCGGTCTCCATGTTGAAATCGCCGTCGTCTTTATCAGCACAGTGCGCATGCAGGCATTTGTAGTGCCCCTGCTCATAGCCCCCTGTCCCAGCAGGGAAGTACGCCGTGGCGGTTTGGCCCGAGTCCATGGTGTGTTGGTCTTCGAAAGGGCATTTAATAAAGAGCTGGCCGTCGTTGCCGTATCCGAAGGTCTCCCATTTCGATTCAAGCCAAACGGTGACGGGGTCGTCGATGCCAAGGTCCGCCCCCCGGCGGCGCGTACCCATTGTCGTTGGGTCTCCCGTGCCTATCTCTTTAACCATAGCTTCCCAACACGCATCGAAGGCTTCCGGCGACACTGTCGGGAAGCTATCCGGCAAACCACCCCACCATTCATAGCGCGCGCCTTTGGGGTGCGTGCCACAAGCGACAAACTGTTGACCGGTTGCCAGAAACTCGATGCGCTCGTCGCCCACGGGCAGAATGCGTTTTGTGTAGTCCCCCGGCAAGATGAAGGCGATCAGGCATTTGTTGCTGTCTGCGCGAAACCGTAATGGCGCTTTGAAGCCGAGATGCTTTTCCGCAAGCGCCAACACCCGGTCGACCGTAGCCTTGTCCTCAAGGTCGATGTCGATGGCCCGGACGTCACGGGTTTGCAGGCATATGCCGTAATCGGGCTGCTGCGACCAGCGCTCGATGTCGTCGCCTTTTGATTGTCGTTCGGTCCATTTTGGTATGCCGACGACGTGGCCGCTGCTGTTGTACAGGCTCGGCGTCTTGCCGAGGGCTTTCATTCTGGAATTCGGGCTTATTTTTGCGTCGGGGTTTGAGACCACCGGCAGCAAGTCGGCCGTCAGCCCCATGCCTAAGTCAAAAGCAAACCAGTCTTCGAGCGTTGCGCCCCTGCGCTGAGGTTTCTTTAGGAGTTGAGCCATTGGAAGGGTTCTCCATCATAAGTCGATGCGACAAATTCACTTATCTCAGACTTGGAATTTGAAAAGAGTGGGGCTTCGGAGCGCCAGATCACGCTCAACATATTCGCGGGTTTCATTTCAGCGGCCCCCTTGAAAGATCGGACGCCTCCCAGCTTTCAAGCTCTTCTTCAAGCCAGAAATTGCGTTTCCCAAATTTGAAGGGTTTGGGAAAATTGCGGCCCGGCGTGTTTTGCCAGCGCCATAAGCTCATAAACGAGATGCCGCCATAGCGCGCGCAGACTTGAGCAGATGTGAGATAGGTTTTATTCATCGCAGTTACTCCCGTGTGGTTGCTGGGTGTAACTTATGTGTACTTTCAGATATTTGATTGACGCTCTATTTTAGGTGTGGTGCAGTTGCAATAGAGCGCTATTGCCCGTACTGCACATTGTTTCCCCGTTCCCGCATGTGATCAAATAAAACCTTCAACATCCGGGGAAATGGCAAATGCCAGTCAATCCCATGGCGCGCAGTTGTCGCGAGGCGACCTTGGCGACCGGTATAGTCCTGATAGATTGGTGCCAGACGGTTATAAAATTTCCAAAATGCAGGGTCGCGCTCTTCAAGACTTAAGCGTGTCCTGGCGGCAGGCAACTCTTGCTTCGAAAGATTCCGGGCGCGATTTTCAATCTTTCGTATGATTGTCAGGAGATGTTTATTCGAACGCACAACCTGACCGTCAACGGCTGCAATACCTGGTGGCGCATAAAGGTCAATTTGCCGTGCGAGTGCGGTGAACGCTTCTCTTACCTCTTGGTCGCGCTCGTCATTTCCTGAAGGCATCCCCTGTTCCCACAGAATATTAAGCTGTGTGTGTAGGGTCTTTGCGCTGTTCGCAATAATTTCGAGATGCCTGGATATCTGCGAAGGCGTCATCAGCTCTATTTTCTGTAGAACAGATTTCTTATTAACCCGTAGGTCAGGAGACCCACTCCATACTCTGTTGTGAACATAGTGATAACAGGCAAAAGCTATCTCCTCATGATGCTTTCGAGCAGCTTGCTCCAAAGCAGACTCATCGATTAATCTTGCATTAGGCCTGTGCGTTGCCCTAAGACATTCAATGGCGAGTTTCAGTGGATACCGTTCCTCTGTAACTTTATTCAGCTCTGCTTCCCTTAATCTCGCTCTACGCTCTGTCATATCAGCTGCTTCCTGAAAGCTTCACGACATTTCCCGATCGCTCATCATTCACGAGAGCAAGAACATAATCGGCCCAAGCATTCAGCGCGCGTCGTCTCTCGTCCATGAAGTGGTGGCGCTGATATACGCCGACGATGCCTGAGAACGTACCAGAGGTGTGGTTCAGTATCTTCTCCACAACATGAATAGATTGGCCCAGCCTCGCCATCCCGCTGGCCGCTGTCCGCCGCAGATCATGAATACGCCAAGGTTGAATTTCAACATCATCAGGATTGTCTCCTGCTTCTATCGCTTCCGCCTGCACCATTTCCAGCATTACCTTATCAAGTTTCGCCTTGGCGCGAGAAAAGCCGCTGATCCGGGTTGTACTTGTCGTCGTCAACACAAATCCATTCTCTCCACCGATACGTGGCAGTTCATTGATAATCTGTATAACGCGTGGTGACAGCGGCACGATATGCTCTCTACCGTTTTTCACGCGTTCCTTCGCTATAGTCCACACTGGCATCTCACCATCAAGCTCAAATTCATCCCAACTTGCGCCTGCAACTTCCTCCCGGCGCTGACCAGTGAGAAGCAAAAGCTTTACCAGAGGGCCAAACGGCCAGCCCAAAGCGTCTGATGCCTGCCACACTGTCTTTATTTCTGCATCAGTAAGGACCCGATCCCGGCTAACTTCTTTCGCAGGTGCCTTTAACGTCGCACAAGGTGTAACTTCGACGATACCTCGCTCCAGACACCAGTTAAAAAATTTTCTCAATAAGGCAAAGACCCGGTTTGCGGTAATGGGGGCACCTCCATCAACAATCCTGTCCAGCAAATCAAGTACATCACGCCGCGTCACATCCTGAATAAGCATGTTTTTCCATGCAGGCTTGATCTTGCCGTCAATCATACGCTTGATTTCTTCTGCTGTACGGGGGCGGTTATTAGCTTCGACATGGCGCCTGTAGAATTCGTCCAGAACCCGCTCAACCCTGTTTGTCTCATCGGCCCTGACCGATTTACCGGCGCGCTTAAGAGATGCGGGGTCCCTTCCGCTGGCCAACATACGAAGATTTTCGGCTGCAGCCTCACGGGCTTCAACCAGCCCGAATGCCGGATAGCTGCCAATGGTCAGTTTGCGGGACTTATCGCCGTAACGATACCTCAATGCCCACGACCTAGCCCCGGAGGGTTGTAATATGAAATAAAGGCCCTTGACGCCTCTACCCCCTGTATCTGGGATTTCTCTCCTCCTCTCCCCTGGCTTCACTTGTTCAATAAATTTAGCGGTCAGTGCCCCCATCTCTCAAACCTCCAAAGTCACAACCCAATATCTTTTGGGTAACATCAGGGTAACATAAGGACACGATAGGGCATGTTATGCCGTGTTGCTAACAGAAAATAACAAATGCCTTAGTGTATTGAATAATATTGATTTTTTATAATACCAGCGTTTCAATTTGCTAGACTATGAAATAGGCAATCTTCAGACTACGAATCTGGGGGTCAGAGGTTCGAATCCTTTCGGGCGCGCCATTTTTTTCTGCAAATATCGCCTAGCCCATTAAAGCGACTCAAGCATTAGTAGCTTGCGAAACAGGTTCAGCCACTGCATCATCAGCTACGGTAGGCGGCCCTTCCGTTTCGTTCGCGGCAGGCAGCGTAACGTAGTCATCACCCATCATCATTTTGTAGTGTCCGTCATGACCGGAGAGTACAAATATCTGCTGAAAGACGGAAAGATAGCGGCTAATCTGTCCTGGAGTGCAGGACATGTAGAGATCCTCGTTGGCAAAATGCGAGCCGTCATGGCTCCATGAGAGGAGCGAGCCGCAGATCAACTTGTCCAGACCTTCAAATTTTTCGATGATGCTATCCGATGTGACGCCGCCAAAGAACTTGAAGTAATGCTCCAAGATGCGGCGCATCGCATTCTGAATCGCCGTTTCCGAAGGCGGATTTTGCCTCACTTCCCGCCACAATAGCTCATAACCCGACCTGATCGGGTTTTCAGCAGACTGCACCAGCTCTGACCGTTTGGCGGACTTACGGATAATCCAGAAGGTTTCATCTTTGAGAGCTATCGCGCCACTACGAACTTCATTGAATGTAACCTCCTTGTGAAAATAGATGTTGTGGGTCAGCACGAAGACTTGCTTGATGGTACTACTCTTCTTGCGCATCTCGTTGACGATACCCTTGATGAGATTGCACACGATAAACAAGATATCGGCATCAAGACTCGATACGGGATCATCGAACACCACAATCCGGTCGGTTGTCGCGCCGCTTGCCGAAAACGACCCTTCAACCAGATGATAGAAATACAGGAAGGTGATGAAGGACTTTTCACCTTCGCTCAACGTATCTTTCGCATCTTCGCCGCCGGGGCGCTTGACCTCATAGAAACCGTTCTCTGTGCTTTCCACAAGATAGAAATTCACAAATCCGAATGACTTTAGAAGCTTGTTAATCGCATCAATGGTCGGTTTGATGCTCGTGATTTTGCGCTCGTTATCTTCGATTTCGGACTGCTTGGTTTCCAATTCCTTGGTGCGCTGTTCGATCTGCCCGCTTAAAGCAGTGATCGCCGTGTCGAGATCGCCGCTCGCGTTCTTGTATCTGTCGTAGGTCGCTTTCGTGTCTTCCAGCAAGCGCCGCCAGATTTGTGCGGACAATTCTTTCTTGCGGGCGTCCTGATTGTGCAGCGTGTCGTTATTTGCTTTCACTTTTCCGTTGGCGACGCTGATATGAGCGTCAATTACCGCGAATAGTAGTTTGGTATCCTTGAGCGTAACCGGCGCGCTTGGCTCCTTCTTCTTGCCTCTTATGTAGTCAATGTTGGTCTCTAACGCCAAGCGCAACGTGGCCAGGTCTTTGCCAAAAGCATCCCGGTCTAGGTAGGCGGAATCCACTATGGCCTGAGCGCCGTAATTGCCCAGCAGAGCCTGCGCCTTGGTTTCATAGTCTTCCAACAGGCGGTCAATGACATCGAGATCAGCGATATAGCTTTCATCAAAATAGTCTTCGAGGCTCAAGCGGAATGCCGCATCGGTCTTTTGCTGGCAGAAGGGACACTGGTCGTCCAACTTGTCAAAGTATTCTCGCCCCTGCTGAACCCAGTCGCTGTTGCCGAGCTTTTCGATCAGTGCGGCGATATCGACATCTTCCCTGCCGATAATATTCTTGGTCAGGATATCGGATGTTTCGAGCTCAACGAGGACAGAATTGTCCGGCAGCGGAAGGGTAGCCGCTTCGGTCAGCGTGCTGGAGAACACTGTTGTAGCATCTTCGCGCAACGCGCCAATATCCCGCAGTTCCGTCTGGTTGTTCTTGGCCTCGATCAGATAGCGGGCGCAAAATTTTTGCACGTTTTTGTTCAAACCGGGAAAGGCACCTTTCAGATCATCAAGGTTCTTTTTGGCCGTCCAGACATCTGCATCCAACTGGGTTTTCAGATTGCCGCTTTCCTTTAGTTTGCCGCCGTTGCCGTCTTCGCCGGAGAGAGTTCTTTTCAGCCCGGCCAGTTTACCGCCAATCTCATCGGCATCGGCTTTCAGCGATTTGATCTTTTCAGCTACCTCTACATTTTCGCCAAAGGTGTATATGCCCTTGATACTGCTTTCCGCATCAAAATGCCTTTTGACAAAATCGCGATTATAAACGCGCGTTTCGAGCGGATTGCCCGTCGCCCACGTCATTGTGCAGTCAGAATAGGTTTCCGCGCCGTCAATCACGCGGGAAATAGTTGTCTTGCCTGACCCGTTTGGCCCGAATATGAAATTGAGCACTTTAAGGCCAGTAAGGCTAGTGCCCTCGGCATCGTAGGCCCCTGCTTTGGCTAGATGTATTTTTTCAATCATGTCTTATGCCCCGTTCCCTAGCGATTTCCCATCAGCATGCCACCTAATCTTATAATATTGCAAGCCTAACGGGGAATATCTCAAAAAAATCTACCTAATAGATAACTCAAAACCATTTAAATCCTATGGCTTTTGGCCCCGTCGAAATGAACTACCCTGACAGAGTATTGACCATTTTATAAAAACCATCCACCCCACATAATTATGATGGATAAATCCGGTGCAACCCGGTAATTTATACACCTTCAATTCAGTATGCTAAATAGCGCAACCCGGCGGCGGAGAAGCTGTTAAGTCGGGGCTCCCTTCGGAAAACCCGGTAATGTTCGCCCTGATGGCGAGACTTCGGTGACCACCATCATTGTCCAGCGCCCGCTTAAAAATCAGGTGGCCGCGTATGAGGACTGGCTGAAGGAAATTGTCCCGGTTGCACAATCATTTCCCGGGCATCGCGGCCTGAATATCATCATGCCGCACGGCCAAAGCGAGGACTATACCATTGTCCTGTATTTCGACAGTGAAGCCAGCCTGCGCAGACCGCCCTTGAGCTTGTAAGACTTGAGGAATTACCCCCCTGATCAACGGCTTCGCACGATCACCGCGATGATTTATTTCCCTTTCATCCATGATTATGTTGCGTATTTCTATTGACGCGATAAAGGCCGCCCTCTTCCGGTCGCCAGTTTCTGATTGACAGACCTCTCGAAATTTTTAATCTTAAGCAAATCAAACTAACGGAAGTAGCAGTAACGTAAACTACGGGAAGCGGCCCCGGCTACACTATCCGCGGTCCACTTTCGGTTGCAGCAACCCAAAAGGAGCAACGAATGGCATTGGAAAAAGTGTCGGGACCGGTTTCCAACTTCCGACAATCCACGGAAATCAAAAGTGCGACATCGACTACTGGCGCGTTCGGCATGGGGCGCACCACGATGAAAACGGAAAAGATTTTTAACTTCCGCGTCGGTAACCGGCCAGTTACAATGAAATTTCCCAAGGGGGATATCGATTTGACTGACGGCGACGAGGCCACGGCTGTTGGCACGGGTGGAAGCGGAGGCATCAAGGGCATACTGGTTCGTAACGAGGGCACGGGTATCATCTATAGCATCAGCATGGGCTATTGGCTTGGATGGGGGATTGTTCTGATCTTGCTCGGTGTTGTTTTGCTCCCGGTATTTATCGGCATCGTGCTACTGCCGATCGGCCTGTACATGCTTTACAAGGGCTATCAGCTCAAGCAAGCCCTGGCGCTGTTGGCGCCATAAGGACCACCGGACAGCCATTCGGGACCATGTGAACCGGTGCGCGGGTCACAACCACTTCTCTCTGCCCGATTCAAACCCGGATGCCATACTGGCAAACTTCGCAGACAATCAGGTTTATGCCAGCGTCAGGGGAAACTCTCTGCGCCTTACAGCACATCTTTATATCTCTGAAGAAGATATTGACGCACTGGTGAGCTGCTTTTGCTGACCAGTTGCTTATATTGACCAGTGCGCAAGGCTGGCATTTTATTGCGCGCAACCTTTCGGCCAGCCAAACGTTGGTCTGTGGCGTAATTGTAACAAATGCCCAAATTAAAGGTTATATCACACGAGATAAGACTTCAAAGCCTTGACCTGAACTCAAAAACTAGCAAAAATAGCAAAAAAATTGGGCAGGATAACAGAAAGTTCACGGATGATTTTGGATATTGCAAATATCCCGATAAAGGGTTTCTCGTCAACAGTTTGTATTATTGGGGCCGGTGCTGCCGGCCTGACCATTGCGCGTGAGTTGCTGAGCCAGGAAATTGACGTATGCCTGCTTGAGAGCGGCGGGCCGGACTATGATCATGATCAGCAGGAGCTGAATGACGGCACCAACATCGGGTTTGACTATTACGATCTCAAATCCGCGCGCTTGCGGATCTTTGGCGGCACAACGGCAATCTGGGGTGGACGATGCGCAGAACTGGACCCGATCGATTTTGCCCAAAGACCTGCCCTGCCCTATAGCGGCTGGCCCGTTTCCGCGGCCCAGATGCGCTATTATTACAAGACCGCCCGTAGCATGCTGAACCTGCCGCAATCCTCTGCAAAAATAGAACCGGCGGCGACGTCTGGCGCGCTGGCCAATAATGCCGCCAACGAAGACTTTGAAATTGCCCGCTGGGAATTTGACAGCAAGCACGACCGGTTCCAGATGCATAATGTTGAGGATATAATCCATCATAAAAATGCGACCGTTTTTCTGAAAACCACGGTGACCCGGCTGGTTGTCGACAATACCGGTACAACCATTACATCGGCTATCATAAAAGACCCGTCGGGCCGCACCCGGACAATTGACGCACAAACATTTATTCTGGCGGCGGGCGGCCTGGAAAACCCCCGGCTGTTGCTCGCCTCCAACGATTATTACCCGAAAGGTATTGGTAACAGTCATGATCTGGTCGGCCGGTTCTTCATGGAACATCCCCGCGCACGGGCAGGTAAAATCATTACCCGTGATCCTTTAAAACTGTTGCGGCTGTTCCGTTAGCTAAAGTCTGTCAACGGCGTGCGCACCGCATCGCTGATCAGGCCTGCAGATGATTTGCAATACCGGACAGGTATTCTGAACCACGGCATGACCGTTACCGCCGTCAAACCGGTGGGCAAAAGCCAAAACCTGGTCCTGCGGGTTTATAATAATCTCCGGCACGAGCTTTCCCCGAGCCGAAGTAACCGGACGCTGTGGCGGACCATCAGGAACGCTGCCATCTGGATGAATGAAAAAGCCGAACCCTGGTTGTCTGCGATACTGGTTCGGCTGAAGCTGCGCGAGCTTTGCCTGATTGTGCGGGCAGAACAATCCCCCAACCCTGAAAGCCGTGTCACCTTGTCCCCCACCCGGAAGGATATATACGGCATGCCCAGGATTGAGCTGGACTGGCAGTTTCAGGACATTGACAAGCAAAGCGTCAAAATCATGCTGGAAAATTTTGACGGGTTTCTGCGCAAACACAGTCTGGGAAAAGTTGATGCCGCGCCGTGGCTGGATGATCCGTCAAAACAATGGGATATCGATCCGCTGATCAGCACCCATGCTATTGGCGGCTATCATCACATGGGGACAACAAGAATGGCCGACAGCCCCGAAACAGGGGTCGTGGATGAGAATGGCAAGGTGTTTGGCATCTGTAACCTTTATGTGGCGGGAAGCTCGGTATTTCCAACCTGTGGCTGGGCCAATCCAACACTGACAATTGTCGCTTTATCTCAACGACTGGCAGAGCATGTCAGCACCCTGCATCAGGAGAATATGGTGCAGGAAAGTGAAGTTTCTCTGAAATTCGGGGCATAGGCCTCACAGAAACTGCGAAATTTAACTATAAATCCAACAAAATGTTACAGAAATGAATTTTGGTGTTGGCACTGGCAAATTCGTTTTGCTATAAGGGCCGCATCGCTGGTCACACTCAGGCAAGATCAGTCAAAAAGTTTTCGGGTCCGCGTGCTTTGCGGCCCTGATCCCCGGTAGCTCAGTTGGTAGAGCAAGCGGCTGTTAACCGCTTTGTCGCTGGTTCGAGTCCGGCCCGGGGAGCCAACAAAAAGAAGGGCTTGGCTGTTTAGCAGCCAGGCCCTTTTTCTTTGGAAAATCATGGAAAGTTGTCGCGTTACAGGATTAGGGGCGCAAATGGTGATGCTGGTTTGCCGCCCTCGCAAATTCGTAAATCACATCATTGTCAATCACGCCGCCCGGTGATCCGTCCGGGTTAACCCCCTGCACCGGACCATGGGCCACGACAAACAGAATCAGGTCTTCGTCACCATCCGGCGATGGCTCGTGCACACAACTGCCCGGCTCCCAGACATAGTCGCCTTGCGATACACTCCCCTCGCCTTCATATGTAAAGCCACCCTGAATCACATAGGCTTCCACAGATGCCAGATGCTTGTGCATTTCCGCTTTGGCATCATGAGGTATTTTTAAAATGAATGTCGCGCGCCCGCTTGGATCATCAAGGTGCAATGCCTTGAAGAAAGTCCCCTTCAGGGCAAACGGCGCCCACTCCATTTTGCTCACATTCGTCATTTGCGACAGATGGGGCTTGCGGGCACCATCGGCGTGCATTGCATCGGGCATACCAGTCTCCTGTGTCAATAATGAATTTATCCGGGCTGTCGTATCGGGTCTGAACCATCCCAGTTCAGGCTGGCCTTATGAATCATGGAAAAAAGCCCTTCCACTGTATCGGTCATTTCAATCACTTCGATCATGCCGCCCAGTTCAGACAGCGTATCGATATAGGCCGCACGCGCCCCAACATCGACAGCACCTTCAAGTGCAAGGTCATACCCCTTGTTCTGATAATCCTGCAGACACTTGTCATAATCGCCGGGCATGCACGACACAGCCCAGTGATGAAAACCATAGCCGCGGGCATCACGCACTTCCTGATAGACACTTGGCACATCATTATTCTGCTGAATCAGTTCGAACATCATGCCCCCGGAAAACCCCAGACAAAGATGAACATCCAGATCGCTGGGCTCTCCGCGGTATTTCACCCAGTCGAAACTAAAGTGTTCAAACAGGAACCATGGGCCGATGTTCAGCCGCTCGGCATAGATCGGCATCGATTTCCGGATATCCTCGACGATAAAGGCAATCTGGATAATGCCGTTTAGAGGTTGTCCCCAGTTCAGTATAGCCATATGAAATTCCCTTGTTAGTGCGCCATTTAGTGTGCCAGTGTGAAGCCACCGTCAATGGCAAGCGACTGGCCGGTGATATAACGGGCCTCTTCTGACGCCAGAAACAATACTGCATTTGCAATATCCAGCGGTTCCTGAAAGGCCCCCAGGGGAATGCCGGCCCGGAAGTTTTCGGCAAACTCTTCCTTGGAGATGCCCGCAGCAGCTGACATCCGATCAAACAACCCCTCAAACATCGGGGTCCGCACCTGACCGGGATGTACAGAATTACATCTGATTTTGTACCCCGATTGCGCCGTGTAAAGCGCCAGAGACTTTGTATAATGCTCGACTGCGGCTTTTGAAGCGCCATAAGCCGTAATAAACGGAGTGGGAACAAGTGACGCCACAGACGAAAAATTAATCATGGCACCACCCCCTGATTTCGCCATTAGGGGCATGGCGGTCTTGCATCCCAGAAACACACCACTTGCATTGACCTGAAAGATTTTCGTCCAGTCATCAAGCGGCGCATGCTCGGGGTCCTTGGGCGCATCCGGTCTTCCTTCGGTGCCCGCATTATTGACCAGAATATGCAGGGCGTCATATTCTTCCTTCGTGGCCGCGATCACTTCCGCCCAACCCGCTTCACTGGAAACATCCTGACGCATAAATCGCCCGTCAATATCCGATGCTACAGCCTGACCTGCATCCGCATTCAGGTCCGTAATAACAACACGGGCCCCTTCTTCTGCCAGTCTGCGGGCAATGCCCTCTCCCAGCCCCTGTGCGCCACCTGTGACAATAGCTATTTTTTGTTCTACGCGTCCCATACAATCCTCTATTTGAAATGAGCAGATGGCGCGCCGGCCAACTGGGCACCATCAACAATCAGCGACGATCCGCTGATCATGGCCGCTTCATCGGACGCCGCGAATAATACCGCATTGGCAATGTCCTGTGGCGTGGCAACCCGGCCCATGGGCACCAGCCGTGCCATATCTGCCGTCAATTCGGAACGTGTTACGCCTGCCCCGCCCGCCACAGGATCCAGCATTTCACTATCAACGTAGGTCGGATGAACGGCCACACAACGAATAGGGTATTTCTGTGCGGCGCAGTGCATGGCAATCGATTTGGACAGCGTTGTCACGCCCCCCTTTGTGGCACAATAGCCCGCGATATCGGCCACCCCGACAAGCCCGCCAATGGAAGACATATTAACAATGGCACCCGAACCACCCGACCGGACAATCCCCCTGATCCCGTGCTTGCTGCCCAGCATGACCCCGGTCAGATTAACGGAAACCATGGCGTTCCAGTCATCAAGTGAAATGTCCTCAATACTCGCGCCGCTCCCGATGCCAGCGATATTACAGACAATATCCAGCCTGCCGAATGTTGTGATCGCCAGCTCGACCACCTGCTCCCATTCAGGCTCAGACGCAACGTTGGTAAGCGTCGCCAGTGCAGCTTCACCAATTTGGTCAGCGGTGGTGTGGGCGGCCTCGTAATTAATGTCCGCCACAATAATACGGGCACCTTCACGCGCAAATGTCAGGCAGGTGGCCCGGCCAATGCCGGAACCACCCCCTGTGACGATTGCGACCTTATCCTGCAGCCGTCCGGTCATGATCAGAAGTTCACCCGAATCTGACCACCGAACCAACGTGGCGGGCCGTAAACCTGCTCCACCAGGCCATTGCCCGGGAATGTAATGTCGAAGGCATACAACAGCCGCGCATCATCAAATACGTTGCGTACGAACAGAGCAACTTCCCAGTTTTCGGTTGGCGGGCGGAAACTGACCCGTGCATTCACCAGCCAGTTGTCTCCTGCGGCCGTCACCGGGGCATTGGTCAACTGCGAGTAATATTCGCCTGTATAATTGCCGTCGATACCAACTCTGAAAATTCCCTGATCAAATTCAAAGTCTTTCGAAACCGCGAAGTTGAAGGTCAGGTCAGGCGACTGTGGCGATTCCCGATCCAGCAATTGCCCGCCAATGGGGATATCTTCCACATTTGTATCGACCAGCGACAATCCCAGCAGAATATTCACACCTGCGCCGGGACTTAGGGTAAATTCGGCGTCTGCACCATAAATCGTGGCATCTGTATTCGACAGGATGAAGCTGGTACCGCGTTGGTCAAATGCCTGATAGTCCTTGTAATCATAATAGAATGCGCTGACGTTGAAACGCGCACGATTTCCCCAGAAATCAAGTTTGCTGCCGACTTCAAAGGCATTCAGCTTTTCACCTTCAAAGCGAACCCCGGCAACCGAGGCCGCCCCGGCAAATCCGGCATTATAGTTGAAGGCCTTGTAGCCCCGGTTATAAGCCGCAAACAACAGCAGGTCTTCCGTCGCCCGATAATCAAGCTGCAATCTGGCCGATATCCCACCTTCGGAATGCTCATCGGTAATCAGGCCTGCCCCCGCAAGCGTTGCAGGGTCAGCCGGGGCGCATGCCGGTGCCGCCAGCAGGTCTTCACAGACATTCAGATACTGATAGTCCTTTTTGTCGCGTGTATAGCGAAGCCCGGCCGTAACGGTCAGTTGCTCGGCAATATCATATTCCCCCTGGGCATAGGCAGACCAGGACTTTGTTTTTAAAGCATATTCACCATACTGATTCAGGCCAACCGGCAGAATAAGAACCGGGATTGGGGCCAGTATCTGATTGAAATTACCCAGATTGTTGATCTGGTAGTTCTGAAAATAGTCCCCGTCGATATTCAGATAAAAGGCGCCTGCCGTGAATCTGATATCTTCATAATCGCCGTCACCCTGAATTCCTGACTGAAATTTTCCTGTTTGGTATTCTGACGGAAAATCGCAATATCAAAAGGCGTCAGGTCATTGTCTTCCGAATAGGTGACATCCAGTTCGCTGTAGGCGGAAATCGACGTGAAAGTCAGATTGTCTTTTGTGTAGCTGATATCGGCAATCAGCGCAAATTCCTCACGCTCGAAAATACCGGGAAAGTCAAACTCACCTGTAAACGGGCTACCGTCAGCATCGACATAACCGGTATCGGTTTCGCCCGGCGCTGGCCGGAATTGTCCAAGTGTATCGGGCCCCACAAACCCGCCGGTTGCAAAACCACCCCCGGCAGGGTTAGGAGAGTTCCGGGACCATTCGCCCTGCAACTTTATTCTTAGCTCGTCGCTTGGCGTCAACAGTAATTTGCCGCGAAACGCCATACTGTCATCCGCAATCTGGTCGGGCCCGACAGAATTCTTAAGCCAGCCGTTGTTGTGGTTGGCGTGTGCCGCCAGCCGAAACGCAGCTTTCTCTCCCAAAGGTACGTTAATAGCGCCCTGGGCAGTAACCAGATTAAATTCGCCTATTGTCAGGTCTGCATATCCTTCCCACTCATCTGTAGGATCGGCCGTGACAATATGTATCAATCCACCGGTGGCGTTTCTGCCAAACAGTGTGCCCTGAGGCCCCTTGAGCACTTCGACGCGTTCTACATCGAACAGATTCTGAAGGTTGGAGCCATTCGAGGGGCGATATACATCATCAACGTACAGAATATTTGCTGATTCAAGATGGGCTGCAAAATCATTCTGGGCAACACCCCGAATGGCCACCAGTCCAACCAGCGGCGCGCCGCCACCCTGTATGATTGACAGTCCGGGCGTGACAACATTCAGATCTTCCGTCTTAACAACATTCATCTGGCGCAACGTATCGCCACTGTATGCCGTAACCGAAATACCAACATCCTGCAGCCCGACTGCCCTGCGGGTTGCCGTTATAACAATCTCGTCAATCCCGCCAACTGATTTTTCCGAGGCCATGGCTGCTTCCGCAGCTTGTGCATACGTCGCTGGCGATGCGCCAAAGGCGGCGATCATAAATCCGGCACTTAAAGCCAACACACTACAAGAATTCAGTTTAGGCATTATTTTCTCTCCCTGTTTTACAGCAAACGTTGTGCTGATGTTCGCAAAATGTAAATCACAAAATTCGTGCATGTTTTCCGCCGCAAGACAAAGCTCTGCTGCTATTTTCACACGTTTCTTATGTAACCAATCTATCAGGCGGCGAGCGATTGCCAATAGTGGTTTACCACTAGTGCAGCCCTTCCGGGGCTGGTGTATAAACAGGCTGAATTAAGGAATTTTGTTCACATAATATACAGGAGAGAAAAGTGGTTAAGACAATGTCGAGAATTTCAGGAATCGCCGAAACCCCTCACGTCAAGCCCGCCTTTATGGACCCGGCGACCCTGCCCTGGACACCCTGGGTCATGGAAGGGACGGACTTCAAGCTGCTGAATATTGATCCCAAAACAGGGGGTTTCACCATGATGCTGCGAGTGGAAAAAGATAACCTCGCACCCGTTCACGGACATTTGGGATCTGTGGAAGGCTTCATCACATCAGGTGGTTTTGGATATGGCAGTGACAGGGGCCGGACCGGCCACTACGTCATGGAAGAAGGGGGTATCAATCATATCCCGGATACCGATTCAGACGGTATGGAAATGTTTGCGGTCGCTCACGCACCCTTGTGTGGATATAACGACGACGGTACGGTTGCAGGCATAGTGGATGCCAAGACAATGTATGTCATGGCGCGGGATGCCAATGCCGCAGGGCATATCACACCACCCGCGCACTGGAGCGATATTTAATCAGATACCTGTACCCGGCTTAACTGGCCAGTTTCCGTTTCCAGCGGATAGCCAGTTCGGTCCGGGTGCCAATTCCCAGCTTGTCGTAGATCGTTGTCAGATGATTCACGACAGTATTTTCGCTCACACCCAGAAGCTTCGCCACCTGCCAGTTGCGGCAACCGCGCGCCACCAGTTCGGCAATTTCACACTGACGCGGTGTCAGGCGATCAGCAAGAAACTCTTCTTTTCCCTGATCCGCCCGAGGCAACACCAATAAGCCATACTGACCATAAGCATCAACAGGTCGAACCCTGATCTGTTGGTTTGCCAAGGGAAATGTGCCCGTTCCAGGTTCATTTTCGCTGGCAGTCATTGATCCGTCCAGCGCATTGCAAACATGTTCGCGCAAACCCTGGCTGCCAGCTAACATCCCTGCAAGGTCGCGATTTTCCCTTGCTGACAGTGTGGCATCAATAATATTCATGTCACGGTCGACAAGCACCATTGGCTGATCTGGCACCTGTCCAAAAAGTGATGTCGCAAACTGCGCCAGTTGACTTTTAGACTCGTCCAGCCGAAGCCCCCGCAGCAATTGCCGCACAACGGGTGCCGCCCCTGTTGCCATGATCCGTTCATCTTCGCCAAAGTCATCTCCACAGCGATCACGATGAAGTGCCATGAGCACAGACTCGTTCGAATCGCCGCCCAGGTTGAACGACATTACCATCATATGACGAACGCTCGCCCGTTGCAGAAATTCACCAAAGCGTGAAATTCTCCCTCGCTGAACACCCGGACATATATCGGAATAGCGGAACACTGTATGATCCATCTGCCGGACATCCGCCCAGTGGCGGGAAACCGGATCAATTGCCTCATATTTGCTGATGTAGTTTTTAACGATATCGTCTTCCTGATTAATATAGCACAAGGTCCGGAATAAATCTTTTTGAGGTGCTTTCTTGCGCCACATGCAAATAAAGCTCGTCGCGCCAAATGCATCAACCAGCGGTTTCATTGCCTCCTGAGTAAGGCCAGCCAGGCTTCTGCATCCACTCATCTTAGCCAGTGAAGACATAACAGCCTGCGAGTCTGCACGAGAATTCATTCTCCCAACTCCCTGTATCGTTCAGCGACCCATCAAGACTTGAGTTTGGCCCCAAGTTTTCATCTATTTATTTGAATATAATATATCAGGCACCCGGCACGATAGCAACCAGAGCCACTATAGTGAGGCCTATGCCCTTGTTAAATTGCGTTAATATATTTTATGTACCCAATGTAGCACTGGCCAAAGACGCAAGTGCAAGTAACTTGTCATCCTCACCACGCATGCCAACCAGTGAAAACCCGACAGGCGGCGCCATTCCCCTCTGGCAGGGAATGGAAATCGCACACCCGTCAAGCAGATTGACCACCGTCGGGTTTCGCAGCATGAGCAGGTTTGCATGATGGTATGCCTCATCGTCCCTCAGCTCTTTGACGGTTGGCGCAATAACAGGCACTGTGGGCATTAACGCCGCGTCAAAGCCCGCCAGCCGCTTTGTGACCGCTGCTATCAGTTCCTGGCGGCGATCTGTCAGGCGGGCATAATCATCGTCTGTAACCCTGGCACCAGCCTCAATTCGCACGCGTACACGCGGGTCATACCGGTGGCCAGCCCGATTGATGAGATTGCGATGCCAGAAAAAGGCTTCCCGGGCCGGAAAAGTTCCCCTGCTATTCATTTCGGGTATCTGATCCAGCTCCGGAACATTCAAATATGTTATTTCCGCGCCAGCTTTCTCAAATGACCGGATTGCACCTTCAAAAGCTTCTGTTACATCGTCATCCATATCCGCTGTAACGTAATTCTGAACAACCGCAAATTTCTGACCTGCAAGAGACCGCACACTGCCTGACGGTATATTGTGGTTTTCGCCCTCGCGCAAAATTGAGAAGACAGCCCTGCAATCATCCACAGACCGTGCGATGATGCCAACAGCATCCAGCGAGGTTGAGAGCGGCAAGACCCCCTCCCGGCTGATTTCCGATGCCGTAGGCTTAAAACCGACAAGACCGGTCAATGCAGCTGGAATGCGAATGGACCCCCCCGTATCTGTACCAATAGCCGCCGGTACCATACCCAGCGCCACCGAAACGGCCGCACCGGATGATGACCCGCCAGGAATACGCTTGTCGCCCTTAAAACAGGGATTGATCGGTGTGCCAAAGTGAGGATTGACACCCAGACCGGAAAAGGCGAATTCACTCATATTTGTTTTGCCAAGAATAATAAAGCCGGCCTTCTTTAGCCGCGCAACAACAGCTGCGTCTGCCTCTGCAGGCTCTGCCATATCCAGCGCAACAGACCCGGCCCATGTTGGCTGCCCGACCATATCAAAATTGTCTTTTATGGTAATTGGTACGCCCGCATAGGGAATGTCGCCGCCCTGCTTTCGCAGTCTATCCGCGGATACCGCGCTGGCCATTGCCTGATGATCGAAGCGCACGGTAAACACATTTGACGCAGCGGAAGTATCAGCGATTTCAAATGCAGCTTCCACAAGTGTGGCGCTTGAAGCTGTGCCGTTTTTCAAATTTTCAGCGATTTGCTGCAAACTCATATCTTCGCCTTAATTATTGTGAACCTTTGCCCCTTGACCCTGACACCATAACAGACCCCAGGGCCCGGTGGCCCTGAAATATTCAGATTCCTGATTCAATGAAATCGCGTATGAAAGTTATGGCTGGGGCGGCAGGGATCGAACCTGCGAATGCCGATACCAAAAACCGGTGCCTTACCACTTGGCCACGCCCCAACAGAAAAAATCCTGCACGGTCCAGCAGGATCGGGCCAGAACATAATAACAATCCGGGTATGATGCAATAATCTAATTTACAATTCTGACATTCTTGTCATGTAGGGATGGACGCTTAACCCTTTATTACGTAAAAAGGCGTTAAATAGCGGCTCATGATTCACAGGTAACAGCAGGTAAGATATGACAATTCTGGTAACGGGCGTCGCAGGTTTTATAGGTTTTCATACGTCAAGGCGCCTGTTGGCACGCGGCGAGAGAGTCGTGGGCATCGATAATCTGAACGACTATTACTCGGTAGAATTAAAAAAATCCCGATTGGCAGAAATTCAGGGCCATAATAATTTCACGTTCCACCAGATTGACTTTTCAGATATGGAGACCTTGCGCGAAACCCTGAAATCGGAAAAAATCACCCGCGTGATTCATCTGGGGGCGCAAGCCGGCGTAAGATATTCACTGACCAACCCCTTCGCCTATGCCCAGTCCAATCTGATTGGCCATCTGAACATTATGGAGCTGTGCCGCCATACAGACAATTTTGAACATCTGGTCTATGCAAGTTCCAGTTCGGTTTACGGCGGCAATACTGAAATGCCTTTTTCGACAACCGACCGGGTGGACAATCCTGTTTCGCTGTATGCTGCAACAAAAAAGGCTGACGAACTGATGAGCCAGTCATATGCTCACTTGTATCGCATGCCCCAGACAGGCTTGAGATTCTTTACTGTTTATGGCCCGTGGGGGCGCCCCGACATGGCCCTTTGGCTGTTTACGGATGCCATTCTGAAAAACAAGCCCATCCATGTTTTCAATCATGGTGACATGCGTCGCGACTTCACCTACGTTGATGACATTGTCACAGGCGTTATTGGCTCGATGGACAATCCACCCATTGATGATGGCCGGGTCAATGCCAATAATTCAACAGCACCGCATCACGTTTACAATATTGGCAATAACAGATCAGAACAGCTTTCTCATATGATCGAAGTGCTGGAGGATTGCCTCGGCAAAAAGGCCGAAAAAATCATGGAGCCGATGCAGGACGGTGACGTGAAGGAAACCTATGCCGATATCAGTGCCATCCAGAATGCTATTGGCTTTGAGCCCACGACGACAATCGAGGAAGGCATTCCAAACTTTGTGAACTGGTTCAAGACTTATCACAAGATAAGCTAGAGAGAGCAACCGCTCCCGTTTCTTAGGCCCGGTCTCATCAGGAGGTGTCATGTACGAATTTGCCGCCAAGAGCTTTTGGGCCGTGGCACAGCCTTCAAACCTGATTGCCATTCTGGCGCTGTCCGGCCTCGCGATATATGTTTTTCATGCAAGGTACGGCAAGCGGTTCCTGATCACTTCAGCTATCCTCATGATAACCTTCGGTATGCTGCCCGCCGGAAGGCTATTGCTTGCCCCGCTTGAGAATCGTTTTCCCTCTCCCCAAAACCGGATGCCAGACCATGTGGATGGTATTATCGTGCTGGGTGGTGCTGAACGACCGGATCTTAGTATGGTTCGAAATCAGGTCGTGCAGACCGGATCCAGCGAAAGACTTGCCATTGGCACCATGCTCGCCCGTAAATATCCCGACGCGCTGGTCGTCTACACGGGGGGTGTCAAAACGGATACTGGCATGTCGGAAGCCGACGTCGCACGGAAATTTCACGAAGGACTGGGCTTTTCAGGCGCCCGTTTTATTTACGAAGGCAATTCAGTCAATACCTATGAAAATGCGACAAGGACATTCGCATTATTGCCCCCCAATCCGCAACAAACATGGATTTTGGTGACATCAGCCTATCATATGCCGCGTTCAGTTGGGACTTTTCGCCAGGTTGGCTGGCAGGTTTTACCCTATCCGGTTGATTACCAGACCGGCACCACCAGCCTGATCCCCGATAAACTTGATGTTGCCGTCAGGCTTCGAGAAGCAGATCTCGCTATTCACGAATGGATTGGTCTGGCCGCTTACCGGTTCCTGGGCAAAAGTAATGACTTGTTTCCAAAGTAGCGTCGCTATCTGACAGACCCCGCTCTACCCTGCCAGGCGATTATTTGCACGACGATGAATATTCAGGGATATTTCATCAAATTCGGCCTGCTCCCGTTTTGCTGCCGTATGCGCCGCCTGCGCTCGACGACGTTCGGCCAAAATTTCGAATTTTTTCAGTTCCTGAAACGATTCGTGAATTTCATCTTTTTTGCTATTGATGGTCTGTTCAATTTCTCTAACAGAACCTTCCAGCTTGCGACGCCGAACAATGGCAGCATTTGCAAACCCTGCATAAGCATACGAAACTTCTGCTGTTGTCGCCACTTTCTGCTCACGGGCGATTTCTTCTTCCAAAGATGTTTTCCGGTGCAACAGGTCTTCGCGCATGGCTTCCAGACCCGCCAGCTCACGCCGTTTTTCGTCAAGCTGCCACTTGTGCAGCCTGATCATGCCATCAAGGCCTTTTGTTTCACTGTTTTTTGGCATATTAAAAACTCAACACTTTTATTATTGATACAAACTAACAGATACTCGTTAATTTTTTGGCGGCACGCCCTGCGGGGTAGCATTTAATATCGACTTCATGATATCAAACCCTTCCTCAACGGTTGTGTGTTCCTCTTTCGCCTGGGTCAAAAAACCTTCCAAAGCCGGATAATAATGAATAGCTTCATCCACTTCCGGATTGGCACCTTGCCGATAGGCCCCCAGCCTGATCATCTCTTCCATATCGTTATAGGTCGACAGATATCCACGTGCTTTCCTGATAAGGGCTGTCTCGGCATCGCTATTACAGCCCGGCATCGTCCGTGAAACAGATTTCAGAATATTGATCGCCGGAAAACGGCCACGCTCCGCAATCTGGCGTTCAAGAACAATGTGGCCATCCAGAATCCCGCGGACGGCGTCCGCCACAGGCTCGTTATGATCATCCCCGTCCACCAGCACGGTAAACAGGCCGGTAATCGCGCCTTTCCCGCTGCCGGGTCCGGCACGTTCCAGCAACTTTGGCAATTCCGCAAATACAGTAGGCGTGTATCCCTTGCTCGCCGGCGGCTCGCCGCCGGACAGGCCAATTTCACGTTGCGACATGGCAAACCGGGTCACACTGTCCATCAGGCAAAGCACCTGATTATCCAGATCCCGAAAATATTCCGACAATGTCATGGTCAGATAAGCAGCCTGTCGACGCATCAATGCTGATTCATTCGAGGTCGCAACAACGACGATACTGCGCGCCAGCCCCTCTTGTCCCAGATCGTCTTCTATAAATTCCTGAACCTCGCGTCCGCGTTCCCCGATCAGACCAATAATGGCAACATCTGATGCCGTATAGCGCGCCAACATGGATAACAACACGGACTTGCCAACACCGGAACCCGCGAAAATACCCATACGTTGCCCTGCACAGCAGGTCACAAAAGTATTCAACGCCCGCACGCCAAGGTCAATTTTGGCACCAACCCTCTGGCGGGCATGCGCATCTGGCGGCACACCGCGCAGTGAATAGGCCTTGCCCCCCTTCTCGAGCGGCCCCTTGCCATCCACAGGTTCGCCCATGGCGTTCACGACACGGCCCAGCCACGACGGGCTGGGAAAAATGACCGGGTCTGTGTCGGCAACATAAACCTTTGACCCCACACCTATGCCCTCCAGACTGGAAAAGGGCATAACAAGTGCGCGATCATCCTGAAAACCAACAACTTCGCAGATAATCCTCTTGCCCGTCCGGGGCTCTATTTCAACCCGGCCGCCAATACTCAGATGTCGCTCGGCACCAGCCACCTCGACCATCAGGCCACGAATAGCCGCGACCCTGCCATAAAAGGCAGTCGCCTGTAATCTCTCAAGATCAGTATGGAGTGTTTGCACTAAATAGGTCTCACGCAATAGCTGAAAAGCGCTTCTTATACGCCTGATGAGGACATAATGGGCAAAAGAATTTAAGTTTCCGTAAAACTGCCGTAACAATCACATGTCAGGGCAAACAAGCCATATTTCGGAAACATTCAGGCGATAAAAAATTAACTCTCACTAACAGATAATTAAATTTTTCTGGTTTGGTTACAAAAAATTAACTAAATGTGTTAATAATTCGATATGGTTAATGGGTTTAGTAATGCCGACTTGGTACAGAATTTTATCAAATCATTAAGGGGTTAAACGAATGCGCGTTCTGCTGATTGAAGATGACGCTTCTACTTCAAGAAGCATAGAGTTGATGCTTACATCTGAAGGCTTCAACACATATGTAACCGATCTGGGAGAAGAAGGTCTCGATCTTGGCAAGCTTTATGACTATGACATAATTCTCCTTGATCTCAATCTCCCTGACATGCATGGCTACGATGTTCTCAAGAAATTGAGACTTGCAAAGGTCAATACGCCAATCCTGATCCTTTCAGGCATGGTAGAGATGGAAAACAAGGTTAAGGGTCTGGGCTTTGGTGCAGACGATTATTTGACCAAACCTTTCCACAAGGAAGAGCTTGTAGCGCGTGTCCACGCCATTATACGCCGCTCCAAAGGTCATTCTGAATCAATTATCCGCACCGGCAAACTTGCCGTCAATCTGGACACCAAGACAGTCGAAGTCGACGGTCAGCGCGTTCATCTGACAGGCAAGGAATATGCGATGCTGGAACTGCTGTCGCTTCGCAAGGGAACCACCCTGACCAAGGAAATGTTCCTCAATCATCTCTATGGCGGCATGGATGAACCTGAACTTAAAATCATTGATGTTTTCATTTGCAAACTGCGCAAAAAGCTTGCGACGGCAACGGGCGGCGAGGGTTATATTGAAACCGTCTGGGGCCGTGGATATGTCCTGCGCGATCTGGAAGAAACAACATCCGGCAATGTCACCCGTCTGAGCGAAGTCGCGGTCGGCTGATTCCGGCACACACCTCCAAACTCCACTCCACTCCACTCCAATGCGACGAAAAACCGGCATCCTGAACTGTCAGGGTGCCGGTTTTTCATCTCTCCTGGTGAATATCAGGCGCTTGCCTGTTGCATTGTCGGGGCGAGCGCCGGACTGGCAGACGATTCAGAAGGTATATAAAGCCCGCGATGACCTGAAACCGGCTTGAATTTATCCGTAATCCCCAGAACCGTTTCTGCCGCCCCAAGAAACAGGGCCCCATCGGCGGATAGGGAACCACGGATACGTTCCAATACCTTGCCCTTTGTTTCCTGATCAAAATAGATCAGCACATTACGGCAATAGATCACGTCAAATTTACCCAGCAGGGAGAAGCTTTCAAGCAGATTGAACTCCTTAAAAACGACCATGCCACGCAATGCACTGTCTATCTGCCACATCTCGCCAACCTGCTGGAAATATTTCATCAGCATTTTGATCGGCAACCCGCGTTGCACTTCAAATTGCGAATACAGACCGGACTTGGCCTTGTCCAGCACCTGCTGCGAAATATCGGTTCCCACAATCTCAATTTTCCAGTCCGCCCACATCTGCCCCTGCTCTTTCAGGATCATCGCAAGTGAATATGGCTCCTGACCGGTTGAAGCGGCGGCACACCAGATGCGCAGGTGTTTCGTCGATTTTTTAGCCTCTCTCAGCGCTGGCAGGATATTATTCTTGAAAATATCAAACGGCGTATTGTCGCGGAAAAAGAAAGACTCATTGGTGGTCATCGCTTCAGTGATCTCTCGCAGCATCATTTCCTGAGGCCGCAAACGCACTTCGGTAATCAAGTCGTCCAGCGTTTCGTAGCCTTTTTTACGGGCCAGCGGTGTCAGGCGACTTTCGAGCAAATAGACCTTTTCCTTTGTCAGAACAAGTCCTGAACGCTCTTTCAGAAGGGTACTAAGATATGTAAAATCATCCGGGCTCACAGGCCACCTCCTGACATCATTTTTATTACGGATGGTCCAATCTCGCCGATAGGCAATACTGCACTACACAGTCCTGCGGCAGTAACAGCACCAGGCATGCCCCATACAACACTGCTTGCTTCGTCCTGCGCCAGTAACGTGCCACCGGCCCCCACCAGCACTTCAGCGCCTTTTTTGCCATCATACCCCATACCGGTCAGAATAATGGCCAGTGCGGCAGCACCGTATGCCTCTGCTACGCTGCGCAACATCGGGTCGACTGCGGGGCGACAATAATTTTCCTGCGGTTTCTGATTTAAATCAATCTTCACCTGCCCGTTTTGGCGAACAACTGTCAAATGATAGCCGCCGGGAGCCACATAAATCTGCCCATCAACCAACAGATCTCCGTCCCTTGCTTCAGCACACGATCTGCCGGTTGCCCGCGCCAGATGATCTGCCAGAATTGAGGTAAAGGTTGCGGGCATATGCTGTGTGATTACCACCGGCACCGTAAGCTTGTCCTTAATCGAGCCCAAAAGTTCCAGCAGAGCCTGCGGCCCGCCTGTAGAGCTTCCAATGGCCAGTATCTTCGGCCGCACCGTCGAAGCGCGCCTCAGCACCTGACCTGCATTGCCGGACGTTAATACTTCGGCGACAATCTTGCCCGCCTTAAACCCGCTGCCAAAGCAGCCTGATTTCTTGCCTGGCAAAGGCTGGCTTCGAGATTTTCTCAGCGCAGCGCCCAGCGCATTGACCTTGCATTGAATACTCTGGCGAAACTCGGCAGACGCATTGATCTCCCGGCTGCTTTCCGGCTTTGGAACATATTCGGCAGCACCAATCTCAAGGGCTTTCATACTGATTTCTGCGTTTCTGCGGGTCAACGTAGATGCCATGATCACCTTGATATCCGGCACCTCCTTAATCATCAGGGGAAGCGCTTCCATACCGCTCATTTCCGGCATCTCGATATCCAGAATGACCACTTCCGGCTTTTGACTGACAAGATATTTCAGCGCCATGACACCATTACTTGCGGTACCGACAACAGAAATATTTTCATCTTCGTCAAGCCAGCGCGAGATCAGGCCGCGTATAACGGCTGAATCATCCACCACCAACACCCTGAAAGGGTCTGATGCCTTTGGTGTCGTAGGTTTCACTGCTGCAGTCTGATTGGATGTCACGATTTACACCAGTCCAACCTGCGCAAACTTGGCTTCTATGATTTCCCGGTCAAAGGGTTTCATGATGTATTCGTCAGCACCTGCTGATATGGCCTGGCTGATATGCCCCATATCATTTTCTGTTGTGCAAAAAACGACAACAGGCGCATCCCCGCCCGGTGCCTGACGCAAGGCCTTTAGAAAATCCAGCCCGTTCATGACAGGCATGTTCCAGTCAAGCAAAATGACATCCGGCATGTCTTCGGTACAATGATCAAGGGCTTCCTTGCCATCAACGGCCTCGGACGTGTCAAAGCTGAGCTCTTCAAGAATACGACGTGCGACTTTACGAATAACCCGTGAATCGTCGACGACCAGACAAGACTTCATTGAATAACTCCTTTTACTTCAATAACATAAAAACTCGGGCCCTGCGGGCAAGCCAACATCACGCTGCAGCCTGCGCACCAAAGTCCAGCAACCGGTCAACATCAAGAATAACCAGCAATTCACCATCCAGCCGGTAAACCCCGGCAGACACAGACTGCCATTTTGCATCCAGCGTTACGGGGTTACGCTCGAACGTTGCATTGGCAAGAGTTAACACTTCTCCAACGCTATCAATTTGCAGACTGTATGGCTCCCCATGAAATTCAACGACAATGCTCATTTCCTTTTCATTGTCTTCTCTGGGCTCCATCCCCAGTCGACGACGAAGGTCAATGGCTGTGACAATTCGACCTCTCAGGTTCAACACGCCGGCAACAGCGTCTGGCGCCAGGGGAATATGAGTAATTTTCTGCGGTGACAACACGTCATGAACAGATAAAACAGGAACGCCCAGAAGCTGCCCGGCAAGACGCACCGTGACAAAATCCGCATTGACCATTGCAGCGTCACTCTTTTCCCGTGTCAGAATCGATTTTATTGTCTGATTGGTCATGCAGCATCTCCCTGACGGGCAAATTGTTCATCCAGTGCCGCAAGCAGGGCAATCCGATCGAATTTCTTGACATAATTGTTAAACCCAACATCCCGACCGCGATCAAAATACTTTGGCGTGGCATGGGTAGACAGCGCCAGCATGGGAACCTGTTGCCACGAACCATCACTGCGAATTTCACTCGCCAGTTCGAAGCCGTCCATGCCCGGCATTTCAATATCGCTGATGATCAGGTCAAAGTTCTCACCTTTTTCGCGCAATGCCAGCGCTTCTTCGCCGCCCGCTACTGCCGTCACAACATACCCGGCGGATTTAAGCAGCGGCTTTAACATATTCTGGAAAAACGGGCTGTCATCAACCATCAGAATGCGACGCTGTTCGTCGTAATCGGTTGTGCCCGTCCGCTCACTGCTCCAGTTTCCAAATGTGGCATACAGATAATGCGACACATCAATCACTTCGGTAGCCTTGCCATTGATGATGGCTGTTCCCAGTAATCCTTCGCTGTCCGCCGTCAGCTCAATATTCAAATGCTCTTCAACAATATCGACAATCTCGTCGACAACCAGACCCATAGTGTGCTCGCCCTCCGCGAACACCAATACAGACTGACGTCCAACTTCCTTAAAGGTGTAACTATTATCAATGAATGTCAGAGGCATAAGCTGATCGCGATACTGCACAACCCAGTTGCCATTTGATTTTTCGATCGTCTCGACCTTGATTTCTTCCAATCGGGCAACCAGGGACAAAGGCACCGCTTTCGGAGCCCCTTCCCCTGCCCTGAACAGCAACATCGATTCTGCATTCATATCTTTTGAGGCAGCCTGCACAGCCTGCGCAGCAGTATGGTCTACATCCGCCATCACATTCCCGGCCTGAGACGCAATACCATTTGGATCAAGGATCATAATGACAGCGCCATCGCCCAGAATAGTGTTGCCGGAATAAATTGGAATATCGCGCAATATGGGGGCAACGGGTTTGACCACAATCTCTTCAGTATCAAAGACCTGATCAACCACAATGCCGAATGTGAACGAGCCGACCTGCGTCACGACAATATATTCATCGCCACCGGATACAACAGCATTATCTTCCTCGCGATCGCCACTCTCCACAGGGGCCTTGCTAAGGCCCAGAACACTGTTCAGATGGACCAGTGGCAGCAGCCGATCCCGCAGGCGCAGCACCGGTGTCTGATTGATCTTTTCAATCTTGTGTTCAGAATCACCGCTGGCGCGCACCAGTTCCAGCACACTGATTTGGGGAATCGCAAACCGTTCTTCGCCGCACTTAACAACCAGCGCCGCCACAATGGCCAGCGTCAGCGGAATTTTGATCAGGAAGGTTGTCCCCTTGCCTTCCGTGGATTTCAGGTCAATTGTGCCACCTATTTTCTCAATATTGCTGCGCACAACATCCATGCCAACACCGCGACCGGATACGCTTGTTACTTTTTCGGCTGTGGAGAACCCGGCGTGGAAAATAAACTTCTGGATTTGCTGATCCGTCATATCCGCCAGTTCAGCAGGTGTGGCCAGCTTGTTTTTAAGCGCCTTTTCCTTCAGCTTTTCAACCGCAAGCCCCCGACCATCATCTGTAATTTCGATGATGATATGGCCGCCTTCATGAAAAGCATTCAATCGGATGGTGCCGGTTTCAGCCTTGCCCTGCTTTTTACGTGTCGCAGGGTCCTCAACGCCATGGTCCGCGGAGTTACGCACCATATGGGTCAACGGATCCTTGATAAGCTCCAGAACCTGACGGTCCAGCTCGGTATCCGCGCCCAGCATCTGCAAATCAATTTTCTTGTCCAGATCCATGCAAAGATCACGGACAATGCGTGGCAGTTTGGCCCAGGCATTGCCGATTGGCTGCATCCGGGTCTTCATAACACCTTCCTGCAACTCGGTGGTACACTGGCTCAGCCGCTGCAAAGGCAATGCAAATTCCGTTTCGCCGTTTCGGCGCAGCATCTGGAGCAGTTGATTGCGGGTGAGCACCAGTTCACTCACCATATTCATCAGGCCTTCCAGCAGGTCGACATTCACCCGGATACTCTGGTTCGAGATCGAGTTTTCATTGTTGGCCTTTGGCGCCTCTACAGGCTTTGCCACAGCTTCAATCACAGCTTCTGCTTCAGGCTCAGCCTCTTCCAGCACAACATCCTGCGCCTCGATCTCCTCATCGTCAGGTCCGGGTGCCGCCGCAAAAGCAGCCTCCAGTTCTTCCAGAGAAACTTCGCCGGGTCGCGTGCCCTTGCTTTCCAGTATTTGCGGAAGCTCTTCCGCCGCGGGTTCCGGGGCGGCAATCTCTTCTTCCTGAACGGGTCCGGCGCTACCATTCGCCGCAAAGGCGTTCAACGCCGCAATAATCTGGCTATCGTCCCCGTCCGGCTCGGCTTCTGTAGCTTCCAGTCCGGCAAGTATTTCCTTAATCCTGTCAAGCGACTGTAAAATCAGGGATACCGCATCAGGCGTTACCTTGATTTCGCCATCCCGGAATTTTCCCAGTATATTTTCTGATGCATGCGCGACCGCTTCAAGTCTGGGCAAGCCCAAAAAACCACAAGTCCCCTTAATCGTATGAACAAGCCGAAAAATATTGTCCAGAACACCCTTATTATTAGGATCGCGTTCCAGTGTGACAAGTTCAACGTCAACAACATCAATGCTTTCTGCTGTTTCCGTCAAAAATTCATTTAACAAATCATCCATGTCAGCTTGTTCCTTTCGCCTGTCCGGACTATGCAAGAAAGGCTAATATCCGATTTCGTAAAGCATCGGATAAATAGGTTAAAAAGCTGTAAAGTGGATTTGCCACCAAAAATAGAAATGCTTTACGGGTAACCTACAGGTCGGCGGGACCAACTTATATGTGATCCATGCCTTGTCTAAAGCGGGAATTTTGCCCTGAACAGAATATGCTCCGGGTCAGCATTATTGACGTCAATCTTCACACCGGCTCCGGATGCCACATTGAAGGCAAGCTGCGCAGGTACCGCTTTCGGATCAATCTGGTCATGGGCCAGTCCACCCGACAAGGCCTGCGGAATTTTTTCTGACAGGATAATCTTTTCGGCCCGGGCTGAAACTTCGGCGACACAGACCCCGGGCTCTTCGCTAACGGATATTCTCAAGGTTCCCCCCCGCACCAGTGCTTCACCAAGCAGCAGGCAAAAATTCAGAACAACCTTCAAGACGACCTTACTCAATTTGGCTGAATTCACCTGCCAGTCGACTTCCACCTTGCTCGCCTGATAGAAGTTTCGCAACACACCCTCAACCTCGCGACAATCAATGGTCTCACCAAAGCCGCCAGCGGCACCAAATGCCAAACGAAAAAACTGCAGTTTACTGGCTGTCTGGGTTGCACTTTGTTCCAGAAGCTTCAGAACTTCTGTGCGCATCATTTCATCATCTTCGTCCGCCAGTATTTCAATACCGTTGGACAGTGCACCGACAGGACTCACCAGATCATGACACAACCGCGAACACAGAAGAGCGGCAAAATCGATTTCGGTCATTGAATTTGGCATGTAATGGAGTCCTTTAGTTAATTGTCCGGCTTTACAAGCAATGTATCAGCATGTACGACACGACAGGTGATGAACCGGAATTTCTAGGATTAATCTTGATGAATGTCAATTTTACCCCGGGCATGAGGGTTGTTCTTAAATCCCGGCCCGAATGGGGAACCGGCCAGGTACAATCGGCTGATGGTCAGCGGATAACGGTTAATTTTGAACATGCGGGCAAAAAACTGATCCTGAGCGACACTGCCGAATTAACGGAAATCAACGAAAAATAGCGTCTGCGCACCTGAATAACGAAAGCGTCTTCCATGCCTTTATCAAGTCATCCTGTTCCTGAATTAGATACAATTGCAACCCGCATCCGCCTGCTGGCGCTGGATGCCGGCGACAAAATAATGGAAATCTACTCGAGCGACTTTACAGTTGACCACAAGGATGACAATTCACCGGTCACTCAAGCCGATGGTGCTGCAGAAAAAATTATAATTGCAGGCCTGAAAGAAATTACACCGCATATTCCCATCGTCGCAGAAGAAAGCATGTCAGCGGGCGAAGGGCCATCAAGCGTCGGAAGCTCTTTCTGGTTGGTCGACCCATTGGACGGGACCAGGGAGTTCGTCAACAGAAACGGTGATTTTACAGTAAACATTGCCCTCATCAGTGATGGCAAACCTGTTATTGGGGTCGTTTATGCCCCGGCGGTAGAGCGCCTGTTTCTGGCGTCAGCACCAGATTATGCTGTCGTCCAGACCAAGGACGAAAATGGTCACTGGACATCCCCCACCCGACTCAGCGTTCGGAAATCCGTCAAGGGCGACATCACGGCTGTTGCCAGCAGGTCGCACCGCAATGACGCCACAAACGCGTTTCTCGAACGTCATCAGATTGTCAATATACGCGCTGCAGGCAGCTCGTTGAAATTCTGTCTGGTTGCCGCCGGTGAAGCAGATATATATCCACGATTTGGCCCGACCATGGAATGGGATACCGCAGCAGGCCACGCTGTTCTGCAAGCCGCCGGGGGGGCCGTGGAAACACCGGAAGGTCAGCCGTTTCTATATGGCAAGCCGGATTTCAGGAACGGACATTTTATCGCCTGGGGCAGAAGACCATAACCCTCATACGAAATTCCGGCCCAAGGCAAAAAGGCCAAAAATAACAATAATCACTGCCGAGGTTCGATTGATGACCAGTAAATGGCTATCATTCAGTCTGCCCTTCAGCAACCGGACACCGCCTGTGAGCGTCAGCCACCACAGCGCTGATCCTGTAAACACACCTGCCACCAGCAGCGACGCTGACCCCAGATTATCCCCGACACGCCCCAGCCCCGCGCTCGCAAATATCGCGAGAAAACCCAAAATGGTCATCGGGTTGGTGATGGTCAGCACAAAGGTTGTGATAAAAGTGCGCGCAATTTGCACCGTTGCACGGCGCTTTGGCACCTCGATATGTGGATGTTCGCGCCATATGTGGATGGCAAGCCCCAACAGGAAAAGTCCTCCCGCAGTCTGCAACATCTGCTCGTGAGAAAACAGGAACTCCGAAACGGTCGTCACCCCAAAGGCCGCGACAAAACCAAACACACTATCGCCTACGGCAGCACCAAGGCCGCTGAGGAAACCGACCAGCACGCCTGATTGAAGCGTGCGTTGCAGGCAGATAATGTTGACAGGTCCAATAGGCGCAGCAACCGCGACCCCTATTAATATTCCCCATCCAAAATCAATCCAGTCCATATACGTTATTGACCTGTCTTATTCTATATTAGCCAAACGTAAATATTTAGCGGCGTAGACTGTAGATCACATCATGCAAGGGCATGCAAGCGCGTACTTGTGTCAGTTAAATGACGCCAGGGCACGTTAAAAATTTATGACAATAGGTAATTGCCTAAATTTTTTCATGCACTTACAATGATGTTCGAGGGTTACAACCGAATTCGACTTGCTCGGCATTCTGGCTAACCGCTGATATCTCCTGGCGCCAGATCGCTGTCCGCCCGTCGGATCAGGCTTCTGGCTCTCGCGTATCTAACGCCTCGGGATTTCCCGAAGTACAGGAGTTGTTAACATGGGTGACAATAGATTATGGGTTGAGGGCTATCGGCTGACGCTGGCAGAGATTACCTATCACATGCCGGACCATCCCAAACTTCTTCAAAGTTATTTATGGCAGGAACTGGACCTTGCCCCCAAATTTCCTATCCTGAAGCGCTTTCTGGATTTCTGGGAAAGCAATCTGGACGGCAAGCTGCATTCGGTAAAAGTCGCGTCGACGGGACTGATTACAGCCGACGATCTGCGCTTCCCGGATGTGAACCTGACTTTGCACTAACCGGCACCAAACCGGGGATTTACAGCCGTCCACCAGACCGGTGGTCTGCGAGCCGTGACATCACGGCCCGCAATTCTGCGTTAGTTATACGTTCCTGTTTTTCTGCAATGCGCCATCGCGATCATAATTGACGTCCGCTTGCCGTCAAGCGTTTCCTTGCCTGGCTTGCCAGCATAAAGCTCACCAGCCTTTTCTGAAACGCAACGACAATAAGGCTCCTGCTCAATCTTTTGCTGATGTTGGTTCGTGATATTCTTGCTTGAACTCATGCAATTCGTATATTGCTGCCGCTTGAATTCGGGAATATTTGTGCACTCTCCCTGATAGGCCACTCTTACAGACTGCTCATCTGCATCTGGCCCCAGTTTCTGGCGGTTTTTCATATAGATATCTGCATAACAGCTACAATCATATGCCTGCCTCATTGAAGAGCTCGCAAAGCATTTCTCTTTTACTTTCTGCCCCTCCAGCTCAAGTGAAGACAATGTATTTGATTGCATATCGGCCGCAACCGGCGGAACAGCCTGCGATGACGGCGCAGGTTGTGACGACGCCCCGGCTGATGATGGTATGATCTTCAAAGGCAGGCTCACCGGATATGGATAAACCAGCCGCAATCTTTTGCCATTCGTCCCTTTTGTTACAGCCAACTGGCTGGAGACAGGATCACCGCCATCAAGGGACACACTGATCAGTTCATCCACCTGACCGCGTGTTGTACTGAACATAATCCGGTTTCGCTGAGGCAAGACCAGATACTGATTTGTCACATACCGCGGCGTCATGAATTGGGCATTGGCTTCTGATGTGAACAGGGCATTTTCGGCATAGGTTCTGTCATTGTGGAAAAACCGGGTCAGCTGTTTGTGTTTGCCCGTACGGATATCATACAGCCAGGTGCCGACCTCACTTAGCCCGCCCTTGTTGCGTGAGACCACATATCGGTTCACATCAACCCAGGTGATATTCAGATTGCTATGACCTTTATAATGGATGCCAGGCTCAATAGGCAGCTCCACCGCTTCACCACTGTCACGGTGTATACGATAACGCTTTTCCACAATTGGCGGATTTCTTTCTTTGTCTGTTCGGGGACGGTCCAGCCCGTCCATCGTCACGTCCAGATATTCCCCGCCTGGCATCTGAATATATCTGTACGCCCGTGCTTCATAAGGAAGTGCTTTCACAATCGCCGGCATATCAATAAAAAGGGTGCGCTTGCGTTTAGCCAGATCATACCAGCCAATGTCGGTATAAAATATGCTCTCGCTGATCCACGCTTTGGGCTCAATCGTCTTTGGGATCGGGTCAACTTTATCCTTGCCTATATAACGGCGCTCATCAATCTGCGCTTCCATGGTGAAAGATTCACCGGTCCGGCAGTTATACACATACAATGGATTAACTGCCCCGCTTTCGGAATAGTCAAATCGCCCAAAGCTGGCAAAAAGAAAACGTCCGTCCGGACTGCCCTTTACGTTGCGATTTAGTGCTTTTTGTTCGGGCAGTTCGGTAAAGTCACCTGTATCGGTATTGATGCGCAGAATGGGTTTCCCGGTTGCTTCAAAATTGTGGAAATAGAAATTTGACCCACACCAGGCGATGGGTTGAAGTTTGTTCAGCAAACCAATCTGCGTCAGATTTACTTCTTTACCGGTGGTATTATTCTGCCAGTCAATCGTCCCTTTCCAAAGGTCTCCACCGCGAAGCCTGACATATGTGCCAACATCCTGTGACACCCAGACATCTCCGGTTGTTTCCCTTAAAGGCGCGATCGGCTTGCGCTGCCCCAATTCCAGCGTCTGGATATTGCTTGCCCCATAGGCGCCGTAAGGGGGCGTGGTCAGCTCATATAAACCGGGCGACCAGTAGCGGACATCCAGATTGGCCACTGGCCCGGCCAGAACAGAAATCCAGGAGTCGCTCGCCACTTCCAGCGTGTCAATATTGATCAGTCGCCCGAAAACCTGCGCATAATCCGTTAACTTCCCATCATACTTCCAGGGCCGTAACGTGCGGGCAAAATCCTTTTCGATGGCAGCGCTCTCTTCAGCACGCAGGGGGAATTCCGGCCCTCCGCGCGACGTAAGCCTCTTATCCTTGACCTGCATCGGATACAGGGCAGAGCGAATTCCCTCGGACGAGATCGGGGCCGTAATGACCTGCATGGTATATTGGCCAGCCTGCCCCATCAGCTTGAACGGGTTTTCCAGAATTGGATATGGATGCTGGATCACTCCTGTCAAAACCCCGGGGCTTTCCAGGACCAGGTTTTTCAGAATGACCGGTGTGTTATTATAAGACCGATCACCCTGCACCCCCCAGACACCGCCATTCCTGTTTGCAATATCCATAAGCTGCTGCAACGCATCTGATGCAGAAGCCGCAGGCGCGGTCGAATTGTTTGTCGCAACCGTCGGGGGCGCCACAGAAGGCGCGGCCTGACTGGCGGCCTGAGCAACCGAACCGGGCTCGCCGATAACATATGTATTTGGCTGATAGTTTGTCAGGGGCACGCCGGCATCTCTGGATGGCGGGATCACCACCTGCATTTGTGTATGCCCCATGACCTTGGCCACAATCGCAATGGCGGCTACTGAAACTACATCCCCTTTCTTGGCCTGGGTTACCAGCAAGACTTTACCGTTCTGCACCCCTGTTTGGCGGTACAGACTTTCCCTTGCCTTAAGCTGCAACTGAAGAGAAACCTGCTGAATGACAGCCATTCCCTTGCTCTTGTCTTCAATATCACCAATTTCCATGCCGACATATTCATAGACAGACGGCACCTGCGGCCTGACAGTGTCTTCCAACTCGCCTTTCGAAACGACAAGTTCGAGCGACTGCGACTGGGCGGAATGACCAGCCAGAAGCGAACCTCCGATAACAAGCATGAAGGCTACAAATAGATTTTTCATATTCCAGATCCGTCTTGTTCGGTCGCCGGCACAATCATTTTGATCTGTGTTGTACGGTGTCCGCACAAGGAGAAGCCGGTATATATTATGGGTTTTAAAAGTCCCAGGGAGAAAAATTGGTGAATGTTTTCAAAGCTTAATAAGCAAATGCTTATTCGTCAAGCATGCAGACCATATTGGACAGGATCATGTAACCCATCCAGGTATTTTTCAATCCCGTTGCGAAAAGATGACAAGACGCTATTATTTCAGGAGACGGATAAATTCCGATCAATCAGGCCCCCAGCGTTTCCTGAAATCTGATGGGCTGGCCCTGTGCCTTGTCAGCAAGTTTGCCCTGCCACATGACCTGTGCACCCCGGATAATGGTGCCAACCGGTTGGCCAGTGATGTTCATCCCGGCAAAGGGTGTCCAGCCACATTTACTGACGATCCAGTCCTCTTCAATGGTCCAGCTCTTTTTCAGGTCAACCAGTGTGTAATCCGCATCATATCCCACAGCCAGCCGACCTTTGCCTGCCAGATTAAACAAACGCAAAGCGCCCGCGCTGGTCAGATCAACAAGTTGCTCCAGACTTAACCGGCCTTCATTCAGATGGTTAAGCAGCAGGGGCAGCAGGGTTTGCACGCCCGGCATACCCGACGGGCTTTGCGGGTAAGGACGGGCTTTTTCTTCACGCAAATGCGGTGCGTGGTCCGACCCGATCACATCAACAATCCCGGCAGCAACTGCTTTCCACAGACCGTCACGATGGCGCACCTCTCGAATTGGCGGGTTCATCTGTGCAAATGTACCAATCCGCTCATAGCAATCCGGTGCCGTCAGCGTGAGATGCTGAGGCGTTGCCTCGACTGACGCAATATCCTTGTAATGGGCCAGTAGTTCCATTTCCTCTGCTGTGGTCACATGCAATATGTGCACCCGACGATTGTGACGCCGGGCCAGCGCCAGCACACGCTTCGTTGCGCGTAATGCTGTCTCGTCATCGCGCCAGACCGGATGGTTTTCAACACCGCCACTTTCGGAAATATGCTTTCTCTCTCTCAAGCGTTCTTCATCTTCGGCATGAATGGCGACCCGGCGTCGCCCGCTTTTCAGAACCCGCTCCAGCGGCTCGTCACGCCAAACCAGCAGATCACCGGTTGATGCCCCCATAAATACCTTAATCCCGCAACAACCCGGCACATTTTCAAGTTCACCGAGTTGATCGGCATTTTCATCAGAGGCCCCCATATAAAAGGCAAAATCACACCACATCCGGTTGGTCGCTCGCGAGACCTTGTCCGCCAGTGCCGCCGCCGTTGTTGTGGTCGGTTTTGTGTTCGGCATTTCAAAGACCGCCGTCACACCCCCCAGAACAGCCGCCCGGCTGCCTGTTTCAAGGTCTTCTTTCGGCTCAGCCCCCGGCTCGCGAAAATGAACCTGTGTATCAATCACACCGGGCAACAGATGCAGACCTTTGGCATCAATAACCCTTGCAGCGGACGACGCTTTCAGGTCTCCGATTGCCAGTGTCTTCCCCCCCAGCACACCGACATCTGCAATGCCGGTACCGGCATGTGAAACACAGGTGGCACCTTTAACAAGAAGGTCGAACGACTGGGTCATGAATTCTGTCCTGATTACTTTCCACTGATTTTCCGAACACCGGATTTATACAATAAAGTGGAAAAAACTTAAGTAGTATCCATAGGAAAGTAAGCGTCCCTTGTCAAACTGACACTGCTACCTTATTTCAGATATAAACATTCATTCCGATCAGGGACATTTTATGGCTTTCAGTAACAGCACCACCATCGCCTTGCCCAGCCGCGGCGTCATATCACTTTCCGGTCCTGATGCCCGCTCATTTCTGCAGGGCATCATTACAAATGATGTGAATAAAGTCAGCGATGAACGCGCAATCTATGCGGCCCTGCTCACGCCGCAAGGCAAGTATCTGCATGATTTCATTATCGCAGCCAGCGGCGATACGCTTTATCTGGATTGTGAAGCAGACCGGCGTTCTGACCTCGTGCGACGCCTGATGATGTACCGCCTGCGGGCAAAGGCTGACATTAAAGACGAAACCGATACGCTGGGAGTGATCGCCATGCACGATGATAACGTCCCGGATTCTCTGATCACATATCGTGATCCGCGCCATGAGTCTCTCGGCAACCGGGCAATCCTTCCCCGCGCAGACATGCCTGCAGGCACCGACAAAGATTATGATCAGCTACGGCTGGAGCTTGGTATTCCGGATGCGTCCCGCGATTTTCAGGTTGAGAAGACCCTGATCCTTGAAGGCAATATGGAAGAATTGAACGGCGTGGACTTCGCCAAGGGCTGTTATGTCGGTCAGGAGTTGACAGCCCGGATGAAACATCGCGGCAAAGTGCGCAAACGTCTTCTGCCTGTTGAAATCACAGGGGCGCTACCGGCACCTGATTCCCCCATCATGAACGGCACGAAAGAAATTGGCCTGATGCGCTCCGGGCTTGGGAACAGGGGTATGGCGTTGATCCGTCTGGACGACATCACCCCAGACACAACCTGCCTGTGCGAAGGTTCCAGTGTTAAAGTAATCATCCCTGAATATCTTGATCATCTGGTGGCAGCATCATGACGACAATAAACACATCCCCCGGTCGCTGCAGTTGGCCCGGCACCGATCCGGTTTATGTCGAATATCATGACACGGAATGGGGTGTGCCGGAATATGATGACCGCGCCCTGTTCGAGAAATTGCTGCTTGACGGTTTTCAGGCCGGTCTGTCGTGGATCACAATTTTACGGAAACGCGATAATTTCCGACGCGCTTTTGATGGCTTCAACCCCGAAACAATAGCGCGTTACGGCCCCGAAAAGATCGAATCCCTGATGCAGGACGCAGGCATCGTGCGGAACCGCCTGAAGATTGAAAGCAGCGTCAAAAGTGCGCAGGCCTATTTAAAAATCATGGAAGAAACGGGCAGCTTTCGGGATTTCATCTGGCAGTTTACAGATGGCCAGATGCTGATCAATCATCCCCGAAGCATGAAGGATGTCGCCGTTGATTCGCCCGCCTCGAAAGCCATGAGCAAGGCCTTGAAACAACGCGGTTTTAATTTCTGCGGCCCGACAATATGCTATGCCTTCATGCAGGCCGTGGGCATTATAAATGATCATATGGTCGATTGTTATCGCCACGCGGAATGTGCCGCACTGGCTGTCCCGTTAAAAGGGGTTGCCCGATGACGGACCAGCAAAAACACTTCCGGGCCCTGGAAAAGATGTACGAAGCGCTGCCCGTGAACGCCTATTATGATCCGGTCATGAAGGTTTCCAACGGCGCAGCGGAATTACGCCTACCTGTGAAGACAAAATACTTTCACGCGGCCAACTCTGTTCATGGTTCCATTTATTTCAAGGCACTGGATGACGCCTGCTTTTTCGCGGCGAATTCCCTGATGCCCGAGCATTTCGCCCTGACGGCGAATTTTAATATTTATCTGACCGGCCTGATCAGTGAAGGTGAAATGATTGCGCGCGGGCGGGTCGTAAAGCAGACCGGCAGCACGTTTATTTGCGAAGCGACCCTGACCGATTCTCATAATGAAGAAATCGCGCGTGGCAGCGGCACTTTTGTCAGGAGCAAACTGCGCCTTGCGCCCGACATGGGCTATCATATCTAAAGATTGCAGAAAGGCTGTGCCTTCTCCTGCACAAGGTCCGCTATTTTTACAATATCGTCCCGCCTGTACACCGGCAGGTCCAGCCCCGATATCTGATGGTCAGCAGCGACAGCCAGAATGGTTTTGTCACTGAAGACAATAAGCTTTTCTGTCTGTCCGGGCGCAGCCACTTCCAGCTTGGGATGGCGCGATGTCTTGTAGCCTTCGATAATAACAATATCAGGCGATGCAAACTTGGCCAGAAGGTCACCCAGGTCTGGTTCAACCCTTCCCTCCAGTTCGTGAATCATGGCCCAGCGGTTGGCCGACGAGACCAGCACTTCACACGCCCCCGCTGCCCGGTGGCGGAAACTGTCCGTCCCTTCCTTGTCGGTATCAAAATTGTGATGCGCATGCTTCAGGGTCGCAACTTTCACCCCGCGTGAAACAAGTTCAGCAACCAGACCAATGACAAGGGTGGTCTTGCCCGCGTTCTTCCAGCCTGTAACTCCAAATATCCGCATGACAAATGCCTGATTATATAATACAAGAACAATAATATATTTATTTTATTCATTGTACATAATTAAAGAATAAAAAAGGCGTCACATGGACAAGCTGAATGCCATGAAAGTATTTGTTGCCGTCGCTGACGAGCAAAGCTTTACCGGAGCAGCAAACAGGCTGGGCATGGCAAAATCCGCTGTCAGCAAATATATCAGCGATCTTGAACTTGACCTTGGCACCGGTTTGCTTAACCGGACCACGCGCCGACTGAGCCTGACAGAAACCGGTCAGGCTTACCGTGATCGATGCATCAATATACTGGCCCAGATCGAAGAAACAGAGCTTGAAATACAAAATCTGCAGGTTGAGCCCCGCGGTACATTGCGCATAAATGCCGGTGTCAGTTTTGGCATTAATCATCTGGCGCCTGCCATTACATCTTTTATGAAATCCTGGCCGGATATCAAGGTTGAGCTTTCCCTTGCCGACCGCTACGTCGATGTTATTGAAGAAGGCCTGGATCTGGTCATCCGCATTGGCCAACTTTCTGACTCGACGCTGATTGCCAGAAAAATAACAACATCGCGACAGGCATTATGTGCATCGCCCGACTATCTTTCCCGGTACGGAACCCCCCTGCACCCAAGGGACCTGAGCAAACACAATTGCCTGTCATACAGTCTTTTGCGTACCGGCAATGACTGGGCACTGGATGACAATGGCAAACCGTTAACAGTTTCCATTTCTGGCAGCCTGCTGGTGAACAATGGTGATGTTCTGAGAATAGCAGCCTTGGACGGACTTGGCATTTACAACGCGCCGACATTCATAGTCGCACCCGATCTGAAGACCGGGAAACTCGTACAGGTGCTCGCCGATTTCGAAACCTCCCCCCACAATATCTACGCGGTATATCCACCCAATCGGCATCTGTCTGCAAAAGTCCGCACACTGGTCGATTTTCTGTCCGACTGGTTTGGCCCGGATCCTGTGTGGGATAGCTGGGCTTAATTGTTCTTTTTTACTGAACAATTATTTCAACAATACCCTAATTGTTAATTCTAAAATACATTTGTAAACTTCTTTCAATATCAACACTGATTGAAAGAGGTTTTATCATGACCAAAGTACTCGTTCTCTACTACAGCAGCTATGGCCATATCGAAAAAATGGCGTCCGCAATTGCCGAAGGCGTGACGTCTGTTGATGGCGTGGAAGCTGTCGTCAAGCGCGTGCCCGAGATCATACCGGAAGAAGCCGCAAAAAAGGCAGGCATAAAACTGGACCAGCAGGCCCCCGTCGCATCCCCGCAGGAACTTGGAGATTATGACGCCATTATCTTTGGCACGCCCACACGCTTTGGCAATATGTCGTCCCAAATGCGGAACTTCCTTGACCAGACCGGCGGGCTGTGGATGAATGGCACCTTGATCGGGAAGGTCGGCAGTGTCTTTGTTTCAACCGGCACCGGCGGCGGCAACGAGACCACTATTACGTCTTTTCACAACACGCTGCTGCACCATGGCATGGTGATTGTCGGCCTGCCTTATTCCGCCGCAGAGCTGGCAGATATTAGTGAAGTAAAGGGCGGCTCACCCTATGGTGCAGGCACTATTGCCGGTGCTGACGGCTCCAGAACCCCGTCAACAATTGAACTAAACCTTGCCCGTTCCCAGGGTGCACATGTTGCAAAAATTGCAGCCAAGGTTTCAGCATGACCTTCCTTGATACAAACGCAAGTCCGGAGAATCCAAATGGGTAAACTGATTGACGGCAAATGGCACGATGTCTGGTATGACACCAAAAGTACCGGGGGCAAATTCAAGCGTCAGGATGCGGGATTTCGTCACTGGGTTACCGCCAGTGGCGACGCCGGGCCAACCGGGTCAGCCGGATTCAAGGCCGAAGCCAACAGATATCATCTGTATATATCCTGTGCTTGTCCCTGGGCGCACAGAACAATTATTTTTCGCAACCTCAAGGGCCTTGAAAACATGATCGGGCTATCCGTTGTCCATCCCCATATGGGCGAGGATGGATGGACCTTTGCGGAAGGTAACGGTGTCATACCTGATACCGTAAACCATGCTGATTTTTTGCATCAGGTTTATACAAATGCAAAAGCGGATTACACCGGCCGCGTTACTGTGCCCGTCCTTTGGGATAAAAAGAAAAACACCATTGTCAGCAATGAATCATCCGAAATCATCCGCATGTTCAATACTGCATTTGATCGCCAGGGGGCCACACCGGGTGACTATTACCCGGAACATCTGCGGGCGGAAATCGACCGGGTGAACGCTGACGTTTATGACAATATCAACAATGGCGTATACAAGGCCGGCTTTGCAACAACACAAGACGCCTATGACGAGGCTGTGAACACATTGTTTGATGCCCTCGACAGGACCGAAAATACGCTCTCCACACAACGCTATCTGGCAGGCAGCACCTTAACCGAAGCGGACTGGCGTCTCTTCACCACCCTGATCCGTTTTGACGAGGTCTATCACGGGCATTTTAAATGCAATAAACGACAAATCATGGATTATCCCAATCTTTGGGCCTTCACGCGCGAGCTTTTCCAGATCCCGGGCGTTGCCGGGACCGTAAACATGGACCATATCAAGCGTCATTATTATGGCAGTCATGCCAACCTGAACCCGTCTGGCATTGTACCCGTTGGACCATCACCCGACTTTATGGCACCACATGACAGGAACCGGTTTTGATCTTGCCCCCATAACCGCTACCCTGTAAAAGCTTGCAGGAAATTCTATCAGGGAGCTGGCATGTCAAAATCCAAAGTGATGATCTTCAGCCTGGGGGGCACCATCGCCATGAAGCGCGACGCCAGTGGCGGAGTCACACCGGCACTTGACGCCACCGACCTGATTGACGCCGTACCGGATCTGGCAAACGAATTTAATATTGACTGCAAGGCGTTCCGGAAACTGGCCAGTGTCAACCTGGTTATGGATGATATTCTCGCTCTTGCGCATGAGATTGAAGCGACGCTGGACGCCGGCTATGATGGCGTCGTCGTCACCCAGGGCACAGATACCCTCTCTGAAACGGCCTTTACCCTTGATCTTGTTCTGCGGCAGAAAAAGCCTGTAGTTATAACAGGCGCCATGCGCCACCCGGAAATGCCCAGTCCCGACGGGCCTGCCAACCTGTTGGCGGCATGTCGGGTTGCCGCCTCGCGCACTGCCCATAATATGGGGGTTCTGGCGGTCGCGAATGATACCATCCACGCGGCACGATATGTAATCAAGGGCCACACATCCGATGTTGCGGCGTTTATTTCTCCCAATGCAGGGCCTGTTGGCAGGGTCATGGAAGGCCGCACCGTCATCACTACCCGATTATCACGTCAGCAGCATATTGGTTTTGATCAAAATGCCAGGCATTGCCCGGTCTGCATATTATCAATTGCCGGAACAGACGATCTGGCCATGTTGAAGGCCGTTGAAAATACCGGATATCAGGGACTTGTTATTGAGGGTCAGGGCGCCGGTCATGTGCCCGCCGTCATGATGCCTGATCTGAAGGTGCTTGCCGAGCATATGCCAACTGTCTTCACATCCCGCGTCTCCGCAGGTGAAATATTACGCACAACCTACGGATATGAAGGAGCCGAAATTGACCTGATCAAAGCCGGGCTCTTGCCCGGCGGCATGTTGAACGCTACGAAAGCCCGGATACTTTTATCGCTTCTGCTCCGCAACGGTGCAGACAGGGTAGCGATCCGAAGCTCTTTCAAGGCTCTTTATTCTCCGCTGCCTGCGGATTAATTCCCAGCGAGGCAACCCGTTTTTCCCAGTGCTCGCGGGCAAGTTTCTGCATGTCGCGCACAGTATCCTTTTCATCGGTGATTTCCAGCCCCATCAGGGTCTCGACAATGTCTTCCAACGTCACCACCCCCTGCACAGACCCATATTCATCCACCAGCAGTACAATATGTGTATCTTCGCGCACCATGGCGTCAAACAGGTTAGACACAGTGGTAAAGTCCGGCAGAATAAGGAACGTGCGCATAAACTCGACCAGTTTACGGTCAAACTGGTCGCGCGCCTGCGCCAGCAACAGATCGTTTTTCAGGATATAACCCGAGATATCATCCCGATCCTTGCCGTAAACCGGAATGCGGGAAAAGGACGGATCGGGATATTGCTTAAAGAACTCTGCAACGCTTGTCTGATCATGAACCGCAAACATCACGGTACGGGGCGTCATGATCGTTCGTGAGGACAGCCCGTGAAAACGCATCAGGTTTCTGACGACCTTAAGCTCTTTCCGCTCCAGCCGACCCTCTTCCACCCCAATCTCCGCCATGGCCTCAAGCTCTGCCCGACTGAAGGTATAGGCACTGACATCATCACTCGCAAGCAGCCGGGTGATTTTCTCCGACATCCAGACCAGCGGGAAAAGCGCCCGTGTCAGATTTAAAATAAGTGGCGCCATAAACGCGGCCAGTTTATGCCAGTATGTCGCGCCCAGCGTTTTCGGGATGATCTCGGAAAAAACCAGAATTACCAGCGTCATAACACCAGAGGTCAGGCCAACATAACCGTTGCCAAAAACTTCTGAGGCCTGCGCCCCGACCCCCACGGCACCAACAGTATGTGCAACCGTATTCAGGCTGAGGATGGCTGCCAGTGGCCGATCAAGGTTATCTTTCAGCGCGCGCAAGGCTTTTGCACCCGGCGCATGCCGGCGCTCCAGTGCGGTGACAAAAGAGGGCCGGACAGAAAGCAGGACGGCCTCCGCAACAGAGCAGAAAAAAGAAACCAGCAGGGCAAGCAGAAAGTAGACGATCAACAGCGTCATGAAAGAAACTCAAATCCGGAAGTATAATTATTATCGAATCCGGAAGGAGTGTATCATTATTTCAGCACTGTGAAAGCCAAACCGGGGGTTTCAATCCTCTTCCAGACAAAACAGCGCCGCGTTCCCGCCTGTGGCAACTGTATTTACCGTCAATGTTTTCTCGGTTGCAAAACGATAAAGGTATCGCGGCCCGCCCGCCTTGGGGCCCGTACCTGACAACCCCTGCCCGCCAAACGGCTGCACACCGACAACTGCGCCAACAATGTTCCGGTTGATATAGGTATTGCCCACATTCATGCGCCTGAAAATATGGTTGGCGGTCGCCTCGATCCTGCTATGCACCCCAAGGGTCAGGCCGTAGCCTGTCGCTTTCATCTCGTCCAGCATTTTATCCAGATCACTTGCCTTGTAACGAATGACATGCAGGATCGGACCAAAGACCTCGCCTTTCAACAGGCTCAGACTTTTGATTTCAAAGACCTGTGGCGGGAAAAACGTGCCGTTCTTGTGGCTGTCGTCCAGTTTGCAGGCATGAACCAGCCTGGCTTCACGGGTCATTCGTTCGGCATGTTCGATCAGTTTCCCACGTGCTGTCTCGTCGATCACCGGCCCTATGTCGGTCGAAAGCATTGCCGGATCGCCAATCACCAGAGCATCCATCGCTCCGGCAAGCATTTCAAGCAGCTTGTCAGCAACGACATCCTGCACATAAAGCACCCGCAAGGCGGAACAGCGCTGCCCGGCGCTTTGGAAAGCTGAAGCAATCACATCATCCACCACCTGCTCTGGCAAGGCGGTCGAATCCACAAACATGGCGTTTTGCCCACCGGTCTCGGCAATCAGGGTCGGAATAGCTCCTTCGCGTGCTGCCAGCGTCCGGTTGATCACCTTTGCCGTCTCGGTCGATCCGGTAAATGCAATACCGCTTACCCGCTCGTCTGCAACAATCGCGGCCCCTACACGCCCGTCACCCGGCACCAGATGCAGCACATCGCCGGGCACACCCGCCTTCAGCAATATCCGCACAGCCTCTGCCCCGATAAGCGGGGTTTGTTCCGCAGGCTTGGCAAGTACGGCGTTCCCGGCCGCCAGTGCCGCCGTAATCTGGCCCACAAAAATCGCCAGCGGGAAATTCCATGGACTAACACACAGGAAAACACCCTTGCCATGCAGGGATATCTGATTGGACTCCCCCGTCGGGCCAGGAAGCTCTACAGGCTCGGCAAAATTCTGGCGGGCCTGCAATGCATAATAACGCAGGAAATCAACCGCTTCACGGACTTCAGCCACGCCATCAGGAATTGAACGCCCGGCCTCGGCCGTGACGAGCCCCATCAGGCGATACATATCAGCCTCCATCAGGTCAGCAGCCTTGTCCAGAATATCCGCGCGCGCCGCCCCCCCCAGAGCATCCCATGCGGGCTGGGCTTTTACGGCAAGCTCAATCGCCTTCTGGCGATGCTCCGCAGTTGTTGCAACGCAAGTCCCCACGACACGACCGGTATTGACAGGATCAACAACCGGCTCGGCTTCGCCTTTTTGCGGCTTGCCGCCGATGATGGGAGCAGCCTGCCATTTCTCAGTCGCGGCACTGTGCATCTCTTTCAACAATGGCTCAACGGCCAGCGGATCACTTAGTTCAATCCCGTGGGCATCATCACGGGCCCCGCCGGGCAGGCCGCTTGCGCGTAACATATCGCGGGGGACCGGTATTTTCGGATGCCTGAAGGGCTTTGCAGCCTCGACCTGCTCAAGCGGGTCCCGAACAATATCCTCAACCGGTACATCGTCATCCATGAAACGGTTAACAAACGAACTGTTGGCGCCATTTTCCAGCAAGCGACGCACCAGATAGGGCAGCAAGTCCTTGTGGGCACCGACCGGCGCATAAACCCTGATCGGCAGGTCATCTCCCAGTTGTTGCCAGACCTGTCCGTACAGCAATTCTCCCATGCCGTGCAGACGCTGAAACTCAAAATTCCGCGAAGCGCCCGCAAGTTCAATTACAGAGGCAATCGTATGGGCATTGTGTGTCGCAAATTGCGGAAAGACTGCATCAGGTGCGGCCAGCAGACGCTCGGCACACACCAGATAGGAAAGGTCTGTGCTGGCTTTCCGGGTATAGACGGGATAATCGGCCAGCCCCAGTTCCTGCGCCCGCTTGATCTCACTGTCCCAGTAGGCGCCCTTGACCAGACGGATCATAAACCGGCGGCCCGTCTCGCGCGCCAGCGCCACAATCCAGTCGATCACAAAAGGCGCGCGTTTTTGATAGGCCTGAATCACCAGCCCAAGCCCCTGCCAGTCCTGCAAGGCTTCGTGCCGCGCCAGCGCTTCGAATACATCAAGGGAAATATCCAGCCGCCGGGCTTCCTCGGCATCAATTGTAAAGCCCAGACCATATTTTTTCGCCAGCACTGCCAATTCCAGCACGCGCGGAAACAACTCTGCCATCACCCTGTCGTGCTGGACATAATCATAGCGGGGATGAAGCGCCGAAAGCTTGACCGAGATACCTTGTGCCGCATAGACATCCGGCTTGTCATTGGCCGTGCCCAGCGCCTCAATCGCCCGCGTGTAGGAAATCAGATACGCTTGCGCATCTGCCTGCGTCCGCGCGCCTTCCCCCAGCATGTCAAAGGAATGACGCACATTACCTTTCGATTTCTGACCACGGGCAACGGCTTCACCGATGGTCCGCCCCATAACATACTGGCCCCCCATAATTTTCATGGCCTGCATCATCGCGCCCCGGATAATCGGTTCTCCGGTTTTTGAAACCAGTTTTTTCAGCCACTTGCCGGGTTCGCGCTTTACATGCGTGTCCAGATCCACGACTTGCCCGGTCAGCATCAGTGCCCATGTTGAGGCATTGACAAACAGGGATTCCGACTGACCCTGGTGATCATCCCATTTGCCCGAAGCGATTTTCTCGGCAATCAGCCGGTCTGCCGTATCTGCATCCGGCACACGCAACAGCGCTTCTGCCAGACACATAAGCGCAATGCCTTCCCGATTCGACAACCCAAATTCCTGCAGAAAAGCGTCCAGCGTGCCACGCTTGTCGCTCAGCGCCCGGGATTCAGCAACCAGATTACGGGCCCTGCGCACGACACGCCGGCGCATTCCCGATGACAATCCGGTCGTTTCCAGCAAAGCTTCAACCACCTGTTCTTCATCAGCAAACGTCGCCTGACGAAGCTTTAATCGCAGTTGGCTTAATGAAATATCTGAGATGCTGGCGGATTTAATCTGGCTTGCTATGGACATTAAAACGACCCCTGAATGAACAAATATCGTGGCCATATTCTCACAAATATTTTAGAATGTGCTGTTATTTTAGCGGTTAATACAATATTTCCTCTATGAATTTTACATAAATGCAGGATATTATTCTGAATGAAAAATTTTCAAGGCAAAGACAGTCGCCCGCTGGACCGTATAGATCGACGCATCCTGAAAATTCTGCAGTCCGAAGCCCGTATTTCAAACGTCAATCTGGCGCATAAGGTGAACCTGAGCCCGACCCCGTGCCTCGAACGGGTTCGAAGACTTGAACGGGACGGGTATATTCTTGGATATTATACCCTTTTAAATCCAGCCATGATGGACGCCGGGCTTATTGCCTATATTGAGGTCTCGCTTGAACAAACGACAACAACGGCGCTGGATTACTTTAAGGAGGCCATCATAAAAATGGATGAGGTGCAAGAGTGCCAGATGGTGGCTGGCGGCTTTGATTACCTGATAAAGGTGCGTCTGGCCGATATGATTGCCTATCGACGTTTTTTAGGGGAAAAGCTATCCACCATCAGGGGGGTTAGCCAAACCCACACATATGTAGTAATGGAAGAGGTTAAGGCCACAACCGCCATCCCGGTCTCTATCAAGTAACCAACTCAAGCGGAGCGCAAAATGATTGCACGTATCGACGAATTCAAGACTGACCTGATGAACTGGCGTCATGATATTCACCAGCATCCTGAACTGGCTTTTGAAGAACAGCGCACGTCAGATATTGTTGCAGAAAAACTCGAGGGCTTCGGAATTGAAGTTCACCGTGGCATTGCCACCACCGGCATGGTTGGCGTTCTGAAGGCTGGCACGTCTGACCGTTCGATCGGCCTGCGCGCCGATATGGACGCCTTGCCAATACAGGAAACCAACACATTCGATCACCGCTCTGCATATGAAGGCAAAATGCACGCTTGCGGCCATGACGGGCATACCACCATGTTACTCGGTGCTGCGCGATATCTGGCAGAAACACGTAATTTTGATGGCACCATCAACTTCATATTTCAGCCCGCAGAAGAAAATGAAGGCGGCGCCAGGGTAATGATCGAGGAAGGGCTGTTTGATAAATTTCCCATGTCGCATGTGTTCGGCATGCATAATATGCCGGGCATTCCAACAGGCAAATTTTCTATGTGCGTTGGCCCCCAGATGGCCTCTATTGACATGTTTGAGATCAAGCTAACGGGCAAGGGAACCCATGCAGCCATGCCGCATTTGGGCGTTGATACGCTGGTCGTTGCTGCTGAACTTCTATTGGCACTTCAGACCATTGTTTCGCGAAATGTAGACCCGCTGCATAGTGCCGTTGTATCGGCAACCCAGTTAAACGGCGGCGATACCTGGAACGTCATTCCTGAACAGGTGACCATCCGCGGGTGTATTCGGACTTTTCTTCCTGAAGTTCGTGCTACATTGCAACGCCGCATGGAAGAAATTTCAAACGGTATATGCATGGCATATGGTGCAAGGCATGAATTCCGGTTCATGGAAGGATATCCTGCAACAATCAACACGGAAGACGGCATAAGGGCAGCGGCGGCTGCGGCCACCGCGATAGCGGGAGCTGATAATGTGGATGTTGAAGCGATCCCCATGATGGCATCAGAAGATTTTGGTTTTATGCTTCAGAAAAAGCCTGGTGCCTATGTTTTTATCGGCAACGGTGACGGCGAAGGCAATTGCATGGTCCACAACCCGGGATACGACTTTAATGACGATATTCTCACGGTTGGTGCAAAATACTGGGTCCGGCTGGCAGAGCAGCAGCTGGCCGCGGGCTGAGGATAACATCAGGGCAGTTGCTGGTTATCATTGTCAGAACGCTTAAGCCACAGGATCAGCGCGAAGACAATGCCGCCGGAGAGTAAAATGATCCAGAAGTTATCAAAGAACCATTGCAGCAATCCGGTCGCTGCGACAACAATCACGCCCAACCCTATAATGGCCAGGAGCACCACCAGAATTGTGCCTGCGTTCAGTCGCATGTGTATCTCCTCGGTCTCTTGCTAACTTTGTCTACCCTACCATTATCGCATATCGGACCAAACGACAATCCCGACAAGATCCTAATGAACGGTTTTTTGCCAGATCAGACAATGCTTCCGCCCCACACCGGATTTTGGCATGGTATCCGTCGCAGACAGCGTAAGCTGGCCGTCGGTCAATTCCATCAAACGGACCTGTTCGGTCCCGACAAAAGCCGGATTCAGGGACAAGGAAACAAAGTGGATGACATGCGCTCCCTCAATACGCCAAGTCCCGGCATATTGAAAATAGCCATCAAACGCTTCTGCCCTCTCGGGTTCCGGAGCATGCTTCACGCTCGCAGACGACAAGGGAGTACGCCCGGCCCGACAAATAGTGGCTGACATGTAACCGTCTGGCGTATACTGGATAAGGCCTTCCGCATCCGGGCCATAAGGATAGCTGTTATCCCGTCCGTCGTCATACCGGATTTCCCACCGGACCAGCCGCCAGCCACCGATCAGGTCGCTCGGTATAATTTCAGCCACAATCAGCTGCCTTGTGTCATCAGGGACACCTTCAAAAGTGCCCGGCGCTTCAGCCAGGGGCTGGGACGATATCGCGGATCACCATAAAAGGCATACAGCCCTTCCAGAATCTCCAGAACGACAGGCGCACCCAGCGCATCACCAAGACCCAGCGGACCTTTGGGGTATCCCAGTCCCAACCTGACCGCATCCTCAATATCTTCCGGCACGGCAATGCCCTGCTGGGCGATATCACACCCGATATTCACAATCGTTGCCACCGTACGCTGGGCCACAAAACCCGCGCTGTCATTGATGACCGTTACCGGCACCCCGTCAGACGCCAGCAGCCCGTGGGCGGCGTCCCGAATACCAGAATCGGTGACCGGCGTCGTCATCAGGGTCCGGCGAGTCTCCAACCCGAAAAGACCATCAACCGCAACGCACCGTTTAGGATCAAGCCCCAGTTCCAAAGCCGTCGTGGTCGCGTCCCTGCCCACCGGACTGATGAAGCAAACAGCATCCCCCGAGGGTATTTTCCCGGCATCAACTGCTACTCCTGCACTCGCCGCCAGTTTTGACAAAAGCGATGACACAACGTCGGACACCGCCCCAAACCATACCCTTTCAGGCAGATCTTTTGGGGCCGGTAAAGCCGCAGGCCGGATTTTTTCCCCACCATCATATTTATAGAAGCCACGCCCTGTCTTCCGCCCCAGAATACCCGCGGAAAAATGTTGGGCAGCCAACTGTCCGGGCCTGAAACGAGGCTCCTGATAATACTGATTGTAAATACTCTCCATCACCGGCAACGAGACATCCAGCCCGGTCAGGTCAAAAAGCTCAAAAGGCCCCATACGGAAGCCCGCGGCTTCACGCATTATGTCATCAATATCGTAAATTGAGGCCACTTTCTCCGATTCAATCCGAAGACCTTCGCTGCCCAGACCCCGCCCCGCATGATTAACCAGAAAACCGGGCGTATCACTGGCACGTACTGCACGGTGCCCCATGGCATTAGACAGGGCAATCAACCGCTCGCCCGCCCAGGGCTCGGTCATCACGGCCTCAATCACCTCAACCACCTTCATCAATGGGACGGGATTGAAGAAATGATATCCTGCCACCCTGCCCGGCAACCTGCATTTTGCAGCGATGGCAGTGACAGATAGGGAAGACGTATTCGACGCCAGTATGCAATCATCTGCAACAACAGCTTCAAGGCCTTCAAACACTTTTCGTTTGATATCGAGATTCTCGACAATGGCTTCAATAACAATCGACGCAGATGCAAAATCGCTCATCTCCTGACCAAGGGTCAGATTCGCATCTGCCTTGTCGCAGGCTTCCTGCGCAAGCTTCCCCTTCTCGACCAGACGTTTCAGCATCTTGCGCACAAACGCGGCACCTTCCGCCGCCGCTTCTGCATTGGCATCCCAAAGAATAACCGGATATCCTGCGGCAAGTGCAATCTGGGCAATACCCCGCCCCATGGCACCCGCACCTATGATACCAACGACTTCACTGTCTTTCGTCAAAATACGCCCTTCGCTTTTGTTCAGGCAGCGGCCCTGCGGCTTTGAACCACACGGAAACGATTGGCAACAAAGGCCGCATCTGCCAGACACGCATTGGCCGCAGGATTGGCCCCCGTCGCATGATAATCGCTGAAAGCTGCCGTCTGATTAACAAACACATTGCCGGTCAGATTACACGAGAGGGCCACACCAGCATCGATCATTGCATCTTCCATGGCATCAAGAATTTTCTCGTCCGTGGAATAGACCCCGCTGGTAATCGCACCCTTTGTTTTGACCAACTCTTTCACGAGCGCAATACTATCGCTTGTGCTGTCGGTTGCAACAATGAAATAGATCGGGCCAAACCTTTCATCACTCCAGATCTCGGCTTTTGATGCGTCCGTTTTCATGATCACAGGCGTGCGGATCAAGGCGTTAGGAAAGGTTTCGCTCTTCACTTCATGGGAAGCGAGCACAACTTCCGCCAGTTTTGACGCTTCTTCAACACGTTTGGCTGTTGCCGGATTCTGAATGCCCCCCAGCAACCCTTCTGCCCGCTCCGGCACCGAGAGGGTTTTTTCCACCACATCAGCCAGCGCTTTTGCAAAATCGTCAAACGACATATGTTCGCCGTCGGCAGTGATGCCGTCCTTTGGCACAAAGAAGTTCTGCGGCGTTGTGCACATCTGACCGGAATAGAGGCAGACAGTTGTGCTGAGATTACGCAACATGCCCTTGAAATTATCCACACTGTCGACCACAACACAATTAACACCCGCCTTCTCGGTATAGACCTGCGCCTGTGTTGCATTCTGTTCCAGCCAGTCGCCAAATGCTGTACTACCTGTATAATCAATAATCCTGATTTCAGGACGAAGCGCCAGCGCCTTGGTGACCGGTTCGGCTTCAGTATCAGCGACCAACGTGACCAGATTTGGATCAAGCCCCGCATCTTTCAAAACGTCACGCGCGATCTCGACCGCAATGGCCGCTGCCAGAACAGACCGGGGATGAGGCTTGACTACAACGGCATTGCCCGTCGCCAGACTGGCGAACATGCCCGGAAATGTATTCCAGGTCGGGAACGTACCGCATCCGACCACAAGCGCCACACCACGCCCGACAACATGAAATGACTTGTCCATTTTAAGCGGATCATGCTTGCCCTGTGGCTTTTCCCAATAGGCTTTCTGCGGTGTGCGTGACATTTCCGTATAGGCATAGGTCACGGCCTCCAGGCCACGGTCCTGCGCATGCGGTCCACCGGCCTGAAATGCCATACCAAACCCCTGACCGCTTGTGTGCATGACAGCATGGGCAAATTCGAAACTGCGCTTGTTGATCCGGTCCAGGATTTCAAGACATACACCCACACGCCCTTCAACACCGGCCTTGCGCCATTCTGGCAACGCCCGCTCCATCGCCGGCAGCAATATATCCAGATCCGCCTTTGGATAGGTCACCCCCAGATCAAAACCGTAAGGCGATGTTTCCTTGCCGGTCTGGCCAACCGTGCCAGGCTGGTCCAGTTCAAAAGGCTTGTCAAGACGCGCCTTGAATGCAGCCTCACCCTCTGCCGCCGCCGTTTCGCCGTAAGCTCTCGGGCTGGGCATTTCAGGATACGGACTCCAGTATCCACGGCTGCCGATCATCTCGACAGCTTTCATCAGTGTGTCCTTGTGGCGTTCGAAATAGTTTACGCTCATGATTATGTGCTCCTGTCGAATTATTTTATCCGGCGGCATGAATACCGGGATGGGGCTATCCTGAATTTTCTTTACATTTGATACTAAATTTGAGAAACGTTGTCCATATCTGTATCATGTTTATTTCCAAACAGGTGATTTCCTGTTACTGTAATCCATATGAACACACGGGAGGCTAGCGTATGGCTGGGGCAGAGTATACCACGATCCTGACCGATATTTCCGACGGCGTCTTTACCCTTACCCTGAATCGGCCGGACAGCCTGAACAGCTTTAATACTGTCATGCATGCGGAAGTCCGCCAGGCCATCGAAAGTGCCGAATCCAATCCGGAAGTCCGGGCGCTGGTGCTAACCGCATCCGGTCGCGGTTTCTGTGCCGGTCAGGATCTGAGTGATCGCGCGGTCAAACCCGGCGGCGATCCCGTCGATCTGGGGGCCTCTATTGATAGCTACTATAATCCGCTGGTTCGCAAGCTGCGCAGTCTGGCCATGCCGGTCATCTGCGGTGTGAATGGTGTCGCCGCTGGCGCTGGCGCAAATATTGCACTGGCCTGCGACATTGTTATTGCGGCAAGGTCTGCCAGCTTCATACAGCCATTTTGCAACATCGGGCTGGTCCCGGATTCAGGCGGCACCTACATCCTGCCACGCCTGCTTGGCACCGCACGCGCCACGGCCCTGACAATGCTGGGCGAAAAGCTGCCCGCTGAAAAGGCCGCGGACTGGGGGCTGATCTGGCAAGTTGTGGATGATTCAGAACTGGCGGACACAATTGCAGCCCTTGGGGCGCGCATGGCCAAAATGCCAACCCGCGGGCTCGCCAGTATCAAAAAAGCCATCAATGCGTCCGGCGGGAATGATCTGGACACCCAACTGGAAGTCGAGCGCGATCTGCAACGAGAAATGGGCTATAGTGAAGACTACCGCGAGGGGGTCGCCGCTTTTCTGGAAAAACGCAAACCGACCTTCAAGGGAAAATAATGACTGACGCCGCTTCATCTGATCCGCAAGCGCTTGCCTTTCAGGTTCGTGATGCGCTCTATGCCCGCGATCATGCCGCACAGGCCATGGAAATTGTTGTCGACAAAATCAGCCCCGGTGCTGCGACGCTCAGCATGACTGTCCGCAAGGATATGGTCAACGGACATGATATCTGTCACGGCGGCATGATATTTACCCTTGCCGACACAGCCTTTGCCTACTCTTGTAATTCACGTAATATCTCTACCGTCGCTTCGGGATGTTCCATTGAATTTCTGGCTCCGGCAAAGCTGGGCGATCGGCTGAGTGCCGAAGCACTTGAAGTCAACCTTGGAAAACGGTCTGGCGTCTACGATATAAAAGTGATCAATCAGGAAGAAAGATTGATTGCCGTCATGCGGGGCAAATCGGCTAGTCTGCGACGTCCTGTTATTGAAGAAAATGAGGAAGTTTAAATGAAAGAAGCCTTTATCTGTGATGCCATCCGGACCCCGATTGGCCGTTATGCCGGTGCCTTGTCTGGTGTACGTACCGACGATCTGGGGGCGATTCCCATCAAGGCCCTGCTGGAACGTAATAGCAAACTGGACCCTGCCGCGATTGAAGAAGTCTATTACGGATGCGCCAATCAGGCAGGCGAAGATAACCGGAACGTGGCACGCATGTCGGCATTGCTTGCCGGACTGCCTGAAGGTGTGCCGGGCGGCACGATCAATCGCCTTTGCGGGTCTGGCATGGATGCTACGGGCCTTGCTGCACGGGCCATCAAATCCGGTGAAATCGAGCTGGCAATATCTGGCGGCGTCGAGAGCATGTCCCGCGCACCCTTTGTTATGCCCAAGGCATCCAGCGCCTTTTCCCGAAACGCAGAGATCTATGACACGACGATTGGCTGGCGCTTCGTCAACAAGATATTGAAAAACCAGTATGGTATAGATTCCATGCCGGAAACTGCCGAAAATGTTGCAGAAGATTTCAATATATCCCGCGCTGATCAGGATGCTTTCGCCCTGCGCAGCCAGCAGAAGGCCGCCAGGGCACAGGAAAATGGCCGATTGGCGCAGGAAATTGTCCCGGTTCACATTCCCCAGCGGAAAAAAGACCCGATCATAGTCTCGAAAGACGAGCATCCACGCGGCGACACCACAATTGAAGTCCTGGCCAAGCTGCCCACGCCTTTTCGCCAGGGCGGTTCGGTGACAGCTGGTAACGCGTCAGGGACCAATGACGGGGCTTGTGCAATTCTGGTTGCGAGCGAGTCTGCTGCCAAGGCCAACGGCCTGACACCACGCGCCCGGATTGTGAAAATGGCAACGGTGGGTCTGGCCCCCCGTATCATGGGCTTTGGCCCGGCGCCCGCCACCCGCAAGGTGCTTGCCCTTGCCGGCCTGAAGATTGAAGACATGGATGTGATCGAGCTGAACGAGGCCTTTGCGTCGCAATCACTGGCGGTAACACGCGATCTGGGTCTTGCTGACGATGATCCGCGCGTCAATCCGAACGGCGGCGCGATTGCACTTGGCCACCCTTTGGGCATGAGCGGCGCACGGCTGGTCATGTCTGCCACGCAGGAGCTGCACAATAATGGCGGCCGGTATGCGCTGTGCACCATGTGTATTGGCGTTGGTCAGGGCATCGCCATGATTATTGAAAAGGTATAGCGGACAGGTCAGGCAACTGACATCTGTCGATCAGACGGAACAGGGGAACAGACGATTATGGCAAGACACCAGCATGCACCGGCAACGCTCGACCCGATTGAAAAGGCCAGCAAGGACGAATTGCAGGCTTTACAGCTTGAACGGCTGAAATGGTCGGTGCGTCATGCTTATGACAATGTTCCCCACTACCGCGCCTCTTTTGATCAGGCGGGTGTTCACCCTGATGATATAAAAAGCCTGTCTGATCTGGCTAAATTTCCCTTTACGACCAAAACGGACCTGCGCGACAATTATCCTTTCGGCATGTTTGCCACACCCATGGCAGATGTTGTCCGCATACATGCCTCAAGCGGCACCACCGGCAAACCAACCGTTGTAGGTTACACGCAGAAAGATATCGACACATGGGCCGATGTCGGGGCCCGCTCCATTCGCGCAGCGGGTGGCAGCCGCAACGATATTATTCACGTTGGCTACGGCTATGGCCTTTTCACCGGCGGCCTCGGTGCTCATTACGCCGCAGAGCGTCTGGGCGCCACGGTGATCCCGATGTCTGGCGGGCAAACCGAAAAACAGATCCAGATCATCACAGATTTCAAACCGACCATCATTATGTGCACACCTTCATACATGTTGCACATCGCCGATGAATACAGACGTCAGGGCATAGATCCCGCATCCTGCTCGCTCAAAACCGGTATTTTTGGCGCTGAACCCTGGACCGACAGCATGCGCACGGAAATCGAAGACACGTTCGACATCGACGCGGTGGATATTTATGGCTTGTCCGAAATCATGGGCCCGGGCGTCGCCAACGAATGCATTGAAACCAAGGACGGCCCGCATATCTGGGAAGATCATTTTTATCCGGAAATCATCGATCCCCTGACCGGTGAGGTTTTGCCCGACGGTGAAGAAGGCGAACTGGTCTTCACATCACTTTCAAAAGAAGCGCTGCCGATGATCCGGTATCGCACCCGCGACCTGACCCGGCTGCTGCCCGGCACCGCCCGCACCATGCGCCGGATGGACAAGATTGTCGGCCGCTCGGATGATATGCTGATCATTCGGGGCGTAAATGTGTTCCCGACCCAGATTGAAGAACTGATCCTGAAAGATACCCGCCTCGCGCCCCATTACATTCTGGAAGTCAACCGCGAAGGCCACATGGACACCCTGACGGTGCGCACCGAAATTCGGGAGAATTGCGAAACATCCGTCATAGAGGATTGCGTCAAGACGTTGAAGCACGACATAAAATCACTGATCGGCATTTCAACAAAAATCGAAATTCTGGAGTGTGGCGGCATCAGCCGTTCCGAAGGCAAGGCCAAACGGGTGATTGACAACCGGAAGGGTTAACCCCCGCCGGATGCCCAATCAAGCGCGTCGATCATGCGATCATGACCCCAGAATAACTCATCCCCCACGGTAAAGCTGGGGGCACCAAAAATACCCTTTTCCATGGCCTGCCCGGTCTGGCGCTTGAGAGCATCCTTGTTTTCAGCTGACTGGGCGATCTCCAGCACGGTGGGCGCATCCAGAGAAAGGCCGGTCAAAATCTCCGAAATAACCTCGGGCCTTGCGATATCCTGATCCCGGCCAAAACTCGCCCGATAAACCTGCCGGGTATATTCCGGCACCCAGGGCTCTCCCGCCCCCAGCACCCCTACTCTGGCTGCCAAAAGGCTGTTTCTGGGCAGGCTTTCGGTACTGCAATCAAAGGGGAGGTCAAACTTTTGGGTAAGCCTCTCCATATCGCGCCACATATTTTTTCCCTTGGCAGGATAAATATTGAACGGTGACGTTGTCCAGCCCTGCTGCTGAAAAATGGGCCCCAGAAGAAAAGGTTTCCAAAGGATTGTGACACCCCGCTCACGGGCAAGCGCTTCAATGCGCTCTGCCGCCAGATACGAATAGGTCGAGGCATATTCAAACCAGAATTCCAGTTTACCGGGCATTTTCAATATACTCCGAAGCGATACATTTTCTTTTTATTCTCTCAACAGGCGTATCATGCTAACCTGTAAAGAAAATGGGTAACACAGGATAAAATGAACAGGAATGCGCCGCCAGCACTATCTTGTTATGAAAATGGCTTATGAATGATTTCCCCGCACTGCACGACAAGCTCCAGAGCCTGATCAGTAAATGTAATTTCAGGGCCCCGTCCCTGATCGTCAGTGTGCTGGGTGATTCCATTGCGCCCCACGGCGGCACCTTCTGGATGGGCAGCCTGATCGAACTGATGGCGCCCCTTGGGGTAAACGAAAGACTGGTTCGTACAGCCACCTTTCGCCTGACCAGGGAAGACTGGCTGGTCTCGCAGGCGATTGGACGGCGCAGCTACTACAGCTTGACCCAGGCAGGCGTAAAAAGCTTCAAGGAAGCTTTTCACCGGGTTTATGATATTCCAGACCAGACATGGAACGGTCAATGGTGTGTAGTAATTCTGAACGGTAATGACCTCACACAGGTCCAGCGTGACAAGGTCCGCGCCGAACTTTCCTGGCTCGGCTTCGGGTCTGTTTCGCCTGCAGTCTTTGCCCACCCGACATTGAACAGCAAGTCTGTGCGAGACCGGCTGATCAAGGTCAAGGCCACCGATCAGGCACTGATCATGCATGCCCATGTTGATCAAATCAGCGAAGAAAAGGCCGTATCCGACTTTATTCGCCGATGCTGGGATATTGATCAGCTGGGGCAGGATTACCAGACCTTTCTGGACCGCTTTCACCCTTTGTGGCGGCTCCTAAAAGACCTGCCAGCGCCCGCGCCAGCAATCAGTTTTCTGATTCGCACCATTCTTATTCATGAGTATCGCCGTCTGACCCTGCGCGATCCGCAATTACCCGGTGAATTATTATCGCCGGAATGGGCCGGCGCCTCGGCCCGTATTTTGTGCCGTAACATCTATCGTTTGGTCGAAAAGCAGGCTGAAGCTCATCTGTTGGCCCTCGTTAAAACAGCAGACGGCCCCCTGCCTGATGCCGAACCAGAGTATTTTTCCCGTTTCGGTGGCCTGCATTAGCTGATATAACCGCCCGGATCAGAAATAGATCAGAATACACCCTATGCCCTGTCACTTCACTGCCGTTGCCGGCAACCTGATGAATTAGGAAACAAGGTAAATATGACACGCCGTTTTTTGCCACTTGCGCCTTTTGTTGCGCTATCCCTCGTCTCGTCCCTTTTTATTACCGGATGCTCTGAAGAACCGAACACACCAAAGCCTTCGGAACAATCCTCTGAACAGCAGGAGAACACACCGCTCACCCCGGAAGAGTTTCTGGCAAAAAATGCCAAACGCAAGGGGGTTATCACCACAGAAAGCGGCCTCCAGTACCGCGTTATCAAGGACGGTAAGGGCGACAGCCCGACCAATGAAGACTTTGCCATTGTGAATTATATTGGCAGACATCTGTCAGGTGAAGAATTTGACAACAGCTTCAAGCGCGATGCGCCTGCAACAGTTCCCGTCGCGGGCGTTATTTCAGGCTGGTCTGAAGCTCTGAAATTGATGCAGGAGGGTGCCAAATGGGAACTATGGATACCCGCTGACCTTGCATACGGCGAAGAAGGTGCCGGCGGGGTGATCGCGCCCAACGAGCCCCTGGTATTCGACATCGAACTTCTGGAAGTTCGCACAGAAAAGGAAATGGCGGATCTCCGTCTTGAAAAATTTAAGGAACGTCAATTGTACAAAGAAGAAAATGAAAAATTCCTCGCTGAAAATATTAAGAAAAGTAGTGTAAAATCAACCGACAGCGGCCTGCAGTATGAAGTATTGCGTGAAGGCGGTGGCAAACAGCCTGCAGCATCCGATACGGTGGAAGTCCATTACAGTGGCACCCTGATTGACGGGACGGAATTTGACAGTTCATACAGCCGGAATCAGACCGCGACTTTCCCCGTAAACGGCGTGATCAAGGGCTGGGTTGAAGCCCTTCAGATGATGCGCGAGGGGGGCAAGTGGCGGCTTTATATTCCTGAAGACCTCGCCTATGGCTCGCGCGGGGCCGGGCCGGTCATTAAACCTTATTCAACATTGATCTTTGAGGTCGAGTTGATCTCTATAAAATAGTCAGGGCAAACACCGGTCAGCCGTTCATCAGTGTTTTCCAGTGGTGACAGGCCACTTTGTGGCCTGCACCAACCTCTTCCATAATTGGAACCTCGCTTTGGCAAACCCCTGTTGCCGCCGGGCATCGTGTATGGAAAACACAACCCGCAGGCGGGTCCAGTGGCGATGGCAGATCATCCTTTACGCCAGCCAGCCGCTTCTCGCGCTCCACAGCCGGATCAGGTACAGGAACAGACGATAGCAGCGCCCGGGTATACGGGTGCGCCGGACTGGCATACAGATCATCCCGATCCGCTATTTCCATGACGCGTCCCAGATAAAGCACCATGACCCGATTACTGATATGGCGGACGATGGAAAGATCGTGACTGATAAAGATCAGCGACAATCCGAATTCAGCCTGCAACGCCATCAGAAGATTAATAATCTGGGCCTGAATAGACACATCAAGCGCGCTGACCGGCTCATCACAAATAATCAGCGAAGGCTTGAGGATCATGGCCCGCGCGATGCCAATCCGCTGGCACTGCCCGCCACTGAATTCATGCGGGTAGCGATTGATCATCTGCGGAAGCAACCCCACACGCGCCATGATATCCCCGACGGCTTCCTTCTGTTCAGGCTTGCGCATACCGGTGCGAAAGGTTCTCAAGGGCTCGGCAATAATATCGCCCACGGTCATACGGGGATCAAGCGAAGCCAGCGGGTCCTGAAAAACGATCTGCATATTTTCGCGCTTTGCACGCAAGGCCCTGCCCGTCAATCCGGCAAGGTCTTCCCCCAACCATACGACTTCGCCGGCTGTTGGCTCTACAAGACGAAGAATAGCGCGCCCCAGCGTCGATTTTCCGCAGCCGGATTCGCCCACCACGCCCAGCGTTTCGCCCGGTGCCAGATCAAAACTGACACCATCAACCGCTTTTAGGGGGCGGTAGTCGCCAAAAACGATACCGCCGGTTCTGATCGGAAAATGCACCTTTAGATCATTGACAGAAAGGATCGTTTCCCTCATGTGCCCAGCTCCAGATCATCCCGGTGACAGGCTTTCAGGCAACCAGGTGCCATCTCACGCAATACAGGCCGATCGGTAAAACAGGCGTCAACAGTATAGCCACAGCGTTCATTATACGCACAGCCATCAGGCAGGTTTTGCAGGTTTGGCGGCTGACCGGCGATCGTCGGCAGCTTGCCCCCTGTAGCACCATCAAGCCGCGGCATGGATTTAAGCAAACCTTCCGTATAGGGGTGCCGGGGCCGGTAAAAAATATCATCTACCGGACCCGCCTCCACGATGCGGCCGCCATACATGACAAACACACGATCGCATAATCCGGCCACGACGCCCAAATCGTGAGTAATCATAATCAGTGATGTATTAAAATCACTTTCCAGCGCCTTGAACAGGTTCAGTACCTGCGCCTGTACGGTCACATCCAGCGCAGTTGTCGGCTCATCGGCGATCAGCAGGCCCGGGCTGCATAAAAGCGCCATGGCAATCATGATACGCTGGCGCATGCCGCCGGACAGCTCGTGCGGATATTGATCATAACGCCTGGACGCCTCAGGTATGCGCACCTTGTCAAGCATCGCAAGCACCTGCTCGCGGGCCTCCCTGCCCTTTAAACCCTGCTTGACCCCCAACACTTCTGCCAGCTGGTCTCCCACTTTCATATGAGGGGTCAGCGACGTCATCGGATCCTGGAAAATCATCGTCATGGCACTGCCGCGAATCCGGTTCAACTCGCGCACCGGCAGATTGAGTATATCCTGACCCTGGAATTTGACAGCTCCACTGGCGCGACCATTCGTCGCAAGCAAGCCCATAACAGCCATAAAAATCTGACTTTTACCTGATCCGGATTCCCCGACAATTCCAACCCGCTCGCCCGGCTGAACATTGAACGAAACATCATTCACGGCACAAACATCCCCCTCCGGTGTCTGGAAGGCAACATTCAGGTTTCTGACATCAAGAACAGGATCAAGCATTTTTACGATATCCACCTATCTGTCCCTGGGGTCCAGCGCATCGCGAATACCATCCCCGATGAAATTAAAACAGAACAGCGTTACCGCCAGAAACACAGCCGGAAAAATCAGCATCCACGGGCCTGTTTCCATTTCTGTGGCCCCTTCCGATATCAATACCCCCCAGCTTGTAAGCGGCTCTTGCACCCCCAACCCCAGAAAACTGAGAAAGCTTTCCATCATAATGACCTGAGGGATGGTCAGCGTCACATACACTACAACAGGCCCCAGCAGGTTGGGGATAATATGCCGTAAAATAATACGCGGGGTCGATACGCCGCCCGCAATGGCGGCCTCGATAAACTCCTTCTTGCGCAGGCTCAGGGTCTGGCCCCGGACAATACGCGCCATGGTCAGCCATTCCACCGCCCCAAGAGCAACAAAGATCAAAAAGATGTTGCGGCCAAAGACAACCATTAGAATGATGACAAAAAACATGAAGGGCATGGCATACATCACGTCAACAAAACGCATCATCAATGCGTCGGTCTTGCCCCCCATATATCCCGCCGTCGCCCCGTACAGCACCCCGATCAGCAGGCTTACACCGGTGGCCAGAACCGCCACCATCAGGGAAATCCGGGCACCAAACAAGGTCCGGACAAACAGGTCACGCCCCACCGTGTCGGTGCCAAAAATGAAACCGTCTGAAAAACTGGGGGGAACGGCGATATAATCCCAGTATATCTCGTCATAAGGATGCGGGCTGAGCATGGGCCCGAAAATCGCCAGTAGCGCGACCGTCATCAGGATAATCAGGCTGGCCACTGCCGCCCGGTTGCGCAACAGCCGTGCCCACGCATCCTGCCACAGGCTTCGACCCACAACGCTCTCGACAGCTTGCGATTTAAGGGTTCGGGGCTGGACGTCTGTCTGAACCGTCATTCGTACTTCACCCTTGGATCAAGTTTGGCATAAATGATATCAACCAGAAGATTGAGCATGATAATCAGTGTGGCATAAAAAATCACAATACCCATCACCAGCGTATAATCACGATTCAGGGCGCCCTGCACAAAATAGCGGCCAATGCCGGGCAACTGAAATATCGTCTCAATCACCACAGAACCGGTGATAATACCGGCTGTTGCCGGGCCCAGAAAACTGACAACGGGCAGAATGGCGGCCTTCAGCGCATGGCGGGTCAAAATACGCCACGATGACAGGCCCTTGGCCCGCGCTGTGCGGATATAATTGGATCGCAGCACTTCAATCATGCTGCCCCGTGTCATCCGGGCGATATAGGCAACATAAGGCAATGCCATTGCCGTAACCGGCAAAATCATATTTTGCAGGGCACCGTCATTCCAGCCGGCAATCGGCAGCCATTTGAGATAAACACCCAACACAAGGGTCAATATGGGCGCAATCACAAAATTGGGCATGGCAATACCGGTCATTGCCACCGTCATCACACTATAGTCGGTGGCACTATTCTGCCTGAGTGCTGCAACGGTCCCCAGACAAATCCCTAAAACCAAGGCGACAAGTATGGCGATACCCCCGATTTTCAAACTGACAGGAAAACCTGTGGCGATCAGCTCGGTGACGGTAAAATCCCGATATTTGAAAGACGGGCCGAAATCCCCGCGCATAATCTTCGACAGATAAATGCCGTACTGGACAACCATGGGCTTGTCCAGATCATATGCCGCTTTTAAATTGGCCTCAATTTCAGGTTCCACCGCGCGTTCCAGATCAAAGGGGCCTCCCGGTGCCATACGGATCAGGAAAAAAGCCAGTGTTATGATCACAAACAAGGTCGGCACAGCCCAGAACACACGACGCACGATAAAGGAAATCATCAGCTTCCCCCGCTGTTTCGAGGTGAAGACGATTTATCGCTGTCCCGTTCAATCCATAAATACCGTGTACGATGGCGATCGGTAATATTATCGATCCAGCCCCGCACATATGGCTTGACCATGTTACGTGATACATAAAAGTAAATCGGGATCAAGGGCTGGTCATCCATCGCCACCTGTTCAGCTTCCTGCAGAATTGCCGCACGTTTTTCCAGATCCAGCGTCATACTTGCCTTACCCAACAACGCATCATAGGCCGGATTATTGTATTTGCTGTAATTCATGGCCCCCGTTGCACTGTCCATCAGAAACAGAAAATTCTTCGGGTCGTTAAAATCAGCGATCCAGCCAGCGCGGCCAACCTCAAAATCGCCCACGCGCATATTGGCATATTGTACCTTGGCCTCGACGTTCAGCAGTCGCGTCACCACGCCCAGTCTTTTCCAGCCATGGGCGATTGCCAACGCAATTTTTTTATGGTCCTGACTGGTATTGTAGCTGATCGTCACTTCCAGCGGATTGTCAGGTCCGAAGCCTGCCTCTGACATCAGCCTTTTGCCTTCCGCAACACGCTTGTCCGAGGGCCAGTTATGGAAATAAGACTTCGCACCCGTGCCATAATTTTCAATGCCCGGCGGCACCAGATTCCAGGCAGGAACAACCCCGAAGTTCAGCAGCTTTTCAGTAATCAGCTCACGCTCAATCGCCATCGACAGGGCAAGGCGAACACGGCGATCATTAAAAGGGTATTTCCGGGTATTGAAGGCATAAAAATATGTACCAAGCCAGGGCGCAATCCGCACTTCATCCGGCATGTTCTGTTTGATCCAGTCCAGCTGGCGTGCTGGGAACTGGGTATCCACATCCAGTTCACCAGCCCGAAATTTCTTGAAAGACGAACTTGAATCTTCAGTTGGATAAAAATAAACCTCGTCAATACGGACATTTTCCGCATCATAAAAATCCGGATTTTTTTCAAGCCTGACATAGGATTGCGGCTTCCAGTCCGCAAGAATAAACGGACCGTTGCTGACGATATTGCCGGGCCGGGTCCATTCATTGCCATACTTGTCAATAGACTGCCGAGGCACCGGATAGGTCGCTGCATGTGTTAGTAACTGGAGAAGATAGGGCGTCGGAGATACAAGCTTCAATTCGAGCGTATGGTCATCCAAAGCTCGCACTCCCAGCGTTTCCGGGTCAGCCTTGCCCGTACCAACGGCTTCACCATTGACCAGAATATATAAAACAGAAGCATATTGTGCGGCCGTTTCAGGGTTAAGCAGACGCCGGTAGGCATACACAAAATCATCGGCGGTGACCGGGCTGCCATCAGACCAGAGAACGTCTTCCCTCAGATAAAATATATATGTAAGTGCGTCATCACTGACTTCCCAGCGGGCCGCCACCCCCGGAACGGTTCTGCCATCGGCACTTTCTGTTGTCAGCCCGAGAAACAGGTCTCCGATAATATTATTTGACCAGAGTGCAGACGATTTCTGTGGATCAAGCGTATCCGGTTCAGACTGGTTCCCGCGGCGCAAGACCACTTGGGCATCGGCAGGAAGTGACCATAAAATGGAAGGCAAAATGACGAGCCACGCAACAAGAAAGAAACCCGGTATATTCCGCCACTTGCCCGTCACCCGGATATTCTCCCTGCATCGCAACCCGTAAACACTATAGCTTTATCGGTTATCAAGCTTATTCAGGAGCGTCAACCGTGACCTTGATTGTAGCCCCGCTTTTGCCGGGAAACTCCTTGAACATGGCATCCATCAGATAGGGCATGACTAGGCTCAGATCGCCCGTCTTTCCTTCGCTTCGGGCATTCCCTTCGAAAACACGTACCCCGTCGCTGGTCCTGTCAATTTCCACACGCAGCCAGCGCATGAAGCGGGCGCTATCATTTCCGGAAGACCCAAACGCCGTTGAAATACCCACACCGACGCTGGACCCCCGACTGCCACCACCGACGCCAACACCGACAGATACCGGATTGTCATCATCCCTGAGGGCATTGCCAAACTTGTTGACCCCATAATCGATCCGGACCATCAGGTCACTGGACTTTCCCGATACCGGCGGCTGATAACCAAGCGCGCTCATCCGGTCACCGATCAAATCTGCATATTGATTGAATTCGATCGAATTCTGATAGGCCGGATTCATCGGCTGAACATTAATGCTTTGACCTGCAGGTGCCGCCAACTGGTGAAAGCGTGTCACTTCAGTGGTCATCTTCGACGCACAGGCAGCCAGCAAAGGTAACAGCAGAAGGGGAATAAATCTTTTGGCGATTTTCAACATGGGAAACCTGTCAGTTATATGCAGAGCTATTTATACGCAGTCTGCAGCGTAACAGATGTTTCATGAACCGCACATGAATTGTTGCAACAGGCAGAGGAGTGCCGCCAAAATAAAGTGGGGGGCTTCTGTTGCCAGGTGCCCCCCGAACCCCGTGTTACAGCTTACGCTGCAACGGCAAATGCTTCATTATCGTTAGCATTTATGAGTTGTGATCCATTACGGCGGTATCATGCCGGGCGAAAGCCATATCTTTATTACGCACGTCGAGCCTAATTCGCCCCCTCAGATCCAATAATCAGACACAAGCCTGATAAATTTGGTGGAGGCGCCGGGTACCGCCCCCGGGTCCGCTACGTCTATTCCATAAGTCACTTTATCGCCATAGTCGGTTGCCCGACACGACTAATATAAGTACAAATGATAAAGATTTAAAGACCTATCGAAGGACAGCTTCCCGAATGCAGCAATATCTTGATCTGATGCGCCGTGTGCGCGAGACCGGCACCTTCAAGCAGGATCGCACGGGAACCGGCACATACAGTGTGTTTGGCCATCAGATGCGCTTTGACCTGACCGCCGGATTCCCCATGGTTACAACCAAAAAACTGCACCTGAAATCTATTGTTCACGAACTGCTATGGTTCCTGTCCGGCGACACCAATATTCGCTACCTGAAAGAAAACAGCGTGCGCATTTGGGATGAATGGGCGGACGAAAGCGGTGATCTGGGGCCGGTTTATGGCCATCAATGGCGGTCCTGGCCCACGCCCGACGGACGCACCATCGACCAGATTGAAAATCTGATGCATCAAATTCAGACCAACCCTGATTCGCGGCGCCTGATCGTCAGTGCCTGGAATGTCGCCGATGTCGACCGGATGGCGTTACCCCCCTGCCACTGTTTGTTCCAGTTTTATGTCGCCGATGGCAAGCTTTCTTGCCAGCTGTATCAACGCAGTGCCGATATTTTTCTGGGGGTGCCGTTTAACATTGCGTCCTATGCATTGCTAACGCTGATGATTGCTCAGGTAACCGGTCTGCAACCGGGTGAATTTATCCACACCTTCGGTGACGCCCACCTGTATTCAAATCACTTGGAACAGGCCGATATCCAGCTTGCGCGCACGCCGATGCCCCTGCCAACCATGCGTATAAACCCGGAAGTAACGTCTGTTTTCGACTTCACCTACGATGATTTTACGCTGGAGAATTATCAGTCCCACCCTCACATTGCTGCAAAGGTTGCGGTATGACTGTAAAAAAGCCAAAAATTTCGCTGGTGGTGGCCATGGCAGAGAAGCGGGTGATCGGTCGCCTGAACACTCTGCCCTGGCATATTCCGGAAGATTTGAAACAGTTCAAGAAAATCACCATGGGCAAGCCGATTGTCATGGGGCGCAAAACTTTCGACTCCATTGGTCGCCCCCTGCCCGGACGCACCAATATCGTAATTTCGCGCGATGCCAACTGGACCAGCTCAGGCACCAGATCTGTCCAGACAGTTGATCAGGCGATTGAGATAGCTGCAAGCGAAGGCACCGACGAAATCATGGTCATTGGCGGCGCACAGATATACGAAATCGTCATGCCCCGTGCCGACAGAATATACCTGACAGAAGTCCATGCTCCGGTTGACGGCGACGCCTTCTTCCCGGCCTATAGCGATAAGGAATGGCGTGAAGTATCGCGCGAACACCATGATGGCTCGCCAGATTTCAGCTTTATTATACTGGACCGGGTTAGAGCTTAGGCTCTGGCGGACCTTTTAATTCAACAATATTGCCGTCCGGGTCTTCAATATAGAGCGATGGCCCATACCCTCTGGCACCGTAACGCCTGCCATGCTCGCCGATTTTGACAGCATGGGCGGTGAGATAACCGGTCAGTTCATCAAGATCAAAGCCCGAGATTTCAACTGCCAGATGATCCATATTCCTGCCTTCCGGTCCCGCTGGCGCGCCGCCCTTGCGCCCCAACGGACCATTAATATCCACCAGATCAATCAGGCTGCGTCCTGCGCGCAACTGGTAAAGGCCAAACTTTTCCTGCACTTTCTCGATAGGGCATCCCAGAATATCACGATAAAAGCCGAGGGAGCGTTCCGGATCGCTGACCCGCAACACCACATGATCTAATGCCAGAATATCAAACGGTACTTTCATGATGTTCCTTACTTAACCGTTGCGAACCGACCCCGTTTCAGGACATAAACACCCATTAGCATATACAGTCGGGATCATGTTTTGAAGACCATCAATGAAATTATTGCCCAGGAACTGGGTGTTCGTGAAGCGCAGGTTACTGCCACAATTGCCATGCTGGATGAAGGCTCTACCGTGCCCTTCATCGCCCGCTATCGCAAGGAAGCGACCGGCGGTCTGGATGATACTCAATTGCGCACACTGGAAGAAAGACTGAAATACCTGCGCGAAATGGAAGACCGGCGCACCACGATACTGAAAAGCATTGATGAACAAGGCAAACTGACAGATACACTGAAAGCCGACCTTCTGGCAGCGGACACCAAGGCCCGACTGGAAGATTTGTATCTGCCCTACAAGCAAAAGCGGCGCACCAAGGCCATGATTGCCCGCGAAGCCGGGCTGGAACCTTTAGCCGACACATTGCTAAATGATCCGTCGCAAGACCCGGAACAGGCTGCCAGCCCCTTTGTTGACGCCGACAAGAATGTGCCCGATGTCAAAACTGCGCTTGAAGGGGCGCGGCACATCCTGACCGAACGCTTTGGCGAGAACGCTGACCTGCTGGGCGTTTTACGGGATTTTGTGTGGCAGAATGCCCGTCTTGCCTCGAAAGTCATTGAAGGCAAGGAACAGGAAGGCAACAAGTTCACCGACTATTTTGACTATTCTGAAGCGCTGAACAAGGTGCCCTCACATCGGGCGCTGGCATTGTTCCGCGGGCGCAAGGAAGGCTTTCTGAACGTCAGTCTGGATATTGGTGCAGCCGAAGACCCCAGGGCCTTAAATGCATGCGAAATCAAGGTTGCCCGGCATTACGGTATCGCAGACAAGGGCCGGGCCGGTGACAAATGGCTGCTGGACACAGCGCGCTGGGCGTGGCGCGTGAAAATATCCCTTCATATTGAACTGGAGCTGATGGGCCAGTTATGGGACACAGCAGAAACAGAGGCCATTCGCGTGTTTGCGAATAACCTGCGGGATCTGCTGCTGGCTGCCCCTGCCGGTCCAAGACGCACGCTGGCGCTGGACCCCGGCTACCGTGCAGGCGTTAAAACGGCTGCAATTGATGAAACCGGCAAGCTTCTGGAAACGGTCACCATTTACCCGCACCAGCCGCAAAATCGCTGGGACGAATCGCTCGCCGTGCTCGCCGCCCTGTGCGCGCGCCATAAAATAGCAATTCTGGCGATCGGCAACGGTACCGCCTCACGCGAGACTGAAAAACTTGCTGCTGAACTGATGACCAAATATTCCGACCAGAAGCTGACCAGGGTTCTGGTCTCGGAAGCAGGAGCATCTGTTTATTCGGCTTCGGCCTATGCCTCCCGTGAAATGCCCGATGTTGATGTTTCCCTGCGCGGTGCAGCGTCCATTGCCCGGCGCTTGCAAGATCCCTTGGCAGAGCTGGTCAAAATTGATCCCAAAGCCATTGGTGTGGGCCAGTACCAGCATGACCTGAGTGAATTCAAACTGGGTCAGGCTTTGGGCAATGTCGTTGAAGATTGCGTGAACAGCGTTGGCGTGGACCTGAACACGGCATCCGCGCCCCTGTTGACCCGTGTTTCCGGTCTGGGTGAAACGCTGGCTGATAATATTGTTGCCTTTCGTAACGAGAACGGTGCCTTCAACAGTCGCGATGATTTGAAAAAAGTGCCGCGTCTGGGCCCAAAGGCCTTTGAACAGGCCGCTGGCTTTTTGCGCGTGATGGACGGGTCAAACCCGCTGGACCGGTCAGCCGTTCATCCGGAAGCTTACCCCGTGGTCAAGCGCATGATGAAAGACACGGGCGCCGATGCCCGCACGCTGGTCGGCAACGTCACGACTTTAAGACAGATTGACCCGACAAAATATACGGATGAAAAATTCGGCTTGCCTACAATACGGGATATCCTGAACGAACTTGAAAAGCCCGGTCGTGATCCTCGTCCTGAATTCAAACTGGCAACCTTTCAGGAAGGTATTGAGAAAATCAGCGACCTGAAGCCCGGCATGCAACTTGAAGGTGTGGTGACAAATGTCGCGAATTTCGGGGCGTTTGTTGATATTGGCGTCCATCAGGACGGGCTTGTGCACGTCTCTGCCCTTGCCGACCGCTTTGTCAAGGACCCGCGCGAGGTTGTCAAACCGGGTGATGTGGTCAAGGTCAAGGTGATGGAAATAGATGCACCACGCAAGCGTATCTCGCTGACGATGCGCATGAGCGACGACCCGAATGCCGTTGCCACGCAGACAGCCGCTGCACCGCGCCCGGACAGACGGCCTGCGCCCGGCAAGTCAGCTGGCCCCAAGCCCCCTCCTCCACAAAGCCCGCCTCAAAATAATGCTTTTGCAGAAGCGTTCGCGAAAGCCAAAAAAGGGAAATAGGCAGGGACTTCAGACTATTTTTCAGAATTGTCGGGTTCGCTCCAGATCAGGCTCTTGTACCGGAAATTCATTTCCAGCGTTGGCTTGACGATCCTGAAATAAGGCGACACATCGAAATCCCTGGGGGTGATCAGGCTATAGTGCCGGATATGCAGAATTTCACGCTCGATATAGCCAAGTTTATCCTGAGCCTTGACCCGCTCGGTCGTAATCTGGGGCAGGATCGGATAACGCACCAATTGAAAGGCGCGGGCAATCAGGGTGGAACAAATAGCGCGGGTTGGGTCTCCGCTGCCCAGCGCCAGCATGCGCCGACGCCACCTGACCGGTACAGGCGGTGTTGGAAACAGATAGCGCGCCAGGTCGAAAAAGTTTTTCAGGTCATACTGATGCCCAATACTGGAGACCGCATAATCAATGACCTTTTTCATGTCTTCTTCACCCAGCCCCACCGGGCGGCAAATCCTGGTGTTGAAATGACGATACTTTGACAAGGGTACGGCAATCACGCCGCCTGACGCCTGTGCTTCGATCAGGCATTTGGGGTCCGCCCCGTCATTGGGCATCCCCAACGCCTCATCCCCCACGTAAAATGCCGCATGAGACCAGGTCGACTGGGTCAAATACTTGATCGCAATGCTGATCCGCTGATTTCCCTCAACCAGCAGAATATCGCCGGGCTTCAGGCAGGATTTCAGAATTTTCGGAGACGTAACAGAAAACGGTTCATAATACGGGGATTCCTTTTCCAGAAATTTCGCGATCATCTCGCCAATTTTTCTCGCAATCCACTGAAACATGCCCGTCGCTCCCGATCTCAACCTGAGCTGACAAGCTTAGCATAATGAAATCATTCGAACGAGAGGGCCGATCCGTTTAAGAAATAATAATAGAAGCTGCCTATGCTGCACTTCTCTGTTAAAAGGAATAAATTTTTCTATCGGGTTTATGTTGCATGCGCATACTGCATATTTTTGATCATTCCATACCACTGCACAGCGGGTATACGTTTCGCAGTGAAGCGATTTTGCGACATCAGCACAAGCGGGGCTGGGAAACTTTCCATGTCACCTCTCCCAAACATTATCTGGAAGGGCCCGCAAAAGAAACTGTTGAAGGCCTGGATTTTTATCGCACCATACCGCCCGCCGGACCATTATCCGGCTTGCCTGTTTTCCGCGAACTGGCACAGATCAGCGCCATGGCGCGCCGTATTGTCGAAGTTGCCAAAGACGTAAAACCCGATATTCTGCATGCCCATTCACCGGTATTGAATGCCATGGCGGCGGCGCGCGCGGCAGACCAGCTTGACCTGCCGATGGTATATGAAATCAGGGCCTTCTGGGAAGATGCTGCCGCGGCACACGGCACGTGCCGCGAAGGCGACTTAAGATATCGCATCACCCAGTATCTGGAATCCCGCATGGTGCGCCGCGCCGATGCCGTGACAACCATATGCAAGGGTCTGCAAAACGATGTCATTTCCCGCGGCGTTGCCTCTGAAAAGGTCACAGTCATCCCGAACGCCGTCGATATCGACGAATTTTCAGGCCCCTCGGAATATAATGGCAAGATCGCGCAAAAGCTTGATATAGAGGATAAAACAGTCCTTGGTTTCATCGGGTCATTCTATCACTATGAGGGGCTGGATATTCTTCTGCGCGCCCTTCCCATCATGCTGTCTTATGATCCTGATATCCGCGTTCTGCTTGTGGGTGGTGGCCCGCAGGACGAAGAGTTGAAAAAGCTGGCCAAGGAACTGGGGATAAGGGACAAGGTTATCTTTACCGGTCGCGTGCCCCATGATCAGGTGCAGGGCTATTATTCCATTGTTGATATTCTGGTCTATCCACGCAGTGCCATGCGCCTGACTGAACTGGTCACCCCGCTAAAACCGCTGGAAGCCATGGCCCAACACCAAATTGTTGCTGCGTCAGACGTTGGTGGTCATCGCGAACTGATTGAAGACGGCGTGACAGGCACTCTTTTCCCGCCCGACAGCCCCATGGCTTTGGCAGATGCCATCGCCCGGATGCTGAACCGGCGTGATACCTGGCCTGATATTCGTCTGGCAGGTCGGAAATTTGTTGAAACCGAACGGAACTGGGATGTCAGCATAGCCAATTATGAACAGGTTTATGACCGTGCCCTGAAAGCCTGACGCTCCAGTATTTGATGGAATAGCTCTATCTGCCCGCGGGTTGTGGCCGCCCAGTCAAATTTCCCGGCATAGGCCCGTGTGTCTTCCCTTGATGGCAAATGAGACAAAAGCGCAGCCGCAGCAGAAGCCAGTGCTTCCGGCGTACGTTCTTTCATCAGACTTCCAGACTCCGGCGGGTCTATAACCTCACCCATCCCCGGTATATCAGACGCCACAACCGGTGTGCCACACGCCAGCGATTCAAGGAGTACGTTGGCCATTCCTTCGCGGGCTGACGCCAGAACCAGAACATCCGCAGCACGATAAAATGCTGGCAAGTTTGCCTGATCTATACTGCCCAGAAAAATCACTCGATCAGCAACCCCTTCACTGTCTGCCAGTTTTTTCAAATCACTTTCAAGCGGCCCTGCGCCCGCAATCATCAGACGGGCGTCCGGCATCAGTCTCATGGCCCGAATTGTCAGATCATGACCTTTCAGTTCAACAAGATTGCCAACTGAAAGCAGCAAGCTACTGTCAATATTAAATTTTTCTCGCACCTCAGTTCTGTTTCCGGGGCAGAATTTCTCCAGATCAACCCCGTTGCGCAATACCTTCAGCTTGTGCTGCGCGGCCCCCAAATCCACAAGCTTTTGCCCCAACGCAGCACTGACCGCGACAAGCCCGTCAGCGTCTCGCACTGCCTTGCGAATTTTCGGGCCTTCAATAAAATGTTCCGCATGTATATTCAGATCGGACCCCCGCGCGGTGACGACCACGGGCTTCCCAAGGGCTTTCGCCGCCATTACGGCGGCCACGCCATCGGGATAAAAATAATGTGCATCTATCAGATCAAAATCAAAACCGCTGGCCTGTAACCTCCGTAATTCAGCAGCAATTGCCCGGCTCATAAACCAGGGCGTCAGACCTACCCGAAACGCCGGTATATGGGTAAAACGCGGATGGCGGATGTTTATGCCGAAGCGGCTCTCCTGATCAGGCACATCCTCCCAGCGATGATCAATCCCCAAAGCCCTGAACCCAGGCCACAGGCGCATGACAGGCGCAATTACCTGTGCTTCCACCTCGCCACTGCCGACCAGATGGCGAAGACGGTTTTCCACAAAAAGTCCTCGCCCCGGCATGACGGCGTTAGGATATATGCTTGTGACAGTGGCAATCCTAATCATGAATGCTCCATGCGGCATCATAGGCCTTGATCATTCTGTCAAAATTATATTCCGAACGAACGTGGTGCAGGTTTGACCGGGCGACCCTGTCTCTCAACTCCGGGTCCTGCACCAGACGTGCAAGCGCCTGTGTGAAGGCAGCATCATCACCACCGGGTGCAATCAGGGGCTTGTTCTCAGCCGATACGATATGCCGCACATCGCCCACATCCAGTCCGACAACCGGCCTGCATGCGGCCATGGCCTGAATAACGGCGTTGGGCATCTGCTCGGTATCCGACGACAGGGCATATATATCAATCAACCCCAATATCTTTTCGGGGTTGGCCACGTGACCCGGCATATGCACCCTGCCCGAAAGCCCCAGTTCCTGTACCATTTTTTCCAATACAGGGCGCTCGCGCCCTTCCCCCAGAACAAGCAGGCGCGTGTTGGTCAGCCCCATGTCATTATTCAGGCTTGCAAATGCCCTGATCAGACGCGGCAGGTTTTTTTCGGCCCGCAATGGCGTCATGGTACCAATTACCACGTCCCCGGAGTCGCTTTTAAAATCCGGCAATATTGCGGGATCAATTGTTGATGAATAACGGTCACAGTCCACCCCGTTGGGCACGTAATTTATTTTTTCGGGCGGCACGCGCCACTGTTCGCGGGCTATTTTCACCAGTGTTTGGGATGGCACGATCAACTGGCGTATATTGCCCAGTGCCAGGCGGCGCATCCAGACCCGCCGCCTAAGCTGCCTGTCAGCCTCTTCCGGCCCAAAGCCGCTTTCCAGATGGATGTGCGGGCATAAAGGCGAAAACCGGTTTGCCAGCGCCCACTCCATCGATCCCCATTGATACGTCAGCAGAAGATCAGGCTGCAACCCCTTGATAAAACGTCTGTATTCAGAAGTCCGGGACAACAGTCCTTTGGACCTGACATCAACTTCAGGGAAATCGATCCTGACATCACCATTCAGTTGCGCACGACACCCAATATCGCCTGTGGTCGAGATTAACGTATGGCGATATCGAGAGCCAAAATAATTAAAAAGACTGGTAATCCGCAGCGGCACCCCGCCCGGCGCATAGGAAGGAATAACATGAAGCAGATGCGGAACCGGTGTTTCAGACGCCTCACCGGTTCGTTCCACTTGTTCACTGATTGTCGCTTGATGCTCCGGCAATAAAACTTTTCCTGCTTCTGTCATATCAGGGCCAGGACCCTGATTTATTGCATGTATAGTGTTTCTTTTAACAATTGATGATCTATAAGGAAATTAAAGATAACAAACGTAATATCCGGCACGGTTATTGAAATATAATCCGGGTACAAATATACATGTTGTCATGGATCATGCCATACACGGCAAACATAGCTTTAGGATGAGGATCAAATAGTGCGAACTCTCTGGTTTACGATATCGCTTTTGCTGAGTGTGGCTGCTGGATATTTTGGTTATGGCCTGCTGCCTTCCCTCATCGATTCCATGACAACCGGCATTCTGCCTTCCAGCTATATTTATTTGCTGAAGAATAATTTCTTTATCATGCTCAGCGGACAAATTGCGATAGGGATTCTGGCAATGGTGTTGCTCGGCTTCGTATTGCCAGCCCTTATTGACGGCATCATGATCTGGCAGGCCCGTCAGCGCATTGCCGCATTCCCGGAAAAAAGCAGAGCGAAATCCAGATCCCTTATTGCTGAATTCATGGCTATTTTTAACAATATTCCCCTGCTGCTGGATAACGCGCGGGGCTATGCCGAATATCTGGAAGAGCTTCCTCAGGCCGCAAGTGGCACAAAGACTCAGGGCCGCGAAGACCTGCCCCGGTTACATACACGGGTTGCCGCACAAGGCTTTTTTCCAATCACCCGGATGGTTGACCGCCCGCTCCGGTCCTGGCTTTTTACACAGCTTCCGGCATTATTGCTCGCCATCGGGCTTGTCATCTGCCTGATTGCCACGCTGCTGGGGGTGCATGATTACAAGGAAGTCCTGCCTATGGACCCTGTGGGCAGTTCATCTATTTTGTGGACAAGACTTGAAATCGGCATCTTTGCTCTCACACTGGCCGCTGTGGGTAGCCTGCTCTGCGCTGCCATTAACAGGGTTGTACTGGGACTTCGTCGCGGGCAGGCCGCAGATTTTTGCGATGCTCTTGACCTCAAGTTCAGCTTTACACCCCCTACTGTTGTACTGGATGAAATTCTGCGTTCCCAGCAGGAGCAGGGAAAAGCGGGCAGTATGGCACTTGAGAAAATGTCGGGGGAGGTTACCCTTGTTCTGAAAAGCGGGCAAAAAGACCTCGGTGATTCTTTTGCCAAAACATCTGACGCTTTGGCCATCAAGCTTGCCAAAGCCATCGATACATCTTTGCATGCCCCCATGGAGACACTGACAGCAGCAACCGTCAAGCTTACCGCTGAACAGGCCGATATGGTTTCCGGTCTGGTAAAATCCAGTCTTGCCGCGTTTGTGGAAAATCTGGAAAAGCATGCTGGCGACCAGATCCGGGAATCGAATAATGTGATGAAATCAACCGCCACCCTTGCCTCAAAAATTGAAAGAAGCTTTACGGACGCCAGCAAAAACGTCGTTAAAGCAGGCAAGGAGCAAAGTGATTCGATAGCCAATGTCTCGAAAGAACTGAACAAGACCCTGACCATGTTTAAAGGACTGGAACAGGGGCTGGAGAAATCCGTCAAGGCTCTTCAGCCGATGATGGATCAGGCGATCGAAAATCAGAAAGCCCTGTTATCGGCGCTGGATGATGAAAGCGCTTCCAGCAAGACAATCGGGCAAGCCGCTTCGGAAATGACCGCCGCTGCCAAAGCCAGCAAAGACACGGTTGAAAGCTTCATTGTGCTTGCCGAGCGTATGCGCGATGCGGCAAAAGCGTTGAGCGGTGCGCAGGCTTCAGGATTAAAGAAAACATCCGACAGTGACCGACTGACCAATGCGTTCCGGGAACTGAAAAGCCAGATGGAAGATATAAGCAAACTGCCAAAACTGTAACTCCTGAGCGGGAACGCATTACCGATCCTGTGCCGCAATCAGGGCATCACAGCGTTTTTTCCATGAAACGGAGAGCTGTGCCACTTTTGCAAGTTCCTGCACATCGCCTCCCATGGCATTCCCGCCAATCAAGATGCCGAACACCCGGGCCACATTCCAGTCCGGGTGCAGGCGCTCCAGAAGTTCGATCCCGTCCCCTGCGGCGACTTTGCCAGCTTCAATAACCCGGTAATACCAGCCCGATCGCCCGGTTTTGATCACTTTGGCCACCATGGCCGCATTCTGAAAGCGATGCCCAAGCTTCCAGCACGGTTGCCGCCCCTGACTGATTTCAACAATTGCCGTCCCCATACGAAACCGGTCCCCGATACAAACCGATGTTTCTGTCCAGTCTCTGGTTGAAATATTTTCACCAAACGCGCCCGGTTCGCCCAAATATCCTTCAAACTCCGGCTCATCCAGGCGCCAGCTTTCATAATGATCAAAAGGGTAATGGTGAATCGCCTTGTCAATGCCGCCGTGGTGGACAAGATCGGCCTGCTCGTCCCCTTCAATGCCCAATGCCCCCACGCAAAGCGGCTCGTTGCGGCTGCGCTTGTTCATGCCGCTTTTCTCTCCCTTGGGACCAAAGTCTGCGACCTTACCCGTCAGCAACGATAGAATTTGTGTCTTCATTTTGCCGCACTCCTACATCTGAAAACAGATTCCAGCGCATCATATTAAAGTTTAATATGAACTTACATCGACTATTGTTTCATGCTAAATAAATATTATAAATACATATTAAACTGATTGCCGGGCACTGGTCAGAACTCTGACTGGCCACCACAGGGTGAGACATCCAAATGTCTAAAAACAAGCATACCCCGATCCCAAGGTATCGTGAATATACCGGCCCGGTGCTTCTGACACAGGGCTTCAGACCCTTCTTTCTGTTTGCCGGTATCTGGGCCATTGTTGCCCCCGGCCTGTTTCTTTGCATGTTCCTTGGACAGGTTGAACTGCCGACCCTGTTTGACCCGATTGCCTGGCATTATCACGAGATGCTGTACGGCTTTGTCGCCGCCGCCGTTGCCGGTTTTACCCTGACCGCCATTCCCAACTGGACAGGCCGCCTGCCCCTTCAGGGCAATACACTATTATGTCTGGTCTTATTGTGGATCGCCGGGCGGCTTTCATCTGCCTTTTCCCAATATTTGGGGGCATGGCCGTCAGCCCTGATCGACATTTCATTTCTGGCAGCACTGGCTGCCGTCACATCGCGCGAAATCGTCGCGGGTAAAAACTGGCGCAATTTACCGATCATTCTGGCCATCAGTCTTTTTCTTGCCGGCAACATCCTGATGCATGCCGGGATTATCGGCCAAACAGGGCTGAGTGGAATTCCACAGCGATTTTCAATCACCATTGTCATTGCCCTGATCACCCTGATCGGCGGCCGCGTCATCCCCAGTTTCACCCGCAACTGGCTGGTGAAGAACAAAGCCTCTCATCTCCCGGCCAGTATCGGAAAATTTGATCTTCTTGTTATTTTATTCACATTATTTACAATGCTTTGCTGGACCTTTCTACCATATAGCATCGTCACAGCCGGACTTGCCGCAGGCGCCGCATTTCTTAACCTTGTCCGGCTTATCCGCTGGAAGGGCCATGTGACATACCCCGAACCGCTGTTGCTGATATTGCATCTGTCCTATCTCTGGATTCCGATCGGGCTTGGGCTACTGGCGTCCAGCTACTGGTGGCCAGCGATGACACAAACAGGCGCCCTGCACGCCCTGACAGCAGGCGCAATGGGGACAATGATTCTGGCTATTATGAGCCGCGCGACACTGGGGCATACCGGCCACAAGTTACGGGCCGGGTTTGGACTGACACTCGGTTATGGCCTGATCATAGGCGCCACAACTTTACGGATCTTTTCTATTCTGTGGGCGGATTTATATATGCCGCTGCTGGTCGCGGCGGCGTTATTCTGGGCCGCTGCCTTTATCATGTTTCTAGGGGTTTGTGGTCCAATTCTTCTCAATACCCGGCTTCCGAAACCTCAACCAGAGCATGACCACAAATGACAAAGCGCAATAATTTATACACACCTCTCTGTACCGTTCTCGATTGTGAGTATCCGATCATTCAGGCTGGCATGGGCGGCGTTGCCCGTGCCGATCTGGTCGCCGCCACAACGCAAGCCGGCGCTTATGGTCTGCTGGGCATGGTGCGGGAATCGCCTGAACTGATCGCGCAGCAAATTGACGCCATCCGGGCAAAAACAGACAGGCCCTTTGGCGTCAACCTGATCCCCAAGGCCACGGACCCGGCGCTCCTGAAGGCCGAGCTGGACATATGTCTTGATCGCAAGGTTCACGCCATGTGTTTCTTTTGGGGCGTCGATGACGATGCTGTCAAACGATCAAAAGATGCTGGATGTAAAGTGCTCTATCAGGTGGGATCTGTTGATGACGCCATAGCCGCTGAACAGGCCGGGGCCGACGTGATCATTGTACAAGGTGTCGAGGCTGGCGGCCATGTTCACGGGACGGTTTCGTCACTGGTTTTATTGCCCCAGATTACGCGCGCCGTATCCGTTCCAGTGGTGGGTTCCGGCGGTTTTGCCAGCGGCGAAAGCCTGATTGCGGCCCTGGCACTGGGGGCACAGGGCATACACTGCGGCACGGCTTTCCTCGCGTGCAAGGAATCTTTTGCCCATGACTATCACAAAGACCGTATCGTGCAGGCGAAATCGACAGACACTGTTTACACGGATGCCTTTATTATAAACTGGCCCCCGAACTCCCCCGTGCGTGTGCTGGAAAACAGCGTGACAAAAAGCCTTGGCCCCGACTTGCTGGGACACAGGTCAGACAATACCCCTCGCTTTGTCATTGCAGATGAAGCTGGCAGGCCCATTTATAAATTCAGCACCGATTCTCCCCTTAAAGTGACAACCGGCAATCTTGAAGAACTGGCCCTGTACGCCGGACAGGTTGCTGGCAACATTACCGCTATCCCCAAAGCCGCCGACCGCATTGCCGACATCATCAACAGCGCCCGGAAAGCCCTGTACCACTTACAAGATATGGAATGAGAGGAACAATGCCCCAAAAAGAGCAAGGCAAGAAAGATCAAAACACGAATACAAACAACGCGGCCACCCCTTCAGACCATGATCAGCCAGCTTGTGAAAGCGCATACGCCTCTCCGCCCTGTTTCATGCATGAACTTGACCCTGAATATATGGGGTATATGGGCCGGGATGACATTGTTAAATTGCTCAACGAATTGCTGGAGGCTGAACGCGCGGGAGCCTGTGCTGTGGGCGAAATGAGCCAGCAATCTGATCATCAAGAGATACAGCCTCTGCTGCGCAACATTGCAAGAGACGAGTCCCGATTTTGCGCCATGCTAACCCGTCACATTAGAAACTTGGGGGGAACACCCTGCCCCATGACAGGCCCATTCTACAAAAAATTGATGGCCATACAGGACTTCAGCCAGCGCCTTGACTTCCTGAACCGGGGTCAGGGTTGGGTTGTTCGCAGGCTACAGGATACGATCCCGCAAATCCGTGACGAGCTGCTTCATCGGGATTTAAAGGATATGCTCGACGTCCATGAACAGAATATCCGGCACTGTAACGAATTATAGCGTCTCGGGTGTCTCTATGGCCCAAACTGATTCCCCAATTGACACCAGGATCGCTTCTGTTATCCTCAGATCATGATGAGACACGTATCCGACCTACCCACCTTCAATATTCTTGCAGGCAGCCTCAAAGCAGGCTAGTCAGCCTCGGGTACATCTGAATCATACATCGCATATCTGCGCCCGAGGCCAAACTCATAATCCGGAATTTCAATTGGACAATGTTGTCCTTTTCAAACGGGAGTTTCCCCAGTGGGCGCGCTCAGACTTTATTGCGAAAAATGCAGAATATTTATTCTAACATCAGGTATTAGCTGCCCAGTATGCAATTGCACCACCAGCGCTTTTGGTGCCTTTTACGGCCAGGATTCTGATCAGGAAGGGTTGCCTCAGATATTTTTGAAAGCGTCTGACCGACCCAGGCTGCGCACACTTGCCTATGAAACCTGTGGCGGGAATGCCATGGTCCAAAACTTTCTAATGAATGAGCTGAACCGGGCGCGCATATGTGACCCTGCCCTCTTGCCCGCCAATACCGTCGCAATGAATACCCGTGTTCGCTTCAAGGTCAGCCACCTTCCCGGCGTAGAAGACAGATATCTGGTTTATCCATCCGACTATGAACCAACAGGCAACATGATTTCCATCATGTCGCCGATCGGGGCTGCATTGATTGGCCTGCGCAAAGGTGACCGTATGCCACTCCGCGATTTGCAGGATCAGGACATTTCCGTCACCGTTGAAAGCGTCTCGGCATCATAACGCTGAACGCCGTATTAACATCTCCAACAACGTATATTTTCCTGAGATATAACCATGACCAAAAATATTCAACTGCCCGGCATAATGATCGGCGAAGAAGATTTTGAAACTCTGTCAGACCTGATTGGCAATATGCGTGGTGCCGCCAATGCCACGCGGGAATTTCTGGCGAGAGAGCTCGACCGTGCAGACGTAAGGCCGCTGTCCGATATCCCACTTAATACAGTTGTCATGAATGCCAAAGTAACGTTCGAAGACGTTACAAATGGCAAAACACAAACGGTCACACTGGTATACCCGCATGAAGCCGATATCGGACAAGGCCGAATATCTGTTCTGACACCTGTTGGCGCAGCGTTGCTGGGGCTGTCGGCAGGACAGGTGATTGACTGGGCATCCTATGGCGGTGGTCGGCGGCAATTAACAGTTCATGCAGTGGAGCACAATCCTCGCCAGCCGTAGCCTGTTGCAAAAAGTGAGTGAACCAATATTGAATAAGGAAACTTTAAAGATAAGCCTCGGCCAATTTGCATGCCCGCTCCACCAGAAAGGGAGTCATTTCCCGGGCTGTTTGCGTTTCATGGCGCGTATGTACCCATCCCAGATATGTCAAACTCCGCAGCATCAGGAATAAAGGCAATGTTTCTTCCTGATGCTTGTCCAGCGACCGGGCCGAACGATAGCCCTTGAAAATACCTTCTTTCATATCGGCGTAATAATTTTCTTCAAGATGAAAGAAAAGCGCCGTCGCGATTTCAAACATATGCCAGCCAAAGCCCGCATCATCAAAATCGATCAGGGTGAGTTTATCGCCTTGCCGCAGCAGGTTTTCCGGTACAAAGTCGGCATGTATAAGCCCGTAATTTGCGGGTGTTTTCTGCAGAGATGATAGTTCATCCTGCGCTTTCTTTCTCACCTTTTTCAGCAAGTCAGCCTGCGACGGCGCAAGGGCAGAAAGATCCCAGAAACGGCCCCACAACGGGGCCTCTCCCAATAACCCCTCAACATCCCACGCGTGACGGGAAAAGCCCTCCGGCAACGGCCAAAGCCCGGCATGATTATGAAGTTGTCCGGCCAATTGGCCGATATTGTAATAGAGCGCGTTATTTGCGTCTGAACTCGCTGCCCCGATATCGACCAGCTGTTCCCCCTCAAGCCAGTCCAGCATATCAACCTGTCTGGGTTCAGGAACCTTTCTGTGGGTCGCAGTCACAAACACAGCCCCGTTTCCTGCCGGGATAATGCGCGGCACGGGAAAACCAGCCACTTCAAGTGCTTGCATCCACTGAAGTTCAGACAAAAGCTCTTGCTCCGAATGATATCCATGACGATGAATGCGCAGGGCCGCTTTCCGGCCATCCTTGTGGCGCACTGAAAAGACCGCATTCTCGCGATATTTCAGAAGCTGAATGTGATCAAATCCGCCGCCCCACTGGAGCAGCGCTTCTTCAGCCAGATCCCGCATGCATTCTGCCTGGGTATCGGTTGACAGGTCATAAAAGCCCGTGCCGGATGAATTCACGCCACCTCCCCCAGAACCTGATCCAGTGTTTCCAGAAGAAGATCTGCATTTTCTTTCGAGAAAACCATGGGCGGACGCATTTTAAGAACATTTTCCTGAGGTCCGATCTTGCTGATCAGAACCCCTTTTTCCCGCATTGCGTTAATAATCTGCGAGGTCTGCGACGTTGCAGGCTTCTTTGTGACCTGATCCGTGACCAGTTCAAGGGCAAAAAACAACCCCTGCCCGCGCACATCACCAATAATGGTATGCTGATCGGCCAGCGCGCGCAATCCGCTTTGAATATAATCACCGACCGTCCGGGCATTTTCCAGCAACCCTTCATTCTCGATGACATCCAGCACAGCCATGCCCACCGCACACGAGACCGGGTTGCCGCCAAACGTATTGAAATACATGGATTCTGCCGAAAACTCTTCAACCAGATCACGCCGGGCCACAAGACCCGCCAACGGATGGCCATTGCCCATGGGTTTGCCCATCGTCACAATATCGGGGACCACATCATAAGCCTGATATCCCCACATATGGCGACCCATGCGCCCAAATCCCGGCTGGACTTCATCCGCAATAAAAAGCCCACCGGCGGCACGTACGTGGCCTACAGCAGCCTCCAGATAGCCCGCAGGCACATTCGGCAGGCCTTCGCTTGAGAAGATCGTATCAACAAGCAGGGCAGCAGGCCGAATGCCGTGGCCTTCCATGGTGCGAACAGCGTCCTGTACCTTGCCTGCAAAGTCCTGAGCTATCTGGCCGCCGGAAACACCATTTTGTATATGGTAAGGATTTGGTACCTTGATCGCCTGGATATGCGGGCCGCGCTTTTGGCCTTCCCCCGTAGGAAAAGCCGTGGTCATCTCTGACAATATTGCCGAGTTCCCGTGATAGCTGTGATCGCTGACAATAATACCTGTGTTCCCGGTACAAAAGCGGGCTATGCGCAGGGCCAGTTCATTGGCTTCGGTCCCGGTACAGCAGAACAGCGCTGATGACAGTTCGGGCGCAAATGTCGCTGTTAATCGCTCGGCATAGTCCAGAATATTTTCATGCAGATATCGCGTATGAATGTTCAGCTTTTTGGCCTGCTGGCAAAGCGCCTCAACCACATGGTGATGACAATGCCCGACATGTGGCACGTTATTGTAAACGTCAAGATAGCGACGGCCATCTGCATCATACAGCCAAACGCTTTCGCCCCGCACCAGATGAAGGGGCTTGTTGTAAAAAAGAGGCGAATGCTTGCCAAGAACACGATAGCGGCGTTCAAGTATGGTTTCGTTTTTCATGATTTTCTCACCGTTAGATAAGCAGGATGTTTGCGAACGACAAAGACAAAATACAGAATGAACAGACCATAAACCGCCAGGCTGGCCAGCAGGATCTGATTATGGAGCTGAAAGCAGGACCAGGCAACCAGTATGGAAAGCCCAAAACTGACAGCAGCAAGCGGCACGCCGCCCAAGGCCCTGTAGGGCCGGGGCAATTCGGGGCTGATAATCCTCAGCCGGATAAAGGACGCCAAAACGGCAAGATATGAAAAATTAAGCAACAGTACAACCAGCACCAGCATCTGGTCTGGTTGCAGGAATGAAATCGGGTAGCCAAAAACCCCGATCGCAATCAGGGCCATATAGGGCGTACCGCGCTTCCCCGTCCGGGCCAGAAATGACGGTAGATAGCAATCCCGTGCCAGTGCAAACAACTGGCGGGACGCCGAATAGATCAGTGAGAAAAAAGTCGCGACCAGCCCGGCCAAAGCACCAATGCCGATCAATTTTGCAATCCAGATATCCCGGCCATATGCAAGCGGGCTGACAATCGCTGCATAAAGCGGATCCCCTGCAGCCTTGATCTGTTCTGCACCGCCGCCACCTGCCGCCAGCAACAACACGCCTATGGCCGTCAGAAACAAGGTGACAATTGCCACAAGAAGGCCTTTCGGCATCGTTCGGGCCGGATCGGCAGCTTCTTCCGATGCAAGAGCCGCCTGTTCCAGCCCCAAAAACAGCCAGACCGCAAACGGGATACAGGCAAAGACACCGCCCGCACCGAAAGGCAATAAAGCCCCCTTCGTACCGTCGGCAAGATTGATCAGGTTGGTTGGCTGAAAATGCGGCACCATTGCAATCATAAAGACAAGCAGGATGGCAACCGCCACAGCCCCAATTACAAAGGTAAGCGAAAGGGCCTCGCCCACGCCCCGAATATGAATGCCGATAATAACGACAAACAGGGCAAGCTTAAGCGGCCAACCATCAATGCCGACGACCGATCGGCTGTAGGCCGTGATGAATTCCGTCGCAATTCCAGCCCCGACCGTCAGCGCAATCAGGACAGAAAGCCCGGCCAGAAAACCCAGAAAGGGGCCGAAGGCCAGGCGACCGTAAATATAAAATCCACCAGCACTTGGCAGCGCACTGGACAATTCCGCAAGGCTTTGCGCCAAACCGAAATAAAGCAGCGCCACAAGCAGCATCGCCAGAAACATGCCGCCCCAACCACCAAGGGCAAGGCCAAAGTTCCAGCCAACAAACTGGCCTGCAACAACGATCGCCACACCCAGACCAGCGACCCGTGCCCAGCCGATGGTCTGCGCCTTCAGGTTATGTTCTTGCGTCATCCTGCCTGTTCCTTTAATATCCGAAATTAAAACTAGACTAGAGTTTATTTTTGTCAATCGGAAAAATTTAACGATGCTGAACACGAGGAAAACGGCGACCCAGGCCCGGGGGCGTGCACGACGGGAAGAATTGCTTGATGCCGCTCAAGACCTTTTGGCCACCCATATGATCGATTCTCTCAGCCTGGGAGACATCGCCCGGCATGCTGGTGCGGCGAAAGGCTCCGCCTATCATTTTTTTACCAATGTTCAGGATCTGTATGCGGCACTGGTGCAGAAAATCGGCAGTGAATTATGCCTGCTGCTGGACGAGCCAATCCAGGAACCCGTCACCTGCTGGCAGGACGTCGTTTCCATATGCATTGATCGCGGCGTACTATATTACGCGCACAACCCCGCAGCGCGCCAGCTTTTGATTGGCCCCAAAACTCCACCCGAAATCAAACGCCGGGACCGGGCCAATGACATTGATCTGGGCCGATCGCTGGAAAATCAGATTAATACGCTGTTTGAACTGCCAAACATTGCCGATCGTTCCGTCCTGTTCTTCCGTGCCATCGAGATTACGGACCTGATGTTTTGTCTGTCGATGATGGATAACGGAGAAATAACACCGGCGATGGCCGCAGAAGCAAAAAAGGCTTCTATTGCCTATCTGGAAGTTTACATTCCCAAAAGCCTGGGCTCACGCATTGGCCCGGTGTGAGGACACCCCGCAAAGATATGGCCTGAAAAGAATATTCCTTCAATTCCGGCGGGCTTTACACTGGACTTAACCTGCCACTTTCAACTACAACCCGTGGACCGTGATTTGATCTGCCATGTTGGTAACTCTTGCGGTCAGCATCATACGCACACGTTAGGCTATTGCAGGAAAGGCCGAAAATGAGCAGCGTTACCGGAAAGCAGGAACTGGGTGACAAGGAATTCGTCACCATGATGGCGGCCCTGATGTCTGTTGTTGCCATTACGATTGATGCCATGCTGCCGGCACTCGGTATTATGAGCGAGGATCTTGGGGCGACTCATCCCAATCAAATACAGTTTATTGTCGCATGTGTCTTCGCGGGCATGGCCACCGGGCAGCTTGTTTTCGGTCCTCTCTCCGACGCCATTGGCCGAAAGAAAGTTCTGAATATAAGCTTCTCAATATACCTTTTCGGCAGCACCATGTGTATTTTCTCCCAGACCATGGAATTCATGCTGGTCGGACGCTTCCTGCAGGGAATCGGGGTCGCCGGTCCTTATGTATCTTCAATCTCGATCATCCGTGACAAATATAGTGGTCGCAGCATGGCCAGAATTATGTCTCTTGTGATGATGGTTTTTATTACAGTCCCCACGTTTGCCCCGGCAATTGGTCAGGCCCTGATGTTCGCGGGCTCGTGGCGATATATATTCGTTCTTTTTGTCGTTTATGCGGTCGTTGTTTTATTATGGATAACGTTCAGGTTTAACGAAACACTCCGGCCCGAAAACCGGATACCCTACACTTTCCAAAATCTGAAACACGGGCTGGCCATTGTATTTGGAAACCGGATCACAATCGGGTATCTGCTTTGTGCAGGGTGCATCTTTGGCGGTTTTCTGGGATATCTGACAACATGCCAGCAAGTATTCCAGGTGCAGTTTGGCGTTGCTGAAATGTTTGTTGTGTATTTTGGCTGTCTCGCCCTGACGTTGGGCGCTGCCTCGCTTCTGAACTCGTACTTTGTTGAGAAGCTTGGCATGCGTTATATTTGCTTCCGCTCCCTCTGCGTCGTCATTGCGGTCTCCCTTTTGTTTCTGCTGGTACATGCCATAACAGATATACGCCTCTGGATGTATATGACCTATGCCTCGGTTTTGTTTTTCTGTTTTGGCCTTCTGCTCGGGAATATTAACGCACTCGCCATGGAGCCGATGGGACACAATGCGGGGATTGCCTCCGCCATCATCGGCGCAGGGTCGACCACTATCTCCATGACCCTGGGCACAATTATCGGGCAGTCCTATGACGGAACACTTATCCCGATTGTATCGGGGTTTCTGTTTCTGGGTATTTTGGCGCTTGCTATTATGCACATGACAGAAAAAGGCCGCCCGGCATACACGCCCGTGTAAATTCGACACGACAGTCTGCATGATCTGGCCTATATTAGACCCCTGAGTTTTCCGGAATATATTATTTTAAAATCAGGTTCCTGTTTTTGAAATAATATATTTAACGTTACATAGGATATACAATGAAATATCTCACCCTTGTTTTAGCCTTGATGCTTTCACCTGCGACCGGACATGCACAATCACATGAAGAACCAGCGGCGGATTCAGGCAAGAAGGCCATAAGTCAACCAATGGAACCCACCATTGACTCTCAAAGGGACGAATGGAGCCTGCCCGAAGAACCGTTTCGGGTGATCGGCAATATTTATTATGTCGGCGCATCAAATGTTTCGTCGCATATCATCGATACCGGTGAAGGCTTGATTTTAGTCGACACCGGCACCAGCCACATGCCTCCCCTCATCAAGGCCAATGTGGAAAAGCTGGGCTATAGCCTGAAAGATATCAAATATATCGTTTCCAGCCATGCCCACTGGGACCATGTAGAAGGGCTGGCCGCCCTTCAGGAAATGAGCGGCGCAGAGGTTGTCGCTCTTGGAGAAGATGCCGTCGCTATCTCGTCCGGCATTGACAGCTCGGCCTATAACGGCATTGGATGGACGCCTGTAAACGTTGACCGTGTTATCAAGGATGGTGAAGTCTTGTCATTGGGAGATATTGGACTTACAGCTCATCTGACCGCTGGACACACCAAAGGCTGCACAACCTGGACAACCACTGTCACAGATAATGGAAAGGCTTATAAAGTCGTGTTCATAGGTGGCACCAGTATCAACTATGGGGTTAACCTTGTTGATAATACTCGCCACCCCGCTATTGCCGAAGATTATGCAAGAACCTTTCAACTGTTAAAATCACTGAAGCCGGATGTTTTTCTGGGCCAGCACCCAACCATGTATAACATGCATGCCAAACGAGCTTCCCTGTCCGCCAACCCAAAACAAAACCCTTTCATCAACCCGGATGAATATATCGCTTTTGTTGAAAGTGAAGAACAAATTTATCTGCAACGGCTCAAGGCTGACAAGGCGCGATAGCCCAGCACAGGGATGAAATCATGAGTTGGCAGTCTTGAAGCTATCCCTAACCTTATGATGGGCGGCGCCATAGAACACGGTCACCGGGGACGACCGGCCCGCCCGCAATAACCTCGGCATAAACACCCATATGATCCCGCTCAAACGAGCGCCGCAAAACAGCGGGAATATCATGATCAGTCCTGGCCGTTTCAAGGTCGACATTCGTGGCCGCACAGCGGACGATATGACGCATGACCCGAAGACGACACGAACCAATGTCCAGTTCGTCTCCCTGTTGCCAATCACGCTCCTGCCAGGCAGGCAGGCCCTCAAGATATAGATTGGCGCGAAAACGGAGTGGATCCAGTTCCATATTCAACGCATCCCCCACGGCTTGAACACTTGAAATATTGATCACGGAAACACAGTCTTCCCGTATATCCGAGAACATATGACCGCCTGCGGTCACCAGCTTTGGGGTGCCCTTGGCCTCGGATCCTATAAAGTCGTCCAGAAATTCATTGAATGACGAAACCCCGTCATCATCACCAAGTGACACTTTCAACACCTGTTTGTCGCGATGAAAGACTGCCGTCAGGCCATTGTTTTCTTCGCCACATTCCACCCGTAATTCGGCAAGTCGGGGATGCGTCATCAGGGTCAAAAATTTCATCTTGCCCAAATGTATTGGAGCTTCCGGATCAAAATCCGTTTTTCCATGCGCAATGGCAAAGGCCCTGTCCTCAGCTATTCCCTGCCCCGCCCGCAATAGCGCCGACGGCAGCCTTTCACCGTTTAGCCCCTTTATCGGGTATCTGTACAAACTTTGAACAGCCGCCAATTACAGTCCCTCTTGTAAAACAAGATCAGTTAAACCAACACGAAAAATAACGAAAGGCCCCAAGCTAGCCAGATTATGACGAACCGGGGGCCTTAATCTTATATCCAGTTCTTCTAGTTATCGTCGCCCAATTTGCCGAGTACACGACCTTTTTTTATCACTTTCCCAACTTTGTGCATTGCACCTTCTTCATTAAAAAGCCCTATACGGTCAAGGATAAGCGCCACATGCCAGCATTGTGCTTCCTTGTTACCTTGTACCGTAACATTGGTGCAAAGCTTGTGATTATCAATCTTCCAGACACCTTTCATCGGATTGTTGATCACCTTCCAGCAACGGTCATCTTCCCGCCAGTAATCACGGGCAGCAATCGCACTGGCAGTACAAAGCTTATTGACCTTGTCGGGCTTCAATTCTTCATATGACGAAACCCACCCTTCGATTTTTCCGGTCTTGTCATAGTAAAAAGCCGCCCTGCCATCGTTCCGCAGCGTATTGCCGGGAATAATGGATTTCAACTGATCTTCAGTCAGCGCCGGGATACGAACACTCGGCCACATTTTGCCAAGCCCGGCACCACCTTCTCCGCCCTCACCGGCCCAGATCTTGTCCATGGCTTCACTTAATTCGCCCGGATAGTCATTCACATTATGGTCGTGATCGTGATCGTGATCATGGCCCTCTCCATCAGCTTCAGCGCCCTGCATTGCGGCGGCTTCATTACCTGCTGCGGCAAATGCGGGCGATATAGCAGATAACAGACTGTCATCAGAGACTATACCATCCACAGCTGATGCCATGACACCCAAACTCGCGCAAACGCCGATCCCGTACCATATTTTAGTCGATCTCATCTTCATCCCCTGTGCATAAAACTCTTCAATCTTGCAACGCCAATTCAAATAACGCACGCATTGCGCCGCCAAACCGATGTCACAGAGATAGACGGAAGTATCCTTCAATTCCCGTATGCGGCCCCTGACGGAACAGTTATGAGACCTTTTTTTGATACCCGTATCGATTTTGGTCAGGTAGATGGCGCAAATTTCCGTCTTCCCAGCCGAATGATCACATTATCCGTGATTGCCTATATTTAAGTGAGCAGTTCATGAAAAGCCTTCAAAACACCCCGCCTTTCCCCTTGGTTCATATTGCCGGCAAACCTTTCGAGCGGGGCGTCAGTTACGGTCAACAGGCCGGAGACAGAATTGCTGCCGGTCTGGCCACCTACCGCGAAGCCTTTGGTGTTGCCGGTATTGAATGGCGGGAAGCCATGACGTACGCGGAAAGGTTTTGTCAGCAGGTCAAGGCCTATGACGCCGATATGTATGTTGAAATTGAAGGCATTGCCAAAGGCAGCGAGCAACCTGTTGAAGCTATTGTTGCCCTGAACGCCCGCACGGAAATTATTTTCTGGCGTGATAACGAACTGGATCCGACACAGATCAAGCCAAGTGCGGCCATGCAGGAAGAATGCACAGCAGCATTGGCATTGCCATCCGTGACCCGCGACGGGCACGTTATTCATGGCCAGAACTGGGACTGGAACCCAAGATGTGCCGATTCAGCTATTGTCCTGCGGATTGAGAACGACAATGGGCCCGACATACTCACCTTTGTAGAAGCGGGCCAACTGGCACGACACGGCATGAATAGTGAAGGCATCGCCCTGACGGTCAACGGGCTCCAGTGCAATCTTGATTGTGGCCACGTCGGTGTGCCCAATCCCCTGATCCGTCGACGGCTGCTGCAATCACCTACTTTGGCAGGCGCTATTGATTCTGTCATGAACACCAGAATATCTTTTTCCCATAGCCTCATCCTCAGTCATCCGTCCGGCGTGGCGGTGAATCTTGAAGCTACGCCTGAAGAAACCTTCTGGCTTCAACCGGAAAACGGTCTTCTGGTTCATGCCAATCATTTCAAATGCCCGGTTGCCAGAGGGAAAATAAAGGATGTCGGGCTTCAGAGGTGCCCTGAATCATTATACCGTGACCAGATTGTACTCGAGCATATGAATGCCAACAGGGGCCAGATCACCGTCGACACATTGAAAGACGCTTTTGCCAACACCTTTGGCGCACCCGACGCTATCCTGCGCACGCCCAAGGCTCGCCCCGGCGGAAACCTGTCTGGCACGGTCGCATCCCTGATCATGGATACCACGGCCCGAAAAATGTGGCTGGCACCAAGGCCCTATCAGAATATCGAATATACAGAATACAGCTTGTCAGCCTAAAGCCCTACGGGGCCCCGAAAACCATAAATCCTCGCGGTGTGTCGGGGCCTATCCTTAAAAGGGATAAGCCCTGATCTGCCTTTTGCAATTTATGCAGGGAATGCGCCCGTCAGGACATCCAGGAAGAATTCGCGGGCCATTCTTGATACCGGCACGACATCATGCGTTACATCTTCCACCACATCCAGTCGGGTTTTCGCGCCACATTTTTCAAATGACGCGGCCAGACTTTTAATCCGCTCACCGCGGTCCCGCCCGGCATCATTTGCACCTTCAACATAGTATTTGTCTCCGGGTTCGAAGGTGATCTCCCACGTCGCCAAATCGGCGCCACCAACCACAAAATGCATTGGCAGGCTTTTATAGTCCGCCTTGTTTATAGAAATGCCAAACTTTTCTTCACAATCCCGGACACCTGCCCACCAGGGCTTGTCATGATCCAGCATTGTCACGGAACCGGGCGACCCGACCGATGCCGCCAGAATACGTTGGGGGTGAAGAATGGTAAACCGGTGGGTAAAATGCCCCCCGCCTGAAAAGCCAAACATCATGACTTTCTGACCATCAACGCCGTAGCGCCCTGCCACTTCATCAATCATGTCCAGGATGACCCTGTCATAGCGAATATCGCCTTCCTGTATATATTTATAACCGCTCATATTGCCGTCCCCCAGAATATTGGCGGGAAACAGGGGCGCCAGTACAATGCAATTGTTATATTCCGCAAAATCGGCAAACAGGTCGCGATACAGCGTCTGCATACGGCCAGTCCCGTGAACTGAAACGATAATTCTTGTTTGGGTGTGATCCATGCTGGCAAAGCGGTATGGCACATAAAGTGTATAGCAAAACCTCGGGTCCTTGCCGGATGCGTATGTCGTCGTTGGCCCCGTATGATAAAGCGCATTCATGCGAGCCTGTTTATCTGCCTCGGAAAAATTATCCATTTTGAATCCATTCACCTTTAAATATTGTTTTCAGCCCCGCGGGCGACAAAATGTCCTGCTTCCACTTCGCGATAACTGGTCTCTCCGGCCCCTGAAACATCGTTTGTCTCCGGGGCTTTATCGGGGCCCTCATTCGGAAAGTTGCGACGTACCAGTGTATATCCTTCTTGCCCGCTTCGACTAAGGCGCGGCGTTGCAGACAACAACCGCCGGGTATAGGCATGGCGCGGCCTGTTAAAAATTGCGGCCGCCGGGCCAATCTCCACGAGCTGCCCCCGATAGAGAACGCCAACCCGGTCCGCAATATGTTCAACAACCCCCAGATCATGTGAAACAAACAGGCAGGCAAACCCGACTTTTTCTTTCAATTCAAGCAGCAGTTCCAAAATCTGCTTTTGCACAGTCAGGTCAAGCGCCGATACCGGCTCGTCCGCAATAATAAAATCAGGGTTGGTAATAATTGCGCGGGCAATGCTGACCCTTTGACGCTGTCCACCGGAAAGCTGGTGCGGAAAGCGGTCAATAAAGGAAGCATCCAGTTTTACGTCTTCCAGTGATTTTGCCACCATGTCACGACGATCAGCCCGGGCATGGCGGCGATTGAACAACAGCCCCTCGGCCACAATGTCACCCACACGCATTCTGGGGTCCAGCGATCCAAACGGGTCCTGAAATATAAACTGAATATCCTGTCCATGAAAATTGACCTTGCCTGATGTCGACGGCAAGAGGTTGGCTATTACTCTACTCAAAGTTGTCTTTCCTGAACCGGACTCGCCAATAATCGCAAGCGTTTCGCCCTTGGCAATCGAGAATGAAACCCTGCTCAACGCGGTCACACTTTTCTTGCTTCTCAAAAACCCACTGCTTCGGTCTTCGAAAGAAACTGTCAGATCCGCAACCTCCAGAATAAGGTCCGGTGTCTCTTTTTGGGTAGAGACCGCATGCTCATCCGGCACCTGGGGTGATGCATCCAGCAACTTTCGCGTATAATCATGGCGCGGTTTGCGCAAAATATCACGCACCTGCCCCTGCTCGACAATAGCCCCCCGGTTCATCACGCTTACATTTTCACATAATGTGGCCACAGACCCCAGGTCATGCGTGATAAGCAGCACCGCCGTGCCCATCTCAAGGGCAATTTCTTTCATCAATAACAGGACTTCTTCCTGCACAATCATATCCAGAGCGGTTGTAGGCTCGTCGGCAACCAGCAAAGAGGGGGCCAGAATCAGTGATGTAGCGATCATCACCCGCTGGCGCATGCCACCGGATAATTCATGCGGATATTTCTCCATAACCTTCTCAGGCGATGAAATCTGGACTTTGCCCAACATCCCAACAGCACGATCCCGACATGCATCTTCAGGCAAGCCCTGATGGTAACGCAAGGCCTCTGTCAGTTGCACCCCAATCCGGACCGCCGGGTTTAGGCTCGACAACGGTTCCTGAAAGATAAAGCCGATTTCCTGACCGCGGACTTTTTTAAAAGCATCCGCCTCCCCATCCATCAAGTTCCGTCCCTTAAACAGGATCTCGCCTTGTGTAATACGCGCTCCTTCGGGCATCAGATCCACCAGCGCCCGTGCAAGAAGCGTTTTTCCCGACCCGGATTCACCGACCAGAGCTGACGTCTCGCCCGGGGCAATAGTCAGACTGGCGCGCTCTACCACCGAATGCCATTCACGGCCTTTTGGAAAGGCAATGGTCAGGTCTCTAATCTGCAGCAAGGGTTCGGAAGATTCTGTCATTCAAAAATATCCTTTCCCATATACTGACGGATATTGAAACGGTATCCCCGATTTGCTTGCATCAAAATCACGTTATATATATATGCGGGCACCACAGTTACGTTGAGCTGTCTGGAATTTCCGCTTATATTACGTCATTATAACCAGAGTCAGAACATGCCCGGTTGCCGGCAGACCGTGCAGGAGAATATAAAAAAGGATACAGAATGCTGGAAGTAAATACACGTCCGAAATCGAAAGCGCTTTACGATCGCATCCGGGAGCATATCCTGGAGGGACAGTATTTTCCAGGTCAATGGCTGAAACAGGCCGAGCTTGAGAGCTCTTATGACGCCAGTCGTTCGGAAGTTCGGGCTGCCTTAAGCAGCTTGTCCGAACGCGGTATTGTTCAATATGTGAAGAACCGGGGTTTTCGCATTTTCAATCGTGCTCCTGAAGAAATACAGGAGATTGTTGAAATGATTGTGGTGCTTGAATCAGCCGCCGCTCAAAGCATTATTGTAAAATCAGAACCTCAGGACATTGCAGAGCTTGAAGAGCTGGCCCACAAGTTTGACAGCCTTATTTCAACAGCAAGCCACGCCGAATTGCGGCTTACAAATTACCGCTTTCATGACAAGCTGAATTCCCTGTGTGGCAACAAGCTTATTGCCCAGACCATCCGCAACCTTCGGGAATGTTGCGTCAGCGGCCCGTTTGAGCGCTATACGACTTTCTCTGGCCTGCAGGAAAGCAGCCGCGAACATTTTGATATTATTGCCGCCATTAAAAGTCAGGATAACGATAAGCTGGAAAACCTGCTGCGCCAGCACGCTACTCATTCCACCTGATTTCACACCTCTCCCCAACCCTGACACTTCCCCGACCTCTTTATGTTGCTTTTGCCCACACAAGCCAAAACCGGAAAAAACTTGCGAATGCGTCTTACTATTATATATAATGATTTTAAAGCTCGATAAAACTTCGCTTTTAAAGCCCGCCTCACCTTCCCTGTCCCGCCATATTTCTCTGTTTTTTATATTTCCCATTATTATTTAATATATAATTTGCAAAATTGGTAACTATTTTGTAGACTATAAAAACCAACAAGATGAGAAGAGAAAAAGTCCAAATTTCTCCGCCATAAAGCCACCCCTGAAATGCAGGAAAAGCGCCAGATTTATCGGGTTTTAATATTGGGAGGTCGAAAATTATGTGCCGGATCGATTTGCAGATATCAGATGCATTCCGAAACTACTCGGATCACATCAGAAGCTTTGTATATTCAAAAACGGGCTGCTTTCATACAGCCGAGGACCTGACGCAAGAGGCATATATCCGCCTGTATCGCGCAAAAAATATAGACGAAATTCTGGATATTCGTTCTTACCTGTATCGGGTAGCAAACAATCTTATTGTTGATCACTATCGTACATTAAACTGTAAGTCTGCACCGGTTGAAATACGCGATCTGTCTGATGAACGCGATCTTGCAACAGAAGAACCAACAGGCGAAGAAGTTGTCGAGGTTCGCGAACAGATCCAGATTGCACTTGATGCTGTTGGCGAACTTTCAGGCCTTTGTCAGAAGATTTTCTGGCTTAGCAGGGCCGAAGGTTTTCGGAATTATGAAATTGCGGAAATGGAAAGCATCTGCCTGAGCACCGTCGAGAAAAATCTTAGCCGTGCGACCCGGAAATGTGCCCTGCAGGCTGCATAAGGCATCCTGTCCCGGCACGTTGCCCCCTGCCCGGCTGCCAGAACAGGCAAGCAACAATGATGATCTATAAATCAGTCCACATACGCCAAAGATTGGAAACATTTTTAGAGAGCATATCAAATTCGGATGTCTTGCCATTTTGAGCAAACATCTGACGACGTAATGTTTCCAGATCGAACAGAATCTGCCGTTTCCCTGCCTCTCTCACCATCGACTGTACCCATCCAACAGCAACCGTCCTTGTCCCCTTCGTCACTGTTTCAACACGATGCAGGCTGGTGGACGGGTACAAAATCATCGAACCGGCCAGTAATTTGAAGGTCTGTATCCCTTGAGTATCTTCAATCGCCAGTTCCCCGCCTTCATATTCTTCGGGGTTTTGCAGAAAGAGTGTAAATGACATATCGGACCGGACAGGACGGTCGCCGCCCATAACGGCATTGTCGACATGGTCACCATATCCCATGCCTTTTTCATACTTGCTGAACAATAACGCGGAAATCGTCTTTGGAGCGGCAGCCAGAGAAAACAGCTCATGGCGCTTCAAGGCACCGCGCACCAGTTCCTGCAAGGCAGGCCAAGGCTCTGATTTCGGGGTCAGTTGAAGATTGCTTTTTACCTCCCGCGCAGCCCAGCCAGCCGTTTTGGTCCCGGTATAAAAGTCCCCCTTTTTCAAAAGGCCATGAACTTTATCCAGGTCCTGACGACTTAAAACATCTGCAATACAAAGAATCATGAACGATAGCCTGCCCGGTAGTCTGCAATTACAGCTTCTGCATCCGAGGGTCGAAATAATCCCTGATGGCGTCGCCCGTCAAATTAATACACAGCAGGGATATAACAATCGCCAAACCGGGGAAAATAGAAAGCCACGGGGCATCAGAAACGAATTGCCTGCTTTCTGCCAGAATGCCACCCCAGCTTGGATATGGGGGCGGCACACCAAGCCCCAGGAAACTAAGAACACTTTCCGACAATAACGCCTGCGCAAAGTAACTGCTGGCCAGAACCGTCAGGGGCCCGATGACGTTCGGCACAATATGACGACCAATTATAAACCAGTGTGGATGCCCGAATAATCTGGCGGCCTCGACAAAATTTGTCTCTCTCAACGACAATACATTGCCCCGCACCACGCGGGCTACATTTGGGGTATAGGCAAGCCCGAGAGCAATAATCACGCCCAATTCACTCGCCCCTACAACAGCAATCAGCGCCAGAGCCAGCAAAATGCCCGGCATGGCCAGAAAGGCGTCTATAATACCACTGATCACGCGATCAACAGCGCCCCGGAAATACCCGGCCGAGGCCCCCAGAACAATACCAAGCGATAGGGCAACCATAACAGTGGCCAGGCTGACGCGCATACTGACACCGGCACCAACCAGCAGTCGGCTCAGCAAGTCACGGCCAAAATGGTCCGTCCCCAGCCAATGTGAAAATGACGGTGGTTTCAGCCGCGTGTCGACCTCAAGCGCCAAAGGATCAAAGGGTGTATAGACCGCCCCCAGCAGTGCCAGCAGCAAAATTAACATCAGACCCAGCGCACTGAATGCATAGGCCGGGCGCGCGAGAATAGAGAGCAGTCGTCTCATCTGTTTTTCACCCTTGGATCAACCAGTGGATAAAGGAGGTCTACAAAAATGTTGATGGTGATGTAGATCAAAACGATAAACAGCAATGCTCCCTGAATGACCGGATAATCGCGGGCATAGATAGCGTCAATCAGGAAACGACCGAGACCCGGCAACCCGAACACTGTCTCAATAACCGCTGTTCCGCTCAGTAACGAGCCAAGAATCAGCCCCAGCATGGTCAGGGTGGGTGACAAGGCATTCTTCAACGTGTGACGCCACAGGATAATGCTTTCAGGCAACCCTTTTGCGCGAGCGTAGGTGATATATTCCTGTCCAAGAACCTCTATTGTACTGGCACGCATTAACCGGGTTAGTATGGCGGTCTCAACAAAAACAAGAGCTGTTATCGGCAAAACAATATGCATCAGCCATTCCGTTGGACTTTGACTGAATTCAACAAATCCCAGGGTCGGCAACCACCCCAGTTCGGCACCGAAAAACAAAATCAGAAGAATACCGACCCAAAAGCTGGGCACAGACAAAAACAGCGTCGCCAGTGCCACAATAATAAAATCAATACGCCTGTTCTGATGGCGCGCCGCCAGCACACCCGCAGGAATGGCTACACAGGCTGCAATCAGGAACGCCAGGCCCACGACCTGCGCTGTAACAGCAAAACGGGTCAGCAAAGCGGGCAGGACCGCCTCACCGGTCATGAATGATTGCCCCAGATCACCAGACAAGACTGATTTCAGCCAGATCAGATACTGAACAGGTAATGACTTGTCCAGGCCCATTTCCACCCGTATACGTTCAAGTTCCGTCCCACTCGCCAGATCGCCGACCAGCAATGTAGCCGGATCCCCCGGCACCAGTCGCAACAGCGTAAAAATGAATACAGATATGATCAGCAGGGTCGGGATGCTGGCTAGAATTCGCCTTAAAACATATTGCATGGCGCGCCCCTATTCCTTCTCTGACCCGAGGCTTTTCCACACGCCCCAAAGCCGCGGACGGCCAAACGCCCAGGGTTCATATCCATGAATATCATTTTTCGAAATATCAATGATATGATCATTGTACAAGCCAATAAGCGGCACCTGCTCCATCATGGCCTGGTGGAGATTATCAAGAATTTTTTGAGCGGCAACATCCGAAAACACCGAATCAAAGCTCTGGAGCATCTGTATCGCCGCCGGGTCATCCCACTGATAACTGGCTCGCAGATCTTTTGAGCCTGTGAAGTTGCCATACATCAACGCCGGATGGCTTCTGGCTGAATAACCAAATGACGAAAGCTGGAAATCACCGGAGAAATAATTGGTCAGTTGGGTCGCCCAGTCAAACACTTCAATTTTAGCCTTGAACCCGGCTGCATTTAACATTGCCTGAATAGCCACTGCATTATCAAACATATACGAAAATTTTCTGTTGGTTTGAATGCGCAGAACCTGACCGTCATATCCTGCTTCCCTGGCAAGCCGACGGGCTTTATCCGGATCATAGTCGTACCATTTATCATGAAATGGCGTATGAAACGGGCTGAGAGTTGCAGTTGCTGAAGAATTGGGACGTGCCAGATCAAATGTTGAGAAGGTTGTCACCAGTTCCGGAGAAACAGCGTAAGCAACGGCCTTGCGCATTCTGACATCCGATAATAACGGGTCATCCGATTGCATCAGCAATACAGTCCAGTCCAACGTATCATGATGATAAATTTTTATATCGCCTTTCTGCTTTCGCCGTCTTTCCACCTCCCGATAGGCACTCAACGGCATGGCAAACAGCACGTCTATATTGCCCGCATAAACAGATGATTTTGCAGCAATCCGGTCCGGGGTTACATGGAAAACAATTTGATCGGCATAGGCAACCTTCTTGCCGGTCAACCCGTTTCGGGGGCCGGACCGGGCAACATAATCGTCAAACCGGTCAAGCGTAATCGAACGCCCCCGCTGCCATTCTCCAATCTTGTATGGGCCAGTACCAATCGGCTTGTTCCATTCCCCGTCAGGAGCAACAGATTCCGGGTGCAATATTGCTGTCAGGCACTGAATATTTGCCATACGGTGCAAAAATAGGGAACTGGGCTTGTTTAATTGAAATTGCACATGCAGAGGGTCGAGCACGGTGATTTTCTCAACCCGCAGTCCCGTAGCTCCTCTGCCATCATAAAACTCACTGCACCGAAAGCCGGTTTCCGGTGCCATCATACGCTCCCAGCTCCATTTGACCTCGGTCGCAGTAACGGAGGCCCCGTTATGAAAGACAAGTCCTTCCCTCAGGGTGAACGTATATGTTTTATGGTCATCGGAAATATCAATCCGGCTTGCCAGCATGGGCCCAACAGTCAGATCATCCTTATATGCGACCAGCGCCTCGGCCACGTGATACAAAACCGTGTCCGTATTACCATCACGCAAAACCCCGGGATTGGTGCTTAAGATATCCGAATTGATGGCAACCCGGATCTCTCCTCCATATGTCGGCACATCAGCAGACCAGGATGCAGGGGCAGCGACCAGTCCAAGCCATAAAGCAACACCTGTTTTGTATAAGATATTCAACATTTACCAGGCCCTGACGCCTATCCCTGTTCCGACTTTACAGTATTCTTGTCCAACACACGGACAGTTGATTTCTTCTTTGGTCGTTTTTGCAACCACAACATCAATCCCGTAACAGCCATACCCGCAAGGGCAAGCCCCAGAATGGTCATCAGAATGGATCGCAAGGGGCCAAACGCTTCGCCCGTATGCAAGGGCAACAGCCATTCCAGTATCGCATCTCCTGCAAGGAGATTGTTACCATCTGACAACACCATCACCTGATCGGTCCAGCGGTCAACCGCCGCTATGTGGTGCGCACGGGGATTGAGCGCATTTTGTGCCACCATAACAGTCGCCAGAACACGGCCATCCTCACCCCGGAATCTGAGCTGGCGCAGCCGCCCGTCGGGCAATCGTTCTTTTAATCGATCAAAGGCCCGCTGCCATGTAATTTCCGGAACAGATACATTTGTTTCGGCGAGCTCCAGCTTGTAATCAGGGCCAACGGGCGCCATGGCCGCGACTACTGGCTTAACATAATCATCCCCGATAATCATCGCGCCTGTCAGCCCGGCCAGAAACATTAACACAGCTGTCAGCGCACCCGGTACAGCATGGATATCCCTTATCAGCCTGAGGGAAGACGACCCCCAGTGAATAACCAGCGCCTTTGCAAATTTATTCTTGCGTGGCCACCAGACAATCAGGCCACTCACCGACATGAAAACCAGCGCGATACCTTCAAACAAAAGAATATTATGTCCGATTCCCCCCGTCACCAGAGCAACATGTATCCGCTCGGACAATTGTAATGGAAATGACCACAGCGACCCGGACGATATAATCTGTGCACTTACCGGATCAAGTGTCACAATCTTGTAATTACCCCCATCCCGGGGCAGTATTCGCGCAATAAGTGGCAAGGATGGGTCTTCAGCATAAATAATACGTTCAAGACGGTAATCAGGAAATGCAGATGCCACAACGTCTATCAATTGATCAAGGGGCTGATGTGGCTGGCTCACATCAATGCCGGCCCCTTCTTCAAACATCGATCTGAGAGCATTCTTGTGGGTCAGCAACAAACCTGTTACGGCCTGCATCAAAAACAGGATGCCAAGCCCCAGCCCGACCCATTTATGAATTTTATAAAGCGTTGTTTTCATATGCCTCTCACTGTCTTATCCGCATAAAACTTCTGTCCGCTGACAAACCGACAAATATTTTTGTCTCCTGTTATCAAGACGGAAGATGACGCCCGTTACCTTACCGCGGGACGTTAAGTTTACAATAAGCTTTAACGAATAGACGCAAGCGCCAGGGAAGGCCCCAACATCAGAAATATTGAGCCCAGCCTTGTATCTTGAACCCGGCATTCCGGCGTAGCAAGTGTCCGCGAGGAAAGGGGAAAAAGCCTTGTCCAATTCAAAAGGCCAAAAAGATCATTGTTCTGGAGGCACTTCCCCAAACATAATGGGCAAGATACAGAAAAGACAGATGCGTGAACTATGCAGCGACACATCCAGGGGCAGGCCCCGTTTACGGCTCCCGGTGGTCAGCCCGCGAAAACGGGCGGGCGGCGTGATATCCACGGTTGTGCGTCTTCAAGCTGGGCCGCAAGACGGAATAATGTCCCTTCATCGCCGAATTTTGCTGCAAATTGCATGCCGATCGGCAGACCTTCAGCACTGGTGGCCAACGGCACCGTCATGGCAGGTTGCCCTGTCACGTTGAATATTGGCGTGAAGGGCGCTGCAGCGAATATTTTCCCGGTCCATTCCAGCCCGGTATGCGGTTTGTTGGCGTCAAATGTTCCCAAAGACTGGGGCGCAGCCGCCATCGTTGGGGTCAAAAGTATATCATACTGCTCAAAAAACGGTGCAAAAGAGCGGTTCATGGTATTAAAGACACCAAACGCACCGTGCAGATCCGTTGCAGAAATACCCCGCCCGTATTCAAAGCAGCCGATAGTAGCCGCCTGTAATGTATCCGGGCCAGGCACCCGACCGGTTGCCGCCGCCAACCCCATAATCCAGAAGGCCATATTGGAACACCAGACCTGTGCATTGGCCTCCATAAAGCGATCCCATGAAACACCAAGGTCTGGCCGGGCAAGGGTCACTTCATGTCCCAGCGATTCACATAACTGCGTCGTATTCTTTAGGGCAAGGTCACACTCCCGGGAAACCGGTATGTCGTTCCATGGCAGTTCTGCCACCGCTATTTTCAATTTTTGGGGCGTTCGCGTTAGCTCCTCAAGATAGGGTCGTTCGGGCCCGCTGATAAAATAGGGATCCCCCGGTACCCCGCCTTGTATCGCATCAAGTGCCGCTGCACTGTCACGCACAGTCCTTGAGACAACATGTTCAATACCCAGCCCATTCAGGCCATCAGCTGAATCCGGGCCGATTGGCACACGTCCCCGGGTTGGCTTCATCCCGAACAATCCGCAACAGGCGGCAGGGATACGGATAGAGCCGCCACCATCATTGGCATGTGCCAGCGGGGTAATGCCTGCAGCAACAGCCGCCGCTGAACCGCCACTGGAACCCCCGGAACTGCGGGTCAGATTCCACGGATTGTGTACAGGCCCGTGAACCCGGTTCTCCGTTGAAATATTAAATCCCATTTCGGGTGTTTTGGTACGCCCGACCGTCACCAGACCGGCAGCCTTAAAACGCCGGGCCAGGTCCGTATCGTGTTCTGCAACAAGCCCTTCGCCCAGATCGCTACCATATTCGCATCTTCGACCGGCTTCGTGCAGAACCAGATCCTTGACCAGAAAGGGCACACCTTTGAAAGGCCCGTCGGGCAGCTCTGCATCCTGCAAACCTGCAACACTGTCTTCATAAACTTCGACAATTGCTTTTATCTGCGGATTGGTAACTTCGATCGCCTGCAAGGCAACTTGCCCCAGTTCCCGGGCGCTGACGTCACCGGCATTGACCAGCGCAGCCAGTCCCAGTCCGTCATACTGCACATATTCACCTAGTTTCATATCCACCACTCCGCATTACACAGGCGCTTGTCATTATTATTTTATATCATCGGCCCGATGTACAACCTTACCTTTAAACAGGGTCAGAAGAACCTTTGTATCTCCAATATTGTCTTCCGGGACGTCCAGCAGATTTTGGTCAAGCACAATGATATCTGCATCTTTTCCTGCGACGATCGAACCAGTCTGATCCGCCATCTTTAACGCCTTTGCGCCATCTATTGTATAGATATGGATTGCCTGTTCCCGGCTGATCGCCTGTTCCGGCCAAAGCTGACCGGGAGAATTTCCGTAAGGGTCCTTTCGGGTCACCATGGCTTCAAGACCGACCCAGGGATTGATAGATGGCACCGCAGCAGGCCAGTCAGATCCGGCCAGAACCGGTGCATTGATTTCCACCAGTGTGCGGATGGGCCAGTAATGCCGCCCGCGATCACCAATGGCTGCAATCACAGCACTGATAATGGGTGACGGGCTCCAGAGGTAGGGCGATAAATCCGCCACCGCCTGAAGTTCTTCAAAGCGCGGCAGATCAGCGTCCGAAATCAGACCGGCATGAGACAGCTCGTGACGCAGGCCGCTTTGGCCATTGTTCTGGCGCGCTGTTTCAATTGCATCCAGTGCTGTGCGGACAGACCTGTCCCCTGCTGTATGGATTTTGACCGTATAGCCACGTTTATCAAGCTCTGTCAGGTCTTTTGAAAGTGTATCATACTGAACATGAAGGGAGCCACGCTCGTCCGCTGGAAAAGCGGGGTCCTGTTCATATGGCTCCAGCATGGCCGCTGAACGTGCCGGGGTCGGTACACCATCAAGGAAAATCTTGACAAACGACGTGTGCAAATTGGTTGAAGCATACTGGTCGCGAATGCGATCAATACGATCATAATCCAGAAGATCTGACCGTTGTTCGTATGGTGTGCTGATGCAGGCCGCAAAGTTGATGCTCAACCCCCCCGCCTGATCCAGATCATAAAGGGCCTGCAGTTCGTTTTCCCTGGTATTCGCATTTTTCAGGCCGGTAATGCCCGCGCCATTCACAATGTTAACCATTTTCCGGACACCGGTCACATATTCTTCCGCTGTCCAGTCCGGCACGACCTTCTCCATTTCGGTCGCCGCATTTTCCAGCAGGATGCCATTCGGTTCGCCGGTTTCGGGGTCCCGAACAATGGTGCCGCCCGCCGGGTCTTTGGTACTGGCATCCCAGCCGGCAAGTTCCAGCGCCTTGCTGTTCGCCCAGGCATTGTGACCAGAATCATCGCCCAGAACTACGGCATAGTCCTTTGAAACCTTGTCCAGTAATTCCTTCGGCGACGCCACATTATGTCTGGCGAAAAAATCGCTGTCCCACTGACCGCCCTTGATCCATCCCCCTTCGGGATTCTTGGCCACACATGCGGCGATTGCGGCCTGTATATCGTCCGGTCCAGCGGTGAACGGAAACTCGCAGGCATACAATCGGCTCATTGTTCCCCACACGGCATGAACATGCCCGTCATTAATCCCCGGCATGGCCATACGGCCTTTCAGGTCAATCACTTTGGTTTCGGGGCCCTGAAGAGCCTTCATATCCTTTGTTGATCCGACTTTTGATATTTTACCATCGCGGATCGCGAGCGCCTCAGCCCATGGCCGAGCGTCGTCGACGGTATAGATTTTACCATTTACCAGCACCATATCGGCGGGGGCTGAAGCCGCCAGCGCCCCCCCGGAGAAAGTTATGGCACCGACAAATAGCACCGGGGCCAGCCACACGGCGGGGTTTCTGTTTTGTCTGATCATGTTCTTTCTCCGGAAACAGCTATTGGTGATAATTCTAGTCTAGAACTTGTAGTCAAGGGTCAGGCCGTAAGTGACCGGCATACCAACAACCCGCACATAGGGGCCGTTACCGCCAATAAAGGCCGAGGGGTAATAGTATTTATTGAAGATATTTTTGCCCCAGGCTGTCACCCGCCATCTGCCATCAATATCCCCCAGACCAACACGGGCATTCACCAGCCAATAGTCCTCTGTGGCATTCGAAGGCGTGGTACCGCCGGTGGTCGTATCCTTGTAGACCACATCAGCCGCCGTCATCATCATCAACCCGTTTGAGATTTCCCATTCATAGGTCGCAGTACCATTCAATTGCCATTCAGGCGAATTGGCAAGTTCCTGGCCCGATGCGTCGACAATGATAATGTTCGGATAGGCGCTTTGTTCACTGACCGCATTCCATTCCTTGATTTCAGTATCGAGCCACGCAGCTCCCAGATCAAGGGTCAGGCCATCCGTGGCCAGCCAGCGCATTTCAACCTCGGCCCCTTTTATTTCGGATTTTGGTACGTTGGTCAGGCCGGAGATATTGCCGACAAAGGTGACAGCAACGCTTTGTTCCTGCTTGTCTTTATAATCATAGTAAAAGCCGGATACGTTGAATTGCATCCTGCCGTCCAGCAGGCTGGCCTTGGCACCAACTTCATAGGATGTAAGTGTTTCAGGACCGTAAGGCACCAGCTGCGTGTGCGTATTGGCATTGGCCCCATTGAACCCGCCGGACTTAAATCCGCGCGACACAGTTGCAAACAGCAACAAATCATCATTAGGCGTATAATTCAGTCCAATCTTGCCCATCCACTTGTTGGTTGAAACAGTATCGCTGAATACTGCAAAGGTTCCAAAGGTGGGCGAGTCTGGCCGGTCATCGTAAACACCGCATTCACCGGGGGCGACAAGCCCCGGGTCCGGCAGACCATTGCCCAGAATGAAGGCAGGCGTGATAATATTGTTCAGCCCGGCAGCCAGTGACCCGTCACGATCATAGGTACAGCCTGACCAGTCGCGATCTTCTTCCGTATAACGAAGGCCGCCCACCAGTTGCAACTGATCCGTAAACTCCCACTCAACATGGCCGAACAATGCTTTTGATTCGGTTGTTTGTTCATATCGGGTATCCAGTTGCTGAATACCCAGCGCCAGTGAGAAGAATGAATCACTCATGAAGTAATTATAGTCTTCATTCATCTTGTCCCAGGAATAATAGGCACCGGCGATCCAGCTGAACGGGCCAGATGTATTGGATGATACGCGAAGCTCTTCCGAGAAGACCTCCAGATCAGTGACGTTGATATTGTTACTGTCGATAATGGCCGAACCGTCCCAGTCGTTGGTTTCAGTCCGGTCAAACTTGTCATATCCGGTAATCGACGTCAGGGTCACATCTCCGATATCCCAGGTCAGATTGATGGCTACGCCCTTCAACTCATTGTCGCGCTGGGGCCGCAAGAAACCGGGGGTCCAGTCCGCAGCACGATTGTCACCAACCGAAAATGACGGCGTACCAATCGTGGGCAGGGATGTTGGCGCGTCAAAGCCAAAATCCAGACCATTGTAAGCAGTTGTTGCCGTGTTATCAGACTTGTCGCGGATCCAGTGAACATTCAACAGCAGCTGGGCCGCTTCGCCAATATCAAAATTGACCATGCCACGCACCGCGACTTCGTCTCGCTTGCCAAGCTCGTCATCGCGCGTCACACTCTGCTGCCAGCCATCATCCGACAGGGACTGAACGGTTTTGATCGCGAGGCGCCCTTGCACATTATCCGCCAGAGGACCACTGACATAGCCTTCAAAGTCCACGACATTGAACCGGCTGTAGCCCGCACTCATGCCGGCTTCAACCTCGCGTGTCGGCTTGCGGCTGACGAAATTGATCTGTCCGGCAGTTGTATTACGCCCGTACAAATCCCCCTGTGGGCCTTTCAACACCTCGACACGTTCAACATCAAAAAGGATACCCCGGCTCATCACAGCATAGGGAATGGCAACCTCGTCGAAATAAAGCCCGACAGTCGAAGATGCCGATGTCGCGTAATCGGAAAATCCAACACCCCGAATGGTATAGATCGGGACGCCCGTCGCCGCCGTCTGGTTAATGGTCAAACCCGGGGTCAGAAGCGCCATGTCATCCGCGGAATCAATCTTCCGGTCCCGCAGCATATCGCCCGTGAAAGCATTAATGGTAATACCCACATCATTCATGCTCTGGGCACGTTTTTGTGCCGTAACAACAATTTCATCAATTCGCAGGGTTTCAGCAGCACGTGCTGACACGTGAACCATGTTCAGGCTTGCCGCCGTCAGTAAGGTCGAGACCATGAGGAACGATTTTCTGGTATTATAAATCTTCATTTGTTGTTTTCTCCCTTGTTGTTTGTTGCGTAACATCACCCGGTATGACCGGACATAAATTCAACATTGATCTGAAGGTAATACACAAGGACAACGACTGTCCCGACCCGTTGGGAGGGGGCAAAATAAAAATATCTACCCACCCGTTAGCAGGGGTGGTCGGGATCTGTTATCTATTTAATAAAATTAATCTCGCGGGCACGCATCGCTGCCGCGGTTCGATTGGTGACGCCCAGCTTCTCAAATATATTCTTCACATGCCACTTTACGGTATTTTCGGCAATGGAAAGCTCGGCTGCAATCTCTCGGTTCACCTGCCCCGCCGCCATCAACTGCAACACTTCCTGTTCGCGATTGCTCAAAGGTTCTATTAATCCATCATATTGCAGGTCGACATCCGTGTCACGGACGGGTGCCGGGGTTTCGGCGTTGAGCGCAGCCACAAGCTGCGTCAGATACCGTCTGGTTGCAACGGATCTTGCCTCGGGGTTCTGATGTAGTTGCTTGTGGTAACGCCGGATCAGATGAGAAGCTTCCTCACCGGTATCAACAATTGTACGGATATATCCTTCCCGCTGGCCAAGCTCTACGGCATTGGCAAAGCAATCAAGCGCTTCGCGAGATCGTCCGGCTTTCTCAAGAGCAATACTTTCAAGCACGGCGCATTGCAATACCCGGCGGGCCCGACCGGCGCTGGCGACTATCTGTTTTAGTTTTGCAAGATGTCCGAGCGCTTTATCCGTTTCTCCCTCGACAATTAAGAGCCGTACACTGATGATATCGCGGCAAAAGGATATTCTGTCCCATCGGCCAGTTTCACTTTCTGTTTCCCGATCAATTTCCAGACGAATATCATCCGCAATATCAAAAGCAGCCTGAGTATCCCCGAAAGCAAGTGCCAGCCTGACCGATTCATCCAGAACCTGCACCAGTTGCCGCCCAACGCTTTCTTCCTTGCAAATATCCTGTGCCCGAAGAAGGACGGCTTCAGCCCTTTGCCGTATCCCTCTGGCCGCCAAAATTCGAGCATGGGTGATATACCCCATAATCTCAACTTCAATATGGCCGCATTCAGTGACAACTTCGAGGTTTTCTTCAATCAACAGCAAAGCCGTATCAATGCGCCCCCATTCATACAGCACAACTGCGCGTAATAACCGTGCTACGGCCGTCCCCGCCGTCCGCGGGCCCATGCCGGCCTTGAGAGCAACATCCTCAGCCTGTTGAAAAAGAGCCGCCGCCTTGTGCAGATTGCCTTCGGCCATTTCAAGCATGCCCATGAAACAGTCAGAATAGATCACACCGAATATGGCGCCCACGTCACTGTGCAGACGGCGCGCCATAGACAGGGCATTGCGGGCCAACCCAAATTCGCTTCGCGCCATACAGGCATATCCGTAGATATTGCCCATTACGGCAGTCAGCCACTCGCTTCTTTCCGATCTGATGAAGGCCTCTGAAGCTTCCATAATTTGGGGATTGTTTATATCATCCAGCGCAATGGCAATGCCGGCCTGCAATACTTTCTGCTCTTCCCGCAATCCCTTCAGGCGCTCCAGCTCAGCGATATCGTTTCTCTCGACGGCACTGGTCTCAAGCCTGGTCAGGCTGCTATCTGCATGTTTCAGCACTTTTGCCGCTTCGCGCCCATGGCGCATGTGAAAAAGCGCCCAGCATTGAAACATGGGCAACCGGGGATAATTCATGGTCACATGTTCAGGAATTTTCCTGATCCAGCCATTTAACTGCACCATTTCTCCCTGCCAGGTCAGATACACGGCATGTTCGTGCACCAGCTCGGCAACATAATCATATGCCTCGGCTTTCAGGGCATAATTAACCGCTTCATTTGGCAGGCCCTGCGCGGCAAACCATTGGCTTGCCTTCAGGTTCAGGGCTTTGAATTCCAGCGGGTTACAGCTTGTCAATTGACTTCGCAGAAAGTCGCTGAACAGATGATGATAACGGTACCAGTTTCTTTGCTCATCCAGCGGCAGCAGAAATAAATTGTTCGCCTCAATCTCTTCAAGAAGCGTCGCAGCGTCTGCATGGCCCGTCAGATGTTCACAAACATCTGCATTCAGCCTGTCCAGAACCGATGTCTGAAGCAGGAAACGCTGCTGATCGGCAGACAATGTACGCAAGACATCTGTGGCAAGGTAATCTGCAATATCGCGAAGACTGCCGGAAAATGTCTCGAAAAAATCATCCCGTTGTTTCCGGCTTCCGATCGACAGAGATGCGAGCTGAAGCCCGGCCACCCAGCCCTCGGTTCGGTCAACCAGCATGTCAATCTGCTCCGGCGTGAGTTCCAGCCCGCGCGATATCTGGATGAAATCACTGGATTCCTGACGGTCAAACCGCAATGACATGGCATCAATCATCATGATTTCATCATGCACCCGCAGGCTGGCCAAAGGCCAGTCGGGAATGGATCGACTGCCAACAATAAGATGCAAATTATTCGGTGCCCGATGCAACAAAAGCTGTATTGCCTCATTGACGGTCGACGATTCCGCCAGATGAAAATCGTCCAGAAAAACAGCAATGCTGTCGTTATGTTCCGCAACCTCATTGACAATTGACGCGATAACCGACGCAATATTTTGTCTGGCGGGCCTTTGCAGTACCTGCATCACGCGTTGGCCAAATTCCGGCAGGGCCATACGAACCGCGCCGATAAAATAGTGAAAAAACCGGTCTATATCCTGGTCATCCGCATCCAGAGACAACCAGCCACATTTGATATGACGCTGAAGCAGGATACCCTGCCATTGGGCGAGAAGAGTTGTTTTTCCAAATCCGGCAGGGCCTGTAACAAGTGTCAGGCGGCGTATCGCCTTGCCTTCAAGCCTGTCCAGCAGCCGATCACGGGCAACAATGCCACCCCGGCTAACCGAAGGGTAAAGTTTGGTCACGATCAACTCGCGAAATACCTCCAGTTCATCCTCCCTGAATACCGGCACCACATTTTTATTGTGTCAGCCTAGCCGGGGATTCGCCGACAATCAAGTCTGGCAGTTTTAGAAGGTCATGGGGCCGAAGGAACGCCCTTATTGGGTATGCATGCGTTTATAGAAGGGCTTCAAGGCCCGGTAAGCGGTCTCATACAATGAAATCAGCGTATCGTAACGTTCGCGAAATGCCGGGTCAGGTTTAAAAATCCTGTCAACCTTGACCATCTGTTGCGCGGCCCTGGGGATGGACGGGAACAGTCCGGCCCCTGCCCCGGCCAAAATTGCGGCACCAAGAACACCTGTGTCCAGAAAGGTCAGCCTTTTCAGGTCCATATTCAGAACGTCTGCCCTGATCTGACACCAGAGGTCTGACTGGCTGCCGCCCCCGCCGAGATATAAAAAATCATAAGGTTGGCCGGCGGCCCGGGCCACACTTTCATACAAAAGCCGGGCCGAACAGGCTACGCCTTCCATAACAGCAATTGCCATCTCACCCATGCCGGTATCAGCTTCAATCCCCAGAAATGTACCCCGGCTGTAAGGGTCCCAGAACGGCGCCCTTTCTCCCTGCAAATGCGGCAGAAACATTGCCTTCTGCTGGTGTCGGTCGACGGCGCTTGCATGTTCAAGAACGCCGTCAATGGGTTGTGCCACGCTCTCGGCATACCAGCGCAGGGAATCCCCCCCGCTTTGGGTCGGGCCCGCATGTACATGCCAGCCTTTGACCGGCAGAAAACTGACAACGCCTTCGGCTGAAATCCTTTTGTCCGAGACAAGCGCCACAATTTCGCTGGTACCGCTGAAATAGGCCCCTTCCCCGATTGACGCAACACCGGAACCAAAAAGGTTGCCCCATGCATCCATTGTGCCTGTCACCATGGGTACGTTCAACCCGTTGCAAAACTCTGCACGAGACCGGCCAATAATCCGGTCCATAGGCTGCAGGGGCGGCAACCGCCGGTCGGCCCCCGGGACCAGATCAAGCAGATCCTGCACATATTCTCCGGTCTGGTCGACCAGACCAAAAGAACTGACCGGATCGCTTGCAGCTTCACCTGTAATATGTAACAGGCAATAATCCTTGGGCGACAAAACCCAGCGCGTCCTGGACCATTCATCAGGGTGATATTTGGCGACCCATGCCATGCGGCTCAGGGCATGACTTGCATCAATCGGGGCGGGCATCCCCCACCACGCCTGTTTTTGCGCCTTTGTCACCTGCTGATCCAGCTCTTCGGCTTCGGGTGCTGCCCGCCCGTCCTGCCAGACAATGGCGGGCAATAGTGGAATGCCTGCATGGTCGACAAATACATGGGTATTCACCTGACTGCATATGCCCATGGCCGCAACGAGAGGTCTTGTATGTTCATCCAGCAGCTCGTCGAGAATTTCGGCAATGGCGGCCAGCCAGTGGCCGGGATTTTGCTCGACATGACAATGCCGGGTACGCGTCGTCGGATATTGCCGCGAAGCATGCCCGATGATTTCGCCGGACAGGCTGAAAAGACCGCCCTTAACAGCGGTTGTTCCAACATCTATGCCCAGCAGGTAGCGCGTGTCGTCAGGCATCCATTGCCTCCCGCACGGCACCCAGAAAATCCCGCAAGGCCTCGGGCCCCTGCCAGGCCTTTTCCAGACACATGGAGCCGATAACAACACCATTTGCGCCCATAGCGACGGCTTCGTGTGCCTGCTGCGGGGTACTGATCCCAAACCCCAGCAGCACCGGTTGCACCAGTCCATACGCTCTTATTCGTTTAATATGGGCGGCATTGCGCCGATCCAGTTCGGCCCGGGCACCGGTTGCGCCGGGCGCGGCCTGAAGCATTAAATAGGAATCTGAGTCATGCGCAGCAGTAACGGAAGCATGATCCAGTTCCCAGTTTACGAATTTCACCAGTCGCGTCCGGCTTTCCCTTAAAGCTGAAAGAATGTCATGCCTTTCGGGCATCTGCTCGAGACCCAGCATTAACAAGCCATCAAGGACTGAAAGTATGTTTCGCTGCAGGAACGTGGCAACATCAATATCTGCATAGGTCATGCAAATTGCAGCAGGTCCCTCATCAAGACGATGAATATAGCCTGCAGCCATTACCAGAGCTTCAAAAATATCCGGGGCTTTTGATGCTCTGGCCATTGCGGCACGGACAGCTGTCCCGTCCATGAACGGGTTAGCCGTCGGTAGCCCCAGTTCAACTACATCAACGCCGCATTGGGCATAAATATCAAGAAGCTCAATCGGGGTCCGGGGATCGCCCGCCGGATAGTAGCATGTCAGGACCGGGCGACCCGTTGCCAGTGCTGCATCAAGTTTGTTTTCAAAGGTGTCTGATCCGGGATTGTGCGCCAAACCTGTCATGATGAGCCCGTTCAAATTAAATGAATTTCAGAAAAGCGGGAGCGACGGACTGTCGCCCCCTTGCAAGTTTCTGCCTGATGAATATCAGCAGCCGAAAGACCGGGAACACCCGCCCTGGCGTCAAAATATTCTTTTGACAGACAAGCTCCATTCTCGCGGGCGGGCATAGACGCCTTCGGTGTAACCAAAGCCGTTAAATTCTTCATTGCCCGTAATCAGATAGGTTTTATCCGTGATGTTGCGAACCTGAACCGCAACCTGCCAGTCTTCATCCGTGGTGACAAAGGTCACGCCCGCATTGAAAAGATGGAGCGAATCCTGTGCGATAGATTCGTTGTTGGCAGCGTCGTTGTAAACTTTGGAACGGAAACTCCAGTCACCCCGGAATGTCAGATCACCATATTCCATCGCGGCCAGCGTGTAAGACAACGACCCTGATAAAGACCATTTGGGTGAATTGACAAAGCTGTCCGTTTCATCAATACCCTGCTGAGGGTCAAAATCCGCATCAAAATCTGTATATTGGGTATCCAGATAACCGCCACCAAACTGCAACAGCAGGTCTGGCGTCAAAAGAACGCTAAGCTCCAGTTCCCCGCCATAAACCTCACCGGCAGCGGCATTGCCTGTGCCAGGAGCCACAACATCAATAATCTTGACCTGAATATCACTATAGTCGGTATAGAAAGCCGCACCGTCGAGCCGAATGGTTTTCTCCGGGTTGCTCCACTTCCACCCCAGTTCATAAACAGCCACCCGTTCAGGATCGAACGAACCCGGCTCGGTACGAGGCGGAAATACCCGCTGGTTAAACCCGCCGCTTTTAAAGCCTTCAGAATAGGAAACATAGGTCATGAAATCATCATTCCAGTGATAATCCAGCCCCCCGGTCCAGGAGAAGTCACTGAAAGATCTTTCATATTCCTGAAAGGGCAGAATTCTCTGGCCGTCCGTAAATCCGGCACCCCCAAACAATGGCAGTGTGAATTCGTTGAAGAAGACCTGCTGGTCCGGTGTGAAGCGCTTCTTCTCGTCGGTATACCGGGCACCCAGATTCAAGCGCAATTTTTCTGTGACATCAAATGACAGATGCCCAAAGGCGGCCCAGCTTTCATTTTTGACACTCCCCCCGCTCTGAATATCCAGGACTGCCGTGCGCACCAAATTCAGATTGTCGCCTTTTTCGTGGAAATAATAGGCTCCGAAAAGCCAATCCAGCCGGTTATCTACCGCTTGACCACTAAATTGTAATTCCTGGCTGAACTGGTCCTGTTCCATATCGTCAAAAGTCTCCACAACGACGAATGGCGAGTTATCGGAATCCCTGCCAAAGGTGCTGTCGAAACTGCGATAGGCCGTTATCGACTTGATGGCGAAGGCATCAAAGTCATAAGACATGGTCAGAGACAGGCCATAAAGATCAAGATCAGACAAGGCATTGTCATTGCGCCCCTGAGACGTGGCAAAGGGGCCCCCGACCAGAAAACGATCATCATAGGCGTCAACACCCAGAAACGGCGCTATAACGCCATTGAACGGACCAAAGGTTGGCGCGCCTGCTGCCGGATTGAAAGCCAGTATTTTCTGGGCCATGGCTTCTTCGCGACGCCGGGTCCCGTCAGCCGCAAATGTTGCCGAGAAATTATCATTCGGATGGAAATCAAGGACCAGACTGCCAATCTGTGCATTGGTGTCGCTCAGATCAGCACCGCCGCCAAGATTTTTAACATAACCATCCTGATTAAGGTCGGCATAAGACAAGCGCACAGCCAGCGTTTCGGAAATCGGCAAATCCACAGATGCCTTTACATCAAGCCGTTCATCCGTGCCGGTTGTGATTTCTACACTGCCAGACAATTCATTCCCGGGTTTGCGTGAGATAACATTGATTGCGCCACCGATGGTGTTCTTGCCAAACAAGGTGCCTTGCGGACCGCGGAGAACTTCGACACGCTCGACATCAATCAAATCCAGAACGCCCCCAACTGAACGCGCAACATATACCCCGTCAACATAAAGCCCGACACCCGGGTCGGTCACCAGCGTAAAATCGGTTTGCCCAATGCCACGGATAAAAATGGAGGCTGCTGACTTGCTGCCTGAAATAGGCGCTGAAGAGTCAAAAACCAGATTGGGCGTGGATTCGGCAATCTGCGAAATATTATGTATTTGTCTGGCGGCCAGTTCATTGGCTGTAAAGGCCGTAACAGAAACAGGTGTACTTTGCAGGCTTTCCGTTCTGCGGCGGGCCGTTACCACCACTTCCTCCAGCGCGGCCATCATGCCTGAAGCACTGAATGCAGGCGTATATAAACTTCCAAGCATTGTAGAGCATAATAGCGCCGTGGATATTCTCTTGATGTTATGTGTGTCCATAGTTCCGTCCCCATCCAATGTTATGATTTGTGACATGTGGCATGAAGACTATTGCTGGAGGGAACTGAAGGATATCCACATCCCGTGGCGTTTATCCATTTTTTGTCGCCAATGGATCAGGACAGGGTTTTTATAAGACCCGCCGTGTTTCAGACGGCTTTTCGCCAAACCTGAGGGCATAATCTTTGGCAAACCGGCCAAGGTGGGAAAAGCCCCATTTAAGCGCAGTGTCTGTCACTGTGGTACCTTGTGGTGATTTCACAAGGTCCGCACGGACACGCTCCAGTCGCAAATTCCGGATGTAACCATAGGGTGTCACACCGGTAAATCGCTTGAAGGCATCGAACAGGGATCGCTCCGTCACACCGGACGCCATTGCGATATCTTTTATCTGAAAATCATTCTTTAAATTCTCATGAATATATTTCCGGGCCTTGACGACATAATGGGGCATCGCAGGGCTGGACTGGGCCGAAACAGCATCTGAGTAATTATGTGGCTGACAGGTCAGCAGCAGATTGAACAACGCCTTTTCCAACGCGGAAACACTGCTGCCAAAGCCCAAAACCGGACTGCTTTCATTTGCCTGCTGAACCAGATAATTTACATATTCACTGATGGTCCGGCCTGCTGGCGTTGACAGGTCAATCAAGGGGCTGAATTCCAGCGGACGGCTTAAAACAGACCCGATTGTTTCAGAAAGATTTGCTTCCAGTTTACGACGATTGATTTTGATCATCACTTCGGCGCAAGACGAAGACCAGCGCGACTTGACCCATTTCTCGGGCGAGATCAGCGCCGCCGTCCCCGGCCTGTTCACAAACCGCTCGTCCCCGTATTCCAGATGAACCAGACCAGAGAGGGGAAACTCCAGCATATAAAATTCTTCAAACGGGCCTATATTAATGGCGACATCGGCACCATACTGTAAATAATTGAGCGAAATATCCTTGAGATTTAGCCTGTGATGACAGGCATCCATATTGCCCGTTCTGTCATTCAGGGAAAGGTCATGTGGGCAATAGGCACGCGCAACATTATCAACCACCTCGTCCAGCCTTGTGGAGGCAAAGATGCGGTATTTCTCCAGAGGTGATGTCATGGTGCCTTGAAACAAGTCTCGACTCCTTCGCTATCTTCCTCGCCTGTCCTGTTATTTTATGCTGCTTGCCGGCGGATGTCCCGCATTTTTTGTCATCGTGTCAGCGCCATCATTCTGGCAGGCACGCACAACCGGCCAGCCATCGAAAAAATTCACATGAATCAGAATGATCGGAAATGTAATGGATAACATGGCATTCGCCAGCCAAAGCTCCGCCCCGTAGCCGGGCGCGCCCATTATCTGATCAGGCGCAATCAGGCCCATAAAACCCGTATAAGCCATGTAAAGCGCTCCGCCGGTAACACCGCTGATCAGCAATAGTGCAAGCCCGCGCACAGGTTGGGGGGCCGTCTGAAGCAGGCTTCCTCCTGCCACGTCATTGACCATAAAAACCCCGAACATAAACGAGATGGGACCGGCGACCATAAAGGCCACAACATTTATGTCCAAAAGACGCGTTGCCGTCCACATGGTTGCACCGGCAACACCCAGTACGACCAGACCTGTAACAGCACCAGACCAGGGCTGGCCCCATTTGGCAGCATATGCCACAGGCAGTTGACCAAACAGCGTAAAGGCAAAAATGACCCCAAGCGTTGTCACACAGAAAACAATCAAATCCCAGGCCGGGAAAGTCCCCCGGAATAACGCTGCATCCGGGCCAAAGGCTGTAAAATCAAAAAGAAACGGGTATAAAAAACAAGCCAGAATATATGCCAGCGCATAAACAGCCAGACCTTGCTGCCAACCCGAAAGCCGCATGTCGGCAAAGGGCCAGCCTCCAAATACGAGCGACAACCACATCATGGTCACAACAGTAAAAATAACAAACATCATGGATACAATAGAGGGTGGCTGCAACCCGCCCTGAAAAAGATAAAGCGCCGATATTGCGACAATGGTTCCCGCCAGCAGGGAGAACATAAGCATCCTTATACCTTTGCGCGGCTGAGCCGTTATATCCGGGATATTGGTGAAAATATTGAGCATCACCATCATCGGAATGGCCGAAATTGACAGAAAACCGGCCCAGACATTGTAAATATCCTGTCCCATGACAATGATCAGGGCGAAGGAAAGACCAATCACCAACCCCGCATGGGCAAGATATTTTGATACGGCGCGCAAATTGTTTCTCCCCGGTTATCCAGAAGTTACTGGTCATTAACAGGTCATGGTGAAAGGAAACCGGCGGCCGGGCAAGCGCCTGGGGCGTCGCGCGGGTGCTTGGCTTCATGAAACGGATAACGTCTGCCGAATTTGGATATTGTGCACCTTGAAACTGACGCACTGCCGCTGTACTGCAAGGCACGGGCACCTGAGATATGGCCACCGTTTTTGTTTGGAACCTGATTTTGAATCAGCGATCTAGTTAACGTTATCTATTTGATATTAAAATACTACTTTCTTTTCTGGAAATTATAATTTTACAAAGAGTAATGGTCGTCTGGCCGATCCAGACAAGCAACTTTACAGTTTTTCCTTCTTTAGCTGCCTCCAGCACAGGTTCAGACATCGTAAAGTATGGCGCAGCCAGATGGAGTACGGTAGAGGCGCTGGTTGGGGCAGAACTGCGCCATAATCTGCTGGCATCTGAAAATAAGGGAAATATATGAGACTGAATGGTGACACGCGCAGTCATTCGCGAACCGGCCTCTGCTATACACAAAACCATAACAGGGTAATTTTCCCTGATAACCCCTCAATAACAGGGAAAATGTATATATTTGGATCATTACAAACTGTTATAATCTCCGAAAATCCTGGTATATCAATAGCTTATTCTCAAATTCCCTACGCCGTTAACAGGGAATTCAGTTTCCCTGTTAAGTCTTGGAACAGGGAGACGCAATCAAGGCTACAGGGAAAGTTCATTAGCATCCATTTGTTACACGCATGTTTATTGGTGGCCGAATGTGCTCTTCTTCTGATAGTTTTGATCGTCAAGGAGAAGATGATATGGCAAGGGTTAGTGTGAAGAAGTCGGTGGAATTTGAAGCTTTCTGGCAGTTCCATCTTTAGGCTTGGCAACGGGGCACGCTGAACCAAAAGGAATATTGCGAACTTCACGGGCTGCCGCTGAAGTGGTTCGGGAACTGGCAAGCCAAGCTTGATGATGATCGGTCGATACCCAATAGAAAGCTGTTTTACCGCCGAGGAGGCAACCTTAGTTACATGTCCAGACATATGACTAACAGGGAAACGGGGCCACAGCATTCATCGGCGTGGCCTGCGGACATGGGTCGATACACCCTTACTGTTCCGCAGGAAGCAGAAGTTCGCTGTGCCCATACAAGGCTCAAGTTCTATGAAGTGAGCGCCACCTGCGCTTACAGGCTAAATGAGAAATTCAGGGAATTTATTCGCCTCTCCCAGAGGCATAAATTTTTTGGACTTTGGTGCAGCTATTTTTTCCCAGTTTACATCCCCGGCCCTGCACGCCATTATTGTATACTCTTAAGTCAAGCATAAGTTATTACTAAAGAATTTTTATAGATTAACACCTACGACTGACCAAGGATAAAAATGTGTCCAAAGCATCTGAACGAGCATACGAGATCATTCGAAAGAATATTCTGTCTGGAGAATTTTCAGAAGGGTCTCATCTCAAAGAAGAAGAACTGGCGGAAATTTGTCAGGTAAGCCGAACACCTATCCGCGACGCCTTACGCAAACTTGCTGCAGATCATTATGTCGAGTTTGTCCCAAACCATGGGACGTTTGTATACCAATGGTCACAAGATGACATTGAAGAAATTTTCAGTCTTCGCGTCCTTCTGGAAGGATACGCAGCCAGACGCGCTGCAATGCGCGCAACACCTGAGCAAATTGCTCAGCTAACAAATTGCTACAATAATATTGCCGAAGTGCTGAAAAAACCAGGTATTTTTGATAAAGAATCATTCTTTATTGAGAACAGACGCTTTCACCAGATTTTGCGGGATGCGGGTAAAAGCGAGCGATTGAGCAGCTCCTTGAACAGGCTTGTGCAACAGCCCGTTGTTATGAAAACAGTTATCTCATTCTCACGGGAGCATTTTGCTCGCAGTAATGAGCAACACCACGAAATCATAGAAGCACTAAAGTCCAGAGATAGCGATTGGGCAGAAGCCATCATGCGAAGTCATATCCATGCCGCTTTCAATGTATATAGACAAACCTTTACGCGCGATGACGAAGATAACCCCATAAAGCTGGAAAAAGTGAAAATTATATAAGCGCTCCACAGGCGGCTTCAGATAATCATGTCATAATAACTATCTGGCCGCTTACTTCATCCAGTCCAGCACTTCCTGTTCGCTCACAACGTCGGCATATTTTGCAGCAAGATCGAACAGGTTAGACTCGTGAACTTTCGCATCTCTGTCGCCGCAAGCGTCAGCAATCACAACCGGAATAAACCCGTTTTGCAACGCATCCAGAGCCGTCGCCCGAACGCAGCCTGATGTAGAATATCCCGTAATCAATACGGTATCCACCCCCAAAGATGTCAGAGTTGAGCGAAGAGACGTGCCAAAAAATGCACTTGCATATTGTTTGGTTACAATTATGTCGTCTGGGCCAGGTTGAAGATCCTCAGGAAACGCGCCCAGTGGCCCGCCTTTCCTGAACGCTTCCAATGACTTGACCTTTTTGTAAAATAAACCGCCGTCGGCGCCATTTTGTCCATATTCTACTCTGGAAAAAATGACAGGCAGTCCGCCAAGCCTTGCTGCTGCCAGTAATTTTTTGTTGGATTCCAGCTCAGCCTCAACCCCAGCATAAAGGGGCGATGATGTATCAAGATAAGCCATGACCACATCAACTATCAAAAGCGCTGCTCGCTCACCAAAACCAAGTCTGTTGCCAAATCCTGCAGCAGAATAATCGGCTTCCAGGTCTTTAGGAGTTTTGTCGATCATCAGGTCGCCCATCCCTAGATATGCCCGCCTAATTTGAGTTCAGCATAATAATCATCTGAAATACCAAGGTTTCCTTTGAGGATTTCCTCATTATGCTGCCCCAGCGTAGGCCCTCCCCACTTAACTTTACCGGGTGTTTGCGACAATAGCGGGAAAACATTTTGCATGAAAAGGTTTTTAAATAGTGGGTGGTCAACATGCACAATAGATTGTCTCGCCTTGTACTGTTCATCTTCCAGCATATCTGGTGCCTTGAATATTTTGCCTGCTGGAACACCATATTTATCCATCAAATTCATGACTTCCGCAGTCGTCATAGTACGGGTCCAGTCTGAAATCAAATCATCAAGTTCCTGCTGATGCTCACCCCGCGCATCATGGGAACTGTATTTTTCATCTGTTGCCAACTCAGGCATCCCCATCGCTTCAGCAAGCCGGGCAAAAACACTATCCTGATTGGCCCCGATCAGCAATTCTCCGTCCTTGGTTGGATACACGTTGGACGGCGCTACTTTTGGCAATACCGCTCCTGTTCGTTCTCTTATATATCCTGCTTCTGTATATTCCGGTACCGTGGATTCCATCATAGCCAGTACCGCTTCGTAAATGGCAGAATCTACAATCTGGCCCTTCCCCGTTTTCTCACGGTAGTGAAGCGCCATAAGACCGCCAAGACAAGCAAATGTAGCAGCAAGTGAATCACCAATGGATAGACCAATACGACTTGGTGGCGTGGATGGATCTCCAGCTAAATAGCGCATACCTCCCATCGCCTCCCCAATTGAACCATAGCCTGCCCGCGAGGAACACGGCCCCGTCTGACCGTACCCCGAAACTCTGATCATTATCAGCCGAGGATTTATTTTCGACAATTCCTCATAACCCAGTCCCCATTTCTCCATCGTACCCGGACGGAAATTTTCCAAAAGAAAATCTGACGTTTCTACCAGACGACGTAAAATGTCTTGTCCTTCTTTAGTACGTAAATTCAATGTTACAGATTTTTTATTCCGCGCGACAACCGGCCACCAGACGGGTTTCCCCCTGCCCCAAACCCGCATAGGATCTCCAACACCCGGCTGCTCTATCTTAATAACTTCTGCGCCGTGATCAGCCATTAACTGACCACAAAATGGCCCTGCAATGAGTTGCCCCAGCTCAAGAACTCTCAGATCGGCCAACGCACCTTTGCCACAATTCTGGTCACTCTTTTTGTTCGTGGGGTCATTACCCAGATCACCGGATTCATCTTCTCTGTAATTCATCTCATTTCCTTCAACGCATCACACAATGTATTCAAATATTATCAAAAATCCCGGGTATGGGAATTTATGGAATTATTCAAATTCATAACAATTTCTCCTGACGCCCCTAATTTTTCAATAATAATCAGCATGGAATATATGATGAAGACCAAATTATCTTGAAAATATGTATACAAATTTATTTTTTCATTGTATACAATTTTTATCAGATTGATGCATGGAGAAGAAGAATAATGCTCAATACACACGTCAGCATCGTTGAAGTGGGCCCCCGCGATGGCCTTCAAAACGCACCTGCTGCGTTATCTACAAAGAACAAAGCCCTCTTCATCCAAAAAATTGTAGATGCAGGCATCCGTCGCATAGAGGTTGCGAGCTTTGCAAATCCCAAACGGGTACCGCAGATGGCTGGCGCTGAAGACGTCATTGCCTCCCTCCCCGAACACCAAGACATATCGTACATTGGACTGGTCCTGAACATCCGAGGAGCAGAGAGAGCACTGAAGACCAAAATATCCGAACTGGGCTCTGTCGTCGTCGCAACAGACACTTTCGGCCAGAAAAACCAGGGGCAAACCGTTGAACAAGGCGTGCAGATTTCCAATGACATCACCCGCCTTGCCAAGGCAGAAGGACGAAAAGGGCAAGTAACGATTGCGGCTGCATTTGGATGCCCGTTTGAGGGTGACGTCGAAGTCACACATGTTATAGATATTGCGAAGCGCCTGGCAGAAGCTGAGCCATCAGAAATTGCTGTCGCGGACACAATTGGTGTCGCAGTTCCTTCCCAGGTGCATGAATTACTTGGCCGCCTGAAAGAAGAAGTCCATCACATTCCTGTTCGCGCTCACTTCCACAATACCCGCAATACCGGCATTGCAAATGCATGGGCCGCCATAGAATCCGGTGTAGATACCCTGGACGCCAGCCTTGGAGGCATGGGCGGCTGTCCATTTGCACCGCAAGCGACAGGAAACATAGCGACGGAAGATCTTGTTTATATGCTTGACCGCTCAGGCGTTACCTCCGGCGTTGATATCAACAGACTAATTTCGGCTACAAACTGGCTTGAGAAGGCAGTTGGGCAAGAACTGCCGGGGCTCGTCAGCAAAGCCGGTATCTTTCCGAATGAGAAAATGAAATCCAATGCCTTCCAAAGCAGATAAGATAATCCTGGATCCAAACCTTAGAAATGAGTGCTGGCGTATGACATACCGACTTGGTGTAGACGTGGGGGGTACATTTACCGATCTCCTGTTAATTCACAACGTAACTGGCAAAACGTATCGCACAAAAGTGCCATCAACGCCCCATGATCCATCAGAAGCAGTTTTGAATGGTTCCCGAAAAATTTGCGACCAAGCAAGCGTTTCGCCAAATGAAATCGGGTATTTCATGCATGGCACAACGGTGGCAACCAACGCTGTGCTTGAAGGTAAGGGCGCCCGCGTCGGGCTACTTGTTACCTCTGGATACAAACAGGTTCTGCAGATCGCACGGTCACTGGTCCCAGGTGGCCTCGCAGGCTGGATCATTTGGCCCAAACCTGAACCAATAGCTCCACTTGAATGCACATTCGAAGTTAACGAACGCGTTGGAGCGAATGGTGAAGTCGTTCGTCCCCTGGATGAAAACAAACTCCAGGAGAGTATCCAGCACCTGAAAAACCAAGGCGTCGAAGCCATTACTATTTGTCTGATGAATTCTTATATCAACGATATTCATGAAAAACAGGTTGCCAAAATCTGCTCTGAAATTATGCCAGATATGCCTGTTTCAATAAGCTCGGACATTCTACCTGAAATGCAGGAATACGAGCGGACCCTGACAACCGTCGTCAATTCATCCGTCCGCCCCATTGTCGCGAGATATGTCGGCAACCTCCGCAAAGAATTAAGAAGTTGGGGCATGCAGGGGCACCTCAATCTGCTGCGATCAGACGGCGGCCTGATGTCATCAGAAAAATCGGAATCCGCACCGGTCAATCTTCTGATGTCCGGACCGGCTGGTGGTGTGGCCGGCGCTTTATGGATTGCAAAGAACGCGGAATATGAAAATATTTTGACTTTGGATATGGGCGGCACCTCAACTGATGTTGCCTTGATTGAAAATGGCGTTGCCAAGCTGCGTCGCGAAACGTCCGTGGGTGATTTGACTGTCCGCGCCTCATCACTCGACATCAAGACGGTCGGAGCCGGAGGCGGTTCAATTGCACATGTTCCGGAATTGACAAAGGCCCTGCGTGTCGGTCCTGAATCGGCTGGCGCAGTCCCAGGGCCCGCAGCCTACAGTCGAGGTGGAGACAAACCTACCGTTACAGATGCCAACGTTGTGCTGGGATATCTGCCAGTCGCCCTTTTAGGGGGTACCTTCAAACTAGATGGCGAGGCCTCCCGCAAAGCCGTTCAAACAATAGCTGACGTCATGGGAATTGGGCTTTATGAAGCCGCTGCCGGTATTATCGATATTGTTAATGAGAATATGTTCGGCGCCTTACGCCTAGTGTCCGTCCAGCAAGGCTACGACCCACGTAATTTTGCCCTGATGGGCTTTGGCGGCGCGGGCCCACTGCATGCCAATGCCGTTGGCCGCCTTACCAAATCCTGGCCTGTGATTATTCCGCCCAGCCCCGGGGTTCTTTGTGCCTATGGCGACGCAACCACACGTATGCGCGTTGAAATACAACGCAGCTTCAATAAGAAAATCGATACAATAACAGATCATGATGTTGAGAAAATCCTTGAAGAAATGGCCAAGGAAGTTAGTGCAGAAATTATTCAGGAAGGTGTTCCGGAAGCTGAACAGACACTGATATTTGAGATTGATGTCCGGTATAACGGCCAAGCATTTGACGTACCCTTAACCGCGTCATTGGAGGATTTTCGGAATGGCAAGGGAATTGCCAATATCACGAAAGCTTTTGACAAGGAACATAAAAGACTTTTCACTTTCAATCTTGACGTTCCACATGAATTTGTCAATTTGAGAGCAACTGCGGTTGGCAAAAGCGCCAATACAGGCGCGGAAGAAATTGAATCTGGCGATGGTAATCCGCAGGCAGCCAAAATGAGAGATCACAAAGTCTATGTAGACGGACAATGGAAAGACGCTGTCATATATGATCGCTCAAAATTACGCGCTGGAGATAATATTTCAGGGCCGGCCATTATTATCGAGATGGACTCAACGACACTCATTCTCGACGAGCATGCCGCCAAAGTTGATCGCTTTGGCAACATTATGATTAATCCTGCGTAACGGGGACGAGACAATGCCTGCACAAATTATCGAAACAAGCGCACAATCCGGCACCCATGTTTCCGGCACCCATGTTGATGTCGATCCCATTACTTTAGATATTCTGGAAAATGCATTGAAAAATGCTCGTACGGAAATGGACGCGACTCTGTTCCGCACAGCCATGTCACCGGGTATCCGGGAACAGGGAGATGCCTTTCCGCTCATCGCTGACCACAATGGCAAGATGGTAGTTGGCCAATTTGGCAGCTTCATTGACGGTTTTCTCAAGTCTTATAGCGGGACTATTGAAGAAGGCGACATGATATGGCTTTCTGACCCTTACTCATGCGGTGGGGCTGTCAGCCATAACAATGATTGGCTTATCCTGTTACCAATCTACCTGGAAGGGCGGCTTATCGGTTGGGCAGCCATGTTCGGCCACCAAACCGATGTTGGCGGCAAGGTTCCAGGCTCTCTGCCGACTGATGCCAATTCCATCTTTCAGGAGGGGGTTCGCATCCCTCCGGTAAAAATCTATAAAAAGGGTGTTTTTCAACAAGACCTGGTCGACCTCGTCCTTCATCAGGTGCGGATGCCTGAATGGTGTAAATCAGACCTGAATGCTCTTATGGCTTCATGTCGGGTTGCTGCACTTCGCGTAGAAGAGATGTGTAACCGCTTTGGAATCGACACCTATATGTCGGCAACACAGGAACTCCTGACCCGCAACCACCGGGCCATGAAACATCTAATTGCCACAATGATCGGGGAAGAAAAAGTATCGTTTGAGGATTATCTTTGTGATGATGGCAGAGGATTTGGCCCGTATCGTATAAAATGTACGATGTGGCGCGAAGGCGAAAAAGTTATTCTTGATTTTGTTGGTACCGATCCACAGTCAGAAAGCTCAATCAATTTCTATCTGAATGAAAATATGCTGAAAATGTTCTTTGGCATATACATGATTATGGTCTTTGACCCTCAGATTTTGTTCAATGACGGGTTTTATGACTTGGTCGATGTACGGATCCCGGAAGGTTCGCTTCTGAAGCCCAAATTCCCCGCCGCCCTGTCGTGCCGGACACATGCGCTTGGCAGAATTTTTGATGTCTTGGGGGGCCTTCTGGGGCAAAGGACACCAGAATTTCTCAATGCTGCAGGCTTCTCTTCGAGCCCACACCTTATGTTCTCAGGTTTCGACGATAAAGGGGAATGGTTCCAGCTGTTCCAGATTGGTTTTGGTGGCATTCCCGGGCGGCCATTTGGGGATGGCCCAGACGGTCATTCCTTGTGGCCGGGCTTTACCAACGTGCCGAATGAATTTCTCGAGCGTTATTTCCCCCTGCGCATCGAACGCTATGAAACCGTCCCCGATTCTGGCGGAGCTGGCCTGAACCGGGGCGGCAATGGTATTTTGATGGCCTATCGGTTTCTTCAGGACGGCACAATTTCAATCCATGATGACCGTTGGTTTATTCCACCATGGGGCGTCAACGGCGGCAAGCCGGGCATGCGATCTTCCAAATTGCTTAAACGCAAAGATGGCACAACAGAAGTTCTGGGCGCCAAAGTAGATGAAGTAAAAGTAGGTGAAGGAGATGTGCTTGACTTCATCACCTGGGGTGGTGGTGGATGGGGCAACCCACTTGATCGATGTCCGGAACTCGTTGCCAAAGAAGTTCGGCGCGGGCTAATTACGGCAGAAAGTGCTTTTGAGAATTATGGCGTCGTTCTTGATTCAGAGTTCAACGTCGACATCCCGGCAACAAAAAGTCACAGGGTGGAATTGACTGGCAAATCAGATAAGGCAGATGTTTTTGATTTCGGCCCTTCCATTGAAGATTTATCAGCCACATGCCTCGCAGAAACCGGCTTACCCGCCCCTATACGTCCTGTCTGGAAAAGTCAAACGCCCGTAGCGGAGTAATTAGCTCAAATTCATACGACGGAAAATTACGATCCTTTGAGACAAATCAAACGAGCCAGAGAATGACAACACACAGTCAGAACCACAAGTATATGACGCCAAATGTGCGAGCGTTTTTCGACGAGTATACATATACGGCCAGCTATGTTGCCTTTGACCCTGATACGCATAAGTGCGCGATTATAGATTCAGTCCTGAACTTTGATCCGAGCTCGGGCAGAACTAGCACCGAATCAGCCGATATATTGGCAGAATTTATTCGGAATAAAAAGCTTGCCGTCTGCTGGATTCTTGAGGCCCATGTCCATGCAGACCATCTGACCGCCCCCCCTATCCAAAAGAAAAGCTGGGAGGAAAAATTGCCATTGGAAATAAAATAACAGCCGTGCAGCAAGTATTTGGCAATATATTCAATAAGGATGCAAGCTTTTCAACGGACGGTCGCCAATTCGATATTTTGCTTGATGAAAGTAGCGAAATTCAATTGGGCAAAATGAATTTTCGCGCCATGCATACGCCGGGGCATACGCCAGCTTGCATGACCTATATTTTTGGAAACGCCGCGTTTGTTGACGATACTTTGTTCATGCCCATGAAGGCGTAACATTCGCAGGGTATCTCATTCTTCGTACTCCCCATCGGCGAGTACGCTTTTTTAAGCAGTCTATTCTCAAGCATTTGCTCGGCAAGGGCCTCCTTGAGATCATGCGCTTCTTTGCGCAGGCCCTTGATCTCATCACTGGTCGCAGCGCGAACAGCATCACCAGCCAACCTTTGCTTGCCAGCTTCCAGGATTCCTTCGACCATTTGTAATACATGCTCTGTGCGATGCCTTCACGGCGACACAGCTCGGCTATCGATATCTCTCGGCTGGGACCCTCTATAACAATCCGTATCTTTTCTTCTGCTGAATACAGCTTCTGCGTCGCACGATGGATATTCTTAACGGTTTGGTCAGCAGCTTTTTTACCACTTCCAGATTTAATGGATTTAGCTTTCATTCTTCGTTCCTTCGTCACTTCAAATGAAATCAAAATCCTCTCTTATGCAATTACCAATCCTGGTTCCATAGAACCTGACGGGGAACAATTCAGCTCTGGCCAGCAACGCATTGCCGATGGGGGCAATCATTTATTCGAAATGGGAAAGATTGGCGAGCCATTTCAATCCCGTTTCGCCTGCCCAATCATCGGGCTTGAGTTCCTCGCGCGCGCTGTAATCAGACATAAATTATCCAATCTTTACAGAAACCTAGCTTAACAAAATTCTGGCTCTACAAAATTCTGGCAAAACCTGCTGCTCCGATCCCGGTGGATTGGTTCGTTGCAGGCAAATCCTGAGATGTTGCCGCTTCCAGAACCTTCTGCGGGTCGGGTTTATCAATCAATAGGGCTTCCATCGTTCTAACGCAAAGGCGCACGGTATCATCTGCAAGATCGTACCAGATCTGTTTTCCATTCCGGCGCGTTTGCACCACCTCTGAGCGTCTGAGTGCTGCGAGTTGCTGACTAAGCGCGGGCTGTCCAATTCCTGTTGCATCATCTATTTCGCTGACGGTGCTCTCTCCCTGCAACAGATATGACATTATCATCAACCGTTGCGGCTGGGCGTAAATCTTCAGCTTTTCGGTGGCGTCATCAGCTCGTTCCCGGCTCTCGAAAATTGCGGTCATGGCGCTTTTACCGGATGACAGAACCAGTCATCTTCATCGCTTGCTTCTGTCGATGAAAGCGGGGGTATCGCGAGCACATCATCGCCGGGCTGCCACCCTTCCGGTATTAGAACATTCCCACCAGCTGCCAATTGCAGAGCTGCAAGCATTCGGATCATTTCCTCAACAGAGCGTCCGACATTATGCGGGTAGCATGTTGTTGCCCGGATAATGCCGTCTGGATCGATGAAATAGCTTGTTCGCATAGCTGCGGAATCGGCGGAATTTTCATCAATCATGCAAAAGGCGCGGCCAATCGCCATACTGGGGTCTTCAATGACCGGAAAGGGGATTTTTACGCCAAATTTTCTTTCAATCGCGCGGACCCATGCAAGATGAGAATAAAGGCTATCCACAGACAAGCCCAGCAAAGCGCAATCCATGGCTTCAAACTGGGCTTCATGGCGCGCAAAAGCGACAAATTCCGTGGTGCACACCGGCGTGAAATCGGCAGGATGCGAAAAGAAGATCAGCCAGCGACCGCGATAGTCAGACAATTTGACCGGGCCATGGGTCGTGCGCGCTTCGAAATCCGGCACGGGATCACCAATGCGTAACGGAACTGGGGGTGTTTGGAACTCTGGTGTCATCTATTCTATCTCCTCCCCGGAAGTACCAGCGAAATACTATTGACGCAACACATATAATGTATTACATATTTTATGTAAATATGAAAATAAGGAATTTTCAATGACTGACTTGACCCTAATTCATGCAACAGAGCAGATTTCACGCGTGCAACGCGAAACCCCGGTGATCAAGGCATTCTTTGATGATGTTACGAATACCGTGACCTATGTAGTGCACGATGCTGAAACCAAATGTGCTGCAATCATCGACAGCGTTTTTGATTTTGACCCGGCTTCTGGCAGGACCTCTTTCGATTCCGCCGATGAAGTGATCGCTTATGTCGAGGAGCAGGGCCTGAAGGTCCAATGGTTGCTGGAGACCCATGCTCATGCCGACCATTTATCAGCGGCACCTTATCTGCAAGAAAAGCTCGGCGGAAAAATTGCCATTGGCGAGCATATCGTGACCGTACAGAATGTGTTCGGGAAATTGTTCAATGCCGGCACCGAATTTCAGCGTGACGGGTCTGACTTTGATCATTTGTTCGCGGATGGCGACACATTCAAGGTCGGTAATCTCGCTGTCACGGTCATGCATGTTCCCGGCCATACGCCTGCTGATATTGCGTATGTCATTGGCGATGCCGTGTTTGTTGGCGACACCATGTTCATGCCGGACTATGGCTCCGCCCGCGCCGATTTCCCGGGCGGTGATGCACGGCAACTCTATCGTTCTCTGCGCCGCATATTGGAACTTCCGCCCACAACCCGCCTGTTCATGTGCCATGATTATCTTCCCGAAGGGCGGAGTGAATATGTCTGGGAAACCACCGTTGCCGAGCAGCGCAAGGGCAATATCCATGCCCATGACGGTATAACCGAAGAGGAGTTCGTCAAAATGCGGACCGAGCGTGACAAGACGCTGAATATGCCGAGGCTGATCCTGCCATCGGTACAGGTCAACATGCGCGCCGGACATTTGCCGCAGGAGGAAGAAAATGGTGTGCGCTATCTCAAAATTCCGTTGAACGGTGTATGATGCTCTCCTCATTTCCCCATGCCATGCCTTTGGAGGGCTTTATCGGCGGACTGATGGTCGGCCTTGCCGCAGCAATAATGCTGCTTGGTCTTGGACGGATCGCCGGCGTCAGCGGGCTGGCGGCGCGCGCCACCGGTATAGCCGATAGCGGTGCCCCGCGCAGCATAGCGATTGCCTTTGTCGTCGGCCTGCCACTGGGGGCCTTTATCTTTTCGTGGGTTACCGGTGCGGTTCAGACCCACTTTCCTTCGTCAATCCTTCCGCTTGTCATCGGCGGCTTGCTGGTCGGCTACGGGACACGGCTTGGTTCTGGTTGCACCAGCGGGCACGGCGTGTGTGGCATGTCGCGTCTGTCCCCGCGCTCGTTGATTGCTACTGCTACATTCATCGCCAGCGGTTTTATTACCGTCGCGTTGATGCGCGCTGGAGGCTTGTTATGAAACAGATATTGATCGCTCTATTCGCCGGATCCCAATTCGGTGCCGGCCTCGCCTATTCCGGTATGGCTGACCCTGCGCGGGTGCAGGGCTTTCTTGATCTCTTCGGTCGCTGGGACCCGACCCTGGCCTTTGTCATGGGCGGCGCGATAATCCCGATGGCGATTGCATGGATCATCCAGCGGCGGCTCGACAAGCCCTTTGCCGACGCGCATTTCTCGCTGCCGGGCACAACCCTGATCGACCGTAAGCTCATGACTGGCGCGGTGTTGTTCGGTGCGGGCTGGGGTATTAGCGGCCTCTGTCCCGGGCCTGGATTAGCGGACCTTGCGATAAACCCATTGCCCGCGATGGCGTTCGTTGTCGCATTGCTGGTAGGCATGATTGTCCATCGCGTAACAAGCAAGAAAAGAACATGACCGGAAAGGATGACTAATGACGCGCGGCCCCAAAATGACAAAGTTGAATGATGCCGTCAGTGTATCGCCGCAACTCGTGCTTGCTGATGTCCCGATACTGGTAAAAGGCGGCTTCAAATCCGTCATCTGCAACCGTCCAGATGACGAGGATGGCGACCATCCTCGCTCTACTGCTATCGCGGAGGCCGCAGAAAAAGCGGGCTTGCAGTTCACCTATATTCCGGTGGTTCCTGGCGCCATAACGGGGCAGGACGGCGACAAAATGGCTGTTGCACTTGCCAGCCTTCCGGCCCCGGTTCTTGCATATTGCCGGTCCGGTGCCCGGTCAGCAAAGTTGATTGAAATGGCGCAGTCAAAATCACAGAAAACGCCTTCTTCATCCAGCCAGTATAATGTTGTCGTCGTCGGTGGCGGATCTGCCGGCATCGCCACCGCTGCCAGCATGCTGAAACGTAACACGAAAATCTCACTCGCAATTATCGAACCTTCGGGAGACCATTATTACCAACCTGGCTGGACGATGGTTGGCGGTGGCGCCTTTTCTCCCGAATATACACATCGCAAGGAAAAGCATCTGATCCCGAAACGGGCGGAATGGATTCAATCCGCGGTTACAGTATTTGATCCCGACAAAAACGCGCTCCTGACTGCAGACGGACAAGAAGTTCGCTATGATGTGCTGATCGTCTGTCCAGGTATTGATCTGAACTGGAAGGCAATAGACGGCCTGCCTGAGGCATTAGGGAAAAACGGTGTTACATCCAATTACCGCTTCGATCTCGCGCCCTATACCTATCAGCTTGTCAAGGGCATGCGCAGCGGACGGGCGCTGTTCACACAGCCACCTATGCCGATCAAATGCGCAGGGGCACCGCAAAAGTCGATGTATCTTTCTTGCAGCAATTGGGAGAAAGAGGGCGTATTGAGCGATATTGACATCCAGTTTCACAACGCGGGCGCTGTGCTTTTCGGGGTCAAGGAATATGTGCCGGCGCTGATGGAATATGTGGAGCGCTACAATGCCCATCTTAATCTTCAATCCAACCTTGTCGCAGTCAATGGCGAGGCGCAAATGGCCACATTCGAGCAAAAGCATGGCAAGGAAACCAGGCGGGTGGAAGAGCATTTTGACATGATCCATGTCGTCCCCCCGCAGGTTGCGCCGTGCTTTATCCGTTCCAGCCCGCTGGCAGGCGAAGGCGGCTTTGTCGATGTCGATCCGGCAACTTTGCGGCACACGAAATATGCCAATATTTTCTCGCTCGGGGATGCGTGCAGCGCGCCCAATGCCAAGACAATGGCCGCCGTGCGCAAACAGGCGCCGGTCGTTGCAGTCAACGCCTTGGCCGCCCTCGATGGCAAGTCGCCTGTGGCCGATTATGATGGTTATGGCAGTTGCCCGCTGACCGTCGAGCGCGGCAAGGTGGTGCTGGCTGAATTCGGTTATGGCAGCAAATTGCTCCCGAGTTTTCCCCATTGGCTGATCGACGGCACACGGCCATCACGGCTTTCCTGGCTTCTCAAGGATACAATCTTGCCGCCGGTCTACTGGTATGGCATGCTCAAGGGACGCGAATGGATGGTGAAACCTCATTACATTGGCGCGGAATAAGCAGCCCATGAAAATTTCCCGCTATTTGCCGGTCCTCGATTGGGGCAGCCGCTATAACAGCACAACGCTGACCAATGATGGCGTTGCGGCTATCATTGTGACGATCATGTTGATCCCGCAAAGTCTGGCTTATGCCATGCTGGCAGGATTACCACCGGAAATCGGGCTCTATGCCTCGATCTTGCCGCTGGTCGCTTATGCGATGTTCGGGACCAGCCGGACATTGGCGGTCGGGCCGGTTGCGGTGGTGTCGCTGATGACCCTGACCGCGGCGAGTGCTATTGCGCCGCCCGGCAGCGCGGATTTTATCACTGCCGCTTTGGTATTGGCTTTGCTCTCGGGGTTATTCCTCCTGCTTTTGGGTATTTTCAAGCTTGGGTTTCTGGCAAATCTGCTGTCCCACCCGGTTGTATCGGGCTTTATCACCGCGAGCGGCATCATCATCGCGACCAGCCAGTTGAAGTCAATCTTTGGTATCAAGGCGAGCGGCGCTGCCATGCCCGAACTGGTTTCAAGCATTGCCGCGACGATCGGAACCATCAATATACCCACGCTGATTATCGGAGTTTCCGCGACCGCCTTTCTGTTCTGGGTTCGCAAAGGTCTGAAGCCCTTGTTGATGTGGTTGGGTCTTCCCGCGCGTCCGGCTGAACTGATCGCCAAGGCCGGACCGATTGCCGCCGTTGCCGTCTCGACGATGGCAACCATCCTGTTCGACCTTGAGGCCAGGGGTGTTGCGGTCGTGGGCAATATCCCGCAAAGCCTGCCGCCCTTTTCCATGCCGTTGATTGATCTGGAACTGTGGAAAACGCTGGCGATACCGGCCTTGCTGTTGAGCATCATCGGATTTGTGGAATCTGTGTCCGTAGGCCAGACATTGGCGGCGAAGCGACGCCAGCGTATTGACCCCGATCAAGAGTTAATCGGGCTGGGTGCGGCCAATCTGTCGGCGGCTTTTACTGGTGGTTATCCTGTGACGGGCGGATTTGCGCGCTCTGTTGTGAACTTTGATGCAGGGGCAGAAACACCGGCAGCAGGAGCCTTTACAGCACTTGGTATCGCGATTGCAGCACTGTTTCTGACCCCGCTTCTGGCATCGCTGCCGATTGCGACCCTGGCTGCGACAATTATCGTTGCTGTGCTGAGCCTGGTTGACCTGAAAACCCCGCGCGCCATCTGGCGCTATTCGAAAATGGATTTTGCAGCGATGGCGGCAACCATTGGGATCACCCTGCTAGCGGGCGTGGAACCCGGTGTTATTGCGGGCGTGGGCCTCAGTCTCGCATTGTTTCTGTGGCGCAGTTCAAGGCCACATGCGGCTATCGTAGGCCGCGTCCCCGATACAGAACATTTCCGCAATGTTAATCGGCACAAGGTGTTCACTGATCCACGCATATTGACCATTCGTATCGATGAAAGTCTGACCTATTTAAACGCGCGTTGGCTGGAAGAATTCATTCTTGAAAAGGTCGCCGAGCAGGAGAAAGTCCGGCACGTTATTCTGATGTGTTCGGCGGTCAATGCAATTGATGCCTCAGCACTGGAGAGTATTGAGGCGATTAACCAGCGTCTCAAAGATGGCGGTATTTCCCTCCACCTATCTGAAGTGAAGGGGCCAGTGATGGATAGACTCAAACACTCACATTTTTATGACGAGCTTTCGGGACAAATATTCCTGTCCCAGAACAAGGCCTTTTCTGAACTTATTAAAAAGGCTGATGCGGAGGAAAAGGCGCAAGAGCCAGCGGATCCCTATCTTGCCCGAGGTATGATTTGACCAAAGGCTTCCACATTTCATTTTATTTAGTTCAACCAACCGAAAGGAAAGCAAAATGTCTTTACATATTGGCGATATAGCGCCCGATTTCACAATCAATAGCCAAGTTGGCGAAATCAGCTTGCATGATTGGGCCGGTGATAGCTAGGTCTTCTTTTTCAGTCATCCGGCAGACTTTACCCCGTCTGCACCACAGAAATGGGCAGGACTGTACAGCTGGCCAATGAGTTCGAAAAGCGCAATACGAAGCCACTCGGCTTGTCCACCGACACTGCTGAAGAGCACCGCAAATGGATTGCAGACATCAACGACACTCAAAATACCGATTTGCAATTCCCAATTGTTGCTGACGCCGATTGCAGAATTGCAAAGCTTTATGACATGATTCATCCTGAACAAAGTGAGACCGCGGCTGTCCGTTCGGTTTTCACTATTGACCCCAAAAAAGAAAATCCGGCTTACAATGACATACCCAATGAGCGTTGGGCGCAATTTCGACGAAATTCTTCGCGTAATTGATGCTTTGCAGCTAGGGAATGCAAAGCAAATAGCGACCCCCGCAGACTGGAACGTTGGTAAGGAAGTCATTATTCCGCCGTCAATCAGCGATGACGAAGCGAAAGGAATGTTTCCGCAGGGTTGGCAAGAATTGAGATCTTATTTGCGGCTTACGAACGTAAGTTGATCATTATGAAGACAGATGACTGGAAGGAAAGAGCAATTAGCCGACACTCTAAGGGAAGTACTCGAAGATGAATATAAGTCCCGGGCCACTTACCGCAAGGTAATTGAGGCTTTTGACCCGATCCGATCCTCCGTTAATATTGTCGAAGTGGAAGGCTGGCACATTTCAGCACGATAAAGCCAGATCAAACGACTGGGCCTTGAGTCTCCCAGGATATTTGGGCCGGTAAAATAGAAGCTCCGGCCTCTATCATCGACGCATGTAAAGCCGCCGTCGCCGCTGAAATAGAGAATGCGGAAATGTATATCCGTCTTCGCGCAGTCGTTAACGACCCGCCTGTCCGCGATATTCTTCTAAACCTGTGGGATGCCTCGCAAAATCGCCACTTGCCAGCTTTTCGGCGGTGTCTGGGAAGGTCGGCGAAATAGATGCGATTGTCCACGCCAGTTCCTGTCTCCCATTGGAGACAGTCATCCTGAATAGTGCTCAGGCCCTCCAGAAACGACTGGCCTTGCCCTCAAAGACATGGCTTCATGGACTTATCAGTATGAAGGCAAGAGGATACAGAATATGTCAAAACTGGATACGAGCCGGGTCAATGCGCACCCGGGTGTTACCGGCAGGACGATTTTAAATATATGAGACTGAATGGTGACGATAGCAGTCACGGGCGAACCGGTCTCTGGAATACACAAAGCCAAAACAGGGTAATTTTCCCTGATAAGCCCTCAATAACAGGGAATTTTTAGAATTTTAAAGCACGACGACCCGCCTATACCGCAAAAATACGCTATATATCAGTGCCTTATCACCAAATTCCCTAAGCCGCTAACAGGGAATTTAATTTCCCTGTTAAGTCAGAAAACAGGGAGCGTGAATAAAGGGCACAGGGAATTTTAGAACAATATGTAAAGGAAATCACCTTCACAGCTCACGCTATTTATCAGTGTTCAAAACCTTGTGACCTGTTTCACCTTTCCTGCAAGCGTTCCAGTGCAATTTCCGCTGCCTTGAGACCCGGCGTGTCGGGCCCAAGCGTAACAGGAACCACCCGGCCAGTGCTTTCCGAGCCCACAGGCGGGGAATAGACCGGGGTTTTGTTCGACATTAAAATGTTTGGCCCCTTTTGCTCTGTAATTTAAGGAAGCGTTAGCCTCATCTGGCTGGTTGATATTCAGCGGCTAACTTACGGTGCTGTAAGCGCCTTTCAGGGATGTAACGGCGCTCCGCGAGCATGGCTTGTCTTTGGGGCTTACAAAACCCCTTCGGACTTCAGCCAATTATAGCTATCAGTCACGCAGGTGCGAAGCGGCACGGATTTATACCTTAGATCCTGTTCAGCTTTCCGGGTATCACAAATGAAGTTAGTACACATCAGTTCCGCCATTTCCGGCGTTATATCCGGCGGGTTTCCGGTAATGGAAGATATCATCACATTCAGTCTTGCCATCATCTTTAGCATCACGGATGAGGCGACTTTAGCCGCAAGGTCAACGCCCTGCAGTTCCGCCATTATTTTTATCATTTCGGCCAGTGGGGCAACATCTCCGGTCAGAAGATAGTTCGCTCCGCGTTTACCATGATCGACGGCGAATATGTGGGCCCTGACGACCTCTGTCACATGGTTGTACGTGGCGATGCCGGGCGGCAAACCTTTCAGCTTGCCGTCCCGAATAGCGAAGAACAGACTGGCCCAGCCATGCTGGTCACGTGGCCCCAGTATGGCATTGGGGTTTATGATGACAGTATCCAGCCCTTCCGCCGCGCCTTTTCGAACTTCCTCTTCCGCCAGCCACTTGGTGCGGATATAATTTATCCATGACTGCCCGCCCCTTGAAATAGTCGCCTCGGACAACACTGGCACCTGTAAACCATATGCCACCGAGGTTGAAGTGAATATAAAACAGCCGGCCCTTTTCTCTTTGGCGGCATTTATCATATTGCGTGTGCCGTCAACATTAATGACTGTCTGGCGGTCATTACCTCGGGCCCAGGTATTCGTATCACCGGCCACATGAAAAACTGCATCGACGTTTTCCGGCAGGGCCTGCGACAGGGAATCACTATTTGTAATATCTCCCTGCACAAGGGTTATCTCTTGGTGTATCAGGTTCGCCACGTCCGACCCAGGGCGATGAAGAGCAATAACAGACCAGTCTTGACGAATAAGCTCTTCAATCAGATTGGATCCGACAAAGCCCGTGCCACCAGTAACAAATGCAGTCCTCTTTTTGGTCGCTCTGGTCATGAATTGCTTTCCCTGTTTTATTTAGCGGCGATGATGAGAGAACAAGAATTCCTGCGGATAAGGCTTGAAGAACAGAAAAAGAGCGGCACTGGTTAACAGAATGACAATAATCGCGGGTGTTATCGTGGCGTAGCTTTGCGTCATATCATAGCTCATGCCGACAGCAATGGGACCAAGGGCGGTACCTAAAAAAAAGCAGGCATTCAACTGCCCGAACAGAGTAGCAAAATAGCGTGTACCGAAATACCGGCTGACCAGCACAGCCATTACATCAATTTCTGCCCCTGCCGCCATGCCCAGCAAACACGCGCCGACGAAGCTCCACGCACCGACAGGGCCGAGCGTTAAAATGCCAATGCCGATGGCAGTGGCGCATATTGCAAAGGTCGCAATTCGTGGCCCCCAGATATAATCAAGAAGAAAGCCGGTGATCAGGCGACCAACCACGACGGACACCCCCATGCTGGCCTGTGCTGCGATAGCAATGTCTGACCCAAGACCGCGATCAGTCAACAACGGCATCAAATGAGCTGATACTCCAGCATATCCCAGCCCGACCAGACCAAATCCCGCCATCATCATCCAGTATGCGGAATCGCCTCTCGCTTCACGTGGTGTTTTCCCAACCATTGGAAATGAGTCACTCTCTCCTGCGGCCGCTTTTATATCGCCAGACATTCCCATATCCGAGGGTCGGTCGCGGAGCAGGAGCACAACGATTGGCAGGCCGATAACAAGTGAGGTGACGGCCAGAGCCAGATAGGCTTCCCGCCACCCGTAAGTGCTGACCATATATTGCGAGAATAGCGATGCGATAGCCATGCCCAGCCCGACCCCCGAAAGCGAAAGTCCCAGGGCCAGTCCGCGCCGTCGTTCGAACCAGTTGCAAATGACCTTTGTATAGGCGACCGGAGAAGCGCCGCTGCCCAGCACGGCGATGAGAAAATAAGAGATATAAAGGTGGGTCAGGCTATGGGTAAGAAAATATTGCGCGCCAAGAACCGTCATACACAGGGGGTAGGAGATCAGGATCATTCGCCGGGCTCCAAACCGGTCCACCAGCTTCCCGGCAAAAGGCGCGGAAATGACAATTCCGATGACATGAAAAGTGATTGCTGCTGCCACTTCTGACCGGGCCCAGCCAAAATCGGCTGTCAGCGGTTTGACAAATACGCTGAACGAAGCCACAACCAGGGGCATAGTCCCCAGACCAATTCCCACAGCGGATGCGAAAACAATCCACCAACCGTAAAAAACCTTGCTCTTGTCCATGCTCCGGTCTGTACTGGGCACGGTCAGACCGGGCTAAAATGAATATGGCGCCTGATGTGATCTGCGGCTCCGTTCCTGGCGGCAGAGTCGTACATCCAGTCCACATCGATCAAACCGGCGATAGACCCGTCGTTGTTGTAACCTGCGATCGGCCCATGTGAAATGGCGAAGAGAAGCATCCCTTTTGGCGAGTCAGGCGTGTGAACGGCCCCGCCTGCTTCATATGCATACCAACCGGATCCACCTCGGTCATCCGGGCCGTAACCGAACTCACCTTCAATAATATAGGCTTCGGCCTCACCGAGATGCTTGTGAACAGGAGCGGGAGCGCCGGGATCAACTTTAAGCAGAAATGTAAAGCTGCCCGTCCCTTCATTGATGTGCAGGAGCTTGAAATAGGTATCGGGCATCCCCCAGGGAGTCCAGGGTAGTGTTGCCGGATTAAAAAATTGCCAGTGATCGGGTTTCGTATCTTTTACAGTTAAAGGTCCGGAATTGGCTTGTGCCATGCCTTGTCTCCTTGAAAAATGTAACCGTGGTTATTTGGGGACCTCAATACCAGCCGCTTCCCGGTCCCATGTATTCTCATTGAGTGGGTTTTTTCGCAGTTCTACCTTGCGGATATTCTGAGTAGAAGGTGTGCGCGGTAAGGTTTCAACAAATTCTATGTACCGGGGGACCATAAAGCGTGGCATGCGCGGGATAAGGAAATGGATCAGGTCGGTCGGAGAAAGAATGGAGCCTTCTTTCAGTGTCGCGACAATTTTGACTTCATCCTCGCCATGTTCAGACGGCACACCAATGGCAGCAACACCGGTCAAGTCAGGGTGTTGCGAGACAATGGCTTCAACTTCAAAAGAAGAGATATTTTCACCGCGGCGGCGCATATAGTCCCGCTTGCGATCAACGAAATAATAATATCCGTCCTCATCCCGACGCATCGCGTCGCCGGTGTGCAGCCAGCCGTTACGCCATGCCTCCATGGACTTTTCCGGCTTGCCATAATAGCCCTGGCTTAACGTCCAGGGCCTTGTGTGGCGGACGATCAGCTCACCCACTTCACCGACCGGCACTTCGTAATCACGATCATCCACCAGACGCACTTCATAGCCTGGCTTGACGACACCGCACGAATTGAACCGGCTGGTGATGTTGTTGTGACCAATTGGCACCCCGGCTTCTGTCATGCCGAAGTGGGTGTTGACCGTGACACCGAAGCGTTTCCGGAAAGTATCTATATCTGTGATCATAGTCACAAATTTCAGTGTGTGCTTCTTTTCATCTTCCGTTGATTCCAGGGCCAACACCCATTTAGCCATCGCCGGCAGCAGGATCGTGATGGTACATTGATGGTTGTTGACATCATGCCAGAAGGTTTGTGTTTTGAACTGTTCGCGGATAACCACCCGCCCTCCAAATGCACCCATGGCGAGAAACGGGATTTTACCTGTGCCATGGAACATGGGAAAGGGTGCATAAAAGGCGTCTTTCTCTCCCAGGTAATCCAGGGTACGTATAGAATTCATATAATAACCCCAGGGAAGCATAACGCCCTTGGATGGTCCGGTCGTCCCGCCCGTATATAGAATTCCCGCCATATTCCACGGCTTTGGCGCTTCCATATCTGTTGCGGGCTCCGTTTCGGACAAGATCTGATCGCCGTTGAGCACATCAGCCTTTAGCTGCGGTAATGCCGTGCGGGCTGACATAACAATAATTGTCTCCAGAGATGGCAGTTCGTCCGCAATATCTTTAATACGTTCCAGATATCGCTCATCCACCACCAGTACCTTCGCCCCGCAATCATCGATGATATAGCGAAGCATATCTCCCAGATAATTGGTATTGATCGGCACTTCCAGCGCCTTAAGCCACGATAGCCCCAGCCAGGAAGCCGCTGTATTGATCGCTGGCGGCATAAACACAGCAACCCGATCTCCCTCCTTCACTCCACGATTAATGAAGAGGCGGGCCCATGTCCTTACCAGCCTGTCAAATTGGAGAAAGGTCAGAGATTGCCCTTCAATCTCCTCTACAAATATGCGGTCGGGCATATTGTTTGCGTGGCGTGACAAAATCGCCGGTAATGTTTCGTCAGGTGCAAGTTCGTCAACGACAGAGCCCACTTTCTTCTCCTTTATTTAAACATACCGGTGTTGGTCAGACTCAATACAATCAGGCTTTTTTCCGTGCCCAGGCGCCAGTGGAAAAAGCAGGCCGAATGGTAAAAACCTTTAGTTTTCCAGCCTGATTCTGGCTTTTCTCGATGGCAAAATCCTTGGTGTGCGGCAGGTCCTGATGTGCCCACAACGTCTCTTTTCCGGTATACATCTCGATCATCAAATAGCGCTGCGGCGTATCTGTCAGGTACAAATCAGCATACAAAAACCCGGGTTCGCTCCGACATACTTTCTTTCCCATGCGCTTGATGCTGGATAAAAAGGCAGAGTCTTTCCCAGGCTGTATATTTGCAGCAACCCAGGCACCGCACGCGTTCTCTGCTTCGTATTCCAACTTCTTGCCACAGGCCTTAAGGGCAAGTGTATCAATCGGCCGTCGTCGCACCGGAGGATCGGAATAGACCGGACGTATCACTTCACTTCGACTTTCCGGCGTCAGATAAGCGCCAAATATATCGAGATGCAGGTTTCTAACGGGACGGTTGCCATAATACATGTCCAGCAATACAAACTTGCCTGGGTTTTTGGTATAATAGCCATCGATATAGAGGCATTCACTCGCCGCAGAAGCTTCGCGCGCGTAGTTTCTGAAAAGGCTTTCCAGCGCCTTTTCCCTCCCTTCTTTCACGTGAAGAACTGATAGCAGGCCTTGCATGATAATTACCTTCCTAGCTCAGGCAGGCACGAATCTTGGCATGGTCACCTCCGATGTGACGGCGTCGAAAATCACCTTCATGTTCATTCCCCCATGCATTGAAATATGTTCACCTGAAACCGACGATAAAAAGTGTGGCCCCTCAGACAGTTTTGTGAGGGTAATTGTGTAAGGCACCTGTTCAACGAGTTCAGGGTTGAAGGCGTATTCCACGATCGTTCGGGCAAGCAGCTTTCCTGTGCCTTGCGATTGTTTCCATGATAGCGGCTGCCCACAGGTACACATGACTTGTCTGGGATGCCGCCAGTATTTACAGGTATCACAATAACGAAGGAGAAACTGGCCTTTGCGGGCAGCTTGCCAGAACGCAACAGTTTCTGCCGCTGGTGAAGGAATGATCATGAAAACACCTCGTTTGACAGCAAACCAACGGCCTGAGTACCACCGACCGAAAGTCCACCAAATTTCGCATTTTGCGCCTGATTGGCGGAGGTGCCACGTAGCTGGCGCACGACTTCAATGATCAGATTCATACCTTGCAGGTAAACTTCTGCTAACATGCCGCCACTGGTATTAACCGCAACTTCCGGATGAGCAATATAGTCCACAGCTTCGCCAGGGTTACAGAATCCCAAATTCTCAAGGTCGTACAGAACAGAAGACGAAGCGGCGTCATAGATGCCCAGGATATCCACATCCTGGTGGCTGAGGCCATGGCGAGACAATATTCCCGGCATGAGATCCGTGCCTATCCGTGGAGGGAGTGTTTCCAAATCGAAAAAGAAGTGATCGTAATTGGGGGAAAGCGCTTGTCGCGTATCAAGAATGTAGGCTGGCCGGTTAGTAGAACATTTAATGTATTTGTCACCAGTAATAACAATCGCACAGGCCCCGTCGGATTCCAGACAAAGATCCACTTTCCGTAATGGCGCTGCCAAAAAAGGGCTGGAAAAATAACTCTCCATATCAAGGGGCTTGTCGCGCAAAAGAGCCAGGGGGTTTCGGCTGGCGTACTCGCGCTGACGAACCGTAACCGTCCCCAGGGCGCGCACCATTTTTTCTTCCGAAATGCCGTGTCGGGTCATATAGGCATCCGCCCACAGGGCAAAGGCACAAGCCGGTGCTGCCATGCCATAGGGGCCGGCAAACTCCCCGCCAAACGGGCTGGCGCCTGCAGCCAAAACGTTACCGTCTTCGCCCCGCTCGGGGATGGGTAAATGCCCGAGCCGAAGCATGGATCGGCCATTAAATGATCTGTAACATACAATTGCCTCTGCCTGGCCCGCCTGAATTGCCGCACTTGCTGCCGCCAGAAGGTTCACTGATGAGGCTGCCCCCCCGGCGCTGTCCTGACAGAAAGCAAGTCGGTTAATGCCCAGGGCGGATGCCACGCTGTTCTGTGGCACGCCATCAAAAGAAAACTTGCCCAGACCATCAATTTTACCGGGATCAAGCCCTGCGTCAGCAATGGCCGATCTAACGGCATTGAGCGCCATTTCAATTTCCGTTTTGCCGGAAGCCCAGGAATAGTCGCTTTCCCCAATACCCATAATAGCCGCAGATGCACTCATGTTTTTTATATCCTGTCCCGGTTCGGTCAAAATGGAAGTTCAACGTGGGATGGTAGGAGAAGCTTCTGTTTTTTGCCCATATACGACCCGGGTCACGCACAACGGTTCTGCGTTATCGTCCAGGCTAATCGTGACATCCCAGATATCGAGTTTTTGTGATGATATACTGCGTATCGCACGGCAATATAAATTGCCGGCAGAAAGCGGCGGATAAAAGCGTAAGGATAGGTCCTCCAAAGACCATTCTCCATCTCTTGGCGCGAGTGATTCACGAAAAAGGCTTTCACACGTCCACACCACCAGCCCGGATACTGCTGCGACCATCTGATGATTGCCATGCAATATTGAATCATCAGGAATGACAGCGCGGGAGACCGCCGTCTCTTCGCCAATCGAAACCGTTTCAAAACGCCATTCCCGCGCTATTTCAGTAACAGCTGCAGGGGAAACGAAGTGTCTGACAACATTGTTGGGGTCATCACTTGGCGGGACAGCGCCCGTGACAAAGTTTAGAATCTGGCCCGTCAACTGTTCGGCCGACAATGGCCCGAAAGGATGATACCAGTATGGTATTTCATTGATAGCCCCCCAGATCAGGTGCTTCAGGATTTTACCAGAAATAGTATTGGTAATCTGTTGATCGCGCTGGGCCTGCTCGATGGCCTCAAGCATCACGACATCAAGGGAATGCCACCATTCATGCAATGCCTGGCTGTGTGGAAAGCTGGCATCCCGGACGCCGCGCATAGCCAGCTTGAGGGATGCCGGAAAATATCTGGTTGCCTCCAGACACATCATGATAAAGCCTTCGATCTTCTTGATCGGGGGGTCTTGTTCGCGCACATAAGTGGCTGCAGTTTTCTTGTAAAATGCCAGCAAGCGCTCGTTTATCTCGTTCAGCAGATCTGCCTTGCTTTTCGCATGAGCATATAAAGTAGGTCTGGTGATTTTCAGCGCATCGGTAATGTCCGATATAGAAGTCCCCTCATATCCCTTTTCTGCAAAAAGTTCCGAGGCGACGTCAAGTAATCTGTCGCGCGTAAGACGTCGAGGTGCAGCCATTCTCAATCCCTAACCAAACTATCTATGGCCTGAGGCCACTATTCCACTCATCACTGCAGATATATTGCAAGAAGCCCCAAACCCAAACTATTTTATATTACTAACTGATAAGATATTGACAATATTTTAACTTAACAGTAAGTTATTGTCAATGAAACATTGAGAAAATAATCAAGAATATCACTTCACTCGCGTTTCATAACATTGGGAAGTCGTTTGTTGACGTGTGGGCGCGTCCTCTAAATCCACATCGCACATAACGACAGAAATTAGGGAATACAGGGAGATCGTCATGACAAATGTTAAGCCTGCCGTGTTTAATCGTGCCTGCCCGTTGCTTGGCGCCAGCTTCATTGCTCTGGGTGTTGCGACTGCGTCGTTACCGTTCCAGTCGACAACAGCTCTCTCCGCTGAGCAAACCTTCGGCATTGAAGAGATTATTATTACATCGCGCAAGCGTGCAGAAAGTCTGCAAAAGGTCCCAATAGCGGTTAGCGCCATCACGGCAAATGACATTCAGGCCCGATCCATCAACAATATCGCCGATGCAATCCGTTTTGTCCCCAACGTCAACTTTACTGCCAGTGCAGCAGCAGGCGGTTCTGTCGCCCAGATATATATCCGCGGCGTTGGCCAGAGCGACTTTGCCATCACCAGTGATCCCGGGGTTGGGGTCTATGTGGACGGTGTCTATCTGGGCCGCTCTACCGGCAGCCTGCTGGACGTGCTGGATGTGGAGCGTGTCGAAGTTTTACGTGGCCCCCAGGGAACGCTTTTCGGGCGTAACACGATGGGCGGAGCGGTCAGCTTTACCTCCCGCAAACCCACCGGCGAACTGGGTGGTTATATCCAGGGCACTGTTGGGCGCTTCTCGCGCTTTGACGGGCGCGCCTCAATTGATGTGCCATTGGTTGAAGACCGGCTGGCTGCCAAATTCTCTGTGGCGTCACTAAATCGTGATGGTTATCAGATCCGGCTCGCTGATGATGTTGAACTGGGAGAGCAGAGCGTTCTTGCCGGCCGTGGGGTGTTGTTGTGGAATGCGTCTGAAAAAGTCGAGGTGACGCTTACCTTTGATGGCACCCGTCGACGTGACGAGTCCGCGCCCCAAAGCCTGATTGAAGTAAACACCACTCCTTTACTGGGCCTCTATAACGCTACTATTGGTGCTATGATGGGCGTAGCGCTGACGGATCAGTTCGTCCCCAATGACCCGTCGATCTCATATGCGACCGGGCCAAGTGTCAGCGACATGGATAACTGGGGTGTTAGTGGCGTTATTGATGTTGACCTTGACGGTGTGCAGTTGAAGTCCATTACCAGTTACCGTGACCTTGAAGCTCTGTTCGCTCGCGAATCCGATGCATCACCTCTGCCTTATCTGGAGGTCGTCAATGATGTGGATCAGCACCAGTTCAGTCAGGAATTTCAACTGGTGGGTTCATTGTTCAACGATCGGGTGGATATTCTGACGGGCGCGTATTATTTCGGGGAAAAAGCTACCGATTTTACGGAAGCCAGAATCGCATCAGGTCTGTTTGCGTTGCCCTCGCCGCCTTTCCCGGGCGATCTTGACCGTTTCGATGATAATACGGTCAATACAGACAGCTATGCGGCATTTGGTGAGGTTAATATCAACGTGACGCCAGACTTGCGCCTTAATCTTGGGGCCCGTTACACTCATGAAAAGAAAACCTATTCGATCACCGCGATCCGCCCCAGTTCGGGCGCTATCTTCGTCGGGCCTGTTGAAGTTTCAGACAGTTGGTCTTCGTTTACACCCAAAGCAAGTATAGATTTCCAGGCGACCGACGATATCCTGCTTTATGCTTCTTATTCCAAAGGCTTCAAAAGCGGCGGCTTCAATGGGCGTGCGAATGCGACAACAGACGTTACCAGCTATGACCCTGAAAAACTTGATAACTATGAAATTGGTTTCAAGTCAGACCTGCTCGACCGCCGCCTGCGGTTGAATGTCAGTGCTTTTTATGCAGATTACAAGGACCTTCAGGTCAATGTTGTCGTTCCTTCAGGATTAATTTTCCTGAACACGGTTGATAATGCGGGCAAGGCACGTATCAAGGGTTTTGAAGTTGAGGCGGTCTTGCGTCCCGCTGAGGGACTGACCCTTAACGGTGCCGTTGGCTACACAGACGCGAAATATCTGGAAGTAGATCCCACAGCGGCTTTCACGGTCGATGAAGATCTCCTCGAAACACCGGAATGGACCGCAAGCGTTGGTGTTCAATATGATATTCCGCTTCAGGATATGGGCGTGCTGACCTTGCGAGGCGATTACCTTTATCGCAGCCGTGTTTTCCACGATGTTCAGAATTCCCTGAATATTTCTCAGGAAGGGTATGGCCTGCTGAACGCGAGGGCAAGCTTCCTGACATTGGATGAAGCCTTTGAAGTGGCAGTATTCGGCACCAACCTCACGAACAAAACTTATAATCTGTTCGGTATCAACGCGATACAGAGTTTGGGTATCGCCTCAGTACAATATGCGCGTCCGCGCGAATGGGGAATCGAAGCAAAATTTCGCTTCTAGACACGGTGGCAAAACCAAGATGTCCGGAACAGGCTGACGCACTAATTGTTCCGGACGGACTTTCCCCTTCCCCCAATGAGGAGATATTCATCATGCCACCCCAAGAAACTGAGCCTTGGCTTTGGCTTTACCGCCACATGTTTTTAAGCCGTTATTATGAAGAGCAGACGGGTGCCGCCTATCTTGAGGGCAAGCAGCCTGCCTTCAACATGGCCAACGGTCCAATCCCGGGCGAGATGCACCTGTCAAACGGTCAGGAGCCCTGTGCGGTAGGGGTCTGCGCCCACCTGGGGGCGGAGGATGTTGTCACCGCCACGCACCGGCCCCACCACATTGCCATTGCCAAGGGCGTCGATCTGCGGGCAATGACGGCCGAGATTTTTGGCCGGACGACGGGCCTGTCGGGTGGTCGCGGTGGTCATATGCATTTGTTTGATCCAAAAGTGAATTTCTCCTGTTCGGGAATCATTGCTGAAGGCATGGGCCCGGCGGTGGGCGCTGCACTGGCGCGCAAGATGCGGGGCCAACCCGGTATCGCCGTCGCCTTCATAGGCGAAGGAGCGGTCAATCAGGGCGCCTTTCACGAAGCCATGAACCTGGCGGCGGTCTGGAAGCTGCCGTTTATCTGTGTGATTGAGGATAACGCCTGGGGGATATCGGTCTCGAAGACCGATGCCACTGCCGTGCCACGCAATGATGTGCGGGCAGCAGGTTATGGCATCCCCGGGGTTTATGTGGAAGGCAACGACCCGTATGCCATTTATGAAGCAGCGGGGGAAGCGGTGGCCCGTGCCCGCGCCGGCGGTGGCCCCACCCTGCTGGAACTGGAGACCTTCCGGCTGGCCGGGCACTTTATGGGCGACGCCGAACAATATCGCCCCGACGGCGAGAAAGACGGCCTGTTCGCCCGGGACCCGATCCCGCAGATGCGCAAACGGCTGATCGAGGATGGGGTGGCGAGCGCTACGGATCTTGACAAGCTGGAAGCGGAGGCGCGGACACAAGTGGATGATGCCTTTGCCTGGGCCCGGGGGTCGGCAGAGCCTGCGCCCGAAGACGCCCTTGGCTGTGTATTTGTATAGGGGATCATCATGAGTGAAGCACAATTGAAGAATCGCAGCAAACGCAAGCTGACCATTGCCAGGGCCATGAGCGAGGCGATCGCCCAAAGCATGACTGCCGATGAGAGCGTCTTTGTCATGGGTGAAGACATTGGCGCCCTTGGCGGGGTCTTTGGAAACACCGGCGGCCTGTTCGAGAAGTTCGGGCCTGAACGGGTACGGAATACCCCCATATCTGAAACGGCCTTCATTGGGGCAGCGGTGGGGGCGGCAGCTCTGGGCATGCGTCCTGTCGTAGAGCTGATGTTTGTCGACTTTTTCGGGGTCTGCATGAATTCGATCTACAACCTTGCCGCCAAACAATCCTATTTCTCGGGCGGCAACGTCTCGTGCCCGATGGTATTGATGACGTCGGTGGGGGGTGGTTACAGTGACGGCGGCCAGCACAGCCAGTGCCTGTATGGGACCTTTGCCCACCTGCCCGGCATGAAGGTGGTGCTCCCGTCCAACGCCTGTGACGCCAAGGGGCTGATGACAGCCGCCATCCGCGACAATAACCCGGTGATTTTCATGTTCCACAAGAACCTGCAGGGCATGGGCTGGCTGGGCACAGCACCGGGTGCCATTGTGGATGTACCGGAAGACGCCTATGAGGTGCCGATTGGCAAGGCGGCCATTGCTCGCGCAGGCAAAGACATTACCATTGTCGGTCTGGGGGCCACAGTCCATCAGGGGCTGGCAGCGGCAAAGGCGCTGGAAAAGGACGGCATTGAGGCAGAGGTGCTTGACCTGCGGACCATCTCCCCGCTGGACAGCGAGGCCATTATAAAGTCTGTCTCCAAAACCGGGCGGCTTCTGGTGGTGGATGACGATTACAAGAGCTTCGGGGTCAGTGGTGAAGTGATTGCCCGCGTGGCAGAAGCGGGCGTTGCGCTGAAAGCCCCCATGCAACGGCTTGCCCATCCGGATATCCCGATCCCCTTTGCCCGCATCATGGAGCAATATATTTTGCCCAACGCCAGCAAGGTTGAAGAACAGGCAAGACAGATGGTGAAAGGATCAGTATGAGTACGACAGACATTGTAATCGGGGAAGACTTCTGGCAGGGCGATGATGAGGCCGTATTGACCACATGGTATTTTGATGACGGGGATGATGTCACGGAAGGCGACACCGTCGCCGAGATCATGCTCGAGAAAACCCAGATGGAAATCGAGGCCCCCGCCACAGGCAAACTCCACATCATCACACCCCCCGACCAGCCCATCAAAAAAGGCACTGTCATCGGAAAAATAGGGGGGTAGACGACATAACCACGCAAATTTTAGAAGACAACAGAAACTATGTCAAAAAGTACAGCAACTTATAATATTGAAGGTCGAATTGCGTGGGTCAGTTTTAATCGCCCTGAAAAGCGCAATTGTATGAACCCTGCCCTCAATCAACAAATGGGTAAAATTCTGGATGAGCTCGAATTCCGGGACGATTTTGGTGTGCTTGTTCTTAAAGGCAACGGAGATGCCTGGTCTGCGGGGATGGATTTGAAAGAATATTTTCGCGAAACAGAAGCAAAAGGTCCGGGGGCCGTAAGAAGAGCGCAGCGTGATGCATATGGATGGTGGCGCCGCTTGAGGTGGTATGAAAAGCCAACCATTGCTATGGTAAACGGATGGTGCTTTGGCGGTGGTTATGGTCCACTGTACGCCTGTGATCTGGCGATTTCTGCGGATGAAGCAAAATTTGCCCTGAGCGAAATCAACTGGGGGATTTTACCCGGAGGTGGCGCGACAAAAGTAGTTACGGACCTGCTCTCAATGCGAGATGCCATGTATCACGCCATGACCGGTGAACTGATAGGTGGCAAACAGGCAGCGGCGTGGAAACTTGTCAATGAAAGTGTACCATTATCATCGCTCGAACAACGTGTACGGGAACTGGCCGCCGTTCTGCTCAAAAAGAGTCCTGTCGCCCTGAAAGCAACAAAAGACGCAATCCGGCGTGTGCATGAAATGACTTATGACAATGCGGAAGATTATCTGGTTCGGGCTCAGGAGGCTGCCAATTTTCACGACGATACAGGACGCAATGAGGGAATCAGGCAGTTTATAGACGAGAAATCCTATAAACCCGGATTGTCCTCATTTGATCGAGACCGGTGAATGCTTACGGTGATTTGGCCCAAGCCTCGCGCAAAGCACCAAAATCAAAGCTGACCTTCTGCCAGATAAGCCACCAGCCATTCGTTAACCGGTCTCTGGTGCATACAAGTCCAGGGGCATCTCACCGAGTATAGTCAGTTTCTTTCCAAATTGTGCCCGTCAGTTTCATTACAACGTCTGCCGCGGCTTTGACGTGCTCCCCAAAAAAAACCGGCCGGGACGCTCCAAAAAGGGGCACGTCAGCCTTTATAACCATCCCATTTTGTAATTTAAATCGGAATTTCTATGGGCTCCATCGGCGCCTGACAATTGATCAGATCAACTCTCTTCATTTTAATTTTCCAGTTTCCCTCGTCACGAACCAGATGGTGAGTATATTTTCCGGAAAAATGACGCTCTCTGCCATCCTGATATTCGTGCATATGAAACCGGGAGGAGAGAATGGCTTCCCCCTTTCCAGCGTCACTGGAAACCAGTCTCACATTCCCCACAACGTGGCTTATACTAAAAGGCGACGCCAAAGAATGTACATGGGAATGTAACAAGCGGTTTATTCTCATCTCCAGCAAGCGGGAGGTCTCATAAAACAGCGATATTTCATTAAGCGGATCATTTTGATTCGGGGAAGTCGGCACCCAGTAAGTTCCATCATCCATGAACAAACCGAGCCATTCCTTATACCGGGCATTGTCCAGATATTCGACCTCGTCATAGATAAAATCCTGAAGTTCGCTAAAGTCGATCCCCATATTTAGTCTCCCTTCTTCATATATTCAGACCAGGCCCGATATTGATTACGAATAAAATGTTCACTTAGTGAGCTGTCTATCAATGCATCCCCTTCTCTTTTCTCGTTCCCTTCGCGCCGATGATTACTCACCCAATCGGTGCCTTTTGATGCCAACCCAACCTGTACCCGCCGGTATGCTTCCAGGTCATCAGGTTTGATAATGGAAGAGGGCGAATGGACCGTATTTGCATAAGTAATCGTTCTCTGATGAATCTCTTCCGGTGCACCGTCAAGGCGTAAATTCCAGATTTCCACCATGGTTCTGTCGACAGCCAGGGGGGTCAATACCCGCAGTTGCAAGAAACCGGGATGGATAGAAAGACCTGGATAAACACACATATTATGAAAATTTCGTGTCAAAACCTGTCCAGCATATTCCTTACCGTGACGTTCCCGTAGTTGATCTGCAAACCGCACAAAAACGGGCTCATCATTTACGGGCTTCCGGAAACCCCGCATATCACTGTGCCCGTTGGGAAAAACGCGCACCTCTAGATCGTCAAGCGCAGAATAAGACTGCCCATTTGCTTCAACGATCTCGACGGCAAACAGTTTCTTCTTATTTGCCTTGGCAAGCCCGGCGGCCATCTGTCTGCTGGCTGAAACCGACGATTGGTGCACAAAACGCGGGTGAACGCCATCATGCATGTTTTCAAGGTAAATTTTCCAGTTACAAGGATAGACCGTACGGAAACTCCCCCCGTGAACGCTTATTGTCCCTTCCGGCGACATATCAACCAGATGATCCAGAGTGTCAGCAACGCCGCCAAGAAAATCTGTTAACCCTTGGGCCCCCTGCACCAGTCGGGCAAAAACAAAGCCTTTATAGGATTCCACCTGGGCAACTCTGGGCATGCCGTATTGCGGATCACACTTATCAAAAGAAGTGCATTTATAGCCATCCTCCAATGGTACAAACGTCAATTCGCCATCTGTTTTGAATGTCCAGCCATGATATATACAGTTGAAATTTTTGGCATTTCCGCATTTTTCCCCAACGACCAAAGCCCCCCGGTGCCCACAGCGATTATACAAAATCTCAACTGAACGATCCGGCTGCCTCACTAACACAACAGGTTGCCCGACAACAGTCGTTGTAAGGAAATCACCAATCTCAGGGATCTGGCTTTCGTGGCCAACAAAGTTCCACGTTTTGCCGAAAATACGCTGCATCTCCAATTCGTAAATTGCGGGATCAGTATATACCCTTCCGTGAACCCGATTTTCTTCCACCAAGGCTGATACAGTCTGATCATCAGCAGAGATATTCGTCATTTATATTCTCCTGGTTAAGTTAGTGTCACATCCAGTTTCGGTTCACATCGGTCAGCCCGCGCTTCCATTGTCAGCATCAACTGATTGGTGCTGAGACAAATTTTAAAACTGGCAAGACATTGGTATTATTTCAGATTGTTAATTACGCTCGATATTCGTCCGAGCGCTTCTTCAAGCTTGCTATAGGTCTGGGATCCAAAACACAGTCTCAGGTGACCCTGACCACGAGAACCATAAAAACTGCCCGCCTCCACCACCACGTGCGCTTCTTCCAGAATAATATCCGCCAGTTCCTGCGCAGTTCGCTGTGTCCCCGATATATCGGGAAACGCATAAATTGTTCCTTCAGGCGCTGCACATTTGATACCCGGCATTTGATTTAAACTGCGAACCACAAGGTCCCGTTTTCTGCAATCTTCATCCACCATATCCTGCACAACATCAGGAGAACTATTAATTGCGGCAAGTGCCCCTTCCTGAATAAAGGTGTTTACATGCGTAACCGTATTCGTCGTGATTTTCATCAAGCCCGGTATGAGGGATTTATCAGCGGCCAGATAACCTATTCTCCAGCCATCCATGGCAAATGCCTTGGTAAAGGCAAACATTGAAATAGTTCGATCTCTCATGCCCGGCAGGGAGGCTATGCTGATATGAGAATGACCATCATAAGTAATTTGTTCATAAACTTCGTCTGATATTACTACCAGGCCATGCTTGATCGCGACCTTTGCCAAGGCGTCAAGCTCCTCGTATGTATATACGCGGCCTGTAGGATTAGCAGGATTAATCAAAACGATGGCACGGGTACGCGGCGTGATTGCGCGTTCTATCCAATCCGCCCTTATCCCAAACTGAGTATCAGGATCCAGCGAAACAGATACAGGCAGGCCTCCCGCCAACTCAATTTTTCCCATGTGCTGGGGATAAAAGGGGTCGAGAACAATTACCTCGTCACCCGAATTAATCAATGCCATGAATGCTGAATAAGACGCTTGCGTAAGTCCATTTGTTATCAATATTTCATCGGCTGAAAAGTCCATTTTGTTAAATGAACCCAGCTTTTCACTGATTGCCTTCCGCAAGTTTTGGTCGCCTTGCATGTCACTGTAATGGACTTTGCCAGCCTGAAGGGCCGCAATTGCCGCATTCTTGATATGTTCCGGCGTATCATATAAGGGACGGCCGAACTCCAAATGGATCAAATCCACTCCCGCAGCCTCCAGGTTGGCAGCTTTCTCATACATGCCATAAGTTTTGTCGGATGATTTCGCGACTCGATCAGCAAGTTTACTCATATGGACACTTCCAAACTCTATATCATTCAAATATCGTCATTTTTTATTTTACGGCTTCAGATAATCCTGCAGCCTGATTTCTTCTTCGCCGGGAATGGTCTTACGGGCGAACTCCTCTTCCCGGCCCCACGGCATGGTGGCATCGATCATAAGACGCCCCCAGTGATCTTTATGCGGATCCCGATAAAAGCCCGGAATATCATTGAGTATCTGTGCGCGTGTATCGGCCCGTCCCCGGGTCAGATAGGCCCACATCACATCATCCAGATCATAAATATCAACGTCTTCATCCACGGCGATCACGACCTTGTTATAGTCCATATGTGATCCCAGTGCGGCAAGCATCACGTGCTTTCCATGCCCCTCATATTGTTTCTTCAGCTTCAGAATTGTGATCATCACATTAGGGCGGCACGAAACATCCAGCACACCGGGCACAACACTTGAAACATGCTTGTAGATACGGGCCGCAGTAATTGCTTCCAGTGGCCGCAGATCCTCGGGAGACCCGCAGGTCAACGCATGAAATACCGGGCCCTGGCGCCAATAGACATCAAGAACCTCGAAAACATGATTGTCACCAACCTCCACATAATTGCCCATGAATTCACCAAAAGGACCTTCGGGGCGTCGGACGCCAGGCAAGACACGCCCTTCCACAACAATTTCAGTCCCCTCCGGCACCATCATATCTATCTTACGGCACGGGTACATTTTAACAGCCTTGCCGGTCACACCCCTGGCGAGGCCCAATTCGCTGACGTTGTAGGGCGGCGACGAACAGGCAGACAGAAAAATCTCCGGACGCACGCCGATAAGCAGGGCCGCTTCCAGTGGCTCATTCCGCTTCTCGGCCTTGGCCTGAAAGCGCGCCATATCATGGCTCGAGCCGAGCCGGATGCGCAGTTCAGAATCGTCCACATACATTGAACGATGGAAAGACAGGTTGGGAACCCCGGTATCCGGTTCTTTGGATATATAAATCGCTGATGTAAAATACGGGCTGGCATCTTTGGCATGATAGGTGATAAGCGGCAGATCACTCAGCTTGCCGTCGACCAGATCGTCCGGCCTGCCAATCGTCTCCACACAATCCGGCCAGGCGTGCCCTGTATTCTCACTCAAAGCAGCCCAGCGCTCACAGAAGGTAGATCCTTCCGTCACGCCCACAAGATCGCACAGACGCTTGTGGCTGCCATAAATATTGGATGCAACTGACATTGATGCCCCTTCCACATCATGGAAAAGCGGCACTTTCTCCCCCGATTTCTGGACTGCTTTCGTCACGGCAGCGAGTTCATGCTTCGGATTGACTTGCCGATGAATGTCCAGCAATTCGCCTGCAGCTCGAAGTTGATTTATATATTCTCTCATGTCTGCCTCGGGTTAGTGGAAAGTGGTACGTCTGTCACGTCGTTCACATCTCTTCTCGCGACTGATAACGCCTTAAAAACAGCAGCAGAAAACACGACAGTGCAATCGCACAAACACCAATTAATAATATGCGGTCATAGGACCCGGTTAAATCGTAAGCATAGGCAACAAAAAATGGCCCCAATGCAGCGCCGAGCAGATAGGAACTCAGCAACACGCTATATACTTGGCCAAAGAATTTAAGACCGAAATACCTGCTTGTCAGATAGCCCAAAGCATCATTTTCAGCACCCAGGCTTAATCCAATGGCGACCGCACAAAAGAAAATCGTGTAAGACGAAACACCATCCGCGTTGATAAGAAAAATGATACCAAATATCGACAGACTATAAAAAGCCATCACAATGTAGGGTGCAAATATTTTATCCATCAAATAGCCAGCAAGGACCCGGCCTGGAAATGAACCAACACCAATTGCGGATAACATTAATGTCGCTGTTGCCGTTTGAAGCCCCTTGCCTTCCAAAAGCGGGACAATCTGAGACTGGATACCGTTCAGTGAAAACGAAACGAGCGCAAAAGTTGCCGCCAAAATCCAGAACTCTCGCGTCATTACCGCCTGGCCAAGGGATTTACCCACGCCAAGAATTTCGACACCTTCTTTTTTGAACTTGTCCCCGTCAGGGTTCAACCCCAACTCCGCCGGAGTGTTTTTAATCAGCGCAAGCACCACAGGTAGCGGAATAAGAATAGCGGTCAGAGCAAGCCCTGCGTATGCAACCCGCCACCCATAAAAATCAATCAGGTAACGGGTGAGAATGGGAACAATAATGTAGCCCAGACCGTATCCTGCCATGCAAATACCAATGACCAGCCCGCGCCTGCGGTCAAACCACGCAGATAGTACCTTAATGTATGTCAGGCTCTGAGCACCAACACCTGCTACAGAAATAACCGCCATTGCTATATAAAAATGGATGATCGACGACGTTAGGAAATAAAGGGACGCAAGCGCAGCCGCGTACATAATGATCGAACAGATTGCCACCCTTTTAACACCCAACCTGTCGATCAGCCCCCCCATAACAGGAAGAGTAACAGTTAAACAAGCGATGAATATTGTCAGGGAAAAGCTGATTTCTGACCGCGACCAGGCGAACTCGGCTTCAAGCTCCGTAATAAACAGGCTGAATGGCACATTAATCAGGGTTGCCGGACTGACAGCTGCGCCAAGAATACAGGCAACAACAATCCACCACCCATAAAAAAATGGAGGATCACGTTTAATAGTTTTTCCAGCTTCCATTTTTTCCAAATTTTCTAAAGAGTTACTTCTGAAAGATCCGCATATTGTGCAAATCAGCCTGCATGCCTTCTGACTGGGGCAATAATCTGGTGTGCCGACATTAAAAATGCCGGCACAATCAGATCAACTAGTTCGTTTTATAAGTAAGCCGCAGACCCCAGATCCGAGGGTGTGGCTGAAGGCGGATACCGCTCAAACCAAAATGGTCGAACGTGCCGTTAAAGTAATCTTCCTTGAACAGGTTCTCTACATAACCCTGCACAGAAAAACGGTCTGTTTCTATACCTGCACGGATATTAAATACCGTGTAGGAAGGAGAGATATAAGGAAACTCAGGCAAACCTTCCAAAGGCGCTGCAACAGCTTCCAGATTGCCAGCGATCGCGCCGCGGTAAATACCTTCAACTCTTGCAAAGCCCTGCACTCCATCGGCTATATCCGCTGTGTATTGGGCATTCCCGCTCAGACTCCATTTTGGAGACTTGGGCATACGACGGCCAGTCAGATCAAACTCCCCGCCACCAAAAACAACAGCATTTGGAAAGGATCCAAATTCGGCGTCAAGATAGCCGGCAGTAAATCCGACTTGCAGGTTTTCTGTCACCAACGCCTCAAAGCCAAGCTCGGCACCCTTACTTTTGGCCTGAGAAGCATTGAGGGTTAACTGGGTACTTGAACTGATGTCATTGGGATCAGCCAGGAACGCTGTAATTACCTGAATATCCTTCCAGTCCAGATAGAAGACAGAACCATTAAGCCGGACACGTCCATCTGCCAGAGTCGCCTTAAAGCCGGCTTCATAATTCCACAGTTTTTCCGGATCAAATGACCGCACGACACCTCTGTTGATGTCGACGCCACCCGCCTTGTAGCCGCTTGAGACAGATGCGTAAGTTGTAATATCTGGATTTACCATGTATCTGAGAACTGCTCGTGGCGAGAAGTCGTTAAAACTCGCGGAACCTGAAGCATCTGGTATGGGGTTGTTTGACGCAAGTACCCCAAATCGGCCACTGTCAATTTTGTCATGCGTATAACGGGCCCCCAAGGTAAAAAACCAGGATTCCGCAAAATTGTATGTGCCTTCTGCAAACACTCCAAAGCTCTGGATTTTGTTTACCCGGTTCCGCAAATTGAGCGGAAAGCCCGGTGGGAAAAATGGTGGCAGAAAGCGCGTATTAATTCCTGTAGTCGGGTCTGTATAAGTCTGGTCCTGCCCAACAAATACATTGGAATAGTGATTGAGCTTATCCTGAGCTGCAATACCCCCAAAGCTCCACTCCAGCCGCCCATCCGTATTGGATTGCAAGCGCAATTCCTGACTATAGGAGTGGGTATTTCCGTCAACTTCACGATTAAATATATCTGCGCTTATGTTGTCCTGATCAAACAGGCGTTGATGCTGGCTGTAGATATACCCGGTAATCGACTTTACATCGAAACCATCTGCTGCATAGGTAATCCGCCCATTCACGATGACAAACTTGTTGTCGCTGAACTCAGGCGTATTATGATTTACCAAACGTTGGTTTTCTGGATAAAAACCCAACCCTTGAGTATAAGGCTGTAAATTAGGCATGCCGAGTGTTTGTTTGGTATCCCCATCGATGACGCCCGACGGAACTGTATTGTCCATTCCGGCCCGCTCATCCGTATAAGTAAACGAGAGGTCAAAGCTCAATCTTTCGTTCGGCGTGAACAGGGCAGAAACACGAATGTTATCATAAATAAAACCACTGTTCGGTGCGCCAGCAGGGTTCACATTCTTAATCATCCCGTCACTCTCTTCATGTGCATATACAGCGCGCACGAAGAAATTATCTGTAACGGGCAGGTTTGCAACGCCCCGGATATCCCAGCTGTTAAATCGCCCGTAACTGGCCGAAACTTCGCCGTACAATTCATTGTTAGGCTTGTTCGTGGAAATGTTAATGGCCCCACCCAATGCGTTGCGCCCGAAATAAGTCCCCTGGGGACCGCGTAACACCTCGATACGCTCCATGTCATGGAGCTGTGGATTAACCGCACCGCTCGCGACAGCACCCACATTCAACTCATCAATATAATAACCAATACCATTGCCTGTTGTGATCAGATCGGTCGATGACAGATTACCCACACCGCGTATCGCGATACCAATACTCCGGGGCCCTGTTGCTCCATCTTCTGTAAAAGCGACGTTTGGCGCAAAATTCAAATAATCTTTCGCTTCTCTAATATTAGCCTTCTCCAGCATCTCTGCGGTAAAGGCCGAAATATTAATAGGAACATCCTGCAACGATTTGGAACGACGCTCCGCCGTCACAACGATTTCGTCCAGCTGCCTTACGTCGTCCTGCGCCGCAGCATTTGTGACACTAAGCCCACCTATAACAAGTGGCAAAGCCTTCTTTAGCAAGGCACTCTTATTCTTCCTCTTGATCACGTTTTGCTCCCGATCCTTTTTCAACGAGACGACAATCACCCCGCTTTCAGTAAGGCCACCGGTAAATTTCGTGCCCCGAAGTAAAATGGTTAGTGCCTGTACTATTGTGTACTGGCCAACAACGGGATTAACCCCCGTTGCCTCTGCCCATTCAAAAGGATAAAGAAGCTCGGCATCTGTTGTTTTGACAAAGGTATCCAGCGCGCCACCAAGAGTTTCGCTCTCGATACTAAACCCGTACCGGCGTTGAAAATCCTGGGCGTTAGCAGTTGCTACCAATAAAAGCATAAATGCCAATTGGCAGATGAATACCAATAATCGTCCTATGCCGGGCGCGCTCCCCATTCTTCGGGCCAATTACCAATAATCAATCTTGATTTTTAATTTGGCCTTGTATGAGAAGACTTTCGGGATCAACAAATCCATAATATTTTTTTCCAATATTTTTCCAATATTCCTATAGACACCGAACTAGGTACATAGAGTCCAGCCTATTCCAGACTCCTACCGGGACATGTTTCAAAGATAAGGAAATTTCAGGCTTGCCTCGCCCTGTACAAGCGAACAAGTTTAGGGTTTACACGATCAACACGAATATCTGCCATAATCTCAAGCGCTTCCAGCATTGCGTCCAGATTTCCAATTTTGAAATATCCCGCAACAGGCAAATTCTTGAGATCATCATCCGTGATTTCTATGGTAACATCAGTATAGCGGCCAATGTCATCCAATACTTCCGACAGGGATTCTCCAGAAAATGACAGCAACCCCTCGCGCCAGGAAAGTTTGCGCTCAAGCGCAGCAAATTCAATGTCCTTAACCCACTCTACACTATTATGAAAGACAGCATTTTGACCGGCCTTGACTTCCGTTAACAGTTTACGGGGTGCTGTGGGCGTTAAGTCCCGATCAGATAAAAGCGAAGTGCTTGACGAATGCTCCAGCGCTGATAATGAAACCCTTCCTTCAGCAACCGTAACTTCAATGTCTTCACTGCCTTCTTCGTCATGCAAACGAACAGAAAAAGCAGTGCCTACCGCAGTGACGACTCCATCTGATGCATAAACCGAGAATGGTCTAGCCGTATCAGAAGCAACGTCAAAATGTGCTTCGCCGCGTAAAAGCCAAATACCCCGGGCGTTTCCAACATACTCTACTCTTATCGAACTGTTCGTATTCAGATCAACTGCAGAGCCGTCAGGCAACATAACTTTCTTTTGCTCACCAATGGTGGTGTCAAATATATTTTGATACGTGCCACCGTTTGCCTGAATTACCTTATATGCTACACCACCGGAAATCGCCGCCACCAGCGCCACTGATCCTGCCAGAAGAGCTCTCCGGTTCAAGCCGCGACCATAATAGCCCGTCTCCTTTACCAAAGACTTTACATTGTCATCAGCCGCCGCATAATCGACAAGCTCTTCCAAAATCTCCATCTGCCCCCATAGACGGCAGAGGCGTTCGAAGGTCTCCCTGTGAAGATCGTGAGCGCTTCGCCATGCATGAAAAGCCGCTAAACCGTCCGGACTCAAATCACCCTCATCCAGGCGAACAATCCATTCCGCTGCCTGTGTTTCTATCTCCCCCAGATCGGGGAACGCCACAATTTTGTCGTTACCTGTCATCGGTTGGACCTGCCTGAACGGGTTGGCGCCGAACCAGAGCCAGCTGTGGCATGCGTATCCATTCTGCTTATCTGCCGCTTGATGATATCTGATCGGCCGAATTCTTCCGGATCATATCCCTGCTGCCTCAAATATGAGTCACACAATAGAAGTGCCTTCGCCACACGCTTTTCGACAGTACTGACCGAAACATTAAGTCTCGTCGCTATTTGCTTGAGTTTTAGATTTTCAACTTTACGCATTAAAAATGCCCGCTGGTATTCCAAAGGCAATTGAGCGACTGCTTTTGAGAAAACATACAGCTTACGCTCTCCGTCAATGCGGCCTTCTACCGAGCCCTGGGTACAATCCTCAAGGGCTTCTGTACCGCCAGCATCCTCCAGATAAACCGTTGTCACGTAAATCTTGCTTTTGATCTTGCTGAGTGCCAAATTCCTGGCAACGCGAAACAGAAACGCTTTGGCATCGTGTATTTCCGTCGTTATCTCTGCAGCAAAAGCCTTTAAAAAAGTCTCCTGTGCAAGATCATCAACGTCAAGGCCACTTTTGACATAACGCCCCAAGACCCGCTTTAGAGCCGATTCATTCTTCAAGAAGGCCTGAAACACTCGAGACATGCGCAGTATACCCATCAACAATATGCGATCCCATAGGTGATTATAACTCTCCCGGTCCAGCCGAACAAGAAAACATAATATTACGGATTCCAGCTACTCAAGTGTCAACTATTCGGATGATCTATTTATCAAATGCCCTTCTTAAGGAAATTTTTTAAGTGAAATACTTTCTAAAGATAATGTTCCACAATATTGATCATCTTGTTTCAGTTCGGGAAGAAATAGCACGTCGTCGATCACAACCCGAAAGAACAGAGGCGTAATAAACCCCCAATAGCTGGATGAGGAAAAACGCAACCAGTGCCTCGCTCGTCCAGGAGCCAAGGGTATTTGACGATGGCTGGCATAAACCAGGCGATGTTGAACAGCCTGCCGCCCGTCTCCGCTTCATGGCGGATCTGTTCAGGGTCAGCCGCCCGATCCAGATATTTAAGCAACATGACAAGGCACACAAGGCCAGTGTCCAGATTGCCGGGTGATTCGGCGGCGCCGGATTGACCGTCCGAGCCAGGTCCTTCGCCAGAGTGGTGCTTTTCATTACCCCGCACCTAGGCCACATCCCCTGAAATAGCTACCTTTTCAGGTTCTGTTTCCTCTGACATACCGCACTCCACACAAAATTATCTAGCCCATTTACCCAATACGGTCACTATAGGGTGCATGTAAAAATCGCAAGTTAAATTTATAAGAGATATTGAGAGGAACCCCTCTCATAACAGCTGGCAATAATCACCTCCCGCCTGTTAAAAGCAAATATCTACCTAAAGCAGCAATTTGCTTTCTATGCACCTACAACCGATAATGAAATAAATGTGACTGGCACCTACCTTAGAATTATTTGTTTTTCACTGGAAATCTGGCGCCAATATATGGAAATGCATTCGGTTTACAAAAAGCAGCTCAACTTGCTGGCTTGTTGCACGACCTCGGCAAATATTCATATGCATTCCAAAGGAGGCTGAGCGGCGGCGAGAGCGTCGACCACGCCACTGCCGGAGCCATGAAAGTCAAAGCGCTTGCCCATAATCCACAAGACAAGGCAATCGCGGAACTTATCGCTTTCGCTATTGCTGGGCATCATACCGGATTACCAGATCGTTACAAAAGTAACGGATCACTTGCCAACCGACTGAAAAAACGATTGAAGCGATTGAGCCTGCCGGGAGACAAGAGATAACACCGGATGCTGAGAGGCTTATGCCACTTTTTGATTGGTACAAGGATAAAGTAACCTTCCAGTTTGGATTTATGGGAAGGATGATATTTTTCTGCCTTGTCGATGCCGACTTTCAAGACACGGGAAGCCATAAAATTTTCGGAAGTTCCAAAATGGCTGCAACAATCTTAGTGGACTTGCCTTAAAAAGTGGCCAGAATGCTACCCTTACTAAATAATCTCTTTCCTTCTTTGTTTTGCGATACCAAGTGCCTAGGGCTATCCTATGTTGGGTAAGGCAATTGGTAACTACAAGATCACGCAGGTACTTTTTCTAAGGGCGTTTCTGTTTTCTCCTGTACTCAGGTGATATATTTTCTGCTCAAGCTCGCAGGGGTAGCAAAAATATTGCGTGCCTGATGTGTGTGTGTGTTCAACTATGGGTAAATCACTTTTTACAGTAAGGTTGGATATGCTTGATCTAGATGCTTCGTTTAAGACAGCTCAAGAGATTATCTCGGTTGCTAGAAATAACATTGCGAACATTAGATCTGAGGAAGATACAAAAATACAGATTATCAATAGACTTTTATGTGAAGCACTAGGGTGGTTGACTTCAGACTTAAGCGCCGAAACGCATCACGAAAACGGCTTCTCAGACTATATTCTCTCTATTCGCAAGACTCCTGCATTACTTATCGAGGCCAAACGTATTGGCTTGCTAGAAATCGGAACATCTGAGAAGGACAAAATCCGCCATTTAAAGATTTCGGGTGTGGGACTTAAAAAGGTTGAGCAAGGTATTGATCAAGCTTTTAGTTACGCTGCACCCAATGGTCTGAATCTAACAATATTAACAGATGGTATCTGCTGGGTCTTTTTTAAAACATTTGTCTCCGGTGCGAATTACAAATCAAAAGAAGCAATTGTATTTCCCAGCTTTGAAGCAATTGAAAACAATTACCCAACATTCTACGAATTGCTTGCAAAAGAAAACTTTGAGAAGAAGCTATATAACTCCATTTTCGACAAAGTACATGAACATAGAGTTGCCTTAACTAAAGAACTCATTCCCGCGCTATCTGAGAACCAAATTCATATTTCTAGAAAAAGCGATATTGCGTTTGATTTGGAAAAAGTATTTGCAAATTTTTTCTCAAGGTTAACGGGAGATAGCGACAGAGACCTTTTGATAGAGTGTTTCGTCGAAACTAAAGAGAGCCGAATTGCGGATTTCTCGCTTGAAAAAATGACCGCAAATGTTCTTGGGAATATTGCGCCATCAGACAAAGAGGTTGGACATGAGATAGCAAAACTCATTCAAACCAACGTAGAAACAGAAGCGATATCTGATAACATAGAAACAAATTCCGAGTCAGGGCAAACAGTATTTATTGTTGGGCCAACAGGCGCCGGAAAAACTACATTTCTAGAGAGGTTTTTCCAGAAAACATTGTCGCGGGTCATACGGAAAAGATGCGCTGTAATAAAAGTTAATTGTCTTGATGCTAGCGGGCGCGAAGATACGGTTTTACAGTGGTTAACAGAAGAACTCATTACTTCTATGGAACGAGAAATATATGCAAATGGAACCCCTACTTATGATCAACTGCGAGGGCTATATTATTCCGAATATCAGCGGCGACGAACTGGAGTTGATGCTCATCTATACAAAAGAAGCACCCAGGAGTTTAGGGAAAAGTTTGGAGAATTTCTGGATAGGGAAGTTGAAAGAGATCGAGAAGGATACCTGAAGAGAATATTGATACATATAGTTACCAGTAATAAATTGCCAATATTTGTTATCGACAATACTGATGAATTTTCTGCTGAATATAAGAAAAATTTGTTCCAATTTGTGCAGGCGTTGAGGAGACATGTAAATCATTGTTTGGTCATTTTGCCGGTTACAGATAAATCTGCCTGGTCATTTTCCAAAACAGATATATTCGGAATCTATAAGTCTCGATCTTTCTTCTTACCAACGCCATCGCCAAGGGAGGTCTTCAGAAAACGAATAGACTTTATTAAACAAAAAACATTGGAAGACAGCGATGGCACCCATCAGGCCGGCAAACAATATTTTTCAAGCCGAGGCATTAAGGTCTCGATTGCCGATATAAATTCTTTTGCGCGAATTCTGGAAGATGTTTTTGTGGAGCATGACTACACGGCCAAAACAATAGGTGAGTTAACTAATTACAACATCAGAAGAACACTTTTATTATCTCAAAGGATTATTACCTCTTCCGTATTTAATATTGATGATTTGATAAAGTCATACATTACCAGTAAATTTGTAGCACCCAATTTTACAAAATTTATGGATGCCTTGATTAAAGGAGATTATGAAGCTTTTCGTGTTGGAGATAATCCTGAAATTTATCCTATTTTTCAGTGTGACAACGAAATCCAGCACTCCCCCCTACTGCAATTAAGAATTCTCATGTTGTTAGATGCAACTCGAAAAATAGGGAATAACATTGACGAAAGACATTTGAATTCACAGTCAATCATCAACTACTTTGATGCAATGGGATGCACTGAGATCGCCGTAGATAAAGCACTGTTATCTCTTTTGCAAAGTGGCCTTATTGAACCATATGATACGTCTGCACAACACCTGTCCCCAGACCAAAGATTGGCGATTTCATATAGAGGAACAGCTCACTTTAGGCTGGCAATGCACAATAGTGTTTATTTTTATCAAATGGCGCTTACGTCAGGTATAACAAATGAAGATGTAGCACTTCAAATAAGGGACTCTTATCGTTCCCAATTACCGATCGGCCAGAAAGTGCTAAAAGTTCGCCAAATCTTTGCTGAGTACTTGATTCATGAAGACAGAAACTACGTCTCTCAAGATTTAAAAGCTGAACAGTTTAATATTCAGAATGACCTAGTTGAAGCAATTGACAAATTTAGACATTCGGCAGACCATGATAAAAATGACGCTGCGGCAGTACTGGGCGATGAGTTTGAAGAGGGCTTTGCGAGCAGTAGCGTAATAGCAGTTGTCAAATGGTTCGATCCAACAAAAGGGTTTGGTTTTGCCGAGGTTGACGAGTTTGGGGTAGATGTATTTTTACATGCTGAGCAACTGAAAGAAGTAAACTTAGAAATAGTTAGCGACGGTGATGAGCTACTATGTGACATAGCCAGAAATGCAAAAGGTCTACATATCACTAAAATATATATGGTACAGCTAGATGATTCTAAGGTTGAAATTTGCGATTGCAAAATTGCACGCATTTTCTTCGACAGAGGTTATGGCTTTGTAAATATAATAGGGCGAGAGCAGTCTGCTTCTTTTCAATTGTCACTTTTTGCCAACGAACAAAAAGAAAGTGTGACTGAAGGACTTGTTTTTTCAGCAGAGTTAATTCCTTATAAAAATGGTGAAAGTCTGAGAGTAAGACGTGTTCTTTCTATCCCACCCGTATAATCTTGAAAAGCGTACGTCGTTGTTGATGAATAGTTATCTAGCCGCGCTCAGAGGGTCGGGCTCTCGTGAACCGAGCCTTATAGTTTCGGCCCTTCGGCTTCAATCCCTCAAGCCAGCCCCAGCACCTTCAATATCTTGAGCGCACTATCGAGCTTGATGGTTGTCTTGCCTTGCTCAAAGCTGTTGAGCGTGGGTTTGCTCAAACCTGCCAGGATGGCCAGTTGTTCCTGTGTCAGCTTTTGTTCCTTGCGGCGTTTTATTGCTTCGCCGACAAAGTCTTGCCAATTAAGGCGAATGTTCCGTTCCATCTCTTATCCATCAGTTTGATCAGATTATCTTTGAAGCTGTTCGAGCCAAGTGGCGCTTCGTTAATCGCATCCTTTGCCGTGTCGATATTTTTGGCCAGCCCTTTCGCGGCCATATTGATTGCGGCAGGGGAGAGTTCGAATTCCTGGCCCAGCAAAATAAGGTGACGCGTCTTGAGATCACCGATCGGGTGATCTTTGGAGCCGGCAATCGTCAGCGCCAGTGTTTTATAACTGTAGAGCGATGCGGCGACCTGGTCGTAAGTCGGGGTTAATCGCAGTCCGCTTGCTGTGTGGAACATTGCAAAGTTTTTAAGGTGCATATCGGTATTGCCCAAAAGCAACCCAGCCAGAATCCGGCGGTAAAGCAAATAGGCTTGCGTCGGCAAGCAACCCTTCGTCTGGAGAATAAAATCCGCCATATCCTTATGGGCGCCGTCATATTTTGTGCGCGAACGCCTGCCCAGAAGCTGGTTAAATTCCTCAAAGTGAAGGCGCTCCTTGCCATTCCGGTCGAAACGTTTGATCAGAAGCGCAGGTTCATCCAGCCCCTGAACCTCTTTGATATCAAGCTGGACAATTTCATCATCAGGCAGAAGCGCCTTGAAGGCCAGAGTTGTCAGATATTCGTTGAGGGTCAAATCCGAATGGCCCGCCGAAGGAAATTTGGCGATATGCGTGCTCAGCTCGTCGATACGTGCGGGCCGGTATATGCCGTTTTCCTCGATCACGGCAAGTTTGGGCTGAACGCCGGAGAGTGACGCGCGGCTTGTCAGAACAGCCATCTCCTTCGGATCGTTCATATCAAGCATGACCTCGCTCAAATCAGACGGTTCTGGGTCGATAATCGAAACCGCTCCGGCGCAGTCAAAACCAAACGCCAATAGCAATTCAACCCGCGATACTTCGCGCCGTCCGAGCAAACGGCTCTGCGCCTGTTCCAGCCAGCCTTCTGAAACCAGGTTATCGAAAAACGGATGCAGGCCGTTATTACTGATATGCAGGTCAGTGCGAACAGGCAGCGTATGAGCAATCGCGGGGTGACCGCCTTCGATATAACTGCTATCGTAAGTAAAGGTGACGCGTTCGCCAGGTTCTTCGCGAATATACCCCGCAAAGATATCCTTGTAATAAATCTTGCCCCACAATAAGTTTGCCACGGTTAAATCCTTTTAACTAAAATGCGCGCAAAAGCGCATAAAGTAAAGTATAGCTTTCTTTTAAGGATTTTTCAAATTATTTGGTAAAGTGTATTTTACTGAATGGCCCGCCGTATCCAGAAACATACCCGTAAATATCCATATACTTCTGGTTTTTCTCCGGCGCACCCGCCAGCGGGTCAAGCTCTCGTGAACCGAGCCTATAGTCTCGGCCTTCCGACTTTGATCCTTCAATGATAGATCTGACACGAACATCCGCCCTCGCGGTGCGGGACCTTAAACACTATCTTGAATTTGCACAACGTGGTCCGGTGGCACTCGGCGAAGCCGTCCTACAGGTAGGTGGCTCAGACCAGTTTGATTCAGAATTCGAAGAATCTGTCGCTAATAACCTCCGTGATCGGGGATGGATTGTCCACACCCAGATAGGCGTTTCAAAATTTCGAATTGATCTCGGGATCGTCCATCCAGACTACCCCGGCAAGTATCTGGCAGGCGTCGAATGCGACGGCGCCACTTACCATAGTTCGCCCACTGCACGTGACAGAGACCAGGTTCGTCATGCCATACTGGAGAATCTCAACTGGAAACTTATTCGGATATGGTCCACAGATTATTTCCTCGACCCTGGACGTACACTTGACCGTGTCCATGAGCGCCTTGTCACATTGCATGAAGAAGATTGTGCCAGAGAAGAGGAAATCGCTGCAGTGAATACAGAGCAGGATCCACCTCCCCCAACTGAAACTGTGGAAGACGGACCTCACACATTGAATATCAATGAGAATGACGATTTAGAAGTGACCCCACTGAACCTTCCCATAGACACCAGTGAAACCGACATTAATATTTTGCCTGATCGCTTTTATGACCCGGAATATTTATCTGTATTACAGACTTTGGCTACCAAACTTATTGACGACCTCGGCCCGATAACATTCCGATATTTAAGCGTTAAAATTGCCCGGCTTCATGGATTTCAGAAAACCGGTTCAAAAATAAAAAAGCAGGTTTGGGCAGCAATTTCGAATACCCGACACTCTACACGACCCCCTAACCAGGAGGTCATTTTCTGGCCCAAAGACAGCACACCGGCAAATACTATCACTTTCCGCGGGTTGGATTACATGAACGAAGAACGCTCTTGGCAAGACGTACCTTATCCTGAAAAATTGGGTCTGGCGCAAACGATAACTTCTGACGGCCCCTATTCGGATGCCCCCGCGGTCATGGCGTCAAAAATAGGCTTGGGAAGATTGCGCCAAACAACAAGGCTAGAGCTGGAAACTCTCCTGTCGGAGGCACAAGAACTCTCAAGAGATACCAGCATTTAGACCTGACCTGCTTTTTGACGGTCAACGTCTTCGTCAGAAGGCTTGGCCATTATCTCTGACATGGCGGCGGCAAATATACCTGTGGGCATGGCAACCAGACCGATACCTGCAATAGCGAACACGCCAGCGCAAATTTTCCCCAGCGGGGTGATTGGGTAAACGTCTCCGTACCCGACGGTTGTCAGGGTTGCCACCCCCCACCATAATGCCCTTGGAATACTTCCAAACACGTCAGGCTGAGCATCCTTTTCAATAAAATAAAGAATTGTTGCCGCCACCAGCATCAACAGAAAAGCGAGAACCACACTCAAACATAATTCTACGATGCGACTAAAAAGTGCGCGTTTGAGGTTTATGAGCGCTCTTGAAACCATAGGGATGCGGGCAAGCTTTAAAATCCGCAGAAGTCGCACTGATCTTCCCGTAAAAAAGTGGACGGTTATGTTATGCGGTTTTCAGCTCCATCTGCTCGGGTGTCAGATATCCGAGAGCGGAATGGATGCGTTGACGATTGTAGAAGCCTTCGATGTATTGAAACAAGTCCTGTTTTGCCTCCTCTCTGGTTGCGTAGGCACGGTGATGAACCAACTCTGTTTTAAGTGTGTGGAAAAAGCTTTCCATCGGGGCATTATCCCAGCAATTACCTTTGCGCGACATAGAGGATGTTATGCTGGTAGCGGCCAGCGCCTTGCGATAATCACCCGATGCATATTGACTGCCGCGGTCAGAATGATGAATCAGCCCCGGTTGTGGCCGTTGCCGTTGAATGGCCATCGTCAGGGCAGCCAACGGTAGCTCTGTCCGCATATGGTCACGCATTGCCCAACCGACGATTTTACGGGAGTAAAGATCAAGGAGAGCGGCCAGGTAGAGCCAGCCCTCTGCCGTAACAATATAGGTGATGTCTGCCAGCCATTTTTGATTGAGACCCGAGGTGCCAAAATGACGATTGATGATGTTGGGCGCAACCGGCAGATTGTGGCGGCTATCTGTTGTCGTGACGCGACTGCGGCGCTTGGTGATTGCCTGCAGGTTATTGATCCGCATCAGATTTTCTACCCGGCGACGGCTGACACAATGCCCTTCGGCACGCAAAGCGGCATGGACACGTGGACTGCCATAACGCTTATGGCTATCCCAGTGAATACGACGGATGTGGCCGAGAAGGTTCTGATTGGCCATCGCCCGCCGGCTTGGCCGCCGATTGAGCCAGGCATAAAAGCCACTGGCTGACACGCCCAAAACCTGACATTGCTGGCGGACCGGCCAGGCGTTGCGATGTTGCTTAATGGAAGCAAAGATCATCTGGGCATCTCCGAGATGATGGCCACTGTTTTTTTAGAATCTCGTGTTCCATTTTTAACCGCGCGTTCTCACGCCGCAGTCGGGCGTTTTCAGCTGCAAGGTCAGTGCCAGCGTCAAAAGACGGCCCCGTCGCTTGTGGGGTGGGGCACCGCGCCGGGCCCCTCTTTTGACGTTCCAGGGCGCGTTTCCATTTAGGCAACAACTGAGGATTGATGCCTAATTGATCGCCAATTTCCTTGCTCCTCCGGCCACCAGCTTCCCATAACTTGACCGCTTCAATTTTGAACTCACGCGTATATTGCCGTTTTGTAGCTTTCATTTTGAACACTCCTCGATCCTTCAGATCATAATAGGGTGTGTCCACTAAATCGAGGGAGGTTCATTATCTTGAAACAGGATCTGTCCGGGCTTTGAAAGAAAACGCTGACAGAAAAGGCTTCCGCAGCAAATGCTACATCCAGCAAAGTGGCCGACAGGTTGGCGGCCACCCCTTCTCACGGGGTCAATTATACTGTCTGCTCCGTAATCCCCTCTACAGAGGTCAGATCAGGCACAGGGATAAGATATATGATGGCCTGCAGGAAGCCATCATCGACGAGAGCACCTGGGGCAAGGTACAGAGCCTCCTGTCATCCGGGCGCAGCAAACGACAAGTCACCCACAACAACCCGTCGGGCGGCTGGTTGAGCCGCATCCTTATTGATTCAAATGATGAGCCCATGGTGGCCACCCATGCCACCAGGGCCGGGCGCAAATATCGCTATTATGTCTCTGCTTCCCTGATGACCAAAAGACCGGATAAAAATACAGGCTGGCGATTACCTGCCGATCAGATAGAAAGGATTGTTACAAGGGCGATAACAGCCGCCCTCAATGATCCGGTCAAGCTTCTGAATATTCTGGGCATCCAAAATATCTCCGTTGATGTCATGACAAGCACCTCAAAGATAACAAGCGAGCTTGTCCGGAAGATAACATCAGAAGACAGGTCCTTGATCCGACCGCTCTTGCACCAGGTTCGGGTCAGCCTGCGCGAAATCGCCATCGATATGAATATTACAGCCCTGGCACAGGCCGTGGGGATCGATCTCGGTAAAACCACAGGAGACAGGCATTCCGCAATTCATAACGGTGGCGGCACCAAGGATTGTAAAGATAGCCCGACAATCCCGATCAACAATACGGCTGATAACATAAACAACGTCCATACCCTCACCATTCCCGTCCAGTTGAAGCGCCGGGGCGTGGAGTTGAAAATTATCACTCCAGGACTGGAGCAGGATACTGTTCTGGCAGATGAAGCTCTAATTACACTGGTGGCCAGAGCTCATGTCTGGTTTGAGCAGGTAAAGGCCGGCACTCCGGTCAAAGACATTGCGCGAGCGGCTCAACTCCATCTGGCCGATGTCAGCAGGATACTGCCCCTGGCCTTTCTGGCACCGGATATCGTGACCGACATTCTCGACGGCAATCATCCGGCTGATCTGACAGCCGTGAAGCTTAAGCGACTATCCCCTCTCTCGCATCATTGGTCAGAACAGAGACTGCGCCTCGGCTTTCCCCCTGTCTGAACAATATCCCCGAACCTCATTGCGACCAGGCTTACAGCCACCTGATCTCGCCTCAGGATTGGGGCAAATAGCCTGTTCCTTTATGCGCTTTCTCACTTACCCATCACATGGGTTGGACCGCAAAATCCAAACAGAGAACAGGCCATAAAAGACCCGGAAATCAACCCGATCACGCGGTTCTCCGCCCAAACCGCAAAGCCGGAACGCCGCAGAACTGCGCCATAATCTGCTGGTATCTGAAAATAATAAAAATATATGAGACTGAATGGTGAGCCCAACAGGATTCGAACCTGTGACCTACTGATTAAAAGTCAGTTGCTCTACCAGCTGAGCTATGGGCCCCCAAATTGCGACGTGCGCTGAGGTGGGCGCAAGATAGGGCCATCAGGCTTGATGGTCAACCCTAAGAATAAGCCCCGTTGTGCTTTTTTTCTTTCACGGATTAACGTCCTGAAAACACATCCAAAACCGGGCCTTGCCGCAATTTGATTTCTGCGTGGATCCGTTTTTCTTACCCCGCATCGGCGGGCATCAACGCATCATCCATGGCATTCGCCCTGCGCCAGGCCTCGCGATCGCTGACACGCGCCCAATAGCTTGTGAATTCAGGTCGTTCCGGCAGTGAGCCAAACTGGACACCCCAGCCCACATGGGCACCGACATAGACATCTGCCATCGTGAAACTGTCGCCCGCGATAAAATCACGATCAGAGATCATTTTGGCAAAGGTGTCCACCGCCAGATCGTAATTTCCATACCCCAGCATACGTTCCTTGTCCGGGGCTTCAAATCCGCAGCTCTTGTTCATCACAGCCGCTTCAAGCGGCCCGGCAGCAAAAAACAGGCCACGATAATAATCGCCGCGCGCATTTAATGGCGGCGCCAGCCCGGCCTCGGGGAAGGCATCTGCCAGATAGGCGCAAATGGCCGCGCATTCGGTCACAATTGTCGCGCCATGTTGAATGGCAGGCACCTTGCCCATCGGGTTAATCGCCAGATATTCAGCCGATTTCATCGTGCTGTCATATTCCATCACACGCGTTTCATAAGACGCGCCGACTTCTTCCAGCGCCCATCGCACCATGCGCCCCCTGGACATTGGATTGGTATAAAAAACCAGTTTTTTATCCTGCATTTTGCCGATCTCCCGATTGTGAAAGCGTTGGACACCCATTGAATATAAAAATACACTGACCGCATTACAGTGTTAGCAGAAAAACCAGAAACATTTATGACCATTTCCACCGCTGAGGCAAAAGCACATTTGGCCACCTTCGATTTGCGACATTTGCCGCAAGCGTTTTACCGTGACCCCTACCCCTGGTACCACGCATTACTGGAGAATGAACCCGTCAAGCGTTTGCCGGATGGCACGATCCTGCTTAGCCGCTACGATGACATCAATCAGGTGTACAAAAACCCCAAAGCTTTCAGTTCCGACAAAAAGAAGGAATTCAAACCCAAATACGGAAACTCGCCCTTGTATGAACACCATACAACCAGTCTGGTGTTCAATGACCCGCCGCTGCACACCCGGGTGCGACGACTGGTGGCTGGCGCGCTGACACCCCGTGCTATTGACGGCATGGAACCGTCACTTGTGCGGCTGGTTGATCATCTTCTGGGGCGGATGGCAGAGAAAGACAGCGTCGACCTGATTGACGATTTTGCCAGCGCCATTCCGCTGGAAGTCATTGGCAACCTGCTGGACGTCCCCCATGATGAGCGCGGACCGCTGCGCGACTGGTCGCTCAGCATTCTGGGGGCGCTTGAGCCTGTGATTTCAAAGGAGGTCTTTGACAAGGGCAACCGGTCCGTCACCGACTTTCTGGCCTATCTTGACGATCTGGTCAGGGCCCGTAGAAAGGCTCCCGGCGACCCTGAACACGATGTGCTGACCCGCCTGATTATGGGGGAAGAAAACGGCGAGAAACTGAGCGTCCCCGAATTGCTGCATAATTGTATTTTTCTGCTGAATGCGGGGCACGAAACGACCACTAATCTTATCGGCAACGGGCTGGCAGTTCTTCTTCAGTATCCGGAACAAAAAAGCCGGCTGATAGAAAACCCTGCCCTGATCAAAACAGCAGTTGAAGAATTCCTGCGATTTGAAAGCCCTAACCAGCTGGGCAACAGAATCACAACAGAGAACGTGGACATTGGGGGCGTAAAAATATCCGCCGATACACCAATTACCTTGTGCATCGGCGCTGGCAATCGTGATCCGCAAAAGTTCACCAACCCGGACCAACCGGATATTGGCCGCTCTCCCAACCGGCATTTGGCCTTTGCCAGCGGTATTCACCAGTGCGCAGGTATGAATCTGGCCCGTCTGGAAGCACAAATTGCCATAGGTCGCTTCCTGACACGCTTCCCTGATTATCAACTGTCCGGACAGCCCGTCCGTGGCGGTCGGGCCCGGTTTCGTGGCTATCTTTCCCTGCCCTGCGCCACAGGGGCCGCCAGACAATGAGCAGCAAAAAGCCCGTCCGGATTTTTATTGATGCAGATGCCTGTCCGGTGAAGGAAGAAATACTGAAGGTTTCCTACCGACACCAGCTGCCGGTTTTCATTGTCAGCAATCAGTGGATGCGCATGGCGGTCGGGCCGCTGGTTGAGAAAGTCGTGGTATCAGAGGGCGCAGACGCCGCTGACGACTGGATCGCGGATCAAATCGATGCGGACAGCATTGCCATCACCGCCGATATTCCCCTTGCAAAAAGGTGTCTTGACAAAGGAGCCGCGGCCATTGGTCCCACCGGCAAGGCTTTCTCGACCGATAATATCGGCATGGCACTTGCGATGCGTGACCTGAAGTCCCATCTGCGCGAAACCGGCGAAAGCAAGGGCTACAATGCCAGCTTCACCAAAGCCGACCGGTCGCGCTTTCTTCAGACACTGGAAAGCACCATAAATTCAATGCAAAAAGCGCCTTAAAGATAAATCACCAGACTTTTCATTGGCTCGTCACAATTGATCAGATCAACCCGCTTGTGCGCGATCCTGAGCCCCTTGCCGGTCTGAACCAGTTGATGCGTATAGCGGCCAGCATAAACAGTCTGTTCGTGCCGGTACAAAACGGCGACATGAAAATTTGACGTCACCTTGCATATGCCGGCAGCCTCATCCCACGATTGTATGCGCACATTCCCGATCATATGCGAAGATCGCACCGGGTAAGCCATGGAAGGCGCCATACTGCTGGCCATATTCAGGGCCCGAATGCCCATCAACAACCGGCTTTCATACAAAATGGATATCTGGGTATCCGGATCCGTCTGGTCAGGGTTTTGCGGCATCCAGTAGGTGCCGTCTTCAGTATAAAGCTCCAGCCAGGCGTTCAGATCAGCATGATCCAGCAAATCCGCCTCGTCATAAAGGAACGTTTCGACCTGTTTCAGGTCGGGCTTTTCATGGGTCTTTTTACCGGCCATTATGCTGCCTCCCCGGTCATGAACCTGAGCCAGGCAGCATATTGATTGCGAAAGGACAAATCACTGGTACCAAAAGATTTTTGCCCGGCACCCGCCGCTTCGTCCTTGCCCAGACCGCGCCGCACATCAACCCATTCCTGCGAATCCGACTTCAGCGATTCCTGCATGCGCGCATAGCAGTCCCAGTCATCCGGCCCCACCATCGACGCATTGGAATTAATAAGCCGGGAATAAGTGATCGTCCTTTTCAGCATTTCTTCAGGGGCCCCCTTCAGGCGAAAATGCCAGGTTTCGACAATTGTTTTATCAACCGCAACAGGGCGCACAACACGTACGGCCTGAACAGCGTCTTTTGCCGTGAAAGACGGGTAAAATACAGTATTATGACGGTTCTGGGAAAGTATCTTTTTGGTCTTTTCCTCGCCGTAGGATTTAACCATCGCATCCCAGTAACCCGGAATTTCCGAATAATCTGTATGGATGCTTTTCTCGCCCCCCATAAAACTGTGGCCGTTAGGCAGCGCCGTAATGCCCATGTCATCAAAAAAACCGTAGGATGAACCAAACGGGAAAATAATTTCTGCTTCTGTCGGATACGGCGTTCCTTCGGGCAATTTCGCCGCATATCGACGTGCCGCATCCCCCACCGAGGAATGGGCCACCATCGGATGCATGCTGTCGTTCAGGTTTTCGACAAACATTTTCCAGTTATTGTCATGAACATACTGCAAGGGACCGCCGGAAACCTCCACTTCCCCTTCCGGGGATCGATCCGCCATATTATCCAGTGTTTTTAGCGCGTCACCCATATAGGTTCTCAAATCAGGCGTGCTGTCAGACAGGCAGGCAAACACAAAGCCGCGATAGCTCTCTATCTGCGCGACTTTAGACATATGGAATTTCGGGTCTTTCATGTCAAACCCGGTATCGGCATAACCACTGCGGGCCGGAACACCCTGCAACCGGCCATCAAGATGATAGGTCCAGCCATGATATGGGCAACGAAACCCTGCCACCTTGCCGCAACCACCTGCCACCAGCTTGGCACCCTTGTGGGCACATCTGTTATAAATAACATTCACGGCACCATCCTTGGCACGCACCAGAATGACCGGCTCCTTGCCAACGGTCGTTGCAAAATAACTGCCCGGTTCCTTAACCTGACTTTCATGACCGACATAAACCCATGTCCGGTGCCAAAGCCGGTCCATTTCCAGATCATAAATTTCCGGATCAACATACACATCCCGGTGCACGCGGTCTTGTTGCACCAGTGATTTCAGATGGTCAGCATTGTAATCGGTCATGGTCTATTCTCCTTGTCAGGTCGAACGAACAAAATTTAAAGGGTTGTGCCGCCCAGGCTGGCGCCGCCACATACATAAAGTGTCTGCCCGGTAATCCAGTCATTTTTCGGGTCCAGAAAGAACATCACGGCGCGCGAGACATCCGCCGCGCGGCCCAGCCGTCGCATGGGCAGGGCGTTGGCAACCGCCTGTGCCTTGTCACTGTCTTCCGGCATGACATCGGTAAACATGTCGGTGACCACCGGGCCGGGCGCGATGGCATTGACGGTAATGCCCAGCGGGCCCAGCTCCAGCGCCCAGGTTCTGGTCATGGCAATTTGTGCGGCTTTGGTCCCGGAATAAACGGTCCGGGTTTGCAGACCCACGACGGCACGCGACGACATATTGACAATACGCCCGAAACCAGCCGCTTTCATCGCAGGCAATGTGGCCTGCACAAGATCAATCCCCGCCCCCATATGCAAATGGGTCAGCACATCCAGATCTTCGTGACTGACATCTTCGACCAGAGCCGCCCGGATCACCCCGGCGTTATGAATAACGTTGGTCACCTTGTGATCGACAGCAACATTCCCGGCCATTTCTTTCGTGGCCGCAGGATTCGACAGGTCAACGGTATATGAGAAAAGATTATCATGGGCAAAATCCGGATCACGACGCGCCAGCGAGATCACTTTATAGCCAGCCTCCAGCAGATGTTCGGCGATTGATTTCCCAATCCCCGCGCTGCCGCCAGTGACAATTGCTGTTTTAAGCCCCAGGTCTTCAGCCATATTCAATTCTCCTGCATTATTTTCCATGGGCCACAAGAACCGCCTGCCCCGCGGCATCAATTCCGGGCCTGATCACCACTTCATCACCGGTTTTCAGGTTTTCATCATCAAACGCATAAAGGACCGGTCCTGCATTCAGGTGAACCAGCACAATATTGACCGGCAAGCGATCCTGAAACCAGGGTTCCACACTCATTGCAAGGCTGGTATGCGACAGAACGGTGCCCGCGCCGTCTACAGGGGCCCAGACCAGTTCATCTGACAGGCAGTTACCGCAGACTTCCCGGGGTGGATACTGAACCATCCTGCAGGCCGCGCAATGTTGCAGGTGAAACGCGCCTGCTCTGGCTGCTTCGGTCACATTCGCCCAAAGACCGGTTCGCCCCGCTGGCGGCATAATGCTGTCATTCATCATGCACCCCCTTTTGCCAGTATGGCAGCTGACGTACACAGGCACCTGTCATAGATAACCATGCCGTAGCCGGACACCATGCCGACCCGCGCGCCATCAATCTGATGGCCCAGCGGCTGGACAGTTAATTGCCGGATCGCCTCGACAGTGCCTAAAAACCCACCTGCAGCCCCCGCCTGACCGGCCGAAAGTTGCCCGCCGCAGGTATTATGCGGCAGGTCCCCGCCCTGAACCGTAAAGGAGGTGCGGCGAACAAATTCGGGCCCCTCGCCTTTTGCACAAAACTTCAGATCTTCCATCTGAATAACCGAGATCACCGGATAGTCATCATAGGTTTCCAGAAAATTCATATCCTCCGGTCCCAGCCCGGCCATATCATATAATCCCGCAGCCTCCATCGCCCAGCCCCCCCGATATCCAACAGGGTCATCCGCATAGGCATTGTGGCGCTCAACGGCACCTTTTATAACCACATAGGGCAGATCAAGAGATTTGGCCCGCTCAATGCTCATCACCAAAAAGGCTTCTGCCCCGGCACATGGCATCACACAATCAAACAGATGCAAGGGATCGGCAACCGGACGGGCAGACATATAATCTTCCAGTGTCAGCGGTTTACGTAACAACGCCGAGGGATTGGCCAGGGCATTCTGTCGTTGGGCGACACAAACCCGCCCGAAATCTTCGCGTGTGGCGCCGAATTTTTCCATGTAATTGCGGGTAATCATGGAAAATACGGCGTTTGGTCCCGCAGCCCCATACGGATAGACCGCGTCCCGGGAAAAGCTGCTGAAATTGGCGACCAGTTCCTTAAAACCGGTCTTGTGATTGGTGTCTGCAGACAGACAGGCGACAACCTCTGCATCACCCGCCTGTATAGCCCGTGCGGCGCGGCGCAGGGCAACAACACCACTGGCACCTCCCATCGGAATATCTTCCATCCAGCGCGGCGACAGTCCCAGATAAGACGTCAAGGCCACGACGGTATCGGGTGCCATGGTAAAGGAGGATAATGTCAGTCCGTCAACGGCCTGCTTTTCCAGCCCGCTTTGGTCCAGCAGTGCTTTCAGTGCCTTGCCCGCAAAATAATGTGCACTGTGATCGCTAAAACGCTCATACCCGATCGTTACCGGCGCACAAAGCGCCACACCGTCATATGATTGCGGGCGATTAATCATTTAACCGCCCTTTCGCACTGATTTTTTCTTGGCATGCCGCAAATCATAAACCTTGCCGGCCTCCACCAGTTCCTTCGCCATTTTCTTTAACTCACCCCGCTGCAATTTTTGCGAGGCTGTTAAAGGCAGTGCCGCCAGAAAAGCAATATATCCCGGTACCTTGTAATATGTCAGCCTGTCGGCAGCGGCGGCGATCAACCGCTCAGCCTCAGCCTCGTTGGGTTGAACCCCGTCTGCCGGCACAATTGCCGCAAACACTTCTTCCCCGCGAATTTCATCTGGTGCGGGGGCCACACCAACAGCACTGACCCCGGGAATCTGCGAGAAGACAGCCTCAACCTCCAGCGACGAGATATTCTCCCCGGAACGCCTGATGATGCTTTTTTTACGATCCACAAAATGCATCGCACCGTCCGGACCCTGGCGCACAACATCACCTGAATGAAACCAGCCATTCTCCCAGGCTTCCGCGGTTTCCTTTGGTTTACCGAAATAGCCTGAAAAGAAACCGTACCGGGGGTTATCACCCGCACGGCGCACCAGTAATTCTCCTGACTCACCTGGCGCTACAGGCTCTCCGGAATCATTGACAATATTATATTCCATTTCGGGCACAGGCTTGCCAAAACAACAGGTCCCGACATGACGTGGCTCATGATTGGCAATGACCCCGGCGGCCCCGCCAACTTCAGTCATGGACCAGGCCTCAATCAGCGGTATACCGAATCGATCCTCAAAAACCGCATGATGCTTGGGATTGACCCCGGCCCCAAAGCCAAAACGAACCTTGTGTGCCCTGTCATATGGACCAGCAGGCATATTCAACAGAATTGCCGGCAATACGCCCAGATAATGCATGATTGTAGCGCCCGACTCTGCCAGCGTTTTCCACCAGGTGGAGGGATGAAACCGATCAAGCTGAATAATACAGCCACCGGTCATCAGCATGACCATTGTTGACGTTGACAGGGCATTCATATGAACCAGCGGCAAAGGGGTCAGCAGCCGATCTTCGCCTTCCCTGATCTCGCAATAGCCCCCCAGGTCACGGTACCATTCACCCATTACGATGAAATATTCGTTCGACAGCATGCAGCCCTTGGGCTTGCCCGTGCTGCCGGATGTATAAAGAAGGGCGCATTCGGTCGCCAGACCCGGCACCTCACTGTTTGCAGGGCCTGACGGCAGTTGCCCCAAAGTATCTGTCTCGTCCGACCTGACAACAGGTACATCTCGCCCGGCACCTTCAATAACTTCCTGTGCAAATGGCATTTTTTCGGGCAATGAGATAACAAGCGACAGACCGCTATCATTCACGATATAGCCCAGATCATCCGGTGAAGCTTCGGCATTCAGTGGCACAATGGAAACGCCAAGAGTGTTCAGGGCAAACCAGTGAAAAAAGAAATCGGCCCTGTTTTCAAATATGACACCAACCCGCATGCCACAGCACAGCCCCCCCGCCCGATAATGCGAGACAAGATCACCAACAATGTTCCGGGTTTCACCGTAAGTATAGTCGACCGACGTGCGGGCGTACGCTTTCGCGGCATCATGCGGAATATGAATGAATGGCCGATCCGAAAAACGATCTGCAGTTCTGTCGAAAACATCTGCTACTTTTTGATAATGTTCCAGAGCTACCCCCTTAACGAGTGCGTGATCAACGTACAGATATTATCCTGGCATTCCAAAGCCGCTACTGACCAGTCATTTTTCTTTTCAGGCAAATACATTTTAGCATAATTATTTTATATGAAAAGTTATATTTTTAAGCTTAAACTAATTATGCCACGCCCTGAGCTAAACACTATAATTTTCAATTCCCAAAGATTAAAGTGTAGAGAATATTTCCCGATAGGATAAAAAGGATAAAACACAGGCATGAACAGGCTAATGCGATGACAAAATCCGAGAAACGCGGGAATTTCAAGGTCAGCCGGGACGAATGGCTCACCGAGGCCCGGAAAACACTGATCAGGGAAGGTATAGCCGGCGTTAAGGTTGAACGACTGGCAAAGAAACTGGGTGTCACCAGAGGCGGGTTTTACTGGTTCTTCAAAAGCAGAAGCGATCTGCTGGATGCCCTGCTGGAAGATTGGGAACAAACAAATACCGCCCCCCTGTTCAATACTGTTGAAAACGCAGGACCGGACGGACACGACCAGTTTGAACAACTTGTCCGCGCATGGATCGCCGAAAAAAGCTTCAGCCCGGCTTATGACGCCGCCATGCGCGACTGGGCCAGAACCTCGGCAAAGGCCAGAACCTGTGTTGCACGAGTCGACAACAAAAGAATAGGCTTGCTGTCAGATATATTCCAACGCATGGGCTACAATGATGAAGAAGCCTTTATTCGCGCCCGGATAACCTACTTTCATCAAGTTGGCTACTATTCCATCGGCATTCACGAATCCCAAGACATACGGGAGGCATATTTGCCTCTGTACAACAAGGTCCTGACAGGGTTTTCAGAAAATGACTAGCCTGCGGGCCAGTGCCGCTTCAGGTGATCAAGCAAATCCTTCATGACAGAAACTGGTACGTCAGGCTGATACGCCAGATCGGGCAACCCCGGCCATCCCTTATCCAGGAACTCGCACCCGGAAAAGACCTCTGTGCCATCATATCTTGGCAACACATGACAATGCACGTGTGGATCTACCATCATCAACATCATGTAATTAATCTTTTTCATCGGCAAGCCTGCCTCAAGCGCCGCTTCAATATCCTTTATCACACGCTCATATTCACCGAATGCAGCGGGCGATAATTGCCCAAACCGGGTAACGGATTCCTTGCTGGCCAGCACCAATGCCCCCAAGGTGGCCTGTGCGGGGCGTAACAAGACCACCCAATGATCATATTCACACACTAATTGCGCCGGATACCCGAACTTGATCATTGTGTCGTTGACGCCGCGCGTTTGATCCATTACGCCCTCCTTCAAGGTCTTTTCAAAACCTGTGTTTCAGAAAATACCGGTAACGGTAGCAAATTGACAATGCAATGCAACAGGCGATCACGGTTGAGACAGAAAGAAGGCGCCCTATGATCGATGTTTTCCCGATAGGCAGTTCGGATGTCCGGTTATGGTCCATGGATCAGCAGGAACGATTGGCGCGTGCCGTTTCCCGCGCGCCCGCTGAAACATTGCTGCACAAAGGCCTGAACGAAGCCTGCATTGGGCAATCCGCCGTTCTTGTCCGCCTGGACTGGTGCATGGAAGAACGCATTCTTCAAGCCTTGTTCCAACACGCCAACACAATTCTGTTTTCCACGCAGAATGGCCAAAGGCATCTCGTCGCGGCACATGTACCGGCCAATATGTTAGAGACTGCCACAAATTTTCTGACCCTGAATTCACCTGACAAAGAAATTCCCGATGGCCTGCACCTGGCGGATGTCGATGAGCTTTGCGGCAGTTTCAATGACGAACTGCGCAAAAAGGATCCGCCCTACCTGATGCCCTTGTCTTCGGACAACACCCGACGGGTCGAGTGGACCATGTACCGGTCTGCCTATAAGGGCGTCACAGATTTTGTCACCAAATATATCTGGCCCGTCCCCGCTTTTCATACAAGTCGCATGTCGGCACGGCTGGGGCTTAGCCCCAACTTTATTACAAGCATCAGCCTTGTGATGGTTCTGATTGCCTTTTGGGCTTTTTGGGAAGGCCAGTTCTGGACAGGCATTATCGCCAGTTATGTGATGATTTTTCTTGATACGGTGGACGGCAAACTGGCACGGGTCACCCTGACATCGTCAAAGTGGGGGAACGCCTTTGATCACGGGATTGACCTTGTTCATCCACCTTTCTGGTACTGGGCATGGTGGCAGGGCCTGATTGTCACCGGCCTGGCCGCAAGCCCGCTGATGCAGGAATGGGGTCTTTTATCCCTTGGTATCATCATCGCCGGATATATCGCCGGTCGGATCATCGAGGGCATTTTCATCTATTTCTTTCATATCCACATTCATATCTGGAAACCCGTTGATTCCTGGATGCGGGAAATCACCGCAAGACGAAACCCCAATCTGGTCATCATGACCATTGGTCTGGCCCTTGGGCGCCCGGACCTTGGCTTTCTGGCGGTCGCTGTGTGGACCGTTATTTGCACCGGTTTCCACATTGTCCGGCTTGTACAGGCTGGTTGGGTAAAGGCACGCGGTAATGCCGTCGTTTCCTGGCTTTCCTGACAAGTCTGAATACCCGCCCTGTAATCCAGTACCTTTATATTTGCGTATAATTCATTATAATTTCTCATTTTCTTTACATATTTGCCATAAAAGTTTAAATCTCAGAACTTAGGCGATATAAATCGGTGATTCGAAAGACTTTTATTTGTTATCCAGTGAGATTTTGTAAGTTGTATTATTCGACCTGAGCAGCGCCCTGGCGAGGAAAATTGACATTATGAATGGCCAGAAAACTGCCACCGCAATATTTGATCTCGACGGAACGATCACAAAAAGAGGTACCTACTCGCCTTTCCTTTTGTCGTGCGGCGTTTCTCCATGGCGAAAATATCCCGGCGCATTTGCCATTGTGCTTGCCATGGCTGGCTACAAGCTCCGGCTGATTTCACGCAAATCGTTAAAAGAATTCATGCTCGCACGTATAATCGCGGGCATTCCCAGAAAACAGATTGACCTGTGGGCTGAAGCCTTTGTCGATAAAATCATGGAAAATGGCTTAAACCCGGGCGCTGTTGAAGCCCTGAACTTCCATCGCGAGCAAGGTCATCGTATTATTATCGCGACCGCCTGCATGGATATCGTAGCGCTGAAAATTGCAAGGCGTTTCAATATTACGGAAGTGATTTGCAGCAGATCAAGCTGGGACAGGGATGACAATCTTGTTGCCCGGATCGAAGGCGGAAACTGTTTTGGCCGTAACAAGCTGGATGCTGTCATAGCTTCCGGTGCAAAACCCGGCAGCCCCCCGACTTATGCCTATTCTGATCACCAGGCCGATCTGGAACTGTTGATCTGGGCAGATGAAGGGATTGCTGTCAATCCTACAAAAAAACTGCGGTCAGCGGCTCAGCGGCATGGCCTTAAAATTAAAAACTGGGGAAACCATAGCCCTGCGTTGGAAAATCAGCAGCGCACCAGGGATCGAAACCGAGTGGAAACAATAGTATGAAAGCGATAATTTTAAGTGCTGGCCAAGGATCACGCCTGCTTCCGATGACAGAAGAACTGCCGAAGTGTCTTTTGCCACTTGCCGCCATGACGGTTCTTGAATGGCAAATTACGAGGCTGGATGAAAGTGGATTTGACGAAATTGTGGTTGTTACCGGTTTTATGGCCGACAAGGTTGAAGTACTGCTTAACCGTCTTCAGGCTTCCGGTATTAATGTCCGCAGCCTTTTCAATCCGTTCTTTAAAGTCGCCGACAATCTGGGGAGCTGCTGGCTCGCTCGCCATGAAATGAACCGTGATTTTCTGATCCTGAATGGTGATACCATATTTGAACAGGCGGTCCTTGCACGACTCCTGCAGGATGCCGAAGGCCCAATATCGCTGGCGGCAGATTACAAGCAACGGTATGATTCGGACGATATGAAAATACATTTGTCAGGGGAGCAGATCCTGGCAGTTGGCAAAGACCTGCCCGACGACAAGGCAGACGGTGAATCCATCGGCATGATCATGTTCAAGGGCCATGGCCCTCAACTGTTCGCGGCGGCTCTTGACAGTGCCATGCAACGTGAAGAAGGAACAAAATCCTGGTATTTGCGGGTGATCAGTGGATTGGCTCAAACCGGTGCCGTTCGGGCCGTATCAATCCATGGTCATGAATGGGGCGAAATTGACTATCCCGCTGACCTGAAGAATGCCCAGAATCTGACCCAGCGCTGGCTGGAGCGCGATATCCGCGATATGGCGAGATATGGCAGCGTCGCTTCGGTCGCGACAGGCACACGCTAGGTCTTCTTTGATGAAATGACTTTGAAGAGCCCGCTCCCCTGCGGGCTTTTCTTTGCCTGCCACCATGATCTGACAAACATAATATTGAATAATTTGATTTAGTTGTTTTCTGGGGCTTGCGGCGCGCGCAGTCATGGTGTATTCACCCGGTTAACTTCACTTCAAGAGACCTCGGGGAGTAGCGCAGCCTGGTAGCGCATCTGGTTTGGGACCAGAGGGTCGGAGGTTCGAATCCTCTCTCCCCGACCATTCTTTCAAAATAAAAGCAGATATCTAGCGCAGTGCATCCAGTGCAGCGTGGTGGACTTTATCGCCGGGTTGAATCCCCAGGCGTGTCGCAGAGCCCCCGGCAAGTTCCAGTACTGCACGGACTTTTCCCCTGGAATAAATAACATCCAGCGAATGCGGCTCGGTTCGGCGCGCAATATTCACAATCTCCCCCTCTTCGTCCAGAAACAACATGTCCAGAGACACATATGTGTTTTTCATCCACATACCCACCTCTCCCGTCTGGTCAAAGATGAACAGCATCCCGCCATCAGGGCGGATAGTACGCCGGAACATCAAACCTTTCGCCCTTTGAGAGACCGTATCTGCCAGCTCAACCTGAAACTTCAAGGCGTCCTTGCCGGTCACAATTTCGAGGGGGGTAAGATCGCCCGCAACAGGTTCAATAACTTGAGAGGCCTGCTGTGCCAAAGCCGGCTCCGGCACCACGAGTACAGCCATATGTACCAGCGCGATGACAAAAAACCTAGAAAAGCAGGAAATAAACTGCGGCTTCATGCCCAACCAATAGCATGAATATTATAGAATGCTGAAGTGGAAAAAGTGCGATGCATGGCCACCCGATAAACCAGATGTCGCCGCGCCGGTGTCAGTCTGATGATTTAACCGGCTTCAAAGCGGTTACAAGCAAGCCCCGCTCACCCTTGCCAACACAGACATCCACAACCTGCTCTGGAACAAGGACTTCCAGACCAGCCCTGCGAAGGACTTCAATATGCACGAAGACATCCTGTGTCCCTTCGCCACAGGACACAAAGCCATAGCCCCTGACACGGTTGAACCACTTGGTGGTCGCCCGCTGGAATACGGCATCTTCAGGAAAATCGGCAACAAAGCCATCATCAGGTCCCGCGCAGGAATCCGGCATCGTTGCCGTGCTGAGATCCAGATCAATTATTTTCAGGACCTGACGGCCCTTTGGCCTGTGTACGGCGACGCATTCAACCAGAGAACCCTCAGGCACAGAACGCCGCCCAAGCTCTTTCAATACGGAAAAATGCAGCAAGACATCCCCGGAATTATCCTCGGGCACGACAAAGCCATACCCTTTAACGACATCGAACCACTTGACGACACCACTGACTTCTTCAGTCGTCTCATCTGCCACTGACAAGAAATCAACCTTGTCTTTGACACTGCCAATAGTTTGCATGGCAACCCCTCCCACCGGATTACCTTAACCTTAACATGGTTTTTTTTCAACGCCAAATAGGATTAAGCATTCGCGCCACTTTGCCCAAAGGGAATTGATGTTCCAGTGCTACACTCTCCACAGAAATAGATATAGAATACGGCCGGAATTGAGTGGATATGCAGACACAAAAAAGGGGACCAGAGGGTCCCCTTTTTACTAACATTCTTCAGCCTGGTTACTATTACAGTTGGCAATCAGTGACCGCCCGGCTGAGATTTCGCACCGGCTTTCTCATCCTCGATTGACCAGGCGTTGTGATGCTGAACCATACCTGTTTTGTAGAAATGGTCCGTAATCTGAGGAAGAGTATAATGCACCATCCCGTAACCCACCAGTGTCATCACAATTGTAAAAGGCAATGCCATAACCACCATCTTGCCGTAAGACAAACGAATCAGAGGGGCCAGCGCCGAGGTCAGCAAAAATAAAAATGCCGCCTGCCCGTTTGGTGTTGCAACACTCGGGATGTTTGTACCGGTATTGATTGCAACGGCCAGCAGATCAAACTGATCCCGTGATATTTCGCCATTCATGAGTGCTCGCTTGACCTCGCCAATATAGACACTGGCGACAAACACATTGTCGCTGATTGCCGACAAAAGTCCGTTCGCCAGGAAAAACGCGCTTATCTGATGCGTCCCGTCCAGCTTCAGCACTTCCTCAATAATTGGCGTGAACAGCTGTTGATCGTTGATGACCGCAACGATTGCAAAGAACACAACCAGCAGAGCCGTGAACGGCAACGCTTCCTCAAATGCGTGCCCGATGCGGTGCTCTTCAATAATGCCTGTAAACACAGTAGACAGAACAATAACCGACAGACCGATCAAGCCCACCGGTGCCAGATGAAACAGCAACCCGACAACCAGCCACAAGGCAACAAGTGCCTGTGCAATCAACGAAGCAGTCTGCTGGGGTGTGCGTTTCTTGTCCTGGTGATCACTGTAATCAACCATGATCTTGCGCACCGGATCAGGCAATTTTGCGCCGTACCCGAATATCCCAAAGACTTCTACAAGCATGGACGTTGACAGGCCGGCAATGAGAACCGGTACGGTAACCGGCGACATACGGACAGCAAACTCCATAAAGCCCCAGCCTGCCTGAGAGCCGATCAGCAGGTTTTGAGGCTCGCCAACCAGCGTACAAACCCCGCCCAGAGCCGTACCAACAGCTGCGTGCATGACCAGACTGCGCAAAAACGCCCTGAAATTATCCAGATCACTCCGATGTAATTCTGCTATCTGGTTATCGTCGCCATGATCATGAGCGTGATCGAAATTCTTGCCGGACGCGACCTTGTGATAAATGCTGTAAAAGCCCATACCAACCGCGATGACAACAGCCGTCACCGTCAAGGCATCAAGAAATGCCGAAAGCAGCGCACCGGAAAACGAAAACATAAAGCTGAGCATGACCTTGTTCTTGATCTTCAGCAGAATTTTCGTGAAAACAAAAAGCAGCATATCCTTCATGAAATAAATGCCGGCGACCATAAAGACCAGCAGCAGGATCACCTCAAGCCCCAACTGGACCTCATGATAGACCGTCGCAGGCGTCGTCAACCCAAGGAAAACCGCTTCTATGGCAAGCAGTCCACCGGGCTGAAGCGGATAACACTTCAGGGCCATCGCAAGAGTAAAAATGAATTCCGCAATCAGAAGCCAGCCCGTCACAACAGGACCGACGGTATAATACAGAATCGGGTTGATAATGAGGAAAGAAAGAATAGCAAGCTTGTACCAGTTGGGTGCATTCCCCAAAAAATTCCGGCTGGTATTTGCGCTCAACATTTTGACCATAATGGCGTCCCGGTTATTGTTATCTCACGATCATCCCTGATGCTTGAACAAAGCAGAAACTTCTGACCAGATATCTCTGCCTTTCAACAGCAGGATGGAAGAAGTTTGTTAATTGGTTTGCGCACAGTTAGCAAGGATTTCTAGCAGAAAATGACAGATTGAAACCGGAACGCTGGACAATCATGACCCTTTTAATATAAAGCCCTTCTTACAATGATAGATGAATTATATCAGAAGAGCATTCTCCGACATGCTGCCAATGCATGCCAGGCCGGGCACCTTGCTCACCCTCAAGGCACAGCGACCGTCCAAAGTCCTGTTTGCGGGGACCGCATTACCATGGAAATATGCCTGGAAGACGGTTTAATCAGTGATCTCGCCTATACCACCCGGTCATGTGTATTATGTCAGGCCAGCGCTTCCATTATCGGCGAGACCGCGATTGGCAAATCACCGGCAGAGCTTCAACTGGTTGGCGAGGAAGTAGCAAAACTCTTGTCCGCCGGGGATTTCATTCCCCAATGGCCTCATGCTGACTGGTCATCACTTGAAACATTTAAGGTCGTGCGCGATCATAAAAATCGTCATGCGTGTGTAACATTACCTTTCAATGCTGTTGCAAAGGCTGCTGCAGCTGTATCCATGAATGTAACAGATTAAGGGGAGCTTGCCGGTGGCAAATTATCTGGTGACAGGCGGTTTGGGGTTTATCGGGTCACACCTGTGCGAGGCGCTGACAAGCAGGGGTGACAAGGTTCGTATTCTGGACGATCTGTCAACCGGCCGACGGGAAAACGCCCCCGATGGAGCAGAAATCGTTATCGGGGATGTTGCCGACGAACAGCTGGTAAAGCAGGCCATGTCGGGTATGGACGGGTGCTTTCACCTGGCCGCTGTTGCCTCGGTTCAACGTGGAAACGAGGAATGGGTCGCCACTCATAAAAGCAATCTGACCGGTTCTATCTGTGTCTTTGATGCGGCCCGTAATCCTGAAGGCGACAGAACGCTACCCGTTGTCTATGCGTCCTCTGCCGCCGTCTATGGCGATAACGACGCCGTACCCTTGACAGAAACAGCCACGACCCGGCCTCTTTCTGCCTACGGTGCCGACAAGCTGGGTTCAGAACTTCACGGCGCTGTCGCCAGCTTCGTTCACGGGGTGCCCACAACAGGTATGCGCTTTTTCAATGTCTATGGTCCTCGCCAGGACCCCAAATCCCCCTATTCCGGTGTCATCGCCATTTTTGCTGACCGGCTGGCCCTGAATCAGCCCATTGATATCTTCGGCGACGGACAACAGGGGCGTGATTTTATCTATGTCGGGGATGTTGTAAGGCATTTGCTGGCAGCCATGGCCTGCGCCGACAAGGCACAGGTCTATAATGTTTGCACAGGTATCGAAACCACTGTCCTCGAACTGGCTACAACCATGGCTGACATTCTGGGGAAATCTCCCGGGATAAATTACGGGCCTGCACGCGACGGCGATATCTACCGCTCTCTGGGGAGTCCGGAAAAGGCCAGCGCAGCACTGAATATCAAGGCGCAGGAAACGCTGTCAGATGGTTTGGCCAGGACACTCGAATGGATCAATCAATCGTCAAAATGATGATCTGAAAATGGCTCATCTTCGATATATTCGGAAATTTCCAGAGCCTGCCGACACAAATCATAGGAAAAGCCGGCTCTGGCCATCGCCGCATATTCCTTGTGGCGCCTGTGCTTCAGGGCCTCGTCGGTTTCACGTGATATACGAGCCGTGCGGTAAGGTCCAAAGCGCCGCTTTCGTGCATACGTCATGGCCGCCTGAACGTCCGGGTCAGCACCGCCCGTTTCCTCCCGAAGGTCCATCAGTGCCGCCTCACGATCTGCCTCGCCCACACCTTTATGCCTGAGGTCCGCCTGAATGGTCCTGACCGGCTTGCCCCGCGCCAGAAGACGCCGGGCGCGTGCCGACGCATACAGACGGTCATTGACCAGCCCCAGCTCCCTGCACTTTTGTGCAACCTCGGCGGCAACTGCCCTGGCCTCCGCCAAAGCTTCCGGGTCTGCTTCGCGCGTCATCACCCTGTCTATCCGGCGGCACAGAACCTTGAACACCTGCGCTTCAGTGCTGGAGAATTTCTCCAGATACCGATAGGCAGACCTTGTCAATCCTTCGACGGAGACAGCCCGTTTCTTTTTCGCTGGCGACATAATCCTGCTTTTCATGTTGGAAGAGTGCAAAAACCGGCCTTCCCTTTCAAGATATTTTCGCGCACAGACCCCTGATTTCATCCCTCCGAAGGCAAGATTATTGCCTGCGCCAGATGACAAAAGCCGGTAATTTGACAAGGCAACAAGGGAATACTGCTGGTATATCGAATGTAAAAAGGTCAATATACAGGAATGATACGGACAGAATGTCTACGACGAAAAATAAAACGATCAGCAGGCAGAAATATCACACAATTGCGACAAATATGCTAAGCAATTGATATTTATAATATAAATGAAAACCAATACATCACACATTGCGTATCAAAACCAGTTTGAGTATTATTTTGCGAATTCTGCGCTTACAAAAATGTTGCGAATTTTACACCAGAACTGTAATGCACCATGTGAATCTTTAATGACGTTGCCGCAATTACGGGAAAATCACGACTGTTCTTCCCTGATTGTTGCCAAGGTTTGGTAAATACCGGAAAAAATGCTGGAACCAACTCCCACACACGATAAAGCACTCCCTCGGCGCTATGCTGATTTTGATACGCTCGTTGATGCGGTCGATTATGCGGCACAAGGCACCAAAGGTTTGAATTTTTATTCCGCACGCGGCCAGCTTTCTGAAGTTGCCTCGTATGCAATCCTGCGTGAGCAGGCGATTGCAGTCGGACAACGGCTTATATATCTTGGTCTTGAAAAAGAAGCCCGGGTTGCAATTATTGCCGATACAAGCGCCGACTTCGTTGCCTTTTTTCTGGGCTGCCAGTATGCGTCGGTATTGCCTGTGCCACTGCCGTTACCAACATCTTTTGGCGGACGCGAAGGTTATTGCCAGCAACTGAACACGCAAATGAAAAGTTGTGGCGCCAGTGTTGTCGTCTCTCCTGAAGCCATGGTGTCTCTGGTTGAAGACGCTGTAACCGATCTGGATCTGAAATTCTTTGGGACACCGGATAATTTTCGGGAGCTGCCTCTCGGTCCTAAGTCCGGGCCGGTTGATGTGCGTCTTCCTGATGCCGACGATCTTGCCTATCTGCAATATTCTTCCGGCAGCACCCGCTTTCCTCATGGTGTAGCGGTCACACACCGCTCCCTTATGGCCAACTGCAACGGCATGGGAGAACACGGCGTCAAACTGACCGACGAAGATCGTTGCGTCTCGTGGCTGCCTTTCTATCATGACATGGGGCTGGTTGGGTGCCTGATGACACCTTTGACCTGTCAGGTATCGGTGGATTATCTGGCGACTGAAGATTTTGCGCGGCGCCCGATGCAATGGCTTTCCCTTATTTCGCGCAACCGCGGCACCGTCTCTTACAGCCCGACCTTTGGATACGACATCTGTTCACGCCGTGTCGGTGCTGAAGCACTGGCCTCTCTGGATCTGAGTTCGTGGCGCGTGGCTGGCATCGGCGGTGATATGATCCGTGCTGATGTTCTCGGCAATTTCTGCGAAGCCTTTGCTGCAGCAGGATTTGACGAACGCGCACTGGTGCCAAGCTACGGGCTGGCCGAATGCACGCTGGCTGTCAGCTTTATGCCGCTGAATACCGGTATCAAAATTGATATGGTTGACGAAAAAGTGCTGGCTGGTGAGTATAATGCGCTTTCAGCCGTTGCAAAAAAAGCCGTGAATGGACATGCGAATGGCCATGCAAATGGCACGATTTATCGCGCCGTTGTCAATTGCGGGGTGCCTCTTCCCGGGTATGAAGTAGAAATACGCGACAAGGCCGGAAATGCGCTGGAAGACTATGAAATTGGCGCAATTGTGTTGCGCGGCCCCAGCGTGATGCGAGAATATTACAACGACATGCAGGCTACGAAGGAAGCGTTAAGTGACGATGGCTGGCTTGATACCGGCGATATGGGTTACCGGATTGGTGAATCCCTTTTTATTATCGGTCGCTTCAAGGACATGATCATCATCAATGGCCGGAATCACTGGCCACAGGATATTGAATGGGCTGTTGAGCAACTGCCCGGTATTCGCTCCGGCGACACAGCCGCAATTTCACTGCCCGGTCTTAATGCCGAGGAGGTGCCGACAGTATTGGTTCAGTGTCGGGTTCAGGATGATGAAGAGCGTCAGGCCTTTCAGAATATGGTTCGGGAAAAAATCCAGCAAGCCGTCGGCGTTGCCTGTGACGTTGTGCTGGTTCGGCCGCGCACGCTGCCCCGCACATCTTCCGGCAAACTGAGCCGCAGCAAGGCCCGGATTAACTATCTGTCTGGCGCCCTTGCGGCCAATTAATCCGGCTGGCCTCTTTATAACGGCCATATTCGGTCGTGAGCACGGAAGTTATTGATGGAACGAGTGGCGGCGCTAACCGGAGCAACCGGTTTTATCGGGCGGGAGTTGATGTACGTGCTGCGTGCACAGGGCTGGCATGTTCGCGCCCTGACCCGCAAGCCACCTCTCCCCGACACACGAACAAGCGGCATCGACTGGATCGAAGGTGATCTGGACAATTCAAAATCACTCGCCACCCTGACAGAAGGTGTTGATGCTGTTTTTCATCTGGCCGGCGCAATCAAGGCCCCCAACAGGCAGCATTTTGACCACGTGAATCGCCAAGGCGTGGCGAATATTGCTGCAGCAACCCATATGCAGGCCCCAAATGCCCGCTTTATAATGGTATCCTCTCTGGCCGCACGTGCTCCCCATATATCTGATTATGCGGCAAGCAAGGCTGCGGGTGAAGCGGTACTGGAGGGTTTTCCGGATATGGACTGGACAATCATACGCCCGCCTGCCGTGTATGGGCCGGGTGATATGGAGATCCTGAAAATCTTCAAACCTCTAAAATACGGGATTGCCGTTCTGCCCGGTGGCACTGCCAATCGTGTTTCGCTGATCCATGCGCGCGATTTATGCACAGGCCTGATTGCACTTGTGGATACGTCAACCGCAAAGAACCGCATCCTGACCATCGCTGATGGTAAGGAAAACGGATATTCTCCAGGTGATATCATTGCGATGGGCGCTGAAATTTTAAAAAAATCGCCGCGCCTTATTGCTGCCCCAAAGATAATGTTAAGTGCCGCAGCGTTACTGAATCAGGGGTTTAGTGCACTGATTGGAGCAACGCCGATACTGACCGTGGGAAAAGTCCGGGAACTTTATCACGAAGACTGGGTCTGCAATGCCCCCGGGGTTGTTGATGTTTGCAGCTGGCGACCTGAAATCAGTGCACAAAAGGGATTGGAAGAAACTCTTCTCTGGTATCAAAAGCGGAAATTTTTATAACCGGTTTTACGGATGAGGGATTGGCAAAGCCCCCCCAAATCGTGCAATATGCAAAAATTACGACAGACAACCGGGACCAGACTCCCTGAAATTACGGTAACTATATGTCAGACCAGGAAAAAGCTATTACCAACAACGATGTGTTCGAGCAGATATGTGAGCTTCTGGCCCCGTTCAACAAAAAGAATATTACCCTGACCCGGGAAACGAGCTTTTCAGTTGATCTCGATCTGGACTCGCTAACCGTTATGGATTTTGTCGCAGCACTCGAGGATCATTTTGATATTACTGTTCCACTGAACCGGTTGCCGGATCTTGAAAAGGTTGGACAGGTTTCTGACGAAGTGACAAAAATTCTGAAGGGCGACGCATAGTGGCTGATTTGTTTGATAAGTTTGACGCCGTTATAGAGGCAAAGAAAAAGCTTTCCAATGCTGATCCGTTTATGGTGTGCATGGAAAAAGTGATTTCCCAGACAGAAGCCGTTATCAACGGCAAGCCTACCATACTGGCGGGAACAAATAACTATATGGGCATGACCTTTGATGCCGATTGCATTGATGCCGCCCGCAATGCCCTTGAAACAATGGGCACCGGCACAACCGGTTCACGCGTGTTGAATGGAACATACTCAAGCCATCGTGAACTTGAGCAAACACTGGCCGATTTTTACGGCACAACCGGCGCTATTGTCTTCTCGACTGGCTATCAGGCCAATCTGGGAATGCTGTCAACATTGGCAGGCCCAAAGGATTACATCCTGATTGACGCTGATTGCCATGCCAGCATATACGACGGTTGTCGTATGGGCGATGCCACAATCATACGTTTCCGGCACAACGACCCGGCAGACCTTGACAAGCGGCTGGGCCGCATTGACCCGGAAGCCGGCAGGCTGATCGTTGTGGAAGGCCTTTACAGCATGCTGGGTGACAAGGCCCCGCTTGACGAATTCATAAAGGTCAAGAACAAGCACAAGGCATCTATTCTGGTGGATGAGGCCCATTCCATGGGCGTATTCGGCAAAACCGGCCGGGGTGTGGCTCAGGAAATGGGCGTCGAAGATGATGTTGATTATATTGTCGGGACATTCAGCAAAAGTGTGGGCACTATCGGCGGCTTCTGCGTCAGCAATCATCCAAAATTTGACGTGCTGAGACTGGTATGCAGACCCTACGTCTTTACAGCATCGCTACCGCCATCCATCGTGGCCAGCGCTATCCAGTCTGTAAAGAAGATCGCGACCACACCGTCGCTACGTGAAAATCTGTGGCGCAACGCCAACCAGCTCCATGCCGGACTGGAAAAACTCGGTTTCAAAATGGGGGCATTATCCAGCCCCGTTTGCGCCGTCACCATACCGGAACAGGATCTGGCCGTTGTATTCTGGCACAAATTGCTGGAATCCGGCGTATATGTAAATCTGGCCTTTCCGCCGGCTACACCACAGGGCATGTTCCTGCTCCGGTGCAGCCTGTCAGCCGCCCATACGCCTCAGCAAATTTCAACCATTCTGGAAAAGTTTGAAAAGTTTGGTCGTGAACTCGGGGTCATCGGCGCTAGCGGAAAGCACCCTTCCGCCGAAGACGCCAAAACATCAGAAGACCTGCAATCACGGGATGCCGCCGTTGCCACGGGCTGACGGTAATCTGCACCCCTGAGTGACGGCTGATTTTCCAGGCCAGATAATCTATACCACCATCAAACGTGGTCGAAGCCTTGATCAGTCTTATCAGGCTCAGGCTCTTCCCCTGAACCCTGCGCAGTATCCAGGCAAGCCCCGTCCGCCAGCGAGTGCCCGTTGGCAGGGCCACTGACAGCGTAATATCCTGATCACATGCTCTGACAGGCACACCGCCCCGCTCAATAGCCGCGATCGTAAGACCATTATAACGATCGGCATATTCGTTATATATCGCGTGGCCCTTGCCTTCTTTTTCCGAACGCAGCTCTACCTTGTAGGTTTCACTAAAGGCTCTGCTCCACAACTTTTCAGGCGTGAATGTATCCGGCATTAAAGGAACCGTTTCCGAGACAAGAGTGGTCACGGCATCACTTAACCCCAGCACAACAAGTTCCTGCACCTCTTGATCCCGGCACCAGACAAGTTGACACGGTTGAGCAAAGCGCGCCCAGATGGAGGAATTAAAACTGGGGCCACAGCCATATTTGAAATCGGTGATCGAAAGAACGGCATATTTCGTGCGAAGCGTGAAATCCCCGCCCGGTGTTTCAAGATAAAAAACATTCGGGGGAACCGCCGAATTGGCAAAAGCCTGCCAGCCCATGCCATAGGCGTTAATATAATTATCCACCAGCACATAAAAATCGAGAACCTTGTCTTCAAGCTCCCCTGTGCGCAAACAGGAACCGTAAAATATGACAGCCGCAACCGACGGCCCCATGCGCTGGCGAATGTCTTCGGCGACGCGCAGGACATCTTCCGAAGCGACAACATTCAATTCGGATTCAACCTGACATTCTACAGGATCGGACAAGGCAATTTCTCCTTCCCGCCCGGCATTCATGACTTTATCGGCTTTTTCGACACCCGGATAAATTCAAGACTATGCGGTGTCGATAAAGTCAGTTCCTGATTCTCGCCGGTTTGGTAAAGCTCGCCATCAATCGTCACCAGACAATTCTGCCTAAGTTGAAGATGCGTCACATTCCGCACGACAATCCCTTCATTTGGCCGATCACGGGTCCGGCCCAGAATAGTGTAGCTGAGAGCTTTCAGCAGTGTACCACGCATCAATTCAACACTGGCAAACTTCATATTGCCCTTGCCTTCCCTGACAAAGGGCCTAAGCCCCAGCACCAGACGCTCAAGTGTCGTTGCAATCATGACGGCATAGACACCGACCACAGCACCCTTGTTGCCCAGCTTGACATGAATGGGGTCTGTCCTGAACAGGTTCTTTGGGGAATTCGGCCCCCGCAACACTGAAACGGCAAGCGTGGCAATGGCCAGACTATGTGCCAGAAAATTTGGCAGACCCAGAGGATATATTTTTTTCCGGCACAGCTCGATGCCATGCACAATACCAGCCGTGCCAAAAAACATACCGTAAATTGTTGGCTGGTTGCGAAGACCTTCAACCGAAAGTATATGGCGGGTTACAGTAGACTTGCGAAGATCGTCTGTCTTCAGGTCTTCAAGTAATCTATCCAAAACTTCATAAGGTCTTGGGGCCCAGGCCCCGAGATCTTCTGCAATCATGTTGGTGCGACCTGCCGGCAGAATAACAATTCGCGGCAGTTTTTTAAACGGCTTTTCATTAAACAGGCAACTGAAAGTCGCCTGAATGGTACCGTCACCGCCGTTAATTACCAGCAGATCGGCCCCGCTGTCTGCAAAATGACGAAGGCCTTCGGAAATATCCGTAATGGCATCTATTTCAAAATGGAAGACGTCCCTGTGCCGGGCGATAACCTGCCGCACCCGGTTCATGACCGTCTTGTTCCGCGTACTGTGCGGATTGCTTAAAACGGCAACAAGACTCATGTCACGGTATCCCGACTCATTTTGAAATTAAACTGCGGTTTCAACAACTTTAAAAAAAGCCTCCGCAGCTGCTCCAAGGTCATGACTTATACATAGCCACGCCTCATGAGAACAGAAATTCTTGCACAAGATTGGTTTTAGAGAGAAATATATGCTGTTTTAATGGTCAGTGCCTTCGCCGCACCTTTGGCTTCGAATTTTTGGCAATCGGATAGTTTACCTCTATATCCTGTTCCATCCCTTCCAACCCAACAAAAAAAGCAACTTCGTCATGCGACGGCTGGGAGAATAAAATCTTGGGATTACGGGAAAAACCCCCGCCATCGCTGGTTAGATTAAAACGACCGTTAGCGTTGGTATCGTGCAAAACTGCCAGGGCGTATATACCCGGTTTTGGCACTGAAACGCATACCGACACCCCGTCCTCATCCGCCGGGACATCCAGTCGGGCAATTTTTGTGCCCTTGGCGAGAAAATCCTCCGGCACATGATTATAAAGAGAAACCCTCACGTTGCCCTTGCTGTTTCTCAACTCCCCGACGTTGACACGAATATCCGGACGACCCTCAATCCCCATGCATTTGGTAGGGTCGGGCCCGTACATACCCTCAGTATCACTGTATTCGATGACCTCTTCAACTACGGCATCCGCGGCATCAGCACCAAACGCAACCGCCGACAAACCAGCCGTCAGTACAAAAACAGCACCCGCTATTGCCATTCCCTTCCCGATGTGACCTTCCTTATGCTGCCATTCCCACTCGGCCATACTCAAATTCCCTCTGTTAAGGCTCACCCACCAATAATATCATTTTCATGATATATTGGTATGGTCTATATCTTTTATCTGGATACCTGCCGAATTTGACGATAATAAGGTGCATAATTGACTAAATTGCGGAATTTGCCGCACAGGCCAACAGTCAGGGATCTATTGAATGAGTTTGCCGGGTCTGCAACATTTTCACCCCGGGCGACAGTCAGACTGATTTTTTCGCCCTTTTATTTGGACCCGGAATGCTGAACCGCGTAGACCGATACGTCATTCGCCATATCCTGTACCCCTTGTTCGCAACACTGGGCGTTGCAGCCATGCTGCTCATGCTTGAACGTATGCTTCGGCTGTTTGACTTTGTGATCAATCAGGGTGGGCCGGTATCGGTCGTTTGGGAAATGCTGGGAAACCTTTTCCCGCATTATCTGGGACTTGCCCTGCCAATAGGTTTTTTTCTGGGCATACAGCTGGCCATACGCAAGCAATCACTGAACAGCGAATTCGACGCCATGCTTTCATGTGGATACAGCCTGCAGAACTGGCTGAAACCTGCACTGCTGATTGCCTCCATCCTGTTTGTGTTCAGCATTATCCTGACGGGCTTTATTCAACCCTATAGCCGCTATGCCTACAGCGGTCTGGTCTTTGACGTGCGAAGCGGTGCACTGGGGGCCAGCATCAAGGCCAACGAATTCACCTCCTTTGGGGACGGCGTTACTCTTCGTATTGGGGAATCGAGACAGGACGGGACGGTCCTGAGCCATATTTTTGTTCAGAAGCAGCAGAAAAGTGGCCGGATTTTTGCCGTCACCGCACGGGAAGGTTCTTTTTTCACGACCCCCGACAGGCAAAGCCTGCTGCTCAGGCTTCGGGACGGCGTTTTGCTGGAGTTATCGCCCAGCCAAGCACAGCCACGGGTCCTTACCTTTACCGTGCACGATCTTAAAATTGACCTTCCCGCGATTGAAGCCTTTCGGGGGCGTGGCGGCGGTACAAGAGAAATGACCCTGCCAGAGCTTTGGCAGGCAGGCATGGCTGCCGACGACCAGAAAAAAAGCGCGCCTTTTCTGGCACCGTTCAATTCGCAGCTGGCGCGGGCCCTGTCCTTGCTTGTAATTCCCTTTCTGGCCCTGCCACTGGGTATGGTTGTCAAACGTTCCACCAGCGCATTGGGCATTACGGTGGGGCTCACCCTTATGATTGTGCTCCATAAGGGCCTTGAATTCGGTGAAAATTTCGCCGTCACGGGAGAAATCGGCATATTCTGGGCCATCTGGGCTCCTACACTGGCTTTCACGGCCCTGGGGATGCGTTTGTTTTATGTCGCTGCCTATGAAGTTGGGGGCGTGCCACTGGGTCGCCTGCAATCCTTCTGGGACGGCATGCGGAGCGCGGGCCGCGTACTGCTGCGCTGGGCAAGGAGAACCATCTGATGGCCAGCGTCAAAAGCAAGGTTCTGTTTGGCTATGTTGCAAAATCTTATGCGACACGTTTTGCAGGCCTCGTCTTTGGCATTTGCATCATTCTGCAAATGCTTGATCTGATGGCGAACTCTGATGAAATTATGGCGGGAACCGGCGCCAGTTACATGTCTACAGTCCGATATATCGGCCTGCGTTTCCCCGAAATTCTGTCACAATTTATTCCCTTTACGGCCCTTCTGGCCGCCATCATGACTCTGGCAGGGCTGAATACTGCCAGTGAAATTGTCATTATGAAATCCGCTGGCATGTCCGCCTACCGGGTTCTGACCCCGATGATCATGGTTTCCGTTATTATTGCCCTGGCCCACTTTGCCTTTAACGAATCCGTCAAGGTTAAAACCAGTGCTGCGCTCAACCATTGGCAGGCAAATGGCTATGCTACTGATATTCCTCCTCCCCCTGCGTCTTCTAAAGAAGTCTGGGTCATGGAAGACAATACCATTATTCGGGTCCAGCAGATAACGCGCAACGGAAAAATCCTTGTGCTGGATGACATTACGCAGTTTGAGCGGGATCCGCAGGGTCGTCTTGCCTTCATTGCCAAGGGGGACTTCGCTGTTTTCCAGAATAATCAGTGGACCATGTTTGATGTGCGACGGTTTGATCTTAACCGTCATGAAACCACGACCGAAGCCTCCACGCCATGGCCTGTCAATATCGAACCCGAAAGATTCCTGGCCCTTTCGGTCAAGCCGGCTCATGTCTCTATCATTGAGCTGTATCGCGCCGTTCAAAGACTGATCCCGACCGGACAGCCTGCCAACGCGATGATATCAGCCCTGTACCGGAAAATTGCCGAACCGGCCGCCAGTATCATCATGCCCTTGCTTGCCGCTCTTGCCGGGTTTGGAGTCCAGCGCTCAGGCATGCTTTTCATCCGTATTTTATCTGGTATGGCCCTTGGGTTCGGCTATTTCGTATTTGACAACATGATCGCCGCCATGGGCGAATTTGGCAAACTTCCGCCCCTTCTCGCCTCTTGCAGTGCGTTTATAATGTTCTGCCTGATAGGTGCCACCATTCTTCTGTACACAGAAGAATGAGTCGAGGTTTGAAAAGAACTGATGACTGAAGACGAAGCAAACGCCAGACGCGATTCAAAGACCATGGCCAGGGGTGCCGGACTTGCATTTCTGGGACGGCTTGGTGCCCTGATTGAACCGTTAAGCGTTATTATTTTTGCCAAGCTTTATGGTGCCCCCACCCTTGGTCTTTTCTTCCTGTTGTGGGGGTATATTCTTTTCACATCAAACGGTGCAAGTTTTGCCATGACGACAGCCTTGCAAAGGTTTGTCGCATCCCAGAAAGACGAAGACGAGGTACACCGTGTGCTGGCCATCTCGTTTCTTGTCTCATTCATTCTGAGCCTGTGTTTTGCCAGCACCATATATATGCTCGCCCCCGTGCTCGCCACGTTCATCAATACTGACGAAGGCGTTGCCGGAGATCTGGTCACGATTATCCGGATATATGTCTGGGCCCTGCCCTTGTGGACATTTCTGGAGGTCAGCACCAGTGCGGTACGCGCCCGTCGTGCCTTTGGACCAGAAGTAAAAGTACGTATCTTCTATGAACAGGGCCTGAGGATGGTTGCGGGTGTTGTTTTCTTCCTGATGGGCTTTACCCTTTACGGCCTGTTTATTTCCCATCTGCTGGCCCTCTCGGTAACGGTTTTCATAAGCCTTCAACTTTTGCGCAAGCATTATTCGCTCAAAAAGCTGATCACTGTCGGCATCAGTCCAAGGGTTCTGTGCAGCCTGTTGAATTTCGGTGCGCCAATGGCCGTATCAAATGTTTTAAAGGCATTGCATTCCAATCTGCCAATCTTTGTCCTGAACTTCATTATGCCCGGTGCAGCAGGTGTTACCGCCGTCGCTGTTTATACTGTCGCCCGCAAGCTGGTTAGTGTTCTGCAGGTGGTTCTGCAAAGCTTCGAATATGTCATGGCGCCACTGGCCTCTGCCAAAAACGCCGAAACAGGGCCACAAGGGCTGCATGAAATGTATGCCTTTGCCACACGTCTGATCTGCTCGATTTTTGTACCGGTCGCGACGGTCATCATTATTCTGAGAATGGATTTTCTGGCGATGGTCGGCCCGGAATTTCTCGCAGCAGGCAGCGTGATCATTATTCTTAGCATAGGCCGCGCCATTGAAGCCGCAACCGGCCCTGCCGCCGCCCTGATCGAAATGCTGGGCAACCACTGGCTACCCCTGCTTAATTCATCGACCGGCATTGGCATCTCGGCCTTGCTGCTGTGGCAGCTCACACCTGTTTACGGGATCGAGGGCGCCGCTGTTGCAGCGGCCATCGGCCTGAATATCACGGCCATTGCCGGTATGGGTGAGGTATATCTCATGTACCGCCAGCAACCCTATAGCAAACGCATCCTGCGACCGATCCTGTTTTCCTTTACTGGTGCGCTCGCCATTGTCATTCTGGTCACATTTATAACGCCCTGGGGCCCGCTGGCCAGATTTGTCACGGGCATCTCGGGCATGTTTTTCTCTTTCTGGCTTTTGCTGAAATGGGGCTTCGATACAAGAGACGCAGCGGCATTTGGTCGCATTGCACGCTGGATACGCCACTGACCTTTCCGCCCGTCACCTGCGCCAATGTCTTGATGTCGCCTCATTTATTGGGCATTGTTATGTTATCAGGCGTGGCCTCTGTCAAAGTCTGAGCTTTTTTCCTATGCTTGACGGTACATTTGTGCCAAAAAAGCCCGATGGATAATCCGGAGTATAAGTCTTTGTTTGGTCGTTTTGGGTTTTGGAATAATCGTACGCATCATCTGAACAAGATGGACTTGCGCCAGCTGATTATTGCCTATTTCCAGTATTACGCCATTCAGGCCTATATTGTGATTGGCGTTATCAGCACGTATGTTGCGTTGACCCACTATACCTCCCTGTTGCCACACCTCGGCATTATCGCTCTGGTCATCTTCCTGTATCCGCTGGCCTGGTATCTGCTGCACCGCTATGTGTTGCATGGGCGGTTCCTGTTTCGCTCTCCCATTACAGCACCTGTGTGGAAACGTATTCACTATGATCACCATCAGGATCCACATGACCTGTCGATTTTGTTTGGCGCGCTGTATACAACGCTGCCGACCGTCTTGCTGGTCACCTTGCCGGTTGGTTATGCCATCGATGGTATTGGCGGTGCTGCGACAGGGCTGGCGACAGGCGTCTTCACAACGTGCGTTTACGAATTCTGTCATTGCATCCAGCATCTGGCCTACAAGCCCAAAAGTGAATTTCTGAAGCGCATCAAGAAGCTTCATCTGGCCCATCATTTCCACAATGAAAATGGTAATTACGGCATCACAAATTACGGCTGGGATCGCCTGTTCCGCACATATTATGGCCGGGTTGGAGAACGCCGGAAAAGCCCCACGGTTTTCAACCTTGGATATACCGAGGAAGAAGCACGTGATTATCCATGGGTCGCCAATCTGTCTGGCGGTCTGGGCCCGGATACGCCTCGCGAGCGTCGTCAGAATGTTTCCTCATAAGATCGGGGCTGAATGACTCAACCATTACGCCTTGAGCGGATAGACAGTAAAAAACCTTCAAAAGCTTTCTATCAAGTCCCCTTCCTCATCTATGCAGATGACCCGCACTGGACTCCTCCTCTGAGGATGGAACTGGAAGAAAGGCTAAATCCCGATAAAAACCCCTATTTTGATCATGCCAGAATACAATACTGGGTTGCCTGGCGGGGAAAGACGCCTGTGGGACGCATCAGCGCACAAATTGACGATCATGCAATCCGGCATCTGGGCGAAAATATCGGCAACTTTGGCTTTTTTGAATGTGAAGACAACATTGAAACGGCCACAGCCCTGCTCAACGCCGCTGAAACCTGGCTTTCATCGAACGGCATGGAAAAGATTTACGGCCCCTATTGCGTAACGCTGGCTGAAGAGCCCGGTATTCTGGTCGACGGGTTTGATAAACCGGCCATGATGCTGATGGGGCATTCCCGCCCCTTTTATGCCAAATTGCTTGAGACCACAGGTTATGCAAAGGTTCAGGATCTATACGCCTATTATCGGGATATCCGCGAATCCCTGATGCCACCGGCGATCTGCAAGATGATTGCCCGGATCAAAAGCCAGAACCGCCTGAAACTCCGCCAGATCAATATGAAATCCTATAACGAGGACCTCTCCATCATTTTGGATATTCTCAATGATGCCTGGCAGGATAACTGGGGCTATGTCCCCATGACCGACGCTGAACTGAAATATACGGCTGATAGTCTGAAGATGCTGATCAGGGAAGACTTTGTCTATATTGCAGAGCTGGACGGTGAACCGGTTGGCATGATGGTGACACTGCCCAACATAAACGAAATCTCGCAGAAAATCGGCGGCAAGCTCTTTCCTTTTGGATGGATTAAATTGCTCTGGTGGCTGAAAATGAGTCGGTTTCGTACTGTTCGTGTTCCCCTGATGGGTGTCCGCCGCAGCATACAAAATTCACCTTATGGTGCTGCTATTGCCTTCATGCTGATTGAAGCCATTCGTATCAATGCGGCAGGTACAGGTGTTCCACATGCTGAATTATCCTGGATACTTGAAGATAATACCCGCATGAGATCCATTCTTGAACGCATGGATTGCGAAAAATATAAAACCTACAGGGTCTTCGGCAAAAGTCTCGGCTCATCATGACAACAAACCCGGTATTCACCGCAATTGTTCTGGCGGGCAGCCGCGGTCCCGCTGACCCCGTTGCAGAAGCTCGCAATGTTGCCTTCAAGGCTTTTGCACCTGTTGCAGGCACACCCATGATCTTGCGGGTTCTGGCGACGCTGGAGCAAAGTCCCTGGATTGGCCGCATTATAGTATGTGTAGACGCCGATGCCATCCGGGAGGCCCTGCCTCAAACCGGTCCAATGATTGATGATGGTCGACTGGAAATCGTCTCCCCCGCGCAATCACCTGCCGCCAGCACAATGCAGGCCATAGCAGACAGCGGGAACGCCACGCCCTGTCTGATTGTGACAGCCGATCATGCGCTATTGACTGTTGAAATGCTGGATTGTTTTTGTCGTCATGCCCAGGAACAGCTGGCAGGAAACAAAGCTGACGCCACCGTGGCGCTTGTACCTGCCATGCTTTATCGCAAGGCCTATCCCGGTTCACATCGTACCTTTATCAAATTCCGGGACGATGGCTATTCCGGTTGTAATCTCTTTGCCCTTTTAAATGTGCAGGCACTTGCAGCCCCGCAATTCTGGAGAAAACTGGAGCAGGATCGCAAAAAGCCGTGGCGGATGGCGGTAAAGCTTGGCCTTGGGAATCTTATTCGGTTTCTTTTACGACTTGATTCAGCAAGTGATGCCATTACCCGGCTGGGAAAAGTTATCGGCATCCGGACTGCACTTCTGAAAATGCCCATTGTCGAAGCCGCTATTGATGTCGACAAGGTTGAAGATCTGGATCTTGTGGAAAAAATTCTGGCAGCAAGATTATCAAATCAGGAACAGTCAGCCCGTTGATATTCCAGCGCCAGAGCTTATATATCAGGCGCGGCTATCATTATAAGCTGGCCATTTTACGGACATGATGAATGGAAAACACGCCCGACCCAATGCCTGACCTGCCGCCGGCACCGCGCCACGGCGTGCTTCACCGGGTCAGAAACTACTTCCTCACGGGTCTGGTGGTCACAGCACCACTTGCCATCACAACCTATCTTGTCTGGAGCTTTATCGGCACAATAGATGGCTGGATAACCCCTCTTATACCGCACCGCTTCAACCCCGAGACTTATCTGGGTTTTCCGTTCCCCGGTCTGGGCCTTATTCTGGTTATTGTGGTCCTGACAATTCTGGGTGCGCTGACCGCGAATATTTTCGGTCGGTTCCTGCTGCGTACGGGTGAAAAAATGCTGGCCCGGATGCCCATTGTTCGCAGCATCTACAGTACGCTGAAGCAAATATTCGAAACCGTTGTCTCCTCAAATTCAACCTCTTTTCAGGATGTCGTTCTGGTGGAGTATCCCCGCCCCGGCCTATGGGCCATCGGGTTTGTCAGTGCTGTGAACCGCAGCGAAATTCAGAGAAAAATTGATGGCAATATCATCAACGTCTTCCTGCCGACAACTCCCAACCCAACGTCCGGTTTTTTGTTGTTTTCCCGTAAGGAAGACCTGATATATCTGGATATGACTGTCGATGAAGGCGTTAAATATGTGATCTCGGCCGGGCTGGTATCGCCGCAAGAACTGCGCGAGCGGGCAAAAGCTGCAAGCCAGATTGACCATGTCACCGACGCCAGGTCACAGGAACGCTAGAGCGATTTCAACATATTCGGAGTCATTCCGGGGGTTCCCGTGCGGCTTGATCTGTGCTTCATTGTCTTCACAGGGTCAGGACGCATTAATGTGATTTATACTGTCATGCTGAACTTGTTTCAGCATCTATGGGGTATATGGATGCTGAAATAAATTCAGCAGGACACGGTGTGGGCAAGCCTGTTATATCTCCCGCCATACAGTCCGGAATTCAAGCCGCAGCGCGCACCATGGATGAAGTATGGGCAATCGTCGCCAAAGCTATCAAGCAATTCCAGCCAAAAGAACCCATCAACTACTTTGCTGCAGCAGGATATGACCAGGATTAAATTGAATCTGCTCTAGCCGGACTGAAGATATTTGATCGCTGCATCCCGCTCGAACAAGTATAGCAACACCCGCAACGCTTCTCCTCTGGCCGATTTAAGGCCCGGGTCCTTGTTCAGAATCAGATTGGCATCATCCCGGGCTGCAGCCAACAAATCACTGTGGGCATCAATATCAGCCAGTCGAAACTCCGGGAATCCGCTCTGTCGGGTGCCCAGAAGCTCGCCAGCACCACGCAGTTTCAAATCCTGTTCCGCGATCAGGAAACCGTCCTCCGTATCACGCATGACACCAAGCCGCGCTTTGGCCGTTTCACTGACCGGATGCGCAAACAGCAGCAGGCAGGTGGATCGCTCTCCCCCTCGCCCGACACGCCCACGCAGCTGATGCAATTGGGACAAACCAAACCGCTCGGCATGTTCAATAATCATGATAGTGGCTTCGGGAACGTCCACCCCGACCTCAATAACGGTGGTCGCCACCAGAATATCAATCTCGCCAGCGGCGAAAGCCGCCATGACAGAATCCTTCTCCGGTCCTTTCATGCGACCATGAACCAGCCCCACACGTGGCCCGAATATTTTCTGAAGTTGCTCGTGGCGTTGCGACGCTGCCGCCATGTCACTGACTTCGGATTCTTCAACCAGCGGGCACACCCAATAAGCCCGGGCCCCGCTGGCGATCGCACGCTGGAGGCCAGAGATCACTTCGGATAATCGGCTGACCGGAATGGTCCGGGTATCAATCGGCTGACGCCCCGGGGGTTTTTCATCCAGACGGGACACATCCATATCTCCGTACACAGTCAGTGTCAGGGTTCGGGGAATGGGTGTTGCCGTCATGACCAGCACATCGGCAGGCGCGCGCCCCTTGGCAGCCAGTGCCAGACGCTGATGCACACCGAAACGATGCTGCTCGTCAATGACCGCAATCCCCAGATCATGATATTCCACATCCTGCTGAATCAGTGCGTGTGTCCCAATCAGTATGTTGATGTCACCTGAGGCCAGATCGGCCAGGATTTGCTCGCGCCCCTTCCCCTTGTCTCGCCCGGTCAGGATGGCAATACGCACACCCGCCTTTGCCGCAAGCGGCTCCAGGGTCTTGAGGTGCTGGCGTGCCAGTATTTCGGTGGGTGCCAGCAGCGCTGCCTGCGCCCCCGCCTCTACCCCCGCCAGCATGGCCAACAGGGCAACAATCGTCTTGCCGCTGCCGACATCGCCCTGCAACAAACGAAGCATGGCTGCCTCTGCAGACATGTCGTTGATAATTTCAGCAAGCGATCGCTTTTGCGCGCCCGTAAGATCATAGGGCAAGGCTGCGAGCACCCTGGCTCGTAACCGGCCATCACCCGACTGCGCCCGGCCCCGGCGACGACGCATCCGCTGGCGCACAAGGGCCAAGGCCAGCTGGTTCGCCAGTAGCTCGTCATAAGCCAACCGGGCCCGTGCCGGGCTTGTGGGCAACAGATCCGCCTGATCTGCCGGCGCATGTGCCGCCAGCACCGCCGCTTTCCAGTCCGGCCAATGGCGGGCTTCCTTATACGCCGTATCCAGCCATTCGGGCAAATCAGGCAAATCGGCAATTGCCCCCTCGACGGCCTTGGCCATGGCCTTGGCACTGACCCCGGTGGTCAGCGGGTAGACCTGTTCCAGCAAAGGCAGGCTGTTGCGCTCGGCCGGGGAAACCACATAGTCAGGGTGGGTCATCTGCAGACCTTCGCCGAAATGCTCAACCCGGCCACTGACGATACGCACCTCGCCGACGGGTAATTGCTTTTGCAGATAGTCCCCGTGGGCGTGAAAATAGACCAGCGTCAACGGGCCTGTGTCATCGAAACATTGTATGCGATATGGCCTGCGGCTTTTTGCTGGTGGTCTGTCATGACGACCGACCGTCACTGTCAGGGTCGCGATTACACCGTCTGGCGCATCCGCGACATCGGGGCTAAACCGTCGGTCAATCAGGCTGGAAGGTAAATGCCACGCCAGATCCACATATTTCTCCAGCCCTATCTTTGCGAAAAAGCCGCCAAGTCGCGGGCCAATACCCGCCAGTTTGGTAATGGGCGCAAAAAGAGAGAATAATATTTCCGGACGCATTGGGACCCGTTATCCTGAAAACTGACTATTCTAAATACTGGACTGAAGTTCGACCATAACTTATGGTGCGCGCGCAAGTCCAATCACGAGGTTATTTGTATCCCATGTCAGACACGGCACAAGAAGATATTGCCACAAGGCGCAAACGACTGCGTTTCAGAAGCTGGCACCGTGGCTCGAAAGAAGCTGATATCCTGCTTGGAAATTTTGCCGATAAATATCTTGGCGAAATGGACGCGCATGAACTGGACCTTTATGAAGACCTGATTGAAGAACCGGATGTAGACATTGTCAGCTGGGTCACCAGTAATCGCGAGCCGCCCGAGCGCTTTAAAACCATTGTCATGACACGCCTTCAATCTCTGGACTATGTTGATATCACAAGTTGAACAAGACAACTAAAATTCTTGGCAGCAGCGACCGCCTGGTTGTATCGGGCGTCCCCGAAGGGCTGGATGCCCTCACCATCGCCAACATCATCAACGGATTGGCGCAAGGTGAAGAACGCGCTGAAGTGCTGCATATTGCCCGTGATGATGCCCGCATGTTTGCCATCGCGGATGAACTGGCATTTTACATACCCGATGTTGAAATACTCACCTTCCCCGCGTGGGACTGTCAGCCGTATGACAGGGTTTCGCCACATGCAGACATTGCGGCCCGGCGCATGACCGTGCTGAGCCATCTGGTCGCCGCTGATCAGGACAAGCCGCGCGTTATCATTACGACCATCAATGCCGCTTCGCAACGCTTGCCAGCCTGTGAACGTGTTGCTTCTGCTTCCTTTGCGCTGGCAAAAGGCAGCGTTCTGAATATCGAAAATTTAACCGGTTTTCTGACTTCCAACGGATATACCCGCGCCGGGACCGTCATGGAAGCCGGAGAGTTTGCCATCCGCGGCGGGATCATTGATATTTTCCCTGCCGGTGCAACCGCCCCGTTACGTATTGACCTGTTCGGTGACGAAGTTGATACCATACGCAGCTTTGATCCCTTGTCCCAACGATCAGAGGGACGCGTTGACGGTGCCATTTTACGGCCCGCCAACGAGATCATGCTGGATGAGGCCGCAATCCGGCGGTTTCGTTCGGGTTACATTACCGAATTTGGCGCTGTCACCGGCGAAGATCCGCTCTATGAAGCCGTTACCGAAGGGCAACGCCATCAGGGGGCCGAACACTGGTTGCCCCTGTTTCATGAACAGCTTGAAACCATATTCGACTATTTGCCAAATGTTCTGATCACGCTGGACCATCTTGCCAGTGAAGCACTTGAAAGCCGGTTTTCGGATATTGCGGATTATTACGCAGCACGACGCGAAACGCTTGATCAAAAATCCAGCCGTAACAGCATAAAATATAATCCCCTGCCGCCACAGCGTTTGTATCTTGATGAAAAAGAGTGGCAGACAACAATTGGCGCCTTTCGCGTCAGGCAATTCACACCGTATCATGAGCCTGAAAATGAAAATTCGGTAGATCTGGGCGGCAAACTCGGGCGCGACTTCGGGCCGGAAAGATCCCAGGAAAACATCAACGTATACGATGCCCTGCGCCAGCACATTATCACGCTGCAAAAGGCGAAAAAGCGTGTCTTTATTGCCAGTTACAGTGCCGGTGCCCGAGAACGCCTGACCAATGTATTACAGGATCACGGGCTGGGGCAGCTGACCATGATTGATACCTGGTCTGATGCCGCCACCCTGTCTACAAACACGGTGGGCCAGATACTGGTGGCACTGGAACACGGGTTTGAGACCGCCGACGCCGCCCTGATCACCGAACAGGATATTCTGGGTGACCGCCTCATTCGCAAATCGACACGCAGCCGGAAAGCCGAGAACTTTCTGACCGAGGCATCCTCCCTGCAGACAGGCGACTATATTGTTCATATTGATCACGGCATCGGTCAATTCGAAGGCTTGAAAACCATTGAGGTTTCCGGGGCTGCCCATGATTGCGTTCTGTTGACATATGCTGGCGGCGACCGGCTGTATGTGCCGGTTGAAAATATTGATGTTCTGAGCCGCTATGGTTCGGAAGGCATGACCGTTCAGCTGGACAAGCTGGGCGGACAGGCCTGGCAAGCCCGCAAATCGAAATTGAAGCAACGCATTCGGGAAATGGCGGATGAGTTGATCAAGACTGCGGCGGCGCGTGCGCTCCGTACAGCAGAAACAATTGATGCCCCGGAAGGTCTATATGACGAATTCTGTGCCCGCTTCCCCTATTCGGAGACAGAGGACCAGTTACGCGCCATATCCGATGTGATTGAGGATCTGGGGTCAGGCAAACCCATGGACCGCCTGATTTGTGGTGATGTCGGCTTCGGCAAAACCGAAGTGGCCCTGCGGACCGCTTTTCTGGCTGTCATGTCGGGGCTACAGGTCGCTATTGTTACTCCGACAACCCTGCTTTGCCGCCAGCATGTTAAAACGTTTGAAGAGCGGTTCAGGGGCCTGCCTGTCCGTATTGGGCATTTGTCCCGTCTCGCCCCTGCAAAGGAGGCGACCTTGACCCGCAAGGGTCTGGCGGAAGGCACCGTCGAGATTGTTGTAGGCACCCATGCCCTTTTGTCAAAAAATATCCAGTTCAAAAACCTTGGCCTGCTGATCATCGACGAAGAGCAGCATTTTGGCGTTGCCCATAAAGAGCAGCTAAAACAGCTGAAGGCCGACATTCACGTCCTGACCCTGACCGCAACACCCATACCGCGGACCCTGCAGCTGGCGATGAGTGGTATGAAGGGCCTGAGCCTGATTGCGTCCCCGCCGGTTGACCGGCTTGCTGTGCGCACCTTTGTGCTGCCGCAGGACCCCATGGTCATCCGTGAGGCCCTGTTGCGCGAAAAATACCGGGCAGGTCAAAGCTTTTATGTCTGCCCAAGGGTTGCAGATCTGGATGAAGCCCGCAAATTCCTGCACGAACATGTGCCGGAAGTCAAGGTTGCCATTGCCCATGGCCAGATGCCCCCCGGGCAGATTGACGATGTCATGAATGCCTTTTATGACGGGGCGTTCGATGTGCTGCTCTCAACCACCATCGTGGAATCCGGTCTGGATATACCGACGGCAAATACCCTGATCATTCACCGGGCGGACATGTTTGGTCTGGCACAGCTTTACCAGCTGCGCGGCCGGGTTGGACGCTCCAAAACCCGCGCCTATGCCTATATGACGCTGCCACCGAATAGAATTCTCAACCCCAATGCGGATCGCCGCCTGCAGGTTTTACAGTCTCTTGACACGCTGGGAGCCGGGTTCACCCTTGCCAGCCATGATCTGGATATTCGCGGCGCCGGTAATTTGCTGGGCGAGGAACAATCCGGCCATATTCGTGAAGTCGGCATTGAACTTTATCAGCAGATGCTGGAAGAAGCCGTGGCTGAAGCCCGCGCCGGCGGTATGGAAGCAGATACAGATGACAGCGTATGGTCACCGCAAATTAATGTGGGAGCCACCGTCATGATTCCGGAGCATTTTGTGGCAGATCTGAATTTGCGTATGGGGCTCTACCGGCGTCTGGCCGAACTGACTTCGCGCGAACAGATCGAAGGCTTTGCGGCCGAACTGATTGACCGCTTTGGTCCCTTGCCGGAAGAAGTGGAACATCTTCTGAAAATTATCCGGATCAAGGCCTTTTGCCGTCAGGCTGGTATCGAGAAAATCGAGACGGGACCGAAGGGCGCCATTATTTCGTTCCGCCGGGATAAATTTACCAACCCCATGGGACTGGTTGAGTTTATCTCCAAACAACCCGGCACCGCGAAACTGAGGTCAGACCACAAACTGGTCTATATTCGCCGGTGGGAGGGCACGGACGCGCGACTGGAAGGTGCCTTGATGCTGGCAAAAGGACTGGCCAAAATCGCGAAAGCTGTCGAGGCCTAAAAAACTACGCCTCCTGCGAGGCGGCCTGCTCAGCTATAATGCCGTCAAATACCTGCAAAAATTTGTCGCTGCTTTCAGCGCCGACAATGGCGTATTTTCTTTCAATAACAAAACACGGCACCCCGGTGACGCCCATCTCATGCGCAATCTTCTCCAACTCTCCGATTTGCTCGGCGTCAGAGCCTTTTTGCAGCAGCAGCCCGACAAGATTGGCATCCATCCCCACCTCGCCCGCGATGTCGGTCAGGACCCTGTAATCACCGATATTCAGCCCCTCCGTGAAATAGGCCCGGAACAATCGCTCCGCAATTTCATTCTGGTGGCCCGTTGTCCGTGCCCACATCAACACCTGATGTGACGCCCGGCTGTTCGGCATCCGCTTTATATTTTGAAACTGAAAATCTATGCCGGCTTCGTGACCAGCGTCTTCCACGGCCTTGTAAATCGCCTGCGCCCGCTCTTCACCACCAAACTTTTCGGCAAGATACGTCTGGCGATCTAGCCCTTCCAAAGGCATATCAGGATTAAGCTCAAAAGGCCGCCATTCGAGTTCGAACCGGATTTCAGGGCGTGCCGCCATAGCCGCTTCCAGCCGACGCTTCCCCACATAGCACCAGGGGCAGACGGTATCCGAAATAATATCAACTTGCATTTTATATCCTGCGTTACCAATTTACTGCAGGATAGCTAATATCAACCGATACGTCGACCCGCAGACCTTGTCTTCGTGTAACTGCCAGCCTGAGATCGCACACGATCCACAAAAGTCTCTGCAATCTCCCCCACTTCCATCCCGTTGGCCCCTGACATCATGGAGACACTAATCGCATTTTGTACCCCGGGAATGGCAAAGTGCGTGTTTTCAATCACATTCATCAGGCGCTTCACGACAATCTGCGCACGATCAGATGATGTTCCGGGAAGAATAAGGCAAAACTCATCTCCGCCGTAACGTGAAACAAGGTCTTCCCCGCGCGTTAATCGTGCCAGCAGGTGTCCCAACTGGCGAATAAGTTAATCTCCGGCCGGATAGCCATGCTCCCGGTTAATTTCGGTCATGCCGCTGATCGACAGATACCCGACACTCAGATTCTTTTCATATTTGGTGGCATCTTCTATCTCGTACTGGAGATGCGTCAGGCAATAACCATAGGAGTAAAGATCGGTGAGCGAGTCAGTGACCTTGTTGTCTTTCTCGTTTACATAGGCATTCCGCAAACGCTGGCGGTAATGTTCCTGCGCGACCAACGCCATAAGCCTCGCAAATAGCAACTGTCCATTGATCGGTCCGGCCAGTACATCATTGTACCCGGCCCCCAGGGCTTCTGAACCGTCACCCAACAATTCTTCGGTTCCTAAAATCAGCAACGGCAGGTGATATAACATGGCCTGCCGGCGAAGCTCGTGAGCAAAATCCGTATAATTAATATTATTCTCGTCAGCCAAAACAATACAGGCATCATAGCCGGAACGGTTCAGCTGGTCTATTGCTGCAGACGGCGACCAGACACAAACAAAGTCCATCCAGTCCCCCAGAATATGTTCAAGGGTCCGAATATGCGTTTCGTCCCTGCCCAGAACCAGAACGCGTGTCGACTCTGTCACGATTGTAGCAGCTGAATCCGACTCATTGTCAAATTCACTGTTGATGCCAAAGTCACTGTTGGTCTGGAGCCGGCGCTGATATTCCGCCTGCATAACTCCCAACCTCATAAAGCTGCTCAAACATCTCAGCAGCATGCCATCTTCAATGGGACGCTGCAGAAATTCATCTGCCCCTATTGACAGCAGGACCGCAGGATCAGTGCCTTTCGACAATGTGCCCATAATTACGGTCAGCAGATGGGTATTCTTTGAAATGACTTTAAGACGGTTAGCTATTGCACGCGTGGCCTCAATATTGGCAGAGCCATCCGCTTTCACCTCAAGCTCAACAATAGCTGTATCAAACCAACCGTCCACCAAAGTGGGTTCAGCTTCTGCTACGGCACCAAAATGGCTCACAGAATAGCCGCTCATTGCCAGCTTTCGGCCCAGCTCGCTCCGGCGTTCCGAGTCAGAATCCAGTATCAGGACGTTGGCATTAAATGGCATTTTACACTCCACTACATTTCAAACGATGCAATGGTGCCCAAAATTAGTTTAAATTAAATAAACAAATTGGGGAGTACATAATACCATTGGGAAGCCAGCATTCATAAAGCTGTAGCGTTCCATTCCCTGCCCAGCATCAAGTCAATCTGGGCTGCAGGCAAGGCTTCGGAAAAATAAAATCCCTGATAGACATCACAACCCATTTTCCTGAGGCAATTAAGCTGTTCCAGGCTTTCTACCCCTTCGGCAATAACGCCCAGATTAAGCGCCTTGGCCATGCGCGTAATAGCCTGTGCCACAACCAGCCCACCGGCATGCGTGGGCAGCTCTTTGACAAAGCTTCGATCAATCTTCAAATAATCCACTGCCAGGCTGTGTATATAACTTAAGGACGAGTAGCCTGTCCCAAAATCATCCAGTGCGAGCTTAACCCCCATCAGGCTCAGAAGTCTGATTGTCTCCAGGGTCTCTTCGACATCGGATATTGCCAAACTCTCGGTAATTTCAAGGGTCAGGAACTTTGGATCAAGTCCCGCTTCTGAAAGCGAACGGCTTACAAGATCGCACATGTTCACATGACGCAACTGGTATGGAGAGATGTTGATTGCAATGCGAAGGTCTGAATAGCCCGCCTGGTGAAAGGCATTGCATTGTTTACACGCCGTTTTCAACACCCATTCGCCGATCTCCGCAATCAGCCCCACATCTTCAGCCACCGCGATAAAGACTTCCGGTGCCAGAGGGCCAAGTTGCGGATGATTCCACCTTACCAGCGCTTCCATGCCACATACACGCCCTGTCATGACATCGACCTGGGGCTGATAGAAAACCTCCAGCATTTCCTTGTGGAGCGCCTGGCTTAGTTCCGTTTCCAGTTCCACCCGACGCGCGGCTGAATCAGCCTTGCTGGAAGAATAGAAATCATAACTGTTTCGGGAATCATGTCCCTGGCGATGCAGCACGGATTCGCCATTGCGGACGAGTGTTTCGATATCTTCACCGTCCGATGGGGCCATAGCCACACCAATCCGGGCCGTCAGATAAACTTCAGGGTCCATCAATCCAACCTGCTTGGAAATTGCCGCCAGCATCGACCTCGCCAACCCCGAAGCATTTCGAACGCTGCCAATTTCCGGCACCAGCACAGCAAACTCGTCCAACCCGACACGGCCGAGAACAATATCTTCATTAGAACGGCGTCGGCCACCCAGACCATCAAGAAACTGCAGTGTCGCGATCTCGAGACGATCAACGACACGTTCAATAACACGGCTGCTTTCCTCGTAGCCCAAAACTGATTTGAGACGACGAAAATGATCCAGATTGACCAGAAACAACGCCGCGCGGTTTTCCCCTGGAGCGTCAATACTCGCCAGTTTACGCTCCGCCAGCTTCTGGAAGAGTGATAACTTTGGCAATCCGGTCAGATCATCATACCCCTCGTCGATCGGGAAGCCCCCCCGTATTTCTGACCGCTTTGGTGCCGATTGCACGCGACGGCGCAAAATCTGTCCGCGACTGGCAGCGGTTCTGTGAAGCAGATAATTCAAACGATTACGGAAACTGTCTATCTCCAGCGGCAGCATGACATAATCGCTCGCCCCCACATTCAGGGCTTCATCTATGACGTCAAAATCATCCTTCCCGGCAACAACCATAATGGGCATCGTCATCCCGCTCATTTGCTTGCGCAGAATATTACACAGCGCCAGATTTTTTTCGGTATTTTCGGACGCATCCAGGATTACAATATCGGGCAGAACACCAAGACCAAACTGGTTGCCCGGCCTTTGCAAAACTTTTTCCAGTTGATCCGGAGACGTAAGCGAGAGGATGAAACCGCTAGCGCCCAAAGCTTCAAATATCGGCCCCATATGTGGCTCATGTTCTCCACATACCAGGACCAGAGCACCAGGATTTATACTATCATTTGTCATTCAATCTCAAACCCTGAACCTTATCAACTCCATCACACAAGGGCAGAGTATCATGCTCCGGGGAGGCATTGTCCAGTGGGCTATGCAACTTCCCTCAACTCTATAAATTATTAACCATACAGCTTCACATTTCATTAATATCTGACTGAAAAAATACAGCACCAAAACGAAAGAGAGCGCAAGGTCACTGAAAATAGCACACTGTCGGAGACGGCAGGTCGCAAAGCCTCCGGTCCTCAATGGGTAACACCATCGGATAGCGGGGTTACCAAAAGGAATTGCCGCATGTTCGGAGTATTGCAAACTGCAACGGCTGGACTATTGTCTTCTTCCAGCCAGGCCGCCCTCGCCGCACAAAATCTGGTTAGGTCAACAAGTCCATCCAGCGTCGCACCGCCCGAAGCTGCAGAGCTGAACCGCGGCAACGACGCATATCGCCGTGCAGCAAACGCGGCATCAGGTACACAGCGCCCGTCGGTTTCATCACCTTCGCTTTCGTCCCTCACGGCATTCACACCGGCACAACAGTCCAATCCCTCCTCTCCCGAGCAGGAATTCGTCAATCTGAAAATTGCCGAACATGCCTACAAGGCAAACCTCGCCGTGATCCGTACCGCAGATCAAACGATTGGCCACTTGCTGAAGGAAATGTCCTGACGGTCATTTCACCCTGCCGCAACCCCATAAACCTTAAGGAATTTTTTATAGTTAACGAATATCATGAAGTCTGGAGTCCGAAAGTATTCGGTCTTTCCCCGGTTAACCACATGTGATTGGCACTCAAGAAATGACGTTCCGCCCCAATAGCTCTGACCCCAAAGCGGGCAACAGTGAAACGACAAATATCCGGCAGGAAGTGATCGAGCTGGCAAGTCTTGCCGAAAGACGCGACCCCAAATGTCGTGAAGAACTGTATCAAAGCATATCCGGCCTGTTCCTTCGCGATGAAGTTTCCCTTTCCGAATCCGAAAAGGAAATGATGTGTGATATCCTGCAACGCCTTACCCGAACCGTTGACACTGCGATTCGCAAGCGGCTGGCAGAACAACTGGCTGGCCTGCCTGATGCGCCGCATGATCTTGTTCTGCTTCTTGCCAATGACCAGATCGAAATCGCACACCCAATTCTACAGGAAAGCTCTGCCCTGCTGGATGAAGATCTGATCAAGATCGTATATCATAAAACACGGCAGCATCAGATGAGCATTGCAACACGCAAAATGCTCTCTGAAGCCGTAAGTTCCGCCATTGTCAAGATTGGCAACGAGTCAATTATTGTCGCCCTTCTGAACAACACGACAGCCCGGATCGCCAAAGGAGACCTTGAAGGCCTGGCCCTTCAGTCGCGAGATTGCGAAAGCTTTCAGGAACCCCTGCTAAGCAGAGATGACCTGCCCCCGCATGCAGCCAAAAAAATGTATGAATGGGTATCTGATTCCCTGAAGAATGTTATCAGCAATAACTTTGCTCTGGACGGCGACACCCTCGAGAAGGCAGTTAGCAGCGTCGTCAATGAACTTGTTGAAGAAGACAAGGCGAATATGGGGAAAGTTTCCCAGAATCAGGCAATTATCGACAAACTGTTCGAGTCTGGAAAGCTGAAGCCCTCGTTCCTGATGAAAAGTCTTAGTCAGGGTGAAATTGAACTTTTTGAGCTCGGGTTTGCCAGGCTTGCGAACCAGCAAGTGAATATCATGCAAAAAATTCTGTATGATCGTGGCAGCGACGGACTGGCCGTTGCATGCCGCGCCATCGGCATTGATCGTAGTGTTTTTCTTACCATTTATAAACTGACTCGTGAAAGCCGCCAGATGCCGGTCAAAATTTCAGAAGACGAACTGGCACACGCACACAGCCTGTTTATGAATATGGATGAACGAAAGGCAGAACTTACAATTCACCGCTGGGCGGCCGACGAAAGCCGCGCACCTATTTTCTAAATCCGCCCGAAAACCGGCTTTCAGCAGTTAGACTTGATCCATCCTGTTAATGCACTAGAATAGACCCTCAAGTGACGTGAACGCTAACAGGGTACCTTAACCATGGATGCATTGCTGCCCGAAGCGGATCTCATCGATCCGTATGGTCGCAAAATAGATTACCTGCGCGTATCTGTGACAGACAGATGCGACTTTCGGTGTGTCTATTGCATGTCGGAAGACATGACATTCCTGCCGAAAGCCGAACTCCTCAGCCTGGAAGAGCTGGACAGACTGTGCAGCACGTTTATTCGTCGCGGCGTTCGCAAGCTGCGACTGACGGGCGGCGAGCCTTTGGTCAGGCGCAACGTCATCAGCCTTTTCCGCTCCCTTGGACAACATGTAAAATCCGGGGCCCTTGACGAACTGACCCTTACCACCAACGGCAGTCAGCTTGGCAAACATGCCGAAGACCTGTTCGATTGCGGCGTTCGCCGGATTAATGTCTCGCTTGATACGCTGAATGCTGCAAAATTCAGGGCGATTACGCGGTGGGGTCGATTTGATCAGGTTCTGGAGGGTATTAAGGCCGCCCAAAGTGCGGGGCTGTCCATCAAGATCAATATGGTTGCACTAAAGGGTGTCAATGAAGACGAAATTGACAGCATGCTTGGATGGTGCGGCGACAATGGCCTTGACCTGACCCTGATAGAGACAATGCCTTTGGGAGAGATTGACGAAGACCGGACGGATCGTTATTTGCCCCTGTCTTCCGTACGCCAAAACCTTGAAAAACGCTGGCACCTTGACTCCACTGATTATCAAACAGGCGGACCCTCACGTTACGTCACCATCAGGGAGACAGGTAAACGGCTGGGCTTTATCACGCCAATGACCCATAATTTCTGCGAATCCTGCAACCGTGTTCGCGTGACCTGTACTGGCACCCTCTATATGTGCCTGGGACAGGAAGATGCCGCGGATCTGCGCACGCCATTGCGCGCGAGCCCTGCTGATGATCTTTTAAACCAGTGTATTGATGAAGCCATTTCCCGCAAGCCCAAAGGGCATGACTTCATTATTGACCGTGACAATCGTCCGGCCGTCTCACGACATATGAGTATGACCGGTGGTTGATTTTGTCTTCCGGTTTTCGCAGACGATCTCTGCCTTGAAGGACTGATTCACGATGACAGATCCAGCAATCGCCGTTATCGCGGGTGACACTCCCGAGGTCCAGGAGGCCGCTGCGGAAATAAAGAAAATTTATGCTAACGTCGAGCCTGAGAATGCGGACATTATTGTCGCACTTGGGGGTGACGGCTTCATGCTTCAAACCCTGTACAACCACATGGAACGCGGCGTTCCTATATATGGCATGAACAAGGGCACTGTTGGCTTTCTTATGAATGGCTATACGGTAGAAAACCTGCTTGACCGCATAAAAAAAGCGGAACAAATTGTACTGCATCCGCTCCGTATGAAAGCAACACAGATTGATGGTACCGTTCATGAAGCTCTCGCCATCAATGATGTCTATCTGCTGCGCGAAACCCGGCAGACCGCAAAAATTCGCGTTGATATTGATGGCAAAACCAGAATGCCCGAGCTTGTTTGCGATGGCGTGTTAATATGCACACCGGCAGGCAGCACAGCCTATAACCTGTCGGCCCATGGCCCCATTATTCCACTGGGATCAGATGTTCTGGGGCTCACCCCGATCAGTGCTTTTCGGCCCAGACGTTGGCGCGGTGCATTATTACCACATAATGCCGAAGTTAGATTTGAGGTTCTGGAATGTGAAAAACGTCCGGTCAGTGCTGTGGCTGACATGACGGAAGTACGGGACATCAGGGAAGTCATCGTACACGAAGACCGCTCTGTCTCTCTCAGGCTTTTATTTGATTCCGAACATTCGCTGAGCGAAAGGGTGTTGCAAGAGCAATTCTTTTATTAGGGTCAGGATCCGTCCGGCGGAGCCGTTGGCAATGTGACTGTGAACCGGCTTCCCTGGCCATATTCACTTTCAAGGGTAATGTCGCCCCCCATAAGGACCGCCAGCTCACGCGAAATATGTAACCCAAGGCCGGTCCCTTCTTCACGTTTCGAATAAACAGAGTCTTTTGACTGGTGAAATTTCTCAAAGACCAGTTCCTGCTCGACATCTCGGATGCCTCTGCCCGTATCCCAGACAGTCACAGACAGCATATTCGCACCTTTTACGGGTTTTATCTCGACGCCGATCTTGCCCTTCTCCGGTGTGAACTTTACAGCATTGCTCAACAGGTTCACAAATATCTGGGTGGTACGCCTGACATCCGCGTAGATTTCCCAGTCATCCTCCACCACAACTTCGGTTGTATCCTGACCTTTCTGGTTGGCCCGCATGGCCACAAGACTGAGCGCATTGTCGATAACTTCTTTCAGCAACACCTTGTCAGGCGCCAGCTTGATCTTGTTATTCTCAAGAACCGCGACGTCCAGCACATCATTTATAAGCCCCAGCAGATGGCGACCGGCATTCATAATATCTTCACTGTAAGATACATACTGTTTGTTCAGATCACCAAAAACCTGCATTTTCATGGCTTCGGCAAATCCGATAATCGCGTTCAGCGGTGTCCGCAATTCGTGACTCATACCGGCGAGAAATTCACTTTTCGTCGCCAGGGCGTTTTCCGCCGTTGCTGACGCCACATCCAGTTGATGATTCTTGTTTGTCAGTTCTTCAAGCGTATTCTCAAGATTGCGCCGGATGTCATCAGCATCCGCCTGAACCCTGTAACGAATGGTAACATCCATTCCTGCGCCTCTAAAACCTTCAAATTCACCGGATGCGGTATTGAAAGTCGGCACACCACTTAAATGGAACAGTACATGGTTCCCTTGAACATCCGTCATCGCAAAGAGCTGGTCCCTGAACGGAGTCCGGCGCTGGTAAGCCCTTGAAAACAAAGATATCCCTTTTTTATCTTCTTTCAGGTCACCCAGTTCATCAATGCTTTTGCCCAGAAGCGTGACAATCGGTCGCCCGACAAGAGCCGTCAATCGATCAGACAGATATGTAACCGTCATATCCCTGTCCGTTTCCCAGAACCAGTCAGATGATGCGCGGGCAAAGTCCTTGAAACGCTGCTGAAGCGTAGCAGCCGCAGCCAGACTTTCCAGCTGTTCAGTGCAATCTACATAGGTGCCGCCAATGGCAATCACTTCGCCGTTATCATCCATAACGGGAAAATGGCGTGAGCGGAAATGACGGATGCTATTTCCGACCTTGAGCTTTTCGTCAACCGAGGTACTACGGCGAACCAGACAGACTTCTTCCACAACGGCCATCAGACTGTCCGGCAGATGGTCCTGGCTGTTTCGGCCCTTTGGTCGAAAGAATTCGCATTGCCTGGCAAGCTGGCGGTAGCCTTCATTGACATGCACAAGTTCACCATCTATCGACGCCACATAAAGGGGAACATTTTCATCAAATGCCATGCCTTCAACGATATCTTTAATTTTTTGGCTGGCCACCAGGCGGGACGTTTCACTTGAAGAAGATATGGCCTCCTCCTTGTCTGTCTCCAGCGACGAAACAATCGCTGTTGGCAATATGGTACATTGGCCCCAGTCGATACGCCCCCGGCCTGTTTCTTCCATATCGCTCGAAGAGCGGCTTGAGCTATCAGGACGCATGTTCAATCTCATCTATCGCGGCAAGATACGATTTGTCCCGTTGCCAGTGCCTCAGGGCCGCTTTGGCATGGGTCACCTTGACAGAATCATAGAGTGAAAGAATATCTTTCAGAATATTGGGCGACCGCACCTTTTTACCTTCACGTATTTCCGTCAGAAACAGGAACAGGGAGGTAAATTCCGAACGGTCCATTTCAATGGCCTTGCAAAGGATGGCAAAGCTTTCTCCCCCGCGATCATTAAATACCTGCCACGCAACCCCCACGTTCACTTTTGCCAACTGGCTAATGCCGGCAATGAAGATCGGGACCTTCTGCTGTTTGAGCGCATTCGTGATAAAACGGATATTCAATTCGCCGGTTTTGTCCATACGACCAACAAGCTTCCGGGCACGCTCCATCGCGCTGTCCAGTTTGGCCTGTCCTTCCAGCACGTGCTGGGTAGCCCCTTCCATGGCATCATCCAGCTCAATTTCGTCTACATCATAATCCAGAATGATATGACGTCGCAGCGCTGCAGATACCCACCAGAACATACGGTGGGCAAGTTCTGGCGACAGGTCCCCGCGCTTCAGCAGCGGTTCCTGAAAACGATCAACGCGCTGGGATTCTGCCACAAGATATTCCATGGCATGTTCGGAAATTTCCGCATCCGCATTATTCAGCAGAACTTCGATAACATCTTCGCTGCCGCTATCCACCAAAGCATCACTGACGCTGGCCGACAATTGTTCACGCATGGCAATACACAGGCGATGTTCATCCGAGCGCTGGCGAATGACCTCTATCAGGTCTTCGTTCTGGAGGGCCTTGCTTTTTTCCAGAATAGGCCGCGCTATTTCAATCTGGTCATTGGCCAGCAGTCGAACCAGTTCAGGCGGCACGGTTCCCAATTCCGACAGGCGATCAGATAATTCCTTGCGAACCGTTGTTTCAGCCTCGACCAGCAGCTTGCACAGGATATCGCTCATCAGGGCATGTTGATGCTCCGTCAGACGACCATCTTCCGAAAGGAACATATCTGAAATATTTTCGACCAGAACCCGACGGGAGTCGTTAGACCGATCCCGCGCCAGATTGACCAGCTTGTTTATTTCCTGACGATCAGACTTGCTCATATCCCTCATTCAGCCAATAAGAGAGCAGAAACCACAATACCCACACTGCCCATTCCGCGTCCCGTTAGCAATCACAACAGTGCAATTACATACATTTCACCGGACCAAGTATAAGGATCGGATATTAAGAATTTCTGAATTTGGACAGACGATCAGTCTTCAATCCACATTTGCAAAATATCGTCAAACAACCCGTAATTCTACCCGGCCTTATCCGCTCAGCTTATCCTTCAAAACCTGATTAACCATGGCCGGATTTGCCTTGCCCTGGGTTTGCTTCATGACCTGACCAACGAAAAAGCCGAACAGCTTGTCCTTGCCCGCCTTGAACTCGGCCACCTTGTCTGCATTCGCGGACAGGATTTCATCGACGATTTTTTCAATCGCGCCTGAATCAGAAACCTGTTTCAAGCCTTTTTGCTCCACGATTTTTTCCGGACTGTCACCGGTTTCAAACATAATTTCAAACACATCCTTGGCAATTCGCCCGGAAATGGTGCCATCAATAACAAGGTTCTGAAGTTCGGCAAATTGCACTGGCGAGACAGGCGATGTCTTCACCCCCAGCCCTGCCTTGTTCAACGCCCCGAACAGATCCCCGGTCACCCAGTTTGATACCTGCGTCGCATAATCGACATAAGGCTTGCCAGTTGATTCCCTGATCGCGTCCAGAACACTTTCAAAATAATCCGCGTTTTCCTTTTCCGCCACCAGCACACTTGCATTATAGGCTGGCAGTCCAAGTTCCTCGACAAGGCGGCGTTTCTTCACATCCGGCAACTCGGGCAGACTTGCCTGCGCAGCCGTGACAAATTCTTCTTCCAGCTCCAGCGGCAACAGATCAGGGTCCGGGAAATACCTGTAATCATGCGCCTCTTCCTTGCTGCGCATGTTACGGGTCACACCCTGACCCGGGTCAAACAGACGGGTCTGCTGAACAACACTGCCCCCGTCTTCGATTAAATCTACCTGACGTTGCGCTTCATATTCAATGGCCTGCTGGACAAAGCGAACCGAATTCACATTCTTGATCTCGCAGCGTGTGCCCAGTGGATCACCCGGTTTGCGCACCGACACATTCACATCGGCCCGCATGGACCCCTGTTCCATATTGCCGTCACACGAGCCGATATAACGGACAATTGTGCGAAGCTTTTTCAAATAGGCCCCTGCCTCTTCCGGTGAGCGCATATCGGGATCGGATACAATTTCCATCAATGCTACACCGCACCGGTTCAGGTCGACATAGGTCATGGTCGGGTGCTGATCATGCATGCTCTTGCCCGCATCCTGCTCAAGATGAATACGTTCGATACCGATCTCCCTGGTCACACCGTCGGCCAGATCAATCAGGACCTTGCCCGGCCCGACAATCGGATATTTAAATTGCGATATCTGATACCCTTGTGGCAAATCCGCATAGAAATAATTCTTGCGATCGAAAACCGAGCGACGGTTTATCACCGCCCCCAAAGCCAGACCCGTGCGCACAGCCTGACGCACACATTCCTCATTGATCACCGGCAACATGCCCGGCATTGCAGCGTCCACCAGACTAACCTGACTGTTAGGTTCCGAGCCGAAATCTGTTGCCGCACCGGAAAAAAGTTTGGCATTGGACGTAACCTGCGCATGCACTTCCAGTCCGATCACGACTTCCCATTCACCTGTGGCACCCTGAATTCTGTATGACATGCTCAAGCCCTCCACCAGGGGTTAATCTGATTTTTGAACCGGGCCGCCCGTTCCATCACATCCGCCACTTTCAGTACATTTTCCTCATCAAACGGCCTGCCAATAAGCTGAAGGCCCAACGGCAGCCTGTCCTTGTCAAAACCTGCGGGCAGGGAAAGTGCGGGCAGGCCTGCCAGGCTTGCCGGCACAGTAAATACGTCATTCAGATACATGGCAATCGGATCATCTGTCTTCTCCCCCAGCGCAAAGGCCGCCGAAGGTGCCGTTGGTGCCAGAATAACATCAACATCCTGAAATGCCTGATGGAAATCCCGGGCGATCAGGCTGCGCACCTTCTGGGCTTTCAGATAATAGGCGTCATAATACCCGGCAGACAGAACATAGGTGCCGATCAATATCCTGCGTTGTACTTCTGCACCGAAACCTTCGGCACGTGTCCTTGCATACATATCGTCCAGGCTCTCGCCATCAACGCGCAGGCCATAGCGCACACCGTCATAACGCGCCAGATTGGATGAAGCTTCAGCAGGTGCCACAATATAATAGGTCGCCAGCGCATATTTGGTATGGGGCAGGGAAACATCAACAATTTCAGCCCCTGCATCCCGCAACCATTCCTTGCCCAGACGCCATTGTTGCTCAATTTCTTCCGGCATTCCCTGATCATGATATTCTTGCGGAATACCAACCTTCAGCCCCTTGATATTTCCTGTCAGGGCCGCCTCGTAATCCGGCACCGGTTTGTTAATGCTGGTTGAATCCTTCGGGTCATAGCCCGCCATGGAACCCAGCATAATAGCCACATCACGAACGGTACGGCCAAACGGTCCAGCCTGATCAAGTGACGACGCAAAGGAAATCATGCCCCAGCGCGAACAGCGGCCATATGTCGGCTTGATCCCTACAGTGCCTGTATAGGCCGCCGGCTGGCGAATAGAGCCACCGGTATCTGTGCCGGTTGTGGCCAGAGCAATCCGCGCAGCAACAGCTGCCGCCGAACCGCCGGAAGAGCCGCCCGGCACCAGATCACGGTCGGAGCCCTCGGCACGCCACGGATTTTTGACGGCCCCGTAATAACTGCTTTCATTTGACGACCCCATGGCAAATTCATCCATGTTGGTCTTGCCCAGCATCACAGCGCCGTCGCGCCACAAATTGGCCGTGACGGTTGATTCGTACCGGGGCTTGAAATTATCCAGAATATGACTGCAAGACTGGGAATGAACATCTTTGGTACAAAACAGATCCTTGATACCCAGCGGAATACCCGTCAGGGCACCGGCATCGCCTTTCTGCAAGGCGGCATCTGCCTTGTCGGCCATCGTGAGCGCCTTGTCAGGTGTTTCGGCGACATAGGCATTCAGCTCTTTTGCAGTGGCCATCTCTTTCAGATAGGCTTCTGTCAATTCGCGCGCGGTAAAGGACTTTGCACGCAGTTGATCGCGTGCTTCAGCCAAATTCAAGTCCAGAAAATCAGTCATATCGTCTCTATTCAATCACTTTGGGCACGGTGAAAAAGCCATGTTCGGCCTTGGGTGCGTTGGCAAGAACATCCTGTTGACAGTCGCCATCCGTCACCTCGTCACGACGACGCGGCAGGGCAACTTCGACGACGCTGGTCATCGGCTCAACGTTATCCGTATTCACTTCGTTCAGTTGCTCAACCCAGTCGAGTATCTTGCTCAATTCAGAGGCAATCCCCTCCTGCTGGCTCTCTTCTATTTTAATTCTCGCCAAATTGGCGACCTTGGCGACCGTTGCCTTGTCGATGGACATAATTTTCCTGTCGGTTTAGCGTTTCAGACGTATATAACAGTTAGAGTAAGAACCCTGGATCAGGATCCCGGATCAGGCCGTGGAAACTAGCATCAGAAACCGTCTGGAACAAGAGCAAGAAACAAACCAAATGGCCCGTATAAACACGATTGACTTTACCACAACCAATGGCTGCCACCTGATTTTTCGCAATGCCTTGCCAAAAGAGGGAAAATCCATACAGCAATTCATCAGGCAATCATATGACGAGAGCCCCTACCTGGCCACCAGATCAGACGAATTTGTCGCAACAACCCAACGTGTTTCAAGCTGGATTGAAAGTCATCTGGAAAGTCCGGGCAAGCTGATGATTGTGGCCGAGCAGGGTAAGGCTCTGGTTGGCCTGCTTGATTTTTCCAATTCCCGAAAACAGCGCCTGCGACACGTGGGCGAATTTGGCCTGTCTGTTAAACAGGACTGGCAGGGCCTTGGTATTGGCTGCGGCCTGTTATCCACCCTGATTGACTGGTCCAGCACCTCTCCTGTCATCGAGAAACTGGAACTTCAGGTTTTTGTCGAGAACCAGCGCGCCATTGCACTTTATCGATCCTTTGGATTTGAAACGGAAGGTATTCGCCGTCATGCCGTCAAATATGTCGATCAGGGCGCAGACCAGTCCTCGGATGCAAACTACACAGACATCATGATGATGGGAAAATTTGTGGGAACATGAGGGCCGGAGCGTGCCCGCCGCGCGAACTTCAGACAAAAGAAAAGGGTGGCATCCCCCGAAGCCACCCTTCCCATGCTCGCTCTGGCGCTGGAGAGCAGCCAGCGAACCAGAAAACTTAAACCGTCTGGCGACGCCGACTGAGGGCACCAAGCCCCAGAAGACCAAGACCGAATATCGCCAGCATGCCAGGCTCTGGCACTTCGTTTCCGCCAGGACCGCCGCTGCTGGAACTGCTGGAAGTCGAACCCGGGCAATCCTGCACGCTTCTGCAAGCCAGCTTGCTGGAACCGTCACCACTGGTGAACGACTTCATACGCGCACCAAAGATATCGCCATCTGTTGCAAAAAAGCTGTCAAGCGACAGACCCGCCGCACGGGTATAGGTGAAAGAGGTGCTGGTAATTGCAGGATTATCCAAACCGGTTGTCCCAAACACAACAGCAACATCAAAAAGGCAACCACCGCCGCCGCAAACACCACCGTTGATTTTGGTATCATTCTCGCCAGGCACCTGACCAAGCGCGCCAAAATCAAAGAAAGAGCCGGTGACATCTGTCCCGGAGATCGATGCACCCGTCAACAGGCTTGCGTCCGCTACACTGAAAAAGAACGCTCGCAATTCACCAACCGTACCACTAAGAGTATCGCTGGCCTGAGACAGATCAAAAGTTAGCTGGGTCGCACTTGTCTGCTCAACACTGATCGTCAGGCTACTGGTGTTACCCGTGTAGCTGTTGATTGTATATTCCATGGGCGCAGCCTGAGCAGAACCGGCCATCACGCCAGCAGCCAAGGCAACACCGGCAACAAGGCGCATTGTATTACCAATCAAGCCAGAGCATACGTTAACCGATTTAAACATCTGTGTAATTCCTTAAAAACCGTTGCAGTCTTAAAAGCAATTTCCATGCCATACATTTATTATTGTTTATTATCATAGCATTGCGATTGACAAGACAAGTCCTGCAATGATTTTACCTTCAAATTGTAAAATAATCCGACGCGGCATATATATCAATTACAATTAAGGACTATCCGTAACCATATGATTCTATTTTACTTATTTACAAAAATAAATCTAAATATATAGATTGTTATACACTGTAATTCTCACGATATTGCCTGATGAATTCGAAACTCGCGGCCTCTTTCACAAAAATCCAGGTGCACAAGACACCAGAACAGACTATGAGAAGGCATGGAGCCAGATAATATAGAAATAATTGCCGCCGGTTTGAAAAACCGGCAAAGGCTGTTAGGGCTGGATGTCGGCTCAACCACCATTGGCCTTGCAATCTCGGACTATACGCTGACAATTGCCAGCCCGCTGGAGACTATCAAGCGGACAAAATTTTCGAAAGACATTATCCGCCTGAAAGAAATTGTTGCCGAACGGGAAGTTGGCGCCCTGGTGATTGGTTTCCCTTTAAACATGGATGGCAGCGAAGGTCCGAGGTGCCAGTCAACCCGCGCGTTTGCCCAAAACTGCGCAGAACACATTGATCTTCCCATGGCATTCTGGGACGAACGATTATCCACAGCCGCAGTCACCCGGACATTGCTGGAAGCTGATGCTTCACGCAAGCGCCGAAAGGACCTGGTTGATAAAATGGCCGCAGCTTATATTCTGCAAGGGGCTCTTGATTTTCTAAAACGGGGAATGAAATGACAAAACCACCTCACCCGGGCCCACCTTACGCAGGCGGGGACCGGCCGACCGGCAGTCATTATTTTGCCGGGCGCAGTGAAACACTGGCCACGAATGGTATGGCTGCTACCAGTCATGCGCTAGCCAGCCAGATTGCTATTGATATATTAAAAAAAGGCGGTTCTGCGGTCGACGGAGCCATCGCCGCCAACGCTGCACTGGGCCTGATGGAGCCCACCGGCAGCGGCATTGGCGGGGACCTGTTTGCCATCGTCTGGGACCCTGTGTCTGCCAAATTACACGGGCTTAATGCCAGCGGCAGGTCCCCCGGAGGCCTGTCTTGTCGGCAATTAAAAGACGGCCTTAAAGGCGCAAGCCACCTGCCCGACTTTGGTGCCCTGTCTGTATCGGCACCCGGGGCCGTTGATGGCTGGCATATGCTCCGTGAAAAATTTGGCAAACTGCCTTTGTCCGATATTCTGGCCCCCGCGATATCCTATGCCCGGGAAGGGTTTCCCATTACCCAGGTGATTGCCTGTGAGCTGGCCGCAAACGCCGGAGTGTTTGCCCAAAACAAAAGCCGGATCGAAGAACTGGATAATTTTCGCAACATCTGGCTCACAGATGGTCAGATGCCAAAAGAAGGCCAGATTTTCCGCAACCCGGCACTGGCCAACACTTATGAAGCCATCGCCAAAGACGGGCGCGACGCTTTCTATAACGGTTCAATCGCTGATAATATCGACCGGTATATGAAGCGAATAGGCGGACACCTGACCGCAGCTGATCTGGCTGATCACCGGTCAAACTGGATTGATCCTGTCTCGGTTAACTATCGGGGCTATGATGTATTTGAACTGCCCCCCAACGGACAGGGTATTGCAGCACTTCAGATGCTTAATATCCTTGAAGGCTTTGACCTGAAGGCGATGGGCCATAATTCCGCACAATATTTGCACGCCCATACCGAGGCCAAAAAGCTTGCCTTTGCTGACAGGGCACGTTTTTACGCTGATCCTGATTTTTACGATGCACCGGTTGAAAAACTGCTGTCCAAAGATTATGCCGCCAGCCGTCGCCAGATGATCTCGCCATCACAGGCCCTCAATATTGTAGATCATGGTGATCCCCGGCTCATCCATGGCGATACGGTCTATCTTACGGTTGCCGACAGCAGCGGTATGATGATCTCTCTTATACAAAGCAATTTTATGGGCCTTGGCAGCGGATTGATGCCGGATAACCTTGGCTTCATGTTCCAGAACAGGGGCTCGTTGTTTACACTGGAAGAAAATCATCCCAACTGTTATGCCCCTGGCAAGCGGCCCTTCCACACCATTATCCCGGGTTTTGTCATGAAGGACGGCAAGCCATGGCTCAGTTTCGGCGTGATGGGCGGTCAGCTGCAACCTCAGGGGCACGCGCAGGTTTTGTGTAACATGATCGACTTCGACATGAACTTGCAGGAAGCGGGCGATGCAGCAAGATACAACCATCTGGGATCAAGCGAGCCTACAGGCCAGACGATGACCGACGGCGGCATGTTAACCCTTGAACATGGCATATCACCCGGGACCTGCGATGAACTTGCGCAGACAGGGCATAAAGTCCGCTATGCCGCGGGCGGGTTTGGCGGCTATCAGGCCATCAGACGCGACCCTGAAACTCTGGTTTATCACGGGGCAACAGAAATGAGAAAAGACGGGATGGCCATTGGATACTGATCTTGTAAAAATTGGAGGAAAAGATGCTTGCCCCAAAACCACTACAAGCATATAAAATATACCTTTAATGACAAATGAACGATCCGTCACACCGCCTGACGCTGCTTCGCCGCCGGCATCCGCCGGCGAAGCTTCACCTTTTCCGCATCAACATCTGCTTGGTATTGAGAGCCTGACGCCTGCAGAAATTACCTATCTGCTGGATATTGCCGACTCGTATGTTAAACAGAATCGACAGACCAAGAAGAAAAAAGCCCTGTTACGCGGGCTGACCCAAATTAACCTGTTTTTCGAAAACTCTACCCGAACCCGGACGTCTTTCGAACTGGCGGGGCTTCGCCTTGGCGCTGATGTCATCAACATGTCGGTAGAAGGATCTTCGGTCAAGAAAGGCGAAACGCTGCTGGATACGGCTCTTACCCTGAATGCCATGCGCCCGGATATTCTGGTTGTCCGGCATTCTGAATCAGGTGCGGTCAATCTGTTATCGCAAAAGGTAAGCTGCGCCGTGATCAATGCCGGCGACGGGCGACACGAGCACCCGACACAGGCCCTGCTTGATGCCCTGACAATCCGCAGACGCAAGGGCCGGTTAAGCGGCCTCACTGTGGCTATTTGTGGCGACGTCATGCACAGCCGCGTGGCCCGGTCCAACATCCACCTGCTGAACGCGATGGGTGCCAGGGTTCGTCTGGTGGCACCGCCAACCCTGTTGCCTTCCAAAATTGAACGGCTGGGTGTCGAAATTTATTATGATATGCGTGAAGGCCTGAAAGACTGCGATATTGTGATGATGCTTCGACTTCAGAAAGAACGGATGGAGGCCGCGTATCTGCCCTCGGTCCGCGAGTTTTTCCATCTTTACGGACTGGACTATGAAAAGCTCTCGGTCGCCAGGGAAGACGCCCTGATCATGCATCCCGGTCCGATGAATCGCGGTGTTGAAATTGATACAGATGTAGCGGACGATATTCACCGCAGCGCCATTCAGGAACAGGTTGAGATGGGTGTGGCTGTCCGGATGGCATGTGTGGATGTCCTGACACGCCGTATCCGCGCCAATACGGCCACCAACAATGAAAGGGATGGTTCATGACCGGGCAGTTTACCGCTTTCATAAACGCCCGACTGCTTGATCCGGCGTCTGATACTGACGAAATCGGTGGCTTGCTGGTCGAGAAAGACACGATTGCTGCTGTCGGTGCTGACGTCAACAGGGACAATCTGCCAACGCCCACCGAAATTATTGATTGCGACGGGATGTGTCTGGCGCCAGGCCTGATTGATTCACGGGTTTTCATTGGTGAACCGGGTGCAGAGCACAAGGAAACACTGGCAACTGCCAGTGCGTCCGCTGCCGCAGGCGGCGTCACCACCATGCTGATGATGCCCGACACCTTCCCCGTGATTGATGACATCGCACTGGTCGAATATGTGGTCAGACGTGCAGATGACGATCGAAACATGGTCAATATTTTTCCCATGGCAGCTGCAACCAAGGGCCTGCGCGGCAAGGAAATGACTGAAATAGGCCTTCTGACGCAAGCCGGAGCGATTGCCTTCACCGATGGCCGAAATGCCATAGCAAATCCAGCTGTAATGCAAAGAATCCTGAACTATGCCCGCATTACAAATTCCCTGATCGTACAGCACGCTGAAGAGCCGATGCTTGCAAGCGGCTGTGTGAATTCGGGCGAAATATCAACCAGATTAGGCCTGCCGGGCATATCGACCATAGCTGAAGTGATCATGATAGAACGTGACATCAGGCTTCTGGAGGCCACCGGCGGGCGACTGCATATTGCGCAAGTCTCATGCCGGGAATCGATTAATATTATACGGCGTGCCCGGCAATCCGGGTTGAACATAACATGCGGGGTCACGCCACCTCACTTTGCACTGAATGAAAATGCTGTCGGGGATTACAAGACATTTACCAAATTGTCCCCTCCCTTGCGTGAAGAACAAGACCGCCGTGCCATTGTCGAAGGAATTGCCGACGGCACCATAGACGTGATCGCCAGCGGACACGACCCTCAAGACCCTGAAGGCAAGCGTCTGCCCTTTGAGCAGGCCGCCTTTGGTGCGGCCGGGCTTGAAACCCTGTTGCCGATTTCTCTCGAGCTGTATCATAACAACCATGTATCGTTGCTCGCCGTTATCGCCCTGATGACCATTCGGCCCGCACAATTATTTGGCCTGCCCGGCGGACGGCTGACAAAAGGGGCCCCTGCAGACCTGATGGTTTTCGATCCGGATCAACCGTTCCGAATCGATGCTGCCGGCTTCCTCAGCAAATCAAAGAATACACCCTTTGACGAACACCCCACACAAGGGCGGGTGCTTAGAACAATGGTTGCGGGCAGGACGGTATATGACCACCATTGATAATTTTATCTGGCCCACATTTTTTGGCCCCTTGACCACGGTAATGCCAACTTATATGGCGCTTCTGGGCGGCTATCTGCTGGGCTCTGTTCCCTTTGGGCTGATACTGACCAAAATCGCCGGTCTGGGCGATGTCCGAAATATCGGGTCGGGAAATATCGGGGCCACCAACGTTTTACGAACCGGCAACAAAATCCTCGCACTCGTAACCCTTCTTCTTGATGGGGGCAAGGGGGCGGCGGCGGCCATTATAGCCTGCAACATAGATCCGTCACTGGCCTATCCGGCAGCTTTGGCCGCATTTTTAGGACACCTCTATCCCGTCTGGCTGCGCTTTGGGGGCGGCAAGGGTGTCGCGACCTTTTTGGGCATTCAGCTTGCGCTTTTCTGGCCGCTTGGCATTGCGGCCTGTATTATATGGCTGTTAACGGCCATGGCATTTCGCATGTCGTCGCTTGCGGCACTGGCGGCAGCGGCATTTACACCTGTGGTCGCCCTGATCATCGGTATGTATCCCCTTGCCATCCTGTCCGGCATTCTTGCCTTTCTGATCTTTATTCGGCATCACGCCAATATCCGCCGCATCCTGAATGGCACGGAATCGAAAATAGGCAAAACAACTAAAGATTGACGTACGCAAAATTTTGCGCACAATCGCACCATGACCCAATTTGGTAAAAACACCGCACCACAATCTTTCAGCTCCGCTGAAAGGCTTGCACGCTTGCGCCTTATTCGCAGTGAAAATGTCGGCCCCATAACATTTCGACAGCTGATTTCGAGGTTCAAAACCGGCATGGAAGCGCTTGAGCGGTTACCAGAGCTTGCACGACACGGGGGTAAAAAAAGCCTGAAGATTTGTGCCCAGGCTGCGGCAGAGAAAGAACTGGAACGCACAGAAAAAGCTGGCTTCTTTCCCCACTTCTGGGGTGAGGCCCACTATTCCATTCCTCTTGCTGCGACCGAGGATGCCCCACCGGTTTTCTTCTCAAAAGGGCACCGGCATTTGCTCGACAAACCGACGGTAGCCATGGTTGGCGCTCGCAATGCGTCAGCCGCAGGCATGCGATTCGCTGAAAAACTGGCGCGGGATCTGGGGTCTGCCGATCGTGTTATTGTTTCGGGGCTTGCACGCGGCATTGATACTGCGGCCCACAAGGGGGCACTGGAGACCGGCACCATCGCCGTACTCGCCGGCGGGCCTGATGTGATCTACCCCAGGGAAAATCAGCAGCTCTATGATCAAATTATCGAACAGGGACTGATCATATCTGAAATGCCGCTGGGAACCACGCCACAGGCCAGTCATTTCCCGCGCCGCAACCGCATTATTTCGGGATTGTCTTATGGCGTAGTCGTTGTGGAAGCCAATATGCGTTCCGGCTCACTGATCACCGCACGACTTGCAGGAGAGCAGGGACGCGAGGTTTTCGCGGTGCCAGGGTCTCCCATGGACCCAAGATGCCACGGCCCCAACAGCCTGATCCGCAATGGCGCGGTGCTGGTCGAATCTGCCCGTGATATCCTGGAGTCACTCGAAGCCCAGCACCGTCCCCAGGTGTTTGAACCGCCTGAATTGCCTTTTGACGGACCCAACACAGCCTGCCCGAACGAAGATATAATGACCGCAGCACGAACCATTGTGTATCAAAAACTTTCTCAAGTGCCGGTTGACGTTGATGAACTGGTGCGTCAATGTGGCCTCGCAGCGCCGGTTATACTTGTTTGCCTGCTGGAGCTTGAGGTCGCCGGGCAGGTAATGCGCCACCCCGGCAACAAGGTAACTTTGGCATAGATCTTGACCTTGTCTAACCCTTCGCCCATCTTAATAAAGGTTTTGCCTTTCATCAGGATATGGTAAAGGCCCATTTCCTGCGCCAGACCAATATGTGTGAAATAAATAAATGAATGTCGTAATTGTAGAATCGCCCGCCAAGGCAAAAACCATCAACAAGTATCTTGGATCAGATTATCATGTGCTGGCCAGCTTCGGCCATGTTCGTGATCTCCCCTCCAGGGACGGATCGGTGAAGCCTGAAGAAGATTTTTCGATGGCATGGGAAGTTGACCGCGATAGCGAAAAGCGGTTACGCGACATCGCCAAAGCCGTCAAAGGTGCCGAGCGGCTTTATCTGGCAACCGATCCGGATCGGGAAGGAGAAGCCATTTCATGGCATGTTCTGGAAGTTCTGAATCAGAAAAAAGCCCTGAAGAACGTTGACGTCAAACGCGTCGTGTTCAACGAGATCACAAAATCCGCCATTCTTAAGGCCATGGACAACCCCCGCGATATTGACGGGGAACTGGTTGACGCCTATCTGGCACGTCGCGCATTAGACTATCTGGTTGGCTTTACCCTGTCGCCGGTGCTGTGGCGCAAACTGCCGGGTTCCCGCTCGGCTGGTCGCGTGCAATCGGTATCGCTGCGCCTTATCTGCGATCGCGAGCTGGAGATTGAAGCCTTTAAGGCCCAGGAATACTGGAGCGTTGACGCCAGCCTGAAAACTGACGACGGTGCCGCGTTCGATGCACGACTGGTCAGTCTGGACGGTGAAAAACTAGCCAAATTCTCACTTGGTACAGAAGCAAAGGCACATAGTGCCAAGGCGATGATCGAAGCGCGCGATTTCAGCATTACATCGGTTGAAAGCAAGCCTGCGCGGCGGTTTCCCTATGCCCCTTTTACAACGTCAACCCTGCAGCAGGAAGCCTCCCGCAAGCTGGGATTTAATGCCAAGCGCACCATGCAGGTTGCACAAAAGCTGTATGAAGGTATGGATATAGGCGGCGAAACGGTTGGTCTGATCACCTATATGCGGACCGATGGTGTTCAGATTGCGAACGAAGCGATAAAAAGCGCCCGCGACATGATCGGCAGCAAGTTTGGGCAAAATTACCTGCCTGCCAGCCCCCGGATATACAAGACCAAGGCCAAGAATGCGCAGGAAGCCCACGAAGCTGTCCGGCCGACCGACATGACCCGGACTCCTGAAAGTCTTGCCAACCATCTGGATCAGGACCAGCGTCGCCTGTATGAGCTGATCTGGAAGCGCACCATTGCCAGTCAGATGGCCGAAGCGCTGATGGAACGGACCGTTGTTGAAATTGGCTGCGCCGATGGCAAGGTTGGCCTGCGCGCAAACGGTACCGTGCAAAAGTTTGATGGCTTTCTGAAGCTTTATCAGGAAGGCCGCGACGATACGTCTTCAGACGATGAAGATGACCGGTCCCTGCCCCCGCTGAGCCAGGGTCAGAAAACAGACAAGACCGACATTCGGGCTGATCAGCACTTTACCGAACCGCCGCCGCGCTTTACGGAAGCCACACTTGTGAAAAAAATGGAAGAGCTGGGCATTGGCCGGCCATCCACATATGCTTCGGTGCTTTCTGTATTGCGCGATCGTGCATACGTCTTGATGGACAAGAACCGCTTTGTACCGGAAGACAAGGGCCGGCTGGTAACCGCCTTCCTTGAAAGCTTTTTCTCACGCTATGTCGAATATGATTTTACCGCAGCCCTTGAAGAGCAGCTGGATCAGATTTCCGACGGCAAGATTGGCTGGAAGGACGTGCTGCGCGATTTCTGGAAAGCGTTCAGTGCCGCCGTTGAAGGGACCAAGGAGCTCCGCGTTACAGACGTTCTGGACAAGCTGAATGATATTCTTGGGCCACATGTCTTCCCCGAAAATGAAGATGGCACTGACCCACGCGCCTGCCCGGCCTGCGCAGACGGCAGAATCAGCCTTAAAGTGGGCCGGTTTGGTGCCTTTATCGGCTGTTCCAATTATCCTGAATGTAACTTTACCCGCCAGATGAACCAGACGGGCGATGACGAAACAGCTGCCGCCATCGATGGCGACCGTGTACTGGGTCAGGATGAAGAATCCGGGATGGATATCGTCGTTAAAAAGGGGCGCTTCGGCCCCTACATCCAGTTGGGCGAAGCTGTCGCCAAAGGTGAAAAGCCAAAGCGGGCGACAATTCCAAAAGATATCACCCCTGAAGAACTGACGTTTGAAAAGGCAAAGGCGCTGCTGTCGCTGCCGCGCGAAGTGGGCACGCACCCCGAGACCGGCAAACCGATCATGGCACAAATTGGTCGCTATGGCCCCTACCTTAGCCATGATGCCCAGTCCGCAAGTCTTGAAACCACGGAAGATGTATTTTCCATCGGCATCAATCGTGCTGTAACCGTGCTGGCAGAGGGCAAGAAGTCCCGCCGTCCGGCCCGCGCCGAGGCCCTGAAAGAACTGGGACCTCATCCGGATGACGAAGCGCCGATCAAGGTGATGAATGGCCGCTATGGCCCCTATGTCACCCATGGCGGCGTAAATGCCACCCTGCCCAAAGACAAGGGTCCGGATGTCATCACTCTGGAAGATGCTGTCGCCTTGCTGAAAGCACGGGCAGAGAAAGCGGGCGTCAAGAAAAAGCCGGCAGCGAAGAAAAAAGCTGCGCCCAAAAAAGCCGCAGCAAAAAAACCTGCAGCGAAGAAAAAAGCACCTGCTGCGAAAGCATCAGGCAAGGCCTCTTAACAGAAAGCATATGGTCCAATTTGGCTGGTCGAAAAAATAACGACACCCGCAAGGCACCCTTTCCAACCAGGGAACAAATTCTTGAGTTCCTCAAGACGTTTTCTGGCAAGGCAGGCAAGCGGGAAATTGCCAAGGCCTTTCATATCCGCGGTGATGACCGTATCCGTCTGAAAAAACTGCTGAACGAAATGAAAGCGGACGGCCTGCTGGACGCCGGGCACAAGGGTATTGTTCATAGCAGCGGTGGTCTGCCAAACGTGACCGTGATTGATATTACCGGCATCGATAGCCACGGCGAGCCTACAGGGCATCCGTCTTCATGGAAGGGTCAGGGGCCACCCCCTGAAATTTTGGTGCCTGTACGCTCCCGCGCGCCGGTTCTGGGGCTGGGTGATCGCGCTTTGGCACGGCTGACCCGACTGGAAGACGGTCGATATGAAGCGGCCGTCATTCGCAAGCTTCAGGCTTCAGGCCCCGCTGTCCTCGGACAATTTTCAGTGGTTGAAGATGAAGGCCGTGTAACACCGGTTGACAAAAAAGCACGCGATCAGCTGAAAGTGGCCAAAGCAGACTGGAACGGCGCAAAGCCGGGTGACATGGTTTTGGCAGAGGTCAAAAAGGGTAGCAGAATGGGTCTGAAACCTGCGCGTATTCGCGAGGTTCTTGGCAGCCTGACCGAACCCAAATCAATCAGCCTTATTGCTATCCATGCACATGGCATTCCGACCGAGTTTAACCCTGACACCATAAAGGAAGCCGAAAGCGCAAAACCTGCCGCTCTCGGCAAGCGATCTGACCTGCGCGACATTCCGCTGGTTACAATTGATCCACCCGATGCGCGCGATCATGACGACGCCATATGGGCTGAAGCCGATACCGACCCCAAGAATCCAGGCGGCTGGCATATTCTTGTCGCCATCGCCGATGTGGCCTGGTACGTGCGCCCCGGTTCAGAACTGGACAAGGAAGCGATCAAGCGGGGCAACTCGGTCTATTTTCCCGATCGTGTTGTGCCGATGCTGCCCGAAGCCCTCTCTGCTGATTTATGCTCGCTGAAAGTCGGCAAGGACCGCGCCTGTATGGCCGTGCATATGTGGCTTGATGCGAATGGCCGGAAAATAAGGCACAAATTTGTGCGCGGGCTCATGCGCTCGGCAGCAAGTCTCCATTATGCCGAGGCGCAGGCGGCCTTTGACGGCGATCCGACCAAACAGGCCGCGCCACTCGTGGATAGTGTGATCAAGCCCCTGTACGGTGCCTACAGGGCGCTGGTGAAGGAACGTGACCGCCGACAGCCGCTGGCGCTTGACCTGCCGGAACGTGAAATTCATTTGAATGATCTGGGCAAGGTCGTCGATATTCGCGAACGGCAGAGGCTGGACGCTCACAAGCTGGTGGAGGAATTCATGATCCTTGCCAATGTGGCTGCAGCTGAAACACTGGAAGCTCATCATCAACCCTGCATGTACCGCATTCACGATGAACCTGGTCTGGAAAAGGTCGAGGCCTTGAGGACGTTCCTGAAAAGTCTGGATTACAATCTGGCAAAGGGCCAGGTTTTGCGTCCATCAATATTCAACAACATACTGAACAAATCTCAGGGCACAGGACATGCGCAGGTTGTCAGTGATGTTGTTCTGCGGAGCCAGAGCCAGGCCGTATACAGCCCGGATAATATAGGTCACTTCGGGCTGGCACTCCCCCGCTATGCCCACTTCACATCTCCGATTCGCCGATATGCCGACACCCTTGTGCACCGCGCCCTGATCAGCGCACTTAAACTTGGCGACGGCGGCCTTGGCACACACGACCGCGAAAACTTTACCGAAACGGCCGAACATATTTCCTCTACCGAGCGGCGCGCCATGCTGGCGGAACGCGAATCCAATGATCGCTATATCGCCGCCTATATGGTCGATCATGTCGGCGCAAGTCTGACGGGCCGTATTTCCGGCGTAACCCGGTTCGGGCTGTTTATCTCACTGGATGGCTCTGGCGGCGACGGACTGATCCCTGTCACCAGCCTGTATAGTGATTATTACCGGCATGATCCGGACCACCACCGGCTGATCGGCGAGCATACGGGGCGCATTTATCGTCTGGGTGACAGCGTAAAAGTCCGGCTTGCGGAAGCAAACCCGGTCAGTGGCGGCATCCGGCTGGATTTACTGGAGCAGGATGAAGGCATGCCGGACCTGAACCGCCGGAAACGCCAGCCCCGCGCCGGACGCTCCCCTGCAAGGAAAAAACAAAAAGGCAAGGCAGGGAAGCCCCGCAAGTAATCTCGCTTGGACGCCCAACGCCCGTTCCCTTTTACAAAAAGCGCGGGAAAGGCCACGGGAAAAGATTATTTTCAGCTTTTCACTCACTTAAGCTTGACTTGCGCCGCACCTTGGGTATGTTGCCGGTCTGTTTGTTATCCTGAAAATGCACGGGTAAAAGTTATGGCCAAGCCAACTACGATCAAGATTAAATTGCTCAGCACTGCTGACACAGGATTCTTCTATGTAACAAAGAAAAATCCACGCAATATTACGGAAAAGCTTACCCTGCGTAAGTATGATCCCGTTGCGCGCAAGCATGTTGAATTCAAGGAAGCCAAGATTAAATAATCTTGCAATGCCAGAAGCTGGTTTTGTATGCTTTGAGAAAAGGTCCTTCGGGGCCTTTTTTGTTTGCTGTCGCAAGCACGTGTCAGGAAGCCAGAACAACCCGGTTGCGGCCGGTATCCTTGGCCCTGTAAAGCGCTTCATCAGCGGCAGCCAGAAGCTTCTCGACCGTATTTACCTGATCGCCTGACGAAGCAAGGCCTATGCTGACAGTTACACTGATCGGTTCTTCGGAACTTTTAACCCGGAAACCCTCCTGCGCCACCTCATGCTGCAAACGGTCAGCAATGGAATGCGCGTAGGCCTGGTCCGTGTCCGGCATGACCACGACAAACTCTTCCCCGCCATAACGTGCGGCCATATCCATCCCCCGAATATTCCGGGTAATACGCCGGGAAAATTCGGCCAGAACTTCATCCCCGGCCGCATGACCGTATTTGTCATTTACAGCCTTGAAAAAATCAATGTCCAGCATAAGCACGGATATTCTGCGCCCGGCCTCACGAGCGGCTTGCATCAAGGCCTCCAGATGATTCGACATAAAGTGCCGATTATAGAGACCTGTGACCGAATCGATCGTGGCCAGACGATAACTCTGATGCATGTTCGCACGGAGACGATCAGAATACCGCTTCCGGCGAATCTGCGTCTTGACCCGGGCCAGAAGCTCGTTGCGATCCACCGGTCGGACAAGATAATCGTTCACGCCGATTTCAAGCCCGCGAACCAGTTCCGCAGAATCGGGCTGATCCGCAAGGACCAGAATGGGAATGTGACGCGTTTCTTCCAGTGACCTTAGATGCGAGCATATTCGCAGACCGTCTACTTCGGCCATGCTCAGGCTCACAATCACAAGCTCAAAATCCTCCCGGACAACCCGATCGACGGTATTCTGACCATCCGAATCAATTGCTGTTGTCCCAATAACGGAAATCGTGTCACTCATACGTTGCGCCAGGCGCTCGTGGTCTTCAACCAGAAGCACACGTGCGTCACCGATATCTTCTGTCAACACTGACATATCGTTGCCCGGCATCCCAAGTGATTGGCCGGTTTCTTCGCGCATACGCAATTCATCTGTCAGCATTTTCAGGCGGACCAGCGATCGCACACGGGCAAACAAGGCGACATCATGCACCGGCTTGGTCAGAAAATCTTCCGCCCCTGCTTCCAGACCACTTACCCGGTCACGCGGATGATCAAGTGCCGTTACCATAACCACGGGTATATGCATGGTTTTGGGATCGGCCTTGATTCGACGGCAGACTTCGAAGCCGTCCATACCGGGCATCATCACATCCAGCAGAATGATATCCGGCAACTGATCCCTGATAATTTTTAGCGCATCTTCGCCGTTAGTCGCCGTCAGAACGTCAAAATACTCACTGGTCAGCTTGGCTTCCAGAAGTTTAACGTTTGGCAACACATCATCGACGACAAGCACTCTGGCTGACATTAATTACCCCACATGGTTCTTTACCGTTTCGACAAATTCAAGAACAGAGATGGGTTTGGCAATATACGCCTCGCATCCACCCTGCCGAATCTTCTCTTCATCACCTTTCATGGCAAAAGCAGTCACAGCAATCACGGGGATCGATTTTAACTGTTCATCCTCCTTGATCCATTTTGTCACCTCCAGCCCGGAAACCTCAGGTAGCTGGATATCCATAAGAATCAGGTCCGGCATATGCTCACGTGCGAGCTCCAGCGCCTCCATGCCATCTTTGGTGCGTATGGTATTAAAACCATGCGCCCCAAGCAGGTCACAGAAAAGCTTCATATTTAACTCGTTATCCTCGACGATCAGTATCGTCTTCGACATATCTTTTCCCCAATCGCCCGGTCATGCATGAGATATACTCAACACTTGCAAATCTGTTTTAGTCTTCTTACACGCTTCCTACTACAGCTTTGCAAACACGTTAACCATAATTATGGTCGTATATCCATATAATCCTGTGATTTCAACTGGTCACAACTGACAGGACTGGACATACGCTTATAGATAGCAGATATCTCCTAAGCAAAGGTTATCAATTCGGGGTGACAAAATGTTCACTGACAAGCAGCACGATAATACTTCCCAAAAAATGTCGCAGGCAGAAGCAATCGCTCTGGAAGCCCTCGCCTTTATCGCCAACGATGAAGACCAATTCGGCGAGCTCCTGGCGCTCAGCGGACTTGATCAGGGGACATTGCGCAATGCCCTCACCGACAGGCATGTTCTGGCTGGTATACTGGGCTTTATGCTAGAGCGCGAGCCGTTGTTGTTATCTTTCTGCAAACAGAATAAAATAGACCCGGAACGCCCCGGAAAAGCCCAGCTTGTGTTAAGCGGCGCGGACAAGGACGAATATTTTATTTAGGAAAACAGATGCCAGCCCCGGGGACGCCACAGCACATCCCGACAGGCACAAAACTTGTTATGAAGCACAGGAACTCTTTTTGACCGATTCGACACCCGATATTCACCCGCAGGTTCTGGAGCAACTGACCGCGATTAAACTGACCCCCGAACGGCCCCTGATTATTTCAGATGCGGACGAAGTGTTACTGCATTTTGCCAGACACTTTCGCGAGTATGTCAGCAGTGTCGGCTGGGAAGTTGACTTCAGGTCTTATGCCCTGCTTGGCAATATCCGCCATCAATCATCAAAGACACGCGCAAATCGCGAGCAGATCACAGAACTTGTAGAAGGTTTCTTTGCGATCCATGTGGAAAGGCAAACACCCGTCGACGGCGCGGCAACCGCCCTGAAACTGCTGGCCAACCAGTCACAGATTGTCATTCTGACCAATGTTCCGCACGCACATCATTCCGCCCGCGTAAGGTCCATGAAGCAATTGAACATGGACTATCCCGTCATTGCCAACCGGGGCCTGAAAGGACCTGTTGTCCGACATCTGGCCGACCAGGTGAAGGCACCGGTGTTTTTCATCGACGACATCGACCACCACCATACGTCTGTCGCTGATTGTGCGCCTGATGTCTACCGATTGCATTTCATCGCCGATGGTGAACTGGCCGCCATGGCAAAACCGGCACCAGACAGCCACCACAGATGTGACCAGTGGCCCGAAGCGGCAGCACTACTGCAAAGGGAATTGACCAGTAGAGGATTCTGAGGGCGATATTGACAGAAATACCTGAAAAACCCCTCCTTCCGGCCCTGTGTCAGGATTGCCTTGCGGTATTTCGTGTCAGCAGTTCGCGCAACATGCGCTGCCCTCATTGTCGCAGTCCCCGGACAATTGCCCATGCCGAACTGGAAAGCCTGTCTATTGCCCATTTGGACTGTGATGCCTTTTATGCCTCTGTAGAAAAACGCGATCACCCTGAACTGGCCGATACACCTTTAATTATTGGCGGCGGTACACGCGGCGTTGTCTCGACTTGCTGTTATCTGGCACGCACTTTCGGCGTTCATTCGGCGATGCCCATGTTCAAGGCATTACAGGCTTGCCCGGATGCAGTTGTCATGCCCCCCAACATGACCAAATACCAGGCCGTCAGCCAGCAAATTCGCACCCTGATGGCAGATCTGACACCGGCCATTGAACCCGTATCAATTGATGAGGCATTTCTGGACCTGACAGGCACGGACCGGCTGCACCATGCGAGCCCGTCCCTGACCATGGCAAAACTTGCGCACCGGATTGAGCGCGATATAGGCATTTCGGTATCGATCGGCCTCAGCTACAACAAGTTTCTGGCCAAGGTTGCTTCTGATCTGGACAAGCCTCGCGGATTTGCAGTCATCGGACGCGCAGAAGCCACGGATTTTCTGGCCAAACAGCCCGTCAAGCTGATCTGGGGCGTTGGCAAGGCACTGGAGAAAAAGCTGGCGGGCAATGGGATCACCCGGATCAGTCAGCTACAGCAGATGAAAGAAGTTGATCTGATGCGCCGTTACGGGGTCATGGGGCAGCGCCTGTATCGACTTTCAAGGGGCGAAGACCACCGCCATGTCAGCCCGGACCATGCCGCCAAAAGCATCTCTGCTGAACGGACCTTTGACACTGATATTAACGACAGTTCCACATTGGAAAAGGCACTTTGGCCCCTGTGTGAAAAGGTATCCCGAAACCTGAAACGCCAGACTTTGGCAGCGAGTACTGTTACTGTAAAACTCAAGACCGCTGACTTTCGTCTGCGCACCCGCTCAATCACTCTTGAATCACCCACGCAACTTGCGGGTGTTCTGTTCTTGCATGCAACGCACCTTCTGGGCAAGGAAACAACGGGTACGGCCTTCCGGTTGCTGGGTATTGGTGCCGGCGATCTTTGCGGCGCAGCACATGCTGATCCGCCGGACCTGGCAGACCCTTCCCGACAACGAAAACGGGAAGAAGAACAGGCAATCGACAAGATTAGAAGCCGGTTCGGCAATCATATTGTTGGCAAGGGCCGGAACCTGTAAGGGTCGGTAAAATATGCCTGATATGTAATTTTTACCCCCTGTTGCCCGCTCTCAACCCAAGGAATTCCGCCAATCCTTCCTGACAAAATAATGGCACAAGAATTGCTTATATCTTTGTGGGAATATTTGAACGCATTCGATCTATACCAGACCGAACAAGGAATGCAGATTTATAAAAGGGCGGAATAATGCAGCAGTCGACAAAACTTGCTCCCACAATTGATAACGAGCTCAACCCTTATGTGGGCAAAATGGCAAGCCGGTTAATGCGGTCATTTACATCAGATATGGATTCCGACCGCTGGGTGCTTGTCACCGAAATCCTGGGATTTGCCGCCGAAGCAGAACAAAAGCTGGGCGAACAGAAAGTCAGGATCAACCAGCTTGAATCTCTTGCCTCCACAGACGAATTGACAGGCCTGGCAAATCGGCGTGGCATGGAAGATTTCATGAAGAAATCCCTGGCCAACGCCCGACGCTACAATGAAACCGGATGCCTCGCCTATATTGACCTTGATCATTTCAAACTGATCAATGATACATGGGGCCATGATGCAGGCGATGCCGTATTGCAGCGGGTAGCCCGCCTGTTGACAGACAATGTTCGCGCATCAGATCTGGTTGCGCGTGTTGGTGGTGATGAATTTGTGATCATCCTCTCAAGGTGCGCTCTGGACGGCGGTCAGGCCCGTCTTGCGAAAATCCAGAAAAAGCTGGATGCCGCCACGGTCAGGTTTCACGGCCACAAGATACATATGGGCGGCAGCATAGGTCTGACAACATTTAACAAAACAACGCGTCTGGAAGATCTTCTGAAGGCAGCCGACGCCAATATGTATGCCAACAAACGGGCCCGCGCGCCCCGGCATTAATAATATTCTCCAAATTTGGGATTTTGTCCTCCACATTCATATAAGTTCTTTCTCTGACTTCAATTTCCGACTAATCTCTGACGCGAAAATAACCGCCTGGAGATAAACATGACCGAGACAATTGAAAGCCGCCTTAAAGGGGCAAATATTACCCTGCCAACACCTGCCGCGCCCGTGGCAAACTATGTCCCTTTTGTAAAGTCAGGCAATCTGGTCATGATTTCCGGGCAATTGCCCCTTGAAAATGGCAAGCTTTTTGCCACCGGCAAGCTGGGCCGGGATGTTAGCCTTGAAGACGGTGTCAAGGCAGCCCGCCTGTGCGGGATAGGTCTTATTGCGCAGTTGAGAGCCGCTTGCGACGGCGATCTTGAGCGGCTTGTACGGGTTGTCAAGCTGGGGGCGTTTGTCGCCTGCGCAGACGATTTCAGCCAGCAACCCGTTGTTGTCAATGGCGCCTCTGACCTGATGGTTGAAATCTTTGCTGATGCCGGACGCCATGCGCGGTCTGCTGTAGGCACCAATGCCCTGCCCCTGAATGCACCAGTTGAAATCGATGGCATTTTTGAAATTCGCTCATGAGAGACAACGTCGCGACAAGGCTGCTGAATGGCTGACAGCCGAGCCCTTCGCCCATCGCGGCCTGCACGGTCGGGGGCGCGCGCCTGTGGAAAACTCCATGTCTGCCTTTAAGGCGGCGGCGAAAAAAGGCTATGGTATCGAGCTGGATGTGCAATGTTCACGTGATGGCGTGGCCATGGTCTTTCATGACCTGACCCTTGACCGGTTAGCCGATGCCAGAGGACGGGTCGACCAGTACACTGCCCGGGAATTGCAGAAAATAAAACTGAGAAACAGTCACGATACTCTTCTGCCATTGCATGATGTTCTTGAAGAACTGGGCCCGGACACCCCTGTTCTGGTCGAGGTAAAGGGTGAACGTGATACCAGTGGAATCCTTGAATTATCGGTGGCAGGCAGTGTTGTCGAGCGGCCCGCGCGCACGGCTGTCATGTCATTCTGGCCTCAAAGCCTCGGCTGGTTCTCCAGACACACACCTCATCTGACGCGGGGCCTGGTTGCAACCTCACGCTATGCTGCTGATCTGGGCCTGACGATCTGCCGTGCAAACAATCAACGCCTGGTCACCACATTGTGTGAACCCGACTTCATTGCCTATGATATAAAGGCACTGCCAAACGGCTTTACCACCTGGGCACGCGGGCAAGGGCTACCGGTCCTGACATGGACCGTCCGCTCGCCAGCTGACCATAGTCGGGCAGAAGCCTACGCGGACAATATTATATTTGAGGAACAACGGGCGATCGTTTGACCCACACAACCCGAATTATTGACAGAATTTCTGCCGTTGACGCCGCAAGCTGGGATGCCTGCAATGGCGGAGATAATCCCTTCACCCGTCACGCATTCCTGAACGCCCTCGAGGTCTCCGGCTGCGTCAGGGCTGAAACAGGCTGGATGCCCCAGCATATTATCGCTGAAGACAAAAGCGGTAACATTTCCGGCGTCATGCCGCTTTACATGAAAAGCCATTCGTATGGCGAATATGTGTTTGATCACAGCTGGGCCAATGCCTATGAACAGGCAGGTGGACGATATTATCCAAAGCTGCAGTCTTGTGCACCTTTCTCACCGGTAACCGGGCCCCGGCTTCTGATCCATCCACAATCTGATACTGAAAATGTGGGCCGGGCACTATTGAATACGGCGATTGCCCGGGCCGAAGAGCTGAATTTATCCTCTCTCCACATTACCTTCATGCGGGAAGATCAATGGGCATTTTCAAAATCCAGTGACTTTCTCCAAAGAGTGGATCAGCAGTTCCATTGGGAGAACAGGGGATACCGTCATTTTGACGACTTTCTGGAAGACCTTTCTTCGCGCAAACGGAAAAATATTCGCAAAGAAAGGCGTGAGGCCCTGGCCCATGATATCAAAATCGAAATTTTGTCCGGTGATCAAATCACCGAAGCCCATTGGGATGCCTATTTCCAGTTTTATCTCGACACAGCCAACCGGAAGTGGGGGCAACCCTATCTTAATCGCGCCTTTTTCAGTGCCGTAGGCGCCGCAATGGCCGATCAGATTGTCCTGATGCTGTGCAAAAGGTCCGGGCATTATATCGCCGGGGCCCTTAATTTTAAAAATGCAGATACATTATACGGCCGCTATTGGGGCTGTATTGAAGACCATCGCTTTCTGCATTTCGAAGTTTGTTATTATCAGGCCATCGACTATGCCATACAACACGGGCTGAAGCGGGTTGAGGCCGGGGCGCAAGGTGAACACAAACTGGCACGCGGCTACCTGCCCCATAAAACCTATAGCGCCCACTGGGTCAGAGACCCTGGTTTCAGGGCGGCAGTGGCCCGGTTTCTGGACCAGGAACGCACTGCCGTTGATCACCAGATTGATATTCTGGACGATTACTCACCCTTTAAAAAGGCACCGTAAAGAGCGGTTAGGCTGCCTTAACCCGGCGCCGTGCCAGTAAACCGACAGCCAGAAGTCCAAGCCCAAAAATACCCGCCATGCCAGGCGCAGGCACCGACAGGCCATCGTCAAACTCCAGCCTCACAACATAAAAACTGTAATATTCAATACCGCCGAGGTTACCAAACTGAAAGTAATTTGCGCTCACGGCTTCATCCAGCTGCACGGAACAGATCGTATCTGCGCAGGTTGCCGTACCGATTCCCAATCCGTCTGATGCAACACCTGTATGTGCGACATCATTTTCCATATCCGCGTTAAAAAAGCCCATGTTGACAATATCGCCTTCCAGCACACCGCCAAATGCCACACCGGTCAGATACATCGGTGTATCAAAATCAAATTCGATATTCAGGGTTTCCAGCCGTCCGTCACTGTCAATGGCGGCATCCGGATCGATCGGTACCCCATTCTGCCTGTCCTGAACACCCAACCCAAGGGGGCCAAAAGTCACGCGTTCAAAAAGGCTCTCCCCGGCCCAGCCAAGAGCACTGACCCCGATACCATTATCAACATATTCCAGTGGCCTGGCCTCCCCATACAGAGGCGCAGTAAAATCAAAGACAACCGGCGCCGCTGTTGCAGACCCCATCACCCCTGCGCCGATCGCAAGACCCGCGATATACCTGACTAAATTTTTCATAATTATCTCCTGCCTGTAATTAAATGCAATTATTGCGAGTAATCACGAGCAAAATCTATGCCAGGTTGTATTTATGGTTAGCAATCACACTCTTAGGTAAATATCAAATTTTATAAACTTAAAAAGTGTAAAAAATATCGACAATACTATTTTTGTTAGTATTCTGGTTTTGGAAAGGGAATTTTGAATATTGAGGCATCAATCAAGGGGAGCCCCTACCCGTCGTTATAAAGCTGTTTTCACCTCAGCCGGTGTAGCAGGCACCTCGCAGCTTTCGCGCCCCCTGCCGCCCCGTAAAACGGCCTGAAACGGGTATATTATCTGGCGCAGGAATGTCTGGAACACATCAGATGGTCTGGCGCTTTGCTCAACCGGATAATTCACATCCACAATGCCGGTCTCGGGATATTCGTCATATTTGCGATACTGGGTGCCAAAGATAAAATCCCATATACTCAGAGAAACGCCAAAATTCTTGTCTATATGCTCGGGCAGACAGGAATGATGAATACGGTGGGACTGCGGCGTAACGAGTATATACCGCAACGGCCCGTAATTTGTCCGCACGTTCGAATGTGCCAGCAAGTCAACCACCAGCTTGAACATGTACAGCATGACAGCTTCGCCCAGCAACTGGTGGAAAAACATCAGGGGCAAAAAGCGGATATGAGAAGAGAAGATCAGGTCAATTGCGTGAAATCTGTAACGTGAAAATATATTGAAATGCCGTGTCGAGTGATGCACCGCATGAAATTGCCAGATGGCGGCAATCTTGTGGCGCAGCAGATGGTGAAACCACCCGATAAAGTCGCCAAACACAAAAACGGCCAGTACAACAAGCATATCCGGCACGCCCTGAACGGGTTCCAGAACGGGTCCGTGCAAAACATGATCATACAGATATTTCAGGTACCCCAGATAGGGCAGTGTAATAATCAGATAGAACGGTGTGCGGAAAAACATATAGAAAAAATCCAGCGCCGTGCTGGCGTCGCGGTATCGGCTGCCCTGAACCGCTGGCAGAAATATCTGCAGCACGATGACCAGCCCGAAAGCCGAGTAAAACCACGGGTTCAGAATATCATCCATATATTCGCCGTGAAACGACCAATAGGCTTTCTGTAACAACCCGTAGACATGCGCCCCGGTATCGGGCGCCATGGCAGCAAGCCACGTCCCCCACGTGACAAACCCAAAAATCAGGAGACCATTAATATATACTGCACGCGGTGAAAGCATAAACTCCGCCCCCTTTCAGGAGCGGAGTTTACCAAAGATCAGGTAAATTTTGTCTAAAAAAAACCAAAGCTTACTTCAACAGACCGTCGATTAGCTTGCCGCTTCTTCTTTCGGCTTGACCTTGCGGCGTGGTTTTTTCCCCACTGATTTGGCTGGTGGTGCGGCCGACGTAAATTCAAAGGCCAGTTCATCACCTTTCAACTTGACCAGCACTTCGCCCCCCTTCACCAGCTTGCCAAACAACAACTCGTCCGCCAGAGGCTTCTTGATATGCTCCTGGATAACACGGCCCAACGGCCGGGCCCCGTATAATGGATCATACCCCTTGCGCCCCAGCCACTCCTTGGCCTGCGTCGTCACATTAAAGTGAACATTCCTGTCTGAAAGCTGCAGTTCCAGCTCCAGTACAAATTTCTCAACAACCCGCGAGATGACTTCAGGTGACAGGTTGGCGAATGGAATGATGGCATCCAGACGGTTCCTGAATTCTGGTGTAAAGGTTCGTTTTATGGCTTCCTCGTCCTCACCTGCCCGGCCTTCGCGACCAAAGCCGATGGCCGCCTTGCTCAGTTCCTGTGCGCCGGCATTGGTCGTCATGATCAGCACAATGTTACGGCAATCCACTTCCTTGCCGTTATTGTCTGTCAGCTTGCCATTGTCCATAACCTGCAGCAGGATATTGAATACATCAGGATGAGCCTTTTCAATCTCGTCCAGCAAAACCACCGAATGCGGGTGCTGATCCATCGCATCGGTCAGCAGGCCACCCTGATCAAACCCCACATAGCCCGGAGGGGCCCCGATCAGGCGCGAGACTGAATGCCGCTCCATATATTCCGACATGTCAAACCGATGCAGCTTAACACCCATCAGACTGGCCAGCTGGCGGGCAACTTCGGTCTTTCCAACCCCTGTGGGGCCGGAGAACAAATAACACCCTATGGGCTTCTGAGGCTCACGCAGGCCAGCCCGCGCCAGCTTAATTGCACCCGAAAGCGCATCAATGGCAGGATTCTGACCGAAAACGACCCTTTTCAGATCGGTATCCAGCGACTGAAGGTTTTCCATATCGCTTTTCGATACTGATTTTGGCGGGATCCGGGCGATCTTCGCCACCACGGTTTCCACATCCTTGACACTGATTGTTTTTTTGCGCCGCGATGGGGCCAGCAGCATTTGGGCCGCCCCAACCTCGTCAATAACATCAATGGCCTTGTCCGGCAGTTTGCGATCTGTGATATAGCGCGCCGCCAGCTCCACCGACGCCCGGATGGCGTCATGGGTATAGCGTACCTTGTGATGTTCCTCGAAATAGGGTTTCAGACCTTCCATGATTTTCACAGAATCCTCGACCGTAGGCTCATGCACATCAATCTTCTGGAACCGGCGCAACAGGGCCCGATCCTTTTCAAAATAAGACCGGTATTCCTTGTAGGTTGTCGATCCCATACATTTAATTGTTCCGCTGGCAAGCGCTGGCTTCAACAGGTTGGATGCATCCATTGCACCGCCACTGGTTGCGCCCGCCCCGATGATGGTGTGTATCTCGTCAATAAACAGGATCGCCCCGTCATATTCTTCGGCTTCCTTTATTACGGCCTTCAACCGTTCTTCAAAGTCGCCGCGATACCGGGTGCCTGCCAGCAATACGCCCATATCCAGAGAAAATATCGTGGCATCCTGCAAAACTTCAGGCACAGCCCCCTCATCAATCTTGCGGGCCAGACCTTCTGCTATGGCTGTCTTGCCAACACCCGGGTCCCCCACATAAAGCGGGTTGTTCTTCGAGCGACGGCAAAGAACCTGAATGGTTCGCTCAACCTCTGCTTCACGACCAATAAGTGGATCGATCTTTCCGTCACGGGCCTTGATGTTCAGGTTAACGCAATAGGTATCAAGTGCGCTTGAGGGCTTGGCCTGCCCGCCTGCTGATCGCTCATTTACCTGCTCTTCCGCGCCACGAACCGGTTTGGCATCACCAAATCCGGCGGCCTTGGCCACCCCGTGCGAAATATAGCTGACGGCATCGAGCCGGGTCATATCCTGCTGTTGCAGAAAATATACCGCATGGCTTTCCCGTTCCGAGAACAGGGCCACCAGCACGTTGGCCCCAGTCACTTCTTCACGACCCGAACTTTGCACATGCAGGATAGAGCGCTGAATAACCCGCTGGAAGCCAGCAGTGGGGGAAGCCTCAAGCCCGGCCCGGTCACTAACCAGATTGATCAATTCCGTGTCCAGATACTCGCTCAACTGTGACCGCAGAACCTCAATATCAACATCACAGGCCTGCAGGACGGACCTGCTGTCCTGATCCTCAAGCAATCCCATCAACAGATGTTCAAGGGTTGCATATTCATGATGACGCTCATTGGCTTCTGCCAGTGCGCGGTGCAATGTCTGTTCCAGGTTACGCGAAAAAGTCGGCACAATTAATATCCATGTATCTGGTGTTAAAACACAACCCCTCCTAAGGGATACTCTACTCCTTAAACCTCCGCTACTCTTTCTCTAGCGTGCATTGCAGCGGATGCTGGTTTTTACGGGCATGCTCGGTGACTTCAACCACTTTGGTTTCAGCCACCTCATATGTATATACGCCGCAAATTCCCACACCCTTCTGATGAATGTGGAGCATAATGCGCATTGCCTCTTCCTGAGACTTGCGAAATATCTGCTCCAGCACGTTAACGACAAACTCCATTGGCGTATAATCGTCATTCAACAAAAGCACTTTATACATCGAGGGACGCTTTGTTTTCGGTGCTGGCCTGGTCAGAAGCCCCTGCCGAATACCCGTGCCCTCCTGATCTTCGCGATCATCACTCATCCGTCTGGTTCACTCACTTTTGATTCTATACGTATAAGATAGAACGTTTAGATCCAAAAAAAAGGGATTCACACGTTTGATCAAGTAAATTTTACTATAATGTATGTTGGTTAAAAATATCTCAAACGTTCCAAACTGGCAGAAATACAAGACAAATAAACAATAAGCGGGGCCCGACCTGACATCGAACCCCGCTTATTTTCAGTTTCCGCTTCAGGCGGAAATATTTTTCACAAGCTATCAGCTTATGCGGCAAACTGCTTTTTTACAGTCTCAACATTCGTATTTACACGATCGCTGATTGGTTCCATTGATTCAGCGGCCAAAGCTTTCGTCATTTCACTCAGCTTGGTCGCTTCTTTTACAACGTCTTCATAACGGCTTTTGAAGATTTCATTCTGGGTCTGGAAAAATTCCTGAGGTGTTTTTACAGTCGTCAAGGCTTTCATCGCCGCGACATTTCCTTCAAACAACTTCTTGGTGAACCCAAAAAACTCAGTGTTGATTGTCTCAAGGTTTTTTGCGGCAAGAGTTCCAGAAGCAACAACAGCTTCAGCGTTTTCCTTACCATAAGCTGTTACATCGCTATAACCCTTGACGAGTTCTTCAATGTGTTTTCCGCCGGACCCAAAACTCTGCTCAAAGTTCTTCTGGAACGCCTGAGTTGAGGTTTTGATAAAACTCTCAAAGTTTTCCTGACCAGCTTTAACAGTAGCTTCAAATGTATCCTGAGTAGTTTTCCTGGTAGCCATATCTGATTGCTCCTAAAAATCCAAATTCTGCAAATCTGTTTACAGTGTGATCAGGGGCTTCCCCCGCCTCAGCGCCTAATGTACAATTTTATTGCACTGCAACATAACTGGTAATTTAGTATTTTAAGGAGAAAAGTCAATATATTTTTTTGCACTGCACAATTTATTGTGCGTGACATAATAATATCATGGGACAAGGTATGAGTGGCTTTTGGCCTTCCGGGTACCAGGCTACATGACGGGAGGCGCAATCCCGCTGAGAGCCAGTTGAGCGTTCAGCGCCTTTTTCAATCTCGCAAGGCCACTCTCGTCACGCGCCTCGCATCGGGCGACCAGCACATCCTGGGTGTTTGAGGCACGCAATAACCACCAGCCATCTTCCGTCGTTACCCGCACGCCATCTGTATCGTCGACTTCAGCTCCCAGCACACTCAGCCGTTGTTTAACTTCAGGCAAGATGCTGAACTTGCGCTCTTCCCGGCACGGAAAACGCAACTCGGGCGTATTGACCACCTGCGGCAGACCATCCCTTAACCCGCTTAATCCGCCCTCAAACCTGCTGACAACCATCAGTAACCGCAAGGCCGCATATACGGCGTCATCAAAACCGTAATACCGGTGCTTAAAGAAAATATGGCCGCTCATTTCACCTGCCAGAGGCGCGTTTTCTTCAACCATCTTGGACTTGATAAGTGAATGGCCGGTCTTCCACATGAGCGGCTTGCCGCCAAGTTCAGCAATTCGCTCAAACAAAACCTTGCTCGCCTTTACATCGGCGATAATTGTCGATCCCGGCAGCGCTTCCAAAACATCCTGTGCCAGAATAGCGAGTAGCTGATCGCCCCATACAACACGCCCCTGGGCATCAACAGCGCCGATACGGTCGCCGTCCCCGTCAAATGCCAGCCCCAGATCCAGACCTTCCGCTTTCACCAGCGCCTGCAATTGCACAAGGTTTTCTTCCACAGTCGGGTCCGGATGATGTGCCGGGAACGTGCCATCAATATCGCCATTGATCACCGCATGCCGACCAGGGAGGCGCTTGACCAGTTCTGTTACAACATCACCTGCCGCGCCATTGCCCGGGTCCCAGGCAACATTAAGCGGAGGGCCTGCATAATGCCCCTCATCAATGTCCTTCATCAATCGCGCCATATAGGCGTCAAACATGGGGCGATCCGAAACGTCGCCCGCTCCCTGCCTGAATTTTCCGGAAGCCGCTATTTTCCCAAGAGTTTGAATCCGGTCCCCGAAACAGGCATCCTTGCCGATCATCATCTTGAAACCGTTATAATCCGGTGGGTTATGCGAGCCGGTGATCATGATTCCACCATCCGCATCCAATTCGAAAACCGAATAGTAAAGCATTGGGGTCGGCCCCAGCCCTGTCCTCACAACATCAACACCGGCAGCTGTCAATCCGCTGATCAGCGCGTCCTCCATCATTGGAGAACTGAGACGACCGTCATATCCCACACAAATGAGAGGTCGGCGCTTCCCCCGCGTTTGCGAAAGGACCATCGTGCCAAATGCACGCCCTAAAGCAACGGCATCCGGTTTGTCCAGTGTGTCGCCAATGATCCCGCGGACATCATATTCACGCAAAACCGTCGGATGAAATTCGTGTGCATCGACACTTACGGGATTGCTCATACAAAACTGACCTTCAATTACAACCGGGCACAAGTGACAGGTTCGCTGGACTTATTATCTAACAGTTCAATTAACAAATTATTGTTTCAACAGAAAGTCTTTTGCCTGATTGATCTTCATCGCCAGGTAATCCGAGCCCCCGTGATCAGGATGAATTTTAGTCATCAGACGCCGATGGGCAGCCTTTATTTCATCCGGTCCTGCGCCGGGCTTCAGTCCCAGTATTTCATGTGCCTCTGCCGTTGTCATCCGGCTATCGGATTTGGCGCGCCCCTGACCGCCCCGGCCGCGTGGCTGGCCGATCCAGCCCCGAAAAAGCGCCAGAGCCGCCAGCCCCAACGGACCACCCAGAACAATTTTGCCTGTAAGCACCATGACAACGGCAGCCAATGCCAGAAGCCCGCCGCCTATATACTTTACAATCCACGCCAGTGTTTTGGGGTTCGCCCGGGTAAACCAGTTCATCCCCCCCAACAACAGGACAAGCAAACCGATACCCAGGGCCAACCAAATCATAACGTCTTGTTTTCCTGTCTTTTCCTGTGCGACATTCAGGCCACAGACACTCAGGCCACGGCCTGCTGATTCCAATGCGGCAGCTGCAGAGCCTCCATCAACCGGCGCAATTCCTGACGCGCCGCAACATGGCTCATGGTCATATCTTCATCAATCTGCGGGTCGCCAAAATCCAGAAGCGTCAGGCCTCGCAAGAACAGTTCGCGATAGATCACCCGCTCTCCCAACCCGTCCAGCATTCTAAAACCGATACGCTTTTCCAGCTGCAGCAAGGCATCATGAACACGGCGCTTGTTATGGGCGTCAAGGCTGGACATGCGATTTCGCATAACAACCCAATCAATAGTCTGACGTTTTTCCATCGCACGGTGTTTCCGGCTGTCCCAAACCAGCTCAGCGTAGAAACTGGGCTTGGTCACCTTGTTTGTTTCAAAATCAACGCGCCCCAGAAGATCAAGATCAACAAAGCTGTCGTTCATGGGCGTCACAAGAGTATCAGCCTGCGCATGGGCAATGCGCGACAGATAACTGTCGCTCCCCGGACAATCAATAACCACAAAATCATTCAGGTGGCACATATCATCCAGCGACTGCGTGAACCTCTCACGTTCGTCCTTTTGCTGATCTTCCACCACCAGCAGCTTTGATCGCGGCACGATATGGTGACTGGACATTGGCAGGGTAATACCTTTTTCTTCCGTGTACAGACGCCGGTTCTCAATATAGCGGCTTAAGGTTGCCTGACGCGCATCCAGATCAATACTGCCGACTTCAAAATTATTACGGAGAAGGCTTATGATGATGTGCATGGCAGTCGTTGACTTCCCGGACCCGCCTTTCTCATTACCCAGCACGATGACATGCGCCCGACGGCCCGTATTTTGAGTCATTTTTTACTCACTCCTTACCCATTCCCATGCCCGCCAAAACATCTTCTGGCATCGCATATTGCAACACTACCCAAGCGATCCAACGCTTGCTTCTACACGATCGCATTCTAACGCAAAAACACAATAAGTGGAGAAATTTGATGTATGAACCCCAATTTATAGTATATTGTGGCACAATTATCATTATATATTCTGACCTCGGATCAGGGAAAACGGACAGACAAACAAGATAAAGCGCAGGAAAGTGCAGGGGGAATGGGGACGAGCATGTTGAAAGCAACAACGATAGCTGACAGATGATGGCCGGGACATGGCGGATACGTTATTGGCCCGCGCTGGTTGTTCTCCTCGCGGGCGGCCTTGCGGGCGGTATGATTATTGATTCGTCGCTTGCCACAAAGGCATCCGGTTCCATGCCTTTATCTCACCTTCAGGACGAGCTTGCCTTTCAGGTTAGCTCACCCGACCCTGCGATGCTCAACGCTTATTGGTCAGAACCTTTGGGATATCGACTCGTCGATGTTCGAAACGGACTGGCACAGGTTCCGCGCATGTATCTGGTGGATATTCCCCGCGAACTTACCGACCTGCCACATGGAAAGGCCCGAAAAGAATTATTTTTCTCGAGCCTGCTGCCGCTGATCCTGCAGGTAAACGAATTTATTCAGGCGGATCATCAACGAATTGCAGACCTTCAGCAAAAGCATCGTCTGGGACTGGAACTCTACCCCCGGGACATTGAGTGGCTGGCCCGCCTCTCCCGGGAATACCGCGTACCCTTCTCAAAAGAGAAGGTTATAAACGATTTGTTTTTCAATCGATTACTGAAAAAAGTTGATATCATACCTCCATCTCTGGCCATGGCTCAGGCTGCCCTCGAAAGCGGCTGGGGAACATCTCGCTTTGCGCAATTGGGCAATGCCTTGTTTGGAGAGCGCATCTGGGCAAGCAATCGCGGCATGGTCCCGCTGGAGCGCGGCGACGGCGAAAATCATGAGATCCGGACGTTCGGATATATGATGGAAGCCGTCTATGGTTACAGTCTCAACCTCAACAGGCACTATGCCTATCGCGACTTTCGCAAGCTGCGAGCGGCCCTTAAAACTTCAGATATCCCGATTTCCGGAAAAATTCTGGCCCCCGCACTGGGGCATTATTCAGAGCTGGGGGACCTTTACACTCAAAAAATTATTTCTGTCATCCGCGGGAACCGGCTGGAGGATTTTGATCGTGCCCAGCTGGAGTTCAGCCCTTTTGCCCCCTTCCCCCGTCTGCCCCAACAACGACCAACACCACAAACCACGACACGCGTAGCCTTGCGATAATCTCAAAAGTATCGTATGCCTCCATCCAAAATTTTGCGATGCAATAAGCCCTGCATTGCATCATCCGAATGAGGGGAGACCGATCATGGCAGATGCGCCCGCTGCAGGATCACGAGAATTAGCCATTGTCCGGACGGTCGAAGACCTTCGCAAGGCCGTTGCAAAATGGCGGGCCGATGGTTTGCGCGTAGCCTTGATCCCCACAATGGGCGCACTGCATCACGGACACCTGTCTCTTATCCGGATTGCTCAAGCCCACGTTGACAGGGTGGTTGTCAGTATTTTTGTCAACCCGAAGCAATTTGGCCCGAACGAAGATTATACCCGCTATCCACGCCAGGAGGCCGAAGACGCGGCAAAGTTGCGCGAAGTTAATACAGACTTGTTGTATGCGCCCCCGGTTGAAGTAATGTACCCTGAGGGGTTTTCCAGCCTGGTTGCTGTCAGTGGCGTCACGGAAGGCCTGTGCGGCGCAGCGCGGCCTGGCCACTTCGACGGGGTTACAACCGTTGTGACCAAACTGTTATTGCAATGTCTGCCGGATATTGCGGTATTTGGGGAAAAGGACTACCAGCAATTTCTGGCACTTTCGAAGCTGTGCAAGGACCTTGACCTTCCAACCCGCATTCTGCCCGGACCCATTATTCGCGAACCCGACGGACTGGCGACCTCGTCACGCAATGCCTACCTGACGGTCGAGGAGCGTGAAATCGCTGTCAATATGTCGCGGGAACTGCGCCACGTCGTCACAGAAATTGGCAACGGATCCGATGACTTTTCCGGTCTGTTAAAGGCTGCGGCCGACAACCTTCTGAAAGCCGGGTTCGACAGCGTTGAATATTTGGAAATTCGGGATGCTGAAACGCTTGTCCCGATAACGCAGATCACGCGGCCGGCCCGGGTTCTTGCCGCCGCAAGGCTGGGCAAAACCCGATTGATCGACAATATGCCGGTCGCACGTCCTCCCTTCAGCCCGCCACCACTTTAGGCCCGTCAGGTTCACCGTGCACGGCGAACAATCTCGCGACCACGAGACTGGCCGGCAAGGAAATCTTCTTCCCTCGACAGGGTATTGTAGCTTGAATAAAGTGCCCGGATTTTCAATTCCCATTTCGGGTCAAGTTCCACCAGAGCAGCTTCCAGATAATCAGGATATCTAAGCGTCATGGACAGGTTGTCAGCCGTCAATTCCTCGATCATGCCGGAAAGATAGCCAATCAGGGCCAGGGGCATATCGCCATCCGCCGCTGCATATTCCGCGCTTTCAAGCGCAACGCCCATAATTTTTTCATGAATGAATTTTTTATCAATGCCGCGGATCGCCTGCAATTCCGCAATGGGTGTCTGCCCCACACAATCAGAATCATTCAGACGGCTTTCAATAATTGACAGGGCCAGCTTGCGCGGAATGTCCGGCAAGCCATGCAGGGCAGCATGCAGCCAAAAATCAATCCGCTCACGCAGAATTGAAATATCTTTTCCCTTGGCAAGGAAATCGTCTCCGCCCGCATTCAAACCGTCCCGAACGGTTTTCAATCCGTCATTGGCTGTCAAAAAAAGAATCGGCATCCTTTTCTCATTTGCCAGACAGAGCTTCTCACAAAATTCAAACCCGCTCATTCCCGGCATCATGATATCTGTAATAACAAGTTCGGGCCGCAGGGTGTGAACCGTGTCAATGCCTTCGGCACCACTGGACGCCATGGTAACGTTATATCCCGCTGCCTTGAGCGCCCTGCGATAGAACGTGTTGACGACAGGTTCATCATCAATCATCAGAATGGCGCTTCGAATCATTGTCGCTACCTCGTTATCAAACCCGTTATATTAACCAGACCGCTGCCAGCCCCAAGAAGGCAAAAAACCCAACCACATCCGTAATCGTGGTCACAAAAACACTGCTTGCCACAGCCGGATCAATATTTGCCCGATCCAGACCAAGCGGGATCAGAATGCCGGCAAGTCCCGCAACTACCATGTTGATGATCATCGCCACGGCCAGAACCAGTCCCAGCATGGGACTTTCGAACCACCATGCCGATGCAACCCCGATTAATATTGCAAGCAGAATACCATTGATCGTACTGATCGCCAGTTCCTTGTTCACAATCCGAAACGCGTTCGATGCAGACAGCTCGCGCGTGGCCAGGCCGCGCACCGCAACCGTCATGGTCTGCGTGCCGGCATTCCCCCCCATTGACGCGACAATAGGCATCAGCACAGCCAGAGCAACCAGCTGTTCAATTGTCGCCTCGAACATTGAGATGATGACCGATGCCAGAATGGCGGTGCCCAGATTAACCAGAAGCCACGTAAAGCGCGTCCGCGCAATTTCGCGCAAGGATTCGTTCAGGTCGCCATCGGACACACCACCCAGACGCAGGATATCTTCCGCAGCTTCTTCATGGATAACATCAACCACGTCATCGATGGTAATCACACCGACAAGCCGCCCTTCCGTATCCACAACTGCCGCGGACAGCAAATCATATTGCTGGAACAGATACGCCACTTCTTCCTGATCCATATCGACAGGGATCAGCTTCTGCTCCACCTCCATAACTTCCTCCACTACCATATGGCGTTTGGAGCGTAGCATTCTGGCAAGGGGTATGGTGCCTATAGGATGGTGCCGGGGATCGACAACAAATATTTCGTGAAACTCGTCGGGCAAATCTTCTTCTTCGCGCAGATAATCAATCGTCTGGCCCACTGTCCAGAAAATCGGCACAGAAACCATCTGGCGCCGCATCAATCGACCGGCGGTTTCATCCTCGTAGGCAAGGCCTTCTTCCAGCGCGGCCCGGTCTTCAGGCGCAATTGCGTCCAGCACTTCGCGCTGGGCCTCTTTATCCAGATCCTCCAGCACATAAACCGCATCATCGGTTTCAAGCTGTGACACCGCTTCTGCAAGCAGCTCAGGATGCAGAACCGAAATCACATCTTCCTTGACGATTTCATCAAGTTCGCTCAATACGTCTGCAAGGACTTCGCTTTCCAGCGTCCGCGCCAGGGCAAGCCGCTCTTCACCCTGCAAAAGCTCAAGCAAATCGGCCAGATCGGCCGCATGCAGGGGATCAATGAGATCATGCAGCTTGCGGGACTTCCCTTTTTCAAGGGCCTTGCGCACATCTGCCATGTAATCCGGATGGAAGCGATAGGCATCACCGGGATTTTCTGCAGGCCGCACGTCGGCGTCACTTGCCACGTTGGGTTCATCGTCCGGCGCTGTCATCATGATGCTCCATTTAAATCTGATTTGGGTATCCCCCGACGACACGCTGCCGTCAAGCCCCACATCAGTATTTTTTTGCAAAGCCCTTTGATGACAAAAAAACCCGCTGTCCGAAGACAGACGGGTTTTTTGTATTTGGTGCGGTCGAGAAGACTCGAACTTCCACGGGTTTTACCCCACAGCGACCTCAACGCTGCGCGTCTACCAATTCCGCCACGACCGCGAGGTGAGCCACGAGTTAGCAAATCCTGACACCACCCGCAAGCTCTTAATGAAATAAGAACAATCCGGGGGCAGAATTCGACCAACGCTATTCTGAAGCGTCAGGATAACCCTGTGTGAAATACAGGCCGCCTAAATATTGTCAGCGACGTGAATGCCGCATTCCGTTTTATCCATCCCGGCCCAGCGGCCCGCGCGCGCTGATTCGCCCGGTGCCACCCGACGGGTGCAGGGCATGCAGCCGATCGACGGGAAGCCATCAGCGACCAAAGGATGCGGTGGCAATCCCCGTTCCCTGATCCGCGCTTCAATTTCTTCAGGTGACCATGTCGCCAAAGGATTGATCTTGAACTTGCCGCCGCTTTTTTCGATTCGGGGGATATCCGCCCGCGTGCTGGACTGAAATCTTTTGCGTCCCGTAATCCAGGCGTCAAACCCCTGCATGGCGCGCGCCAGTGGCTCCACCTTGCGCAACCCGCAGCACGCGTCCGGATCCCGACTCCACAGCAACCCGTTTTTGTCCTGAGCCGCCACTTCCTCAGGGTCCGGTTCGATCGTTAAAATGTTGGTCAACTTCAACCGATCTGCAAGTAAATCCCGATAAGCCAATGTTTCACCGAAGAGTTTTTGGGTATCCAGAAAAATAACCGGAATATCCGGGGCCACTTCCGCCACAAGATCAAGCAAGGCCACCGACTCTGCCCCGAAAGACGAAACCAGCGCTATTTTCCCCGGAAATTCCTTATGGATAATCCCGTCGAGCATGGCAAGAGTCTCGTCATCATCATATGTTGCACGTAGCCGCTCCAGTCGATCCGGCAATTTCTCTACTGCTCCAGTCGTCACGACATCTGTCTCCTCGACTCTTTTTAATTCCTGAACCGTCATAACCAACCGTTCCTTTCAATCATTTCGTCGGTGCGCTGCATAACAGACTTCATATCGCACCCTTCATCTTTCCAGCGCTTGCGCGACTGCCCAATTTGCGCCAATCGCTCAGCCCATTCCGGGCCAAAAAGGTCATCAATTTTACATCGCATTCGCCGTGCCAGCCCGGGACTGACACCATTTGTCGAAATCGCAATCGTCAAATCACCACGTCGGACGACGGACGGCGTGTAAAAATCGCACAAGGCCTTAACATCCTCGACATTGACCAGCACCCCCAGCCCGCGTGCTGTCGCAGCCAGGGCTTTGGCGTCAGGCGCGTCAGCAATAAAAACAACCATCACATCAGCCATGGCCTGTCCGTCCGGCGCATCGCCCATCAATCGTCTGCCAGCTGCCGTAATCAATGCTGCCAAAGCATCTTTCGGCGCATATACGCGAATATCGGTAGCCCCTGCTTCTTCCAGAAGGGTCAACCGACGAAGGGCCGCCTTGCCGCTTCCAACCAGCAACACCGGGCCTTTTGATATATCAAGCATCACTGGCAGCATATTGTGCCCCGCACAAAAACGTCTCTTGTTCACCCCTTAAGGTATGTACAATTCATAAAAAAATCAATATGTACTGTGATTTTATAAATTAAACATTTTTTTTGTGTTATTTATGGGCATAAAAAATAGCAGATTTTCACCTGCTATCCTCAGGAAATTCAGGAGAACACCCTGTCAGCCTTGATAATTGCGCACGCTGTCTGTAATCGACACGGCAATTTTATCGCCCGAGATCACGATCTCGCCTTTGGCAATAATTTCGTTATTCGCATAGACAGTCACAAGAGAATCGTGCGTTGCATCAAGGTCTATAACAGCCCCGCGGCCCATTTTTAGAAGTTGCCGGATTGGCATGACAGCACGCCCCAGAACTACTGATATCTCTACTTTTACGTCATTAACCGCAGTATTTGCCAACGCCCTCTACTCCAGAAATCCAGGGGACAGAACCTGTTCATATCCAAACGCCACTTTCCCATGGTATGGTTACTATCGCGTTAACAAGAAAAGGTCATCACAATGCCGCTACCTCTTTTTTATTGATTATGCTAAATGTCTGGCCATGCAAATGCCGGAATGGAAAATCAGTGACAGTCTTGTAAGTTATCCGACTGCCATCGCAGAGATGGAACAGAGGGTAGCCGATATTCGTGCCGGCCTGAAACCTGAACTGGTCTGGCTGGTTGAGCACCCCCCACTTTACACCGCAGGGACAAGTGCCACGGAAAGTGACCTTCTGGATGCCCGCCGGTTTCCTGTGCACCAGACAGGACGCGGTGGCCAGTATACCTATCACGGGCCCGGCCAGCGGGTCGTCTACCTTATGCTCGACCTGAAAGCACGTGACCCGGATATTCGGGGCTATGTCTGCAAACTGGAAGACTGGATCATCGCAACGCTCGCCACATTCAATGTAAAAGGGGAGCGCCGCACCGGTCGGGTCGGTGTGTGGGTGGACCGGGGCCATGGCAGGGAAGACAAGATCGCAGCCCTTGGGGTCCGGGTTCGGAAATGGGTGACCTATCATGGTATCGCAATTAACGTAGAACCGGACCTGTCACATTACGGTGGCATCGTACCTTGCGGCCTAAGTCAGTATGGTGTGACGTCACTGGTGGATCTGGGGCTGCCTGTTACCATGACAGATGTCGATGTTGCCCTGCGCGAGACATTTGACGATATTTTCGTGCCTTAAGCATTTGGCTTTGCGGCAAGCCGGCACCGGTTTTCACCGGCACCGACTTCTGGCTCCAGCTTATTCGAATTCCATGATAACGGCATCTACTGCCAGGCTCTCGCCCTTCCCGGCCAGAATTTTCGAGACAACGCCGTCCTGTTCCGCACGCAGAATATTTTCCATTTTCATGGCCTCCACCACAGCAAGAGCCTGTCCGGCCTCGACCTGCTGCCCTTCTTCCACATCGACACTGACAACCAGTCCGGGCATGGGGCAAAGCAGCAGCTTGGACGTATCCGGCGCTTCCTTCACAGGCATCAACTTTGCCAGTTCCGCGGCCCGTACCGAACGTACAAGCACCGGCAGATCATTACCATCATGGGATAACCGATAGCCTTCCGGCAACGGATCGCCTGTCACGGTAACCGGACGACCGTCCACGGTTCCTTCAAAAATGGGTTGGCCCGGGTTCCATGCGCCTCCCAGATTAATCTGTCGATCTGCAATCCGCACGGTGCAACCGGCGTCCTTCATCACAATATGAACCGGCACATCTTCACCGGCGAGTGTCACCACCCAGTCCCCGCTGTATTTCAGGGCCGCATCATCAACACGTCCGCTGATCCTTGTCCGGCGCTCCATTTCCCGCGCATGCATATAGGTGGCAACGACAAGCAGAACGTCGCGGGCCTCCGGTGTGGTTTCGCCCCCCTTGAAGCCGTCAGGAAACTCTTCCGCAATAAAGCCCGTCGAAAGCCTGCCGTCGCGGAACCGCTGATGGCGCAGGACAGCCGACAGGAAGCTGATATTGTGATTAATGCCCCGGATGTAATACCGGTCCAGCGCCCGGCTCATATGGGTAATCGCTTCATCACGCGTCGCACCATACGTTACCAGCTTTGCGATCATGGGATCATAAAACATGCTGATCTCGGCACCTTCATACACGCCCGTATCCACACGCACGTTGGCCGTTTCAACAGGCGGATTGTACCGACGCAGGCGGCCAATGGACGGCAGAAATTTTCTTAAAGGATCTTCGGCATAAACCCGGCTTTCCATCGCCCAGCCGTTGATTTTTACATCTTCCTGACGGATAGACAGCTTCTCACCGGCCGCAACCCTGATCATTTGTTCGACCAGATCAATGCCTGTGATCAATTCTGTCACCGGATGCTCAACCTGAAGCCGGGTGTTCATTTCCAGAAAATAGAAATTCATGTCGCGATCGACAATAAACTCGACCGTACCTGCAGACTTGTAATCCACTTCGCGCGAAAGGGCCACTGACTGCTCCCCCATCGCCTTGCGTGTCGCTTCGTCCAGAAACGGGCTCGGGGCTTCTTCAATGACCTTCTGGTGACGGCGCTGGATCGAGCATTCCCGCTCGGCCAGATAAATAATATTGCCATGAGAATCACCCAGCACCTGGATTTCAATATGGCGCGGCTCTTCGATAAACTTCTCAACAAAGACCCGGTCATCACCAAAGCTTGATTTTGCTTCGTTAGTGGCAGACTGGAAGCCTTCCCGCGCTTCCTCATCATTATAGGCAACGCGCATGCCCTTGCCGCCACCGCCAGCTGACGCCTTGATCATCACAGGGTAGCCGATGCCACGGGCAATCTCGGTCGCCTCGGCAGCATCCTTGATCACACCTATATGCCCGGGGACGGTATTCACACCCGCTGCACGCGCCAGCTTTTTGGATTCTATCTTGTCGCCCATGGCGCCGATCGCACGCTCGCCCGGACCAATGAAAGCGATCCCGGCATCAGACAATGCCTTCATAAATCCGGCATTTTCTGACAGGAACCCATACCCCGGATGGACGGCCTCGGCCCCGGTTTCCTTACAGGCTGCGATAATCTTGTCGCCAATCAAATAGCTTTGGGCTGCGGGCGGCGGACCAATAAAGACAGCTTCATCCGCCATCTGGACATGCAGGGCATCGGCATCGGCTTCGGAATAAACAGCAACCGTCTTGATTCCCATTTTTTTGGCGGTTTTAATAACGCGGCAAGCGATTTCACCACGGTTTGCAATCAGAATTTTCTTGAACATATGCTCATCCACTCGAACTTGTTGACCGTTTGTTGTTTCGGTTTGAAATCACCTACAACGGGATATTGTCATGCTTTTTCCAGGGGTTCTGAAGCTCCTTGTTTTTAAGAGCTCTCAATCCCCGGGTCAGCCTGCGGCGGGTTGAATGCGGCATAATCACCTCGTCAATGAAACCACGGCTGGCCGCAACAAACGGATTGGCAAATTTTTCCATATATTCCTGCGTCTTTTCCTCGATCTTGGCCTGATCGCCCAAGTCACTCCGGAAAATAATTTCAACAGCCCCCTTGGCCCCCATCACGGCAATTTCAGCCGTCGGCCAGGCATAGTTGAAATCACCCCGCAGATGTTTGGAACTCATCACATCATAAGCGCCGCCATAAGCCTTACGGGTAATAACCGTCAGCTTTGGCACCGTCGCCTCGCCATAGGCAAACAAAAGCTTGGCACCGTGCTTGATGATGCCGCCATGTTCCTGCGTTGTGCCGGGCAAAAAGCCGGGAACATCAACGAATGTTACAATCGGAATACTGTAACAATCACAAAAGCGTACAAAACGCGCTGCCTTGCGGGCTGCAGAAATATCCAGACATCCGGCCAGCACCATGGGCTGGTTCGCAACCACACCCACCGTCTGCCCCTCAAGCCGTCCGAACCCTGTAATAATATTGGCGGCAAAACCGGGCTGGGTTTCAAAAAAGTCGCCTTCATCGACAACTTTCTCGATCAGCTCTTTCATATCATACGGCTTGTTCGGATTTTTCGGCACCAGTGTATCCAGCGACATATCCAGCCGCTCCGGACTGTCATATGTCGGCCGGACCGGCGGTTTTTCCCTGCTGTTCAATGGCATGAAATCAAAGAAGCGACGCACCTGCGCCAGTGTTTCAACGTCATTTTCAAAAGCCAGATCAGCAACACTGGATTTGGTGGTATGTGTCACCGCCCCGCCCAGTTCTTCCTGCGTCACCGTTTCCTGTGTCACTGTCTTGACCACATCGGGCCCGGTCACAAACATGTAGGACGTGTCCTTGACCATAAAGATGAAGTCGGTCATGGCGGGCGAATAAACGGCCCCGCCGGCACATGGCCCCATGATCACGGAAATCTGCGGCACAACGCCCGACGCCATGATATTGCGCTGAAACACATCGGCATAGCCTGCCAAAGACGCAACACCTTCCTGAATACGGGCCCCGCCGGAATCGTTCATGCCAATGACCGGTGCCCCAACCTTGATCGCCATATCCATGACCTTGCAGATTTTCTCTGCATGCGTTTCGGACAGAGATCCGCCAAAAACTGTAAAGTCCTGACTGAAGACATAAACCAGTCGCCCGTTAATGGTGCCACTGCCGGTCACCACGCCATCGCCGGGATATTTCTGGTCCTGCATCCCGAAATCAACACAACGATGCTCCACGAACATGTCGTATTCTTCGAAACTGTCGGGATCCAGCAGCAATTCGATACGCTCACGGGCCGTCAGCTTGCCCCGCGCGTGCTGCGCTTCGATCCGTTTGGCACCACCGCCCTCTCTCGCATGCTCTCGCATCTTTTCAAGTTTCAGAAGAATATCTTGCATGTTACGCTGCCTCCGTACCTGTTATGTCTCTCATCGTCTTATCATTCATTCTATCGTTCGGGTGTCGATATACCTTCAAATGTAGCTTGAATCCAGCTTTCAGGGCAATTTTATGACAGTTTCTTCCGTAACCGTTGGAACATTTCAGCTATTCTCACGGAAAAGCGCCCTGAATTGCGCCGCCTGGGAAATCTCTGCCGATCGCGCGGCAAGACGTTGCAAGGCTTCAGCATCTTCTCCCCAGCGCTCTGCCTGAAATGTCTCGTCAATTGTGCTGATGCCCGTTGCCTGTTCGGCCTCAAGCTCTCCCTCAATGACAGCCAGCCCGATCACCACCGAACCTGATATCGTCGTTATCGTATGCAGGGACGCCAGCGTATAATCACAACAACTGGCAACTGCGTCTCTGATCTGCGCCAGTGCCCCCGGATCCTGACTTACATGGACAATACCTGACGTGACAACAAGTCGGGCGGAATATTGTTTCTCCAGCCAGTCCAGTAACGGGTTCCAGGCAAGCGCCTGACGCTCCACCAGACTGTCCGGCCCATCGGCCCGATAGCACAACAGATCCGACGCGCCGTACCCTGCTATTTCATCCACCACCTCGTCACGACGCCCTGCAATCCGGTCAATAACCGTATTGGCAAACCGGGTGAAGGGCATGCGTGCCGGGTCTATTTTCTCGCCCTGTGCCGCCCACTCCGCCGCGACGGCTTCAGCAACTGTCTTATGCGGTAATGTCAGGACCTGCTTGCCCGGCGTTCGCACCGGGCGGGTATCCAGCACAATCTCAAAGCCTCGCCCGGTTTCCTTGACCGCTGCTGATGTATAAAACCTTTTCACGTCTTATTGTTGCTCCGACCATTGGGTGACCAACGGGAAAAGTTGCTTAAAATCGTCGATGACCTTGACAGCCCCGTGTTCCGTCAGCTCATGCGGATCATGATATCCCCACGAAACGCCAACGCCCGTGGCACCGGCGGCACGCGCCATTGCCATGTCATAACTCGTGTCCCCGATCACCACTGTGTCCGACGGATCCACTCCCGCCTCTGTCATGGCCTGCTGCACCATTTGGGGATGAGGTTTCCCGGCGGCGTCCTCGGCAGTTTGCAGTGTGACAAAAAATGCCCCCAGATTATGAAGGTCAATCACCGCCCGCAGACCGCGCCGTGATTTACCGGTGGCCACGCCCATCAAATACCCCGCATCGCGCAATTGCTCCAACGCCTCGATTGTGCCCGGATACAATGGCTCCTGTTGCAGTTCTTTTTCGCGTAAATGCCGGAAGCCTGCCTTGTATTTGTCGGCGACAAGAATATGCAGATCGGGGTCCGCATCCGGTATCAATACCGATACCGCCTCGACCAGTGACAGCCCCACGACACGACGCACCGCATGGGGTTCTGGCAGATCCAGCTGGCAACTTTCAAAGGCCGCATTCATTGCGGCACCTATCATATGCTGGCTGTCTACCAGCGTACCATCGCAGTCAAAAATAACCAGCTTCGCGGCACTCACATCATATCCTCTTCTTCGAAGGGGTCTGTATTGTCCCTGGCATCAAACCCGAAAAAATCCCAGCTTTCCGACATGTGTTTTGGCAGCGGCGCCACCACATGCAACCGCCCCCCTGAAGGATGCGGGATATCAAGCTCACGCGCATGCAAATGTAGCTTGCGACTGATACTGCCCTGTATATGAGCTTCTTTTCCGCCATATTTGCCATCCCCCAGAATTGGGGTGCCCACCGCCTCGCAATGGGCCCGCAACTGATGCGTACGACCGGTCAAGGGCCGAAGCGCCAGCCAGGAAACCCTGGCCGCAGCATGGTCCTTGATCGCATACAGGGTCACAGCCTTTTTACCCTCTTCTTCATTCACTTCCATCCGTTCCCGGTCACCATCGGCTTCTTTCGCCAGCGGGGCATCAATCTTGCCCATGGCAATGTCGGGTTTGCCCACGACCAGCGCCCAGTAAAGCTTCTTGGCCGAACGGGTCCGGAATGCCGCGGTCAGTTTGGTTGCGGCCTGGGCATTTTTCGCCACCACCAGCAAACCGCTTGTATCCTTGTCGATCCGGTGCACCAGGCGAGGCTTGACGCCTTGCGCATCCCGCAAACCTTCCAGCAAACCATCAATGTGTTGTGTAACGCCCGAGCCCCCCTGAACAGCAAGCCCCGGCAATTTGTTAAACACGATCAGATCCTTGTCCTGATGGATAATCATATCCTTCAACAGGCGCAAATCATCTTCACTGTGTTTTGGTGCAGGCCTGTTTGTGGATTTATGCGGCTTCACCGCATCATCATCCAGTGGCGGCACCCGAATTTCTACACCAGCGTCCAGTCGCTGACTTGCCTGTACGCGCTTGCCCGCGACCCTCACCTGCCCGGTACGCAACAGTTTGGACAATCTGCCATGCGCCAGACCGGGATAATGGCGCTTGAACCAGCGATCCAGCCGGATGCCGTCATCATCAGCCACAACAGCAATAATCTGAACACCGCTCATGCTACGACCACGCGGCCCAGATATAATCCGGCGAACAGGGCACCAACTGACAATATTACGGAAGCAAGCGCATATATTGCTGCCTGACCGTGCGCATTTCTTTCCATTAAAAGTACTACCTCCAGCGAAAAAGCCGAAAAAGTTGTAAAACCACCTAAAAGGCCAACGGTCAAAAAGGCACGCCAGACCGGGCTGAGTGAAAACTTAAGCGCCAGTGCCTCGACCAGAAACCCCATTGCCAGAGCACCCACCACATTGACAGCCAGTGTACCCCAGGGAAAGCTGCTGCCAGCCATGCGCATCACATAACCTGACATATAATAGCGGCCAATTGCACCCAACGAACCGCCCAATCCCACTGCCATCCACATCTGCATAATTGCCGCTCCTGCTCAATGGCCGCAAATTGACCTATCTGGCCTGAAAAGTCCATCCTTCCGTGCAGGCAACCCGAAGGGGTCAGCCCGTCAAAGGGCTTTTAAGGCTTGCCGCTTTTCCCGTCCCGAATACGGGACCAGAATTCCAGCCTCTTTATGACTTCGCGTTCGAAGCCGCGATCAACGGGCTGATAAAAGTTTTCACGCCGCATTGTGTCGGGAAAGTAATTCTGACCGGAAAAACCATCGGCAGTGTCATGGTCATATTCATATCCCTTGCCATAGCCCAGATCTTTCATCATTGCCGTTGGCGCATTCAGTATGTGCTTGGGGGGCATCAGAGAACCCGTTTTCTTCGCGGCAGCCACAGCCCCCTTGTAGGCCTTGTAAGCGGCATTTGATTTCGGCGCTGTGCCCAGATAGATCACGGCCTGGGCAATTGCCAGCTCTCCCTCGGGCGAGCCCAGAAAATCATAAGTATCCTTGGCCGCCAGCGCCTGCACAACGGCGTTCGGATCAGCAAGGCCAATGTCTTCCACCGCAAAGCGCACCAGCCGACGGGTGATATAAAGCGGATCTTCCCCGGCCACCAGCATGCGTGCCAGCCAGTAAAGGGCCGCGTCCGTGTCGGACCCCCGCAACGATTTGTGAAGCGCACTGATCAGGTTGTAATGCCCGTCCTGGCCCTTGTCGTAAACAGGAGCACGCTTTTGCAACAGCTTCACCAGTCCGGCCGTATCCAGCGGTTTGTCAAACTTCTGGCTAAGCAGTGTTTCCGCCATATTCAGCAGATACCGGCCGTCACCATCCGCCATCGCCCTGAGCGAGGCCCGGGCCGTCGCATCCACAGGCAAGACCTTCCCCTCAAGCTCTTCCGCGCGGGACAGCAATTCATCCATTGCCGCATCATCCAGACGGTTCAGCACCAAAATCTGGACCCGCGACATCAACGCGGCGTTCAGTTCAAAAGAGGGGTTCTCGGTCGTCGCACCCACCAGAATAATGGTGCCATCTTCAACATAGGGCAGAAACCCGTCCTGTTGAGAGCGGTTAAAACGGTGAATTTCGTCAACAAAAAGCAATGTGCCTTTCCCTGACTGGCGCCGTGCCCTTGCCGCTTCAAACGCCTTGCGTAAATCCGCCACGCCCGAGAACACGGCTGATATCTGTTCAAAATGGAGATCAGTGCGGTCGGCAAGCAGCCGCGCCATCGTCGTTTTGCCTGTACCCGGCGGCCCCCACAAAATCATGGACGTCAGTCTTTTTGCTACAAGCATTCGCCCCAGTACGCCGTCTTCTGCGGTAAGATGTGCCTGACCCACAACCTGTTCAAGCGTCGCAGGCCGCAAGCGATCGGCCAGCGGTCGAGGCGCATCATTCTCCAGTCCTGCAGCAGCAAACAGATCAGACATTACCCTGCCCGTTATTTCCGACAGCCAAACGAACCATCCTGGTTCTGACCACATTCAATTGAAGTATCCCCGCGACGTATTTTATAACGGAATTCCGCATCTTTTCTGGCCAGGATGTCCGCCATTTCTGCTACCGTTTTAATCGCAATACCATTCACTTCAACCACAATATCGCCGGGGCGAAGCAGGCCATATCGGGCCGGGATGCTTCGACGGTCCAGTTCCAGTACCACGACACCGGATAAAAACGCATCCAGCTTCAACTCTTCGGCAAAAGCCGGTGACATATTGCCAATCTTCACACCTTTAAAGAAATTATCATCCTCGACCACCGCCACATTGCGTGGGGGCACCTCAGGTGCTGCGACAAGCTTTAACTGAACGATTTTCTCCTTGCCATCCCGCAGCAATCTGATCGGAACCGCATTCTTTACTCCGCCTTTGCCAAGACGTAACCGAAAGCGCAAGCCTTCGATAGAATAGACCTCGTTGCCATCAACAGACATAATGATGTCCCCGACCCTGATGCCCGCCTTGTCGGCCGGCCCGCCGGGATAAAGCTGATTGACCAACACCCCAACAGGGCGCGTCTGCCCCATAACCTCGGCAATATCGGCTGTCATTTCCTGCCCGGAAGCGCCAACCCAGGGCCGCAGGATTTTTCCATCCGACAAGGCTGCAACGACCACGGAATTGGCCATATTGGACGGGATGGCAAACCCGATCCCGATTGATCCCCCGGAACGGGAGTAAATTGCCGTATTAATGCCCGCCAGTTTGCCATCCAGTGTGACCAGTGCACCACCGGAATTCCCGGGGTTGATGGCGGCATCCGTCTGGATAAAGAATTGATAGTCACTGACCCCCACGTTGGTCCGGGCAAGCGCTGAAACGATGCCCGAGGTGACGGTCTGACCCACCCCGAACGGATTTCCGATTGCGAGGACCACATCCCCGACTTCCAGACCATCTGAATCCAGAAACTCCAGATACGGCAGCTTGTCGTCTTTTGTTTCAATCTTCAAAACGGCCAGATCGGTGCTTTTGTCGGCCAGCACAACAGTCGCCTCAAATTCCCTGCGATCATTCAATACAACCGTAATCTGGTCGGCTTCCCCGATCACATGCTCACTGGTCACGATAACCCCGCTTTCGCCCACAATCACGCCCGACCCCAGCGAGCGTTGAATACGCTCCTGCGGAGCACTGCCGCCAAAGCCTTCTCCAAAGAACCTTTTAAAAAACGGGTCGTCAAAAAATGGCGAACGACGTGCTTCAACCTTCACCGTCTTTTTTGTGTAGATATTAACCACCGCCGGTGCGACAGCACGCACCACCGGGCCGAAGGAATAGACCAGCTGTTCTTTTGATTGTGGCACCACGCGAACCGGCTCTGAAGCCTTGGCCGGTATCATCAGCCCGGCGCAGCAAAGCAGGGCCAGAAAAGTTGTTCTCAAACGCATGGTTTTCCTCATTCTCAAAATTGGGGCTTTAAACCAAAAAAGGGCAACCGTAACGGCTGCCCTTTTTCAATTAGCTTTCAAGATCAGCAAAGAAATCAGGCTGCGACCTCTACATCTTCATCAATCTGGACCGGACCGGAATCCTGACCTTTGGCGTCAACGTCACGGTCAACCAGTTCAATGATTGCCATAGGCGCTGCGTCTCCGTAACGGAAACCTGCCTTCAGAACCCGTGTATACCCGCCATTACGGCCAGCATAACGCTCTGACAGCGTGCTGAACAGTTTCTCTACAATCACCTTGTCACTTACCGGCAATTTAGCCAGTGCCTGACGGCGTGCGTGCAAGCTGCCTTTTTTGCCCAGCGTAATCAACCGCTCAACAATCGGGCGCAGTTCCTTTGCCTTCGGCAAGGTAGTTTTGATCTGCTCGTGCTTCAACAGCGCAGACGCCATGTTCGCAAACATCGCCTTGCGATGCGAACTTGTACGATTAAGTTTTCGGCCGGCCATACGATGGCGCATGTTCTCTCTCCTTGGGCCTTCTGATCAACACTGCAAACTGCAGGTTTGCAGGCTTAATATTCCGCTTCCAGTTTCTTGGCCATATCTTCGATATTTTCTGGCGGCCATTCTGGCAGTTCCATGCCAAGACGCAAGCCCATCTTGGACAATACGCTCTTGATTTCATTCAATGACTTGCGGCCAAAGTTGGGAGTCCGCAGCATTTCCGCTTCTGTCTTCTGAATCAGGTCGCCAATGTAAACGATATTATCGTTCTTCAGGCAATTTGCAGACCGGACAGACAATTCCAGCTCATCGACCTTGCGCAACAGATTTTTGTTGAATGGAGGCTCTTCAGCTTCCTTCTCTGCCTTCGCAGCTTCAGGCTCTTCAAAGTTGATAAACAACTGCAACTGATCCTGTAGAATACGCGCGGCATAGGCCAGCGCATCTTCCGGCGTGATAGTGCCATCTGTTTCAATCTGCATGTTCAGCTTGTCATAATCCAGAATCTGCCCTTCACGGGTGTTCTCGACCTTGTAGCTGACCTTGCGAACCGGGCTGTACAATGCATCAACCGGAATAAGACCAATTGGCGCATCTTCAGGACGATTGCGATCAGCCGATACATAGCCCTTACCAATATTAACAGTAAGTTCCATATTCAGCGTGGCACCATCATCAAGTGTACAAATCACCAGTTCCGGGTTCATAATCTCAATATCGGCAACTTCAGAAATCTGTGCTGCTGTTACCTCACCCGGACCTTCAGCCCGCAGTGTCAGGCGCTTTGGCCCTTCACAATACATGCCGATTGCCAGCTGCTTCACATTCAGCACAATATCCGTGACGTCTTCACGTACACCCGGCACCGACGAAAACTCATGCAATACGCCGTCAATATGAATGGACGTAACCGCCGCACCCTGAAGAGAAGAAAGCAGTACCCGACGCAGACCATTGCCCAGCGTCATGCCGAAGCCGCGCTCCAGGGGTTCCGCTACGATGGTGGCACGGCGCTCTACTTCAGCGCTTTGCACAACCTCGAGCTTACCGGGCTTTATCAGTTCCTGCCAATTTTTCTGAATCACGATCGAACCTCGCGCTTTCACTTAAATATCTACGCTTCCGCGATATTGCGGAAGCTTCGATGGTGTTAATATCACTTCACTCAGGCTCAACAGACAACCTGCCAAACCAGAGTAATAAATCAGACCCGGCGACGTTTCGGGGGCCGGCAGCCGTTATGCGGAATTGACGTCACATCACGAATCGAGGTGATGGTAAAGCCAACAGCCTGCAAGGCACGGAGAGCTGATTCGCGCCCTGAACCAGGACCCTTCACTTCAACTTCCAATATCTTCACGCCATGTTCCTGAGCTTTTTTGCCGGCATCTTCTGCCGCCATCTGCGCCGCATAAGGAGTCGATTTACGCGACCCCTTAAAACCCATAACACCGGCAGTTGACCAGGAAATCGTGTTTCCCTGAGCATCCGATATTGTTACCTGTGTATTATTAAACGTAGCATTCACGTGTGCCACAGCATTCGTGATGTTTTTACGTTCCCTGCGCCGAATCCGGCCTTTATCCGCTGCCATAACTGATACCTTAATCCTGTCCGGATGAATTTATTTCTTCTTGCCTGCAATAGGCTTCGCCTTGCCCTTGCGGGTACGGGCATTCGTACTGGTCCGTTGTCCACGTACCGGCAGCCCTTTACGATGCCGCAAACCGCGATAACAGCCAAGATCCATCAAACGCTTGATGTTCATAGACACAGTCCGGCGCAAATCACCTTCAACGACAAAGTCGCTGTCAATGATTTCACGGATCTGAATCACCTGACCTTCGCTCAGCTGATGAACCCGCGTTGCAGGCTCTACGCCCGCTTTATCACAGATTTGCTTGGCAAAAGCCGGCCCAATCCCGTGAATATACCTCAAGGCAATCTCGACACGTTTAGCGGTCGGAATGTTAACGCCTGCAATTCGCGCCACGACCTGTTCTCCAATTCACATTATAGTTCGTACACACCAGATCACGGTATGCCCAAGAATCGGGGGATTATAGGTATTGAACCCGCACAGTCAACCTTTGTTATGCTGACTGCTTCCCTCAAATCACCTGGACGAAAGCACCGTGTCAATTTCTTTCGTTACCTCTTCAATAGAGGCCATTCCATCCACCGACCTCAACTTGCCCATTTTACTATAGTAAGGCAGCAAGGGAGCGGTTTGGGAATGATAGTTTTCAAGCCGCGAAACAACTGTTTCACGATTGTCGTCAGCACGGCGCGTAAACTCTGTCGCACCGCACTTGTCGCACACACCTTCAACCTTTGGCTTCAGGTAAGTATCATGGTATCCGGCGCCACATTTGGCGCAGGAATAACGACCGGTAATACGTTTTACCAAGGCCTCGTCATTTACCTTCATCTCAATCACATGGTCAAGATCCAGTTTTTTTTCTTTCAACATCTGATCCAGCGCTTCTGCCTGCGCGACCGTCCGGGGAAAACCATCCAGAATAAAACCACTGACGCAATCCGGTTCCTGAATACGATCGGCAATTATACCAATCACCACTTCGTCCGGCACCAGATCACCACGTTCCATTGCATCTTTAGCCTGCTTGCCTACTGCCGTCCCGGCCGCAACCGCTGCACGCAGCATGTCCCCGGTGGAAAGCTGTACCATGCCGCGACGCTCTGTCAGCAGCTGGGCCTGAGTGCCTTTTCCGGCACCCGGTGGTCCTAGCAGGATAATATTCATTTCCGCGATCCCCTCAGACGGGACTTTTTAATCAGCCCCTCATACTGGTGCGCCATCAAATGACTGTGAATTTGCCCGACAGTGTCCATCGTCACATTGACCACAATCAACAAGGAGGTCCCACCAAAATAGAAAGGCACGGCCATCTGCGAGATGAGCATTTCCGGGATAAGACAAACAAAGGACAAATAGATCGCACCAACAAGGGTCAGTCGTGTCAGGACAAAGTCCAGATATTCCGCAGTATTCTTGCCCGGTCGTATACCGGGAATGAACCCGCCATACTTCTTCAGATTATCTGCGGTTTCTTCCGGATTGAATACAATCGCCGTATAAAAGAAGCAGAAGAAAATTATACCAGCGACATAAAGTGCAACATACAGGGGCTGACCATGGCCCAGCAGCGCTGTCATTGTCAGCAGCCAGTCAGGCCCGCCGCCACCCTGGCTTGCAAAGCCGGATATCGTTACCGGCATCAGCAGCAAGGATGAAGCAAAAATAGGCGGTATCACACCGGCCGTGTTCAATTTCAACGGCATATGCGAGGTTTCACCCTGAGTCATGCGCTGACCCTGCTGCCGCTTTGGGTACTGAATCAGCACCCGACGCTGCGCCCGCTCCATAAAGACGATAAACGCAATCACAAGGGCAGCCATTATCAGCAGAGCCGGCATAACAAATATGCTCCAGTTCTGTGCAATGCTCAGCTCGAAAGTACTGACCAGCGCCGTTGGCAGCATGGCTACAATACCGGCAAAGATAATCAGGGAAATCCCGTTCCCGACACCACGGGCTGTGATCTGCTCGCCCAGCCACATCAGGAACATCGTGCCGCCAACCAGCGTAATCACCGTGGTCGCCCGGAAGAAATAGCCCGGATCAATCGCAGCACTGCCGGCGGAACCGCTCAGGTTTTCCATGCCGATGGCAATACCATAGGCCTGTATCGCTGTCAGGAACACCGTCCCGTAACGGGTATACTGGTTGATCTTCTTGCGACCGGACTCGCCTTCTTTCTTCAGCGCACCCAGTGTAGGTGATACCGCCGTCATCAACTGAATGATAATCGAGGCCGAGATATAGGGCATAATGTTGAGCGCAAAAATGCTCATCCGCTCCAACGCGCCACCGGAAAACATGTTAAACATGCCCAGCACACCGCCACCAGCCTGCTGAAACACCTCGTTCAGAACATTGGGATCAATTCCCGGAATCGGAATATACGTTCCCAGCCGATAGACAATAAGCGCACCCAGGGTAAACCATATCCGCTTCTTGAGCTCGGTAGCCTTTGCAAAGGCACCAAAGTTCAAGTTCGCTGCAAATTGTTCCGCGGCGGATGCCATACACTCAATCCCTCAATACCCGAACAAGCGGGTGTATTACTTTCTGGCGCTTTTCTTTTTACTGTCTTCTTCGACAGGAGCAGCTGGCAACTCAACCTTGCCTCCTGCTTTTTCAACAGCAGCAACAGCAGCTGCAGACGCGCCTGCAATCTGAAACGATACCTTGCTCTTAAGCTCACCACGAGCCAACAGACGCACGCCATCTTTCACCTGATTAATGACGCCAGCATCTTTTAGCGCTTCAGCAGTGATAACAGCTTTGCCATCCAGTTTCTTCGCATCCAGAGCTTCCTGCACGCGCCCCAGATTCACCACAACATAATCCTTGCGGAAGATATTGTTAAATCCGCGCTTCGGCAGACGGCGGTAGATCGGCATCTGACCACCTTCAAAGCCTTTAATCGCAACACCTGAGCGCGATTTCTGACCTTTTTGACCACGACCACCCGTGACACCAAGGCCCGAGCCATAACCACGACCAACACGGACTTTTTTCTTCCGCGCGCCTGGCTTGTCTGCAATTTCGTTGAGTTTCATAACGTCTAACCTTGCCACAAATATCAAGTTCAGGAAGGAGCTGTATCCATCCCGGATCCTGATCTATTCCTCGACCTTTACCATATGGTGAACCTTGCGGATCATCCCCCGAACAGCTGGTGTATCTTCCAGTTCACGGGTCTTGTGCATCTTGTTCAACCCTAAACCAACCAGAGTTGCACGCTGATCACCAGGACGCCGGATCGGGCTGCCGATCTGGGTCACCTTGATGGTCTTTTTTGCCTTCGGGGCCATTATTATTCTCCGCTGTCGTCAGCGCCACGGCCTGCATCGGCACGACGACTGATAATATCTGCAATCTTCTTGCTGCGTTTTGTCGCTACCGAGCGAGGCGAAACCTGCTTTTTAAGCGCATCAAACGTCGCCCGCACCATGTTGTACGGATTTGAAGAACCCAAAGACTTGGTCACCACATCGTGAACGCCCAGGCTTTCAAATACGGCGCGCATCGGACCACCGGCAATAATGCCGGTACCTGCAGGGCAGGACCGCAACACAACCTTGCCTGCGCCATGACGACCTTCGATATCGTGATGGAGCGTCCGCCCCTCACGCAAAGGAACACGGATCATGCTCTTCTTGGCGCCTTCAGTTGCTTTCCGAATGGCTTCAGGCACTTCACGTGCCTTGCCATGACCAAAACCAACGCGGCCTTTCTGGTCTCCCACAACAACAAGTGCGGCGAAACCAAACCGGCGACCACCTTTTACCACTTTTGCAACGCGGTTAATGTGGACCAGCTTCTCTGTCAAATCGCTCTCAGGGCGATTAAATGCATCAGGGCGTGCCATATAGCGGCTTCCTTTTCTCTTTCCTGGACCTTAGAACAACAATCCGCCTTCGCGGGCGGCTTCTGCCAGGGCTTTCACCCGGCCATGATAAAGATAACCACCGCGATCAAACACAACCTGTTCGAAGCCAGCAGCCTTTGACCGCTCAGCGATGAGCTTGCCAACAGCAACTGCCGCGTCAGTGTTCCATCCCTTGTCAGTGCCCGCAGCCTTTTCCGTTGTGGAAGCAGCAACAAGCGTCACACCCTTGGCATCATCAATCAACTGGGCGTAGATATGCTTGTTCGAGCGATGGATAGACAAACGCGGACGGCCATTGGCAACACGCGCAAGCTTCGTCCGAACACGCGCCCGGCGACGGGAATATAATGTATCTTGCTTCTTCATCGCGGCACCTTACTTCTTCTTACCTTCTTTACGGAAGATATATTCATCAGAATATTTCACACCCTTGCCCTTGTAAGGCTCCGGCTTCCTGTATTCGCGTATTTTAGCGGCGACCTGACCGACCAATTGCTTGTCGATACCCGAAACAACAACCTTTGTCTGATCCGGACACTGAACATCAATGCCCTCAGGAATGGGGAAGTTAACGTCGTGGCTGAAGCCCAGCTGCAACTGCAATTCACGTCCGCGTACTGCAGCACGATAACCCACACCGTTAATCTCGAGCTGGCGGGTAAAGCCTGTAGACACACCCGTCACCAGATTATCAGCCAAAGTGCGCTGCATACCCCACATGGCGCGAGCACGCTGGCTGCTATCCCGGGGCAAAACGCTAAGATTATTGTCTTCCAGCTTTACCTCAACTTCGTCAACGAAAGTCATGCTAAGCATGCCTTTTGGTCCCTTGACTGAAAGGTCCTGCCCTTGAAGATCGACTGTAACACCACTTGGAACAGCGACCGGTTTTTTTCCAATCCGTGACATTGTTCTACCTTAAAATACTGTGCACAGGACTTCGCCGCCGACATTCTGGTCACGCGCTTCCGCGTCAGACAGAACACCCTTTGGCGTCGAAACAATCGAAATCCCCAGACCGTTACGCACACGGGGCAAATCCTTCACCGAGGAATACACGCGACGACCCGGCTTGGAAATTCGCGATATTGTACGAATAACCGGCTCACCTTCAGTATACTTCAATTCAATACTGAGGAACGGCTTGCCGCCCACTTCAGCTTCTTCATAACCCCGGATATAACCTTCGCGAGTCAGCACTTCCAGGATCCGGGCGCGCAACCGCGACGCCGGTGCCAGGACCGTGCTTTTCTGGGCCCGCTGGCCATTCCGAATTCGTGTCAGCATATCGCCGACGGGATCGGTCATAGACATCTCACCCTCTCTCCTACCAGCTCGACTTCACAACACCGGGAACCAGGCCATCCGAGGCCAGATCACGAAGCGCTATGCGAGACATCTTGAACTTCCGATAATATGCGCGCGGCCGGCCACTTACCTGACAACGATTACGCACCCGGGTCGCACTGCCGTTTCTAGGCAGCTTGGCCAAAGCCAACCGAGCCATAAATTGATCATCCGGCGATGCATCGGCATCTTTAGCCAATTTCTTAAGTGCGGCTCGCTTGTCGGCGAACTTCGCCACCAGTTTGATCCGCTTCTTGTTTTTCTCAATGGCGCTAGTTTTTGCCATTCCACTTGCTCCTTGTCGCAGCCTCTAAAGACAGACCGCCTACCTGATCAATTCGAAAACGGCATGTTAAAACCTGCGAGAAGCGCCTTTGCTTCCTCATCGGTCTTAGCCGTCGTGCAAATAACAACATTCATGCCGCGAACGGCGTCGATTTTGTCATACTCGATTTCCGGAAACACAATCTGTTCCTTTAGTCCGAGTGCGTAATTACCGCGACCATCAAACGCCTTTCCGGAAACACCGCGAAAATCGCGAACCCGCGGCAGGGCAATGTTTACCAGACGGTCCAAAAATTCGAACATGATCTGTCGGCGCAACGTTACCTTGCAACCAAGCGGCATGCCTTCGCGCAATTTAAAGCTTGCGATTGACTTCTTCGCCTTTGTGATCACCGGCTTCTGGCCGGTAATCTTCGCCATTTCTTCCGCAGCGGCTTTAACTTTTTTGCTGTCCTGAACGGCTTCGCCAACACCCATGTTCACCACGATCTTTTCGATCCGGGGTACTTCCATAATGTTTTTGTAACCAAACTTATCCTGCATCTCTTTACGAATCTTGGTTTCGTAAATTTCATGCATACGGGCGCGCTGACTAGTCATTGATCACCTCCCCGGAAGCTTTGGCAAACCGGACCTTTTTCCCGTCATCCGACTTCTTGTAACCCACCTTGGTCGCCTTGCCGGTCTTTGGATCAACCAGCGCCAGATTGGACACATGAATAGGAGATTCTTTTGTCACGATACCGCCAGCACCAGTCTGGCTCGGCTTGGTGTGGCGCTTTACCACATTCACACCCTGCACAACGGCACGGGCTTCAGCCGGGATCATACGCACGATCTCGCCTTCCTTGCCCTTGTCGCGACCGGTCAACACAATGACCTTGTCGCCCTTTTTGACTTTAAACTTCACCGACATCACAGAACCTCCGGCGCCAGGGATATAATTTTCATATGCGATTTGGCGCGCAACTCACGAACAACTGGCCCGAAAATACGAGTTCCAATGGGTTCGTCCTGCTTGTTCACCAGTACGGCCGCATTCTTATCGAAGCGGATTGACGTTCCATCCTTGCGGCGGACTTCCTTCGCTGTACGAACAATAACTGCGCGGTGCACATCGCCCTTTTTGACTTTACCACGAGGTATAGCGTCTTTCACGCTCACCACAATGACATCCCCAACATCGGCGGTCTTGCGTTTTGATCCGCCAAGAACCTTAATGCACTGCACCCTTCTTGCACCCGAATTATCGGCCACTTCCAGGTTGGTTTGCATCTGTATCATGGGTTATTTCCCAACACTTTAATTTCAACGGCCCGGTATAACACCGGACATTCCAATCTATTCAGCAACAATTCGCCAGTTCTTCTGCTTGGAAATAGGACGGCATTCTTCTATCCGTACAATATCCCCAACCTTTACTTTATTCTCTTCATCGTGCGCGTGGTACTTCTTCGACCGGCGCACAACTTTCTTTACCAGAGGGTCATTAAACCGCCGCTCAACCCGGACGACAACTGTCTTGTCATTCGCGTCACTGACGACCGTACCCTGTAATATTCGCTTCGGCATATCCCGTTCCTATCCTGATCAAGCCTGACTGGCAGCTTTTTCGCGCTCACCCTGGATCGTCTTGATCCGGGCTATATCGCGTCGAATAGTCCGCACACGTGCCGTATTCTCAAACTGTCCTGTCGCCTTCTGGAAACGCAGATTGAACTGCTCTTTCTTCAAACCGGCCAGCTGTTCGTTCAATTCATCCGCTGATTTATCGCGAATATCTTCGGTTTTCATCGCGTATCTCCTTAAACCTGCTCGCCAAAGCGGGCTACTACCCGCGTGGCAATCGGCAACTTCGCAGCCGCCAACATGAAGGCTTCCTTGGCAAGCGGACCAGCAACGCCATCAACCTCAAACATGATCCGGCCCGGTTTTACGCGGCAAGCCCAGAATTCGGGCGCACCCTTACCTTTACCCATCCGCACTTCAGTCGGTTTCTTACTGACCGGCACATCAGGGAAAATCCTGATCCACACTTTACCGGAACGTTTCATGGCGCGGGTCATGGCACGACGAGCCGCCTCGATCTGCCGCGCGGTAATCCGGCCAGGCTCAAGCGCCTTCAATCCATAGGCACCAAACGTCAGGTCCGTACCACCTTTGGCTTTACCGTGAATGCGCCCCTTGTGCGCTTTCCGGAATTTTGTTTTCTTTGGCTGTAGCATATCTAACTCGCCTTTACTTCCTTAGCATCCAGCTTCGCTAATTGATCAGTTTCTGGGTCCTGGACCACGTCCACGACTACCAGGCCCCGCCTTCTGGCTTTCTTCATTGGCACGCGTTTCATGAGCCATAGGATCATGCGCCATGATCTCGCCCTTAAACACCCAAACCTTCATGCCACATACGCCATAAGCTGTATGGGCTTCGGCCTCGCCATAATCAATATCAGCACGCAATGTATGCAAAGGCACACGACCTTCACGATACCATTCTGTCCGCGCGATTTCCGCGCCGCCAAGACGACCCGCACAATTGATCCTGATCCCTTCAGCCCCCAGACGCATTGCATTCTGCACGGCCCGCTTCATGGCCCGACGGAAAGCAACACGACGCTCCAGCTGCTGTGCAATGTTGTCTGCAATCAACTTTGCATCTGTTTCCGGCTTGCGCACTTCAACAATGTTCAGGCTGACATCCGCATCCGTAAACTTCATCAGTTCACGACGCAGTTTCTCGATGTCTGCACCCTTCTTGCCAATGATCACACCAGGACGAGCGGAATAAATTGTCACGCGAGCCTTTTTGGCTGGACGTTCAATCACAACCTTGCTCAAACTTGCCTGCGACAATGTTTTAAACAGGTACCGTCGCATGGCAATATCTTCATGCAACATATTGCCATATTCATCGCCATCGGCGTACCAGCGACTATCCCAGGTCCGGTTGATGCCCAGACGCAATCCGATGGGGTTTACTTTCTGCCCCATTATGCACTCTCCTCGACCTGCCGGACCACAATACGGATCTGACTGAATGGTTTCAAAATCTTGCCCATACGACCACGGGCGCGGGGGCGATAACGCTTCATCACCAAAGACTTGCCAACACTGGCTTCCGCGATCACAAGCTGATCCACATCCAGTTGATGGTTATTCTCGGCATTTGCAATCGCCGACTGCAAAATCTTTTTCACTTCACCGGCCACCCGACGCTTCGAAAAGGTCAGATCAGCCAGCGCTTTCTCGGCGCCCTTGCCACGAATGGACGCAGCCACCAGATTCAGCTTCTGCGGGCTGGTGCGGATCATGCGACCCACAGCCAGCGCTTCATTTTCGCCAACCCGGCGCGGTGCAGTTTTCTTACCCACGGTCCTAGCCTCTTTTCGCTTTTTTGTCCGCAGCATGCCCGTAATAAGTACGGGTTGGCGCGAACTCGCCCAACTTCTGGCCCACCATCTCTTCGCTCACATATACCGGCACAAACTTGCGACCGTTATATACGCTAAACGTCTGTCCAACGAACTGCGGCAGAATTGTAGATCTCCTGGACCAGGTTTTAATCGGTGTTTTCTTGTCCGATTCTACCAGGACATCTACTTTCTTAAGCAGATAGCTGTCGACAAACGGACCTTTCCAAACTGAACGAGCCAATGTCTAATTCCTACTTCTTGCGTTCATGACGTGACCGGACAATATACTTGTCGGTCGCTTTATTTCTGCGCGTACGCTTGCCTTTAGTCGGCTTGCCCCAAGGTGTAACCGGATGACGGCCACCAGAGGTACGACCTTCACCACCACCATGTGGATGATCAACCGGGTTCATCGCAACACCGCGAACTGAAGGACGACGACCCAACCAGCGAGAACGGCCGGCCTTGCTCAGATTGATGTTCTGATTATCTGGGTTGGAAACCGCTCCTACCGTCGCAATGCACTCGGCACGTACAGAGCGTTGCTCGCCAGAAGACAGGCGCAACAACGCATAACCGCGATCCCGACCAACCAGCTGGGCATATGTCCCGGCTGACCGCGCCATCTGGCCACCCTTACCGGACTTGATCTCCACATTATGGATGATCGTGCCAACAGGCATCGCCGACAATGGCATCGCATTACCAGGCTTTACGTCAACCTTGGCACCGGCAATAATTTTGTCGCCGGCAGCAAGACGCTGCGGCGCCAGAATATAAAGCTGTTCGCCATCTGCATAATTAATCAGTGCGATAAATGCTGTCCGGTTCGGATCATACTCAAGACGCTCAACAGTGCCCTCAACGTCCCATTTGGTCCGCTTGAAGTCAATCATGCGATACGTACGCTTGTGCCCACCACCACGACGACGTGCTGTAATGCGACCTGTATTGTTCCGTCCGCCCTTTGAAGACAGACCTTCCGTCAATGACTTGACAGGCTTGCCTTTCCAAAGCTCGGAACGGTCTACTATGACCAACCCGCGCTGACCCGGGGTAATCGGATTATATTTCTTAAGCGCCATGCGTTATACCCCCGTCGTCACATCAATGGACTGACCTTCAGCTAAAGTCACCATCGCTTTTTTATAATCAGACCGGCGTCCGGGACGACCGCGAAAACGCTTGACCTTCCCTTTAACCACAATTGTATTTACAGCCGTAACCTTCACATCAAACAGCTTTTCGACAGCTGCCTTGATCTCAGGCTTGGTCGCCTCGATCGACACCCGAAACGCTACCTGATTATGCTCGGAAATCATGGTCGCTTTTTCGGTAATCACCGGGCTCAATATCACGTCATAATGATTCAGGTTCATTTCAACCTCTCCATCAGCCCGTCGACAGCCGCCTTGGTCAGAACCAGAGTATCGTGCCGCAGAATGTCATAAACGTTGGCGCCCTGCACCGGCAAAATATCAATATGCGGTACGTTCGCAGCAGCCAGGCGAAAGTTTTGATTTACGCTGGCACCATCAAGGACAAGCGCTGAATGCCATCCCAATTTGGCAAGCTTGCCTGCCAGATCCTTGGTCTTTGGTGCTTTCAGCGCCACGTCATCAACGACGATCAACTTGCCGGCCGCCTGCTTTGTCGACAATGCAGTCTTTAGCCCGAGCGCGCGAATTTTCTTCGGCAGACTGAACCCGTGATCCCGAACAACAGGACCAAAGGCCACACCACCACCACGAAACTGGTTCACTTTCCGGTTTCCGTGACGTGCACCGCCAGAGCCTTTTTGCCGTACGAATTTTTTGGTCGTGCCGCTGACTTCACCCCGATTCAATACGCTATGCGTACCGGCACGACGCTTGGCCAGCTGCCACAAAACGATCCGCTGCAATATATCAGCCCGTTCCGGCAATCCAAAAACCGCGTCATCAAGATCAATCGATCCTGATTCCTTGGCATCCAATGTAATAACCTTAGCCTTCATGGCTTATTCCTTCTCGCCTTCTGCCGTTGGCGCGGCGTCTTCTACTTGTGCTTCAGCGGCGTCATCTTTTGGGGCTTCCTGCGCAACAGCCTCAGCTTCCACCTTACGGAGACCCGCTGGCAATGGAGCACCTTCCGGTAACCCTTTCTTGAAGGCATCACTAATCAGAACCCAGCCGTTTTCACTGCCGGGGATAGACCCCCGCACCAGAATAAGGCCGCGATCCGCATCTGTACTGACAACCTGAAGATTCTGCTGGGTGGCACGAACCGCACCCATATGACCGGCCATCTTTTTCCCCTTGAACACACGCCCGGGATCCTGACACTGACCAGTTGAACCATGACTACGATGCGATACAGACACACCATGCGTAGCACGAAGACCACTAAAATTATGGCGCTTCATGGCACCGGCAAAGCCTTTACCAACCGTTGTTCCAATAACGTCAACATACTGTCCGGTGACAAAATGTTCCGTGCTCAACTCGGCACCAACATCAACCAGCGCGTCATCTGACACGCGGAATTCAACAACCTTGGCGCGAGGCTCAACTTCCGCCTTGGCGAAATGCCCCCGCATGGCCTTGCCAACGCGATTGGCCTTGGCCGCGCCAACACCCAGTTGCAGCGCAGTGTAACCGTCTTTTTCTTGCGTCCGCTGGGCAACCACATGACATCCGTCCACATGAAGAACGGTCACTGGTACGTGAAGCCCTTCAGCACTAAACACACGGGTCATGCCCAACTTTTTCGCAACCAAACCTGTACGCATTTGATTAACCCTGCAGCTTGATTTCAACATCAACACCAGCCGCAAGATCGAGCTTCATCAGCGCGTCCACAGTTTGAGGTGTTGGCTCAACAATATCCAGAAGCCGCTTGTGCGTGCGAACTTCAAACTGTTCACGAGACTTCTTGTCAATGTGAGGCGACCGAAGAACCGTAAACTTTTCGATCTTCGTCGGCAACGGAATAGGCCCGCGAATGCTCGCACCCGTGCGCTTCGCCGTATTGGCGATCTCACTGGTAGCCTGATCCAGGATCCGGTGTTCAAACGCCTTAAGGCGAATACGTATATTTTGAGTTTCCATCTTCGTTCACCTACGTCTGGCACCCGGCGTCAACCGCCGGGACACCATGATCCACATCTATTCGAGAATTTTAGAGACGACGCCTGCGCCGACGGTCCGGCCACCTTCGCGAATAGCGAAGCGCAGGCCTTCATCCATGGCAATCGGCTGGATCAGCTCGACAACAAACTTCAGATTGTCACCTGGCATAACCATTTCAGTCCCTTCAGGCAGTTCAACATTGCCTGTCACATCCGTCGTCCGGAAGTAGAACTGCGGACGATAACCCTTGAAGAAAGGCGTATGACGACCACCCTCTTCCTTCGTCAGAATATAGGTCTCGGCTTCAAACTTCGTATGCGGTGTGATCGAACCGGTCTTCGCCAGAACCTGGCCACGCTCAACACCCTCGCGGTCAATACCACGAAGAAGCGCACCAATGTTATCCCCGGCCTGACCCTGATCCAGAAGCTTCCGGAACATTTCAACGCCGGTTACAGTCGTCTTCGATGTCGGACGAATACCAACAATCTCGATTTCCTCACCAACCTTGACAATACCCGTCTCAACACGACCCGTCACAACAGTACCCCGACCCGAAATCGAGAACACATCCTCAATCGGCATCAGGAAAGGCTTGTCGGTCGGACGCTCAGGCTGTGGAATATACTCATCAACAGCAGCCATCAGCTCAAGGATCTTGTTCTTGCCGATATCGTCATCACGACCTTCCAGGGCCGCAAGCGCAGAACCCGCAATGATCGGAATATCGTCACCAGGAAAATCATAGGAAGACAGAAGCTCACGGATCTCAAGCTCTACAAGCTCAAGAAGCTCCGGATCATCAACCTGATCAACCTTGTTCATGAAAACAACAAGCGAAGGCACACCAACCTGACGCGCCAGCAGAATATGCTCACGGGTCTGGGGCATCGGCCCATCCGCAGCGTTCACAACCAGAATCGCTCCATCCATCTGCGCCGCACCCGTGATCATGTTCTTCACATAATCGGCGTGACCAGGACAATCAACGTGCGCATAGTGACGGTTCGCTGTCTCATACTCAACGTGAGCCGTCGAAATCGTGATCCCGCGGGCACGCTCTTCAGGCGCCTTGTCAATCATGTCATACGCGGAAAAAGTCGCGCCGCCACTCTCCGCCAGAACCTTCGTAATCGCTGCCGTCAACGTCGTCTTCCCATGATCAACGTGACCAATCGTTCCGATGTTGCAATGCGGCTTGCTGCGCTCAAATTTCTCTTTTGCCATATTTCCAATCCTCTTCGCTTGTCAGCGGCCGCTCAATTGCGGCTAACGTTATTCAAATGACCTGTCAGGCCAGTTTTGTTTTCAATTCTTCCGCAACGGCACTTGGCACTTCGCCATAATGTTCAAAGTGCATCGTATACTGAGCGCGCCCCTGGCTCATGGAACGCAGCTGATTCACATAACCGAACATATTCGCCAACGGCACATGCGCATCAACAACTGATGCATTACCGCGCGTCTCTGTACCGGTAATCTGTCCGCGACGGCTATTCAGATCGCCAATCACGTCGCCCATAAACTCGTCCGGCGTCACAACTTCAACCCGCATGATCGGCTCAAGCAGCTTGATCCCAGCCTTTGCCGCAGCTTCACGCATCGCACCGCGACCGGCAATTTCAAAGGCCAGCACGCTGGAATCAACATCATGATACGCGCCGTCAATCAGACGAACCGAGAAGTCAATCAAAGGAAAGCCAATCAGCACGCCGCTTTGGGCAATCTGGCGAATACCCTTTTCAACACCCGGAATATATTCACGCGGAATGTTACCGCCCTTGATTTCATCCTTAAACACAACACCCGTACCGCGTTCGCCCGGCGTGACAACCATTTTCACGCGACCAAACTGACCGGAACCACCGCTTTGTTTCTTGTGGGTGTAATCCACCTCAACTTCGCGGGCAATAGACTCACGATAGGCAACCTGAGGCGCACCAACGTTTGCTTCTACCTTGAATTCGCGCTTCATGCGATCAACCAGGATCTCGAGATGCAACTCACCCATCCCCTTAATCACAGTCTGACCGCTTTCATTATCGGATGAAACCTGGAAGCTCGGATCTTCCTGCGCCAGACGATTCAGCGCAATACCCATTTTTTCCTGATCGGCCTTTGACTTCGGCTCAACAGCAACTTCAATAACCGGATCTGGGAATTCCATGCGCTCAAGCACAACAGGCTTGTTTACGGCGCAAAGCGTGTCACCTGTCGTTGTTTCCTTCAGGCCACACAGCGCAATAATATCGCCGGTGCGTGCTTCCTTCAGATCTTCGCGGCTATTGGCGTGCATCGCCAGCATACGACCAATTTTCTCGCGCTTGCCCTTAACCGGGTTCAGAACCTGCGTACCTGTCTCCAGCACACCGGAATAAACACGCGCAAACGTCAACGATCCTACAAACGGATCCGTCATGATCTTAAACGCAAGAGCGGAAAACGGCTCATCATCGCTTGTCTTGCGGCGCATTTCCTTTTCCGGATCATCGACATCAACACCGACAATATCCGGCACATCCGTCGGCGCCGGCAGAAAATCAACAACAGCATCAAGCAGCGGCTGAACACCCTTGTTCTTGAACGCCGTCCCATTCAGCACAGGCACAAACGCATTTTTCAGCGTACCTTTGCGGATACAGCTCTTCAGCGTTTCCTCGTCAATTTCCTCGCCTTCCAGGAACCGCTCCATCACAGCCTCATCCTGCTCAACAGCAAGATCAACCATGGTCAGGCGCGCCTCCTCGGCAGCTTCTTTCAGATCGGCAGGAATATCAATATATTCAAATTCAGCGCCGAGGTTCTCATCTTTCCAGACAACAGCCTTCATCTTCACAAGGTCAATCATGCCCCTGTATTCAGCTTCAGACCCGATGGGCAGCTGCACCAGAAGCGCCTTGGCCCCCAGCCGATCACCAATCATGTCAACGCAACGCTCAAAGTTGGCGCCTGTACGATCCATCTTGTTGATGAAACACATCCGCGGCACACCATATTTGTCCGCCTGCCGCCAAACAGTTTCCGACTGAGGCTCAACACCTGCCACACTGTCAAACACCGCAACCGCACCATCAAGAACCCGCAACGAGCGCTCAACTTCAATCGTAAAATCCACGTGACCGGGTGTATCAATAATGTTGATACGATGGTCTTTCCAGTAACAGGTCGTCGCAGCCGAAGTAATTGTAATACCCCGCTCCTGCTCCTGCTCCATCCAGTCCATTGTTGCGGCGCCATCATGCACCTCACCAATCTTGTGACTGCGCCCCGTATAAAAAAGAATACGTTCGGTTGTTGTAGTTTTACCCGCATCAATATGAGCCATGATGCCGATATTACGATATTTTTCCAAAGGCGTGGTGCGTGCCATCTTAAAGCTCCCGGCCTTACCAGCGATAATGAGCAAACGCTTTATTAGCGTCTGCCATACGGTGTGTGTCTTCGCGCTTCTTAATCGCAGAACCGCGACTGTTTGCTGCATCCATCAGCTCGGCAGCCAGACGCTCTGTCATTGTGTGCTCATTGCGACCACGAGCGATATCAATCACCCAACGGATCGCAAGTGCCTGCGCACGCTCGGTGCGCACTTCTACCGGCACCTGATACGTTGCCCCACCAACACGACGTGACCGCACTTCAATTGCCGGCTTCACATTTGTCAGGGCATCATGAAACACCACAACAGGATCCTGCCCGGTCTTGGACTGAATACGATCAAGAGCACCGTAAACAATACCTTCAGCAACAGACTTCTTGCCATCATACATCAGGCAATTCATGAATTTTGTCAGAACCACATCCCCAAACTTGGGATCTGGCAACACCTTACGTTTCTCTGGTGAATGACGACGCGACATATTTTATCTTCCCTTCGCCAACCGTTACTTAGGACGCTTGGCGCCATATTTAGACCGAGACTGCCGACGCGAGCTGACACCCTGTGTGTCGAGCGTACCGCGCAGGATATGATAACGGACACCCGGCAAATCTTTCACACGACCGCCGCGGATCAGTACAACCGAGTGCTCCTGAAGGTTATGACCTTCACCAGGAATATAACTCGACACTTCGAAACCATTCGTCAACCGTACGCGCGCCACTTTCCGCAGAGCCGAGTTAGGCTTCTTTGGTGTCGTCGTGTACACACGGGTACAAACGCCGCGCTTCTGTGGACAGCCCTCGAGCGCAGGCACCTTGTTGCGCGCTACCGGTTTCTGTCTTGGCTTGCGAACCAACTGGTTAATCGTCGGCATTCATTCAGATCCTTGGTCTGTTTAACAATAATATTCCCGCCATCTCAGCCATGCGATGTACGTAAAACTTAAACGTACAAACAAGCAGGACAGCACCCTTTCGGGGCTATCACTGCAAACTGATCGGCGACTAAACGCTCAAATTTTATCTTCGTATTTCTGCGGGCCCAGCGTTTAGCCTGTAAAAAAGGCTACCACCTGTCCCTAGAAAGTGAGCGCATACTAGTGACGCCCCTCTGCGCAGTCAAGCCCAAATTCAAACAAGATTTTCAACAGGCTCCGATTAAATGAAAATGGCCGAATTCGGGCATAAACCTCGAATTCGACCATCATAATCAGAATGAATTCACCAAACGAGCCGGCATATCAGTTGCCGACCACGTTTCGGGCACCCCGTTTGGCTAGGGCTGCCCGATGTCTGACGAATCAGAAGGCAGTGCATCGGTACCTGACGATACATCGCCCAGAACAGTATCCGCAGAACTTACAGGCGGCGCACCCAGTTCCTTGTCACGTCTGGCCGCAACCTTGCGCAACCGGGACATTGTTGCCCCTGTTCCAGCCGGAATCAGGCGACCAACAATCACGTTTTCCTTCAGGCCAATCAACTCGTCCTTCTTGCCCGCTACAGCTGCCTCTGTCAGCACCCGCGTGGTTTCCTGGAACGATGCAGCTGAAATAAAGGAACGTGTCTGCAGTGAAGCCTTGGTAATCCCCAGAAGCACCGGGTTCCCTGTCGCCGGCAACTTGCCAAGCGCTTCAACCCGACGATTCTCGTCCTCGAAGTCTTCACGGTCAACTTGCTCGCCAACAAGGAAGTTCGATTCACCCGGAGAGGTGATCTCGACTTTTTGCAGCATTTGACGAACGATCACTTCAATGTGCTTGTCGTTGATCTTCACGCCCTGCAGTCGATAAACCTCCTGGATTTCATTGACCAGATATGCAGCCAACGCCTCAATACCCATCGTCAACAGAATATCATGTGGCGCAGGGTGACCATCCAGCAGATATTCACCGCGACGGATGAAATCGCCTTCCTGCACACTGATATGCTTGCCCTTGGGAACAAGATATTCAATTGGTTCCTTGTCTTCCTCTTTCGGACGGATCACGATACGACGCTTGTTCTTGTAATCGCGACCAAACTCAACGGTACCGTCGATCTCGGCAATAATTGCATGATCTTTCGGCCGACGAGCTTCAAACAATTCAGCCACACGCGGCAGACCACCCGTAATATCACGGGTTTTTGCAGCTTCACGAGGAATACGTGCCAGCACATCACCTGCATGAACTTCCGCACCATCCGCCACAGACAGAATTGCATCAACCGACAGGAAGTAGCGCGCTTCCAGTCCGTTGGCCAGTGTCACCACCTCGCCATCAGGCCCCCGAAGCGTGATACGCGGACGCAAATCAGAGCCCTTGGGCTGGGAACGCCAGTCAATCACCGCCTTGTTCGAGATACCAGTTGTCTCGTCTGCAACCTCGCGCATTGAGACGCCTTCAACCAGATCAACATAATGCGCTGTACCGCCCTGCTCTGTGATGATTGGAATAGTATAGGGATCCCATTCAACCAGCTTGGAGCCCCGGGACACCTTGTCGCCATCGTCAACCACAAGACGCGAACCATAAGGCGCTTTGTGCGCCGCCCGTTCACGACCTTCATCGTCAACCAGAATGACCTCAAGATTACGGCTCATAACGACCAGATGGCCGCCGGAGTCTTTCACCACGTTGCGGTTTTTAATCTTGATCGTCGCTTCAATTGTTGATTCATGTGAAGACTGTTCGGTAACCTGTGCCGTCCCGCCAATATGGAAGGTCCGCATGGTCAGCTGTGTACCTGGCTCACCAATCGACTGGGCCGCTATCACGCCGACAGCTTCACCGGCATTGACAGGCACACCGCGCGCCAGATCACGACCATAGCATCTGCCACAAGCACCATTCCGGCTTTCACAGGTCAAAACAGACCTGATCTTGACGGATGAAACACCTGCCTTCTCAATGACTTCAACTTCAGCTTCATTAATCGGCTGGCCTGCAGCAATCACGACTTTACCAGACACGGGGTCCAGAATATCAACCGCTGAACTTCTGCCAATAATACGCTCTGACAACGGCACGATAACATCAGCACCATCAACCACTTCAGCAACTGTGATACCATTCCGGGTGCCACAATTCTCTTCGATGATCACACAATCCTGACTGACGTCCACCAGACGACGGGTCAAATAACCCGAGTTTGCCGTTTTCAGTGCTGTATCAGCCAGACCCTTACGGGCACCGTGAGTGGAATTAAAGTATTCCAGAACGGTCAGGCCTTCCTTAAAGTTCGAAATAATCGGTGTTTCGATAATCTCACCCGACGGCTTGGCCATCAGGCCCCGCATACCGGCAAGCTGCTTCATCTGCGCCGCTGAACCACGGGCACCGGAATGTGCCATCATATAGACGGAGTTGATTTCACGGCTGCGCCCGGTTGCAGGGTCTACCCCGGTCTTTGAAATCTCTTTCATCATTTCGTCGGCAACACGGTCCGTACACTGGGCCCAGGCATCAACAACCTTGTTGTATTTTTCACCCTGCGTGATCAGACCATCGGTATATTGCTGTTCGTATTCCTTCACCAGATCCTTGGTGTCAGCAATCAGCTTGACCTTCGTTTCCGGTATAACCAGATCGTCCTTGCCGAAGGAAATACCGGCCTTGCAGGCATGATGGAAACCCAGCCCCATAATACCGTCAGCGAACAGAACCGTTTCCTTTTGCCCGCAATGGCGATAGACCGTCTCAATCACATCGCCAATTTCTTTCTTGGTCAACTGACGATTGATCAGATCAATACTGACCCTGGCATTGCGTGGCAGGAACTGGGACAGCAACATACGGCCCGGCGTTGTCTCGATCCGAACAGTTATCGGCTTGTTGTCTTCATCAACCGTTTTGTATCTCGCTGTGATTTTACTGTGCAATGACACCACACCGGCGTCCAGCGCCTGCTGGATTTCACCCACATCACCAAAGATCATGCCTTCGCCCGGATCGCCGACCCGTTCCATGGTCACATAATAAAGACCAAGCACAATATCCTGCGACGGCACAATAATCGGCTTGCCGTTTTGCGGGCTGAGAATGTTATTCGTCGACATCATCAACACACGGGCTTCAAGCTGTGCTTCAAGCGATAGCGGCACATGAACCGCCATCTGATCGCCGTCGAAATCGGCGTTAAACGCGGCACAAACCAGCGGATGCAGCTGAATGGCCTTGCCTTCGATCAGAGTAGGTTCAAAAGCCTGAATGCCCAAACGGTGCAGTGTAGGTGCCCGGTTCAGCAGAATAGGGTGTTCACGGATAACTTCATCCAGCACATCCCAAACTTCACGACGTTCTTTCTCAACCAGCTTTTTGGCCTGCTTGATCGTTGTCGCAATACCCAGCTTGTCGAGACGCGAATAAATGAACGGCTTGAACAGCTCAAGCGCCATCTTTTTCGGCAGACCGCACTGATGCAGTTTCAACTCAGGTCCAACCACAATAACCGAGCGGCCGGAATAATCGACACGTTTACCAAGCAGATTTTGGCGGAATCGCCCTTGCTTGCCCTTCAACATATCAGATAGTGACTTCAGCGGACGCTTGTTGGCGCCCGTGATGACACGACCACGACGACCGTTATCAAACAGCGCATCAACCGCTTCCTGAAGCATCCGCTTCTCGTTACGGACAATGATATCCGGCGCACGCAATTCAATCAGGCGCTTCAACCGATTGTTCCGGTTGATCACCCGACGGTACAGGTCATTCAGATCAGAGGTCGCAAAACGGCCCCCATCCAAAGGCACAAGCGGGCGCAATTCCGGCGGAATAACCGGAACAACACTCATAATCATCCATTCCGGCAGGTTACCGGATTCCATGAAGGCTTCCAGCACCTTCAGACGCTTGACAATTTTCTTCGGCTTCAGTTCAGACTTGGTTTCAGCCAGTTCCTGCAACAGCTTCTTGCGCTCGGCTTCCAAATCCATGCCAGAGAGCAAAATCTGGATCGCTTCGGCCCCGATGCTGGCGGTAAAGCTGTCTTCGCCATATTCTTCCTGACTGCGGACGAAATCTTCTTCCGACAAAAGCTGATACTGCTTCAGCGGCGTCAGCCCCGGTTCAACAACCACAAAATATTCAAAATAAAGAATCCGTTCAAGATCCTTCAGCGTCATGTCGAGCATCAGACCGATACGGCTTGGCAGCGACTTCAGGAACCAGATGTGCGCAACAGGTGCTGCCAGTTCAATATGCCCCATCCGTTCACGGCGGACCTTTGAAAGCGTCACTTCAACACCGCACTTCTCGCAGGTGATCCCGCGATATTTCATGCGCTTGTATTTACCGCACAGACATTCGTAATCCTTGATCGGCCCAAAGATACGCGCACAGAACAGGCCATCACGCTCCGGCTTGAAAGTCCGGTAGTTGATGGTTTCCGGCTTCTTGATCTCGCCAAAAGACCAAGACCGGATACGCTCCGGACTGGCCAGCGAAATCTGGATCTGGTCAAAGGTTTCCGGTTTCTGGCCCGGATTAAAGAAATTCATCAACTCTTGGTTCATAACCATCAGCTCCTTGCTGCTCGACAGGTTCAGTAAATAAAGGGGATCGTGCCGCCGTCAGGCGGCCACAAACCTATTCATCACTGCTGTCATGCAGCTCAACATTAAGGCCAAGCGAGCGCATTTCCTTGACCAACACGTTAAACGATTCCGGAATTCCAGCCTCAAAGGTATCGTCACCACGAACAATGGCTTCATAGACCTTGGTACGACCTGCAACGTCATCCGACTTCACCGTCAACATTTCCTGCAGGGTATAGGCAGCACCATAAGCCTGCAATGCCCAAACCTCCATTTCACCAAACCTCTGGCCACCAAACTGGGCTTTACCACCCAGCGGCTGCTGGGTCACCAGACTGTATGGCCCAATCGAACGGGCGTGGATCTTGTCATCGACCAGATGGTGCAGCTTGAGCATATAGATATAGCCCACTGTCACTTTCCGATCGAATTTGTCCCCGGTCCGGCCATCGTAAAGATCGACCTGCCCTGATCCGTCGAGACCCGCCATTTCCAGCATTCTCACCACATCAGGTTCGTGCGCACCATCAAATACCGGCGTTGCCATTGGCACACCATTTGTCAGGTTACCGGCCAGTTCAAGCGTCTCAGGCACACCAAGATCGTCGATTACCCCTTCATACTGCTCCTTGTTATAAATAACCTTGAAGCGTTCTTTCAGGCTGACGGCCTTGGCACTGTCGTCTTCAACTTTTTCAAGCATCGACTTGATCTGAACGCCCAGACCACGCGATGCCCACCCCAGATGGGTTTCAAGAATCTGCCCGACGTTCATACGAGATGGCACACCCAGCGGATTAAGAACGATATCAACCGGCGTCCCGTCATCCAGATATGGCATGTCTTCCAGCGGCATAATACGAGAGATCACACCCTTGTTTCCGTGACGACCGGCCATTTTATCGCCGGGCTGCAACTTGCGTTTCACGGCAACAAAGACCTTGACCATCTTCAGAACACCCGGCGGCAATTCGTCCCCACGCTGAAGTTTTTCGATCTTTTCTTCAAACCGGGCCCGAAGCGCTGCCTTGGAGGCGTCGAACTGCTTGTTAAGCGCCTCAATATCCGAGGTTACGCTCTCGTCGTCGACAGCAATCTGCCACCATTGACCATGGCTCAGATTCTCCAGCATCGCTTCCGTAACCGACTCACCCTTGGTCACGCCAACCGGCCCGGAAAGTACCGGACGGCCCATGATCAACGGCTTCAACCGACTGTAGATGCTCCGCTCAAGAATATTCTGCTCATCCTCGCGATCCTTCGACAGGCGTTCAATTTCCTCACGTTCGATCGCAATCGCACGCTCGTCCTTGTCAACACCATGACGGTTAAAAACGCGCACCTCGACAATCGTACCCGCAACACCCGGCGGCAGGCGCATGGATGTATCACGGACGTCAGAGGCTTTTTCACCAAAGATCGCCCGCAGCAGCTTTTCTTCCGGTGTCATCGGGCTCTCGCCCTTTGGCGTGATCTTGCCCACCAGAATATCGCCCGGATTCACCTCGGCACCAATGTAAACAATGCCGGCCTCATCCAGATTTCTCAGGCCTTCTTCGCCGACGTTCGGAATATCACGTGTGATTTCTTCCGGCCCCAGCTTCGTATCACGGGCCATGACTTCAAACTCCTCAATATGAATTGAGGTAAAGACGTCATCACGAACAATACGTTCAGAGATCAGGATCGAATCTTCAAAGTTGTACCCGTTCCAGGGCATAAAGGCGACAAGCACATTCCGACCCAGGGCAAGCTCGCCCATGTCCGTTGACGGCCCGTCGGCAATAATATCACCCTTGTGGATTTCATCACCAACCCGCACAAGCGGACGCTGATTAATACAGGTGTTCTGGTTTGAACGCTGGAACTTCAGCAGGGTATAGATATCAACACCGGATGATCCGGGATCAACGTCTTCTGTCGCCCGAATAACAATACGTGTGGCATCTATCTGATCCACAACACCGGTGCGGCGAGCAACAATAGCTGCGCCGGAATCACGGGCAACAACCTCTTCCATGCCAGTCCCGACATAAGGCGCTTCAGCCCTGATCAGTGGCACAGCCTGACGCTGCATGTTTGACCCCATAAGGGCACGGTTCGCATCATCGTTTTCCAGGAATGGAATAAGAGACGCAGCAACAGACACCAGCTGCTTCGGGGACACATCCATATATTGAATGCTGGACGGGGCCACCATGTGGAAATCGCCATTAATGCGGCAACTCACCAGATCAGCCGTAAAGGTATTCTTGTCGTCCAGATCGGAGTTGGCCTGGGCAATCGTGTATTTGCCTTCCTCCATCGCGGACAAATAATCAACTTCATCCGTCACGTGACCGTCAAATACCTTCCGGTAAGGCGCTTCAATAAACCCGTACTTGTTGATGCGGGCAAATGTCGCCAGCGAGTTGATCAGGCCGATATTCGGACCTTCCGGTGTTTCAATCGGGCAAATACGACCATAATGAGTGGTGTGAACGTCACGCACTTCAAAACCGGCACGTTCACGTGTCAAACCACCTGGCCCCAACGCAGAAAGACGGCGCTTGTGCGTGATTTCCGACAGGGGATTGGTCTGATCCATGAACTGGCTGAGCTGCGAAGACCCGAAAAACTCGCGAACGGCAGCCGCCGCAGGCTTGGCGTTGATCAGGTCATGGGGCATGACTGTATCAATATCAACAGAGCTCATCCGTTCACGAATAGCACGTTCCATACGCAACAAGCCGATCCGGTACTGATTTTCCATCAACTCGCCGACCGAACGTACGCGCCGGTTGCCCAGGTGATCAATATCATCAATATCACCACGACCATCTTTCAGGTCGAGCAATGTTTTCAGAACGGCAAGAACATCTTCCTTGCGCAGAACACGCACGGTATCTTCCGCATCCAGCCCAAGACGCATATTCATCTTGACCCGGCCGACAGCCGAAAGATCATAGCGTTCTGAATCAAAGAACAAGCCGTCAAACAAAGCTTCAGCTGTTTCCTTGGTTGGCGGCTCACCCGGACGCATGACCCGATAAATCTCGGCCAGAGCGTGCTCGTAATCGCTGACCTTGTCACCAACCATTGTGTTCCGCATATAGGAACCAATATTGACGTGATCAATATCCAGCACCGCCATATTGGCAATGCCCGAGGTCTCGAATATCTCGAGATGCTCTTCCGAAATCTCGTCACCCGCCTCAATATAAATTTCGCCGGTTTTCTCGTTAATGACGTCTTCAGCAGCATAGCGACTGAGAATTTCCTCATTCGGCACCAGCAGCTCTTCAAGACCTTCATTCTGGAGCTTTTTGGCCAGACGTGGTGTCACCTTGGTGCCGGCTTCAACCACAACCTCGCCATTGCCGGCATTGATCAGATCGAACTCGGGTTTAATGCCTCTCCAGCGTTCCGGCTCAAACTTGATGCGCCAACCCTGCTTGTCACGGACATAATTCAGGCGATTGTAGAAATAATCCATCATCTCCTCGCCTGACATGCCCAGGGCATACAGGAAAGTGGAAACCGGCATTTTCCGACGGCGATCTATGCGCACATGGACAATGTCCTTGGCGTCAAATTCAAAATCAAGCCACGAACCACGATAGGGAATAACACGCGCTGCAAACAGAAACTTGCCCGAAGAATGTGTTTTTCCGCGATCATGATCGAAGAACACACCCGGAGACCGGTGCATCTGACTGACGATAACACGCTCAGTTCCGTTGATGACAAAAGTACCATTGCTGGTCATGAGCGGCAGATCGCCCATGTACACATCCTGTTCCTTGATATCAAGGACGGAGCGTGCTTCTGTTTCTTCATCAACTTCAAAAACAATCAGCCGCAAGGTCACGCGCAAAGGCGCGGCATATGTCATGTCCCGCTGCTGACATTCCTCGACATCATATTTCGGAGCTTCAAGTTCGTAACGAACGAACTCCAGTGACGATGTATTCGAGAAATCCTGAATGGGAAACACTGATTTGAAAACGCCCTGAAGACCATCATTCGTGCGCTGGTCGCTGGTTGCATCCACCTGCAGGAATTGATCATAGGAGCTTTTTTGGACTTCGATCAGATTGGGCATTTCTGCCACTTCAGTGATATGTCCAAAGTTCTTGCGAACCCGTTTCCGACCAGTAAAGGAACTTGCCATACCTTGCCTCATGTAAGCCATGTCGTTGTCAACTGCCCCGCGCACCCGTAATGGTTACCGGAACCCAAATGAACAGACGCTCTTCGACAACGAAGAATAAGAGTCTGCTTTCGTCCACTTAAGAGCCCTCGGCAAGCCCTGCCAGAACCCCTTCTTCTGACGCGTCAGGCATCTGCCCCAATACAGGGCAGATGCCTTCGGTACACGTCAACCGGGAAAAACCGAATTCATCTCTGGCATAATCATATCGCCAGGGAACCCGCCGGCATTCCCGAGAGCAATATTACTTAACCTCGACGGTCGCGCCAGCGCTCTCAAGTTGAGCCTTGATCTTATCGGCTTCGTCCTTGTTAACACCTTCCTTAACCGCTTTCGGTGCAGCTTCCACCAGATCCTTGGCTTCTTTCAGGCCAAGACCGGTTATCGCACGCACTTCTTTAATCACGTTGATTTTCTTTTCACCAATGGTAGCCAGAACAACGTCAAACTCGGTCTTTTCTTCTGCAGCAGCAACATCGCCACCAGCAGCACCGGCAGCCGCAACAGCTACAGGAGCAGCAGCAGACACGCCCCACTTTTCTTCAAGCAATTTTGAAAGCTCAGCAGCTTCCATAACTGTCAAGGCAGACAGTTCTTCAACAATTTTATCAAGATCAGCCATTTGTTTAGTCCTTGAAATTTAATAATAACCAGAAAATTAAGATCAGGCTGCCTCGCCTTTTGCGGCGTAAGCACCAATTACCCTTGCAATCTGAGCAGCAGGCGCCTGTGTCACGCCAGCAATGCGTGTCGCAGGAGTCTGGACCATACCCACCAGCTTCGCACGCAGCTCATCGAGCGACGGCAACGAAGCCAAGGCCTTGACGCCATTTTCGTCAAGCGTGGTTCCACCCATGACGCCACCAATAACAATCAACTTGTCATTAGCTTTGGCAAAGGCTGTCAGAACCTTGGGGGCAGCAACCGGATCATTGGAAAAACCAATGGCGGTTGGACCAGTTAACAGTTCAGATATAGGGGCACAATCGGTGCCTTCCAGCGCAAGACGGGTCACCCTGTTCTTGACGACTTTGAACTCGGCACCCACTTCCCGCATTTTATTGCGCAGGTCGTTCATTTCCGCCACCGTCAGACCGGAGTAGTGCGTTACTACAACAACTGATGTGGAGGAAAAAACGTCCCGAAAGTGAGTGACTAGCTCTTCTTTCTGGGCTCTTTCCATTCTCGTCTCCGAAATAACCACGGATCGGGCATCGCCGTCTCCGTATTGGTTGAGCCTTGGCATAGCAAACGATACCATGCCTGGTTAAAACACCTGCCCGGGTGGTTCCGCCGCCGCGCCCCAATTAGAACACGATGACATTCCCCCGTTTCTGGCATTCAAAAAAGCCTTGAATGCCCGGAAACCGCAATCAGGCCCTCTGGTTTCCCAGTGAAGACCAGGTCTTGCGCCCTCGTCTATTGCAGGCAGAAAACAAACCCCTTTACTGTCGAGGCCGGCTTCCGTGATATTACGCCCTCACCACAATTGCGGATCAGACACCTGCAGTCTTGGACAGGTTGAAACAGGAAGTACTCATACAAAATCTTCCTGCCTCAGTTTCCGCAGGTCTGTCCTTGGCCGGCATAACCGGTTCGGCGTCCAAGACCCAACGGAATCTCAAATCTGCAAAGCATTACCAGAGCTAGGCCCCGGCAACACTCGACAGATCCACTTTCAGCCCTGGCCCCATTGTTGAGGTCACGGCCAATTTCTTCAAATACGTACCCTTGGCACCGGTTGGCTTGGCCTTGATGACCGCATCCACCAGCGCCTTGACGTTTTCAATGATGGCTTTTTCATCAAAGCTCATCTTGCCAACGCCCGCATGAATGATACCCGCCTTTTCGACGCGAAACTCAACCTGGCCGCCCTTGGCCGCCTTGATTGCAGCTTCAACATCAGGCGTCACCGTGCCAAGCTTCGGGTTTGGCATCAGGCCGCGCGGCCCCAGCACTTTACCCAAGCGACCAACAACCGCCATCATATCCGGCGTTGCAATACAACGGTCAAACCCGGTTTCACCCTTCTGAATAGCTTCTGCCAGATCTTCCGCACCAACAAGTTCTGCACCCGCTTTTTTAGCAGCCTCTGCCTTGTCTCCACGGGCAAACACAGCGACACGAACTGTCTTGCCGGTACCATTCGGCAACTGTACGACGCCGCGTACCATCTGATCCGCATGACGGGGATCCACATTGAGATTAAGAGCAACCTCGACAGTTTCATCAAACTTCGGCGCTGCATTACTTTTCAGAAAAGCAACAGCTTCAGCAATTTCAAACACACGCTTTGGGTCGAGGTTTTCACGAACCGAGCGCAGACGCTTACCAATCTTCGCCATATCCCTTACCCCTGCACCTGAATGCCCATGGAACGGGCAGTACCTTCAATAATACGTATCGCAGCGTCAACATCGTTGGCGTTGAGATCAACCATCTTGGCTTCAGCAATCTCACGCACCTGATCCGCTGTCACGTTACCAACAATCTCGCGACTGGGCGTTGCGGCCCCTTTTTTCAATTTTGCCGCCTTCAGCAAATAGAAAGACGCAGGAGGCGTTTTGGTAATGAAGGAAAATGTACGATCCGCATATGCCGTAATCACCGTCGGGATCGGCATGCCTTTTTCAAGTTCCTGCGTTGCAGCATTAAATGCCTTGCAGAACTCCATAATATTCAACCCGCGCTGACCCAGCGCCGGACCAATTGGCGGCGACGGGTTTGCTGCACCCGCAGGCACCTGCAGCTTTATGTAGCCAGTAATCTTCTTTGCCATGCTAAATCCTTATTCCGCCCAAAGGGCACTAGAGTATCAGGGTTCGTGGTACGGTCATGGCAATAACCTTCCACGGCTTACAACACCGGACATATCCGGCATTTCATCCTCAGGTCTTTTGAACCTGCGAAAATTCCAGTTCAACCGGCGTAGCCTGGCCAAAAATAGACATTGAAACCTTCAGGCGCGACCGCTCTTCATCCACTTCCTCAACCATACCGTTGAAGTCCATGAACGGACCATCACACACCTTGACCTGCTCGCCGATTTCAAAAGTAATCATCGACTTCGGCCGCTCAACGCCTTCTTCGACCTGAGACAGAATACGCTCGGCTTCCTTTTCGCTGATCGGTATTGGCTTGCCCTGCGGCCCCAAAAACCCGGTCACTTTCGGCGTATTCTTCACCAGATGGTACGACTGCTCGGTCATCAGCATCTTCGCCAGCACGTAGCCGGGGAAAAACTTGCGCTCGGAGCTCACCTTCTGGCCACGACGCACTTCCATCACCTCTTCAGTCGGCACCAGGACCTGTTCTACAAGCGCCTCAAGCCCCTGCTGACGAGCCTGTTCCGTGATAGCCTGAGCCACCTTTTTTTCAAAGCCTGAATGGGCATGAATAATATACCAGCGGGCAGCCATATTTATCCTCCAAGCCCCAGAATTGTTTTGATTACCAGCGCCAAACCCTGGTCCACCAGCAAAAAGAAAATAGACATAATAACCGCCATAACAAAGACCATCAGGGTGGTCACCAGGGTCTCCTTGCGCGTTGGCCAGGTCACCTTGGAGGTTTCCCGTTTTACTTCGCGCATATACTGGATCGGATTGAACTTTGCCATTTTCAACTACTGTATCAACTGTCTAAATAAACCGCATCCCAAAGGCACGGCCAAACATCTTTTTATCTCTTCGACGAAACAACTACCCCGAGGCAGTTGTATAGCCAGCAAAAAATGGCAGGAGTGGAGGGAATCGAACCCGCAACCTCCGGTTTTGGAGACCGGCGCTCTGCCAATTGAGCTACACTCCTACAATCGCCCTGTCGCTCAACATACGGTCAAACAACAATAATTTCGCCTGCCAATCCAATCACTTATCCCGCCACCTGCCCGCCATGTCAACGCGAATCAACATGACAGAAATGACAAAAACACACTAAGGGGCGACTCGAGAGCAGCCCCTTTGCGTGGAGTTATACAGTTGCTGTCAAAGAAAGCAAATACTTTTACAGACCATTTAACGGGCTTTTTACAAATTCATGACGGGCTGACAACAACGAGGCAATTGCCAGCCCGATCCACATCTATTCGAGAATTTTAGAGACGACACCTGCGCCGACGGTCCGGCCACCTTCGCGAATAGCGAAGCGCAGGCCTTCATCCATGGCAATCGGCTGGATCAGCTCGACAACAAACTTCAGATTGTCACCTGGCATAACCATTTCAGTCCCTTCAGGCAGCTCAACATTGCCTGTCACATCCGTCGTCCGGAAGTAGAACTGCGGACGATAACCCTTGAAGAAAGGCGTATGACGACCACCCTCTTCCTTCGTCAGAATATAAGTCTCGGCTTCAAACTTCGTATGCGGTGTGATCGAACCGGTCTTCGCCAGAACCTGGCCACGCTCAACACCCTCGCGGTCAATACCACGAAGAAGCGCACCAATGTTATCCCCGGCCTGACCCTGATCCAGAAGCTTCCGGAACATTTCAACGCCGGTTACAGTCGTCTTCGATGTCGGACGAATACCAACAATCTCGATTTCCTCACCAACCTTGACAATACCCGTCTCAACACGACCCGTCACAACAGTACCCCGACCCGAAATCGAGAACACATCCTCAATCGGCATCAGGAAAGGCTTGTCGGTCGGACGCTCAGGCTGTGGAATATACTCATCAACAGCAGCCATCAGCTCAAGGATCTTGTTCTTGCCGATATCGTCATCACGACCTTCCAGGGCCGCAAGCGCAGAACCCGCAATGATCGGAATATCGTCACCAGGAAAATCATAGGAAGACAGAAGCTCACGGATCTCAAGCTCTACAAGCTCAAGAAGCTCCGGATCATCAACCTGATCAACCTTGTTCATGAAAACAACAAGCGAAGGCACACCAACCTGACGCGCCAGCAGAATATGCTCACGGGTCTGGGGCATCGGCCCATCCGCAGCGTTCACAACCAGAATCGCTCCATCCATCTGCGCCGCACCCGTGATCATGTTCTTCACATAATCGGCGTGACCAGGACAATCAACGTGCGCATAGTGACGGTTCGCTGTCTCATACTCAACGTGAGCCGTCGAAATCGTGATCCCGCGGGCACGCTCTTCAGGCGCCTTGTCAATCATGTCATACGCGGAAAAAGTCGCCCCGCCACTCTCCGCCAGAACCTTCGTAATCGCTGCCGTCAACGTCGTCTTTCCATGATCAACGTGACCAATCGTTCCGATGTTGCAATGCGGCTTGCTGCGCTCAAATTTCTCTTTTGCCATTGCCTTCTTTCACCTTCCTGAAATGCGCTTTACGAATCCGGCGCCGTCAATATATCTGTATATCTACTACAAACCGCAAATTTCAGCGGCTCTTTTTCCGTCCTTGCGGTCATGGAGCGGGTGATGGGAATCGAACCCACGTAGCCAGCTTGGAAGGCTGGTGCTCTACCATTGAGCTACACCCGCGCAACATGTTTCCAGCAAGTGGTGGAGGGGGCAGGATTCGAACCTGCGTAGACATACGTCGACAGATTTACAGTCTGTTGCCTTTAACCACTCGGCCACCCCTCCACAATCCATCCCCGAAACGGACGGTCATGGAAGTGGGGGAATATCAGCAATCCCGATCTGGTGTCAACCGTAAAAGGGCGAAATTAGCAGGTTGGGAAGCCTTTGATTATTCAGGGCCTTGTTTATCAGATTGCTTGCACTGCGATTGACCTCCGACTATATGCTATAGCATGAGCAAAAGACGCAATCAAAAGCCGGCACGCGCCGCCCTGCCCCGGGCATCCGATAACGCATCCTCCGGTCACAAAACGGGGCATGGCAAATTGTTCGGAAAATCACCCGAACGACAGATGAAAAAGGAACGTGGACACGCGCCGTCCCCCGGTGGCAGCTACTGGATATATGGCCGCCATGCGGTGTTTGCCGCCGTCGGAAACCCTGACCGTAAAATCCTGCGTCTTGTTGCAACAGGCGGGCAGGCCGGGGCACTGGACGAGCAATTGCGGCGCGGGTCCCATAAAACATGCCCGCCTATTGAACTGTCCCATGGCAGCGAGCTGGATAAGCTGCTCCCGCCTGACAGTGTTCATCAGGGGCTGGCGGCGCACGTCAATCCCCTGCCCGACTGCGATCTGGTAGAAACATGCCGACCAGGCACCGGGTCCGGCCCAAATCTGGTGCTCGTGCTGGATCAGGTCACCGACCCGCATAACGTTGGCGCCATCATTCGGTCTGCAGCGGCATTCGGGGCCATCGCCCTTGTTACAACAGATCGCCACGCCCCGCCGGAAACAGGGGCCCTGGCAAAGTCAGCCTCTGGCACGCTTGAGATATTACCCTGGGTCAGGGTCACTAATCTTGCCCGCGCGCTGGATGATCTGGCCGAACTGGGATACTGGCGCCTCGGGCTTGACGGCGAAGCCGACACGCCCGTTGATCAGGTTGACATGGGGAGCAATATCGTCCTCGTGCTGGGCGCAGAAGGTGCCGGGCTGCGCAAGGGGACCCTGGAGCACTGCGATCTGGGCGTCCGCCTGCCGATCAGCAATCAGGTAGAGAGCCTGAATGTATCCAACGCTGCTGCCGTAGCCCTGTATGCCCTGTCCCGGCCAGCGGGATAGAGATTTCTATTCCCACGCGGTGTCTGGCGGCGGCACAATTTTATCCGGTCGACGCATCAACAAGACAAGCGGGAGTGCGGCCAGCGTCAGCACCATCATCAGCAGAAAATCACTCAGGAAGGCAAGTGTCGAAGCCTGGCGTATGATTTCAGCCTCGATTAATGCGAAGGCTGTGCCAGCAGACTGGCCACTAAGGTTTTCAAAAATGAACAGCGGCTGGAACGTCGGGTTGTAAACATTCACATGCTGCACCATTTCAGAATGGTTTACCTGCACCTGACGCGCCAGCACTGTGAACACAATCGATATCCCGATACTGCTGCCAATATTTCGGGCCAGACTAAAAATCCCGGCGGCTTCTGTGCGCAGCTTCTGATCCAGCGTCGCATAGGATATGGTTGTCAGGGGAATAAAGATCATGCCCAGCCCCAGCCCCTGCAATACACCGGAAACAATAATCGGCCCCGCCCCCACATTCATGTCGAACTGGGCCATCATCCACATTGAAAACGCCACCTGCACCAGACCAAAGGCCAGCAGGATACGCTCATCAACCTTGCCGATCAATCGACCGGCCAGCGCCATCGAGACCATGACGCCGATACCCCGTGGAGCCATCAGCAAACCTGTCATCACAACAGGGAAACCAAGAATATTCTGCAAGAACGGCGGCATAAGCGCCATAGATGCCAGAACCAGCATCCCGGTTACAAACATAATCATGATGCCTATGACAAAATTCCGGTCTGCAAAAATTCTTCTGTCGATAAAAGGCTGGCGTGCCATCAGCATACGCACAATAAAAAGGTAGAGTGCCACGACAAAAACCGAGACCTCGATAATAATTTCAGTTGATTCGAGCCAGTCTTCGCCATGCCCGCGGTCGAGCGCCAGTTGCAGCGCGCCTATGGCAATACTCAACGCTGTGAAGCCCAGAATATCAAACGGACGTTCGCGATCGCGGCCACTGTCCGGCATCAGCGCGGCAATCCCCATGAAACTGACAATCCCCAATGGCACGTTGATAAAAAACACCCAGCGCCAGTTCATAAACTCCGTCAGATATCCCCCAAGTGTCGGCCCCAAAATCGGCCCGATCATAATGCCTATGCCCCACATCGCCATGGCGGCACCATGCTTTTCCCGCGGGTATATATCCAGAAGAATGGCCTGAGATAATGGCACAAGCGCGGCGCCAAACATGCCCTGGACCAGCCTAAATATAACCATTTCCGCCAGTGTAGACGATATCCCGCACAACATCGACGCAATGGTAAAACCGACAATACTGACCATAAACAGCTTTTTGCGGCCAATACGGCCTGCAAGAAAGCCGGTGGGTGGTGTGAAAATGGCAGCAGCAACCACATAGGACGTCAGCACCCAGGAAATCTGATCCTGTGTTGCCGCCAGACTGCCCTGCATATGGGGAAGCGCAACATTCGCAATGGTGGAATCCAGAACCTGCATGGTGGTTGCGACCATAATGGTGATCGCCAGCAACGTACGGTGCCGCACATCTGTAATGATCGCATTCACCAGTAACTACTCCGTTCCGGTTCCGAACAGTTTACGCAGGAATTTTGGCAGCGCATGATATTCGCCTGTATCAATACTGATCGTGACGCTCATGCCTGCCCTCAGGCGTGAGGCGTCCTGGGCATCTTCAAACTCCAGCCGAACCGGTATTCTCTGGACCACCTTGACCCAGTTGCCTGTCGCGTTCTGAGGCGGCAGAATAGCGAATTCAGCACCGGTCGCCGGGGCGACCGACGTGACCTTCATCGCGCGTTCATCCCCGCCATACATATCGATCTCGGCTGTCGCAGGCTGACCGACACGCACATGCGCCAGATCTGTTTCCTTCATGTTGGCCTCGACCCAGAAATGATCCGTTTTGACCAGACTGAGCATCGGTGCACCGGAAAAGGCATAGTTCCCTACCTGCAGGTTACCGGATTTGGTCACAATGGCATTGGTGGGAGCCCTCACCACTGTGTGAGCCAGATCAAGTTCGGCCCTGGCAAGGCCGGCACTCGCCTCCCTGTAGGCCGGAAAATCTTCCAGGGACAGATCGGGGTTGCCGTCCAGCTCCGCAACCAGTTCCTGCAGTTCCTGCTCAAGCTTCGCCGCCTCCTGACGTGAGGCATCGGCGTCATGGCGGGTCTGGTCCACTCTTGCCACAGACGCAACCTTGCTGGCCGCCAGATCTGCCTGCCTTTTATATTCACCTTCAAAGTAAGCCGCATCAATGCGCGCGCCCTTTAGCTCTTCCTGCTTTTGACGATAGCGTGATTTGAGTGCGCTTAATTCAATAACCACCTTGTTCAAATTTGCCTGTGCACGGGCAAGCGCTATCCTGTAAGGCGCGTCATCAATCTTGAACAACAGCTGTCCTTTTAAGACCTGTTGATTTTCGCCCACCGCTGCTTCAACAATCTCTCCAGCTACTTGAGAACTGATAGAAACCTTGTCTGCCTTGATGTACGCATTATCCGTGCCCGCGAATCGACTTGCCTGAATGAAATAGAAAATTCCAAACACAATCAATATAACAGGCACCGTCAGGGCGACCCAAATACGCTGTTTTTGTTTTGCCTTGCTTTTTGCGGATTCAGCCATTGGGCATCTCGTTATCGTGAGGAACAGAGAGGGTTTCTTTTGCAGAAAGGTTTATTTTCATCTTGATCAGGTAGGACATCATTTGATCCACGTCAGCCTGTTCAAAGCCGGACAAGGCATCTTTTCGGGCCTCGGTGCCAATGGCCCATATTTTTTCAAGAACGCTTTCGGCCTGATCGCCAAGATAGATAAGGCGCGCCCGTCTATCATTCGGGTCAAGGCGCCGCTCAACCAGATGATCCTTCTCAAGCCGATCCAGAATACGCACCAGAGAAATCGGCTCTATTTCAAGGCGTTCTGCCAGAGTGGCCTGATTAACCCCCTCTTCCCGCACCAGAGTAACGAGCAATGTCCACTGTAATCTGGTCAATCCAAGCGGTTTGGAACGGCGATCAAAATTACGCCGAAGCAGCCATGCCACATCGTTCAGCAGCATGCCCACACTTTTTTCAATCTCAATGTTTTTCTTCATGCCTCATATTTTAATATACATTGTATATGATATCTATCGTTCATTATGCATAGGGGATATGCAAAAAACGCAGGGCATACATGGTGCTTTCACCATCTGGCGTGCACGGCTCAAAACAAATATTGCACTATCATGTCATTTACTTAAATTCGTGCTTGATTTCGTTGGCAAGTAAACATAGCTTGCGCACAGATTCTTGAGGGCCGGCTTAGCTCAGTTGGTAGAGCAGTTGATTTGTAATCATCAGGTCGCGGGTTCGACTCCTGCAGCCGGCACCACTAAAATTATCAGACTGTATAATTCTCTCCCGAAAATTAAGGGACGCTTTCATAGTCGGTGCAACGCGAACCGAGCAGCCTTGGCACCCATTAGCGCCCGCCAGGTCATTTCCCTGATAGCCGAAGACCATCGGCATACCATTCTCCTGAACAAATAATACCGGCTTGCAGTGCCATGAACTCAGGTTGATTCATGTTTTTTGAAGCTTCAGAAACACAATGAATTTTAACATTACAGAACACGCCTGTTCGATCCCAAAAGATACATCAAGGGTATTCGTTGAGACAATAAGCGCGACAGTATTTCCAAGTAGTATGATTAAAATGTGATGATTAGAGTCCCGATATAAATCAAAAATTAATCATAATTTCTACCATTAGTATAATAATATAAATATTTTTCATTATTTACATGTTAAATTAATAGTATATAGAATCCTGTAATAATAAAAACAGGGGAATTAGAATGCTAAGAGTTCTGATTATCGTTGGCACGAGGCCTGAGCTTATAAAGCTTGGCCCCCTTATTCATGAAATTCGAAAAATTCCCGAATATTTTAAAGTAACTGTACTTTCAACCGGACAACATCCCGGCCTGAACACGGTCCTGAACACACAAGACAATCGATTAATTGATCTTTTTCTGGAACCGATTGTCGCTCATGGCAGCCTGAATATATTACTTTCAATGCTGGTATCTGCCATCAACGTTCAACTGGATATTCACAGGCCAGATATTCTGGTGGTTCAGGGGGATACAGCCAGTTCCCTGGCCGGCGCCATTGCTGCGGCAAACAGCCAAATTCCTGTTGCGCATGTCGAGGCAGGCTTGAGGACCGGCAACCCGCAAGCGCCCTTTCCCGAAGAAATGAACCGCAAGATCATCAGCCAGATTGCCAGTCTGCATTTTGCACCAACAATGAGCGCGCGCACAAACTTGCTCAGGGAAGGCATTGCATTAGACACCATAGCGGTCACAGGCAATACAGCTGTCGACGCCCTTGATGCGCATTTCAAGCCCTTGTCCGGTCCGATCTCCTCCCCGCCGATCCCGACCTGCACGAACAGGGATGAGCAGGCTATTGTGGTGACCTGCCATCGCCGGGAATCCTGGGCGGGCTCCCTGAAAAATATATGTCTGGCCGTCTCTGATGTTGCAGCGCTGGCCCCTGACGCAATAGTTTTGTTTATTCTGCCCGGTAATACGGCGCTTCACGCTGGCATAACGGCTATTCTGGGCCAACAGCCTCGCATAAAACTCATTCCTGCGCTGCCCTATATCCCGTTTCTACGTCTTCTGTCCCGGGCAAGGCTTGTCTTGACCGATTCCGGGGGCATTCAGGAAGAAGCTCCCAGCCTGGGCACGCCAACGGTCATCATGCGGAACGAAACCGATCGCCCTGAGATATCTGGAGTACCGGGCATTCGGCTGGCCGGCACAACGCGGGCAGAAATTGTGCGTCATGCCCGCGAGCTTCTGGCCCTGAAACGTCGCCACCCCCGATCATACGGGCACGCGACAAATCCTTTCGGTGATGGCTACGCAGCCCCGCGCATCGTCCAGGCTATGAACAGATGGCACAAGGGAATACGTCCCCTTCTTGACCCGGAACAGGAATTTGGCGCCCGGCCCGCCGCAGGAGGGGATGATGTTTGCCACCCTGTTCAATTCATACGTTGATATCGTTAACCTGATCCTTGGCGCCGTCGCCATGCTTGTTTTTCTGAATGGTCTCGACGACCTTTTCATTGATATATATGCCCATGTTCGCAGCCTTTATCGACGGCTGTATATCTATCCGCAGTACCAGCCTCTGACCTTGCAACAGTTGAGAGACAAACCGGAGCAACAGATCGCGATTATGGTCCCTGCCTGGCAGGAAGCAGCCGTTATCAATAATATGCTGCTGAACGCTGTCGCCAGTCAGGCATATGAAAACTACGTCCTGTTCGTTGGTGTTTATGCCAATGATCCGGACACAAGGCACGCAGCCATGGCCGCCAGCGCCTTGTCTGCGAATATTGAAACTGTCATCATTCCGAGGAACGGTCCAACCTGCAAGGCGGATTGTCTGAATTGCCTGATTACCCACATTCAGGAATATGAACGGCAGTATCAGATACAGTTTCAGGCTTTTGTCGTCCATGATGCTGAAGACGTCATCCACCCTTACGAATTGAAACTTTTCAATTATCTGATCCCGCGCAAGGATATGGTGCAAATTCCGGTCTTGCCGCTGGAACGCCGCTGGAACGATTTCACGGCGGGGCATTATCTGGATGAGTTTGCAGAAAGCCATACCAAGGATCTTGCCGTCCGTGAGAGCCTCATCGGCCACGTGCCGAGCGCCGGGGTGGGCTGTGCCTTCAGCCGCAAGGCCATAGAGGGCGTTGCCGCCGCAAACAGCGGCAACCCGTTCAACACGGCAAGCGTCACCGAAGATTATGATTTCGCGCTCAGAATGGCCCTTCTGGGATATACGCAGATATTTGTTCGCTTCGGCATACGACATCGCGTCACGGCGCAAGATCCTGTTCTCAAACGTCACGTTTCAAAATGGGTGACGGAATATATTGCGACACGTGAATATTTTCCGGCACAACTAAAGCTTGCCGTCAAACAGAAATCCCGGTGGCTGAGCGGCATTGCCCTTCAGGGCTGGTCAGAGCTGGGCTGGAAGGGCAGTTTCGGCTTCAAATATGCTCTCTTTCGCGACCGCAAAGCCATTCTGACCGCCCCCTTGACAATTCTGGCTTACGTCATCGCCCTGAACATTCTGTTTTTATGGGGCCTGCAAATGCTCGGCCTCTGGCCCGGTGATGCGCAACCTTACAACATGTCCGGGCTCGTCGTATTTTTGCTCATGGCCAACGGTTTTCTTCTGCTCAACAGAATGATGCATCGCTGCTATTATGTGTATCGGTTCTACGGGATGAAACAGGCGGTATTTTCAATTCCCCGGCAAGTCTGGGGCAACGTTATCAATTTCCTTGCGGCTGGCCGTGCGATCTTGATTTATGCACAAAGCCTGATCAGCAAGGAACCTATTTCATGGGACAAGACTGCCCATCACTTTCCGTCACAGGATGAAATAAGACCTTTTTATCAGCGTCTCGGAAACCTGCTGTTGAATCGTGGCCTGATTACCGCTGACGGGTTACAACAGGCCCTTGATCATCAGAAAAAATCCGGCTTGCCACTGGGACAGATACTGACCGAGCAATTATTTGTCGACGAGCAATCGGTATACAGGGCGCTGGCAGATCAATGGAACCTGACACTCATTGACGACCTGACCGACGTGTCAATGCAAACAATCCCCATTACGGGGCTTCTGGAAAATTATCTTCCCCACAATGTGATCCTGCTGCGTGACAATGCAAGCGGGGTTACGCGCCTTGCCTCCAATCAGCGGCTTTCAAATGAATTTTTGACAGAAATATCGTCATTGGAAGATATGCCCGTAAAGGCGTATCTGGCATCGCCCGGATGGATGGCCAGGGCTAGCAGCACGATGAACAAGGGTTCGTAAGCTCATGACGATATTGCGCCTGTTCTGGCTATGCCTGTTGTTGGCAACCCTGATCATACCCTCTGCAAACGCTGCACAGGCATGCCCTGCCCGTGAAGCGTCCGGTCAGGCGGCTTTCCAAAACCTGGCTGATCAGGGATACAGCGCCTATTCTCAAGGTCATTACGAAGATGCCACAACATGCTTTAGGCAGGCACTGGTGCTTAAACCAGACAGGCTGGATCTATCGGAACAGCTGGCCTATGCGCTGCGCAGGTCGTTTAAAAACGTCGAGGCCCGGGCGCAATTCGAACAGGTGTGGCAAAGCACAAGCCCCGACAGAAAACCCCGCATTGCGCGAGAAATTGAAGCACTCAGCCGCCCGTTGAGGGCCAGCGGATATTTTGTCCACCGGGACAGTGCCATTCCATCGGATGCACTGGCTGCCGCTGGCGGATCCTTGACGCAATCGCAGGCCGGTGTCGAGGTTGCCTGGCGCCCTCCTCACATTGGTTATCGGGACGGCCGGACATTCGAGGCGTTCTCACGCCTCTTGTGGGGACTGGATGGCAGTTCCCTTCGCTTTCGGGATGAAACCTATCAGGCAGGTATTGGCGTCAAATACAAGCCGCTTGCCACCCAAAATATTGTGTTGGCGGCTGAACGCCTGATCTCGGTTGGGGACCAGGCGCGTGATGACTGGATGCTCAGGAGCGCCTATTCCTGGGACAAAGGCTACGGACTTCAGCCCGGCAAAGACCATTGGCCCTTTATGACATTTTATGTGGATGGCGCGCTCATCAGGCCCACGAATCCCGACATCTTTGCAGCCTCCGATATTCGCACCGGTTACAGCTTCCTGATATCAGGGAACCAAGCCCCCCTTCTCATTGCAACGCCGCACATCGTTACTACGGGGGTCGTTCAAAAAGACCCTGCCGGGACCACGACCCTTCTGGAAGCGGGCCCGGGTGTCAGCGTCAAACTATGGTTGCAGAACGGCGCCCACGGTGCCGTCCGGTCCAGTCTTGATCTGATTTTGCAATACCGTGTCAAACTGGCGGGGAACAGCGCCGGCAAATCAGGCTTCACCATCACGCTGGCCGCAGATTTCTAAAACCGAAAGAGCTAGTCAATCAGCGCCTTGGACGCTATTTCGTAAACATCGTTGGAAATTCCCGGCGTTGACACAATCCGCTCCAGTTCTGCTTTCATCAGACCCTGCCGCACATCATCATAACGGCCCCAGCGGCTGAGCGGTGCCAGTGAACGCGCCGCAATCTGCGGATTTATGGCACCCACTTTAAGGACCATATCGGCCAGAAAGCGGTATCCCCGACCGGACAAATGATGAAAGTGAACCTGATTAGCCATACAGAAACCGCTAACCAGCGACCGAAGCCGGTTCGGCAGTTCAATACTGAAATCAGGATGGTTAAGCAGCTTGAGGACCCGATCAAAGGTATCGTCCCGTTGCGACATGGCCTGAACCGCAAACCATTTATCAATAACCAGCGGCTCGCCTTGCCATTTGGTGTAAAAAGTATTCAGGGCCTTGTCCCATGCAAGACAGTCACTTTCCGACATTGCCGCCAGCGCTGCAAATTCATCCGTCATATTATTGGCCGTGCGGAACTGATCTTGCGCCAGATCCATCACATCACCATCTGCATTTTCCATCAGATACGACAGCATCAGATTTTTCAGGCTGCGACGGGCCACATCCGCGGCCGCAGGGCTGTAGGGAGCATCACTGACGTTGGCCTTATACACATCCAGCATTTCGGCATGGAAAAGCCTTGCCAGTTCCCGGCGGACAAATGACCGCGCCTGATGAACAGCATCCACGGCAATGATGTCCATCCGCTGGCCAAGATAAGCTTCCCCCGGCAGGGTCAGCATTTCTGCCAGAAAGGCCTTGTCTTGGGACCGGTCCAGAAGGTTTGCGCGGAATGCAGCGGCAAAATCGACATCCAGAACAGGCTTGTTGCCCTGCCGGATTGTTGCAACCAGCTCCAGCAGAATAGAGACAGCCAGCTCCTGCCCCGCTTCCCAGCGGGCAAAAGGGTCGCTGTCATGGCTCATCAGAAAGGTCAGGTCTGCACGCGACATGTCACTCTTTAACTTGACCGGTGCAGAAAAGCCCCGCAACAGGGACGGGATCGGCTTTTGCCCGACGTTGGAAAATTTAAACGTTTGGGTGCCCGCCCGAACGTCCAGCACGTGGGTAAATTTCTCTTCATCATCACCCTCAAGCACAACAGCCATATCTTCGCCATTCGCCCCGACAAGCCCTGCAGCAAAGGGAATATGCATTGGCTTCTTGTCTTTCTGGCCGGGTGTAACCGGGACTTTCTGTTCGATGATCAGTTCAAATGTTTTCCGGCTTTCGTCATATACACCCGTAACATTCAATTCAGGTGTCCCTCCCTGTTCGTACCAAAGGCGGAACTGCCCCAGATCAACACCCGAAGCGTCTTCCATCGCCGCCACAAAATCGGCGCAGGTCACGGCCTGACCATCGTGGCGTTCAAAATAAAGATCAATGCCCTGCCGGAACCGGCCTGCCCCCAACAGGGTATGCATCATCCGGATAACCTCTGCGCCTTTTTCGTAAACAGTAGAGGTATAAAAGTTATTGATCTCAATATAGGAATCAGGGCGAATGGGGTGTGCCATCGGCCCGGCGTCTTCGACAAACTGATGCGCCCGAAGCGCCCGCACATCGGCGATTCTGCACACAGCAGCCGAGCCCATATCGCTTGAAAACTGCTGGTCCCGAAATACAGTCAGACCTTCTTTCAGGCTAAGCTGGAACCAGTCACGGCAGGTCACCCGGTTGCCGGTCCAGTTGTGAAAATATTCATGCGCGACAATCGATTCAACAGAATGGAAATCACCGTCCGTCGCCGTTTCGGCCTTGGCCAGAACACATTTTGTGTTGAAGATATTCAGGCTCTTGTTTTCCATGGCCCCCATATTGAAATGGCTGACCGCAACAATGTTGAAGATATCAAGATCATATTCCAGACCATACACATCTTCATCCCACTTCATCGAATGTTTCAGCGATCGCATGGCGTGATCACACTTGTCCAGATCCCGGGCGTCGGCATATATTTTCAGGGCAACCTTGCGGCCCGATCGCGTTATGAATTCATCGCTCAAACAGGCAAGGTCTCCTGCAACAAGGGCAAAGAGATAGGCAGGTTTGGGGAACGGATCATCCCATTGCACCCAGTGACGGCCATCGCCAAGCACGCCCTGATCAACCCTGTTCCCATTGGATAACATGACCGGGCAGGTTTCCCGGTCTCCGATAATTTTGACCGAAAATTCAGCCATGACGTCCGGGCGATCCGGATAATAGGTTATTTTCCGAAAACCCTCTGCTTCACACTGGGTGCAATACATGCCATGTGACATGTAAAGCCCTTCAAGCGCCTTGTTGCCCACCGGATCAATTTCATTTTCTATTTCAAGAATAAACTGATCAGGCAGGTCCTGAATAACAAGCTGGTCCGGTGTGACCTGATATGCACCCTGCGGCAAGAGACTATCATCCAGCTTAACAGACAGAAGTTTGAAATCCTGACCGTCAAGAACCAGCGCTTCGTTTAGCCGATTACGGCGTATTGCCATACGGCTGGAGACTTTCGTTGCCGCAGGCGCCAGATCGAAAACAAGGTCAATCCGGTCAATAAAAAAGGCAGGCTCCAGATATTCAGCCCGATAAATTGTCCGGGGGCCGCCCAAGCCGTTCTCGCCTTCAGATTTCGTCAAAGTCTCAGCCACTCAATTTCTCCCTAGCAACATTTACCCGCCGCACGGGGCACAGCATCCAGATGTTGGGGCGTTTTCCACCCGTCACCTTTACCTGCCACAACCGTCATCGCACGATATTCAATTCCTTCAACAACCTGCCATGGCTCGGCATCGCGCTTGTCTATGGCAACATCCTGAAAACCGGCATCCTTCAAGGCGTCCAGAAATTCCTGTTCCTGAAGCGCACCTGAAATGCAGCCGCTCCAAAGCTCAGGGTCATCTTTAAGATGCCGGGGGGACGGCCGATCCGACACAATATCCGAGACAGCGACCCGCCCGCCTGATTTCAGCACACGGAATATTTCGCCAAACAGGTTTTTCTTCTCTGTATCGCTCACCAGATTCAACACACAATTGCTGACAATAATATCAACCGATTCGTCGGCAACCAGTGGCGCATTCAGTCGCTGGTCACCCAGGGCCCGTTCCATCCGTTGGAACGAGCTGAAATCAGTGACAGGGTTTTCCGACAGATAGCTATCCAGCCAGTCAGGGTCTGTGCGCAGATCCTGAATAAACCCGCGTCTGAACTCAACATTGCCATAACCGATCCGCTCTGCCACAACTGGCGCGCTTTCACGGGCCAGCGCAAGCATATCGGCAGTCATATCGACCCCAATCACGCGCCCCCTGGGACCTGTGACCTGCGACGCGATAAAGCATATTTTTCCAGTTCCCGAGCCAAGATCAAGGACCGTTTCACCCTCAAGCACATAGCGCGACGGGTCCCCGCAGCCATAATCCCGCTCAATCACTTCTGACGGAATAACTTTCAGATATTTCGGATCATAGTCGACCGGGCAGCACAGGGCTTCTTCCCGGTTTTGCGCCCCGGCTTCATAGCGGCTACGCACCTGTTCGGTAATTTTTGCATCCATTGCCATATTTCCCTGATGTTCGGCGCAGAGGATGACATATTGTGCGTCCCAACGCACTCATTCACATCACAATGTTCCGCCTTGCCGGATCAACTTTTCGTTAGATCCCGAAAAACCGCTTACTGCACCTGTTCCTTGGTCTTCAGGAATTTGACATCCGGCCATTCTTCACGCACACGATCAAGTTTCCAGGCATTCCGGGCCAGAAACACCGGCGATCCATTATGGTCTTCAGCCATATTCGCGCGGTTCGCATCAAAAAACTTTTTCATCTGACGCACGTCCTGCGCTTCCACCCACTGGGCAGTATGCAGTGTCGATGGCTCGAACCGGACCGGAATTTCATATTCTGTGCGAATACGATCAGCAAGCACATCAAATTGCAACGCCCCCACAACACCCACGATCCATTCTGAACCGAAATGGGTTTTAAACACACGCGCTGCCCCTTCTTCCGCCAGTTGCTGCAGGGCCCGTCCCAGATGCTTGGCCCGCATGGGATCTTCCGGGCGGACAGATTGCAGATGTTCGGGTGCAAATGACGGAATGCCGGTAAAGCGCAGGTCTTCGCCTTCGGTCAAACTATCTCCGATTCGAAGGTTTCCATGGTTGGGAATGCCGATGATATCCCCTCCCCACGCGTCCTCGGCCAATTCACGGTCCTGGGCCAGAAACAAGACGGGGTTATGCAGATTAAGGGTCTTGCCCGTCCGTACATGCAGCATCTTCAAGCCACGTTTGAAATGGCCGGACACGATCCTCATAAAGGCAATGCGGTCCCGATGTTTAGGGTCCATATTGGCCTGTATCTTGAACACAAAGCCTGTCACTTTGGCTTCCGTCGCGCTGATCTCCCGACTTTGTGTTTTGAAACTGCCCGGTGTCGGCGCGAATGTCTTCAGGCCATCCAGTAATTCCCGAACGCCAAAATTATTGATCGCGCTGCCGAAATAAACAGGTGTCATTGTCCCCTGAAGATAGGCTTCCAAGTTGAAGGACGGGCATAAGCCGCGCACCATCTCAATTTCTTCACGCAGCTTGGTGACAGCGTCTTCGGGCAGCATCTGGTCAAGCTTCGGATCATCAATACCGCTACAGGCCTGAATATCTGCTCCATCGCCTTTTGATCCTTTTTCCATCAGGATCAATCGGTCCCCCAAAAGATCATAACAGCCCAGAAAATTACGTCCCATACCGATCGGCCAACTGGCGGGCGTCACGTCCAGTGCCAGTGATTGTTCAACTTCATCCAGCAGATCAAACGGATCGCGGGCCTCGCGGTCCATCTTGTTCACAAACGTTACAATCGGCATGTCGCGCAACCGGCAGACTTCGAACAATTTCCGGGTCTGTGCTTCAATGCCCTTTGCCGCATCGATGACCATCACGGCCGAATCAACGGCTGTTAATGTGCGATATGTATCTTCACTGAAATCCTCGTGGCCCGGCGTATCCAGCAGATTGAACGTACAGTCAGCATAATCATAGGTCATGACCGAAGCGGTCACAGAAATACCGCGTTCCCGCTCCACCTTCATCCAGTCAGAGTGCGCCCGGCGCTGGGCCCCGCGCGCCTTGACCGCCCCGGCAAGCTGAATGGCACCACCAAACAGCAAGAGCTTCTCGGTCAGGGTCGTTTTACCGGCATCAGGGTGAGAAATGATCGCAAACGTACGACGGCTTTTAACAGCCTCATTCAGGTCAGGCATAATTTCTTTCGCGAATTTTCAAAAATCGCTGCGAACTTAACCTAAATAACGGGGAATTACAGGTCTTTTTCCAAACCGCAACCTGATCGGTCATTTAATTATGTTTGGCGATGAACTTTTTCACGCGTGGCGATATTTTTTCACGCCATTTGGAACCATTGAAAATACCGTAATGGCCGCAACCTTCCTGCTCGTAATGCTCTTTCATCGAAGCAGAAAGGTTGGTGCACAAGGCATGAGCCGCCTTCGTCTGGCCAATACCAGAGATATCATCCAGTTCACCTTCCACGGTCAGAATGGCTGTTTTGGTGATTTTGGACAAATCGACAGGGCGCCCACGCGAGACCATAATACCCCGCGGCAGATGATGGTCGATAAAGACCTTCTCAATCGTCTGAAGATAAAATTCAGATGTCATATCCATAACGGACCTGTATTCCTCATAGAATGCCCGGCGCGATTCTGCACTTTCATCATCGCCCTTGACCAGATGTTCATACATTTCCCAATGGGCATCCATATGGGCATCCATATTCATCGCCATAAAACCGGCCAGTTGCAGGAATCCGGGATAAACCTGCCGCATCATGCCGGGATGTGGCGGCGGCACCGTTACAACAACATTTTGCTCGAACCAGCCAAGCGAATGGGACGTACCAAATTCGTTCACTTCTGTCGGGTTTTTACGGGTATCGACAGGCCCGCCCATCATGGTGAGCGTTTTGGGGATGCAATCATCGTTATCTGCCGCCATAAGCGCCGCAGCAGCAATAGCAGGCACGGACGGCTGACAAACTGCAATCATATGGGTGTTCGGCCCCAGAAAATGCAGGAACTCGACCAGATAATCAATATAGTCATCAAGATCAAAGGTCCCTTCAAACAAGGGGACGTTCCGGGCATCCCGCCAATCGGTGATATAGACATCGTGATCAGGCAGAAGCGCCTTTACCGTGCCTCGCAACAACGTTGCATAATGGCCTGAAAGCGGCGCTACCAGAAGCACACGCGGATCATTTCCCTTGGCGTGGCGTTTGAAATGCTTCAACTGTCCAAACGTCTTTCTCAGCACCACTTCTTCTTCAATCTTGACCGTTTTACCATCAATAATCGTGGTCGGCAGATCGAAGGCAGGCTTGCCATAACGCCGGGTCGTTTGCTCAAAGATATTCAGTCCGGCAGACAGTGCTTTTGCACTCGGCGTTTGTGCGAGCACATTATAGGGGTTCTTCAACAATCTCTGGGTATAGTCCGCAATTATACGTGCCGGAGCAATGGCTGCGTGCTGCATTTCATAGAGATGGTAAAGCATGTTACGCTAACTCCTGATCCTCGACACCGGCCACCCGCTTGTCACAAGCAGTTTTTGACTAAGTGCTGGATTTGTGTTCCAATTTTATATTCACATAGTATATTTTTTTGCACTGCACAAAAAGCTTTAATTTTAAAACAAGCCATCATTTATATATAATTAGGCTTAGAAAACTCCACTCTAGTTCAGAAAAGATAATTTTCCATGACCAGTACAAACGCGCCTGAGACTTCCTTATTAAGGACTGATTTAAAAGGAAAAAATGCCATTGTAACAGGATCAACCAGCGGGATTGGGCTTGGGTTGGCGCGTGCACTTGCGGCACGGGGAGTTAATATCGTGCTGAACGGTTTTGGCGACCAGGATCAGATTGAAAATATTCGCCAGGGGCTGGAGAGCGATTTCAATATCAAGTCACTTTACAGTGGTGCCGATATGAGCAAGGGGCTTCAGGTCACCGGCATGATCAACGAGGTAGAATATGAGCTTGGCTCGATAGACATTCTGGTCAATAATGCGGGGATACAATATGTCGCGCCGATTGATGAATTTCCGCCGGAAAAATGGGAATCCATTATCGCGATCAACCTTTCATCCGCATTCTACTCTGTCAGTGCGGCACTGCCGGGTATGAAAAAGCGCGGGTTTGGGCGCATTATTAATCTGGCATCGGCCCACGGACTGGTCGCTTCACCATATAAAAGCGCATATGTTGCTGCCAAGCATGGCGTTGTCGGCCTGACAAAAACTGTGGCGCTTGAAGTTGCCGAATCTAACATCACCTGCAATGCCATCTGCCCGGGCTACGTACGAACCCCCCTTGTAGAAGGGCAGGTTGAAGAACAGGCCAGAGTACACAGCATGTCCCATGATCAGGTCGTCAAGGATGTAATTCTGGCCGCACAGCCCAACAAGCGCTTTGTTGAGGTAGAAGAACTGGGTGCTTTGGCCGTATTCCTGTGTTCTTTTGAAGGGCGTTCCATGAACGGGGCTGCAATCTCCATGGACGGTGGCTGGACAGCACGCTAACATAAGGCCGGTGTTATTGGATTGAGAGGAAAATATATGTCAAACAAGAGAAAAAGGCGGGGCAGCGAGAAAGCAACAATTGTCCTGCTGGCTGTTGCCGCCGTTATCGTCATTGCAATGTATATGATGACCTGAAACCGGGCAGCTCCTGCAAGAAGGATTTTCCTTGTCAACCAACAGGTATAAAATGTGGTCAGTCCCTGATCGAAACCTCGACCATTTCAACAAGCCTTGCCTCACGGACAAAGGGCGATTGCCGGTCATCGACGGCTATTCTGGCACGCAACAAACTTAAGACCTGCGCCCCGAAACGCTCTCCAATAGCCTGTTCGAGCCAGATCAGGCCCTGAAGCTGTCGCTCTTTCTGTAATCGCCCGCTATCCTTTAAATGCTCATAGTGCCGGTCGATCGCCGATATCAGGTCATCCAGCCCCTCACCTTCTGTCGCCGATACCTTCAGCACAGGCACATCCCACCCATATTCGCCAGCTTCGGCAAGGCCCAAAGCGCCCTTCACATCCGCCTGCGCCCGGCGCGCTGTCGCCCCCATATCCGCTTTGGTGACAACGGCGATATGGGGCACCTCCATGATGCCCGCTTTCATATACTGCAAACTGTCCCCCGACCCCGGTTGCACACAGAAAACAACCGTATCTGCCACTGTCGCCACATCAGTTTCAGACTGGCCAACACCAACCGTCTCCACCAGTACAATGTCATACAGGGCCCGCATCAGCACCATGGCAGGCACCGTCAGGGCCGCCAGACCGCCCAGCCGGTTACGCGCCGCCATCGAGCGCACAAAGATACCCTTGTCATCAGCGTCGGTCGTCAGCCGGGTGCGATCACCAAGAAGCGCGCCGCCACTGCGCCGTGAACTCGGGTCCACGGCAATCACCCCCACAGTGCGGCCTTGTGCGCGCCATGCCTTGATCAATGAACTGACAAGTGTTGATTTGCCGACGCCCGGGGGACCGGTCAGCCCCAGAACATGGCCCCGGGGCGAGGCCCATGCCGCATCCAGCAATCGCACGACATCAGCGTGTGCCGGATTTTTTTCTATATCCGCAAGGGCCCTCGCGACCAGGGATTTTGCGCCTGTACCCTGACGAATTGCCTGAAGAATATCTTCAAGTGCCGGTACCTGCGCAGTCATCTCTTCCCCTACATCACAAGTGAACAGGCGCTATTCTGTTGCCTTGTCCAGACTGCCATTGATTTTACGCAAGGCCGACTGTGCAGCCGCCAAACGCGCAATCGGCACACGATACGGCGAGCAGGACACATAATCCAGCCCGACGCTTTCACAGAAGGCAATTGAGTCTGGATCACCACCATGTTCGCCGCAAATACCAAGCTTGATATCCGGGCGGGTTGCGCGTCCGCGCTCGGCTGCCATTTCAACCAGCTGCCCGACACCATTGACATCAATACTGACAAACGGGTCCTGGCTAAATATGCCCTGACGAATGTAATCCTCCAGAAAACGGGCAGAATCGTCCCGACTGATCCCGAATGTTGTCTGGGTCAGATCGTTGGTACCGAATGAGAAAAACTCGGCCACATGGGCAATATCCCCGGCCTGCAACGCTGCCCGTGGCAGTTCAATCATGGTGCCGACCAGATATTGAAGTTTATGGCCTTTTTCCGCGCAAACACTTTCAACAACGGTACTGATCTTGGCTTTCAGGATATCCAGTTCCTTGCGGACACTGACCAGCGGAATCATGATTTCAGGGATAACCGTATCGCCGCTGGCCTTTTCAACCTCGATAGCGGCTTCAATAATGGCGCGGGCCTGCATTTCATAAATTTCCGGATATGAAATCCCCAGCCGGCAACCGCGATGCCCCAGCATCGGATTAAATTCATGCAACTCATTGGCCCGGCGACGCAATTGAAGGGCTGGAAGGCCCAACACCCTGGCAACAGCTTCAAATTCTTCTTCTTCGCGCGGCAGGAATTCATGCAACGGCGGGTCCAGCAATCGCACCGTGACTGGCAAGCCTTTCATAATAGAAAAAAGCTCGACAAAATCCTGTCGCTGGATAGGCAGAAGCTTGGCGAGCGCCTCACGACGACCGGCTTCATCCTCTGCCAAAATCATCTGGCGCACGGTGACAATGCGGTCGGCTTCAAAGAACATATGCTCGGTCCGGCACAACCCGATGCCCTCGGCCCCAAATTCGCGGGCCGTCCGCGCATCCAGTGGTGTTTCCGCATTGGTCCGCACTTTCATACGACGCACCTTGTCGGCCCACAGCATCAGTTTTTCAAAATCCCCGGCCAGTTCAGGCTTGACTGTTGGCACAGCCCCAAACATCACCTCGCCTGTTGAACCATCAATCGTGACGGTATCGCCTTTTTTCACAGTGCGGCCAAGCGCAGACATTTCCTGCGCAGCCATATCGATATACAACCCGCCAGCGCCTGAAACACAAGGCCGTCCCATGCCACGCGCGACAACAGCCGCGTGGCTGGTCATGCCGCCCCGGCTGGTCAGAATACCGCGTGCCGCATGCATACCGTGAATATCTTCCGGGCTGGTTTCAATCCGCACCAGAATAACATCCTTGCCCGCGCTGGCCATCTTTTCCGCCTCATCAGCTTCAAAGACAACAACACCACTGGCCGCCCCCGGCGAGGCGGGCAAACCCTTGACCAGCACATCGCGTTCAGCGTTCGGGTCAAGGGTCGGGTGCAGCAACTGGTCAAGCGCAGCAGGATCAACCCTGAGCAGTGCCTCTTCTTCCGAAATCACCCCTTCATTTGCCATATCCACGGCAATTTTCAATGCGGCCTTGGCTGTCCGTTTACCGGACCGGGTTTGCAGCACCCAAAGCTTGCCCTTCTGGACGGTAAATTCAATGTCCTGCATATCCCGATAATGAGATTCCAGACGCTTGAACACATCCACCAGTTCGCCAAAAACAACACCCATACTTTCTTCCATGGATGGCTTGTCTGATCCGGCTTTCTCGCGCGCAATTTTCGTCAGATTCTGTGGTGTCCTGATACCCGCTACCACATCTTCGCCCTGCGCATTGATCAGATATTCACCGTAATAGGCGTTCTCGCCGGTCGACGGATCACGGGTAAAGGCCACGCCGGTGGCACTGGTCTCACCCATATTGCCAAATACCATGGATTGCACATTGACTGCCGTGCCCCATTTTTCGGAAATATTATGGAGACGGCGATAAACCTTGGCGCGTTCAATCTGCCACGACCCGAACACTGCACCAATGGCGCCCCAAAGCTGATCATTCACATCCTGCGGAAACGGATAACCCAGTTCCTCTTCCGCCTTGACCATGAATGCTTCGGCAACGTCTTTCCAGTCTGCCGCATCCAGTTCGGTATCAAGGTTATACCCCTTGTCATCCTTGAGCTGCCCCAGAATATCCTCAAACAGATAATGATCAACACCCAGCACCACATCCGAATACATCTGGATAAAACGGCGATAGCTGTCATAGGCAAAACGCTCATCGCCCGATTGTTTGGCCAAGCCTTTCACCGTAATGTCGTTCAGGCCAAGGTTCAGCACTGTATCCATCATGCCCGGCATGGACACCCTGGCGCCCGAGCGCACCGACACCAGCAACGGGTTATTTTCGTCCCCAAATTTGGCCCCGACAATTTTCTCTATATTTGCCAGAGCTTCGGCAACCTGCGCGTCAAGTTCTGTCGGATATTGACGGTTGTTTTCATAAAACGCCGTGCAGACTTCAGTGGTGATGGTCAGCCCCGGCGGCACCGGCAGCCCCAGATTGGACATCTCGGCCAGATTGGCCCCCTTGCCGCCCAGCAGATTGCGCATATCCGCCCTGCCTTCGGCACTTCCGTCTCCAAAACTGTACACCCACTTTGTCATGGTCAATTAGCCCTTGCGTTAAAACTTAACCTTCAATTTTCGAAAAATCAGCAACCGCGCCCAGCGCGTCACGAATCTGGCTTAATATTGCTAAACGGTTCCGCCGCAAATCCTGGTTCTCGGCGTTCACGGTTACCTGATCAAAAAAGGCATCCACCGGCGCGCGCAGGGTCGCCAGCGCCGCCATCGCCTCTTCAAACTTTTCACTGTGCAAAGCTGTTTTGGCCGCTGCACGTGCCTTTTCTATAGCCGCGTGTAATGCTTTTTCTTCCTGCTGTTCCAGCAGCTTTTCAGCAACCGCAGCGGTATAATCGCAATTATCCTTTTTCTCTTCAATGCGCAGGATATTGCTGGCCCGCTTGTACGCCGCCAGCAGGTTGGCCCCGTCATCTGTCCCCAGAAAATTACCCAGCGCCTGTACCCGTGCGAGCAACCGCACCAGATCATCTTCACCGCCCAGACTGAACACCGCGTCAATCAGATCATGGCGCACGCCCTGTTCGCGCTGCTGCACTTTCAGGCGGTCGGCAATGAAAGTCAGAAGATCGGCCACGGCGGAACTGGTCACGGCTTCTGCCTCAGCCACACCATGCAGGAAGATGGCCTTCTCAAACAAATCTTCCAGTTCAACCCGCAGGCCGTTCTCGACAATCAGCCGGATCACACCCAGAGCGGCCCGGCGCAGCGCAAACGGGTCTTTTGACCCCGTTGGCTTTTCATCAATCGCGAAAAAGCCAACAAGTGTATCAATTTTTTCGGCTAGTGCCACAGCCACGCTCACCGGCTTGGTTGGACATATATCAGAAGGGCCTACAGGTGAATAATGCTCGGAAATGGCATTGCTTACTGCCTCATGCTCTTTGGAATGATATGAATAATACATTCCTACAAGGCCTTGAAGTTCGGGAAACTCTCCGACCAATTGGGTTGTTAAATCGGCCTTGGATAACCTCGTCGCACGCTGGGCCAAACTCTTGTCACAATCCGGGATAAATGCCGCCATTATACCGGCCAACTGTTCCATCCGGTTAACACGTTCAGCTAAAGTACCGAGCCGCGCATGAAAGATAATATCATTCAGAGCGGGAAGTCTGTCTTCCAAGCTGATTTTTTGATCCTGATCCCAGAAGAATTTTGCATCCGACAACCTTGCACGAAGAACTCTCTCATACCCTTCACGAATCAACCTTCCTGCATCATCTGATTCAATATTTGCAACAGCTATAAAATGGTTCACCGGCTGGGGCGGGGCAATATCTTGTGAGCCCTTACCTATGACTGCATCTTTTCTAAAAACAGCAAAATACTTTTGATGATTTCTCATTGAAATGGCCAACACGGGGCCTGGCAGTTCCATAAATTGGGAATCTATGTCACCCATAATTACCACTGGCCATTCTACAAGCCCAGCTACTTCAGCCAAGAGCCCCCCATCAGGCATTGGCTGACAACCATGGTCTGCAGTGAGTCTTATTGCCTCATGCCAGATAATATTTTTACGCTCTTCCGCATCCAGAACAACCTTGGCTTTGTGCAGTTTCGTTTGATAATCCGCAAAGCCCGCAACCTGAATGGGGTCCGGGGCCATAAAGCGGTGGCCATACGTCACATTGCCGCTTTTAATCCCGTCGATGTCAAAATCAACAATTGTGCCGTCCAATATACACAAAATGGAATGCAGTGGCCGCACCCAGCGCAGGGAACCAGCCCCCCAACGCTGTGATTTTGGCCAGGGGAAATTGCGAATAATGCCCGGCATGAAGTCCGCGATCACCTCAGCGGTTGCCCGCCCCTTTTTCTCAATAACGGCATAAAGAAAAGTGCCTTTGGCCTCTGCGCGCTCTTGCGCCTGATCCCGCGTAATACCTGCGGATTTCAGAAAGCCCTCAATCGCTTTCTCTGGCGCATCGGCGCGAGGCCCCCGACGTTCTTCGCTGATATCCGGCTGCGATACAGGCAAGCCATCAATCACCAGCGTCAGGCGGCGTGGCGTCGCACAGGTTTCTGCTTTATCAAAGCTTAGGCCTTCCGCCTTCAGTTTTTCAGTGACCAGCCGCTTCAAATCATCCGCAGCACGTGCCTGCAAGCCCGCCGGGATTTCTTCGGAGAACAGCTCAAGAAGAAGTTCCGCCATCGTTCAGGCCCCCTCTTCTGTGCGTGTGGTTTTCGCCAGATACGCTTCGCAGCAACCTTTCGCCAGCGCCCGCACACGGCCAATATAGGCCGCGCGTTCGGTGACCGAAATCACCCCGCGGGCGTCCAGCAGGTTAAATGTATGGCTAGCCTTCATGCACTGATCATAGGCGGGCAATGGCAAATGAAGACTTAACAGGGCAGCACATTCTGCCTCGGAATCCCTAAAATGCTGCAACAGCACATCTGTATTGGCGTGCTCGAAATTATAGGCTGAAAATTGGCGTTCATTTTCCAGATAAACGTCGCCATAACTGACACCGGCACCGTTCCAGTCCAGATCATAAACGTTTTCAACACCCTGAATATACATGGCGAGTCGTTCCAGACCATAGGTCAACTCACCGGATACCGGGTTGCAATCAAAGCCGCCAACCTGTTGAAAATATGTAAACTGGGTTACTTCCATGCCATCGCACCAGACTTCCCAGCCCAGACCCCATGCCCCCAGCGTCGGGCTTTCCCAGTCATCCTCCACAAAGCGGATATCATGCTTCATGACATCAATGCCCAGCACGGCGAGGCTGTTCAGATACAATTCCTGAATATTGTCCGGTGAAGGCTTCAGGATCACCTGAAACTGGTAGTAATGCTGCAAACGGTTTGGGTTTTCACCATAACGGCCATCGGTTGGACGACGACAGGGCTGTACATAGGCGGCTTTCCATGGATCGGGCCCCAGTGCCCGCAATGTTGTTGCCGGATGAAATGTCCCGGCACCCACTTCCAGATCATAAGGCTGCAGAATGACACAGCCCTGATCGGCCCAATAGCGCTGTAATGTAAGAATCAGATCCTGAAACGAAGGCACTTTGACAGGACGCTTTTCACCTTCAGATTGCCGCACGGTCACGATATATATAGCCCTTCAAAATTGCGGTTTTGCGGGGAAATTACAGACCCGCCACCCCAAGGTCAAGCAATCATATGCCTGTTGCCCGTGTTGGCCCCTAACCGGCTCTCATGACCCTGCCGTCCGCGTTATTTCATAAGATCGCGCCAGCCCAGATTATAGGCCGCCGCCCTGTCACCACTTAAGAGATCATACAGGCGTGGCTCAATGTCCAGCCGCTGCCCCCCGTCGCGAGACAGGGCCCGGCCCCGCAGGTCAACAGAACGCCGTGACGAGCTGGGCCAGAAAACATCAAACGGGATCGTCAGATAAATGCCCTTGTCGTAACTGCCGGGGCCGAAATCCCGCCGGGACATATCCGTTACCGTCGCCCAGGCTCCCAGGCGGATACCATTGCCAAACTCTCGCGACAGATCAAATGTTACGCCGTAATCTCCGGCCAGATAACGACCTGCGCTGGCAACGCCGCGCAATCCATATTGCGGCACTTCATAATACAAGCTGGCCTGACCCGTGACAGTGTCATAACCCTGAAAATCAAAAAGCTGATCAAAATCCCGCTGCTTGACCCAGTTCAGGTCAGCGCCGACCGCCCAGTTACTGCCATAGGGGCGGTACAGAATTTCGCCACCAAGACCACCGTACATGGTCTCAAAAATACCCGCGGATACCCGCGCGTACCAGTTCTGATCCGGGCTGAACAGATAATCGGCACTCAACCGGGTGATCGCCGTTGTGCCTTCATCCGTATAGCGCGCGATATCGCTGCGCACCCGGGGCACATTTACGCCTGTACGAGGCGGGACCTTGTCAAGATTGCCGAAAAGATCCTGCGTGACATCGCCGGTCAGGGTTAACCCGCGAAAAAGCTCGACCTGCCCGCGCAGCGTAGCAAACACTTCGGCCCGATAATTTCCGTCATCATCATCGCCAAGATGCTGTTTGATCACGGGCAAAATATCCCATGAAAAGCGCGGATACTGACGTTCAGGCCTGTAAAGACCAGACGCCTTGTCATGCTCGTCAATTGGCGGCGACAGTTTTGCATCAATCCATATTTCATCCACACTGCCCTGAAGCCCGGACGCCGCGACCAGGTCACTCCGATATACCGTCAGGCGGCTGGTCTCCAGCCCGCCCTGTTCCTGTGCGACGGTCAGTTCTTCAACGCTTTCCGGTAAATGCTTCGCCAAAACACGTGCTGCACGCCCTGCATTTTTAGCCGGATTTCTGTATCTTTCTGCTTCTACATGGACGGTGGCAGACGCTTCAGTTGCCTTGAGGCCCATGGGCCTCAAGCCCTGTTCTTCCAGTGCCTCAAATACCGGCTCTGCATATTTTGCGACGTCCTGCACCGGAAGCGCTGGCTCCGGTGGCCGCTCTTCTTCAATGACTTCGACATGGTCCCAGGGGACCTCGCCGAACAAAGGCATATATCGGGTCTTTTTGTGCACCACCTTGATGCGTGGTGGCGGCGCGGGCGCGTCCTTGCGACTGTTTTCAACAATGCTAGCGGATGAACTATCGCCCGTTCCATCACGCATTTCTGCCTTCTGCTTGTATGGAGGAGGCGCTTCACGCGTATCCACAAGGACAGGGGGTAAATCCCCCATACCGGGATCAGCAGCAGCAACAACCTCCACCGGTGCCGGATCGCTTTTGGGTAACGACATTGTATGCAGATTGGCCCGCAATGTCAGGCCGGCCATGACCGTGTTTCCCCGCTCGAACCCAACAGCCAGGTCAACCCAGGGAAACGGGCGATAATTCAGACCGATGTTGACAGGAAAATCGCTTTCCACCGGAACACCTGTATCCAGTGTCTCTGAATTCGCCCCGTTATATTCTGCTTTCACCGACAAGCCATCCAGCGGCGTGCGATATTCAACACCCCCAAAAAAGCCGATCTTGTTCCCTGAAAAGAAATTCTTCAGGGCGATACGGCCGCTATCTTCTTCATCAACCGACCGGTTCTTAAAGCTGCTGCCAAATACCCGCATCGGATTGGAAATATGACCGCGAGAGCCCAGATAGCCCCATGCAATACCAAACGAAAAATCAAAATCATAATGGCGTTTACTGGCCACCAGATACTCGGCACCAAACTGGCCAGACCCCAGCCCATCCTGAATACCCACTGCGATGGCGGGCAAAAGCTCACTCTCGCGCACCAGACGGACTTTTACGTCCAAGGACCGATCAAGGTCTGCGCTGCCTTCAATATCAATATACCTGAACGTCGTTTCCAGCCAGGGCGTCAGCTGCCAGGTCAGATAATAATGACGAAACGGATCAGCCCAGTTAGAGCCTGCCTGCACGATTCCATCGGGCGAGAAACGGGCCGTACGGGTTTGCAACAACCCTACTCCCCCAAAATCATTAACGGAATAAAGGTCAGTCTCCTGATATATCTTGTCAAAGGACGGGCGTTCCATCTCACCCGGTGCTGACTTTTCTGCCGCAAGGAGGCCTGAACCGGATGCAATGAAACAGGCCGCCGTCAGAGCTGTGAGCCGACCAGAGCGGTAGCCTGTCCGGTTATAATATTTCTGCGTCCGGCATCCGGTCATAACTAGCGTGATATAACGGCAATTGAGGCGGCTGAAATGGCCAACTGACTTAGTATCTGAGACAGGTCTTTTACCAGCGTAATCGTATCAAACGGCGTTGCGTCCTTGGGCACCACAATTGATGACCCCGGTGGAATTGGAACATCAGAAACACCCGTCCATGATGATATTCTCACCGGTTTGGCAACCCCGTTGGGATAGACAACAAAGACCCGGCCCTTGTCAGCCGTTGACTGAATGCCCCCTGCTTCCTGAATATAGCTGCGCGCATCCTTGCCTGAAACAAACTGAAGGGCACCAGGATTCAGCACATCGCCAATAAGCAGGATATGGCTTGGCCGTTGCGGGATATAAAGCCGGTCCCCCGCCTCAAGTACCGTGTCAAGTTCGGGGTTTGCGGCAAGACGATCCGGATCAGCCTCTGTGACAATCCGGCCTGCAACCGGTGCTGAAACCATTTTTTTGCTCAACTCCTGCGCAGCCATAAGAACGTCAGCACTCATATCCCGTTTTGCCAACATTGCTGTTGCAAGTGCTGAATCCAGATCACGCGCCATCCGTTGCAGGCCTTCTCTCTGTTCAGCCCTTATACGATTTCGTGTAAAGACAGCACCATATGGATAAGCCTGGTTTGTCAAACCACCTGCCCGGTCAATCAGACCTGAAAGCGTCTCACCTTTCCGTATCGTATAAACGCCAGGCCATCTGACTTCACCAGAGATTTGAACGCCACCGGGTTCCTGATCACTATACAGAGTATTCACGCGGACGGCGCTGCCCGGCACAACAAATATATTGGCCATATCCAGGTTTCTGGCGTCCATCATCGACTGGCGCAGAGAAGATTCTCCCTCCCGGGCTTCGTGCTCATACATCATCAGTTCAAGGTTGGAGAGGTCAGCATCAAATGTAGTGCCGCCCGCAATTGACATAAGGGATGAGAGAGACTCCCTGTCCGCGACCGGATAAACACCCGGCAAGCGCAATGCTCCTGTCGCAGAAACAACATATTCAAGTGTGAATGGTAGCAAATTTCGCGCCTCGTCATATACGGCGGGGCAAATTTCCCTGGCTCTCTGCTCGTCATCTGCCGGATCATAATCGGCTTCATCACCCCTGGTTACGGATGGAGGGAGAATGGCTCCCTTTGCCTGGGCATCCAGCTCTGCTTTTTCCTGGGCAGCTTCAGTTTTCCGTTTTGACTGTAAAAGTGCAGCAGTCTTTCCTGCCTCGCGTTGCGCGTTTGCCCTCATCACTGCGGTTGACTGTTCTCGCTGAATATAAATTGCACGAAGAACGGACGAAAACCGACCCGACTGTGAATCATTCACGATGCTGGCAACCTCTTCCAGCGGCCTGCACCGCAACAGCTCCTCGTCTTCCGGAAGCATGCCCGCGACATACGTTTCAGGCACCTGACCTGTCAGCACCACCGACCGCAGATCATCCGAAGACAAAAATTCTATGTCACGGCGATCAAAGATAATGACCTTGTCGTTATTGCCTAACGTAATGTTTTCAACGCCCCGCAAAACCCGCTCGGGGCTGAACGCTGTCAACTTTCTCGCACGTGTCAGGGGGTCCGTTGTTTCTATCGCACCAAACAACATATAGGGCGTATCACCAAGGTTATGAACGTCGCCCAGCAAATCGCGAACAGTCCGCGCTTCCTCCAGTGAACGCATTCCGGATGCAGCAACAGCGCCGACCAGTTCCACACTTCCAACACGGCCATTCTGACGCAGGCTGACTGTCAGAATGTCACCGTCCGATATTGTCGTTTTTTTGCTCTCAGCAACATGGACCTGCTGGCGCCCTGCTTCATCAAAGCGGTTCAGAATGTATGCATATCCGCGAGGCCGCAGGCTGCCGCCTGCCATATCGATTAATCCGCCCAGACGGGTGTTGGCATTTGTATTCAGTTCATAAATACCCGGCCGCACGACATCACCGGTGACAGCAACTGTCGGTCCAACGGCAGGAATGATTATCCTGTCGCCGTCATGCAGCATTAATTCGTCAACCTGCCCCCCGTTTAAAACAGCATAGATATCCACCGGAACCGACTTGCCTTCCCGCTCGATCCTGATCTGGCGCAGGCTACCGGTTTTCTTAACCCCGTAAGCCGCACTTAAAGCTTCCAGAGCCGTCGTCAGGCTGGTCATGTTATACAGGCCCGGCTTGTTCACTTCTCCCAGCACATAGACCGAAATCATTCGAACAGAACCCACCGACGCATAAACATCCGTTCCAATCAAGGCAGATTTGGTCACATCCTCCAGTTCCCGCCGGAATTCACCAAAAGTACGGCCCGCCACATTTATCGGCCGCAATCCCGGCAGGATGACCTTGCCCTCGCGATCGACATAGGTTGTGATCGTGTCCGGATTCTGTCCCTGAAACGTGACAACCAGCTCGTCCCCCACGCCCATGACATAGCGGTCAGGCACGCGGCCGGTTATCATTGCCCGCGACGGTGAACTGTAACTGAAAATATCGTATCCGAACTGTTCCAGTTCGGCACCCGAGCGCTGATAATAATCTTTTTCCAGCCGCGACGGGCCCTTGGGTTGCATAAAGGAAGGATCTATATATCCTCCCTGATCCTGACCAAGGCCTCTCTCCCTTGCCTGATCCAGGGGAGACCCTGTGGTCCTGCTGCCAGCCCCGCTACCCGCCCGGTTTTTCAAAGCTTCCAGCATGTCAGGACTGACAGACTGGGCATATACTGTCGATAACGATATGAACGCGCCAAAGACAAGCGCCAGGCAGAGTGAATAAGAAGGCAGGCGGGTCAACAACCGGCAAATGGATTCCTGTATCGCCGGATTATTCATCTTGAACATACTTTCCCGTTTCCTGCTTCTATAATTTTATACATTTTCTATCCGTCCGACACCTGACATAAATGAAGGACTGAATATCCCAACAAGCCTGTTTTGCCAAACGTTTTATCTGGCCGTGTTTACTGAAGAAATCGGTAGAATATTAAGGTTAATATTTCGTTTCTGGCGCAAAATAACACAAGGTTTTATATCTCGAAAGGTTGAATTCACAGAACCATTTCTGTTTTATACTCAGATCCGGCCCAAACCCACCAGTCGGGATGCGCGAGCCGGATCTCGTCCCGGGCCAGGATCGCACTCTCAATATCGGGAAATAGCCCAAAACATGTCGCCCCGGATCCCGACATTCTGGAGAGTTCGCATCCCGGTTGCCGGCGAATTATGTCAACGACCTTGCCAATTTCAGGGGACAGATCACAAGCAGATGCCTGCAGATCATTCATTGTACCGGCAAGCATTTCGTGCACAGCCCCTGTTGTCGCCATTGCCCGCCAGTTAAAAAGTGCCTGCGTGTTAAAGTCAGGGTCGAGTTCCGCCCGTCTTTGAAAAACCCTTGCTGTGGACAGCGGAATACCGGGATTGACCAGAAGCATGAAAAACGGAAACGGGTCTGTTGAATGCAGGTTTTCTCCAATCCCCGATACAAATTTGGGTCCTGGATCAAGACACGCGGGCACATCTGCCCCCAACGCCAGAGCAAGTTCAAGAATCTCCTTGTCAGACAAGGAAATGTTCCAAAGCTTCGACAGTAACCGTAATGCACATGCCGCGTCTGAAGACCCCCCGCCCAGACCGGCGGCCACAGGCAAATGTTTCTCCAGCCTTATACGGGCACCGGTATTGTCTGGCAGTCCAGCTTCCTGATGCAACCTCTGCGCCGCGAGCAACACCAGATTGTCATGCACCAACCCAGCCTGACAGGCGTATGGACCAGTCACTTCCAGTGTTATGTCTGTATGGGCAACAACACCGAGGCGGTCATACACGTTGGCAAAAACAAAAATACTCTCGAGGAGATGATAACCGTCGGCCCTGCGACCAGTTACATGCAGAAACAGATTTATCTTTGCCGGTGCCCGATCATGCAACACGATATTTACCAGAACATGCAATGGTCAAAACATACGGATCCGTTGCTTACTGCTCACTCAATCGTGCAGCAGGATCCGTCTTGATTTTGTCAAGCTTGATGCCTTCAAGCAACTTGACCTCTATCCGGGCCTTCTCATCACCGGCAGCACCCAGCGAAATGGCATGATGCCATTGAAATTTTGCCTCGTTCCGTCGTCCGGACGCCCAGTAGGCATCTCCCAGATGATCATTCAGCGTTGGGTCCTGTGGCTGTAAAAGAACGGCCTTTTCCAACAGCTCGACGGCCTCGTCATAGCGCCCCAGCCTGAACATGGCCCAGCCGAGACTGTCGATGATAAACCCGTCATGCGGGCTCAATTCAACGGCCTTTTGCAACATGATCATAGCTTTTTCAAGATGCAACCCCTGATCGACCCATGAATAGCCAAGATAATTCAACACCTGCGGCTGATCCGGATTAAGCGTCAGCGCTTTAAGAAAATCCTCCTCGGCCTGAGGCCAGCGCTTGTCACGCTCATAGGCAATACCCCGTGCATAATAAATCAGCCAGTTATCCCGTGCATCGTCAGGTGCCAGCCCGAGTGCGCCGGTATAATACCTGATCGCATCCTTATATTTCTCGTGAGAGCGCAGAAGATCGGCAAGGCTTGTCTGATATTCCAGAATGGCAGGGTTTTTTGATACCAGCTTGCCGAGCAAGTCAATTGCATCCTGGGTGCGATCCATATCATTTAACAGCCATGCCTTGCGCAGTTGGGCAGCACCACTTAATATATCGTCCTGGGAAACCTTGTTATAGGCTTCCATGGCCAGGGCAACATGCCCCTCTCCCTCCAACAATTGCCCCAGCAGAAGATATGCGTCGGGAAAGTCGGGCCTTAAAAAAGTTGCCAGACGCAGGTAATAGGCGGCAGGGCCGGCAGCATTGTCTGCTGACAGCGCCTGGGCCATGCCATAAAGCGCTTCCGCCAGACCGTCCCCGGGTGACTGGACCAGCGGCTTCTGCTGCCTGTTGAGACCCAGCTCCCTTGCCGCCTGGGCAAAGGCCAGATTGTCCGGATATTTTGTGGCATATTCTTCGTATAGCTGCTTCGCCTCATATGCCCGATCAATCCCGGCAAGAAAGCGTCCATAGGCCAGGACAATGCGCAAATTTCCCTTACGGTCGGCAACCAGCGCCGCCTTATAGGCTATTTCGGCCTCGGTTACATCATTTGAAAATGTATAAATCAGCGCTTTATGATTTCGCCGGAAAGGCCGGAACACAGGAGTCTCGTCCAGCGGGTCCAGTGCGGCTACCGCGTTCGCCGTTTCCCCTTCTCCCGCCAGGCTCCAGGCCCGAACCAGCGGGCCCAGCAATGTCTGAAAGCCGGTTTCTGGAATATTTTCAAGTACAACTCGTGCTTCAGCAAAGCGCCCCTCATTGATTTCATTCAGCAATAAAAAGAACCGGGGCATGGCATTGGTATTCTGCTGCTCAGCCAGTTTACCTGCAATAGGCAATGCAGGGGTAAACCTGCCATCCGCAATCAGCGCGGAAAACGCCTTTTGTTGCAACAGCATATTATCGGGGTCCGTTTGCAGTGTTTTCAGATAATAAGTTGCAGCTGCTGCTGTATCACGGCTGGCAGAAGCATATTCCGCCACCAGATAATTGCCGAAAGAGACCTTTGCATCAGATGTTTTCACCAAATCTTCCCGAGGCCTTGTCGCGGCATCTGCCGCCACAGCGTTGCCAGACACCAGAATCAGGCACCCCAGCAACACGTGCGCAAACTTTCGAAAAAAAAGACCGGGCGCCAAGAAATTGCAAACTTTCATACGTTCAGAAACTTCCACTTATGGCCATCTTGACAGCCTGCATTACATATTGGGATAATTCGGCCCTCCCCCGCCTTCAGGCACGACCCAGACAATATTCTGGGTCGGGTCTTTAATGTCACATGTTTTGCAATGAACGCAATTCTGGGCGTTAATTTGCAATTTGGGATCCGAACCGTCATCATTCCGCACTATTTCATAGACGCCTGCCGGGCAATAACGTTGCTCAGGGGCATCATATTCCGCCAGATTGATATCAACAGGTACTGATGCGTCTTTTAACGTAAGATGAACGGGCTGGTCCTCTTCGTGATTGGTATTGGACAAAAACACCGAAGACAGTTTGTCAAATGTCAGTTTCCCGTCCGGCTTGGGATAGGCGATGGGCTGACACTCGGTTTTCTTCTTCAATGCCTCGTGATCCTTGTGGTGACCAAGCGTCCACGGCAGGAGGAACCCCAGCCCCAGATTATTCAGCCACATATCAAACCCGCCATAAATGGTGCCCATTGTAGCCCCAAATTTTGAAAGTGCTGGCCGCGCATTACGAACCTTGTGCAAATCTTTATAAACCCATGATTTCTCAAAGGCATCTGTATAGCCGGTCAGTTCACTGGAGGAATCACTTCCCGCCTTGATCGCGTCAAAGGCCGCCTCGGCAGCCAGCATGCCCGTTTTCATGGCATTATGACTGCCCTTGATACGTGGAACGTTGACAAACCCTGCAGAGCAGCCAATTAACGCCCCGCCGGGAAAAGTCAGCTTTGGAATGGATTGCAGGCCGCCTTCGTTGATTGCCCGCGCCCCGTAACAAACACGGCGGCCGCCCTCCAGCATGGGCGCAATCGCCGGGTGCGTTTTAAAGCGCTGCATTTCGTCAAAAGGCGACAGGTAAGGGTTTTCATAATCCAGCGCGACCACAAATCCGATCGCAACCTGATTGGCTTCCAGATGATAGATAAAACCGCCGCCTGCTGTCTTCTTGTCCAGCGGCCAGCCTTGGGTATGCACCACCATACCCTGTTTGTGTTTGGCAGGGTCGATTTCCCAAAGCTCTTTAATACCAAGGCCATAGGTCTGGGGTTCAACTCCTTCGCGCAGATTGAAGCGTTCCATCAGTTGCAGGCTCAGTGAGCCACGACAACCCTCTGCAAAAAATGTGTATTTGGCATGCAGCTCCATGCCGGGCGTATAGCCGCCCTTTTGACTGCCATCACGTGCAACACCCATATCGCCCGTTGCCACACCCTTGACGCTGCCATCTTCGTTATAAAGCACTTCGGCCACGGCAAAACCGGGATAGACTTCCACCCCCAGGGCTTCGGCCTGTTCTGCCAGCCAGCGACAGACATTGCCAAGGCTGACAATATAATTTCCGTCATTGCTCATCAAAGGGGGCAACAGAAAATGTGGAAAATCAACATGCCCGCCTTCGGACATCATCCAGTGATGGTTTTCTGTAACAGGCGCGTGTAACGGCGCACCCTTTTCTTCCCAGTCCGGAATAAGTTCATTCAATGCAACAGGGTCAATCACAGCACCCGACAGGATATGCGCACCAACTTCTGATCCTTTTTCAAGGACACACACACTGAAATCGACATCATTCTGCGCACATAATTGCTTGAAGCGAATCGCTGCACTCAGGCCGGCGGGCCCGCCCCCAACGATTACGACATCAAACTCCATCGATTCACGTTCCATCACATTTCCTCTTCTTTCTTTATCAGCCAGCTTGATATTGCCTTCACATATTGTGGCGCATATCACATCGCGTCATACAGGCATACTCGCAAGCAATCAGTTTCAAGGCTGTTTATGCCCTTTCGGCACGAGAGCGTCAATGTGGCGAGCGCCGCCCAGGCACTTTTTCGACGCGATACAGGATTTGAGGCCCTGCATTTTGCAACGAAAATACTGATATCAAGACCCTGAACCCAAAATTCGACCTTTGCGAGCCTGGGGGTGAACGTGCTAATAATGAATAAACGATTATGCTGTATAACTTGAGTTTCGTGACTTTTCTGGAAAGACGCGAAACTGGCCTTAACCGGGATTATATCTGGTCAACCGATGGAAGACACGCAGGTCGACATAAATGCAGCAAAGCTTGCTGCTCTCCGCTGGTATCTGGATGCCGGTGTTGACGAAGTTATGGGTGACCTTCCGGTAAATCGATTTGAAGAAATAGTCGCGACGGAAAAAGCCCCACCTGCAGCATCCGCCCCGCACCCTGCCAGCCAGAGTGCGAATGTTGCGCCATCTGCTACACGCCTTACCCCGCCCGACAGGGCGAGATTCGAAGCAGAAGAACGTGCCAGTGCCTGCTCAACACTGGAAGAATTAAAGCAGGCTATCGAAAGTTTTGATGGCTGCATATTGAAAAAAACCGCTGCAAATACCGTTTTTTCTGACGGGAACCCGGAAAGTGGCCTGATGTTTGTCGGGGAAGCCCCGGGTGCTGAAGAAGACAGGCAGGGCAAACCGTTCGTAGGCGCCAGTGGCCAGTTGCTCGACCGTATGCTCGCCGCAATCGGACGGGATCGCCAGTCGGCATATATAGCTAATATTCTCCCGTGGAGGCCTCCGGGCAACAGAAAGCCTTCTCCGCAGGAAACCGCCATATGCCTGCCTTTTATCCAGCAGCACATTAAACTGGCAAAACCCCGGGTACTCGTATTTCTGGGCGGGACATCGGCCAGCACCCTGCTCGATACAAGTCAGGGCATCACCCGCCTTCGGGGCAAATGGACAACATATTCATGGGCTGCTTCCGCATCAACGGACGCCGCTGCCGACCATAACAGGTCAGTGCCGGCCCTGCCGACCTATCACCCGGCCTATTTATTGCGCCAGCCCCAGTTAAAGGGCGACGCCTGGCGAGACTTTCTGTCGATTCAGGCGCGCCTGGACCCATCTTCCGGAGTTTGAGTATTATTATGTGGAAGCTGATCCGATATTTTAAGCTTGGCCTGACGGGCTTTCTGGTGACATCCACCTTCGCCGTTACCGCCATTGCCGAAACGCCCCCGCAAGTTCAGGGGGCGAGCGATAATATGGCCACTGCCCGGACACCTGACCTTAACCAGTCCCTGAAACTGCTGTCAGATGCTGATGTAGATCGTTATCAACGGATTTTCGAGCTTCAAAAAGCAGGCAACTGGAAAGCCGCAGACAAGCTTGTTGACCAACTGGAAAATAATATTCTGATCGGGCATGTTTTGTATCAGCGCTACATGCACCCTACAGCCTGGCGATCAAGCTACGCCGAACTTTCCGGATGGATGGTCGCCTATCCGGATCTGCCGGCTGCGGATGATATTTATTCACTCGCAACCAAAAGACGGATCGAGAACGCAGAACCATTGTTGCCCCCGGTCTCCGATACGCGCCCCTCGATTGCCATTCAAAAGCCTGATCCTCCACTGATCATACCTGAAGACATCGAACCGGCGACAGGTTCTTCCATTTCTTATGCAAAACGCCGGGAAGCTGCCCGGGCAAGATCGCAAATATACAGTTACCTGAAACGCGGGCGCCCCTCCCTTGCCGAGAAAAAAATCTGGACGCTGGAATCCGGCGATGTTTTGAGCAAGGCAGAATTTGCCAGAACCCTGGCCAATATCGCGGCTTCATATTATTTTGTTGGTGAAGACGAAAAGGCCCTGTCTCTGGCAAACGTCAGTGCGCCACAACTTCGCCGTTACTCGTCTCATGCAGACTGGATTGCAGGCCTTGCGTCATGGCGAATGGGAAAAGTGGCTGAAGCCGCCCAACATTTCGAAGTGGTCGCGTCAGACAAGTCGGCTTCTCGCTGGACATTGTCAGCAGGGGCGTTTTGGGCCGCGCGGGCCTATCTGGCAAGCCATCAGCCGGACAAGGTCAACGACCTCCTGAGACAGGCATCCAGTCACTCACGTACTTTTTACGGCCTTATTGCCGCACGCCAGCTGGGCCAGAATGTTGATCTAAGCTGGGACCTGCCCCCGCTGACGTATGACCAGTTGGTGCCCCTGCTTGATATTACAGGGGTTCACCGTTCTATTGCACTGGCCCAGATTGGGCGCAGTGATATGGCTGATCTGGAAATGCGTCTGATCTGGCAGCGTTACGCACCTGACATGCATGAATCTCTTTTGGGGCTGGCAGCGAAATTAAACCTGCCATCCACTCAGGTAAAAATGGCCAAGGCGCTGGCCGATGATACCAGCCCGACACTGGACAGTGCACTATACCCGATGCCTGACTGGCAGCCTCGTGGTGGATATTCGCTGGACAAGACACTTATTTTTGCCTTCATGCGACAAGAGTCCGAGTTTAACCCACAGGCAAGAAGTGGTGCCGGTGCCATGGGCCTGATGCAACTGATGCCTAACACCGCCAGTTATATCGGGCGCGACCGATCCCTGCGCAACCCCCGCAACCGCAAGCTTTACGAGCCGGATTTTAACATGCAACTGGGCCAGCGCTATATTGAATATCTCCTCGAGAAAGACGTGAGCGAAGGCAACCTGTTTCTGGTGGCCTCTGCCTATAATGGTGGTCCCGGCAATGTGAGCAAATGGGTCCGCAACAATCACTTCAAGGATGATCCGCTATTATACATCGAAAGCATCCCGCTGGATGAGACACGCGATTTTGTCGCCCGCGTGATCAGCAATCTCTGGATTTACCAGATGCGGGTCGGACACCCTACGCCGACGCTGGACGACGTGGCGGCTGGCGGCTGGCCCATGTATACGTCTCTTGATGCGATCAGCAAGAATGAGCGGCATGGTCCCGATTTTGAGGAAGCAACCCATGCCCGGAATTGATGAAACACGCCGCTTCATTCCTGTTAACATTGCCATTCTTACTGTTTCGGACACAAGAACAGAAGCTGACGACAAATCAGGCAAAGTCCTGCTAGAGCGCGTCGAACAGGCAGGCCACCGACTGGCAGCTTATGTTATCCTGCCCGATGACAAGCAAAAGCTGGTGGCCAAAATGAAAGAATGGGCAGCCGATCTGACCGTTGACGTTGTCCTGACAACAGGCGGCACCGGCCTGACCGGACGCGATGTAACACCCGAGGCCATGCAGGAAGTATGCGAAAAGGAAATACCGGGCTTTGGTGAACTTTTCCGCCAGCTCAGTTTTAAACTGATTGGGACATCGACCATACAATCCCGCGCCATGGGTGGCGTGGCCGGCGGCACCTATTTCTTTGCCATTCCCGGCTCCCCCGGCGCTTGCAAGGATGCATGGGACCTTATTTTAAAAGACCAGTTTGATAACCGTTACCGGCCCTGTAATTTCGTCGAAATCATGCCGCGCCTGCGCGAACAATAGCCATATAATCCTTGCCCGTATCAACATCGCGAAGTGTATCGATGCAGGTTATGCGCGCCGTCCGGGGCATATTGCGCACGGTATCCCTTAATGTTTCCGGGCCTGACCAGCGGACATTTTTAAACAGATCAATGATACGGGAACTGCGCTTCAGCCCCACCAGCCAGTAGCCGCCATCTTCTGCCGGTCCAATGACCGCTTCTGCACGCCCCAAAGCTTTAAAGGCACGCGCAACATGGTCGGGTGTAATATCAGGGATATCACTGCCTATGATGACCACCGGGCCGGGCGGCAAGGTCTTTAGGGGTCCCGACATCCGCCGCCCCAGATCACCCCGCCCTTGTGCCATGCGCCGGGCACCGGAAGGCCAAAAGCGACCTTTCGCGACATACTCATCCGGTGTAACGGCCAGAATAGTCTGCCACCGCCCGTCCCTGACCAAACGCCGCAGCACATTGCAGGATGTATTCCGGTAGAACATCCAGGCTGACATCTGGCCAATGTCTCTTGCCAGCCGGGTCTTGACCTGCCCCCAGCGCGGGGCCTTGACGAACAGGACCAGATGTTTTTTTCTCATCGGGAATATATCCTCGAAATCCGGTCTGGTGACACACCCAAAAAATAAAGCGCAAGACAGCCCAAATTTCCAAACATTCGCCTGAGATAACCGGATTGCCTGTAGCGCTCTGCCGACGTTATCGCCGGGATTTGAAAGAAATGCAGTCTGGACCGCCCAACACGCCGTATTATATCTACATCTTCCATCAACGGTATCGCCTTGTAGCCTCCGATAGCATCATAAAGGGTACGATGGATCAACAGGCCCTGATCCCCGTAGGGCAGCGCGAACAGCCAGCATCTAAGGGCAACAAGCTTCTCAAGCATGCGCGCCTGCCAGCACCGGTCATCAAGGCTGAACCGAAAGACACCCGCCTTTGACTTGTTGGCAGCATGGGCGACAAACGCCCCAACTTCGCGATCCCATCCTTCAGACAAAACCGTATCGGCATGCAGGAACAGCAGCCACTCGCCCTCTGCCGCCCTGGCGCCGGCGGCCAGTTGTGTACCGCGTCCCCGTTCTGACAATATTATTCGGGCACCGGCCTGATCTGCAACCCTTGCCGTTCCATCCCCGCTGCCACCGTCGACAATGATAAGTTCCGACATAATTGGCCCGGTCATGGCAGCTATGGTTGCTGCCAGTATTTTGTCGGCATTTAATGTGGGAATAACAACCGAGATCATTAGACGATCTAACCCTGTTTTGTCTCGTGATTGAAGACAAAAAATCGTGAGGGAACTGAATTAAATAATGTTCTTTATTTGTTCTTTTTGTGGTACATGTTCACCATGGCAAATCCTCCGCAAGACCCGTCAGCAAAACCTGAATGGATTCCCCCCGAAACACGCCGGGGCCGGGGTGCGGTTACGACGGCGACCGGTCGCTATGAAAGCCAGACACGATTTCTGGAAGACGATGGCTGGGGGTCTGGTGAGAACGAACTCACCTCCGTCAAAACGATCCTGCACAAGGACACCAGCCAAAGCATTATTGCGCGCAACACCTCGCCGGATATTCCTTTTGACAGGTCGATCAATCCTTATCGCGGGTGCGAACACGGCTGCATTTATTGTTTTGCGCGCCCGACCCATGCGTGGCTGGGCTTCTCGCCCGGACTGGATTTTGAAACACAGATCCTGTTCAAACCCGATGCCGCGACTCTACTTGAAAAGGAACTCAGGAAGCCGGGCTATGCCCCGCGTGCCATTGCCATGGGCACGAATACAGACCCTTACCAGCCCGTTGAGAAAAAACTGGAGATTACCCGCAGTATTATAAAGGTACTGTCCGCCTTTAATCACCCACTGGGCATTGTCACCAAATCCTGGCTGGTAACCCGCGACGCAGATCTGCTGGGTCCTATGGCAGAACTGAATCTGGCCCGTGTCTCTGTTTCAATCACCACGCTTGATCACCGCCTTGCACGGCGTATGGAACCTCGCGCCAGCACGCCGCTACGCCGCTTAAAAGCCATAGAGACGCTATCAAATGCCGGTATCCCTGTCGGGGTGATGGTCGCCCCTGTTATTCCCGGCCTGACAGATCATGAAATGGAAAAAATCCTGACAGCGGCCAAAGAGGCGGGTGCCACCAGTGCGGGATATATCATGTTGCGCCTGCCAATTGAAGTCAAAACCCTGTTCAGGGAATGGCTGGCAGAAATTGAACCCAACCGGGCGTCACGGGTCATGAACCATGTACAATCAATGCGGGGGGGACGTGATTATGACGCGACGTGGGGCAAGCGCATGCGCGGCAACGGCCCCTATGCGCAACTGATCAGGGATCGCTTCGCACGAGTTGTTCAACGCCTTGGGTTTGAGACCGGCAGGCCCGCGTCGGAAAACCACATGCGTACTGATACGGAAAAATTCAGGGTGCCGCCACGCAAGGGCGACCAGTTATCCCTTTTTTAGTCGCTTCGGATCTTGCCGATGGTTTCATATGGCTATATCACAGGAGCACAATCACAAAGTGATATCGTTATGAAGCCAACCCTGCGCGCCATGAAAAGCGAAGATCTGGACGATATCTGCCAGTTGCAGACCTATACCTATGCTGCGCATTTTTACGAAAGCAGGGACAGTTTTGCCGCAAAGCTCCAGTTTTTCCCACGAGGGTGCCATATTGTGGAATCCGGCGGCATAATCGCCGGATATATGTTCTCCCACCCCTGGAAAATCGATTTGCCCACCCCTCTTGATATGAGGGAGCTGGATAAAAACATTCCCGCTGACTGCTATTACATTCACGACGTTTCTGTGCTGCCGTCATTTCAGGGACAAGGCCTGGCCAGCAGGTTTATCTCAACAGCAGCCGAGATTGCGCGCGAATGCAGGCTGAATACCCTGGCCCTGGTCTCGGTACAGGGATCAGAAAATTTCTGGAACATGCGCGGGTTTCATGCGCGTCTGGCGACCGGCACTTTGGCAAACAGCCTCATCGGATATGGTGAAGGCGCGCAATATATGATCCGTCACCTGAATAACGCCGGAAAGATCACATGAAAAAGAACAATCCGCAACGGGTTGCAAAACGCGCACAGCTTGTTTTGCCAACACTCGAACAAAAATCTGGCCCAACATTCGATCTGGAAACAGGCCTTGGCGGCCGGGTTGCGGGCCTGGACGAAGTGGGGCGTGGCCCGCTGGCTGGCCCTGTGGTCGCTGCGGCCGTTATTCTTGACGCCCGAAATATTCCCGAAGGTATCCGGGACTCAAAAAAGCTAAGTGCAGCAAGGCGGGAATATCTTTACCCTCTGATCATGGCCGGGGCAATGGTTGGGCTGGGCGAAGCCTCTGTGGAAGAAATCGATCAGCTTAATATTCTGGAAGCCAGCATGCTGGCGATGCGCCGGGCGCTGAATGCCCTGCCCCAACCCGCTGATCATGCCCTTGTCGATGGAAACCGCGATCCGGACCTTGGCATTCCGACACGATGCGTCGTCAAAGGCGATAATATCAGCCTGTCAATCGCTGCTGCATCGATTATTGCAAAAGTTACACGCGATAATTTTATGACAAAACTGGCCGCCATTCACCCTGCCTATGGATGGGAGAGAAACGCAGGATATGGTACAAGGCAACATATGGAAGCACTAAAGCTTGTGGGAGCATCCCCCTTCCATCGCAAGTCGTTCGCTCCAATTCATAAGTTAATGACTCAAGAGTCTGCTATAAGAAGCTGATTCATATGAAAAATTTTCTTGACGCGATTCGCCACTTGAATCAAACTGCGCGTCATGAAACAGAAAAAACAACCCGTCGCACGTCGTCGTACAGTCAAAAACTCCGAACAATTCAGCACCCTGCCGCTGGATTCAATTCTGGTCGGCGACTGTATTGAGAATATGAACCGCCTGCCTGAGAAATCGGTCGACGTCATATTTGCTGATCCACCCTATAACCTGCAGTTGAAGGGCGAATTGCTGCGTCCTAACAATTCCCGGGTCGATGCTGTTAATGACGAATGGGACAAGTTCGACAGTTTTGCCGCTTATGACAAGTTGAGCCATGACTGGCTGACCGCTGCCCGGCGTGTTCTGAAAGATACAGGTACACTTTGGGTCATTGGCAGCTATCACAATATTTTTCGTGTCGGGGCCAAATTGCAGGATCTGGGTTTCTGGATTTTGAACGATATTATCTGGCGCAAGACCAACCCGATGCCGAATTTTCGCGGTACCCGCTTTGCCAATGCGCACGAAACGCTGATCTGGTGTTCGAAGTCTGAAAAGGCGAAGGGCTTCACCTTTAACTATGAAGCGATGAAAGCATTGAATGAAGACCTGCAAATGCGGTCAGACTGGCTTTTGCCGATTTGTTCAGGCGCTGAACGCCTGATGGTAAACGGGCACAAGGGACACGCAACACAAAAACCTGAAGCCCTGTTACACCGGGTTATTCTGGCTACAACCAACGAAGGTGACGTCATTCTGGACCCGTTTTTCGGGTCTGGCACAACGGGCGCCGTCGCAAAAAAACTGGGCCGACATTATATCGGCTGCGAGAGAGAGGAAAAATACGTGAGACTGGCAACAGACCGACTGGCTAACATTGAACGCCTTGATGACAATGTGATTTCAATCACCCAATCCAAACGATCAGAACCACGCATTCCCTTTGGTATGCTGGTCGAACGTGGCCTGCTGCCAGTGGGCTCTGTACTGTGTGATCCATCGCGCCGGTTTTCTGCCAGTGTGCGGGCAGATGGCACAGTTGTTTCCCAAAGTCATGAAGGCTCATACAAAGGGTCAATCCATCAGGTAGGTGCATCGGTTCAGGGCGCGCCCTCATGTAATGGCTGGACCTTCTGGCATTTCCTGGACAAAGGCAAAACCCCTGTTCCAATCGACCTTCTGCGTCAGAAAGTCCGTGCCGAACTTCACTGAAACAAGGTTGGCTCTGCCATCCTGACATGGCGGGCAACCTTTTTCATCAGGGTCGGCAAGGCAACGTCCGAAAGAGCGTCAACCGGTTGCCAGATGCCGTCAATCTTCGGCAGATTATTCAGCCGGACCTTCATGACAACCAGTTCCAGATGAAAATGGGTAAAGGTGTGTTCTGCTCTGCCTTCCAGTCGCACCCACTCGCCTTCTATCGGCGGTGAAGGAGGCGCAACCTCTTGCCATGTTTCGGTCGGCTGCCAGTCTGAAGAGGGGAATTCCATCATCCCCCCAAGCAATCCTTTTTCCGGCCGTCGCCTGATCAGCACTTTTGGACCGCCCGCTTTCGCGTCGGCGAACTCCAGCCAGTAAATATAGCCCCGACGTACCGGGCGCGCTGCCTTTTCCTTTCGTTTGGGAAGAGAGGACGCTATGCCCTGTGCCAGTGCACGACATTCACCTGCCCAGGGACACAGATCGCACCTCGGAGAACGCGGTGTGCAGACGGTGGCCCCCAGGTCCATCACACCCTGTGCATAATCGCCGGGTCGATCTTTCGGCGTCAAAAGCCCCGCCCGCCGTTTCAGCTCGGGCTTGATATCAGCAATGGGTTCCAACCGCGCATACAGACGCACCATTACCCGCTCAACATTTCCGTCAACCACTGTTGTCTGCCGGTTAAAAGCGATAGCCCCAATGGCCGCCGCAGTATAAGGCCCCACCCCCGGCAGCCCGAGCAACTCGTCTTCCGTCTCGGGAAAGCGCCCACCCAGTTCATACGCAACGACGCCCGCACATTTATGCAGATTTCTGGCGCGGGCATAATATCCAAGCCCCGCCCAGGCGTGCAGCACGTCGTCCAGCGGCGCAGCGGCCAGATCCTGCACCGTCGGCCAGCGCGCCAGAAAATTTCGGAAATAGGGCCCCACAGTCGCCACGGTGGTTTGCTGAAGCATAATTTCACTTAACCACACATGATACGGGTCTGCATTTGGCCCATTGGGGGGGCTGCGCCACGGCAATACTCGCGCGTTGGCATCATACCAGGCCAATAATTTGGTGGCCATTGAAGCACCGGACATTGGCACAATTTCTTTCTGCACAAAGGTTCCCGTTGTAGACTCGCAAATGATCCGCATAATAGACATCCGGATCAGAACATGAAAACCGCAAATTGAAGATTGCATTGAGTTGATGGCATTCACACAATCCGACAGGAACAAAAAGGACCCGGCAATCCGGCGCAAATTCAAAACACTGGCCGTTGCCGAAATGACCAGGGCGATCGCCGGAGGGGCCTTTCGACGTCAGGGTTTTGCCCAGATTGAGATCATTACCCGCTGGAGTACCATTGTTGGCAATGTGCTGGCGGATCATTGCCTGCCCGAACAATTGAAATTTCCGCAAGGACAACGGGTTGGCGGCACACTTTATATTCGTGCAGATGGTGCCTTTGCACTTGAACTGCAACATCTGGAACCACAGGTGGTCGAGCGAATCAACAGCTATTGTGGATTTACGGCGGTGGCCAGATTGGCGATTCGCCAGGCCCCCCTGCCACAAAAGCAGCCTTCGCGGCGTTTCAAGGCCCGGCAGCTTACCCCCGCAGAACTGGGGGAACTTGAGACATCACTGGCCAAAACCACAGGACCTGAATTGCGAAAAGCACTGGAATCGTTGGGAAAAGCAGTGGTAGGAACACCTGAGCACCAACCGCGCCATTCGCCTCCTCACGGAAAAAAGAATTAACGACGGAACACTGAAAGCTGTTGAGGCAACGACAGCGAAACCCTATACTCACACAACATATAGTGGATGAATAATGTACAAACACCAAAATAGCCCCATGTCGCTCAATCTTCTGGCCTCGTTTGGCCTGATCTTCACTCTTGCGCTTGCCCTGCCCTCCTGTTCGGATGCTGAAGAAGGCACGCCTCAGGCAAGTCAGGTCGAATCCATTGAACCCGCAGCGTCCAGTGACGGTGGCATAGTCGATGCCCTGCCCGAAGGCGCCATAGCGGACATGACGCTGGGTGCAGCCGATGCCCCGATTACAATTATTGAATATGCTTCCCTGACCTGCAGCCATTGTGCGGATTTTCACAAAGACGTTCTGCCTGAGTTGAAAAAGAACTATATTGATACCGGTCGGGTAAAATTGATTTGGCGCCATTTCATACTGAATGGCCCCGACATGGCGGCATCAGTCATTGCCCGGTGCATTGGCCCTGACCGTTTCTTCCCAATGATTGACATGTTTATGTCGCGTCAGGCCGAATGGATTGCCCCCTGGCAGAATCTGCCAAAGCCCGGCCCGGACGATACACTCGCAACGATATCTCTTGCTGCCAATATGGATAAATTCGTTCGTCCGGCCGGCTTGCCTGCCAGCAAGGTTGAAGCCTGCCTGAAAGATGAAGAGTTGCAGCGCAGCATCATGATCGGCCGTCAGCACGGCGCGACAACCTACGACATCACCGGTACGCCAACCATCATCATCAATGGCAAAAAGTATGAGGGCGAACTTACATTTGATGCCTTGAATGCCAAAATTCGCAAACTCCTTTAGGGGTTCATCAGGGAAGGACGAACAGGCTTGCAATTCACACGCCTCAGACTTTCCGGCTTTAAATCGTTTGTCGATCCGTCAGAACTGCGGATCGAACCCGGGTTAACGGGCGTCGTCGGCCCCAACGGCTGTGGCAAATCCAATTTGCTGGAAGCCCTCCGTTGGGTGATGGGCGAAAATTCCGCAAAAAGCATGCGCGGCAGCGGCATGGACGACGTTATATTTGCGGGCACCAGCAATCGCTCGGCCCGCAATCTGGCAGAAGTCTCCTTGCTGATCGATAATCAGGACCGCCTCGCCCCTTCTGCCTTTAACGACGAACAGGAGCTTGAGGTTTCCCGGCGGATCGAGCGGGAAAGCGGTTCTGCCTATCGGGTGAACGGCAAGGATGTCCGGGCTCGTGATGTTCAGTTGCTGTTTGCAGACGCGGCCACCGGGGCACACTCTCCGGCTCTTGTCAGTCAGGGAAGGATCGGGGCCCTGATCAGCGCCCGGCCACAGGATCGCCGCGCCATTCTGGAAGAGGCTGCAGGCATTTCCGGGCTGCACAGCCGCCGTAATGAGGCTGAGCGACGCTTGCGGGCAGCAGAAGCCAATCTGGTAAGGCTGCACGATGTGACACAGCAAATAGAAAGCCAGTTGGCGAGCTTGCGCCGCCAGGCGGGTCAGGCCAGACGTTATTCAAAAATCAGTGCCGAGATTCGCCAGCTTCAGGCCCTTCACCTGTATAATGCCTGGAAGCAGGCGCTGGAAGCATTGCAAGGCAGTGAAGCAAAACTTCGGGCATGTGAAATCCGTGTCAGCGAAATGACCGCCGGGACTTCCGCCATTGCCACTGAACAGGCAGAGCTGTCGTCAAGACTGCCAACCTTGCGCAACAATGAAGCCACGGCGGCGGCAGGCCTGCATCGTCTTTCTGTTGCCCGTGACAGTCTCGCGGCTGAAGAGCAGCGTCTCGCCGATATACGCCGCAAACTCACCGATCAGATGAACCATGTGACGCAGGATGTCTCGCGCGAACGATCCATCGTGAAAGATACAGATGCCGTCATGGCACGTATCGTCGAAGACCGGCAGAAAATTGCAGAAGAAGCTGCCGGTGAAAAAGCTGCTGAAGAAACCGCCCTGGCCTTGCTTGAAGACCTTAAGGCAAAATCAACGGCTGTTGACGCCCAACTGGACGAATTGAAAAGCAAGGCGGCTGGCGCAAGTGCCACCCGCAACCGCTATATGCAGGAAGCAGAGGCAGCAGAAAAGCGGCTGGCCCGACTGCGCGACGAACAACAACAAATAAAAGCGCGCCTTGACGCCAGCAGCGAAGCCAATGAGTTGATCGCACGCGTGGAAGAGGCAGAGGAAAAGGCTGCGCTTGCTGCCGAAGAGGTTGAACTGGCGGCCCTCAGGATGGAAAGCACAGAACAAGCCGTTCTGGAGACCCGCGACACCGTAAAATCAGCCAGTGCGCACCATGATGAGGTACGCAATGCCTTGTCCAGGGTAAGCGCTGAACGGGATACCCTTGAAGAATTGCTGGCAGCAGCCAAACCCGAAGGAGCGACACCTCTGATTGACAAGCTGAAAGTCAGGCCCGGATACGAAGCGGCCCTTGGTGCCGTCCTGGGTGATGATCTGGAAGCACCGGTTGACGAAGATGCCCCTGTGTCCTGGACGACGCTGCCTGATTATACATCCCGCCAGCCCTTGCCAGCGGGCACGACACCACTTGCCGATTATGTGACAGCACCTGACGCCTTGAAACGCCGCCTGCACCAGACCGGTGTCGTGGAAGGTGAAGCCTCCTTCCAGATCATCGAACAACTGGCCCCCGGCCAAAGGCTTGTGAATGCGCAAGGTGCCTTCTGGCGCTGGGATGGATATTGCACCAGGGCTGACGCGCCATCCCCGGCGGCGATCAGGCTTGCACAGCGAAACAGGCTGGCCCAGCTACGCCAGGATTATAAAAAGCACGAGCAGGCTTTTAATATCTCGACCGCTGAACTTGAAAAGACGCATCAGGCCGCCAACGATGCAACTTTGGCTGAACAGGCTGCAAAGCGAAGCTGGCGTGAGGCGGAAGAGAAGCTCTCAAATGCCCGACGAGTGCATGGTGATGCAGAGCGGCAAGCCGCTGAAATCAAGGCACAGGTGAGTGCCCTGAAGAGTCGGCTGGAAGAGCTGGCCGGGGATCAGGAGGAGATTGAAGCACAGAAATGTGCAGCACTTGAAATCCTTGAAAATATCGAGCCCGCGGCAGAACTTGAAGACAGCCTGCGCCAAGCTCAGGAGACGGCGCAGGACGTTCGCCAAAACCTGGGCGAGGCCCGTGCCGACTATGACAATCTTGCCCTGCTGGCGCGGCATCGAATTGAGAAAGCCGAGTCTCTGGCCCGTGAAGCGGAAACATGGAAAACAAGACGCGACAGTGCCTTGCAGCAGATGACCCATCTGACAGAACGCGCCGAAAGGGCAAAAGAAGAGCTTCTGGAAATTGAAGACAAACCGGCAGAAATTGCAGCCCGTCGGGAAGCATTGGCCGAGCAGATTGAAATGGCCGAAGCCAAACGTGCCGAAGCGGCGCACGTTCTGGCAGAAGCCGAAGAACAACTGGCCGCCAAAGACAGGGAATTGCATCAGGCCCAGACAACTTTAAGCGAAGCCCGGGAAGAGCGGGTACGGCTGACCACAGGGCAGGAACAGCTTGTAGAGCGGCGCCGCGAGATCACCCTTCGGATTGCTGAAGAATTTGAATGCCCTCCCCAGAAGCTGCTTGAATCTCTTGAGAACCCTGACCCGGAGGCCATGCCTTCTCCTGATGAAATTGACCAGCGCCTTGCCAAACTGAAGGCAGAGCGGGAGCGCATGGGACCAGTCAATTTACGGGCGGAAGTCGAGGTCGCGGAATTCGAGTCTCAACTTGAAAATCTTAATAAAGAGCGCGCTGATCTGGAAACGGCCATTTCCCGCTTGCGTCAGGCAATTTCGAGCCTGAACCGCGAGGGGCGCGAGCGATTGCTTGCCGCATTTGAAAAGGTCAACGATCATTTCGGGACTCTTTTTGCCACGTTATTTGGCGGCGGTCACGCCCATCTGGCGCTGACGGAATCTGATGATCCGCTACAGGCCGGCCTGGAAATCATGGCAAGCCCCCCCGGCAAACGGCTTCAGTCGCTTTCCCTGCTGTCGGGGGGAGAACAGGCCCTGACCGCTCTTTCCCTGATCTTTGCTGTGTTCGTTACCAACCCGGCCCCGATCTGTGTTCTTGACGAGGTTGACGCCCCCCTTGATGATGCAAATGTCGAGCGCTTTTGTGATCTTCTGGATGATATGGTGGTACGGACAAAAACCCGTTTCCTGATTGTCACCCATAATGCGGTAACCATGTCACGGATGAACCGGCTATACGGCGTCACAATGGTCGAACGGGGCATTAGCCAGCTTGTCTCTGTGGATCTGGAAAGGGTTGAGGCCCTGCGCGCCGTCAGCTAGGGCGCTTTCCGTGGAGGCAATGGTCATATTTTCGGTGACAGATTCATGATTTTCCTGCAACTGTAAAGTATAATGGCTTCCCTTCCACTTAAGCCATAGCCTTTTTCTCTCAGTAGTTATTGTTTTTCAATGACTTAATAAACACTCAACAAATCCTCTTGCGCCGCATCATTGAATCTTGACAGGGTATGGGGCACAAACTATTGTGCACTCGATTTTCGGCGGGGTTCGGGCCAGTCCGGGCATGATCAGAAGCTGGAAGGCGGGTCACCACCTTAAGAGGTAAAAATGACCGGTAAACGCCAGATTCCAGGTTCTGAGGGCACAGACGAGCAAGACTTCGAACGGCGATTGGCACGCGCCAGGAAGGCGACCGAGATACGAGCGCCCAAAGGTATGGTAGAGCGAACCGCCTTCGGCATAGCGTCTCGACTGGTTGTCGAACTGGTGGCAGGTCTGGTTGTAGGTATCGGCATCGGCTGGGTGCTGGACCGTATATTTGATACCGGACCAGTATTGCTGATTATCTTTTTCCTGCTTGGCGCAGGGGCCGGGATGGTGAATGTAGTAAGAGCAGCAGCCCAGATTGATGCTGCAGCTCAACGCGATCAGAATGACGACAAGGACGGTTCCGCAAAAGAATAGCGGAATGTAATGATAAGAGGGACAGGTATTGTCGAGCAATCATAGCCCGTTGGCACAGTTTGAAATTCATGCGATTGCACCGATTCAGATCGGACAGTATGATATTTCCTTCACAAATTCGTCTCTGTTTATGGTCGCTGTCCTGTTGGCGGTGACTGTATTCGTTGTTGGCGGTGTTCGCCACGCTTCACTGATTCCCGGGCGCTGGCAGCTCGCTGTTGAATCTGCGTACGAGCTGGTCGCCAGCATGGTCTATGATTCCACAGGTTCGGAAGGACGGAAGTATTTCCCGTTCATCTTCACCCTGTTCATGTTCATTCTGTTTGCCAATGTGATTGGCCTTATCCCCTATTCATTTACAGTTACCAGCCACATTATCGTAACCTTCGCACTGGCGATGATTGTGTTTCTGGGCGTTACAGCAATTGGCTTCATCAAGCATGGCGTCGGGTTCATCAAATTCTTTGTGCCCTCCGGTGTACCACTCCCCATGCTGGTTCTGCTGGTGCCGATCGAACTAATTTCCTATCTGACCCGCCCGGTCAGCCTGTCAGTTCGCCTGTTTGCCAACATGATGGCTGGCCACGCCATGCTGAAGGTGTTTGGCGCCTTTGTCGTCAGTCTCGGCGTGCTCGGTGTTATGCCCCTGCTTTTCATTGTGGCCCTTATGGGGCTGGAACTTCTGGTTGCTGTACTGCAAGCTTACGTTTTCGCCGTGTTGACATGCATTTATCTGAATGATTCTCTGCATATGCACTGATTTCACCTAGTTTAATACACACTTGTTTACCAAAAAGAAGAGGAATTCGTTATGGAAGTAGAAGCTGCAAAAATGATTGGTGCTGGCCTTGCCAGTTTCGCCCTGATTGGTGCCGGTATCGGCATTGGCCTGATTTTCGGCAATTATCTGGCAGGCGCCCTGCGCAACCCCGCAGCCGCAGCCGGTCAGCGGACCCTGCTGTTTGTGGGCATGGCACTGGCCGAAGCAACCGGTATTTTCGGTTTGCTGGTCGCCTTTGTCATCCTGTTTGGCTAAATCCAGTCAGACTGTCCGGGCCGCCGTTTGCTCGTTTATGTTATATTCGGCGGCCTTTCAGATGTCATGTCAGGCTTAGGGAGCAGTTATGCCTCAACTAGACCCATCCAGTTTCATATCTCAGCTATTCTGGCTGGCGCTGACCTTTATCCCGCTGTATCTGATTATGGCACGGGTTGGTCTGCCGCGTGTCGCCGATATTCGCGAACAGCGTGCCGTACGCATTGCCAATGATCTGGAGCAAGCTGAAGACCTTAAAAACAAGGCTGACAAACTGAAAGCGGAATTCGAGACCGCGTTGGCAAACGCCCGTACACAGGCACAGGAGACGCTGGCGCAGAACCGCGAAAAAATTCAGGCAGAAGCAGATGCTCGCCAGGAAGAGGTTGCGAAAAAAATTGCGGCCGATCTGGAAAAGGCGGAAGCAGCAATTCAGGCATCAAAAACTGAAGCGCTGGCAAATATCAGAACGGTAACGGCAGATATCTGCAAGGATATGGTTTCCCGTGTCGCCGGTATCGACCTTGATGTTGCCAAGGCCCAGGCTGCTGTTGATGAGAAAATGAGCCACATGACTAATCAGGGAGCGGCATAATGGGTGCGACAGAATGGGTCGGCGTTTCCTTTCTGCTGTTCGTGGCGCTTCTGGTCTACCTGAAGGTACCGGGTCTGATTGCCAGCATGCTGGACGCGCGTTCAGAAGAGATTAAAAAGCAACTGGACGAAGCACGCGACCTGCGCAATGAGGCTGAAACATTGCTGTCGCGGTTGCAAAAGGAACAGAAAGACACAGCCCGCCAGATAAAGGAAATTACCGATCTGGCAGCAGAAGAAGCCGAGATACAGTCAAAGGAAGCGCGCGCTGCATTGGAAGCCTCAATTGAGCGCCGCAGCCGTCTGGCGCAAGAGAAGATTGCTCAGGCTGAAGCTCATGCAGTGCAAGAGGTGCGTGACGTTGTTGTAACGGTTGCAACTGAAGCGGCCCGCGACCTGATCGCCGATGCACTGAAAGGCACAAAAAAGACTGCTATGGTAGATGAAGCTATAGGCAATCTGGACAAGAAGGGCTCCAGCCTGCATTAACCAAAAGCGCTGTTTTACACGAAAAAACCCGGCCATGGTGCCGGGTTTTTTTTATGAGTTTTAAAGAGAATGTACTCGTAAAATCCCAAGTATTAAGATTTTTTCCGGCGCTGCGCCGCAACACCCAGACCGAAAAGTCCCAAACCAAACATCCCGATAGCTGCCGGTTCTGGCACATCAACAATCACCCGGCGGGTGGATATAGCACCTACAGCATCAATATCCGCACCTACCGTTGCGCCAGACTGGCCACCCTCATTTGTATCATCCGTCAGCCGAACAAACGAGAACTCGTCACCTATTCCATATCCAAAAGCATCAATATCGATAGATGATACCGAACCGCCAACAAAACCAACGCTCTTCCAGTCGATGCCATCGGCACTGATATCAACAAAAGTATTCTCGACATCAGGCCCCACTTCAAAAATATGAAGGTCAGCAGCATTGTCACCACTACCGGTTAGAACATTGTCAATAAACCGAAGTGTGATACTTCCGCCGTCACCCAGTGACACGAAAGTGCAAGCTGCCTGATTTGCACATGTGTTGGAACCGGTGTAGTCGGGAAGCCCCAGGGCGTTAAAGCCGCCCTGATATGCTGTACCCGGCTGCCCCGAATTGATTACAGGTGAATAATCCACCAGCGTGTCGGCAAAAGAAACCGCACCTGCGGGAAAATCAACACTGCCCTGGGTATTGCCGATAAGCACCGCATGTGCTTCGTTAAAGGGAGAATAAATAGCCACTATTGCTGCACCCAGAGCAATAGTTTTCATTACGTTGCGCATTCTGCTGCCTCCAATGAAATTAAATTCCATCAGCAGGCATGCAAATATTGCACCAACATAATCAATTGAATTGAATCAAACAGTTAAACTGCCCGGGAGTTTCTCGTCACAAGAAACTGTAAGTATTTCCGACACAAACTGGATTTTATGGATTGCCAATGCGCGGTTGCCCATCGACACTGCCGCCAAAAGACTTCGATAATATTTTGGTGCTTTCCTGTGCCAGATCAATGCACTGGTTCATCATACCCAGAATACGAACATTATTATCCAGTACTGCCTGTGCTTCGGGCCGCTTGTCTTCCATAATCTTGGTTGCCCGGTTCAGAATATCATTGCGGACAAGCGCCAGAATATCCTCCAGTTTGTAACCTTCCGGCTTCATGTCGGAAATCAGAAAATGCGTCATGGGTCCCTCGTCTCAGCGATACCTGCCGCGATGATCCCACAACGTCATTAATATTGGGTAAAGGGCCATGGAATACAGGGTAAAGAGCCCGGGCCCTATTCGGCGGCAGCCTCCAGCGCCTCTGGCATCCACCTTAAAACGGGCTTTCGTGCAGCTGCGGTTTCATCCATGCGCCCCGCCGGCGCCAGACAGGGGGCGCCGGTAAAGCGCGCCACATCACCGGATTTTGCCGCCTCCACAAGAGACCGCATGGCACCGACAAACTCGTCAATTGTCCGCCTTGATTCTGTTTCAGTCGGCTCAATCAGCATCGCACCATGTACTACAAGCGGGAAATACATCGTCATCGGATGAAAACCTTCATCAATCATCGCCTTGGCAAAATCCAGTGTGCTGACGCCTGTCCCCTTCAGAAACGCATCATCAAACAAGGCCTCATGCATACAGGGGCCTTCGAACGAGGCACTCATCACGTCTTTCAGACTGGCCAGAATATAGTTGGCATTCAACACCGCGTCCGATGCCACTTGCGCCAGTCCGTCGGCACCGTGGCTCAGCATATAGGCAAGTGCCCTGACATACATGCCCATTTGCCCGTGATAGGCGGTCAGGCGACCAAAACTGGAAGCGGCATCAGCGGCGGTATGCTCGACAAGCTCAAAGCCGTTATCGCCATGTGTCACGTATGGAACCGGAACAAAGGGTGTCAGCGCTTCGGAGAAGACGACCGGTCCGCTGCCGGGTCCGCCCCCGCCATGGGGGGTGGAGAATGTCTTGTGAAGATTGATATGCATGGCATCAATGCCCAGATCACCCGGACGCACACGCCCAACAATGGCATTGAAGTTTGCCCCGTCACAATAAAACAGGGCGCCAACGCTGTGAACCGCTTCGGCGATATCGATAATATCTGTTTCAAACAGGCCACAGGTATTGGGGTTGGTCAGCATCAGCGCCGCGACATCCGGCCCCAAAGCGGCTTTCAACGCCGCCATATCCACACGGCCCCGATCATTTGCAGGAATTGATTTCACGTCGTATCCGCAAAGGGCTGCCGTAGCCGGATTGGTGCCATGGGCTGATTCCGGTACAAGCACAACCTTGCGGGCATCCCCGCGGGCCTCCAGTGCCGCACGGATGGCCATCAAACCGCACAATTCACCATGCGCCCCTGCCTTTGGCGACATGGCAACGGTTGGCATGCCCGTGAGGGTTTTCAACCAATGCGCCAGTGTGTCGATCAGCTCCAGCGCGCCCTGAACCGTTGAAACCGGCTGCAAGGGATGCAGATCAGCGAACCCCGGCAAGCGGGCCATCTTCTCGTTCAGCCGCGGATTATGCTTCATGGTGCATGATCCCAGCGGAAAAATACCCATATCAATGGCAAAGTTTTTGCGGCTAAGGCGCGTGAAATGACGTACGACTTCAGGCTCTGACAGGCCCGGCAGTCCAATTTCACCCGTCCGTTCCAGCCCGCCCAGGTGCGACTGTATTTCAGGCACATCTGGCAGGTCGACGCCACACCTGACCGGATCCCCCTGTTCAAAGATAAGGGGCTCGACCATGTCGAGTCCGCGATGCCCTGTCCAGGTCTGCATATTGGTGTGACCAGCAGCCTGCTCGGGGGATGATGGGCGTCCTTGACGGTTCATCATGCCAACACCTCCGTCAACGCCTGTTCAAAAGCTGCAAAATCATCCATGTCATTCGTCTCGGTCACAGCTACCACCATCAAATTTTCAAGCTCCGACACCCCTGGCTTTAACCTTGAAACCGGTACCCCGCCCAGTATCTTGCGATCAGCAAGGGCTTGAGATACGCCCGCAGCAGGCTTTGGTAACCTGAGCGTAAACTCGTTGAAATATGCCTTGTTCACCAATTCGACACCCGGTATGGCGGCAAGCTTGCCAGCAAGCGCGACAGCCCCGGCATGATTAAGTGCTGCAAGTTTCTTGATACCCGCCTCACCCAGCAGGGACATATGCACGGTAAAGGCAAGGGAACACAGGCCGGAATTGGTACAGATGTTACTGGTCGCCTTTTCCCGACGGATATGTTGCTCGCGGGTGGAAAGGGTAAGTACATAACCACGGTTGCCATGGGCATCCACTGTTTCGCCGCAAACGCGGCCCGGCATCTGCCGCACATATTTCTGACGGGTGGCGAACAATCCCAGATAGGGACCACCAAAATTCAGCCCGTTGCCGATGGACTGGCCTTCCCCTACAACAATATCAGCCCCCATTTCACCGGGCGACATCATCGCACCCAGTGAAACAATTTCCGTAACAACGACAATCAACAGCGCACCCGCTTCAGCCGCAGCTTTGGCCAATGGCCTCAAATCAGCCACATGACCATAAAAATTCGGGTTCTGGACGACAACACAGGCCGTTTGCTCATCAATATTGCTGATCAGATCATCCGGTCCGGCCCAGGCGGCCGCAGATTCGACAATGACATCATCGGTAAAACTCGTGGTGGTCTTGACCACGTCAACATATTGCGGATGCAACCCGCCGGACAGGACTGCTTTTTTGCGCCGGGTCACGCGCCGGGCCATCAATACCGCTTCAGCACAGGCTGTCGACCCGTCATACATGGAGGCATTCGCGACTTCCATACCGGTCAAGGACGCCACCTGGGTCTGAAATTCAAACAGATATTGCAGCGTGCCTTGTGCGATTTCCGGCTGATACGGCGTATAGGATGTTAAAAATTCGCCCCGCTGAATAATGTGATCCACCGTCGCAGGTACATGGTGTCGATAAGCCCCGGCACCCACAAAGAACGGTACAGACCCGGCCGACATGTTCCTGTCTGCCATCCGGGAAAGCTGTTTCGTCACCGATGCTTCCCCTTGATGGAGCGGCAGGTCGACCGGCTTTGTCAGCCGGGCTGATGCCGGCACATCGCAAAACAGATCGTCCACAGACGCCACACCGATTTTGGCCAGCATTGACTGGCGATCACTATCACTCAGCGGCAAATAACGCATTATTCAAGTCCGTCCACAAATGCAGTATAGGTTTCTTCATCCATCAGATCGTCAAGTTCCAGCTTGTTGGCAACCTTGAGCTTGAAAAACCAGCCATCGCCTGTCGGGTCTTCATTTACCTTGGAAGGTTCGGCTTCCAGTTCGCTGTTCACACCTGCAACTTCGCCTGTGATCGGCGCATATATCTCGCTCGCGGCCTTGACCGATTCGACGACAGCCGCCTCATCCCCTTTTTCAAACTCTGTGCCTTCGGCCGGAAGTTCTACAAAGACAACGTCGCCAAGAGCATTCTGGGCATAGTCAGTGATCCCCACCGTTGCAACGCCACCTTCGACACTGATCCACTCATGATCTTCGGAATAATATATTTTTGACATTTACAGCCCTCGTTCAGTTTTGTGATTTACGAAAATACCTGCTGGGTACAAACGGCATGGGTGCCACCCGTGCAGGCAGTATTTTACCCCGCACCAGCAAGCCCAGCGCCGAGCCTTCTTCTGCCAAATCAGATCTGACATAACCCATAGCCACTGGCCCACCAATTGTCGGGCCGAAGCCGCCACTGGTAACAACACCGATGACTGATCCGTCGGAAGAGACAATTTCAGTGCCTTCCCGTGCCGGAGCCCGACCCTCTGGCAGAATACCAACCCTTTTGCGCGAAGCGCCATTAAAAAGCTGATCCATAATCCGCTCGGCGCCGGGAAAATCGCGGTCCATCTTGCGTCTTTTGCCAATTGCCCAGGTCAGGTTCCCCTCAACTGGTGTCGTAGAGGTATCAATGTCGTGCCCATACAGGCAAAGACCTGCCTCAAGGCGCAGCGAATCACGCGCACCAAGACCGATCGGCAAGACGTCAGCATCCGCCAGTAATTTGCGGGCAAGGGCTTCTGCCTGTTCTGCCGGAACGGAAATTTCGTATCCGTCTTCACCTGTATAACCGGAACGACTGACAAAACAGGCTACACCATCCAGATCAAACGTGCCTGAATACATAAAGCCCAGCTCTTGAACATTCTTGTTAATACGGCCCAGTACTTCAGCAGCTTTTGGCCCCTGAAGGGCAAGCAAGGCCCGGTCTTCCAGTTTTGTAAGGGTCGCCTCGCCTTTCAGGCTATTTTCAATAAATTCAAAGTCCGCATCCTTGCATGCTGCATTCACGACAATGTAAAGGCGGCTATCCCCGCCATCCACAGGACACGTGACCATAAGATCATCACGAATGCCGCCATCATCATTGAGCAGCAGGCTGTATCGCATTTGGCCAGGCTTCAATTCGCGTATGGCACCGGGGACAAGACGCTCGAAGACTCCAGCCACATCTGAGGGCGCTTCAAGATACGCCTGCCCCATATGTGAAACATCGAAAAGGCCAGCACCTTCACGCGTGTGTAAATGCTCTTTCATCACACCGGCAGGATACTGAACCGGCATGTCATACCCCGCAAAGGGCACCATCTTGCCGCCCAATTCAAGGTGAAGGCTGTGTAGTGCTGTATGTTGAAGCGTATTTTCGGCCATGAAGCCCGGTCCCCTGCAAAAGTTGATACCATGCCCGGCCTTGCGGCCAGTCGGCATTTGGTACCCCCTCTGTCGTAGGAACCTGAGAGATTTAACCGATTCGCAAGGAAAACTTTCCCTTCCGGATCGGCTTACCCCGTCGGTGAGACCGGATAAAGTCCAGTCTGCTTTCCAGAGTGCCTGCCGCTTGCGGTCCATGATACCTGAGAGTTTCCGGGGCGGTTGCTCCTTCGGCGCCGTTCGTGATTAATACCTTAACCCGAACGATCTCTCCCGCTAGCAGTGCGTCGCCGGATGCTTTCACACCCGAAACCGGCAGCGACACCTATATAGACCTGCCAATATGGCGTCAATTAAATTTGTACCGGTGCCAGGGTCAGGACCCATTAATGTGATTGGTTCAGCAAGAGCAGATTAATAAGTCCTGACCCTGGCCAATCGCTTTACTTCCATTCCTATTTACCAATCTTGACCGGGCCTTCTTCTTCGGCTTTTTTTGCCCGCTCCTTCGCCCGCCTGGCTTTGCCTTCCTCCCAGGCAATCGCAGCCGCTTTTTCTTCTGCGGCCTTCGCCTTGGATGCGGCCAGCATTCTGAACTCGTCTTCCGCCTGCTTTTTCACCAGTCTCAGATCCTTCATGATCAGCTTGATATTCTCTTCGACCTCTTTGATCGAACTGCATGATTCAGTCAGCGCCTTGTAGGGTTTACCAAACCCGGATGTACTCTCAGGCTCCTTGACCAGCACAATATGTGATTTTACGGTACCTTTGCCGAAGCGCATCTCTTCGCGCATAATAAAATTGAAAATTCTTTTCATTACCATTATTCCTATTTTAAATTGCTTTAAAAAATACTAATATCATATAAAGTTGTTGCCATAAAGACTGAACCTACAACTCCTGTTGCAATCATTCCCCCGGACCACTACAAAATGTCTCCAACGGACAATGGAAACTCCTGGAGCCCTATGACCAAACCCCTCCTGCACCTGCTTATTGCCAATCCGCGCGGATTTTGTGCGGGCGTAGATCGTGCCATCCAGATTGTGGAACTGGCGCTGGACAAATTTGGGCCGCCGGTTTACGTGCGCCACGAAATTGTGCATAACCGCTTTGTCGTTGAAGGACTGGAAGCGCGCGGGGCTATATTTGTCGATGAACTGGACGAGGTTCCGATTGATATGCCAGTAGTCTTCTCTGCACACGGTGTGCCAAAGTCAGTTCCTGCCGAGGCCGAGCGCCGCAATATGATTTATGTGGATGCCACCTGCCCTCTGGTCTCGAAAGTACATCGGGAAGCAGAAAGACAGTTTGCCAACGGCCACCATATTCTCCTGATCGGTCACGCCGGACACCCGGAAGTGGTTGGCACCATGGGGCAGCTGGACCCCGGCGCCATAACCCTGATCGAAACCGCTGAAGACGCGGAAAACCTGCAGTTAAATAAAACCGATGAACTTGCCTATATCACGCAAACAACATTATCCGTCGATGATACCGCGCAGATTGTTGATATTCTAAAGCGGCGCTTTCCGGCCCTGATCAGCCCCAAAAAGGAAGACATCTGCTACGCTACGACCAACCGGCAGGAAGCCGTAAAATCCATCACCGGCGCGTGCGACACTGTGCTGGTTATTGGTGCTCCCAATTCCTCGAATTCTCTCCGCCTTGTTGAGGTGGCAGAAAAGCATGGTTGCCGTGCCCGGCTGGTACAGCGTGCAACAGATATCGACTGGGACTGGATGGCGAAGTCTAAAACCGTTGGCATCACAGCCGGAGCATCAGCACCGGAACTTCTGGTCGAAGAGGTCATTTCAGCGTTCAGGGAGCGCTATGATGTGACACTGGAACAAATCACCACGACAACCGAGAATGTCCGGTTCAAACTGCCGTCTATTCTGACCGCCTGACCCATAACTTTCAGGAGCAATAACAGGTATGGCCGTCTACACAGAAGTATCTGCGGATGAAATTGCGGATTTTGTCGCCAACTACGATATTGGCCAGGCCATCAGTTTCAAGGGAATCGCCGAAGGTGTCGAGAATTCGAACTATCTGCTGGCGACCACGCAAGCCTCCTATATTCTAACACTCTACGAAAAACGGGTAAATGCCGATGATCTGCCGTTTTTCATTGGATTGATGGACCATCTGTCAGACAAGGGTATCGCCTGTCCTACCCCTATTCATGACAAGTCAGGATCTGCCCTGAACACCTTATGCGGACGCCCCGCCGCGATCATCAGCTTTTTGCAGGGCATGTCGATAAGACGATCCACACCCGACCATTGCTATCAGTTGGGGCATATTTTAGCCCAGATGCATGCAGCCACGGCTGATTTCGAGATAACACGGCCCAACAGCCTGTCCGTTTCCGGCTGGCAGGAACTGATCGGCAAATGCCGGGATCGTGCAGACACGGTATCCCCCGGTCTGGCTGGCCTGATCGAAGCTGAATTTAATGCGCTGTCAAGCCAATGGCCGACGGATCTGCCTTCCGGGGTCATTCATGCCGACCTGTTCCCTGACAATGTTTTCTTTCTGGGTGATACACTGTCGGGGATTATTGATTTCTATTTTGCCTGCAATGACTTTCTGGCTTACGACATCGCAATTTGCATCAATGCCTGGTGTTTTGAAGCTGATGGCGATTTTAATGCAACCAAGGCTCGCCAGATTCTCGCCGGCTATAACAGTGTCCGGCCATTAACAAAACCCGAGATAGAGGCCTTGCCGCTTTTTTGCCGGGGGTCCGCCCTGCGCTTTCTGCTGACACGGCTTTATGACTGGCTCCATCAGGTCGAAGGCGCGCTGGTCAAACCGCATAACCCTCAGGTCTTTTTGCATCGCCTGCAATTTCATCAGGGGGTAACAAGTGCCGCACTTTATGGCCTGGACGTCGATACGCCATGAAAAATATCGTGCGCATTTATACAGACGGTGCCTGCTCGGGCAATCCGGGCCCCGGCGGCTGGGGAGCCATCCTGTTTTTCAATGGCAATGAGAGAGAGTTGAAAGGTGGCACCGCCGACACCACCAATAACCGGATGGAGATGACCGCGGCCATCGAAGCCCTGAAAGCACTAAAGCGGCCTTGCGTTGTGGAAATTCATACGGACAGCATCTATTTACGGGACGGCGTGACCAAGTGGATACATGGCTGGAAAAAGAATGGCTGGCGAACCGCAAGCAAAAAGGCTGTCAAGAACGAAGACCTGTGGAGGGAACTGGATGCTGTTCTGGTCAAACACCAGATCAACTGGCACTGGGTAAAGGGGCATGCCGGCCATCCGGAAAATGAACGCGCCGACGAACTTGCACGCCAGGGCATGGCGGACTATCAGTAAGGCTTTATTAGGCTCAGACTTCCGATGAGCCCTCGGCACTTTTCAAGGCTTTTTCGGCAAACAAGGTTACCCCCTTGGCCCCGGTGATGCGCACACGCGTACCGATCCCGGCGTCAAAATCAGCCTCTACAGACCACAAGCTGTCACCAATCCGCACTTTTCCAACCCCGTTGTCAATCGGCTCTATCAGGGTGTAAACATGCCCTACATACTGGCTGCCCCGATCATTGAGGCCGGTATCGGATGTCTCGACCGGGTGCAGCCGCACAAACATCCGCCCCCCCAGAATGGCAAGCACGGAAAGAATAGAGAAAATCGTCAATTGATATTGCCAGCTCATATCGGCAATCAACAGAACGACGCCCCCGACAATGGCAGCGGCAATCGCCAGCCACAGAAAGATCACACCGGGCGCCAGAATTTCAAGCCCGACCAGAACGACCGCAGCAATCCACCAGACCCAGTAATCCAATATAAAGTTTTCAAACAAGACAAAGCCCCTTATCAATGCTTCCGGTCAGGAAAGCTTATGTGGATGGTACGCTGCCTTCCGGCCAGCCCCCTGTCCGTTTCTTGATTCCCGGCACAGTTTGCGGTGCAGGCCCGCTCCCGCCATCAGATGGTGCAGGCGGTTTCGGGGATTTGCCGTTCAGCATCTCGGCCACTCCGCCCAGAGCACCAATGACACCGGAGGCTTCCAGCGGCATGAAAACAAGCTTTTCATTTGGAGAGCGTGCAAAGCTTTCAATCGCAGACACATACTTTTGTGCCACAAAATAATTGATGGCCTGCGGATCGCCTTCCGAAATCGCCTCGGAAACCATGCTGGTTGCCTTGGCCTCCGCTTCGGCTTCGCGTTCGCGCGCTTCCGCGTCCCGGAAAGCAGCTTCCCGCCGCCCCTCGGCCTGCAGAATAGCGCCCTGCTTCTCTCCTTCAGCCCGCAAAATAGCGGCCTGACGATGGCCCTCCGCGTCCAGAATATTGGCCCGCTTTTCCCGCTCTGCCTTCATTTGACGCGCCATAGACTGAACAATATCCGCCGGGGGCTCAATATCCTTGATCTCAATCCGGGTAATTTTCACACCCCATGGCTGGGTCGCGTCATCAACCACATGAAGAAGCTTGGCGTTGATCATATCCCGTTGCGACAAAAGCTCGTCCAGATCCATTGATCCCATCACGGTGCGCAGATTGGTCATGGTCAGATTCAGAATGGCAAGCACCAGATTATTCACTTCATACGCGGCCTTGGCAGCATCCAGCACCTGAAAAAACACCACGCCGTCAACGCGTACCATGGCATTATCACGGGTGATAACTTCCTGCCCCGGAATATCAAGTACCCGTTCCTGCACATTCATCTTGCTGCCAATCCGATCTATAATCGGCAGGATCAAATGAAGGCCCGGTTTCAGTGTTTTGGTATATCGCCCAAACCGTTCAACGGTATATTCAGACCCCTGAGTGACAATCTTGACCGCAGAAAAAACGATAATGATGGCCACTACAGCCAAAACAAGCACAAAGACTGCTGAACTCATATTCCCCTCGTCCTTTCTATTCGTAATAATCACGGCATTATCCCCGTGATCGTCCCGATTCCCAAGCTAAAACATATGTTCATGAAAAAGGGGGCCCAATCAAGCCCCCTTTTTTAACACATTTTTTTCGGAAGCGATTAAAGTTCGCTCAGGATATGCTCTGCACTGGAGACCTTGAATTCTCCCGGCCCTTCAATATTTACTTTGGTCACCTTGCCATTATCCACAATCAGCGCAAAACGCTGGCCGCGTTTGCCCATACCGAAACCGGTTCCGTCAAGCTCCAGTCCAAGCGCACGGGTGAAATCACCATTGCCATCAGCCAGCATAACCACCTTGTCACCGACATTCTGGTCCTTGCCCCAGGCACCCATGACGAATGCATCATTCACGGCCATACAGGCCACGGTATCCACACCCTTGGCTTTCAACTCGTCATAATTCTGCACAAAACCGGGCAGATGTTTCGCCGAACAGGTAGGCGTGAACGCCCCCGGCACAGAGAATAATACAACTTTTTTGTCCGTAAAAATTTCAGATGTCTTGACCGGAGCAGGGCCCTTGTCGGTCATGGTCATCAGTGTCGCATCAGGAATCTTGTCGCCAGCTTGAATAGTCATATCAACCTCAATCATTAAAGTGCGGGCGCATTGCCCAGCTTCTGTCCAAACAAGGTACAGACTAGCCAATGCACGCCCGGAAGGCCAATGATTTAAGATTAATTTATCAGGACATCCCGATGAAATTCGCCGGCGTTACCTTCATCATCACTTAAGGTGATCACAACCTGATGCATCGCCAAAAGATGTCGTACCTTTTGGATATTACCAAATACCGGTATCCTGAATTCAAACCTTTGGTCATATCCATCATCAATGCGAACCGGCGTGCCGAACCCCAGTTCTGCCGGGCCCTCAACAAAAATATTCTTCTGGTCAAGCTGATGGCCGGACCGAACACCAATTAAAAGTGACATATTCTTTTCTGAATCCGAAAGAATCACGGATGTCACAGACAGGCCATCGGATGTGGTGCCGTACGGATCGTTCACAATTTCAGGAACTCTTTCCAGAAAGGCCTCAATTAACCCGGACTCTATTGAAGGCCTTGACGTCTTTGCTGCAGGGATATCAAGACTGTAAGTCCCGTTCAGCGGCACGCAAATCTGCTCACACACAAAATAGTCCACCTGCAGATCCAGCTTTACCGGCATGCCTGGCCTGACCAGTTTAAGGCGAATCGGAAAAATAACTTTCCGGGCATAAACCATCGTATCAAGGCCGAACAGCGAGTGACGTTCGGGAAACGGCCATTGTACTACGGCATCCAGAACATTCCCGGCCGTCAACCACCGCCATCTGGGAGGTGCGCCAGCTTCTCCTGGCGAACGCCAGTAGGTTTTCCAGCCTGGTTTCAACCAAACTTCAAACCCCAGCAGAACCTCCTTGTCATCAGCACCGACGGTGGACTGAGCCGAGATCAATCTCGTTTTCGCATAATCACTGACAGACCATGCAGAGGCGGAAGATACAGTATCCACTGGTAATATATTTTCGGCTGCAGAAGCGGCAGATATGAATACGACAAAAACAACGGTTAAAAATATTCTGAACATGAAATCATACTAACAGGTCAAATCCTGCCAAGCTTATAACATATGTTCACAGCTTCGTGCGATGCTCATCTTCTCGTCGAAAGATGACCATTTCCTGCCTGTAAACGCTGTACTTTTACGCACCTCAGGCAATACAGGCCTTGCGAACTTCTGCGAATCGCCCCACATTAAAGTTAAGAAGATATACCTGTTAGCTTTTAAGTATGGTGTTCAATTGTCTAAAGACGGTTATTTTGTTGGTCAGTTGCTGCTCGCGATGCCGGGCATGGAAGACCCGCGATTTGAACGTGCGGTGATTTATGTCTGTGCTCACACAGAGGAAGGGGCCATGGGCCTGATGATCAACCGTCGTTCGGATAACATTACCTTTCCGTCGTTGCTGGACCAATTATCTATCGATATCGCTTCAGATGATGAAATTGCCGATATTCCAATTCAGCACGGCGGACCTGTCGAAATGGGGCGAGGTTTTGTGCTGCATTCTGCGGACTATGTACAGGATTCAACGCTGGTCGTCAGCGAAACGGTGGCCTTGACAGCTACTGTCGATATTCTTCGGGCTCTGGCAGAGGGTAACGGACCAAAAGATGCGATACTGGCGCTGGGATATGCTGGCTGGGGGCCCGGTCAGCTTGATCAGGAAATACAGGCCAACGGCTGGCTGAACGCCGAAGCGGATGACGAACTGGTCTTCAGAACCGAGAACGCCTACAAATGGCCCCGCGCAATGGCCAAACTGGGCATTGATTTGTCTATGCTTTCATCCGATGCCGGGCACGCCTGACGTTCACCGGAAGTGTCGTGTAATCTGATCATAAGACTGTAGGTCGCCCAATGGCCCAACGGCCGCTATGGTGGGCTCCGATCCGTTTAGCAGCCTTTCCCCGAACCGCTGCAAAGCTATGATATCGACTTCTTCCACGCTTTTGATCAACGCCGCTGTGGAAACCGGCTGGCCATACACCAGCATCTGGCGCCCCAGTTGCTCCATGCGGGAAGTTGAACTTTCCAGCGACATCAACAACCCGGCCTTGAGCTGCGCTCGCGCCCGTTCTGTTTCATCGGGCGTGATATCATCCACTGCCTTTTTTATTTCAGCGGCAACGACCTCAAGCAGGCTGTTGGCCTGCGCCGGACTTGTGCCGGCATAAATCCCAAAAGTGCCTGTATCGACAAATGACCAGGCAAAAGAATAAATGCTGTAGGCCAGCCCGCGGACTTCGCGAACTTCCTGAAACAGGCGGGACGACATGCCCCCACCCATAAGGGACGCAAAGACCTGAGCTGCAAAATAGTCGGGGTCATCATAGGCAACGCCATCAAACCCGACGACCAGATGAATCTGTTCAAGTTCGCGATTTTCCCGACGGTCACCCCCTGCATAACGGGCCACATCGTGACCGACCGTATCGTTATTTTCCAGGTCGCCAAACATATCTTCGACCATATCCACCATCTCGGTATGCCTGATGTTCCCGGCAGCAGACACGATCATATTGGGCGCATGATAATGCGCTTCCATATAGTCACGGATAACGGCACCATCAAAGCCCGACACATTTGCCGGTGGTCCCAGAATCGGGCGCCCCATGGCCTGATCCGGAAATGCAGCTTCCTGCCATAGATCAAACACCAGATCATCCGGTGTATCAAGAGCCTGACCGATTTCCTGCAGGATAACATCTCTTTCCCGAGCAATTTCTACAGGTTCAAATGTCGAGTGCTGGAGAATATCTGACAAAAGATCAAGCCCAAGCGGCACATCGTCTTTCATCACACGGGCATAATATGTGGTGTGTTCGCGTGAGGTATAGGCGTTCAGGTAGCCACCAACCGCCTCTATTTCCTCGGCAATACCGCGCGCCGTTCTGGTGGTTGTTCCCTTGAAAGCCATATGTTCCAGCATATGGGAAATCCCGTTCAGCTCTGGCGTTTCGTAGCGTGCCCCGGAATCCACCCAAACCCCGACCGATGCGGTTTCAAGGTGCGGCATGGATTCTGTCACCACTCGAAGGCCATTGCCAAGAGTTGAGACTTCTGCGGGCAGTTTCTTTTTGGTCATGCTGTATTTTTCAAAATTGTACGCGTCCGAACATAATCCTTCACCGCGTCAAGGTCATTCGGGCAGGCATCATATCGTTCTTCCCTGTCAAACAGGTCCGACAGCTTCGGCGGCAAGGTCGGATGAATGCCGGTCGCGGCTTCAACAGCGGCGGGGAATTTCGCGGGATGCGCTGTTGAAAGCGTTACCATTGGTACCCCTGTGTCGCGCCTGCACATGGCGGCAGCCGCCACACCAACCGCCGTATGCGGGTCAATCAGGACCCCGGTCTCGCCCAGGGTTGCTGTCATGGCAGAAGAGGTTTCCTGCTCGGTTACCCTGGCAGCGTCAAACAATTCACGAATCTGTGCCAGTTCCGCTTGCCCGATGCGGAATGAACCATTGTCGGTCAGATTGTGCATAAGGTTTTGAATAGCGGCACTATCAGATTTGTATGCATGAAAGAGCAGCCGTTCAAAATTGCTTGAAACCTGAATATCCATACTGGGGCTGATGGTCGGGTAAACCTCCCCCATGGTGTAATCGCCCTGATTAAGCGTGCGGGACAGGATATCATTGATGTTGGTTGCGACAACAAGCTGGTCAACCGGCAACCCCATGCATGAGGCAGCATACCCCGCATAAACATCGCCAAAGTTACCCGTCGGCACAGAAAAGGCGACTTTACGATGAGGCGCGCCCAGATTTACAGCCGCATAAAAATAATAAACGATCTGTGCCATAACCCGCGCCCAGTTGATCGAATTCACCGCCGATAAACTGATCTGTGACCGGAAAGTCTGATCATTGAACATGGACTTGACCATGGCCTGACAATCATCAAAGGTCCCGCCAACTGCAATATTATATACATTTGACGACAGCACAGTGGTCATCTGGCGACGCTGCACATCCGACACCCTGCCAGCCGGATGCAGCATGAAAATCTTCACAGCCTCCCGGTCCCGACAGGCTTCAATCGCCGCTGAGCCGGTATCCCCCGACGTTGCACCGACAATGGTAATCTGGTTGCCACGTTTTGCGAGAATATAGTCGAACAAGCGGCCCAGCAACTGAAGCGCCACATCCTTAAAGGCCAGTGTAGGCCCGTGATACAACTCCAGAAGCCAGTCGTTGGCCCCCAGCTGTCTTAATGGCGTCACAGCTTTATGATCAAAAGCCGCATATGTTTCATGAACAATTTTTTCAAACTCTTGTGCCGGAATTGTTGGCACAACAAACGGCGACATCACGCGCACTGCGATTTCCGCATAGGACAGGCCCGCAAAACCCGCAATATCAGCATGGGAAAACTGAGGCCAGCTTTGCGGCACATACAGCCCGCCATCGGGTGCCAGGCCGCCCAGAACCACATCTTCAAAATTCAGTGCGGGTGCCTGCCCGCGTGTGCTCACATATTGCACCAGCTACCTCACAAATGCGCTGTCTCAGATGCCGCGTAACTTAACCACGACGCCAGCAATAAACAAGGTAAATAACCGCCAACACCACCGCCAGTCCGTACCATGTCAGGGCATAATCAAGATGATTGTTTGGCAGGGAAACGATCGTCTGCCCCCCAACCGGCCAGCCTCCCGGATTGGGCGATGCATCCGCATCCAGGACAATGGGCAAGACCGTCATGTTTATATTTGCCGCCATGGCCGCAATGTCCCGGCTATACCAGATTCGTTCTGCGGGAACATTTTCCGGCGTAAACGAGTTTCGCATCCCCTGCAACCGCAGAACCCCGGTGACAACCACTTCTCCTTCCGGCTGCCCGGCAGGCCTGGCAAGAGGATCTTTCATATGTATGGGCACCCAGCCCCTGTTCACAAGCACCGGTTCGCCGTGATGGCGCACCAGCGGCGTGATGACCATGTACCCGCTACCGCCTTCTTTGGGAGATGCATACAGGTATTGTTCCGCCTGATGGTCAAAGACACCCTGTAGCGTGACACGGCGATATTCCCAGGCAGAAGACCAGTCTGCAGAATTTTCAAACGATGCAGGCAGGCTCACAGGCGGGGCCGACATATTGGCATCAATCCTTGCCAGAAGGTCCTGCTTCCACTCAAGCCGGTCCATTTGCCAGTTGCCCAGCAAAACCAGTATGACCAGCGCCGGAAGGGTCACAAGCGTTGGAAACAGCTTTGGGCGAAAACCTGCTGCCCTGCGCCTTTCACTCACCGCCATCAAGCGTGCCTTCTGCCGCCTTGTGCTTGTATTGCAGGGCCAGCAATGTTGCCTTGAAGGGCCGTAACAGGCCAAATGACAGGATCAGGATCGCGGGCAACCACAAAACCAGATGCACCCAGTAGGGGGGCTCAAACGTTATTTCTGTCCAAAGTGCCAGCCCGACGACAATAAACCCGACGATCATTATGATAAAAACCGCCGGGCCGTCACCCGTATCAACTTTTGTAAGATCCAGACCACATACAGAACAACGGGACCGGATATCCAGAAATCCTGAAAACACCCGCCCCTCGCCGCAGCGGGGACATCTGCATGCGAGCCCCGCCTTTATCGGTGATACAGGATCAAGGTAATCAGTCATTCAACGCCTTATTGTCCCCAGACATATATGGCGCAGAACAGGAACAACCAGACCACATCAACGAAATGCCAGTACCAGGCAGCCGCTTCAAAACCAAAGTGATGGTCCGGCTTAAAGTGTCCTTTCGCACCGCGAATCAGACAAACCAGCAGAAAGATCGTCCCGATCAGAACATGGAAGCCGTGAAAGCCGGTCGCCATGTAAAACGTTGAACCGTATATGCCGCTTGTAATGGTGAAGGTGGCATGCATGTATTCATACGCCTGTACCCCGGTAAACAGGGCCCCCAGCAACACCGTGCAGATCAGCCCCTGAATGAAGCCCTTGCGGTCGCCATGAACAATGGCGTGATGGGCCCAGGTCACCGTTGTACCCGACAGCAGCAGGATCAGTGTGTTGACCAGCGGCAAATGCCACGGATCAAGCGTTTCAATACCCTGAGGCGGCCACATGGCACCGGTTGCTTCCTTGGGAAACAGGGAAGCATCAAAAAAGGCCCAGAACCACGCCACAAAAAACATGACTTCCGACGCGATAAACAGGATCATGCCATACCGGAGACCAATCTGGACAACCGGTGTATGGTCGCCCTTGTGCTCGCCTTCATTAATGACATCGCGCCACCAGCCAAGCATTGTATAAAGCACCAGCGCAAACCCGACGCCGGCAACAGCCCAGGTTCCCCCGTGCATGCCCATAACGGCACCAATTGCCAGTACCAGCGCGCCGAACGACCCGACGAAAGGCCACGGGCTCGGATCTATAATATGATAGTCATGGTCTCTCGAATGAGCATCTGACATTTTAAGCGTTCTCCTGCATGCAAATCGTCAACTTAAAAAATTCTTCTATGTACTTTTCCGCGCCACTTAGCCCTCGGACCGGAAGAATGTATACGATAATGTCACTTCTTTTACATCATCCAGCAACGGGTCTTCTGCAATCTGTGGATCAATGAAAAACTGAACCGGCATATCCACAACCTGTCCCGGCTGCAATGTTTGTTCAGTAAAGCAAAAACATTCTATTTTACTAAAGTAGAGACCAGCCTTGTTTGGCGTCACGTTATAAACAGCCCGGCCGGTAATCGGCTGGTCTGTCTTGTTCGCAACCTTGAAATAGACCAGCGCCTGCGCCCCGACCTGCACCTTCACAGAAAGCTGCTCGGCCTTAAAATCCCAAGGCAGATCAGGCGCAATATCTGTATTAAAGCGGACACTCATTTCCCGGTCCAGAATCGGCAAATCAAAATCATTCACCGCATCCGCAACCTGGGTTGTGCCGCCATATCCGGTGACCTGACAGAAAATCCGGTACAAGGGAACTGAAGCCCATGTCAGACAGCCCATCCCCAGAACAATAGCTCCCGCCATAAATGCAACGCGCAAATTAGCCCTGCGTGGCTCGTATTCTGCATTGGTGCCATTCATCATACGGCACCCTTCAGCTTGACGATCGTGACCAGAAAGAAAATGACAACCAGGCCAAACAGAACACCCGCCAGCGCCAGATTTCGCGCCCGTTGCTTTTTATTCTCTTCATCAGATGACATTAGATCGCTCCTGCAGCATAGTGATCAACAAGCATGAGAATAAACAGAAACAACAGATAGAATATCGAATAGAAAAACAATTGCCTTGCCCGACGGTGTGAACCAGCCTCGCGCAGCACCTGCACCGCACGAACCAGGAAACCACCCCCCAGTATACCGGCACCGGCACCATAGATAACACCGCTGAAACCCAATACCCATGGTGCCAGCGTAAGCGGCAGCAACAGGATGGTATACAGCAATATCTGTTTGCGTGTTTCCCGTTCTCCGGCAACGACCGGCAACATGGGAACACCAACAGATTTATACTCGTCCGAGATAAAAAGTGACAAGGCCCAGAAATGCGGCGGCGTCCACATGAAAATAATACCAAACAGCACCAGCGATTCCATGCTGACGCTGCCCGTGACAGCGGCCCAGCCAATCATGGGCGGAAAAGCCCCGGCAGCACCACCAATCACAATATTCTGCGCGGTCCGTCGCTTTAGCCAAATCGTGTAGACAAAAACATAAAAAACGATTGTCAGCGCCAGCAAGGCGGCGGCCACCACATTGATCATCAGCCCCATGGCCAGCACAGATCCGACAGCAAGAGTAACCCCGAAGCCCAGGGCCTCATTCGCCGGAATGCGTCCCGCCGGAATAGGCCGATCCCTGGTCCGGGTCATCTGCGCGTCAATATCGGCCTCATACCACATGTTAAGGCAGCCGGAAGCCCCGGCCCCTACCGCAATACACAGGATTGCAACAAAACCCAGCACCGGATGAATTGAACCGGGTGCCAGCATAAGCCCGACAAAAGCGGTAAAGACCACCAGCGACATCACACGTGGCTTCAACAGGGCAAAGTAATCCCCCGGCCCGGCCAGCGCACCTGAGGCCTGAAATGTCGAGGCATCGACACCTTTTGTCAATGTTGCGGTTCTGTCGTTCATTATCAATTAAGCAGACTACGTGAAAATTGACCGATGCCCGGATCAGAAACCCCTGATCCGGGCGATGGCTATTTACTTGATCCGGGGCAGTTTCTCAAACTGGTGGAATGGTGGCGGAGAAGACAATGTCCACTCCAGCGTCGTTGCACCTTCGCCCCATGGATTATCAGGGCATTTTTCGCCCGAGCGCAGGGTTTTCCAGACAACCACCATGAAAATCAAGACCCCGACACCGGAGATGTAGGAACCGATGGACGATACCAGATTCCAGCCTGCAAACGCATCCGGATAATCGGGAATACGCCGTGGCATACCGGCAAGACCGAGGAAATGCTGCGGGAAGAAAACAAGATTCACACCGATGAATGTGCACCAGAAATGTAACTTCCCAAGAAATTCAGGATATTGCCGCCCGCTCATCTTGCCAATCCAGTAATAAAAACCGGCAAAAATGGCGAACACAGCCCCAAGTGAAAGCACATAGTGGAAATGGGCAACCACATAATATGTATCATGAAGCGACGTATCAATACCCGCATTGGCCAAAACCACACCGGTTACACCCCCCAGCGTAAACAGGAAGATAAAACCGATCGCCCAGAGCATGGGGGTCCTGAACTCAATTGAGCCGCCCCACATTGTGGCAATCCATGAGAAAATCTTCACGCCCGTTGGCACAGCAATAACCATCGTCGCCGCCACAAAATATGCCTTGGTATCGACAGCCAGACCGACCGTATACATATGATGAGCCCACACGATGAAGCCAACCACACCAATCGCGACCATGGCATAAGCCATGCCCAGATAACCGAAAATAGGCTTTTTCGAGAAAGTGGAAACGATGTGACTGATCATGCCAAAGCCCGGCAAAATCAGGATATACACTTCGGGATGCCCGAAGAACCAGAACAGGTGCTGGAACAGGATCGGATCACCACCACCGGCAGGATTAAAGAAGCTGGTGCCAAAATTACGATCCGTCAGCAGCATGGTGATGGCACCGGCCAGAACAGGCAGGGACAACAACAGCAGGAAGGCTGTGACCAGAACAGACCAGGCAAAAAGCGGCATCTTGTGCAGGGTCATGCCCGGGGCGCGCATATTGAAAATAGTGGTAATGAAATTTACCGCCCCAAGAATAGAGGAAGCACCGGCAATATGCAGGGAGAAAATCGCCAGATCGACAGCAGGTCCAGGCTGCCCGCTTGTTGAAAGCGGTGCATACATGGTCCACCCGCCGGCGACCCCCATCCCCCCCGGAGAGCCTTCAAAAAACATTGAGGCAATCAACAGGATCAGCGCCGGAGGCAACAGCCAGAAGCTGATGTTGTTCATCCGTGGAAACGCCATATCGGGCGCACCAATCATCAACGGGACAAACCAGTTCCCGAAACCGCCGATCATGGCAGGCATGACCATGAAAAAGATCATCAAAAGACCATGTGCCGTCACCAGCACATTAAAAAGGTGATACGCCTGATCAACCTGACCGTCTGTAATCATTGGCAATATGTCCATGCCCGGATACATCAGTTCCAGCCGCATGACGATAGAAAATGCACCGCCGATCACACCGGCAATTACAGCGAATATCAGATACATTGTACCGATATCTTTATGGTTGGTCGAAAATAGCCAGCGCCGCCATCCTGTGGGATGGTCGTGTGCACCATGTGCCTCTGCCGCTTTGCCATATGCCATCTTGAACTCCTACCTACAAAATCAGTTCAGCCGCGCGGCAAGCGCAACCTGTGTTAAAGGGGCATCAATTGCCGCAAATTCTTCCCTGGCCTCAACCAGCCAGGCGTCAAAATCTTCCTGACTGACCACCTTAACCTCGATGGGCATGAAACCATGGCGAACGCCGCATAATTCAGAACACTGACCATAGTAAGTGCCAACCCGGTCAGCATTGAACCATGTTTCATTCAAGCGTCCGGGCACGGCATCTGTCTTGATGCCCAGTGCAGGCACAGCCCATGAATGTAAAACATCGGTCGATGTAATGATCACCCGAATGGTCGTCCCGACAGGCACAACAACCTGATTATCCGTGCTCAGCAAACGAAGCTGATCCGGGCCAATGTCAGCATCTTCAATCATAAAGGCGTCAAAGGCAAAATCACCATGGTCGGGATATTCATAGCTCCAGTACCACTGGTGGCCAACTGCCTTGATCGTCATGTCTGCTTCAGGAATACGATCAGTGTAATACAGCAGCTTAAATGAAGGAATGGCGATCACAACCAGAATCAGAATCGGCACAACCGTCCACAAAATCTCGATCAGGGTATTATGTGATGTTTTGGAAGGCGTCGCATTGACGCTTTTTCTGAAACGTATAACCACATAAACAAGCAGGAACAGAACCAGCAGTGTAATTGCTGTAATAATCACAAGCAAAAGATTGTGAAAACTGACAATTTCTTCCATCCTTGACGCAGCAGGTGCCTGTGTCAGCATCTGCCAGGGCTCCGGATGTCCTGATGCCGCAACAGCATTCACCAAACCTGCACTTAATGCAGCAAGAAAACCCGTCGCCGCAGTTATGACCTTCTTGAACACCATGTTCACGACTACCTCTTTATGTTCCCGGCATCCAAATCCAGACCGGTCATTTCAACTGTGGCCAGATATGTTGCCTGATAATTCCGCCAAACATACTCAGCCGAATTCATCTGTAATATATGCCATCGGCGAGGTCGTTATACCAGAAAAAATACCCTCGACAACCCGCTTCACGCACCAACAGCGACATAATCCATTGAACCCATGGCCAGGATGTCTAAATATAGAGCCTGACATCATTAACAATCAGGGCATTTCCACCCTTGCCGGAAATCACACAAATAAAGAAAAGCGACCGTATTTTATGACCTTGACCTCAAATTCCGACAAACTTTTTTATACCCAGAATGATCTGGACAAAGATAATACCCTGCGCCTTGTGGATAAGGCCCTGCATGGTATGGATGATGGCGAACTGTATCTGGAGTATGCCCAGAGCGAGAGTTTCACGTTTGATGACGGGCGTTTAAAGAATGCGAACTTCGACACCATGCAGGGATTTGGCCTGCGCTCTATTATGGGCGAAGCCACAGGCTACGCGCATGCTGCCGAACTGAGTGAAAGCGCCCTCGCACGTGCCGCAGAAACTGTTCAGGCTGTGCGCGGCGGCCATACCGGCACGGCGAGCATCGGGCCGGACAAGACAAACCGGCACCTCTACAATGATGAAAACCCAATAGACGGGCTTCCCTTTGATTCGAAAATCAGGCTTCTGGAAGAGATAGATGCCTATGCCCGCGCGCTGGACCCGAAGGTGCGGCAGGTTTCAGCGACATTGTCCGGAGAATGGCAAACCGTCGAAATTATTCGTGCCGGCGGCCAGATATCACGTGATATTCGCCCCCTCGTCCGATTGAGCGTCAGCGTTGTAGCCGCAGACGGTGACCGACAGGAAAGCGGGTACCACGGCATGGGAGGACGCTATGCCTATGAAAGCCTTTTTGATCCGTCATCCTGGAAAAGTGCCGTGGACGATGCCCTGCGTCAGGCCATTGTAAATCTGTCTTCGGTGCAGGCACCTGCCGGTGAGATGGATGTTGTTCTGGGGCCGGGCTGGCCTGGCGTCTTGTTGCACGAGGCAATCGGACATGGCCTGGAAGGTGACTTTAACCGCAAACAGACCTCGGCCTTTTCCGGCCTGATCGGTGAGCGAGTCGCCGCACCGGGCATTACTGTTGTCGATGACAGTACGCTTGATCAACGTCGGGGCTCTATCACTATTGATGACGAAGGCACCCCCGGCCAGCGCACCGTCCTGATCGAAGATGGCATTCTGAAAGGATATATGCAGGACCGCATGAATGCCCGTCTGATGGGGGTCGCCCCAACGGGCAATGGCCGCCGCCAGTCTTATGCCTGTCCACCCATGCCCCGCATGACCAACACCTATATGCTGGCCGGAGACCGCGACCGCCAGGAAATAATAAAATCAGTCAAACGCGGTCTGTATGCCGTGAATTTTGGCGGGGGACAGGTCGACATTACCAGCGGTAAATTCGTATTTAGCTGCACCGAAGCCTATATGATTGAAAATGGCAAACTGGGCGCACCTGTCAAAGGCGCTACCCTGATTGGAAATGGCCCGGACGTCCTGACCAGAGTGAGCGCCATCGGCAATGACCTGAAACTTGATAGCGGAATTGGCGTTTGCGGCAAGGCAGGCCAAAGTGTGCCCGTAGGCGTCGGCCAACCCACATTACGAATTGACGGTATCACCGTTGGCGGCACGGCGGCATAAAATCGAAACCAAGGTTCAGAAAAATGGCGGAATTCTCATCGTCGCTGCAAGACAGGCATATCAAGTTTATCGGTGACCAGGCGATGTTTTTTGTGGCTACCGCTCCCGGAAAGGATGGGCGCATCAACCTTTCGCCAAAAGGACTGGACTGCTTTTCCGTCGTAAATACAGGCCAGGTCGCCTATCTGGATCTGGCAGGCAGCGGGAATGAAACGGCTGCACATCTTCTGGAGAACGGACGAATCACGCTGATGTTTTGCAGCTTCAGTCTGAAACCCTTGATTCTCCGCATATACGGCAAGGGCAAAAGTGTTCAGCCGCGGGACACTGACTGGGCCCAATACAGTGCATGCTTCACGCTGCTGCCCGGCACGCGGCAGATTTTTGTGATCGATATTGACACCGTACAGACATCATGCGGGTTTGGCGTTCCTGTTTATGACCTTGTGAAGTCACGGAACACCTTGCCCGACATGTGGCAAAAACAATCAGAATCATATATCGAGGAATACCGTCTAAACAAAAACCGGGGCAGCATTGATGGCCTGCCGACAGGCATCAAGCCGACTCTGGATGAATAGCAGGCGGATGATTAATAGGCGCATTCATCAAAAAGACGATCGATATCCCCGCCCCATTTATTGTTGAACATATCCAGTTTTGATTCCGCTGGCGTACGTCCATCTTCAATCACATTTTCAAGGGCGTTGACAAAATGGGATTCATTTTCGCCCAGACTGTTCAAACAATTCCGCGATTTGAGCCCTTCACGGGCAATGGCGACCACATCCGCAGCCAGATCGCGCAATTCCCGGTTCCGGAAAGATGTTTTCAGACCTGACCGCGGGACATGATCCCTTAAATACTGATGTTCTTCATGACTCCAGTCGCTCACAAGTTTCCATGCCGCTTCAAGGGCTGCATCATCATAAAGCAGGCCAACCCATAGTGCCGGTAACGCGCACAGCCGCCGCCACGGTCCGCCATCAGCCCCGCGCATTTCGAGGAATCGTTTAAGCCTGACTTCCGGGAATAATGTGCTCATATGGTCTTCCCAGTCGCTGATCGACGGAACCTCTCCCGGAAGTGCTGGCAGTTTTCCAGCCATAAAATCGCGGAAAGACTGGCCACTCGCATCAATATATTTGCCGTCCCGATAGACGAAATACATCGGCACATCCAGCACGTGATCAACATAGCGCTCGAATCCCATCCCATCCTCAAAGACAAATGGCAGAATGCCGCACCGATCCGGATCGGTGTCGGTCCAGATGTGACTGCGATAACTCTCGAAGCCGTTCGGTTTGCCTTCCGTGAAGGGTGAATTGGCGAAAAGCGCCGTCGCAATGGGCTGCAACGCCAGACTGGTTCTGAATTTCTTGACCATATCGGCTTCAGACGAAAAATCCAGATTGACCTGTACAGTACAGGTCCGAAACATCATATCGAGCCCCAGATCACCCTTTTTCGGCATATAGGCGCTCATGATTTTATAACGCCCCTTGGGCATCATGGGAATTTCAGATCGTTTGGCTGTCGGATGAAACCCCAATCCGATAAACCCGACACCAAGCTTTTCAGCTACCGTTTTAACCTGATCAAGATGCGTATGAACCTCGTCACAGGTCTGGTGAAGATTGTGCAGGGCAGCCCCTGAAAGCTCAAGCTGGCCGCCCGGTTCGAGAGATACAGACTGCCCCTTCATGGTCAATCCAATAATAAATTCGCCTTCCATCACCGGCTGCCAGCCAAAAACCTGCAGCCCTTCAAGAATAGCCCTGATTCCCTGTGGCCCGTCGTAAGTCAAGGGCTTGCGGTCAGCCAGTACAAAGCCGAATTTTTCGTGTTCGGTGCCAATTTTCCAGTCCGCGCGAGGCTTCGAGCCAGTCGCCATATAGTCCAGGATCCGGGATTTTGACGTGATTAGAGGACTTTTAGCTTCCCCTGCCTGGGCGATTTTCATACTCATTGTTTGTTCTCTCGACAATATCCATGCGCAGGCGTCGCGTGACAGCCTGATTTTACCTGTTTAGAACCTATCCAGATTAAACTTGCAACAAATTGGTTTGATTGAAGTGATCACATTTCCATGACTGGCCGAATGATACATCGGCTCACGACCAGTCGCCCAGAATGCCTTGCCACAGGGAAAGCGCCGTAACAGCAGCTGTATCTGCACGTAAAATTCTGGGGCCCAATGTCACAGGTATCACAAAATCACGTGCCCGAAGAATTTCCCGTTCACGCCTGTCAAAACCACCCTCCGGTCCAATTAAAATTGCGTATTTTTCTGGCAGATCCGATTTTGCATCCGTCAACACCCTGGCTAATGGCCTGGCATCTCCGCCCTCATCGCAAAAAATCAGACGCCGTTCGGATTGCCAGCTGTCAAGTACCGTGTCCAAAGCTTCTTCGGGCAACACTTCCGGCACAGATAGTCGACCGCATTGCTCTGCCGCTTCAACGGCATTTGCAAGCAGCCTGTCATTGTTGATCCGCTTCACCATGGTATGCCGGGTCAGAACCGGCATAATGTGCGAGACACCGATTTCTGTTGCCTTCTGGACCATATAATCAAGACGATCCCGTTTAACCGGCGCAAACAGGTACCATAAATCCGGCTCCGGACGCTGCACATATGTCAAACTGAGGGCTTCAACCGAACACCAGCCCTTGCCAAAACCATCGATCCGCCCCAACCATTCGCCGTCCTGCCCGTTGAAAAGACCAATTTCGTCACCGGCCTTGCAGCGCATGACATGTTGCAGGTAATGCGCCTGATTGGGCGACAGGCCGACTTTTGCCCCTTCCGTCAGCACAGCCTGAACATAAATTCTCAACTTCGGGCGAGAGGGTTGATTTTCAATATCTTTGGCCATTTGTCCGCAATTCCCGCTGGTCATAGCGACTAAATCATACTTGAGCTTGCTAACGAAATAGCACATAACGGTGTCATGAGGCGACTGCAATGACAGACGAAGATCAGAATCATCATCACAGTGACCGCCCCGCCGATGCCGTAAAGGGCAGCTGGGTAGATGAGCGTGCGCCGGAATTTGCCAAACCCTATCTTCGCATGATGCGGGCCGACCGTCCTGTTGGCTGGTGGCTGTTGCTCTGGCCGTGCTGGTGGAGCCTCGCCCTGGCCGGGGCCGGCCCTGATTCCTGGACGCTGTATGTTCTCTTTTACATCGGTGCTGTCGCCATGCGCGGGGCAGGCTGCACCTATAATGATATCGTCGATCGCAACTTTGACGGCCGCGTTGCCCGCACGCAGGCACGACCGTTGCCCAGCGGCGCCATAACTGTTCGCCAGGCCATTCTTTTCATGCTGGCGCTCTGTCTTGCCGGGCTGCTGGTTTTGTTGCAACTGCCTCCCACAGCCATTGGTCTTGGGGTGATTTCACTGGCACTCGTTGCCATTTACCCTTTCATGAAGCGGTTCACTTATTGGCCCCAGATATTTCTGGGCCTTGCCTTCAACTGGGGGGCCCTGATGGGGTGGGCTGCATACAGGGACAGCATTGGCCTTGCTCCTGTTGTTTTATATCTGGCCGGCATCTGCTGGACATTGGGATACGACACAATCTATGCCCATCAGGACAAGGAAGACGATCTGGCGATTGGCCTGAAGTCAACCGCCCTTAAATTCGGGGCGGACACCGGGAAATGGCTTTGGGGTTTTTATGGCGGTGCAATATTCCTGATCACCCTGTCCGGATGGCTTGCAAATACTGGCGTTTTGTTTTATCCCCTGCTCATTCTTGCTGCATCGCACCTTATTCATCAGATTACGTCGGTGGATATTCATTCGTCGGATAGCTGCCTGAAACATTTTCGGGCAAACAGAACCTTCGGCTGGATCGTATTTGCAGCAGCACTTGCAGGCCAGATCAGTTAAGCAGACCAGACAACAGTTGAAAATTCGGAGTAAGAGTAAAAATGGATATTTCCAAGGTACCTGTTGGTGCCAATCCGCCATGGGATATTAATGTCATTGTTGAAGTTCCCGTCGGCGGTGATCCGGTAAAATATGAAATGGACAAGGAATCTGGCGCTTTGTTTGTCGACCGGATTATGCACACATCCATGCGGTATCCATGCAACTATGGCTTCATTCCCCACACACTTTCTGATGACGGCGACCCGGCTGATGTTCTGATTGTCGCCCGCAGCCAGTTTATTCCCGGGTCCATCGTTCGCGCCCGGCCTATTGGCGTTTTGATGATGGAAGACGAAGCCGGAATGGATGAAAAAATTCTGGCGGTCCCCGCGACAAAGCTGTTTCCTTTTTATGCCGGTGTCGAATCCTACAAGGAATTGCCCAGAATTGTGATCGATCAGATTTCGCACTTCTTTGCGCACTATAAAGATCTGGAAGACGGCAAGTGGGTTGATATCAAAGGCTGGGAAGACGCAGATGTTGCGGCTGACATTATCATTCGTTCGATAGAACAGGCAAAAAAAGCCGCCTGACAAGACCCGCGCTCGCCCCAAACGGATATACACCATGCCCTATCATTCCCTACGCGATTTTATATCGGATCTCGAAGCGAGGGGGCTGTTGGTGCGTGTCACCGAACCGGTAAACACCCACCTGGAAATGACTGAAATTCAGACCCGGGTTATTGCCGAAGGTGGGCCTGCCCTGCTGTTTGAAAACCCTGCAGGGCCTGACGGGTCACCCTGTGACATGCCTGTACTGGTTAATCTGTTCGGCACTGTCGAGCGGGTGGCAATGGGCATGAACCGCAAACCGGGCGAGTTGCGGGAAATCGGCGAAACACTGGCATTATTGCGTCAACCGGAGCCGCCGGGGGGCTGGCGTGAAGCGCTAGACATGATGCCGCTGGTTAAAACAGCCATGACAATGCGACCCAAAACGCTGTCAAAAGCGCCGGTCCACGAAGTCGTCCTGACCGGCGATCAGGTCGATCTGTCACGCCTGCCCATACAGGGATGCTGGCCCGGCGAACCGGCCCCGTTAATCACCTGGCCGCTGGTTGTCACCAAAGGGCCGTCAGACGCCCGTGAAGACAATTACAACCTGGGTATCTACCGGATGCAGGTTCTGGGTCGCAATCGTACCGTTATGCGCTGGCTAAAGCATCGTGGCGGGGCACAACATCATCACCGCTGGTCAAAAAGCAAGCCCGAGCCCATGCCCGCTGCTGCTGTAATCGGCGCCGACCCCGGCACCATTCTGGCAGCAGTGACGCCCGTACCGGAAACGCTGTCCGAATATCAATTTGCAGGCCTGTTACGTGGTGCCAAGGCGGAACTTGTCGATTGCAAGACTGTCCCCCTCAAGGTGCCAGCGAACGCTGAAATCGTGCTTGAAGGCTTTGTCTCTCTGGATGAATATGCCGATGAAGGGCCTTATGGTGATCATACCGGCTACTACAACGCTGTTGAACAGTTTCCGGTCTTTACAGTCACCGCCATCACCATGCGCAAGCAGCCCGTTTACCTGTCAACCTATACAGGCCGCCCGCCCGATGAACCATCCGTTTTGGGCGAGGCACTGAATGAGGTCTTTATTCCGCTGATCATCCAGCAGTTTCCGGAAATTGTTGATTTCTGGTTACCGCCGGAGGGGTGCTCGTATCGTATCGCTGTCGTCTCCATAAAAAAAGCTTACCCCGGCCATGCAAAACGCGTGATGATGGGTATTTGGTCCTATTTACGCCAGTTTATGTACACGAAATTTGTTATTGTCGTTGACGATGATATCAACGCCAGAGACTGGAAAGAGGTAATGTGGGCGATGTCAACCCGCATGGACCCGGCGCGTGACATTACAGTCGTTGAGGGCACACCGATTGATTATCTGGATTTTGCCTCTCCGGAATCCGGTCTGGGTGGAAAAATCGGTATGGATGCGACCAACAAGTTGCCACCTGAAACGCATCGTGAATGGGGCCGCGAAATTGCGATGGACGCCAATATTATTTCCACGGTCACGGAAAAATGGTCAAAATTGGGGATTCCCGGCTCCGGCACCCCAATCTGGAAAAAACGCTGACCTTTCAGGAACAGGACAAACGCCCCCGTTGCTCAAGACCATCGACAAGACGTGACAGGTTTTTGCCTGTTTCTGAAATTATGTCCGCGCTCATGATCTGGCGCAGCAATTCATTCGCCTTGAACCACAAGGGCACTGCCGCAGCGAGCGTCATCGACCCTTCCGGCGACAGCCTGACAGTTTTACATCTCCTGTCACGATTGACAGAGCATACAAGCAGACCGTTGCGCACCAGCGGTTTCAGGCCTCGCGCAATGGTGGAGGCATCCATGCCAAGATCCGCAGCCAGTCTTGAGATGGTCAAACTGCCAGCCTCATCAACGGCGGCAAGAATATTAAACTGCGTCACCCTCAGGCCCGCAGGCTCCATGATTTCGTCAAAATGACGCGTAATGGTCCGTGATGCTCTGCGCAATCGGAAACAGGCACAATCTTCAAGCAAATGCATGGCCTGAGGCGCAATAGCAGGAAAGCCAGAAAAAATGGCTGCATCTGTATTATTCATCTCTATTCCCCAATATTGTTATTGTCCGGAGTTTGCCAGACTAATATTTTGACATACACTCTGGCAGGCATCCTTCTGTGTTTAGGTATACATCAAAAGACCGATTGGTTTCAATTTATTAATTACATCTATAATAGAACAGAACCACATAAATAGTATCATTTCCGAGCATTTCTGGATATTGGATACTCTCTTTCATGGTTCGGGCCGGACACCCGTGTTGACGAAAGGGATGTTTAGCGTTACCGATGACTTCACACATAGTCATGACAGGTAAAATTCAAGCCAATGCCAACAAAAAAAACCACATCACCGGAACTTGCGACAGACGGTTCCATACTGCTCGAATATCTTATTGACCTTGCCCTGAAGGCCGGCGCCACATCGGCAGATGCGGTTCTGGTTTCAGGGATGTCAGAAAGCTTGTCCTTTCGGTTGGGCGAGCTGGAAGATGTGGAGCGCTCGGAAGGTCGTGATCTGGGCTTGCGCGCCTTTGTTGGCAACCGTCAGGCCATCGTCTCAACAACAGACATCAGAAAACCGCTTTTGACGGCTTTGGCAGAGCGAGCTGTCGATATGGCGCGTAATACGCCTGAAGATTCCTATGCCGGACTGGCCGACCCGAACCTGCTGGCGCATCAACCCTGGCCCGATAACGATATTTTTGACGCGACAGAACTGAATACGGATATTCTGCAGGAAAATGCCCAAAAGGCAGAAGATGCTGCCAGAAGTGTTGCAGGCGTGACCAATTCCGAAGGGGCAAGCGCCAGCTGGTCGCATTCCGCCATACACCTTGCGACCAGTAGCGGATTCGCCGGAGATTATAAAAGTTCCAGCCATGGCACCAGCGTCTCGGTTCTGGCCGGGAATGGCACATCCATGGAACGGGATTACGATTATAGCTCGGCCCGACACTATTCCGATCTGGAAGATCCTGCAATCATTGGCCAACGCGCTGGCGAGCGAACCGTGCGACGCCTGAATGCCCGAAAGGTCAAGACCTGCCAGGCCCCGGTATTATTTGATCCCCGGGTGTCGTCGTCACTGCTGGGGCACTTCTCGGGTGCCATCAACGGACATTCCATTGCCCGCGGCACCAGTTTTCTGAAATCAAGTCTGGGAAAGAAAGTTTTTGGGAAAGGGATCCGTATTATTGACGATCCCCACCTGAAGCGCGGCCTGCGCTCAAAGCCCTTTGATGGTGAAGGCGTAAAAAACGGCAAACTGGACGTCATCGAAGACGGCGTGCTGACAACCTGGCTGCTGGACAGTGCATCAGCCCGCCAGTTGGGCCTGCAATCAAACGGGCGCGCAAGCCGTGGCACATCGGGTCCTCCTGGTGCCGGAACCACCAATCTCTATATGGCCCCGGGCGACATGACACGGGAAGACATGATTGCCGATATCAAGCAGGGCTTCTATGTTACAGAACTTATTGGCATGGGCGTGAACGGCATTACAGGTGATTACAGCCGCGGGGCCTCGGGTTTCTGGATCGAAAACGGCGAAATCGCCTTCCCGGTCAGTGAAATGACAATTGCCGGTAATCTGATAGACATGTTTGCCGCCCTTGTCCCGGCGAATGATCTGGAATTCAGATACGGGACCAACGCCCCAACGGTTAGAATTGATGGCATGACAATCGCCGGAAATTAACCCGTCTCACAAATCTGTATAAAAAAGGCCCGCCGGTACATGCCGGCAGGCCCCTTTTCTGTATGATCCGGTATGATCAGAAGGATTTTGTAACACTCAAAAGCGCACGTGACCCCAGCCCGGAACCGTCCCGGTTGGTGTCAACATATTGCGCGCCCCATTCAAGTCCGGCGAAGGAAGCGAACAGCCCGGCTGTCCAGTGAGTCCGTGTACCGCCAATGCCGAAATCTTCATACCCGAGATGGAACCCCGCACTCAATGGCGTATTCGGGATAGGCACATCGACATCCGCGAACAGATACAGGGCGTCATCATCAGCGAAAGCGTCCTGACCTTTTGGCGTATACCCCACACCGGCGCTGGTTGAGACAATGCCAAAGTCGCGACCGACTGTACCCACTACCTCGAAATAGTTGCCATCGCCACCGTCACCCGGATAGGTATAATAAATCAGCGTGACATCGTAGAAATAGGCATCAACAGCACCACCGTACCCAACGGTGTAATCAAGCTCGATATTGCCGTCACCAAATTCACCGCTTGTCCCCCAAACGCCCGCATGGAAGCCGCCCAGCGCGTAGTCAATGCTGCCCTGAATGGCAGGCTCGTCATCAGAGAGGGAAACACCACGGAATATATACTCGGACGCAAGTGTGGCATATCCTGTGAATTCACCGGGAAAACCATCTTCTTCGGCCAAAGCAGGCGCTGCTGTGAACAACGTTCCTGCAAGGGCAAAAGAGGCCACCAAAGCTGACGTTGCATGAAAGGTGTTATTTATTAATCTCATGTGCGCTTCCTTATCATTTAATTCTGTTATGTTGAACATTGGCTCATGCTATCGTTCCTGATAGCAGTACTTACCTATCAAAATTCGTGCCAACAGACCTTCTGACGTTGAAATATGTCAAAAATTTGGCTCCAGCCCTAATTGCTTCGGATCAATGCACTGTAACTTGCCCCCGGAAACCGCTATCGACTTATTGTGCAATGCAACATATTATTGCCTTTATTTTAATCATGTGATTATTTTGTAGCCAAAAATACACGAAAACGCCCCCTGCCCACTTCAACTCTATCAAATTTCTGTTTTATAGCCCGTTTTGATGTACAATGCGAAAGTTCATGGGGGGCGACAAAACAACTTTTTACGAATGAGGTAGCGGGCCAGATGCAACTTGGGGTCCGAAGCGAAATTTGTGAAGATTCGGAACAAACGGGCGAAGCCTCTTGCCGGTCGCAAGAAAACTGTGGGGCGGGTGGCACAAGCCCTGAAGAACATCAGGCTTCAGATACCGGCCACTTTCAGGGCCGCAAGCAATTCTCTGCAACACCCCTTCTTCGTTTATATCGCAAGGCGACCTGCGCATTTCAGCCATTTAGCAGATTATTTTTGCACCGGCGCCTCAAACAGGGCCGCGAGGATGAAAGTCGTATCGCCGAGCGATTGGGCCGGACCGGCCAGCCTCGTCCCGACGGATTGCTGTTGTGGGTTCATGCCGCAGATATCGGCGAGGCACATTCAGCGCTTGCGCTGATTTCCAGACTAAGTCCGGAATACCGGATATTAATGACCACCCGCACCCCTGCATCGGCTCATTTAATGGTACAACGCTTGCCTAAGGGTGTCATTCATCAGTTTGTGCCTATCGATACGCCAAGATCAGTCGCCCGCTTTCTCAACCACTGGCAGCCGGACGCCAGCATATGGATGGAAACCGACATGCGGCCCAATCTGGTAATGGCAACAGCCGAGCGGCAGATTCCTTTCGCGCTGCTGAACGCCCACCTGACCAAGGCGGAGTTCAAAAAATGGTATAGAATACCGGGATTTATCCCCCCGCTTTTTACCGCATTCAATCTGATTTGCGCCCAAAGCATTCGGGACGCGGCACGTTTAAAAGTGATTGGTATTACAGACGCAAAAAGGCTGGGCAACCTTAAATATGCGGCCTCCCGGCTGACGACCGACACCGATCTGGTCGATCAATTCAGACATGAAACAGGCAGCAGGCCGGTCTGGCTGGCTGCGATTACCCATAAAGGGGAAGAAGAGATTATCTCTCAGGCACTTGTCCAACTGCGAGGAAAATTTCCCGATCTTTTGACAATTATTGCATTGCGCCATCCCGAGCGCGGCAAAGAGGTGGCAACACTGGTCGCACGCCATGGCCATTTGGCCGCACAGCGCAGCAAGTTGCAACCGATCACCGGGGACACAAATATTTATATCGTCGACACAGTTGGCGAGATGGGCCTTTTCTATAGTGTATCATCCATCGTTTTGGTCGGCGGTACATTGATAGATCGGGGCGGGCACAACCCGCTTGAAGCCGCCAGCCAGAATTGCGCCCTGCTGATCGGCCCTTATTGCAGCGACTATCTGGAACCCATCAGCGACCTGCGGGCCGCCGGGGCCATCAAAATGGTGCAAAATTGCGATTCTCTGGCTTTGGAATTATGCCGGCTTCTGTCGGACGAATCCGTGGTAAAGCAGCATTCCGCAGCGGCACGTCAGGTTGCAGCCGACAGTCAGGCAGTTCAGGACCGGGTCATGGATGCCTTGCGACCGCTCTTGCCGCGCCTGAACCCCTCTCAGACCTTTTTCAGTCAAGGGGAGCTGGCAACCCTTCGACCAGAAATTGTGGATCAAGGCGAACATCAAACCAGTTAACACGCCAGTCCACGTGTGACCCTGTGGCGCGCCCTGTTGCCCCCATCCTGCCGATCTGCTCTCCCTGACGCACTGTTTGGCCAAGCGTCACCTCAACCGCACTGAGATGCATCAGGACCGAAGTCACCCCGTGACCGTGATCCAGCATCACCGTACCCCCGGTGTAATAGAGATTATCTTCTGCCATCATAACCTTGCCCGTAGCGGGCGCCACAACCGGCGTCCCGACCGGTGCCGCCACGTCCAGCCCGAAATGGGGTCGTTTTGGTTCCCCGTTCAGCACCCGCTGGCTCCCGTAAACCCCCGTCATTTTGCCTTTGGCTGGCCAGATGAATGTACCCGCATACCACACATTCTCGGTGTCAAGCCGCCGGACTTCTGCCACAAGCCTGTTCTCACGCGCAATACGGGCCAGCACTTCAGCCGGCGGGCTGACCATTTTGGATGGCAGCCCGTCAATTCTTTGAACATCATAGTCGCGCTTAAGAATAACAATGTCCCTGACTTCCTGTTCCCCGTCAGGCAATACAACCTTTAGCGAAGCCCGGGTTTCGGCATCCCGGCCAAATCCAAATACAAACCGGCCCTCCGGCCCGACCCGAATTTCGCGCCCGTCCAGTGACACAATTGCCCCCGGCAGGGTTTGGCCCAGCACCATACCCCCTTGAGAGAAGCGACCTTCCAGCGATAGTCCGCCTGAATTGCCTGCGCTGGCCCCGCCGCACGGGGCAGCCACCAGAAACAACATCGCCAAAAAACTGAAAGCTTTAATCTTTATCATCATTCAACTCACTTTGACGCCGTGTGGCGATCTCTCCCGAGGCATAGGCCTCCTGTTCAAAAGAGTTCCAGTACCGCAACTGTTCCAGCGGAATTCTCTGACCCGTTACAGCACACAAGACATATGCGCCAGGGTGAACGATTTCGTAATCACTTAACGTATAATACAGTTCCGCAGGCTCGCCCGCGCCGAACATACCGTTCAGTTTATCCATCATAACCCGTACCTGTCATAGCAATGTTCCTTGTTTGTCGTCACTGGCTACAGGACGCGACGCTGGGCGCTTCGCCGGCACAGGTCTGGCACTACCGGCACCTGCGGCAACCACGTCCACCCTGCCATCCTGTAATTCCACATTGAGCTGGCGACCGGCAACCACCCCGGCGGTTTTGGTCACCAGCGCACCTGTGCCGCCATCACGCACCACAGCATACCCCCGGCCAAGCGTCTTGTGATAACTGAAGCTCTCCAGCAAGCGACTTTTCGATACGAAGTCCCGCTCTATTCGCTGGAGATGTCCGGCAAAAGTTACGCCCATTCTTTTTGACAATCTGTCCAGGCTTTGCACGTGCCGCGTCAAGTCGCGCCCCAATGCGGCAGGCTTTAACTGACCCGACACCATCGCCAGACGCGCTCTGGCGTCACGGATATTCTGGTCCATGGCCCGATGCAACCGGGCCTCGATATCCGACAAGCCTGATTGCTTCCGCTCAAGCTGGCGAACAGGACCAAGTATCGCCAGCCGCGCCGACGCTGTTTCCAGACGCGAACGATGCGCCTGAATATTGGCTTTTGCAGCGCGCGGCAGTCTTTCCGTCAGGCTATCGAAGCGCTGTTGCGGCAACGCCAGCAGATCATTCAGCGACGGCAAGGCCCGCGCCAGCCCCTGCAACCGGTCGCGATACCGTGTCAAGTAGCGGCTTTTCGCCTGATCATGCCGCCGCGCCAGATCGTTAATGGTGTATATCAGGTCCGCATGGACCGGCACCGCCATCTCTGCTGCTGCCGTAGGCGTGGGCGCGCGCAAGTCTGCTGCATGATCAATCAGTGTCGTATCTGTTTCGTGCCCGACGGCGGAAATCAGGGGAATATCACTTTCGGCTGCGGCGCGTACCACAATTTCCTCATTAAATGCCCACAGGTCTTCCAGACTGCCGCCACCGCGTGCAACAATCAGCACATCCGGCCTTGGTATGCGCCCCCCCGCTTCAATCCGGTTAAATCTGCGAATAGCAGCAGCAACCTGCGCCGCTGCCGTTTCACCCTGTACAAGCACAGGCCAGACCAGCACGTGGCGTGGAAACCTGTCTGCCAACCGGTGCAGAATATCGCGAATGACGGCCCCTGTCGGCGAGGTAATCACCCCGATCACCCCGGGCAAATAGGGTATGGGCCGCTTGCGCGCAGCATCAAACACCCCCTCAGCGGTCAGTTTACGGCGGCGCTCTTCCAGCAATGCCATCAGGGCACCAACGCCCGCCGCTTCCATGGACTGGATCACAATCTGATACTTGGATCTGCCCGGAAAAGTCGTCAGCTTGCCCGTCGCGATAACTTCCAGACCATCTTCCGGCCGGATCTTCAACTTTGACGCCACGCCTTTCCAGCATATCGCATCAAGGACCGCCGATTCATCCTTCAGCGCCATATACAAATGGCCGGAAGCCGCGCGCTTGAATCCCGAAATCTCGCCCCGGACCCGCACATATTCGAAATTTTCCTCAACTGTGCGTTTGAGGGCAAAAGAGAGTTCTGACACTGAAAACTCTCGAACATTGCTGGCCGGGTTGTTACCCCGAAAATCTGGAAAATCCGGATCAGTCACTTTTCGCCTTGTCTTTCTGTTGATCTTTCTGCGTCTGGCCTGCCATCACTGGCTTGCGTTGCCCTTCTTGTATGCTAAAACAGGACCATAATTCTATATGTTAGAAACTCGACCCCTTTAAGGCAATAGAAGTTCGGAAATAATACCTTGATGAATCTCCTTGTTATCGGATCAGGCGGCCGCGAACACGCCTTGTGCTGGGCACTTGCCAAATCATCCCAGGTGGGCAAACTTTTCTGCTCCCCCGGTAATGGCGGCATCACTGACATCGCCGAATGCGTTAAAATTGATGCGGAGGATAAAAAAGCCGTCATTGATTTCTGTCGGCTGATGGATATCGGTCTGGTCGTCGTCGGACCGGAAGTGCCCCTGGTAAACGGATTGGTGGACGCATTGGACGCGGCAGGGATCAAGGCCTTTGGCCCCAGTGCCGCCGCAGCGCAGCTTGAAGGTTCAAAAGGCTTCACCAAGGACCTTTGCGCCAGGCATAATATTCCCACAGCCGCTTACGGACGGTTCACAGATGCAGCCAGGGCCCGCACATTTGTAAGCAACAGCGCCATACCGATCGTGATCAAGGCTGATGGTCTGGCCGCAGGCAAGGGCGTGATCATCGCCGAAAGTATGGACGAAGCATTTGAGGCCATTGATGAAATTCTAGGCGGCCAGTTTGGCGAAGCAGGCCATGAACTGGTCATTGAAGAATTTTTAAAAGGCGAAGAAGCCAGTTTTTTTGCGCTGGTCGATGGCCGGAACATACTGGCGCTGGCAAGTGCGCAGGATCACAAGCGCGTTGGTGACGGCGATACCGGCCCGAACACCGGAGGCATGGGAGCCTATTCTCCTGCCCCCATCATGACAGACAAGATGACCCGCCGTGTTATGGACGAGATCATCCGGCCAACGGTCGACGGCATGGCCGCTGCCGGCACCCCCTTTAAAGGCGTGCTGTATGCCGGCCTGATGATTGATGAAGAGGGTCCAAAACTGATCGAATACAATGTCCGCTTCGGTGACCCTGAATGTCAGGTCCTTGTAATGCGCCTGCAATCCGACATATTTCCGCTGTTGCTTGCCACAGTAGATGGCACACTGGATAAGGAAACGCCCGCGTGGGATGACCGGACGGCTGCAACCGTTGTGATGGCAGCAAACGGATACCCCGGCAGCTACCAAAAAGGGAGCGTGATCAGAAATCTGGAAGAAGCAGCCGACACAAAAGATGTACAGATCTTTCATGCCGGTACCGTAAAGGACGGCAAGGATATCAAGGCAAATGGCGGCAGGGTATTGAATGTGACCGCCCTGGGACATTCTGTCACCAAAGCCGTTGAAAATGCCTATCAGGCCGTGGCAAGAGTTGACTGGCCTGAAGGCTTCTACCGCAAGGATATTGGGTGGCGCGCCATCGAACGTGAAACAACTTCAGGGAAGTCCAGCTAATATGACAAGTCGTCAGGAACAGTTTTCAGGCACCGGGGTGGTTCGCGAGGGGCTGGAGTTTGATACTGCGGCCCTTGAGTACTACATGCGCGCACATGTCGAGGGCTTTTCCGGCACGCTTGAAGTTGAGCAATTCAAGGGCGGCCAGTCAAACCCGACCTACAAACTATCGGCAGACGGAAAATTCTACGTATTGCGCCGCAAGCCTCCCGGACAGCTTCTGAAGTCTGCCCATGCGGTTGATCGCGAATATAAAGTTGTCTCGGCTTTGGGCAAGACCAACGTACCCGTTGCCAAAACCTATGCCTTGTGTGAAGACGAAAGCATTATCGGCACAGCTTTTTATATAATGGAATTTGTCGATGGCCGTATTTTCTGGGAAGCGGCCCTGCCCGGCCTGGAGCCCGCTGAACGTTCAGCATTATTCGATGCCATGAACGAGACCATCGCCAAGCTGCACAACGTTGATTTCGAGCGCATCGGACTGGGTGATTATGGCCGCACGGAAAGTTATATTGAACGCCAGATCAGCCGCTGGAGCAAGCAGTACGAAGCCGGTAAAACTGAAGACATTCCGGCGATGGACGCACTGATTGAGTGGTTGCCACGGAATATTCCTGCCGATGCGCCAGGCACCAGAACAGCCAGCATCGCCCATGGCGATTTCAGGATCGACAATTTGATCTTTGACAAGACCGAACCACGCGTCCTTGCCATTCTGGACTGGGAGCTTTCCACTCTGGGCCACCCGCTGGCCGATTTTGCCTATTCCTGCCTGTTATGGCGTTGCCCACCGTCAATTTTCAACGGCATGAAGGGGCTTGACCTGAAGTCACTGGGCATCCCCGAAGAAAGCGAATTTGTAGACGCCTATTGCAAGCGAACAGGTCGGGACAATATCCCTCATTGGGATTTTTACATGGCGTTCAGCATGTTCAGACTGGCTGCCATTTTGCAGGGGATTATGGGGCGCGTTGTTGCAGGCACAGCCACAAGTGCGCACGCTATCGCCAATGGCAAGCTGGCGCGGCCCATGGCTGAACTTGCCTGGGCCCAATGTTCAAAATAGTCAGTTTGTAAAACTACTCGGGGAAACTAGTTTTCTTTAGGCTCTGCATCCCCGGCACCTTCATCAGACTTGCCCCCCAGTATTTTGACAAGGGCCGCAACGACCTTCGGGTCGTTCAATACGGGCGCGGAAACCAGATGCGTATCCTGCTGCGGGAATGGTATTTCCACACCATTCTGCTGAAACTTCTCCCAGATTTTCAAGTACACAAGGCTCGCCACATTGGAAACCCCGTTCTGTGGATCTTCAATCCACATCCGCAGTTCCAGATCAATCGCGCTGTCGCCAAAGCTTTTAATAAGGCAATTGGGTTTGGGATATTTTAAAACCCTGTCTGTTTCCGCCGCAGCTTCCAGAATCAAATCCATGGCTTTCGGTAAATCACTGGAATAGGCAACACCCACGGGCAGGCTGCGCCGAACCCTGCTGTCCGAATACGTCCAGTTGATTACCGGCTGTGTAATCATGTCCTCGTTCGGCACCAGAATTTCACGACCGTCACGCGTAATCACCGAGGTATATCGCGCAGCCAGCTTGTTGATCCAGCCATAGCTGCCGCTTACTTCCACAACATCACCCGGTTTGATCGAGCGATCAAGCAGCAGAATGACGCCACTGATCAGGTTTGACACCACCTTCTGCAAACCAAAACCGATACCAAGACCGATAGCACCACCCAGTACTGCCAGTGCTGTAAGGTCTATGCCCGTACTGGAAATCGCCATTAACACAGCGATGACGATCAGTAATATTTTGGCCAGTTTACCCAGCAACACCTGCGCAGATGGCGTAAGCGTTGTTACCTTCTCAAGGCTTTGTTCAAGAACACGCGCAATAAACAGGGCAAGCCAGATCAGAATGACAAGCGTTAGAATACCCGAGATAACACCCAGTGCCGATATACGGGACTCGCCAAATGTAACAGCGGCCTGATCCAGAAACTCGAGCATAGGCTCAAGAAGACCTAGAATATTTAATGCCGCAATAGCCCAGGCAGCACTGGTAATTGCCCTCGCCAGTGATTCATTGCGAATGACATTCGACGCCAGACGAATAACCATCCATAATGCCAGCAATGTCGAACAGGTTCTCAAGAGATACAGGGAGAATTCAAGTTGCCCCGCGATCTGAATGGCCACTTCGACAAAAAACAACCAGAGAAGCGGCAGGTACAAGGGTTCAACAAATGGTGCAATTCTCTGATAGAACTGCCCCCCTTCCAGCACAGCCCTCAATCTTGGTAATAACAGTTGAACCAGCCCGTAGGCTGCCAGAAAGGCAACCAGAATGCCACCGATCTGGCCAAGTGTCTCATAAGAGATGACCTGATCACGCACCCAGATCAAAGCCGCGATAACGAGAGTCATAACCTTTTCAGATAATTCGTTCATTATTATTCCGCCTTTGAGGCCTGTCCTGAATTACATATGTTTTTGGGCGCGCCGCTCCCTGAAAAACGCCTTCAGCAACCGGGCCGATTGCTGCTCTCCAATCCCGCCATATATTTCAGGTATATGATGGCAGGTCTTGTGCCCAAAAACACGCGGACCATTTTCAACACCCCCGCCTTTCGGATCTGATGCACCGAAGTATAACCGCCTGATACGGGCAAGGGAAATAGCCTGTGCACACATGGGGCATGGCTCCAGCGTAACATACAGGTCAAGCCCCACCAGCCTCTCTGTCGCCAGTTGCTTGCAGGCGGCCCGGACCACCATCATTTCCGCATGGGCGGTCGGGTCAAACAGCTCCAGAATACGATTACCGGATTCCGCCATAACACGCCCCGAGGCAGGATCCACAATAATGGCTCCCACGGGCACCTCGCCCCGGGCGCCCGCCGCCTCTGCCTGAATCTGTGCCAAAGCCATGAATTTGTTAGACAGCAAGAATATTCCTCTACAATGATACGCTTGGCAGAGACTTTCAAACCCAAACAATATTTGGAAAGATTTTGCATCCGGCCCGGCCAAAGACTAGAGTGCCGGAAATGCTCTCAGGAAACAAGCCATGACCGATGAAAACAGCGAACCAGACACGACAGCGGAACAAACGCCCCCCAAAGGCGAACGTATTGCCAAATTATTGGCGAGAGCAGGTATTGGCTCCCGGCGGGCTGTTGAGCGCATGATTGAAGCGGGCATGGTGCAAATCAACGGCAAGACCATTACCACACCGGCAACGCTGGTCACAACGACCGAGGGCATTGTGGTTGATGGTCAGCCGGTCAAGCCTGTCGAACCCCCAAGAATTTGGCGTTATCACAAGCCCCGTGGCCTGATCACCAGCTATCACGACCCCGAAGGGCGCCGGACCGTCTTTGAAGCCCTGCCTCCGGAAATACCACGTGTCATCGCCGTAGGGCGACTTGACTATAATACCGAGGGCCTTTTGCTTTTGACCAATGATGGTGGTCTGGCGCGTTTTCTCGAATTACCGTCAACGGGTTGGCTGCGACGGTATCGGGTGCGCGCCTATGGTCGAATTCCCGCACACATGATTGAAAGTGTCAGGAACGGCATTACCATAGACGGTGTGACCTACAAGGATGTCGAGATAAGTATCGAGCGGGATCAGGGCGACAATACCTGGCTTGAGGTCGGCATCCGAGAAGCAAAAACCGCGAAGTCCGTATTGTTCTCGAACATTTCGGGCTTGAGGTTAATCGTCTGATACGGGTGTCATATGGTCCGTTTCAGCTTGGTCGTTTGCAAAAAGGCGCTGTGGAACTGGTGCCACCACGCACCCTCGACGCCCAGCTCTCAAAATACCTGAAAGAATCCGGTCAAACGTCTGGTGCCGAAACCACACGCGCCGAGCGCCCCAAAGCTGCCAACCCCAAGGGACGTGCCGGCTGGGCCAGGGCAACCCCCAAGCCGCCGCGTATTAAATCCAAACCCCGGGCAGACAGACCGGCACCAAATGCCCCTCGCACATCGCCCGCCAAACCCCGCCGACCACGCACGCCATGAGAATCATTGCGGGCAAGCACAAGGGGCGCAAACTGGCGGCCCCTGATACATCCCGTATTCGCCCGACAACCGACAGATTGCGGGAAACGCTTTTCAATATTCTGGCGCACGACAAGGCATTCTCGTTACACGGCGCACGCGTCGCAGATCTGTTTGCCGGGACCGGCACACTGGGTCTTGAGGCCTTGTCACGTGGTGCCGGGCAGATCACCTTCGTTGAAAATGATCCATATGCTGCAGCGCTTGTCCGCACCAATGTCACGGCCCTCGCGGAAACCGATAGCTGCGAAATTCTTGCCCGAAACGCATGCGCCCTTCCCCAAAGCACAAACCCTTACGATCTTGTCTTTCTGGACCCGCCCTATCGGAAAGGACTGATAGAACCTGCCATCGCCAGCCTGACGGCGCAAAACTGGCTGACCCCCGGCACAATCATCGTTGCAGAATGCGGTGCTGATGAAACACCAAAGGTGCCGTCCGGCTTTTCAGAAGCCAAAAGCAGGGCACAAGGGGATGCAAAGTTCACGATATACCGGATCACGGACCTCAACGTCTGAATTACCTGCGGCCAAACAACTTTTCAATATCAGAAAGCTTCAGCTCTACATAGGTCGGGCGACCATGATTGCATTGACCGGAATGAGGTGTCGCCTCCATCTCACGCAACAGCGCGTTCATTTCATCCGTGGCCAACCGGCGACCCGCCCGCACGGAACCATGGCAGGCCAATGTGCCACACACATGCTCCAGCTTCTCGCGCAGGGTGAGCGCTTCATCAATTTCCGCCAGATCATCGGCAAGGTCGCGTACCAGTCCCTGAATATCGGTCTTGCCCAGCATGGCTGGTACTTCCCGCACAATAACCGCACCGTCCCCAAATTTTTCAAGCACCAGTCCCAGATCCGCCAGTTCTTCTGCGCGCGCACCCAGCCGATCAGCGCCGGTCTGATCCAGATCAACGACCTCTGGCAGCAGCAGCATCTGCCGCGCAACGCCGGTTTCTGCCAGTGCCTTTTTCATCCGTTCATAGACCAGGCGCTCATGTGCAGCATGCTGGTCCACAATAACAATGCCGTCCCGGGTCTGGGCAACGATATAAGTTTCATGAACTTGTCCCCGGGCGGCACCCAAAGGATAGGAATCGACAGCCCTGTCCGCCTGCTCCTCGACCGGAGCTGGAGCATCCACCCGACCATACGGCGCACCAAAATTTGTGCTATTGTCCAGCGTGGATTGCGAGGGACCACCATAAGGCTGATACAATGTGGCTGTCGTCTCTGAAAAGCCACTGTGCGGTTGTGCAGGTGGCCTGAAACTGTTTCCCACCCCCCACGGCAAACCGGGCGCACGAGATCCCGTATCCTCGGGCCGGGCAGCCACAAGCGCACCCATCGCCACCGTGGTTGACGCCCGATGGCCCGCCATCGCCAGTGCATGTTTTAAGGCACCCACGATCAACCCGCGCACCAGCCCTGAATCCTGAAAACGGACTTCAGCCTTGGCCGGGTGCACGTTTACATCAACGTCTTCAGAGGGTACTTCCAAAAAAAGGGCCACAACAGGATGGCGGTCACGCGCCAGAAAATCCATATAGGCACCGCGCACAGCCCCGGTTAAAAGCTTGTCCCTGACCGGGCGACCATTAACAAACAAATACTGATGCTGGGCATTGCCCCGGCTGTATGTTGGTAACCCGGCAAACCCCGTCAGGCGCAAAGCGCCCCGCTCTGCGTCCACAGCTACTGAATTATCCGCAAATTCTGCTCCCAGAACCGCCCCCAGCCTTGTCTGGCGCGCGTCAAGCAATTCGCCTTGCGCAGCCGAGACCCTGAACGCCTTGCGGTCACCATCATTCAGGGTAAATCCGATGTCGGGATGGGCCATTGCCAGCCGGCGAATCACATCCTGCGCATAGGAAAACTCGGTCCGGGCTGTTTTTAAAAATTTCAGGCGCGCAGGTGTGGCAAAAAACAGGTCATGGACTTCAACTTTTGTCCCCTGTCGAAGGGCCGCCGGCACAGGCTCGTGCTTTTTTCCGCCTTCAATCCGAAGCGACCAGGCCTCATCCGCACCATTAGCCCGGCTGGTGATCATAAAACGGCTGACCGAGCCAATCGACGGCAGGGCCTCTCCGCGAAATCCCAGGTAGATATATGGGTCAGATCATCGTCATCCAGCTTTGACGTCGCATGCCGCTCGACACACAGCACCAGTTCCTCGGGTGTCATGCCACAGCCATCATCCGTCACCGAGATCAGACTGCGTCCCCCGTCATTCATGACGATTTCGATATTCCGCGCACCGGCATCAATGGCGTTTTCCACCAGTTCCTTGATGGCGCTGGCGGGCCGTTCAATGACCTCGCCCGCCGCAATCCTGTTGATAACACGTTCAGAAAGCAGACGCAGCTTCACATTAACCTCGTGGAATATTCTGAAATTTTACAGGCCAATCATATCATTGAAGAACCCGGGCACCAGCTCTATTCAGCAGGCACAGCCATGGCATCGGAGGCTGGTGGTAATTCATCCTCAAACCCTGCCGGATTTCCGACAACAACCCAGGATAAATCTTCCGGCTTCAACAGACGTTTCGCAACCCGACTGATCTGCGGCGCTGTAACCGAGCGGATAAAATCGTTGCGCTGGTTCACATATTCAGGCCCCAGACCTTCCAACTGAATGCCCACCAGTTGCGCCGCAATTGCAGAACTTGACGAAAAGCTCAAGGCATATGAACCGGTCAGATACGTGATCGCATTCTTCAACTCTTCTGCGCTGACGCCTTCTGCGCGAGTACGGGCAATTTCATCTCGTATCACATCAATCGATTCTTTCACTCGCTCATTCTGCGTACCCACGTTGCCGACAAACAGACCCGCCTTGTCATATGTCGCAAAACCTGTCGAAACAGAATAGGCCAGCCCGCGCTTTTCACGGACCTCGTCTGCCAGCCGCGACGTTAAACCACCACCGCCCAGAATATAATTCATCACATAGGCAACATACCAGTCCGGGTCCCGACGCTTGATCCCCTTGTGACCAAAGTAAACCACGCTTTGAGGTGACGGGGTTTTGATCACATGCACGCCGGGTTCAGGGGATGGCGTCACATCACGCGGCAAGGCGACCTTCGCTGTCTCGGGCAAGGTGCCAAATATCACGTCAAGACGGTCAGCCAGTTCGTCAGGGCTTATGTCGCCGACAACACCGACGATCAGATTGTCGCGGGCAAAATGTCGGGCCGCAAAATCTTTCAAATCCTGAATGGTAATCGCATTTACGCTGTCAACGGTTCCGCTTGAAACCGAACCATAGGGGTGATCACCGAAGGCAAGTTTATACCAGGCTTCACTTGCGACATGGCCGGGCTGCTCTTTCGACCTTGCAATCATGGACAAGAGCTGCCCGCGCACACGTTTGACAGGACGGGCATCAAACCGCGGGGCCTTGAGCGCCAGACCCAAAAGATGAAAGGCTTCAGCCTTGTTCTCACTTAATGTTCTAAGGCTGGCACTGAAATCATCCTGCGAGGCCCCAAAGGACAATTCGATAGAGGCATCATCTAACCTTTGCTGAAACTCTTCTGATTTCAAGTCCCCCGCACCCTCGTCCAGAAGGCCGGAAACCATGCTTGCCAACCCGCCTTTACCCGCCGGGTCGCTTGCCGAACCACCCCGAAAAGCGATGCGCATGGTTACGATCGGAATATCGTGATCTTCAACCAGCCAGGCCTGGATGCCCGCCTTGCTTTCCACCTTGCGAATATTGATCTCCGCTGTGGCCATCGCCGACTGGAGTGCAAAAAACATGGTTAATGGCAGCCAGATACCTGTCAGCACTTTCCTGATCATGTCACGGCTCTCCTCTTGCCGCTTCCGGCAACAAAAGCCCGACCACCGATTTCTGACTTTGCAGCACGTATCGTGCCGCTTCAACCACGTCTTCTGCCGTGACAGCCTTGATATTATCTGACCACGCCAACACATCTTCGACGCTTTGCCCCACGGTCAGCGCCCGGCCAAAGATATTTGCCAGATCCGAAACATCATCCCGGGCATAGATTGCCGCAGCAACCAGATTGGCTTTGGCGCGCGTAAGTTCCTCTTCGTTGACACCGTTTGCCAATATTTCAGCCAGCACTTTCTCTACGGCGGCCTCTGTGGCATCAGACGCTTTTATCGCCTCGGTCTGATCGGCACCGGCAACGGGCACGGCATAAACATAAAAGGTGGATAAATCATAGGCCGAGGGCGAGTAGCCGGCCCCGGCTGATGTTGCCAGATTTTTTTCAACGACCAGATCCCGATACAGACGGCTGGTGCTGCCACCCCCCAGAATTTGCGCCAAAACGCTTAAAGGTATCGCATATTCCGTCTTGCCCCGATGATAAGACGGCGCCAGATAACTGCGCTGCCAAACCGCCTGCCGGACCCGACTGTCGATCAGTTTAACCCGTCTTTCCGCCACTGGCTCAGGCTCTGCGCGCCTGACGCGTGCCGGAAGCTCGTGCCCGGGAATGACCCCGTAATATTTTTCGGCCAGTGTGCGTACCTGATCGGTTGTCACGTCGCCTGCCACGACCAGAATTGCGTTGGCCGGATTGTAAAACCGGCGATAAAATTCAAGCGCATCGTCGAGCGTCAGGCCACGCATTTCATCCAGCCAGCCAATCAGGGGCGTGCCATAGGGGTGGGCGACAAACTGTACAGCCGACATCTGCTCCCGCAACAGGGCCGAGGGCGAATTATCAAGCCGCATGCGCCGCTCTTCAATAATAACATCCCGTTCGGTGGCAATATCTTCAGGCTTTAAATTAAGGTTGACCATCCGGTCTGCTTCAAGGCTCATCATCAGGTCAAGCCGGTCAGCGGCCACATCCTGATAATACGCAGTATAATCGTATGATGTGAAAGCGTTATGCTGACCGCCATTGTTGGCAACGATTCGGGAAAATTCACCGTCTTCAAGCGTATCCGTCCGCTTGAACATCAGGTGCTCGAGAAAATGCGCGATACCCGATACGCCTTCAGGTTCGTCGGCACCGCCAACCCTGTACCACACCATATGTGTCACAATTGGCGCCCGATGGTCCGGCACCACCACAACCTGCATCCCGTTTTCCAGCGTAAACTGGTCAACTTTCAGCTCACTGGCGGCAGCTCCGGCACCCAGACCCCAACCAGACAAACCACATATGATGGCCACCACAGCCAGAGGACGCATTATCCTGACCATCAGGGCTTCACATCTTCCCCAACCGGTGGCGCACCAATACCCTGATTATCGGTATTCATATGATCAAGATATATGTCATCATTCGTGGGGACATTATCGGGGCTTAAAATATAATTTCCGCTCATGGTGTCGGACGGATCACGGCCAAGCGCGCTGGAAGACACATCACCACTTGAGATTGCCGGCATGCGACCGGGAAGATTTCGACCAACCGGGAAAAGGGCCTGATACGCCATCTTGCGTGGATCGGCCTGCATATTGGCCGCGGCTCCAACATCGCTGCCTTTCTTCGGCGGCATCAGATTATAGTCCGGCGGCACCACCAGTGGCGCACGCCCCACCACGGTAAATTCATCCGGTGGTCTCTTGGAGACACCCAACGCCCGCGAGAGGCCACCACAGCCCGAAAGACTGGGGGCCAGAAGCATTGTAACGCTTAGCAGCGCCGTTATACGAACAAGATTACGGGCAGTCATATTCAGCGACATTATTTGTCGTCCCTTTCACTCGATACAGCAGATCGTCAGGCCTTATACTCAAGCCTTGTCCTGACGTTGAAAGATAGCATCCCACAGCAGCAACGCAACCCCTATGCTGATCGCAGCGTCCGCAATATTGAAAACATAGAATGAATATCCCGCCGCGTGAAGCTGAACAAAATCAGCGACAGCGCCAAAACGGGCCCGATCAATCATATTTCCTATGGCACCGCCAATCACCAGCCCCAGTCCCAGTGCCAGAGGCCAGACTTCCGCCCGGCGCAACCAGACAATCAATACGCCAACAATAATCAGGGGAATCAGCAACAGAACAGCCAGCCCGATTTTGCTCTCGGCCGGGAACAGGCCAAAACTCATCCCCCGGTTCCAGACCATGACCAGATTGAAAAAGGGCAACACTTCAACAACGCCCCTGAAGGGCAAATGAAAGACGCTCAGAATCCACCATTTGGACAGCTGATCCAACAGGACGATCAGGCCGGACAAGGCAAGGCCGATCTTGAACATGCTGAACCGGGCCATGATCAGACGGCCTCCGACACAACGTCGGCGCAGCGCTGGCAAAGGTCTTCAGCCCCGTCAACATGACCAACCTCTGGCAGCACCTGCCAGCAGCGCTCACATTTGCCCCCATCAGCAACGCCGGTTACGACTGCCACACCCTTGACGTCATCCAGTGTATAGGCCCCTTCAGGCACACCGCCTTCAACAATCATCGCACTTGATGTAATGCATATTTCAGCAGCATCAACGCCCTTGAAAGCATCAATATAGGCCTGATCCGGCACAAAAACTTTAGCTGTCCCCTGCAGGCTGGACCCGATACGCTTTTCACGCCGGTCAACTTCCAATGCGCCTGTAACCACGCGGCGAAGCTGGCGAATTTTCTGCCATTTTTTTGCCAGCGCATCATCCCGCCATGTTTCAGGTACCTTGTAATATTCCTTCAGATGCACGCTATCCTTGTCATCCGGATAACGCGCCTGCCAGACTTCTTCTGCCGTAAAGACCAGAATAGGCGCCAGCCATCGTGTCAGGGTATGAAATATGGCATCAAGAGCCGTACGCGCAGCCCGGCGGCGCAGGGACGACACCGCGTCGCAATAGAGCGCATCTTTCCGGATATCAAAGTAAAAGGCCGACAGATCAACAATACAGAAGTTGTAAAGAGCACTGTGCATGCGATGATAATTATGGTTCGCCACACATTCCCGGATCAGACCGTCAAGCTCGCTTAACCGGTGAAGAACCCAGCGTTCCAGCTCGGGCATCTCGGACAGGTCAAGCCGCTCGTCTTCTGAAAAGCCGGCCAGATTGCCCAGCAGAAAACGCAAGGTATTTCTGATCTTCCGATAGGCTTCCACCTGCCCCTTGATGATATTCTCACCAATCCGGTGATCGTTGAAATAATCGGTTGATGTGACCCAAAGGCGCAAAATATCAGCGCCGTAAAGCTTGACAATCTGCTGCGGGTCCACACCATTCCCTTGCGACTTGGACATTTTCATGCCCTTCTCATCCAGGGTAAAGCCGTGCGTCAGTACCGATTTATACGGAGCCCGCCCGCGCGTACCGCAACTTTCCAGCAATGATGACTGAAACCATCCGCGGTGCTGATCGGTACCTTCAAGATACAAATCGGCAGGTGACTGCAGGTCTTCACGTTCTTCCAGTACAAAGGCATGGGTCGAGCCTGAATCAAACCAGACGTCCAGAATATCCCTGACCTGATCATAATCAGCCGGATCAAACCGGTCGCCCAGGAAACGCGCCGGATCACTCTCAAACCAGGCGTCCGCACCTTCGGCCTCAACCGCATCCGCGATACGCTTGTTGACGCCTTCGTCACACAGCAACGCGCCGGTTTCCCTGGCCACAAAAACCGCGATCGGCACGCCCCAGGCCCGCTGGCGCGATATCACCCAGTCAGGCCGCCCTTCCACCATGGCGGTGATCCGGTTCTTGCCTGCCTGCGGGACCCACCTCACATCATCGATAGCCGCCAGCGCCTTGGCCCGCAACCCGTTCTCCGACATTGAAATAAACCATTGCGGCGTATTGCGGTAAATCAGCGGCGCTTTCGAGCGCCAGCTATGGGGATAGGAATGCACAAGAGTATCACGCGCCAGCAACGCCCCAACCTTCGTCAGTTCCTCACAAACGTGATCATGCACCTTGTAGACATGTTCACCGGCAAATAATGGCACGTGCGCATAATAAGTGCCGTCATCATCAACGGTAAAGGGCACCTCTATATCGTGTGCCAGACCGACCTCGAAATCTTCCTGCCCGTGCCCGGGCGCGGTATGAACGAACCCGGTACCAGCCTCGGTCGTCACATGGTCACCCGGCAACAGCGGCACATCGAAATCATATCCCTGTCCATGCAAAGGATGATGACAGATCGTGCCTTCAAGATCAGCGCCCTTGAAACGGGTAATCACCTCAACATCCGTCATGCCGCAACGAGACTGGACATCACCAAGCAACGCCTCTGCCAGTGCTATACGGCGACCGACGTTAACCAGGCTTTCTTCGGAAATACCCTTCACCTCGACCAGCATGTAATCCATATCAGGACCATAAGAGATGGCCCGATTGGCAGGCAGTGTCCAGGGCGTCGTCGTCCAGATGACAATTTCGGCTCCTTCCAACTCACCGATCCCGGACTTGATCACCGGAAAGGCGACGTCCACCATATGCGACGTATGATTGTGATATTCGACCTCGGCCTCCGCCAGTGCCGTTTTCTCAATCACGGACCACATGACCGGCTTTGATCCGCGATACAGGCTGCCATTCATCAGGAATTTGTGCAATTCGCGCACAATCTGGGCTTCGGCAGGGAAATCCATGGTCAAATAGGGATTATCCCAGTCACCATAAATGCCAAGGCGCTTGAACTCTTCACGCTGAACATCCACCCACTGTGCTGCAAAATCACGACATTCCTTGCGAAATTCGGCCAGTGGCACTTCGTCCTTGGATTTTTTCTTCTTGCGATACTTTTCCTCGATCTTCCATTCAATCGGCAAGCCGTGGCAATCCCATCCGGGCACGTAAGGCGCGTCATAACCGCTCATCTGTGCGGCCCGGACAATGACATCTTTCAGAATTTTATTGAGGGCATGACCAATATGGATATTACCGTTCGCATAAGGCGGGCCATCATGCAGAATATATTTCTCACGGCCTTTGGAATGTTCCCGAATGCGTTTGTAAAGATCATCTTCCACCCAGCGAGCGAGCATTTCAGGTTCACGATTCGGCAGATTTCCCTTCATCGGAAAGTCTGTCTGCGGCAGAAAAACAGTAGAACGATAATCGGTCGTCATTAACAGAGGCTCCTTGCGGCCTTTTAGCTTTTTTGTTGAATTCCTGCCCTTATTACAGGCCCCGGTCCTTCATGTCGAGACGCTTTCACCAGAGCCAATTGACAATCAGAACAGAAACCTCAATTGCTTCCTGTCGGGAATTTTCACAACTGGCGATTATGGCGCCTGCCCTGAATGCCCCGGGCAAGCCGCGGGGATGGCAAAAGGTCACGTTGATTGTCAGCACGGGCCAGCAAACCTGCCGCCTTCACACAGTCTTTGGCAATCTGTTGCTTCAGTGATTCCAACCCGTCAAACTTTTGCTCGGGACGAATAAAGTCGACCAGCTCTATCTCGACATGCAACCCGTACAAATCGGCTGACAGGTCCAGAATATGTGCTTCCAGAATCACTGTGTCATGACCAAAGGTCGGACGCAGCCCGATATTTGCCACCGCGTTATAACACCCTTCATCGGGGCCTTCGGATATATGAACCCTGACCGCATAAACACCAAGCCGTGGTTCCAGATATTCCGTCATTGGCAAATTGATAGTTGGGAAAGCCATCTTGCGTCCCCGTTGCTCACCCTTTGTGACAATGCCGTCTATGGTCCACCAATGGCCCAGCATACTCGCAGCGTCCCTCACTTTTCCGTCTTCAATCATCTTGCGGATAATGGAAGAGGAATAGACCTTCTCCGTGGAATCGCCCGTCTCTTTGCGTCCAACTGACACCGGCTCAACAATTGTCAGGCCATAGCCTTCCATCAGCCCCATCCAGCTCAACACATCTACGCCACCACCACGCCCCTTGCCAAAGCGGTAATCATATCCTGTCACAACATGGGTAACGCCCAGACCCTCGATCAACACCTTCAACACAAAATCCTGAGCCGACATGTGTGAAAGCGAGGCGTCGAAATGCAAGACCGTCAGAACATCAACCCCAAAGACCTGAAGATGATGAGCCTTGGCCCGAAACGGGGTTAATCGGAATGGTTTTGAATCAGGCTTGAAATACCGACGCGGATGCGGCTCCATCGTCACAACCCCCAGCGGTTTACCCAGACGATCTGCCACATCAGCCGCGGCAGCAATAACTGCCTGATGCCCCCGGTGAAAACCATCAAAATTCCCCAGAGCCACGACAGTGCCCCTGCATTCATCAGGTATATTCTGATATTGACGAAAGATGCGCATACGGGTTCCGCTTCAGGTGCCGTAGAAGGTTAGACCAGTGTCCGACCCCCTAGGGTCGTCTTGGTACCATAATAAGCGATTCACCATCCAGCACTGTTTTACCCTTCACCCGACAATCACAAGCCATACGAACTCTGGCTTTCTCACTGTTAATTTCGGTAACGGTCACTATAGCCCTGACAGTGTCGCCGATTCTGACAGGCGCCTTAAATGCCAGTGACTGGCTCATATACACAGCACCGGGGCCGGGCAGTTTCGTGCCAATGACAGCCGAAATTAATCCGGCCGTTAACATGCCATGCGCGATGCGGCTTTTAAATATTGTTGTTTCTGCATATTCACTGTCCAGATGGAGAGGATTGGTATCTCCGGACACACCCGCATACAGGATAATATCAGCTTCAGTGATGGTTTTCGCAAATGATGCGCTCTGTCCGACCTCCAGGTCTTCCAGATACATGCCTTCAATTTTATCCATCATTCCTCTTTCGTTCTGATCCATATCAATAGCGCGCGGACTATACTCGCTCATTCCCGCATCAGGCAAGTCATGAGTAAGATCCGGCAGGGCACCCACCGTCAAATGCCATTCTATTAACTATTTTTTATCCGATCCCCTTTAGTTTGGCGTATGCCTTCCTGAATGTTTCTGCGTTTACAAGAATTCGCATTGGCATTTAGAGGCCAGAAGTTTTGATTACACCAGTGTTGAGAACAACGTTTACAAACGGGGACGTTATGACCGTAGATAAAGCAATGAATATCCTGATCGTCGATGACTACAAGACGATGCTGAGAATTGTCAGAAACCTGCTGAAACAGTTAGGGTTTGACAATGTTGACGAAGCAACAGACGGGGCAAGTGCCCTGGCCAAAATGCGAGGCAAGCAATATGGACTGGTCATTTCCGACTGGAATATGGAGCCAATGACCGGATATGAATTGTTAAAGGAAGTCCGGGCAGACGGCATTCTTAAACAAACACCTTTCATAATGGTCACAGCCGAATCCAAGACAGATAACGTAATCGCCGCCAAAAAGGCCGGCGTAAACAATTACATTGTCAAGCCTTTCAATGCAGCAACATTGAAAACCAAACTTTCGGCAGTTCTTGGAGATTTCTAATGGGTCCAAGCGGGCTTCCAAAACAGATTGAAACACTGGTCGACCATCTTCGCAAGAATGACACAGAGAAATTGTCATTAACCGAAGTCGCTTCAGTGACTGAAGTGCTCATCCGGACAATGGACAGGTTTTTTGGCTCGGTAGATACCGGTATCTATCAGGAATGCCAGAACCTGACCGATTATATTTCCAATGCCCGAAAGGAAATTGCAGCCCTTCAGCCTGAAAATATGGAAAATGTCCATATTCCCCGTGCAGGCAAGGAACTGGATGCAATCGTCAAGGCAACGGAAGAAGCCACCAACACCATCATGACGGCCGCAGAAGAAATTATGGCTGCAGATACAGAGCAGGCTGACACCTATCAGCAAACGGTCAATGACGCGGTGATGCGTATATTTGAAGCCTGTTCGTTTCAGGATATTACCGGCCAGCGTATCAGCAAGGTTGTTGAAACGCTCACCTATATTGAAAAGCGCGCCCTTGAGTTGAAAGCCCTGCTTGGCACGGATGGTCAGGATTATTCAGAAGAAGCCGAGGCTGTGTCTGAAGACAAGGCCTTGCTGCGCGGACCTGCCCTTGAGGGAGAAGGTATAGACCAGACCGAGGTTGATGCCCTGATGGCTGATGACATCGCCGTCGGCACGCCCCCCGGCCAGGATGCTTTAGAGCCCAATGCTGACATAGAGCATGACATTAATATAGAGCAAGACGAAATTGACATTGAAATAGAACTCGACGCCGACGAACAGGAGACAAAGAACGTTTCCGACATTGAGATCAGCACAGAACAACCTGCCGATGCACCGGATACGGTTCAACCAAAACAGGTCAATGGCACCAGGACACCAACGCCTAAAAAGGCCAGCACCGACAAGGTTGAGAAAACAGACAAACCTGACGACGCGAGCGAACACACAACACAGGCGGATATTGACGCCCTGTTTGGATGACGAGACGGGCTTCCTGACTGCTGGTTATACGGCCTTTTTCTCCGCAGGACCGGATTCCTTGCTCAGCCTTGGTTCACCAAACAGGTATCCCTGCCCGAACTGCACGTTATGATCCAGAACTTCAAGGACTGTTTTCTCGTCCTCGATTTTCTCTACAATCAATTCAACATCATGTCTCTTCAATGCCTCTCCCAGGTCTTCCGGGTGTATGTCATTGTTGGGCGACAGGAATACCTCAGGCTCCAGTTTCACATACCGAACATGTCGCTCAGATAATAACGGTATATGAAAACGCGTATTGCTGATCTGATCCATTGAAAAAGAAAATCCGTTCTGCCCCATTAGATCCAGCCGATGAATGACATCATCACTATGTCTTTCAATGTCCCTTTCCGAAAACTCAAAGACCATACGTTCTGCCAGATCCGGGTTGTTGACCATAAAATCTACAAATTGCGGGAAAAATTCATCATCTTCCAGAGACGCCGGTGAGATGTTGCAGAAAAACTTGATCCCCGGCCGCCTTGGGCCCAACCGGCGAATTGTTTGAATGCATCGAAACAACAGCAGATTATCCAAAGTACCTGAAAGACCCGCCTCTTCCGCAATGGGCAAATATTCGCGCGGGAAGATAATATGCCCCGAAACGTCCCGCACTCTGGAAAAGGCCTCGTAATGACACACCCGCCGCGAGGGCAGCCCAACCACGGGCTGCAAATAAAGATCTACACGGTTTTCCTCCAGCGCATTATGCATAATATTTAATATTTCATCGCGGGCACTCGCCAACATGCCGGAAGACGATATGTGACTGTCGTCATTGTCCGCCCTCTCCGGTTCGTCGCGTAGGGCGCCGTGCGAAAGGGACTGGTAATTATATGAGCTTTGGTCTTCTGCCGGTGGCGGAGATGGTGCCGCATTACTTGCAGCATCTTGTACGTCATCCATGCCTGGCGCTACATCTCCTTTAACGGCACTCTTTTTGTCTGCACCGGCACCAGAGCCCTTGTTTTCATCAACCGGCGAGGCCGCCGCCTCGCTTGTCTCAATTGCCGCATTCCGGACAGGTTCCGACTTTACCTCGGAAGCATTGTCAACTGTATCCCGTACCATGGATTTTTCAGCAATCTGGGCCAGCAATACCTTCATGACTTTCATTTCTGACTTGACTCCGGCCTTCTGGTCACGCTCAAGGCGGCTCATGGCGTCAGTTACGGCTTTCATATCCGCGCGGCTCTGCTCCACGGCATCAAGTGCCGACTGATAATCCCGATAAAGCGCCATCAGACGCCTCTGCATGTCACGCCGCTCTTGTCGGCGGGAAATAATGGCGTGAACCTGAACCATCAGCAGAAATAAAATAGCGCCGATACTGCCCGAGGTGAGGATGTCCAGCGCCATGGCCCGGTTCAATGACACAGCAACAAAAGTTGCAATAATCAAATAGGATATGACCCAGAGAACATGCGTAAATAAGGACATCTATTGCTTCCAACAACTCCGCGATAATACCCGGCACTATACTTTGGTTTTTAGCCCGAGGGCGATCTTTTTGTACATATTAACAACCAACCCGCCACAAGACTTTATCTTTCTTGCGACACGTCATTCTAGACCAGTTTGCCTTCAAAACCCAAGCTTCAAGAATTGAACCCCAATCGTACCCTGCAAGAAGCTGTTCATCAAAGGTTCAGGCAGAATTGAATATGGTAGCCACAGACTTTAATGCGCGACGGAGAAGCGGACATGAACCGGTCCTTGCCAATAATTGCTGTTTTTATTCTGGCCGGGAATGTTTCCCTGCTTCCCCCTGTTCTTGCCGCCGGACCGCCCCCCATGGCACCGGCAAGCACCGGCCAAAACAACGACCAGACCAATACATGCGGATTTGGGACCATTCAGGACTGGCGCCCCATTGACCGGCACACACTAATCGTCTGGCTGGATGGCCGGAAAGACAGCAATGCCCGTGTGCTGGAACTGGATCAGGCCTGTCAGGCAATTAAATTCACCGATAGTATTGCCTTCAAAACTATGGATAAATTCCACATCTGCTCTTATGGTGGAGATGCAATTATCGCAGATGGTCAGCTCTGCACTATCCGTCGCATACGAACCTATAACCCGGAGAAGGACAAAATACTTGGCGGGAAAAAGAACACCAGGAAAGATGATGCATCCCCGGGCTTCGCGTCCTGACCGTGTCCCGCACCGTTTCTCCTTTTCTCGCGGACAAAAGAACATGATCCTGCCGGTAAAGGCGGGCGCTCTGGTTGTGGTGTTGGGCCTTCAATCGCTGCTCGGCCTGTCGCCCGCTCTGGCAACTCAAGATGTCGCCGAGGATAATACCCCCAAAGAATATCGCTGTATTCCGCTTTACGCCGTCAAGCGAACTGTCGTTATCGACGATCAGACCATTCTGTTCCACATGTCGGGCAAGCGCACCCTTGAAGTGAAACTAAAATATCCTTGCCATTCGTTGAAGTTCTACAAATTTTTCAGCCACAAAAGCCATAACAACCAGCTTTGTGCAAATGTTGATATCATCGTCAGCCGGAGCGGCAGTCATTGTCCTATTGATACTATTACCAATTTTGTCCCTGCGGAAATGGACCAGAGAGACGGGGAAACGCCCTGACCCATCTGGTCAGGCTCGCAAGCAGCATGAGCTGTTCAGGCTAGCCGGGCCTTGATCCATGGCAAAGAATTCGGCCCCTTCCCAAAAAAGAAAAAAGACGCCGCACCCGTCAGGGCCCGACGTCCTTTTATTTACAAGAGAATGAGTAACACGCCTAGTTATTCAGGAATTTCCGAATTTCCATGATGCGCTTCTGCTCATTGTTAATATACTTGATCCAGTTATTTGCCATCTTTTCACTACGCTTGCTCTTGGCAGCATTCTGGAATGAATTTCGGGCTGAATCGTAACGTTCCAGTTCAAACTCAGCCATTCCTTTCAGAATATAGGCATCATCCGTCCGCTTCAAGTCACCCTTACGGATGGCATTTGATACCGCTTCAACAGCATTTTTAGGTTCATTTAGCTGTGTATAAACACGCGCAAGACGCAGATACAGTTCGCCATCTTCCGATTTTGCAGCGGCCTTTCCAAGAGGGTCCAGCGCCTTCTTGTATTCCATCGAATTCAACCAGGCACGGGAAAGAGTTTCGTAATTCTTTTCGTCTTTCTCAATAGCACCTGAATTCATGCCTTTTTCCATTACCTTGGCGGCTTTATACGGCACCCCGCGGTAAAGGAACAATTGAGCGAGGTTCTCCAACTCGGCCCCGCGATCAAGGTATCCGGCGCGATAAGCCACTTCAATCGCTGAAAGCTGATCATCTTCACGCTGTAATTCGCCATAAATCTGCGAAAGCTGAAGCCAATAATCCTTCTTGTTATATCTGGACGTCAATATCTCAAGAATATCCTTGGCTTTTACTTTCTGATTCAGTTCGTAATACAAGGCACGAAGAAGCTGATACCAGTTTTCCTTGGGCTCTTTACCGGCTTCGATCGCCATATTCACGGCTCTCTCGATAGCAGGTAATGATTGCTTGTAATTTTCGAGCTGGTAATAGGCCTGTCCGATAATCAGATAAGCTTCCGGTGTAGGTGATTCTGTTCGCTTCAACCAGTTATTCATCGTCGAGATAGATTTCTGGTACTGCTCGGTCGCCATATATAGCTGGGCCAGATTATACATGATGTTCGTAATCATTCTGGGCTCGGCATCTTCAATGGCGATCATTTTTTCATATGCGCCAATCGCCTTTGGATAATCATCCTGAGACAAATAAAGATAGGCGTAGAAATTCCACATTGTGCTCAGTTCCGCACTGTTCAGGTCTTTCTCGCCCCGAACATCGTCAAGCATCTTGCGAGCTTGCGGAAACTTCACACTATCAGCAACAGTTTCATCCTCTAAAAGCGCCTGAACTTCCTGAATCTTCTTCAGAATTTTCTCCCGCATGGCCACAACCTTGCGAGTTTTGCGCTCCGGCTTGTCATTTTCCTGAGCGTGAGCAGACATAGAGCCAACAGGCAATATATCAGCAACAGGTGAAGAGAACAGCATGCCCCCAACAACAGCCAGCAACGGCAAACGCATCAAATATCTTTTATCAACTGAAGTCATCTCAGTCCCTAGTTTGTTAATCAGTGCTGTCGGCCATGAGCCGCTAACTATCCTACTTCTCAAGTTCGAACGTAAACTTGTACAGAACCCCGGAAACAGGAACACCAACGCCATCAACCATCTTTGGTTTATATTTAAACTTTTCGGCAGCCTGAACAGAAGCACGGTCAAAAATACCTTCAGGATCGGCCTCGATCACCCGTGCATCCTCAACAGTACCGGCAGCCGTCACTGTAAGTTCAACGATGGTATACCCCTCAATGCCACGTTCTGCGGCCCGACGAGGATACTGAGGCTGAACCCGCACGATAGGCAGATAATCGCCGTCTGTAGGCGCACCAACATTGATACCACCGTTAACATTGATATCAACATTAACCGCCGTGTTCATGTTGGTTGCGTTAGGATTAGGTTTCGACGTATCCAGCTGGGGAACATCGGGGGCCTCGGGTGGCGCCTCGGATTCCTTCGGCTTTTCAACCTCACGCTCCTTCGTTTCTACCTTGTCGTTACGCTCAACCTTGCCAATTTCGACCCGGTATCCCTGGGTCTTGTCAGAGATAGCCTTTTCGCCCGTTGCAATAAGATATTGCATCATGAAAAAGAGTACGAACGTAACCAGAGCGCCAATAAGTATGGATGAGCCGTACCTCGCTATCGTCATGGTGCCTCCTGAGTCGCCAGAACATAGTCCCTGACACCCGCTTGACGTATGGCATCAATGACCTGAGTGGTTACGCCAACCTTGGCATCTTTATCTGCCTGTACAACAACTGACCCTTCCGGATTTTCGGCTTTCAGACGTTCAATATTGGCACGCACGGCACGCACGTCAATCCGACGCCGCTGAAGCCATACCTCGTTCTTGTCGTTAATGGCCACCAGAATGCTGGCCTTGTCCTGCTTCACAGCCGTCTGAGCGTCTGGCCGATTGATATCAACACCGGATTCTTTCACAAAGGAAGCCGTCACGATGAAGAAGATCAACATAATGAACACGATGTCCAGCATCGGGGTCATATCGATATCAGCTTCTTCCGCTGAACTGGATGAATGTTTGCGCATTGTATTAGCTACCTTTAATGATCCATTGTCAGATGGTCTTCGAGCATCTCGGCTTCCTTGTTCGCCCTGCGCTCAACAAGCGTCAGGGCAAACACACCGGATAAGGCACCCACCATGCCCGACATTGTCGGGATCGTGGCCTTGGAAACGCCAGCCGCCATGGCCCGAACATTTCCGCTACCCAGTACAGCCATCACATCGAAAACCTCGATCATGCCCGTCACAGTTCCCATCAGCCCCAGCAGAGGACAAACCGCCACAAGTGTCTTGATTAGCGGGATACCCTGCTTCAAGTCCATGTTTACCTGTGACAGCATGGCCCTGCGGATCTGATGAGCATTCCATGACGTTCTTTCTTTCCGGCCTTCCCAGGCCGCCAAAACTTGGCGGACCTGGTTTCTGTGCCCGGTGCGGAAGTAAATCATACGTTCCAGCGCCAGCGACCAAATGAGAAAGATGACGAGAGATATCCAGAACAGGACGGGACCGCCCCGTTCCATAAAGTCCCGCACTTGTTCAAATGCATCAAGGATTAGCATTACCATGCTCCTGCTCGGCATGAACGGCGATGATACCGGCGCTCTGCTCTTCAAGAGTATGAACGATACGCTTGCTCCAACCCGACACAATGCTGTGCATAAACAGCGTTGGAAGAGCAACGACCAGACCAATAACAGTGGTCACCAGAGCCTGAGAGATACCACCGGCCATAAGCTTGGGATCACCCGTACCGAACAATGTCATCGCCTGGAAGGTATTGATCATACCAGTCACCGTACCCAAAAGACCAAGGAGCGGAGCCACAGCGGAGATCAGCTTGATCAAGGTCAGGAAACGCTCCAAAGCCGGCATCTCCTTCATTATAGCCTCATCCAGCTTCAATTCCAAGGTTTCCGTATCCACCGACTTGTTGTCTTCATAGACAGCAAGAACACGACCAAGTGGATTGTCCAGACTGATCTGGTCGCTCTTGATCTGGGCTTTCACCTTGCGACCAACCAAAAAGAGGAAGATCAGACGTTCAATAATGAATAACAGACCCAGGGCACCAACACCCAGAGTGAAGTACCCGACGAAACCACCCTGATCAACACGCTCGCTGAAGCTCGGTGCCTGCACCAGAAGGCCCAGAATTGCACCGCGTGATGGATCAAGACCAAAAGCCGTCAGGCCGGAATCCGCAGATTGCAGATCACTGACGCTGTCCTGAAAGCGGCTTGCAGGCTGGCGCACCAGTTCCTGAAGTGTTTCAGACGCTGCGTCATATTTCAGATATTTTCCGTTTGAAACCAGGTTGAAAGCACCCACACGTGTAACCGGCTGCGTACTTTTTTCACCATTCGCCAACTGAACAGGGGCATCGAATGTGGCAACCTTGCCGGTTTCAGTCATCTCACGCTGAATTTCAAACCACAGGCCTTCTATTTCTTCAATGGAAGGCAAACGCTTGCCGCCAGCCACTTTCTGAATAAGTGCATCCAGTTTTTCGTCACGGCCAGGGTACTGGGCAGAGATAACAGAATCTTCAAAAGTGGCGCGGGCGTCACCGGCAACCTGCTGCAGGACACCGAACAATTCTTTCAGTGACCCCAAACTTTCGTTCAGATTCTCTTCAAGCTGCCCGATTTTCAGTTCGTTTTCCTGCTGTTTGGCTTCCAAACGCGTTGAACGAGCCTCTTCATTCGCCTTAGATGTCTCTGCTTTTTTCAGCAAATCCGCCTGCCGGTCCTTGGCAGCCATAAACTCTGCTTCGCGCTTGCGATGCTCGGCGGTTTCGGCAGTAACACCTTTCCGTACAAGTTCCAGCAAGCTGTCAAGAGACTGGGTGTTTTCCACTGCCGGAGCATTCTGCGCCTGCGCCGACGCAATACCGATAAAGCCGCCCATAACCAGGGCAACTGTAGTTGCAATTAATTTTTTCATTGTGACACCTCCGGAGCGGCAACAGGCAAGAGCAGAAGACGGTCAGCCGCAGCTTGTTTGCGTGCCACTTTCAAACCCTGATCAATCTGGTTGCCATACTTGTCAGACAGAATTTCCCATTGACCCGTCTGCTGGTTCCAGGCACCGGAAACTGATCCGTCGGGTGTTTGATAAAGCAAGGCAATCCGACCGATCTGCAGGAAAGAAACCTGCTGATCGACGCCATTCACCTCAACAGAACCCTCGTAGCTTTCAAAGGTGCGACCATAAGCAGATTCAATCTGATAGGCTTCAAGAACGTTGCGGAATTTTTCTGACGCATCCACATCAGACCGATCAATGAGGTCACGCAACCGCTGCACACCAGCGCGCCGGACATCCTTCTGGAAAGGCACATCAAGCTCAATGAACTTCTCAAGGGCGTCGACCATCCGGATCATGAGCGGCATGATCTGGCGTTCAACATAGGTAACCCTCGCGATCGAATCGTTCAGGTCAGCCATTTCTGCCTGCTGATTCGAAATCAGCTTTTCAACCTGGGCATTATACACGCGCAAGGCATCAACATCTTTCAGTACAAGCTTGTATTTTGACAAAAGGCTATCTGTCTGCTCGCTGATTTTCTCGATCTTGGCCTGCGATTCCTGCGCAACCTTGTTACTCTGGCTGTCGAGCTTCAGAATTGCGTTCAGCTTTTCGTCAGCATGCGCGCTACCGGCGCCCAGGGCTCCAATAGCCACAGCAGAAAGAACGATTGTTCTTACTCTATGCTTTATCATGCGGTTTCCTACATTAATTACGTTTGACGTGAGGTGAAATAATTTAGCCGACCCATAGGCAAGACTAAAATTCTTGTTGATTGCGGGTTTCTTGATCACATTGCCCTGTCACTACCTTACCTTGTTTTTCTTTCAGCATACAGGTGCCCTACCTAGACATGCCTGAAGTCTGTTTTCCTGTCAACGGCCGACAATGGCCAGTTTATTCATACAACCACTAATCAAACCCGGCTCGCGACATAACATATTCAAACATGCCCTCGTCCTAGAACCAGCTTTGCGCTTCAGTGAAATATATTCCAAATAAATTTGAACCACTGCCCTCAAATTGCCGTCACCAAAGACGGATGTTTATTATCGTTCAGGTTGCCGATACGCACACAAGACACATGTCCAAATCTGCACCCAAGGCATCTGACGGTTTGAACGTTATCCTAAAACCTAGCAGGTAATCAAGGGCCTCGTTCGAATTAGGTCAGTTTTTACGAAAAACGGGGAAAAGACAAAAAAAAACACGCGCAGAACGCGTGCCCGAAAACAGCCCGGCGCAGCACCTAAACTGCTGGCTTAAAAGCAACAGTGTGACTTTTAAGCCACCCGCAACTCCATCGCACGAGCCTCAATCTAAAGTTGTATTAAAAGGCATGCACTCTTTGCCTCACATGATGCCAAGTTACGCAGACCACCGGCAAGACGCCTGAAGGCTTTGAGTCTCAAGCAAAAGCTAAAACCTTGAACTTACGCGCGGTTCAGAGCGTCGATTGCCGCAAGAACACCGGTCCAGTGATTTTCAGCACAAGTTTTACGTGCAGCTACAATGCCCAAATGACGCACTAGTTGGTGCGCCAATTCCTCGGAGTGCTTCAAGGTTTCTTCCGGAAAATTCGACGATCCACGAGACTTTTCCTGCTGCATATGTATTGCCAACGTCTTTCTCCTTTCGGCGGTCCCGCTATCCGGAAAATCTTCCGGACCGGAGACTTTGCGTCCTGCCGTTACCGACAGTTTGCCCTTATCGAGGGGAAATTCCCTCTATTTATCAAGCAAGTGGACATTCAAAGCTGTCAGAAATATGTAAAATTTGGGTTAAGAAACCGTCATTACAATGTAAAGATACCGGGACACCTGCGCGAATCATCACACCCGCAAAAAAGCGACTATCCCCTCGGGTTGCTGGAAAAAGCCCCTCAATCGCGAGTTTTATTGCTGATTCCTGATTTTTTCTGCGGCCATCTCCACTTCGGAGAGAACACGCAGCAGGTTGCCACCCCATAGTTTTGCAATTTCTTCCTGGCTATAGCCGCGCTTTACCAGTTCGATGGTCACATTTTCTGTCTCGGAAGCATCATTCCAGCCATCAAGTCCCCCGCCGCCATCAAAATCGGAGCTGATTCCAACGTGCTCTATCCCGATCAGCTTCACAGCATAGTCAATATGATCAACAAATTCACTGACAGGTGCGAGTGGCCATATTTTATCCAGTTCGGCCAGCGCGTCATCAAATTCTGCCATCTGTTCTTCATTCAGGGTCGACAAATCCTCGACCAGATATTTCTCGCGCATTTTAGTGGCAAGTGCAGCGCGGGCATTATCTTTTTCCGGCTCGTAGCGCAAGTACGAGCTAAAGGCCACGATCTGGATAACACCGCCATTCCTTTTCAAGGCCAGCAATTGTTCATCATCCATGTTCCGGGGCACCGGCGCCAAGGCATGGACTGATGAATGGGAAGCAATCACAGGCGCCTTTGATTCGCGGACAGCCTGCATCATGGCAGCTTTTGATATATGGGAGACATCAACCATGATCCCCAGACGATTCATTTCTGCCACCACGTCCGACCCAAACGCACTCAATCCGTTATGTTCGGCCTCTGCGTCCCCAAGTTCTTCCCGGGGGTTTGCACTATCGGCAATATCATTGTGCCCCATATGCGCCAGAGTTATGTAACGCGCCCCCAGATCATAATACTTTTCAAGAAGCAATATGTCCTTGCCAATCGCATAACCATTCTCGATTCCAATCAAGGCCACCAGCCGTCCCTCATCATGAATCCGCCGGACATCTTCCACTTTATACGCAAGCCCGATCTGATCCGGATACATGACATCTGCCATACGATGAATGGCATCGAACTTCACCATTGCCTGCTGTTTGGCAAGATCATAATTCACTGATGAGCGCGTGGTCTGCGCCACATATACAATAAAAAAGCCTGCATCCAGACCACCGGTCTGCATCTTCGGCAGATCCACCTGATACTTTCCATTTTGCCCCGGATCTGCCGCTTCTGTTGCAAAGGTGTCGGGAATGTCTATATGGCTGTCGAGGGTTAACACCTCTTTATGTATGCGCTTTGCCTCCGCAAGCTGTTCTGCTGGCATGGGAGGCGCGTCAGATGTTTGGCTTTCAGGCACGTCCCCGCAGGCAGAAAGCTGAAACAAGGCTGCAAAACAAAGCGCCATGACACCGGAGTAGCGCATATCATATCTCCCCAATTTGACCAAACTTCAAGGTATCGAAAATATTAAGCACCGCCAAGCGCTTGAGTAGTTCTGATAACATTCTGCCCCTAGCGAATGCCATGCATGCCACGTCGCAGCAAGGGAGAGATGACCAGCAGAACAATACCAACTGCCAGTGATACCCAGAAAATATATTCGAACGTGGCCGCATAGGCTGCAAGCGATGCAGACTTGTCGGCAATTTCACCGGCCACAGTTTCAACACTCGACCCCTTGGCAATCAGAGAGGCAATAAAGTTGGCCGAGGCCGCGGACAGAAACCAAACCCCCATCATCAGCCCCACCAGACGCGCCACCGACAACTTGGTAATCATGGAAAGCCCGACAGGAGAGACGCAAAGTTCGCCCGTGGTATGCAAAAAATATCCCAGTACCAGCCATAACACGGCAACAACCCCGTTCTCATCTGCGACAGAGGCCCCGAACACCAGCGCCCCAAACCCAAGAGACAGCTGTATTATGCCCAGCGCAAACTTGACGGGCGTACCCGGCTCCCATCCACGCCGCGAAAGCCAGATCCATAAAATGGCAAAAACAGGCGCCATCAGGATGATAAAGATGGAGTTAAGTGACTGAAACTGCGACGCCCTGATTTCAAAGCCCAATACCATCCGGTCAACATTTCTGTCTGCAAACAGGTTCATCGAACTGCCCGCCTGTTCAAAGAATGACCAGAAAACAACAGAAAACAGGATCAACACAATTGCAGACAGCATCCGGTCTCGCTCAACCGGTGTACATTTCAACAGGGAGTAGATCACAACACCCAAACTGACCAGACCGCCGAAAACAGCCAGTATGCCCCCTACGGCATCTGTCTGCTGAACCAATTGCCATGCCACAAAAACAGCAATACAAGACGAAATGTAAATGATGGTTTCACGCGACAACCCAAACGCGACCTTTTCAGTCAATTGTTCCGGCACCGGGGGTTCGGCATGCCCGTCCAGATGCTGCTGCCCGCGCACAAAAATAATCAGGCCGAGAATCATGCCGATACCGGCAAGCCCAAACCCATATGCCCAGCCATAGGTTTGCCCCAGATAACCACATAATAATGCAGCAGCAGCAGCCCCCAGATTAATCCCCATATAAAATATGGTGAAACCTGAATCCCGCCGGGGATCACCTTCTTCATACAGCCTGCCGACGATTGTCGAGATATTCGGCTTCAGAAACCCGACCCCAATAATCAGCAACGCCAGCGAAAAGTAAAATGTTTGAATGTAAAAAGGGTCCCGCTCGACGGTCAACACGCCGGAAGCGTCAACGACCTGGGTAGCGGGGGCCCCTTCAATCGCCATGCCAAGATGGCCAAGGACCAAAAAAATTCCCCCCAGAATGACCGCCTTGCGAAACCCCAGATACCGGTCGGCGATTAATCCGCCAATCACCGGTGTGGCATAGGCAAGAGCCGTATAGGCACCATAAATGCCGTAGCTGACATGATCGGAAAACAGAAAATGCTCGGTCAGGAAAAAAATCAGCAGGCCGCGCATGCCGTAATAGCTGAACCTTTCCCACATTTCTGTCAAAAAACAAATATACAGGCCCTTGGGGTGGTTCAGCAGAGTGCTCATAAACTTCCTCGCGATATAAGCTCAAACAAGCGGGTGAGACTATCCCATGATTTCTCATCCTTGAAGCCATTTTTTTCAAATGCACGCACAAGGCAGGCGCAGCCTTGGGAATTCCCCGTATTTTTGCGTTTGGTGTCAGCGCGCACGAGCGCTACAATGGCACCCAGGTCAGGACCGGAATACCTTGGGAAGGAAGAACCATGACCGCCATTAAATCTCTGTCTCTCCTCGGAACGCACGATGTAACCAATCAGCCACCTGCGCTTGAGAACTATAATCTTTTCACCTCTGACAGCACCCTTCAAAAGGCTGTTGGCAATTTCGGCGCGGCATGGTCTTTACGCAAACTGGAAAAATTCGGCAAGTTACTGGGGCGAAGGGAAACCATCGACCTTGGGTTTCAGGCCAACCGGCACGAGCCCCGGCTCAAATCTTTTAATCGTTTTGGCCAGCGTATTGACGAAATCGAATTTCACCCCGCCTATCACCAGCTTATGAAAATCGGCCTTGATAACGGAGTCGCCTCAATCGCGTGGACGGCAAAAAAACAAGGCGGCCACCTGGCACATGCGGCCATGGAATATATGCTGATGCAAATAGAAGGCGGCGTCTGCTGCCCTGTCACCATGACCTATGCTGCTGTTCCTGCCCTCCTGAACGAGCCCTCACTGGCCCGTATCTGGGAGCCTAAAATTCTGGCCGCGAGCTATGATCCAAGATATCTGCCCCTTGACAAGAAATCCGGGGCGACAATCGGCATGGCCATGACCGAAAAACAGGGCGGATCAGATGTCCGCGCAAACACAACAAGTGCGCACAAAACCGGCAAGGGTGAATATGAACTGACGGGACACAAATGGTTTTGCTCAGCGCCGATGTGTGATGCCTTCCTGACGCTCGCCCGGACAGACAAGGGCCTGACATGCTTTCTCGTGCCCCGCTGGCGGCCCGATAATACCCGCAATCCATTCCTGATCCAGCGCCTGAAAGACAAGCTGGGCAACCGGGCAAACGCATCCGGTGAGATTGAATATAATGGCACCTGGGCCCACCGGGTTGGTGCCGAGGGTCGAGGCGTCCACACTATTATCGAAATGGTGCACCATACCAGACTGGACACATCAATTGCCCCCGCCGGGCTGATGCGCCAGGCACTTGTACAGGCGATCCATCATGCCAGTCACCGCACCGCTTTCCAGCGCAAGCTGGTCGACCAGCCCCTGATGCAGAATGTGCTGGCGGATTTAGCTATCGAATCAGAAGCAGCAACCCTGCTGGCGATGCGTATTGCACAGGCCTATGATCAGGCAGGGTCAGACGAAGGCGCCGCACTTTTCGCCCGCCTTGGTGTTGCTATTGCCAAATACTGGCTGAACAAGCGCGCACCCGGTTTTGTATATGAAGCCATGGAATGTCTGGGCGGCAACGGATATGTTGAGGAAAGTATCCTGCCCCGTCTTTATCGCGAAGCCCCGCTGAACAGTATCTGGGAAGGGTCCGGCAATATTATTTGCCTCGACATCCTGCGTACAATTACAAAAACCCCCGCCGCACTGGAAGTCGTGATGAGCGAAATTCTTTCGGCAAAGGGTACAAGCCCCCGATTTGACGCCTGGCTGAAAGATTTCCAGTCTGAACTGAACCCCGCAGCGATGACAGAACACCGGGCCCGCCGTCTGGCCGAAAAACTGGCCATCGGCCTGCAGGCATCCTTGACCCTTCGGTTTTCACCTGCCGCCATTTCTGACGGTTTCTGCGCCACCCGCCTTGGTCGCGATTGGGGGCACACATACGGCACACTGCCCGAAGGGCTGAATACACGTGCCATCTTGCGTCACGTTTGGTCGACTGCAGAATAGCTTTTAGAAATCGACTGTCTGGCCGATATTTCGGGCGCGGGCCTTCTCAAGGATATAATGTGCAGACGCCAAATCCTGTGCCGCAACCCCCAAAGATTTATAAAGTGTTATCTCATCCTGGGCTTGACGACCGGGCTTTGATCCATTCTGAACCTCTCCAATCTCGGCCAGAATATGTTCGGGCGTAATAACACCGGCTTCAAGCGCCCGGCGATATTCCCCACCCTGATTTACGGTCGATTCACGATAATCAACAAAGAATTTTGATTTCACAACAAGGTCTGTATCTATCTCCGCTGTCGTCGCCACACTCGACCCCACAACATTCAAATGTGCACCGGCGCTTACCCATTCTCCAAACAATATGGGTTCCGGCGCAAAAGTTACCGTGCAAATCAGATCTGCGTCCCTGACGGTATCCTGAACATTTTCCATCGGCTCTATTTCAAGGCCAAATCGCTCACCCTGTTTGCGGGCAAAGGCCTTCGCCTTTTCGAATGCCCGGCCCCATACGCGCACACGCCTCAGCTTGCGCACACATGCCATCGCTTCCAGATGTACTACTGCCTGTTCGCCTGTGCCGATAATAGCCAGATCCCCGGCGTCTTCCCTCGCGAGCAGTCGGGTCGCAAAACCGCTGGCGGCCGCCGTTCTGATGGCTGTTATTTCCGCCCCGTCCAAAAGCGCGATCGGCTGGCCGTGTTCGACTTCAAACAGCATCACCACGCCAAGATGAGAAGAATATTCCGTGCCTGCGTTACGCGGAAACAAACTGACAAGCTTGATTCCAAATGCTTCCGGCGCACCCAAATAACCTGGCATGATACCAAACATGCCAATGTCACCGGGCATTTTCATGCCTGTACGCAATGGCAAAACAGCTTTTCCTTCCGAAACAGCTGTCATCGCCTTTGCCATCAGGTCAATACATTCCCCCATGGGTAACAACTCTTTTACTTCATGCTGCCGCAAGACCCGAATTTCCATGATGCCCCCTTGTTACTCAATGGACTTTTCTGCTATCAGATCGAGCCTACCCAGTCAAAAGGATATTCATATGAAAGTCAGCTCAGGTTTTGATGGTGGAAACATTATCTGCACCGATATTTCCGACCCTCAGGATATTCGACTGGAAATTCGCCCCGATCATCAGTCCGATTTTTACCAGTGGTTTTATTTTCGCCTGACCAGTGCCAGAAACAGGGACTGCCAGTTGCATATCATGAATGCAAAGGGTGCCGCCTTTCCCGGGGGATGGGAAAACTATTCGGCAGTCGCATCCTATGATCGGGAAAGCTGGTTCCGTGTGCCCGCCGACTATGATGGGGAACGCCTGACCATTCGGCACAAACCTGCCCGCAACTCGATTTATTATGCCTACTTTGCCCCCTATTCCATGGAACGACACGCGGACCTGATCGCCCGGTGTGTCGCTGGCGGGATGGCCGAGCTAGTCATGCCGGGCCAGACACTGGACGGTCAGGACATGGATTATCTGCGGATTGGCGAGAGTGATAAAACCAAAAGCCAGTGCTGGATTATCGCCCGTCAGCATCCCGGGGAAAGCATGGCCGAATGGTTGCTGGAAGGCCTGCTGGAGCGGTTGCTCGACAAAACCGATCCCCTCGCCCGGGAACTCAGGAAAAAAGCTGTTTTTCACATCGTCCCCAACATGAATCCCGACGGTTCACGACGTGGACACCTGCGCACCAATGCCGTGGGCGCCAACCTGAACCGGGAATGGCAGAACCCGACCATGGACCGCAGCCCCGAGGTTTTTCTGATCCGGGCCGAAATGGAGCGCACCGGCGTGGATTTCTGTCTGGATGTCCACGGTGACGAGGCACTGCCCTATAATTTTATCGCAGGCGCACATGGTATCCCGTCCCTGACCGAACGCCAGACAATGACTGACAAAAAATATCAGGAAACGCTGATGAAGGTGAACCCGGATTTCCAGATAGAACACGGCTATCCGGCAACACCCCCTGGCAAGGCCAACCTGACGGTCTGTTCTTCCTATATTGCCGAAACCTTCGGCTGTCTGGCCATGACACTGGAACAGCCCTTCAAGGACACGAAAGATACGCCGGATGTGCAGTTTGGCTGGTCACCGGAGCGCGCGCGAAAACTGGGCGCGTCGCAACTGGACGCCCTTTACGCCGTGATTGATGATCTGAGGTAATATCAGTCTTTAGTGTGTCTGGTTTGCAGGCATCTTGTGGAACCACCATGACTGTTCATTGATGGAATAAATCGGCTTGTAATGAACGATGCTGGTGTCCCGCACGACATCCGGAATTTGATTATCCAGAATCAGTGCCTCGTCGCCAAGATAGACCACGAGTACGGCATGCGGCACGCCCAGGTTCTGGTCTTCCAGCACAACAATACGCATCTTGGAAGGATTAAATCCCAAAGATTTCAAGGCAAAGTATTTAGCAATTGCATAATCCTCGCAATCGCCATCGCGCGCAATAAACTCGTCAACAGTCTCCCAATAATCTCTCACCCGCCAGTTGACGATGTCATTCACATAGGGCGAGGCGTTGGCATAGCTGTTCACACGTTCAATCTGCTCTCGGGGGGGGATGCCCTTGAGTGACGCTACGAAATCATCCCATTCGTCAGATTTGCAGCGAAATGAAACCCCGACGCGACAGGGCAACTTTCTGTCCATGGACGTGTCCCGCAACATGTAGCGTTTCAGCATGCCATTCCATTTTTTGAAGGCAAACAGGCGATCATTCCGAACCTCGGAACTGCCAAACAACCCGGACGCCTGCACAGGGGCCACCCCGAACATAACCGCCACACATAACGCGAGCAGCAACATGCATCTGCACAAATCTGTCTTTCTTTGGGTGAATGTCTGCACTAACCGGTTACCGTTTCAATTTTCTCTGCTATCCTGTTTTAGAATTGGCGTAGTTAAAGATATCTTAACGATGCCAGCTAAAACTGTGGCCAGTCAGCAATACGCTGTAACCGATATGATCAAGAGAAGAAAATTTTGCGCAAGAACCAGCAGGACGAACCGGTAGAGTTCGAAACAATTGAAAAAACCGCTCGACCAGGCCCTGCTGTGTGGGCGACGGGTATTCTGGTTGTTGTTGCAACAATCGTGGCTTTTTACTTTGCGCTCAACTTTGCCGAAAATGACCGTCAACGCAGCTTGCAGGCTTGGCAGAACCAGCTGAATATTGTTGCCGACAGCCGCCTTGGCGCAGTGAATGACTGGTTTTCTCTCCAAACTCAGGCCATCTCGAAGGTTGCACAGAATCAATCAGTTTCGTTCTACCTGACCGAATTATCGTGGAGCGGTGACGCCTCCAGCGTCACGGATGGAGATGCCAGGCTGGCCATTATAGAAAATTTCCTGAAATGGAGTGCCTCCCAATCCGGTTTTGATGCGCCCCCGTCTGGCGCTGATGTCGCCGCCAACATAGAACGGCAGCCCCGTGCCGGGATTGCACTGGTGGCCCCCAACGGCACGATTATGGCCGCCACACGATGGATGCCAGCCGTAAAGACGCCGCTTGAGCAATATATCGCTGCAAATACGGGCGAAAAGCCTTATCTGAGTGATGTGTATACCAATGATGCAAGCGAGCCGACGATCGCCTTTGTGGCGCCTGTTTTTGGCGAGCAGACAGCGTCAGACAATAATATTGTTGGATATGTCATAGGCATTCGCCCGCTTGACAGCGGCCTTTTTGACAGATTGAAGCAGCCCGGCAATACCGCCCAGTCGGCTGAAACATATCTGGTACGCCGACATGACAATCAAATCGAGTTTTTGTCCCCGCTGGCGGACGGCAGCGCCCCGCTCACACGGCAATTCGCGACCGATACGCCGCGTCTTGCAGCAGCCTTTGCCATGACCACGCCTGGCGGGTTCACTGTCGCACGTGATTATCGCAACGAACGTGTGCTTGTCACGGGTCGACAGCTTGTGTCACCGCCATGGACACTGGTTCGTACCGTATCTGCAGATGAAGCGCTGGGTGATATCAACAGACGCCGCAATGCAATCTTGACCATTCTGGGACTGACAATACTGACCGTTGCCATTTGCCTGTTGCTGGTCTGGCGCCACGGTGCGTCGGTTCGAGTGGCCCACGAAGCCGACCGTTATGCCCACATGGCCAGCCGTTTTGAAAAACTCAGCCATTTTCTGCGCATTGTGACCGATAGTCAGCCGACTTCTATCAGTGCCGTTGATGGCACCGGCAAAATCAGTTTTGCCAATACCGCTGCCGCCCGACATGCCGGGATTGCGGCAGAAGACATGCCGGGCAAGAAACTCTCCCAGCTGCTGCCGCCGTCCCGCGCCAAAATTCTGGCAGAAAAAAATCAGCAGGTTATGACGGAACACAAACCCGTCACAGCTATTCATTCATTTCTTGAAGATGAGCTGACCCGCATTGTAAAGGCAGACCACCTCCCCCTGAGCGAACAACCCGATGGCAGCCATACGCCCGGGGTATTGATGGTTCTGGAAGACATAACCGACCTTGTGACCGAGCGCGAACGACGCGAAAATAATCTGCGCCAGCTGGTCACGACACTGGCCACCATTATCGACAGTCGAGATCCGTTCAGCGCCAACCATTCAAGGCGCGTTGCCGAAGTTGCCGAAGCTATCGGGCAGGAAATGAATCTGCCCGATGTCGAAGTGGAAACCGCCGAGATTGCCGGCGCATTGATGAACCTTGGCAAGATCATGGTCCCGAGGGACGTCCTGACCCGACCTGACCAGATCACACCGGACGAACTTGAAGATATCCGCCATCATGTGATGATGAGCGCAGATCTGTTGAAAAATGTTGAGTTTGATGGCCCCGTTGTCGCCACCATCCGGCAGGCACATGCTCACTGGGACGGGTCCGGCCACCCGTCGGGGCTGGCGGGTGAGAAAATTTTGATCAGCGCGCGGATTGTAGCTGTTGCAAATGCCTTTACAGCGATGATCAGTGCCCGGGCCCATCGACCCGGCATGGACTTTGACACTGCAGTCCGTGTGCTGGCCGAAGGGGCAGGCAAAACATATGATCGCAAGCCGGTTGCGGCACTGGCCAATTATCTGGACAACCGTGGCGGCCGCACACACTGGGCGCATTTTGGTCAACAACCTGAGGCAACGTGACCTTAAGGACAGCTACATGCTGCCGCCCGGGTTCTGCCAGGCATATTCCATAAGCCCATTCGTCACATATTCAAACGCTTCATCCGGATCGTCGGTGAGAATAAACAGATCCAGATCATGGGCGCTGATTGTGCCATATCTGACCAGTGCGTCAAAATTGATGACATCATTCCAGAAATCTGCCCCAAACAGCACAATCGGTACTTTCTTGCGCATTTTCGAGGTCTGAATCAGTGTCAGCACTTCCATGATTTCATCAAGCGTGCCAAAGCCGCCCGGCATCACGACAAAGGCTTTCGCCACATAATTAAACCAGAATTTCCGCATAAAGAAATAATGAAACTGGAAGTTCAGGTCGTTATCAATATAGGGATTTCCGCATTGTTCGAACGGCAGGGAGATACCAAGCCCGATGCTGGGCCCGCCCCCTTCACGTGCGCCGCGGTTTGCCGCCTCCATAATACCCGGGCCGCCACCGGTCGCCACAACAAACCTGCGATCAGTGCCCTTCAGGTTACTTGACCATTCCGTCAGCCTTTTTGCCAGATCACGGCCCATTTCATGATATTTTGACATGCCCAGCATCTTCTCTGCCCTGGTCATATCGCCATTTCCCGCTTTCGCCTCTTTCATCATCTCTTCGGCCGCCTCGCGTGAGGGAATACGTGCCGATCCGAAGAAGACGATAGTGTCCTTTATCTTGTGTGCATCAAAACGTTCCTTGGGTGCCAGATATTCCGACAGGATCCGCATGGGCCTGCCAGCCGGGCTATTGATAAAATGATCATCCTTATATGCCTTGATCGGGCTATTTTCAGGGCGGGATTCTTTTTTTGATGACATTGACTAGCCTTTCAGACAAGCGAACGGAGCAAAAATGATGTTCATGGATTTGACTTTAGAGATCTTATATTGACATTTTGTTGCCGTGACCATGGACAAGGCAGGAACACCCGGGCCGGAGCGCGGGCCCGGTGACAGCGCAACCTCAAAACAGACGCCGGAAGGCAGGGGACAGAAGTGTCTCAGGATTCCCGATAGAATACATGACGCCCCAAAGTTACGGTCGGCTTGAGAATGCCGGACCAATAAGGCGCAACATATGTTGCATGATAGTGTGTCGACTTCATGGTCAGATCATCATAAGAATTTTTCAGGGCCATTGCTGCAATATCCAGTGCACGGGCCCAGGCCACCGGATTTTTGGCATTATCCGACAAACCGTCACAGGCAAATGAAAACTGGCAGCGATTGCGCCAGTGCTCGTTCTGAAAGACCACACCACAGATGCTGTCGGGATAGCGCCTGCTATCCACCCGGTTCAAAACAACCTGGGCCACAGCAAGCTGGCCTTCAAGGGGCTCGCTGCGGGCTTCAAAATAAATTGCCTGCGTCAGACATGTGTATTCTTGCGGGACAATATTGTCCCATCTTGAAACACCTGTCGTGGCTGCTTTACGAAACAGGGGAAGCCGGCTGGTTGCTGATTTTATCATGGGGCCCGACACAGGTGTTCTCGCCACCTCGGCTTCATAAACCTGGTCAATAATGTCCTGATGCCCGGAAGCCGGGGTTTTATGTACAATAATGGCACCGTACAAAAAACATACAGGCAGCATAACAATATATGGAAAGCTTGCTTTCCTTGAGATATTCATCAATTTCAACATATCGTCACCCAAATGGTTAACTTCCGTTAACCGTTTCAATGCAACAGCCATGCCAAACCACGAAACTGTTTATACAAAGGGAATAAAAAACCCGGACCCGGGCACTTTTCAGGAAATTATGATCAAATATCCCGATAGAAGAAATGACTGCCAAGACGCACTGTTGGCTTTAGAACTGAGGCCCAGTGCGGGTCCACGTAATCTGCATGATAATGTGTCGCATCCAGCGTGACATCATCATTCTGATAGGCCAAAGCCTGACGTGAAATTTCGACAGAGTTTGTCCACGCAACCGGATTATGGGGATTGTCCGAAAGACCATCACATGCGAACGAAAACTGGCACCGGTGGCGCGCATGTTCGTTTTGAAAAACAACGCCACAAATAGAATCAGGATAATATTTACTGCGCACGCGATTAAGCACAACCTGAGCGACAGCCATCTGCCCGATAATCGGTTCACTGCGGGCTTCGAAATAAACAGCCTGAGCCAAACAATGGAATTCCTTCCGGAAAACAGGGTCTTCCTCTAGCGCATTTTCATACAGAATAACCTTGTTTGAGCGGTAAGGAGACCAGCCGGTGATCGCTGCCAGGGCCGACTTGCCGGATTCCCCCACTGAGTGGACGAAACTGAACATCGTCCGGTTATGTTGCTCGCGGTCCCCCGGACCAAATCCGGTCAGCAGACCTACAGCCGCCACAACCAGCAGCAGGGCACTTAAACATGCCGGAAACAAGCCTTTCCTCTTTATGTCTTTCATATCCGCACCACCAGCGTCGTTAATATCCGTTAACGATAATGCCCACCATCTCTTATGAACACGGCAAAATTGAGGCCTTTTCCCAGCCTGGCACTCCCGTAGCCTTCAGATATCAACCGTCAAAAACAACTAAAAATTTACTAAATACCTGTGATATCCTGTCCAAGATGTATGTAATATCTCAAGATTGTCAACGATTCCGCGACATTTTGAACCTACCAAAAATCTACCTGTGTCCAAAATACAACACATGGGGCCGCGGCGGAATCAGGTCAGACGTATGAAATATTTGATCTAATCTACTTTGACAGACCGGATCACCCCTGACACTATACTGAAGTTCAAGAAAATAATGATCACGAGAGAACAGACAGCAAATGAAACCGAATCCGCAAAAACTGAACGCGCTTCAGGCTCGCACACTGGGCCTGCTGCAGGAACTGGCTCGTCACCCTGAAAGTTCGATCACCAATGAAGCAACCGGTGAGGTAGAAATATCTCTTCTGCCGGTGCCCCATGGAAATCATATGCATATTGGCGACTTTGTCGTCTCGAGCCGGGATGCCAGCGGATTCACCAATGAAGCAGTCTGGAGGGCGCTGGAGCGCAAGGGCCTGGCCAAAGCTGACTTTCCTGTCAGTATCACTCTCACTTTGGATGGGCTCGCATACGATACAGGAACAAAGCGCGATATTCTGGAAGCTTCCGACCATTGACCTAACAGCCTTTTAAAGGATTTTCCCCCATGATCAAAATAGCCACCCTTTTTACCGCACTTGTTGGCTTGACAGTCACAAATCTTACACCGGCCTTTGCCGCCGACCATGGCAAAACACTTGATGCACTGGCAGACGGTGCTCATCGAAGCGCTGAAAACAAAAGCCGCAATGTCTACCGCCATCCCGTCGAGACTCTGACCTTTTTCGGGCTGGAACCGGATATGACCGTGGTTGAAATCTCGCCCGGCGGTGGCTGGTATACGGAAATCATCGCCCCTTATGTGAATGACGACGGACAATATTACGGGGCAGGTTTTGATCGCGATACCGACGTTGGATATTATCAACGCGCCAACAAGGCTCTTGATGACAAGCTGGCGTCTGACAACAGTCTGTATGGCAACGCTATTGTCACGGAACTGTCGCCCCCCGACAAGACAACAATTGCACCGGCGGGCAGCGCCGATATGGTCCTGACGTTTCGGAACATGCATAACTGGATGCGCGGCGGCACTGCTGAAGGCGTTTTCAAGGCCGTATTCGATGCCCTGAAGCCCGGCGGCATATTCGGTATTGTTGAACATCGCGGCAATTCGGCCAATGCGCAGGACCCGAAAGCTGTCAGTGGCTACGTCAATGAGGACATTGCTGTGGATATGATTGAAGAAGCAGGTTTTGTGCTGGTTGAACGATCAGAGATCAATGCCAACGCCAAAGACACCAAAGACCATCCAAAAGGCGTCTGGACCCTGCCCCCCAGCCTGCGTCAGGGCGACGTGGACCGGGATAAATATCTGGCCATCGGCGAAAGTGACCGCTTTACCCTGAAATTCATCAAACCGAAAGAATAGTCATATGGCGACGCCGAGCAGCATCTGTTAATGCTGCTCGTCACCCTTCATGTGTAATGACCACATAATCCCCAGAACCCCGCCCTTGATGTAAGGCAGCAACAGCAGCGTCAACAGCAGCGTCGCCGATGGCCATACCAGCATCTGAAGCCATTGGGCCGGTTCATAAAGCTTCTCCACCAGCAAAATCAGCGGCACAATAATATGGCCGACCAGAAAAATGGTAAAGTAGGGCGGCAGGTCATCGGCCCGGATCTGGCCCAACTCTGCCGCGCACTGGCCACAAGAATCCACCTGCTTTAAATAGGTCCGAAAGGCATTGGACTTGCCGCATTGAGGGCAACTGCGACGCAATCCCCGAAAAAGAGACCTCATCATATCTGTACGAGGCACAGGTTGCACCGCAGCTTCCGGGAGGTTCGTCATATCAAAGCACCTTTCAACAAGAAACGCTATCTGGCTATATCAACCCTTTATACCCTGGGTCATCACTGCAGCCAGGCGACGGGCAAAGGCCGCAGGGTCCGCAAGTGTTTCACCCTCGATAATACGCGCCTGATCCAGCAACAGGAACGCAGGATCCCGTAACTTGTCCAATGCGCCATCTTTTTCCGCCAGCTCACCCATCTGGCGGATCAGGGGGTGATCCGGGTTTATTTCCAGAATACGGGGGCTCGCTTCGTTCAGCTGATTATGCTGTTTCAACAAACGTTGAATGTGCATATCCATATCCCCGTCATCCGCAACCAGACAGACAGCACTGTCGGTCAGGCGGTCAGACGTACGCACGTCCTTCACGGCGTCGCCCAAACTTTCCTTAAGGGCAGCAACCAGCTTGTCCATGCCAGCGGCAGGCTGCGTATCTTCGGCCTTCTTGTCCGTGTCCCCGGTTTTTGGCATCTCCGACAATTCCGATCCGCCGCGAGTCACCGACTTCAAGGCCTTGCCGTCAAATTCCGGCACCATTTGAAGCCAGAAGTCATCGACAGGGTCAGTCAGTAACAACACTTCAATACCACGGGCCCGGAAACCTTCAAGCTGAGGGCTTTTTGCCGCAACTTCAAACTTGTCAGCCGTAATATAATAAATAGATTTCTGGTCCGGCTTCATGCGTGAAACATAGTCTGCAAGACTGGTCAGGCTCTCGGCCTGCGTTGACCGGAACCGCGAAAGCTTCAGGATCTGGTCACGTCGCTCGTGATCTTCATAAATACCTTCTTTCAGCACGGCGCCGAAATTATCCCAAAAGCCCGAGAATGTATCCGGCTCTTTCTCCGCCTTTTTCTCCAGCTCACCCAGTATCTTGTTGGTCACCGCCTTGCGAATACGCGCCAGTACCGGATTGTGCTGCAGCATTTCGCGGCTGATATTCAGTGGCAGGTCCTGGCTGTCAATCACACCCCGCATAAAGCGCAGATAGCCGGGCAAAACTTCCTCGCAATCATCCGTGATAAAGACCCGTTTCACGTACAGCCGCACCCGCGACTTGCGCGCAGGGTCGAACAGATCCACAGGCGGCGTTGACGGCACAAACATCAATACCGAATATTCCTGAACGCCTTCGGCATTGTAATGCAATGTCATCCAAGGATCATCAAAGGCCCGTGCCGTGTGATGATAAAATTCCTTGTATTGCTGCTCCGTGATATCGGACTTTGACCGGGTCCATAAAGCCGATCCCTGATTGACTGTTTCTGTCTTGTCCTCACCCTCTACCTTCTGGTGCAAGGCAATCGGGACCGAGATATGATCGGAATATGTCTTGATAATTGTCTGCAACCGATGACTTTCCAGAAACTCAGTCGCATCATCCTTGATATGAAGGGTAATTGTAGTGCCGCGGGCATCTGTTTCAGCAGGTGTGATCGTATAGGCACCAATCCCGTCAGATTCCCAGAGCCAGGCCTTGTCCTCGCCAGCCTTGCGACTGACGACCTGTACCTTGTCTGCAATCATGAAAGCTGAATAGAACCCGACCCCGAACTGGCCGATCAGATTAACGTCCTTGGCCTTGTCACCCGACAATTGTTCGACAAACTTTGACGTGCCTGAACGGGCAATCGTCCCGAGATTTTCAACAAGATCATCATGGTTCATGCCAATCCCGTTATCCCTGACCGTCAGGGTTTTTGCGTCAGCATTCGGGACAATGTCAATTTTCAGATCCGGATCACCGGCAACAAGTTCTGCGTCAGTCAAAGCTGCATAGCGCAAACGGTCACACGCGTCAGAGGCGTTCGAGACCAGCTCGCGCAGGAATATCTCACGCTCGGAATAGACCGAGTGCACCATCATGTGCAACAGGCGCGAAACCTCTGCCTGAAATTCGTGCTTTTCTGCTTTTTCCGGTTTGGTTTTTACATCAACGTCAGACATGCGTATTTATACCCTCTCTCAGATCACAAGACCTATGGTCCTAACTCCTGAGTTCAATATGTTGTGTCTTGGGTCAAGGTCAAGGGGTTGAATCATCATTAAACTGCATCAGCGCAAATCTTATTCTTCCTTGCCCTTTGCAGAATCCGGCTTTTCCAGAAAATCTGCCATGCGCCGGGTCATATCTTTTATTTTATAGTCCGGCAATTTATAGGCCCACCCCTGCAGTCGCCCTTCCAGTTCGCGGACTTCAGCGGCTACATCCTCGGGGGCACCTGGCACAGAGGTACCTGCCGGTATTTGTTCGGGGACTTCAGCATCGTATACAGGGCCAAACCGGCACCAGTCGCCAACAATATCCACATTCAGCACCAGACCATCAAAGGTACGGAACGTGGTCTTGACCGCCTTCGACCAGTCTACATCTGCAGCGGGTTTTACATCATCAAAGCTGATATAACCAAAAGTGGAGACCAGTGTATCAAGCGCCATTTCCGACGCAAGTTTGCTACCTTTCGGCTGCTTCTGAAGCACAAAATCACTGTCAGCCGGACTGTCCCGCGATATTGTCACGGCCTCACCGTCTGCGTGAACAATTGTCACCGACTTTACCCTGTCGCGGCCAAATTCCACCAGCGCCTTGTCCAGCCAGTCATTGGCATTCATGCCGGTTTCCGGAGACCCGGACACCAGCCAGCTTTGCACGTCGCCCGGCGCGCGAATATAAGCCTGCGCTTCACGCCCACCTGCCGGTTTTGTTTTACCAACCAGCAGGCTTGCCAGCTCGCTGCCATCCTTTGCCATAAGCGTGACCAGTGTCGCGCGGGAGCCTTCCTGACTGATATCACGGAGATCCAGCCGTTCAAACAATTCCGGGTTGGCGGTTTTTGCTTCCAGCTTTTTCATGCCCGTAAAAGCCAGCAATGTTTTACGCACACTGGACAAATCCGCCGGATATCCCGACTTTTCCGCCACCACCCATTTCCCCTCACGTCGCGCAATAATCAGCTCATCTTCTGCGGACTTCAGTTCAATCGCATTAACATCCTGAACAGCGGCTGCCAGGTCAGGAAACATCCGAGGCTGTGCTTCTTCATCCCTAACACTTTGGCGACCAATAATGGTTACAGCGGCCGCCAGCACCAGAACCAGCGTGGCCACCCCAAGTATCAATATGTTCCTTGTTTTCATCAGGCCACCCTTTCCCGTGCTGTCAGACAGGCCGACGGCGATGCCGCCACGCCATTATCAGTGCCAGCAGGATAATCACGATCGGCACCAGACCAATATTGATAAATTTGATCCATCCCCCAAGATTTTCAATTTCGCTGCGCATATTGTGTTGCACACTGCGAAGCTGCTGTCGGGTTGTCAGCATATCCTGCCGGAAGGCCTCGATTTCTGCTGTCTGGTTTTCGTCCAGTATCAGCCCATCACCCCCACCGGCGGATTGCAATTCAGCCAGTCGTTGTTCCGTTTCCTGCAGTTTTGCCTGTAGCTCGTGCTCCTCTTCCAGAAACCGGTTCTCCGCCTCCTTGCGGATGTTCTCGACCACATCAAATGGACGGTTTGAAACACCGCGACTACGGAGCGAAATCAAGGCGCTGGAACCGGCCAGATTATCCGCTGAGTTGATAACCAAAGAACCATTATCAGCCATCGGCATCAGAATACGCTGCCCGAAAAAGTCCTGCGACTGAACCCAGAAGCGATCTTCCAGCATATCCGCGTCGGCCACAACAACAACATTGACAGGTCCGTCAGACGTGCTCTTGTGGCTTGCCTGCAGGCCCTCCAGCGGGGCCTTTTCAAACGCACTGGAAGTATCGCCGGTAATCCGCGCGGCAATAGCCACCGCCTTGCCATCGGAAGAAAAGCCCTGCACAAGTGCGTCAGGGTCCGGCTGCCCCATCAGCTTCGCAACATCAATCAGCTCCACTTCAGAAGAGCTGCTAATCAATGGCTCAAAGCTTGTCGTTGCCCCGTCCCTGGGCAACAAAGCCCCGGCACTTGCAAGGTTCAGGTTTTCAAGCTGCGCCGTAACCGGGTCATCTGCGTCCAGATAGTCTTTGGTCACAGCCAGCCAAGGCAGGTAATTTTTAGCCACTCGCTCGCCGCCCGGTCCGGCCATGGCCACCCGCTGGGCAAGTGCCATATCGGCCACCACCTTGCCATCCGCCATTTCAAGCCCCCAGGCATCGAACAGTTTTTTCAGATTTGATGACTGTGGCGTTTCCGCCGCATGCGCGGTTGCGGCAGACATGGCAGCAGATTCCAGATACGGGTCCACAAAGACAAGCGCCTTGCCACCCGTCAGGACAAACTGGTCAATTGCATATAATTCGTTGTCTCCAAGGTCGCCGGGGTGTGCGATAAACAACAGATCCACGTCTGAATCAATGGCCGTAAAGTCCTCTTTCAGGGGACGTACCTCAAACGATTGGGAAAGCTGGTCATAGAGCACATATGGCTGAGACTGGCCCCGCATGGCGGCCATGGGCCCGCCGGGGCCATATTCCAGGGGCAAGGTTGACAGCAACCCGATGACCGGCCGCTTCGGATTGGCCAGCTCATCAATCAGTTTTGTCAGATCATATTCCAGAAAATTCTCACGCTCGCGTGCAAAGAATGGAATTGTCCGTTCGGTATCGGTGCTGTTGGACGCCGCCAGCCCCATATACAAGGGCTCACCGGCCGGGATTTGAACGGCCTTCAGCCCTGCGGCCACGGCCTGATCTTCAGAATCTGTGAAAGGTTCAGGGTCAATGATGGAAAGCCGGATCTTGCCATCTGCCAGATTTTCATATTCGCCCAGAAGGTCCTGAATACGCTGGCCATAGTTTTTCAAGGTCGGATAATCTGTCGCGACCTTGTTCGAAAAGTAAAACTTCAACGTGACAGGTTCGTCCAGCCCCGCCAGCACTTCTTTTGTCCCGTCGCTCAGGGTATACAGGTTTTCCGCTGTCAGATCGATCCGGCTGGATGTCAGCCATGCTGTGGCAAGAATATTGACGGCCATGAACAGAATGGCGGCCAGCACCAGTATGACAATTCTGCCTGCCCGATAATTCGATTGTTTCATCATCTTACCCCGCATCCCGTTGAAGCTCGACAACAACCATATTGGCGACCAGCCAAACCGCCATCAGGGAACCAAAATAGACCAGATCACGCAGGTCTATCACACCCTGAACAATTGAATTGAAATGGGTGAGAAAGCTGAAAGAAGAAATCATATCGACAAAAAACTGGGGTGCCCAGCCTGAAAAGAAATCGATGACCAGCGGCAAGCCGCTCATGGTAAACAGAAAACAGATTGATACGGTAACAACAAATGCGACCACCTGATTTTTGGTCATGGCCGACAGACAGGCACCAATGGCCATATAACTGCCCGCCATAAACAGGCTGGCGATATAACCGGCGGCAATGACACCATTATCGGGATTTCCCAGATAATTGACCGTCAGCCAGATCGGAAAAGTCAGCGCCAGTGCAATACCCGCAAAGGCCCATGCCGCCAGAAACTTGCCCAATACCGCCGCGCGCACCGAAATCGGCAGGGTCAGCAACAGCTCCAGCGTGCCACCCTTGCGTTCCTCGGCCCAAAGGCGCATGGAAACCGCCGGTATCAGAAACAGGTAAAGCCACGGATGAAAGGAAAAGAAAGGCGCCAGATCGGCCTGCCCCCGTTCAAAGAAATGGCCAATGTAGAATGTAAAAATGCCAGTAAAGACCAGAAAAATAACGATAAAAATATAGGCCAGCGGTGTCGCGAAATAGCTGGACAGCTCCCGGCGGAATATTGCACATGTCCCGTTCATTATGCAGCCTTCCCTTCCTGCTCGTGTTCCGCTTCCCCGGTCGTCAGTGACCGGAACACATCGTCCAGCCGCCCCGCATCAACGGCAATTTCACGCACGGCCCAACCGTTCTTGCTCATTGCCTGGGAAATTTCTTCCAGAATATGCGTGCCAGGGCGCGCAAATGCCCTGATTTCCACAAGGGTTTGCCCGGCAGCCCGGGTATCGACCTTGATCACGTCTTCCATCTCGCCCAAAGCCTCGGAAATACGGGATTGATCCGCCGACTCTGCCATCAATGATACTGCATTATGATAGCGCGATTTCTCGCGCAGGCCCGCCGGTGTGCCATCGGCGACAATCAGCCCGCGATCAATCACGATTGCCCGGGAACAAACAGCCTCGACCTCCTCCAGAATATGGGTCGAGATAATAATGGCTTTTTCTGCCGCCATAGACTTGATCAGGTTCCGCACTTCATGTTTTTGATTGGGGTCCAACCCGTCGGTTGGTTCATCCAGCACCAGAACATCCGGGTCGTGCAAAATAGCCTGAGCCAGCCCCACCCGGCGCTTAAAGCCCTTGGACAGGGTTTCAATCTGCTGATTCATGACACTGTCCAGATGGGTCCGGCTCACGGCACGTTGTATGGCCGTATCAGCTTCATCCCCTTTCAGCCCGCGTATTTCAGCAATAAACTTTAAATACCCCTCGCTCGTCATGTCGCCATATGCTGGCGCGCCTTCAGGCAAATAGCCCAGCCGGGACTTGGCGGCAATCGGGTCATCCTCGACCTCGAACCCGCATATGGTGGCACTGCCCAATGTGGGGCGCAAAAATCCGGTCAGCATTTTCATGGTGGTGCTTTTCCCGGCCCCGTTGGGGCCCAGAAACCCCAGCACTTCGCCTTTCTCAACGGTAAAGGTAATGCCGCGTACAGCTTCAATCCGACCAAAGGTTTTGGTCAGCATCCGTGCTTCGAGCATGGCAGCCATATTTATTCCCTCAGTTCACATCACGATCAACAGAATTTATACAAATCAGGGCGCGTAAGCAGCGGTCTTCATCCCCGCTCCATCGAACAATTCCAGCATCCGGGCCCGCCATTCATAGACCGGATTCCCGGCCTCAAGAAATTTATATTCGCTGATACTGCGCACCCACTGGAACCCGCCAAATACGATATAATCACCATAAGCGGGGGCATCACCACAAATAAACGGCTGACTGGACAATGTCGCTTTCAAGGGTGACAACGCCTTGTCAAACTCTGGCCGAAGCGTGTCGCGGTTGGCAAGCACCTGTTCCAGCGTCGCGCCCATCCGCTTTTCCCGTGTCTCCTTGAAATAGTCCTTGTCTTTGTCGGCAAGGTGTCGATGAATATCGGCGACCACCATCGGGAACATGGCAGCCAGCAAAACCCTGTCAGACCAGTTATTGATAAATCTGGCATAGCCGCGACCATCCGACCCGTTAAAAAGGCCAGGTCGATCCGGATAAGTCTCATCCAGATAACAGGCAATGTCCCAACTGTCAGAAACCGTTTTATCCCCGTCCTGTATGACCGGGACCTTGCTGGCATCATATTTTGCGAGCACGTCTTTTTCCGTAAACCGCCACGGGACACCTTTATAATCGAGCCCCTTGTGGTGCAACGCCATACGTATGCGCCATACAAAGGGGCTAAAGCGCCGATCTTCATCGGCTCCGGCAAGTTCAAACAGCTTGATCATTGGCTTTCCACGTCGCTTGGGTTTTTGAGGTCAGATGAATTGCCGCAACGTTACCCGAGACCGACTGCAAGGGCAAGTCGGAGCAAAAGCATGCTGCCTTGTTAGGGTAATGAAATTTAATCAGGTTCCGGGAGGGAGGGAGTCCAGTCACCGGGCCTGAGAAGGGGGGGTGCTGTGGGGCTAATCCCAAGTGATCGGCAACTGGACTATAGAGATCAAGTATCTTCAATTTAATTCTCCATTGCGTCCTTAATTGGACCGAAATTTGGCAAGATTAAGGCACGGATGAATATCTATTTTGCTCCATGCAAGTTTTTTCCAAGGAAAATGCGCCAGCATGCGGTAAGCTTGCCTGTCAAATGTCCTCATCAGGCAGTGGTCAGCGAACAGGGAAACATGAACCGTCCACCGATCAATATATCTTTTGGAGCGTCAGGATGCTCCTCACCCTCCATCTACTTCAACAGGGATGAACTAAACCTCATTCTGGGCATTTATGGCCGGATGGTTGCCGCAGGTCTGTGGAAAGACTATGCCGTGGATACTGGCACTGACTGCGCAGTCTTTTCCGTTTTCCGGCGAGCGAGCGAAAATCCTGAATATAAAATAATCAAAGACCCGTCACTGGCCAACAAACAGGGGGCCTACGCCATTATCGCCGCGCAGGGGCAGATCCTGAAACGGGGCCAGTCGCTCAAAAATACGCTCAAAATATTTGAACGAAAGCTTCTCAAGCTCGTTGATCAGGATTAAAGACGGAGCATCTGCAATGGAATGGATACTAGACCCCCAAATCTGGGCCAGCCTGGCCACCCTGACGATTCTGGAGATCGTGCTGGGCATCGACAATTTGCTGTTCATATCGCTGATAACGAACAGATTGCCTGCAGAGCAGCAAAAGAAGGCCCAGCGTATCGGGCTGGCTCTCGCGCTTCTTTCCCGGCTTTTGCTTCTCGCAAGTATTGTCTGGGTCAGCAAACTCGCACACCCCCTGTTCACGGCATGGGATTTTACCGTATCATGGCGAGATATTGTCCTGTTCGGCGGCGGCGTCTTTCTCATTGCCAAGGGAACAACTGAAATTCATGCAACCGTCGAAGGCCATGATGACAATACACACGGCAAGGTACCGGCCAAATTCGCGTCTGTCATTTTTCAGATCATGATCCTCGACATCATATTCTCGCTGGACAGTGTCATTACGGCAGTTGGCCTAACCGATAACTTCCCGGTTATGGCCATCGCCATTATCATAGCCATACTGGTTATGCTGTTTGCTGCAGTACCTCTCAGCGAGTTCATCAAGAAGCACCCCACAACAAAAATGCTGGCGCTGAGCTTTTTATTGCTTGTGGGAACGGCTCTGGTCGCTGACGGCCTGCATTTCCATATGCCAAGGGGGTATCTCTACTTCGCGATTGCATTCTCCATACTGGTTGAAGCCTTGAATCTGGCGGCCGCACGCCGACGCCGGAATAGCTGATCTGTGTGAGAATGCCGGGACATTTTATCACATTTCCTGTGCCTCGAACGTTTTAGGAATATTACTTCTTAACAACATCGAGGACAAAATGACCCGCATTCCTTCAACCTGCCTTGGGGCATTGCTCTCTATAGCCCTCACGCTTGTTGCCGCACCACATGCCAGTGCGCGCGACGCCATACAAGCAATTACAGACTGGAACAGCGATGTGCCAGCCTCTGACCTGCAGGACAAATACTGCAAAATGGCGGTGACGCCCTTCACCTTCTATCGGGGCAGCAACCACCTTTACTGGTCTGATTTTGTGAATGACAAACGATTAGTGACCTTCGGAAACGACAAGACCAAAATCTGGCTGCAGGGTGATTTGCATGTGGAAAATTTTGGCGTTTTCGATGATGCGGACGGCAATATCGTTTATAACATCAATGATTTTGATGATAGCGTCATTGCAGATTACCAGTTTGATGTCTGGCGCGCGGCGACCAGCATGGTTCTGGTTATGCGCCTGAATAATCAGGCCGCAGACAAGAAACTGTTCGGTAAGGATGATCAGAAGGAAATCCTCTATCGTTTTATTAACGCCTATCTTGAAACGATCGACGAACTGGCTGACAATAACGAGGAAGAAGAGATCAGTTTCACCACAGATAACACCAAATCACCGGTAAAAAAACTCCTGTCCAAAACAGAGAAGAAAAAAAGCCGGGATAAAATGCTGTCTAAATGGACTGAAGCAAAGGGGAAAGACCGGAAGTTCCTGACCAATTCCCCAAAACTTGGAGCTGTTGACAAGAGCGACGCCCGGGCAATAGAGGCCGCCTTCGCCAACTACATCAAAACCCTTAAGATATCGCCCGGCAATTCAGATGCCCATTTCAAGATCAAGGATATCGCCCGTCGTTTGCTGGCGGGGACCGGCTCTTTGGGCACAACACGCTATTATGTGCTGATTGAAGGGGAAAGCAGTTCTGCCGATGATGACCGTATTCTGGACATCAAAGGTCAGTCATTACCATCACCTCTGCATTATTTGGGGGATGACGACCGCGCAAGCTATCGAAAAAACTTTGCCAATAATGCAGCCCGCCATCAGCAGGCCTATCTGGCATTGACCCGGGCTTCAGACCCTTATCTGGGCTGGATCCTTCTGGAGGGCAAGGAATATTCGGTGCGAGAACGATCCCCCTTCAAGGAAACTCTTGATACGTCCAAACTGACAGACCTTAAAGACTTCTCAAAATTTGCCGAGACGCTGGGAGCGGTACTGGCCGTCGCCCATGCCCGCGCCGATAAGGACGCCGCAGCCAATTGTGCCGGTTCTGATCTTATCCCCTATTCTGTCGACGACAATATAAGCGCGGCAACCAAAGGCGACCACAAGGCCTTTCGCAAGCAGGTGCGCGACATTGCCTTTGCCTATGCCGATCAGGTCGAGGCGGACTATAAGGACTTCATGAAGAATCTCGTCCCGAAAGATTGCAGCAGTATCGAGATTGATTGACGTCCGGATGAAGGGGCTCAGGTGCGGCTGAGTCCCTTTGCCTCCAGCGCGACCAAATAATCCGCCCACCGGGATTTATAAGTTACCCCCAGTTCAGCCAGATAGGCCCAGGTGTAAATGCCGGTGTCGTGGCCATCATCAAAAATTAGCCTTACCGCATAATTGCCAGTTGGTTCCGCGCTTTTAATACGCACAGACGCCTTTGCCGGTACGATCTTTCTTTCTTCGCTGCCATGCCCGCGCACCTCGGCAGACGGACTTTCAACCCGCAGATATTCAGCCGGCAACGCAAATGCCGTACCGTCTTCAAATGTTACGGAAAGGGTTTTCCGATCCTGGGAAAAGGTCAGCTGTGTTGGCTTCATCAGGGGCAGGCTTTCAACTTGCAGGCAGCTCGCGGGCCTCGCGTGGCAACATGACCGGTATCCCGTCACGAATCGGATATGCCAGCCCTGCCTTTTCGCTGATCAACTCCTGCGCCTCCCTGTCATAGGTCAGCGGGCCCTTGCTCAACGGGCACACCAGAATTTCCAGCAGGCGCGGATCAACTTCGTGAGTCACGCCTTTTTCCTTTTGTCCAGACATGTGTCTGCTCCTGTCATGGCCCCAAATCAGTATCGGGACACCGGTTTTAATGAGTATGCCGGGGCGGTTCAGGCTGGGCCAGCGAAAAATCTATGATGGCCGTCATCACATCCGCGCGCCGCGCAAGGGTTTCGGCTTCCAGCAATGCCTGCTTTTCCCGAGGTTCAAACGGGCATAACATCGCCAGCGCGTTAACCAGCGCATCATCCGGCACATCCTCTATTGTCTTCCAGTCAGACGAAAGCCCCCGCGCACCCAGATAGGCCTTGACCCGATCGATAAACAGGGAACGATTGATCACGGTCTTGTCAGCCTCCTTGTCACAATCCGCCACAAAATGATCATATGCAGCAACAACCTTGCGATAGGGCGTGGTATGCGCCAGCTCCTCAATCATTGTATAACGGCAGACGCCGGTGAGCGTGATAAGTATTCGACCATCATCCGTGCGCTCATGTTCTGAAATCTGCCCCAGACAGCCCGTATCGTATAATTCCGGCTCGCCCGGCCCGTCTTGCGATCCCGTGGGCTGAACCATACCAATCAGACTGTCACCGGCCAACGCGTCATCCACCATCTTCAGATAGCGCGGCTCAAAAATATTGAGCGGCAACCGGCCCTGCGGCAATAACAGCGCCCCGGCCAGCGGGAACACAGGAATGACCCTCGGCAACTCTTCGACCGAGCGAGGGAGTTTGGCCTGATTAAGGATATGTGAGGAAGCTTTAGTCATCAATACGGCTATCCGGACTTATGAAAACAGAATGATCGAAAGCTTTTTACGCCCGTCGATGGTGACCGGATCATCAACCCCGATCGCCTCAAACAACTTCAGAACCTGCTTCCGGGCCCCGTCTTCATTCCATTCCCGGTCACGGCGCACAATTTCCAGCAAATGTTCAATGGCCTTTTCAGGCGCGCGAGACTGATACAAGGCCATGGCCAGATCAAAGCGGGCCTGATGATCATTCGGGTCCGCCTCCACTTGCGCCTGCAATCCGTCAACATCCCCGACATCCCCCGCTTCCTCGGCCAGCGCCAGAGCAGATTTTGCGCTCAACACGCCAGCGTCCTTTTGATGCTCCGGCTGCACCAGTTCAAGGACTTCGCCCGCGCGCGCCAGATCACCACTGGCAATATAACATTGCGCGAGGCCCGCCAGAGCCTGCGGGTTGCCGGGCTCGGCTTCAACGACCTTGCCAAATGCGGCCACAGCATTTTGCAGGTCACCGGCCTGCAGGGCAGCCTCTCCCGCTTCAATCATCTGATCAACCGGTGACGGCCCGGTATCGCCTGTCAGTTTCCCGACAAATTCCTTGATCTGACTTTCCGGCAGAACACCCTGAAAGGCGTCAGCAGGACGCCCGCCAACAAAAGCATAGACTGTGGGCAGCGACTGAATACGCAACTGCTGCGCCAATGGCTGATTTTCGTCAACATTGACCTTGACCATCTGCACCGCACCGCGCGTAGCCATCACAACTTTTTCAAGCAAGGGCCCAAGCTGCTTGCAGGGTTCACACCAGGGTGCCCAGAAATCAACAATTACCGGCACATTCATGGATGCCTCGATGACATCTTTCATAAAGGACTGGGTCGTCACATCCTTGACCGCGCCGCCACCTTGCCCGTTTGCGCCAGACCCTGCACCACCAATGATTGTTTCCATAACTCCACTTCGCTCCTGATAATATTATGCCACGCAAACGCGGCTGTTTATTCGCGCACCTTACCCTGTTCGCGCGCCTGCCAAAAGACCGAATTTGGCATATCGGCCATTGCGGGCATAATAACACTGATTTCAACGATGAAAGCCCCTGACCTTCCGGCCCGGTTTTACAGGAGGCAGGGCCCGAAATCTACAACTGGAACAAGGGGCTAAAAATTGTCGAGGGGCGGATCGAATTTACGCTTGCAATGCCGTTTACTTTGCGTATTATCGGCGCCGCAAACCGGGCTGGTCCTTATGACCATCGTACCCATGACCCGGTTTCACGGAAGCGGGCGTAGCTCAGGGGTAGAGCACAACCTTGCCAAGGTTGGGGTCGTGAGTTCGAATCTCATCGCCCGCTCCAATTAGTTCAACAGGTTAGCGAGGATATTCACTTCCATTTCTCCCTCCTTGTCACAGAATTTGTCACAGAATGGCCATCCAGGGCATCAGCCGCCTGCCGCAGATGATCCGGATGGTGGTGTGCATAACGTTCAGTGGTGCGCGCCACGCTCTGGCCCAAATACCCCGCAACTTTCCAAATGTCTGTTCCCCGCTGAGCCATCCATGTCGCGCACGTGTGACGCAATGTATGTGGACTGATTGAGTTTTTAAGCCGTGGCTGGCCGTTGCGGTCAAACAATGGGTTGCCCTTCGCATCCATCATGGGTTCTGCTAACCCCGCCCTTATGGCGGCTTTGTTGAACGACTTTTTTAGATTACCAATCGGCTTGCCGTTGAGATGCAGCACCGGCCCCAAATCCGATCCGCGTTTTCGGGCCAGTTTCAGAAATGTCATCAACCGGCGCGGGATCGGAATCCGCGAACGTCCCTTGTTTGTCTTTGTCCTGCCCGGCTGGTTGAAATCAATCAGGCCATTTTCCAGATCAATCTGCGACCAGCGCAGGGTCAAGATGGCTTCCCTTCTGGCGGCGGTGTAAAGCCCCAGCAATATGAACAGCGGTAAATAATGCCGCGTGGATTTTTCTTTCCGCGCGGCCCATAGCAGGTGGGCAGCTTCATCCCTGCGCAACCACCTTTCTTTTGGTGCGCCCGCTGGTGGCATCCAGACTTTCGGTTGATCTACAGCCCGTCCGGCGGCAACGGCATGGCCAATTGCAGCGGATAACACCCCAAGAGATCGGCGGATGGTATTATCACCCACCCCCTGCCGTCGCCGATGGGCGGTATAACCCTGACATGTGGCTTTTGTCACACTTGAAACAGGATTATTTCCCCACCAATCCAATAAGTGTTCTACTTTAATTGCCAGCGTTTGTTTTCCAACAACCTCCGGCCCATGTTCCTCTACATATTCAGCCAGGCAATCAGCAATCAGATATTCAGATGCACGACGGAGCCCTTGCGGTCGTTCCCGTCTTTCTGATAACCAGTTTGTGAAGATTTCTTCAGCTTCTGCGCGGCAAGTCGCGCCTGTGCAACGCTCGCGTGATTGGCCATTTTCAGTCCACCGGATGATCCATGTTTTTCGCCGATACCTGAGTCGTGGTCCTGACCCCCTTCTGGACATTGCTTTGTTCCCCTTTTTACCTGTTCTATGGCTTCGGCGGCATAATAACGCTCTCTGCCGATTTTGTGGAATGATATTCCCAACCGGTCGGCGTAGCGGTGGGTGATTCAATGAGGAGATAAGGCTCTCATAGCGCAGAAAGGTTTGTTCGCGGGTCAGCCAAGGAGAGTATCTAGTGTATGAAATAACTCTATCAATAGAGAAGCGACCTGAAAATCCATATATTGCAGCAAGTTCATCCCTACTACAACTTGATCCATAATTTAATGCTACTGGAAAACACTACCCCTGTACTTCACAGAGTTAGGCTGCGCCGGAAGAGCCGACTTCCTATGTGTCGCCAACAACAACGAATTAAGTGTCAGAAAAACAAAATATGTTATTTATGACATCATTTATATAATATTTATATTGCGGTTTGATTTTATTGTGATATAAGACATATCACAATAAGCAACGAAGGGATTTAATAACATGAGTAATTTGCCAGCCTGGAGCGAAGTCACATACGATCTCCGAACTTCACTTGCATTAATTGGGGACTTGATTTTGATCTCCAAAGGAGGCTCGAAAGGCAACAAGATTGCGGGAGAATTCCTTGATACAGAATCTACAGATCTTTATTCCATCCGGATAGAGAATGATGCCAGCTTCCGTGAATCGATTGACCTCGAAGAATTTGAAATCTACCACACCATTAAAGAAGTATATAAATTTTGCTCAAGCTCAAATTTTCTCGATTGGACATTTGATAGCGAAGGTCCGTATGGTGATTTTACAGCCCTTGAAATACCGTTCAATTTCTTCCTGAACGGCATTCCAAATGAAAACACAGATGCTGAGAAGGTTTATCCAAGTGAATCGTTGAAGAGACTTTTTGATTACTATGTCGATAAGTTTAATTTCTACGAAGCGTTTCAGAATCCTGATATGTTTTATCAGTATACTTTTTCGATTCCGACGATTGCCAACCTGGCGGGAATGGCCGAAACAAGTGTCAGAAACATGGCTGGCCCCTCAGATGACAAGCCATTAAGAACTCAGATTGTCCATAACCCCCGGAAAATCTCTGACAGGCATGACACCAGAAAAACGACAATGTTTGTAAAGGCGTTGGATGCACTGGAATGGCTTGTTGGGCGACGGGGATTTGATAAAAGCAAAATGCCCGCCAATGAAATAGCCCGCCTTCTTAAAGTCTCAACTGACCCGGCAAGTTTGCTTAAACTGACTCGTGAACAGATAAATTCAATGATCGCCATGCTGGCATGGAAGAATATTGGTCAGTCTGCCAAGGTTGATAAAGACCTTGGCTGGTCGGAAGGGAAATTTCGTGCCTGGGTCGATTGCAAGATTGACTTGTCCACAATCGAAATAACTCAACTCGCAAGGCTTCTTGGGTTGGAAGCTGATGAATTTGCCCGCGCTTTGAAAAGTACGGAAGCTTCCAAGTAAAAAATATAACAATTTTGTGTGTGAAGAATGCGTCAGCATTAGTTGCGCAACCGTTACGGTTGAAAAAAAGGAAAAAACATCATGATTTTAGATACATTCAAAAAATATGCTCCATTGCTTAAAGACCTCAAGGCATCAGACTATGGCGACTGCTCGCGATTGAACGACAAGCTGGTCATGGATGAAGCTTGTATCAAAGGAAAAACAATAAAGGTCGCATATGCTCCCTTTGACTATATTAACTCTGCGGCAAAAATAGTGATTGCCGGGATCACTCCGGGGCATCAGCAGATGAAAAATGCCATATCATCCGCACAAAAATCGTTGCAAGACGGAAATAGTCAGCAATCAGCAGCAAAATCCGCTAAAGAATACGCAAGCTTTTCAGGTCCGATGCGCTCTAATCTGGTATCCATGCTCGATCATATTGGTGTTCAAAAACATTTGGGAATTACCAGTTGTGCAGAACTGTGGACCACTCGGAAAGACTTGGTGCATTTTACATCTGTTCTCAGGTATCCGGTATTTCTGAACGGCAAGAATTATGCCGGTCAGCCAAGTATTCTAAGAACACCTCTTCTCAAAAATTTTGTTGAGCAATATTTTGAGAAAGAAGCGGCCCTTCTTAAGCATGCTATTTTTATTCCATTGGGGCCAAAGGTTGCTGAAGTCCTGCATGATCTTGTGGAGCGGAGAGTGCTAGACAACAGAACAATATTAGATGGTTTGCCTCACCCCAGTGGAGCTAACGCGGAACGGATAGCTTACTTTCTAGGTAAAAAGCCAAGGGAAAAGCTCTCACCAAAAACGGATCCCAAAAATATTGATTCAAGAAAAGCAGCTTTGCTGGGAAAAATCAACAGTCTGCCCCAATTGAAACAAAAACAATCTTCTCCTGTTTGACTTTGTCTCTCGAGCCTCTTGCTGTTGTGTGTGATTAATTCTGTTGAAAGAGGCAAACTCCACCCTCCCGAACCTTTCGGGAGGGCTTTTTCTTTATGCCTCATCTGGTTCCTGATGTTGGATGGCAACTTTACTGTATTGCAAGCGCCTGTGTTTGATGGCCTTTTTTATCCTATCTCACTGCTTGATCACGACAGATCACCCCAGCCAGTGTAAATATGCGCCCGGAGTTCACCTGACAAATTTCTCGTCAAACGCTTATCCATTGGGTACACTATTCCGATGGAAAAGAGGGGCATGTGAATTCTAATTGAGTGAGACTACCTGACCAACATCCTGTTTTTGTGTCGCTGGCAAGACCGGCCGGCAAGAATAATTATTTACGGGCAGAACAATGCTCAAAAACAAAAGCGGAAAGAAGAGCAATGGCAGAACAATCAAATGATATTAAATCCCTTGGCGGACTTGTGTGGTCCGTAGCTGAAATTTTACGGGGCGACTTTAAACAGTCCGAATACGGCAAAGTCGTACTGCCTTTTGTTGTGCTGCGGCGCCTGGACTGCCTGCTGGAGGGCTCAAAGGCTGCTGTTCTCGCCGCCGAGCAATCCCTGCCTGAAGGTGTCGACGAGGCCACAAGGGATATGATCCTGTTCGGCGCAGCCGGCGGCGACGTGAAGGTGTATAACCTTTCCCGCTTCAGCTTCGACAGCCTGAAGGGCCAGGACCCCGGCCAGCTTCATCAGAACCTGATTGACTATATAAGAAAATTCTCGCCTAATGTGTGTGACATTTTTCTCGAAAAATTCCGCTTTACGGAACAGCTTAAACGCCTGAATGAAGCTGACATACTCTGGAACGTATTCGAACGTTTCAGCGAGGTCGACCTGCACCCCGACAAAATCAGCAATGTTGAAATGGGTTACCTGTTCGAGGAGCTGATCCGCCGTTTCTCGGAAATATCGAATGAGACTGCCGGGGAACATTTCACCCCGCGCGAGGTTATCCGCCTGATTGTTGACCTGCTGATCGCGAATGACGACGCCAAGCTTACCGGGCGTGGCAAAATTCGCCAAATTTACGACCCGGCCTGCGGCACGGGCGGTATGCTGGCGTTGACGGAGGAAGCCCTGAAGGACTTCAACCCCGATATCCGCGTCGAGCTATTCGGGCAGGAATTGAATGACGAATCCTTCGGTATCTGCAAGTCCGACATGCTGGTCACCAGCCACGATCCGGAGCAGATCGCTTTTGGCAACACGCTGACCAATGACGCACATGCGGGCAAGAAGTTTCACTATATGCTGTCCAATCCGCCTTACGGCGTGGACTGGAAAAAATATCAGGACCCAATCAAGACCGAAGCCCAGAATATGGGCTTTGAAGGCCGGTTCGGCGCCGGCACGCCGCGTATCTCCGATGGGCAGCTTCTCTTCCTTCAGCACATGATCTCGAAAATGCGCGACGATGAAGACGGCTCGCGAATTGGTATCGTCATGAACGGCTCGCCGTTATTTACCGGTGGCGCGGGTTCGGGCGAGAGCGAAATCCGCCGCTGGATGCTGGAAAACGACTGGGTTGAAGCCATCGTCGCTTTGCCGACTGATCTTTTTTACAACACGGGCATCCAGACTTACGTGTGGCTTCTGACGAACCGCAAACCGCAAGAACGCCGGGGCAAGGTGCAACTAATCGACGCGTCCGGCGAACGCTTCTGGAAGAGCATGCGCAAATCACTGGGTTCAAAGCGCCGTGAAATCCCGGACGAGGCCCGCGCCGAAATCGTGCGTCTCTATGCTGAGTTCCTGAATGGCGAGAGCAGCGAATCAGACGTTTCCAAAATTTTCAACACGACCGACTTCGGCTATCGGGAAATCCGGGTTGAGCGTCCCTTGCGCCTGAATTTTCAGGCCAGCCAAGAACGGCTTGCGCGGCTCGCGGATGAAAAACCGTTCCAGAAGCTGAAAGGCGATGAAGCCGATGCCGTCCGCGCCACACTGGCGAGCCTGCCGGACATGCTCTTCACAAACCGCGATGTATTTGAAAAGACGCTTGCCAAGGCTCTCAAGGCTGAAGGCGTCAAAATCGGTGCGCCTATCAAGAAGGCAATCCTCTCGGCCTTATCCGAACGCGATGAGGACGCCGATATCTGCACGGACAAGAATGGCAACCCCGAGCCCGACACAGAGTTGCGCGACCATGAACTTGTGCCGCTCGGTGAGGATTGGCACGAGTATATGAGGCGCGAGGTGCTCCCGTTCGTGCCGGATGCGTGGGTAGATGAGAGCCACACTGATGCGCGCGACAAGGAGGTCGGCCGTGTTGGCTATGAGATCAACTTCAACCGCTATTTCTACCATTATGCGCCACCGCGCCCGCTGGAAGAAATCGACGCGGAACTGAAAACGCTCGAAGTCGAGATCGCTGGTTTGTTGAAAGAGGTGGCAGCGTGATCAGAAGGCGCTTCAAATACTTCATGCCAGAGCGCAACGAATTCTCGACCACGGGCGAGGAAACGCTTCTTTCAGTCTCAGAATACTATGGCGTAAAGCCAAGAGCTGAAGCCTTTGATGACGAATCCGCTGAAGGGCGTGCAGCTTCATTAGAGGGCTACCGCAAGGTCAAAGCGGGTAACTTTGTAATGAACTATATGCTGGCGTGGAAAGGCGCATACGGCGTTTCTGAATACGACGGAATTGTAAGTCCAGCCTATGCGGTTTACCGAATCAATCCGCGCTACGCCGATCCACGCTTTATACATCATCGCCTTCGCTCAGAGCACATGCGGTCAGTCTTCAAAGCGCGGTCAAAGGGGATCATCGAATCCCGTCTTCGCTTGTACCCAGATGCATTTCTGTCAATGGAGATTGAACTACCTGATCTCGAAACCCAAACGGCCATCGCGGATTTTCTCGACCGCGAGACCGCCCACATCGACCAACTGATCGAGAAGAAGCAGCGGTTGGTGGAGCTGCTTGGACAGCGTTTTAACGCGGGAAGAGATAAGGCATTCCGGCAGATATCCGGTTCACAATATCGGCCTCTAAGGTGGATGATTGATCATATATGTGATGGCCCATTTGGCTCGGGCCTCACCTCGGCACATTACGTGGACGGGGGTGTTAGGGTGATCCGTCTTCAAAACATCAAGGACGGCGGCTTTGATGGCACCGACGCCGCGTTTATCTCCGAAGAACACTACGCGACGCTTGGCGATCACGATGTAGTTGAAGGCGATCTACTGATCGCTGGTTTGGGAGATGATAAAAATAGGGTTGGGCGGGCATGTGTCGCCCCGAAGGGCCTTGGTCCCGCTATGGTGAAGGCGGATTGTTATCGGGTCCGACTGAACAAGAATCTCATTTTACATGCTTTCGCAGCAGAATATCTTTGCTCTGATGAGAGTTCGGCGCAAATCAACGCTCTCGCGAAGGGCGTAACGCGGAGTCGTCTGAATTTGGAGTTGGTTCGCCGCCTTCGTATACCGGCCCCATCACCGTCCGAACAGGTTGAAATAATCGACCGGATTGGCGCAGAGCGTAAGACTTTTTCATCTGTTGCAGAGCGTATATTGGGATCAATTGATAAACTTAAAGAACTGCGCTCAGCCCTGATCACCGCCGCCGTCACCGGTCAGATCGACGTGAACACCTGGGGCAAGACTGAACAGACCGACCGACGCCTCGACCAGATCGAAGAAGAAATGGCCGTCCGGGAGGCTCGCGCATGAGTGAAGCCAGACGTCTCGCGGTTGTGAATGATTTGCTGGCTTTGCCTGCGGAAACGGCTTGGGTTGAGTTCAAAGAGAATAATGCCGATCCCAAGATGATTGGTGTTCGGATTTCGGCACTTGCCAATGCCGCCAGATTAGGCGACCGCGAAAACGCCTTCATGGTGTGGGGCGTGCGTGATAGTGACCATGTGGTTGTGGGAACAGACTTCAATCCTTCTACCGAGACCATCTCCAAACAGCCATTAGAATTCTGGCTTGCGCAAAAGACCAAACCGGACCTTGCTTTTTCTTTTCATGAGATTGAACACCCGAATGGGCGAGTGGTGCTGCTTGAGATACCAGCGGCGACCACGGCTCCCGTGGAGTTTGATGGCACAGCCTATATTCGTATTGGCAGTGCAACGCCGAAATTATCGGAACATCCTGACCGCATGCGTGCACTTTGGGCGAAGATGCAGCCCTATGTTTGGGAAAGCGGTTTGGCTGCTCAATTTCTGACAGGTGATCGTGTTTTGGCATTGCTGGATTATACCAGCTATTTTGAACTAACTGAGCAGCCTTTGCCAGACAATCGCACAGGAATATTTGACCGTCTTCAGGCCGAAAATCTGATTACTCCAGATGCAGGTGGGCACTGGAATATTACCAATCTCGGTGCCATTCTTTTTGCCAAAAACCTTGAAGAATTCGATGCAAGGCTCGCCCGCAAGGCTGTTCGGTTTGTCGCCTATGAAGGAAATAATCGTGCGTCCGCTGTGACGCGCCGACAGGACGGGAAGCGCGGTTACGCCGCGGGCTTTCAAGGATTGATCGATTACATTACTGCATTGCTTCCACACAACGAGCATATTGGCAAAGCGTTTCGGACTGAGGTTGAGGTTTTTCCCGGTATTGCAATTCGTGAACTCATCGCAAACGCGTTGATCCATCAGGACATGACGATCACGGGAGCAGGCCCGCTTATCGAACTTTTCGTTGATCGGATAGAGATTACCGACCCCGGAATTCCTTTGATTTCTGTCGACCGTTTCATCGATTCACCTCCACGATCCAGAAATGAATCTCTGGCGGCACTGATGCGCCGTATGCGCATTTGCGAGGAACAAGGCACCGGAATCGATAAGGTTGTTGCTTCCGTTGAGCTTTTTCAACTGCCACCACCTGATTTTCGGGTGGAAGACAATGCCACTCGGGCAATTTTATACGCGCCGCGTCGATTTGCAGACATGACTCAGGATGAGCGTTTGCGCGCCTGCTATCAGCATGCTGTATTGCGATTTGTAAGTGGGGAAATAATGCGAAATGCGACGCTTCGCGAGCGTTTCGGCATTGAGCAACAAAACAGCGCGCAGGTGTCACAAGTTATCAGAGTGGCTTTGGATCGTCAGCTAATCCGTGCTGCGGACCCTGAACGACCGAAAGCGGGCTATGTGCCCTTCTGGGCATGATTTGATCGTGATTTGATTATGATGGGTATGTGAGAGTGGCTGTATTTTTAGAAAATGTATATTTTCAATGGGTTAGAAGTAAAATTGCGTGTTTTAAGCATTTGATCGGGAATTGAGGGAATATGACGGATTACGAGCAACCAGAGTATATACCGCAAGGTTTCAGTGAGAGCACAGCGCGGCAGGAAATTGCCTTGCAGGAGCATTTCATTGACAATCTGGTTCTCGGTGAAGGTTATCTGCGGCGGGTAGGCTCCGACAGGAGCCGGGACTATGTAGGGGATATTCACTATGATGCCGCGCTCGCTATGGATCGGGAATTGGTCTTGCGGTTTACCCAAGAGACGCAAGCGGAAGCTTGGGAGAAGCTGAACCAACATTATACTGGCTCTGCCGAAGAAACGTTCTTCAAGCAGCTCGATAAAGCGCTGAAAGATCGCGGGCTTCTTGATGTGCTCCGCCAGGGAATCAAAATCGTCCCCGGCATTCCCTTTACGCTCTGCTATTTCCGCCCTGCAAGCGGGCTGGAGCCAAAACGCATCACCGAGTATGAAGCCAATCTCCTCAGTGTCATGGATGAAGTGGTCTACAGCCAGAAACACGGCAATCGACTTGATGTCGTTTTGTTTCTCAACGGCCTGCCCATCGTCACGATTGAAGCCAAGAACCTGTTAACTGGCACGACTTTCAGGCATGCGGAAAAGCAGTACCGCACGGACCGTTCGCCCGCTGGCGAGCCGCTTCTGACCTTCAAGCGCGGGGCGCTCGTTCATTTCGCCATCGATGAAGACAATGTGTCGATGACGACACGGCTTCAGAATGGCAAGACGCGCTTTCTGCCATTCAATCGCGGACGCGATGGCGGCGCAGGCAACCCGGATATGAGGGCGAACACCGTATTGCCTATCTCTATAGCGATGGCGCTTGGGGAAGCGCTGTCTTTTCCCGCACGGTTCTAATCGACGTCATTGGCCAGTTCATGACCATGGAAGTAACCGGCAAAAACGAAGTGATGATCTTCCCACGCTTTCAGCAACTTGATGCCGTGCGAAAAATCATGACGCATGCAAAGACAAACGGCGCAGGCAGTAACTACCTTATTCAGCACTCGGCCGGGTCTGGAAAATCCAACACCATTGGATGGCTCGCGCACCACGCCATCAATCTGCACGATACCAACGACAGCCAGGTTTTTCACACAGCTATTATCGTCACCGACCGCGTTGTGTTGGACCGTCAGCTTCAAAGTACAGTTTCTCAGTTCGAACAGACGCAGGGCGTGGTCAAAAAGATCGACGGCACATCACGCCAGTTAAAGAACGCCATCGCCAAGGGTGCGCGGATCATCGTCACCACGATCCAGAAATTCTCGACTGATCATCTGAAGGAACTATCAGGTCAGGGGAAGCGTAATTTTGCAGTGATAATAGACGAGGCGCATTCCAGTCAGTCAGGCAAGAGTGCCCAGGCAATGACAGATGCACTCACTCGCGAAGCGACATCAAGCGACGATATAGAAGATCTGATCGCCGAGTATCAGAAGGCACGCGGACCACAATCGAACATCAGCTTCTTCGCCTTTACAGCCACACCACGCAACGTGACGCTAGAGCGGTTTGGCGTCCAGGGACCAGACGGTCTGCCCTATCCCTTCCACCTTTATTCGATGCGCCAGGCGATCGAAGAAGGGTTCATTCTGGACGTGCTCCAGAATTACATGACATACAAGGCCTATTATCAGCTTGAAAAGAAGATTGAGGATGATCCGGAGCTAAGCGGAAGACGCGGCCAACGCAAAGTCGCGCGATATGCAACTCTCCATGCGACGGCCATCGGTCAAAAGGTCGAAATCATTGTCGAGCATTTCCGCCGCCATGTTTTGAATATGCTGGATGGGCAGGCCAAGGCAATGATTGTTACCCAGAGCCGGGAACATGCGTTGCGCTATTATTTCGGCGTGAAGAAATATATCGGCGAGCAAAGTTACGCTAACCTCAAGGCCCTTGTCGCATTCTCCGGCGACTTGGAGCTGGATGGAGAGACCTATAATGAAGCAGCTCTTAACGACTTCTCGGAGACTGAGCTTCCCTGGCGCTTTGATGGTTTCAAACCGGACGGCACGCCATATCCTGAAACTTTCCAAATATTGATTGTGGCAGAAAAATACCAGACTGGCTTTGACCAACCAAAACTTTGCGCCATGTACGTAGATCGCAAACTCGCTGGACTTCAGGCTGTACAGACGCTTTCCCGCCTAAACCGCACACGTGCCGGGAAAGACAAAACCTTCATTCTGGATTTCCAGAATACCATTGAAGATATCCAGATTGCCTTCAAGCCATTCTATGAGGTCACTACGGTAGAAGCGATGTCCGATCCGAATATGATCTATGATCTGGAAGGGCGTCTTTTCCGCTTTAATTATCTCGATAAGGACGAAATTGAACGGTTCTCTCAAACCTATTTCAAAGGTTTGTTGAGCGGTACAGATCGTGCGAGGCTGGAAGGGCTTGTCAAACTGGCTGTCGGACGCTTCGAAATTGATGACGACGAGGGTCGTCGGGAAGAGTTCCGGCAACTTCTGAAAAGCTATGGACGCTTTTACAGTTTTATTGCCCAAGTCATAAGGCTTGAAGATACCAATCTGGAGAAGCTTGCTTCTTATGGAGCCTGGCTTTCACGTTTATTGCCAAACCGTCAAGTCCCGCCAGATATCGAGATTACTGAAGATATGCTCCAGCTTCGGGCCTTCAGGGTGGACCAAAAAGAAGCTGGCGATGCATCGCTTTTTGCAGGTGATGCGGAGGCTCTCAAAGCGATCAGCGATTTTGGGGCAAAGCCTTATACCGAAGACGAGAAAAAAGAACTGTCGGAGATTGTACGCACTTTCAACGACCGCCATGGAACGGAATTCACCGAGGGTGATATGGTCCGGTTTGAGCAAGTTAACCGGGAAGTTATGGATGAAGATATGACCGAAATGCTCAGAAATAACCCGCCGGATGTCGTTTACGCCGCGTTTCGCGATGCTTTCTTCCAACGAGCAATCCGTATGTTCCAACGTGATAATGAAATGAAGAATATTGTACTAACTGACGCAGATGCTCGGGACAAGGCGACGAGACATTTCTTTAATCGCGCGATAAGGGAAGTACGGGCGGGTGATCACGCATGAGACAGCATGTCACCAACTTTGCAAGTTTATATGCCGGTTTGGTGAAATCCAGCTTAATTAAGTTGTTAACTTATGCTCACCGCCTTTGTCGACGATAAATTAATCTGCGACTACAACAAAACACATTTCTTTTATATAAAACTGAATTGACAACATTCGGAACTGAGACCGGCGAGCCTGAGCCGCACAAGAGTGAACCTCCCTCGATTTAGTGGACACACCCTATTATGATCTGAAGGATCGAGGAGTGTTCAAAATGAAAGCTACAAAACGGCAATATACGCGTGAGTTCAAAATTGAAGCGGTCAAGTTATGGGAAGCTGGTGGCCGGAGGAGCAAGGAAATTGGCGATCAATTAGGCATCAATCCTCAGTTGTTGCCTAAATGGAAACGCGCCCTGGAACGTCAAAAGAGGGGCCCGGCGCGGTGCCCCACCCCACAAGCGACGGGGCCGTCTTTTGACGCTGGCACTGACCTTGCAGCTGAAAACGCCCGACTGCGGCGTGAGAACGCGCGGTTAAAAATGGAACACGAGATTCTAAAAAAACAGTGGCCATCATCTCGGAGATGCCCAGATGATCTTTGCTTCCATTAAGCAACATCGCAACGCCTGGCCGGTCCGCCAGCAATGTCAGGTTTTGGGCGTGTCAGCCAGTGGCTTTTATGCCTGGCTCAATCGGCGGCCAAGCCGGCGGGCGATGGCCAATCAGAACCTTCTCGGCCACATCCGTCGTATTCACTGGGATAGCCATAAGCGTTATGGCAGTCCACGTGTCCATGCCGCTTTGCGTGCCGAAGGGCATTGTGTCAGCCGTCGCCGGGTAGAAAATCTGATGCGGATCAATAACCTGCAGGCAATCACCAAGCGCCGCAGTCGCGTCACGACAACAGATAGCCGCCACAATCTGCCGGTTGCGCCCAACATCATCAATCGTCATTTTGGCACCTCGGGTCTCAATCAAAAATGGCTGGCAGACATCACCTATATTGTTACGGCAGAGGGCTGGCTCTACCTGGCCGCTCTCCTTGATCTTTACTCCCGTAAAATCGTCGGTTGGGCAATGCGTGACCATATGCGGACAGAGCTACCGTTGGCTGCCCTGACGATGGCCATTCAACGGCAACGGCCACAACCGGGGCTGATTCATCATTCTGACCGCGGCAGTCAATATGCATCGGGTGATTATCGCAAGGCGCTGGCCGCTACCAGCATAACATCCTCCATGTCGCGCAAAGGTAATTGCTGGGATAATGCCCCGATGGAAAGCTTTTTCCACACACTTAAAACAGAGTTGGTTCATCACCGTGCCTACGCAACCAGAGAGGAGGCAAAACAGGACTTGTTTCAATACATCGAAGGCTTCTACAATCGTCAACGCATCCATTCCGCTCTCGGATATCTGACACCCGAGCAGATGGAGCTGAAAACCGCATAACATAACCGTCCACTTTTTTACGGGAAGATCAGAGAGGTAAAGTCTGATAGACAACATGTCACGACTATACCCAAGGGTAACAACGCTCAATCCTCACAATACCGAACAACAAATTGCAAGACATTTCATCCGACAGAAAATCGTCATACAAATCCGCTGTATTAGCCTTTCATTTCCTGTTTCAGATACCTAACGGATATATGCTTGTCGGGCGTTTCTGCGTCCCAGGCCATATTGATACACTGCCAGCGTCCACCATCGTTCACCCAAACCATGGCGCTAATGCCTTGCCCCGGCTTACCTTCATTCACAACCGTAGAGTATGCCTGAAAAACAGATGCCACATTACCAAAAACATGGACGGTCAGAGATAGCTGGGCCTCTTTAAAGTCAGCAAGCGACCCATTCATCCGCTGCGCTTCCATTCGCTCAATAAAGGCTTCGACAGGAATCGGAGTTACCGGGCGCGCAGCCGGTACAAGTCGGGCATCAACGTGAAACAGGCTGCGAAAAGTATCCCAGTCCGGTGCCTGTGTGGAGGTCCAGCTAAGAGCTGCCATCATTTTCTGCCCAAGCGCGCGAAGCTCCATTTCTGCTTCGCTGGTTTGGTCCATTGCAATCATTTCCGTCTCCTTGATCAGCTCTTGTCTAATGACAGCCAAGCTCAGCTTTCAGATTTTCGATATAGTGGCCTATATTGCCAAGCGAAATGCCAACAGCTTCTTCCCCGCGCATCGTGATGGGGGTCATATTAATCTGGAACAGAATGGCAGATCGTCCTAACCCAGCTGGAGTGACAGTGATGCGCCCAGTATATCCGGTCCAGCCGATAGGGCCGTTATCTGTCATTCGATACTGGTAACTGCGGTCTTCCTTGTTATATTCCTCCAGCCGTTCAATAACCTGACCGCCACCCAGACCCGGGACAAGATGATATATTCGCTCTGCGCCTACACCCTCGCCGCGAACCTCAACTCGATCCACATATCCGCCAGTCAGCCGGTCGTTGCCAAAATCCCCGACAATAGCCCAGACCTCGTCGGCAGAAGCATCAATCATACGGGCAACTTCTACATGTTCCATCTCAACACCCCTCACGCCAATGTGGCAATAACCTCAACCTCAAGCATGAACCCGGGCTTGACCAACCGCTCAACCTGAACCCACGTCGCTGCAGCGGGTGCCCCAGCATCGTAAAATTCAGCCCGGATCGGGGCGGCCACCACCATGGCATCCATATCGAGGGTGAACAGGGTTTCCTTGACAATATTGGCAAAGGTTGCGCCGTGAGCGGCAAGGCACTTGCGAATATCTTCATAAACGTTGCGGGCCTGAGTTTGCAGGTCACCCGGCGCCAGTACATCACCATTCTCATCCCAGCTCAGGCAACCGGAAATATACAGCATCGTCCCTGCCTGCACTGCCTGAGCAAAACAGAAGCCCTTCTCCAGCTCTTCGCGAGCATGATAAACTTTTTTGTCGAGCATCGTTCCTGTTTCCCTTTACCGTATAAAATCAGATGATGGATGGGCCCGCGGGTAGGCTCGCAGATAGTCGAAAAATTTTGCCAGCGTCTTATCGCCTTTGGACAAGGTGCCGGGTGTATAGTGGATTGTGTTCAGAATATCGCGGTCCTCCCCGACAGTGCGCTCAAGAACCGATTGCGCTATATCCAGCCTCTTTTCCGCTTCTGCAATCGCAGCCTCTGATCCATCGCCCTTTTCGACGGCCAGACAAAGAAAAACTTCATGCTGGCCAGGCCGGGGGCAACTGTGGCCCGTCACCCCACCCAGCCACCAGGTATCATAGGTGCCTTGCTGGCGAAAAAAGCTCGTCCCGCGTATGCCGATTTGCCAGTCAATTCCAATGCCACCCTGGTGACCAGCCTTGATCCGATAGTCGAACCCAAACTTTTCCCAGTCGACCAAATTATGCGGATCGCCATGCTCAAAGTCGATCTTGTGAACAACTTTGATATGCTGCATATCAGGTGTATTGCAGGCAAACACCCAGCCATCGCAATTATAGACAGTTGGTACTTTCAATATTCGAAAGGCCAACCGATGATGTGGAATTTCAAAGTCAGGCAAATCAAACAGAGGTTGCTCTCCGTTAAAAGCCCAAACAATGCCGAATTTTTCAATCGTGGGAAAACGGAACAGGCAAGCTGCTCTGGGCGCCGGATCACCTATACCTGTTTTGACACAGACGCCTGATAAATCGTACTCCCAATGATGAAATGCACAGCGCAAGTTATTACCCCTGACTTCACCTACAGAGAGGTCTGCTCCCAAATGGGGGCAATAGGCGCTGACCACCTGTACCTCGCCGGATTCTGCGCGGTATGCTACAACTCGTCCGTCCAGAAAGTCTTCACCCTTTAGATCTCCCGGCTGTAAATCAGCCGAAAGGCATACAGGGTACCAGGTCTGATAGAAAAGCCCCCCTTCCCCCTCATGAGGGAGAGGGTTTACCTTGCGCCGCGCGGAACCTCCTCCCGCCGGGTTGGTTTGAACAGCCTGTTTCATCGTCAATTCCTCTCTCACGCGTTTAAAAATCAGAACCGAAGAACAGTTTCAATTCCATACCGGCGTTGATTGTTTGGCCAGCGAATATCGGCAACGAGTCCTGTAAATTCATTGGCAAAAAACTCTGCTGTATATTTCTCTTTCAGAAGATTTGTCGCAAACAGGGTCACAGTCCAGGCGTCACCGCCCTTCAGGCCCACGCGAGCATCTACGAGGTGATAAGCTTTCTGCCGGTCCATATTATCGATATGCCAGGCCAGATCGCCGGCCGCATTATAATTGACCCGGGCAAAGAAGGCATAATCGTCAGCAATACTGCGAGTATATTCAACTGCAAAATTATAGGACCATTCGTTGACCAGTGGCGACTGGTTACCGTTGTAAAGGCCGGTATTGTTAAAATCCCGAATATCGGCATTCATCAAGCCAATGCCACCCGACAGCTCGAGATCCCGGAACGGTCGTGCACGAAATTCCAGCTCTCCCCCCTTGATGCGTGTCTTGTTTACATTGATAATACCTTGTGCCGCTGTTGCTGCATCCAGCACAAAAACATGCTGGTTATCAAAGTCAGTCCAGAATATCGCGCCATTAATCTCCAGTCGGTTTTCCAGCCATTTCGTCTTCAGGCCAATTTCATAATTCCAGTTGGTCTCAGCCTGATAAAGTTGGCCAAATGATGCTGTAGCCTGATTAAACCCGCCACTACGGAATCCCCGCCCAACGGTGACATAAGTCATGGCATCGTCTGTCCAGTGATAGGCCAACGAGACCTTCGGTTGCCATGCCCCAAAGGTTTTGGCACTCACCAGACCGGTATTGAGTGATGTTTGTTCTCGCTTGTCAGAATCATAGCGCAGTGCAAGGGTCAGTTCCAGTTCCGGCACAATGTCATAACTTGCTTGCCCAAAGCCAGCCGCCGCCTTGTTGTGACTGTGATCACGGGGATTTGCAACGGAAAGCAGACTGTCACCAAAATCAAGAAAGACATTGGTATCTATGTCACGTTTGGTATCCAGATAGTAACCACCAACCATCCAGCGTAAACGCTGTTCGGACGGGGATATCAATCGCACTTCCTGGCTTAATGCTTCAACGTCGAGCGCCTGCTCCGCTGCCAGGATGGGGGCTGCCAGCCAGTCCAGATCCTCGAAGAAAAATTCGTAAGTCTTGGAATAGGCGGAAATTGAGGTCAGCGTTGCAAAATCAAAGTCATAATCAATTTTCAGGGTGTAATCCTGAAGCTTCCGATTGCCTGAGCCCAAAATATTGGCTTCAACAGGTGCCGAAGTGTTATTGGCATCATCATCAGCAAGCGGGATATACCAGGACTGGCCACCATCAAATTTTGAATAAGAAGCCCGCAGATCAAGCGTCAGCCGTTCGGCAGGATAAAACAACAGACGGCCACGGATATTCCGATCCTTGAAAAAATCCACATCCCTGTTCAGGGTAACATTCTGAATGACACCGTTGTCGTCTTCGTAGCTTCCCGCAACCCGAAAAAGCAGCTTGTCTTTTACAATGGCCCCACTCGAACCGCCCTGAACCTTGTAGCCAAAGCCGTTGGTAGCACTCAGCCGCAGGAAGTTCTCAAATTCATTGGTCGGCTCTTTGGTAACAATATTAATTGCACCACCAATAGCGTTGCGGCCATAAAGCGCACCTTGTGGCCCCTTTAATACCTCGATCCGCTCAATATCATATAATTCCTGCGTGATCTGGTTGGGACTTGATATCTGTACACCATCAATAATCATTGCCACAGGTGCATCACCATTACGCACCTGGCCAATGCCACGAATATTAATGCTGACCGTTCCCTTGTTCTGGGAATTAATAAACGACATGTTAGAGACCATGCTTGTAAAGTCACCAACGCTCGAAATGCCCGCACCTTCTATCATTCCAGCCGAAAACGTATTTATGGCATCAGGCACGTCCTGAAGATTTTCAGCCCGTTTGCGTGATGTAACAACAATTTCCTCAAGGGCAAACCCTGATGACCTTGCTTCATCAGACGTTTTTACAATCTCTTCAGCAAGGGCCATACTGGCTTGCCCCATAGCGGTTACAAGTATCGTCGTTACTAGAAGTCTGCGCCTGCCGTTATGATACATCCTCATCCTCCGGATCATTTTTTTTGGGTTATTGAATGACCTCAGTAAAGCGCGCCCAACGCCCGGCATGCAATTCGTCTTAAAGGGGGAGATCCTCAAGACAAAGGGAATATTCGATACTATGCCCTCCCCCTTAAAGGGGGAGATATCAGACAGGAGAATGGCCCCGGAAGGCCTTCGCTATAGCCGATGAACGTCGATGCACACCCAGCTTTTTATACATATTCTTGCGATGAGTTTTTACCGTGCTTTCCGACACATCCAGTTTGGATGCTATTTCCTTGGCCGAAAGTCCTAATGCCATAAAATCCAGTACTTCACGCTCACGAGGGCTTAAAATATCAGTTTCGGAAAGACCATCAGGTGTCTCGTCCGCTTCATCATCCAGCTCCAACGGCTGGTCGTCCGATTCAATAGCAAAAAACATCCGATCCTCTGGCCCTGCGTCACGCGATGCCAGGAAATCATTTCGAAGTGATCCAAGGGTCTCCCCGGCGTCTATAAACGGGCGCAACAAACCCTGCGGCGTAGCAATATCAAGTGCTGTCCTAAAATGTTGAAATGCATCCTGTTGATCCCCCAGCAGCCACAGACCCAGAGCACTCATAATTTCAACATCCAGACGATGGCGACCATGACCTCGCCTCTCAAGGCGTTCGGCAAAGCCTTCCAGGACACTCAATGTCTGTTGCCCTTCACCAAGGGCAATATGAAACCGTGCAAGATTAATGCGGGCGGGATCAGAAGTGCGCCACCCCCAAGGACTTTCAATGTCCTCTTCCAGTTGATCCCGAAAATCGTCAGATCCAACAATTGAATGCGCTTCTTGCAGCAGGCCGACGCGCACGAGAATTTCCAGCCTCAAGCTTATCAGATATTTCTGGAGTAGTTTAAGGCCTCGCTGACTTGCATTTATTTCTGCCTGGTCAATCAAGGCGAGAGCTGCATTTGCTCCATGTCTTTCCAGCTCAAGCGAAGACGCCGTGCGATAGCCGGATATTTCAAGATCAAACCAGCTTTCAACCTCAACGACCCGGGAAAAGGCCTGCTGCAACAGGTGGTGCGCCGTCTCAATATCATTCTGCTCGTACTTGATCTCTGCCAGAAACAAGGGGGCAACCGTTCCGCTTTTGCTCGCCTCCTGAAAGGAACCAGCCATTAATTCCAGTCCATTTAGAAACGCCGCTTCAGCTTCGTGTACTCGTCCCATGCCGAACAGGGCGCGTCCACGATAAATGACCAGATAATTGGCGAGGGGTATATTTCCCAGCATTTGCCAATCGTGCTCAGTCTTAAGCGCAGCACTGCGACAATTATCAAAATCACCTACGTCGTAGAAAGCAATTACCTTCAAATGGTCAATCAGGGAAACAAACCCCGGGTCTGGCTGAGGCAGGGATTTAAGTGAAGCTTCCAGAAGCTCAACATCGGCCAACTGCACCGGGTTACCTTCATAGATATCCAGAGAAAACCCCACAACCCTGCTCTCCAGTTCGAGTACCGGGTTCCAGTCACGTCCCTTGGCCAAAATAAAATGATTGGTCTCGAGTAGAAGCTCGTCATAAATCCTGCGTGCTTCCCGCGTTTTTCCTTCCCGCCCCAGCAGATAAATCTGCGCCAGCCGTAATTGCGGATATTCACGATAAATGGTCGCAGGCAAGTCCAGAAACTTTAATAGAATTGACAATCCACCTCTCAAGACAGCACGCCAGCCTCCAGCCTCGTTCAAAAGGCGAGCGGCATAAGCCACTTCACCCGCCTCAGCGGCGTGTCGGGCTGCTTCAAAAAAATTGCTGTGACGAGCGTGCCAGTCAGCGGCAAGGCGGTGTAGTGCAACAACATCAATGCCTGTACCTCTTGACAACCGATCACGTAAAAATTCCAGAAAAAGCTGGTGATATCGGTATTTCAAACGATGATCGTCCTGAGCGGCCAAAGGCAGACCCATGCTGACAAGTTTCTCCAGCATCAACCAGGCATCGTCTCGGCCGGTCAATTTTTTGGCAAGATCTCCGTCAATATGGTCGAGAATAGAAGTCTTCAGAAGAAAGTCCTTGGCCCCTTCGTCCAGACCAATGAATATTTGTTCGGCCAGATATGCCGCGAGATCAGTCGTCCTGCCCGAAAATTTTTCCATGACTGGAACCAGACTGCCAGCCCGGCTCACCCAGAGACGAGCGAGCTGTAATGCAACCGGCCAGCCCTCGGTCCGTAAGGTCAGCATACGAATATCGGCATCAGGTAGCCCTTCCCCCAAATAGGCGGCTACTTCTGTTTCAGTAAACCGAAGTTCCTCAATTCCAATTCGACGCAAGGTGCCAGCAGTGCGTAACTTTTCAAGGTGCAATCCTGGCAAGCCCCTGCTTGCGATCACAAGCAACATATTGTCGGGCTGACGGGACAACAGGAAACTTATAAGATCATCTACGGGTTTGGACCGACCCCTGTGATAATCGTCGAGGATCAGAACAACGGGTGCACCAAACCTTTCAATTGCCGTGAGCATGGAGATCAGGGCGGTTTTCAACGGAATCTCGGAAAAGCCCTGAACTGCGCCTTCCCTTAGCTCTGGTAAGTCAAGACCGGAAAATTCCAACGCTGCCACCAGATATGCCATAAACAGAGGGGCTGATTGGTCTTCCTCATCAAGAGAGAGCCAGCCAACGGCCTGGCAATCACTTTTTAAAGCCTTGAACCATTGATGTAGTAATGTTGATTTACCGTAACCTGGTGGAGCTTCTACCAGCATAAGCTGAGCGGTGCCCGGCTTAGGCAGAATGACATCAAAACGTTGACGATTCATAAGCTGAAGGGCTGGTCGCGGAGGCGACAGCTTGGACCTTATAAACCAATCAGCATTTTGTAACCTGTCCCGGGGAATTTCAACCATCAAACCCTCACACGGGAGTATTCAGCTTTTTAGAAAACACATAATGAAGTTAAGAAAGGATAATGAGATTTCTCCGTTATACCAGATTTATTTTTCAGCATGCCCGGGCAGCCATGCTTTGACTAAACAATTCAATCAGCCAACGTGGCCGAACAGAGCAACGGGCGCCCACCCTACCATTCCAGGCCCAGGCGCAATCCGATCAGAAGGGCGTCTTTTACATCCGGGTCCAAACCCGGATTGATAACATATTGTACATCCGGCTGAAGATAGATCCACTCGGCAACGGGGGCCTTCCAGGTGAGTTCTATCGAAAGTTCGTGCCCCGCCACCTCTTCGCCGGCAAGGGCCATTCTCTCGCGCCAGGAAGACCCGGGGCTGCTGGCGATAACAGCCAGACCAATCTGATCATCATCCCGGCCCGGTACAGGCCCCGTATAAACACCCCCAACACTGATATATGTATCAATCGCGTTAAACTTCCGGTCCGCAACACCGGCCCGGACAAACCCGACAAGTCCCTGTTCCGCATTTTCCTCACTATAGAGCGATGTTTCAGCAAGAGCATAAAAGCCGTCATTGCCCTTGTGTCGGAGAGGGTCCCCCAGCGCATCTGTCAACAAAACATCTTCATAACCTGCTGTATAGAGCCAGTATCCTGCGGATATTTTTGACTTTCCGGCTTCATACCCGGCTTCTGCAACAATCAGGGCCCCTTCCTGCCTGCCCAGTTTGATGACGGTGCTTTTTGACGACGTGGCACTGCCAGGAACACCGTCAAAAGCCGCGATATTCATGTAATATTTCTGGCGCAAGGTATGCCGGAACCGCAGACCCAGCCCGGTATAGGGATAGGTAGAGGGCCCTGTAATCCCGCTGGCGCCAAACTCTCCCCCGACACCATGGGCAGAATGTATGAAAACGCCCCGGGTTTCACTGGCATCAAATTCTTCATTAATCTCCTGCAGCCCGGCCCTGATTGACGTATTTTCACCAAGCGTCTGCTCAATCCATGCCTCGTACAGCCAGACAGAGCTCACGTCTGTTTCAATACCGCTCACCGCATGCAGCGCGTTTGTCATGTCCGTGACGGACGTCCCGTTACTGTATATGGCCGATACCCTGGCACTGGCACCGTGCCAGTTGAACAACTTGTTCCCGTCCACAGAAATGCCGGCATCGGCATAGGCCAGATATCGAATATCCTGGTCGACACCACCGGAAACACCGGCCCATGTTTCACTTATATGTGAAAAGTCAAATTCAACAGACCCCGACGCATTTGCCGGTCCAGATGCCAGAGTGGCTAAAAAAAGCCCCCCAGCTGCAAGTTTTATACTCATAACACCTTACTTCAATCGCTGTGGGTGAATATCAAATAAAAGCTGACCACGGACATAAGGAGATCTCCTTGATGAAGGTCCATCAAGTTTTCCCGCAGTCAGCCATCATTTCAAGATTGGTAATTTACGGCCTTGTATTAAATACAAGACTGCTTTCAATGCTGATAGGCAGGTCCTCTTTACCCTTATATGCATCAACATCATTGCTTGAGCCTTTATATGCCACATCAATGCGCCATAGCCCTGCAACAGGTATGCGGAACTCTCCCTCACCGTATTTTAATTCAGAAAACAGACCCCAGCGATCACCAAAGCTCATGTTATAAGCAACAATATGAGCTTCTCCCCCTTCTGGATTCAATGGCTCGCCATTCAGCAGAACCTTAAAGCGTACGCGATCGCCAACGCCGGCCTTGTTCAAGTCAGAAAGCGGCACAATTTCGAGCGGAAGCCCTACCGGTTCAGGATTGCTCCATGCGCCGACGGTGAAAACTGCCTTCATCAGATTAACGCCCAGGCTTGTTTCAGTGGCCCTGGCTCCTTTGGGAAGGTCCGTATTATTGGCGTCAATGTAACCTTCTTTTCCATCTTTCCCAATATAGTCGACCACGCGAGAGACAGGAGAACTTGCCGCCAGCTGATACGTGCCTTTCAGCGTTTCCGGCTTAATAATAAACTTGCGTTGCCCGGTGTCCCCGCCAGGTTGAAACTGCATACCCGCCGACATGTCCTGCTTTTTCCTGGTAACAAGTTCCAGTGTACCAAGGTCGGTACGCTTGCCCTCCGGGTCAATGACATCATAATCAGCCACATTCATTGGCCACCAGTCCGGCGTTAACAGTTCACTACCGGACATGGCATCGCCATAGGCAATTGAAGCAATGACGTGCTTGCCGTGTTCCGGAATGACATTGATCCACATTGTGTGAGCGTGTGCTGAAAAGACCATAGATGTATAAACACCAGCGCTCGCGATCAAATATCCAATTTTTCTTTTCATCATTTGTCCTCTTGCTTATTACAGTTAATGGCCAGTTCAATTACTGGCCGTTGAAGTTGGCAGCCAAGTACTCACCTGCTTCTGTCAGGAAAATGTAGAGAGTAGCTTTTGCCGGATCAGCCACCTTCGAGTTGGAAAAGGTGACTACATATTCGTTTGCTTCTTCCAACTCCCGCATTTCCACGGTTTTCAATCTTGAAAGCTCCCAGGAACTGGCAAGTTTCTCTGCCTCCACCAACCTTGAAATCTGTTTGGTGGCAATCAGTACCGCTTCGTCTTCCGGAATTGCCCCTCCATGCCCACCCGGGTGGGCGTAGGAAAAGCTGGAAACAGCCAGAAAAAATAAAGCGGAAAATGTGGTTAGAATTTTTACAAGCATTGTTTTCTCCATCAATCGATTGAGTTGTGACGAGATTTCAAAGCCTCATGGGCCATGTCTTCATGAGCATGACTATGCATGTCTTCACTGAAGCCAAACTCATCCGGGTATGTTGTGTGGAAATAGCCATGAAGCTGGAAGAGCAGCAACATAAAGCCTGCGAAGATTAATAGCTTGTTGGCAACGTCACTAAACTTCGCAAAAGAAGGCAAGCGACGCCAGATTGCGAGTACTCCAAGAATAACAATCAATGCCGCAATCTGCCCCAGCTCAACGCCCAGATTGAATGACAGTATTTTCCCCACCAGCCCTTCATCACCGAGAGGAAGTACTGTTAGCCTTGTCGCCAACCCAAAGCCGTGTATGAGGCCAAAGAAAAAGACCATGAAAACAAGGTTTGGCGGGGTAAAATGAAAATACCGCTGGAAGCCTTTAATATTCTCAAGCCCCTTGTAAGCGACGGTTAGCGCAATAAAAGCATCAACCAGATAAGCATTTGCTGTAATGCCCATCAAGGTCCCAAAAAGAAGTGTAATACTGTGTCCAAGTGTAAAAGCCGTGATAAACTTTACCACTTCACCCACACGGGTCAGAAAAAACATCACACCGAACAGGAACAGCAGATGATCATAGCCTGTAACCATGTGCTTGGCACCGGAGACCACAAATGCCCAGTTACCTCCGTTTATGAGGGCCTGAATATCTTCCTGTGGTACCCCGTGCGCCAGGGTAAGATTAGGCCAAAGTACAGACAAGAAAAGAGCCAGTAACAGGAAATAATACTTTTGATATTGCTTTTTCATGGAACCGCCTGTCAGAAATTAGATAATATTATCACTGCCGGGCACATGGTCTTCCCATGTGCCCGCCCCATTTCAACTTGTTGGTCTTGAATGAAGACGGAAGCCCGGTTACAAGACCGCTGATACTAATAGGTCGTCGATACCGAAAATTTGACAATGCTCGGCTTACCCTGGGCCAACAAACCTGAGCCCGTTGCTTCCCAGTATCTTTTTCCGGTTATGTTATGACCATAAAGCCGGAAACTAATTGGACGTCCCTGCCAGTCCACCTCATAGGTCGCGCCGACATCAAACAATGTATACGATGGGATATACGCATCGTTCGTCACATTTACAGCGCGGTTACCCGTGTGGAACATCCCCCCTGACAATCTAAGCCCGGGAACTGCAGAGACTTTATATTCCAGAAAAAGCGAGCCTGTATATTTAGGTGTATTCTGAATACGCTTACCTACAATGGCCGCAGTGCCAGACGCCTGTTTCGCATCAATATAAGCGCCGCTCGCAGAAACGGACAGTTCGCTGGTAATCTCACCCGAAGCATTAAATTCAACGCCCCGATAGGTAGCCTTGCCATCCTGAACGAAGAAATTATTTTCATTCAGATAGGAAGATGTCCGGCTGATATCGAAATACGCTGCGGTCAGCAACAAGCCATCACGTGGTTCAAATTTGATTCCGGCTTCATACTGTTTGCTCACTGCTGCCGGCAATAATACTCCCGGGTTGTTTGCAATACCCGGCGCAACGCCGCCTTCTTCCAACCCTTCAATATATGTGCCGTAAAGGCTCATATTTTCCATAGGCTTGAACAGAACACTGCCCGAAACCGTGCCTGGGGATGACTTATAACTTGTCGTGTTGGTTGTATTTTTATATTCCGTCAGGCGATAACCCACAGTCGCCTCAAACCAGTCGGTGAATTGCATCCGGTCTGTGACAAAGTAGCCGCGATCTCTTGTATGGGGCTCATCACGGATGATGAGATCCGGCGTTGCCTGCACAGGTATATCGGTTACAGGATTGAAATAATTCTGTGTTACGCGACCCTGCAACACTCCGGAAGGTGTTACTATATCGATGGTGCTTTGAGATATGCCAACAATTAGCTCGTGTTTGATCGGGCCGGTTTTAAATGCCGCAGCCAGATCCGCCCGGTAAATAATGCTTTCGTATGTATTATCGGGATATGTATAAACATCAACGGTGCCGTCACCGGTATTCGGATCATAATTCAGGAACCATGAAAAACGCCTCAATCTGTCCAGGTATGACCGCCCCGCAGCAACAGATGCGGTTACGGCTGGCGTGAACTTGTAACTGGCTTTTGCCATCAGGTTCAGCTCTTTACCTTCAGCCTTCAGCCATTCTGCCCCCAGATTTTCTGATGACTTTAAGAGTGGCAGAAGGTTTAATTCACCATTGACGGGCGCATTCAGGCGAACCAGCGTCGTTTCAGTAACTGTGTTTTCAATATATTCGGCATCAACCTCCAGCGAAAATTTCTCGCTTGGGTTCCAATCGTATGCGCCAGCAATAAAAAACCGGTCACCAGACGTTTTATCAACACCAAATTCTGTATTTTCGCCGCCCGCATTAACGCGAATACCGGATTCACCCCACATCTGGGTAAAATCTATACTGGCACCATAACCTGCGTGGCTGTTACCAGAAATCGAGCCGCCGATGCCATTCTCTGTCGGTCTTTTTGTGACAAGATTAACGACACCAGATGGTGAGGCGAAACCATAATAAAGCCCGGAAGCACCTTTTAGTACCTCTACCCGGCTCTTGTTCTCCAGCGGCATGTGAATATAATTAACAATAGGCAACACACCGTTCAGGCGATAGTTACCAACATTACCAACAGCGATACCTCTGATCGCGATATTGCTATAGATAACCGTATTGATTTCCGAGGTGGTAACGCCGGCGGTGTTTCGTACAGCATCCGTAATATTTAGTGCCTGCTGCGCGTCCAGCAACTCGCGCGTTAGCACCGTCGCTGTTAATGGCGTATCAATAAGCCGCGCATTTCGGAAAGTACCTGCCTGAACATAGTCAGCACTAAAACTGGCTCTGCGATCAGCAGACACAATGATTTCTTCCAAGAATACGGCGTCATTATTTTCCGCAGCATGTACAGTAACGCCACCAAACAGCGCCGCAGTAGCAGCAGACAACATCAGACTTGATACAAATTTTCGGCTTTTGGTCCTATAGTACACTGTTGATTTCCCGCTCATATCCAATTTCTCCCGCAAGTAAATTTTATTTTCAATCCGGACCCTCACGATTTTTCGAGAACATCCATGGAATTACATTTTAGTCTAATGCCGGTAGTTGATATTCTTTTCGGACAGGCTAACTACCTTGACTCTTATGAAAACAGAAGCGCTGGCCAATGTCGATTTCAATAAGTGGAAGCATGGGGTGCAAAAAAGTTGGGTTCTAAACACAACAGCACAGGGAGCGTAAATAATATTTAATTTCCAAACATTTGCCGGGTCTGTAACGATTGGAAATTTAACAGCCTGCTACAAAAACCAGACAGAAAAAAGAAAAGAAGAGGCAAAAGAATATGCCTCTTCCATCTTAAAATTCTTCACTGCACAACGATAGCATTTTACTTGAGCGCTTTGGCAACAGCCTCAAAAAAGGCATCATCATTCAGCTCGACACGGGACAGTGAACTGGGTTTTGAACGCGCGCACAGGGTCACAATGACAAGTTTCTTTTTTGGATTGATATACATGTTCTGACCATAAATACCAAAAGCCATAAAAGCGCCTTCGCTTTCGGTATACTTTGGGTCAGGTGTCCACCACATATAACCGTATCCATACCCCTGTTGTCCGCCCAGAAGCGGCGCGCCCGCTTCCTTGAACCAACCTTCAGGAACAATCCGTTCACCATCAATCACTCCATCATCCAGAACAAACTGGCCAAATCTGCCAAAATCTCTCAAAGTGGCATTAATACCGCTCCCCGCCAGAATCATCCCTCCTGGTGCCTCCAGCCACCATCCGGCAGGCTGCTCCATGCCAAGCCTGGACCAAATTTTCTCCGAAAGATACTCGGTCGCCGGCCTGCCAATCGCACCTTCAAGTATCGCCCCCATAATATAGCTCTCGCCGGTGTTATACACAGATACCGTGCCCGGCTCGGATGCTCGCTTCAGCGTTTTCATATACTCAACGATGCTTCCCGCCCCTTTTGAAAGCGTCAGCGCAAGCAACTTCCGTCTGTGCGAGGTGGGGTTGGTATAGGTTTCATCCCATTCCACGCCCGAAGCCATCATGAGTACGTGGCGCACGCTCACACCCTCATAGGCACTTCCCGCCAATTCGCTAACATACCTGGTAACCGGATCATCAAGACTGCCAATGGCACCATCCTGGATAGCAGCCCCCACCAGTGTGGAAGCAACAGACTTCGCCATAGAGCACGAAGCCCAATGCATCTCGGGCTTCAAACCCAACTCATAGTTTTCGAGCGCAACAGCGCCGTCCTTCAGCACCAGTAACCCGGCAACTCTATTGACCGTAAGATAGTCAACAAGATCACATGTTTTGCCATTGCTCTCAAAAAGAATATCGGGAAATGGCTCCTTGCTTACCGGAAGAGGTACTACCTTTGTCCCGTTTTCAATTTTCCCGACAGGACACATCTGGTCACTATGCGTCAAGGTATTAAACGCAAGAGACGGACGCATTTTTCCCTCGAACATCTCAGGAATACTAGCAATTTGTATATTTTTATCGCCCATGTGCACACCTGTAAATTTAGTCTTCAATTGTTGAAATGGCTTTGCTTCATCTGCAAAATATATCTTTTTTCTACCGGCTGTGCCCCCTGGTGTCGATTGTAATAAACAGACCCGAGGCCCTAATAAGCTTGGGTTTATTCACAACAACCCTGACCTGCGATTTTTATCGGAACAGGCAGTGCACCTTGTTAATTCCGTAAAACTTGCTCGCTCCCCCAACATTTTTAGGGCGGCCAGTTCAATTTATTGAAATCGACAATCATGGAAAAATATGGCCCTTATAGGGTGTTTCTGGCGTACTGCCGCTATTACGGATGAGTAATAGAGAGTTTTGATCAAGCGAGAAGAGGTAAGTAACATGCAGGCAGATATTATCATTGTTGGTGGCGGTATCGTTGGTATATCAGCAGCGTATTTTATTTCTCAACATGCGTCTGTGATTGTTGTCGAGCAAGAGACAGCGATTGGCACCCATAGCTCAGCTCGTACTGCGGGGCAATTTACTGTAGGTATTTATGCTGAGACCATGCGCAAACTCGCGCAGGCAAGTCGCTCGTTTTTGGCAAAACCTCCAGTCGGCTTTGCAGACTATCCGTTGTTATCTCCTCGAGGTTGTCTGACAGTTGGACGGAATGAAGAAAAAGCAAGGCTGGACAAGGTTTACGGTTTCCTGTCCGACGTAGAAGCGAACGCGCGTTATGTTAATCGTGAAGAGGCATTGAATCTTTTCCCGGTCTTGAAACCCGACGATGTAGAAATGGGTGTCTTTGAAGAAGATGCCATGGATATTGATGTAGACCTGCTGCTGCAGAGCTATGCCAAAGGCGCAAAGAAAAATGGCACACAGATCCTTACAGGTGAGCCCGTAAAGTCGATAAAGCGGACTTCCGGAAAATGGTCTGTCGACATAGCCGGAGACACCATTTCGGCACCCGTTATCCTTAATGCCTCAGGTGCATGGTCAGACGAAGTTTCAAAACTTGCAGGCATGGCTCCGATAGGCTTGACGCCGCGCCGACGCACAGCTTTCACCTTTAACGCACCTGACAATCGTGATGTGTCTGCCTGGCCCCATGTCAGCAATGTAAATTACAAATGGTATTTACATCCGGAAAAACACAGTTTCATGGGTAGTCCGTGTGATGCCGTGCCTACGCCGCCAGGCAACGTATATCCTGACGATCTTGATGTCGCACAGGGCATATTCAATATTGAGCAAGACACTACCCTTAAAATTAAAAGGCCCACAGGAACATGGGCTGGCTTGCGCAGCTATGTTGCGGATAAAAATCCGGTCCTTGGCACACGCAAAAATGCCGAAGGTTTTTATTGGCTTGCAGGCCATGGTGGTTGCGGTGTTCTGACGTCTCCGGCGCTCGGCAAAGCAGCAGCGGCCCTGTTAACAAACAGGGAACTTCCTGAAGAATTAAAGGCCCTTGGGATTACCGTTTCTGCGTTATCACCCGACCGGCCAGAACTTCTAACATAAAGATAAACAAAGAAAATTTCAAAACAACAGTCTTTCTAAAATGGATGCAGGATAAAATTGTATGCAGGCGCTAAGTCTTTTCTCCCATAGCCCAGATGACGTGCTGCCTCGCATCACGCAAAAACCTAACGTCATTCCAAAAAATGTCGATGTCATTATCATAGGAGGCGGCATCGCCGGCTCAACATCTGCTTATTATCTAAGCAAGCAGGGCCTTCGGGTTGCGCTGGTTGAAAAAGATAGAGTCGCCTCCCAGCAGTCAGGCCGGAACTGGGGTTTTGTTCGAACCCAATACCGGGATCTTGTGGAAATGCCAATTGCCAATCTGGCACTATCCATATGGCCTCATCTTGATAAAGAACTCGGTGTTGATATAGGCTGGAAAAAGAACGGCTGTATTTTTATTGCAGGAAATGACGCTGAATACGCAACATTTGAGGGTTGGCAAAAATCAGCAAGTGAAGCTGGCTCGCGTGCCAAAATGCTTAGCGTCAAACAAACAATTGAGCGCATCCCCCATCTCAAGACCAAGTTTGCCGGAGCCATTTATACCGATACTGACGGACAGGCAGAACCCTGCATGGCAACCGTAGGGTTTGCAAGGGCAGCCGCCGATCTGGGGGCCTATATCCTCGAAGATTGCGGCGCTATAGAAATTGAAACATCGGGAGGGTCGGTCTCAGGTGTCCTGACGGAACACGGCCTGATCAAGGCACCAATTGTAGTTTGTGCTGCTGGCGCCACTTCCCACAGGTTTCTGGCCAAGCTTCAGCTGAAGCTGCCTCAGCAGACCGTACGAAATACCGTTTCCCTGACCCAACCCATCAGTTCCATCGTCGAGGCCTGTTTTTGCGGGATGGGATTGGGTTTGAGGCAACGCCCGGACGGATCATGTATTCTGTCTTCAGAATCTGATGTCGATATAGATTTTTCAATGGATACAATCCGCGCCGCACGCTTTTTTCTACCCGGGTTGCTTAATCACTGGAACACATTTGCATTTAATCTGGGATCGCCCTTTTTTGATGATCTGCATCGGAGGTTATTTCTTTCAAAGCAGGAATGGCCCATTGAACCTCGACGTCCAAAAATAAAGCCGAATACAAAAAAAATCCAGGAAACGGTAGGGCTGCTGACAAAATACTTCGAGATAAAAGAAGAAATTTCCATAGTAAAGTCATGGGCCGGCTATATCGACGTTTTACCTGATGCAATCCCGGTTATTGACTGCCCCCCTGCGGTATCAGGTTTGATTGTAGCAACCGGCTTTTCAGGGCATGGATTTGGCCTGGGCCCTGCCGTAGGTACAACGGTTGCCAATCTGGCTACAGGAACAGAAACAAACCTGAACTTAAAGGATTTCCGTCTGGACCGTTTTGTTCTGGGTACTTTCAAACCGCCACACGCACCACTTTAACTTTTGGAGAAATAGCGTGATACTCAGAGACAAGACACATTATCGAAATATAGCTGACAATTTGGCATTGCCATCAATGGCGTTTATCGATGGGCACTATCTACCCGCCTTGTCCGGTAATGTAATGGAGAGCATAAACCCTGCATCAGGTGATATTCTCGGTACCGTCGCCCACTGTCAGAAAGAAGACGTGGATCATGCCGTAAAAGCAGCCCGGCGCGCCTTTGCAGATGGCGTATGGTCACGCATCGCGCCGGAAGAGCGCAAGCAGACTTTGTTAAAGTTAGCGGATTTTATACGAGAAAATTCAGAAGAACTCGCTGTTATGGAAAGCCTTGACAGTGGCAAGCCCGTCAAGGACTGCCTCCACGAAATCGCCGTTGAAGTACCGAACACATTCCAGTGGTATGCCGAACTGATTGACAAGACTTTTGGAAAAGTTGCACCAACCGACGCTGGCGCCTGCGCTATGATTATCAAGGAGCCGATCGGAGTTGTCGCCGTCGTTTTACCCTGGAATTTCCCACTTCTCATGGCGGCATGGAAATTGGCACCGGCACTTGCCAGCGGTTGTTCTGTCGTCGTCAAACCCGCTGAACAAACTTCCTTTACCGCCTTGCGTCTGGCTGAACTTGCTACAGAAGCAGGTGTTCCAGCCGGAGTGATAAACATCGTTCCGGGATTAGGAGAAACAACAGGACGCGCCATTGGATGTCACAACGATATAGATGCCGTTTCCTTTACCGGTTCTACTGAAGTAGGGCGCTACTTTTTACGATATGCCAGTGAAAGCAACCTTAAATCGGTTGGTCTCGAGATGGGCGGCAAGAGCCCTTTCATCGTTTTGGACGATGCAAAAATTACGGATGACTTGATTGATAACGCTGTTACGTCGGCGTTCTGGAACGGCGGGCAAAATTGTTCGGCAAACATGCGGCAATTGATAGATAAACGGTTAGCCGAAGAATTTGAACATCGTGTTATGGAAAAAGCCAATTCCATTCTGGTCGGAGATCCGCTTGATCCGGCCACAGAAATGGGGCCGATGATTACGAAAGAGCATCATGATACAGTAAGGCGCTATATAGAATCCGGCAAAAAAGAGGGCGCGCGTATCGTCCTCGACAAAACTGACGCTTATACCTCGAAATCAGATTGTTTTCTCGGACCCACTATTTTTAGCGGCCTGACTTCAGATATGAAAATTGCCCGGGAGGAAGTTTTTGGTCCTGTTCTGGGTGTTCAGATAACGGATGGAATAGAGGAAGCACTTTCAATCGCCAACGACAGCATCTACGGGCTACATGCAACGATATATACACAAGATATCGACAAGGCCTTGTTTTTGTCACGGCGCCTGGCTTGCGGCACAGTCTCGGTCAATGGCTTCACAGAAGGTGATATTAAAACACCATTTGGCGGCTACAAACAAAGCGGCTCTCTGGCAAGAGATAAGGGAACCGAGGCAATGGACCAGTATTTGCAGTCAAAATCGATTTGGATTACAGTTAATAGCTGTGTGTCGACAACGTAACCCGCCTGGGCAGGAACAAAATGCTGAACAATTTACAGTTCCATATATTGAACGGGCACTAACGCCCAAAAGAAATGGGGATATATTATGGCACGCCGACTTCCATCCCTGAACGCCTTAAGATGCTTTGAGATCGTTGCTGATCAAATGAGCATCAAAAAGGCCGCTAATTATATGAGAATTAGTGAAAGTGCCGTTAGCAGACAGGTCCGAATTCTGGAAGAACAGTTGGGAACACCACTGTTTCATCGCAAGCACAGCGGGCTGGAAATCACTGATATTGGTACCGCACTTGCTGCCAGCACCAAAGAAGCCTTCGGCCAGATCGCAAAAACGATTGAGACCTTTCAGCGTGACAAGGATACAGTTCAGATCAAGCTGTTACCAACTATGGCCTTGCGTTGGTTTTATCCGCGACTTAAGCGCTTTCAGAGTCAATACCCGCTAATTCAAGTCATAGTCCAAACGCGTTGGCATGACATGAGCTCCGGGGACGGGGAAGCCGAGTTGGGAATTCGGTATGGCAAGGGCAACTGGTCTCCTGAGTATGTAACTGAATTATACCCCGAATGGTTAACGCCTGTGTGTGCTCCCGATTATCTGAATGGCAAGAAGCTCGAAAAAGCCACGGATTTTGAAAACGTCACACTGTTGCATCCCTTGCCGAACCATCAGGACTGGAAAACATGGTCTGAACGTTGGGGTGGAGAAACTTTCAACACAGAAGACGGACTTGATTTCGATGTTCTGGATATGGCACTACGCGCAGCAGAGGCAGGCTTTGGAATCGCCATAAGTGATGTTGTCCTGGGTGCCGGACTTATTGAAACTGGCAAGTTAATTACCCCGGTTGAAATCGCGGTGCCCAGCGATGTTTCATACTTTTTGGTTCACCCCCCTCTTCAGCAGCAACGTCGCGAAGTTCGATTGTTACGCGAATGGATATGTGACGAGATGAGCGACGCTCGAAACATTATCAGTTCATACCAACATTAGGCAAGACCCCACTCAGCTCCTCGCAACAGACAAAGTGCCCCCGGCTCACTTCCTGCATGATTGGGCTGCTCTTGCTTATGGCCGCACCAGGAATACTACCATGGTTAAAAAACGCATGCCCTTCGGGAGCATATGACTTGCGGGCCTTAACATCAATCAAGGCATAAGAATCATTCTCGGGGTGTCTCACAAGGCGTGGCGTTGCTTCAAGAAGACGAATGGTATAGGGATGCTGCGGACGATCGAAAATGTCGTTCCTGTTACCCATTTCCAGAACTCTACCCTGATACATAACGACTACTCTATCGGCGATCTGCTCCACAACACCCAAGTCATGTGAGATGAATAAATAGCTGAAACCATATTTTTCCTGAAGCCTTGAAAGAAGTGCGAGCACCTGATGCTGCACTGTAACGTCCAAAGCGGATACAGGCTCGTCGGCCACAATAAACTTTGGTCGAGCAACAATAGCCCTGGCAATGCACACCCGCTGCCGTTGACCTCCAGACAGTTCGTGAGGATATCGATGGACATAATCACCAGCCAACCCCACTTCCTCCAACATCTTGTGCGCTTCCAGCATCTTTTCTTTACTGGTGAGCCCCTTGTTGTGCCTCAAACCTTCTGCAACAATTGCGCCCAGCGTCATGCGGGGATCAAGAGATGAGAATGGATCCTGAAACACCATCTGCATGTGGCTACGCACGTTATTTTGACTGGCTTTGCTTAATGCATCCATATCCTGACCATCAAAATATATCTGCCCGGCGGCCTTTGCACAGAGACGCATAATGGTTCTGCCAATTGTAGTCTTACCAGACCCTGACTCACCAACAACGGCAAGTATTTCTCCCTTGTTCACAGAGAAACTGACATCGGACACAGCCCGGACAACATTTTTTTTGCTCCAGAAAGAAAAAGCCTGCCGTTTAAACTCCACAGACAAATTTTCTATCCCCAACAAAGCATCGTCGTGTTTTTCAGAGCTTGCCACGTCACGGCGCGCAGGAAGGGCACCCAGTAAATTACGTGTATACTCGTGACCTGGATTTAAGAGCACATCTGAACAATTCCCACTTTCAACCTGCTCGCCCCGACGTAAAACGACAACTTCCTGTGCGTATTGCGCAACCATACCCAAATCATGGCTAATGAGCAGGACCGCCGTTCCAGTATCTCTGGTAATCTCCAGCATCAGCTCCATAATTTCCTTGCGGATGAGTGCATCAAGCGCTGTTGTTGGTTCATCGGCGATCAGCAAGGTTGGTCGAAGAGCAAGAACCGACGCCAACATAATCCGCTGACGCATACCTCCCGAAAATTGAAATGGATATGCGTCGAAACTTTCTTCCGGATCCGTTATTTTTACCCGCCGCAGCATTTCAATGCTGCGTTTTCGTGCCTCAGCCTTGCCGATTTTATGGTGCAACATTAGAGCTTCCGACATCTGGAAACCAATTTGCAGCGATGGATTGAGAGACGACATCGGCTCCTGAAATACCATGCCGATGTATCCACCGCGAAGTTTCCGCATTTGCTGATGGTCAGCTGCTCGTAAATCAATTCCGTTGAAACTCATGTTGCCACCACTAATCGACGCGACAGGTGGCAGCAGATTCAGTATCGCCCGGCCGATCATTGTCTTGCCGCTGCCCGACTCTCCAACCAGCGATACAATATCCCCTGCCTTGATGGAGAAACTCACATTATCAACAATACGATTTGGTTTCTCGTCTGCAGTTTGAATATCAATAGAAAGGTGTTCTACCGACAACACCGCATCAGTTTTTTCACGAGTATTTTGTACAGATACAGGAGATTTGTTCACAGGTTTTTCATCCTTGGGTCCAGATAGTCACGCAATGCATCTCCGAAAAGATTTATGCCCAACAAAGAAATGGAAATTGCCAAACCAGGAGCTAGCGCCAGCCATGAAGCATGTTCAAAGTAATAGCGACTATCCGCCAGCATCCCCCCCCAACTGGCTGCCGGCGGAGACACTCCAAGCCCCAGAAACGATAGCGCACTTTCTGCCAGAAGCGCCCAACCAAACAGCGAAGTTCCCAGCACGGTGATAGGAGCAAGTATATTGGGCAGAATATGCCTTAAAAGCGTAAAAAAGCGGCTATTGCCCATTATACTAGACGCGTCCACAAATTCTTTTCTCTTCAACGAAAGGCCGGAGGTTCGCACAACACGGACGACTGAAGGCAAATAGGCAATACTCAGGGCGACAATTACGGCATACTCCCCTGACCCGTAAATCGCTATGACCGACAGAGCCAGCACCAGCGACGGAAACGCCAGAAGAGCGTCCATAAATACAATGACGACACGATCAAACCAGCCACCGTAAAAAGCTGCGGCCGCCCCTATCAGGGCCCCCAATGTCGTCGCGATGAGCGAGGTCATTGCAGCAATTGTCACACTGATAGTCGCCGCAGATAAAAGCCGGCTCATGACATCCCGGCCCCACTCGTCGGTGCCCAGCCAATGCAGCCCTGACGGAGCTTGAAGCCTCTCTGTCGTGCTAACAGCTATAGGATCGTATGGCGTGTAAACACTCCCTACCAACGCTACAGATAAAATAACAAGCATTAAGACCGTTCCTGCCAGGGCATTGGGGCGACGGACACATATTTTCCACCACTTCTTAATCATCGCTCGCTCCCGGGCTGAACACCAGATAGGTTAAATCCACCAGAACATTCACAAAAACATATGAAACTGTGACAATTAGCATACACCCCTGAATAGCCGGATAGTCCCGGGCAAAAATACTCTCGACAAGCAAGCGACCAAGCCCCGGTAGCGTAAACACGGTTTCCGTTACCACGGCGCCACCTAAAAGCGCCCCCAGTATCAAGCCGATCATCGTCCATGTCGGCGCGATGGCGTTGGGGAGCGCATGTCTGGTTCGTACGGTCCAGTCGGACAGGCCTTTTGCATAAGCGTGTGTGATATACTCGAGACGCAACACGTCAATAGTGCTGGATCTCATCAAACGCACGATTACACCTGCCTCTGTCAGCGCAAGCGCCGTAACCGGCATAATCAGGTAAGTTATACCCTCCCAGAAATTGTCCAGCGGAGAGACGTATCCAACAACAGGCAGAAATTCAAATTTCAATCCGAACACCAGAAGGAATATCAGCCCCAGCCAGAAGCTTGGAATTGACAGGGCAACGGTAGCCGCAGTCATGACGATGACGTCAACTTTTGTATTTTGTTTCCACGCGGCAAGTGATCCTGCCGGTATGGCAATCAGGGCCGCAATAAGGACAGCAGGAACGACCAGCGAGGCGGTAACGCCAAAAGCCGGCACAATTATATCGGCCACCGGCCGACCTTGCGTTATTGATACACCAAGGTCACCCTGGACGAGACGCTGCAACCAGGTAAAAAACTGACCAATAAGCGGCTCGTCCAGCGCAAGTGCTGCCCGCATTCTCTCCAACGCGACCGGATCATCGATGTTACCCAGCATGATCTGGGCCGGGTCACCGGGGATTAACCGGATCAGGAAAAATATGATAGCCAGCGAAGTAAACAAGGTTACCACTGCCATCGGAAGACGAATCATTAAATATTTTACAATACCCATAATCAGCTATTTTCTTCTATTCGCTTGACGCCCCAGAAGCGCGCGCGCCCAAATACCCATGACTCGAAACCTGCGATATTTTGGCGAACAGCATTTACGTCTGAAAGGCTGTAAAGAACAACAATAGGACTGTCTTTCATCATTAACTGGTGCAACTGGTCAAAAATGTCCTGTCGCTTTGAAGGATCAGAAACCCTCCCGGAAATTTCCAGCAAATCCAAAGCATCGGCATTGTCCCAGATTTTTGTTTTGTTAGTACTTCGGTCACCGAGAATGGACTGATAATTGAAATACGGATCTGCACGCGCCGAATATCCGAATGACATTAACTGATATTTTCCCGATCTCCACCTGTCTACCTGGGTTGCCCATTCGATAACCTCCAGTTCAATATTTATACCCGCCTGCCGCGCCATTGCCTGAACAAGCAGGGCTTGATTAAACATTGCAGGATACCTGCGATTTGTCGTCAACTTGATCGGCTGATTTTCATACCCAATCTCTTTCAGCAAAGTCTTCGTCTTCTCGGGGAAATAACCGTCACTTTGCTTCTGAATATCGTCATGGAATATACTGGAACTCGGAATCATCGAGGGGTTTGCAACGCCCACATCTTCCGTCACCAGACTGGCCACAGCCTCACGATCAATACTCATTGCAAGCGCTTTCCGCATGCGAACGTCAGACATAAGAGGGTCTTGATCCTGTATAAGAATTCCATAATTTACAAGCATCGGCTTGCTGATGATCTTCACGTCCTTCATCCGCCTTACCTGCAACATTTCAGCAGAAGGAAGTTCCGGCATAGCCTGAACTTGTCCTTTGGACAGGGCCGCAAGTCTGGCGGCAGAGTCACGGATAATGACCCATAGCACTTTGGGTGCATAAGCCACCTTTCCCCCGGTAAGACCATCACGGGGTCCCGGACGGCGACTGTATCCAGCGAAAGCTTCAAGCTCGATATACTGACCCCTTACCCACTTTCCCAACATATAAGGGCCCGTGGCAACCGGCTTGTTCCAGCTCCCGTCCGCATTTAGAGACCCGGGATGTATAATCCCGCTAGCCCCGCACTGGATTGATGCCATTTGACTTAAAAACATTGGCTGCGGCCTGTTCAACTCAAACACAATCGTGTTTTCATTCGGCGCATATACAGTTTCAATTTTATCGCCTCTGGAGCCATCAAAGTCAGCCAGACATGACCAGCCGGTTGCAGGGTCCAGATACCTCTCCCATGTCCACAACACATGTTTGGATGTCAGCGTTTCGCCATTGTGAAACCGTATGCCTTCGCGGAGATGAAATGTGTATGTTTTTTCATCCTCGGAAATATCTATAGTATCGGCTAAAAGTGCCCCCGTACTGCCATCCTCACGGTATGCAACGAGTCCTTCCAGAATATGCATCATGACCGTATCGGTATTGGCATCCCGGTTAACCCCGGGATCGGTACTGCGTATATCCGACGTGAGGGCGACGCTGATATTTTGGGCCTCGTCCGCTCTGGACGGCCCAGCCACAAATGCTATTGGCGCACCTAATACGACAACACAGGCCAACAGTTTCAGACTGTCATTCAACGCCCGCTCCAGCCAGATTTTGTATAGTTGTTCTATTGTCATGATGCGCAGACTTCCCAAACAATTTGTTTTCCTGCAATTCCTTGACTTTAATGTAAAGCAAAAGGGGGAAGCTCTGTCCATTTCAATAAAGAGAACCCCGGGTCTTATAAATTTCAGCACCCCGTTAAAATGTTCTATTTAAACTCTGCCCGCACAACCTCAGTCGCATTCCCCAAGGCAGGTACTTTACCTATTTTATGCTTCCTATTGCGCGCAGAGAACTGCACAGGAGGTGCCGGCAGATCAATCATTTCGCCCTGGCTGGTACAAATTCTTTGACGTCTCAAAGCCTTGTGATGCGACAGATCAGATACATCGTTCAGCGCACCAAAAGCAATTGAAGCCTCCAACAGGCGCTTCTGAAACTCTTCAGACGTCAGTAACTCGAGTGCCGCATTGATACGCCGGTCCATTTCAATCCGGTTTTCCACACGCCGTTTGTTATTATGATAATCCGGATGCCCTGCCAATTCTGGCATATGAATAACGTTTTCACAAAAACGCCCCCACTCGCGCTCGTTCTGGATCGAAATTACAGTGAGCCTGTCATCTTTGGTTCTATACGCTCCGTACGGAGCAATAGAGCAATGATGCAAGCCCTGCCTGAGGGGGGCGCCATCTCCATATTCAGCATGGATCAGGGGGACGGTCATCCATTCTGCCGCCACATCAAAAAGTGATATTTTCACACCCGAGCCAGCATTCGTTACATTGCGGTGCAGCAGGGCTTCAAGTATTGCGCCGTGCGCTGTAATCCCCGCTCCGATATCGCAAACGGATACACCAACCCTGCCAATTTCATTCACACCTCCCGAAACACTTACAAGTCCGGTTTCTGCCTGAATAAGAAAATCATAAGCTTTCATCTCCTGAGCGCCCGAGCCTTCACCATATCCCGATATGTCGCACGTAATAAGACGTGGATATTTCGCGCGAAGTTCCTCCGAACCAAACCCCGCTCTCGCCAATGCCCCGGGAGACAGGTTCTGGACAAAGACATCCGCACTGGCAATCATCGAATGCAAGAACTTTTCATCTTCTGCTTTTTTATAATCAAGTACGACCGACTCTTTATTGTGATTGGCCCAGACAAAATATGCACTGTCCCCTTTTGCAGCTGCATCATATCCCCGAGCAAAATCCCCGCCTTCACGCTCAATTTTAATTACCCTTGCACCCGCATCAGCCAGTCGTGATGTGCACAAAGGCGCAGCCAGTGCCTGTTCAACAGATATAACCAGCAAACCGTCAAGATAGCCCATTTACCCTTATCCCTTTGTCAATTCGCCAAAAAAGTGAATACTTCTTGCCATTGAGATAACGGAAACTGTATGATCTAAAAATTGCTTATATTAATTATTATTGTTCTATAAATTAGTACTATGAACCCTGTACCCCCTCTTAATTCACTCAGAGCTTTTTCAGTGGTTGCGGAGTATGGTGGCATTCGAGCGGCCAGCGAAGCCCTTAATGTGACGCAATCGTCGGTTAGCCGTCACATTTCAATATTAGAGGAGTATCTACAGAGAAAGCTTTTTCGCCGTGAAGGTCGAGGGCTTAAATTAACAAGCGCAGGGCAGGATTATCTCCTGCAAATATCAGTCGCTTTCGAAACGATATCTGGCGCGACTACCGCTATTCGGTCGCGATCAAAACGTGCAAAACTGACACTCTCTGCTCCCATCAGCCTAACCGCCAACTGGTTATTGCCTCAAATTCGTAATTTTCTGATTGAAAACCCGGAAATTGACTTAACGTTTACAGACGCCCTGATAATGAAGCCAAATCACAGGGAAATTGATTGTGCAATTGAATACCGCTTCCAGCCAGAGCAGACTTTCAATTCCTTCCTGTTGCTGAGAGACGAAATTGTTCCAGTCATTTCCCCACACCATTATGATGTCAACAAGATAACGTCTGCGAATAACCTTAGGGGCATTACGCTGATTGAAACAGCCAGACGTCTGGTCTCCTGGCAAAACATTCTCGCAGATCAGTCGTGGTATGACCATCAACCCATCTTTAGCGTCAATCACACGGTGCATGCACTTGAAGCCGCACGAAACGGCATAGGCATCGCCCTTGCGAACCGACACAATGCACAGGACATGCTAAAAAACGGTCATCTTGTAACGCCATTTATGTTTAACGCTGGCACTGTTGCCAGAACACCTTGTTATTACTTCTCAATTCCGCCCCATAAAAAGCACGATAAATATGTGCAGCGACTTCAAAACTGGTTCATGTCCATTAAATGTGATTAGCGGCGCAGGATGTGCTTCCCGTACATAATTAGACCCTTCACCACAATTGTTACCAGTTGACAAAATGACCGCTTATCGCCAGCGTCAATTCATGATGAAAGCATGGTTTATAAAATTCCATAAATGGCTTGGGCTGGCCCTGGGCATCTTCTGGCTTCTTCAGGTTATCAGTGGCTCCTTGCTGGTCTTTCACAGGGAACTGGACGACCTTCTGCTCGCATCCGAAGAATATATACACAGTAAAGCTACCCTGGATCTGGACACTGCTCTGCTTGCCGTAAGCCGGGAACTGGACAATGCCAAACCATCCGCAATTATCAACAGCGGAGGCCAGGGTGATTTCTTTGATATTCTCTCAATCACCCCCCAAAACGAAACCCTGGTGACCAGAGTGTCCGGATTAACAGGTGAAGTTTACAGAACAACCCATTGGTCCGCGCCAATCCCTAAACTTGCCTTTTTTCGAATTGTTTTTCTTTTTCACAAAGACCTTCTCTTTGGCACTGTAGGTCATTGGCTTATTGGCATCAGCGGTGTGTTTTTCTTTATAACGGCATGTATGGGCCTTTATATCGGCTGGCCGCAGAAAGGCTTGTGGAAGTCTGTCTTAAAGCCAAAGCCTTTCAAATGGAAACAGACCGGACTCTACGCGTGGCATCGGGCTCTGGGGCTTTGGGTCAGCCCTGTGCTGCTGATTGTCTCGTTATCCGGTGCCTTGATGGTCTGGAACATTCCGCTGAAGGAGTTGAGCGGCGCCATCATCAAACCGCCGGTTATTGAACGGGCACCAGACAATCAATCGCCCCTCTCGCTCAACCAGGCAATAAAAAAAGCTCTAACATTATTTCCCGGGGCACTTGTCGCTATTGTTGAGTTGCCACAAGATGCGCGTCCTTATTATACAATACGACTGAAACAACATGCAGAAACAAGGCGAATTTACGGAACCACCACTGTATTTGTCAGCAGCATTACCGGCAACATACTCTCTATTCATGACCCCCTAAAAGCGCCTCTGAAATTTCAGACCTTTGATGCTTTCTATTCACTGCACACAGGGGAAATTTTTGGTCTTGCCGGACGCGTTGTATATCAGATCACGGGCCTGCTTGTTATAAGTGCTATTTGCTTTGGCGGGCTTTTATGGTTTTACAAAAACCGTCGTCGTCGGAGAAAAGCCTAGATTAAAGATATCTGCCTTGCATCCCAGTCTGAAACTGGTGATGCAAGGAGATAAATCTTACTGGCAGTTTTTATACCACCAGGTCACTCGTCATGAAATAATGGCGTCCATGTCCATTTCGATTTTTATCTCAGGGTCGAACAGGCCAGCCTGAACAGTTGTACAGGCCGGATTGATACCCCGAAACTTTTCCGCAAAAACATCCATGATAGCGTCATAATCCTCTACTGCAGAAATATACATTCTGACCCGAACAACGTCACTTAGACTGCCCCCCGCTTTTGCCAGGGCATTCTCTGCATTCTGAATAAGCTGGACGGTTTGGGCAGCAGCACCCTCGGCGAGAATATCGGATAGATAATCATAGCCTGTCGTCCCGGACAGAAAAACCCTGTTTCCCAGTTTCATTGCCCTGCAATAACTATATTTTTTTTCATTCTCACTGCCGGAAAAAATAACTTCCCGATCACGAGATTTAACTAATGATGAACTCATCTTCTGGCCTTTCTAATGGATTGAGGTATTAGAAAAACATAGAAAATAGTCACCATAGTCAATTTCAATAATCTGCGGCAAGGCTCCGATAAACAGAGGGCTGCAGGTTTAGTCGTTAAATCGAAGTGCAGGTCCTTCCCAGAGGGTCCGGTAAGTGGGGGGCAAAGGCGCGGAACGTGTCTAGCGCCAAAACAGTGGGGGGGGGGGTTCCGCTTCCGCTTTCAAGTTAAGTCATTGTTTCTAAATAATTTCATGTTTGGAAAAGCGGACCCCCCCCCACACAAAATGAACATTAAAGCGGAACCCCCCTCCCGCCTTCGACGTCATTTTAATATCTCCAGGAAACTGCAGGGCTTATTGTGGTAATGAATCGAAACAGTCGTCACAAATGAAATGGAGGGCCGGTTTGTGTCCACAATGACGGGGCTCGTTATGGGCTTTAAGTGGTAAATTCTGCCCGCACCTCGCACAAGCAATGAGCTGTTTGATCGATCCAATAAATCCTGGTTCTCGGATGGCCCACTTCATAAATCATCGCCTCCATAGTTCTTTCCCGACGCAATTTTCATCAAGCCGCAGAGCAACACTTTCCAGATTCTCATCATCATCCAAAGTACATTCCAAACACACATTGCCTACAGTAAGGAATAAAACGTGCTTCATCTCGCCTGTTATGTGGGTGCTCATATGGCCCCGGTGATACGGTGGATTATGCGGTGGTGGTGGTTTCTTTGGTCTGGCCTCTGTGTCATCAAGGCCCTTTATCTTCCTGCGCGTAGTTCCTTCTTTAAGTTTCATATTTTGCCTCTTGTCACAGTATTTGTCACAGAATGTCACAGAATACCGTGAACGAAACGGGGGTATTGTGATGTTTTGTGGCGTGAAAGTGGGAGTTTTCTGCCGAAATACAGACAGCGCCCAACCTTGCCAAGGTTGGGGTCGTGAGTTCGAATCTCATCGCCCGCTCCAATTAGTTCAACAGGTTAGACCTGACCATCACGTCCATTTTCTCTTTTTGCCACAGAATGCTCATCAGGGTCATCTGCTGCCTGTCGCAGATGACCGGATGCGCTGTCATTAGGCGGCCATCCTGTTACGGAAAGGTTGGTTGTCTGGCTTCCGTACGCAAAGGCTCAAACTCGGTCCGTGCCGTTACCAATATCTGTTGCATGTGCGCCAACTCGGCAGGGTGCAAGTTGGCCACGCTGTACCGTTGATCCGAATCGTTGGTCATATCGTAGAGCAGGTGATAACTGTCTTGAAAGCCCGGAAGGTTACCTAATCTTTCAAAGGCCACGAAACTGCGCCGGAAATAGCCATGGGTCACCAGCGACAATTGCTGTGTGCGCACTCCCACAATGTCCTCGCCTGCAAAAAACAGCAGATGCTTGTGGGGCGCGCCGCTTTCCCCTTGCATTATACTTAACATGCTGCGTCCATCCAGTGGCGTTTTCACTTTTGCGCCCACAATCTCCGCTGTCGTGGGCAAAATGTCGATGTTCATGGAAATCTCTGACCGGATCTGGCCGGCAGGAATGGCGGCAGGCCAGCTTGCGATAAACGGCACGCGGTAGCCGCCGTCCCAGGTACTACCCTTGCCACCGTGGGCAGGCCCCGGATGACCTTCAAAAAATGGGCCATTGTCACTGGTGAAAATAATCAGGGTATCTTGCAGAATGCCTTTTTCTTCAAGTACGGCCACAATCCGGCCCAGACCGGCGTCCACTTCTTCAACCACATCGCCGTAACGTCCGGCGTTTGATTTTCCGGCATAAGCGGCCGACGGATAGAGTGGAATGTGGGGGGCCGTATACGCCAGATAGAGGAAAAACGGTTTATTTTTCATTTCCAGTATGAACGATACGGCAGCACTTGTAAAAAGTTCGGTGATTCGTGACTGGTCCGGATTCTTATCAATTACGGCCTCACCGTCATACAAGGCGAAGTCGCGCATATCATTACTGTTGGGAGTGCCATAGAAACGGTCAAAACCATGCTGCAGGGGCGAGTTGCTCGGCATCTCACCCAACCCCCATTTACCGACAATAAAAGTATTGTAGCCACGATCGCGTAACACCGTTGCCAGTGTCGTTTCCGTCTCCAGCAACCCCCAACCTGACTTTTCCGGGGCTTCAACAGCTGCCAGACCGCTACGGATGGGATAGCGCCCGGTCAGCAACCCGGCCCGGGACGGCGTACACACATTGCCGCTGGCGTAATGGTTGGTCAGTACCATACCATTCCTGGCCAGGGCGTTGGCGGCAGGTGTACGAATGCGCGTGTTACCGTACGGGCCAAGGTCGCCCTGCCCCAGATCATCCGCCACGATCACAATAATGTTGGGGGTTTTCAGTTCAGGTTCTGCCAGCGTCGTAACAGGCGAACCTATCATCATCAAACAAACGCTGGGAAGGATAATATCACGGAATGGATAGACCATTTCGGACCGTTCCCTTAGTCCTTGCGCAAAGACAACAATTTTCTGCGCGTAAGAAATGCGCTTTTCATGCAGCTTCGGCATCTCTTCCACGGTCATGTCGACGGGTGGCGTGATAAATGGGGTTTTCATAAATCTGCTTGAATCCTTCGGCGCGCATGTCGATCAAATCATGACTACGGCTCACGATAAAAAGTGCGCCCGCCGCCCGCAAGTGATTGTTTCTTATTCTAAACATTAAAAAATATAATTAAAATGGGGGCAGAAATTGGTTTAATGTTACCCGGTTACCAGCCCGGCCCGGGCGTACGTATCCGGGGGCCATGGAGCACCCCGCCATAAACGTTGATGTAGCCAGCGCCACAAGCAAAAATTTACCGGGCATGTGGAGCCTCTTGTCTGGCGGCTTCGATGTGAGTTTCAGGTGTTTTGCCGAAATGACGCTGTATCAGGATATAGAACATGGGCACAATAAAGATGGCCAGAAATGTTGCCGAGATCATCCCCCCGATCACACCTATACCAATAGCATTCTGGCTGGCAGAGCCGGCGCCCGAGGAAACGGCCAGCGGGGTGACCCCCAGAATAAACGCCATAGACGTCATGAGAATGGGCCGCAGGCGCTGCTTTGCCGCCATGAGGGTTGCCTCGACCAGATCGGTGCCATTTTCGTACGTTGCCTTGGCAAATTCCACGATCAGGATTGCATTCTTGGAAGCAAGACCAATCGTTGTGAGAAGCCCGACCTGAAAATAGACATCGTTGGACAGGCCACTGAAATATGTTGCGACCACGGCACCAAAAATGCCCAGCGGCACAACCAGCATCACGGCAAATGGTACAGACCAGCTTTCATACAGGGCCGCAAGACTTAAAAATACAATCAGGAGTGACAGGGAATACAATAAATATGTCTGATCGCCCGACGCTTTCTCTTCATATGATATGCCGGTCCATTCATACCCGATACCTTCCGGGAGTTTGTCGGCAAGGTCTTCCATGGCCGCCATGGCATCCCCCGAGCTGACCCCGCTGGCAGGTGCCCCCTGAATATTCATTGAGGCAACGCCATTATAGCGCTGAAGCTTTGGTGAACCAAAGGTCCATTCCCCGCTGGAAAAGGCTGTGAAGGGCACCATTTCTCCGGTCGCATTGGGAACATACCAGTCATCAATATTGTCAGGATTCATGCGATACGGCGCATCTCCCTGCATAAAGACCCTTTTAATGCGACCTTCATGCAGGAAATCATTGACATAGGATGAGCCCCACGCGGTTTGCAACGTACTGTTAATATTGTCCAGCGAAAGACCCAGCGCACTCGCTTTCTCATGATCAATATCGATGTTATATTGCGGCACATCGGCCAGGCCATTCGGCCTTACGGCGGAAAGCCTTGGATCCTGCGCCGCCATGCCCAGCAGCTGGTTTTGTGCGCTGTAAAGGGTATCGTGCCCCAGACCCGCACGATCCAGCAGTTGAAAGTCAAAACCCGACGCGTTGCCAAGTTCCGCCACCGCAGGCGGGAAAAAGGCAAAGATCATCGCGTCTTTCACGGCAGACAACGCCATATTCGCACGTTGTGTGACCGAGAAAACATCCATACCCTCACCCTGACGTTCATCCCAGTCCTTTAACTGGATAAAGCCGATTGCTGTATTTTGTCCGCGTCCGGCAAAGCTGAAACCAACGACGGTAAACAGGCTGCCCACCGTGTCCTTTTCCTGCGCCAGGAAAAAATCTTCAACCTTTTTAACACTTTCAAGGGTGCGTTCTGCTGTCGCACCCGGTGGTGTTGATATCTGCACATACATAATGCCCTGATCTTCATCCGGCAGGAACGAAGTTGGAATCTGGGTAAAGAGGAATGCCAGACCACCAAGCATAATCCCATAAATCAACACAAAACGGACGGTTCGCGCTGCGACATAATGCGCCCCGTCCTTATACGCCTCGCGACTGCGGTTAAAATTGCGATTGAACCAGCCGAAAAACCCGGTCACCTTCTCCGGATGATCTTTGCCATGCGATTTCAAAATCGTCGCACATAAAGCCGGTGTCAGAACAAGGGCAACCAGCACAGAAAGTGCCATCGCCGACACAATGGTCAGGGAAAACTGCCGGTAAATTGCCCCTATTGATCCACTGAAAAACGCCATCGGGATAAACACAGCCGAAAGAACCAGCGCAATACCAACCAGCGCCCCGGTAATCTGCTGCATCGACTTGCGTGTCGCTTCCCTGGGCGACAGACCTTCTTCAGTCATGACCCGCTCGACGTTTTCCACGACAACGATTGCATCATCAACCAGAAGACCAATCGCCAGAACCATTGCAAACATGGTCAGGGTATTGATAGAAAAGCCAAAGGCCGCCAGAACGCCGAATGTGCCCAGCAGGACGACGGGAACGGCAATAGCCGGGATTAATGTGGCGCGAAAATTCTGCAGGAACAGATACATGACAAGGAAGACAAGCAGAATGGCCTCAATCAGGGTCACAACAACTTCTTCAATGGACAGTTTGACATATGGTGCCGTGTCATAGGGATACACCACCTTGATACCGGCGGGCATGAATTTTGACAGTTCTGCCATTTTGGCTTTAACCAGCCTGGCGGTTTCCAGAGCATTGGCGTTTGTTGCCAGGCTGATTGCCATACCTGTAGCCGGCTGGCCCTTGTAGCGAACCGTCGTGTCATAATTCTGCACGCCCAGTTCTACACGGGCAACATCTTTCAGGCGCACCTGTGAACCATCCAAATTCACCCGCAGCACAATATTCTCAAATTCCTCAACCGAGGTCAGCCGCGATTGAGCCGTGATTGTTGCGTTCAATTGCTGGCCGGGAACCGCTGGCATGCCCCCAAACTGGCCGGCCGATACATCCGCATTCTGGGTGCGAATTGCGGCCTGTATTTCGGGCACATTCAAGTTGAAGCTGGTCAGTTTCCCTGGGTCGATCCAGATCCGCATGGAATAAGCCTGGCCAAAGTTCAATATGCTTCCAACACCGCGGACCCGGCTTATAGGATCGATAATTTTTGAGTTCAGGTAATCGCCCATCGCATGGGCGCTGACGCTTCCATCCGGCGAGTAAAAACCCACAACCATTTGAATGCTTGCCAGGCCCTTGGTCACCCTGACGCCCTCTTGCTGAACCTCCTGAGGCAGCAGTGACATAATGGATTGCAGCTTGTTCTGCACCTGCACCTGCGCAATGTCGGGATTCGCATCCGGTTCAAAAGTCAGGGATATCTGAACGTTGCCCGTTGATTCACTGGAAGAAGAAAAATAGCGCAGGTAATCGATCCCTGTCAGAGATTGTTCAATGACCTGCGTCACGCTGTTTTCCAGTGTTTCAGCAGATGCACCGGGATAGGATGCATCAATGCTGATCATAGGGGGCGCAATACGCGGATACTGCTCGACAGGCAGGGTAAAAATAGATAAAAGCCCCGCCAGCATGATGATGATAGAGATCACCCACGCAAATACAGGACGATCTATGAAGAACTTTGACATGATGACCTTTTTATCTTTTTGATGGCAGCAAACAAACTGTCAGGTTAATTTGTGCTCATGATGGGGAGGCGACGCCTGCTTCCCCGGTGGCAGAGCCAATATTTTCAGGCCGGGCGCCCCTGCCATCTGACGGATCATCACTCCCGGTGGCGACGGTGCCCTCTCTTTCAACAGGCTTCACAACCGAACCGGGCTGAATTTTCATCACACCTTCTACAACAACCCTGTCTCCGGCATTTAACCCCTGTGTTACTTGCCATTGGTCACGATAAACGCGCGAAATTTTGACAGGACGGATTGTCGCCTTGTTTTCATCATCAACAGTCCACACTGTGACAACACCATCCGCGTGCCTTAATATGGATTGCTGCGGTACAAGAATAGCGGCACTGTCTTTGGACTGGACCAGACGCGCATGAACAAACAGGCCGGGCAAAATGGCCAGATCAGGATTGGGGAACAATATACGCACTTTTACGCTGCCCGTTGACGGGTTCACGCTCACGTCCGAAAACTGCAACGTTCCTTCCCTGCCATAGGGCTTGCTATTAACCAGCAATTGTGCCGTCGGCTTGCCACCCGCCTGCCCGTCATTTGCATATTGCTCACGCAGGAGCATCAATTCCTCACCGGATTGGGTGACATCCACATAAATACGGTCAAATTGCTGTACCGTTGCCAGGGGCTGAGCCTGATTTTCTGTGACCAGCGCGCCTTCCGTAACCTGAGACTGCCCTATTCGGCCCGATATAGGCGAAAAGACCTTTGTATAATCAAGCCTGATTTTTGCGGTCTCAACCGCCGCTTTGGCGATTTCCACATCAGCACTTCCCTGGGCAAGGCTGGCGGTTACATCGTCATATTCCTGTCGGCTGACCGCCCCGGACTTGACCAGTTCAGTATAGCGTGCCGCCTTTGCCCTGACAGATTTCACATTGGCTTCAGCCTTTAACAGAGCTGCCTTTGCGCTGTTATAGGCAGCCTGATAGGTGACAGGGTCAATCTGATACAGCTGCTGCCCTTCCTTGACATCACTTCCTTCTTCAAACAGACGTTTGACAATAATACCACTCACCTGCGGGCGAATTTCCGCCACGCGGAATGCTGATGTACGCCCAGGCAGGTCTTTCGAAAATGTCACCGGCTTAGGTGTAACGGTGACCACACTGACCTCGGTTGCAGGGAATTGCGACCCCTGCATATTCTGCGCAGGATTTGATTGTTTGAACCAGAATACAACACCGCCCAAGGCAACCAACAGCACAAGTGCCCATAAAACAGACTTTGATTTCATTTTGTTATCCTTGTTTTGCACATTGTCCTGGTGCAAAGCAATGCCTTGACGCAGACGGTAAATATTAGCTTGGATTTATACTTACATTCGTGTATGTTTGTTGTCAATAAAAATGATGCGCTGCAATATGGGAAAGTGAATGGTACGGAGAACGAAAGAGGACGCACAGGAAACACATGACCGCATTATCAGTGCGGCAGCCGATGTTTTCTACGATAAAGGTGTTGGAAACACTACCCTTGAAGACGTCGCCAAGGCAGCCGGTGTAACGCGCGGCGCGATCTATTGGCATTTCAAGAACAAGCTGGATTTGTTTTCTGCCCTTCACAGCCAAATGCACAGTTGTTTCATGGCCCAGGTGGCAGAGAAGCGGAATATTACAACTGATGAACCACTAAAGCAGCTGGCGGATGTGTGCGTGGAGATACTGACAGACTTTCAATCCAATGAAGAGCGCCGAAAAGCGATGAGCATTTTCACCCAGAAATGTGATTACTCTGGCGATATGCAACCTTTCCTGGATAAACAGAACGAAAGTAAAACTAATTCCATTATGACAATTGCCGGGTTCTTCAGACAGGCTGTTGATCTGGGGGGGCTTCCGGCCAACACAGACTGTATACTGCTCGCCAACTCGCTCAGTTGTTATATGGCAGGCATTATGATTGAAAATCTGCAATGTCCGTTCAAGCATGATCTCCAGAAACAGGCTCGCCCCATGATCAATATATTCTTTAGGGGTATTATGCCTTAAATATCGCCATGGTGCGAAAATTGACTTTCACAGACGCTTTCTTTTCCAATATAGTAGACTGAAACTCGCCATATTAGCTGTTATGCCCCGGGGCATTTACTCTCGGAGAAGAAACCGTGTCCCGTGACGCCCCCACTGACCTTGAATATAACTCCACACGGGATGTATTTCTGGTTTTTCTGCGTCTGGGCCTGACCTCGTTCGGCGGCCCCATTGCCCATTTAGGCTACTTCCGGGATGAATTCGTAACGCGGCGAAAGTGGCTGACCGAGCGCAGCTATGCCGATCTGGTGGCGCTTTGCCAGTTCCTGCCCGGCCCCGCCAGCAGTCAGGTCGGGATTGCAATCGGCTTGTCCCGGTCCGGATATTCAGGCGCGCTGGCGGCCTGGACCGGGTTCACGTTGCCGTCAGCTCTCGCCCTGATCCTGTTTGCCCTGGGCATTGCCAATTACGGAGACCACATGCCAGCCGGCATGCTGCAGGGCCTGAAGGTCGTCGCAGTGGCGGTTGTTGCCCAGGCGGTGTGGGGAATGGCTCGAAATCTGTGCCCTGATGCACCGCGCATGACCATTATGGCAGCGGCAGCCTGCCTTGTTCTTCTGGTGCCGTCAGTCTGGGGACAAGTGACAGTTATCACCATTGCGGCGATTATTGGTCTTTTCCTGTTCAAGCCGCCACAGGGCATTGCCCATGACGCCTTACCGATCAGGATCGGACGCCGAACCGGTTTTCTATGGCTCGCACTGTTTTCTGGCCTGCTGGCAGGGCTACCGATTTTGACTGCGTTGTTTCCGGGCCAGACCCTGGCCATGGTCGACGCTTTCTATCGTGCCGGATCGCTGGTGTTCGGGGGCGGACATGTCGTGTTGCCGCTTCTGCAGGCCGAAGTTGTCCCCAACGGCTGGGTAAGCAATGATTCTTTTCTGGCAGGCTATGGCGCGGCGCAGGCGGTACCGGGGCCCCTGTTCACGTTCGCGGCGTTTCTTGGAGCTTCAATGACGGAGGCACCGAACGGCTGGTGGGGCGGTCTGATCTGCCTGCTGGCTATTTTCATCCCCTCGTTCCTGCTGGTTGCTGGCACCCTGCCCTTCTGGGAGCATTTACGCCGGAATACGCGCACACAAGCTGCCTTTTGGGGCATTAACGCAGCGGTGGTGGGTCTGCTTCTGGCTGCCCTCTACCACCCCGTATGGACCAGCGCGGTGCGCACCCCTCAGGACTTTGGTCTGGCCCTTGTGGCACTGGTCGCCCTCGCATTCTGGAAACTGCCCCCCTGGCTGGTTGTGATTGGCAGCGGTCTTGCGGGCTGGCTGATGAATGTGATGCCATAAAGCACCAGACATTACTGACATGCTTCCGTCTGCGCCACATTCACCAACACCTGTGCCTTTTGCAGGGTCCGGAATTATATCAGCGCCTCGACAGGTCGGAAGTCTTCTTGCAAGCCAAAGCATCGTGGCCCCCAGACCTTCAGTCCTTCCGGCTTTCGCATGACCGGCGCAGCACTATAGCCTATCACCTTTACCCGCAACCCGTAGCGGAGCATCTCGGCCGTCATGGGCTCTCCGCTTTCCCTGTCCAGCACACAGATCAGGTCGGGAACAACGGTTTTTGTTTCGCCATTAAGCGTTGCAATAATATATTCGTTCTGGACCTCAAGCATGAATTCATCAGGGCCGTTGTCGATCGGCTTCAACTGGACCGTTCCCCAGTGCCAGCCATCACGCGTCTCGTGCGTTACATCAACAATTTTTCCATCGAATAAAACGTGTGCATGACGACCCGCTTCCGGCCGGTTGAGGAAGCCAAGCAATTCACCAAACACATCTTCGCTCTCTTCGCGCCCCTGCCGGATACACCGGCCAATTTCCAGCGTTTCTGTAATTGTGCCAAGAACCGCGTGTTTTTTAACGAAAGCGCCGCTCATCGGGTAAATACCCGAAAATGCCATGGCACCCAAAGCGCTGACAACCGGTCTGATCGCCTCTTCCGCCAGCCGATCATTCAGGAGGTCCATGGTCACCACATTACCAAACTCGTCAATCAGGACCATCGGAGACACCCGCGCGCCATAAACGGAGAAAGTTGTCATTTCCAGATGAGGAAACGCGCGGCCCATACCGTCGCCGTCAATCACAGGAATGCCTGAACGCGCGCCCAGTGCCAGCGGAAACATGGAATTGGCACCGCCGATTTCTGCACTGATGATGGCATCGACCTTTTTGCCAAAAAACTTTTCAAGCTGCACCAGAAGTTCCAGAAGACAAGCTTCGCTGACCAGATATTCAACCAGCACGGTAGGAGCCCCGATCCCGGCAATGGAAATAACAAAATCATCATCCTTAAGATCAGACGCCGGTATGATATTGGGGCGTCGTCCTTCGGTCAGCTGGTTCTGCAGAAACAACTCTCCAATATAGGGGTCTCCGCCCCCGCCAGCACCCATAAAAACCGCGCCGCGCGCCATATCGCGTATATCTGTGTTCGATTGAATCATATTCATTTTAATTTACCTTTTGTGCCGATATCTATCCGTTGAAGTTTGATATGCTCAGGCAAGCTCGCCAACAGCATTCACCCGAATCCTTACAGATGAAGACTGCATGTGGGTCATCGGCAACTCTTCAACATCAATAATCTCTATGGTGCTCCGCTCAGCCCCGGCCTCTACTGCCTTTTCAACAGCGTCATTTTTGGCCCGTTTCAAAACGATGTCGCGACCGCCCTCTGCATAGTCATAAAGACTGTCAATACGACCACCAACCTGCGCGATGGCGGCCCCTACCGCGTTTGCCACACCGGCATGTTCCGGGCGCAATACCTGGGCTGCACCTTCAATATCCTTGTTCACCAGAATATTGCCGCCACCCACCAGTATGACATCTACCGGTTTGGCGCTCGAACGCATCTGATCAATCGCCTCTTCAATCATGGCATGCATCTGCTGACTGGCCGCAGCGACCATCGCGCGGTCAAGGCCCGCAACACGGGACGGATCCCCAAGACTGATATTTCCTGCCGCAACAGCAATATCTGTGGCTGTAAGGGTATCGCCGCCAAATACCAGTCCCTTTGACTTCAACAGGTATCCGACGGACTCAGGACCGATCTTCAGGCCGGATTCTGCGGGCTGAACCATCGTGCCGCCCCCGAGGGCAATAGAGAGGACATCCGGCATCCGGAAATTTGTCCGCACGCCCCCAATAAAGTTTGCTGTCGACGTTTCGCGCGGGAAGCCGTTTTTCAAAAACCCTATGTCAGTGGTGGTCCCCCCGATATCAACGACAATGGCATCCTGCAATCTGGTCAGAAAGCCCGCACCACGTATCGAATTGGTCGGCCCGGCAGAACAGGTGAATATCGGAAAAGTGCGCACCATTTCATCGCTGATCAATGTCCCGTCATTCTGGCTGAACAACGGTTCTACATGAACGCCGACGGATGAAAAGGCCGCCTTCAGTGATTGTACAACCTGTTGGGCAAAGGGGACAAGGCACGCATTGACAATGGTCGCGTTTTCGCGATCAACAAGCCCGACCCCGCCCACATCTGATGATTTTGTAATGTGAACGCCCGGCGCAAATTTCGCAATAATGTCGGCAGCACGCTGCTCAATATCAGAACGAATAGGCGCAAAAACCGAGCTGACAGCGACAGAAGTGATCTTCTTGCTCACAATATCTCTGGCCGCCTTTTCAAGAGCATCTTCATCCAGGGGAGCATATTCAACGCCGTTATAGAAAGCGCCTCCGGTTATCATATAGCTGTGGTGTCCAATCGTATCCAGCACATCGGTCGGCCAGCACACCATGGGCGGAACGCCATCACCTTTCGGCAACCCGACACGCACGACCGCAACTTCTGCCAGCTTGCGCCGCTGCAGAAAGGCATTAATGAACTGGGTTGTCCCGATCATCAAATGACTGATCTGTCTGGCTTCAATCCCGGCTTTCTCCATAATACTGGTGACAGATTCCACCACCCCGTCGCCAATATTTTCGGTGGTTGAACTTTTGTTGGTCGCCACAACATCAGGGCCCAGCATAAGGGCAGCATCCGTATTTGTCCCCCCTACATCGATTCCAAGACGAAAGGACGGCCGGCCAGACATATCTTGCGTTTTATCTTTATTCTGCATTACGTTACCTTCTGTTTTCTTAACTGTGCGAGAGCGGCGTTAAACTCTTTTCGATAAACCCGCTTTTCATAATCAGGGAAATATTTTCGTCCGGATTCAGGAACAGATCTATATTCTCGACCGGGTTCCCGTTCAGGACAATCAGATCGGCCAGAGCCCCGTTACGGACAACACCAAGCTCACCCTTTTTCTGGATGATTTCAGCATTTATCGAGGTTGCGGAAATCAGAGCCTGAAGGGCACCGCCAAGCCGGGCCCGTGTTACAATTTCCCGTGGCTCCAGGCCGTGCAATGCGCCAAACAAATCCGTTCCCATACCAAGCTTCACACCGGCATTTCTGCAATGCTCAAGCGCAGCATAGGCTTGATCAGATATTGACTTCAGCTTGTCTCTGGCAGCTTCCGGCAATTCAAATTTATCCGTAAGAAGTGCCTCCATAACTGTCAAGGTCGGGACAACAAATGCCCTGTTTTCTGCAACAACCTGCGCAGCGGTCTGGTCAATCAGCGTCCCGTGCTCTATTGATCTGACACCAGACGTTGCACATCGAATTGCAGCGTCTGCAGTATGCGCATGTGCCATGACATAGGTCCGGCGCGTTGCCGCTTCCGAGACCGCCGCCCTGATCTCGCCCTCGGTAAACTGGTCCATCCAGATCGGGTCTGTCGGAGAAAGAACCCCGCCCGAAACAAACAGTTTAATTTGATGTGCCCCCTTGCGGAGCTCTTCACGGACCGCTTTTCTCATCTCATCCTCGCCGTCAACCACAGCGGCGAGTGCTCCCTTGTATGAGCAACCACACAGGTCATCAGGCCCGGGAGCACGCAAATCACCGTGTCCGCCGGTTTGGGACAATGCCTTGCCGCAGACAAACAGCCGCGGACCCTTGATCAGACGGTCCTCAACAGCCTGCACAAGCCCCATATCCGCACCGCCGGCATCCCGCACCGTTGTAAACCCCCGCAACAGGGTTTCTTCCAGATACCGGCGCGCATACTGGGCAACATGCGAAGGGTAAATGTTATCGATTGCGGCCACATCAAGGGTCGGGCTGTTACAATGAAAGTGGGCATCAATCAGCCCCGGCATCAAGGTGCCCCCGGCAACATCTATGACAGTATCATCGTCGCGGGCGGGGTGTTCGCCCTTGAACACCCCCGTTATGCGGTCACCTTCAACGGTGACCGCATGCCTGTTTTCCGGATCAAATGTCTCTCCGTCAAACAGCGCGCAATTTATGAATACAATACGCTTTTTCACTCTACATCCAGTGTTTTGCATAAGATTTTGGCGATCAGGTGATTAGAAACGTAACCGTCCCTCAACACCATATGTCGCGGGCTGGCCCCGATACCCTATATCGATATCAAGTCCGGAAAACTCACGGGGATTGAAGTCTGTATAATATTTCTCGCCGGTAATATTCTTACCCCAGAAATAAAGGCCGTAGCTCCCGGACTGTACACCAACACGGACATTCACAAGGTTAAGCGGATTCTGGACGTCTGCATTGTCAACCTGCCAGTATTTTTTGCCGCGATGCTCGTAATCCAGCCGGAAAAACCCTTCCAGATCTTCGGTGATGCGCGGCGTATACTGGAACCCTGCATTAATTGACAGATTGGTTGTTTTTGGTGTCTTGTTGCCTTCGTTGCCGGGGAAAACCGATATTGATTTTATTTCACTGTCGGTCGTTCCCAACCCGCCGAATATCTGCAAATCTGCGGTCAGCAACGCTTGGGCTTCCAGCTCAAAGCCCCAGATCTGTACGTCATCAATATTTGAGATAATCTGCGAGGCCGTGGCCGCTTCCACAAAGAAGAACTGAAAGTCATCCACATTGGAAAGATAGGCCGCACCATTCACGATGAACCGCCGATTGGCCCAGCTTGTCTTGAAGCCGATCTCAAAATTTTCCAGTGTCTCGTCCTTGAATTCATCAAGAACAACGCCCGGGGCATTAAAGCCACCTGACCGGAAACCAGTGCTATAAGTCGCATAGACCAGCTGTTCTTCGGAAAAGCGATAGTTCAGGCTTACCTTAGGCTGGATAGCATCAAAACTGTTGGAACGGCTGTTCCCTGTCCCGATATCTGTCTGTTCACGTTCATCCTTGTCATACCGAAGCCCGGCAGTCAAAATCAACTGATCTGTAATATCGAAATCCAGTTGCCCGAAGACAGCGTAGGCATCATTGCTATTGTCTTCCTGACGGTCGATCAGGAGCAGCCCCGGATTATCAATTTGTCCGAAAGTGCCGTCCAGATCGACAAACCCCCGGGTTCTCAGTTCCCGGTCTGTATGAATATAATAAACACCGGTAATCCAGCGCAAACGCTGATCATCGCGCGACGTCAGACGCACTTCCTGGCTCAGCATCTCGACGAACAGATCCTGCCCCTGCCCGACCTGAAAACCCAAACCCAGAAAACCACCGGGGCTGTCGACAGGGTTTCTGAAATCAAGATCCCCGCGGTTGATCTCGGAAAGGTCAGTATAGCCGGTAATGCCTGTCAGGGTCGCAAACCCCAGATCAGCATCAAACTTGAAGGTCAGCTCCGTCTGATCACCTTCGGTTTCACCAATGATATTCAACTGCGGCAGGACAAAATCATTTGCATCACCACTAAAGATGACTGAATCCATCTGGCTCCCGGCCCGGAAATCCCGGAAAGAACCCCTGAAGTCAAGGGATACGTCGTCGGATACATCAGCGACAATTCTGCCACGCACCGTATAATCGTGATCGATAAAATCCTGCTCCGTATTCGCAAATGTATTGGTTATGCGTCCATCATCCTGCGCATAAACACCAGACAGGCGGAACAGGACCTTGTCCTTGACAATCGGACCGGAAACCCCGCCTGATACATTGACAGCGTCCCCGTTGCCATAGCTGCCGCTGACAAAACCTTCCAGTTCATTGGAAGGCGCCTTGGTGACGATATTGATCGCGCCGCCAATGGCGTTACGGCCATAAAGGGCGCCTTGCGGGCCCTTCAGCACTTCTATGCGCTCAATATCAAACAGATTCATATTGAGCTGCTTCTGGTTATTTTGCGGCACGCCGTCAATAATGATGGCAACCGGCGCGTCGGCATTGTTGATCTGGGTTACGCCCCGTATGACAACAAAGGTATTATTGTAGGTATCCGACGTATCCAGCGACACATTTGGTGTCAGGTTGATAAAATCCTGCGTCGATTTGATATTCGCGTCTTCAATAGCTACCGCTGTAAAAGCCTTGACCTGAACCGGCACCGTCTGCAGATTTTCTTCACGCTTCTGCGCCGTGACCGTAATGATTTCAAAGGACAAGCTGTCCTGATCCAGTTTGCCATCTGAAGATTGCGCCAGTGACGCCCCTGCCATTGTGGCCACGATAGAGATCGCTGCCGACGTTGCCATCAACTGCCTTGTATATCTGTTTCTCGTAAACATAATTTCCTCCGATGTTTTTTTGACCGTGATGAGTTTTCGAATTGCAAGCGTTTGATACTCCAGCCTTGCGACTGTAACCCATGATTACCCCGATACCTTCCAGGTTCCACCTCTGCGTTGGGGGATGATCAATCTGATTTGGGGGATAACACCCCAACCCCAGCCGTTAGTGCTGGGTGGCCGCGGCCGCCGCCAGAAAGCAGGCCGCTACCAAAAGCGAAACACGAAGAAGCGAACTGGTCTCGCCATAGAAAAAAATCCCGACCGCAATCATGCTCAGGGGAATAAGTCCTGTCATCAGCGGAATCAGGATGGATAACCCTGTTCCGGTATGAACAAGCCGCGCCAGCATAAAAAGATTAAGAACAAACAAGGCAATACAGCCAATAGTCGGACCCGGCTTCGAAAAGCCGGCGGTCATGGGCAAAAGGGATAAAGCGCCAATATTTGCGAATACCGCGACAAGAAACTGAATGATCTTTAGCGTCGTAATACTGCCCATTGAATATTCCCGCCTGATTTATGATATCGGTCAATCGTGATCAAAAATCTGCGGTCTGTCCAGCGCTCCCACGGGGGAGGCCCGGTTGATTTTGGGGGATATACTTTAGGGTCGGGACCGATTAGTCTGCCTTTTGTGCAGGTGGCGGTTTTCACATGATGCGATGTACAAAATATATGACGAAAGCGGATACTTCATATTAATGGCAGAGCAGCAGACATTCAGGCCCGCTCAGGTTTCTCCTCACCAGATTGACCGTGTGCGCCTTGTGGATCTTGTCCGCGATGCCGCCCAGGCCCCCCTTACCCTTTTGCGCGCACCCGCAGGGTACGGCAAAAGCACAGTACTCCGGCAAACAACGGCCCGTTTTGCCAAAGAGGGTGCCAAAATAGTCTGGGTCAATTGCGATACGCAAGCCCGGGAACCGGAAAACCTGATTGCAAGCCTGCATCAGGCCCTGATCGCCGCCGATGCGTCATTTGCCGGTTCCCATAGCAGCTTTACGTCGATCATCAAGCACATGGAAGCATGCGATAACACGGTTGTTATTGTTTTTGACGATCACGAAACGCTCTACAATTCAAAATCTGATGACGCCATTGGCTGGCTCGCTACCGTATTGCCGGCAAATTGCCGTATCATGATTGGCACGAGGATCATTAATGAAGCCGTTTTTGCAAAGCTGCTGCTGGAAGGGACTGCCAAAATCATCAATGCCGGCACTTTGGCCTTTAATGCCAATGAAACGACAGCACTGCTGCAACCCTATTGTCATTCTGACACCATTGAGCGCATTGTTAAGGTGGCCGAAGGCTGGCCCGTTATTATCCAGCTGGCACGCATAAAGGCTGAACAGGAAGACGGCGACCTGAAGCTGTTGCAATCAATTATCCGGCCTCATTCGGAAGTCTTTGGTTATCTGGCGACAGAAGTCTTTTCAGCCCTGTCTCCTGACCAATCCGACCTGCTGACCAAATGTTCGATCGTTGATCATATCAACCCGGAAATTTCCGCCATCCTGACCGGCAACGACAGGGCATACGCAATCCTTGCTGATCTCACAGCTCTTGAACCGCTGATCAGCATCCAGAAAACTTCTGAACTGACCGTAAAACTGCACCCTGCCCTGCGGGAGTTCCTGCGCTCTTCGCTGGCTCAAACCGGTCTCGCCGCCATTGCCCGTTTGCACGGACTTGCGGCACGCTATTATTCTTCTGTCAACGAGCCCTGGCAGGCCATTCACCATGCCATTGCCGCCCATGACCCGTCACTCGCGGCTGATATTGTCGAGGAGATTGGCGGCCCCCTGACAATTCTCAGCCATGGTCCGGCCAATGCATGGTCATACCTCTCTGCCATTCCGCGCCCGATGATTGAACAACGCCCGGCTTTAACGGTAATGCGCCTGACAAAAAGTCTGGTTGATGGAGACGGGTTGCTTGCCCGTCAGTTAAACGCATCCCTCACATTTCCACCGGGGGCCATTAATCACTCGCCCATGACAACCGAAGAACTCGTTCAATATTCGAACTATGTCATCTGCCTCTTTGAAGATTGCCGAAATCCGGTCAATCATACTATGGACGATACAGACAAGGTGGAAATGATCATGCGGCGGCGGGCAAGCGAAGACCCGCGTGCGCTGGGTCTGTACTTGCCCATGCGCTTCTTTCTGGAATATCGCTATGGTTCTATCCACAAGGCGTCAGAAATTCTTGCTGAATATGAAGCGGTGTGCAATCTGGAACATTATGCGGCAAACCTGCCGTCCATCTCTCCGCACTTCGGGATGGTGGCCTATGCAAGAGGAGACGCCGCACAGGCAACGCATTTCTTTTCCATGAATCTGGCACACCACTGGGACCGGTTTGTCGGGCGCGAGGAAATGCTGATTAAAGTCGGCAACAGCCTGCTGGCCAAGCTTCTCTATGATCAGGACAGGATCGAGGATTCAATCGCCAACATCAGCGCCATAGGAGACGTGTTCGAGGCCACATTCATGGAACTGTTCGAGGCAAGGGACATCACGCTGGCCTATTGTCACATGCAAAGAAATGGCATCGAGCGGGCGCTGGAACATATAGACCACGCCAGCAGGCTGCGGGAATTATATGGCCTGAACCGCCTGGTACCGGCGCTCGGTGCCGTCAGGGTAAATCTGCTCTTGCAGGCAGGACGGCCAGCCGAAGCACAGGCTGTATTTATTGAACAGGACCTGCTTTCCATTTGGGCAGGCGAGAAAGACTTTTATTACTGGAACTGGATATTTATTGAAGCCTTCCTGCGGGCATACGGCCCCTTGTATATCGCACTTGACAAATTACCGGAAGCTATTCAAACCCTTGAAGTTATCAAGCAAAAGGCAGACACATTCGGGCGCCAGATGATTGTCAGCCTGTGCAATATTTATCTGGCGGTCGCCTGTGCCGGGACTGACGACCAGCAACAGGCACTGGATCTGGCGTGCGAAGCGCTGACGGTTCATGCACAATGTGATGTCGTTCGCCCCTGGCTGGACCTGTCCGGCAAAACGCTCCCGCTTCTCCAACTGGTCCGGCAGAACAATCCAGATGACGTGATCAGCGATCACATTCTGAAGATTTCCGAGCTCTGGAAACAGAATATAGATTCTTCCGCATTCCAGAGATTGCTCACCCCCCGCGAAAGCGATGTATTGGTGGAACTGGCGAAAGGGTTCCCGACCAAAATCATTGCACGCAACCTGTCCATCTCGCCCGAGACAGTCAAGCACCATCTCAAGAGCATATTTGCAAAGCTTGGCGTGGAAAACCGCAAAGACGCCATTTCTGAAATATATCGACGCACCCTCGCCTCCTGATATCCTCTGGATATGTTCCGGGCGGGCTTGTGTGAAATGGGCGCGCGGCGTGCCAGCTGAAGTGCCCGGCCTAACCCGATGACCGCTCGAACCCTGGACGATCACGCGAACAAAAAACGCTCGAAAAGTGTCAAAATTTTGCAAGCCGAAAAGCAGGCGCTAAAAAACTGTTTATATTCAAATTTGACCAACTTGAGAGCCCCCTGCAATAGACTGACCTGCCAGGATGTGCTAACTTAATTCTAGTGTAATCGTTTTAGGGGACTAAAGGTGGATCAGATGCCTGTTTTGTCTGCACCCGCTGGATACTTGGCAGACTTGGAACGCAGTGGGCTCCGGGCTCAACAATGGCTTGTAGACGAAGGAGGGCTGCCTGCCGATTTACACGACGTGCGTTACGGATCCTGGTCTGATGGCAATGTCGGGATTTTCCTTACCGATACAGCAACAAGCGAACTCACATCATTAGAGGCTGAGGTAATCTCCGACTTTGTCGTGATCGGGATCCCCTTTGGAGGAGTGGACCTGACCGCGATTGCGCTGGAGATAAGCCATAACAAGGTATCCATCAGCAAGGGTATCTGGATACAGTATTGCAACAAAGGATCCCATGTTCGCCTGCGGGCCAAGCAGGGCGGCCTCAAGGCGGTTACATTGGTGGTGAAAGTGAGCACGTTGCAGGAGTGGTGTCCTGAATTGCTAGGTGCCTTGCTATCCGCGTTCGGAGGCCAACAGTCGATTTGGACCCACCTGCCGGTGCAGATCGGGCACGAACGGGACCAACTGCTTCAAGCGCCTGAGGAATTGCCCTATTCATCGCTGTTCTATCGAACGAAGTCGAGCATAATTCTTTGGCTTCTACTCGACCATCTGCGGCAACATGACGAGGAGACTTGTAGAGTCAAATCTCGGGTGCACGACCAGATCGAACTGGTACGCAACCTGATCGACGAGGCACCGCAACAGCGGATGAGCGTGGACGAGATGGCGCGTCGTGCTGGCACCAACCGAACCAGCTTACGCTCACTGTTCAAGCAGGTCTATGGCATGACCTTATCCGACTATCGGACGGCGGAATTGATGCGAAGGGCCGAACATATGCTACGCAATGACCGTTCGCCAGTGGCCGAAACGGCATATGCGCTTGGGTACTCGGATGCTTCGAGCTTCAGCGCTGCCTTCAAGCGACACTTTGGCCACCCGCCTGGTTATTGGCGCAAAGCCGCCGACTGATCTCGGCGCAACACGACCTATCCGTGCTTCATCTCCCGTTTCTGCGAACCATAATAGTTTGAGGGTTTGTGAATTCAAGCAGTCCGTCCTCGGCGTTTTCAATGCCGATACCAGACTGTTTATGCCCGCCGAATGCAATATGGGGTGAAAATATATGTGCCTCGTTGATCCAGACCGTGCCGGACTCCAGGCGTTCTGCAATTTTCCGGGCTTTATCCTCGTCACGAGACCAGACCGAGGCGGCCAGGCCGTAAGGTGTGTTATTGGCCCGCCGGATGACATCATCGATATCGCTGAACCTGAGAAGTGGTAAAACGGGACCGAAGGCTTCCTCGGTCACGACCCGAGAATCTTCAGGCGGATTATCGATAATCGTCACCGGTACATAGAAACCGGGACGCTTGTCAGGCTTGCCGCCAGTCAAAAATTTTAGACCGCTACGCTGCGCCTCATCAAGAAGTCCGCACAATTTTTCGTATTGCATCTTATTCTGTATGGGCCCCAGATCAGTGCCCTGCTGCGACCCATCGCCAACCTTCACCGTGCCCGCATATTCCACCAATGCTTCGCTTAGCTCATCATAAACATCTTCATGAATGTACATCCGCTTGGCTGCAACGCAGAATTGCGCGCTATTTTGGAAGGCCGCCCAGAATAGATCCTTGACGACCGCCTTGACATCTACGTCCCCCAAAACAATGGCAGGATCGTTCCCGCCAAGCTCCAGCGTCAGCCGTTTAAGGTTTCCCGAAGCGCTTTGCATGATCTTTTTGCCGGTTTCCGTAGATCCGGTGAACGAAACCTTGCCAATACCAGGATGCTCCGTAATCCAGCGGCCAAGATCGTCACCGCCAGATACGACATTCAACACGCCGGGCGGCAAGAGATCGCGCAAAACTTCCCCAAGCTTTAAAGTACAGAGCGGTGTAAAAGGCGATGGCTTAACGATCATGGTATTACCCGCCACCAGGGCCGGTGCGATTTTCCAAACAGCCAAAAGCAGGGGAAAATTCCACGGCGTAATAGCTCCCACTACCCCGACAGGTGTCCGCCGCGTTGTCACCAGGTGATCTTCAGTATCCTCTACCACCTCAACAGGAAGGGACTTTTTGGCGATCTCGCGGCACCAGACGATCGAGCCGCCAATTTCCCATTCCGCACCCGCCCTGGGCTTACCCTGCTCCTGTGTGAGAAGACGCATGAAATCTTCCCCATGCTGTTCTATCCGATCACCGATTTTTGACACCAGGGCTTGCCGTTCGGCGATTGGCCTGCTCGCCCAGCCGGGAAAGGCCTCTTGCGCCGCTTTAACGGCATTTTCCAGTTGCTGACGGTCGGCGGCCGGGACTTTGGCAATGACCTCTTCCGTTGACGGATTAGTGGCATCAAATGTCGACGGGCTCGATACCGCCTTGCCGCCAATAGTCATCTCATAATTTTTAAATAAATCAAACACTCAAAATACCCCGAAGTAAAACCTAACACAGCTCAAGAATACACTACAGCGCTAGCGAGAGATTGTTCTAAACGCAGTTTAAGCATGGAAAAGCGCAGAAATGCCGCCGTCCACCCCAAGGTCAGGGCCCATTAATCTAACCACTTTGTGGAGATATTTGCACACAGCTCAGGATAACTTCGGCCACCATTTTGGGGTCCGTCAGCATGGCCATATGGCCGACATCAAGAGCTATTGCATACCATCAGTATCCAGTGAACGCCAAGGCCACAGTAAAGTTTGATTAACTCAAGCCTGCCATCTACTGCATTCGCGCTCCGGCCCAGGCGCTACCAGATCCATTGGCCTCCCAACTGTTCATTGAAACAGTGCGCAATGAAAATTGCAGTGTTCAGGTTTCTTTTATAGAACCTGTGCCTGACGCTCGAAACGCAAATGCCGGGTACGAGGAGTATTCAATCTGAACCCGGTAACCATATCGTCCTTTCGCTCAATATGGAATGTCCCTTTGACGGGCTGGAGGGAAATATGAAAGAGGAATGTCAGGACATCCGCTGTAACAGGCTCAAGAGTCAGACGATTGCCACCAAAATGGCCATGGATCACCAGAACCAGTTCGCCCTTGTCAAAAATGATGTCTCCCGGCGCATTGATATCCGCACAAAAGTAGGAACCGATCAAATCATTGGAGACATTACTGGCCCTGGGCGGTTCGACAGTAAGGCGATGCAACACTTCCGTCTCGCCACAATCATATAACTCAAGTTGCTCCACAGGTTTTTCGGCTTTCGAAGATGGTAATTTTATACGATATGGACCCATGCCTCCCGAAGAGAACAGCAACTCCAGATGATTATCCACTTTGGTCAAGGGGATCGGGGGATTGGCAAGAACGCCAAACCCAATCATCCCGCCCATATCTGCAATGTCGTAGATAAATCCCGACTTCTGCGCCTGGTAGCGACCAATCAGGTTTTCATATTTCCCGGTTTCAGGCTTTTCAGCAGGTTTTGACAGAACTTCGTCACCAAGCACAGCGTCAATCACCTGACTGGCAAGGTCCATGGGGCTGGCCATCACGCCATTGGTGATGATGATGACGTCAAGCGCATGATCCGGCGCAGTGATCATCTGGCAGGCCCCTCCAATCACGCCTCCGCCATGATGAAGGACCTCAATACCCCGGTAAGTACCTTTCAACAGCCCCAGACAATATTCAATCTCCACGCCGTCATTCAGCCGCGTACTGGTTGTGATCTGGTCCCAGCTCGACTGGTTTCCAACCTGCTTTTCCCCGCGCAGGTGGGCCAGCCAGACCAGCATGTCGTCGACCGTTGAAATCATGGCCCCTTCGCCCCTGACTTCTTCTGTCGGAAAAATGCCGCGCCGCCAGCTGCCGTCAGGCGACGGCAAATGCATTGTGGCCATGCGTGGATGAATCTCGAAATCGCTGGGGACCGAGCGGGTATCCTTCATGCCCAGAGGTTCAAAGATCTGCTCTTCCAGAAAACGTTCGAATGGCATGCCTGACACATTTTCGATGATCAGCGACAACATGTGATAGCCGCCGTTATTGTAAATCATCTTGTCGCCAGGATTGAAATTAACGTCAGTCTGCCGCAACGCGGAGGCCAGGGTTTCACCTGCAGGCTTGATCGCCAGACCATCTGAAATAAAGCTGATATCCAGTGGGCACCTGTACCCCCCCGTATGTGACATAATCTGCCGAAGTGACGGATCACCCTGAAGCGGCGGCAAGTCAGGTAAATAGGTACGGATCCCCGCGTCGATATCAAGCATGCCCTCCGCCGCCAGCAGAAACGCTGCCAGGCTGGTAAAATGCTTGCTGGTTGACCCAATCCTCATTCGTGTTGCCGGGGTATTGGCCACACTGTGTTCGATGCTCGCAAGGCCGAACCCTTTGCGGTAAACAACCTTTTCCTGATGTGCAACACCGATAACGAATCCCGGACGGTCCGAACGCGCATATGGCTCAAACAGATCGTCCAGACGTTGGTTCAGAGTTTTAGGCTGTTCGGCCATATCAATTCTCCTCTTCAATAGCACACAAAAAATTACAATCTCGCACGATCATGAAATCTTGCCGGTTGATCGGATAAAAGTGGTTTCCGCGCGGCGCTGCAGAAGGGCCCCTGCCGCCAGTCCCGAAGCAGCAACAATGGCAACGGCCAAAAGCGAGCCGTTGGCATGATCAGATAACTGGTCGGAAATGCCCCCGGCCAGAATGGGGCCCAGAGCCTGCATACCGACAGTCGCGATCATACCGATTGCCATGACGCGGGAACGAAGTTCATCGGGGGCAAAATCCTGCACGACAGTCGGAAAAGCCATGATCCCCGCCATGACAAAAGCAATCTGGGCACCGGTTAGCGTATAAAGGATGGAAAGGCTATCGGCCCACGGCATGGCCGCAGCGGGTAAAACGGCCAGCGATGACCCCAGCCATATAACCCGGTAGGACGCCAGCTTGCCCAGGCGCGGCATAATTGACCGGGTGTAAAGGGTGCCGCCAGCAAACCCTGCCAGCAAACCGGCTATCAACGCCATGCCCATCCCCATGCCAACCTGTTCTGAAGCAGCACCGTAGACCCGGACGGCGACAATGGGAACCCAATTGAGAACAGCAGCAAACCCCATGTTGACCAGACCGCAGCCGATAAAAAAGAAGGTTAGCAGTTGCCAGTTGGCCGCGAGAAAGGGCTTGATTTGAGTGGGTTCGGCAGAGCACTCGACCGCATCAACACTCAGTCCACCGCGATGCATGCGAAGTGTAACAACCAACAGAATAAGGAGCGGCCCCGGAACAGCCGCTGCCAGGAAAGTGAGGCGCCAGGGCTCAAAGTCCTGGAACATGGTTGGCAAACTGGCCTGGTGCAGACCGATTGAGTGAATAAGGCCGCCGCCAATGATAAAAGCCCCTGCTCCGGCCAGATTTGTGCTGGCTGAGAAAATGGCATTGGCCAGGGGCCGCATGCGGTTGAAAAAGAAATGAGGGATCAGTCCATAAACAGTTGGAAACAGGCCGGCCTCGCCAATGCCCAAAATAGCGGTCGCCAGCATCATTTCCGGAAAATCTCGGGCAAAACCACAGGCAATGGTGGCCGCGCTCCATACCAGAATGCAACCCGCCAGAACCAGACGACGGTCATAACGGTCAGCCAGCCAGCCGACAGGATAAGAAGCAATACCCACAAACAGGGCCAGTCCCACCCCCTGCAGCAATCCCAGTCGCATATCCGACAGATCAAGGGATTTGCGTAATGGCTCCGCAATCAACACCAATATCTGCCGATCCACCAGCGCCATCAACGCCACAGCAATGAAAATGATCAGGGCATACCAGGCCCTGACGGATGCATTTTTAGGCATAGGGGACTTTTCATCCGAAGACGGACGGAGGTTACAATTTTCCTCCGCCCGGTCCAATGTCAGCTCATCATATGCTGCCATCTAGAAGGAGACGCCAACCGTGGCGCCGAATGTCCGTGGTTGACTGATCGAAACCTGAGCTGGCCCTCCTGCGACAGCCACGGCCGTAACAGCCGACATTGCTCCCCTCTCGTCAAACAGGTTCTTCACGTAGAGACTGGCATTCACATTCTCGAAACTGATGCCAGCCCTAAGATCGGTGATGGTATAGGAGGGCAAGTGGAACTGCGGACTGCTCGGGCTCGCATCGAAACTTGCCGCGCGATCCCCTATATACCGGAAACTGCCGGAAAGTGAGCCGGTGGCGTTGCTCCCTACCGGGAAACTGTAATCCGCAGTGAACGCTGTCATAAACTTTGGGGAATCCGGCAAACGTTCGCCATCTATCCCTCCGAGATCTACAGAATTCTCTACCAGCTTGGCATCCGTGTAACTAAAGTTTGCCCCCAGATTAAGCCCCTCTACCGGACGCAGCTGGGCCGTTGCTTCTATACCCTGGCTTCTGGCCTTGCCTGCATTCACCAATACGCCGAGCCCGTTGCGAACGGCGTTTATCTGCATGTCTTTCCAGTCAATATAAAAGACACTCAAGTCCAGGCTGAGCTTGTTGTCCGCTATTGCCCCTTTCAGTCCAACAGCATAACTCCAGAGTTTGTCTGCAGCAAAAGTGGCTGGTGCCAGAGGCGCGCCAGTAACCGGATCAAGAGCCACGACATTCGGGCCGCCAGGACGGTAGCCGCTGGCAACACGTGCATAAATCATGGCATGGTCACTGAACTTGTATTTCGGATTGAAGAGGAAGGTCGATACCGTCTCTTTTGAACGACCATCCGGTTGAGAGGAAATCAGCAGGCCAGACCCAATCTGCTGCGAGGACTGCTTGTTTTGTGCGATCCGCACGCCAACTGTCGCATCAAACTGATCGGTAAAGTGATAGGTCAGATCGCCAAAGGCCGCGATTTCGCGGTAAGTACCAGGAAGACTGACAGTCAGCAAATTCAAGGGTGGGGAAGTTCCATCCGCATTGAAGGGTTGTATTTGCTGATCGTTGGTGTTGCGTTCGTGCGTATAGTAGAGACCGAGCAACCATTCGAGCTTGCCCGGCGTGGCATTCTGCAACCGCACTTCCTCGGTGAACTTTTTGGTTTCGGTGTCGATCGTTGCCCCGTAGGTTGGGAAATTCAGGCCCAGGCCGGCTAGAAGAGGCCCATACAGAGCTGAGAAATCAAGACTTCTGGCAGCACGCGCGGTCTGGTAACTGGTTATGGAGGTCAGCTCTGCGCCACTGAAATCATATTTCACGGTACCGGCGATCATACGGAACCGGTGACGGAAAGGTTCAGCGAACGACCTGCTTTGATCAAGATCACCAAAAACAGGCTGCCCCGTTTGCAAACTAAAATCCGCCTGCGCGCTGCCCTCACGATCAATATTCTGGCCAAAAGCCGAAAGACGGACAGACAGATCATCTGATGGCTGCAGCAATGCATCAAACTTGCCGCCATATACTTCCGAGTGATTAACATCTTCCAATCCGGCGACATTGTCGATAAAGCCGGCATCATGACGATAATAGCCGCCAACCTTCACCGCCAGCTTGTCGACAACGATCGGTGCGTTGATGACACCCTGGACAACTTCATTAACCCCGCCATACCGGGTGGTTGATATGTCGCCGTTTGCAGAGCCGCTGTATTCTTCAAGATCGGGTTTGTTAGTGACGTATTTTATCACCCCACCCATCGCGCTGGCACCATAGATTGTGCCTTGCGGACCGCGCAACACTTCAATCCGCTGCAGATCAAAAGTATCGATGTCTAGCGCCAGACCGCCTATATTAGCGCTGGCACTGGACCCGCCATATGGCACATCGTCAATATAAATGCCAACTGTTGGTGTGACCGTCCTGCCAGCACTGATGCCACGGATATTGATCTGGGTCTGGCCTGCCCCCTCCGTCTCAAAGCTGATACCTGGAATATGGCTGGCATAATCGGTGAAATTATAAATACCCAGCCTGGTCAGGTCTTCGCCGGACAGGACCGAGACCGACAAGGGGGTTTCGCTGAGACGCTCGGTTTTTTTCTGCGCCGTTACCACAATCTCCTCAAATAACTGTGTTGCTGTTGTATCGGCCGCCGCATGGCTGGCAGCCAGAACCGGCACCAGCATGGTACACCCCAGGATTATCGATTTCGTCATAATGCAATACCTCATTGTTTTCCTCCCAAAAAATTAGAGAACCATAATTCTTTTATTTTAAATGAACCATAATTCTTTTATTTTTCTTGTCAACAGGTAATTAATCTGGGAAAGTGGCGGCCTGTGAAATCAGCAACAGGCCCAGCAACAGGCAGAGAGAAAGGAGTACAACGGTGCCAAAACGTGACCCGGCCCATATGGCCCTGCGCCGGCAGCAAATTGTGGATGCTGCCATCGACTGTTTCATCTCGGAGAGCTATGAAAAGACGACGATGAAACAAATCGGCGAACGGGCGGGGCTGAGTATCGGTGCGCTCTATACCCACTACAAAAACAAGCGGGAAGTGATGCTGGCCGTATTTGACTTTCAGGAAGAATGGCGCCAAAGCTTAACAGCAGATAACTTCAGTGACTTTCAGGCCCTTTTGGGAGAAATTGCTGAAGACATGACCTGCCAGACCAATACCCGGCACCAGTTTAATATTCATACGGCGCGGGAAGCGCTGGGCGACCCTGAACTGCGCGCCGCAGCCGGTAAATCGGTCAGGTCTTCCTGTCAGCTTCTGATGCGTATGATGTCAGCCCTGCAGAAGAAGGGGGAAATTCGGTCTGATTATGATTTCAGGCTGGGCGCCCATCGCATTGCCGCTATCAGTCTTGGCGCCCTGATATGGAATTATCAGGACGAAGAGATGAACACGGAACAGCTTAAAGCCATTCTTGATGATGAATTGGCAAGAATGGCGCCTGTTTCCACACACGAATAAAACAAATCACCAGAAGTAAGGCTGGCACTCGCAGGGCTCGAAGCATGCCTTGTCACTGCCATAAAGCGCAATGCAATCGGCGCACCATTCCACCATCAGCCGCCAACCAATCCTGGACCGGAACTCCGGTGCTGTTCGCGAGAATATATGCTCGCTTGGTATATAGAATCCCAAATCACAGTCCTGAGCGAGAATTTTCCCGAGCGTTCTGCCAGCAGAACATCCGCAGGTTATTTCCGAAGAATTATTGATATTTTATGGAGGAAATTATGGTCCGAAAAAGACATTCAGAAGACTTCAAGCGGGAGGCTGTCAAACTGACGCTGAGCAGCAATTTACCGCGGCTGGCCGTTGCCGAAGATTTGGGGGACGGTAAATCGACCCTTGGCAAGTGGATCACCTAACATCGACAGGAACAGCCCGGGGCTGAAGAGCCTTCCGGGTGAGTGAACAAAGGGACGGTAGCGGAAGCTATCGTCCTTTTTTGCAGGTAGGGGTTGGTTTCTACAATCTGGATGAAAATTAAACGCCTATAGATCAAGTTGCGATCTCGCCCACGTCACCGTCATCTCAGTCGCCATTTGCTTAATCACATCCAGGGGAAGACTTCCTAACCTATTGCCAAGCCGGTCTTTCAATTTATTCCATACCCCTTGATTCCTGGACGCTTCTAAAAATTGGTGACCAGACCACGTCATCTGCCCGGGCAACCACCCGTACCCGTCATTACTTGACACATCCAAAGCCTCAATTAAACCAGCCGATCGCAATTGAAAGACGTGATAAGAAACATCGTCTGCACTCCGACCATCTATTGTAATTCTTTAGAAACCACTTTCAGGCGGCAATGATTCCAGTTCATCCAAAATCTGCAAGCATAAATCCAGATCAAGTTTCATCACCCCTCCTGTAGCTGCACACCAGGCTAGTAAGAATCGTCACTACAAATATTTAGCACATCAAGAACAAAACATAAACAAAAAGCCTCCACCATGTGCCATTCATGGGACAAGGAGTTTTCAGGAGTGTGTTGTAACGGGTGTTAGAATGCTCTGAAAGCCGCAGGAACACTGGGCCTTTTCCGATTCAATTACGAGTAAACGCGGCATAAACGTCACAGGTAATCGGTAATATCGTGCGGCTGGCCCTTCGTATGTTTAGGCAAATACGGCGGGCGAGAAGTTGAACCGTCTCCTCCGACAACGGAGCCAACTCGGCGGCCACTGCCGTTCGCAGTTCCGGTTCAAATCTCATGGACCGCATCAGCGGTCGGCTTGATCCGGAACCAGGCGGTATAAAGAGCGGGAAGGAAGAGCAGGATCAGTACCGTACCGACCGCTGTGCCACCGATCAACGTATAGGCCATCGACCCCCAGAAGACAGAGTGCGTCAGGGGAATGAACGCCAACACGGCGGCAAGTGCGGTCAGGATCACTGGCCGCGTGCGTTGCACCGTGGCCTCAATGACGGCGTGATAGTCGTCAAGGCCGGACGCACGGTTCTCCTTGATCTGCTCGGTGAGGATCAGTGTGTTGCGCATCAGGATGCCGGCGAGGCCTATCAAACCCAGAATGGCGTTGAAGCCGAAGGGTTGGTTGAAGATGAGCAGCGCAGGCACGACGCCGACAAGGCCAAGCGGCGCCGTCAGCAAGACCATGCCCATCATCGAGAAGGACCGCACCTGCAGCATGATGATGATCAGTGTGGCGGCGATCATCACAGGGAAGATTTTCGCCAGCGCGGTGTTAGCCTTTGCAGCCTCTTCGATCGATCCACCCATCTCGATGCGATAGCCCTCCGGAAGGGATGCGATCAGCGGCCGCAGGGCCTCCAGAACCTGTTTGGAAACTTCAGGAGGCTGTGTAGCCTCGTTGATGTCCGAACGAACGGTGATGACGGACATACGATCCCGCCGTTTCAGAATCGGCTCTTCCATACGGATTTCCGCATGGCCGACCTGATCAAGCGGGATCGAACGGCCGTCCCGGCTCATCAGGGAGAAGTCCGACAGGCGGGTCGGGTCCAGTCTCTCATCCCCCGCACTTCGTGCCACGACAGGGACGTTCCGGATGTCCTCACGAACCTGCGTCACGGGAATTCCGCTGAGCAGGAACTGGAGCTGCTGTCCGACCTCTGCCGGAGACAGACCGATGAGGTTCAGCCGGTCCTGATCGGGCTCGAAACGCACCACGGGTGTGCGGTTACCCCAGTCGCGGTTGGCCTCCCGTACATCGGGGACACTCCGCATAACGTCAAGAGCCTTCTCGGATATGGCATAGAGTTGCGCGGGATCAGGTCCCGTGATCCGGAACTCGACCGGGAAAACCGAAGGAGGGCCGAAGACGAACTGCGTTGCGCGAACGTAAGCCTCGGGTGCGAGCCCCTGAACCACGGCCTCACGGAGTTTGTACTTAAGAGCGTCACGCGCTTCGGCGTCGGGTGTCAGCACGACAATCTTCGCAAAGGCGGGATCCGGCAGCTCCGGGGCCAGAGCCAGATAGAATCTGGGGGCTCCCTGGCCGATGTAACTGGTGACGATGTCGGTTTCCGGCTGCTTGTTGAGCCACTCCTCGATTTTCTCGACTGCTGCGGTCGTCGTCTCGATGCTGGTGCCTTCCGGGAGACGGACCTCCACCAGCACTTCAGGACGGTCGGAGGTCGGGAAGAACTGCTGTTTGATACCCCCCATGCCAACGATGGCGAAAGCGAAGGAGATGCCGACGGCAGTGCAGGTCAGGAATTTGTGGCGCACTGCAAAGGCAATAAGCCGCCGCAGACGCCGGTAGTTCGGCGTGTCGTAAATCGCGTGATGACCGCCTTCGATTGGCTTGATATCAGGCAGCATCTTGACGCCAAGATAAGGCGTGAAGACCACCGCGACGATCCAGGAGACGATGAGGGCAAAGCCCACCACCCAGAAGATGTTGCCGGCATATTCACCGGCCGTTGAATGGGCGAATCCCACCGGCAGGAAGCCGGCAATCGTCACCAGCGTGCCTGACAGCATCGGCGCTGCCGTGTGGCTCCACGCATAGGCCGCCGCCTTGATGCGGTCCATGCCCTCTTCCATTTTCACGACCATCACTTCGATGGCGATGATGGCATCGTCCACGAGAAGACCGAGTGCCAGAATAAGGGCACCGAGCGTGATGCGGTCGAAGAACCGGCCGGTTTCCAGCATGATGAAGAACACGGCCGCAAGCGTCAGGGGAACCGCCGCGGCGACAACAATGCCGACCCGCCAGCCCATGCTGATCAGGCTCACAAGCAGTACCACGCCGAGCGCCATCGCGAACTTCAACATGAATTCGTTGATCGCCGAGTTGATGTTGACAGCCTGATCAGTCACTTTTTCGAGTGTCATCCCGAGCGGCAAAGTCTTTCCGATGGCCGCGGTTGTTTCATCCAGCGCCTTGCCGAGCGCGAGACCGTCCCAGCCCTCCTGCATCACAGCAGCGAGCATGATGGTGGGCTCACCCTCATTCCGGATGATGTAAGTGGGGGGATCCTCGTAGCCGCGGCGGACGTCGGCAATGTCGGAGAGCTTCATTGTCCGGCCAGCAGCAACAATCGGCGTTTCGGCAATCGCCTGGACACTGCCATAGGCGCCGTCGACCCGGATGAAGATCTGAGGGCCACGGGAGTCGATCGAGCCTGACGGCGTGACGGTGTTCTGCCGCTGCAATGCGGCTACGATATCCTGTGCTGACACGCCAAGCGTCGCCAGTTTCGCGAAGGAGAATTCGACGAATATCTGCTCCGGGCGCTCGCCAAGAATGTTGATCTTCTTGACGCCGGGCACATGCAGGAGATCCTGACGGATCATTTCAGCCTGCCGGACCAGGTCGCGCATCGGCAGGTCCTTGGCCTTGAGCGCGTAGAGGGCGAAGCTCACGTCGGCATATTCGTCATTGATGAAAGGGCCGAACACGCCGGAGGGCAGGTTGCGAGCTTCGTCTCCGAGCTTTTTTCGGGCTTGATAGAACTCCTCCTGCACCTCCGATGGCGGTGTGCTGTCCTTCAGCGTCAGGGTCATGAGCGCGAAGCCTGGCCGCGTGGTGGTATCTACGCGGTCGTACCAGGCCAGCTCCTGAAGCCGCTTTTCCAGCGGCTCGGCAACAAGATCCTGCATCTCGCGCGCCGTCGCGCCCGGCCATGCCGCCGTGACGGTCAAGTTCTTGATGGTAAAGCTCGGGTCCTCCGCCCGGCCAAGGTTGAAGAAGGCATAGGCGCCGACGGCCACCAGAAGAAGGATGAAGAACAGTGTAACGGCCCGTTCGCGAACTGCGATTGCGGAAAGATTAAGGCTCATCGGTTGCCCTTGCTTTCAGGCGCGGTACGAACGCGAGCGCCTTCCTGTAGTAGATGAGCGCCGAGCGCTACGACCTGTTCACCTGTGTCCAGTCCGGAGATGACAGCCAATTCATCGGTCATGCGCACAAGTTTGACTGGCTGAAAGCCAACTGTTGAGGTCGCGTTGTCCAGAATCCAGACGCCTGTCTTTTGACCGGTATCAAGCACGGCTCCAATCGGGACCTCCACTTCCAGCTGGCTGGTCTTGTTGATCAATCGAATGGTGACCGTTGCACCAAGCGGTGCTGCTGCAGCCTCTCCGTCGAGAACAAACCGGGCCTCATAGGTACGCGTCTGACTATCAGCGGAGTCGGAAAGCTGCCTGAGATGGGCACTATAGCGGCGCTTGTTGCCACCATACAAAATGGCCACGACCTCAGATCCAATCTCAGGACGGATCGTTTCGGGGAGGGCCACAACGGCTTCGCGGGGGCCTCCCTCAGCAATCCGGAACACAGTCTGACCGGCGGCGACGACCTGTCCCGGTTCTCCTAGCGCTTCAACGACTGTGCCATCGGCGTTTGCGACCAGCACCGCGTAGTCCACCTCGTTTTCGGCCACGTCTGCGTCAGCTTTGGCCGCAGAGAGCTGTGCCTGAGCCACATCCATAGCGGCCTTCGCCTGCTCATAGCGTTGATGGGGAACCCAACCGCTCTTGAGCAAACGAGCGTATCGCTTTTCGTCCGCTTCCAACTGCACGACTGATGCCTGTGCGGCGGTAACGGCATTGCGTTTCGCCATAAGCGCAAGGCGAAGATCGGTTTCATCGATCCGCATCAGCGGCTGACCGGCTTTAACCTGCTGACCAGTATTGACCAGCCGCTCTACGATTTTACCGGGAACGCGGAAGCCAAGTTTGCTCTCGACTTTGGCGCCTATCGTCCCGGTGAAGCTCCGTTCTGATCCAGCTGCGCGCTCTGCTGTCGCCAGTCTGACGAACGGCGGCTCTTGTCTCGGGTCACTAACTTCGGAGATTTCCTTCGCGGGAAGACCAGGCGTGAAGACTGCAGCGGCGCCTGATATCGCGATCAAGATGCCTCCCAGCACAATAACAGGCCTCTTTCTCATGATTGTCGCCTCACATCATTTTAGATTGCATTCGAACTCTATATAGGGTAAATAGATTTCGAATGCAATCTAAAAGGATGTTTGCGATGCGTGTGAGTCGGAAAAAGGCTGCGGAAAACCGTGAAACCGTGATCAATGTGGCAAGCCGCCTTTTTAGAGAGCGTGGTTTTGACGGTATCGGCCTCAAGGATCTTATGAAGGGTGCCGGACTGACCCAGGGCGCGTTTTACAAACAGTTCACGTCAAAAGAGGACCTGGCAGTGCAGGCCTCCAAGCGCGCATTTGAGAGCGCTTCCCATCGTTGGTCTGAAGTGATCGAGGCGAATCCTGAGAACGCGCTCGGTGCGGTGCTCGACTTCTACCTCAGTACGGATCATCGCGAGAAAAAGATGGACGGCTGCCCGATCGTGGGGCTCGGATCCGATGCAGCCAGGCAAAGTATCGACGTGAAGTCTTCGTTCGAAGACGGTGTCAAGGCGCATCTCGAAATCCTCGGCCAGCTGATTGGCGAGTCCCGCGGAGGGGAGACGAACAGCGAGGCCATGGCCGTTCTCTCGACGATGGTCGGTGCGCTAGTTCTCTCGCGCGTGATCAACGACGACCAATTATCGAAGTGGATCCTGCAAGCCGCCGCCAACGGCGTGCTGACGATGTCGTCCGTCGGCGATGCCCCACAAAGAGGACCGCGCCAGTGACTACAGCTTCTCCGACCGAGGCGCGCAACGCACCTGCTTCGATCTCCGGGTTGCCGGAATACTCCGGGATCGAGCTCGTTGCGGGGCTGGCAGAGGGAAGCATCCGTCCCCCATCAATGGCAGAAACACTTCCCTTCACCCTGCTTCCTCCAGAGGAAGGCAAGGTCGAACTCCTCGCCATGCCCGAACCGCGTTTTAGCAACCTGACAAATACACTTCACGGCGGTTGGATCATGACGATGCTCGACACTGTCATGGCGCTTGCGGCCCAGACGACGCTTGCGCCCGGCGAAACCTGTCCGTCACATGAAACCACCGCCAAATTTGTCCGCCCGATCTTCGCCGACTCCGGAGAAATGCGCGTGATTGGCCATGTGGTCTCGCGCGGCCGGACCGTGATCACGCTGGAGAGCAGGATCGAGAACGCGCAAGGCAGGCTCCACGCACACGGTACGTCGACATGCCTGGTCGTGATGAGGAAGCCATAATGTCCGCGCTTTTGATCACGAGACTCGCTGCACTCGGCTCACTCGCTAGCAACACCATCGTTCCTGCATTTCCGAAGATCAGCGAGCCGCAGAACTTCTTCCTGGGAGGGAGAATGGACATACGACGCATTGTTGCGACGGGCACCGGAGCGATCACGCGGGCAGACGTCAATTTGCGATTTAGGTGCATTCAATCATGAGACTCGAAGACCATCCGACGGTAAGACAACTCCGCGAAGCGGGTCGCGAAGATACGGCGACCGGCAAAAAAGGACCGCTTGGCGCAGAGGAGCTCCGGGAGCTAGCGCTCGCCTGCGATGCCGACGACGTTGGTGTCGTGGCGATTGGTCGGGCTGAACTCGAACCGCAGCGCGCTGAAATTCTCCGTCATTATCCGTGGACCCGCTCGCTCCTGAGCATCGTCGTCAGGATGGCACGTGAACCTGTGAGGGGCACACCGCGATCCGTCCGAAGTTCGGCAACTTCGTCCTGCTCGGGACGGTTCTGCTCGGTCAAGAGGTAGGTGTTTCTGACGAACCGATCGATTTCAATCCGTGTCTTGAATGCAATCTCTGCGTTGCCGCATGTCCGGTTGGCGCGATCAAGCCCGATGGTGAATTCAATTTTCAGGCTTGCTTCACCCACAATTACCGCGAATTCATGTGCGGGTTTAACGATTGGGTCGAACAGATCGCCGATTCCAGCGATGCGGTCGACTATCGCAAGCGGGTCAGCGAGCCCGAAACCGCCTTGATGTGGCAAAGCCTGACCTATGGCGCGAACTACAAGTCCGCCTATTGCATGGCCGTGTGTCCGGCGGGCGAAGATGTGATCGGCCCTTATCTGAAAGACAAGGCGGCACACCGGCGCGAAATCCTGAGGCCGCTTCAGGAGCGACCAGAGACGATCTATGTGGTGGCCGGAACCGATGCCGAAGACGTGGTCTCACCGTCGGGTAAAGGCTGGGGGCCGAGCACGATCCACGGCAACCGGCAGCGCGGCACCGGCATCCTCAATAACGAGCTTTATATCGGGCGGATGGTCTGGAACCGGCTGCGCTACATCAAAGACCCGGCGACCGGCAAGCGCGTCTCGCGGCTCAATCCGCAGGACAAGTGGATCGTCAAGGATGTGCCGGAGTTGCGCATCATCGATCAGGAATTGTGGGACCGGGTGAAAGCGCGGCAGGAGGCCGTTGAGGGCCGCAAGTTCGGGCAAGCGAACAAG
>OZ245755.1:1060000-2197500 GCA_965227345.1 Sphingomonadales bacterium
CTTAAATATTCCACACGACCGATTCTTCGAGTGAGATTATCCTGTTACGATATATTCCTTTAGAGCCTGAGCCTCCAGCTCTGTCTCGGACATCCGGCCCTTCACAACGTCACCAATACTGACGATTCCCTGAAGCTGGCCATTTTCCACCACAGGAACATGCCTGATCCGCCTGCCGGTCATCATGCCCATAATATCTGCGATCGAATCATCCAGACCACAACAAATGACTTCACTGGTCATCAGATCACCAACAGACTTCTCCAGAACAGCCCCGCCGAATTCGCATATTCCCCGGACAATATCGCGTTCGGACAACACTCCTTTGATCCGCCGCTCCGAATCAAGCACAATAACCGCCCCGATTCTCTTGCTGCGCAGCGTACGCGCCACTTCAATAATAGTAGCGTCCGGCGCGACTGTTTCAACTTCCGCTCCCTTGGATTTCAGTATGCTGCGTACGATCATCTTGTGCTCCCCGATTTTGCGAAACAGGACAACAGTCCCCCACAGATGATATGATGCCACTAACCGGTACCGCAATTCAAGCAGACAGTTACAGGCACCTGCTACTGACACCTGCCAAACTTGCCCTGCACACGCCTGCTGTCGATCAGCGCTATTTGATTTTGCCACACAAGGGATCGGGTGTAAGCTTCCGGACGGAACACACGGAACACTGCGCCCAATCAGCTTATCCCAGGAGAGAGTTTGTCATGCCCAAAACAGAAACCCAACCGCAGACCGAAGGCAGGAGTGACAAAAAACCCATGCTGGTTCTGTTAGGATTCTGGTCCGCCATCGCCATCGGGTTAATTGCCCTCTTGTCCGGTCCGGCATACAAGTATGAGCTTGTTTCCCTGTCCGGTGCCTTTCAGGGCATTACGACCGGGGCCATCGGCAGCGTTGTGACGGGGCTGCTCTGCCTTGTCGGACTGATCATATTGCGTGGGAAAATTGATTCCACGAGCCGCGGCATGCTGATCACCGGCCTGGCCGTTAGTGTTGTCGTGGCCGGCATTATATGGAGCCTTTTCTTGCAGGCCAAAACAGTCCCTCCAATTCATGACATCAGCACAGACATGCAAACACCCCCGGAATTCCAGGCGCTGGCCGAAGCAAGAGAACTGAGCCCCAATGGCATCGAATATGGCGGCCCGGCAATCGCCGCCCAACAGGCCGCGGCCTATCCGGATATCCAGCCCCTCACACTTTCCCTGTCCCCAAGGGAAGCGCTGGTTAAGGCAACCGCTGCCGCTGAAGCGATGGGATGGAAAATCGCTGATGTATCCGCAGCCGACATGCGCCTTGAAGCCACAGACACAACCTTCTGGTTCGGCTTTAAGGATGACGTTGTCATTCGCATTTCGCCCCGTGACGAGGGGTCCAGACTGGATATCCGGTCAATGTCACGGGTCGGCATGAGTGACGTTGGCGCCAACGCTGAACGTATTCGCAAATTTGCTGAAAAACTGGGGCAGCAGTGACAACGGAACTGAAACCGGCAGATATTCAAAACCTGCAGGAAAAACTTGTCGCAGCTCGACAGGTCTTGCTAAGCCTTTCCGCTGCTTCGAAAGACAGCAGGGATATTGTTCAGCTGGACCAGACAAGTGTGGGCAGGCTGTCTCGCATGGATGCGATGCAATCCCAGGCCATGGCCAAGGCCACGGAACGGCGACGGGAGAGCGAAATTATCCGGATCGATGCCGCTCTGGCACGCATCGATAACGGTGACTATGGCTATTGCCTGAAATGTGATGACGAAATCATGAAAAAGCGGCTGGAAAATGATCCAGCCGCAACATTCTGCTTAAACTGCGCCCAAGGCAAAGAATGAGTGATCACTGCATCGCATAACTGCTGAATGCGATAGCACCAAGCAACCCGGTGCTGAGGAACCCTACCAGAATCATACACCCAAAAACACTGAGAAAATGGACCAGCCTTTTATCTTCCGGCACACCCAGAAACAGCGGGATGGCCTTGTAGAGAAGATACAGGCTGTAAATGCCCAACCCAAGGCTCAGCAGCCCCCCCAATGAAGGGATTGCCAACAGCGATGACGACAGGATAGAGGGCACCAAAACAAGCGCAGCCATGCCAAACGCCTTCTCAAATGACCGTTGTCCGCCAAAGACGCCTGAAAAGAAATCCGCAATGAACGCCAGCAGAAAAACAATGCCAACATCAAAAATGATTTCAACAACAACCTGACGGATTAAAAAGCCCGTCGATAACAATTTGCCCAGAAAAACAAGCGCCAGCACCAGCCCAATCGCAGCACACACCAGAACCCAGGGCACAACCAGCCGCTCAAGCATGGCCCGGACAGGCGGGTTTTCGGCAATTGTCTCGGCCCATACCTTCTCCGGCTCAACAAATGCCTGTTTGACAAGCTGCATCGTCGCCTTGAAATCCACCATCGATATATACTCCCACCCTGATTTGATTGCGCGGCCCAAAAATCAATATTCTGTATAATATAACTGTTTATAATTAGAGCAGGATTTCATCATTCTGTCCATACGCTATAGAGTTTTCATGGTATCACATGATGGCCACCCGCCCTTAAATATTCCAAATTTATTATTTTAGTTTGCCCCGTTCTCGCTTAAGGTTTCGGGTGAAACTGGTTAGCTGGCACATGAACCGGATGCTGGCAATCCTTAACCCTTTTTGAAAATGAAGGAAGCCGTTGATGAAATTATACACCTATTTCCGCAGTTCCGCGGCCTTCAGAGTCCGCATTGCCCTGAATTACAAAAATCTCGACTATGATGCCGTCCCGGTTCATCTGAAAAGCGGGGCACAGAAAGCCGCAGAATATGTTGAAAAAAACCCTCAGGGACTGGTGCCGCTTCTGGAAGATGGTACAGCACGTATAAGCCAGTCATATGCTATTCTTGAATATCTGGAAGAGACGCGTCCCCGACCGTCCCTGTTGCCCGGCGACCCGGCTGGTCGCGCGCTGGTCAGGGCCATGGCCCAGCTGGTTGCCTGTGACATTCATCCGCTTAACAATCTTCGGGTATTAAAATATCTAAAATCTTCCCTTGGGCATGATCAGGCTGAAATCGACACCTGGTATCGTCACTGGATTGCTGAAGGCTTTACAGCACTTGAAAGGCTCGTCCAACCTGCCGCTGCGGATCAGGGCTATTGCTTTGGTGACCAGATCACACTGGCAGACGTTTGCCTGGCCCCCCAGATTTGGAATGCGCGACGGTTCGAGTGTGATCTTTCTCCGTTTCCAAAGCTGCTTGCCATTGATGCAAAACTTCAACAGCATCCGGCATTTAAAAAGGCCGCGCCCGAGAATCAATTCGATGCTGAATAAGTTTACCGCCAGCGTACGAATGACAAAGCACGAAGAATCTATTCAAAATTTTCCTTGATATGTGACATTTTAGCTGCACCCTGTAACATATCGCACCATAAAATATGGACTTTCGCGAATTACCTTGTGGAATATTTTCTAATCAATCATACTGCGCCCTCTAAATTTTAACTTTTCGAAAGACTATATTGATGGCTACTGGTACTGTAAAATGGTTCAATCCCACTAAAGGCTTTGGTTTTATTCAGCCTGACGATGGTGGTAAAGACGCTTTTGTACATATTTCTTCTGTTGAGCGGGCAGGTCTCGCAACGCTGAATGAAGGTCAAAAGGTTGAGTTTGAACTTTCTCCCGGAAGAGACGGTCGTGCTTCCGCAGAAAATTTGCGTTTGGCTGACTAACGTCTGCATCTAACCAACTTTTCAAGATTATATCTTCCTGAAATCAAGAGATACCCGAAAACAAGGGCTATCTTTTGATTTTTTGGGAACGCCAGCGAATACATTCTGACTAAGGTCCGGAAAAGACTAAATGTCTTGTGCGTTTGGCTGCCGCCTGTTTCCCCGCAAAACTAGACCTTCCCTGTCAACCCCAACCTCGGCATTTCGATCGCCGGGCACCGGTTCATAATAACATCCAGCCCCGCCTTTGTTGCGCGTTTGGCGGCTTCATCGTCAATCACACCCAATTGCATCCATATTGATTTGGCCCCCGCTTCAATAGCCTGGTCAACAATATCGCCTGCCTCTTCCGAACGGCGAAAAATATCAACCATGTCAATGGGCTGCCCTATTGCCCGAATATCGGCATAAACAGTTTCGCCGTTCAGGGTATCGCCTACAAGCATCGGGTTCACCGGATAAACCCTGAAGCCCTCTCCCTGCAAAAATTTCATTACACGGTGGCTTGGCCTGTCCGGCTTGTCGCTCGCGCCAACAAGTGCAATCGTCTCCACCTTGCCGATAAAATCGCGAATATACTGGTCAGAATATTCATTCATGGTTCAACTCACCCTTAACGCTGGCTATTCAAATACAAATTCCGGGCCGGCAATTCCGGCACTTTCAGACAGTATGTCGGCAACCCTGCCAGCAATTTCAAGATACGCCCGCGCATGTTCACTCTTTGGCTTTGAGATGACAATCGGCGTGCCTGCATCCGAGGTTTCGCGAATATCCAGATGCAAGGGGACTTCGCCCAGAAAGTTCGCGCCCAGCTTAAGGGCCGTTTCCATAGCCCCGCCATGGCCGAATATATTGGTCGTCTCGCCACACGACGGACATATAAAATAGCTCATATTTTCAATGATCCCCAGCACAGGCACATTAACCCGCTCAAACATATTGATCCCCTTGCGGGCATCAATCAGCGCAATGTCCTGAGGTGTCGAGACAATCACGGCACCCGCCAGCGGCACCCGTTGAGCCATGGTTAGCTGGGCGTCTCCGGTACCGGGAGGCATATCAACAACAAGGACATCCAATTCCCCCCAATGGTCCCACGCAACGTCATTCATCAGCTGTTGCAGGGCCCCCATCACCATTGGGCCCCGCCAGATGGTCGCCGTATCCTCCGCGACCATAAAACCAATGGACATGGTGGCCATACCATAGTTACGCATCGGCAGGATTTTTTTGTCTTCCCGCAATTCAGGTTTGCCTGAAATACCCATCATGCGCGGGATGGACGGGCCGTATATATCTGCGTCAAGCAATCCAGTCTTTAATCCGGTATGCTGCAGCGCCAGCGCCAGATTAACGGCCGTCGTCGACTTTCCGACACCACCCTTGCCACTGGCGACAGCGATAATTGATTTGACCCCTTTAATACCAGGCTTTTGCGGAGCAGGTTCGGTGGCATGACCTTGCACGGGCGGGCGGGCCGTCGCCCCGGCTTCCCGCTCTGCTGTCAATACCGCTGTCACGGACAAAACGCCAGGCACTGTCCGCACAGCTTCTTCACACCTTTGCCGCAGGGGCTCTGACTTCCTCCCCTCTTCCGGCGTCACTTCAATGGAAAATCCGACATTGCCACCTTTAATGACGACACCCTGAATCATGCCACTTGAGACAACATCATCGCCGCCGCCGGGCCCGGATATTTTTTTCAGGGCTTCCAGTATCTGCGAACGCTTGATTTCCATGATTTAAGCCTTACCTGTTGAAGACCAGTTTGCAATTACATTACTGGTCCGGGAGTCGTTGCACTTGCCAGTCAGGTATCATATAACCCTGTAATGTCAATTTACCAGTGTCGAACCTGCGAGCACAAAGTAATAAATCGCATAAACATATTCTTGAAGAGGATTAAAATTTAATGCCCTGGCAGAACAACGGTAATGGTGATCGGAACCCCTGGGGACAAGGAGGCGGGAACCGCGGCCAGCAGCCCCCGAACATAGAAGACCTGTTTAAACGCGGGCAGGATCGGCTGAAGGGTGCAATGCCCGGCGGCATGGGCGGCAAGGGAATTTTTGTTCTTGTTTTCCTGCTGCTTCTGGTCTGGCTGGCGTCCGGCCTTTATACGGTCAAACCGGATGAACAGGGCGTTGTTCTCCGTTTTGGAAAATGGATAGAAACAACCGGACCGGGTCTGAACTATCACCTGCCAGTCCCGATCGAATCTGTGCTCACTCCAAAAGTGACCGTTATCAACAGAATCGATGTCGGATTTGGTCAGGGTCTGTCAAACGGTCGTCGTATTGGCGATTACAGCCGTGAAAAATCGATGCTGACCGGTGACGAGAATATTGTCGATGTTGAATTCTCGGTATTCTGGCGTATTGATGATGCGGGCAAATTTCTGTTCAATATCGAAAAGCAGGAAGAGACCATCAAGTCGGCTTCTGAAAGTGTAATGCGCGAAATCATCGGCCAGACACAAATTCAGTCAGCCTTGACAGAAGGGCGGCAGAAAATTGAACAGGAAGCACGTGCCAATTTGCAGAATGTTTTGCAGCAATATGGTGCCGGTGTCGCAATCACCCAGGTAAAACTGAGCAAGGTTGATCCACCTGCCTCCGTCATTGGCGCCTTCCGGGACGTTCAGGCCGCACAGGCCGATAAGGAACGACTGCAGAATGAAGCACAAACCTATCAGAACGATATTCTGCCGCGCGCACGCGGTGAAGCCACCCGCATGATTCAGGAAGCGGAAGCTTACAAGGAACAGATTATCGCCAAAGCCCAAGGTGAAGCATCCCGTTTTCTGGCCGTTTATGGTGAGTATAAACAGGCCAAGGATGTCACGCGTGAACGTATCTATATTGAAACCATGGAACAGGTCCTGCAAGAGATGGACAAGATTATTATTGACGGCGACGCATCAGGCGCGGGGGTTGTCCCCTATCTGCCTCTTGACCAGCTTCAGAAAAAACAGGGAGGCCGGTAATGAGCAATCGTAGCGCCACTATTTCACTTGCGTTGATCGCTGTTCTGGTTCTGCTGGGCCTGAGCTCTGTCTTCCGCGTTTTCGAAACTCAACAGGCTTTGGTCGTCCAGTTCGGTAACCCGAAACGAGCCATTCAGGACCCGGGCCTTCATTTCAAACTGCCATGGGAATCCGTTATTTATCTTGATGAACGTGTATTGCATCTGGATCTGGAAGCACAGGAACTGATCACGTCAGATCAGAAACGGGTTATTGTCGACGCCTATGCCCGCTTTCGGATTGTCGACCCTCTTAAACTTTATCAAACAGTGCGCGATGAACGTGTGGCGGCAAACCGGCTTGAAACCCTGATCAATTCCAGCATTCGCCGGGTGATTGGCGGACAGCCCTTTACATCCATTCTCAGCACCGAACGTATCGGTTTGCGTGAGCAGGTCCGCGACACCGTCAATCTTGAAGGAGCAGATCTGGGGCTGGACGTCATTGACGTCAGAATCAAGCGGACAGATTTACCGGAAGAAAACAGTGAAGCCATTTTCCGTCGGATGAAAACCGAACGTGAAAGAGAAGCAAAGGAAGCAAGGGCACAGGGTGCCGAACAGGCACAGCGTATTCGCAGTACCGCCGATCGCGAACGCACTGTTATAATTGCCGAAGCCGATCGGGATTCGGAAATTCTGCGCGGTCAGGGTGATGCCCAGGCCGTAAAATTATTTGCAGATGCCTTTGGCGCTGACCCCGAGTTCTTTGCTTTTTATCGCTCGATGCAGGCATATGCAAAAGCACTGGGCAAGGATAATACCTCAATGGTGCTTTCGCCTGACAGCAAGTTTTTCCGTTATTTCGACAAGGACGGAGCAAGTGGGAAAAAGTAGCCATCAAAAGCAGGCCATCGCCATTGGCGTGGCCTGCGCCTGATGATTGATTTTCTGGTCGCGATTGGTCTTGTCCTAGTGATTGAAGGGGCGCTTTATGCCCTGTTCCCGGATGCCATGAAGAAAATGGCTGAAACAGTGGTCGGGCTCCCTGCGCCACTGTTGCGCAAGACGGGGCTTGTTGCGGCTTTCATTGGTTTTGTTATTGTCTGGATTTTAAAGACATAATTGACCAAACCAGTTTTTGGTCACATTTCGGGCACTTTAATGGTAGAAGGTTGCCTGTACTTTTTGCCAGACCATGCCAAGGAGCAATCTACGTGAGCCAATCAGGCGTTATACAAAACCTATCCTTCCGGAACAAAACCGCGTCCCGTCAGTTCCGGGCCATCGCAACTGTTTTTGCCTTTCTGGTCACATTTGTGCCCCAGTTTGCCGAGGCGCGCATGGCTCCGGTCAGCTTCGCAGATCTGGCTGAGCAGGTTTTGCCTGGCGTCGTGAACATCAACGTTACAAAATCTGTCGGCGAACAAGACCCGCGTATTGAGGAATTCTTCAAGCGGTTCGCACCGGAAGGCGCACAGCCTGCGCCCCCCAAACAGCGCAGCGGCGGGGGCACAGGGTTTATCGTTGATGAATCCGGCATTATTGTCACGAACAATCACGTCATTGAAGACGCTGACGAAATTATGGTCCGCCTGAATGACGGGGGTGAATTTCCTGCAGAACTGATTGGCACAGATCCAAAGACAGATATTGCCGTTATCCGCATCAAGACAAACACCAAGCTTCCCGCAGTTAAATTTGGCGATTCTGAAGCGTCCCGCGTCGGGGACTGGGTGTTGACCATCGGCAGCCCGTTTGGGTTGGGCGGGTCAGTGACCGCAGGCATTATCTCGGCCTATAACCGCGATATCAATACAGGTCTTTATGACGATTACATCCAGACCGACGCGCCCATCAACCCCGGCAATTCCGGTGGCCCCATGTTCAATCTGGACGGCGAAGTGATCGGCATCAATACCGCAATTTTTTCACCGTCCGGTGGAAATAACGGCATCGGGTTTGCCATCCCTTCCAATCTTGCCAAGCGTATTACGAACCAGCTTATCGAGAAGGGTTCCGTTCAACGAGGCTGGCTTGGGGTTGCCTTTCAACCCGTCACCAGCGAACTGGCTGAAGGTCTGGGTCTGGCAGACGCCAAGGGCGTGCTGGTCGCAAGCGTGAATGACGGCAGCCCTGCGGCCGAAGGGGGTATCCTCTCCGGGGACGTTATTGTGAAATATGACGGCACGGAAATTGACAGCAAGAGCCGCCTGCCCGGTCTGGTGGCCGATACGCCTATTGGCAAGAAAGTGCCTGTTATTGTTCTTAGAAAAGGCAAGGAGAAGAAGCTTACCGTCACCATTATCGAGCGCGAGGAAGAAGACATCAGGACTGATGGCGAACTGTCCAAACCGGATGAAAAGGCAAAGGCAGATGGCATTGTCGTTTTGGGCATGGTCCTTGAACCTCTCAGCATCGAGACGAGAAAACAGCTGGATGTTGCTCCTGACGTAGAAGGTGTCGTCATTGCCGACATCAGCGTTGATAGCCCCGCCAGAGCCAAAGGCTTGACCAAGGGTGATATTATTGTTGCCGTCGCGCAGGAAGACGTAAAGTCTCCAAAGGACGTTGAAAAACTGATTGCAGCAGTCCGCGAGAAAGGCCTGTCTCACGCACTGCTGCGGATTTACCGTTCAGGCAATTACACCCATGTTGCGATCAGCCTGACAGAAAAACAGGATGATTGACCGCTAAAAGAACAGACTGGGCCAGACGAGAGGGCCGGGGCAAATAATTTGCTCCGGCTTTTTCACATCCGTACCAAAGTATCACCTGTTGACAATCTCTTCACTGGTATAGCCCTGCAGATATAACAGGGCTGTCAAATCGCTGTGCCGGATGCTGACATCGGCGGCAGCGGCTGTTTTCGGCTTGGCACGATAGGCAACGCCCAGCCCCGCTGCCGCAATCATCGGAATATCATTTGCGCCATCACCAACAGCCAAAGTCAACGCCAGATCAATATCTGCCTTTGCAGCAAACTCCTTCAGCGATTCCAGCTTGGTTGCGGAATCCACAATCGGCTCCAGCACCTTGCCGGACAGCCGCCCACCAACAACTTCCAGAACATTGGCACGATTGACCTGAAAGCCAATTTCATTTGAGACCCGGCTGGTAAAAAAGGTGAACCCGCCGGACACCAGAACAGTTTTGGCACCATGCGCATTCATCGTGGCGATCAATTCCCGGGCACCGGGCATCAGGGTAACACGCTCGTCATAAGCGCTTTGCAATATCCCCTCATCCATGCCTTCAAGCAGGGCAACCCGTTCTTTCAATGCGGACACAAAATCAAGTTCACCGCGCATGGCCGCTTCTGTAATGGCTGATATTTTTGGCTTTAGGCCGGCAAAATCTGCCAGTTCGTCTATACATTCCACCTCGATAATGGTTGAATCCATATCCGCAATCAGCAATTTCTTGCGCCTGTCGACAACCGGCTGGATGGCAAAATCAATCAATTGTTCCCTCACCGCTTCTGCCACCAGCGGTCTTGCGACATCAGGCGTTATATCTGATAAGGGAATATCCGCAGCAACGCCTGACGCCAGCCAGCTATAATGCCCGACCTGCGCACCGGCCCCGGACAATTTGTCGGCTATCCCGGCAATGGTGCCGCTATCCAGCGCAGGATGAGCCGGATTGGTGATCAGTGTCAGTATATAAGTCATGCAGCCTCTCAACGATCTGAATGATTCCGTCTTGAACAGAATTGCGGTTTTCACTCTATCCACATAGAGTATCGCCATGAAAAAGAAAATCATTTTGATCGGCGGACCAACCGCCAGCGGCAAGTCCGGTCTTGCCCTTAAAATCGCCGGGGCCTTTGATGGCGCCATCATCAATGCTGACAGCATGCAGGTTTATCGTGAGCTGCGCACCCTGACGGCACGCCCAACGATCGCTGATGAAACAGAAGCCCCGCATCATCTTTACGGCCACCTGGCCGGCAGCGCACCCTGTTCCGTTGCCGTCTGGCTGGCAGCAGCCCGCGAGAAGATCGATGTCAGCTGGGCAGAGAATAAAACTCCGATTGTTACTGGTGGCACCGGCCTTTACTTCAAGGCACTGCTGGAGGGATTGGCTGCTGTGCCCGAAATCTCTGAAAATGTACGCGAGGAAGTGCGTCGCCAGCTTGAAAAAGACGGCGCGTCATCCCTGCATCAGCAGTTAAACAAGCTTGACCCTGAAATGGCAGCAAGACTGGAGCCAGGCGACAGCCAGCGAGTAACCCGCGCGCTGGAGGTCATATTGTCAACGGGCAGGTCCCTGCGGGACTGGCAGGCAGAACAACCGGAAGGCGGCCTGAACCGCGAGATGGCCCCCAATTCAATCCTCAGCTTCGCTTTCCTGCCCGACCGGGAAACTTTATATGAAAGATGTAACGCCCGCCTGAGACAAATGGTCGAGGTCGAAGATGCAATTGATGAGGTCAGACATCTTCTCTCGTTGAATTATGCGCCACATTTACCGGTTATGAAGGCATTAGGTGTACCCCAGATCGCTCTTTATCTTCGCAATGAACAATCCCTCGAAGAAGCCATACAGCAAACACAGACGGCAACAAGGCAATATGCAAAACGCCAGATGACCTGGTTTCGAAATCAGTTTAATGACTGGGATGCCCTTAATGAGCAACTTTCGGAAAGTTTACTAAATAAAATCTTTTGTAAAATTAAAAATTTTGTGTTGACTACGTAATATTAATTGAATAGGTTGCTCGGCGAGTATCCGGACACCTTGGCCTTCCAGCGCCTTAATCAGCAGGGAGATGGCTGTTTTCGGATACATTTTGTTGTATCAAGCTTGAATTTTTAGCCCAATTGCGGCAATACCGGCATGCGACCTGCGCGGGCAGGTGAAAAAATGTAGCGCCCATGTTGGGACTACAGCGTTTATGCGAAAGGACAGAACGATGTCATCGAATACGATGAGTGGCGCAGAAATCATCATCAAATCCCTGGAGGATTTGGGTGTTGACGTCATTTTCGGCTACCCTGGCGGCGCTGTGCTCCCTCTATATGACGCCTTGTTCAAGCATCCCAAGATACGTCATATTCTGGTCCGGCACGAACAGGCTGCCCTGCATGCTGCCGAAGGCTATGCACGGTCGACGGGCAAGCCCGGTGTTGCGCTGGTGACCTCTGGCCCCGGTGCGACAAATGCAGTGACCGGCCTGACCGATGCATTGATGGATTCCATTCCGATTGTCTGCCTGACAGGTCAGGTTGCAACACACCTGATCGGCAACGATGCCTTTCAGGAGGCCGATACCGTTGGCATTACCCGTCCCTGCACAAAGCACAATTACCTGGCCAAGGATGTTGATCAGCTTGGGCGCATCGTCCACGAAGCTTTCTATGTTGCGACACAAGGCCGTCCGGGTCCTGTTGTGATCGACCTGCCAAAGGATATTCAGGTTGCCAAAACAGAATATGTTCGCCAGTCGAAAGTTCAGCACAGAAGCTATCACCCGCAGGTAAAAGGTGATCTGGCGGCTATCCGTGAAGCAGCAGAATGGCTGGCCAATGCCAAGCGCCCGATCATATACACGGGTGGCGGCATCATTAATTCAGGCCCCGGCGCATCGCAATTGCTGCATGAGTTTGCAAAACTCACCGGTTACCCCGTGACCAATACACTGATGGGACTGGGGGCATATCCGGCCAGCGATCCGCAGTTTCTGGGGATGCTGGGGATGCACGGCACCTATGAAGCCAACCTGGCCATGCATGATTGTGATGTCATGTTCTGTATCGGCGCACGATTTGATGATCGTGTTACCGGGCGGCTGGATGCTTTCTCTCCCAATTCGAAGAAGATCCACGTTGATATTGACAGGTCATCAATCAACAAGAATGTGCGCGCAGATCTGCCGATTGTCGGGGATGCCGGTCACGTTCTGGAAGACCTGATCAAGGTCTGGAAATCCAGGGCCTACAAGCCAAACAAGAAGGCCCTTGATGCCTGGTGGGAAAAGATCACGGGCTGGCGCGGCCGCAAATGTCTTGCCTACAAGCAGGAAGGCGACATTATCATGCCGCAATATGCGGTAGAGCGTCTGTTCGAACTGACCAGGGATCGCAGCCCCTATATCACGACGGAAGTTGGCCAGCATCAGATGTGGGCTGCCCAGTTCTACGGTTTCGAATCGCCGAATCACTGGCTGACGTCTGGCGGGCTGGGCACAATGGGATACGGATTGCCGGCCGCAATCGGGGCCCAGATCGCCCATCCAGATGCACTGGTTATAGATATTGCCGGTGAGGCATCTATCCAGATGAACATTCAGGAACTTTCAACCGCCATGCAATACCGGCTGCCTGTCAAGGTATTCATCATGAACAATGAATATATGGGCATGGTTCGCCAGTGGCAGGACCTGTCTTATGACAGCCGCTATTCAGAAAGCTATTCGGAAGCGCTGCCCGATTTTGTCAAGCTGGCAGAAGCTTATGGCGGTGTGGGCTTGCGATGCACCAAGGCGGGTGATCTGGATGATGTAATCAGGGAAATGATGAGCATCAACAATACCGTGGTGGTCGATTGCGAGATTGCCAAACTGGCAAACTGTTTCCCGATGGTACCGTCAGGAGCAGCCCATAACGAAATTCTGATCGGCGACGAAGAAGAAATTCGACAAATTGAGGAAAGCGCCAAGGCGCTCGTGTAACCCGCGATAACATTGGGAAGAGGTTAAACCTCATCCCCTTGTTGTGTCTTGTGCAAAAACCGGATAACAAGCCAGCCTGTGCTTTTCAGACACTTTGAAAAGCACAGGCCTGAAATTCAAGGATCGATACGTTGGAAAGTGAAGCTCAACATACCATCTCGATTGTCGTCGACAATGAGGCCGGTGTTCTGGCGCGGGTGATCGGCCTGTTTTCCGGTCGGGGCTATAATATTGAAAGCCTGACAGTGGCGGCGGTCACTTCTGCCAATGATACATCGCGTATCACTGTTGTCACCTCCGGCACGCCTATGGTCATCGAGCAGATCAAGGCACAACTTGATCGGCTGGTCCCGGTACATAAAGTGGCGGACCTCACACTGGAAGGCCCTTCCGTCGAGCGGGAGATTGCACTGGTCAAGGTAGCAGGTGCAGGCGAGGCCCGCGTGGAAGCCCTGCGGCTTGCTGACGCTTTTCGCGCCCAGGTGGTGGATAGCACCAACAGTTCATTTGTTTTTGAAATCACTGGAAAGCCGTCGAAAGTCACAGCCTTTATTGATCTGATGCAACCTTTGGGACTGGTTGAAATTGCCAGAACCGGGGTCGCAGCCTTGTGCAGGGGCAAGACTTCTCTCGAGAAACAGGATAAAAAGTAACCCAATCTGAGAAACGCCAGAAAAATCACGCCCCGCGCGATAAAAGGGCACTCCAAATAATCTGAAAGGACTAAAAATGCGTGTTTATTACGACCGCGATGCGGACATCAATCTGATCAAAACAAAGAAAGTCGCCATTGTCGGTTATGGTAGCCAGGGCCATGCCCATGCTGCAAACTTGCGCGATTCCGGTGTGAAAGAAGTTGCCGTTGCCTTGCGCCCCGGCTCATCAACACGCAAGAAAGCTGAAGAAGCCGGTTTCAAGGTTCTCAGCCCTGCCGAAGCAGCCAAATGGGCCGACGTGGTGATGATGCTGACCCCTGATGAACTTCAGGCAGAGATTTATCAGAATGATCTGGCCGACAATATGAAAGAGGGTGCTGCCCTTCTGTTTGCGCATGGACTTAACGTTCATTTCAAACTAATCGAGCCTCGCGCTGATCTGGATGTGTTGATGGTGGCGCCAAAAGGCCCCGGTCATACCGTTCGTTCTGAATATAATCGTGGTGGCGGCGTCCCCTGCCTGATTGCCATTCACCAGAATGCTACCGGCAATGCCCATGATCTGGGCCTGTCCTATGCCAGCGCCATTGGTGGCGGTCGTGCAGGCACAATCGAAACGAGCTTCCGTGAAGAATGTGAAACCGATCTGTTCGGCGAACAGGCTGTACTGTGCGGCGGCCTGACCCATCTGATCGAAGCCGGGTTCGAAACGCTGGTTGAAGCGGGATACGCGCCTGAAATGGCCTATTTTGAATGTCTGCACGAGGTCAAGCTGATTGTTGACCTGATGTATGAAGGCGGCATGGCCAACATGCGTTATTCCATTTCGAACACCGCTGAATATGGTGACTATGTTACCGGCCCGCGTATTGTGACCTCGGAAACGAAGGCTGAAATGAAGCGCGTTCTGACCGACATTCAGTCCGGTCGTTTCGTCCGTGATTTCATGCTGGAAAACAAGGTTGGCCAGCCAACCATGAAAGCAAAGCGTGGACATTCTGCGGCGCATCAGATTGAAGAAACCGGTTCAAAACTGCGCGCCATGATGCCATGGCTGAAAGAAAATCAGCTGGTCGACAAGGCGAAGAACTAAAGGTCTTTATGACAATCTGCAAAAAGGGAGGCTCATGCCTCCCTTTTTTATAGATCCAATTACTTGCTTTAATTGACTCTTAATCATACTATATATAATAACAGGCCAGCAGATTACTGGTCTGCAACACTTGTATTAACGCAGGATGCCTGATGCCACGCAGAGATGACTTCATAGCAGAATATGAAGCCGCCATGAAAATGGAGCGGTTGATGCCGCCTGCCCGCCTGGCCACCGCCTCTATTATGACCGGTCTCCTCCTACGACTTAGGCACCCCTGGGCGCTTTAGCCTTCAATTGTTGGCAAGCGTTTAGGGGAAGCATGACCAGGTTGCATTTTTTGCAGCCGATCAAAAATATTTTCATTATATTATTCAAGATCAAGTCAGGAATGACCAGGAAATGACCATTACCAAATCTGATAACCGTATCATAATTTTTGACACAACCTTACGCGACGGTGAGCAATCCCCGGGGGCTTCCATGAATCTGGAAGAAAAGCTGAAGATTGCCGAATTACTTGACCAGATGGGCGTTGACGTAATCGAGGCCGGCTTTCCCATCGCATCCAATGGTGATTTTGAATCCGTGCAGGAAGTGTCAAAATTGCTGAAACAGGCGAGCGTGTGCGGGCTGGCACGGGCCAGCACAAGAGATATCGACCGCGCCTGGGAAGCCCTGCAGCATGCTGTAAACCCGCGCATTCATACCTTTATTTCAACCAGTCCCCTGCACATGAAGTTCAAGCTGCAGATGGAGCCTGGGAAAGTTCTGGATGCTGTCGCAGAAAGCGTGGGGCATGCCCGCAACCTGTGTGAAAATATTGAATGGTCCGCTGAAGATGGCACCCGGACAGAGATTGATTTTCTGTGCCGCGCGGTCGAAACCGCGATCAAGGCCGGGGCAACAACAATCAATATCCCCGACACCGTTGGTTACACAACGCCCCATGAATATGCCGCCATGTTCCGCACGGTTCGGGAACGGGTTCCCAATAGCGACAAGGCCATATTCTCGACCCACTGCCATAATGATCTGGGGCTGGCAGTTGCCAATTCGCTGGCCGGCGTGGAAGCCGGGTGTCGTCAGGTGGAATGCACCATCAACGGCATTGGCGAACGGGCAGGCAATGCCGCACTGGAAGAAATTGTCATGGCCCTGCGCACCCGCCAGGATGTTATGCCATTTACAACGGGCATTGAAACCACGGAAATCACCCGGGCTTCTCATCTGGTCTCAACCGTGACAGGGCTGGCCGTCCAGAATAACAAGGCCATTGTCGGCGCCAATGCTTTTGCCCATGAGTCCGGCATCCATCAGGATGGCATGCTGAAAAATGCGGAAACCTATGAAATCATGACACCAGAATCGGTAGGTTTGCGCAAGTCATCGCTGGTGATGGGCAAACACTCCGGGCGCCATGCCTTCCGCGAAAAGCTGAAAGAGCTGGGCTATACTCTGGGCGACAACGCCCTGCAGGACAGTTTCCGGCGCTTCAAGGATCTGGCCGATAGAAAAAAGCAGGTCTATGACGAAGATATCGTCGCACTGGTCGATGATGAAGTGATGCGCGGCAATGACCGCATCAAGGTTCAGTCCCTGCAGATTTCCTGTGGCACCAAGGGCCCGCAGGTCGCCGAACTGGAACTGGAAATTGATGGAGAGGTCAAATCAACCCGGGCCACAGGTGACGGCCCGGTTGACGCCACCTTCAAGGCCATCCGGCAATTGTTTGCGCATGACGCCCATTTGCAGCTTTATCAGGTCCACGCCGTCACACAAGGGACAGATGCCCAGGCAGAAGTCACTGTGCGACTGGAAGAGAAGGGCAAGACGGTTAACGGACACGGCGCCGATGTTGATACACTGGTTGCAACCGCCAGAGCCTATGTGAATGCCCTGAACAAATTGCTGACAAAACGCGAAAAGACCGCGCCGGGTGCCTTAAGCGCCTGATCTGATAAAATCGGAACCTGATACAAAAATGCCCGTTCGGACGCTTCCGGACGGGCATTTGTTAATAGCTACGTAATGTCTTTGGATTATCTTGCAAAGTTTGCTACATCAGTTAACCATAACAGCAGATCTTCACAGTGATAGATAAGGCAAATATTAATGTTTTCTAAATTCCTCGGCATGCTGTCCTCTGACATGGCCATCGACTTGGGAACAGCGAACACGCTGGTTTACGTCAAGGGCCGTGGCATAGTGCTCAATGAGCCTTCGGTTGTCGCGATTAAGAATATCGACGGCCACAAGGAAGTTCTGGCTGTTGGTGACGAAGCCAAGCAAATGCTTGGCCGAACGCCCGGTAATATCGAAGCGATCAGACCGCTGCGCGACGGCGTTATTGCCGATTTTGAAGTCGCTGAAGCAATGATCAAATATTTCATTCGCAAAGTACATAATCGCAGCATGTTTACCAGCCCCCAGATTGTCATCTGCGTGCCTTCAGGCTCTACGCCCGTGGAACGCAAGGCTATTCGGGATTCAGCGCTGGAAGCGGGTGCACGGCGCGTCTTCCTGATTGAAGAGCCAATGGCCGCCGCAATAGGTGCCGGGCTTCCGGTAACGGAACCGACCGGCTCTATGGTTGTGGATATTGGTGGCGGGACAAGTGAAGTCGCCGTTCTGTCACTGGGCGGTATCGTTTATGCAACATCTGTCCGCGTCGGTGGCGACAAGATGGATGAGGCTATTATCAATTACATCCGCCGGAATCACAGCCTCCTGATTGGTGAATCAAGCGCTGAACGGATTAAGAAAACCATTGGTACGGCATGCCCGCCGGAAGACGGCGTCGGCGAAACAATGAATATCAAGGGCCGTGATCTGCTTAATGGCGTGCCCAAGGAAATAAGCATCGATCAGCTGCAAATCTCTGAAGCACTTGCAGAACCTGTTGGGGCCATTGTCGAGGGCGTCAAAGTCGCGCTTGAACAGACCCCGCCGGAACTGGCGGCTGATATTGTTGACAAGGGTATCGTCCTCACCGGCGGTGGCGCCATGCTCCGCGATATGGACAAGGTTCTCCGCAAGGCGACCGGCCTGCCTGTCACGATTGCTGAAGAGCCGCTTACCTGTGTTGCACTTGGTACCGGCCGATCACTTGAGGACCAGATCCTGAAACATGTTTTGAGCAATTCATACTAGGATCAGAACTCATCCTGACTAGAGGAAAATTGGCGTGAAAAAGCCCAAGAGCAAGGATGCCGGTTTTGCAGACTCTCTAAGAGGCCTGGGTGCTCGTTTTGCGCTGATGTTTTTTGTGATTGTAACGCTTGCCATGCTTGTGCTGGGTAAAACAGACCCGCGTGTCATTGAGCGCAGCAGAAGCGCCGTTATAGATTTTTTCTCACCCGTTCTTGAAGCCTTGTCCCAGCCGGTTGCCGCATTTAATGACGCCCTTAAATGGGGTGAGAATGTTGCTTTCGTCTTTCAGGAAAACAAGCGCCTTCGCGAAGAAAACAAACGCCTGCAGGCTGACAGCGATCTGGCGCAAACGCTGACCGAAGAGAATGCACGTTTTCGGGCTTTATTGAATGTCCAGCCGGATGAAGCAAAATCTGTCCTGACCGCCCGCATTATCGCCGATACCGGCGGCACCTTCGTGCGCAGTATGGTCATCAACGCCGGCCGGTCTGACGGGGTGGCCAGTGGCTTGCCTGTTCTTGATGATGCCGGTGTTATCGGCCGAGTCGTATCGGCCGGGTTTTATTCATCTCGTGTGCTATTGCTGACCGATCTGAACAGCCGTGTCCCGGTGAAAATTGGCACCACAGGATATAACGCCATTCTGGCAGGCGACAACAAGGCCCAACCCAAGGTAATTTTTCTGCCTGCGGGATCAGAGATATCAACAGGTGATCTGGTCACAACTTCAGGACACGGGGGCATTTTCCCCCCTGACCTTTCTGTCGGGGAAGTCTCCTCCATTACAAAAGACGGGCAAATTCGGGTCACATTGAAAGCCAGAATGGACAGGTTAAACTTCGTGCGGCTGTTTTATTACAAGAATTTAAGCGAACCTGTTGCGCCGACACAAACAGATGAAAACCAATGAGCCTGTCCCCCGCCAGGCAAACAGATAGCCTTTTGACGCCTCTGGGCCCTTTTATATTATGCCTGTTCCTGACCCTGCTGACCATCTTGCCCTATCAGACAAATAACATTCATATGTTCATGCCATTGTTTGCATTGACAGGTGTGTTCTTCTGGACCGTTGGCAAACCGGAACATATGCCGATGCTGGCCGTCTTTCTGCTGGGGCTGGTGACTGATTTATGGAGTGGTGGTCCGCCGGGGGTTCAGGTATTATTGATGATCATCGCCAGACTTTTCCTGCTGGGCCAACGCCGGTTTATTATTGGCAAGTCAGTTGTGGTAAGCTGGCTGGCCTTTGCGATCGTCTGCCTTGCCTGGGGCATTCTGTACTGGGGGCTGAATTCAATGTATTTTGGCCTGCTGCTCAACCCGCTTGGTGTGATCATACAGGTCACCATCACGATTATCTTTTATCCGCTGATTGGCGGATTTTACGGATGGATACAAACCAGAGTTTTGAATAACAGGAGGCCTTTACCCCGTCCATGATGAGTCCGGAAGACGAAAGATACAAGATTTACACGCGGCGCGCGGCCCTTCTGGTCGGCGCACAAGGGTGTCTTTTGGCGACTCTGGTGGGCCGGATGTATTACCTTCAGGTTGTCGAAAGCGACCAGTATCAGATGCTGGCCGAAGAAAACCGCATCAGCGTTCGCCTTCTGGCCCCGCAGCGCGGCAAACTTCTTGACCGTTTTGGCGTGCCGCTTGCCACCAACCGGCCGGACTATCGTGTTATGCTTGTGCCAGAGCAAACGCAGGATGTTGAAGCAACCATGACCTCACTCAGCCATATTATTCCGCTGAGCTCAAACGATTACGATCGGATCAACACATCGATAAAGCGCCAGCGGCGTTTCCTGCCCATCCCAATCCGGGATAATCTGAGCTGGGACGAATTTGCCCGTATCAACGTTGAAAGCCCCGATTTGCCGGGCATTCAACCGGACGTGGGCAGCACGCGCCACTATCCATTTGCCCAGATGACAGCGCATCTCATCGGGTATGTTGGCGCCGTCAGTGAAAAGGACATGACCAATGATGCCTTGCTGCAATTACCTGGTTTTAAAATCGGTAAAAACGGTCTGGAGCGGGCGTTTGAATCCGAACTTCGTGGTACAGCCGGCAACAGCAAGGTAGAAGTCAACGCCCTTGGTCGCGTCATTCGGGAACTTAGTCGAGATGACGGGGTACCGGGCCGAAACGTCCGGCTGACGGTTGATACGGAAATTCAGAATTTTGCATCACGCAGGCTGGGCGAAGAAAGCGGTTCCGCCGTTGTAATGAATATACATACAGGTGACGTTATCGCGCTTGCCACCACACCTGCCTATGACCCTAACGATTTCAACGTCGGCATTACAACCAAACAGTGGCAATTGCTCGTCAATGATGAACGCAAACCGCTGATCAACAAATGTGTTGCTGGACAATATCCGCCCGGCTCAACTTTCAAGATGGTGGTGGCCCTTGCCGCCCTTGAAGCCGGCGTCACAACCGCTGATCATACCATTTACTGCACAGGTAAAATAAAGTTCGGCAACCGGTTTTTCCATTGCTGGAAAGAACATGGTCACGGCAAGGTTGATCTGGTCGGCTCGCTTCAGCATTCCTGTGACATATTTTACTATGACATTGCCGAGAAAGTGGGCGTGGATGCCATTGCAGCCATGGCCCACCGTCTGGGCCTGGGCGAGACTTACAACATCCCCATCCCCGGCGAGGCCAAAGGTACGATCCCCACAAAGGCGTGGAAAAAAGCAAACTTCAATGATATCTGGCATCCCGGAGAAACGCTCAGCATTGGCATTGGTCAGGGATATGTAACGGCGACTCCCTTGCAGCTTGCTGTCATGGCCGCCCGCATCGCCAACGGCAACAGGATGATTACCCCCCGCTTTCGGCTGGATGAACCTGCCTATAGCAGCGCTGCCGAGGCCCCGCTGGACATTTCACAGGAACATCTGGATACCGTCAGGGCGGGTATGAATGCGGTCACGAATAATCCACGTGGCACGGCCTATGCGGCACGTATCCCCGACCCCGAATATGCCATGGCCGGAAAGACAGGCACCTCGCAGGTCCGGCGCATTTCAAAGGCCGAGCGGGACACCGGGCTGCTGAAAAACGAACAGAAACCATGGAATGAACGTGACCATGCCCTTTTTGTTGCATATGGACCGGTTGCCGCACCACAATATGCCATATCGGTCGTTGTTGAACATGGCGGTGGCGGCTCTAAAATGGCCGCGCCAATAGCCCGGGATATTCTGTGGGAAACACTGAAGCGTGACCCGGTCAACAGACCGGATTCGCCCGGCACCTCCCGGCCCGATACGCCGTTGAAAGAGGTGTAGAATGTCAACAGGTATCGCCCTTGGGGCAAAGCGGCGCGAACAAAAATCAATCACCGAAAAACTGGCGGAGCTGAACTGGTTTATTGTGCTGCTGCTTCTCCTGATCGCCGGGGCCGGCTTTGCCATGCTTTATTCCGTCGCAGGCGGCAAGATGGAGCCCTGGGCATCCCGCCAGATGATGCGGTTCGGGCTCGGTCTTGCGCTGATGTTCGGCGTGGCCCTTGTCAACATTCGTTTCTGGATGGCCATTGCCTACCCGGTATATTTCCTGTGTCTGACGCTCCTTGTTGCGGTGGAGATAAGGGGATCCGTGGGCATGGGAGCACAACGCTGGCTGGATCTGGGTTTTTTCCAGCTTCAGCCCTCCGAAAGTATGAAAATTGCGCTGGTTTTGGCCCTCGCCCGGTATTTTCATGGGCTGACCCCGGAACAATCGCGCCAGATATCCAGCCTTGTGAAGCCGCTCTTCCTGATTCTGGTGCCCTCTGCGCTGGTCATCAAGCAGCCCGATCTTGGTACAGCCCTGTTGCTGATCATGGTCGGTAGTGCCATGATTTTCCTGTCCGGAGCGCGCATCTGGATATTTGTAGCGGGCATTATTTCCGCGCTGGCGGCCGTGCCTGTGGCGTGGCAATTCCTGCGTGATTATCAGAAAAAGCGTGTGCTGACGTTCCTGAACCCGGAAAGCGATCCACTGGGAGCAGGATATCATATCATGCAGTCCAAAATTGCACTGGGGTCCGGGGGCATATTCGGGAAAGGCTTTATGCTGGGCACACAAAGCCAGCTCAACTTTTTACCGGAAAAACAGACTGACTTTATTTTCACCATGCTGTCGGAAGAATTGGGCATGGCTGGCGGTCTGGGGCTTTTGCTTCTTTACACGCTGCTGATTTCCTCTGTCGCGATTATCAGTGCCAATATTCGCAGCCAGTTTGGCCGTATTCTCTGTATGGGTCTGGCGTTTAATTTTTTCCTGTATGTTTTTATTAATGTGGCCATGGTCATGGGACTCATCCCGGTCGTCGGCGTGCCGCTGCCCCTGGTCTCCTATGGGGGGTCTGCCATGTTGACCCTGCTGATCGGCTTTGGCCTGATCTTAAGTGCCGCCATAAATCGCAATGTGACAATTGCCCGCATGGGGGCCTTCAGTTAGCCTTGTACTTCGAGATAATCCGGCCATCATAGCAGTGGACTTATCCGGTTCAGCATGCTATCCAACGCCTCTTCATTTTCCCCATGTCGGGGCCGTTAGCTCAGTTGGTAGAGCGGGTGACTCTTAATCACTAGGTCACAGGTTCGAATCCTGTACGGCCCACCATATTCCAGAAATATTTCAATAACTTAATGAGGGCGCACATTGCAGCCTCATGACCTGTTTTATCCATGGGAACAGCTGTGGGAACACAGGTCGTCGACTAAAACGGCCCGCTATGGTGTCTATAGCACCACAACGAGCCTTACCATTAACCGACCACACAGGAGTCGATCATGGCTATTGAAAATATTACCACGAATGAAACAAAAGACGACGAGAAAGCCCTTCTATATGACATTTCTGAACTTCTCTATAAAAGCAAAATGACTGCACATGTTCTCTGGCTGGCCAGTAACGGCCTTAGAGACGGATTCGACGATAACGACGATTCAGTATCTCTATGCAGACTTGTGCTCGATCTTGAGGCAGCAATCTCTGACGCTTCTATGAAACTTGAGACTGCGAGAAGCATCCTTCAGCAGAAACGGTCGGGAGAAGCAGCATGATGAGAGCAAAAGAGATCGACCGAGTCTGTTTCGACACACTGGATGAGATCATGTGCGACCGTGACGCCATTGTCGCCCTTATTCTCAGCGCAGAACACGCATTGAATGAGATCGAGGCATTCACAATCCCGTCAGGTGTTTGGGCGAATGAACATCTTTGCAGCGCAGCCCGGCATGCGAAACAGCTTCTGTTCATTGCTGACGATCTTTTGATTGCAGTGAAACCAAAACTATTGAAAGCGCAGAAGGCAATATAATGACCAGCAATATCAAACAGCTGAGAACACACTTAGAGAGAATGCAGGGTCTTGCACGGCTCATTGAGGTTACAGCCGAGGACAAGTTCATAACCACGAATATTTCAGGGAAATATGGCACCGCTATTCAAGACGCAGCGAATGTGATTGATATTATCGGTAGTGAGGCATGGAACCTGCTTGAAACCGTGGAAAAGGAAATTGAGGCCCTGCAGAACGCCAATAGCCCGGCACCGGAAGCCGCCTGAAAGCCCTGCACACACACTGGCCCTCGCTCCGGCGGGGGCTTTTTTTATGCCCGGACGAAAGCCAGCGGGCGCTGGTGGCCTCCAATATTGCGAATCTGGAACACGGCAGACCACAAAAAGGGGCAAATTTGCCCCTTTAATTATTTGGGCAACATTAGACGCTGCTTCATTCCCACGGCTTGCGTCTGTTAGGATCTGGTCTTGCTTGTGCGCTATCTGCACGGATACGCGCCTGATGTGTGATCCTCATGGACCGGGCACAGGCAAGAATGGTCCGTGTTTGCTTTTCTTGAATGTCGAGAAGCTTTGACCACCGATCAACTTCAAATTCTTCACTCTGTTCGAGTTCTTCAATAAGCTGGGACACCCGCAATGACCGGACAACATGCTTGCAATATTGAACCAGCACCGGCATAGCGTCCTTTGTGATCCAGCCGCCAGGGTGGCTGCCCACCACTTGTGACCAGATCACTCTTTCTTCTCCAACTAAATATTTTGACGGGTTTGGGCGTGCCGGCATAGCTGTTACGACACTCATACTTGCTGCACTCTTTCTGCCACGCTGCGTCATAATGTTTTATCTCCGTGAAAATTATACGGGTTTAGCAAAGGTAGGGGACCACACCGGTCCCCAGACAAGCACATTCCAAAATATGTTCGCACCCCCCCGGTCATGTGACTGGCCAGCCGTCTATGCCTATATGCGCCTTGGGCATCCCACCACGTTCGATCCGTTGCTTGTCGCTGTTGTGACATGCCGCACACAGGGATTGGAACGGTCCAGCCCAAAACGCGTCCTCATTGCCCCTGTGCGGCGTGATATGGTCACAGACGGCGGCAACGGTAGTCTGCCCTCGTTCGGTACACATGACGCAAAGCGGGTGAGTTGACAATTGACGGGCGCGCAACTTGCGCCAACGGGCGGTTTTATAAAGGTGGTGGCTCATTGGTACCATCCGTGAATGGGGGCCGGGAGAGCGTGAGCAACCACCATCCCGGCCTTGCGCAGAAAAGAACAACCTGCTGCATTAAAGCTCTGCATGTTTCAACCATTCACGTCCGGCTGCGGTTTGAGTCCATGTATCCATCGTTTGCCTGCATAGGGTAATAGCCTCGTTTGCGGTACAACCTGCCAGCATGGCGTTGCGGCCTGTCTGGTTTAAGCTGTCGACCACGTCTTGCGGCAGCGGTCTACGGGCGTCGGTGTTCATGCCGCTGCCTTCTGACTGTCAGCAACAACGCGGACACGCGGCTTGATCGGCTTCTCAAGTTCGACAATGCGGGCCTCAAGCTGGTTGATTTGATCCATGAACCGGGTAACAACAGCCTTCATCAGTGCGGCATGGGTTGCGTCCAGCTGGGAGCGGGTGACGAATTGCGGGCGTGGTGTGGGCTTCTGCAAGGCATCCTCCTTTGTGCGGTAAATTGTGGGCGCGGTCATAATTCGTGCACTCCTGTTATGCTGGCGCCTGGCTTCATCCTCGGCCAGTTCGTCAGGCGTTGGTTCCTGGCTTAAGATTTGGCTGGCGCGTTCCAGTATGGCCTGTTCATCTGTCATGCGGTCACCATGTGGCATTCTGAAGCCATGCAACGGCGTTCGTCCGGCGGGTGCTGAAGGCCACGTCTGCAAGTAACCTGATCGCTATGGCGTCGGTTTGCCAGAAGCTGCGCACAGGGTCAGCGACGGTCGGGCCGGTATCTGATACAATTTCAAGCGGTTCAGTGTTCATATGGATGGTTGCGGCGTTGGTAGCCTCGATGTCGAAACTGTCGGAAAATCCGTGCGCCCATGATGCAGGATCAAGGGCAATTATGGTGCTGTCAGCAACTGCAAGGGATGGCAGAAATGTCAATTCGCGGGCAATGTCGGGAAAGCGGATTTTGACACGGTTTACACGGCGCGGTGACGTTACGAAAACAAGCTGGCCAGATCCGCCTGCGGACACGGCATCACTCAATGCGGCAAGGTCAGTTTCACAAGCGATCTGGTCACCACCCGCGAAACCTGTCAAGGGGTCAACATTGTACAGCATCCCGGCATGTGTAGCAGCGTCGCCAGCATCTGCTGAAAAATAGGCGGCATCAAGAGCGGCACTGGCATCTTCACGGATTAATGTTTGAATGACAGCCTGCCCGTTTGCACGTTTTGCTGTCTCTCTTGAAACACCAACAATCAAGCCAAATTTCTTCGGGGAAAGCGAGCAATCGTCATTGACCGCATATTGCCGGACGGGGATCGGATCGCCTTCCGCAACCCAGTTGACGGTTGTCGATGGTGCGCCTTCACGGGCCGGGAGTTTCAGGGTTGCAGCGGGGCCAAGGTTCACCTGCATTCCCTGCGCAATGATCTGCGCGGCGGCGGATAGCGGGGCCAGGGTGGCGACATATTCGCCAACCAGATTTTGCGCCAGTTCTGCGGCGAAGCCGGAGCCGGTCGTTGTGCCAAGCGGTGCATTGCCTCGCTCGATGATCTTCGCGACAGTCTTGTCATTCGGGAAAATCTTCTGTGCAAATTCGTTGCGTTCATGGCGGGCGGGGTGCGTTTGTGCAATCGCCATGGCCGCCATGGCTTTTTCAAGGGCGGACGTTCGCGGGCGAACTGGGGCGGCTAAGTATCGTTGTGCGTTCACGTTTAAAATCCTTTGTTTGATCCTGCCCTAAGCCTATCACGGTTCATGATTTGTACCTGTCACGCGTGACAGCTAAATCAGCGAGGAAGATTCGATCATGCTGGCGAGCGCGTCGGCTACGGCAACGGGGTTTTCGGCCTCTTGCCAATCAAGGAACCCGCCTTCAATCAACATTTCTGAAACAGTGCAAAAATCCACTGGCACGGCCAGGACACGACGGCCAGCACGTTTGCGTTCCCGGCATTTGCGTTGACGTTCAGCTGCTGCCCGGCGCCTGTCAGTCGTCAAAGAACTCGTCCTTGCTATCCTCTTTTTCAGGTTGCCGGTTTCTCTGATCGGTCAAACCTAATTCGCCCATATAAGCGCGCATTTGAGTATGTTTTGCAGCGGGAAAGCCTACCGGATCATTCAAAAATTCCTGCCACAACTCACAAAAAGCAATGGCAGCAGGCTCTTTCGAACCATCAAGCCATGACGCAGGCTCAACAAACCGCTTCCATGCCTTCAGCGCTTCACCCTTAAGGCCAGCGGGCTTTTCTGGCCTGCCAAAGCTGGCAACAGCAGCAGCGGCCTTCTTTTTGATCTCTGCCTTGTCACCATGGCGCGTTGGCCTGTGCGTGCCTTCAATCAGCCTGAGGTGCGGTAATTTTGGTGGTCTTCCTTTTGCCATGGCTAAAATCCTGAAATTTTATTTTGGTTTTGCGAAAAATATGGGACCACACCGGTCCTTGAAAAAGCATAGTTGAAAAGATGTTTGCACCCCCCCCGAAAGTGGCGATGGTTTCCGGGACTGGGACAACGGGACAACACCCTTAGGGGTTGTCCCGGTTGTCCCGTCCTGTACCACTGGACAAAAGTCTCATTGTCCCACCTTGTCCCGGTTGTCCCGGTCGTTAGAGACAATCCATATATGTTCACTCCAAGTACCTATGACTCCAATACTTTCCAGTTTCTGGCGCGCCCTATTGAATGTTCTGCGGAAACTGTCCCGGTTGTCCCGGTCGCCCATTGCAGATTGTTCACAATAGCCCTTCCAAAGTGCCAGTGGGACAACCCTTGTCCCCCGCGGAATATGGTTCGAAGCTGGAGCGGTTTCGCCTGCATCTGCCATTGCAGAATGAAGCTGTTTCAATGCGATTTCGGTTTGCGGTGACAGCTTAGGAACGGTGTCAGGGGCATCTTCTGCTTGTACTACACAGCTTGTAATAGGGTCACCGTCCTGATCAGTACCAAGTTCAACAACGTTCAGTGAGAAAGCGAACTGGTCGCCGTCCGCACCGTCTTTTTGTTTTGTAATTGTCGCTGTTCTTATTCCGCCCTGTTCGCGCTCAACATGGATAACTGTATCAGCAGCACCTAAGAGAGAACTGTGCCCCCGTGGCGTCTGCCCTGCTTTTGGCATGTGGTGCACAATAGAAATATGCGCTCCGGTCGCCTGTCGCAGCCGGTCACAGTTAGCAATGAATGCGCCCATGTCAGCAGAACTGTTTTCATCGCCGCCGCCGAACGAGCGGGCCAGAGTGTCAACCGTGATAAGCTTAACCGGTTGTCCCCATTTGGCGGCCATGCGTTCACATTCTGCCAACAGCAATTGTACATCAGCGCTTGGGTCCAGCAGATCAACAGACGCGGGTAAAAGCCCGAATGGAATATGATCAATTGGGCCATGTATGTTCTTAAATGCTTCTATACGTCGCCCCAGCCCTGCACCGCCCTCGCTGGCTATATATATAACACCAGCCTGATTTACGCGGCGGCCAAACCATTCGCAGCCCATAGAAACATGCAGATCCATATCAATCTTTAAAAACGATTTCCCACATCCGGGTTCGCCAAAATTCACAGAAGTTTCACCTGCGGATATAACGCCTTTGATCAGATAATCAGTATTTGAACTAAAACTAATTTCTGGCCAGTCCAAAACATGAAGACGGCTACGCAAAGGCTCAACTGGCCCGGCAATACGCAGGGCTTGCCGCACAGCTTCCGGACCTTGTTCCAGCATTACGTCGTTGAAGTCCCTCCCCATTCATGCAGCCCCTTTGGTTAACATCATGCGCCCACCTACGGCTTGAGCAGCTTCCTGTGCTGCCTTCCCGCCTGCCGGGTCGTCATCTGCTGCTATTATAAATTCTGCCTCTGGCAAGCTTTTGTGCCAGTCCTGCGCGACATTTTTCATGTTGTTTGCGGTGTAGCTTATAAGCGCTGGCCACCCGGTCGCCTCGTGAATACTGGCCGCGGTCGCGAAGCCTTCAGCAATAACGATCTGACCACCTGGCCATGCACTCACAGGGTCGCCCAAGAACCAATATGAACCTCTTATCCGGCTGCCTGTCAGAAATTTCTTGCCACCGCATGGGGATATGAACTGAAGGCCAACCAAAAGCGCTGGCTGCATGATTGGCAACACAAGCCTGTCATCTAACTGGCGCGCTCCATGTGGCTGAATGCCTTTTTTTATAAAATATGAGTGCCCCGGATCAGCCTGAATAGATTGATTTATAAGAACGTGCGCGCGCTCATGTCGCGTGATCCGCTCGGGTTCGGGCTTCAGCCTCCGGCGCGTTTGAATTTCGCCCCGGTTTATCTGTCCATTGGCCCCGGATAAACCGCAACGGAAGCACAAGTAAACTACATGGCCGTCCGGCTCAACCGTAACAGAAAGCGCCTGATCTCGTGGGCCTTTATCGCATTGAGGACAGGCCAGCCTGTGATTGCCGGGCCGGGCTGGAATTGGAAAAGGGATCATGCTTCACCCCCAATTCCAGCAAGTTCCGCTACCGTCCGTACCCTGCATTTTGGCACACCATACCGCGACACCAAAAAGCGCAAGATCGCTTGATTTTCTGTGATATTTGGGCTATTCTGATCGCCTATTCGGCCAAGAACAAGTGAACCAGAAAGCCCGCTTTTATAAGGCGGGTTTTTCTTTTGCATCAGGCTGCCTGCCCGTCACGTTCAGCGATCCGCTCAGCCATCCATTTCTCGACTTCATCTTCCAGCCACGCAACTGAATTTGCGCCAATTTTAACTGGTTTGGGGAAGCAACCCTGTTTTACATCAGCATAAAGTCGGGATTGACTTCGACCAGTCCGGGCGAGCACTTCAGGCTTGCGTATAAATTTAGTCATTGTTGACTCCACTAGTTATGTTGTGGAGCCTGCTGAATAAGATCATTTTGGCTCCACGGGTTGCGATGGAGCCAATGGTACGCAATGGGAAAATATCCAGATAGTTTCAGAAACTCAAGGCTCAGTGATCAAGTTTTGACCAGCTAAGTCCTTCCTGTGCTTTCGAGTCTGGTAAAACCTGTATTGTATCTTCGTCTGGACATGGGCTTTCGTTCACCAAGAGCCATAGCCTTCGCCGCTTCTCGGCTCCATCTAAACACTTTTGTAGCCAAGAGGGATCACTAATGGCATTTAACAAAACCCATTCAAAAGTGGTAGCTTTGGTGAATTTATCGAATAGCGCTAATTCAAGCTCCCCAACCAGATGCAATACAGGTTTGGATGGCGCCCATGTTCTGGAGAATGTATTGGACCAAGCATGATCTCCAGCATCCAGATCTTCCATGTCCACTGGGTTAAAGTCCTTGATAACTGAAGTGATGGTTGGTCTGTTATTCTTGTTTTTTTGGCTGAATAATTTAACTGCACCTGTATGCTTGTTGCGTTTCAGAATAAATTTAGCTCTGCCCAACGCAGGGCCATCTAAACCAAATTCCCGCATCACCCTTTGCTGAAAGATCATATTAGCCTGAAAGCGCTTATATATTTGGTTAAACGCGCGGTTCAGTTGGCCATTAATTTGCTGGTTGGGCAACTGCCTATATTTATCCTCTATTTTTGACCGCAAACCGCCCCGCCTTATATATTCCTTGGAAAAGAGGGCCCGAAGTGCATTGACAAATCTATCTCGCTTGTTTCTATCATCCGGATAGGCAATGATTGCATACAGCGCCATCACTGCAAGAGAGGCCATCTTTTCGTTCGTGGGTAAATAAGTGGTTTCACGAGGCATTTGAAAGGCCCCGGTTTTTCTCATGGATTATTATCCGAAGCAAGCCCTCCCAAGCCTTCACCGCTTCGCGCTTTTCGCCTTCGTAATCATGCAGCTGATACACCCCCACGACACCGGCAAAACTGCCACTGATATGATTGATCATCTTTTCCACAACATCCAGCGCCACACCTGCGCGACGGCATCCACTGGCAAAAGTTCTGCGCAGGTCATGCAGCGTCCAGCGTTCAAGGCTATCAACCTGCAACTCATTCCTCATGGCGGTTTCAATTCTGGCCTTCACTCGTGAAACACCACTGATTGAATTTTGATTGTTGCCACTCGCCGGAAAAACAAAGTCCACAACATCACCGCTTTGATCCAGGAATTTTGGGCACTTTTTCAGAATCCCGATAGCCATAGGCCCAAGGGGAACACGGTGAGCCTTTTCATTTTTTGTCCGACTGCCGGGAATCTCCCAAACCTGTCCGGGCAGGTCTATTTCCGACCATCTCATGGCAATAACCTCTTCCCGTCTCTGGCCAGTAATAAGCATGAGGCGAAACGCATCACCAAAGGGATACCCCTCCCTTTCAGAGGCTTGCCAGAACGCCTTTATTTCTTCGTCTGACAATATCCGGTTTCGCTTCCGCTCTTTCGCTGGCGGAGTGACACCAAAGGCAGGCGAATTCTGGATCAGATCGCGCCCCACACACCAGTTGAACATTTTTCGTACTGCAGCAAGCACCCTGTTTGCCATAATCGGCGCATGAGCGTGAACCCCATCAACAAGGGCGATAACGTCCTTCCGTGTAATATCCTCGACCTTGCGGCCTTTCCATGCCTTCAGCGCATAGTTTTTCAGAATGCTTTCAGTCTTTTTCCATGTTCTGTTTTGCTGCTTGGCGTGTCGTTCTATGAACAGATCAATCACGCCCGCAATATCATCGGCCCCACCTTTGCGGCGTTCCATCTTCTCGGCCTGAACGTCTACACCCCTTGCAGCATTCTTCATGGCAGTTCGCGCAAGATCACGCGCGGCCGCAAGAGACACGGCAGGATATTTGCCCAGACTTAGCCGCCTCTGCTTGCCATTCGCCCTATACCTGACAGCCCAGGATTTAACGCCAGACGGCATAACGCGCAAATACAGACCCGGCAAAAGCGAATCCGGTATCTCCTGTTGCTTATCTGTTGGCTTAATTGCCGCCACACTTCGATCGCTAAATTTCATTCCAAAACCTAATCACCGGGTATCTGTGGGAACACCATGGGAACAGTATGCGCCTATATGGCTTGGAACGCAATGGGAAGCTATGGCAATAATTATATTGACTTATCAATAAGTTATATTATTATTCTGAATGTTATTGGAATTTCTTGGGAATGGCCTAAGGGTGACTCTTAATCACTAGGTCACAGGTTCGAATCCTGTACGGCCCACCATATTCCAGAAATATTTCAATAACTTAATGAGGGCGCACATTGCAGCCTCATGACCTGATTTCCCTATGGGAACAGCTTGCCCGCAAAGCCTTCAATTTGAGTGTTGCCGGTTGAGGCGTAAATATGCATAAAATATCATCGATTATTCTGCACATGCTCAACCCGATCTTTACATCCAGCGAGACTTAAATGGCAAAAACATCCAGCCCCGTCGCCATCAGGGCTTCGGAAGCACCATTGCGGCAGAAAGCTTCCGTCTATCCCGAACCGTTTGCCTCACGCGTGGCAGGGCGGGAAAAGCGCCCGCTTGGTGACTTGTTTGACCTTGAAAATTTCGGCGTAAACCTGACACGCCTCGCCCCCGGCGGCAGGTCAGCCTTGCGCCATTCCCATACCAGACAAGACGAGTTCATCTATATTCTGGAAGGACATCCCACACTCCATACTGACGAAGGAAAAACACGACTTGCGCCCGGTATGTGCGCAGGCTTCAAGGCGGGCTCTGGTGACAGCCATTGCCTGCTGAATGAAACAGATGAGGACGTCATATATCTGGAAATCGGCGACCGGACGCCGGGTGATGCCGCCCGTTATCCTGATGATGACCTTAAAGCGCTAAACGTCGACGGGAAATGGGTATTCGCCCGCAAGGACGGTACGCCATATTAGGCCATCATCATAAATTTGTGCCGGTTTGACGACCTTCGTGCCCGATAAATACCTCAAAGACCAGTTTCTCGCCCGAAAGCTGTTTGATATAATCTATACGGGTGCCGTTCCAGTGGTATCTGAAATGATCGCCCTGTACCGGCGGGCTGACCACATCCGGAAAAAAGGCGGCAATACATTCACCGCCGGGGTTGCGCGGGCTGGGGTAAACAATGCCCTGCCTGTTTTCACGCCGGCATTCCGCCCCAAACGCCTGCGATTCTATATAACTGTCCGGGTTCATCAGCGCCCTGAAATCGCCGTGCCGCAAATCCACCAGTTCAGCGTCAATCTTGCCCACCAGCTGGCGTACCTCGCATATCCAGCCAGCCCCCTCATTGGTTTGGGCATAGAACCTTTGCATATGAAAGACATGTTCATGCAGCGCCGTTTCAATATTCCCCGCAGCATAATAAACACCAAAACTGCCATCACTGAAGCGTGTTTTCCGGTCCGGGGATATATGGGTAAAGGCAGCCATGACCCACCCTGCCCCCGGCCCTGTCAGGCGACGATCGGGTGGCACTTGCGCCAGATCACCGATAATATCAAATATCGCGGGGTTCGTCCGGGCCTCTGCCCGGGCCAGCGCTTCCCAGTCATGGGGGTCCGCGACGTCATCAAACAGGTCTATGGGGGGATATTTGGATAAAATGAGGCGATGGGTAGCGGACCATTTTACCCGGGACAAGGGCGCTTTCACCATCCGCCACGTACCGAATCCAGATAACGACGCACCTGCGCCAGATCAGCCATGCCGCCATTCATCATAACATCACGGGCAGACCGGCCACCGAACGCCTCGTTTGGTGCGGTAATCCAGGCGTAGCCCCGCGCCGGTTCACTGAAAACAATCCGCAATGCCTTGTGAATACCCAGAACCAGCGACATACGATCCGCCAGATCACGGTTATAAGGACTATATTGCCCCCCCTTCCAGCGATGAAGCGTTCTGGGAGAAATACCCCCTAAAAGGCAGGCGGCCTCGCTGTCTGTTAGCCCCCAGCGATTGAAAATATTTATCACCGTACGCTGCATGGCCTGAAATTCCTGTTCGGAATATTCCTTGCGCCGACCATTTTCCGACTCTGTGACCGCGACAAGCATACGCTTTCTCCTGACTGTCAAAATTTGACATATGTCTATATTTATCAAATATAACGACAAATGTCAAATTAACAGAATCTTTATTCTGCGGGCAAGCGCCGTCTGCGCGCTACCATAAAAATAAATACGATACATGCCAGCGCAATCGCCGCCGGAAACAACACAGTGGTCACGGAATAATGTTGAAGCGCGAGAATGGAGATAAAATTGCGCAGGCCCATCAGGGCGAAAAACGTGAGTTGCTCTTCATGCGGATAATAATAAGCCTTGGCAAAGGTCGGGCCAAAGCCCAGCAAATCCACAAAGGTCAGTATTACCACCGCCCACAGGGGATCAGACGTGAAATACCATAGCGGCACAGAGGCCATGGCGAGGGTAAAAAACAGCCAGTCAACGCGGGTAATTCTACTGTCTGACTTTTTAAGATAAGCCAGCAAGGCGACATAAATGGTGATGATGCCGGAAACACCAATCGGCCAGGCACCGGCCCCGCCCCTGTCGGCAAGCTGGGCCAGAAATACAATAAAGGTCGTCACCCCCCAGATCACCCATGAAAACACATGCGGTCTGGTTGCCCCCCGATGTATCGACCTGATATAGGGCCAGAACGCCACAAACGTCAGAACAATTGCGACGAAGCCCAAAATTTCCTTATGTGTCATGAGTAGAAAGCACGCTCGGGTCTAAACAATATTCTAAATGCGGCTAAATCTGTCATAAAATGGCCATTCACCTCCGGCAACTTGCCCCCTGATATGAATGACATTATGTCAGGGCGTATTTATTCCCATCCAGCCCTTAAATCAGTCCGATAACATTTGGGACATTGCAAAGAAGACAATCTTTGTTGTTTGCGCTCAGCCTCACGTTTTTCCTCTTCATCCGCCACCTCGGCCTCAAAACGATGGCCACAGTTTTTGCAACGAAATCGATTAAATTTAGACATCGCTTATCCCCGCTCGCTCCAACAATTGTTTCCAAAGTTCTTGCGCTCCCTCTTCAACAGTAATGCGAATATCTGAACTCGCACCAAAAATTCCTTTAAGAAATATTTCGTAATCATCTGTTCCAATACTATAAGCCCCGTTTGCACTGGTAGATGACGAATCTTCTGAATATGAGTAAGTTATATCACCAAAGCCAATACTATTATTCCTTTTGGTAACGGTTAAATACCCTATGCTGTTTTTTTTAAGTTTATTTATAACAGTACAAGAGAACTTACTGTCATCAAGAATTTTAAAACGTGTTCGAATGCTCTCATTCATATTGATTTCATCAATTGAATGTCTCATATATTCTTGGAATTTTTCAAAAGCTTTATCTCGATACTCATCTATATCAATTTTATCAAAATCCCGTTTTATTTTTATTTTATTCCGAGAGGTCAAATGATGTCTAGTAATGTTCTTTGCGTTATTTTCAGTATTGGTTTCGTAATCTATCAATATTCGTCGCAACTCCGTTACTACATTGAGAAAAGCACTATTCCTATTGGGCCACTCAGCTATCGCCATTCCATCGCAGGGCAACGCTTTAAGTTTACCTAAAGGTGTCTGTTTCCAGTCACATGGCTCTACTATTATTGGCGCTATTCGCACTGTACCACCGGCGTGTTTATCAAGCGCATACTTCATCTCACGCTCCCAACAATAAGCAGAAGCAATAAAATCCGGGCTTATCAGGGGTAAAAAAAGCTCGGAGGTCTCTAACCCTCTAGAAATTTGGCTATCAATATTTTCTCCCGCAAGAATTTTACGATCAAACCACTCGTCAATTTTTCCTTCACGCCGCAATGGGGCTAGATGCCCATGTAGTTTTTCCAATGCCCATTCGTCTTTATGCGAATATGATATAAATGCCTTCATTTATTCTCAAACCCCTGAAAAAAATAATTGATTTAAGATAGTTTCTTAAAATTTTAAAACAATCAAATATTCACATAAAGATTGTTTTAAACTGCATCCTGTCAATTAAATCAGGGATATTTCTAACCGCATATCAATATTCGATTGTGCAGGATAGTTTGGAAATCTGTTCTGAACGGCGGCGATCATCTGCTGATAACCTGTCCGTCAGCAGCCCAAGGTAACGCATTATATTGCTTTCCCCCGGCTGTGCAGGGTTCTGTGACATGTCGACGAAAGATCGCAGCAACATTGACTGTTCCATACGCTCGGCTGCCAGTTCCGTTTCCAGCAATTTTCCCCGTATATCGCCATATTCACGTGAAGGCAGGCTCTCGCGTATGGTTTTCAGGTGTGTCCGCGCGTGGCGGACAGGCTCGATAATATTCTGCCGCCAGTCGGCAACCACTGAAATGGCACGGGCAATCTGCCCCGTATCCAGATGTACGCCGCGGCGATGTTCCATCCAGCATAGCCATAAAAGCAGGGTGACGTCGGCCTTGTATTCTCCCTGCCAGAAAAGGCACCAGTCTTTTACCTCATCCGCAGCGTATAATGTGGCAGAGAACTGCCAAAGATCATCACTGTCATCAGGCTGCGAGGCAGCGGGCATTATCAGCCCTCGCCCTTCCAGCGCTTCACGATCCCGACGTCTATATCAAACAAATCAAGGGCACGCCCGACCGAATGATCGACAATATCGTCGATAGTTTTGGGGCGATTGTAAAAAGCAGGCACCGGGGGCAACACAATAGCACCAATTTCCGTCACCGCCACCGCCGAACGCAAGTGCCCCAGATGCAGCGGCGTTTCCCGCAACATCAGCACGAGCCGACGTCGTTCCTTTAACACAACGTCCGCCGCGCGTGTCAGCAGGCTTTGGGTGCTGCCCGTTGCAATATCCGACATGGTGCGGATCGAACAGGGGGCAACAATCATGCCGCTGGTCCGGAATGATCCGCTGGAGATCGCCGCGCCCAGATCGCCCGGCGTATGGACATGATCCGCCAGCTTCCTGATCTCATCAGGGCTCACATCCAGTTCGGCACTGATGGTCAACTGCGCCGATTTGGACATGACCAAATGCGTTTCAACGGCGGTTTTATGCAGCACCTGTAACAGCCGCAGGCCATAAATAGCACCGGACGCCCCGGTGATCCCGATGATCAACCGTTCTGGCGGCATTTGGGCTGGCGTATCGGTCAGTGATGGCATGGCTGATCTTTGTTCCTTGATGGTTGCTCAGGAATTCAATTGATTGATAACATCTGCCAGACAAAATGACACCTGAAAAGCAGTACAAAGGACTATGCAACAGTTACACGCTCGCCTATAACGTCGCCATGAACAATATGGATGAGAAAGTCGTGTCAAACGCACAGAAGGTCGGCATTGTCAGTCTGGGCTGCCCAAAGGCGCTCGTGGATTCCGAACGGATCATCACCCAACTTCGGTCTGAAGGCTATCAGATTTCCGGTACTTACGACGATGCCAATGTGGTCATTGTCAATACCTGCGGCTTTCTCGACAGTGCCAAGCAGGAAAGTCTGGACGCCATTGGTGAAGCGCTGGCCGAAAATGGCCGGGTCATTGTGACCGGTTGCATGGGTGTGGAAGAAAATGCCATCCGTGAAACACATCCCGGCGTTCTGGCCGTCACCGGCCCGCATCAGTATGAAGCGGTGGTCAAGGCCGTGCATGAAGCCGCACCGCAAATCCACGACCCCTATATTGATCTTGTGCCCCCGGAAGGTATCAAGCTGACGCCGCGCCACTATGCCTATCTGAAAATTTCGGAAGGCTGCAATCACAGCTGCTCCTTCTGCATTATTCCGTCGATGCGCGGCAAGCTGGCAAGCCGCCCCACCAGTGCCGTCCTGCGCGAGGCCGAGAAACTGGCGAACGCCGGTGTGAAGGAACTGATGGTCATCAGTCAGGACACCAGTGCCTATGGTGTTGACCTGAGCCATGCCGCAAGCCAGTGGCGCGGGCGGGAAGTTCGGGCACATATGACCGATCTGGCAGATGCCCTCGGCGACCTTGGCATCTGGACCCGTCTGCACTACGTCTACCCCTATCCACATGTGGATGATGTCATCCCGCTGATGGCGGAAGGGCGCATTCTGCCCTACCTGGATATTCCCTTCCAGCATGCCAGCCCCAACGTGCTGAAAACCATGCGGCGCCCGGCCAATCAGGAAAAGGTTCTGCACCGGATCCGAAAATGGCGCGAGATATGCCCGGACCTGACCATTCGCTCGACCTTCATTGTCGGTTTCCCGGGCGAGACTGAAGACGATGTGAAGTTTCTGCTCGACTGGCTGGAAGAGGCCGAGCTTGATCGTGTGGGGTGCTTCAAATATGAAAATGTCGAGGGTGCCCGCGCCAATGCACTGGAAGGGCACGTGCCGGAAGACGAGAAACAGGACCGCTGGGAGCGTTTCATGGCGGCCCAGCAAGTGGTTTCGACACGTCGCATGGCGGCCAAAATCGGCAAAACGCTGGACGTTATCATAGATGATACTGGCGAAAACGGGGCCATTGGGCGATCAAAGGCCGATGCGCCGGAAATTGACGGTAATGTCTATATTGACGATGAATTTGACCTGCAACCCGGCGACATCGTCAAGGTAAAGATCGCCGCCGCTGACGCTTATGATCTGTGGGGCGACCTGGCCGACTGACACCCCCCGTCACAAAAACACCTCTTGCGCGTCTGATGGATAGATGGGCACCAGTTGCCCCCCATTGGCAAGAGGATAATAATGATGGTTGCATCACTTGAAGATATTAAACAATTCACTGATCTCGTAAAGACCGGCAAGGTTCTGAATTTTGTTGAACTGGCAGCGTTTGCCAAAAAGAATGATGACTATAAACTGCTAAGTGCAGCCCTGATAACCGACAGTACAGGGGAAGCTGGCAAGGCACGGACCCTGCTCCACAATATTTTCGTGGAATTCACCGCCGACATTATGAATGCCCAGATCACATCTATAGGCCGGAAACAATGCGGCCAGCGAATTTTCAAATGCTTCAAGTCCAGATGGCGTGAACTGAATACCGAACATAAAGACTTTTTCGGCCCACCAGACGCCAGCAACGACGACAGTTTCAGTTTTGGTCCGTTTGGCTGATCATTACATCAGGCGTGATCGTAATCGACGACAATCTCATCGGTCAGCGGGCGCGCCTGACAGGTCAGAATAAACCCGGCTGCCACTTCGTCCGGCTCCAGGGAATAATTGACCGCCATATCGACCTTGCCTTCAACCAGCTTGGCGCGACACGTACAACAGACGCCCCCCTTGCAGGCAAACGGCAGGTCCAGCCCCGTTTTCAGGGCCGCGTCCAGCACGCTTTCATCATTGAAGGGTAAGGGGAAACTGGTCTTCACACCATCAAGCACAACGGTCACCTTTGCCTCGTCGCCCTTGGCCTCAATCGGGGCAGAGACATGCTTTTTGGCATTTGCCGCCGGTGCACCAGCTGTGGTAAAGAGCTCAAAATGGATATGGCTTTTGTCAACCCCGGCCTTTTGTAACTCGGCCGAAACTGAATTGATCATTTCTTCCGGGCCGCACAGGAAAACCTCGTCCACGTCCTCTGACGAAACAAGTGCCTTGCACAGGATGCCACATTTCTCACTGTCAATCCGGCCATTGAACAAATCAACATCCTGATGCTCGCGGCTGAGAATATGATAGATGCTCAACCGCCCAAGATAGCGATTTTTCAGGTCTTCAAGTTCTTCCCGGAAGATGATGGAGGACACGTTCCGATTGCCATAAAACAGGGTAAAACGGCTTGCCGGTTCTGTCGCCATCACGGTTTTTATAATCGACATGACCGGAGTGATCCCGCTGCCTGCCGCAAAAGCCATATAATGTTTCGACTGCGCCGCATCCAGTGTGGTGTAAAAATGCCCCATCGGGGTCATCACATCAATTTCCTGGCCGATTTTCAGGTTATCATTGGCAAAGGTCGAGAACCGCCCGTCAGCAACTTTCTTGATGGCGACCCGAAGCTCGCCGTCCCCGACGCCGCTGCAAATCGAATAATTCCGCCGCACATCTTCGTCATTAATTGTCTGGCGCAGGGTCAGATGCTGGCCTTGAGAAAACAGATACTCATCGGCAAGGTTTTCCGGCACATCAAAGGCAATAGAAACCGTATCTTCAGTCTCGCGCCGAACGTCCTTGATTTTCAGTTTATGAAACCTGGCCATTATACCCTCTTGAAATCAGATGCATTTAAAATAATCGAACGGCTCGCGACAATCGACACACCGGTAAAGCGCCTTGCAGGCGGTTGAACCAAATTCGCTGATCCGCTCCGTGTTCAGTGATTTGCAATTCGGGCACCGGATACCGCTGTCTTCAGAAAAAAGAGCCCGCTTGCTGCCCGATGGTTTTTCCGGCGGCGCAATACCATATTCAAACAGCTTGCGCTTGCCTTCTTCTGTCAACCAGTCTGTCGTCCATGCCGGTGACAAAACCGTTTTCACGGTCACCGGATCATACCCCGCACGCGCGAGGGCGGCGCGAATTTCAAACTCTATCATATCCATCGCCGGACAGCCGGAATAGGTTGGCGTGATCGTTACCTCAACCCCGCTTTCCAGCTTCCGCACATCCCGAACAACCCCCAAATCCAGCACGCTCAAAACAGGAATTTCAGGGTCAGTGACTTCCTCAAGAAGCCCCCTGATTTTCTCGTTTTCCTGTACTGTCTGTTCCGGGGTCATTGATTGAATACCTTACCAGGTCGCACCGGGATAGGCGCGCTGCATATACTGCATTTCAGCCAGCAGAAAACCCATATGCTCGCTGTGGGTGCCGGTTTTGCCGCCACTTTGCATCCAGCCATCTGCCGGACGCTCCAGTGTCGCCTGCCCCAGCACCTCGTCAACGCGGGTATCCCACCGCGGTTTTAACTCGGCCAGATCCACACCGATTCCGGCCTTGATCATGGCGGCGTCAACATCGTCCATAGCAAACAGCTCACCTGTGTACATCCACAGGTCGTCCAGTGCTGTCTGAATTTTCTCATGACTTTCTGTCGTACCGTCACCCAGCCGGACCACCCATTCCGAACTGTGTCGTACGTGATATGTGACTTCCTTCAGGGATTTGGCCGCAATTGCCGCCAACCGCTCATCCGCAGATGCCACCAGCTTGCTGTACAGTTCAAAATTAAAGGCATCAAACAGAAACTGGCGCACGATGGTATAGGCGAAGTCCTCGTTCGGCTGCTCAAGCAGCAGCAGATTGCGATAGGCCTTTTCTTCACGCAGAAAGGCCAGATCGTCTTCCGTGCGGTCATGGCCTTCAAGTTCGCCGGCATAGGCAAGCAATTCCCGGGCCTGTCCTATCTGGTCAAGTGCCACATTCGTCATGGCGATATCTTCTTCCAGCTCGGCTGCATGGCCGCACCACTCCCCCAGACGCTGCCCCAGAATAAGGGCATTGTCGCCAAGGCGAAGCAGATAATCGAAATGAGCCTGTTTGTTCGCAGTATTGGTCATCACCTGTCTCACTCAATTTTAATCAGATGTTTTTCACTTCATCCGGAATTTCGTAAAATGTCGGATGGCGATAAATCTTGCTCTGGGCCGGTTCAAACATCATGCCCTTGTCAACAGGATCCGACGCGGTAATTGCACTGGATTCCACAACCCAGATACTAACCCCCTCCAGCCTGCGCGTATAAACATCGCGGGCATTTTCCAGCGCCATTTCCGGATCAGCCGCGTGCAGACTGCCTGCATGTTTATGATTCAAACCGTTCTTGCTGCGAATAAAGACCTCGTAAAGCGGCCATTCTTTCTTGCTCATCGTCAATCTCCTTACGCTGCGCGTTTGGCGTTACGGGCCCGGCGCTTTTCGCCATAAGCCATGGCTGCTTCACGCACCCATTCGCCCTTTGCGTGGGCGGTCGTGCGTTTTTTCATGCGCAACTTGTTACAGGGACCATTGCCCTTGATCACGTTATTCAACTCATCCCAGTCGATTTCACCGAAATCATAATGACCGGTTTCCTCATTCCACTTCAACTTGTCATCAGGCATTTTCAAACCCAGAAAATCAGCCTGCGGAACAGTGGCATCAACAAATTTCTGGCGCAGTTCATCATTGGAAAAGCGCTTGATTTTCCACTTCATCGATTGTGCGGAATGTGCTGAATCAGTATCAGGCGGGCCAAACATCATCAGCGACGGCCACCACCAGCGGTTCAATGCGTCCTGAGCCATTTCTTTCTGCTCTGGCGTCCCGCGAGACAGGGTCAGCATATTTTCATAGCCTTGACGCTGATGAAAACTCTCTTCCTTGCACACCCGGATCATCGCCCGGGAATAAGGCCCGTACGAACAGCGGCACAAGGGCACCTGATTCATGATGGCGGCACCATCCACCAGCCAGCCAATCGCTCCGATATCAGCCCAGCTTGTTGCGGGATAATTAAAAATACTGGAGTATTTGGCACGGCCATCAAGCAGTTGCGCCACCATTTCATCACGAGAAATGCCCAGCGTTTCTGCCGCACTGTAAAGATAAAGACCGTGGCCACCCTCGTCCTGCACCTTGGCCAGCAATACAGCTTTGCGTCGCAGCGACGGTGCCCGCGTAATCCAGTTACCCTCGGGCAGCATCCCCACAATCTCGGAATGGGCGTGCTGCGAAATCTGCCTGATCAGGGTTTTGCGATAAGCTTCCGGCATCCAGTCATTAGGCTCAATTTTATCCTCGGCATCAATTCGCGCCTGAAAACGGCGCTCCTGCTCTGTCATACCCTCTGACAGGGGAATGCTCTTGTCACCTTTCTCGATATCCAGACCCTGAGTATACATTGATAACTCCTCGATTAACGGCTCGAAACAGACAGGAACACCAGCCTGTCATTAAACTCGACTATCAATATAACACATTTTTTTAAGAAAACAATTTTTTTTGTATCACTTTGTGCGATTTTTGCCATACATAAGGAAACGGCGCCACCTTCATCAGGCAGCGCCGTTCGTCTTGAACCCAGAAATTAGAGCCGTCAGGTATGCTTACTTCCGGCGAGCAACACCCAGACCAGCAAGTCCAAGACCAAGCAAGGCTAAAGATGCAGGGGCAGGAACATCGTTTGGCCCCGGACCGTCATAGCTTTGGACGCTGATGGCATTAACGTCGAACCCGTCAGCAGAATTATTGTGCAGGGCTGCATTCGATGCGTCTGTGATGCGCAGATAAGAACAACCCGTATCACATAATCCGGCCACCAGAAGCGACTGGCCACCCTGGGGGTTGTTGGTCACACTTCCGGCAAACTGCCACAGGGCGTCAACAGTATCCCACAGATAAATATTAGCCAGTTCCAGCGGGTATGTACCGCCAGTTGTTTCCCAGACGGTTACTTCGCCGTTGCCGATCATATTATCGAAACCCAATGTAAGCGACCCGCCAAAACCAAGGCTGTAGAAGGACCCGTCTGGCGCACCCAAGGCATTGGCGCCGGTCAGGCGTGATCCGTTGATCGCGCCACCACCCTTGGTTACGCCGGTGCTGTCAGCATCAATAACAGAACTGGCGAACATAACCGTGGCGTTGGCGGCAGGGGCAGCAACAAAACCGGCAATCGCCACAGCAGCAACAGTATTCAGTACTTTTTTCATCGAAGCCATTAGAAATTCTCCATTTATTCTCATGTGTATTTTGTAACCTCACCCCATACACAGCAACATCCATGCCACATGATAATATAATATAAATATCAAATAGTTAATGACCATGCCTGAATTATAAACTACCCCTGTGTAAGCAATATCGGCAGCATGTGACCTGTTTTGGCACACATTTCCAATCCCCACCCGCCGTATAATTTCAGCACCGCACATTCGCCGCTTGACTTCAATGATAATTGCGCGCATTGTCCGCCAGAATTTTTTCGTGATCGCGCAATTCGTCCCCGGTTCTCCAAAAACTGATCTGGCGTCTGGTCCCGAACAATCCCATAAATCAAAGCATGCGCCCCCGCGCGAGGGCAGGCAGCAAATGGCCACAAACCTCGGATCCTGAATGGATTCAGGCCGTTGTTGTGGCATTCAAGGACTATGTAATACATATGACTACTATATCTTCATTTAACGATCTTGGACTCATTGAGCCGCTCCTGAAGGCTCTGTCCAACGAAAAATACACATCTCCAACCCCTATACAGCAGCAAACTATTCCACAACTGCTTGAAGGACGGAATGTTCTGGGCATTGCCCAGACCGGCACCGGCAAAACGGCGGCTTTTGCCTTGCCGATCCTGCAACGTCTGTCTGCCGAGGCGACGCGCCCTGCCCCCAAAGGGGCCCGTGCGCTGATCCTGGCACCTACCCGCGAGCTGGCACTGCAGATCGCTGAAAGTTTCCAGACCTACGGGCGAAACCTGAAACTGCGCAGTACCGTGATATTTGGCGGTGTGAACCAGTTGCGCCAGGTGAAAGCCATGGCGCATGGTGTTGACATTCTTGTCGCAACGCCCGGCCGTCTGCTGGATTTGATCAATCAGGGCCATGTGCAGCTGAAAACCACAAATACTCTGGTTCTGGATGAAGCCGATCGCATGCTCGACATGGGTTTCATTCGTGATATCCGTAAAATTATCGCGGCAATGCCAACGGCCCGCCAGTCGTTGCTTTTCTCTGCAACCATGGCACCTGAAATTGAAAAACTGGCACGTGATATTCTCGTAGATCCGGTCAAGGTCGAGGTCAAGGCCCAGACCCTGACCGTCGAGCGGATTGACCAGCGTGTGTATCATATCGATATGTCTGAAAAACGCGAACTGCTGGAAGAATTATTAGGCGACAAGGATTTTAGCCGCGTCATTGTTTTTACCCGGACAAAGCACGGCGCCAATCGTGTTTCCGAACATCTTGGCAAGCGTGGCATCTCGTCAGACGCCATTCATGGCAACAAGTCCCAGACCGCGCGGCAGAAAGCACTGGAAAGATTCCGCAACGGCAATGCCCGCGTTCTGGTTGCGACGGACATTGCTGCCCGTGGCATTGATGTTTCTGATGTTTCACATGTGATTAATTACGAGCTTCCCAATGAACCGGAAAGCTATGTGCATCGCATTGGCCGTACAGCCCGTGCAGGGATGGAAGGCATCGCCATCTCGTTTTGTGATGAAACAGAGCGTGCCTATCTGCGCGACATTGAAAAACTGACACGTCAGCGTTTGACCGTCATTGGGGAAGAACCTGCAGGACCAATTATGGCAGCCCCAAAGCGGAACAGCGGAAATCGTGGCAATCGCACGAAGGCAAAGCCTTTCTCACCAAAAGCCGCAAACGGCCGTCAAGGACACAATTCTCGCAGACCTTCGCGCACGCGAGCGGCCTGATTTTTTGATACTGCTGATCTGCATCTGACCCGTGCCGGGAATCGCCGTAATGTCTTCTCCTCGTTTTGCAGCAACGCCTGGGACCTGGAAATTCACGATCCTTCTTGGGGCATTAACGGCCATGGCGGCGCTGGCCATTGATGTCCTGCTACCCGCCTTGCCCACCATGGTTCGTGAAATGGGCCTGTCAACGGCAACAGCCCAACTCACTATCGGGCTGTTTTTTGCCATTTTTGCTGTCGGGCAGCTTTTATGGGGCTGGCTGTCTGACTGGCTGGGGCGGCGCCCCATCATATTGCTCGGCTGTTTTGGCTATGCAGTTGCTTCCCTGCTATGCGCCTATGCTTCTGACGGCAACGAACTGTTGCTATGGCGCGGTGTCCAGGGGCTTTTTGCAGCAGCCAGCATTACGGTCACCCGGGCCCTTGTCCGGGATCACTTTTCCGGGGTGGCTGCCGCCCGGCAAATTGCTTCCATGACCACTATTTTTTACCTGACCCCCATGATTGCGCCGCAAATTGGCACCCTGCTTTTATCGGTTGCAGGATGGAGAAGCGTCTTTTTCTTCCCCGCCGCTTTTGGGGGGACGTTGTTGGTCCTCTCTTTCATACTTCTTGCGGAGAGCCACCCCCCTCACCGGCGTTTCAGAACATCATTTCTGAATATCTTTAAAACATGCTTCAGCATGATCAAACATGTAGTCAGCGGACCATCAATCGCCATACAAATCTGCATGGCAGCCGGGATTATGGCCTGGATATCCTCTTCCTCGCTTATCCTGACCGGCTATTATGAGTTCAGCGAACTATCCTTCAGTCTGCTTTTCTCGGCCACGGCTTTAGTCGGGCTGTTTGGGTCTATCCTGTGCAACTGGCTGCTTGGAAAATATCCGGTACATGTTGTGCTGATGACGGGGCTGGTATTTGTAGTTCTGTCGGGATGCATTACCTTTGTCTCGACCGTTTACGGTGGCCCCGTCTGGATGGTAGTCGCGGGTATCTGGACTTTCTTCATCGCTTTCGGGCTGACAACGCCAACCACGACCGGACTGGCGCTCAATGCGTTCGGGATGGTTGGTGGCATTGCCGCAGCCTGTATCGGCACCCTTCAAAGCCTGAGCTCAAGTTTCGGCTCCAGCATTTCTGCGCATCTATATGATGGAACGCCCTCATCGCTTGGCATCTGTATTGGTGCTGCAGCACTGGTAGCCTCTGTTGGCATTGGCACCTTGAGCTATCGCCTGCGCCAGCGGCCTGACCTTCTGCATATTACGGAAAAGAAGGCTGTCTGACGAAAATCCGGGGCATTTGTTTGCCCAATAGGAATTTTCACATATAGTTTGGCATTCCAGTATTTATCTACCGGGTGCATATATGACTCCACTCTCACAGGCCCTTCTCCTTGCCACCCTTGCGGGCCTCACAATACCTGTCGGTGCCTTTGCCGCCATGAATACAAATATTCGGCCACAATGGCTTAACCGGGAATTTCGACATACCGTTATTGCCTTTGGGGGCGGCATCCTGCTCGCCGCAATTGCCCTTGTGCTGGTACCCGAAGGCCGAAAACATCTGGAATCGGGCTGGGTCATCTTTTCCTTCGCCGCCGGGGGCCTGGCCTTCTTCTTTCTGGACCGCGCCATTGAACGTCGCGGCGGATCTGTTTCCCAATTGCTTGCCATGTTACTCGACTTTATCCCGGAAGCCATGGCATTGGGGGCCATGATGGCACTTCAGAACAAGGCGGGTCTGTTACTCGCCTTGATGATTGCCCTGCAAAACCTGCCGGAAGGCTTTAATGCCTTTCGCGAAATTATGCAGACCGGAAAATTTACAGCCCGGAAGGTGCTCTCTCTCTTTACGGCACTGGTCCTGTTGGGCCCTGTAGCGGCCTATACAGGCCACACCTATCTGGCAAGCCACGAATCCCTTTTGGGGGCCCTGATGCTTTTTGCCGCAGGCGGTATTTTGTATCTGACATTCCAGGATATAGCGCCGCAAGCCCGGCTGAAAAAACACTGGGCACCGTCACTGGGCGCTGTTGCCGGCTTTCTGATGGGCCTGACCGGCAGCCTGATCCTGGGTTAAGGCGGCAAGCCTAATCATAATAAAACGTATAGGTGATGTTAAAGCCGATCTTGAACTGGTTGGCGCTGCCATATTCCTTGATCAGGGGGGATTTGGCAACGCTGCCCAGTGCGCGGCTGTATTCGGCGAATGAATTGAACGACCAGTTCTTTTTAAATTTCCAGTATGTGCCTGCGTTCAGGTTGACATCACGCAATGCGGAATTAATATCATACACACCAATGCCGGAGCTTTCTGACTGTTCCGGGCTGATACCAAAAAACTGTTGCGCATATTTGGGCCCAATAAAGGTAACCTTTCCGCCAACAAATGCCGAAAAGTCCTTTTCACGGTTCTGATAAACCAGCGCACCCACGCTGGCGTCAGCAGTCAGGCCTTCATGACCCGAAAACACACCATGCAGGAGCCGAATTCGCAGGGTGTATTTTTTGTCCATTGTCGCTTTGGCAAAAAGTCCAATTTCCGGCGATATGTCAATGGTACCCAACCCTTCCAGGGCAGAATTGACACCTTCGCGTCGCCCGCCTGATAATCTGGCCGTAGGGCCAAGCTGGATATTATCCATGCCCAGAAAGTTGAACTCAAGACCATCACTGCTACCAGAAAAATACTTGCCGAAGCGAACCAGAAAAACCAGATCAGCGCCGATTTCATAATCGTCAGAACCGAAATAATCCGGGCTGTACTGCGGGCCTGCGCCAATGGTTATGTGTTTGACATCGGGGAATATCAGATCTCCCACAGTGGTTAACGCTGACATGGCCTCACGGGCGGGCGCTGCAATGGCGGCACTGTTGAAATACATGCCTGCCAAAAAGCCAAGTCCGACCAGATGTGCCGGTCGCACCATCGGTCGACGGTTAAATATCGAGAGTCTAATGGCCGGTCTCCTGCAAAAAAGTTACACCGCACCAACTTCCCAAATGTATGATAAGTTCCGTCCATGGCAAAATGAAGGCAGAATTCCTGTTCGGTCAACGTCGCACCCAGGGCACGTCGCGACGGTTATATTCAGGAGGGAGAATATCTTATACAGGGCGTTCACGGGGCTCGGGCGTGCCTTGGGAAAAGTAAAGGCAGGTCGGGCACTTAGTCCGGCGAACTGTCGTCATCTTCAAGAATGCGCTCAGCCGCACCGTCCAGATCATCATACTGACCTGAATTCAGGCTCCAGATAAAGGCCACCAGACCAATCAGGCCCAGCAACAGCGCCACCGGAATCAGGAAAATCAGATGGCTCATGCTCCTTTTCCCGCCAGCATTGATGTCGCCTTGAAACGTTTATCCCCGGCGGCCTTGTGCGCCCCGCCACGTCCCAGATTCAGGCGCAGGGCGTTTGCCACCACCAGAACAGATGACGCCGACATGGCAATTGCCGCAATCAGGGGGGTCACATGGCCCGCGACGGCCAGCGGCACAGCAATGCAATTATAACAAATGGCAATCGCAAAATTCTGCGTGACCAGTTGCCCGGTACGTAATGCGATATTGCGGGCTGTTGTGACCGCGTCCAGACTTGCGCCGGTAAAGACCAGATCTGCAGCCATTCTGCCGACGTCCGACCCGGATGACGGCGCCATGGAAACAAAACCGGCTGCAAGAGCGGGCGCATCGTTCAGGCCATCACCGACAACCAGTACCTTGCTGCCAGCCGATTGCAGGGCCTGAATATGCAATGCCTTTTCTGCAGGCATCTGACCCCAGGCATAGGTTGCGACGCCCAGCACGCTGGCAATATCTTCAACAGGTTGTGGCCGATCACCCGACAGAATTTCCAATTCCAGACCCGCCGCCCTTAACAGGGCCAGCGTCGCAACGGCATCAGGACGCAATTCATCAGCAAGCCCAAAAACACAAGCCTGTCCCCCCTGAACCGCGAACACGACTTCACTATCACTTGTTTTCGCGACCTCACTGTCAGGGATAATTTCCTGCACCCACTCTCTGCGGCCCAATCGGGCAAGGTGGCCATTAACCCGGGCTTCAACACCGCAGCCGGGCCATTCAACCGCCCCCTCAGCCGCAGAAGACAACAGGCCACGACCACGCGCATATGCCGCAATTGCCCTTGAATAAGGGTGTATTGATACGACAGCCAGAGCAGCCGCCTGCGCAAGTGCCTCGTCAGATATGTTCAGACCACCAACAATCTGTGGTGTTCCCGTTGTTAAAGTCCCTGTCTTGTCAAAAACTACCGTATCAACATCACACAATTTCTCAAAAGCGGCCCCGTCCTTGATCATGATGCCCGCCTCAAAAAGCCGACTGGCCCCTACAACATGCACAATCGGGACCGCCAGCGCCAATGCGCAGGGACAGGTGATGATCAATACTGAAATCGCAATATACAGGGAATATTGCCAGTCCCCGCCAGTCCATAATGTCCAGCCGATAAAGGTTAAAAAGGCAAGCAAATGAACAGTCGGCGCATAAATGCTGGCAGCGCGGTCCGCGATGCGCATGAAACGGGCTTTCCCGCTTTCCGCCGCCTCCATCATCTGGATCACTTCCGACAGGAATGACCTTTCCGCCGTCCTGGTCGCTTCCAGAACCAGATGGCCCGTCAGATTCAAGGTGCCGGCCTCAACAACACTGCCTTCAGTCATTTTCACCGGAGCGCTCTCGCCTGTCACGAGTGACCGGTCAAGCTCGCCCGTGCCACTTACCACACGGCCATCAACCGGCACCCGCTCGCCCGCTGCAACCGATATTTTCATCCCCGGCATAACGTCCGCAAGGGCGACATATTCCATGTCCCCGTTTGGCTGTACAATTGTCGCCCCCTTGGCCGACAGTTCGCTCAGCCGGGTCACAGCGCCACGCGCCTTTTCTCGCATGCGATGATCAAAATAACGACCAATCAGCAGGAAAAACAACAGGGTAACAGACGCATCAAAATAGGCTTCTGCCCCACCGGTCAGGGATTCATACAGACTCATGGACCAGGCCAGCAAAACCGCCAGAGATATCGGCACATCCATATTCAATTGCCCGGCCTTCAAAGCCTGAAACGCCGATCTGAAAAATGGTTGCCCCGCATAGGCAATGGCCGGTGTGGCAATCACACCTGAAATGAGGTGAAAAAGCTGCCGCGTCGCATCCTCCGCCCCCGACCAGACCGACACAGACAGCAGCATGATATTTGCAGCAGCAAACCCGGCCACACCAAGGGCACTTAACAGACGCCGGCCTGTTTTATCGTTGTGATCGCTAACATTCCCCAGATCATACACATCCGCACTATAGCCCATGTCGGAAATGGACCGGGCAATGGCCCTGCCCGATCCTTCTGCTTCACGCCAAACCACCGACACACGCCGTGTAGAGAGGTTGACCCGGGCCCGGACCACAAATGCCAACGCCCGTAATCCGGTTTCAATTTTATGAATGCAGGCCCCGCAATGCATCTCGGGTACATAGAAATCAGACTGAAGAAGACCTTCTTCCAGCGGTTTTGCGGCCCGGCGGAATTTTTGTTCTTCAAGCTTTTCTGCCGCTGACCGACCGGCGCTTCCCTCTGCCACTGTGGTCACAACGCTGGGGGGGCAACAAGTCATTATCCGGCCTCTGGCGGGCGCACGGTAAAGCGGAATTCCTGCCGGTAATGTTTTTGCCCAAGCCCGCCTTCGACCCGGGCAGTCCATATTCCCCCGCCAAGAACGATATCCGCCGTATAAATGCCCTTTCCCTGATAAGCGAGGGCAAGCTTCCGATCCTTCTGTTCAAAGGCCGGGCGCCCCAGCAGAACAGTTAAACCCTCCACCAGAACAGGATTCCGGTCCTTGTCAAATAACGCAAACGAGACCAGACCATCTTCATACACAAGACTGCTTTGCCATTGCCGCGCCATTTGTTCGCGCGCCGTTTCCAGTTCAGTGTTGAAATTCTGGCTGGCCACGTAGCTGTTTTTAACCACCAGTCCCGTCCAGGTGTTACCGGCCAGATACGCCATCGTAAAATTGACGACAATAATCACGCCAAAAAACGACACCATGATCGCCGCCATATGCCAGCCAGTAAATGAACCGCGAAGAACAGACCTGGACATTGTTATCTTTCTCCTTCTGCCGGGGCTTCGAAACGTGCGTCATATCTGGCTGTTTCAGCACCATTCACATCACTAACCACAAAGTCAAAATCTGTTTTGCCCGGCACCAGCCGGGCACGCGGGACATGAACAAAAATTTTGCTGCTGAGCAGCCGGTCTGAAGGCACTGCAATTTCAAACCTGCGTCCCGGTTCCTGATCAGATCCTGCAACCGTCATCGTGGCACCGGGCAGGCCGTCAAGCTTGACACTGAAGGTGCGTGGCTGGGCCACCATATTCAATATCTTGATTTCATAGCCATTTCGAACAGCACCGTCACTTAATCGCACATAAACCGGGTTGCGATCATGCAGAACATTCACTTCCAGCCGATCACGTGTCAGCAGCAGCCCCAGTAACGCCAGACCCATCAGCCCCCATACTGCGGTGTACATAATTGTCCGGGGACGGACAATGGAACGCCACGTCGTATGCGCGACGGCATTTGCCAGAACACCATTGTCCCGGTGCTGTTCCAGCGCCTTGTTCGCGTTATAATCCCGCAGGGTAGCATAGGATATCAGGCCCTTTTCGCGCCCCACCTTTTCCATGACACCATCACAGGCATCAATACACAAGGCACAGGTAATGCATTCCATCTGCTGTCCGTCACGTATATCGATGCCCATCGGGCACACCGCCACACAGGCATTGCAGTCGACACAATCGCCGACGTTGCCAGCTGACGTTTCCGACTGCTTTACATGCCGCGAGCGGGGCTCACCCCGCCAGTCATTATAGGTAACCGTCAAACTGTCCTCATCCAGCATTGCCGCCTGAATGCGGGGCCACGGGCACATATAAGTGCAGACCTGCTCCCGCATAAAGCCGCCGAACGTATAGGTGGTCAGGGTCAATACTGCGACAGTCGCATAAGCGACATACGCCGCCTCGCCGGTAAAGATATCCATGAACAAGGTCGGCGCGTCGGCAAAATAGAAAATCCACGCGCCGCCGGTCGCCACAGCAATCACCAGCCAACTTGCATGTTTTAAAAGACGTTTGGTGAGTTTGTCACCGCTCCAGGGTGCCTTGTCCAGTTTGATCCGGGCATTACGGTCGCCCTCAAAAAAGCGCTCGACAACCAGAAAAAGGTCCACCCAGACAGTTTGCGGGCATGTGTAACCGCACCATGCCCGCCCTACGGTCGAGGTGACCAGAAACAACCCGACCCCGGCCATGACAAGCAGGCCCGCAACATAATAAAATTCCTGTGGCCATATCTCGATAAAGAAAAAATAAAATCGACGATTGGCAAGATCAACCAGCACCGCCTGATCGGGCGCAAAGGGGCCACGATCCCACCGGAGCCAGGGTGTGATATAGTAAATACCCAGCGTGACGGCCATAATCCACCACTTTAATTGACGAAAAGACCCCGACGCACGCTTGGGAAATACCTTCTTGCGCGCAACATAAAGCTGGCGGCTTTCTTTCGAATTGACCGCTTCAGCATCAAATGTCTCAACCGGTGCGGGGCCATGGTCCGCCTGTGGCGCGCTTGTTTCGCTCAACTGATACTCACCATATTTACTCTGTCCGGGCTTTTTCGCCCCCGCCCAGACTGTGGACATAAATTGCCAGCTGCTTCACAGATGCCGGCCCCAGACGGTCAAGCCACGGGGGCATGACGCCATGTTTCGGGTTTTGTACCTGCGCAATAATCTCTGCCCGGCTCCCCCCGTAAAGCCATATTGCATCCTGAATATCAGGCCCACCCATATCACGAACACCTTCCCCGTTCTCACCATGACATGCCACGCAATTATCGGCATAAAGCAACGCGCCCCGGGTCGCGCCAGCCACATCAAACGACTGGCCGGAAAGCTTAAGAACATATTCGGCAACATCCCTGATTTCAGGCGTCCCAAGCACGCCGTCACGCCCGAAGGCAATCATTTCTGAATAGCGCGCATCATCATCCTCCGTGTTCCGGACGCCGTGACTGATTGAGGTATAAATAGCGTCAAGGTCGCCACCCCAGATCCAGGCATCATCGTTCAGGTTCGGATAACCCGGGGCGCCTTGTGCGCCTGAACCATGACAGGTTGAGCAATAGACCTTGTACAGCGACCTGCCCCCTGTCGTGGCAAAACGAAAAAGCTCTTCATTATGCCGGATGTCTTCCAAAGGTGTAATTTCAATCCGGCTGAGCAGATCAAATTTGCCTTCTTCCGCCCGCGCAACATCCTCTGCCAGATTGGCACGTGTGGAAAAGTTTGCAATGCCCCTGGTTGCGCCATCAATTAGCGGGATCGCCGGATAGTAAATACAATAACCAATGGAAAACAATATCGTCGCATAAAACGTCCACAGCCACCAGCGGGGCATGGGATTGTTTAATTCCTTGATGCCATCCCATTCATGGCCTGTGGTCTCAACACCGGTGGCTTCATCGATTTCTTTATCAGACATTGTCGTCGTCCTCTCTCAGCGGTATATTGGCGGCGTCATCGGACTGTTTTTTTGATCCAGGACGAAACACGAAAAAGACCACACCGACAAATATAATGACCAGATAGAGCAAGCCCCAACTATCCGCGAGATGACGTAAACTGTTGTAATCCATGTGCCTTTCTCCTAACGATAGTTCTGGTCAGCCTGGTAGGCGCTAAAATCAACCAGCGTTCCCAGCATCTGAAGGTAAGCAACCAGCGCATCCATCTCGGATAGCTTTTCCGGATTTCCATCAAAGTTTCGCACATTCACCGCTCCATAGCGCTCTATCAGCCCATCGACATCATCACTGTCGGGGTTAGCCTGGGCTCTCATATCGGCCAGTGCATTTTCAATCATGGCGTCTGAATATGGAACACCAACAGCCCGATTGGCCGCCAGATGGCCGTCAACGTCCAATACATCCAGCTTCCGGCTTTTCAGGAAAGCATAGCTCGGCATCACAGACTCCGGCACCACACTTTGCGGATTGATCAAATGGTCCACATGCCAGTCATCGGAATAGCGCCCGCCAACGCGTGCCAGATCGGGCCCGGTGCGCTTCGAGCCCCACTGGAAGGGATGGTCGTACATGCTTTCCGCTGCCAGAGAATAATGACCATAACGCTCAACCTCGTCACGAAACGGCCGGATCATCTGACTGTGACAGGTATAGCATCCCTCCCGGACATAAATATTGCGCCCTGCCAGCTCCAGCGGGGTATAGGGCCGCATGCCCTCGACCTTTTCGATCGTATTCTGCAGGTAGAAAAGCGGGGCGATCTCAATGATGCCGCCAATCGCAACTGCAATGAAGGACAACACAAAAAGCAGGGATGCATTGCGTTCGATTTTACCATGTTTGTCAAGTAATGCCATGTCAGAACCCCTTGTTATTGTGCCGGAACCGTCCGGGCAGGTGCGCCCATCGGTGCCTCGTCCCGAACATCCCCGCGAATGGTCTTGTAAACATTATAGACCATCAGCAAGGCACCCGAGAGATAGAGAAGACCACCGATTGTCCGCAGCACATAATAAGGATGCAAGGCGGCGACAGTTTCGGCAAAGGAGTAGACCAGATATCCCTGATCATCATATTCACGCCACATCAGACCCTGCGTGATCCCTGAAACCCACATGACAGCGGCATAAATCACAATGCCGAGAGTGGCCAGCCAGAGGTGCCAGTTGACCATGCGCAATGAATACAGCCGCTGACGGCCCCACAGCCGGGGGACCATAAAGTAAATTGCCCCGAACGTGATCATGCCATTCCAGCCAAGGGCACCTGAATGCACGTGCCCGATAGTCCAGTCTGTGTAATGCGACAATGAATTGACCGACTTGATCGACATCATCGGCCCTTCAAAGGTCGACATACCATAGAAGGCGAGTGCCAGCACCATCATGCGAATGATCGGATCGGTCCGCAACTTGTCCCACGCGCCCGAAAGTGTCATCAGGCCATTGATCATCCCGCCCCATGACGGCATCCACAGCATGATCGAGAACACCATACCCAGTGTTTGTGCCCAGTCCGGCAGCGCCGTATAGTGAAGATGGTGTGGTCCTGCCCAGATATAAAGAAAAATCAGCGACCAGAAATGAATAATGGACAGACGATAGGAATAAACGGGCCGCTCGGCCTGTTTCGGGACAAAATAATACATCATCCCCAGAAAGCCGGCCGTCAGAAAAAAGCCCACTGCATTATGGCCATACCACCATTGTGTCAGTGCATCCTGTACCCCGGAGAAAGCCGAATAGCTTTTGGCATTCAAAAACGAGACCGGCACCGCCATATTATTTACCAGATGAAGCATGGCGACAGTCACAATGAATGACAGATAAAACCAGTTCGCCACATATATATGCGGCTCTTTGCGACGAACAATCGTGCCCAGAAAGACCACAAGATAGGCAACCCATACAATGGTCAGCCAGATATCAACGTACCATTCCGGTTCGGCATATTCTCTGGACTGGGTTGATCCCAGCAAATAGCCGGTAGCCGCCATGACAATAAAAAGCTGATAGCCCCAGAAGACAAACCAAGCCAGATTGCCACCAAACAACCGTGCCCGCGACGTCCGCTGAACGACATAAAAGCTGGTGCATATCAATGCATTCCCGCCGAACGCAAAGATAACAGCCGATGTATGAAGAGGACGCATGCGACCGAAATTAAACCATGGCTCAATATTCAGCATTGGCCACGAAAGCTGTGCGGCAATAACAATACCCACCAGAAAGCCAACAATACCCCAGAAAAGGGTCGCGATCGTCCCGTAACGAACCACATCATCCATGTATCCCTGTGGGGCAGGTGGTTGGTATCCTGCCGAAAGCGGCTCCACCTTTCTCATCAGCAGAATTGCCGCGAGCGCCAATGCAATAAAAAGTATCCATGCATGCGCCTGAAACAGGCTGTCCTCGGCTAATGCTGCCGCCATAAAGGCCATAAACGCGGCAATCGCCAGAAAAATGGATTCCATCATATATTTCAACAGCTTTCCTCCCGGCAGTAATGTGGGCCCACTCACCCAGAAAACATTTGGCGCGAACTTAGCTTCTGTTTGAACTCATGACCTTGATCCTGATCAAAGCGCGTTGGCTCTTTTATTATTATGCTGCATCAAAATTCACTTCCCGCAACAGAACACAAGGATCGATGTACTTGTTACGTGGCATCGTCAGGGATCAGACGTTGGACTGCATTTTATCCATATACAAACAGCATCTGGAAATTTATGCCCGGCTTGAAGAAATTGCAGACTCATTGCCCGGCAAGGTTGACCCTAAATTATGTTGGGAGCTGGTGGTCAAGCTGCGCTTTCTGGTCACCCCGCTGCATAACTTTGAAGAAGAAATACTGTACCCGATCATACTGGAACGATCGTTACAGCCGGAGAAAATGATGGAAACACTTGGCAGGTTATCGGCGGAACACTGGTCTGACAGGGGGTTTGGCGACGAGATCATTGAATTGCTGGCAAACCTGGCCGATCCGAAAAGCAAAGTGGATGCCGAGCGGGCGGGATATATGTTGCGCGGATTCTTTGAAGGCGTCAGACGCCACATCATGTTCGAAATCGACTGTTTAATACCCCAGATCGCTGAAACTCTTACCATTCAGGACAAAAATAAAATCTGCCAGCGTCTCAGGCCCTACAGGAAAATGGTTGAAGCCGCTTGCCCCTGCCCAAGAGACATAAAGGTCAGGAACTAGCTCCCGGCTTCCAGCCTTAACATACCCATATCTGCAATCATTACCCGCCTGTTGTTTTCAACAACAATCGAGCCGGTTTTTCTCAATTTTGTAATCTGGCGGCTAACAGTCTCGATAGTAAGCCCCAGAAAATCGGCTATGTCCGCACGGGTCAACGGCAACAGAAAATAAACCGGCTGGTTTTGGCTTGCAGGTGCTTTGGCATGAGTTGCGATAAGATATAAAAAACTTGCCACTTTCTCCGCTGCTGTTTTGCGCCCCAGCGTCACCATCCAGTCCCGCGCTTCATCCAGCTGGACCAGAGTTTGGGCAAATAACCGGTGTTCCAGCTCCGGTGCCTGATGAAGCATCTTCTCCATGACTTTTCGGGGGAAAACACACAGTTCAACATCTGTAGCGGCTTCTGCGCTCAGGTGGGATTTATCGCAGAAGGGGCGGCCCAGAAAATCCGGCGGAAACTGGAGGCCGACAATCTGTTGGCGGCCATCAGTCATCCCCTTGCTCAGCTTGACAATACCATCGACGATATTTGCAAACTGATGAACATCATCATCATCAAAATAGATTATATCCCCGGCCTCTACCATACGCCGTCTTGAAACCTTGCTCAGTTCTTCAAGCTCAACAGCACTCAGCGCCCCGCAAATACCTTTGCTGCGGGCGCTGCAGGCCTGGCATAACACCGGCAAATTGCCGTCATTTACATTATCAGCTTGTGCAATTGACATTCTTCCACCCTTACCCGGTATGTATACAGCGTTTAGGGTAAGGCTGAAAGGCAGATTTAAGATATTTTACAAGATTCCGGAATGTTCCGCCTTATATTGTTGAGAAACCAACCTGTCCCAGATGCTCGACATCAAGACTAACACTGGTGCCCGGGGTCAAAGCCTCGGCAGCCGTTGCGCCACCCGCCATGACAATCCAGCCGGGCTTGAGCTCCAGACCGGCAGCCCCGGCAAGGCGTGCAGCCGCCACAAGCGAGCGTGCCGGATGCCCCAGTATTGCAGCTGATGATCCCACCTGTACGGGCTTTCCATCAAATTTTAATATCATACCCAGGTTTGAGAAATCGATATCCGGGTTATGCAATGGCCCTGTAACAAAGCTTGAGGACGAACTGTTGTCTGCCACCACGTCAGCCAGATTGAACTTGAAATTCTCATACCGGCTGTCAATGATCTCAATGGCCGGGGCAATCGCTTCCACAGCCGCCATCGCCTCGGCGACGCTTACCTGACCGGCAAGCGGCTTCTTCAGAATGAACGCAATTTCAGGCTCTACACGGGGATGGACATATTTATCCATCGCAAGCTCTCCGCCGTCATCCAGCCGCATCCCGCTGGTCAACCTGCCCCAGATGACTTCGTCCAGTCCCATCTGGACCATTTTGGCCTTGCTGGTAAAGCCCATTTTGACACCCACCATCTGCTCGCCGCGGTCAAGTCGCCGACCAATGGACAAGGCCTGCACAGCATAGGCTTCTTCAAGATTGATATCATGGCCACTGAGGGACAATTGCTCAATCGCATTGGCATTTCTTGCCGCTGTATCCACGATTTCAGCCACTTTGGCGAGATCAGTCATATCGTATCTCCAATAGGGGTATCAGTGCAGACGCCCGTTAAAGCTTGACGCAAACGTTGCGCAATTCAGAATAAAACTCAAGGCTGTGAACGCCACCTTCGCGACCAATCCCTGATTGTTTGAAACCACCAAACGGCGTACGCAGATCCCGCAGGAACCAGCTGTTGATCCAGGTCAGGCCGGATTCCACCTGAGCAGCCACACGGTGTGCCTTTGGAAGACTTTCTGTCCAGATGGAACAGGCAAGCCCGTACACCGTATCGTTGGCCCTTGCAATCACCTCATCTTCATCATCGAACGGCGTGATATGACAACAGGGGCCAAAAATCTCTTCCCGCATGATGGCACTGTCATCTCCAAGCCCTGTCCAGATCGTGGGCTGGATCCATGCACCGCCCGCCATCTCGCCGGGCATGTCCGGAATACCACCGCCCGTGACGACATTGGCCCCAAGTTCCCGAGCCTTTTTGTAATAGCCCAGAACCTTTTCCTGATGCTCCTTGCTGATCAGCGGGCCTATATTGGCATCTTCATCTTCCGGCCGACCCGGCTTCAGGCTTTCTGCACCTTCTTTCAGGCGCTGAACAAATTCGTCAAAAATCGGACGTTCCACAAAAACACGCTCCGTACCAAGGCAAACCTGTCCGCAATTGGCAAAGACAGACCGCATGGTGCCTTCGATTGCCTTGTCCATATCGCAATCGGCAAACACAATTGCCGGGTTTTTACCGCCCATCTCAAACGAAACGTCCCGCACACCTTCGGCAGCCGCTTTCATGATCGCCGTACCCGTGCGGGTCTCACCGGTAAAGGTAATCGCGTCAACGCCCCCGTGTTGCGTCAGATACGCTCCGGCACTGTCAGGCCCAAAGCCATGCACCACATTGTAAACCCCCTTGGGCACACCCGCATCGTTCATCACCTCGCCAAGTAATGTCGCTGTCAGGGGTGTTTCTTCCGACGGCTTGACCACAACAGTATTGCCGCACGCCAGCGCCGGGCCGACTTTCCATGTCATCAGCAGCAACGGCAGGTTCCAGGGCGCCACGACCCCGATCACCCCCTTTGGCATTCTGATTGAGTAATTCAGGGCACCGGCACCGTCCGGCGTATCCATCTGGAAGCTTTCCCCCGGGACATTCTTGATGAGATCGGCAAAAACCTTGAAGTTGGCCGCCCCGCGCGGGATATCAATATGACTGGCGAGGCTGCGCGGCTTGCCTGTATCCAGACATTCCGCTGCCAAAAATTCATCAAACCGGGCATTAATGCCATCTGCCACCCGGTGCAGAATTTCCACACGTTCTGCGACGGCCATTTTGCCCCACGGTCCTTTCAATGCCGCCCGCGCCGCCTTGACCGCAGCATCCACCTCAGCCTGCTTGCCTTCATGGACCAAACCGATCAGCGATCCGTCAACCGGGCTGCGATTCTCAAACGTGGCCCCGGATGCTCCTTCAGTATATTCACCATTGATAAAGTGAAGAGTACTTTTGTTCTGCGCTGTATTTGACATAAAACTCGCACGGTCTCCCGCGCGCTCCCTTACAATGGTTTAACGTAATTAACTCTCAAGCGCGTCCAGACCCGCCTGGGCACAAAGCGCATCTTCCTCTGCTGTACCGCCTGACACCCCGATACCGCCGACGCGCTCTCCGCCCAGTACAATCGGCAGGCCACCGCCAAAGGCCGCCATGCCCGGGCGCTCCAGAAGCCCGTGAAAGACCATCGGCCCCATATCATGGAGCGCCTGACCCAGTTTATCGGTTGGCGCCCCAAAGCTTGCCGCCGTGCAGGCCTTGTCCTGCGCCACAGAGGCCGTTTGAAAGGGCGCGGCATTATCCCGCGCAAGCGCCAGAATATGCCCGCTCCTGTCAACGACAGCAGCCGAAATATGAATGCCCAGCGAGCGCGCATGATCTCTGGCGGCCTGTACTGCGACCAATGCAGCGTCTGCCGTAATATGTGTCATTGTTACAATCGAAGACAAAATATATCCATTTCCCGTAAATTATTCACCCGGATCCTGCGCCTGGAAGCTGCTCAGGTCACGACCGTCATGAACCGGTCATTCAAGACCCGCTCATAATAGAAAATTGCCTTGCCAGCCTCTTCTGCGGCCCAGTTTCTGCGCGGGTCATCCGGATAGTAACTAAAACCACCGGCAAAGACCTCGTTGCGATTGCCTGAAGGATCAAAGAAGTAAATGGTTTTGCCACGTGTTATACCATGCCGGGTTGGCCCGATATCAAGCGAGACATTGTAGCGGGTAATAATATCCGCCGCACGCCCCACTTCAGACCAGTCTTCCAGCAGGAACGACGCATGGTGAAATTTGCCTTTTTCCTCGTGACGCACAATCGCAATATCATGAGCCTTGTTGGAACAGGACATAAAGCTCGCAATCCTCACACCGTCCGGTGCCGTGATTGTCTCGGCCACTTCAAAGTCCAGCGCTTCCACAAAAACACGTTCGGTCCCGTCCAGATCATCCCCGTATAACAGGCAATGGTCAAAACGCTGGGCGCACATACCTTTGGGATCCATTTGCACGATCTCGGGGTTTTCAGTCATCGGCCCCATGACTGAGCTTTCCATATCCGCATAAAGGTCAAACCGGTGTCCGGTCGGCGCCACAAAACTGAGCCTGCGCCCCACACCCGGCTGCTCGCCCGCAGCAACATGCTCAACGGTCATGCCAACATCTTTCAGACGTTTTTCAAAACCATCAAGATCGGCATCGTGTCGGACCTTGAACCCCATGACGTCCATACCGGGTTCATCTGCCTCGCGCAGGATGACGCTATGGCGGTCAAATTCGTCCATTGCATGCAGATATACGCGGCCATCTGCTTCCTTGCCCACTTCAAAAAGGCCAATCCGGTCACAATAATGAACCAGTGCCTCTTTCATATCCAGGACGCGTATCTGTACAAATCCCGGCCGCATAACACCTGTTAAAGCCATGTATCGCACTCCTTATTTTCATCATTTTTCATATTATATAGCCTCGCGCCGGCTAAACTTTCCTATTGCTTCAAGCACCAGAGAGCTTTCCGGGTATAAACGACACGCCAACGCACAGCCTGTCCGTTCTTCAACTTCGCTCACCTTCGACCGACTCATTTTTCCGATACGATATTCGCCCTTTAGTATACGCACCTTGCACACCCCGCAGCCCCCGCCACGACAACCAACCGGCACCCGGGCGACCTGCTGGCGCTCCATGGCCGCAAGGACCGTCTCGGCCGGCCGACACTCAAACGGCTCGCAAAGCGCGCCGGCCGTATCCTGAAAACGGATCTCGTAAGATACCATCCAGCTACTCCATGATCGGGAACTGAGCTGGCCGCGTCTTGCCAAATGACGGGCGCTGGCTGCATGTCTGATACCACGCATAAAGCCCGGGATGTGAAGGTGTGACCGGCACTCCGTATGCCTCCGCCAATCCAAAGCGCGCCATCAGTGCGCAATCCGCTGCCGAGAAAGCATCACCGAAAAACTTCCGGCCACCCAGCCATTGCTCCAGGCGGTCAAGCATTTGCGCCCAGCGCTTCGTGCCGTCATCAATCAGCGCGCGGTCCCAATCACTGGCAGGCTTTGACCGTTTTTCAAAAATAATATCTTTCAATGCCGTGCCAACAACGCTGTCGGAATAGCTTGCAACAAGCCGTACCTTGGCGCGCGATTCCGGTGTACTGCCAAACAGGTTGCCGTCCATCTGCTCGTTGACATATTCCAGCGCAACCGCCGATTCCCAGACCACAAGATCATTTTTACGGTCCACAAGCACCGGCACAGCGCCTTTGGGGTTGAGCCCGAGCACATCAGGATGCTTTTCACCCAGCCGGATTTCCACTTCTTCATGTGCCAGACCCAATTCTTCCATACCTATTCTAAGCTTCCAGCAGAACGGACAATCGGTGCGATGATAGAGCTTCAGATCCATATAACTCCTCCAGGCGGCCTGCTCAAATACGCCTCAGTCCAAGCTCATGCAGATGCCGGCGGACGAAATCTATTCTGTCATTGCCCCAGAAAATATCTTCTCCGGCCACAAAAGTTGGCACACCGAAGGCACCCTTTTCCTGCGCTTCGGCCCAGTTTTTTTCCAAAACATCAAGGTTTTTCGCCGATTCAATTGCGCTGGCAAGGGCAGAGCGGTCAAGCCCCACCCGGTCTCCAACTTCCAGCAGCACATCCATATCGCCAATGTCCTTGCCCTCCGCCCATTCCGCGCGCATGACTTCCACCACGTAGGGCCGCAACAATCCTTCCCGTTCTGCCAGCAATGAGCCGGCACCGGCGCGTGTCGGATCGGTCGTTGGAGGTGGCGGATTGAACGGAATGCCCAGCAACAATGTGTGTCGTTTCACATCCTGACGCACCAGAGGGATCTTTATTTTCGCGCGCTCGGGTGCTGATCTGCCACTCCATCCCCCCAGCGGCTTCCACACCATATCTACATGATAATCATCAAAAATACCGAACATGCTTTTTGATGCCAGATAACAGTACGGGCTGCGAAAATTAAAGTATAATTCAATGTTCAGACTAGACATTATTGCCCCTGCGGATTGATAAAGACATCGTCATTCTCAACAACTGTTTCATAAACTTTTATCGGTTGTGTACATGGTGCGGCCACCGGTTTGCCGGTCCGAACGTCGAAGGAACCTTCGTGGAAGGGGCAGATAATCAGAAACTCTTCAAGCTCGCCTTCCGACAGTGAAGCTTCGCCATGCGTGCACAGATCGTCCGACACATATACGTCGCCACCAATGCGATAAGCAGCGAGTGACGGCAGTCCGTCTACATCGATTTTCAATCCCTCTCCTTCCGGGATTTCAGATACTTGACAGACTTTAATCAATTCACTCGCCATCGTTTAACTTTACTCTTCTAACTTTTGTTTATCAGGTTCCAGCCATCCTTGAACGGCGTGATGGTCTGCATTTTCAAATGAATGTGGCTAAACAACCACTTGTCCTGCACCTTTATCAGGGATGCGTCATATGTACCGCCCATAAAGGCAGATTCCTCACCTCCATCATCCGTGCGCACGGTTGAAAGCTCCCATAACCACCAGAAAGCTGTCGCCTGATCACTGCCCACTTCGACCGTAATCATCGGGGACGCCGGAAAATGCAAGCCCCAGAGCACATGCTCATGAGCAATTTTGCTCAACCCCTCGGCAATATTTTTACGCCCCTCAAAGCAACCAAATCCTTCTGCTTCCCAGACACCATCTTCTGTAAACAGCGGTCCCAGAATCTGGGGGTCATTCTTGTTATCCCCACCCAGGGCATAGGTCCCGATCAGGATTCGGATCGCTTCGATCGCCTCAAGTTTGGCAAGCCTGTCTTCTGTTGAAACAGCCATTATAAAACCTATCCCCGCTGGTTGCCTTCGACGGCAATAAAACGGGATTCTTCGAAACTGTGCGGCACCCCTGTTACCCCGCCATATAATTCGATATGGGGGGATATTTCGGCCATGGATAATGTCAGAAAAAACAGCTTCTCCGCATCCTCCGGCATTTCACCAAGCGGGTATTCGTCTACTTTATTCAAGGCCGCTTCAAGGTTGGGCAACATGGCATCATAAAACGCCTTCAATTGCGCTGCTGTTACCTTGGACCTTTTTGCATAGCGTTCGTTAAGTGTTGCCAGCGCCCAGTCATCTGTAAAGGGCTCCAGTGCTTCAAATCCCTTTGGGAGTTGTGCTGTCATAATATTCGCTCCAGGATAATACGATTACTTGCCGAGATATTCTTCAACCACCTGAAATCCATGACGAATAAGCACTTCGTCATCCTGCAGATGCATGTATTTTTTTGCCCCGGATTCAAGCGCCTGCTGCGTCGCTTCCATGGTTGCTGTGTCTTCCAGCCAGGCGTTACGCTGCAGAACAATAGACGATTCCTGCGCCCAGCGCTCGCTGTTGGTTTCCGGCTCCTTGACGAAATACTGGCCTTCCCAGAGCGTCCGGTTGTGGGAAAGTGGCCAGAATTGATGGGTAAACCAGATCCCTTCGGATACATGCAACAGCAGGTTCGGGAACATAACAGAGAGCTCAAAACCAAAGTCCGGCCGTTTGTCAGGATTCACACCGGGCGGCAACATGGAATCCTGCGCCCGCTTCACCAGTGACGAGCGCGATTTTGCCGTCGCCAGTTTTGCGACCGGTGTGTCGCCACCTTCCAAATTCAGGCAAACCGCCGTTGTCCGGTGGTCACCAAAAAGTCTTACATTCTGCAAGCCGGTTGAGAAAACATTAGGGAAAGAACCTGCGTGAATTGTTTCCACGTGATAGGCTTCCGCGAAGGCATCGTGCGCCACTTTCCAGTTACAGTCGACCTCCGTATAATATCGATATCCACGTGTCAGGTCCTTATAAGGAAAGCCCGACATATGCTCGCCCAGACCGCCCAGATACTGCTTAAGTGGTGTTACAGTGCCGGGATCCAGATTAATAAAGATAAAGCCTTCCCACACATCCGTATGCACCGGTGTCAGACCATTCTCTTCCTTCTCGAAGCAAGGCAGGAATTTTTCCTCTTCAGGAATGTTTATCACCTCGCCTTCGGCATTATACACCCAGCCATGAAACCGGCAGGTCATCAATGCAGACTTCTTGCCGCCAAATGTTTCTTCACCGCTTTCCACAATAACCTTGTTGCCACGATGAGAGCAGATATTATGAAAACCACGAACCTTGCCATCCTTCCCGCGAATGAGGATGATTGACGTTTTGGCGAAAGCCAGCCTCTTCACCTTGTAGTCGCCCACCTTGGGCAGCTCCTGATCAAGCCCCACCTTCAGCCAGGTTTTTTTGAAGATCTTGGCGACTTCCTGATCATAAATTTCTTTCGAAACGTATGGTTCAATCGGAATCGGGCCCTCACCAAGGTCAGGGAATTGTTTTGCCCAGCGAATAGGGTCAGCGTTCATTTTTTTGCCTCCGGATAAAATCGAAATTGGTGCCTGACGGCCTAAAGTCCGTATTGCTCTGCCACAAGATGATCTATGCCCATGTCCCGCAATATCGAGCGAGGGCACAGAAAAGTTACACGCACCGCCCCGGGCAACCGGCTGATCTCAATCGAGCCGTTAATCGTTGCGCGGTTCAAAATATCGTCATGAGGAAGGCCGGTAATTTTCACGGCCCGGTCCAGCCCGACTTGGGTTGCTGTGTTCAAATCCGCCGCAGTCCCCAGAAATGTAATCGGCGCATTGTCTTCCAGCTCCTTCTGGCCATATTTATCAGCCAGCGCGCGCGCCTTCTTCATCAACGCCGCATCAGCCGGACGCGCCAGCGGGGGCAAATCATCAGGGCGCTGAAGCAGAATAGGTCCATCTATATTCAGACCCTTGATCAACTCGACCTCAACCTCAATCTCACCGGAAACATCCGTGGCATGCCCGGCAATTTCTCCATTACCCTGCTGCGCATGCATGTCACCCATGTAAACGCCACCGCCAGGAACCTTGACCGGGCAAATAAGAATAGCCCCTTCGCGGACCGAATTCGTATCCATATGCCCGTCGGTTTTATGCAGGTCGAGCTGCTCCTGCGTCAGACCGTAGTCATGGGGAGCATCCAGAAGAAAGGCTCCGTAATCCCCACAATTATGCGAGTCAGGCATATCAATGGACGGAGTTGTGCCGATATTCCCCATAAAGGGCTGCACTCTTGAGACCAGACCTGGCAGATCAGCCCGTGCAATGGACAAAATCGAATGCTGTTCTGACGTTCCGGGAAGTTTCGAAAATTCCTTTGCCTCATGAGCAAGCTTCTCGGCCACCTGTTTGTTGACCGTCACCGAAACACCGGCCTCTTCATCAATGACGATCACATACCCGTTCGTGAACCGGAATGCATTCACCTCTGCCCCGCAGGCATCGCAATGCACAGCGTCGTCGCCAATACCCACAATGTGACTTTCCGGGCTGATAGCCCCGCAATTGGAGCAGAGTTTGGCTACAAAGGGGTCGCCGCGATAACGGCCATCAACAAACTCCATCACCCCGGAGGATGTCGCCAGGGATGTTACCCGGACCCTGCGCAGCTTGATCGCAATGGCATCACCAACTTCGGCACCTTCAACAGCTACCGGCTGGGTTACTTCATGGCCACCCTGAAACTTTGGCGTGATCATAGGCCCCCAGCATCCCGGAGGGGTGCCCGTTGTGATTGTGCTGCCACTTGCAATCGGCCCTAACATTTTCTGGCTTGGCCCGATAATACCCCGGGTATAACTGTTAACGTTTAAAATAGTCGGCGCCAGTGCTGTATCGGCCATGAATAAACTCCTGTAATCAGTACATTACTTTTTACTCTGAAATACAGCTTAGAGCGGCCATCGTCTTGTTCGCTATCCCGAGGGCGTTTTCGGTAGCCTGAATACGAAATTATACCCCGAAGCCTGCACAAACCTGATCCGTGAAAGATGATCTGGCGGCGCAGTCTGGACGTATAAAAAATGGATAATTGAGAATCTGGCCGTTCTCGTGTAGTCTGTGGGCAGGAAGCGCTGTCTCTGAAAAATATTATTTAAGAAAGTTGTGAGACAAAACCCCGGACGGAACGCAAGGAGATGAATATGTCTGCTTATGCTGAAACATTACCGCTTGCGTCGAAAAGAATTCTTACGTCAGGTGATGTTGATCAGGTCAAAAACCACCTGTGCTCAGCTTTAAGACCGCATAATATACATGTTGACCGTCGCTCGAACGACCTGACCTTTATTCATAATCAGGCACGAATTGGCGAGATTGCCCTGAATGCGATGTATTATGGCGTGGAAGTTGAGGTCAAGGCACCCAGATCGGAAGAAGCTTATCTTTTCATGCTGACGCTTGGCGGCGAATCATATGCCTGTCAGGGAGAACGGTCTGTGACCGTTGGCCGGGGAACTGTTTATGTTTTCAATCCCACCCAGAAAATGAATATCAAACTGTCTTCCGACCATCAGCAACTTATCCTTCGGTTGCCACGCAGCAATGTAGAACGGTTTCTGTCCAGAGAGCTGGGCTCGTCCCTGCGCACTCCTGTAGAATTTGAAACACAACCTTTTAAGCTTGAGACCGAAGTGCCCGGTCTGCAAACCTTTGTGCAAAGCATGTGTCTGGATCTGGATGCCCATACGTCCGGCTATTCGATGCAACCCGCCGCAAAATATGTCGAACATATGCTGCTTAGTCTTGCGCTTGGTTCCATTCCTCATAATTACAGCGAATTGTACGGCATGGCCTGCGCTGCGCCCGCGCCGTATTTTGTGCGCCGTGCCGAGGAATTCCTCCGCGCGAATGTTACAGAGCCCGTTACACTTCAGGATATTGCGCAGGCTTCCGGCACCAGCCTGCGATCATTGCAAAACGGGTTCAGGCACTTCCGTGACACCACACCTACGGCATATCTGCGGGACTTAAGGCTGCAACATGTTCGCGAAGAATTGCTCCAGGCGGCAGAAAGCAACCGTACTGTTACCGATATCGCGACGTCCTTTGGCTTTATGCATCTAAGCAAATTTTCAAAATACTATAAGGCACGCTACGGCGAAGCCCCGTCCGAGACAGCACGGCGGGGCTTTGTCTCCTGACCTGATATTGTTGAGCCCTGCCTTGATATTGCCCCTGCCTTCCGGCCTTTGCCGGTATTTTTCATCATATTAAGTATTTTTCATCATATTAAGAAGCAACGGCGCCCGGATTATTACCGGACGCCGTTTTTTAATAATCAGGCCTCTGATATTACCAAATCAGAAGCTGCGCTTGACACTCGCATACCATTCTCTTGGGCGGGCATAAACACCCTCCGTGATACCGGCACCGGCATCTTCATACCCCGAAACAAGATAGGTTTCGTTGGTGATATTCTTCACACCAGCCGTGACCCTCCACAATTCGTCCGGTGAAAGATAGCTCACCGACCCGTTCAGCAGATGATAGCCTTCCTGAATGATGAGAGGAGAGTTCACGGCATCATTTGCAACAGTTGAACGATAACTCCAGTCAAGGCGCGGGATCAGAAGCCCGGATCCGTCCAGATCAATGTCGTATGAGACACTTGCGCTAAGCGTCCACTCAGGCGCATTTTGCAAGCGGTCATCAATGGTCACACCACCACCGGAACCGGCCGACGCAGCTGTAATATCAACTTCCTTGTATTTGGCATCAAGATACCCGATTGCTGCCTGAATTTTCAGCTCGGCGGTTGGCACCAGCAGCAATTCAAGTTCGGCACCACGAATACGCGCTTTTGCAGCATTCTGGATGATAGGCGCAAAACCCAGGATCGGATCATTAACGGTAACCTGAAGGTTGCCATAATCATTCCAGAAAGCAGCACCGTTCAGACGGGCCCTGCTGTCCCAGAAGTCTGTTTTGAAACCGACTTCATATGTTTCAGATGTTTCAGGACCAAATGAAGGAATGCGCCCCAGTGGCGGGAACACGCGCTGGGTGAACCCGCCGCCCTTGAAACCTTCCGAATATGAGGCCTAGGTCATCAGGCTCTCGTTCCAGCGATAGGACAAGGTCAGCAACGGTGTCCATGCCGTATCCTTGATCCCCGACATGCTGCCAACAGGCCCCATCAGCGGGCCACCGTCTGCCAGGCCACTGCCATCGGGGTTGAGAGGTGCTCCTGTCAGGAAGCCCGCTTCAATAATGCGCTGGTCAGTCGTGAAGTCTTTCTTGTCTTCTGTCCAGCGTATCCCGCCAGTAACACTAAGTTTTTCGGTAATGTCATATGTTGCCTGACCAAAGAACGCGAGGCTTTCACCGCCAACAATGGCACCGGACGCAAAGTACGCATCCAGAATTTGCACCATATCCAGATGATCACCGGACTCGTCAGAATAATAAGCCCCGGCAACCCACTTCAGCTTGTTGTCAAGAGCAAAGCCCTGAAGCTGCAGTTCCTGGCTGAACTGTTGCTGCTCCCAATAGCTTTTGGTTTGCACGATGCTGCCGACCGTATGATCTGAATCACGCGTCCAGTAACCCGTAACACTTCGGAAAGATGTGATAGACTTGAAATTCAGGTTATCTGTCAGCCCCCAGTCGAGCGTGCCTGAAATACCCCATATATCGACATCAGAGGCAGATTCGTACCGACGATCTTCGAAGCGGGGATCTGTGAAGCTGTCGAACTGGGGCAGAATTGAATCCCACGTACCCGCATGCTGAAACGGCGCCTGCGCCAGTGCGGGAGTCAAAACCTGGCCCGGCCCGGCATAGGCCGCATTCCAGATACCAAAAAATGTTGAAGGCGCATTATTCATGGCGATCAGAACGTTCGGCGCAGATTCTTCCCGCGTCCGGGATCCGTCCAGAGCAATATTCACCTCGATGTCCTTGTCATCAGGTGCCCAGCGGAGCGCCATCCGACCGCCGACCTGATCAGTATCACCCAGATCCGGCGCCTGATCGACCGTGCCTTTCACATAACCATCACGCTTGTGATATATACCGGCAGCACTTGCATAAAGGCCATCAGATATCGGCACATTAAGATTGAACTTGGTCTGAACCCTGTTCCAGCGACCGGTTGTCATTTCGATATCGCCGCCCAGTTCTTCATCCGGTTTTTTACTGACAACGTTTACAGCGCCACCAATCGTATTACGGCCAAAAAGCGTTCCCTGCGGCCCGCGCAGCACTTCGATGCGCTCGACATTCAGTACGTCCAGCACGTTACCGACGTTACGGGAAATATAAACACCATCAAGATAAAGTCCTACACCCGGGTCTGCTGCCAGCTGATAATCGTTCTGGCCAATACCCCGAATGAACAATGCGACCGTTGCGTTGCTTGCCGATACCGGAATTGACGAGTTGAATTTTACGTTGGGCACAAAATCGCCGATTTCAGTTACCGTATTCAGGCCACGGTCTTCCAGACCTTGCGCCGTGAAAGCAGAAATAGCGATTGGAGCATCTTGCAAACTTTCTTCGAATTTCCGGGCGGAAATCACGATCTCCTCAATACCGAATGACGCCATCTCGTCATTCTCGGCCGCAAATGATGTCATTGGCAAGGGAAGTACCGCCCCAACCAACAAACTGACGCTTCCCAGATATTTTGCAGAAACCTTCATGTTTGTTTTCCTCATATATTTGTTTATGAACGCTGATACTCGAACGGCAATAATACCAAAGTAACAATTACCGAAACTTCCCGAATAATGGTCTCGAACACCCTGTCTCCGCTATCCCGCCTGCGATCCCGTTTAGCCCGATTGCGCATCAATTCGCGCTAAAGGGATAGAGCACCGGCCAGAAATCAACATAGATATGCAGAAACGTACGCTTACCCGTCAGATATGTGCAAAAAATACCATGTGCGGAGGATTAGGGTCAGGACCCCGGTTGCAAACTGATAATCAGAAGAATATTCAGACAGTCCCGCGGCGGGCCGTCTCCGACGGGGACTCACCAAACTGTTCCCGGTAATCCTGAGAAAACTTGCTAAGGTGCGTAAAGCCGCAGTCCAGCGCAATTTCTGTTACCGTGCAATTATTCTGCTGGCTGCGGATCAGTTTTTGTCGGGCCGCATTCAATCGAACGGATTTCAGATAGGCCATCGGCGTGGTGCCCCGAAAATCGCGAAAGCCGTTCTGCAGCGTACGCATACTGACGCCCGTACTGCTCGCCACATCCGCCAATGTCAGTTTCTGTGATGATTTTTCTCGCATATAAAGTTCCGCCTGACGCACAAAGAACGGCACCGGCCCGCCCCCGCCGCAGGCAAACAGGTCAGAATAATTGTGCGGCACAGCTGTCAGAAGCATAGCCGCCAATGTGCGGTTAATACGGCCACGAACAACATTTGACGAATAGCCTGACTGTTCTCTCTGCAAATCAATCCATACATTGTTCAATGCATGAACCAGCGTTGTCGTGGAGGCCTGCAGGGGGCAGGCCTCGGTGCAAAACCCCAAAGGATCGCGAACACTATAGCCCAGTTCTTCTTCAAGCACATTTTCCAGCAGACCCCGGCTTACCCTCACCGCCATCTGTCGATAGCCAGAACTCATATCCTGGCGGATAGGCCGGTCCCAGTTCAACACACACAATGTGCCGGGTGCGGCATCCGCATGATCATTGCCTTGTGTGTTGTGACAACTTCCCCCCAGCGTGAATTGAAAAACAAAAAACCGATCCAGCGGCGGCGCCTCAATTCTGACCTTCTGATCATATCTGACAGCAGAAATCATAAGATCGCGGCCAAGGTCCACATGACCAACCTCAAAGCCCTGTGCTTCTGCGCACCGCTCGCGCGATATAATATTATGGTGGTTAAACAGACTGCACATCTGTTCCCTGAACTCGCCCAGATCGCCAGAAACAAAATGACCAAAACTATTGGAGGGCTTGTCTTCCACCACCCTGTCAGAAGGAAGAACAGGTATCTGCATGCGCCTCACGCCACCTGAGACCAAACTCTCCGGCTGTTGCATCATATCGACCAATGTACTGGCTGATCTATCCAAACCTGCTGCTCCGCCATAAAAGCGATCAATAAATTTCAGGGGCCCGCCCCTGACATGACGGCACCGGACCTAAACATCAGATCCGCAACCTGTCATCCTGTTCAGTATCTGTAATCATCATCCCCAAACAAATCAAAAGTCAAGGCCCGGACAATTCTACTAATTTTCCTATAAGTGTTACGGGGTTCGTTTAGGTGATAGCGGGATACGTGAATTCGATGTCTACTTATGGTTCAGATTGCACAAACTCTTGATCTGAATTGAGCCACTTTCATCATGGCCAGGTCAAGCCGAGACGGAGAATATTATTTTGTCAAAACAATCGACTGCAGCAGGATCGTCCCCATATACATCTGCCTATCCGGAACTTGGAACGGGCCCTTTGGGGATCGAGTCAATAATCTCTCCCGAACTTTTCGAACAGGAACGCGAAAAGGTCTTCAAAAAAGTCTGGCTGAAGGTAGGCCGTGTTGAAGAAATTCCCGACGCCGGCGATTACAAGGTCAAGCGAATCGACGTGGCGCGCACGTCGGCAATCCTGATCAGGGACAAAACCGGCAAGATAAACGCCTTTCACAATATCTGCCCGCATCGCGGCAATAAAGTCATCCCTGAAAAAGGGAATGAAACCTTTGGCCGTGCCCGCGCCAATGTACTGACATGCCGGTTTCACGGCTGGGTATTCGGGTCCGACGGGCCGGTGAAATCCATCCCCCGGGAAGAGACATTTTCGTCGCTGGACAAGAAATGTTTTGGCTTGCGCCCTATTCATTGTGATATCTGGGAAGGCTTTATTTTTATCAATCTTGACGAAGTACCAAAGCAGTCACTGGCTGAATATCTGGGGGGCATGGCACCCCATTTCTCGGGCTATCCATATGGTGAATCCACCCGCAGTTATCGCTATTCGGCTGTGCTCAATTGTAACTGGAAAGTCGCCCTGTATGCCTTTATCGAAGGCTATCATGTCTCGACCATTCATGCGGCAACCTTCCCCAGCCTGGCCACGCTTCAGCACACCAATTTCAAGCTGTTTGGGCCGCACAGCACTTCAACGCTGTTCGTGCCGCCGGTTGATGGCATGAAACCGACACCCGCGACCGGTGCATTTGGCAGTGTGCTGCACAATACGGAACGCCATAGCCCGCACCTGAACGAGTTGCCAAAAGATATCAACCCCGAGCGACGTGAGGATTTTCAGTTTGAGTTCCCCACTTTCTTTCCGAACTTTCTGCTGCACCTAGGCGCCGGCTGCGGGTATCCGGGCATGACCTATTTCACGCACCAGTTCTGGCCCATTGCCGGAAACAAAACCTTGTGGGAGGGCACCAATTATTTCCGCGCCCCCACAAAGCCCAGCGAGAATTTGGCGATTGCCCATGTCAACGCGCTCCATCGCAACGCGTGGCTTGAGGATACATCCACAATGGAAGATACCCACGAAGCCCTGACGTCCCGGGTATTGACTGAACTGACGCTGATGGATGAAGAGTTGATGATCCGCAATACGGATTATCACTGGCACCGTTACATGAGCCTTTAAAGGCAGGATCTGGAGAAAAAAATGTCAAAGCTTTCCTCAAAATTCAGCGATCTTGAATCTTTTGTTGATGCCTGGGCCCTGCCCACAGAGAATAGCCGGTCGGTAAAAAGATGGGCTTCCGGTCCATCTGATTTTCAACCCTTTTATGAGGCGATGATGCCGCGTCTGGATGAAATTTTCACATATCTGGACCAGTTTGAGCTGGGCCAGATGCCCGACGACGCCCATACTCTGTACCTGTTGTCTCTCGCCTTCGCCGAAGCCTCCCCGCATGTTGAAATGTACAAGGGCAATGCCGAGGTCCCTAACAGCTTTGATGCCGAACGTTTTGTTGCCACGCATGGAGATATCCGCAATTAGGACCAGAAACCCGGGGACCAAAATGTCAACTGATCTTGAAGCCAGAATACAGCGACTGGAAGATATTGAAGCCATCAAGAAGGTTATCACCCGCTTTGCCCGCGGGGCAGATCATGGATGTGACCCGGACATCCTGCGGCCATTATTTACAGATGATGCTGTCTTCGAGGTTGGGCAATTTGGTACTTATACCGGGGGCGATGAAATTGCCCGGTCGATGCACGCCAACAACAAAACCGGCTTTTACTGGACACTGCATTACCTGATATCACCAGAGATCGAGATTTCTGAAGATGGTAAAACAGCAACTGCTTTCTATTATCTGTGGGAACCTGCGGCGACACCCCAAAAGGATAAACCTGATCAGGCCTTCTGGATTGGCGGCTGGTACAACGCCAGCCTCGCAAAGGAAAGCGGCGGTTGGAAATACCGCCATCTGGCACTGACGCTCAAATTACTTTCTTCATACGATGAAGGCTGGAAAGCAATGCCTGGCGCTTTTGACGATCTTTAACCCCGCAACCCGGCACTGGAGATACACATGACAGATCAGACACATCCCGGCCGCAAGATCACAATGATCATTCCGGTGCCAGTTCCGCCCGAAGCACTGGACATGTTTGCCAGTCAGATACCACCGGCATTTCAGAAACCGGGGCTGGAAATTGATTTTGTCGCTACCCGCGACGGGGCCAGAATACTTGATTCATACTACGAAACCACACTGGCAGACGCCTTTGTGCTGGAAGCGGGTATCAAGGCAGCCAACGAGGGAGCTGACGCGATCTGCATCAATTCCATGAGCGATTCAGCCCTTGTTGCCCTGCGCTCCCGGCTGGATATTCCCGTAATCGGACCATGCCAATCGACATTCCTGACGGCCTGCATGCTGGGGAAACGCTTTTCCGTACTGACCATGTGGAAACCCTGGATACAGCTTTATGAAAAGACCCTGACCGAACAGGGGTTGCAGCACCGCCTTGCCTCCATTCGCAGTATCGAGGTCAGGCCGGATGCCGCCGAACTTCTGGCTGGCAAGGAAGAAATCGTCTTTTCCGCTCTGGAAGAGCAGGCCCGCATGGCCATCGAAAATGACAGGGCGGACGTCATCATTCTGGGGTCCACCACCATGCATCAATCCCACAGTTATCTGTGTGAGAAATTGCCCGTCCCTGTGCTCAACCCCGGCCTGATCTCGCTCAAAATATGCGAGATGCTGCTGGACCTGGGCCTAAGCCACAGCAAGGCGGCCTACATCCCCCCCGAAGCCCTGAACGACGGCGCGTTCGGCGGCTGAGAATTGATAAATTCATAAACGGGCTACTCTATTCGTTGTGAGGATAGATGGGGCGGTGACACCGGCATAGACTGAAAATATTCTGATGGGGTCGTCTCGACCTTATCGTCTTTCAAGCGAAGAGGTAGATATGTCAGGAATATTCCCTGCAGGGTTTGATGATCTGGAAAAATTCGCAGACTGGGCAGAAGACAAGGAAGCGGCAAGACATCTGAAGCGCCTGAACAGTTCCATGGAAGACGTGCAGGCCTTTTACAATGTTATGGTAGAGCGCGTTTCCGATGCCCTGAAGCACCTTAACCAGCGCCCGCTTGACGATTTGCGCGCCGACGAGAAGAAGCTTCTGAACCTTTGCCTCGCCCTGAACGAGGCCGCCGTTGCCGTGGAAATGCACAAGGACCCAAACCCGCCCTACGTCATGCACCCGTCCCGATTGAAAGCCATGCATGACAACTGGTGACACCATCACCGCAACTGTTCGTTTGCTTAATAATTCAGCTCGCGTAAAGGGATGATCCGATGACCGTACATGTGCCTAAAATTGAAGATATGAACCCCATGCACTGGACCGATGCCAACCCCGGCGTCGGCACAGACCCCATTCCCGTCAGCCGCTATATTTCTGACGAATATTTTCAGAAAGAACAGGAAAATATATTCCGGAAAGCCTGGCTTCATGTCGCACGTGAAAGCCAGATTCCGAACGCGGGTGACTATGTGGTTCGCGACATTCCCATCGCGAACGCCTCCATTCTGATCCTGCGCAAGAAAGACGGCAGTATTGCCGCCTTTCACAATGTGTGCCCGCATCGTGGCAATCAGCTGGCATGGGAGCAAAAAGGCAAATGCAAGGGCTTTATCGCCTGTCGGTTCCATGGCTGGACATTCAACGAAGACGGAAAACTGGTCTTTGTTTCAGACGAGGAAAATTTTGCGTCCGTCGACAAGGAAAAAGTGGGCCTGAGTAAAGTTCATGTTGATACCTGGCAGGGCTTCATCTTTGCATCCCTTGCCGAAACACCCTCGACCAGTCTGGCCGAATTCATGGCCCCGATTACAGAAAATGTTAATGGCTACCCGCTGGCCGAGTATGACCATATTTTCCAGTACCGCGTTGAAGAGGACGTCAACTGGAAAACCGCCATGGAAGCCCAGCTGGAAGGCTGGCACCTGCCCTATCTGCACCCCAATACGCTGGCCCCTGCCGTGCAGGGTGCCACCGACAAGAATTACCGCCACGCCTCTATTGAACGCTTTGGTGTGCACGGCCTGTTATCGTCGCGCGCGCCGGATGGTTTTACGCCCACAAAAGTCGGGACAATCAGCATGCAGTTCGGCCCGTCCACGATGGATGCCTTTGCCAAAAAGCGTGATGGCGCAACCAGTGAAAAAGGCCCAAAATGGCGCGGTGCCTTCGACTTTTATCATATATTTCCCAATACCATGATCGGGCTGCTGGAGGGGACATATATGCTGTTCAACTTCTGGCCGGTCTCCCCGCACAAGACGATCTGGGAAATTAACGGATTTTACCCCAAGGCACAGAATGCCGGGCAGTTGTTCGGACAGGAATACAGCAAGGTTGCCCTGCGCGAACCGATGGGCGAAGACAGCTTCACACATGAAAAGGTCTCGCCGGGCTTGCGCTCGGGTGCCCTGAAGGAAATTCATCTGCAGGATGAAGAAGTTGCCCTTCGACATCTGGGCAACACGGTCGACGCCGCCGTCCGCGGGGACCTGAAGCTTTAAGTTTATGACAACCTGGGGGTCTTTTTGGGGCCTTGCGTGGGCCCTTGATCCACAATGCCACTATTTTGATAGTGGTGCCCCCGAACAGAGAACATCGAATGATTGGTTCGATACCCTTATCGGTTGGGACAAGTATCGTGAGAACCATGCGCTTTATTCTTAGGAGCAAAGATCAGTAAGCCTCTGATCCACGCCTTGTCATCTCCAAAAGTCCCCTGAACATTACCGGAAAACGGTCCGGACTTTGCTTCTTAGCATCATATCCACTTAGCTAATCGCATTACCTCCTCCATTCCGATCAACTAAAAAGTTTAAGCAAATATAATGCCATAAAAATCTATTAAGTAGTTTTAAGGCATACACATTATCCAAAAAATAGCATTTTATCGTGATATTTGCTGTATTTAAAGGTATATTTCACCAGTAACATAAAGCGGACATACCGTGAATATTATTTTTAAAAACAACTATCGTTCTGCAGTGGCATAATATGAACAGAAAATCCGATCAATTTGAAATTTTAGTTTCTAGGGTACATGAACTTTTGGAAGGTGAAAACACAATCATTAACTGGAATAAAAGGATACCCGATCCAGACAACCCGGCGCAGGGAAGGCAGATTGATGTTTTAATACAAAAAAATGATTTAATTACTTTTATTGAATGTAGGCAACACAAGCAAAAACAAGACGTTCAATGGATAGAGGAATTAATAGGCCGTCGTATTAGCCTAAACGCAAACTCAATTATTGCCGTTTCGGCGAGCGGGTTCACTGCTGGAGCAATAAATAAGGCTAATAAGTATGGCATCATACTGAAAGATTTTGAAACACTATCTGACGAAGAAATCTCTTCTTGGTCAAAGGCGATTGAAATTTCAATTTTTTATTATAGGTATGAAAATTTTAAATTATCGTTCTTATTTAATTCAGCAGATGTAAATAGAATAAAATACAACCAAGTACAGAAAGAACTTCAGGAATACATAGGGTTTAATAGCTTATTCACCGCCCAATGCAATCTACTCGATGAAAAAAGACTAATAGCCCATGAAAATCGAAATAAACATGTTAATTTTAAGGTTAATTTTTATATTGAAAACTTCAAAATCAGCAACTGTACAGTTAAAGAAGTTGAAGCAAGTGGCATTGCCTACTTGGAAGAAATAAAGCTGAATATACCTAAAATATTAGCCTACGGTAGCTCTGGAGAAAACGCCAAGGAGAGGAATGTATTTGTACAAAACTATAACTTAGGTGAGACTAAAGTCATTCATTACAACGGACATATTTCTTTGACATTAGACCTATCAAAAATGAAAGTTCCGCAATACTGGCAGTTTAGGTTTATTAATATAGAGGGTGAATACGAAAATTATATGGACTTATTCGAAATTGTTAATCCGCAAAATCTCAATATGATAGTTGATAACGTTGATTTTTCTATTGTAGGCATAAAAAATTAAGCCTCAGTGTACAATAATGCACATTCCCTCTTTTTACTCCAAGAAAACATTAGAGAAAATCAACAAGATAAATAGTGGTGCCCCCGGTCCGACTCGAACGGACACTCCCTTGCGAGAACCAGATTTTGAGTCTGGCGCGTCTACCAGTTCCGCCACAGGGGCTGTGATGCAGAATTAAGTGGCCGCATAATAGCCTGAACATTATCTGCGTCAATAGAAGATCAGCAAGAATTTGCAGTATTTTCGCCAGACCATAAAGGCGCTAAACATTTGCGCCAGCGTCTTGCCGCTGGTATAGGGTTTGCCATCTCTGTTGGCTACGGAACAATCTTAAATGCTACGACGTGCCTATAACTGGACGATCAGCTTTGCGGGCCACCCGCACGCCATGTGGTATCTGGCCCTTATTTCCTTTGCGGAAAGCTCATTCTTTCCCATTCCGCCAGATGTGCTTCTGGTGCCGATGACACTGGCACGCCCTGCAAGCGCCTGGATCATCGCCGGTGTTTGCACAATCTCGTCCGTTCTGGGTGGCCTTGCCGGGTATGCGATCGGGTATTTCCTGTACGAGACGATTGGCGAACCCCTGATCGCCTTTTATGGCTATCAGGAAAAATTCGCCTCATTTCAGGATACGTTTCAGGAATATGGCGCGTGGGTTGTTGCCATGTTCGGGCTGACGCCCTTTCCTTACAAGGTGATCACCATATCAAGCGGCGTCGCACATCTGGATGTCTGGACCTTTGCCCTTGCCAGCCTTGCTTCCCGTGGTGCCCGGTTCTATCTGGAAGCGGCCCTGTTAAAAAAATTTGGCGCACCGATCAGAAGTTTTATTGAACAATGGCTTGGCTGGATTACATTCATATTCTTTGTTGGCCTGTTCGGCGGCTTTCTGGCCCTGAAATACCTGTAGGCATCTGAAATATAATGAATAATACGGACCTTCGTCATAAACTGCCCCTCGTGGTCACTTTCGCCAGTATCGCAATTCTGGGCACCGCATTTGCGTCGCAATACTGGGGCGGGCTGCAACCCTGTGACCTGTGCTGGCAGCAACGCTATCCCTATATGGCAACCATTGTTATCGGGCTTGCCGCCTGTATTGCACAACGCCAGAACCCTGCAGGGCCCGTATGGAAAATACTGCTGGTTACCGCTGGCGTATCCTTTGCGGTGGGGGCGGGAATTGCAGGCTATCATGCCGGTGTTGAATGGCAATGGTGGACAGGCCCACAAAGCTGCACATCAACAGTCTCGGGAAATCAGGATCTGGACAAACTCATGCAGACGATCCTGCAAACAGATGTCATACGATGCGATACGCCTGCATGGACCCTGTTTGGCCTGTCGATGGCCGGGTATAACTTTCTGGCCTCAAGCCTGCTGATGCTGTTAAGCTTCAGTGTGATTCCATTGTTCAGGAAATAACGCTGGTGAAATTCCATGCCCATGACTGAGACAGAGACAAAACCGGCACGCAAAACCCGCCTGCCCGGCGACCCCGGCACCAAAGAACGACTTGCAGGCATGCTGCGGGTTGATCACGCGGGAGAATTTGGCGCGGCGCGTATATATGCCGGTCAGCTTGCGGTCTTTGGCAAGCGTCATCCCTTCAGCCCTGTTATCCGTCATATGGAAGCGCAGGAAAAACGCCATCTGGAAACCTTTGATCGAATGATCAACGAAAAGCAGGTCAGGCCGACCGCACTGGCCCCCTTGTGGCATGGTGCGGGTTTCATGCTGGGGGCTGCAACTGCCCTGATGGGCGAAAAGGCCGCCATGGCCTGTACCGCGGCGGTTGAAGAGGTCATCGAGGATCATTACACCCGGCAACTGGATCAGATCGGCGATGACGATCCTGCCCTCAGCCAAACCATTCAGGATTTCCGGCAGGAAGAAATTGAACATCGCGAAACTGCCCTTGACCACGGGGCAGAGGAAACACCGGGATACGCCCTGTTATCCCGTGCCATTCAAACAGGCTGTCGTCTGGCCATACGACTTTCTGAAAAAATTTAACGCCTGCGCAAATATCCTCCCCATAAATATTCACTTTTCATGAAATTCAGGGTTGTATCCTGCGACTCCGGCTCTTAAAACAGCCGTAGACATCGTTATTTACCATATATTTGAACTTTTGCTGTAGCTGGATAAAGTATGATTACTCAACCGTTGAAAAGCCTCTCGATTTGTCTTTCCCTGCTTGCCGCCACCACCGTGTGTCCAACGGCATCCTTTGCGTCGGATCTGGCACCTGGCGCCATTTCCATTCTGGAGAAAGCCGCCGCCAGAGATGCGGGCGCGCACCTTGCCACCGCGACAGTGCTGGCGATTGATGCCAACCCGGAAGCCGCCCTCATCATTTTGAAAAAGGCAATTACCCTGGCCCCCGCACGCGAAGCGGAAATTCGCGCTGCCGTTGCCGCGGCCAACCCGGGCAATCCAAAACTGACCACGCCGGTCGCACAGCAGCAAGCGCAGGCGAAAATTGACGCAGCACCAAAATCCACGACCAAAACCAAACCCGCCGGCTGGGGCTTTACCAGCATCGGGGGCTGGAACGGCTCGGTCGAACTGAATGCAAGCCGCAATACCGGTAACACCGCTGAAAAATCTTTGGGTCTGATCGCTGACCTGAACAAGGAACAGGAAAAGTGGACCCATCACTTCTCGGGCCTTGCTGACTTTCAGGAAAGCAACGGCAATACAACCAAGCAGCGTTTTCTGGCCGCCTATCAGCTTGATTACAAATTTAATGGCCGATTGTATTCATTCGGCAGTATCCAGTACGAAGACGATCGCTTTGGCGGCTTTGACTATCGTATTACGGAAAATGCCGGTCTGGGTTACATCGTTCTCGACGGCGACAATCTGCACTGGATACTGGAAGCTGGCCCCGGTGCCCGACATACAAAACCGATAGCAGGTGGCAGCTTCGAGACGGAATTTGTGGCGCTTGGCCAAAGCAAATTCTCATGGATTATTTCAGAATCCGCCCTGTTTGAGCATAACTTTCAGGTTTTCACAGGTACAGACAGCACAACATTTGATACAACGGCGTCGATCAAGATGAAAATCAATGGCAGTCTCTCGGGCCGCCTGTCTTACAATGTGCGTTACAATTCCGATGTGCCCGTTGCCACCAGGAAAACCGACACAGTGACACGCGCCGGGCTGGTGTATGACTTCTAATCAGGTTAAGCTCTCTTCAGAATAGAGGGTTGACCACAGGAGAGACCAGATGCCGCAACTGTCTGTGATGAAAATTATTAAATTCATCCTGGTCTGTTTTCTCGTCGGTTTTATCCTGACAATGCTGGGCATCAGTCCGACCGATTTCTGGCAAAGCACTGTCAATCTGGTGAAAAGCGCTTTCGAGAACGCTTCCTCATTGCTCCAGTGGGGCCTGATATACATTCTGGTCGGCGCGGCGGTTGTTGTGCCGATCTATATTATTATTCTGATCCAGCGGTATTTCAGCCGGAAGTCTACGAAATAAAATCTGCTCTTGCTGAACCAATCACATTAATGAGTTCTGACCCTAGACGTTGTCGCGCCTGATCGCGTCTATTTTCTTGTCTGTATTATACTGGCTCAGGGAATAAACCGCCCATATGGCCGCGGGCACCCAACCGATTAGCGTGATCTGCAAAATCAGGCAGATAATACCGGCAATGGGCCTGCCAATGGTAAAAAACAGGACAAACGGCAGCAGCAACGCGATAAGCAATCTCATGGCACAACACCCTTCATGTTTAATTTTCACCAAGGCTAATATGTTTTTCCGCAAACGGCTATCGGAAATTTAGTCGCCGGACATATGTAGCGCAATCAGGCGGCGCTGGCGGGCCACCCTGTGTTCAAAGACATAAATACCCTGCCAGGTGCCCAGTACCATGGCCCCGCCCGCCACCGGAACTGACAGGTGGGTCTGGGTCAGCGACGCCCTTATATGCGCTGGCATGTCGTCCGGCCCTTCTGCCGTGTGACGATATAACCTGTTATCCTCAGGCACCAGCTTTCGGTAAAACGCCTGCAAATCATGCAAGACATCCGGATCTGCATTCTCCTGAATGGTCAGGGAAGCGGAGGTATGGCGGATAAAAAGCGTCACCAGTCCATCGGAAATTTTCTGTCCCGCTATCCATTTCCGCACATCCCCGGTTATCTCGTAAAGCCCCGGCCCTAAGGTCGTACATATAACTTCACCAATGCGCTGGCTCATCCCGCTTAATCCAGCATATCATCAAATTCGACAGTTGACCTCGTCAGGGCCGCCTTTGCCCCTTTCATCAGGTCCTGCTGGCTCATCTGGCCAGCGTTCCACGTCGCGTTATAATCAAGCCCGTCTTCCACCTGACGGCGCAAGGCCTGGCTCAAAACCTGTTTGCTGCCGCTGACAGCCAATGGCGATTTTGACGCTATTTCTGCGGCCACAGACATGACCTTCTCCAGCATGGCGGCCTGGCTTTCAGAGACGCTGTTGACAAACCCGGCCTGCCGGGCTTCAGCAACGGCCAGCTTGCGGCCGGTGTATGCCAGTTCCCGCATCAAGCCTTGTGGAATTTGCAACGGCATCCGCTGAAGTGTTCCCACGTCTGCGACCATGCCGATATTTACTTCCTGAATACGAAAAAAGGCATCTTCTGTGCAATATCGCATGTCGCAGGCAGACACCAGATCAACACCTGCTCCCAGACACCCCCCCTGTATCGCCGCCAATACAGGCACACGGCAATCGGCTATGGCTGAAAAGCTGCGCTGCAGCAATATGATCTGACGCCGCAATTTATCGGCCAGCCGGGCTGTGTCATCCGTCCCCGAAGGTACGAGTTTCGCCAGATAATCCAGATCGATACCGGAGGTGAAATATCGTCCTGTTGAAGAGATGACAGCGACCCTGACTGCGGGATTGTTATTGAAGCCCTCAAATATCTCGCGACATTCACGCCACGCCGCTTCTCCAAGCGCATTCATTCTGTCGGGCTGGTTCAGTTGAACATGAGCCACCCCGTCGCTCACCGTAACATCGAAAGCTTCAAACGACATATCATTCTCCTGACAGGTATATACTGCCAAGGGTATGTCGCCCTGCCGCCCGAGACAAGCTCTTAAAACAGGTAATGCTAGATGAACCTTGCGGGTGACATCGCCTCTTCATCGATATTGAAACGGGCAAAATCATCCGGCAGCTTGCCTTGGCCGATCAGCGACGCCGTGGCGCGTGCAAGTGCGGGCGAAATACAAATACCATACCCCCCCTGTCCGGCCAGCCAGAAAAACCCCGGTGCCTTGGGATCGAACCCCAACACCGGCGACTTGTCCGCAACAAAAGAGCGCAAACCTGCCCATTTATGATCAATACGCCGCACATTCACATCTGCAGCCGTCATCACCTTGTCAACGGCAATGGCCACATCCAGTTCTTCCGGCTGCACGTCACACGGCTCGACCGGTGTCTCATCTGCAGGAGAGACCAGAATTTTGCCCGCATCCGGTTTAAAGTAAAACTCTTCATCAATATCAATCACGGCAGGCCATTTTTCCATATCAACGCCAGCCGGCGGATCAATCAAGGCGGCTGTCCGGCGTTTGGCCACCAGCCCAATATCCACAGCGCCCGCCATTTTGCCAAGCTCTCCTGCCCAGGCACCGCCCGCATTGACAATTGTCTTTGCCGTATAGTCACCCTTGCTGGTCTTAACGGTCCAAAGGTCCCCGTCGTGCACCAGACCCGTTATCCCGGCTTCTGTGAGTAATGTCCCGCCGCGCGCCTTAAACCCGCGCAAGAAGCCCTCCTGTATGCCATGAACATCCATATCCATCGCATCTTCTTCCCATACGGCACCAGCGGCATAGCCCTCGCGGAGTATCGGCACTTTTGCCCGGGCAAATGCGCCGTCTTTCATCACAACATTGTCTGCCAGCTTGCGCGTGGACTCATATTGTGCCTGCAGCGACTCTTGCTGGTCTTCACGTCCAATAAACATGACGCCACGCGGGGTCAGCAATTCATGATCGCTAAACCCATCGGGCGGAGAGGTAAAGAAACTGCGCCCGGCTGAAGACAGACCCCGGATGGTCTCGTTACCATAGGTTTCGGTATACAAGGCTGCCGAACGTCCCGTGGCATGATAGCCGGGATGCGCTTCCCGCTCCAAAAGCAACACCTTATGCTCCACGGCCAATTCATAGGCCGCAGAACTTCCGGCCATCCCCGCCCCAATCACAATAATATCCGCATCCATGCTGGAATGTCTCCTCACAACCTTGTTTTAACCCTGGTTCATCAGCCCGCGGGTGATGATCAACTTCTGGATATCCGACGTACCCTCATAAATCTGGCACACCCGAACATCACGATAAATTTTTTCTACCGGATAATCAGACAGATAGCCATAGCCGCCCAGTGTCTGAATGGCCGCAGAACAAACTTCCTCGGCAACTTCCGATGCGACCAGTTTGGCCATACAGGCCTGCATCAGACATTCTTCGCCAGCGTCACGCATGGCAGCCGCATTCAGCACCATCAATCGCGCACCTTCCAGCCTGGCCGCCATGTCAGCCAGACGGAAACCCACGGCCTGATGTTCAATAATTGCCTTGCCAAAGCTGGTACGCTCCTTGGCGTAGGCAACGGCATAATCCAGTGCGGCACGTGCCATACCGACACTTTGCGCTGCAATGCCAATACGCCCGGTCTCCAGATTGGAAAGGGCCACCTTGTAGCCCTCGCCTTCCGCACCCAACAGACAATCAGCCGGGATTTCCATATCTTCAAACGCGATCGCACAGGTATCAGACGCCTTCTGGCCCAGCTTTTTCTCAACACCGGTTACCTTGTATCCCGGTGTATCCGTTGGCACGACAAAAGCCGAAATGCCTTTTTTTCCGGCCGCCGGGTCTGTAATGGCAAAAATCAGCGCCACCCCGCCAATTTTACCCGATGTAATAAACTGCTTGGCACCATTCAGCACATACCCGCTACTGGTGCGCACCGCTTTCGCCTTCAGCATCCCCGCATCGGACCCTGCCTGTGGCTCGGTCAGACAGAAAGCACCAATCATCTCGCCGCGGGCAAGCGGCTTCAGAAAGCGCTCTTTCTGATCATCATTTCCGGCTTTCAGCAAGGCAGCACAAACCGGTGCATTATTCACACTCATCACGGTTGAAACCGCCCCGTCTCCTCCGGCAATCTCCATGAGGGCCAGCGCATAGGACACATAATCTACTGCCGCACCGCCCCATTTCTCCGGCACCGTCATACCCATCAGGCCAAGCGCGCCCATCTCGTGCAACACGTCCATGGGAATAGCTTCGTCCTTTTCCCACCGGGCCGCATTGGGGGCAAGTTTATCAGCCGCAAATGACTGTGCCATATCGCGGATCATCCGTTGTTCTTCAGACAGGATCATGATGCTTCCTATTCCACAAGTTCCAGCGCCATGGCCGTTGCCTCACCGCCGCCAATGCAAAGGCTGGCAACACCGCGCTTCAGGTCATATTGCCGCATGGCAGCCAGAAGCGTTACGATAACACGGGCACCCGACGCCCCGATTGGATGGCCAAGTGCACAGGCACCGCCGTGCACATTTACCTTGTCATGGGGAATATCCAGATCACGCATGGCCGCCATGGTCACAACCGCAAAGGCCTCGTTGATTTCGAACAAATCCACATCAGCCAGGGACCAGCCCGTCCGGTCCATCAGCTTCGTGATGGCTCCGATGGGGGCTGTGGAAAACCAGGCCGGTTCCTGCGCATGTGTCGCATGTCCGTGTATAACTGCAATCGGTGCAAGACCGCGTTTTTCTGCCTCTGACCGCCGCATCATGACAAGAGCGGCCGCACCGTCCGAGATCGAGCTTGAATTGGCCGCCGTAACTGTGCCGTCCTTGGCAAAAGCAGGCTTAAGCTGCGGAATTTTTTCGGGTCGCGCCTTCCCCGGCTGTTCATCAATCTCGACCAGCTTGTCGCCACCCCGGCCCGATATTGTCACCGGCGTAATTTCCGATTTGAACAACCCGTCATTGATCGCCTTGTTGGCGCGGCTCAGGGAGGTTATGGCAAACTCGTCCTGCGCTTCCCGGGTAAACTGGTAATGTTGCGCTGTCTGCTCGGCAAAGGTGCCCATCAGGCGGCCCGGTTCATAAGCATCCTCAAGGCCGTCAAGGAACATGTGATCCTTCACTTCACTGTGGCCCAGCCGGGCACCGGCACGCATTTTGGGCAGAAGATAAGGGGCATTCGTCATGCTTTCCATGCCACCGGCAATCATCATCCGGTTAATACCAGCAGCCAGCGAGTCGTGCGCCAGCATGGCAGCCTTCATCCCGGACCCGCACATTTTATTGATGGTCGTACACCCCGCAGCGTCAGGAATACCTGCCCCGCGAGATGCCTGACGGGCCGGGGCCTGCCCCTGACCCGCCGGCAATACACAGCCCATCAGCACTTCTTCAATATCCGATTTTGTAACACCGGCCCGGGAGACGGCCGCCTCAATGGCTGCCGAACCCAGCCGGGCAGCCGGGATACTGGCAAAATCCCCCTGAAACCCGCCCATGGGGGTGCGTGCCATACCAACAATCACAATCGGATCTTCAAGCATATGTACAATCTCCTGTTAAATGGCCTTGCGGGCAGGTTCCTCCAGCGGGTTCTTTGATCGGAGACCCGGTCTACCCTTCTCAATTTCCTCGCGCGCCATACTATCCGCAACAAGATTTGTTGCCAGCCCTTTTTTCTGTGCCACCTGAAAAATATCCGCAACGGTATCTGCAATACGCTCGATCCGGGCATTAATCCTCGTGACATCATAGTCCCCGGTCACTTCACCCGCCACATTGATGATCCCCCCTGCATTAATCACATAGTCAGGAGCAAACAGAATATTACGGGCCAGCAATTCGCGGCCATGTCCCGGGGTTGCCAACTGATTATTGGCCCCGCCGGCAATGACGGACGCTTTCAGTTCAGGAATCGTATTGTCATTGATCACACCGCCCAGCGCACAGGGCGCGAACACGTCCACATCCATGCCATGGATCTGATCAACCGGCACTACTTCCGCACCAAAGTCACGTACGGCGCGGGCCAGATTATCCGGTGAAATATCGGCAACAAAAAGCGTCGCCCCCGCCTGGTGTAACTCACTGCACAGGTGATAACCCACATTTCCAACACCCTGCACAGCCACGCGCAAGCCGACGAGGTCGGCCCGGCCAAGCCGGTGTTTCACGGCAGCTTTCAGACCGACGAAAACGCCGTGCGCCGTGAAGGGCGATGGATCTCCGCTTGCACTATCCCCTAGTGACAAGCCCGCGACATGGGACGTTTCCTGTGCCACAATTTCCATATCCGCCACAGAAACACCAACATCCTCAGCCGTAACATAATTGCCATTCAGTCCTTCTATAAACCTGCCGAAAGCACGCAGAAGTTCGGGCGTTTTGTCCCGTTTCGGGTCGGCGATGATCACCGACTTGCCGCCCCCCAGCGGAAGCCCCGCCATGGCGTTCTTGTAGCTCATTCCCCGGGACAGGCGCAGCACATCGTGCAAGGCTTCGTCATCGGAAAAATAGGGCCACATGCGGCACCCGCCGGCAGCAGGCCCAAGATTGGTGTTATGGATCGCGATGATAGCGCGCAAACCGGATTGTGAATCATTGCAAAAGACGACCTGTTCATGATCGTCGAATGAAGCGGCATCGAATACCGTCATTTTAATACCTCACTGGAAAAATGAAAATCGTTCTCTCTGCCTTACGCGGCGCGAAGAGCCGGGTCGCCATTCTGAAAACGCTTTAAAAGTTCTGCCTTGCGGGCAGCCATTTTTCTGGCATTTTCTTCCTTGATGGGCCCATACCCTCGCAATTCGTCAGGCAATGCAGCAATTTCACAGGCGAGGCTATGGTTGGCTGGGGTCAACCCTGCCAACAGGCCCTCCATCATTTGCTCATAATCCGCAATCTGCTGACGTTCCATACGACGTTCAGCGGAATAACCGAAGATATCAAACGGCGTGCCACGCAATTTTTTAAATTTTTGCAAGACTTTCATTGCCGTCAGCATCCAGGGTCCAAATTCGCGTTTCATCGGCCGCCCGGTCCGCGGGTCCGGTTTGGACATGATCGGCGGGGCGAGGTTCAATGACACCTTATAATCCCCTTCAAACTGGGCTTCCAGCTTTTTTCTGAAATCATCTGAAGCAAACAGCCGGGCCACTTCATATTCGTCCTTGTATGCCAGTAATTTGAAATACCAACGCGAGGCCGCCTCTGTCAGGTCCGTCTTGCCCGGCACTTTTTCCGCCTCAACTGATTTCACCTGATTGACAAGCTCAAGATATTTCCCGGCATATGCCGCATCCTGATACCCGGTCAGGAATTTAACTCGCTTGTCGATCACATCATCCAGGGTTTGAGAGATTTCTTCTGTCTCAAATGCCGTCAAAACAGGTTTAACAGCCTCGGCCACCTTGTCCGGGGCATAAACGGCGAGACGCCCATAGGCAAATGTTTTCAGATTGGCCTTCACGGCCACGCCGTTCAATTCAATGGCCCGCTCAATCGCATCTGCACTGACCGGGATCAAGCCCTTCTGGAACGCAACGCCCAGCATAAATACGTTGGTCGCGATTGAATCGCCCAGTAACGCCGTCGCAAGTTCACTGCCTTCGAAATAATGAATGGCGTCCGCTCCAAGGTTTTGCTTCAGGACCTGACGCAACCCTGCATCCTTAAAATCAATATTCTTGTCGCGCACAAAGTCCGCCACCGGTGTCATGTGACTGTTCACCACAGCGACGGTCCGGTCAGCGTTCAACAGATTGACGACCTCTTTGCTGGCCGCTACGACCAGATCACAGGCAAGAAGCGCATCGGCACTTCCCGTGACAATACGCGGCGTGCGAAGTTCGGCAATATCAGGGCCAATACGAATATGGCTCAAGACAGCCCCGCCCTTTTGGGCAAGCCCGGCCATATCCATAACTGTCGCGGCCTTGTTCTCAAGATGAGCGGCCATGCCAATCAGGGCCCCAATGGTCAGCACACCCGTCCCGCCAATGCCGGTTACAATGATGTTAAAAGGTTGTTTTAATTCAGGAAGCACGGGCAATGGAATATTTTCAATTTCGGCTTCCAGTCCGCCACTCGCCTTTGATTTCCGGGGCGTGGCACCATAAACAGTAACAAACGACGGACAGAATCCCTTGATACAGGAATAGTCCTTGTTACACGTAGACTGGTTGATCACCCGCTTGCGACCAAACTCGGTCTCCAGCGGCTCAACCGAGACACAGTTGGACTGGACCGAACAATCGCCGCAGCCTTCACAAACGGCGTCGTTGATAAAAATCCGCTTGTCCGGATCGGGGAATTTGCCCCGTTTGCGACGACGGCGTTTTTCCGCTGCACAGGTCTGATCGAATATCAACGCGGTGCACCCTGGTGTGTCACGCAGTTCCAGCTGCACCCGGTCCAGCTCGTCCCGATCCAGAATGGGGATGCCCTCGGGGATGCCTTCGCGGGTCGGATACCTGCCCATATCCTCGGTGAGGATCACAATCTTTTTGACCCCTTCGGCTTCAAGCTGCCGGGCGAGCATTGGCACCGTTAATGTGCCATCGACATGCTGTCCACCAGTCATTGCCACAGCATCGTTATACAGCAGTTTATAGGTCACATTGACACCAGCCGAGACCGAAGCCCGGATAGCCAGAATGCCCGAATGAAAGTAGGTGCCATCCCCCAGATTGACATACATATGCTGCCGCTCGGTAAAAGGCGCCATCCCAATCCACGGGGTGCCTTCGCCCCCCATCTGGGTAAATGTCTCCGTATCACGGTCCATCCACATCGACATAATATGGCACCCTATACCGGCCATCGCCTTGCTGCCTTCCGGCACCTTTGTCGATGTATTATGCGGACATCCCGAACAGAAATAAGGCTTACGCACCGAAGGCGGCATAAAGCCCGCGATTTTCTCCTCACGCTCCGTATAAAACGCCAGTCGTTCCTTGATGCGGTCGTTCTTGTAGAAACGTGCAATACGGGTCGCGATCACATGCGCGATCTGTCCCACCGACAGGTCATTTTCCGGCGGCAACAACCATTTCCCGGTCTCGTCATGCTTACCTACGACGAGCGGGCGAACATCAGCACGCCAGTTAAAAAGCTGCTGCTTGAACTGGTTCTCGATCAGTTCCCGTTTTTCCTCAACAACCAGAACCTCTTCCAGCCCTTCGGCAAAATGGCGCGCTCCTTCAGGTTCCAGCGGCCATGGCATGGCCACCTTATAGAGGCGCATGCCAATTTCTGCCGCTATTTCCCTGGTAATGCCCAATTCGCGCAGCGCCTGCCGCACATCCTCGTATGACTTGCCCGACGTAATAATGCCAAAGCGTGGCTCGGGGCTGTCATAAATGATCCGGTCCAGCTTGTTCTTGCGACAAAAAGCCAGGGCGGCAAAAAGCTTGTACCGCTGCAACCGCCAGTCCAGCTCGTGCCATTCATCATTCAGGCGAATATGTACACCGCCCGGGGGCATTTCAAACTCTTCATCCGTCGGGATCAAAATCTGCCGCTTCTCACCTTCCAGAGAAACCGTCGCAGAAGCCTCAACCGTCTCGGCAATCACCTTGAAAGCAGTCCAGCACCCTGAATAACGCGACATGGCAATGCCCATCAGGCCATATTCGACGAATTCGTGGATACTTGCCGGATACAACATCGGCATCATGGTTGAATAAAAACTGTGATCGCTCTGATGCGGCAATGTGGATGATTTTGCCGCATGATCGTCACCGGCCAGCGCCAGCACCCCGCCATGTGGCGAGGTACCGGCCGCATTGGCGTGGCGGAATGTATCCCCTGTACGGTCTACACCCGGCCCCTTGCCATACCAGACGCCGAAAACGCCGTCATATTTGGCACCTTCATACAGATTGACCTGCTGGCTGCCCCACACTGCCGTCGCGGCCAGTTCCTCGTTCACACCCGGTACAAATTTGACATTGTGATCATCCAGCGTGGCCCCCGCCTGCAGCAGGGCCTGATCATATCCGCCCAGCGGTGAGCCACGATAGCCGGAAATGAAGCCTGCCGTGTTTAACCCGGCCGCCCTGTCACGCTGAATCTGGATCAGCGGTAACCTGACCAGTGCCTGTGTACCAGTCATATAGGCCCTGCCTTCCGACAGACCATATTTATCATCAAGGGTCACGTTCGCCAGCTTCATTCCTTATTCTCCTGATGCGCAGTGACTATCCGCCGCACTGCAACGGAATTTCTGCCCATGAATCAATGAAGTAACATTATCTCAAAATCATCGGGAAATTTCCTTTCTATTCCCATTCAACAACGATACAATAAGAAACAAAATTCGAAATAATTGATAAATTGAGCAACAATGATGCTTGAAAAACTTGATGCAGTCGACAGACGTATCCTCAGAACGCTTCAGGAAGATGCCAGCCTTGCCAACACAGACCTGGCCGAAAAAGTGGGTCTTTCCGCTGCACCCTGCTGGCGCAGGGTTAAAAGGCTTGAGGAAATGGGCATCATCTCCCGCAGGGTTGCCATCCTGAACCCCGACCTGCTGGGGCTGGAAATTATTGTTTTCGCCAGCGTCAAACTGACCATGCATGAACGCAACGCGCTGTCTGATTTCGAGGATGCCATTCGCGATTTTGATCAGGTCACGGAATGTTATACTGTCAGCGGCGGCACCGATTTCCTGTTACGCGTTGTGACCACCGACATGCGATCCTATGAAAAATTCCTGCGCGAGAATATCCTGCAAATTCCGGGCGTCGCCGAGGTTCATTCCCGTTTTGCCGTAACACAGGTCAAATACACCACCGCCCTGCCACTTGATCCGGTTGTCGCAAGGCCGCCAAACAAGCCGGTCCGGCGCTAGATTTGCCCGCATGGCACATTTCTTGAGACTATACGGTAATACTGATAGAATATATCGCTCCGGGTCAAAAAAGTAATCACATGACGGCCAACGTAAAATTGCCGACCGCAAACACCACCCCCATGGAAGCCGGATCAGACGCCTGGCTGAAAGGCTTGACCGCGGTTTCATCAGCTATCGGCACCGGGGATTTCCAGCAGACGCTGTTTGGATTTCTGAACCAGATCCTGCCCGTTGATCATTGTGCCGTCTTTACATTTGATGAAAAGGCCGGGGCTGGTCATTTGTTCACCACCAGCCGTATGGGCGAAGATGCCGCCACGGCATTGGCTCAGGATTATGTTGGGGGATATTTTGCCCGGGACCCCAACTTTCCCCGCATTCGCGACCTGAAAAATTCAACCGACACCGGAGCAATTCCGGTCCGCACGAGCTTTACCGAAGATTACGACAAGGGGTATCAGGATCGCTTTTTTGATCAGACCGACCTGATCGACAAGGCCTCGACCATCGCGTCAGCTGAACATGGCAGCGTATATTGTAATTTTTATCGTATGGAACCGTCCGGGCGCTATTCTTCCGAAGACTGGCATAGGCTTGAACGCATTCTGCCGCTGATGACCAGCCTGATCGCCAACCACTACCGGCTGTTAAAAGCCCTAAAAAGACCGGTCGGCAAAAGCGACCAACAAAGTCAAACCGATCATGCCACGCCCCAAACACTGGTCCATTCCATCATTGGTATGGCCATTCCGCCCTTTGATCGGCTGACCGACCGCGAACGGGATGTTTGCGCCCGTATTCTGCTCGGCTTCACGTCCGAGGCGATTGCGCTGGATCTGGGCATTGCCGCCTCCAGTGTGGCAACCTATCGCAAACGCGCCTACAGCAAGCTGGGAATTGTCTCCCAGAATGAATTGTTCGGCATGTGCCTCGCCGCTGTTGAGCGGACGTAAGACTGTCCCCCCCGGGGAGGACAGAAAATTTTCCGCTGTTATACTATACTGCAGCTAATTTAAACCATTCAGCATCAAGGAATATCTGTCCCATGGCCAAGAAATTTGCTTCACAAGCCGATCTCGAAGAAAAACAGGTCAGTTTCACCAAACTGGCAGACAATGCTTATGCCTACACCGCCGAGGGCGACCCGAACACGGGCGTGATCATTGGCGATGATGGCGTGATGGTGCTGGATACACAGGCCACACCCACCATGGCGCAGGATGTAATCGCCAAAATTCGCACCGTGACTGACAAGCCGATCAAATATGTTGTCCTGACCCATTATCACGCCGTTCGCGTGCTGGGAGCCAGCGGCTACGCGCCAAAGGAAATTATTTCCAGTCAGGATACCTATGACCTGATCGTGGAACGCGGTGCACAGGATTATAAATCAGAAGCCGAGCGTTTCCCTCGCCTGTTCAACGACATTAAAAGCGTACCCGGCCTGACCTGGCCAACCATGACATTCAAGGGCGAGATGACCATCCACATGGGCAAGACCGAGGTTCGGCTCATGCAGCTGGGTCGCGGCCATACCAAGGGCGATACAGTGGCCTGGATGCCAAAGGAAAAGGTCTTGTTCAGCGGTGATCTGGTTGAATATGGCGCCACCCCCTACACAGGCGACGCCTATCTGAACGACTGGCCGGCAACCCTTGATAATATTGAAAAGCTGGCGCCTGAAAAACTGGTGCCCGGGCGCGGCGACGCACTGACCACTAAAGAAACGGTTCGGGATGCGCTGGTCGGCACGCGTGATTTCATTCGCAAAATGTACGGCTCTGTTGAACAGGGCGTGAAAGCAGGCAAGTCTCTGGATCAGATCTACAAGGAAACCTACCAGACATTGTCACCGGATTTTGGCCATTGGGTGATTTTCGATCACTGCCTGCCCTTTGATGTGACCCGCGCTTTTGACGAGGCCAGTGGTATTCGCGATCCTCGTATATGGACCGCAGAGCGTGACAAGGAAATGTGGGAAACACTGGAAAAAGCCGAGTAACCCCACACCGTTCAAGCAGGAGCGTCTGATGAGTGACCCGCTTCAAAGCCCGGCGGAAACAGGTGAACCGGCGATAACAGGTGAACCGGCGGTAACAGGTGAAATTGACACCGCGCCACGCGAAAGCCGGGTGACCTTTACCTATCGTCGCCCGGAAGAGCTGGATTCCGGCACCCGCACGCACAAGCCGGTTGTGATTGTGGGGGCTGGCCCCGTGGGCCTGACTGCGGCGATTGATTTATCCCGGCGGGGCATAGACTATATTCTGCTGGATGATGATGACACCGTCAGCGTGGGGTCACGCGCCATCTGCTACGCAAAACGGACCCTTGAAATATGGGACCGGCTGAATTGCGGCGAAGTAATGCTCGACAAGGGCATTACATGGAACATTGGCCGGGTCTATTTTGGTGACGATACAGACCCGGTCTACAGCTTTGATCTGCTGCCGGAAGAAGGGCACAAGTTCCCGGCCTTTATCAACCTTCAGCAATATTATTCTGAAGAGTTTCTGGCAACCGCGCTGGAACGCGACCATCAGGCCGATATGCGGTTCAAAAGCAAGGTTGTGGGCGTAGATCCACGTGATGATTGTGTGACGCTGACCGTTGAGACCCCCGACGGAAATTACAAGCTTGATGCTGAATATGTCATAGCCGCCGATGGCTTCCGCAGCCCGATACGCCAGATGATGGGGCTGGATTTTGAAGGCGAGGTTTTCAAGGACCATTTCCTTATTGCCGATATCAAGATGAAGCAGTCGTTCCCTACCGAACGACGGTTCTGGTTTGACCCGCCCTTCAATCGGGGAGAATCGGCCCTGATCCACAAGCAACCTGATGATGTCTGGAGGCTGGATTTCCAGCTGGGCTGGAACATTAACCGGGAAGAAGAAGTAAAGCCTGAAAATGTCACCCCGCGGATCAGGGCCATGCTGGGGGATGATGTTGACTTTACCTATGAATGGCTCAGTATTTATACCTTTCAATGTCGTCAGCTCAGCCGGTTTGTCCACGGACGGGTAATCTTTGCCGGCGATTCAGCACATCTGGTATCGCCCTTTGGTGCACGCGGCGCCAACAGCGGGGTTCAGGACGCCGATAATCTTGGCTGGAAACTGGAACTGGTGCTGAAAGGGCAGGCCCCTGAAGCATTACTGGAAAGCTATAATGAAGAGCGGGTCTTAGCGGCACGGGAAAACATCCTGAATTCTACCCGCAGCACAGATTTCCTCACACCCAAAAGCGATGTCAGCCGCTCTTTCCGTGACGCGGTCCTCTCTCTGTCAAAAACCTGTGATTTTGCCCGGAAATTCGTCAACAGCGGACGCCTTTCTGTGCCTTGTCGCCTGTCGGGTTCATCCCTGAATACAAGTGACGTTGGCACATTCAAGGGCCTTATGACCCCGGGAACAGTCTGCGCGGACGCGCCCTGCAAAGATGGCGGCACCCCAGCCTGGCTGCTGGAAGAAATGGGACGGCATTCCGGCTTTATACTGCTTTATTTTGCCGGGAACGCCGCACCTTCGCCCGATGATCTGGAAATGCTGGAAAAGGCGAAGCAACATACCTTGGCACCCGCTGCTATTATTGTTGCAGACAAAGAACAGATCATACAGGATTTCAACGTTCTGGAAGATGCAGATGGCCTGATCACCGACAGATATGACGCCACGCCCGGCACCTGCTATCTGATCCGTCCCGATCATCATGTTGCCGCGCGCTGGCGCAAGCTGGACCCTGTCAGTGTGAACTCCGCACTGGCCACAGCGACCGCAAACCCGGCCGTACAGGAGGCTGCCAATGCCAAAGCATCTTGATACCAGCCCGCGCATTGACGATCCGGATGCGTTTTACGATCAGCTGATCCACATGCACCACGGACTAACCGGGACCGAAAGCGCCAAGGTCAATGCCAGGCTTGTCTTGCTTCTGGCTAACCATATTGGTGATCGCAAGGTCCTTGAAGAAGCACTGGCCCTCGCCCGCGAAGATATTTAGCGGGCACCGCCGACGTCCCTAAAAGGGCTCCAGCGGCTGTGCTTCCACCTCACCGTCAGATGTCGATGGCGGCGGCGCGCTGTTTCCACCATAAGCCGGTGCACTGTTCCCGCCATTATTTGCAGGGTAATTATTCTGTCCCGGCGTACTGTTTTTTGATGTGCCTGCCAAAGCTTTCAACAATTGTGTATCATTTGCCAGATCGGTCAACGCTGTCGATATGGTGCTGGTCACACGCTCCCGCTCCTTCGCCTTGCCGCTCAGCGAGAAATCCTTTGCCGTCTTCTCCAGCTGGAACCCTTTGGTCAACGTATGTCCGCCATTTTTGGAAATGGCCTTCAAATCCGTTGTAATGATGATTTCCTTGGTGAAGAAATTGGGCTGCACCGTATATTTCAATGTGTTGATGACCAGCGTCAGGGTCGGTGTATCGGGGCCAAGGCCGTTATTCACGACAAAGCCTTTCGCTTTCAGCGCCTCGATCATCTCGTAATATATAATTTCCGTGATATCCTGATCGGACGGAATAGGCACCATCTCGCCATCATCTTCGCGAAAACCCAGCGCCTTTTCCGCACGAAGGTCATTCAGATCAAGACGTATCTGCGCCCCGTTACCGATATTCTCTTTTGTCACTTCAATTGTCGGCAGCAAAACCCGTTTGCCGTCCGCAGCATGACCAACACCTGAAAGTCCGGCCACCAGAATACCCAGAATCAGCAGACCCGTTATAGGCTTCATATTTATTTCCTTATTCCATAATGTTCATCATGACCTGATACCAGATGAAATATATTTTCATGACAAGATGGCAAATATGAGACGACACTCGCCATATTGCGCAATCACGCCGGATTTCAGGCCATGTTTTTCCAGCCTGTAATCATCTGGCGCACATCACGTGATGTATATCCCTTTTCGCGCAACTGTACCAATGTTACCGCCTTGTCACGTTTGGCAAATCTCTTGCCTTCCTTATTCAATACCAGCTTATGGTGATAATATTCAGGTACGTTGTAACCCAGCAATTCCTGTAGCAGGCGATGAATATCTGTCGCATGGACCAGATCATTGCCCCGGGTCACCAGCGTGATCCCCTGCACATGGTCATCGACCGTTACGCTAAGATGATAACTTGCCGGCACATCCTTGCGCGCCAGAATAAGATCCCCCTGCGCTTCGGGGTTGGCAGCAACCTCTCCCAGTTCCCTGTCATTCCACGTCAGGCCTCTGCCGGCACGTTCAACCGCACGCATCATATTCAGGCGCCAGACATGGGGCGCACCGGCTTCCATCCGGCTTTTGCGCTGGCTGGTCGTTAAATGCCGACAGGTGCCGGGATAAAGGTAACCGCCGGGACCATGAGGCGCATGAGAACTGCGTTTGATCTCCGCTGCAATATCCTGACGGCTGCAAAAGCACGAATATATCAGACCCATCTGGTCCAGCCGATGCAAAGCCGCCTTGTAATCATCAAAATGTTCGGATTGCCGGCGCACATCGCCTTCCCACGCCAGACCAAGCCAGCGCAAATCATCAATGATACCCTGTTCAAATTGCGGCCGACACCGGATGGTATCAATATCCTCCATCCTGAGCACGAACTTGCCGCCCGCTTTAATCGCTTCCTCGTATGCAAATATCGCGGAATGGGCATGCCCCAGATGCAGGGCGCCAGTAGGACTTGGCGCAAAACGTGTAACGACCTTTGCCATGTAATTTATTCTGAACCTTATTAATCGTCGAAATAAGCACTTAGCATAAAATAATATGTTGTCATAATTCTACAACACCGTATCTTCTATACAGGCGTTGTTCGAAGCTTGCCATTTAAGATGTTGGGCTTCCCGTTAACAATGTGAGGAGGCAAGACAAGTGGAAGGCGCATTACCAACGCCGGACGGATGTCCCGCTCTGGTCCTGAATGCCGATTATCAGCCCCTGAGCTACTTTCCCCTGTCGCTCTGGTCATGGCAGACTGTTGTAAAAGCTGTTTTTCTGGACCGCGTGGATATTGTATCTGAATATGAACGCTCCATCCGGTCACCCAGCTTCGAACTAAAATTACCCAGTGTTATCGCGCTGAAGAAATATATCAAGCCAGCCACTCACCCGGCCTTTACACGCTTCAATCTGTTCCTGCGGGATCGTTTTACCTGTCAGTATTGCGGGCAGGCCCATACCAGCCGAAACAATCACGAGCTGACATTCGACCATGTCATCCCCCGTGTGGATGGCGGGCGCACGACATGGGAAAATGTAGCCGCAGCCTGTTCCCCCTGCAATTTACGCAAAGGCGGCAGAACACCAGCAGAAGCACATATGGAGCTTCAAAGCCAGCCCTACCGCCCAACCGTTCATCAGTTGCAGGCTAACGGACGCTTCTTTCCGCCGAATTACATGCACGAAAGCTGGCGGGATTATTTATACTGGGACAGTGTTCTGGAGCCCTGATCTTGTGTTCAGCTGGTCCTGTTATTTATCGTTGTTTTCAAATGTCAGGTAAAAACTGACGGGCACAGCGCTCGCTATATTCGGTAATTGCGCAAGTTCTCTCAGCTTTTGAATACCGGCCGTCAGGGCGAAATCATCTGCATTCACCATGATCAGTTCATCTGGAATCACCATAACGCGATCTGCCGCCAGCCGGATCACTTTCAGCGCCACGTCCATTTTCCGGCTTTGGCCATGCAGGTCCAAAGTCATTTCAACGTCGGCAGAGGCCACCTCACCAATGGCGAGCGCCGAAAATTCGTCAAGATCAAGTTGTGCATGAACCGTCGCAACAGGAAACTTTACCACCTCAAACAAATAAGCCTTCATCCGCTCGTTACGGATATCAATCCAGGTTTCAAAATCTTTAAGATCAATTGAAAGCGCCATCTCGCCGCTTTTGCTGATACTTCCGACGAGCGCGCCAAAATGATGAACTTCACCAATGTCGTCTGCCTTGATAGACGCAAAACTGAGACGCGAACTTTCGTTATTCAACGCCCACTCGGCATGAGCGGATGTCATCCCCGCAGCAACAATCATGAAACAGGATAATACCATGGTTGCAATCGTGCAGTTTTTCGTCATAACGCTCTCCAGATTATCAGATGATTCTATTATGGTGATCTTTCAAGACAGGTTGCAAGGGAATTTCCCAAATCCTTCATCAGACGAAAATAGGCGTCCTTGCCAGCAGGTACAGACGCCCCGATCGGGTCCAGTTCCCAGGCTATTGCTTGCGTATCATTTATTAAGGTTTGCACCAAAACAGGGCTAAATTGTGGCTCGGTAAACACGCATTTAATATCGTGATCCCTGATTGTCTCACGCAACTGGCGCACCAGTCGCACGCCGGGTGCCACATCCGCACTCCCCGCGACCGCGCCGATGGCTCTAAGGCCGTAATGGGCCTCAAAATACTGAAAGGCATCGTGATATACAATAAATGGCTGATGACGAAGCGGGGCCAGTTTCACTCGCATTGTCTCGTCCATCATGTTCAGGCGTTCAATCGTCTTCTGCCCGTTTTCGGCATAAACAGCCGCATGGCGTGGGTCAAGAGCGCTGATTTCCCGAACCATGATCGCCACAATACCCCGTGCGATATCGGGATCCAGCCAGATATGGGAATCGGTGCTGCACGACTTGCGATCAACCACGCCCTCAATCTTTTGGCTTTTCCAGATTCCCGTAGGGCGCTGCCTTAAGGGTATCAGGGCTGGATCTTCAATAAGGGCGACCGCTTTGCGATCCCGCCCCGATGCCAGAACTTCCAGGGGCTTGATCAGGGCACGCTCACCACATTCTCCAATCCAGAAGACAAGGCGGGCACGGGCCAGCAAGCCGGCATCTGAAGGCCGCATGGTAAACTGGTGCGGCGATGTACCGGGACTTAACAGCAGTACTGGCGTGCCCACGCCATCCATAACATTCATGGCGAGGGAATGAACCGGTAAAATACTGGTGACCACCAGTGGCACACCGGTTTCATCTGCGCGTTCCCCGGCAGTGGCCCGCGAAACCATCACCGCACTTGCCAGAAGTACACAAAGAAAACCGGTCGATATTCGGATACTCCGAAACATACGCTTTAACTTTCACAAAACCCTCTCTCGTTTGTTATATTATAACATTTCTTTATCCTGCAACAGGAAACTTGTCATAGTAGACGTTAGAACACAAAAAAGGCCGGACATTTTGCCCGGCCTTTTATTTGTTCGCCACGTCACCCTGTCGATCAGGCGGCGTAAAAAGCCTTCCCGGACTCTGCCATATCCCGCAACATTTTTGGCGGTGTATAGCGCGGCCCGTATTCCTGGGCCATTCTGTCGCATTCCTGCACAAATTCTGCCACGCCAATGGTGTCAATCATTGAAAGGGGGCCACCGGTATAAGGCGCAAAGCCCCATCCGAAAATTGCCCCGACATCAGCATCAGCGGGCGCGGTGACCACTCCTTCTTCGTAGCACCGCACACATTCTATAGCCTGACGGTAAAGGAAACGCTTCCTGATTTCCTCTACGTCTGGCTGATTGCCATCTGGCGCAAAATGCTGTCCAATTTCAGGCCATAGATATTTCCGGCCTTCTTCCGGATACACATAAAATCCCTTTCCGGTCTTTTTGCCCAACCGGTCCAGCTTGCCAACAAACAAGTCCAGCACCTTGTCGCCTGGTGCCGGCTCGTATTTATCTGCCAGACCCTTGCGTGTCGCTTCCTTGATCTTGTACATCAATTCGATCGACACTTCGTCCCCAACAGCCAGCGGACCAACCGGCATGCCAGCCATAAGTCCGGCATTCTCAATCAGCGCAGGGTCCACACCTTCTGTCAGCATCGCCATGCCTTCGGATGGATAGGTACCAAAGCATCGACTGGTGTAGAAACCCCGGCTGTCGTTGACCACAATCGGTGTTTTTCGAATCTGCTGGACATAATCCAGCGCCAGGGCCAGTGTTTTATCATCCGTTTTTTCGCCCAGAATAATTTCAACAAGCGGCATCTTGTCGACCGGCGAGAAAAAATGGATACCAATGAACTGGTCCGGCCGCTGCGAGGCCTTTGCCAGACCGGTAATTGGCAGGGTCGACGTATTGGAGGCAAACACGGTCGTTGCCGGAATGACGGCTTCAGTCTTTGCTGTTACATCCGCCTTTAACTGCATGTCTTCAAACACGGCTTCAATAATCAGGTCGCAATCGGCAAGTTTCGCATAATCATCTGTCGGTGTGATTTTGGACAGAATACCATCGGCCTTGTTCTGTTTCATCTTGCCACGTCCGACAGCCTTTGTCAGAAGCTTGACCGAATAGTCCTTGCCTTTTTCCGCACTCGATACGTCCCGGTCAAGCAGCACAACATCCATGCCAGCCACAGCGGAAACATAGGCAATACCGGCACCCATCATACCGGCACCAAGCACACCCAGTTTTTTGATCTGGTGTTTCTCAATTCCCTTGGGGCGACGAACAAGCTTGTCGGCTTCACCCTTGTTCACAAAGAGTGTACGGATCATGTTGCCTGCGGTAGGGTCCAGTATCAGCTGGGTGAAATACTTGCTTTCAACCCGGATTGCTGTATCCATCGGCAGCTGGTGACCTTCATAGACGCACGAAAGAATAGCCTGTGGTGCCGGATAATTATCTTTGGTTTCTTTCCGGGTCATGGCAGTTGCCGCCATAAATGTCTGCACGATGGTCGGATTAAATGCTCCCTGGCCACCGGGCACCTTAAATCTTTTCTCATCCCATGGCTGAACGGCCTTGCCGCCATCGGATATCCACTTCTTTGCCTCTGCAACCAGATCAGCAGCAACAACAACCTTGTGCACAACGCCAAAGGCCAGCGCTTCCTGTGGCGACATGGTCTTGCCTTGCAACAAATAAGGCAGCGAAGGCTGAACCCCCATCAGACGAGGCAACCGCTGCGTCCCGCCCGCACCGGGCAAGAGGCCGATCTTGACCTCAGGCAGGCCAAGCTTGATTTTGGGGTCATCTGCCACAATACGGCCATGGCAGGCCAGAATAAGTTCCAGACCACCGCCCATCGCCAAACCGTTTACGGCAGCCACAAAAGGTTTGCCGCAGGTTTCCAGCTGGCGCAGGACGCTATTCAGAGCGAACGCTTCGTCAAAGACATCTTCCACAGGCGCTGTTTCAGCCTTCTTCGTCAATGAAAGCAGCATGGTAAGATCGGCGCCTGCCAGAAAAGCAGACTTGCCGGAGGTAATCACGGCACCCTTGATTTTTTCATCCGCACTGACTTTTTCAATCAGGTCCTTAAGTTCTTTTATGGCCTGTTCCGTAAATACGTTCATCGAGCGGCCGGGCACGTCGATGGTCAGCGTCGCGATGCCCTGTTCATCGACATCAAATTTGATGCTTTTATCAGTCATTTTCTAATATCCTGTCCTGGAATGTCTATATTATGGCTTTATACACGCTCGATGATGGTGGCTGTTCCCATACCGCCACCGATGCACAATGTTGTCAGTGCCGTGGATTTCCCGGTGCGTTCCAGCTCGTCCAGAACGGTGCCCAGTATCATGGCGCCGGTCGCTCCCAGAGGATGGCCCATGGCAATGGCCCCGCCATTGACGTTAATGTCACTGTGATCAATATCAAGCGCCTGCATAAAGCGCAGCACAACAGCGGCGAAAGCCTCGTTCAGCTCCCACAGATCAATATCCTGCTTGGTCATACCCGCCCGCTTCAGGGCCTTTTCTGCGGAATAAGAGGGGCCGGTCAGCATGATTGTAGGCTCTGACCCCACATCCGCCAGCGCCACGATGCGCGCCCGCGGTTTGATCCCCAGCCGCTCACCCATTTCCTTCGATCCGATCAGAACCGCCGAAGAACCATCCACGATACCACTTGAATTCCCGGCATGATGGACATGGTTGATCCGTTCAACTTCGGGATATTTCAACAGGGCTACCGCATCAAAACCATAGGCTTCGCCCTGCTCGGCGAAAGCCGCCTTCAACGACGCCAGCGACTGCATGGTTGAATCCGGGCGCATATGTTCGTCATGATCAAGAAGGGTCATGCCCAGCTTGTCCTTTATCGGCACGACGGAATTTTTAAAATAGCCCTTGTCCCAGGCATTTTTCGCACGCTTCTGGCTCTCCAGCGCATAAGCGTCGACATCATCCCGGGAAAAGCCCCATTTTGTGGCGATCAGATCAGCGCCGATACCTTGGGGGGCAAAACCAATTTTCTGGCCCACATCCGGGTCGCAGAACCAGGCCCCGCCATCGCTGCCCATAGGCACACGTGACATGGCCTCGACCCCGCCACCAACCATGAGATCAGCCTGACCGGCCATAATCTTCGTGGCCGCCATATTGACAGCCGTCAAACCAGATGCACAAAAGCGATCCACCTGCACTCCGGCCACATCCTGATGCCAGCCAGCATTCAGCGCTCCAATACGGGCAATATCGCTGCCCTGTTCACCGACGGGAGAAACAACCCCCATGATCACATCGTCAACCAGCTGCGTGTCCAGATTATTACGCGCCTCCAGTGCCTGCAGTACCCTGGAGAGCAAGTTAATCGGCGTCACTTCGTGCAAACTGCCATTTGCCTTGCCGCGCCCGCGCGGGGTGCGGACGTGATCATAAATATAAGCTTCAGCCATTTCTCATCCTTCTTTAAAATGTGTTCTGTAAAAACTTGTCAGTCAACAACCTAGAAAGCGCTCTCTTCCAAAGACATCAGAATATCCGCACCGGCCTCAACCCTTGCCAGACATGTCGTTGTCTGGGGCATTTCGTAGGCCATAAAGAAGCGCGCAGTCTTCAGTTTTGTTTCATAAAAATCCGGGTCGGACGGGTTATTGGCCAGCGCATCCTGTGCTGTCCGTGCCATCTGGCCCCATATCCAGCCCAGTGTTACAAGAGCCATAAGGTTCAGGTAATTATGGGCAGCTGATCCTGCGTTATCTGGTGCGGTCATGGCATTGTTCATCAGCCACATGGTGGCCTGTTGCAACTGTCCCAGCCCCTTGCCCAGCGGCTTTGTAAATTCCGCCATCGCCTCGTCGTCCTTGTTCTCGTCGATAAATTTCTGCACTTCCTCAAAATAGGCACGCACCGCACGCCCGCCATTCATCGCCAGCTTGCGCCCGACAAGATCCATGGCCTGAACGCCGTTGGTGCCCTCGTAAATCGGCGCGATACGCGCGTCACGCACAAACTGCTCCATACCATATTCCTGAACATACCCGTGCCCGCCAAAGCATTGCAGGGACAGATTACTGGCTTCAAAGCCCTTGTCTGTCATGTAGGATTTGATGACCGGGGTCAGCAACGCCACAAGATCTTCAGCCTTTTCCCGGACTGCGTCATCTTCATGCTTGCCGTAAATATCTATCTGCACGCCCGTCCACAGCGCAAGGGCACGCGCACCTTCGTTAAAGGCTTTCGAGGTCAGCAGCATGCGGCGCACGTCAGGGTGCACGATAATCGGGTCCGCAGCGCCATCCGTGTTTTTAGCCCCGGTCAGGGACCTGCCCTGCAACCGGTCACGGGCATATTCGACAGCGTTCTGGTAAGCCACTTCGGAAACACCCAGCCCCTGCAGCCCGACGCCCAAACGGGCTTCGTTCATCATGGTGAACATGGCACGCATGCCCTTGTGTTCCTCTCCGATCAGATAGCCTGTTGCGTTATCATAGTTCAGCACACAGGTTGCATTGGAATGGATCCCCATCTTTTCTTCAATGGACCCGCAAGCAACACCGTTGCGATCCCCCAGGCTGCCATCGCCCTTGGCCAGAAACTTGGGCACAATAAACAGGCTCACTCCCTTAATGCCTTCCGGCCCGCCAGGAATTTTTGCCAGCACCAGATGGATAATATTTTCAGTCAGGTCATGCTCACCGGCCGAGATAAATATCTTGGTCCCTGAAATCTTGTACGATCCGTCTGCCTGCAGCTCTGCCTTTGTCCGCATCAGGCCCAGATCCGTTCCACAATGCGGCTCGGTCAGGTTCATGGTCCCCGACCATTTGCCGCTGATCATATTGGGCAGATAGGTATTCTTCTGCTCATCTGTGCCATGGGCTTCAATAGCTTCCGTCGCGCCTTTGGTCAGGCCCGGATACATGGCAAAGCCCCAGTTGGCGGCAATCATCATTTCCGATATTGCCAGCCCGAGCGCCTGAGGCAGCCCCTGCCCGCCATATTCCGGTGACGCCGTTAGCCCCTGCCAGCCGCCTTCGGCATAAGCGTTATAGGCTTCCTTGAAGCCTTTGGGCGTTGTCACAACGCCATTCGCCAGCTGACACCCTTCCTGATCACCCGACTGATTGATCGGCTGAAGAATATTTTCTGTCAGCTTTGCGCCTTCTTCCAGAATAGCGTCAATCAGGTCCGGGCTGGCGTCTTCATACCCGGCCAGATTATTATATTTTTGAAGATCAAGCAGTTCATGCAGGACAAACTTCAGATCACGGACAGGGGCTTTATAACTGGGCATTTAGACATCCTTTGAATGGAGGGCTATTGATGATGTTCACAACAATCAGATTTTTAATTAAAACCTTACGCACGCTTTGATCGGTACGGGTCTAATGGTACATTGGCTTCCTGAAGCTTTGCTTCAAGCGTTTGACAAAAAGAGTCGAGTTCTGCGATGGTCGCATCCAGGTCCTCGCGCTGCCTGATCAGTTTCTCCTGACGTTCGCGGCATTTTACCAGAGTCTTCTGTCTTTGTTCAACGCGACCATCACCTTTGTCATAAAGGTCAATGAGTTCGCGGACCTCAGCCAGACTGAAGCCAACACTGCGACCCCGCAATATCCACGCCAGCCGTACCCTGTCCCGGGCAGAGTATACCCGATTCTGCCCCTGACGCGAAGGGCTGATCAGGCCGTTATCCTCATAAAACCGGATCGTACGGGGCGTAACTTCAAATTCTGATGCCAGGGCAGAAATCGTATATGTTTCTTCAGCCATTTCTCTGAACTTCTTTTGATTCCCGGTTATCATTTCAGCTCGCAGCACAACATCTGTATTCGGCATAATTGATCAATTGAATATCAAAGCCAACCTCATGGCGCATGATACTTAACGTTTACGTAAACGTCAAGTGCTTTTGAAGCCAGACCAGCCGTCGGCAAATTTTATACGACAAGAGAATAAATTAATCCTTTATACCGGATTCCGGGCCTATAATGGTTGAAATAAATAAGCATTTAATCCACACTAAAGATTAACTGACAGGCTTACGCCCCATCAAGCGAGCAAACAAAGAATCTCGGCACCCACTTAAATAATCGTAGCGCCCAACAAGAATAAAGTTACACGCAATCCCATGCAGATTTACCTGCCGATAGCTGAAGTTTCTATCAACATATTCCTGCTTCTGGGTATGGGGGGTGTTGTAGGATTTCTTTCGGGCATGTTTGGCGTTGGCGGGGGATTTCTGATGACTCCCCTGCTTATTTTTGCCGGAGTTCCGCCTGCTGTCGCAGTGGCGACGCAGGCCAACCAGATTATGGCGGCGTCAGTTTCAGGTGCGCAGGCGCACTGGCGGCGCGGCACGCTTGACATTCGCATGGGTCTGGTCCTGAGCCTGGGCGGTGCCATTGGTTCCTTTTTCGGGGCCTGGGCATTTAAGCTGCTTACGCAAATCGGCCAGATTGATCTGACAATCTCCCTTTCCTACGTGGGTTTTCTGGGATTAATTGGCAGCCTGATGATGGCAGAAAGCCTGCGAACGCTGATCAGACGCTGGAGAGGTTTACCCATTGTGATAAAACGGCGTCACCGGACCTGGATTGATGCCCTGCCCTTCAAGATACGTTTTCGAACATCCAAACTTTATATCAGCGCCCTTTTACCCCTGGTCATCGGTGGCCTTGTCGGTGTGTTATCGGCGATTATGGGGGTCGGTGGTGGCTTTGTCATGGTGCCTGCCATGATCTACCTGCTGGGCATGCCAACGAACGTTGTGATTGGTACGTCCCTGATGCAGATAACCATTGTAACCGCCCTGATTACCTTCTTGCATGCCGTCAACACACAAACCATCGACGTTGTATTGGCGCTCCTGTTGCTGGTGGGGGCTGTTGGCGGCGCACAGATCGGCGCGCGTTTCGGCACAAAACTTCGAGGTGAGACGGTCCGCGCGCTGCTCGCTTTACTGGTTCTTTCTGTTTGTACAAAAATGGCCATTGACCTGATCATCGAGCCGGAAGATCTGTATTCAATCACATTCACGGACAGATCATGAAGCGGTCGCCTGAAATATTCTCTGTTCGCCATGCGCTGGCACTTGCGATGTCATTCATATGGATAACATTCTTCAATCCCGCACGGGCTGACGAGGTTGTCGCCGATTTGTCAGAACATTTGATCGAGATCCGGTCCAACTTTACGGGGACCAGTCTTTTGCTGTTCGGCGCCATTAATTGGTCCAAGGTTGAATATAAACGACCAAAAACCGGTGCGGATCCCGCCTTTGACGTGATTGTGACAGTGTCCGGTCCCGCTGGTGATTTCGTCGTCCGCAAAAAAGAAAGAATAGCCGGGATCTGGATCAATCGCCAGTCAGCCGCGACATCTGACAGCCCTACATTCTATGCAATCATGTCCACCCGTCCCGTCGCAGATGTGCTGACACCTGATGTTCTTGAAAAGCAGGTATTCCGGCTCAACCAGATCCCGTTCAACTGGAAGGAGGAAATGTCTGCAGAAAAGACGGCCGCCTATAAGGATTCGCTGCTGCGCAATATGCAGGAACAAGCACTTTATGCTGAACGCTACAACACCATCAAAATCCTGGGAGATACCCTGTTTCAGACACGGGTATATTTTCCGGTTACCGTTCCCGTAGGCACATATCGTGCAGATATATATCTCGTCCGCGACGGGCGTATTCTGGCATCTCAGGTTGCGCCGCTGAATATCGGCAAGGAGGGACTGGAGCGCACCATCTGGGACTTTGCCCACAACAGCCCGGCGATCTACGGCCTGACCGCCATACTGATCGCCCTTGCCGCCGGACTTATTGCGGGTGAAGTGTCCAGGCGGATCGGCTAGGCAATGCCCTACTTCACCCCGGCTTCACATAAATATGACTGTTTTCCCGTTCGTTAAGGCTTGCCAGCCTGATGACATCTGTGGAACAAACAGCGCGAAAGATTACAAGCAGCCGCTATATCAGGAAAGAGTTCCAGCATGGAAGCGCACTCCATATCATTAATTGCGGCGTTGGCCGGTGGCATCCTCAGCTTTGTCTCCCCCTGTGTCCTGCCTTTGGTGCCTGCCTATCTCTCGTTCCTGACCGGTGCCAGCTTTGATGAGTTGCGCGAAAGAGGCAAGGTTGGCCAGATCAAGCCGCCCTTTTGGCCAGCACTGGCCTTTGTTCTGGGCTTTTCGACGGTCTTTGTTTCTCTGGGCGCGGGGGCGTCGAGCCTCAGCCGGTTTTTACTGGGTCATCAGGAAATATTTTCAAAAATCGCCGGGGTAGCCATTGTTATTCTGGGCCTGCATTTTATGGGATTGTTCAGGATTGGCTTTCTCAACAGGGAAGCCAGATTCCATATACCGTTCAAACCAAAAGGCTGGTTTGGGGCCTATCTGATCGGATTGGCTTTCGCCTTTGGCTGGACCCCTTGTATTGGTCCTATTCTGGCCGCTATTCTGACCGTCGCCGCAACGCAAGACCACCTGCTGGATGGCATCATTCTGCTGGCTACTTATTCCGCCGGGCTGGGCATTCCGTTTTTGCTTGCCGCCCTTTGTGTAAATGCCTTTATGAGGGTCATCCAACGGTTCAAGTCCAATATGCGATTGATTGAAATCGCTATAGGGCTCCTGCTCGTGGCCACAGGTGTTGCCATTTACACCACGGCACTTCAAAGTCTGGGAAATATATTGCTGGACTGGTTCCCCTGGCTTCAGAACATCGGCTAACGATGCCAGCCTCCCGCCAATGGACGGAAACAGTCAAAAAAGTGCCTCGGCTAGCGTCCTGTGGCATGACCGAGGCAGTAGGGCAGATGCAGTGACCCTATCACATGACAATAAATGTTTCTAGTGCACCGCGACCCGGCGCGGCTCTTCTTCATCAAACTCGAAATAGACGTTCATGGCGCTGCGAATTTCTTCCCAAAGTTCATACCCCTCGTCGTCGCCCAGCACACGCATGCGATCAAGCGCTGAATCAGCAAAAATCAGGGCCGTATCACCGTGACTGCGCAGCAAGTTGCGCGCGACCATATCGAAAATCGGGCCGGGATCGAAGTCATCATATTCCATCAGGGCTCTTAACGCAGTGATGGCCTCTATGGCTGGGTCGGTCATGCTCCACCTCTTGGGATAATATATATTCCCTGTTCCCTAAGCAATAAGCCTGCCAGTCTTGGAATTTAAATTAACCTGTTGATTTATATTGTTTTTATTTTCAGAACACCGGGCTATCGACCGGCAAATCATGCCGCAGCATGCCCGCAGGGGCAAACACTGCCTAGTTCACCCTTAACAGATCAACCAGTTCGCCGACACCACTGCCCCGCGGCACGGTAACCAGTGGCAAGTCGGGCAGGAAGCGCCGAATGGTCTCGGCCGTTTCATCAATCGGTACCGGACTGGTTTCTGATTCCGTCACAACAATGGCCGCAATCACCAGCCCGTGGCGACGCATGGCCCGGGCCGTGGCAAGCGTATGACTGATGGTGCCCAGATAGGAACCGACCACCAGCAGGGATGGCAAGCCCAACGCGCCAATCCAGTCCGCCACAACATGCTTCTCATCCAAAGGCACAAAAGCCCCGCCCACACCCTCTATCAGCAACAGATCCTCGGGTCCCTGAGCACATTCCCGACAGAATTGCAAAAGACCGGGATAATCCACCGACGTTTCTTCACGTCTTGCGGCCATATCCGGCGAAAGCGCCTGCTTGTAGCGCCAAGGTGAAATGCTGTCGATCTGCGCCTGATCAAACGGTCTGCCTAGCGCCTGAATGATATTCGCTGTGTCGCTGGTCGCGGCCGAGCCTTCATCAAATCCGCTGATCAGGGGCTTGATAGCCCGCACCTTGCGCCCCCTTGTCAACGCCTCGCGTATCACGGCTGCAGTGATATAGGTCTTGCCAATATCTGTACCCGTAGAGGTTACAAAATAGCCTCGCATTCTCTATCCCCCTAACGGTCTTATACCAAGTTTGCGCATGGCATCTGCAAGCCTGACAACATCTTCATCGCGGTGATTGGCCGTAAAAGTCGTCCGTAACCGCGCCGTGCCGTCTGGTACAGTCGGGGGGCGGATGGCCGAAATCAGAAACCCCTGATCCCGCAGTTTTAGCGACATCTGCATGGCCTTGTTTGCGTCGCCGACGATAATCGGCACGATGCAGGTCACGGGTTCCGGCAGATTCATTTCACGACAGAACAACCGGGCCTTTTCCACCGGCCTTTGTCGCAATGCCGGATCGCTTTCAATAATCGCAAGCGCGGCAATGCTGGCGGCAATCACAGCAGGCGGCAGACCGGTTGTGAATATCAGGCTGCGCGCCCTGTTGCGCATAAAATCAATTACTTTTTTTGACGCACACAAATAGCCGCCGTAGCTGCCCACAGCCTTTGACAAGGTGCCCATCTGCAGGGGCACACGGGCTTTTTGGCCGTTGGTAAAGCTGCTGCCACGGCCATCGCCCAGAATACCGATACCATGAGCGTCATCCGTCATCAGCCAGGCGTCATACTTTTCGGCCAGTGGCACCAGTTCATCCAGCGGTGCCAGATCACCATCCATGCTGAACACGCCGTCGGTCAACACCATGGCGCGGGGGTGGTTTCCACGATGATCCCGCAACAATGTTTCCAGATGCGCCATATCATTGTGGCGAAAAACATGACAGCTGCCATGTGATAACCGGGCACCTGCAAAAATGCAGGCATGTGCCAGCTCATCGACAAAAACAACATCCTGTTCGCTGATCAGGGCGGGGATGATGCCAATATTCGCCATATAGCCGCTACCAAAGACAAGCGCGTCCTCAGCACCCTTCAATTTGGCGAGACGACTTTCCAGCTCGCTGTAGAGCGGATGACTGCCTGTCACAAGACGCGAAGCACCGGCACCGGCACCATAGCGATCAATGGCCGCCTGTGCGCCTGCCTTCACATCGGGATGCTGGCTCAGGTTCAGGTAATCATTGCAGCAAAAGGAAATCAGATGCGCATCGCCACGATCCGCCGACCCGTCTTCATGGCGGTCGGTCGTCACAATTTCGCGGTACAGACCTTCGTCTGTCAGCTTATCCAGCTTTGCCGTGACAAATTTTTCCAGTGAGTCCATGAAATATTAAGTCTCTCGGGCCTATAAACCCGCTGGTTGGAAACGGGCTGCATATTGGCAGGATCAGCAGTTCTGTCAACGACGCTTTTTGAAAAAGCAGTCCGCTTTTCGCCTTGACTTGGCAATTGCGGTCAGAGACTGTGCGGTCAAGCCACCGGGATCAGGAGAAAAAACATTGGGCGCCTTTGCCATCATCCGCGGTAAAAAAAACCGGCAGCGGGATACGTTGGAAGAGAAAATCGCGTCATCCCTGCACAAGCAGGGATTTGCCGCGCCTGACCTTATCGATCATCCCCATGCGCTGGTGTTATTGTGCCCCAAAATGGTCTCGAGCGAGACGAACCTTGTGCGCCTTGATAATGGTGATTTTGCCTTTTACACCGGCACCCTGATATATAGGCATTTGACCGGCATGCCAGCCCTGAACGAGATTTTGGCCCTGCCGGGCAGCACATTGCCCGAGCGCGCCGACCTTGCCGGTTGCTTTACCCTTGTGGTCGCAAAAGGCAAAACAATCCATATTATGGTGGATCCGCTTGGCACATACAGGCTTTACCATCATGAAAATGACAAGGTCTGGTCAAGTTCATTTCTGGCTGTTGCCGCCACAGTAGACAAGCCCCGGATCAATGACCATGAAGTCTATGAATATGTTTTTGACGGTGCGACCTATGGCACAAAAACCGTCCTGCAACAGGTCAGCATGCTTGCCCCCGATACCGCGGTCAGCCTGAACCGGGCCCTGACCAGAAAAACATTGCCATCCCTTTCCTCGCCATCCATGCCCGCAGACCGGGCCGGCATGACAAGCCATCATGTCGACCTGCTGCGCGACCTGTTCGGACGTACCGTCAAGGCGTTTGGTGGCAAGATAGATATGGCGCTGACCGCCGGATATGACAGCCGGCTGATGCTGGCACTATGCAGGGACGCAGGCATAACACCGCGTCTTCATGTATACGGACCGCCGGATGACACTGATGTGAAGGTCGCACTTGCCATTGGCAAGGCAGAAGGTCTTGACGTTAAACATGTCGACAAATCTATCAAAAAGCCCCTTGAAGCAGAAAGCTTCGCCGACATTGTGAAAGCCCAGTTTTATGCGTTTGACGGCTGCCCGCCAGACGGCGTATTGGGCAACGGTGCCGATCTGGCGACCCGGAGGGAGCGCTGCGAAGACAATTATCTGTCGCTGAACGGCGGCTGCGGCGAAATCTATCGGAACTTTTTTTACCTGCCTGATCGATCCTTCAGTGTGCGGGAAATTTTGTGGTCATTCTGGAGCCAGTTTGACCCCAAAAGCTGCAGAGACGGATTTGACGAAGATCAGTATATCTGCACACTTGCCCAAAAGGCCCTGACGGACCTGAATGGACATCACCAAACGCTGACACGGGCAGAGGTTGAATATCTGTATCCGGTTTTCCGTGGGCGCTACTGGACGGCACGCAATACGTGCGTCAATCTGCGCTTTGGCGACGCCGCAACGCCGTTCCTGGACGCCTCGCTGGTCAGGCCTGCGGCCGATATTCCGATGCCAATCAAATATGCCGGTGCCTTTGAGGCCGCCCTTGTAGAGGCCATCAGCCCGGCACTTGCGGCCCATCCTTCAGATTATGGGCACAGCTTTGCCGACCCCCCCAATCTGAAACACAGATTCTCGGAATGTGCGACGCGCATTCGCCCCGCATTTCTCCGCAGGCTAACCTTTCGGTTGCGGAACCGGTACCGCCCGGCACCCCTGCCCGAATATCTGACAGCCAAATTCACAGACAGGCTGTTTCCCGACGGCATCCGGTATATGGATCGGTATTTTCATCGGGATCAAATTCACGACGCCGGACAGATGAATCGCATTCTGACACTCGAATATCTGTTCCAGACGGTTAAAGCAGAGTAGTATAAACGCCATTTCAACTTGACTCAGGGCGCTGTCTCGGAGACTGTGCGGCCAAATACAAGTCAACAGGATGGAGACTTTGGATAGATGACTGTCGCCCAGACGATACCCGCAAACGGAACCCCCGTTGATACACCTGCAGATCTGGCAAACGATGGCCTGCGCCATGACTGGACGAGACCGGAAATTGAAGCACTGTTTGATCTGCCCTTCAATGATCTGATGTTTCAGGCCCAAAGTCTGCATCGCCAGAATTTCGACGCCAACAAGGTGCAGCTGAGCCAGCTGATCTCTATCAAGACCGGCGGCTGCCCGGAAGACTGCAAATATTGTCCGCAATCTTCGCATTTTGAAACATCTGTTGATGCTGCCAAGCTGATGGAAGTTGACACCGTACTGGCCGACGCGGCCAAGGCGCAAGCCGCCGGGGCCAGTCGTTATTGTATGGGGGCCGCCTGGCGGTCGCCCAAGGATCGGGACATGGAAAAAGTCTGCGCCATGATCGAAGGCGTCAAGGCCATGGGCATGGAAACATGTGTAACGCTGGGCATGCTGAATGATTCCCAGGCGAAGCGGCTAAAGCAATCCGGGCTTGATTATTACAATCACAACATCGACACGTCGGAAGAGTTTTACGGCGAGATCATCACCACCCGTTGTTATGAAGATCGACTGGAAACCCTGTCTCATGTGCGTGACGCGGGCATTAATGTCTGCTGTGGCGGCATTGTCGGTATGGGCGAAGGACGCGGCGACCGTGCCGGTATGCTTGAAACACTGGCCAATATGCCCAAGCATCCCGAAAGCGTGCCCATTAATCTGCTGGTACAGGTAGAAGGCACACCGATGTTCGGACAGGACGCGCTAGATCCGTTTGAATTCGTCCGCACCATTGCTGTCGCCCGCATCATGATGCCGCATAGCTTTGTTCGCCTGTCCGCCGGACGGGAACATATGAGCGACGAATTGCAGGCGCTCACCTTCCTTGCCGGTGCCAATTCGATTTTTTACGGCGAACAATTGCTGACCACGCCCAACCCTGCCGAAAACAGCGACATCGCCCTGTTTGACCGCCTTGGGATTGCGCCGCTCAAGCTATAGGCGTTATTTATGGCCGACGACATCAAGCAGGTCCCTGACTGGTACACAGACGGCTACCAACATATTTGGCTGCCCTATACCCAAATGCAGACAGCTCCCGATGCCCTGCCCGTGGCCTCTACCGAGGGCGTTCGCATCCAACTGACCGACGGCCAGGAACTGATTGATGGCATTGCCAGCTGGTGGACCGCCTGCCACGGCTATAATCATCCCCATATCCGGAAAGCCATGATGTCACAGATCGACACCATGTCCCATGTTATGCTGGGCGGGCTGGTGCATGAACCGGCTGTAAGGCTTGCCAAACGGTTGGCCGACATTCTCCCGGGTGACCTGAACCATGTATTCTTTTCCGAATCCGGGTCTGTGTCAGTCGAAATCGCCATGAAAATGGCAGTACAATACTGGCTGAACAAGGGCGAGCATGGCCATACACGCTTTGTCAGTTTCCGGTCCGGCTATCACGGTGACACATCCGCCGCCATGTCGGTCTGTGATCCGGAAGACGGCATGCACAAACATTTTGCCGGCTATCTGACAGAGCAATTCATTGTCGATTTTCCCCGCACGCCTGGCGCGCTGGATATTTTTGACAATTTACTAAAAGACAAGCGGGGCGAGATTGCGGCCGTCATGGTCGAACCTCTGGTGCAGGGGGCGGGGGGGATGAAAATGCATCATCCGCACGAACTGGCCGCCATGGCTGAAATTTGCAAGCGCCATGACGTGTTGCTGATTGCCGACGAAATTTTTACGGGCTTCGGGCGCACCGGCAGCATGTTCGCGTGTGAACAGGCGGGCATTGTGCCGGATATCATGTGTCTGGGCAAAGCGCTAACCGGCGGAGTTGCCCCGATGGCAGCAACCGTTGCCACTGACCGGGTTTACGATGCATTTCTGTCTGACGACCCCTCCAGGGCCTTTATGCACGGGCCCACCTTCATGGCCAACCCCCTGACATGTGCGGCTGCAAATGCCTCACTTGACCTGTTTGAAAATGAACCGCGACTGGAGCAGGTCAGACGGATCGAGGGCCATTTAAGCCAGTCGATGGAACAATTCCGCGACCTGCCGGGCGTTCTGGATGTGCGGGTGAAAGGTGCCGTCGGGGCCATTGAGCTTGACCGGATTGTGGACGCAACCTGGATGAAAGATCGTTTTCGTGAAGAAGGCGTCTGGATCAGACCCGTTGGGAACACTATATATCTGACACCATCATTTACGATTGAATCTGCTGATCTGGCCAGACTGACCAATGCTATCGGCACTATATTGCAGGAAAGACCATGGATCAGATAACCAACCCTTATACAGCCCGTCTTGAGAACCTGCGCAGTGAAATGACCCGTCTGGGATTGTCCGGATATGTCGTTGCCCATACGGACGAGCACCGCAGCGAATATACCCCCGATTATGCCCAGCGGCTGGCCTGGCTGACCGGCTTTACCGGCTCTGCCGGGCAAGCCGTAGTGCTTGCCGACAAAGCCGCCATGTTTGTTGACGGGCGCTATACACTCCAGGTTCAGGCACAGGTTGATGCGGCGAACTACACCTTTCTGCATCTGACCGAAAACCCGCCGCAGGAATGGATCGTTGAAAATGCCCGTGCAGGCGACCGTATTGGCTTTGACCCCTGGCTTCATACAATCAACTGGGTGAATGATCTGCGGGAAGGTCTTGCGACCAGGGGGGCCGAGCTGGTCGTCGTCGACACCAACCCCGTTGATGTTATCTGGCACGATCAACCCTCCCCTTCCACACGTCCGGCCATACCGCATGATATTCAATTTGCAGGCAAAAGTTCAGCCGACAAGCGCCAGGAGATTGCCGAAAACATAAAAAAGGCCGGGGCTGATGCCGCTGTATTTACGGCGCTTGATTCCATTGCCTGGCTATTCAACATTCGCGGCACTGACGTTGACCACACGCCTCTGGTGATCTCTTTTGCCATTCTGCACGCTGACGCTTCTGCCGATCTGTTTATCGATCCGAAGAAAATCACAGATGAGGTGCGAAGCCATCTGGGTGATCAGGTTCGCCTGCACCCCAAATCTGATTTCATGACCGGATTGAATGCCCTTGGCCCAACCAAAAAAACCGTGCTTGTAGACCCCGTCAGTGCCTCGGCTGCCGTATTCAACATTCTTGAAAGCGCAGGCGTCATCATCAAGCGCCAGACGGACCTGTGCCAGTTGCCAAAAGCTGTAAAGAACGCCACAGAGGTCGAAGGCACGCGGGCAGCCCATCTGCGTGATGGCGCGGCATTAACACGGTTTCTGGCCTTTATGGCCGAACACGGGCCTAAAGGCACGCTTGATGAAGTCGCCGCGTCAGATCAGCTGGAAACTTTCCGTCGGGAAACCAACCAGTTAAAAGACCTGAGCTTTGACAGCATTTCAGGAGCAGGGCCCAATGGTGCCATTGTCCATTATCGCGCCATGCCGGAGAGCGCCCGCAAGATTGAAAGCGGCATACTTTATTTAATCGACAGTGGCGGCCAGTATCTGGACGGGACAACCGATGTCACCCGCACCATCGCCATTGGCACCCCCGGCGCCGAAGAAAAAGACCGGTTCACAAGGGTATTGAAAGGACATATCGCCATTGCCACCGCCCGGTTCCCCAAGGGAACATCGGGCGCACAGCTTGATGCACTGGCGCGCATGCCACTGTGGCAGGCCGGCCTGAACTACGATCATGGCACAGGCCACGGTGTTGGCAGCTATCTGGGCGTTCACGAGGGCCCGCAAGGCATTGCCAAATCATATACGACAACACCGCTGCAACCCGGCATGATCGTCTCTAACGAACCCGGCTACTACAAGACGGGCCATTACGGCATCCGGATTGAAAATCTTGTTGTTGTTCAGGAAGCCGACAAGAGCAAGGGCGAGATCCCCGTTTTCGCGTTTGAAACATTGACGCTTGCACCTATAGACACAAATCTGATTGATCGGTCCCTGCTAACCGACGACGAAGCCGACTGGCTGAACACTTATCACGCCCGTGTAGCAGAGGTTATCACCCCGCTTGTCGATGCGAAAACAGCTGCATGGCTGGCACAGGCAACGAAGCCCGTTTAGCCGTTTGTCACACTTTCCAGACCCGCCCGTCTTGGTATTCGTACAGAATATGAAGCGCGGGAGGAAAGTTTGGGCGCATTTGCCATTATTCGCTATCCAAAAGGGGTGCGCCGCAATCTTGCCGAACAAAAAGTCAGGGCGTCATTTGCCCGGCAGGGATTTCCCGCGCTGCGGTCCATTACCCGTGAACATCTGCTGATCTTGCATTGCCCCAAGATATTGGGCGGGGCAACTCAGGTTATTCACAGGGAAGACGGCAGCTTTGCGCTTTATACAGGCACATTGTTTTACAAAAACCTGACAGGCCGCAAGGCGCTTGAGGCGTTGCTCCTGCTGGACCCGCCCAAATATCCCCCGCCGGGCGATCTGAGCGGATGCTTTGCCCTGATCATAAGCACGCCCGCCTACGGGTTGCGGCTGATGCGCGACCCGATGGACATCTACAAGATTTACAAGGATCAGCAGGGCCGGGTCTGGAGCAGCTCTTTCCTCGCCCTTCTGGAAAGTATCAGCAACCCCTCTGTCAACCATCAGTCCGCCTGTGAATATGTGTTCACCGGTGCGGTCTTTGGCACAGATACGCTGATCGAACAGATATCAACGACAGAGGCTCTGACCCTGTATCAAATTGGCACCAATGTCACCCCCTGCACCCGTCACAAGCTGATGATATTTCCACCGCCGCCACGCCCGCTGCAGGATGTCGTCTCTGAGAACCTGAGATTATTACGCCGCCGGATCAGCATGATCAGGGACACCTGTCAGAACGACATCGATATCGAGCTCATGCCGGGGCCGGATACGCGACTGCTGCTCGCGCTGATGCTGGAGGACGACGCCATACCGCGCCTGCATTACAAGTCGCCTTTCGAGCCAACCCATCCGACACACCAGTTGAATACCCTTCTTCATGCGGCGGGCGATCGCGCCTGTGCCATCAGCGACGACGATATCATAACAGGTCCCGGCAGCCCCACGGGTGAAGACCTGGCTTTGGATCTGGAAAAGACATTCCAGCGCCACGACGGCTGCCCCACAAGTGGTATCATGGAGTTGGCAACGGGCACCCGTGAACCTGACCTGCGGTTTAAAAACAATTTTCTAAGCCTGACAGCCGATGGCGGGGGTATCTACCGGAAAATGATGGACCTGTCCTCCGGCCCGGCGAAGCTGAAAAATGTGCTGGCCCATTTTCAGCGCAATGTCGACCCCGCCGCCTGTACCCACCGGTTCTCGGAACAGAAATACATTCAAAATCTGGAACAGAAGGTTGCCAGAATTTTCCCCCGGGCAAGCCACCTGCACCCGGCCCAGACGGAATATCTTTATGCCGGCTTTCACGGACGGCACTGGATTGGCCATAATGTCAGTCTGGACCAGCGTTTCGGCAATGCCTTGCCGCTGTATCTGGATGAAACACTTGTCCGGTCCGCGCTGAAAATCCCGATTGAGATGAAGAAAGACGGGCGGATTCAGCTTGAAATGATCCGGGCCGTGGAACGCGAATTTCCCGAGATAGAGCTGCCAGCACACCATATACCTCCGGCCCCGGACCGCTCGTTCAGCCAGCGCCTGAAGGCCTGGCTATCGCGCGCAACACCGCTGGTGGCCCGGCGATTATCCGCCCGGGTTCACAATCGGCTGTCGCCACCGGATCTTCCGGCTCACCTTTCTGCCGACAACTGGAACAGGGCCCTGCCCGAAGGCACGCCCCATATTGATCATTTGTTTCACAAGGATAAATTGTGTGATCCGGCGCAACTTGATCGGGCCCTGACCCTTGAATATCTTTGCCAGTCCCGGCGTGATATCCGGTTTTAATGAAAGCGGGCAGACATCGCCCCCGGCATATCAATGACCCGGATCATCACTTTGTTCCCAACTGCTGCCTGATGGGGATAGCCAACACCGGTACGATCTGCTAATCAGACATCACCTGCACATACATGCCTGCAGAAATGCGCCCGTAGCTCAGCAGGATAGAGCACCAGATTCCTAATCTGGGGGTCACAGGTTCGAATCCTGTCGGGCGCACCAATAATATCAATAGGTTATACAGAACTCTCTGTCCGCCGAAGCCTCCGAATTAACATACAGGGTAACACTGGGGTAACAAAGAGCAATCAAAGTTCCCGTTACAAGGGTAACGGCGCTCTGTCCACCGTGCATATTAAACAGAACGGCTATTCCTGTCGAAATACCAATGACGATCCAGCTACGAACAAGCGCTCAAACATTTGATACGTAGACTAAAATAGGGAAACTTGGCTTGAGGCCCTGCCTGCGAGGATGGAGAGGTCAGCGCCTTTTCCGCTAGACAAACATAAATTTAGTTCGTAGTGCTAAAATATGGGATCAGGGAAACTGGCCCTATTTATTCAGTATTTTGGTAAATGTCATGAGTCACAAAGGCCCCATAAGTACAGAAAGCTCGCCAAGTCTAAAACCTGCTCTTGGTATTACTGGTGATTTAAGGTGGGTTGAGCAAACTTTTCCTTCTGCGCCCCACCTAACGGCAGCCGATTCAGAAAAATTACGCACCGGACATCCCTATGGGCCTGCCTTCCATTCCCGCCAAGAGGTCGTCCAGGGACACGGAACAGGATATCGTGACTACGCGAGCTTTTCAAATGACCTCAGGGTTCTTTTTTGCGACTTTGAATACGATCAGGAAGCTCGGGGAAAGGTTGACGGCCTGGACATGCTGAAATTCCATTTCAAGATTTCAGGCAAAAATCTCATCCGCTTTGAAGGGCAGCAAGAATTTGTCCTGTCGTCCGGGAAAAGCGTCGTAGCACTACACCCCCAAGGCATGGTCAAAGATGACTGGTATGCAGCAAAAGCGCACGAAACATCACTGACGCTTTGCTGTAGCCCTGCCCAAATGATCCGCTCGCTTCACCTTGAGCCAACAGATTTGCCTTCAGTACTGGCGCGTTATATAGAAGACGGAATCCCCGATTTCTTTTGTCAAACACTACCACTGACGACAAGGATGACGAGGGTCATTGAGGAGATGCTCAACCCGCCATATGGACGTCATTTGCGTCACATTCACTCTGAGGCGCGTTCACTAGACCTCGTTTGCATGATGCTCGACTTGTTGAATAATGACAATGTGCCGCGCAGTCCTTTGTTCAGGCTTCGAAATAGTGACATCGAAGCTTTGCATGCAGTGAAGGAATATTTACGTAATGAGTATGCTGATCCGCCCAGAATTCCTTTACTAGGACGTCAATTTGGTCTTAATAGAACAAAATTGACTGAAGGCTTTAAGAATCTCTTTGGCGAAACTGTTTTTGAATATATCCAGCGCCTGCGCATGGAGCGTGCTCGTATTCTTCTGACAGAGTCGGATTGGTCCATTTCCAGAATTGCAGAGACTGTAGGCTACGAACGGCAAAGCAGTTTTTCATCTGCTTTTCGAACCAAATATGGTCGCACGCCGATGGACATTCGCCGGAAGACCTAACCTCAGCGCCTGTTGGTATTACAATTCTGTTAAATTCGAAAAAAATCCTGTTAGTCGCAAAAGTCCCCTTCCCCATTGTTTGCTATGGTCCTGCCATTGACAAAAATATCAACTGGAGGGAATTTAAATGCGCTGTAACGGAAAATCCAAAGCAATAAAGGCTCATCTTCTTTCTGCAACAATACTTGGTTTGGGCTTTACGACGTCCCTGCCCAACGCCACATGGGCCGCATCAGATTTTGTAGCCGAAGAAATTACGATAACAGCACGCCTCAGGGAAGAATCTCTTCAAGATGTCCCTGTTGCCGTCTCGGCTTTTTCAGGCCTCCAACTCGAAAAACAAAATATAGGGGACGCACGAGATCTCATCGGACGGGTTCCGGGCCTCTTTTTCAGTCAGAACCAATCATTTGGTCCTTCCAAGACCGAAACTTACATTGTTATGCGAGGTGTCGGAGCCACGTCAGCGATTGAACCGGCAGTTGCTGTGTTTCTGGATGGCGTCTACATGCCGAAAATGATGTTTGATCTGGATTTTCTGGACCTTCAGCGGATGGAGGTCCTTCGCGGGCCTCAAGGCGCATTATTCGGCCGGAACACACAAGGAGGCGCACTCAACCTTGTCACACGCAAGCCAGACGACGAGCTGCTGGCCAGAACGGCAATAGAAGTTGATGATTTTAATACGCTGAAAATAAAGGGCTCGGTTTCTGGTCCCCTCAAGGAAGGCAAACTTTTTGTCGGCATGTCAGGCCAGTTCGAACGAACAGACGGTTATATTGATAATGCCACCCTTGGGATCAATCAGGATGATGCCGAGAGAGCCGCATTTCGCACGACCTTGAGGGCCTTGCCCAGCGATGCACTGGAAGTCATTCTGGTCGGTGGCTTTGGCAAAACCTGGGGAGGACAGCTGGGGGCTGGTGTACCAGAAGGCTCAAATGACTATGTTGTTTTTGACAATGATGTACGGGATATAAAAGATGACATTTACAATGCATCCCTGACCGTTAACTGGGATCTTGAGTTTGCCACACTGACCTCTATTACAGGCGGCGTTAAAACAAACATCGAAGCCTACTGGGATTGGGATGGCGGCGCTGACGCGAGCGGCAATTTTCAGCTTCAGAAAATCAAACAATCCCAGGTTTCGGAAGAATTGCGGCTAGCCTCAAACCCTGTTAACGAAAAATTTGACTGGTTAGCCGGGGCATATATTTTCAGATCTGTATATGACCAAGACAGGGATTTTGGCCTCGTTGACGGTACCGGCTCAACCTTCCCACCCTTATTTAATGCGAACAATGTTGTGGATGAACAGGCCCGCTTCGTCAATAAAGGGATCGCGCTTTTCGGTCAGGCAACCTACCGCCCCATGCAGCAGCTCGACCTTACCGTGGGGGCACGATATTCCCGCGAGAAAGTCAACTCGCGCCAATATGGTGAAGTAACGGTAATTGGGCTTGGTTCGAGCGAGGTTTTTGATGTGAGAGCAGATGATACTTACTCTCGTCTGTCACCCATGGCGTCTGTCGCTTACCGATGGTCTGATGACTTCATGACATATGCCACCGTCGCAGAAGGCTTCAAATCCGGAGGGTTCCAGAAATACCCTGCTAGCGAACTGGCCGCAGGCATACCTTTTGACAATGAAATTTCGCTTAATTACGAGCTCGGATTCAAGAGCAACTTCCTGGAAAACCGTGTCACCCTCAATGCCGCCGCATACATTATCAAGGTCAAAAAACAGCAGCTTGGCACGATTCGTGAAATCAATAACATTCCGGTAGAATCGATCGCGAACGTTGGCAAGTCCACGAACAAGGGTTTTGAAGTCGAAGCTGTGGTGCGGCCTGCAACCGGCCTGACCATGAGTGGAGCGCTATCCTATGTCGATGCTCAATTTGATGAATTTCTGAATGAAAGTACGGGACGCGACCGGGCAGGAGAACGCATTCCCTATGTTCCTAAATGGACTGGGTCTGCCCTGATCGAATACCGTCATGCAGTCGGTGAAAGTGCCAATCTGACGTGGGGAATTGAATACCGGTACGTCGGCGCCCACCTGGCAGGAAATGGAACTGCACCTTTTGATCCCTTCTTCGATATAAAGTCTTATGATGTTTTTGACGCCAATGTTCGACTGGAAATGGAAAAGTGGGAATTTGTGCTATTTGCCGACAATCTCTTCGACGAATTTAACGTGATGAAAAAATGGGAAGCACCTTTTCAGGCCCAGGTCTTCGATACCCCAACAGCACCAAGGCGCGTTGGGTTAAGGGTTATCTATAACTGGTAGTTTCGATCGCCATGATGCGGCACAGCTTTCCGCATCATGGCGGACTTCTCTGATCCATATCATTATAGCGAAAAGTGAAAGAAAAACATTATGTGGGATTACATTATAGTAGGTGCCGGTTCAGCAGGCTGCGTACTCGCATACCGACTGACTGAAAACCCTCACAATAAAGTGCTCTTGCTTGAAGCAGGTGGATCTGACGCCTCCCCTCTTGTTCGAATTCCGGCCGGTGAACCCTTGGCTATCAACAATCCAAAATTCGACTGGCGCTTTATGAGTGAACCGGACCCGACCCTACACAACAGGGTAGACCTGTGGCCTCGAGGGAAAGTTATCGGTGGATCAAGTTCAATCAATGGCATGATTTATATCCGTGGTCAGAGCCAAGACTATGACCACTGGGCTCAACTGGGTAATCGCGGCTGGTCTTATGAAGATGTCTTGCCTTACTTTCGCCGCAGCGAGACCAACGACCGCGGAGAAGACAAATATCGCGGTAACAATGGACCGCTTAAAGTGAGTTCAACTCACTCACTCCACAAGTTAGCCAACACCTTTATCGAAGGTGGGCAAGAAGTCGGCATCCCGTATAACCCGGATGTAAATGGCGAAACGCAAGAAGGCATAGGCCCCCTTCAAGGCACCATCCATCGCGGTCGCAGGAACAACACCGGCCAGGCATATCTAAAGGCAGCAAGAAAACGACCAAACCTGACCGTTGTGACACAAGCTCACACCACTAAAATCCTGCTGGAAGCTAAGAAAGCCGTTGGCGTGATATATTTGCGCAAGGGTAAAGAAATAGAGGCCCGGGCAGGACACGAGGTTATCCTCGCGGCCGGGGCCTTAATGTCACCGGTCCTTCTTATGCAGTCGGGGATTGGCCCAGCAGAGCATCTAAAAACACACGGTATAGATGTTATTGCAGATATGCCCGGCGTCGGGAGAAACCTTCAGGAACACCCCGTGGTGTGGGTTTCCGGATATGTAAATATCAGCACATACAACACTGAATTAACCCCGTTAAAATGGCCGCTCCATGGCCTGAACTGGCTATTATTCGGTCGAGGGCCTGCAAGTACCCAGATTGCCCATGCAGTAGCGTTTATCAAAACCCGCCCGGAAGTTGCAAGTGCCGATGTTCAAATACACTTTGTCCCAACCGGTTATAAGCTGGAACCGGAGGGGCTGAAACTTCTTGACCGCCCGGCAGTCGTACACGCCGTTAATATTTCCCGTCCGCAAAGTCGAAGCACACTATTGCTACGATCAGCCGATCCGTTGGCGGCACCAATAATCAAATCACGGCTGCTGGACACGCCTGAAGACATGGCCGGCATGATTGCCGGATGTCGTGTCGCCCGCAGTATCTTCGATACAGACGCCTATGCTCCATATTATGAAGGACCCTGTGCTCCTGAAAAACATGTCCACTCTGACGAGGAGTATGAAGATTATATTCGGGCCTCCGCAGGCCCTGCCTATCACCCGGTAGGGACATGCAAAATGGGGCAAGATCCTATGGCGGTTGTCGATGATCGCCTGCGTGTTCATGGCATTAGCAATCTTCGTGTCGTTGACGCGTCAATTATGCCCACGCTTGTTAGCGGGAATACCAACGCACCGGCAATCATGATCGGTGAGAAGGGTTCGGATATGATTCTTCAGGATCAGAAATAGACATTAATCCAAAAACATAAGGAAATGTTGAGATGAAATCTCGCAGCCATTGGCTGAAGCGTGCCGAAACACTCGCGCTTCCTGTTCAACCTTTTATTGACGGCGCTTTTTGCCCGTCCCATGCAACAAATATGTTTGCCAAGTATAATCCGGCAGATGGGAAAAAACTCGCCGATATATCTGAGGGACACAAAAACGATGTGGACAATGCAGTTGCTGCAGCCCGCACAGCCTTCAATGACGGGCGGTGGGCAGGCCTGCCCGTTCAGAAAAGAAAAACAATATTGTTGGCCCTGGCCGACCTGGTTGATAAAAACATGGAAGAACTGGCATTGTTCGATGTTCTTGACGTTGGGAAGCCTATTAAAGACGCACTCAATATAGATGTCCCACTTGCTTCGACAATTATTCGATATTGCGCTGAAAGTGCCGAAAAAATATTCGGAACGCTGTCAACACCGGACAATAACACGCTGGCATTCAGCATGCGTGCCCCTCGCGGCGTGGTCGGTGCTATAGTTGGCTGGAACTTCCCCCTTGTTCTGGCGGTGCAGAAAATTGCCCCTGCCCTTGCTACTGGAAATTCCATCGTCCTCAAACCGTCAGAACTTTCTTCATTTTCCGCTCTGCGTCTTGCCCAGCTTGCTACAGAAGCAGGCGTCCCCGAAGGTGTTATCAATGTAATACCGGGCCTGGGCGCGACTGTTGGGGATGCTCTTGCTCGCCACATGGATGTGGATATGCTTACTTTCACAGGGTCGAGTGCCACAGGTAAACGTCTTCTGCAATCTGCAGGCACCTCAAACATGAAGCGCTTACTTCTCGAATGCGGCGGAAAGTCGCCTAATATTGTGTTCGCTGATTGCCCGGACCTTGACGCCGTAGCCGATGGCGTTATTGCTAAAATGTTCTGGAATCAGGGGCAGGTCTGCACAGCAGGAACACGCTTGATTGTCGAGAATACAATAAAACAGGACCTTCTGGCAAAAATCATTAAAAAAGCGGGCAAAATTATTGCTGGAGACCCTCTTGATCCGGATACTGGCTTTGGCGCGCTCATTAGCGAAGGACAGATGAACAAAGTCCTGAATTATATAAAGCAAGGTCAGGATCAGGGAGCGTCCCTGCTTCTCGGCGGCAATCGTGTTAACAGGGAAAGCGGGGGCTATTTTGTAGAACCCACTATTTTTGATGACGTTCGTCCTGAAATGATCATTGCACAGGAAGAAATTTTCGGCCCGGTTCTTTCCGTCATGCAATTCGATTCCCTTGATGAAGCAGCAAACTTGGCAAACTCATCTATTTACGGCCTCTCGGGGTCTGTTTGGACGACCAGTCTGGCCAAGGCCCAACGTATGATACAAAAGCTGCAAGTAGGCGAAATAACTGTAAATGCTACTGCCCGGCCTTCGGGAGGCATGCCATTTGCGGCAACCCCTTTGGAAGCACACAAGCAATCCGGAATGGGCGTAGAAAGCGGCATTGAAGGGCTGCAATCATATACTTGTATGAAATTTGTACAGTTTCATGTTTAAGGTAAATTCCATGTCTGATGTATTGCTAACTGCCTTTTCAAATGATTATTTCGAAGCAAGAGCCAAATTCCTGGCCTCATGTCAGACGCGGGGCATCGCGGTCGAAACATATTATAACCCTGCCCCCGGCCCTGACGGCAGGGAGCTTTCCACAGATGTCGCTGTATTTGGTTCCAAACAGGCTTCGAATGTTCTTGTTATCGTTTCCGGCACACATGGTGTCGAAGGGCTTGCCGGCTCGGGATGTCAGGTTTCATGGATCCGGTCTACCGCTCTTGATAACCTGCCTGACGATGTGGCCGTCATTATCGTTCATATGATAAACCCTTGGGGAGCAGCCTGGAGACGGCGTCAAACGGAAGATAATGTGGATTTAAATCGTAATTTTTGCGATTTTTCTTCGCCTTTACCCGACAATCCCCAATACGCAGAGCTACAGGAGACCCTGACGTGCCCGGAGCATGAAGGCCCGGCCCAAATTGCCGCCAAAACAAAAATAGAAAATTATCGCCAGGAAGCAGGTGAGAAAAATTTCGGCACCGCATTATTTCAGGGACAATACATTCACCCGCAAGGCATTGGATTTGGGGGCCAGCAGGCAACATGGTCGAATAAAGTATTAACTGATATTTTTGAGACCTGCACCCTGGGCGCACAGCGGCTCGCTTTTATAGATCTTCATACTGGCCTTGGCCCCTTTGGTCACGGCATGCTAATCAGTACAGCAAATGATGGCCCGGAATTGAGAGCAGCAAAAGACTGGTTCGGACCGGACATTACGGCCATCAAAGATCCCGACATAGACATGCCTTATGACGTTCGCGGAGACATGTGTAGTGCCGTGCGCACCCTTAAAAGTGGCGCATTTGTTGTAGCACTTGCCCTTGAATATGGCACATTTGAGGTAGATCAGTTCGCAAGGCTACAGATTGAAGACTGCTGGCTTGAAAATCACGGTGACTTAGCGTCCGAAACAGGACAGAAAATTCGACGCGAGTTGCAAACATTTTTTTATCCTGCAACGCCGGAATGGTTTGAAATGATCGTCGAGCGTTCAGATCAGGTCTTCACTCAGGCCCTGATCGCCCTGACGGAAAAATAGACTTTCACTCTGAATAGAATTGGTGAAGCAGAACCAATAGATTTTTGCTTTTGGTCCATAATTAGCTATTAATCCGGGATACCTTGTTTTCAATTCGGATATACCTGTGACTGATCAGACTATTATAAAGCCCGCACAAACCATCCACTGTGCCAGATATCTGTTTGATATCCCGTCGGATATCCACTATTTCAACTGTGCCTATATGACGCCGCTGCTTAAAACGGCCTATCGTGCGGGTGTTGATGGTCTGGGGCAAAAACTCAGCCCGTGGAAAATTCAGCAGGAAGACTTTTTCGCCCCGTCTGAAGAAGCTCGCCGTCTTTTTGCCCGCCTCGTTGGTGCCACGGCAGATGACATTGCCATTATCCCCTCTGCCAGTTATGGCATTGGCATTGCCGCCCATAACATCAACTTGAAGTCCGGGGACGAAATCCTTGTGCTGGAAGGCCAGTTTCCGTCAAATATTTACCCGTGGCGGGATGCTGCCGCGCGAACGGGCGCCCGCATCATAACCGTCAATACGCCGTCTGATAGCAACTGGACCGCGGCACTCGTCTCGGCCATCACCCCCCGTACCAAAGTTATCGCTATTCCGCATTGCCACTGGGTAGATGGCAATCTGATTGATCTGGTCACGGTCAGGACATTATGCGACAAGAGCGCCGCGGCCCTTGTGGTGGACGGCACCCAATCCGTGGGGGCCTGTCCCTTTGATGTACAGACCATCAGACCGGACTTTCTGATCTGCGCGGCCTACAAGTGGCTTCTTGGCCCTTATAGTCTGGGGTTCATGTATGCAGACCAACGATGGCATGACGGGCGACCGCTGGAACACAACTGGATTACACGCCAGGATGCCGAAAACATGAGCAGGCTGATGGATTATACAGATGCCCGCCAACCGGGGGCCCGGCGATTTGACATGGGCGAACGATCCAATTTTGCCCTGTTGCCTGTCGTGATTGCCGCCCTGAATCAGCTTCTTGAATGGGGCGTGCCCAACATTGCCAAAACGCTGGGCGATATAAATGACAGCATATTCGGTCAGCTGGAATGGGCGGGCAAGCCAGCAATGCGCCCCCCTTATCAGGCCCCACATTACCTGACCATCCCCCTGCCCGATTCAAACCCGGATGCCATACTGGCAAACTTTGCAGAAAATCAGGTTTATGCCAGCGTCAGGGGAAATTCGCTGCGCCTCACCGCACATCTTTATGTCTCTGAAGAAGATATTGAAGCGCTGGTAAACTGCTTAAGGCTCGGCAAATAACAGGGGAAGGAGTGACCTGCCGAAAATCAAAAACCAGGACCGCTTCGGAAACCCGGTGATTCCACGCGAATGGTTCCTTGCGCCACTGTTCCTCATTGATGAGGCCGTAGAGAAAATTAAGGACGGTACAATCTCGGATTACATCTACGATTCAAAGGCAGAAATGCTGATTGAGTATAAATAATGCTGCGTGCAAGCGCCTGTAATTCGATAGCTTGGCACATTTTTACCGAAATAATCAGCCGAATATTACCCTTGCGTTACCCTAAATTTTTCTGATCATGTGAATTGACATTTATTCAATAAATATCAATGAATTATAAAAACAAGATCAATGTGTCACGTCACATCGAACACAATTATTTTTGCGTGCCAAGGCCGCGTAGTGCCTGATTGATCACCTGCTCTGCGCGTGTCCAGACAGCTTCCCGCCAATCGGCATTACGGGGGCAGAAAGCTTCAAGCAAGTCTCGTGTAATGGTCTTGCCCAATGCACTTTTGGGATCGCCATATTGCCAAAGCCAATGATCCCGCCTCAAGCAATTCATTACATGATCAAATGGGTAAGCGCCGAATTCCAGTACAACTGAAATTACCTCACCTGTCCCCAGAACACCTGGATAGCCGAAACTTGGATGACCTGACGGGGCATAATAGTCTCCTCTTCCCTCAAGTGCTTCTGCTACCGGCGCCTCAATCCAGCCCCCAAACCATTTCTGCGCACGCTCCAGATCCGCGCCTGTATCCATTGAAACCGCCATACCATAGCCATATGGCCCAACGCCGGAGTGTAAATCGACGATGCAAACCTGCTCCGCATTCTCGGCTTGCTCTGCCAGAACAGAAAGCAGGGTTTTAGATGACCAGGCCAGATCTTGGCCGCCATAGAACACGCCATCAGGCTTCTGATACTGACCACTCGCGAACGCTCTCATCAGCGCGTTATTGCCCTTTCGGGCGGCAAAATCAGCCAGTTCTTCCTCCGCAGCCCGCCACTTTGGCCCCTCTATATCAGGGCAATTAATGGCATCGTGAATTTCAAGATAACTCTCGTTAGCAGGCAGTGGCTTTGAAAAATCCATAAAATTTCTGCAAAGATCAATATTGTCCTCGTTATTTCTGCGAACGGCAGTAGCGCCCCAGCAGTTTATGCCATGCACCAGCACCACAGCAGTGTCATCAGGAAGATTCTGTGGCCCTCCATTGACTATCCAGCCAATTTGACAGGCAGAACCAACCAGCGCTTCTGCCCCGTGATGACCGGAGATCAGAACAAGTACATGTCGCGCGTTTTTGGCGCCAAACCTGACAACATCCGTCGCTATTTCCTCACCATTCGGTCCACCGCGAGGATTAACAAAGGTTTGCACCGGTTGACCAGCAAAGGCGGCAGCTCCAGAAAACCTTGATCGCGCTTCCATAAAATTCCCGGAGAAATAATATTTGCTCATTTCAAATCTCGCTTTCAATATACATGTAATTTTTTGTGTCTGCGCGTCTGTTGCTGATGGATACGCCTGGTGATGAGGTCATGACGTTTCCGGTTAATCGGATAGCGCAGCAACATGGACGCTGCGGGCAAAAGAAGAAATGCCGGGACAACCAACCCTACAAAACCCAGCCCCCAGACACCCCCGGCCATTGGCCTCGTCGGATCAAAGCCAAGAAACTGAATGATCGGCAGAGAAATCCCCACACTTAAAGCCAAAGATAATTTCAGCGAAAAGTTATAGATGGCCATATATAATCCCACATCCGATGTCCCGCCCTTAAGCGTGGCATAGTCTGCCGCATCTGCTATCAGGGCGGTCGGCAAGACCCAGATTGGTGATATAGCAACCCCAAGCAATGCAAAAACCAGAACCGCACTTACATAGCTCCCGTTTGGAACAAGCATCAGCATCGGCAGCGTGGCCGATACCCCAATGGCCGAAAAGGCCAGAATCCTGTGCTTTCCCATTTTGTTGGCTGCCCGTACAATAAGAGGAACCAGCATAATTCCGACAAAAAATTGCACCAGCACAAGTGACAGGAATGCTCCCTTGGCAAGCCCGGCAAAAAACTCAACAACCATGAGTATTGCCGCATTATAGATATTGACACCTAACCAGATGAGGAATGTCACCAGGATAAGCAGCAGAAAAGGTTTGTTCTGTCGCAGTGTCTTGAGAGTCACCTTCAAACTTGGCACATCTGCACGCTCGGCAACCTGCCCGCGCGGCACTGCGACCACAGCAAAAAGGACCAGAACAGGAAACAAGCCTACAGTAAGCCAGATAAATGTTTCAAGTATCTGGGCAATTGTCGGGTCTGCGTTACGGAATATTAAAAGCGGAAAGGCCGTTGCCAGTAAAACGCCAAGAAAAGTAGCTCCTTCCCGAAAACCAACGATACGGTTACGCTCCCGATAATCCGCCGTTAATTCTGCCCCCCAGGAAAGATACGGTATCTGAACCATTGTCCAGGCGGCGTAGTAAGTAAATATTGTAATGGCCAGATACAAGGAACCGGCGCCAGCTGGTGGTGCAAAAAGCGCCCAGGTGCTGACGGCAAGTAGCGGCATACCAATCAAGACCCAGGGCTTTCGCGCACCCCAACGGCTTGTCGTTCTGTCAGAGACCATCCCCATTACAGGATCAAGAAGGGCATCCCACGCCCGCGCCACGAAAAACGCCAGCCCTATCGCTCCAAGGCTCATCCCCATTTCGGTCGCATAGAAGGCCGGGACATAAACAACCAGAGCCAGATTAAGTGTGGAAAGCACAATTGCTGGCCCCGCATAAGTCAGAAGAATCTTCGACGAAAAGCGTCTACCGTCAAACACCATGGCTCTGCCTGCGTTCTTCTACCAAAACATGCCTTGTAAAACCGCGCGATGCGTCGTGGTTGCACTCAATTGAACAACCACGACACACCGTTTCGTTAGAAGCGCTTTGATGCCACAATCCCAATCTCTCGGGGACGGTTGCGATAAACATAATCGCCGAAAGTACTGTTATAGCTGCCTGTAACGGCTATCTTGTTGAATACATTGTTGACGAAAAGGCTCGCTGACCAATCGCCTGCCATTTCTTCCGCGCCTATCCTGATATTCGCAAGGGCGTATTTACCCGATTCCCGGTTTGCAGGATCACTGACATCCACCAGGCTGTTAAACCTGCCAATATAATTCAGATCGCCCCGAACCAGGCCTTCGATAGTCCCCGTCAACGGAAAACGGTATTCAGCAGAAAGACTGGCCGTCACTTTCGGAACACCTGCCAATTGATCGCCCTCCTGACCGAACAGGGCAACAGATTCGCCCAGTTGAGCATCAACGTAGCCAATCCCGGCCGTAACCTGAAGGTTTTCCGTTATAAGTGCAGTGATATCTCCCTCAATCCCATAGATGCTGGCACTGGCAACATTATCAAAGAAGGTAAACCCGCAATTGAGCTGTTTTCTAAGCTGTATATTGCTCCAGTCAATTTTATAGGCTGCCCCATTGATTTGGACGCGCTGGTCCGCAAGTGATTTCTTGGCACCGACTTCATAACTCCAAAGAGAGTCTGAATCATATGCAACAGGGCTGTTCGTGAGCCCCAGTGCGGCAAGCTCCGGCCCGCATTGAGGTGTGTTCGGGATCGGTTGGTTAAAACCGCCGATGCGATAACCTTTGCTAGCCGTCGCATAAACCGTTGTCTCACTATCCGGTTTATACGATAGCGTGATCTTTGGGTTAAATCCGTTTTCTTTGGAACTGCCAACACGGTTGGTTGCCCCAGGTGAGGCAAAGATACTTGCCGGATTGATTGCCAGATCAAAGTTCTGTTTCACGTCAAAATAGCGACCACCCAGAACCAGTTCAAACTGGTCCGTAATGTCGAAGGTCAATTCACCAAATAAAGCGAACTGCTCGACATCCTGATCCACATTGGCCTGATAGACATTCGGGTAGGTCCCCGGCACCAGAATAGCCGGAAATTCACCAATAACTGTAGCCCCAAAATAGTCGTTATATTCTGGCCAAAACCCGTCCTGGATAAAGTTCTTGTTCAGCTTTGAATAATAAGCCCCAAGTACATACTGCAAAGCTCCATCCGATTTTGAAGCAATACGCAGTTCCTGATTAAAGTCGTTATACTTGTTCTGGTTCAGCAACTGACTTGATGGATCAACCGGCCCAAAGACCGACTGTGAGAATAACGTTGTATCCTGGCGGTCAAGATTATAACGCTTGTAATATGACGTGGAGGACGTAATCGTCGCACCATCCAGATCATAATCAACCACAGCATTGTAAATATCTACATTATCGCGATTGAACGGCTCAACATAGTCAATTGTGTCCAGTTCATTGCCGTACAACACGCCAGCTGTTCCATGCACCCGGTATTCACGGCGCATGTATTTTAATTGAACACGCAAGGCCTCACCCAGATATGCCATCAGGTTGGCGCGCACAGACCAGCTATTGTCATCGTTAAAATTATCTTTACCGGGCACCTTCCCGTCAGGACCAAACCCCAGTCCGACCAACGGCGCCTTATTGTCAATATAGCCACCATTGTGATGCGCTCCCGCGACCACCCGCAACGCGACTTTGTCCTTGATGATTGGCATATTAATCATACCGTCACCACTGTATGAAGCACTTCCACCCTTGGTAAGTGATCCACGCCCCCGAACCTTGCCTTCCCACTTCCCAGCGTCCGGCAAATTGGTAATATAGCGTACAGTGCCGCCCATCGAACCTGCACCGTAGAGCGTCCCTTGCGGCCCCTTCAAAACCTCAATACGCTGCAAATCAAACAGATTGAGGTCTGGCGATGCGCCATTCTCATTATTGGTACCGCCGGCATTGGTGATGGTCACATCGTCAATATAGACGCCGACCGTTTCCTGAGGTTCGGATTCCGTTGAACTGGAGACACCCCTGATTTTTATTTTCTTGCGGTTTGCACCCGCGTCAAAAATAGCAAGGCCCGGAATTTTGGCCCCAAAATCAGCGAGGCCCTGCGCACCCATCGACGACAGATCTGAACCGGAAAGGGCACCAATTGCAGCAGGGATGTCCTGCATCGACTGCTCACCCCGCTTGGACGCGGTTACAACAATTTCTTCCAGGCGCATCTCGGCAGCATGCGCCACGCTGGAAAATATAAAAAAACTGGCAAATGGGGCGACAAAACGTATCATGCCACAGTTATTCCCCCTTCTGTCTGATTGTACCTGTGTACTCTTCCCCGGCATGGACTTCATCTCGCGCTCCTTCCATTTATTTTGATTGTGACAAAAAAGCCAAATACAAGCTCTCTATCGCTAATACTTTCTAGCATTTAGGTGAAAACCAAAATTATGCAGAAAGCACTCGTTGCTTTGCCAAAGGCCCAGCTTTGGCAAAATTCACACCAGAAACTCTATCGCCTTCAAGGTTGAATAGGCTTTCAAGCCCTCGAGACCGAATTCAGATCCAAAACCCGACGCCTTGACGGGTTCCGCTCCCAAAGCAAAACCTGTCCCTTCGCCTCGTGGTGGTGCAGACTGTATTTTGACTTTTCCAGCTCTGACGCTATGGGCCATACGCATGCCTCGCGCCATATCCCGCGTCCATACAGTTGCGGCCAGGCCAAAGTCTGTATCATTTGCAAGGGCAATTGCTTCCTCTTCTGTCCGAAAGGTTTGAAGAGCCAACACTGGCCCAAATATCTCTTCTCGTGCCAGACGACTTCCAGCCCGCACGTTTTCGATAATTGTAGGTTCTATGTAAAAGCCACCGCTTTCCTGTCGGGATGGCTTGCCGCCGCACAGGATTTTGGCTCCTTCTGAGTCTGCCAAATTTATGTAACCCATAATCCGGTCAAAAAAACGGTCGCCGGCGACAGAACCAAAACGGGTCGCCGGGTCTAACGGATCGCCGGGTTGATAGTTTTTAAGCTCTGTTTTGAGAGCGGCAACAAGGTCATCCTTCAACCCTTCTTCAACAATCAATTTGCACCGGGAAATGCACACCTGACCCTGATTCCAGTATGCATCGTATGCAATCGAGGGGATTGCGGCTGCCAAATCAATACCGTCGTTAAATATAACCTGTGGTGACTTGCCACCACATTCGAGATGCACACGCTTGGTGCCGTTCTGTGCTGCCAGCTCCATTATCCTCGATCCCGTCAGGGTCGATCCGGTAAAAGTTATCATATCGATCAAGGGGTGCTTGCAAATAGCTTCGCCGACATCAGAACCCAATCCCGGAACGATATTCAACACGCCATCAGGAAGTCCCGCTTGCTGCACAATATCGCCAAGTTTCAAGGCAGAAAGACTGGAAATTTCGGATGGCTTTAATACCAGAGAATTACCGGCCGCCAGGGCTGGCGCGACCTTCAAGGAGGCATTTATCAAAGGAAAATTCCAGGGCACGATGGCACCAACAACACCAACGGGTTCCCGAATATTAATGCCCAGCACAGTATCATCGCTGGGAATGACACTCCCGTTCACCTTGTCAAGAGCTTCCCCGTAGAAACGGAAAAAGCCCGCCGCTATGTAAACCTCTTTCTGAGCGTCGGATATAGTCTTCCCCACCTCAAGGCAGTCCAGGAGTGCAAAATTTTCAACTTCGCGCTCCATCATATCTGCAATGGCAAACATGACCGCCTTTTTGGCCAGCGGGCCACGCCGACGCCATTCGCCCGCGTCAAAACTTCGCCGTGCCGCCTGACATGCTTTATCCACATCTGCCGCGTTGCAGGATGGTAACGTCGCAAGGATTTGGCCCGTCGCAGGATTAGTAGAAGGGAACAAGGCATCTGACCCAGACTTATTGTATTTTCCATCAATAAATGGACCCGTTGCCGGGCTAATATTACGCGCCCGGACATGCCAGTCATTGGCCGATAAAGCCTGTTGAGATGCGATTGTCATATAATAATTACTCCATAAAACTGTCTTGCTATCGCTTATGCAGAATCAGATCTGCCGCGCGTTCCCCTACCATGATTGACGGCGCATTCGTGTTGGCACTTGGGACAACAGGCATGATAGATGCGTCGGCCACCCGCAACCCGCCAATGCCGCGCACCCGCAAGTCAGGGTCGACAACGGCCATATCGTCCACACCCATTTTGGCCGTGCCGCAGGGGTGGTACATCAGAAAGGCATTCTGGCGGATAAAGGCTTCCCACTCGGCATCATTTTGAACGTCTTTGCCAGGGTTGCGCTCACCAGTGTTATACTTCTTGAAGGAAGGTGCCTCGAATATCCTGCGGACCAGCTTTGCGCCTTCAATCATCTGAGCCATGTCATCCTGCTCTCCCAGTAATTCATGATGGATTACGGGGCTGTCAGCCGGGTCAGCCGAGCGAAGAGTAATTTTTCCACGGCCCGCAGGGCGGCAGACATTAACCGCCACTCCAACGCAATTACGCTTATAGAGAGTCACGCCATCCGGCGTGAAATCATATGCAATCGGTGTGTAGGAAATCTGGATATTCGGCCACTGCAAATTCTTGCGGGTTCGTACAAAAGCAACAGCGTGACCAATGGAAGTAGAGGCTGGTCCCTTGCCGGACAATAAAAAATTCAGCCCGTGTCGGGCAATTTTGAATATATTGCTGACTTCAGTATTCAGTGTTGGCTGATTTACATGAACAGATAACATAACACCGGGATGTTCCTGCAAATTTTCACCCACACCGGGCAAATCCAGCGCGACAGGAATACCCATCGAGCGTAAATGATTTGCAGGACCGATGCCGGACAACATCAACAGTTTCGGCGACGCGATGGCACCGGCACAGAGAATCACCTCCTGATCCGCGTGAAATACCACAGTCTTGTTGTTCCAAATTGCTTCGACACCTGTTGCCCGGCCCGCATCAATAAGTATTTTCCGCGCAAATACCGCGGTCCGGATATCAAGATTTGGCCGTTTGCGCGCAGGTTTCAGATAGGCTTCCGCCGTAGAATGACGCCACCCTTTTTTCTGAGTGGCCTGGGATTTACCTATGCCTTCCTGATGTTCGCCATTGACATCAGCGTTGTAAGGAATACCCGCCTCTACCCCGGCCTTGATGAAATCCTGGGTCATTTCATCTGTGCTTTTCACCCGTGCATTTGAAACGCACAAGGGGCCTGCTCCACCACGAAATGTCGAGGCGCCATTTTCATTCGTTTCAGCGCGGTTAAAAAAGGGCAGAACATCGTCATACGACCAGCCCTTACAGCCCAATTGAGCCCAATGATCATAATCACCCCGATTACCGCGAACATACATCATGCCGTTAATCGAAGAGCCCCCACCCAGAACCTTGCCTGCAGGCCACATGTCTTCGCGGCCGCCACGGGAAGCGTCAGGCTCTGCCTTATAGGCCCAGTTATACTTCGGGCTCATGATAGCCTTGACTTCACCTGCCGGGATTTTGATGAATGGCGAGTTTCCCCATCCCCCTGCTTCAAGCAAAAGAACGCGATTGTCGCCATCTTCGCTTAACCGATTTGCCAGAACCGCACCTGCGGAGCCCCCTCCGATAATAATATAATCCCAACAGTCTTTCATGCTCACGTCTGTATCTCCTTTGATTGAAGCTTAACGAAATTTGCCATGCGTTCTTATGAATCAGCCCCGATAAGTTATGATTGCGGCCCAAAAACCTTTTTGTAAGGCACCAAACATGCCCTACAGACTTGACCTTAGCCGACACACGGATCATTCTTGTATAATATAGGGTCGGCATAGCTATATCCGGTATCCAGCAAATAAGTTCATAGCGACAAGGCAAGAACAACTTGCCCAACATCCGGGCTCCAAAACAGGAAAGCAGAAGGTGGCAACAAATATAAACTCGCTGATCGACACTGCACCAGTGCGCCGGCCACATGCTGAATTGCTCGCCATGGCGGAAACGCCAGAACATCCTGCTGACAAGAAGATGGGGGCATTCTCCAAACGAGTAATGATGGATACAACCGAAGGTCAGGGATATCAGGACCTCTGGTATTTCTCGGATGAGCTTGCTGTATTCATCGCAAACAGATCTTTGACGACCGATACCAGCTATAATTATGTTGGCGAGGGATTGTTAAAACTTCATTTCCGCACAGCTGGAAGCGCTGACCTGCAATTCCCGGACGAGGACTCGACTCGAATATCCGGCCCTTTTTGCGGCATGATGGTTCATCCTGCAGGCCTGCCTAAACTTGAAAACTGCCTGCATTCTCCTCATGATAAATGGGTAACGGTCTTCTGCAAACCTTCCATATTCAGCAATGTTTTTGGGCTCGACACCACTGATCTCCCGCGTCAACTGACGGACTTTGCCAAGGGCAATACATCTGATCTGTTTCGTACCAATATACCATTAAGGCCGGAACTGGCAGAAACAGTGCTCAGCTTAACAACACTGGACCCAATGAATCCTATGAGCAAGGTTTGGGCGGAAGCCAAAGTCATTGACCTGCTGTGTGGCGCCATGAATGCCATGGAATTGCTGAATGACAAGCAGGTAGATGGCAACCTGACGGTTCGTGAAATAAAGCAGATTGAAGAAGCCTCCCAAATATTATCCGATCACATCAACAGACAAATTTCTTTGAAAGACCTGGCCCGGATGGTCGGTCTTAACCGCAACAAACTAAATGCCGGATTTAAGCGGCATTTCGGCGTAACCGTTGGAGATTATCTTCTGAATATTCGAATGCAACGCGCGAAAGAACTTCTTGAGACACGTGATTTGCAAATTACACAAGTTGCTTTTGAAGTAGGGTTCGAATTCCCGTCAAACTTTTCCACCTCGTTCAAACGGTATTATGGTTATTCGCCAAAGCTCGTTCGAAAGATTCAACACTTTTAGGTTCGTAGACTAAGTCCTAGAGCGAACCCCGCTCCCCGCAATTGAAATTCAGGTTTTATAAGGTGGATAAACCGCCGAAATTTTCCTTTTAAAGTGGGCAAGTTGGGACAGAATTGAGCGATTAGACTCCCGAGAACGTGAATCAAATCGAAGTGCCTCAACCTCTCCTAATTTTGAAGAGGTTTAAATCAATTAACAAGCAAGTCTATATCATTGGTATTTTTTCCATTTTCTCGCCTCCTTTTACCGAATTTGACGTCATCGTCCGCTTTTTAGTGCAAATCTGCATTTTTTGCGGGTTTAAATCAGCAAAAGTTACACTAGTTACTAGATTCCCTATGTTATGCCCGTGGTCCCTCCCCCCTCTATATGCATATTATAATTAGTTTAGGGGTAAGTAGTGTAACTAGTGTAACTTTTTGTTATTTTCTACGCGCACCCAAACGCGCACGCTTTTACCCTTCAATGTTTTTACTACATTATCATACCCTAAAGAACGCATAGCGGAGCCTGCACGACGTTCGTCTCTATGCTGGATTCTGTCAGGGTAAAATGCAAGGCCCCGACGAGAATATCACGTATAAGGTGAGACCTGCTGCCCGAACCGTGTGGCAAGACACTGACCAGAATGGCAGGGATCAAGGCTCAGGTCGGCTACAAACGCCGCCCTGGCAAGTATGGCGGCAGACCGTCAATGGCTGTAGACAATACTCTGGCGCGCCAATTCGATGTCACTGCACCCAACACAGCCTGGGTCACCGATATCACCTACATCAAGACCTGTGAGGGCTTTGCCTATCTGGCTGTGGTGATTGACCTCTTCTCCCGACGTGTTGTTGGCTGGGCCATGCAAGGCCGCCAGACCACGGATCTTGTTCTGCAAGCGTTGCTCATGGCCGTCTGGCGGAGAAAGCCAGCGGGAAAAGTCCTGGTGCATTCAGACCAGGGGGCGCAATTCACCAGCATCGACTGGGCGTCGTTCATGAAGCAACATCATCTGCAACACAGCATGATCCGACGGGGAAACTGTCATGACAATGCGGTCGCGGAAAACTTCTTCAGCCTGCTGAAGCGAGAGCGTATCCGGCGCAGAACATACAGGACCAGAGAGGAGTCAAGATCACATGTGCGGGGAAGACAAGGTTTTCAGGGGGTGGGAAAATCTCACTCGGATTGAATGTCTGGTGCCGGTTCCTCCCTGACCCAATACATGAAGACCAGCCCAAGGGTCAGGAGGATGATTATGGAGGCGTAACCAACTCTCTGACTATGGAAATAACCCGTAAACAACCCGACCATCAGATGGCCGAGAAATGCCGTTGCTGTCCCGGATAATGCATAAAGACCATAGAACTGGTTGATCATTGAAGGTGGCGCAATACGCGCCATCATGGTCCTGCTATTGGTAAAGGCAGCCGTTACGGAAATGGCCAGACACGTGGATATGCAGAGGTAGGAAATTTCCGGTAGCGAGTTGAAATATGGAAATCCCCATAAAAGGTTGTCCATTGTGGCGGTATAGGGGATAAAAAAGAATATCTGGTCCGGAGATACCGAGACTGCCAGAAAAACAGATACGATGGTCGCACCGATGGAAATTTGTATAGACTTCTTTGACCCAAGTCTGTTGTCAAGATAGCCACCGGCTATCCCGCCAAAAATAGAGAAAGGCGTCAGTATCAGAGCTGCCAGTAAAAGCTGCTGCATTTGCCAGCCGAATACCCCTGCCCCGTAGATCCCGCTATAGGCTACGGCGGCCACCTTGCCATCATTGTAAAGCATCCGGGCAAATAGATAGAGCATGATATTTTTGAACTTGCGCGCCTGCCGTATGGTATCTTTCAGTTGCCGCATTCCTTCCCGGACCGCGCGGGCCATCGGCTTCCCCCGAGAGGTCCTGTCAGGGGTCCAGAGCAGCAGGGGAAGCGTAAAGAACAAAAGCCACACGCCCGCAAATGGCCCTGTAATCCTACTGTGTTCGTAAAGTGCCGGATTAAGCCCCAATATCGGGTTATCCGGTATGAAGGCCAGATCAAAGATACCGGTTGCAGGCAAGGCAACAAAGACCAGCATCAGGCTGAGCGTAATCATGGACCCCAGATTATTGCAGGCGATACCATATCCGGATAGAGAACCGATCCGGTTACGGGACACAATAGATGGCAGCATGGCGTTATGAAATACTTCAGAAAGCAAAAAACAACCCGCCAGAAGCACTACAACGAACAGGATGGCGCTGACCGGCAGCCCACCGTCGGCACCCGGCATCGCCCACCAAAGTGAAATGCAACCGGCAGACATCAGCAGTACAATTAAAACAAGCCAGGGTTTTCGGGGGCCTGCTATATCTGAAATCGCGCCCAGAAACGGGGCTATCAGTGCCACGATAAGGCCTACAACCGTGTTCGCAAAACTCCACAGTTCCTGGCCTCTTACAGGGTCGCCGATGACTGTATTGGCGAAATAGGGTCCAAAAATAAATATGTAAATGAGGCTCAGATAAGGAGAGCGGGCAAACTCGAACAAGGCCCAGGAAAACTGCCCCCTGGCGTCTGCAACGGTATCACCGGTCACCGAGGTTTCCTGCAAGGGGGCTATGGTTGCCTTGACCATTACACTTTCCACTTTCGCATATCTGAAAAAATTGAACGGCGCTTTATAGCCGCGCGGACAAGAGAGAGTCTAACATTGACATGTTAGATATCGCTAAATCAAGTCGAAGTCAAAAATGAATTTTGTATTTTTTCTCTGTTTGAGCGTTAAAATATATTGGTTCATTTAATGGATTTACGCAACACGCAATTATATTTTTTGTGAGACACATTTTATCCAATTGTTTTTATTATATAATAATAAATTAATGACTGAAATTGAAGTTCAGACACAGAAAAGAGAGAATCATAAAATATAAAGTGAGAATTTATCGGCCTGACCCCGATATGAGACATAGACATTATCTAACATGTTAGATATAATCCCTGCTATAAGATAAAGAATCAGCTGGGACGATGACTCCGGATATGAGAAAATGCCTGAGGTGCCGCTATGTCAGGCTATTGCACAAGATACGAACAAACAGCGTTTGGGGGCGTAATAAAACGCAAAGTCCTGCCAGCATCAGGGGGTTAATATGAAAATTGCAGATGTCAGGGCGACACCCTTTCAGGTCACTCGCTCCCGAATAATGGGCAACGCAAATACCCCTGACGGGCAAAGGGAGGATATTCTCTGCGCTGTCGAAATCACCACGGATTGTAACCTGACGGGCCTGTCGATCGGCACCTGCACCAGCCTGCAAGAGATCGGTTATCTTGCAGAAACCGTGTTGTTGGGCAAGGATCCCCGCGGCGTGGTGGCCCTTTGGAAAAGACTGACAGACAGCTTTAAAAACTTTGGCGGGACGCCGTTCTCATCGGAATCGGTGGCGCTGCTGGATATGGCCTTGTGGGACCTTAAAGCCAAAGCCGAGAATACTCCCCTGTGGCGCGCATTGGGCGGCTGCCAGACAGCAGTTTATGCATATGCCAGCGATAATTCCCTCGCCATGTCAAACAGGGAACTTGCAGCATGGTACACAAAAATGGCGCGGGAATTTGGCGTCAGGGCAGGGAAATTAAAAATCGGCCTCGACGGCAAGGACGATATAGAAAGAATAGAGATTGCCCGGGATGCCCTGAAATATAATAGTGATGCCCCCGTTATCATGCTGGATGCCGATGAAATCTGGTCACCAAAACTGGCCGTGCGAAAAATTACTGAAATAGAACGCTATTTTGACATCACTTTTGTGGAAGCTCCTTGCAGTCACTGGGATCACCTTGGGCACAAGCGCGTATCTGATGGCATAAGTGCAGCGGTCTGCAACAGCGAAAGGCTGTCCACGCCGGGGGAATATCTTCCGCATTTTGATACACACTCGCTCGGCGTGATACAATGCGACCTTAATCGATTGGGCATTACAGGCGCCCTCATCCTGGCCGATACGGCTTTTGGGTATGAGATCCCCGTTACACTGGCGCATACGGCAGGTAATATTCATGCCCATGTGGCCACCGCGTTGGCCTATTGTATGAACATTGAAATTACAGACGCCTCTCCACCCACAGAAGTGTTCAGCTCTGCAGGTTCCCTTGCCGACGGATATGCACATTGCAGCAATATGCCGGGAAACGGATTAGAGTTAAATCCGCAAAAGCTTGCAGAGGCGTCCGTGCCTGATCCTGTGCCCGCAGGCATCTGGAAACGCAACGACATTTCGGACTTGTATGAAAAGAATCCTGGCCGCATCAAACACCCCTGACAGATAAGAAATCGAGGACGAGAGCATGAAAATCACCGGTTATCGCTCTGAAGTATATATAGCGAAAATGGATCGGGAGATTGCCGACGCCAATTTGCCCGGTGGCGTGGAAATGCTCCCCGGATCTATCCTTTTTATTGAAACCGATGAGAATATTACCGGCATCTCTCTGGGCTATGGCGCCGGAATTGACAGCCTCTTTCATCTGATCGAAGGCGAAGATCCGCGTGACATCACCGGCCTTTGGAACAGGATGAATGATTATCTTCATAAAGTCGGCAATGAAGGGGCAGCCTGTGCTGCCATGAGTGCCATTGATATGGCTCTTTGGGATTTGAAGGCCAGGATTGCGGATGAACCACTCTGGCGAACCCTTGGCGCACAGGAAGGACGCGTCAAGGCCTATGCCAGTGGCCTGGACTATAGCCTCAGCGACGATGATCTTTTTAATTTTTATCGTCGCATGGCGGAACAGGGGATGGACACGGGCAAACTGAAAGTCGGACTGGATATAGACGCTGATATGAGGCGGCTGGCCATTGTAGAAGAAGCCCTTAGCATCGCCTCCCCCCGGCCCGGACTAATGATAGATTCCAATGAATACTGGTCGCCCAAGCAAGCTGTACGCTACATCAGAAAAATAGAAGAAAAATTTGATCTGGTCTGGGTAGAAGAACCCGCCCGCAGATGGGATTACCACGGTTTAAATCTGGTCTCCAGCCAGGTAAAGGCCGCCGTTGCAACAGGGGAGAACCTGAAGAATTTGTCCGATGTCTATCCGCTGATCGCAAATCAGGCGGTCGATATCCTGAACCTGTCCGGCAATCACTCCGGTATTACCGGCTGTCGTCAAATCGCCAATATGGCGCTGGTCCATAATTTGCCGGTCTCGATGATGAACGCCCAGGCCAATTTCATGGCCCATGCGGCGGCTGCATTTCCGAACCATAGCATGATGGAAGTCGTTGACCCCGGACGCGAACATTGCCTGAAATTCGACAATTATATTGAAGATGGCTATATCCACCTTTCAGAAGCGCCGGGGCTTGGCATAGAAGTAGATGAGACCCGCCTTAGGGATCTTCAGGAAAATCCGCCAACCGGCAAGGGGCAGTTCCCGTTTCCGCGCAGGGAGGGAGCCGGGCGTTATCTTGTCCCGCCCGCAAAAGGAGAAGTCCCCTGGGAGCATGGCCGCTAGGATTTCAGGGCAATCAGGGCCTGATCATTAATCTGGATCAGGTGAACAGCGGGTATCCGTTTTCCCCCACCTCGTATATCTGGACAGTACCTGTTTCCACTTCCGTAACGTAAATGGATTGCTGCCCGTCGGGACCAAACACCAGGTTGGTAGGCATCATCCCGTCCGTTTTAATCCTGCGCAAAACAGCGCCGTGCCTGTCCAGAACCGTCACATCCCCCTGCCCGAAAACGCAGGCATAAAGGCTCCCGTCAGCCGCAAACTTCATGCCGTCCGGGCCTTTTAGAATTTGGGGGTCAAAATTTTCAATTACATTGCCCCACAGGGTACGTTCCGCATTTTCCTGCGTGAAATCCGTATATCGGTAAATATTTCCGGTAAGGGTCTCTGCGATATAAAGCGCGCCATCCGGCCCAAAAGCGATACCGTTTGTAAACAGCAGCCCCCGGTCAATACACTGAACCTGATTGCCTGAAGGATCAATCCTGTAGACACGCCCGTCGAAATCAAGATCCCGATAATGTGGTACAAGCTCGCCATCGGGAGCAATATCCTTCATAAGAACGCCCGAATCCGTCATATAGATATAACCGTCGGGACCAATTGCAAGATCGTTCAGGAACAAAAATGGCAATCCGTTCCAGTTATCCGCAATCACTTCACAATGCCCGGACATGTCCATTTTAACGAGCGCCTGTTGGGCCGTTTCCGCAATCCAGATATTTCCCGTTTTGTCCATCGCAAGGCCGTTGGGTCTCCCGGTTTTACCGATGGTTCGACGCGAACTTCCATCTGCGGAAATGTGTGTTACACAGCCCCGGGACGGGTCCATTTCCACAAAAAGGAAACTTCCGTCATCCAGCAGAACCGGGGCCTCGGGAAAGCCCATGTCCGAAGCGAAAATTTTCATGGTCCATCTCTCAAAATCTATTGCACCCTGTATTTTTCAAAAGCTTCTTCCGTGAAATCTGTCGAGGCACCCGGCGCTTCCGGACTGATACAGAAACCATCCTCGATTCTGATCTGCTGCCTGAACGGCCCCCGCTCCCATATCGGTATAACTTCCAACAACCAGTTGTTGGGTATCGTTTTTACCAGATGCTGATGCACCTGCATAAGGTCCCCGGCATGGGGGCACACGCGCAACCCTGCCGATCTGGCCAGCGCGGCAATTTCCATCCATGGCGTCACCCCGCCCACGCGGCAGACGTCTACCTGTATAACGTCAACGGCGTCACGCTCCACATAGTCCTGAAACGCATGTGTGGTGTATACATGTTCACCCAGGGCAATGACGGCGGATGTTCCTTTTTTGAGCAGGCTATGGCCCCGAATGTCATCCGGGTTCATCGGCTCCTCAATCCAGCCCAGTCCCATATCCTCGAACCGTCGGCAAGCCTCTCTGGCCGCGAGGAGGTCCCATTTCTGGTTGGCGTCCACCATCAAACCGATATCGTCACCAATTGCCTTTCTCAAGACTTCGATGCGCTTGCAATCTTCAGCCAACGAGGGCAGGCCTACTTTCATTTTAAGCGTCCTGTAGCCTTGATCCAGCAACTGAAGCCCTTCATCGACCAGTTGCTCTGTCGAGAAGTTAAGCCAGCCTGCATGCGTATTATATACCGGGATATTATCCGGCCTCGCAGCGCCAAGGACCTGCCAAAGCGGCTTGTCTGCAGCCTTTGCGATCAGATCCCAAAGTGCAATATCAATAGCTGATTGCGCCATGGTTGTGGCACCGGAACGACCAATCCAGTGCGCTTTGCCACTATACAGGTCCTGCCAGATCGCCTTGACATCATGGGGGGACCGGCCCACCAGATCATCCTTGTACAGCGTATCAATCACTGACAGAATTACCGCTCCGCCATGGCCAACAGTTATGGTGTATCCTGTGCCGACAAGGCCGATATCTGTGAAGATGCGGACACCCACAAACTCCAGCCGGGTGACTTGCTGCATGCTATCCCCGATTGTTTGTCCAACGGGGACTGCCAGCAGGAAGCTTTCTACATCTGTAATCTGCATGGATAACTGGTCCTTTCAAAGGCCTGATCGGCCGTCAACGCTCAACCTTTGGAGGCGCCATCGGATATCCCCTGGCTTCATAATCAAAATCTCCAATATCATGATTGCAGGGTTCCTTTGCCGCAGGCGCCGCATAATAGGCCTTGATTTCCCGGATCGTGCCCTCGCTGGAAAAAATGTACCACTCGTCCCCGCGGAGATGGACACCGACCTTGGGCTTGAAGTGCGTCCACTCAATGACAGCTTCCAGCCGCTTTTCGTCCACAATCACGCGGTCAATTGTCCAGATCGACCCCAGGTTTTTTACCGCATTGATCCAGCCGTTGGCAATTTCGGCAGCCCCGAAAAATGTTCCTTGCGGGGCCCCCGCCGGAAAGTAATGAATGGCATCTTCCTCCATACAACCAGTCATTTTTTCGAAGTCTGCCTCGTTGCAACCATCAAAATATTCCCGAATAGTGGCCTCAAGCCCTGCTGCTGTCGTATCTCTCATTCTTCAGTCTCCCTTCCCTGCTTTTTGCTGCACTGTCGGTTTCCCGATCAAATTCAGAGATACTGTCCCCATTCCATCAATTTCACCGCAAATGTTGCCGTATCCTGCAATACGGAAAGATCGGGTACAGGTGCCGGGCAGAACAATATCTCCAGCTTTCAAGCTTATTCCGAACTGGGAAATCTTGTTGGCCAGCCAGGCGATCCCGTTCGCCGGGTGCCCCAGAATAGCACTGGTATTTCCGGTCTCGACCACTTTCCCGTCCACAGTAAGCGTGGTTTCAAGATTGGCCAGCGCCAGTTCATCAGGCTTAACCTTCTTGTCCCCCATGACGATAAGTGCAGAGGAACCATTGTCGGCCACGGTATCCTGCAACTTGATTCGCCAGTCAACAATCCGCGAGTCGATAACTTCAAAACAGACAGAAATATAGTCCGTGGCATCAAGCACGTCTTCGATTGTTACTTCCGGTCCCTTAAGGTCTTTTTTCAATACGAAGGCAGGCTCCACTTCAATCTGAGGATCAATGAGGGTAGACAAATCCAGCGGATCTTTTGCTGAATGCACCATATTTTCCAGCAGATGACCGTAATCCGGCTCGTTCACCCCGAACAGGTCCTGCATGGCTTTAGCGGTAAGGCCGATCTTGTGGCCAACTACCCGCCCGCCGCCAGCCAGACGCCGCTGAATATTTACCATCTGAATCCCGTAGGCTTCCTGTACGGTGAGATCAGCATCTTTTTCCGTCAGCGGCCCAATTGGAAGGCGTGTTTCCTGCGCTGTAAAAAGGGCATCCGCCAGGCTTTTGACTTTTTCCGAAAATTGCACTGATTGTAATTCTGACATTTTTGTTCCTTTTACCTTTTGTCTGTGAATGCAGCTCTGGCTTGCGTCGCCACAGTTCGCGCTCCGATGGAAAACATGCGGCCGTCAAAACTTACGCACTGTAATGAAAAGCCCCGGCGGGCCCAGTTGGCGCTCTCCTCCGGCTCATCAATGTAAATACCAAGTGAAACACCGTCCGGGACGGAGCCGGAAAGCTTTTCAGCTTCCTTGAATACCGCATCACTCCCCGGCTCTACTCCCATGGAAAGCGCCAGGTCGTATGGTCCGACAAAAACAGCGTCAATTCCGGGCACGCTCGCGATCTCGTCGATGTTATCAAGCGCCTCACTACCTTCTACCTGCACCACCACAAATACGGAATTTCCCAACTCTTCCAACGGGTGTTCAAGTGAGTCATATTTGGTTATTGGAGAAAACCCCCTTTTCCCACGCGGCGCAAAACGCGCTTCATTCACAACGTCGCGAGCTCTTTCGGCCGACACAACATGAGGGGCCATAACGCCGTGCGCCCCCATATCCAGAACCTTGCCAATCAGGCCGATATCCTTGCCCCATATACGAACCAGGACCGCAAGTCCCGCAGAGTTCGCAGCGTAAACAAGGGCGCTGAGTTCACCAAACCCTGTCTGGGAATGCTCCATATCCAGAACCACGAAATCAAAGCCCGCCAGTGCGATCGACGTAAGCGCTTCCGTACAAGGCAGCTCTATCAGGAAGGTGCCCAGTGCCCAACCCTCCTTGCACCTTTGGCGAAGCTCTTCGCCGCGCAATAGTGAAGAGGCAATTCGGCTGGAGTTTTCATTTTGCACGTGTCCCGGATTTTTCCATGCCGCAAATGGTTTCTCGCCCTTTTTCAAGCTCTTCTCCCTGTATTTCCATACGAACTTATTTGTCCACCAAACAAAACTTCCGGGCTACTGCTATTAGTTCCCAAATCAGGGACAAACACCAGTTGTTCATTTGTCGACCAGTTTACGTAGCCGCATTCAGCGATTAACCAGCTACTTGCAAGCACTGTTTCCTTGCTAACATGTCAGTAATAATCAATCAAGTTTTTTTGAAAAATAAATTCGAACTTTGCAGAATGATATTCACCTTCCTACTCCGCTGCCTTTTCAAAAGCAGCCTAATTCGCTTGAGCGGAAACTTTACCAACCCTGCCCCCGGCATAAATCGTTAACTTAATTCTTTTTTTTCATAAGACTAAAGAATATTTTCTAATTATGAAACAGCCCGCTCATGATCGCAACACCCTGCTAATACCTGAAATATTCCTGGCAGCTGCCGTCGATTTGAATGCCCGTCAGGCAAGCGACATCATCCACACCCATCTTGGCTGGACAAAAGAACTGGACTCAATCTAACATGTTAGATATAATCTCCGCAATGTTAAGCGGGGTGCCTTGGATTCATTCCCTGGGCCCTCCTCTTATCAATTGTCAAACATGAGCAGTAGAAGCTAGAATAACTGTGCCAATTGAGGACCAATGGAAATAATAATCAGTAACGTGGAATCGAATATGACAGACCCCTCAACTCAAGCACAGAACGCCAGCACAGAACATTCCAAGTCAGAACGTGTTTACCAGTCATTGAGGCGCCAAATTCGGGAAATGGAGCTTCCGCCGGGCGCGCGCCTGCCAAAGAATGATATCGCAAACGAATTTGGTGTTTCCCGGGCGCCGGTCAGCGAAGCCTTTGCCAGACTGGCCGATGAAGGGCTGATTGAGGTCTTTCCCCAAAGCGGCAGCTTTGTCGCCCCGATCCGTCCGGAAGACATAAAAGAGAGCATGCTTATCAGGACAGGACTGGAAGTTGAGGCCGTCAGACGCGTTACTGCCGAAGCCGACCCCAAACTGCTTGAACTGCTGGATGAAAATCTGGTGGCCCAGGAAGAAGCCATGAAAAATAATGAGATGGCTCGCCTTGATGATCTGGATGAAATTTTTCATGAGACAATTCTGGATGCAATCAATTCACCAAGAACACAACGTCTTCTTGATACGTGTCGCGCCCTTCTTGACAGGCCGCGTTTTTATACCCTTCAGGATGCCGGGCGACCCTATAACACCTTGACGGAACACCAGCTGATTGTTGAGGCAATCCGCTCGGGAGATGTTGAATTTGCAGGAGCCGCCATACGTGTCCACCTCAACATGGTAGCCCGCGCTGTTGAAAGCGGGCTCAAGCGAATGGAACATATGAATGAGCATGCAACGTCAAGCCGCAAGAAAGCGTAACTTCACCACAAGAGGGGGAAAGACCCTCTCATTTTCATCCATGAGTTTTGGCTCTACAGGCCTTGGGAATTATCTCAAGGTTTTATCCGAGGATGAATGCGACAATACCCTGTCCGCCGCCTGGGATGTCGGGATCCGATATTACGACACGGCCCCCTTTTACGGCTTTGGACTTGCCGAAGAACGCGTGGGCCGTATCCTGCGGCAAAAAAACAGGTCAGAGTTCATTATTTCGACAAAAGTAGGCCGTTTGCTGGAGCCCTGCCCCGAAGATGAAGTAGACGGCCTTTTCTACCTCAATGTCCCACCGAAAAAAGTGGTATATGATTATTCTTATGACGGGGTCATGAAATCTTACGAGAGTAGCCTGAAACGCCTCGGTCTTGATCGGGTGGACATTCTCTATGTACATGATGTTGATGGTCTCGTTCATGGCGGGCGGGAAGCATCGGAAGCCCGTATCAGAGAGCTTATGGACCAAGGGGGGTGGAGGGCGCTCACCGAACTAAGAGACAGCGGTGAAATTTCTGCTATAGGCGCTGGCGTCAACGAATGGCAACCCTGCGCCCGGCTTCTGGAACTTGCCGACCCGGATCTGTTTATGCTGGCAGGCCGCTATACACTTCTGGAGCAGGAACCGATTGACACGCTACTGCCCGAATGCGCCCGCAAAGGTGCCGGGCTGGTTATTGGGGGGCCGTATAATTCCGGCGTGCTTGTCGGGCGGGATACCTTCAATTATTCAGAAATACCACAGGAGGTGGCCGCGAAAGTCCAAAAAATTCAATCCATTTGTGATGATTATAATGTTGAACTTCCTCAGGCGGCGCTACATTTTGTGCTTCTCAATCCGCAAGTCACCACCGTTGTCCCGGGTTCACAGACTGTGGACGAAGTAATGGAAAATGCCTCCCTTCTGGATAAACCGGTTCCACAAGAATTCTGGCAATTGTTGAAAAACGAAGGCCTTATTCATGGAAATACGCCAATCGGTTGAGCAACAGGAGCCAGCACATGAAGCTTTTGCCTTCCGACATATTGCCGGTTGATTATCCGCGCGCCCTGCTGGTCGGGCGGATATGGATAGATGGTCCTGTTCCCGGTCCCAGAATATTTGTGATCAGGAATGATGACCTGATCGACATCTCTGATCTCGCACCAACGATGAGCGATCTCCTTGATCTTTTTGATCCGCTCAGCGCCATCTCTTCCACTCAAGGCAGAATTCTCTGCAGCCTGTCTGATGCCCTGCAAAATAATATGTTGCTGGCGCCCTGCGATCTGCAGGCCGTGAAAGCCGCCGGAGTGACCTTCATAGACAGTTTGCTGGAACGGGTCATTGAAGAGCGCGCACTGGGAAACGCGGTTGTCGCTGCAGAATTAAGAGACGAACTGGAGAAAATGCCGGGGCAATCTTTCCGCGATCTTAAGCCTGGATCTGCAGCCGCTGCGAAAACAAAAGAAATCCTGATAAAAAAGGGGTTATGGTCCCAATATCTGGAAGTAGGTATTGGCCCTGATCCCGAAATTTTCACAAAAGCCCTGCCCATGTCGTCTGTTGGATGCGGCGCGGAAATTGGCGTCCATCCGCGCTCCAAATGGAACAACACCGAACCGGAGATTGTACTTGCCCTGTCGTCAAGGGGCGAACCTGTTGGCGCGTCTCTTGGGAACGACATGACGTTGCGTGATTTTGAAGGTCGCAGCGCTCTTCTGCTGCCCAAGGCCAAGGACAACAATGCTTCTTGCGCCATCGGTCCGTTTATTCGGTTGTTTGATAAAGATTATACTCTGGATGACGTTAGAAGTGCAGACATCAACCTGCGGATTTGCGGGAATGATAATTTTTCCACGTCGGGCACAAACAGTATGAAAAGCATTTCCAGAGATCCCGAGGAACTGATTTCAGCCACCATAGGGCCTGAACACCAATACCCCGACGGTCTGATGCTTTTCCTTGGTACAATGTTTGTTCCCAATGAAGATCGCGACGAAAAGAATTTCGGCTTCACGCACAAACTTGATGACCATGTCATGATTTCGACCCCGAAACTCGGGGCACTCCACAACAGGATTACCACATCCGACAAAGCTGCTCCCTGGAATTACGGCATCAGGGCCCTGATGCACTCGCTTGGCCAGAGGGGCCTGCTGGATCGATCAAGCCCTGTATAATTTCACTGTCGTGACGTGAGTAGTGAGCCAAAAATCTGTTTATTCGGCCCTGTCCCGGCTTTACCTGGTCCAGGGCCCTGATTTATAATGAGCCTGCCCTAAAGGGAAGCCGCTGTATATTCCCCGTTCACAAGGCGCAGGATTTTTAGGGGGTTCTCATTTTTTAACGCCTCTGGCAGCAGACTGTCAGGTGTATCCTGATAACAGACTGCCCTCACAAATCTTTCAATTGCTGCTGTTCCAACAGATGTGGAAGACGGCATGGTCGAGGCCGGTACGGGACCACCGTGAACCATGGAATCACAAACCTCCACGCCGGTGGGAAAACTGTTAAACAATACCCTGCCTGCAACATGTTCCAGTATGTCCATTAAACACCTGGCAAATTCCGCATCATCCTCATTCATGTGCAGGGTTGCTGTAAGCTGGCCCGGCAATTTTTTCGCCAGGGTCTCCATCTGATGCCGATCATCACACAGAACAATCAGCGTTGATGATCCAAATACCTCTTCGGACATTTCCCTGTCTTTAAGAAAGTGCCCTGCTTCAACAACGAAAACATGCGGCTGGCCGGCACATACATCCCCGGAATCTTTCCCGGAAGAAAGTTTCTTCACACCCGGGCAGTTCTCAAGTTTGTCCACGGCCCTGTCGTAGGCGATCTTGATCTGGGGAGTGAGCATGGTCCCAACCGGCGCAACCTTGACATCATCTGCGAGCGCGGCCAAAAATCTATCTCCCGCGCCACCTTTTTGCAGCACCACCAGTCCCGGATTTGTGCAGAACTGGCCGGCCCCCAGCGTGAATGACCCTGTCAACCCTTTAGCAAGATCTTCTGCAGCTTTCTCAAGTTTTCCCGGTAACATAAACACAGGGTTCACCGCCCCGAGTTCACCATAGAAAGGAATAGGATCCGGCCTGTTTGAGGCTTTTCTGAAAAGCAGCATGCCTGCATTATAAGACCCTGTAAATCCTACAGCCCTGACCAGCGGGTGCTCCACAAGCGGACCGCCGATCTTGCGCCCCTCTCCCAACAACAGGGAAAAGACACCTTCCGGCATGTTGCAGCTTGCTGCCGCCCTTGCAATGGCACCTGCGACAAGTTCCGACGTGCCGGGATGTGCTGAATGCGCCTTCACGATAACCGGGCAGCCTGCGGCCAGCGCGGACGCTGTATCCCCTCCCGCTACCGAAAAGGCCAGCGGAAAGTTGCTGGCGCTGAAGACCACCACGGGGCCCAGAGGAATCTTCATGGAACGCGTGTCCGGTTTTGGAGCCGGCACCCGTTCAGGGTCCGACAGATCTATACGGGCATCCACCCAGTGTCCATCCCGAAGAAGTCGGGCAAACAGACGCAACTGATTTTGAGTTCTGCCGCGCTCCCCCAGAATCCGCGCTTCAGGAAGGCCTGTTTCCTGAACAGCTCGCTCAACCAGGGCACTTCCAAGAGCCTCTATTTCTTCTGCAATGGTCTCGAGAAACTTTGCACGCTCTGCCCCGGACACAGCCTGAAATGCGGGAAAGGCCTTACTGGCAGCCTCAGCCGCGGCTTCCACATCGGCTTCAGTCCCATTGTAGAAAACCGGCTCAATAAAGCTTTGACCCACAGGAGAGAAGGCCTGAAATCCCTCTCCCTTTCCTTTTCTACGCTCCGATCCGATATAATGCTCTCCTGTTATCGACATATTCTGACTCCACTGTTCAATGTTACACTGCAATCCGTGACAGTGTCACTTGGCAGGCGAGCATTCCTGTATACTCTCATATCTACTTTTATAAAAAACATACGCGATTTTCCGACAATCTCGTCTTTTAGACTTTTAGTCATTATCTTATACAATCGGACTATTGGGTGCCGTACATTTGGCGGGTCACTATAGTCTGTACATTGGTATATTCCGCCAACCCCTCAAGTGCATTTTCAACCCCGATCCCCGATTGTTTATGCCCCCCAAATGCGACATGGGGTGAGAAACTGTGTATTTCATTAATCCAGACCGTACCACATTCAAGCTTTTTAGCGATTTCTTTTGCCTTGTTTGCATCATTCGACCATACAGACGCCGCCAGACCGTAGGGCGTGTTATTCGCACGTTTTATCACGTCTTCGATCTCACTGAATTTCAGCAGGGGGAGTACCGGCCCAAAGGCCTCTTCGACCACTACACGAGAATCCTCCGGGGGATTGTCCACAATCGTGACAGGAATAAAATATCCTTTTCTGTCTTCTGCTTTTCCACCGAGCAAAATGCCGCAGCCTGTGTCTTCCAGATCCTGCAACAAGTCTTTCAGCTTTTCGTATTGCATCTTGTTTTGTATTGGCCCCAATTGACTTCCCTGGTTTGACCCGTCCCCCATTTTCACTGTCTTTGCATAGGTCACCAGCGCGGCACTTACCGCATCATAGATGCTTTCGTGAATATAAATACGTTTGGCGGATACGCAAAACTGCGCACTGTTTTGAAAGGCAGCCCAGAACAGTTCTTCCGCAATTTTATCAGGATCAACATCACCCAGGACAATAGCCGGATCATTCCCGCCAAGTTCAAGGGTGATCTTTTTCAGATTGACGGCGGCGGAGGACATGATTTTCTTGCCCGTCTCCGTCGAACCGGTAAAGGAAATTTTCTGTATATCGGGATGTTCTGTTATCCATCTGCCAAGTTGATCGCCACCGGAAACGATATTCAAAACGCCGGGCGGCAATATATCCCGGATTAGCTCTCCCAGTTTCAGCGTACACAGGGGCGTGTAGGGAGAGGGCTTTAAAACCACGGTATTCCCGGCGACAAGTGCCGGCGCTATTTTCCAGACGGCCAGAAGAATGGGGAAATTCCAGGGGGTGATGGCCCCAACCACACCTACCGGGGTCCGGAACGTTTCTACAGTCCTGCCCGGCTCCTGTTCGATCAGTTGTGCCTTTAACGCCTGTGTGGCTAATTCCCTGCACCAGGCAATGGAACCGCCAATTTCCCATTCTGCACCAGCTTTCGGCTTGCCCTGCTCTTTGGTCAACAGGCTCATTAAGTGGTCGGCATGCTTCTCAATCAGGTCACCGATTTGCCTGACGTATCCCTGCCGCTCTGCAAGTGGCCGATCCCGCCAGTCAATAAAAGCCAGTCTGGCTGCCTCGACAGCCTCGTCCAGTTGTGCTTTTGATGCGTCTGGAACTTCAGCAATCGTCTCTTCTGTGGCAGGATTGATGACAGAAATTTTCCTGACTCCATCAACTGCACTACCATTAATTGTCATGCTGTAGTTATCATAGAAATCAATCATCTGAGTTATCTCTTGAATTGGCGAGCAAGCGCAACAGGCTGCTCAATGTAAAAATTCCGCCCCTGATATTCTGAACCTTATCTGAAATTAACATGTCAATCAACCTTATAAAGGGTTCGGGTTGCATATCAACAGGCTCGAAGACTATTATTTTTCTTAACGAAAAAGACCCGAATGAGCTGATTTATCGAAAGTATTTCCTTTCCAAGAATAAAAATATTATTATATTTTACAATATATTACCTAATTTACTTATTCATTTCTTCCAGAGGAAAGAAAGCTCTCACGTCTTAAATATATAAAAAAGTTAAAAATATAGAAGCAGAGGCATGGACAATACTGATATGTTAGTTATAATCTTGTCGCATATATAAAAAAACATCCCTCGCAACAGCGACAACCATTATATATGCAGGATAAGAGCCATGCTCCAGCCAAGCCCAAACAAAGTCATATTGCTCCTGGCCCTCACATTAACGTTCATGCAGTCAGCCCTGGCCAACCCCCAATCTCTTACAAAAAGCCCGACAGCCCAAACCGGAACCAGCCCGGTAATTGCCGGCGCAATCAGCCAGGAAAGATTGCTTGATGCCGACAAGGATCAAAAAAACTGGCTGGCCTATGGCCGCACTTACGAGGAGCAAAGATTCTCGCCTCTGGACCAGATTAACAAATCCACCGTCAAGGACCTGGGGCTTGCCTGGCATAAGGATATGGAATCCAAGCGGGCGCTGGAAGCAACCCCGATCGTTGTGGACGGCGTGATGTATCTCACGGCAACCTGGGGACGGGTATTTGCCATAGATGCAATGACCGGCGAGGAAATTTGGAGGTTTGACCCCGAAGTGCCAGGCAGCTGGGCCCGCAAGGGATGCTGCGGAATTGTCAACCGGGGCGTTGCCGTCTATGAGGGGCAGGTCTTTGTTGGCAGCTACGATGGTCGGCTAATCGCTCTTGATGCGGCAACCGGGGGGAAAAACTGGGAAGTTAACACTCTGATTGAAGGGGACTGGGCCTACACCATAACCGGCGCCCCGCGAATAGCGAATGGCAAAGTCTTCATAGGGAACGGGGGCGCAGAATATGGCGTCAGGGGATATGTAACTGCTTATGACACCGGGTCGGGCGAGCAGATATGGCGCTTCTTTACCGTCCCGGGCGATCCCTCCAAACCATTCGAGAACGAGGCCATGGAACTGGCCGCAAAGACCTGGGAAGGAACCGAATGGTGGAAGTTTGGCGGTGGCGGCACCGTATGGAACAGCATTGTTTATGATCCCGAGTTCAACAGCCTGTATATAGGCGTCGGCAACGGCTCACCATGGAACAGGGCTATTCGCTCGGAGGGGACAGGGGACAACCTGTTTCTTTCTTCCATTGTGGCGCTGGATGCAGATAGCGGCGAAATGAAATGGTACTATCAAACAACACCCGGCGACAGGTGGGACTATACGGCGGTTCAGGATATCGTCCTAAGCGAAATGGAAATAGACGGCACCATGCACAAAGTCCTGATGCAAGCGCCCAAAAACGGCTTTTTCTATGTCATCGACAGGAAAAACGGCAAATTGCTTCGAGCCCACAAGTATACAGCGATTACCTGGGCCAGCCACGTGGATATGGAGACAGGCAGGCCCGTCATCAACCCGTCAGCAAACTACCTTGAGGAAGCCCAGTGGATTCTCCCGGGCCCACTGGGCGGCCACAACTGGCAAGCCATGTCCTATGATGCCAAAAAAAGGATCATGTATATTCCGGCCATAGAGACGCCTTTTGTATATGCGGCAGACGAAAACTGGAAAAAAAGCCGAAAGTACGAGAGAAAGCCAAACAGCTGGAATACAGGGATAGAGCTTGCCAACCTGATCCAGATCATCACCAACATGGGCACGCCACCACCTGGACGCGGGGGCGGACATCTGATCGCCTTTGACCCCCTGACCGGAGAAACGAAGTGGGAGGTCAACAAGGCCCATCACTGGAATGGCGGCGTGCTTGCCACCGCAGGCGGGCTTGTCTTTCAAGGTGACTTTGCGGGCAACTTTTACGCCTATGACGCAGATTCAGGCAGCGAACTATGGAAATTCTCCGCCTATACAGCTTTCCTCGCCCCGCCCGTCACCTATGAAATTGGCGGGGAGCAATATGTTGCAGTCCTTGCCGGCACTGGCGGTGCCGATATTGTTCTGGGCGGCGGCGAAGGAGCTGCAAGAAAATATGGCAATGAAGGCAAACTTCTGGTCTTTAAACTGGGCGGAACAAAAACGATAACCCCACCCCCGGTAAAAGATCGCGCGATTCCGGAACTGCCTACACACAATGCCTCATCTGAAGATATGAGGAAGGGCGGCCTGCTGTATGGAGAGGTTTGCGCGGTCTGCCACGGTCCGGCCGGCATCTCCAGTGGCGTCATCCCGGACCTTCGCATGTCACCTGTCACAATGGATGAAGGTCTTTATGACGTTGTTTTGAAGGGCTATCTTGAGGATAACGGTATGCCTGATTTCTCGGATATTCTAAACGAAGAACAGGTTAGGCAAATTCAGGCCTATATCATCCAGCAAGCCAGAATTGCAAAAGAATCAGCTCCCTGATCATGCTGATTCTGTCCGATCATCAGCAAAAACATGCTGCGGACAATATCCCCGGAAACAACAGCCAGTCACCTGAAAGGGTGACTGGCTGCGGGAAAATTCATCCCGCCTGACAACTATTATCTAACATATTAGATGTGAATTTTTGCCTGAATCCTGTTTTTCTCTCTAATTTATGAGAAAAGCATACAAGATACCCCCTATAATCTAAATTATGTTTTATATAACTGTTTTTAATGGATTATTAAGAAGAACTGGATCTAGGATTTTTGTTTTAATAATCAAATTCTACATTTTAATTGATTTCAATTATCCAATTTATTTTCTTGCATGTGCTTTTCTGACATGTTAGTTGATGTGTGTAGATACGTTTTCTGCGCTCAAAATAAGGGAGGGACCAATGAAGAAGCACAGCACCCAAATATTCACAACATCCACAATGATTGCACTGCTATCCGCCGTAGCTACCCCGCAAATTTCCATCGCATCGGCATCCGCCGCCATGGAAATTGAAGGCATTCAGGAAATCGTTATTACATCACAGCGCCGGACAGAAAGTCTTCAGGACGTTCCTATCGCGGCCACGGTTCTCACCGGCGAAATGCTGGCCCGAAAAGGAGTGGAAGGCATTAGCTCCCTGCAATATGCCGCTCCGGGGCTCACCATGGCCGATTACGGTTCCGCCAATGTGCTGAATATTCGCGGGATCGGCCGAAGTGCCGTCGATATTGAATTGCCGTCCGGCGTTGTCATTTATCGCGACGGTGTCCCCACCTTCCCGGGGTATTTTCAGAACGAACCCTATTATGATATTGCAGCCATTGAAGTCCTGCGAGGGGCGCAGGGAACTTTTGTTGGTAAAAGCGCCGCGGGCGGTGCCATATTTATCAGAACGGCGTCACCTGAACTTGATGAGTTTTCTGGAAAGATTGAGGCTGAATACGGCAATTACGACCAATATGGCCTCACGGGCGTTGTGAATGCACCTCTTGGTGACACTTTTGCCTTGCGCGTCGCCTTTCGCCATTTTGAACGCACTAAAATTCTGGGGGATTCCCTTACCGGTCCCTATACCGGTCGCCCTGGGCGCCCCAATCTCGACAGCGCAAGAATAGGGGCCCTGTGGGAGCCAAATTCCAATCTTAAGATGGAGATGCGGCTCGACCTTAGCGATCTCGATTTCGGAGGGAATCTCACCAGCAGTTATCAGGCCCCCTTGTACGATTATGTTCAGGATGCAAACTTTAAATATCGCGACCGTTCAGCGCGTTTTGTCGGAGATATTGAATACAGTTTTGATAATGGCCTGCAATTAACATCCGTGACCGGTTACCAGTATACACACACAGTAAACAACTTTGATCGCAACGGTGCCAACCCCCGGCATGACCGTTTTGATAGCGAAGGCGTTTTTGAATTGTACTCGGAGGAAATAAATCTCATTTCCCCTGACGATAGTGAGCACCCCTTCTCCTATGTGCTTGGTTTCTTCATCCAGAGAACCAACTCCACGATTGAAGACTTCAGAAATGACGGGTTCAACTTCTATGGCGAAGTCGGCGATCTGGGCGGCCTGGTTCAGGGTAAGGCTTTTCCGTATTTGGGGCTGAACAAACCCTATAAGAAAAAGGAAGATGAGATCTCGGGATTTGTCGACGTCAAATACAAGTTTGAGGACAAGTTCATAGCAGAACTGGGCATTCGCTACAGTAACTACAAAACATCAAATGACACCGAAATCGTACTGGGTGACGGGTTATCTGAACCGACCATTCCCTTTTTCGCCGGACAACAGGAGTTGTCGGAAAATGACCTTGACGGTAAATTGTCATTTACATATTTACCAAGCGAAGATCACAGCATTTATGCCCTTGTCTCCCGCGCTCACGTTACAGCGGGGTTCAATATTATCGGTGGCGTACCTTTTGATAAAGAGATCGTTTACAATTATGAAGCAGGGTGGAAAGCGTCCTGGATGGAAAACCGGGTCAGGACCCAGTTGGGCGCTTATTACCAGACCCTTTCAAACTATCAGGCACAGTTTGCCAATGCAGATTTGGCAGGCCAGAATCTCTTGCAAAATGCAGAAGGAAAAAGCAAGATTTACGGCTTTGAAGCAAGCATGCAGGCACAGTTGAATAACCTTCGCCTCGATGTATCTCTTGCCTATCTACACAGCGAACTCGGCACCTTCCCGAATGTAATTAGTCCGTTCCTTCAGGCACCTAACAATGTAATTGCCATCACTGGTGCCAAGACACCTTTCGCCCCGGAATTTTCATTCAACGCCGGAGCATCCTACCAAATTGAGGTAAATGACAGGATCGTCATCACGCCGCGCGTAGACATTTCGGGCCAATCCAAACAGAATGGCGCCCTGTTCCAGGCACCCCAAACAAAATTGCCCGGCAGAACATTGCTGAATGCAGGGTTGATGATCGAGTATGATGCTGTTTCGATAGACTTCTGGGTCCGGAACCTGACGGATAAACGTTTTGTAGCCGGCATTCAGGACCTGGGAAATATCTGGTATCCCGCTGCACCGCGTCAATATGGTGTGAGAGTTGCCTATCGCTTCTAGGCGACCCTGTGAGAAATCACTCAAAATGTGCTTTTGTGCTTTTTGGGTGAGGGAGATCAAGTTGGCCCGGGTTTTAGCTGATGGAACAATTTCCCGTCAGATAGGCCCGGGCAACTCTGTTAAGCTGAAGCTCCATGCAGGTCGCCCGTTCGCTAACCTCAGGTAAAAACTTGTTTTTGGTCTTATTCATAATGGCTCCTTCTACTCAACAGCTGGAGCTTCCTGCATCCAGGAGCGGTTCGCATTCTATGCGCCTGATTGGCTGGACGTATGCGCTGCCTGCATGGCCATGAGCGCAGATATGGGCCGCAGCATAACTTCAAGCCGCACAATCTTGCCGTGCTCGTTGAGTGTAATCAGATCAATGCCCTTCAACTTCTTGCCACCCACCTCTCCGCTGAATTCACAAGCATGTTCGTGGCCATCGTGCCAAACACGGTGATATTGCATGGGCTGGATGGCGCTTAACGCCTCCACAAGCTTTTCCTTGACCCTGGCCTTTCCAACAACCGGCGCAAACCCGGCAGGGTTATGAAACTCAACACCATCGGCCAGAATGTCGTCCAGCAACTTAAAGTTTTTATCTATGGCAATGGATAGAAAGCAATCCAAGTCTAACATCATATCAGCCTTCCCGTTCAGGATTTCATTAAATTTGCCAGCGCCGCCATGCCGCCACTGCCCACCACATCCTGGCCGCCATCGCACGGCACAATGGCACCGGTCATGTAGCTGGCGGCCGGCGACGCCAGAAATAACGCAAGATTGGCAATATCGTCTTTTTGACCAAAGGACCCCAGCGGCACCATAGCGCTTATAGCTTTTCTTGCATGTTCATTTGGCGCCAAACGTTTCATGCCTTCAGTGTCATCAATGGGCCCTGGCTGAATTGCCAGCACACGCACACCAAAGCGCCCCCACTCCATAGCCAGGGATTTGGTCAGCAAATCGATCCCTGCTTTGGCAGCCCCGACGTGGGCCTGAAAGGGATAAGCATGGGTGGACTGAGGTGCAGAAATATTGATCATCACAGAACCCTGGGGTGTGCGGTGCTCAAATCCGGCACGCAGCACATGAAAAGTCCCCAGCAAATCAATTTCAATCACTGTACGAAAGCCGTTGGACGATATACTTTCCGCAGGCGCCACAAAATTACCTGCGGCCCCTGATACAATCACATCCACCGTGCCCCACATCTGCTGAATCTGTTCAAATATAGCCTTGACCTGATCATAGTTGCGCACGTCTGCGGCACATCCAAACGCCGTGCCGCCTGCTTTTGCCAATTCCTCTGCAGCGGCTGTGGCCTTATCTTCATCCCGGCCAAACACGCAGACTTTTGCCCCCAACCGGGCAAATCCCTGCGCAATCCCCAAATTGATGCCGCTACTCCCACCGGCCACCACGACAACCTTTCCGGCATAAAGATCTTTGGTAAAAACATTTGTCATAATAATTCCTCCCGATTTGTCATTTTTGTTTCCTGTACTCGCTCTATTTTAATCAAACACGTCTAGTGACATTGCGAATGTGACCACATGGCGTGGCCGGTTCACAATTTCGCTGATGCGCAGATCTCCACAGATGGAACACAACATATATGCGTCTTCCGGGCAGATTTTTTCGGCCTGACACAGCCAGTCAATCATTTGTTGTACTGCGTTTCTGGATGCGACCAATAAATTTTCCGAAATGCCGCTGGTTATGCGTTCCCTGACTTGCCTGCCGGTTGGCCGTCCTGTGCCGATCAAACGTGGTGATGACAGGTTCATACCTTTTTCCAGCCCCACTTTAACAACCACGTTCATGGCAGACTCAATTGCCGAACCACAAACTTCACCATCCCCCTGGGCCGCGTGCATATCGCCCAGCGAAATCAATCCCCCCGGCACTTCGACGGGCAGAAAAATTTTGGCCCCTGCCCCCATATCCCGCAGATCCAGATTTCCACCGGTTGGATAGGGCGGGATAACAGAATGTACCCCGGGAGCCGCAGGTGCGGCGCCAATGGTACCACAAAAAGGCTTTAGCCATACTTGTGCAACGTCTGAAAATGCCACCCTTGCCTCATCGGGCTCATACTTCCACAATTTTAATGCCGGATTTGGGAATTGATCATCAAGTAAACCAAAGTTGGGCATGATCGATGTCCAGCCGACACCCGATTGCTCAATGCCGAGCATTTCCAGGCTGATCACATCGCCCGGTTCTGCCCCATCAACATATACCGGGCCGGTTACGGGATTACCACGACCAAGGTCGTAAGACAGGAGATCAACCGCGCGGGAATTGGACGTGATCTGCCCCCCGGATGCATCCATACATTCCAGCGCAATGGTGTCTCCCGGCGCCGCGTGAATAACCGGGATATTTTCCCGGCACCAGCCAAAATGATGGTGATGCGCATGAATTGTGTGTGCAACTTTGGCAAAAGCGCCCTGTTTATCAAGAGGATCATGCATGCTCGGTATCCGGCAGATGCTTTGTGCCCAAACCAGACCGCTGTGCTGTCCGACATATAATTATCCCTCTCACCACCACGTTGACAAGAAGTGGTAGCACCACACCCTGAACCGTTGCCCGATTTGTCGGCTGGGAGGGGAAGGTATTTGTTTCAGCGTATAAGGCGAACGTGAAGAAGCTCATATTGAACACTCTGGTCAGTCAATTCCAGCCTGGGCCTGGAGGCCTGCGGCCACCAACTGCTGCCTAGTTGTATAGTTCTGGCGTTTTCGAGTTAATAATTGAATTTGAATTCAAAGTCAATTATTTTATGTTTGGCCGTCGTCAGATAAATTGTCACCAGAAAAACTGCGAGATGCATCATTGGCCTCACGCATTGCACCAGCGGTAATATCGGTTTGTTCGGCAACACCCGACTTTCGGGCCGCTGCGCCGATCATTTTACCCTGACCAATCAGGACCTCGGGTGCGGGTGGCAGCTGTGTTCACAAGCCTGCCCTATCGTTACGGCAATCAAATTGATCACCCCTTTTACAGGGAAGAAGACAACTCGTATCGTTCTTCTGCCCCTGAAAATGACAAAAAGATGACAGTCTGGCTCAGGCTTTTGTCAGGGTCCTCCCTGTATGGTGCTGCCTTTTTCAGGAGGAACCCAATGCTGAATGCCGGAACCACACTGCGCCCCGTCATGTTAACACTCTCCCTTGTTGCAAGCACTGTAACCATCACATCAACGCTGGCGTCGCCCTACCATACAACCGGCCTTGACGCCGCTGACAGTTTTGAATTTAAAATTGCCAGTGAGTATGAATCTGCCGGGGATGACCGGGAGATTGAGGGGCCTGCCCTGAATGTAACCATCCCTGTAAAACCGGGCATTGAAACATCTGTAACTTTTGGCACAGGCCGGGCTAAAGAAGCAGGTATACCTCTGTCCGAAAAGGTTTTCTTGATACAGAATGGGCCGTAAAATGGGAAGTTCTCCCTGTTCCTGAGACGGGTGGCTTTGGTCTGACAACAGAACCCGCCTTGTTCATACCAACCGGCACCGACGGCATTGGTGACAAGGAATGGAAGCTTGAAGTCCCGGTTATTGTCGGTTGGGAAAGAGGGCGCACCAGCATTCGGGCCTTTGCTGCCTATGGTATTTCCTTTGAAAGTAGTAACAATAATCTGGGCTTTGGTACTGTCGCTGAATATGATGTAACCGACCGCCTGGCGCTTGGTGCAGAAATCAGTGGCGATATTCCTATGGCTCATGATGCCGGGTATGAATTATCTGGCGATCTTGGCTTCACCTACGATCTGGGACAGGATTTTGCGCTGCAGGCCCGTTTCAGCCATACTCTGCACACCCCGGGTGGCGTGGCCAGAAAGGGTCTTGCTGTATTTATTGAAAAAGCCTTTTAGCGCGATCCTCTCGCCAGCTGAGCAACTCCGCCCCGAAAAGATGACTATTTACCCGACGCAACATAGCATGGCCCCTTAACGGGGCCATGCTATGATTTTATCACTCCCCAAGTGCTGTTGGTTAAAATCTGTACGTCATTTCAGCACCGAAAATCCGGGGACGACTGGGGAAGCCCAAATCAACAGAAAGACCGAGAAACTCGCCTGGATTAAAATCGTTGTAATATTTCTCGTTAAACACATTCTTCACATATGCCGAGACAGACCAGTTGTCAGCATTTAACGCTGTCCGCACATTGACCAGATGAACCGGGTCCTGCACGTCCTGATTGTCTATCTGCCAATATTTGTTACCACGATATTCATAGTCCAGACGAACCAGCGCTGCCAGATCGCTGGATATTGCAACGTCATATTGCATACCGGCATTAATGGTCCAGTCTGTTGTCTTGGGTGTTTTGCTACCGGGCACCAGACTTAAATCAACACCCGCAGCAGCGAGACCCGTCTGGAGAGCATTGGAACCAATCTTGATGATCTCGGTATCTGTATAACCGATACCGCCATATACCTTAATGTTTTTGGAGAGAATAGCCTGGAAATCAATATCAAACCCCTTGATGTTCACTTCTTCAAGATTTTGAATAATTTGCTGGCCCGTGGACAGATCAAGATAAAAGAACTGGAAATCTTTGCTATCTGCGTAAAACGCTGCAGCATTTAATATGAGACGGTTATCGAGCCAGGATGTTTTAAAACCAACTTCATAATTCGTCAGTGTTTCATCTTCAAACACAGGGAAGGTGACGATCGGTGCATTAAACCCCCCTGATCTGAAGCCGGTACTATAGGTCAGATAGCCCAGAGCATCTTCATTGAATTTATATGTCAGGGTTCCCTTGGGCTGCAGGCTTGTGAAAGTCTTCTGACGTTCGAGGCCGGAGACAAGATCTTTCTGCTGTCTCTTGTCTTCATCGTAACGCAAGGAAAACTGGGCCAACAGAGCGTCTGTAATATCGTATTCCAGCTGGCCAAAGACGGACCAGGCATCGTTTGAATTGCTTTCATTCGCATTGACAAATATCAGACCTGGATCATTGACCTGATCCCGTTGACCATTCTGGTCCGCAAACAGCCTGGTCTGCAGGTCACGTTCCGTGTGAATAAAAAAGCCGCCCAGAATATATCTGAATCTGTCTTCATCCGGGGAGATCAGTCTGATTTCCTGGCTCATAAGCTGCAAGTCCAGATCCTGGGCCTGACCCACGCCAATGATATTGGCCGGAGGCGTAAAGGCACCGATCGAGTCAAGGAAACCCAACAGCCCCGCAAACCCGCCAAATGTCGGGTCGAAGGCCTGATTTGAAAAGTCAATATCCGCCCGATAACTTTCTTTCATATCCGTATAACCTGTAATGGATGAAAGCGTGCCAAGGTCGGTTTCATAGTCAATCCTGGCGGTCAGCTCTGTTGTTTTCCCGTTCGTCAGGCCAAGGATATTCTCATTTGGCTGAAAGATGTCATTTACGTCACCGTTGCGGATGGTCGGGTCCGCGTTGTGACGAACGGGCACATCGTAGCTCGAACCTGCCTGGTAATTTCTGTATGATGCTCGAAGATCTATATTCAGATTGTCGCTGGCGCTAATGGCCAGCTTTCCACGAAAAGAATAATCGTGATCAACAAAATCGACCTTCTCGTTTAGAAATGTATTTGTGATCAAACCGTCGGTCTGCTTGTAGGTGCCCGCCAGTCTGAACAATATTTTATCTTCAACAATCGGTCCGCTTGCAACACCATCTACATTCATGCCCAGGCCATTTGTCAACCCGGCAGAAAGTTTGCCTTCAAACTCGTTTGTAGGCTGCCTGGTTACGATATTAATCGCACCCCCTATGGCATTTCTTCCGTAAAGTGCGCCTTGGGGTCCTTTAAGCACCTCAATGCGTTCAATATCAAACAAATCCATTTTGAACTGTTTCTGGTTGTTCTGCGGAACGCCATCCACAACAATGGCAACCGGAGAGTCGGCGTTGTTCACCTGCGTTACGCCTCTGATCACCACAAAGGTATTCCCGTAGGTAAAGGAATCATCAAGTGTCATGTTCGGCGTCATATCGACAAAATCCTGTGTCGATGCGATCCCCATGTTGGCAATATCTGTTGATGTAAATGCCTTGACCGATACCGGAACCTCCTGAAGGCGCTGCTCACGATATTGGGATGTGACGACAATTTCATCCAGTGTCACCGCACCGCTTTCGGCACTGAAGGCCGAACCCGTGCCCAGCGGCGCCAAAGCGACGAATGCCGTTGTTGCCAATTGCAGTTGCTTATACGTTATTTTCATTTGTCACCTCACCTTGTGCTATGGATTTAGCTCATATTTAATTGATCGTAATATCGGCTGTACTTGATATCTGGCTTCATCCGGAAAATCAGGTCTGGATGAAAGACCGGTAGTCAGTTGCAATCTCGGAAACTGCTTTCCTGAATATTTTCTCCCCGTCTGAGGGGTTGGACACCCGGACGTCAGACCCAATTCTGCCATCCACAAATCTTCGTCGATAATCATATGCGTTGTGAATATCCGCCGCCGGCGCGCCGGATTTCGCCGCCTCAAGACTTTGAGAAACAGGCTTGATGTGGTGAGGATGAATATACTGCGTGACCGCAATTTCGCTTGCCGTTGCGTGTATGCCATCTGCATCCCCGAACGTCTCTTTAATAAGAGAATCTGTCCCGGGCATCGCCCACCAGTTTACAAGTTTGCATAATGTTCCTGAGGCTTCGGTCTCGGGGGCCAGACTAAGACTGGCATAAAATTCATTAAATGCGGTAATGGTCGGCGCGATATTGCCGCCATGCCCATTCACAAAATAAATTCGTTTAAAACCATGTGTTGAAAGTGATGTAACCCAATCCACGATCACATCTATATAGGTTGCCGGTCTTAAGGTAATGGTACCCGGGAACGCCATATGGTGTTGAGCCATCCCCACAGTTACAGGCGGCGTGACAAGACAATCCACCTGCTCTCCACAAGCCTCTGCTATAGCAGCTGCCGTTATAAAGTCTGTCCCGATCAGCCCGGTAGGGCCATGTTGCTCCGTCGAGCCAATTGGGACGATTATACCCGTCCTGTCCGTCAGGTAACTTTCGACTTCCGGCCATGATGACAGAGCTAAAAGCATAATTCATATATCCTTTTCCAAACCACTTTCAAATTTACAGTCCCAATTGCTCTATGGGCCTGTAGTCAACATCCAGTCCGAATCCGACGGGCCCAAAAACAGCCAGGGCTTCAGCAGATCGCATAACATCAGGTACGCTTACCCCGATGACTTTTACTCTCTGTCCGTATTTCAGGTTTTCCGTGGTAATTGGCTCTGCCGTTTCCCGATCAACGATGCAGATAAGGTCAGGCACCATCGTGACAGCAACTGTGTCTTTATACGCAATCAGATATTCATTCTGAAACACGACTTCCAGCCTGGAATCGTCATTATCCAGGCTATCGAGAATGACATGGCCTATGGAGAAGCCCCCTTTGGTTTCTCGCAGAAGGTCAACAACCTTTCCATCAAACAATATTTTTGCAACTCTTCCAACGGCCCCGGAACCCAGGAAATCCAGCAGCGCGCCGACCACATCCTGATGCTTTTCACGCGCTTCGCGAATAGACTGGCCAATTTCCACAGCGAGGGTAATCGTATTCAGTACGGCGTGCTGTTTGATCTGCTTTCCGGTCAGGGGATAACAGGCCATCTGCCCGATACCACCCATCCTGACACAAATCTCGCGGCAATATCGCTCGGCATCAATATTGTTTTCTGTCGAGATCGAAGCCACACTGTTTTTATCGTCTGCGATAATATTCGGGTTACTCGACAATCCGGCCACATTATATGTGGTCATCTGGAGCTCGGGGAAAGCCCGCCCCATACCATCGGCGTCAATGACAGGCAGGCCCGACAGCGCACCAACCACAAGAGGTATAGAGGCGTTGATACCGCCAGCTTCCACAGGCATTACCGCGTCCACCTTGTAACCCAGTTCTTTTTCCGCACGTCTCAATGCCAGGACATTTGCAGGCCCGCTGGGAATTTTTTCATTGATAACGGTGGGGGCCCCCATGGTGAGGATATTAATCGCTGTCTTGTTGTCGTCAAAATCTGCGGGATCAATGATGGTGACTGTTTTGCCTTCATCCAGAACCTGCTTCAGCATGAGCCGACCGGCATAAGGATCTCCCCCGCCACCGGTTCCAAGAAATGCGGACCCCCTAATGAAGTCTTCCAGGTTTGAATGATCAATCTGCATTATAAATTTTCCAGCTAAATAATTGGACAATTGGCAACTGTGTTGTCAGGCCGTTGTTGCAGCCTGCAAATCTCCGGCAACCTTCACACGCACCCTTACGGCACCACCGGGCAAGTAGCTAAGAGGCAATTCTTCAATATTCACAATCTTCATACTTTCCGGGTTTGCTCCGGCGCTGACGCAACTGTCAAAAGCGTCTTGTTTGGCCGACTTGAGGGCTTCTTCCCGGCCTAACTCTGTGTAGGAGTATATTCGGTCGACTTCCCCTCCTACCTGTGCAATTGCAGCACCAATCGCATTCGCGACGGCAAAATTATCAGGTATAAGAACCTCGGACGCGCCTCTGAGATCTCGCGATACGACTTTACTGCCGCCCCCGACGAGAATGACCGGCATGTCATCTTTATTGGTTTTCATGCGATCAATCGCGCTCTCGATCATGGCGTGAATTTTATCTTCAACTTTCAGAATGAAATCACTTTCAAGGTGGGCAACGAGGCTTGCATCGCCAAGCTCAAGGCGACCGGCTGCCACGATAACATCGGTAACGGTCAGGGTCTTGCCACCAAAAATCAAAGCCTCTTCCGTCAACCGAAAGCCCACCGAATGGGGGCCGATTTTGAGATTGCCATCGGCATCCTGACGAACGATGCTGCCCCCGCCGAGACCAATGGACAAAACATCCGGCATCCGGAAATTTGTCCTGACACCGCCTATATCAACCGGAATTGATGACTCGCGGGGGAAGCCGTTGGAAAGCACACCAACATCAGTCGTCGTCCCGCCAATATCAACAACAATGGCCTCCTGTTTGGACGTCAGATTTGCAGCACCCCGCATGCTGTTTGTCGGCCCGGACGCGAATGTGAGAACGGGATATTTTTCAACATATTCCTCGCTCATCAGGGTGCCATCATTCTGGCTGATATAAAGCGGCGCCTTAATCTTCAACTTGTTAAGCGCATTGCGGAAACCACCGATCACAATTCCCACAAAATTCGACAATGACGCATTCATGATGGTTGCGTTCTCACGCTCAATCAGGCCCAGACGGCCAATCTCGTTTGACAGGGTGATCTGTACACCGGGACATTCCCGCATTAATATTTCTGCGGCATTCTCTTCCATAGAGGCGTCTATGGCCGAAAAAATACTGATTATTGCAACAGCATTTATGCCTCGGGCTTTAATCTGGTCCGCTACATCAACAATTTCCTGTTCCCTGAGCCCCGTGATGAGACGACCATCAAACTCATGGCCACCATGAACGAGAAAAGCGTTTTGCCCGACTGTTTCTCTTAAATCGTCAGGCCAATCTGTGAAGGGCAGAATGCTTGTGGTCGCAGGCAGCGCGATGCGCACCACGGCAACATCATTCAGATGTTTTCTCTCAATGAAAGCATTGGTGAATTGGGTGGTCCCGATCATTACCTGGCTGACATTCCCTGCCGAGACGTCAGCCTGTTCCATGATTGCCTTTACAGCTGTGGCAATCCCTGACCCTATGTCCTGACTTGTAGGCACTTTTATTGCCACCAGAACAACGCCATCCTGCATTAAGATGGCATCCGTATTTGTCCCGCCAACATCAATTCCAATTCGTACGTCTTGTTTCTTCTGCATCTACGGTGTTGTCCCCAGGTCCCAACTATTCTCATCTCATGAAGCTGCCCCGGCAGACCGGTGCAGGTCTCGCCTTTAAAACAAGGCCTTAAATTATTAGTAAGTGATTTTCTTTGGGGATGGCACATATCATGAGGACAGTGATCAGGTTTATTTAGGAGGGGGAGAAAAAATAGAAAATTGGAAAAACCTGTCCGTTCGTACAGGGTGTTTTTTCACACCCCGGCGGTCTGAATAATCACGAGCAAGGCAAAGGCGGGTTTATGGCACCCAAGACTATACCGGGTGCCGACATGTTCGTCAGAGCTCTGGCCAAGCCTGACCCTAGGAGAGGATATTTTTCTGGCGAGCAACCTCTACTGCCATCATGCGGTTCTGGACCCCGATTTTTGAGAAAATATTTCTAAGATGAAATTTGACCGTTGTCTCGGACACCCCCATGGACAGGCCAATTGATTTGTTTGAATGGCCCAGACTCAGGTTTTGAAGAACCTGAAATTCCTTGGACGTTAAAATGCTTGTCCTGTCATTGAAGCCAACAGAAACATCTTTCCTGGCCAGAATTTGCCCAATAAATGCAACGCTTTCCTGTGGCAATTTCGACACGGTTACTCTTTTGACATGTTCGTTGACAAAGCGCTTCAGGGGCTTGCCAGCCCTTAGAAAGGACATCATAAATTCATGAGTATACGGTTGACAGCTTATCTCCTGAAACAGTGCGTCTGCCTCATCATGTTTCCCGATACTATCCAGCGCCAGTATCGTTAATATAGTAGATCTGGTTAAAAAGCTGCCATGTCTGGCGCGCTTTTGGACATCAACAACGCATTCAAGCAAGTTCAGCGCAGCTTCTCCAAGGCCTTTACAAATACAATATCGCGCAAGCGCCTGGATTGTGCGATAGCTTTCCTGAAATGATCCGGCCTTGTATTTTTTCGGGGCGTTTATGTATTTTTCCAAAGACAGGCTTTTGATAAGGGACAAGGCTTCCTTAAAATTTCCTGATAATGTCAGCAATTCAAGCTTTTGTATTTCCAGAATTCGGTTCAGGCGGGGAAGATTTCGCCTTTTGGCGATGGCATTTCCGCGGTCCAATATTCTGATGGCACCCTCTGTTGAACCATTTTCAAATTCCAGATAGCTTGCTGTAATATACCCCCGGACAAATATCTCCACCCAGCCCTCATGTGCCTCAATCCGCTCCAGATAGCCGGAAACAGGTTGGGTCGCCTTGCTGATGCCTTTCTCGTAATTTAATTCTGCTTTCAAAATCTGAACAATGGCGTTCAGTCCTGTATCGTTTGGAAAATATTCAGCACACAGCTTTTCTGCCTGCTCGAGTTCATGACCGCTTTGCGTCAAATCACCAAAGACATTGCTGATAAGCGCCAGATGAATATGAATAAAATATTGTGAATAAATAGCGTCGGAAAGGCTGTAAAACTCCAGAGAGGTTTTCGCCGCCTCCTTTGCCTTGTTCATTTGGCCAACAGAATAATACATCATGCAAAGCAGGTTGTTGAACCAGCCCTGACTCCAGAACCTTTCCGGCATAACCTCATGTGCATGATTTTCAAACTGGACAATCTCCGCAAGACTGATTTCCCTGTCTTCGTAAACTGCCGTCAACATTGACACAATGGATTTATAGTATTCCATCGACGGGTCATGCCCGCTTTCTGCCAGCTTTTGGGAAGCGCGATTGAACAGGCTGTTCCCTATCCCGAACCGTCCATCCTTAATATAGATCAGAACTCTCGACAACAGAAGCTGAGGCTCATCTTCTCCTACATTAAGCGGGAACAATTCAATAATGGATTCCAGATATTTAATTCCCTTCCTCAATCCGATTTCCACGCCCCCGCCAACAATGAAAAGCTCTAGCATACGGCTAATGTCATCGGCCTGGGCAGCATGATAAATCGCCTCATAAATCTCGCCCTGGCTCTCGCACCAGGAGGCAGCCTTTTGATGCAAATCCGATATATCAATGTCTTTACTTTCAAACAACTTCTCGCGCAGAAACTCTTTAAAAGCAGGGTTGAACAGAAAGGCTTCCGCTTTTCCGGGCGGCGAATAGATCAAGGGTGAAAACGGACGCATGGTCGTAATATTCCCGGCAACATTTATGTCGCAAAGAAATCGCGCCTGTTTTAGCGTAAATTGCTGAAAAATACTCATTTTCATGAGCATCCGTCGCACTGGACTTTCCATGAGACAGAATATCTGCTCCTGAATGAACTCCGATAATTCGGCGGAAAGATACCCGAGAGCAGGCTCTGCTTTTATTTCCCCCATATCCCTGTTGTGGCCATGCCGGTAATGCTCGTACCAAAGCGCAACAGGCCATCCACGCGTAAACTCAAAAAGCTGCTCACACATTGACCGGGATAGACTGTTTTTGAAAAGTGAAGACACTTCTTCGACAGTGAAGGCCAGATCGCCAGCATTGATATCGACCAGTTGATCATGTGATCGATAACCCGAGACAGGGATAACGCTGCCTCTTCTGCTTGAAATAACAAACAGAATGGACCTGTCTGCCGTTTCAATAAACTTGCCCAATGCTGATATTGAAGACGGGTCCTTTAATAATTCTGTCTTGTCTATAAAAAACAGATGATTGCCTTCTGCATTCCGCAAATCCGATAAATTGCCTAAAAGCGTCTCACGGCTATTATCTTCGTCAGATATTGTGTGCCAGGATGCAGGCAAACCTTTTGCGCGCGCATGCTCTGCCCATTGCGCCATCAGCACAGCCTTGCCATAGCCTGCCGGCGCTTCCAGAATTGTTATTCTTTTGAGCGTCACAGCGGGAGATTTAAGAAGCAGGCGCCGGCGCTCTATAACGGTGTTATTGAGCAGATACGCATATTTTTCACAATCTGACGAAGGATCTGTTGGCTCCCGGCGAATTATTTTGTCAGACATATTTAACCCGCCAGGCATTACCGGATACAGAACTAAATGGACCTGCTGTCTTCCTGCATGAAGAAAGTCCGGTTCAAATACTTTTTCACCTTAAGCGATACCATACCACATCACAATCATCGACAAAATATAGTACACAGATCTAACGACAACAGACTCCAGAGTATAAACTGGAGCGTCAGCAGTTTTGCCCGCATTTACGACTGGCTAATGTCGGTTGACCGGGTTGATGTTATTTTCAACACTATCATTCGCTGCGGGCTCTACAAGCAGCAGCGTGCCGCCGGGTTTTAGGGCACCATATGCGTGGCTGGCGGCACTTGTCAGTCCTAAGCTGTGGATATTTTCGCCAGAGCTTCTTCCTGTTATTCTATCGCCTAGCGCATAGAAATGATGACGTTGAGCTCTTGATGCCCTGCCTGAAGCGCAGCATTGTGCGGCACATCCCCGGCCCGCAAACCACCCGCATGGTAACGTGTTGAATCCGATGATTGAAGGCACGGAGTCCCAAACTCATCCCCGTTTCATTCTGAAGGTAAATCTGGTTTCGATTTCATCTGAAAATACAGTAACCTCACCATCATGCGCCTTTGCAATCTCGGAAGATATAAAAAGGCCAAGTCCCAGGCCTTGCTGTGATTTATGGACTTCACGTCGAACAAATGGTTGAAACAACTGCTCTTGCACTTCGGGGTGGAGGGGGGTTCCGGCATTGGTAACGGAAAGGATAAATTTGTCTCTTTCATCTTTTGCACAGACCTTAACGGGATAATGAGCATTACCATGCGTCACCGCGTTGGCCAGTAAATTCGAGAGGAGTTGGCTGACACGACCGATATCACATCTGAGTGGATCGTTAAAATCAAGTACAGAAATAATTTGGGCTTTAGGGTATACAGCCTGTATTTCACTGATGGTATGTTCAAGTGCGGGTTTGAGTAACTTGTCACTGGTGCGATTGAGTGATATGCCGCTCCCAAGCCTGCTACGCGCAAAATCCATCAGATCGTCAAGCAGAACAGACATGCGGCTTACAGACTGGTCCATCATTTTCAGCACGTTCAAACTTTTGTCGGTTTGCGGCTCCCCTTCAAGCAATCTTTTTGCGCTTGAGAGCGCGGCCAGCGGATTACGCAGATCATGCCCCAAAACCGCAATAAACTGCTCTCGAAGCCGGGCTTCTTCCTCAGTCGCATGCAAAGCAGCAGCATTCTCCATTTCACGCGTAATATCGCGTGCATTACAGAAAAACTTGCGCCCCTCCGGAATCACATTCCAGGACAACCAGCGATAACTGCCATCTTTATGACGATAGCGGTTTTTAAAAGCCAGCACAGGCTTACCCTGCTGAACTTCTTCAAAAGCCCTTCGGGTACGGGGCATATCCTCCGAATGGATAAAGTCGAAAAACAGGCGACTTTCTATTTCTTCCGGACTCCAGCCAAGAGTATTAAACCAGGCCGGGTTGGTGTCTCCAAAATAACCGCTGCTATCCAGTATGCCCAGAAGGTCTGGTGTAATACGCCATGTAGCACCATATCTGGATTCAGTATCTGCACTTTCCATGGTAGATAGATTTTTCCATTGCATTCATAGTGGCTACTTTCCGAAGTAATTTACTCTTATCTTTTCACGAGAAGAAGTTATATTTTAACAAGCGGCAGTTCTGCTGTCCCGCCTTGCCTATATTGCTTCAAAATCCTGCAAACGCCAGAAAAATCTGGCAGACCAAATGGAAACATTCCAAACCTTGAAAGCCGGCCCAGAGAATAAAGCTTCCAACGTTATAAGAATCCGTCTCACTTTCAAAATATCCGGTGGTCCGGCATACGTTTCACGGCCTCACACAATTTGTCACGATAAGGTCGTGACAAGCGTCTCCTGATTATGATTGTCGTGAAAACATGATATTGGCCGGAGGGGATAATGAACATCCAACTAATAAAAAAGCTTTTCGAGCGATTTAAAAATATAAGTGAAGAAAAGAAGCAAACTCCCGAAACCAGACTTACCCAATGGGATGTTCATCAGCTCTACCCCTATCTCGCACTGTTCGTAAAATTTAAGGACCAGCAATTCTGTGACCTGCTTCTTCGTCATGCGATAGATGAAATTTATGGCTCTAAAGGCATACTTGATTTGTATATTGCCGATCTTGAGGCGAAGCTTTGCGGCGAAGATACAAGCAAAAAAAGCAAGGAACAATACGGCAGGGTTCGCTCGTTCCTGAATAACCTTGTTACATATCCGATCAATATGGAGAAGCTGGGCGGCACTCTCAAGCAAGCCCGGTCAACATCCCCTGCTCCCACAGAAAGAAACGCCGTTGCACTGGTCTTTTATATGCAGGAACACAAGGACAAAGGTAAGGCCCTTGCTGAAATACTGGACAAAATTGAAAAAGAAAAAAACCCCGCAGGTCTGATCGGGACAAAAGCAAAAGGTTCGAAGGCGCAATACAAATTAAATAAGATACTGAAATATGTAGTGAAGCTTAAAAGTGTTTCATGTTTCAATTATCTGGTGCAGAAGGAAAAAATGGATGAGCTATTACCAATCCTCGAAGAAATCTTCTGGTCCAGTCTTAAGAATGCCGATTTTATCGCCACTAATTTACCTGACTTCAATACTGAAGTTACAGACAGGCAGATATTATCCACACGGCCATACAACCGGATAAATTTCTTATCCATTCTGGTAAAACATGCCCGGCGGATCAGCGTCTCCAGCAAAACTTCCGAATCTTTCATTGTCGCCCAAACCGGAACAGGGCAGAAGTTTTTTGCCGGACTTTATGCCCACTGGTCAATGTGCGCCCTGCTGGAAAAGAATTCATACCTTACTTTTCGCAACAAGGTCAGATTGTTTGAATATCCGGATAAAGCCGTCCAAAGTTTAAAGCTTCTGCAGGTTAAACTTCTGGATACGGACGAGTTGTCCAGAATGTCGATTACGAACCAGATAAAAACGCTGGGCGTGGCGCTGAAGGAAGAGAAATCTGCGTTTGGTCTTGACACGATTGAGATGATTAGAAGCGAATTATCACAAAGCAAGCAATCTCTAGAATACCTGACCCCTCATCACTATGGCTTTCAAAATGATCAAATTCTTTTGGAATATGCCATAACACACAATGACGACAACGTGCTGAATGATATATCTGAAAAATATTGGGCAGGTCTAATTCAGCATGCTGTGGACCCAGAAAATATAGACGCGTGCCTCATCTCGTGGGTTAATGACCACGAGCCCGAAATGCTACGATACAGCATCTTGATCAAACTTATCGCATTCAGCGCCGATCGCGTGATTAAATATGTCATCGACCAATTTCAAATAGGTATGGAAATAGATAGTGAAGAAGACACAATAAAAAATCCGTTTCTCGTCCTTTCTGCAACGGTAGCGACTGAAGACAGAGATGACTTCATCAGTATGATTTGCGAAAATGCCGGAAAACAGACAATTAACTTATTACTGCAAATGAAATTCATGACAAGAGAGGAGCTGCCAAAATCGGTCCAATCCGCACTTGAACTGAATGATCGGGAATATGCCTGTAAAATACTAACCGGTCAAAGCAGGTGGCGTCAGTATTATGGCGATGCAGCACCTGAAGAGTTCATGAAACTATTCAACCCCTGTGCATTTCAGCAACAAAGCTATGAGGCATTCCTGAAAATTACAAAGATTGCGGAAGCCCTGCAGAGGGGTGTTGATGACGGATTGGCCCGCCAAAGGGCTTTCAAGCTGGCTGTTCTGTTCCAAAAGCCCGAAACCATGTTCTCATTTGTTGGTACACACTGTCCACAGGATAGCTTTCATAATTTTTGCCTGTTTGATCTTCCCGGGAGGGGCAAATGGGTGCCTGTGCCATGGCAAGAATTTCTGGGCAAGCATGGCCGGTCGGCATTGCGCTGGATCGGTTTTGCCGGAGACATATATGCCTTAGGCATTGAACTGCCAGCAACTGAGGGCGAACTTAGGATCATCGTCAAGGAGAAGATTTATGGGCGACGGACATATAAGGATGATTCTGAAAAACTGTTTGCAGAACTCTGTATGGACCGGGGTATAACCCCTGACATTTTCCTGAGATGCCTAAAATTCAAACGGAATGGAAACATCAAAAGCCATGATGTAATGCCGGACTTCAGCATAGATGGTAAGGCTATTGGCGCACCGGAATACACATTCAGAAAATTGCCTGCAGATGATCTGCGGGGACTTGTTCTGGGTAAACTGACAAACTGTTGCCAGTATCTGGGCGGGCCAGGCGAAAGCTGTGCAATTTACGGCATGAGTGAACCAGAAAGTTGCTTTTATGTGGTTGAATACAAAGGCAAGATTGTTGCCCAGCTTTGGGCCTGGGGCGGCAAAGGTAAACTTAGTCAAACACAGCTATCAAAGGAAGGCGGGAAAGAGAAGGCACCAAAAGAAACATTTATTGTTTTCGATTCATGGGAACGCCTCAGGCCTGAGAATGACTGGCTGATTTCCCGCTTTTTGCCTTATCTGCTTGACGAATTTGGCAAAACACCAGCCCCGGCTGACGAGAAAGAGCTGATATATACCCGACTGTCAATTGGCAATGGTGGCGCCACCCCCCGGCACCTGTGCTTCAAGGGCCTTGAGGTATTTAGATCAATTCCGCAGATGGATGATACTGTATATTCTGACGCCAAGCGTCAAATGCTGGTGCCGTCATTATCTGAAATATATGATCTGGAACTAAAATACTATATCGGTGAGTGCGCCAGCGCGATCCAGTATGGTCACAATAGCCTGTCCTGGTTTATCGAGGATAGGGGGCATTTGTTTGATCGTGATGCGGCCGTGACGATGTTCCACCTTTTTAAAAGCCGCCCTGATGTTTCAGCCATCCAGCTTCTGGAAGCGACCAGCAACGATGAGATCGCCGGCTTTCTGATTAAACTTACCCTTCGGGACCCAAATGTCATTCAGAATATCAAGAAGCTGATCCCGCAACGGGATGACCTGACAGATTTTGGAGACATAAAGCCAGGCTATTTCATCAAAAAAAAATAAAAAGCTCTTGTGACTTTCCCGGTCCCAACGGCAATACTCAATCGTCCAGTCATTTCCCGCGTCTGGTCCCTGTCATTCACGCCATGACAGAAGAAGGGGTTGAACAGACAATGAACCGATAAACGCTCTACTGTACCGGACGCGGGACACCTTGCAAAACCGGTGGCCAGACTGTATTGCTGCAGTGCGAAAGAACTTGCCCGCTTGACCCAGACGTGAGAGAGTCCGGGGAATGAATAATAAAACAGATTTCTTTGATGAAATGTATGGTAAAGGCGAGACGCCGCGTTTGCCTTATTCTGATTATCAACAATGGTATGAAAAACAGGATCCCGCCAGATTACGCAAAAAAGCGCGGGATGCCGAAACTTTTTTCCGGCGCACCGGCATTACATTTAATGTGTATGGGAAAGAAGAGGCTGGCGAGCGCCTGATTCCTTTCGATATTGTGCCGCGTATTATTTCCGGCCGGGAATGGGCGCGGCTGACCAAGGGGATTGAACAACGCGTCCGCGCTATTAATGCTTTCCTGCATGACATATACCATCGCCAGGAAATACTGCGCGCCGGGCGTATCCCTGTCGATCTTGTTGCGCATAATGAGGCATTCCTGCCGCAAATGATTGGCATGACACCCCCGGGCGGGGTATTTACACATATTGTCGGCATAGATCTTGTGCGCACCGAAGAAAATGAATTCTTTGTGTTGGAAGACAATGCGCGCACGCCGTCCGGTGTTTCGTACATGCTCGAAAATCGCGAGACCATGCTGCATATGTTCCCGGAACTGTTTTCCCGCGTACCTGTGCAGGGGGTCAGTGACTATCCCAAAACCCTGCGACGTTCCCTGGCCGCCACCGCCCCCCCCTCTTGTGAGGGACGCCCGATTGTGGCTGTGTTGACGCCGGGCATTCACAATTCAGCTTATTTTGAACATTCTTTTCTGGCCGATCAGATGGGCGTTGAACTGGTCGAAGGCCATGACTTGCGGGTGTCCGATGGCAAAGTCGCCATGCGGACGACCAGAGGTTACAAGCCCATTGATGTCCTGTATCGCCGGATTGATGACGAATATCTGGATCCGCTGGCATTCAATCCTGCTTCCATGCTGGGCGTGCCGGGCATTATGGATATATATCGTGCCGGAAATATCACCATTGCCAATGCGCCGGGGGGTGGCCTTGCTGATGACAAGGCAATCTATTCGTACATGCCGGAAATTGTCGAGTTTTATACCGGCGAAAAGGCAATCCTGAAAAATGTTCCGACCTGGCGCTGCTCAGAACGCGAATCCCTTTCCTATGTTCTTGATAATCTTGCGGGTCTGGTCGTGAAGGAAGTCCATGGTTCCGGCGGTTACGGGATGCTGGTTGGTCCCGCCGCCAGCAAAAAGGAGCTTGCTGCTTTTAGGGAAAAACTTAAAGCCCGGCCCGGAAATTATATTGCTCAGCCGACATTGGCCCTGTCGACGGTGCCGGTAATGACCCGTAAGGGACTGGCGCCGCGTCATGTTGATTTGCGCCCCTTCGTTCTGGTATCACCTCAAAAAATTGAGATCACACCGGGCGGTCTGACCCGTGTAGCGATGAAGGCCGGGTCACTGGTGGTCAACTCCAGTCAGGGAGGGGGCACCAAAGATACCTGGGTGCTGGAGGAATAGATGAGTATGCTCGGCAAAACCGCTGGCGGTCTCTTCTGGATGTTCCGTTTTCTGGAGCGCAGCGAAAATACAGCACGTCTGGTTGATGCCGGTTTGCGTATTGCTCTTACCCGCCCGTCCGCAGCACAGGATGAATGGGCATCTGTCGTAAGCACTGCAGGCGTCCGGGACGCCTATCTGGAAAAGTATGATGAATTCGAGGCGGCAAATGCCATCGATTTCCTGTTGCGGGACAAGTCAAACCCCTCAAGCGTCCTGTCAGTTGTGGAAAATGCCCGAAATAACGCCCGTTTGGTGCGAACGGCCTTGACCCGAGAGGTGTGGGAAGCCACCAACGAATGCTGGATCACCTTGAAAGAGCTGTTGTCCCGCCCGGTTTCCGAACCTGACCTGCCAGACGTTCTGGGCACAATTCGCCAGCAAAGTGCCCTTGTGCGGGGGGCATTAACGGGCACAATGATGCGCAATGATATATATGATTTTGCCCGGATCGGCACTTTTCTGGAGCGGGCCGACAATACAGCGCGTATTCTGGATGTGAAATATTATGTCCTGTTGCCCTCGTCATCATATGTCGGATCATCGCTGGACAATGTTCAGTGGGAAACGATTTTACGATCGGTTTCGGCGCAACGCGCCTACCGGTGGCTGAACGAAGGTGACGCCAACCCTGTGGGCATTGCGGACTTTCTGATTCTGGACAAGCGCATGCCACGATCACTGGCGTTCAGCTATGCCAAGCTTCTCGACAATCTGGGATTTTTGGCGAGCGAGTATGGTGAAAAACCCGCGTGCTATAAAATGGCCGATGAAATACAACGCAGTCTGACAGAAACACCAATCGAGCAGATTTTCGAAACCGGCCTGCATGAGTTTATCGTCGATTTCCTTCGCAAAAACAGTGCGTTGGGGGCGCAGATTGAGCAGGATTACAGATTTTATGGATAGCGTATGCTTTTGAAAATATCCCACAAGACCGAATATCATTATGGCGAGCCTGTCCCCTATGCCTTGCAGGAAATACGGATGTTGCCAAAATCATCCAGCGGCCAGAATGTCATTTCATGGTCTACGACGGTGGAAGGTGGACGCAAGGAGGCTGAGTTTGCCGACCATCATAACAATCACGTCGAGCTGATCAGCTATGAGGTCGGACAGCGCCATGTCAACGTATTGTGTGAAGGCGAGGTAGAGACCGTCGATACTGCGGGGGTCGTTGGGGCCCATAGCGGCTATGCGCCGTTATGGTATTTTGGCCGAAGCACGCCATTAACCCGACCTGGCCCCTATATTCGTAATCTGGTCAAGACACTGGGCCGTGATTTCAAGGATGACATGGCGCGGCTGCATTCCCTGTCTGCCCTGATTCTGGACAATGTATCCTATACGATAGGCAGGACTGATTCCGTAACAATGGCTGAAAATGCCGTCGAGGCTGGTCACGGCGTTTGTCAGGATCATGCCCACATATTTATCAGTGCCGCCAGACTATTGGGCTATCCAGCACGCTATGTGAGCGGCTACCTGATGATGGATGACCGTGTAGAACAGGATGCCAGCCATGCCTGGGCAGAAGCCTGGGTTGAAGGATTGGGCTGGGTCGCGTTCGATGTGTCAAACGGGATTTCGCCGGACGAGCGCTATGTGCGTGTTGCGACGGGGCTGGATTATCAGGAGGCTGCGCCAATCTCAGGTATTATTTATGGCGGCAAGGATGAATCCATGATTGTATCGTTGCAGGTTCAGCAGTAGAATCAAACTGTTATTCTAACAGGTTGAGTTATTCATGACATATTGCGTGGCACTGCGACTGAAGAAGGGCATGATCTTTATGTCTGACACCCGTACCAATTCGGGCGTCGACAATGTCTCTGTCTTCCGAAAAATGTTTAGCTGGCATGAACCGGGTGATCGCACCATCACCATGATGACCGCAGGCAATCTGGCAACAACCCAGTCGGTGATCAGCCTGCTGGAAGAACGTTCAAAGGCCCCGGCAGAACGGAAACCTTCCATCATGGAAGCCCCAACAATGTTTCAGGTGGCACGGCTGGTGGGAGAGACCCTGCGCGAAACCATCCAGTCTAACGCCATGACAGGTCAGACTGCGGATTCCGCCTTTAATGCGACGATCATTCTGGGCGGTCAGATCAACGGCATGCCCCCTCGATTGTTTATGATTTACCCTGAAGGCAACTTTATTGAGGCATCGGACGAAACACCCTTTTTTCAGATTGGGGAAACCAAATACGGTCGTCCGATATTGCTTCGGGCGTTTGATCCAGGCATGAGCTTTGCGGCTGCGGTGAAGCTGCTGATGGTATCGTTTGATTCTACTTTAAAGGCAAACCTGTCCGTGGGGATGCCGCTTGACATGATGGTGCTGGAAAATGAAACCTTTGCACCACTATACCAAACGCGTATTGAGCAGGATGATGATTATTTTCATTCCATCTCGACAGGCTGGGGAGAAGCATTGAAACAAGCTTTCCAGTCCCTGCCCGATTACAGCTTCAAGGGTGAGTGAGAATACTTGAGATAAAGTACCTGCGCCCTGCAAATGCCCTGTCGCGCTATATGCCATGTACGATACAGTGCAGGACAGCGAGATTGTCCATGGCGCACCGCCTGCATGCTCTGGGACAGGAATTTGCTATAACATTGCCCGCTGGCAAGCCTTGCGGGCGGCCCGGATGACCGGTGCCGCCTTTTTTGCGAAGGTTATGTGCAGAATATATTATTTTGCGTTGTTTCTGCGTGACCTCATCCCGGCAAGACCGGCTAATCCCAGCCCCAGAAGGGCGAGGCTGGCAGGGGCTGGCACAGCGTTAGGGCCAGGGGTCGGATCGCTGGACAGAGAAAACAGAAAGTCCTGGCGACCAAGGGTATAGTCGGTCCAGTCGCTGCTTGTGCTGGGTTTATAGTGCAGCCAAGCGGTAGCATGTACTTCTGGCGTCGGCATGCCATAGAGGTTAGGGCTCGTGTAGAAAGATATATCATGGTGTCCGGCATTATCACGCATGTCGTAGATCAACCCTGAGGACAGGCTTTCTAATGTACCAAAGTTGCGTAGACCTAGAGTGGGCCCTGCTTCAACATATGCATAGCTGTCATCCTGATCATTGTTAAAGGCGCCGGTATCGAAAAGGAAATCAATTTTCCAGATCCCCGTTTCAATACCTGCCTCCCGCCCGAGGGCTGTGCCATAAATGTGAAAAGAGGATTCATTGTTTGGACCGGAGGGGCTCACAGTCATATACATAGCAGCGCCGGCGGCATCAAAATCAAATGCATGTTCGCCGTTTCCACTCAAAACCGTAAGTACCAGCCCGGCGTCCGAGAGCCATGGGTGATTGGAATTATGCAGCTCATAAGTGCCGGACGGAATTGCTTGTGCAAAATCTGCACTAACGAAGTTAAGTCCAACTGCGCAAATAGCGGCCAGCGGAAGGAGTTTCTTGTTGATAGTCATTTTTTCTCTCTCTTGGTTAATAGTAGCTCACCCGCCTAAGGATGACACGCAAAGCGCCCGACATTTCAGATCAAATTGCGCTCAGGCAACGGAACTAAAGCAAGCCGCATGCCAATTTCACTTATTAAGAGGAAAATATACTAATCAAATCTATTTATAAAAAACGTGTTTAGAAAAGTTAAGCATAACATATTATAATTAAAAGAATTATTTAGTCTCCGGGATAAAATTCAGCTGACCTGTAGTTCAGAGTTTATCTGAAAATCCGATTTAATTTAAACTTTTAATTGTATGAAGAATAAAATAATTATTTATTTTGTAAAAAATTCCGACGGTTTGGACGCTGTTATCCGCCATTATAGTATTATGTCATCAGCGCTGCCGTGACTTTTGCATCCCAACCCTTGCGACCGCATCCATTCGGGGAGCGCGAAGGAGACGTCAGAATTTTAGTCTGACGGTACCATCAGGTGTTCACAACTCCTGTCTCAACCATTGCTGTGGCCCCGTATATATCGCCGATTTTTTCGCCGGACTTTAGCCGGGCCAGCCCCTTTTCTGCCAGCGCCTGCAATGCCAAACCTCTATCCAAAAGATTTTGTACGTTCGCTCTTGGCAGAACGGCAATCCCGCTTTCATCCGCGATGACGGCGTCGCCGGCATGAACCACAATACCGCCAACCGTAACCGGTCGGTTCATGGATCCGCCCAAATCGTATAATCTTGTTGTAACAGGAGAGACACCCCTGCACCAGAGCGGAAAGTCCAGCGCTTCAATCTCGGACGGATCCGTGCAAGGACCATCAATAATAGCGCCGCAAGCGCCTGCAAGCTTTGCCGCCAGCGTAATGCCCCCACCCCAACAGGCGTGACGTTGATCTCCACATCGATCAGTGATGATAAAATCGCCAGGACGTACCGCGCCCATGGCGTGGTGGAGCATGGTTGAATCCTGAGCCGGGATGGAAATAGTAAATGCCGTTCCCACCGCTTTTATGCCCCGCCGCAACGGCTGTATGCTTATGTCCGGAAAGTTGTTTTGACAAAAATGCCCCAGGCTCGCCGTCTCCAGTGATGCCAGCCGCGCCAAAACATCTGATTCGAGCTGTTCCGCGAGCGGACCAATATCATATTTTGCCAATATTTTTCTCACATTGTCCGTCAAATGCCTCGGCATCTGTTTCAAGGAAGAAAGATTGCGCTGCCTCGACCAGCGGTCCGGACGTGTGACCAACATCAGGAACACATTCAAAACGCACATCAAGACCATGCGCCTTTAAATTATTCCACAGACATTTCATCCGCTCCACTCTGGTACTACCGGCATCATTTGCCCCCGGCATCCAGCGCTCGCTATCTTCATGATGATTGATCACTGCTGTGCTGATATCCTGGGCACCAACGGCCAAATGCACCCGTACACGCCGGATGTTGTCCATGTTCAGGTCAATACCAAAAAGTGCCTTCACGTTACGCGTGCCCACCCACCAGTCCTGGCTGTCATCAATGAGCGTTACAGACCCGGGCGCAATAATGGAGGCCGCATCCAGTTGATCCGGATGAAGGTACAGAAAACGGTGTACAAAATGTGCGCCGCCCGAGAATCCAAACATGGAAAACTTCTCAATATCAAGGCTATATCGCTTGACCACTTCATCGACCATAGACAGAAGAATATGATCGAACCGAATACCCTTATAGAGGATATATTTATAATTATCCGTATCATCCGGATCGATAATGCCAGCAGGGAACAAAGGTGCCAGAATAATAAATTTGTTTTTATCTGCAAACGCTGCAAATTGCTGAGCCAACGCATACTGGTCACGCGTTGTGCTGTGGACAACGACCAGAAGCCGATATCCTTCTATTCCATTCGTGCCCACTTCACGCGGCGCATAGGTACAATATGAAAAGCGCTGATCGGCCTGACAAGCCACACTCATTGATTCACCCAGAAAATATCCCGACAGCGTGTTATCGGATTTTTTTTGCTGCCCTGTCACGCATTCTCTCCTTTACGACTTCTCGACGTTACCAGCCAGTCCCTTAAACAGTCCTGAACAGTGTTATTGCTTCAATTGGACTATATAGTAGCCAATTTAGGCTTTAGTAACAAGAAAAAAGCAGCCTGTCTTTTCTATTGTAAATGCACAGAATGCCGATTCTCTATCAAAAAATATTCTAAGTTATTGCTTTTATTATACTTTATTTATTTTGACCAAAATGATGTAAAAATAGCCAATGTGACTACAGATCAGCATTTTACCTGATTTTCCCGCAAATTTCTGGATTCCCCCTTTAATTCATGTTTATTTTCAAGGCGAATGCCCATACGAACGTCTTTTAAAAAATAAATTTAACATACTGATATATATAATAATTTTAAATTATATTTTAGAGTATGCAGCAAAATTCAAGAACCATTTTTCAATTTTTATTATAGGCGCACATATTTTATGTTGATAAGTTATCTTTTATTGGCTACTATTTATCGAGCTCTTACATAAAGCACCACTTGCTTATTGGATGTGCTGTGGAAACAATAGAGAAAGGGAGTGACTAAAATGAAGCGTAACCTGAAGACAAATTTCCTGCTGTCGGTTTCAGCCGTCGCAATTGGCTGGGGAGGAGTGAATGCTTCTTCTGCCGCCGAAGAAGATCGCATGCTGACCGCCATGGAAGAGATCGTTGTGAATGCATCTCGTCTTCCATTGAATATTCAAACCATGCCGGGCTCCGTATCGGTTATTGATAACGTTGAGTTGACCAAACAGCTTAATGTCACATCCGATCTGGAAGCCGTTCTGGGCCAACTGGTGCCAGGCATGGGAACCAGCTCCGCCTCCCCCGCTAATTTCACGACCAGCTTGCGTGGACGCAAGCCTGTATTTTTTATTGACGGTGTACCGATCACGCCAACACTTAATGATGTGGGACGCGAGTTGCGATTGATCGACCCTTCCGTCATTGAAAGAATTGAAGTCGTACGGGGCTCATCAGCCCTGTACGGCAACAGTGCGGGCTCAGGGTTCATCAACTATATTACCGGGCGCGGCGAGAAAGATGACCTGAACATGTTTACCGAAATCGGGACACAGGCGTCGCTTACCAATATAGGCAATGGCTTTCGGCCTTTTGTACGTCAGGGCTTTTCCGGCGGCACCAAAAAGATCGATTATAAAGTTGTTGGGTATTATGAAAAAATTGGCGGCTTTTTTGACGCCGACGGCGACAGGATCGCCCCAATCCCCAACGGCGCCAGTGGACTTGCAGATTCGGACGTCTATAGCCTCTTTGCAAAAGCAGGCCTGGACCTTGCCACCAGCCAGCGGCTTGAAGCGATGGTCACTCATTACCGTCAGGAACAGGATACCGATTACACATTGCAGGCCGGGGATGTCTCCGAAGGTATCAAGGCGACAGCCGTTCTAAAAGACCCCAACAACCCTAATGATACGGAAGAAAGTAATCAGTTCCACCTGAATACAGCCGCAAGCCTGACCTATTCTCACTCTGACATTATGGGCAGCGGATTACGTGTCCAGGGTTTCTATCAAAAATCCAGGGATGTTTTTGGATATAATCCAACCTATTTCCCAAATACCAGCAAGCCCGCAGCCCAGTCACGAACAGAATCTGAAAAATATGGTGCCCGTGTTGATATCCACACGCCACTGGAATTCATTCACGAAGATGCCGTGCTGTTATGGGGCGCTGATTACCTGCACGACAATACCTATGATGATTTGGTGGACGGACGTATTTTTGCCCCGCCGCAAACATTGAAGAGCCGCGCTGTTTTTGGCCAGATCCAGGTTCCGCTTCTTGATCGTTTCACGATCACGGCAGGTATCAGGCATGAAGAAGCTGACCTTAAAATTGAAGACTTTAATTCACTTTTCACAGGGTCGGATATAACAGGCGGCACACTTGATTATTCAGCAACGCCGGTCAATATCGGTGTTACCTATGACGTAACCGACGCCATCAATCTGTTCGCCGGTTTTTCACAAGGGTTTGAGGTTGCGAGCGTTGGCCGCTCTCTCAGGTCATGGCCCGTTGACGTGGACGTTGTATTGCTGGACCCCAAGCCGAACCTTATCGACAGCTACGAAGGCGGTATTCGTGGCAACTGGGGCAATATCAGATCAACATTTGCGGTATTTTATACCAGTTCCTCAAACGGCCTGAGCTTGCGCCCTGATCCAGCAAATCCGCTAAACAGTGTGCTGGAAGTCCGGACTGCTGATGAAGTTTACGGTGTCGAGATCACTGTTGATGGCGATATAACAGATAAATTCCGCGCGGGTGGCTCGTTTGCCTGGGTTGAAGGCAAGGAAGACAAGGACGGCGACGGCGAACCTGAAACATCGCTCCAGCATCGTCGTATCCCGCCAAAGAAAATCACTGCTTATGTCGAGCATGATATCGGCGGAACCTGGACAGTTCGGGTGCAGGGTATCTATTCCGGCAAACGGGACAAATTTCCCGGCAGCACAGCTTTTTATGAAGGCGTCATCAACAGCTGGCTGGTCGTTGATGTCAGTGCATCGGGCGAAGTTGGGCCCGGCAGACTTTCCCTTGGCCTGAATAATGCACTCAATACAGATTACTACACACACCTGTCAGAAGCCATGCAGCAGGATAACCGTTATTCCAAGGCACCGGGCATGACAGCTTCCGTAAAATACCGCATTAACTACTGACCCTGATTGTGGTCTGTCGACGCTGGAGTCCGCCCTTACCGGGCGGGCTCCAGTCCTTTTAATGCAGCCGTATCGTCAGGAGACTGACCATGGGATTTCGCCGCACAATCTATAAACTTCATAAATGGGCAGGGCTTGGGCTTGGGTTGCTCCTTCTGTTGCAAGCCGTCACCGGGCTGGCCCTTGTTTATCGCGCCCCGTTGCAAAAATTCCTTACAGGTTTTGCCATGGAAATGCCCGCCAATCAGGGGCTTCCAAATATTGACGCCGCACTGGCGACCGCGTCCCAAATATTCCCCGGACATATAGTGGAACGCATGACCTTGCCAAAGGCCCCGCAAGACGGTCTTACACTTCGGCTTATAGACAAGACCAGCGGCACACCCTTCGAGATTGTCAGTGATCCTGTTAACGGCCAGATACTGGCCCGCCTTGATGGCTTTTCTGGCCTTCCATTTATGATCTTCCGGCTGCATAAAGAACTCTTTCTTGGGCATATCGGCCATTTGGTTATCCTGATCGAAGGCATCATGCTGACAGCTTTTCTGGTTAGTGGCTTTTATCTGTGGTGGCAAACCCGCAAACATCAGGCATTAAAAATTCACTGGAACGGACCTGTGGTACGGCGGCGCTATGATCTGCACCGGGTAACAGGTGTTATTGCGCTCCCCATTTTGGTCTTTCTCGCCGTCACCGGGGCTGTTATTGCCGGAAAAATATGGCTCTCCGGCGGGGCACCGGTTGTGTATGCCTCCCCCTCTTCAATGGCGTCACCAATTAACCCCCATATTGAAGTGCTTGCTGAATCAGATGGCCTTGCCACAATCAAGGATATTCGCTTTAGCGCTGACGGGAAAAGCGCTTCCATCCTGCTGTTCGCCACCGACAGCGTGCGCCCCGGGGCGGTGAACAAAATTGTCATTGCACGCGATACCGGAGAAGTGATTTCCCGCCATAGCCATAACGAAGGAACAACCTGGCAGCGTATTTACAGCTGGATGTACCCCGTCCATACAGGTCAGGTACTTGGCGCCTGGGGATTGAAGCAGCTTGTATTGACAATCGGAAGCCTGGGTCTGTCCATCATGATCATCTTCGGGTTCATGCTATGGTTGGGTCGCAGGCGTTAAAATATTCGAATCGTCTTGTTTTGCCCTATCTCAACCGGCATCTCGGCTTTTTTACGAATACAGACCCTTCAAAGACCACCAAATACAGGCAAACCCATCATCCGGGCAAATATCTGTTGCTAATGGAGCATAAATTGGCTACTATTTTATTGAGCGATTATTAAACTTGTCGGTTCCAACAGGGAGAAAAAGCGTGAAAGCCTATTTCAGAGTAACTCAAGCTGTCAAAATTGCCGCATGCGCAATAGCGATCAGCATAACAGGCGTCTCAGCCAACGCGTCATCAGCCAAATATCCGGACGACTATTCAAAGACCATCAATGCGTCCCACCAGGAAAACGGGCTGCTGATTTACGGCAATATTGCTGAATACAACTGGCGTTTTATTGTTGAAGGCTTTCAGAAAAAATATCCCTGGATCAACGTAGAGATAGCCGATCTTGGTCCGACCATCGGCTTCGAACGCTATTACGCAGAAAGCTCTGTTGACAAGCATACCGCTGATCTAATTGCCAGTGCCGCACCCGACGCCTGGCGTCGGTTCGCCAGCAAGGGCGAGCTGGTTGATTACCAGTCACCCGAAACGGGCGATCTGCCTGACTGGAGCCACTCCGCAGTTCCCGGTCTGTACACGATCTCTACTGATCCAATGATCATTATCTATAACAAGATACGTATCCAGGAAGAAGATCGCCCGGATAGCCTTGCAGATCTGAAAAGGCTTGCTGCCAAAGATCCGGAGAAATATATCAATCGCTTCACGACCTATGATGCCCTAAGCCACTCCTTCGCCTATGACATCCATTGGGCCGTCGGTCGTCACCTTGGCAAGGAAGCCGGAAGCTTCTTTCGTGCCCTGGGTGCCGTTACACGCCCGGAAAGCGGTGGCTCAACAATGGTCGAGAAAGTCACCAGCGGCGAATACTGGGTCGGCTATTTCTCATCAGGCATCACAGTATTCCCACGGATGAGTCAGGCTGGTCGTAACAAAATTCTCGGATGGGCTCTTATTGAAGATGGCACACCGGTTTTCCACCGTAATATTGGTGTTACCCGCGCCGGTAAAAGCCCGAATTCGGCAAAACTGATGCTTGATTACGTATTGTCACATGAAGGACAGGTTGCTGTGGGCAGCGGCGGACTGACACCATACCGGTCTGATGTCACCGGGAAAGAAGTTCCTTACCTCTCTTATCAGTCCATACAGAAAGAAATTGGTGAAGAGAACATAATTCACGTCGACTATGATTCAGGGTCTTATGACGACGACAAGCGCAAGACCTTCATGAAGAACTGGCGCACATTATATCGCCTCGACAAGTAAATCTCATTGATCGATTAAGCTCGCTGTTTTTTGGCAGCGGGTTTGGAGACTGGAAATGCAAGCAGCAGACACCGCGCCGTCCAAGGCAGAATTTCGACTTCCACACCTTATCAAGCGCGCTGTGCTTATCCAGTATGGCATCGCGATACTTACTGTTATTCTGGTCAGCGCACCGCTTGTGCCGATCTTGTACCAGGCGTTGCTTGACAAGCCGCTATACGAAGTCGACGCGATCCTCACGCTCGATAACTTTACCCGACTTTTTTCAAATGCGACCTTCTATGAAGCAATTGGCAATTCCTTTGCCCTTTCAGGAGCCACGACCATACTGGCGACCATTGTGGGTGTTTCCACCGCTATTCTGGTGGGGCGGACCAACCTTCCCCTGCGACGCTTCTTCGGTGAAGCGGTCCTTTGGCCCATGTTCATATCACATCTGGTCCTCGCTTTTGGCTGGTTCATGATGTATGGGCCGTCCGGCTATGTAACATTGCTGGTGGCGGACTGGACGGGCATTGCCAAACCATGGAATCTTTATTCCATTACCGGCATGGCAATTGTTGCAGGTGCCGCACAGGCCCCGCTTGTTCACCTGTTTTGCGCATCTTCCGTTGCCCGGGCTGACGCGTCACTTGAAGATGCTGCCCGCACTGTTGGTGCCAAACCATTTACCGTTTTATGGCGGGTAACGGTCCCGCTGATGCGCCCGGCAATTGTGTATAGCGCCATGCTTAATTTCATTGGCTGTCTGGAAATGCTGTCGGTTCCCCTGATTTTGGGCTCTCCGGTGGGCATGGATTTCTTCACAACGTTTTTATACAAGGAAGGCTATAGCGGTAGCGAACCGGATTATGGCCTGATTGGTGCCGCAGCATTCTGTCTTCTGGTGCTGATCAGTGTTCTTATATATGCCCAAAGCCAGTTATTGAAAAATGCGGATCGCTTTGTCACCATCAAGGGCAAGGCCACGCGTCCCAAACTGTTCACCCTTGGGCGTGCCAGATGGCCGCTGGCCATATTGCTTGGTGTCTATTTTTTCTTCACCCTTTTCGTGACCGCCGGCGGTCTTGGGCTTAGGGCATTCACGACCTTTCTGACGCCCTTGCTGGCACCATGGGAATTGCTGACCTTCGACAATATGGCGCTGATTTTCTCGTACGACGCTTACCGCCGCTCAATAACAAACAGCCTGCTGGTGGCAGGGCTGGGTGCCGCCGGAGCCGTCGCCCTGGTTTCCCTTATAACAGTGGTCATCCACAGGTCCGGTTTCCGCTGGCGTCGTCAACTTGAATATGTCGCCCTTTATCCTCGGGCTGTGCCCGGCATTGTGGCCGGTATGGGTTTCTTTTGGGGCATGCTGATGTTTCCGTTTCTGGGGCCGCTGCATGGCACCATCTGGATTTTGATTCTTGCCTTCACCATGAGAACCATTCCGACCGCTTTTGGGGCTATTTCGCCTGCCCTGATGCAGATATCAAAGGATCTGGATCAAGGGGCGCGCAGTGTCGGCGCGGACTGGTGGACCACAACCCGCTTTATCATCCTGCCTCTTCTGAAACCTGCGATGTTTGGAGCTTATGTCCTGTTGTTCCTGTCGTTCCTGAAAGAATATGCGTCAGCGGCCTTCCTGTTTGCGCCCGGCAGCGAAATCATGGGCACCATGATGCTGCAATTCTGGGCCAACGGCGACACAGGGCCTGTAGCCGCGCTCGCAATCCTGCAAATTGTCATCACCCTCCTGTTCGTATTCTTCGCGCGCAGAGCTCTTGGAGTAAAAGCATATGGCTGAATTAATCATTGAAAACCTGTGCAAGCATTTTGGCGACGTCAAAGCCGTGGATAATGTAAGCCTGACAGTTGCTGATGGTGAATTTCTCACCTTGCTGGGACCATCCGGCTGCGGCAAGTCTACCACACTGTTTGCCGTTGCCGGTCTGGACACGCCAACAAGTGGGCGGATCGTCGTGGGGGACAAGGTCTTTTTTGACGGCGCTACCGGACAACTGGTTCAACCCGAAGCACGCAATTGCGGCCTTGTGTTCCAGTCCTATGCCCTGTGGCCACACATGACTGTCTACAAGAATCTTGCTTTTCCACTGGAACTTAGAAAAATCCCAAAGGCAGAGCGGGCAACCCGGGTACGGGAAGCTCTTGCTCTGGTCGAGATGGACGCCTATGCCGAGCGTTATCCGCATGAATTGTCCGGCGGGCAGCAACAGCGCGTCGCACTGGCCCGTACGCTGGTATATGCGCCAAGCTTGCTGCTGCTGGACGAACCCCTCTCCAATCTTGATGCCAAACTGCGCATCCGGGCGCGGAGCTGGTTGAAAGAACTGCAAATTCGGCTTGGTATTACAGCAGTTTATGTAACGCACGACCAGATTGAGGCCTTGTCTTTAAGTGATCGTATCGCCGTCATGGATGGCGGCAAACTCATTCAGGTCGGGACGCCAACTGAAATATACCGTAACCCTGCAACGCCCTTTGTTGCGGACTTTATTGGTGCCAGCAACTTTCTGAATGGTCATGTTGTTAAAACAACAGGCGATACCCTGCTGATCAAAGTCTCGGCAGGTCGCCAGATTTCAGCAACCACCGTTCGCCCCCTTGCAGACGGAACAGCCGTCAGACTGGCTGTCCGGCCCGAAGACATACAGGCGGTGAATGGCCATGCACCTCCCAAAGACATGAACATTCTGGAAGGTGCCATTCGGGGTCGTGACTATCTGGGGGCGCGCTTCCAGTATCTCCTTGATCTTGGCGGCGATGAAATCCGCGTCGAAATAGAGGACGATATCTCCACGGAACGGCTAAGCATCGCTTTTTCCTCCCGGAACTGTATCGCGTTTCCAATCGAAGGATAATGGCCATGCAAACGTCTCTTATCGCGGCTTGCGTCCAGAATTGCGCAACAAATGATCTCAAAGCAAACCTTCAAAGACTTGAGGCCCTTATAGATGAGGCAGCGAATGCCAAGGCAGATTTTGTTGCCCTGCCAGAAGCCTGTGAATTCCTGAGTTCGGACCGCGAAGAGATGAAGGCGCATGCCGTTCCCATGGCAGATAATCCGTCTTTTCTTCGCCTGGCAGATTGTGCGGCACAGCATTCAATCTGGCTTCTCGTCGGGTCGTTGACAATGCGGACCGATGACGGAGCCATGGTCAACCGGTCTTTGCTCGTTGGACCGGATGGCAGGCTCGTGGCTCATTACGACAAGATTCATATGTTCGATGCCAATATTCCGGGTCAAAAAAACAGTCGGGAGTCCGATCTGTACCGACCGGGTGCCCAGGCTCAAATGGCTAAAATGCCTCATGGATTGTACGGCTTTAGCATCTGTTATGATTTGCGGTTTCCGCACCTGTACCGCCAGCTTGCGAAGGCTGGCGCTACATTGATCGGTGCCCCAGCCGCCTTTATGAAAATGACCGGCGAAGCTCACTGGCATACGCTCATTCGCAGCAGGGCTATTGAAAACACCTGTTTCATGATCGCACCGGCACAATGTGGCAACCCTTATGGCACACGACAAAGCTATGGCCATTCCCTGATTGTCGACCCATGGGGGCGCGTGCTGGCTGACGCCGGAGAAGACGAAGGCATTGCAATCGCATCCCTTGATTTCAGTGAAATCGAAAAGGCACGAAGCATTATCATGAGCCTGGATCACGACCGTCCGTTCAACAGCCCCGGCGTGGACGGGAACCAGTAATATGAAGCGCGTCGCCGTAGCCGGATTTCAGCATGAAACCAACAGCTTCGCGCCTGTCAAAGCTTCCTGGGATGATTTCGTGAAAGCCGACGCATGGCCCGGCTTGCTCCGTGGTCGGGACATTCTTTCCAGTCTAAAGGGTACAAATATTCCCGCCGCCGGTTTCATCGAACGCGCACACATTATGGGATGGGAAACTGTCCCCCTTCTTTGGTGTTCTGCAGGCCCATCCGGGCCAGTAACAATTGATGCCTACCAGCGCATTACCGATGAAATATGTCAATGTCTTTCCGATAACCTGCCGATTGACGCTCTTTACCTTGATCTTCACGGGGCGATGATTGCCGAGGATTATGACGATGCCGATGGCGCGTTCCTGCTTCGTTTGCGCCAGCTTCTTGGCCCGGATACACCCATCGTTGCCAGTCTTGATATGCACGCCAATCTCTCTCAGGCTATGGCAGAGAATACAGAGGCGCTTGTTATCTACCGGCATTACCCGCACACAGATATGTCGGAGACCGGTATGCGCTCTGCCAATCGCTTGCAGGCCATCTTGAAGGGAAATAAAAGCTATACGGCCTTTCGACAACTGGATTTCCTTATCCCCCTTGTTTGCCAGTCAACACTGGACCCTGCAATGGCTGGCACGCAGGAAATCATCGCCGCACAAAGATCAAACAACAACTGCGAGATTGAATTTGCCAGCGGCTTCCCCCTTGCAGATGTTAAAAAGAACGCCCCCGGTATCCTTGTTTATGCCGGCACACATGAACAGGCCAATGCCGCCGCTGATCAGGTGAAAAGGCTGATTGAGGCGAGAGAAAGCTTGTTCCGGTTGGCCTGTCTGGACACCAATACCGCTGTCTCACACGCACAGGCCGCCGCTGTCGGCGCTTCAGGTCCTGTTTTGCTGATTGATACACAAGACAATCCCGGCGGCGGCGGAAGCGGCAAAAGTGTCGGGCTTCTGTCAGCCCTTGTTCAGGCATCAGCCCAAAATGCCGTATTCGGCGTATTATACGACCCTGCCGCCGCACGCATGGCCCACGACGCAGGCCTGGGCGCAAAGATCATTACCACTTTGGGCGAACAGCAAGGCCCGGAAGATACACCACCGACGCCCGCCACCTACGCAGTCACGGCACTGGGGAACGGCATATTTACAGGCACGGGTCCCTTTTATCGGGGCTGTCATTTCAACCTTGGTCCGATGGCTGTTCTTGATACGGGTTCAATCCGTGTTGTCGTGGCCAGCGCTCGCCAGCAAGCGGCGGATCAGGCCATGTTCCGTCATGTGGGTATAGCCCCTGAAACCGCCTCTGTACTGGCGGTTAAAAGCTCTATTCATTACAGAGCCGACTTTGACGAAATGTCTGCCGCCACAATCATTGTAGCCGCCCCCGGCTACAATGTGGCCGACCTTCGCAAACTGCCCTTTCGTAACCTTGCACCAAACATGAGAATAGCAGGAGAATAATCATGAAGCCCTCAATCGGCCTGTGGCTAAGCAGCGCGAATGGCGCCATGGTGGAAATTGCCACCAATCTTGGTATTCAAACTGTTCTACTTGACCTTGAACATGGTGTTTTTCACGCTTCCGAACTGGAATCAATCGTCGGTTTGTCGCGGGCGCTTGGCCTGAATACGCTTGTTAAAACGTCGGCGCCTGAGGGTCCTGCTGTCATGGCGGCACTTGACCGCGGCGCTTCAGGTATTGTTGTTCCCCAAATTCGGGGGATTGATCACGCGCGGGATGTAACTGCCTATGCAAAATATCCGCCCAATGGCCGACGCGGCGCGTCTGGGGGCCGTGTGTTTAATTACGGCCCTGTAAGCGAAACTTTTTTCGCAGACGAGGATAAAAACAGACCTTGCTATGCAATGATTGAAACCGCAGGGGCACTGGCAGACGTGGAAGCCATTGCTGCCCTTGATACAGTTGACGGGCTGTTTGTCGGCCCGACAGATCTGGCCTTGTCCTGTGGGCGAGGATGTTACCGACGGGACGACGCTGATTATAAAGACATTGCTGCAATTGCCCGCGCCGCCAAAAACAACGGCAAGCCCTGGATCATCCCCGCATGGTCACCGCTGGAACAGCAGTGGGCCGCTGAACTTGAAGCTTCAATCGTCATCGCCGTAAACGAACACAGCTCCATGCGGCGAGGCCTTGAATGGGGGCTATCTGAAGCGACCCGGGAACTTGGCGGGAATGGTGCAGCCTGATGATATTGCACACTGTTTCAGTCCACGGTTCAAAGACAAATTTACATCGTGAAGATCAGCTTGCCTGGAAACTGGCAGAAATGGCATGCGATCCGGCACCGGTCGAGAGCGATGTGGTTGAAATGATTATCAACCGCATCATCGACAATGCCGCTGTAGCTATTGCATCCCTCAATCGCCAACCGGTTATCAATGCACGCGCGCAGGCCCTAAGCCACCCGCATCCACGCGGAGCCACCCTCACCGGCGACCGGCAAGGCAGACGCATTCACGCTGAATGGGCAGCATGGGCCAATGGTGTCGCCGTTCGCGAACTGGACTATCATGATACCTTTTTGGCGGCAGACTATGCCCATCCGGCAGATACTATTCCGGCACTTGTTGGGGTCGCCCAACAATGCGGTCGATCAGGTGCCGATCTGATCCGGGGCATAGCCGCAGCCTATGAAATACACGTCAATCTCACCAGGGCTATTTGCCTGCATGCGCACAAGATTGATCATATCGCCCATCTGGGGCCAGCCATTGCCGGTGGCATTGGTGCAATGCTCGGCCTTGCAACCGAAATTGTCTATCAGGCGATACAGCAGGCGCTTCACGTTTGCTGTACAACCCGGCAATCCAGAAAGGGCGCAATTTCCAGCTGGAAGGCATATGCCCCGGCACACGCAGGAAAACTTGCCATTGAAGCCGTAGATCGCGCCATGCGCGGCGAAGCCTCGCCCACGCCGATATATGAAGGCGAAGACAGTGTAATCGCATGGCTTCTGGATGGTAAAAACGCATCCTACACGGTTCCTCTTCCTGCCCGGGGCGAGCCCAAAAGAGCTATTCTGGAAACTTATACCAAAGCACATTCCGCCGAATATCAAAGTCAGGCGCTGATTGATCTGGCCTTCCGCCTGCGTAAAAATATTCCGGACCTCCGTCTTGTCAGGGAAATTATAATCCACACCAGTCATCACACTCACTATGTGATTGGCACAGGTGCGGGCGACCCTCAGAAATTTGACCCCCAAGCGAGCCGTGAAACTCTGGATCATTCGATCATGTATATTTTTGCAGTTGCTCTGGAAGATGGTGCATGGTCTCATGATGCATCCTACACACCGGAACGGGCGTCACGAGCCGCCAAAACCGGCCTGTGGCAAAATATCCGTACAATGGAAAACGAAGAATGGACGCGGCGATATCATTCCACAGATCCATCGGAAAAGGCTTTTGGTGGCAGGGTCGAAGTTATCATGCACACTGGTGACGTCATATGTGACGAAATCACCGTTGCCGACGCCCATCCGCTCGGTGCGCGGCCCTATGCCCGGCATAATTATATTGCCAAACTGAATAAACTGGCCACTTGTGTAGACAAGGACGAAACAGATCGTTTTCTGGCACTTGTCGAACGATTGCCTGATTTAGGCGCTGACGACCTGATAAATATTAATCTGACTGTACCAGCCGAACATCTGGCCGAGCCAGTAACAAAGGGGTTGTTTGAATGATCCATGAAATCACTCTCCCGGGTGACAAGCGTCAACACTTTCGTGATGCCCTGGCAAGTGGCAAGCTGATCCGCTGCCCCGGAGCCACGTCCCCTCTGGTTGCGAAGCTGATCGAGAGAAAGGGGTTTGGAGCCGTTTATATTTCTGGCGCGGTTGTATCAGCAGAGCTGGCCTTGCCGGATATTGGGCTTACGTCTGTAACCGAAGTCGCCGAACGCGGCGCTGCCATTTCCCGCGCGACAAACCTTCCATCAATTATTGATGCCGATACCGGGTTCGGTGAACCGGTGAATGCTTCCCGGACCATATCGCTGCTGGAGGAGGCCGGTGTATCAGCCTGTCATATTGAAGATCAGGTATCGATCAAGCGCTGCGGACATCTTGATAACAAGGTGCTGGTGTCAACCGATACCATGGCGCAAAGGATAAAGGCCGCCCGGCTAGGCCGACGTGATCCCGCCTTCACAATTATCGCCCGAACCGACGCCCGCAATATTGAGGGGCTGGATGCGGCCATTAACCGGGCCAAGGCCTATGTTGATGCCGGGGCCGACATGATTTTTCCGGAATCCTTGCAAACCCTTCAGGAATTTGAGGCCTTCAGGTCTGCCCTGTCCGTACCATTAATGGCTAATATGACGGAGTTCGGCAAATCACCCCTTCTGTCCACGCAAGAACTGGAAGAGCTTGGCTATAATATGGTGATCTACCCTGTTACAGCCCTGAGGCTTGCAATGAAAGCGATTGAAACAGGCCTTGATCACCTTCTGTCACACGGGCATCAGTCGGGGCTTATACCTGCCATGCAAACACGAGAAGAATTGTATGCCCTGCTTGATTACGACGACTATGGCCTGTTCGACGAGAACATTGCCAATTTCAGGCCCGGGAACGAGGCCAGTCAGCATCTCTCCCCTTCTAAAAGGAAAAAATCATGATGAGTCTGGAAGCCATCAAGCAATTGGTCACACAGCAGCCTGAGCGTCAGATCAAAATAGGTGTTTTTGACCTCGACGGGGTCATGCGCGGCAAATACATCTCGGCTCGGAAATTTCTTTCGGCCCTCGATGGGGGACTGGGGTTCTGTAATGTGGTGCTTGGCTGGGATGTGAATGACCAGCTTTACGACAATGCCACCTTTACCGGCTGGCACACCGGTTACCCCGACGCCGATGCGAGACTGCTTCCAGATACGGCAAGAACCCTGCCTTTCGAGGATGATCAATTATTCTGTCTGGCCGAATTTTCAGGGGAAGCCGAACATCTTTGTCCCAGAGGCGTATTGCGCAATGTGCTGAAGCGCGCCGCCGATTTAGGTTTCTCTGCCCTTGCCGGCTACGAATATGAATTTATTGCATTCGATGAAAATCCGATTTCTGCCCGTGACAAGGATTACAAGAATCTCGTACCAATCGCGCCGGGGAACTTTGGCTATTCGGTTCTTCGAAATTCAGAACATGCCGGTTTCTATAATGCGATATGGTCGAACTTTAGCGCACTGGGCATTGAACTGGAAGGGCTGCACGAAGAAACAGGCCCCGGCGTGCTGGAAGCCGCAATAACAGTTGATCATGCGCTGGAGGCAGCCGACAAGGCCGCGCTGTTCAAAACCTTCGCCAAGGTTATTGCACGCCAGCAAGACAAATTGATCACCTTCATGGCCAAATGTGACCAGAAAAGCCCCGGACAGGGCGGACATACTCATATCTCGCTGCGCCGCACCAAAGACAACAGCTCTGCTTTTTACGATGAAGCTGCCAAGGGCAGCATCAGCAAAACAATGCAGTCATTCATTGCCGGGCAGCAAAAGCTTATGCCGGAATTGCTTGCGCTGATGGCCCCAAATGTCAATTCATTCAGTCGTCTGGTCCCCGGCTACTGGGCGCCAACCACAGCAACGTGGGGCATTGAAAACCGCACCTGCGCATTGCGCGCCATCCCCGGCAGTGAAAAATCCCAGCGGGTCGAATTACGTGTACCCGGTGCAGATGCCAACCCCTATCTGGTTCTCGCCGCTGCCCTTGCCGCAGGCCTTACAGGGATAGCGGAAGGCTGGACACCCGACACGCCCATTACCGGCAACGCTTATGACATGCCTGTCGATGAAGAAAGACGTCTACCCGCCAGCCTTTGGGATGCGGCCCAGCGATTAAAGGGCTCGACCACCGCTCGCGAGTGGTTTGGCGACGCCTTTGTTGATCATTATGCCGCAACAAGGGAATGGGAAGAGCGCGAGTTCCGGCGCCATGTCACCGATTGGGAACGTTCCCGTTACTTTGAAATTATCTGACAAGACGAGATTTTCCATGAATAATTCAGTCCGTACGATTTCTCCGGTTGACGGTTCAGTTTGCGTAGAGCGACCCTTTATAACCCGGGGGGCGGCAGACAAGGCCGTAAAACTGGCCGCCGTGGCGCAAAAATCCTGGGCCTCACTTCCCCTGCAAGACCGCATTCTGAAAGTAGGCAAAATGATCGACCGGCTGGTCAGGCAGCGTGACACGCTTGGCCAGGAAATAAGTTGGCAGATGGGCCGGCCCATACGTTATACGCCGGGTGAAATTGACGGCATGGCGCTCCGTGCGCGCTATATGATGGAAATAGCGCCTGAAGCCCTGGCCGAGATCACCCCGGCACCCGGCAACGGGACAGGGCAGCGCAAAATAAAACATGTCCCTCTTGGAGTGATACTGGCAATTTCGCCATGGAACTATCCATATCTTACGACCGTAAATCTGCTGGTACCGGCTTTAATTGCGGGAAATGCAGTCCTACTCAAACCTTCGCCTCAAACCCCGCTCGTTGGCGAGCATTTCGTTGCAGCCGCTACAGACATTCTCCCCGAAGGGCTTGTACAATGCCTCCATATGTCGCAGGAAACAACGCTATCACTGATTTCCAATGCATCCATAGCCCATGTCGCATTTACAGGATCTGTAGCCGGTGGGGTTGCAGTTGAACAGGCGGCGGCAGGACGGTTTATTGGCACAGGACTGGAACTGGGGGGCAAAGACCCTGCATATGTCCGCGCCGACGCCAACATAGAGCTGGCGGTTGAAGGGCTGGTCGATGGTTCGTTTTTCAATTCAGGCCAATCATGCTGCGGCGTCGAACGCATTTATGTTGATCGCAAATGTTATGATAATTTCATCGATGCATTCACAGAGCTAACCCGCCAATATGTCCTTGGACACCCGCTTGATCCCGCAACAACCCTCGGGCCTGTGGTGGGGCTGGCTGCAGCAGAACGTATCAGGGGCGAAATTGCAGCAGCCATTAATGACGGTGCAAAACCCCTGCTACCGACAAAGCTGTTTCCGGCGGACAATGGGGCGTCCACCTATCTCGCACCGCAGATATTGATTAACTGTCGTCAGGATATGCCTATTGTGAGCCAGGAAACCTTTGGACCTGTTGTCGCAATAATGGCGGTCGACAATGACGAAGAGGCGGTCACAATAATGAACGACAGTGCCTTTGGGTTAACCGCCTCAATCTGGACCAGAGACGAAGCCCTTGCCTGGGAGATGGCGGACCGACTAGATGCAGGAACGGTATTTCTGAACAGATGCGATGTTCTCGACCCGGCACTTGCCTGGACAGGCGTTAAAAACTCAGGGCGCGGCGCAACCCTTTCACAACTGGGGTTCGATGGCCTGACGCGCCCCAAATCCTTCAACTTCAACACTATTTCCTGAAAGACCAAATCATGCTCAGCTCTCCTCCTCCAAACGCAAACTGGAACTATCCGACACAAATCAGCTTTGGTGCCGGACGTGTTTCTGAACTTGGCGCCCTGTGTCAGGAACACGGGATCCGGCGCCCCCTGATCGTAACAGATCGTGGCACAGCCCAATTGCCTCTGGCTAAAACGGTTGTGGAGGTCATTCAACAGGCTGGTCTTCCCGTAGGGCTTTTCAGTGAAGTAGATGCCAACCCGGCAGGAGATCATGTTAACGCAGGAGTTGAGGTCTTCCGGGCAGGCCAGCACGACGGGGTCATCGCTCTTGGAGGCGGCAGTGGTCTTGACGCCGGAAAGGCTGTTGCCCTGATGGCTGGCCAGCAAAGGCCGCTCTGGGATTTTGAAGATGAGGGAGACAACTGGAAACGCGTGGACATTGCCGGTATGAAGCCCTGCATCGCCATTCCCACCACTGCCGGGACCGGGTCGGAAGTCGGGCGCGCTTCAGTTATTGTCGATACTGAACGCCATGAAAAGAAGATTATTTTCCACCCCCATATGATGCCAGTTTCCGTTATTCTTGATGCTGAACTGACATGCGGGCTTCCCCCTCATTTGACGGCGGCAACCGGACTGGATGCCTTCACCCATTGCTTTGAAGCGTTTTGTGCACCGGGCTTTCATCCCATGGCCGATGGTATCGCCTTGAATGGTATGGCCCTGATCAAGCGCTGGCTGCCTGTCGCATATGCTGACGGTGAAAACCTTGAAGCACGCGGTCATATGCTGGCCGCCGCATGCATGGGCGCTGTCGCGTTCCAGAAGGGCCTGGGAGGTGTGCACGCGATGAGCCACCCGGTCGGAGCGATATACGGCGCCCATCACGGGGCTACCAACGCCCTGTTCTTACCCTATGTGATGAAACGAAACCGGTCCGCTATCGAAAGCAGGATGACCATCCTTGGCGCGGTACTTGACCTGCCATCTCCCGATTTTGACAGCGTTTTCGAATGGGTCCTGAAATTCCGCAAGGATCTGGGCATTGGCAATGATGCGTCGGCGCTCGGGGTTCGGGTTGAAGATATCCCAATGCTGTCGAAAGCAGCTGTGCTCGACCCGTCTGCCGGTGGAAACCCCCTTGCCCTGACCGAGAATGATTACGCAACACTATTCACCGAAGCATTAGCGGGCAATATTTAAAGCCTGGCCACGATCGTTAAGGGGACAACCCCCTGATCAGGCAGAGGGTTTGGTAAATTCCCGCCACCGGTTCAAATGGCGGTATATGGTATAGCCAAGACCCTCTGCATCCCGTTGCCGCAGCATCTCGACAATCTGGCGATGATCATCATTACTGGCGCGCATACCGGCAACCGTGTCCCAGCCGCCGCCACGCCCCGGGATGCCACGCTCCCTCAGTTCGCGGATCTGCTCGGCCAGCATCTGATTGCCACTGATCTTGCAAAAACAGTTATGAAACTCAAGGTTAAGACGGCGAAGATCAGCGATTGTTCCGTTCTCAATGGCATTCGCAAATTCACTGACAATTTTGTTCAACGCGTCAATATCATCTTCCGTGGCCCGCTGTGCAGCAAGCCGGCCGGCTGCTGTTTCCAGTATTGTGCGCACTTCGTATAATTCACTGCGTTCGCGATCCGACGGATTGATTATGCGATAACCCCGGTTAGGAATATGATCCAGCAAATGTCGCGCCGCAAGCGCAGATAGCGCCATCCGCACCTCGAATCTGTTCGCATTATAACGGCTTTCCAGATCTGCCTGTTTCAACCATTCACCGGGACGAAAATGTTCAGACAAAATATCCGCTTGCAACTGGTCTGCTACGCCGGTGCTGGTGTTTGAATTATTTTTTTCTCTTGCCATTTTTAAATTTAGTAGCCAATATTTGTAAACAATTTATGTACCTTATTTTTTATAGCAGATTACCATCAAGGGCACCAGCCTGTTATGCATACAAACGGATACAAACCGCAGGAGATTAATTATGCCCGATGATCGCAAACCTGACGCCATAATTCGCGTGGACCTGGAAGAAGGCTACACTGTACAGGCCTACAGCTTTGGCTCTGGTGCCGAAGTCCTGTTTTGTGCGAATGGTGGACCGGGCTTGCCTTGTGACTATCTCCGTGACAGTCATTCTGTCATGGCGGATCGGGGATACAGGGTTGTCGCCTGGGACCAGTTAGGTTGTGGCAAATCAGACCGACCAGAAGATACATCATTATGGACATTGGAGCGATATGTGCGTGAAGCTGAACAGGTACGCGCCGCACTTGATCTCGGCCGCGTCCATTTTCTTGGACAATCCTGGGGTACCTGGCTGGGCACGGAATATGCCCTGACCTACCCCGACAACCTGAAATCACTCATTCTTGCAAACGGGGCGACGGACATTCCCCATCTGGTATCCGAACTCCATCGTCTGCGGAATGCGCTGGGGTCTGAAACCGTGGCAATGATGCAGCGTCATGAAGCCGAGGGCACGCTTGATCATCCTGAATATGAGGCTGCGATCACCCTGCTGAATTATCGTCACGTCTGCCGACTGGATGTATGGCCAGAGGCTGTAAACCGGTCCTTGTCTGACTGGAACATGGGCCCCTATATCACTATGCAAGGCCCAAACGAATTCACCTATACAGGCAATATGAAAGACTGGAATCGTGTGCCAGAAATGCATCGCATTACAACGCCTGCATTGGTCTTGACCGGTCAATATGATGAGCTCACCCCGGCCTGTTCTGCCAAAATGCATCAGGCCCTTCCTCAATCGGAAATTTGTGTATTCAAAAACAGCTCGCACATGCCTTTTTTTGAGGAGCCGGACCTCTATTTCGGCAGGCTTCAGTCATTCCTCGATAAAAACCGAAGCGCTTTTTTAACTTAAGCAGGGCAGTCTTCTGCAAACCGGTCTGTAGTTGCAGATTTTAGCGCAGAGGTAACCCCTGTCCAATTACGCGCTCAACAAGATTGCCTGCAGCCAGCAACAGATCATCCCTTCCCACACTGGTGAACAGACTGCGGCCCGCTGGCACACCCTTTGCGTCAAGACCTGCCTCAATTCACGGTCAGCCCGGGCGGCGACGCCTAACTCACTTCACCCCCAAGACATCTGATCCCCTGAATTCCCATCCATTCACATAAGCCTCTCTGGTCCCGAATTACAATTTCTAATCCGGATAATAAGAAACTATCACTTGGCGCGAGGGCATGGTTCTTTTATCAAAATTCCTGAACGAGAACCTGCTTCGCGTCGCGGCTGAAAAGCACATACATGCCACCGATGTTGTGAACCGGGTTACCGACAAGCACAGAAAAGAGTAGATACTTATGACAAAAATGTCTGGCGCAAATGCCCTGTTACAGTCCCTGATACGCCACGACGTCGATACCATTTTTGGATTGCCGGGCGGACAACTCGATCACTTTTTCGATGCCATGTATCACGCAGGTGAAAAGGTCAACTTCATTGGCACCAGACATGAACAAGGTGCAGCATATATGGCGCTTGGCTATGCCCGGTCAACCGGCAAAGTCGGAACATATGTTGTTGTCCCCGGGCCTGGCGTTCTGAATACCGCTGCAGCGATTTGCACTGCCTACGCCTGTAATGCACCAGTATTGTGCCTGACCGGTCAGATTCCATCGACATCCATTGGCAAGGGCGTTGGCGAACTGCATGAATTGCCGGATCAGCTCGCCACCATGAAAACGCTGACAAAATGGGCAGGCCGGGCAGATCATCCGGCGCTGGCCCCGGAAATGGTGGCTGAAGCCTTCAGGCAGATGAAAAGCGGTCGCCCTCGCCCGGTTTCACTTGAGATGGCCATGGATATTATGGGCCAGGAAACAGATGTAGCGCTCGGGAACCCTGCCGAAATCAGACCGATGAGCCCGGACCCCGACGCCATAGAAGCAGCGGCAAATGCAATCGCCCAGGCTAAAAACCCGATGATCTATGTAGGAAGCGGTGCAAATGATGCTGCGCCAGAGGTTCTAAAACTGGCCGAAATGATTCAGGCGCCCGTTGTCTCGTTTCGCAGTGGACGCGGCATTGTCAGTGACCGCCATTATCTGGGCTTTACACTGCCCGCAGGCCATCGCTACTGGCCAGAGGTGGATCTGGTCATCGGGATTGGTTCCCGTATGGTCGAGCCTCTGATGCACTGGGGCACAGACAAATCTCTTAAAGTCGTCAGAATAGATACAGATCCTGTCGAGCTCACCCGGATTAATACGCCAGATGTCGGTCTCGTCGCGGACGCCGCCCTGACATTGCAGGCCCTGCTGCCGTCGCTTGATAAAAAGGCTGGCAAAAGACCGTCGCGACAGGAGGAGTTTGAAGGGCTTAAGGCAATCGTTTCAAAGAATATCCAAAAAGTTCAGCCACAAATGTCTTACCTTGACGTCATCCGGGCAGAATTGCCCGACGACGGTATCTTCTGCGATGAAATTACCCAGTGCGGCTTTACATCCTGGTATGGCTTCCCTGTCTATGAACCCCGGCAGCATATAAATTGCAGCTATCAGGGCACGCTCGGATATGGTTACGCTACGGCGCTCGGCGTCAAGGTTGCCCATCCGGACAAGGCGGTGGTCTCGATTGCCGGCGATGGCGGCTTTATGTTCAATGTTCAGGAACTGGCTACTGCCGTTCAATATAATATCGGGCTTGTGACAATTATTTTTAACAGCAATTCGTTCAGCAACGTCCAGCGCCAGCAAAAGGAATGGTTTGGCAACCGCATTATAGGATCAGACCTGCATAACCCTGATTTCGTCAAACTTGCCGAAAGCTTTGGGGCCGCAGGCTATCGTGCTGACAGTCCTGATAAATTACGTGAAGTTCTGCGGCGTGCACTGTCAGAATCCGGCCCAGCAATAATCGAGGTTATTGTTGGCAGCGATATGGCCAGCCCCTGGGAGTTCATTATATTACCGCCCAACAGAAAGGGGTCTGACTGAAGATGTCCTGTATTCAGAAGCCTGATAAAAATAAGACAAAACCACTTCCCCGCTCAGGCATTGCCCGAATTGCCCCGTACAAGCAGGGAAAAAGTTCGGTTGAAGGGGGCGCGAACCCTGTAAAACTCTCGTCCAATGAATCTCCGCTGGGACCAAGCCCCAAAGCGCTTGACGCCTATCGTCGTGCCGGTGAACAGCTCTATCGCTATGCCGATGGGGGCCAGACCGAACTGCGTGAAGCAATTGCAAAAACCTTTGATCTGGATGCGCAACGCATAGTTTGCGGGAATGGCTCTGACGAAGTGTTGCAAATGGTGATCCGCGCCTATACCGGTCCGGAGGATGAAGTCATCATCAGCCAGTATGCTTTTGCCATGTGCGAAACCCACGCACTGGCGCAAGGAGCCAAAATCATCATTGCGCCTGAACCTGATTGCAGGATCAATGTTGATAATATCCTGGAGCGCGTAACCGGCAAAACCCGGCTCATTACCCTGGCAACACCCAACAATCCCTGTGGCACCTTTCTGCCGCACGACGAACTGACAAGATTGCACGATAATCTGCCATCAGATATCATTTTGCTGGTTGATGCCGCCTATGCTGATTATGTCGAAGACAGGGATTATGACTCAGGTCTTGCCCTTGCATCCACAGCCGATAATGTTGTGATGACCCGGACTTTTTCAAAACTTTATGGTTTGGCTTCGCTGCGGGTCGGCTGGGGATATGGTCCATCTGAAATTATTAATGTTCTCCATACAATACGCACACCTTTCAACGTGAACGGCCCGGCCATGGCTGCTGCGGCTGCCGCTGTCGCAGACCGCCCGTATACGGCAATGGTCAGAACCCACAACAATCGCTGGCTACGCATCATGACGGAACAGTTGTCATCCATGGGGCTGGAGGTTATCCCGAGTGTCACGAATTTCATCCTGATACGCTTTCCGGATGAGAAGTTTTCCGCAAAAAAATCGTGGGAATTCCTGCTGGAAAGAGGCATCATTCCCCGGCCTGTCAATGCTGGCGGCCCGGATAATTGTTTGCGTGTAAGCATTGGACTTGATCACGAAAACGAAGCCTTTCTGGACGCCCTCCGACTATTCATGAAAGCAAACTGACCTTATGTCTACATTACGGCCCCTAAGCGCAGAAACCCGGAAATTTATCTCCTCCACACGTCCGATGCTTATTGGAGAAAACTGGGCAATGGCCCAAGGCGGCCGCGTCACCGAAAGCATCAATCCGTCAGACGGAAAGGTTTTTGCATCCATCACCGAAGGCAACGCCGATGACGTTGATCTGGCGGTCTCGGCGGCCCGCAAGGCCTTTACCAATAAACTCTGGTACGGCCTCACTCCTTCTGCAAAGGCTAAAATCCTTTGGCGTGTTGCCGATCTGATTGACCGTGATGCTGATATACTGGCGGAACTGGAATGTCTGGATGCAGGAAAACCTTTTGCCGCGGCACGCTTCGGCGATGTGGCCATTGCCGCAGAAGCGTTTCGGTATCATGCGGGATGGTGCACAAAGCTTGAGGGAAAGACGGTAGATATTTCTGTGCCCGGACAAGCGTTCCATTGCTACACAAAGCGGGAACCTCTGGGTGTAGCAGCACTAATCGTTCCATGGAACGGACCAATTGCCATGGCTGCGTGGAAAATGGCCCCGGCACTGGCTGCAGGCTGTTCTGTAGTTGTCAAACCGGCGGATCAGACTGCCTTGTCTACCTTGAAACTGGGTGAACTGTTACTGGAAGCTGGCATGCCTCCCGGTGTTGTCAACATCATTACAGGTCCGGGCCGTGTAGTCGGCGCAGCCCTCGCCTCTCATATGGATGTAGACAAAATATCCTTTACAGGCTCGACCGCTACCGGGCGGCAAATATTGATCTCTGCGGGCAGTAATTTCAAGAAAGTAACGCTTGAGCTTGGGGGCAAATCTCCAGCGATCGTCTTTGCCGATGCAGATATTAATGCGGCTGTTAAGGGCATCGCCGGCGGCATTTTCTCCAACGCGGGTCAGGTCTGCGTCGCGTCATCCAGACTTTATGTTGAAAGACCGGTTTATGATGAAGTTGTTGAAGCGATCGCCCAGGCAGCTGAAAAACTGAAAGTCGGAAATGCACTTGATGCCAGCACCCAAATGGGCCCGATGATTTCAGACAGCCACCGCGATAACGTCAGCGCGCTTGTTCAGAAAGGTTGTGCAGAGGGGGCACAGCTTGTCACAGGAGGTCGGGCACTGGAGATTGAAGGTGCCTATATGGCGCCAACGGTCCTTGCGAATGTAGACCAGAACATGTCTGTTGTTCGCGAAGAAATATTCGGCCCTGTGCTGGTCGCCATGCCATTCGACAATGATGCAGAGGCCGTCGCGCTGGCGAACGACAATGACTATGGTCTGGCTGGAAGCGTCTGGACAAATGACCTGTCCAGAGCGCACAATTTATCCGCAGAAATCCGGGCTGGTCTGATATGGGTAAATACCCATGGCCTGCCCGATCTGGCAATGCCCTTCGGCGGCTATAAACAATCCGGCTGGGGGCGCGAGCATGGACGTGAAGCTGTGGACAGCTTTTCCGAACTCAAGTCAGTCATGATCAAGCTATAGATTCCAGGCCCTGTCAACTGGACAGAATTTCTTCAATATCTTTCTGGGCCTGTGCGGCTTCTTCCATCAACCATTCCCGGAACGCCACAATGCTTTGCTCGGTTGACTGGGCCTTTTTGCACACGAAATAATATGCAAACTCGGAAGACAGGGAAAGATCGAAAGGCTTGACAAGCTTGCCTGCCTTGATGGCGTCGGCAACCAGCGCGCTACGCCCTAATGCGACACCGTCGCCGTTAATTGCAGCCTGTGTCACAAGATAGGAATGATTGAAGCCCGGGCCACGTCCGGCATCAACATTTGCAACGCTGGCCGCAACAAGCCAGCTTTGCCAGTCTGTAATCATCACATCATGCAGCAAGGTGTGATGCATCAGCGCAGACGTATCAATCAGTGGATGTTCACCATCCAGTAATTCAGGGCTACACACCGGGAAAATTTCCTCGGTCAGAAACCGGGTCACATGCAGGCCCGGCCATTGACCGTCCCCATACCGCAAATCAATATCCACGTCCCCTCTGCTGACAGAATCATCCTCTCTGTCGATAGAGACAATCCGCACATCAATTCCGGGATGGCGCTCGCGGAAGCGCTTCAATCGAGGCAACAGCCAGATGGAAGCAAAAGAATCCAGAGTTGAAAGAGTAAGAACCTTCTTGCCGGCACGATCCACCATTTGCGAAGTTGCAAGCGTCAACAGATCAAAAGCCTGAGTCAGTCGCGGCAAATAGGCTTCACCAGCCGGTGTAAGCTTCAACCCGCGGCTAAGGCGTTGAAACAGGGGCGTCCCTAGCCAGTCTTCCAACGCTTTCACCTGATGGCTGATAGCTGCCTGTGTAACATGCAGTTCATCCGCCGCTCGGGTGAAACTGAGATGTCGCGCCGCTGCTTCAAAAACCCGCATCGCGTTCAGGGGGGGAAGGCGTCTATGCATATGATGATCTGCCCGGGATAATAAAAAAATCTAATCCGCGATATGATAAAGTCTTGTTTGCCGTCCGTCGAGAAACTTCATAGCTTTTACGCAAGAAGAGTAAAATCAAAACAAGTATAAGCCATTGAGAGATTTGGATGAAAATTACAGATGCTAAAGTTGTCATCAGTTGTCCGGGACGGAACTTTGTCACCCTAAAGATCATCACCGATCAGGGGCTGTATGGCATTGGTGACGCAACCGTCAACGGGCGGGAGCTTGCCGTGGCCAGTTTTCTGGAAGAGCATGTTATTCCCTGCCTGATTGGCAAGGATGCATCGCAGATTGAAGATATCTGGCAATATCTTTATCGCGGCGTTTACTGGCGCCGCGGCCCCGTAAACATGACGGCCATTGCAGCCGTCGACACCGCCCTTTGGGATATAAAGGCAAAAGCCGCGAATATGCCGCTGTATCAGTTGCTTGGCGGCAAGAGCCGCGCTGGTGTTATGGTGTACGGTCATGCCAATGGCAGTGACATAGAAGAAACCAAGGATGAGGTGGGCCGCTTTATTGATATGGGGTACAAGGCCATTCGGGCGCAAACCGGTATTCCCGGCATGTCGTCCACTTATGGCGTATCGAAAGACAAGATGTTTTATGAACCTGCAGATGGCGATCTGCCCACAGAAAATGTCTGGTCGACCACCAGATATCTGGATCATATGCCAAAGCTTTTTGATGCCTTGCGCGAAACCTATGGTTTTGAACCACACCTGCTGCATGACGTGCATCATCGGTTAACCCCGATCGAGGCCGGACGTCTGGGAAAAAGTCTGGAACCCTATCGTCTTTTCTGGATGGAGGATTCAACACCCGCCGAAAATCAGGATAATTTTCGGCTTATCCGCCACCACACAACAACACCTCTGGCTGTTGGTGAAATATTCAACACTATTTGGGACTGCAAACAACTGATTGAAGAGCAGCTGATAGACTATATCCGCACCACAGTGGTACACGCTGGCGGCATTACCCATCTGCGCAGGATCGCTGATTTTGCGGCGATACATAATGTACGCACCGGCTGCCACGGTGCGACAGACCTGTCGCCGGTCTGCATGGGGGCAGCCCTGCATTTTGACCTTTGGGTTCCAAATTTTGGTGTTCAGGAATATATGCGTCATCTGCCGGAAACTGATGCTGTGTTCCCCCACGCCTATACCTTTAAGGACGGTTATATGCACCCCGGAGAAACCCCCGGACACGGGGTGGATATTGATGAAGAACTTGCAGCAAAATATCCCTACAAGCGCTGCTACCTGCCTGTAAACCGTCTTGAAGACGGCACAATGTGGAACTGGTAAGTATGAACACCCCTGTCGCGATTGTCACTGGCGGGGCGTCTGGCATCGGCCGCGCGACCTGCCTTCGTTTTGCACTCGAAGGATACAATATTGTTGTCGCCGACCTGGATACAAAGGCCGGAAATGCAACGGTAAACGAGATCATCGATAATGATGGCAATGCCATTTTTGTTGCCACAGATGTCTCGAATGAACAGAGCTGTATTGACCTTGCCACCAAAGCCGTCAAAAAATGGGGCCAAATTGATGTTCTGGTCGCAAATGCCGGTGTCCAGATCGGCGGCGACCTGTTAACGGCAACAGAAGCGGACTGGAACCGCATTTTAGGCGTCAATCTTAAAGGCGTCGCCTACTGCTGTCGGGCCGCGTTGCCGCATATGATCAGGAAAAACGCCGGCGCTATCGTTATAACTTCTTCAAACAATGCCTTTGTTGGCTGTCCTGATATGGCAATCTATGATGCCAGCAAGGCTGCCCTGCTGGCACTGACCCGGTCTCTTGCCTGCAAACACGGTGCTGATGGCATCCGGGTCAATGCAATATGCCCCGGTGCTACTGTGACCGACTTCCACGAAAAGAAAGCCGCTGAAACGGGTGTCAGTCCGGCAGAGTTACGGGAAATGACCAAAGGGTACGGACTGATCGGTCGTGCAGCAGAACCTTCGGAAATTGCCTCCGTGATTCATTTTCTGGCCAGCGCTGACGCCTCGTTCGTGACAGGTCAGGCAATTATTGCAGATGGTGGTGCATCCGTTACGGCGGCAGGCTGAGGAAAGGCCAGGACATTGTTAAAATCAGTAAAGTGGGGAATTCTGGGAACAGGCCACATGGCCTCAACCTTCGCACGGGATCTGGCAACTGTTGAAGGTGCCGAGCTTGTTGCTGTTGGCTCCCGGACCGCCAATGCGGCGCAGGCGCTTGCCGAAGAACGGGGGGCAGGACGCGCCCATGGCAGCTATGCCGCCCTTGCTGCGGATCCAGATATCGATATTGTCTACATTGCCACGCCTCACAATGTGCACGCAGAAAACAGCCTGATGTGTCTGAAGGCTGGCAAAGCCGTATTATGCGAAAAGCCGTTTAGCATTAATGCCCTTGAAGCAGAGCGGGTTATTCAGTGTGCCCGGGCTCATAATCTCTTTCTTATGGAAGCCATGTGGACAAGGTTTCTGCCTGCCATGAACAAAGTCAGGGAATTGATTGATGCTGGCAAGATCGGCAATATCACCCACGTAACAGCAGGCGGAGGCTTTGTGCCCGCATATGACCCACGGCATTATCTGTTTGATAAAAATCGTGGCGGCGGAGTTCTTCTGGATGCAGGCGTTTACCTGATCAACGTCACAATGATGCTGCTGGGTGTGCCGTCAAAAATTTGCGCCCTGGGGCACATTGGCGAACATGGAATCGACGATAGTATTGGCATTATGCTTGGCTACAATAATGGATCACAAGCCAGCCTTCACTTGTCGTTGAAACATCAGGAAAGCCCAACGGCAAAAGTTTTTGGTGAGCGGGGACGCATCGATATTCACGCGCCCGTCTTTGCGCCTTCAGCCATAACCCTTGCGCCCTATGAAGGCGAAGAACAGACATTTTCGTTTGAAACCGGGGCCGGTTACTCATTTCAGGCAGCAGAAGCCAACCGGTGCCTGCGTGCCGGACTGGTCGAAAGCCCGGTGATGACATGGCAACATACATTGGATGTCATGACCACCATGGATGAAGCCCGGCGCCAGATTGGCATTAAATATTCTGCAGATAATTTCTAGCGCCTGACCCGTCCACCGTTACTGCCATTCATGACAGCCTCAATTTCCTCCAGCGTGGCAAGATTGATGTCACCGGAAATGGTATGCTTCACTGCTTCCGCGGCAATCCCGAAATCAACCGCCTTCTGAAGCGTCCATTCTGATATCAGACCATGTATAAGGCCGGCAACAAACGCATCACCTGCCCCAATTCGGTCAACGATACTGGAAATTTCAACCGGCGAGGCCTTTACCGGCCCGGATGAATGAGACGCCATCGCCGAAATGATGCTCCTGTCCGCATTTGGGGCCTGACGAAATGTGGACACCATGGTGTGAATATTGCCATAACGGGACAATATCTGATCGCTTGCCTGCAGGAAGGCCTTCTCTTCGCCAGAATTGTGCGCGGATTCGATCCCAAAGCACGTGCTGCAATCATCCGGCCCTGCAACAAGGACAGAGACATGCTCAAGGAACGGCGTCATCACTGCTTTGGGTGATTGTCCTGAAGCCGTCCACAGATGCTCCCTGTAGTTCAGGTCGAGCGATACCGGAATGCCGCTGGCATGTGCCAGGCGTGCGAGCGTCAGGGCTTCAGCAGCAGGCCCCGGCCCCAAAGCGGGCGTGATACCGGTCAGATGCAGCCAGCTGACATTTTCAAGCATATTCTTGCGACTGAATGCACCTGACTTCAAGTTTGAAAAGGCGCTGTGTTCACGATCATAAACAATTTGTGCGGAACGGTGCCCGGCCCCTTTTTCAAGGAAGTAAACGCCCATGCGCCCCGGCCCATGGCAGATATCCCGGCTGTTGATCCCGTACCGGTGCACGGCCTGCAAGGCGGCGGCACCCAACGGATTGGAAGGCAGCACTGTCATCAGCCTTGTTTGATGTCCCAAAAGGCTCAGGGACGCCAGCACATTCAATTCAGCACCACCAAATGACGCTTCAAATGCAGCGCTTTGCAGAAATCTCTCATGTCCCGGAGACTTCAGCCTGAGAAGTATTTCTCCAAATCCCGCAATGATTGTCACGATTACCGACCTGCCCCCAGTGCTTGAACAATGTTTACCGCTGCCGCCACAATTTCGGTGATTTCATCAAAACGCTGCTGTTCCATCAGCTTTTGGGGCGAAAACCACGTGCCACCACAGCCGACAACATTTGGCAAATCCAGATAAGCCGCCAGATTGCTGTCCGTGATGCCACCGGTCGGCATAAAACGCATTGTGGGAAACGGCCCGGCCATCGCCTTTAGGGTATCAGTGCCGCCTGCAGCATGGGCCGGGAAAAACTTTACCAAGCTTGTCCCGTTCTCCATTGCGCGTCCAATTTCGGTTGCTGTCTGGACGCCCGGAATGTGAGCAACGTTCCGGCTGGCACAGCACGCAGCCACCTGATCATTCAGATTAGGCGACACCATAAACGAGGCGCCGGCGGCCAATGCTTCTTCGGCCTGTTCCGGCAACAGAATTGTCCCGGCCCCAACGATCATGTCCGGGAAACTCCGGCGCAGAATTCGGATGGCTTCACTCGCGATTTCTGTCCGGTACGTAACTTCAATAACAGGCAAGCCACCATCCAGAAACGCCTGCCCAAGCGGCCTGACATGTTCTGGAGAATGAAGCGTCACGGCGGGCAACAAACGATGATACGCCAACCGCTCCGCCAATTCTTCCTGCGACAGAACGGGCATATTCAATTCCACGGGTTGTTGATGTTACCTTTTTCTTCCACTTTAACATGGCGATCACGATACCAGTAAAGTGGAAACAGCAAGACGTAGCCCAGAGCAGATGCACTTCTGAAGACAGCTTTTACAACCTGAAGAGTATCTGATGGGCGAATATATACCGTCGTTGGAATACCCTTTCCTTCAGCGCTGGTCACCACCAGCCTGTTGCCCTCGCGCCTGATATCGCCGACCTGAAAATCAAGATTGGCCAGTTGGCTGACGACTTTCATTTGCCCACTCCTTCATCAGTCTTTCCGCAAGGCACCAATCTTCTGGGCATGCTGAATACGTTTCTCGTGAAGCTTAGGCATATCTTCGACGGTCATACCTGCCGGTGGCGTAAACTGGCCCCTGCCATAAAGGGTGCTGAAAACGTCTTTTACCGGACCCATTTTGTCTGCCAGATTGCGCGGTGGTCTTCCGCTTGGGAACTGGTTTGCCGGATATATCGGATTTTCATATATCTGTTTGAAACCTTCCGTCCGCAAATCAATCCATGTGTTGTGGTTACAGCGTGATCTGTGCTCGCGCAGGGATTCAATATCAATCGTTGCCATCAGCACCTGTTCTTCCGGATACGGTGCGTGTCGCATCACGTTCCCGACATAATCCATGGCAAACGATCCACCCGGACAGAAAGAACGGGGATAGTAATCATAATCAACCGTGCCCCAGTTCGAGCCCAGAACATAAGCCATGTTATCATGGGCCCGGGCGCGACGTGTGAATATCCAGAAATCCCAGGGCGCGCTGACGCCTTCGACTTCCTGCAATGCCACAGGATGGCAGATCACTTCACAACCATTGAAGCCCAATGCGCGAGAGACTTCCGGCGTGCAGCCATCATGACAGGTCATCGTCCCCAGCTTGCCGATTTCTGTATCAATCACAGGGAACAGGTCCTTGATGTCACTGCCAAAAACTTCACGATATTCATCCAGTATATCATGCGGGCTGGTGCCCAGACCGATCGAGGCCGGAATGTGCCATTTGTGATATCGCAGCACAACTTCGCCACTTGGGCCGATAATAAACGCCGTATTAAACCAACGATCCGGAAATTCCGGCACCCTTTCCACGACACCGCCGCCGGCAATATAAAGGTTATATTCCCTTGCCTTTTTCCCCAGCGCCTGCATTTCCGGTCCATCCAGCGCGATGGCTTTTTTCATGAAGCTGTCGATGCCGTGTTCACCCTTGCCGGGTGTTGTCACGCCTTGCAGAAAATATTCCGGCAAGACAACCAGCCGGGCCGGCAATTCCCACGAATAGCCCACACCAAAATCGATCATGTTACAAACACGATCCAGATTTTTTTTGATGTCATCCCTGTCTTCCGCCACCAACACATGGGGCTGGATAACAAGTGCGTTGTATTTTTCGATTCTTTTGGTCATTTTAGTCCTCTTTGTACTTGCAATTGTCAGTATTTGATCTCTGGTCAGAAATCATTTTTCTTCAACCCCATGTCTTCAAGCATGACATTTGCAGTAATGGTGCCCATGGCGGAAATGCCCCCACCAGGATGACAATGAGGGCCGGTCATATAAAGCTTTTTCACCGGCGAGCGATAATGCGCATAGCCCGGGAATGGACGGAAATATCCAAGCTGGGCCTGAATACGTTCGCCGCCGGTCGTAATCCCCTCAACAAAACACGGATTGGCTGCTTCCAGGCTTTCGCGCGTTTCCACATACGATCCCAGAATAGTATCCTCATTGATATTGGGCGCATATTGCTGAAGCTTCTTCAGCAAGACATTCTGCGCATATTCTTCGCCAATATCTTTCCACGCGCTTCCATCTGCCAGCCAGTTGGGCACATAGGTATCAACAATAAGCGTATGCTTGCCTTCCGGGGCCCGGCTCGGATCCATTAACGTCCAGCAGGCACTCCACAGGAACGGATCAGTCGGGGCGATGCCCTGGGCAATTTCCGCATATTGCCTTATCATCTGTGGCATTGAGTCAACTATCCTGTGAAAGGCACAGGCGCTCATCTCTTTGCCGTTCGTAAAGGCTGGTGCCTCTGACAGCGCCAGATGAATGCGACAGATGGTAATCTTGCCGAATGAATAGCGGTCCACCATCCCGGCGAACTCATCCGTAATTTGATCCCGTGGTGTCAGCTTCAGAAACGTCTGCTTGGGTTCAAGTGCCGAGACCATGGATTTCTTCGCCATAACCCTGCGCCCGTCTTCAAGCACCAGTCCTTTTGCCTCGCCATTCTCGATAATGAATTTTTCAACCGGCGCACTGGTCATTACCTTGCCATTATGCGCCTCCACATACCGGGCCATGGCATTGGGCAACATCTGGCTCCCCCCTTCAGGGATCGCCTGCCCGTATATATGCACGGCAGGGATCATGATATAGAATGATTGCCCTGCCCCTTCCTGCTCGGGCAAAATTTGCGGAGCCAGTGCCCAGTTCAGCATCACCGCCCGCACAAAATCATTCTCAAAGTTCTGTTCAACCCAGGCCCGCGCACTCAGGGAAAACTCGCGCAACCGCTTAAGGCCTTCGGGGCTGTTTTCCATCGCCTGTGCCATATAGCTCGGCGGCGACGGCGGAGAGAAGAAGGCCTTGATAAACCCTTCCCGAATAAGAGAAAAGTCATCATATACCCTGGCGTAACGTTGCGCATCCTTTTCGGAATAGGCGGCAATGCTCTTGACCGTTTTCTCGAGACTTTTATATATCACGATGCCCGGACCGCCCGCCTTGTCGGGATGGCCTGTGATGTGATCTTCCGACCAGTGATATTTTAGACCGTATTTTTCCAGATCCGGTGCAATGGCCTTAAAGTCTTCATTTGCGTGAATCCACACATGAGAAGACCCGAACATGTCGTGTTTAAAGCCAGGCACAGTGATTTCTCGCGTCACAGCACCGCCGCCAACCCAGGCGTTACGCTCAACCACACAGACCGCAAATCCGTAGCGGGCCATCACCGTCGCACACGCCAGACCATTGACGCCGCCACCCGCTATGACAATATCAAACTCTTCCACATTATTCATAAAGTTACCGTTATTTTTTAATATAAAGATTCAGGAAACGAGATGTCTTCTCTCGTGCCAGCCGGGATTCCGGCAGATCAGGATTAACTTCCTGAAAGGTGTGGACCATGCCTTCGTACAGGTCCAGTCTGGCAATGCCACCGGCAGTATCGATCGCCTGATACAGGAGGACAAACCCGCTCAATAACACTTCACGCGTTCCGCCCTGTATCAGGACAGGTGGAAAATCTGGCGAATATTGGCCGAAAACAGGTGAAGCATAGGGATTGGTGAGTTCTTCCTTCGGGGCGACCACATCCATCATCCGGGACATTTTCTCCTCGTCTGCAGCAAACGCCAGTTCATAACAGGCGAGCGTCGTAACAGTTTCGCCCTTCATCGTCAGGTCTGCAGCCGGCGACCACAAAACAATGGCCCCAACCGTTGGCATCTTGCGATCTCGCATTTTCAGCACGCTGCCCACAGCAATTCCGCCGCCTGCTGAAACGCCGACCAATCCTATATTAGCAGGGGCATAGCCTTCGTTCTGAAGATGGCGGATCACTGCGATAACCTGATCCAGCATCACACTGTATTTGGCAAAGGGTGCTTTCGTATAGTTAACAGCAACCACTCTCATGTTTGTGGCGTCTGCAAGCGGAACCGAGGCCGCGAGCGAGCTGTGTACCGAATTCATAGTATAGCCACCACCATGAACAAAAACGAGAACCCGGCCATCGTCCTTCCAGCCTCTGGGCCGAATATCCAGCACAGGTACGCCTTCATATTCAGCGTCTGCAAGCACGGGCGAATATTGTTTCCGGATTGCTTCCATCTTTGGCCTGGCACGCTCTTCACCTGCCGCATGCAACGCCCGCCAGCCTTCCAGATCATTGGCCGCCGGTCCGGTCGGATACGTGCCCGGATCAGGCAAACCCGCAATAAATTCTTTTGCCTCAGGGGATACATATGTGGGAACCGGATTCTTAAAATCCGGACACTGCGCTGCGGCTGCCCCCCGGCCGGGGATAACGGCTACCAGCAAAACCAGGCAAATGATAAAAATCTGACCCGTCAATATTCCGGTATTATTCCGGTGTTCAGCACATTGTTCCATATTTCTGTTCCATTGCCGTAACAGGGCTTCACGCCGGCCAAAACCAGCGCAGACCTTCAAGGAAACAAAAGTCATTCCTTTCATGCTGCGCTGGTATTAATTCAGACCTAGTTTGTTTTAAATGTAACCTTCAGGCCCCAAATTCTGGGGTGTGGCTGCAATCTGATACCACCAAGCCCAAAATCATCGGTATTGCCGTTGAAATAATCTTCCTTAAACAGGTTCTCAACAAAGCCAACAACACTGATCCGGTCTGTATTGATACCGGCCCGCAGATTGATCACATTATAGGACGGGCTTATGTACGGGTACTCACCCAATCCCAGCTCAGAAATTGCCGTTGCTTCCAGATTACCCGCGATCTCGTCGCGGTACACCCATTCCGCACGGACAAAGCCTTCCAGGTTATCAGAAATTGGCGTGGTATAATCAACCACCCCGTTCAGGCTCCATTCCGGTGTCTTGGGAATACGTTTGCCAGACAGATCGACAACAGACCCGCCGGCCAGCACGGCGCCAGGGAAGTCACCAAACTTGCTGTCCAGATAACCGGCACCAAAGCCAACCTGCAAGCCTTCGGCAACCAGTGCCTGAAGCTCTATTTCTGCCCCCTTGTTCGTTGCCTTGTCGGCATTCAGGGTTTTGCTGACGGCTGAACTGATGTCGTTAGGGTCGGCAAGATAGTTGGTCTGAACCTGCAGATCATTCCATCGGGCATAAAACACTGAACCATTAAGGCGCAGACGGTCATCCCAAAGTGTTGACTTGAACCCGACTTCATAATTCCAAAGCGTTTCAGGCTTGAACTCGGTCTCAATCCCGCCATTGATATCAACACCGCCATTTTTATAACCCCGGGCAACCGATGCATAAGTGGTCAGATTATCATCAACCAGATATTTCAATACAGCACGGGGAGAAAAGTTTGTGAACTTGCCCGACCCGGAAGCGTCTGGAATAACGCTTTCGAATGCCACGACGCCGAACGATGAAACACTCACTTTATCTTCGGTGTAACGCCCGCCAACCGTAAGGGAAAGCTGTTCAGTGAAATTATAGCCTGCCTCGGCAAATATACCGTAGCTCTTCGTTTTAAAGCTGTAGTTGTTCTCGTTGATCCTGAACCCTGCGGGAATGGGTGGCAACAAGCCAATCACATCGCCAGTATCCGGATCAGTGTAGGACCCTTCAGCACCTGCAAAAACGGAATTGAAAAGATCCAGCGTATCTTTGGCGTAAATACCGCCCACAGTCCAGGACAAGGCGCTATCGTTATTCGATTGCAAACGGATTTCCTGACTGAAAGAATCACCGCTCCAGTCATTCGTACGATTAATCGCATCAACGCCGATATTGTCCTGATCGAAAGAACGCTCGTTCTTGCTGTAGATGTAACCCGTGATAGACTTCACATCAAAACCGTCCGCCGCATAGCTAATACGGCCGTTCAGAATGACAAACTCGTTGTTGTTATATTCTACGCGATTATGATTCACCAACCGCTGATTATCGGGATAAAAGCCCAAACCCTGGTCAATCGGTACAAAGTTTGCGCCGAAGATGCTCTTGGTATCCAGATCAAGAACGCCGGACCCCACCGAATTATCCATCCCGCCATCTTCATCTGTATAAGTGGCGCTAAGATCAATCGTTAATTGTTCCGAGGGTAAAATTCTGGCAGAAACGCGAATATTATCATATTTGTAACCACTGTTCGGTGTTCCCGCCGGATTAACGTTTTTAATGAACCCGTCACTTTCATTGTGGGCAGCCACGGCGCGTATGAAAAAATTGTCCGCAACCGGCAGGTTTGCAATAGCTTCAATACCCCAGGTATTAAAACGCCCAAAACTGCCGCTGACTTCACCGTACAGATTTTCATCAGGTTTTTTTGTCGTGATGTTAATAGCGCCACCGAGCGCATTCCGTCCAAAATAGGTTCCCTGCGGACCACGCAGAACCTCGATCCGTTCCATATCCTGCAACTGGGGATTAATCGTCCCGTTGGCGACCGAACCGACACTCAGGTCATCAATATAATAACCAATAGAGCTTACCGTTGTAGCTTCACCAAGATTGATATTACTGATACCCCGGATTGAAATGTTGATGCTTCGACCGCCGGTCTGACCGTCTTCGGTGAATGCAATATTTGGAGCAAATTGCAGATAACTCTTGGCTTCGGTAATGTTAGCCTTTGCAAGAGTTTCTGCCGTAAAGGCTGAAATACTGATGGGCACATTCTGCAAGCTTTGGGCGCGACGCTCGGCTGTAACAACTATTTCCTCAAGCGCAAATCCATCTGATTCCGCTGCCTGGCTTTCCATGGCAACACAGACCGGCATTAATGCAATTGATGCCACTCCGCACAGCAAAAATTTTCTCATTTCCTACTCCCTGATGTAAAACTTCGGTAAATCTTTTAAATAATTCACGAGTCCGAGATAACGTCTGGTGAGAGACGGAAAGCCAACATTGGCCATCCCTTATTAATCAGTCACCCTCGCCTTATATTTTCTCTGAACTAGGGATAAGAAAAGAAACTATCGCCCACAAATGATTGTTTCTTATTATCTACATTAGAAAAAATAATCACAAATTTTCTCTATAATTCAGTAAGATAGAAGACAGGCTATCGTGAAACACCCGATATGACCATTCAATATTTCCCGGGGCCGGAAGCCCCGCGATTCACGACACAGAAGAGAGAAGCATGAAAGTAATTCTAATTACGGGCTGCAGCAGCGGTTTCGGTTGCGAAACAGCCAAACATTTTTCCAGAGCCGGGTGGAAAGTTTATGCCGGCATACGAATAATAAATGAGCGGTCTGTTGCAGAGCTGGAGCTGGACAAAAACAGGAATATCCACCCTCTACAACTGGATATAACGAACCAGGTGCAGATAAAAAACGCTGTCAGAAAAATAGCGGACGAAAAGGGTCGGATAGACGTTCTCGTCAACAATGCCGGCATGGATGTTCTTGGGGCATTTGAAGACCTTCCCGAGGTCGCCTGGCGCGAGGTTATGGAGGTTAATTTTTTTGGCCCGGTTATGCTGACACGCGAGGTTCTTCCGCTGATGCGCGAGTATGAAACCGGGCTGATTGTCATGATGTCCTCCCTTTCCGGGTTGATTGGGTTGCCCGGAAATGCGGCCTATGCGTCGGCGAAATTCGCACTGGAAGGCGCAACCGAGAGCCTGCGCCATGAAGTAGCCCGCTTTGGCATTCGTGTGGCCCTGATAGAACCCGGCGCCTTCAAGACAGCCATGGCGGGTAAATTAAAACTGGCAAAAGACTACCCGGTTAATTCTCCTTACCTGCCCCTGCTAAAAACCTGTCTGCCGGCCCCTCATGCCACACCTTCAGGTGATAATCCGCAGGTGATTGCCAAATTGATCTTTGAGATTGCAACGAATGGCAATAACACCCTTCGATATCCCGCTGGTGAACAGGCAAAGTCTGTCGTGCACAGGCTTTCCCATATGACAGATCAGGAACGAAGGAGTTTTGTGACTGAAGTCACCGGGTCGGACTGGTGGATTAATCCTGAATAGATTTTGTCAGGATCAGAGAATTATTCCGCTCTCCCAATCTCTAGCCCAATGTCTGTGCCAGAAAAACACCGATAAAGTTGGCAATAACGTACCCCAGAACCCCGCACATGATGGCGGGCGTTACCAGTTCCTTCCAGCCGCGTGTCGTGGCTACAGCCGCAGTTGCAGCGGGGCCCACAATAGCGGCACCGGACGCAACAATAACCTCTGCCAGATCCAGTTTGAATACCTTCGCCACCCCCAGCATAAAGACGATGTTGAAACCAAGAATAAAGGCACCGTAGAACAACAAATGCAGTGCAGAATCGAGGAACACGGTGACATCTGTGCTGGCGCCGATGACTGCAAAAAACAAATACATCAAAATCATGCCTGTTTCGAACGGACCTTCTATGGCCTCAAAAAATGCAGGTTTCAGGTTAACGATCACCACAACAAGAATAGTAATAATCAATATGCTGTATTGCGGAATGCCAAGCACCTCTGCAATCCAGCGTGACAGGGCACATATTAGAAAGCTAAGCGCCACAGCACCACAGATATGTTCCACCCTGAACCGCGCATGGACCTGATCATCCTGACGACCGGGTGTGTCGGTATTTTCGCTCTTCAGGGACATTGCTGTCTCGTTGATTGCGGAGGGAAGCACTCTCTGTATCCACGGCAATGTCGGCACCGTCAGCAACGCCAGTAGCGCCAGAACGCTCACCGGGCTACTGGCGGAGATTGCAACAGCAAAAGTTTCCTTTGACAGGTCAACTGCTTCAGCAACGGCAACCAGATTCATAGCCCCGCCAATCCAGGCAGCTGCATATGAACCCGCAATTTTTGCGCCCTCAGGCCCCAGATCTATCATAAAATAACCGATCAACGCCCCCAGAAGGGTGGCAAATGAAGCAACAAGAAAAAGAATTAGTATGTTGCCACTTTCCCGGAAAATACGGCGCAAATCAGCCTTGAAAAGCAGTAAGGGAATGGCAAGGGGCACAAGCGAATGCCCGACAAAATCATAAACAGGTGACGAGAGCCCAATCACGCCGGTATTTGAAAGCAGGCTGGCCCCCAGTATGACCCAAACCGCGCCGGCCACCGCACGCCCCAGCGCATTGGTATCGACCCAGAACCCGAGGCACGCCAGACCGAACATCACCATGCCCATAGCGGGAATATTGTCTGCTGAAATCAGTGGCATCATTCCACAACCCCGGATTTTGTCTCATTGATGACCTGCAGGTTAGCCGGAAAAAGCCGGGTAGAGAAACCCGATAAATGCTTATAGGGGCCATAAGAAAATTTATATGCAATCTTACGGGCAGTAAAGTTTGAGGTTATGAGCGTTCACCAATGCCTGAAATTTAAGAATACTCTTCTGACGGCAGTAGTTTTGCGCAAGCAGCAGAATACTTTTTTTACCGCCCTTATCGTTAATATCGAATAATAATTCATATCTTTTAATATATTTCAGGAGCGCTTCTTCTTCATTCTTCCACTGTTCTGTTAATCCGTACAGAGTGTAAAGCTGTTTCAGGTAATAGAGAGTTTTTGGGTCTTTATTATCTTCACCATTCAGAATTGACAGGTCTTCCAGAATTAACGCGATAGCTTCATGATAATTCTTTTTATTTATGAGAACTTTATAATAAAGGTGCCGGCTTGCCACAGTCGTTTCATGTGACAGGCCCAGATGCTTTTTTGACAGAATATAAGTATTGATCACACGCGGAATCACTTGATCTAGCTTGCCGACCTTACCATAATATTCATTGGTTTTTGCCATAAGATTGAGGTGTTCGGGGCTGTATTTCTGATCCAGAGCCGCGCTCCCCAAAAGGGCTTTTTCCCCGTATCTTATGGCGCGTTTCCACTTCTTCTGCTTTGCAGCTTTCTCCGCTTTTTGAACAAGAATTCCCAGCCTTTCCTCCGTCCAGCCGTCCTTCCCGGCATATACTGGAGAATTCAGAAAACAGAGCAAGAGAACAGGAAAAAACAGCCTTTTAATATTCACGGATATCCTGCCTGATTATAACCTGGTCTGTGCACGTTAATACTTTTGAGGCCTGATGGAAATGGCCTGCCTGCAAACGATCAAATTTTCAGTATTCATTTCACGCCTTCAACTCTGTCAGCTTCATTCCGGAAACGACAGCAACATAAAACGAGTTGATGAATATTCCTGCACAGGTCCTGATTCAGGACCCCGTTCACACCACAAAGTCAGATGTAGTGAAACACCTGTACACGAGGCCAAACGGCTTAGCAGGCATTTCAGGCAATGATCGAAACTGGAAGTGGGGCACAGGGGTGGCCTAAGGCCTGAATATCCATGGACAGGGCATCACAACGGCCATAACCGCCAGCCCAGACAGCTATCTCCTTTTCAGCCGCCGCAGCGGCTGAATGTCGTCAGGCAGAAGCTCAGGGTCAGGCCCCTTACAGATATCAGCTATAGTAATTCAGCCCGACAAGATTATAATAATAATAAAACCAGGCCATGAACAAGGCACAAATGCTAATCATATTATACCGTATGCGGGCAAACACGCCGTCAAGCAATCCCTGCCGCCAGATCCGGACTGAATAATACAGGTGATAAAAAGCTGCAAGCGTTGCGAGTGTCGAAAAGACAAGGGAGAATTTCAGCAAAAACGGCAAATTGTACGTGAGCGCCTGTAGTCCTCCGCTGATCCCTGTCCCCACAAATACCAGAAACAACAGGTTCAGCACCGCAACAAGGACAGAGGCCCGGAAAGCATTTTTCTCCGGTTTTGCAAGTGCCTTATATCTTGCCCGCTGATAGGCCAGACGCAGCAAGACCCCGATAAACACAATCAGGGACAAGCCGGTTGCCATACCCAGGAAAAGTGCTGTTTCATAAAAAGGAGCCTTGTAGAACTGCATGACCCCGGTGCCATCAATGACAAAGCCCGTAATCTCGCCATCCTCATCTTCCTGAAAGGCAATGCGGTCATAACCATCTGCTTCCCTGAACAGATTATGATCCGTCTCAATGTAACGTTTCTCCCCGATCAACAATGAATTATCCGGCATTGGCGTCACCGTCATGCCGCCCAAAACGCGCATTATGGCTTCTATCCTGGTAAAATTGTTCCGCCAGCTGTTATACGTCCCGGCATATTTCTGGGCGCGGTCGGCAAAATCCGCAGGGGGCGTCACCACAGGCACGTCACGGGGGAAGAACTCGTCATAAAACGCCTTGACGAAAGCACGGTGTGTATGCCCGCCACCGGGGCCGCTAAAGGAAGAAAACAACATCATATTTTCCTTAAGCGACAAGCCAAAATGAGACACAAAGATTGTTGTCCCCCCGTCATGTCCAAAATTCTCAAGCGCGTCAGGGCCATATCGGCGTTTCAGAAAGCCAAGACCGGTCCCCCGAACCCGATCGTCGTGAGAAAAACCTTCGTCAATCATCTGCTGCAAGGTTTCAGGCTTCAGAACACGCTTGCCGTCAAAAGCCCCCCCGTTCAACAGGGCACGGGCAAACAAAGACATATCCTTAGATGTGGCAGCCAAAGACCCGGCCGGGCCAAAATTAGATATAATTTCGTAGTTTTTGTCGACATACTTGCCAGCATTGAACCCATAGGCTTTCGCCATGTTCTTTTCCAGTTCCGGGGGCAACGGTTCCCTGAACGTCGAACTTGTCATGCCCAGTACCGAGAATATGTTTTGTTCAACATAGTCATTAAAAGGCATGCCGGAAACGTTGGAGACAATGAGTCCGGCCAAAGCCGTTGCCCAGTTGGAATAGCCTGTGTGTTGACCGGGTGGATTGATCCTGACAGGCTGGTATTTTGCCATCGACTGTGCAAGGGGCATGATGCGGGTAGCGTCGTCCAGTATCAGATACCCAAGACCTCCGTCTTCAAAACCCGCGGTGTGTGTCATAATATGGCGCAATGTTACCGGCTGCCCGGGCCAGGTGTCCGCGATCTGAAACGTCTTCAGATACTGGTTTACGTCGACATCAAGGTCCAGCCTGCCCTGCTCGACCAGCTGCATCACGGATACCCAGGTAAACAGTTTTGAGATCGAACCGGGTCGGAACAGGGTCGTATCTGGGTCGACAGGGATACGTTTTTCCACATCCTGATAACCATACCCTTTCGAAAAAATCATCCTGCCATTCTTCATAACAGAGACAACGCCTGACAGGCTGTGATGCGCTGTCATTGTCGGCTTCACCACGCCGTCCACAAAAGCCTCTACCACGGCCCTGTTGGTCACATCCGGCACTTCACCAGCGTGGCAAATTGTGAATGACAAACATATCGTAAAGAGAGCTGCCGTCTTTGCGATGTATTTTCTTTTCATTCTTTCGGTTCCCCTTTTACCGTTTATTGTATCCCGGACCGCGCAATATATGGCCCGGTGTCGCACCGGTATGATGGCCGTTTTCCATGACCAACTGACCGTTGACCAGAACATATTCAATGCCGACGGGCTTTGCCGTAGGTTGTTCCCATGACGCGACATCCTCGATGCTTTCAAGATCAAAAATAACAATATCTGCCGCCAGGCCTTCCCGCAGAACACCACGATCGACAAGTCCCATACGGGATGCCGGCCAGGAGGTCATTTTACGGATCGCTTCCGGCAAGCTCAAGATACCTTCCTCACGTACATATTTCGCTACGATTCTGGGGAAGGTACCGTAACTTCTGGGGTGCGGCAGGCCAAGAGCGTCAAAATCTCCTTCTTTGAGCGCGGAGGCCGCATCGCTTCCAATGCTTGTCAAGGGGCTTTGCAGTGCCAGCCTGACATCATCCTCACTCATCATGAAATAAAGCGCATACGGGCGCGCGGGATATGCAGCCAGCATTATATCCCATGCAATATCCGCCGGATCCCGGTTCAAGGCCGTTCCAATATCAGCAAAATTCCGGCCATGGAATTTTCTGAATTCCTCAAGATGCGCGTTCGCCAGAACCACATTTTTCCATCCTCCCGATGCATGAACAATATTTGTCCAGCCGGGTTGGGGGCCGGCTTGAAGCTCTTTCTTGATTTTGGTTCGTATTTCCGGGTCTTTCAGATATTCAATAGCCTTTTCAATTCCATCTTCAAACACCCGGTTTGGCACAGTGACTTCCAGCCCGGTACCGCCTGCGGTATAGGGGTAAACATCTGCAGCAACATTCACACCGCGTCCGCGCGCCGCCTCCATCAAACCCAGGGCCTTTTTCATATCCTTGCCCCAGTTTGGATAATAGGCCGCTTTCAGGTGGAAAATCTCCACGCCAGCACCACTTTCCTCACCAATGCAAATTGCTTCTGCCACAGCTTCCAGAAAACCGGCACTTTCATCACGGATATGGGTGGCATAAAGGCCACCATATTCTGCCGCGACTCTGGAAAGTTCGATCAGGTTTTGCGTTTTATGAAATGATGATGGCGGATAGATCAGTGCCGTGGAAATGCCCATGGCACCGGCTTCCATGGCCCGGGCGACAAGTGCTTTCATTTCCTCCAGTTGCCCTGCGGTCGGGTCCGCTGCCGTATCGCCGATGACCGCGACACGGGCCTGTGTTGCACTGTAGTAAGTGCCAAAATTAACAGATATGCCTTTTGCCAGCAGATCGTCGAAATAGCTGTTGATCCCGGCGGCCGGGACGGGTACTCCGTCTTCCCCGCCAATCAGCGTGGTAACACCCATATTGATTTTATTGGGTGCCAGACCAACTTCCCTCAAGGCTTCTCCGGACTGATCCATCATATCAATCCAGCCGGGCGAGACATACTTGCCAGCCGCGTCTATTTCCCTTTGGCCATTGCCCGTTACCCGACCGATTTTAACAAGCTTGCCATCCCGTATCGCAATATCCGCCGGTATCCACGGGTTCCCCGCACCATCCAGCACGCGCCCGCCACGGATGACAATATCATAGTCAGGATCGTGGTCCGGCCCTGTAGCCCATGCAGCAGTGCTGGCCACAGCACCTGACAAAACGAACAGGGTTGCCGCCACCCTTGTCGCTATCTTTCCGACCATTATACCCGCTCTCTACTTCTGTTCATTTCTGACGGGCTTGCCCGGCAAGACATCCGTCTTGACGTTACCATCTTCAACCAGAACAACACCCCCAACGATCACGTGGGAAAACCCCGTAGACACCTGCGCAGGTTGGGCATAGGTCGCATTATCAGTTACGGTTGCCGGGTCAAAGATCACAATATCCGCATCAGCGCCAGCCTGAATACGGCCCTTCTTTTTCATTTGTGGCACAGATTCCTGCAAAATTTCCGCAGGTCTGTAGCTCATGCGCCTGATCGCGTCCGGCAAGGATACGGCCTGTGTCTCCCGGACATAATAACGCAAAAATTTCGCATAGGTCCCGGCACTGCGGGGATGGCTCAGGGCATTTTCAGGCAAGGGCCATGTATCATCCGGCAACTGGGCTCCATCCATTGACCAGTTGCCGCCATCTGACGCAATCGTCCCGTTCGGGAACAAAACAGATTTATCAAGAAATGCCTGATCTTCTGGCCTGGCCGTATCCAGAAAATGAATGATGATCTGAGTCTCTGGCTTGTCGCGCTGCAGGGTGGCGAATTCTTCTTCAGTCAGCCTTTTACCACCAACATCGAAATTTTCAGCCGTCGCCCCGCCAATACGTTCACGCCAGCCCGGCGTACGGAACATGGCAGCCCCTATGCCGGTCGAACCAGCCCCGTATGGATAGGCTTCGGTAGAGACCCCGATACCGCTTGACTGCGCCCCCAAAACCAGTTCTCCGATGGCATCAATGTCTCGCAAGCTGATAGAATTCATATGGTTGATATGGGCATGAACACCCGTGGCTGCCGCAACAGAAACAATTTCTGCCATGCCTTCAAAGGAGCTTTCCGGTTCCAGCATGGACAAAAAGCGCGCATGGGTAAAGGTTGCCTGCCCGTTTTCCGCCGCCAGTTCGGAAACACGATAATATTCTTTTCGACCCGTACCCGGGGCATAACCAAGCAGGAATCCAACCCCTAGCCCACCTTCGTCCAGCCCCTGCTGAACCATGGCCAGAATCTTTGCCAGCTGTTCATTGGTTGATATCTTTTGCTGCCAAACGGGCTCATTAAAGGCAGCAAAGAACCAGTCCAGACCATAAGATGGGGATTTATTCAGAAATGTTGCAATACGGGCATTTGCCCAGTTGACAGACGCCCCGTAATTAATGGGACGCCCTTCTTTAGCCAATTGATCATAATAGGCTGATACGGGCAGCACACCTGCCTCCAGTTCCAGCGCGGTTGTAACCCCGTCCAGTGCCTGAACGCGCCCCGCCAGAATTGACTGGCCGTGGGCATGCATATCTATAAACCCGGGGCTTACAACCTGACCATTGGCGTCAATAACCTTTGCTGCCGTGATTTTTTCCTGTGTTACGACGCCAATCTGATCGCCTTTCAGGCCAACATTCCTGACACCATCCAGACCGGTTTCCGGATCAATGACCCGGCCGCCGATAATCGCAATATCATAAGACGCCTTTGCAGCCAGTGCAGGAGAAACCAGAACGCTCAGCGTCAGCATTAATTGGATAAAACATCTCATGACTTTTCTCCTGTGCTTTAGATAATTTCAGAAAAACAATATTATGGTTGCATTTTGCTGGCAGCCTGCAAAACAACATTCTGAATATACGGTATTGTTTGTTCCGCATAATCTTTATTGAGAATCAGGCTCATGTGATCCGCAGGCTGAACAATTGCGCGGGTGCCGTTGCTGGAAAGAGCGACCAGTTTGCTATGCAACTCCATTAAAATGCGTGTGATTTCTTTTGAATCAATCTCTTCGGGCCAGTCTTCAGCTGATTGTTCCTTACCTGCACTGATGATAACCAGCGGCATGTCTCCAAGTGTCATATTTCTTCCGGCCTGACGCGCCGCCTTTTCAAAATCACGAAACTCCGCCAGCCAGCCATCATAGGTTTCTGTTCTGTGACGCAGGAATTTCAGCTGTTCCTGACTTTCAACAGGGTATTCAAGGGTCAATTCATAATCCCGGCCTTGTGCCGTTGGATCATATAATTCGACCAGGCCCAGATTGATCATATTCTGGAGCGTGGAAACCTGCTTTTTCAGGCCGGGATATAATTTCTCATTATCCAGATTCATCGCCTTCCCCTGATCCGGGTGACTGGGGTCAAGAAGGGCCAGACCGATGACTTCTCCCGGATAACGCTCGATATAGTCCCGGTTGTACAAGCCCGCGATTGAATGACCGGCAAAAACAAATGGCTTTTTGATGTTTGCCTTGTTCAACAGTATGTGAAGTGCCTCATTCACTGTTTTGGCATCCCGTGGCAAGCCGCTTTCATCGCTCCAGCCAAGTCCGGCACGATCATAGGCACACACCCTTGTGGTTTCCGAGACGCCTTTCTGTATCCAGTAGTACAAGGGTGATGCCATACCTGACCCGGATTCAATAACGACGGTCGGTAAATTATTCTCTGGCCCAATACAGTTTATATGTAGCCGGTATCCCCCGACATCAATCATTTTCCCGGGCGGAAGCACATCTTTATCAAAGACCTTAAGAGCAAGCCCGGTCAAAATCGGCAAAACAATAATTGCCGCAAAAAGGATCGCGATTATTTTGAATATTCTTTTAATTTTATCCTCCTGCCCGACCCTTAAAGACTGTCAGCTGGTAAAGATTGAGTGCCTCCATGATAAACTCTCATGGAGACACTCATTTCAAGACATCTAGAAACCAACAGACAAAACCGTTCCTATTGTACGTGGTCGTGCCGGGACACCGCGCGCCCCGCCGATAATCTTGGCATAAATTGCACTTGTGTAGACCAGTTCATCAAACAGGTTCGTCACATAAAAATTAAGGGAATACTGGCCATAGTCAAGGCCGGCGTTCAAGTCAGCCAATATGTAACTTTCTGCGGGAAAGTTAAAATTGGGCGACAATGGATTACCATCATCGAAGCTTCCCGCATGTCCGCTGGAATAGCGGAATCCTCCGCCAATATGCGCCCCGACATCTGATCGGACAGGAAAATCGTACCGGACGTTCATGGAAGCCGTCCATTTCGCGAGTTGGGGCACATTCTGACCCTTCAGCCCGAAGATAACAGGTTCGTCTTCATCAAGTGTACTGTCTGTGTAAGCAAGAGTAGACAGTACGGAAAACCCTTCGAAAGGCTTCAGTGTTACAGCCCCTTCAAAACCATGTGCCGTCACGCCACTCTCGGCATTTCCGATATACGATGCCCCAAAAATAGGCACCAAGGTCTGAAACTTGTTCCAGTCAATATACCAAAGGGCAAGATCATAGGATATTATGCCATCTGCAGCGTGTCCCTTGGCACCAACTTCATAACTCCACAGGCTATCCGACGTCACGTCCGTTGAGGTAATCGGTGCGCCCGGCAGATTGGTTCGTGCAGGACGGAAACCACTTGCTGCCCGTGCATAAAGCGACAGATCTTCGCTCGGGCGATAACTCAAAGCCAAGGACCATGTATCGGCAGTATCCTTAATTTCCACGTCGGAAGTCCCCCCTGCCCCAACAAGGGCGGGATGACCGGTTACCGTAGAATCAATGCCCACAGTTTGCCGACTGATACGACCACCAATTGTCACGTCCAGATCAGGCGTCAAATAATATTTAAGATTGGCAAAAGCCGCATATTCTTCATAGGAATCAACGGTATTGGCGTCAAAAACAACCCAGTCAGATGGCGTACTAGTTGCATATGCCCGGGTTGGGGCTTCTTCATCAGTATAGTAAAGGCCAAAAATCCATTCCAGGCTATCGCTCGCTTCTGACGTTAAACGAACTTCCTGGACGAATTTTTTATAGCCTGTTGTGGTCTCTGTCGGAAAACCGGTGCTTGTTCCGGTAGGATGCCCGGGCAAGCTGTTAATGAACGCCAGCACACCCGCACTGTTCTGGTCCACAATAAATACTTTGGGGCTTTTAACGTACGCACTGACAGATGTCAGGGTTGCCCAGTCAAACTGATAGTTTATTGTCCCGCTGTATAAATCAGTCTTGATACTTTGGATATCTTCAGGATTTCCTGCTGTCCTGAAATCTCCAAGCACGGCATCATAGTTGGCATCAATATCGGAAAGCCCCGATCCAGCCCATTCGGTCGATTGATGGGTATAGTTCAACCGCACTTCCAGTTGTTCGACAGGCATGAACAGAAGATCGGCAGAATAACCGTACCTTTCATACGTATCGCCGTTTTTCTCAATGATATTTCCGGTCGTGGCATCAATATAGTCAAAAAGCCCGCCATTATCATTGTAAAACCCTGATACCGTAATGCCAAGCTTGCCCTCCACAATCGGCGCGCTGATACGGGCGCTGTATAGCTGATTAAAGCCCCCGTTTCTTGTCGTTGACAAATTGGCCGAGGCATCGCCCCTGAATTCTTCAAGTGACGGCTTGCGCGTAATATATTTTACAGCTCCACCTAACGAAGTTGAGCCATAAAGCGTGCCCTGTGGCCCCTTCAACAATTCAATCCGTTCAACATCCTGCAATGATGCGTCGATAAAGAATTCTCCGCTCAAATTGCTGTTGACGGGCACATCGTCCAGATAAACACCAACCACGGGCGCGTATGAAAATTGCCCGACACCACGTGCCGTCAAAGTTCCCAGTCCCGGAGGAGCCCCTTCGTTATTGCTGTTAAAACCAGGTGTAAACGCAAGAATATCTGTCAGCGAGACAAAACCTTTTGCCTTAAAGTCATCCGGCACAGCGACCGAGATAGCCAGCGGCACATCCTGCAGATTCTGCTCGCGTCTGTTGGCTGTCACCACGATTTCATCAAATGAGCTTTTGCTGACTTTCCCCGTTCCGCTGCCCGCAGCATATCCCTCGTCATATGCAGCAAGTCCATTTTCACGCTCGGCATATGACGTGAATACAATAGGCCGGTATCCGGTACGGTCAACATCATCAGGCAGTATGGTGACGGTTTGATCGCCTTCAATTCTGTACGTCAGCCCGGTGTTATGCAACATGAGGTGAAGGGCTTCATCTACTGTTGCATTGGCAACATAGCCAAACGACTTCTTCCCCATAATCGTCTGGCTGTTTGCAACAACCTGCAAACCATATTGTTTAGAAAAGTCAATAAGTGACTCTTCCAGCATTTTTTCACCCTGCAATGCCTTGTACTCACCGGCATGCGACGGCATCGCAAAGGCCAACACTGATATCATCGCCGGGATGGCTACTGAATTTTTCAGAAATTCCTTATTCACTCTGGTTCCAAACACTATTTCCTCCATTGTCTCTTCAATGCGACATTTTAACTGGCACCCGGGTTGAACAACTGCACATGCCAATGAATAAACGAACTAGGAAGGAAAAGCGGAAATCGGGAAACGCAAATTCTTTATTTTTTGTGAGAACGAATAGTAACAGTCCGCCCTGCACGTTGAATTTCAACCGGAAACGCTTTGGGCAATGCCGCCAGCCAGGCTGGTATTCTGTCCAGCATCACGGTCCCGGAATATTGTAAGTTTTCGACCTGAAGGTCATCAATAACGATATCCAGATCAGAATATCGCGCCAAATCAGCGATAACATATTTAAACATTTCGGATCGATATGTGAGCTGCCCCTCTCGCCACATAATATTCTCTTCCGAGAATACGGAAGGCTGAATACTTAGATCCGCGCCCACAGAATAGGTCGCCACTTCCCCGGCATCGAGACGGAGTAAATCCTCATTGTTGAAATTGACGGTTTTCAATGTGGCTTTTCTCGTGTCTGTTATTTTTTCGGCAAAATTCATACCGACCTTGCCTTCCACAACACTTACAAGAATACGGTCTCCCGACAATTTAATATTAAATGCGGTGCCAATAGCCGTTACATTTCCCAGCGGGGTTGAAACGACAAAAGGGCGATTTGCATCAGGCGCAACTTCAAAAAAAGCCTCTCCTGAAGCAAATTCTATAAGACGTTTGTCATCGGTGAAATCAACAACAACGCGGCTTGCGGCACCAACATCAATCAGGGAGCCATCCGAAAGATGGGCCGACTGACGTTCTGCCCTGCCCGTATTAATAATTGTCTCGGCAATTTTCTCTGAATGCAAAGGCACTGGAACGGGACCGTTAAGAAAAACGCCGGCAGCTATCACTATGGCAACCAAAAAAGACACTGCAGCAGCAATCTTTCCGGTCCCATTCCAACAATTTAATGTCGGCATGGCTTGCACATTGATACTCGTTTTCTGGCGTTGCTGTTTCAGATATTCGGCGACGGGGATATCACCCTGGTAACTTTCCTCTTCACTATCCTTCAATTCATCCATTTCAGGCCACAAGGCAGAAGGAACAATATCTTCCGATGCCTGCCAGGTCGCAACAATGCGGTCATAGGCCACGGCATGCTCTTCGGACTCGGCTATCCATTCCTGCCATTGCCGTATTTCTTCAATCGTAACATCCTCGTCCTGCATACATACAAACCAGAAGCGTGCAATATCTTCAGACGTTTTTAACGAAAAATCTGTTTCGTCGGCGACCATATCAGGAATTTTCCTTGTCTTGCAGCGCGGCCTCTTCATCAAGCCTTAGCTGAATATGTTCCAGAGCCCTGACCATATAAAGACGTACCATCCGCTTCGTTACATTCAAATGCAGGCTGATGCGGCTGCTAGACCAGTCGTGTACCCTGCCAAGAAGAAAAGCCCGGCGGCATTTTTCCGGCAGCTCGTCCACGGCTTTTCTTACAATTTCTATTTGCTGCCCCGCACTGACACTTCTTTCCTGATAGGCTGCAGATGTCAGCTCCAGCAAAGGATTGTTGTTCGCATAGGCGTGATGGCGAATCTTTTTTCGTGTATAATCTATGACCAGATTACTCGCGATTTTAAAAAGATACGCACGCAAAAAATTTGTACTGCCCGGTTTGTCAAGCTGAAGCAATCGGACATATGCTTCCTGCGCAATGTCACGGGCGGCCTGCTCGGATTTAATGCGCGGCGCAATAAACCTGATCAGATTATTATTATGCTCACAAAACAGGTCCTCTACACGGCTGCGCCATTCAAGCTTTTCTTCCTGCGACACAGTCATATCCGGCGGTGCCTTGTGGCCATAATCTTTATGAGACTTCTCGCCCAATAAACCGACTCTTTAATTGACCAGAACCATCCTCATGCTACATCAGAATAAAAAATTCTGTAGTAGTTTCACTCATTAAACGAACCAGCGGGGCAAAACGGAAATACAGGGCAATAGAAAGTGCACTATTTTTATAATATTACATCACTACGCAGCAAAAACAAATGGAAGCCAACCCGGGCGAGACAGACCGAACCTTGCTCATCAAGGACAACCGACCGGCATTATTCATACCCCCGACGTCAATTCCAATCCGCATATTCAGTTAACCCGTAATTCTGACATCATCCAGCCCTGCACAAATGTGCGGATCATGGTACCAAGCCTAGTGGAACAGAGTACTTTTCCGGCATAAGAATCCGGGCTAATTAACAAGTTTTTTGGGGTGGACTGGTAATCCGGGTGATGCGTGCCCGACAGGCCATGGACAGTGTTTTTTAGGCAACAGGGACAGGTCAATCCTGTATATGGGTATTGTCCGGGCAAGCTATTGCCATGCCTGAAGTTCCTCAAGGCCGTCCCCATATCTGATGTAACGAAAGCTATCGCTATCCGCGCATTTGCCCGAGGACAAGTTTTCCCAGACCGGATTTGGGGGCAGCCAGGTGATGGACAATGTCAAAATGGTTTGCACCCGGCACTTCCAGCATCATCGCCTGATTATTTTGTGCGGTATACGCCGAATGGAACTCCCGGCTCTGTCGCTTGAATTCATCCGTTTCATGCTCACCCCAACAGATGATGGCAGGCGGTCCGTCCGGGGGCACCATAAACAGGGGACTGAGCTCAAGAGCACTGTCCTCGTTCAGGTGCAGGGGTTCGTTGATATAGGTCTTACACAGTGGACGAAGGTCATATATGCCACTCATGAGCGTTGCACCCTTGATAACATCTGCGGGCAGTCCGTACTGATCCCAGTTCGTCAGCAAAACCATAGTCGCCAAATGAGCCCCTGCCGAACTACCGGATATATAAATTCGCTTCCGGTCAAACCCCAGATCGGCGGCATTGTTATAAAGCCATTGAAGCGCACGGCGGCATTGATCCACCATTCCGGATATTGAGGCAGTCGGCGCCAGTGAATAATCAGGGGCGGCAAACGAAATGCCTTCAGAAACAAAATCAGCGGCTGCAAAACAGGATTCATTCTTGCTCAGCTGTTGCCAGTATCCTCCGTGAATAAACACATGCAACGGGGAAGATAAATGTTTTGCCGGAAAATAATCGAGTTTTTCGTCAGGATGCTCCCCATATTCAAGGTCCTTGCGATGGTCTGCACGCGCTTTTGCCTCTCGGGATTTTACGCCATAGGCCAAAATCAACTCATCCAGATTATCAACACATGAACTGGGGGAATATTGCCTTTCAAGTTCTGCCCTGCTAAATTTCTTCCAGTTCATATCACGCCCACTCCACGACAAATCAACTTTTTGCGAATCTTCCAACGACTTCGCTGAACCTGAAAACATCTTCGAAACTACAGTATAGTGACACAGGAGCAACACGAATAATGTCAGGCTCCCTAAAGTCAACAAAAATACGCAATCAGGGTCAGGACCTGTTAATGTACCTGACCCTAAACAAATGAAAATAATTGTGCCGGATTGGCGACGACAAGCTTGTCAAAGGTATGCTGTGTGATCCCGGCGGCCATAAAACGGGGTTTGAGGGTTTCGAGTATATGTGCCATGCCCCAGCTTCCGCAACAGCATGCCACCTTGGAGGAAGAACATTTCGAGACAATTGTATTTTACAATGGTTACAATTTGTTCTTCATGATCTGCCCGCCCTTCAAGATGAAAGGCATGGTGTTATCGGGGGTCTTAAGGACAGAAATATTCTTAAGCGGGTTGTCGTCCAGTGCAATCATGTCCGCAAGCGCACCTGCGGCAATTGTGCCCAGTTCACCCTTGCGTTGCGCAATTTCGGCATTGATCGATGTGGCGGAGCGCAGAATGTCGACAGGCTTGTCCACTTCCGACCGGTATTCAAATTCGTAGCTTTGCAAATAATGAAAGTCAGTCCCAAAAATATCAGTCCCAAGGCCGATTTTCACACCGGCCCTGCGGCACGCCTCAATCGATGTCAGCATCTGTTCCAGAACACCCTGAACCTTGGCTATACTTTCAGCAGGCATGCCGGCCTCGGCCCCATGTCCTGTGATTTGATGAACAACCGCCAAAGTCGGAACCGTATATGTGTTGCCAGAGGCCGCAATCAGCTTCGCCGTCTCGTCTGTTACATGTGTTGCATGGTCAATAGACCTTATTCCCACCTCAACACAGCGACGGGCGCCGTCATCAGTGTGGCAATGAGCAATCACATATTTGCGCCGGGTCGCCGCCTCTTCAACGGCGGCCATCAGTTCATCTCTGGTAAACTGCGGCATCCACATTGGATCCGAAGGCGAGGCCACGCCCCCTGAAATAAAGACCTTGAGGTGATCGGCCCCCTTGCGAAGTTCCTCACGAGCGACTTTACGCACCTGATCAGCCCCATCCACAATTTGCGTAATAACGCCGGAATACGCACAGTTACAGGGCTCATCATGATAAGCCGGGCGCATATCACCATGCCCGCCGGTCTGGGAAAGCGCCTTGCCACCATACAGAAATCGCGGACCATCCACTAATCTGGCATTGATCGCCATGGAAAGCCCCACGTCCCCGCCACCGGGATCGCGTACTGTGGTGAATCCTCTTTGCGAGGCGTCGCGAAGATGCCGGGCCGCATAGGATACAAGCAAGGGCTTGGGCATCCGGTCCAGCCAGTTCATGTCGAAGGTTGCGGAATAGGCGTGGAAGTGCAAGTCCAGCAAACCCGGCATCAGAAAGCGCCCGCCAAGATCGATGGCATCTGCGCCGGGAATTGTGACCTCGCCGCCTGTAACCTCGCAGATACGCTCGCCTTCCACAACGACACAACCATTCTCGATCAGTTCTTCACTGTCGCCGTCAAATATCGTCGCATTCTTCAGGATCAGTGTCATGTGACGCCCCTTTGCCTTTTAATATTCAGGACCCGTCGTAGCCATAATATTCCTGTGCTTGCCCGACGGTTATATAACCGTTCTTGACATCAGACGACACCTTGTCCCGGGGCCGTCTTGCCGGATCGCCATAGCCTCCGCCATTCGCCGTCACAACCCGGAAGGTCTCTCCCTTTGCGGCACGCACCCGTGTACACATGGTATGACGCTCGCTGCTGCCATCCGCATGGATCAATTCGGCATAATTCACCGAGCCTTCCATGCCACCTGCAAGCCCCCATGGCCGGGATATGGTCCGGGAAGCTGCATATGTCAAAAAGGCCTCCCCAGCCGTAATCCGATAGTCAAGAACGACACCACGACCGCCGCAGAACTCGCCCGCACCGCCACCCTGATTGTGGAAACCATACTGGTCAACCTCAAAGCCGTAACGGCTTTCAGCAAGCTCTACCGGTATATTGAACGTCTCACCGTTTGCACAGCAGAACTGGCCACTGTCTCCATCAAGACCGGGAGATCCGCCCCAGCCGCCAACGAGCGGCTCACCCATAACGAACAGGGAACCGGTTTCCGGATGAATGCCGCTGATAAAAGTGGCCCCGACACTACGCTGATGACCGGCAGGCAAACGGTCCGGCAAAACCGGTGCCAGCGCTTTCCACATGGTATCAATTGCCGCAATCAGGGACTCATAATAAGCCGAAACCGGCGCGGGCTCCACCGCGCTTAGAATTGTTCCTTCCGGGCAGACCACTTCCAGAGGGCGAAACGTTCCGCCATTGGCCGGCACATCCGGGTTGGTCACCGCCTTAAAAAGACAGCGCGCCCCCGTTACCAGACCAGTATAGCTGCAATTGACAGGACCCTTTGCCTGATCGCTGGTGCCGCTGAAGTCTGCCGTTACCCGGCTGTCTTCTATGGTTACCTTGACCTTGACCTGAAAAGGACCGTTTCCAAAACCATCGTCCTCCACAATATCCTCAGCCTCATACACGCCATTAGGCAATTTCCTGATTTCCGCCAGGGCCATACGTTCTCCATAATTGAGCAGATCTTCCATCGCAAAGAGAACCGCATCCCGACCATACTTCCCGATAAGATCAAGAATACGCCGGGCACCAACCCGTGCAGCGGCCACCCCTGCATGCATGTCACCAAGGGTACTGTCTGGCAGCCGAACATTAGACTGAATAATCCCGACCAAAGCCGCATTCAGTTTATCTTCCTCATAAAGTTTGAGAAAGGTAAAGCGCAGCCCTTCCTGATAAATTTCGGTCGAATTTGTTGAAACACTACCAGGGTCCTTACCCCCAATTTCTGTCCAGTGCGCCTTGTTGACAGTAAAGGCGACCAGTTCTTCCTCATGGAATACAGGCACAATGATCACGACGTCAGACAGGTGCGTGCCTCCGCCTTCATATGGCGTGTTGGTAATAAAAATATCGCCGGGCCGGATATCCTCGGGATCGGGATAGTGTGTCAGCGTGCTTTGAACAGCTGTATCAAGCGTTGCCAGAAAGGCGGTTACGCCGTTGCCCTGCGCCAGAAGGTTGCCACGCGCATCAGTCGCGCCCACCGCAAAGTCGGTAGTTTCATAGATGATCGGGCTCATACTGGTGCGCACCATGGCATGGAACATCTCGTCACCAACGGCAACCAGTGCATCCTTGATGATCTCGGTTGTAAAGATATCCATGGTTTAGCGCTCCGCTTGTTCTAAAGAAATATGGTAATTACCATAATCGTCCACATTCACCCGATGGCCGGGCGAGATGACCAGTGTGGTCGAAGGTTCCTGCACCACTGCCGGTCCGTAAAGTTCCATTCCCGGTTCAAGCATGAGGCCATCATAAATAACGGCCTGATGAATGCCATGGGCGTCAAAATCCACCTTGCGGGTGTGCAGAACAGTTTCCTTAAGGGTACGCCCCGTACCAGGCTTTCTGGCCATCTCGGGTTTCGGCACAGCAACCTTTGCCACAAGATGGAAGTTGACAATTTGCAAGGGCACATCCAGCCGGTAGGTAAACCGCTTCTCATGTGCTTCATGAAAACGCGTTTCAGCTTCGGCAATATCAATAATACCTGCCGATGAGATTGGAAACGGCACCTTGACAGTGTGTTCCTGTCCAGCGTAACGCATATCGACAAAATATTCGCACTCAACCGCCTGAGCATCCGCCCCGTCTTCCCTGCGGTAGTCAGATTTCGCCTGTTCTGCCATATTCGCGAAAGTACTGTTTATATCGCCGGTCGCTTCTGCCCCAAACGTCAGAGGACGGGTGCGCAAATAATCGCGGCGTAAATCGGTCAGCAACATACCCCATGCTGAAAAAACAGCTGAATTTACCGGCACGATAACCCGGGGAATTTTAAGTTCCTCCGCCAGAGCTACAGCATGCATGGCCCCGCCGCCGCCAAATGCCATCAGCGCAAAATCGCGGGGATCATAGCCCTTGTTTGTCGAAACAAGGCGAAGGGCATTGGTCATATTGGCGTTTGCAATCCGGACAACTCCACGTGCCGCCTCTTCAATTGTAACACCCAAAGCTTCCGCCAAGGGTGTAAAAGCCGTATTCAGGGCCGCCATGTCAGGTTCAAGTTCACCGCCAACAAAACTGCCAGGGTCAATCCGCCCAAGAAGCAGATTGGCGTCTGTTGTCGTGGGTTTGGTCCCGCCGCGCCCATAGGCCGCCGGACCCGGCATGGCACCGGCCGACTGCGGGCCGACATGCAACTTTCCGCCTTCGTCAACCCAGGCAATACTGCCCCCGCCATTGCCAATTTCCACAATCTCGGAAACCGGTGTCTGAATGGGATAGCCAGGGGTGCGCCCGTCCCGCTCTATATAATATTCAGTTGTCACTTTCACATCACCGTTCTCAATCAGAGTGCATTTGGCCGTAGTCCCCCCGATATCAAGCACGATCAAATTGTCCTCACCAATCACATTACCCATATAGGCCGCTGCAAAGATGCCGCTGGCCGGACCGGATTCCACCATGGTGATGGGGTTTGCCTTGGCGGCTTCTACCGTTGCAATTCCCCCGTTTGACTGCATCATATATGGATGCTCGCCAAAACCGGCTGCCGTCAGTTTACGCTCAAGAGATTCAATATACTTTTTGGCTGTCGGATGGACATAGGCGGACAGGACAGTGGTATTGGTCCGCTCGTATTCACGCCATTCCCGGCTGATCTGAAAGGACGCAAGAACAGAAACTTCAGGCCATAATTCGGCAATCCGTTCAATGACGGATTTTTCATTGGCGGGATTTACATAGGCATGCAGAAAACAGACAGCAATGGCCTCAACCCCTTCGGCCTTGTAACAGGCGACGATATCCTCAAGCGGGTCCAGATCTGCCTTGCGTACCAGCTCGCCTTTATATGTCACCCGTTCATCCAGTTCGGCCCGAAGATAACGTTCAACAAAGGGCTTTGGTTTCCGGAAATTGAAATTGAACAGGTCCGGACGATTACCACGGGCAATTTCCAGGACATCCCGAAACCCCTTTGTGGTGATCAGGGCTGTTTTCGCGCCCTTGCGCTCTGTCAGGGCATTGATGACCACGGTCGAACCATGAGCAAAGAAATCCAGATGAGCGGAATCAATGCCTGCCTTCCTGATTCCGGCCATGACCCCGTCTTCAAAATTTGGCGGCGTCGTATCTGTTTTGGCACTTCTGACCGTACCGCAAACGCCCGATTTAGGATCATAGTCATAATAGACCAGATCAGTAAAGGTACCACCGACATCGCTGGCCGCTCTCATTTTCATCATATCTTGTTCCATAACTGTTTACAGCCTAACCATGCAAAATGTAGAAGACGCGCCCGTCTTCACGTGAGGTGGTCGCATGTTCCTCACCCGGCTCGATCACAATAAGATCGCCGGCTTGAGCGCGGTAATCACCGTCCGCCATATGAAGATCGAAAGATCCTGCCACGACCAGGGATATTTCCCGTTCTGCATGTGGTTTAAGGCCGGTTTCCGGATGGCGGACACCTTTGGGAAAACTGGCAATCCCAACTTTCAAAGCCCTGCCCGTCCCTTCGGCTGTCCCGTCAGCGAAAGCCATCAGTTCCTGAATATTCAGGCCATCTCTCCACATCTCGTTCACATGAAGGATTTTCATATCAAATTCCTAAAATCACATATTAAAACAGGAGCCCGGCCTTATTCTCCGGCCACCTGGATACGATTGCCTATAGGCGGCGCATCCTTAAAAATACCAAATTTCTCAAGTTCCGCTTCAGGCGGCGGCGCACATCCCCAGGCCCGGCTGGGCTGCCAGCCAAACTGTGTTTTGATTGCACCCAGATATTCCGCCATCTTGAAAGAGGCAAAAACGGCGTCGATTACGGGGACACCTGCCACTTTCTGAACCTCCTGAAAGAACCCGTATTCGATCGTGCAGCCAAGTATCAGACCTTCCGCATGATCTTCTGCTACAGCCTGCCGCGCGACATCCAGTATCCGCTGCTCTGTGCGTGCAGTATCACGCTGGAATTCATCAACACCCAGATCCATAGATCGAATGGATGCCAGGTTTTCATCCGCGCCATAATGACGGACCCGTTCCCGGATTTTTTGTTTCCATTTGTCCCGGCCAACAATGATCGAAAACCGATTGCACAGGTTCGACATAATCTGGATGCTCGCCTGACAGGGTGCCGTAATGATTGTGTTCCCGGAAATCTCTCGCGCTTCTTCAAGAGCCGGATCATAAAAACAGCCGATAACCACAGAATCAAAACCCTCCTCATCGGCATAACGTGCCATCCTGACAATATCCGCCACAACAAGTGATTCATATGTCCGGTATTCGAGATGCGTTGTATGCCTGGGCATGTCAAAAGACACCAGTTCCAAAGACGTTTCAGGCCGCTTGATCTGCCCCAGAAGTTCTGCAATCGGGGCATCATAGGCATCAAACCCGACCGGATTAAGCCAAAGTATTCTTGTCGCCGGTGCTGCGTTTGAAAAAACCGGGTTCATTTGTGCTCCTTTCAAGAAGATGAGACAAGGCAGTGGGGCACGCCGACGATAAACCGACGCGCCCGGCACCCTAAAAATTATAACGAACGTCCACATGCCATACGCGGGGGTTGGCCGGGCTGGCAAAGCCGCCCAGAACGTATTCGCCGTTATATTTTTCGTCGAAAAGATTATCGACCGTTCCCGTCACCGACCAACGACCCTCGGGATCTTCAACGCCTATGCGAAGACGAACAAGGTCAAGCGAAGAACGGACTGTGGTATTTTCAGGGTCCCAATATTGCTTGCCGCGCCGTTCGTAATCGGTCCGAACAAACAAGCCCAAAGAGTTGGTAATATTGGTTCTGTACTGTACGCCCGCATTAAAGGTGTAGTTGGGTGTATAGGGCGACTTGTTGCCTTCTGCCGCCGGATTTAGCAGATATGTATCGACTTTGCTGTCCGTCACGCCAAGGGAGACAAAGGTGTCAAGACCCTCGGTAATGTGCGCCAGTGCTTCAAGCTCGCCACCCGTCAGCTCGACCTTATCAATATTAACCAGAACCTGCGCCCCGACCGGACCGACAAATACAAAATAGTGCTGGCCCGTCACCTTGGTACGATACAGGGCACCATTCAACCGCAATCTGTTATTCAGAAACTCGGTCTTGAAGCCAAGTTCAAAGGTTTCGGTATCTTCCTGATCAACCGAGTCCTGCACTCCGGGAACGCCTGCCAGAGCCGCTGCCGCACCAACACCATTCTGATTAAACTGTCCGCTGCGGAACCCAACACCCCACGACCCGTAAAGATTTATGTCTTCTTCCGGCTGCCAGCGCAAGGTGACCTTGGGCTGGGCCTTGTCATAGGTACGTTCGTTAATGGCCCCCGGTACACCACCGGTATTCAAATCCGAGACGGTCTGTTTGCGTTTATCCTTGTCATAACGAATGGCAAAAGATGCTTCTACCTGCTTGGTAATGTCATAAGCAAGGTTACCGAATACAGCCCAGGCTCTGTTATCATTGTCGTCGGCAAAGAAAGTCTGGGTCGGATTTACAGGATCGGCAAAAAGCGGGGCTTGCTCGATTCGAGTGATGCCCAGGCCCAGATCTTCACCGGTTGTCGTCGAAATAAACCGCTGGGTATCCAGATAATAAACCCCGGCCATCCAGCGCAAACGCTGATCCGCAGAGGATGTAATACGGAATTCCTGGCTCCAGGCCTTTACATTCACATATTGTGTCTGTGTGCCATCAACTGGTCCCAGCAGCGTATTGCGGGTTGGCGCTGCAGTATATGGAAACTGGTCTCCCTGAACATATTCCGTCAACTCGTTATAGGATGTGATTGAGGTAAATGTCGCAAAACCGGCGTCATAATCCATTTTCATGGACAGTTCATCAATATCACGCTCGCCGTAACCGATATTTGTCGCCTTGATCTTTCTGTCTACCAGATTGGCATCGTCTATTGAAAAATCAAAAGGGAAATTTCCGTCCGCCAAAGTCACACCGTCCGGGCCCAGTATTGCCGGTTGATATTGAAAGTTCACGGCGCCGCCTTCAGTGCGTGTCAGGCTGGCACGCAGATCGACCGTAAAGGCATCCGATGCATTCCATTTAAGCAGGCCACGAACTGTCAAATCCTCATAAGGGTCTGCCTTTTCGTTCAAATTTATATTCTCAAGATAGCCATCCCGATCCTGATACCTGGCGGCAAGACGGAACAGCAATTTGTCTTTTACCACCGGACCACTGACAGCCCCCTGGGCAAGATATTCATTGCCCCTGCCGATCCCTGCCCGCACATGGCCTTCCAGTTCGTTTGTTGGCTGGCGGGTCGAAATCAGAATGGCGCCGCCCGTTGCATTGCGCCCGTAAAGCGCCCCCTGGGGCCCACGCAGAACCTCGATCCGTTCCACATCGAACAATTCCTGGGTAAACTGGCGTGAATTAACCTGAAGAACTCCGTCAACTACTGTAGCCACCGGCGGCTCGCCGTTACGAACCTGGGTGATCCCTCGGATTGTCAAAAAAGACAGGCCTGCACTTTGAGATTGTGCGATCGTAACATTGGGCGTCAGGGCGATAAAGTCACCGACCTGATCGACACGAGCGTCATCAATTTGCCGGGCGGAAAAGGCAGTTTCACTCAGCGGCACATCCTGCAGCGATTCTGACCGCATGCGGGCAGATACAACAATTTCTTCCAGTGCCCAGTCATTGGCACTATCTGCCGCCAGAGACAGGGCAGGCATCAGCGCAAGCGGGCCACACAATGATGTCAGGGCAATGAGCGATACAGCGGTCGGCTTTATCATATTAAATTCCTCCAAAAAATTATTCTTGATGTCCGAACCTCAAGCGTGATGCGTTTGACGATCTGGCAAAGATCAGGCGACCCAAGGCTTGTCTATGCTCGGAGATTCAGTACAAGGCCGCAACGCAGACGGTGAGTAGGCCAGGGATTTTTTGGTATAGGTTTGATCAGAATCGATCAGGATTAAGCTAAACAACGGGATAGTGTGGCGTAATAATATGTCTCAGTTTTGAAATATTATTACAAAAATCCCTGTTTTCGAGCACTCACCACGGCTTCCGTGCGGCGCTCCACCCCAAGCTTGACAAAGATATTCTTAAGGTGAAATTTCACCGTATGTTCGGTCATGTCCAAAGTACGGGCGATCTGTTTATTGGTGTGTGCAAGCCCCAATTCCTGAAGCACCTCACGTTCCCGGGGACTAAAAAGTGATGTCAGCCCGGCGTGACTGTGGGACAGAGGTACCGCAGCCTCAATACATTGGGACAGGAAAAGAAGTGTGGCAGAGTTAATGGCTTCTTCCCGGCCATGACGCATTGCATAACGGAGCAACGGCAACCCTTCAGGTTTAACACCAAAGGGTTTGCGGATGCCTTCGCCTGACGCCAGTTGTGCCGCTTCAAAAATATTCTCTGCGGCCCGGGTCCGATGTCCTGATCTGTCCAGATAGTAAGCGCCCATCACCAAAGCATCAATCAGATAGGTTTGGGAACCGAAGTGGCGGCAACAGGCAATCAGGTCATCCATGCGGGACAGGGCTTTTGAATTGTCAACACCGTCATGATATCGGGCCAGTGCCAAAGCGGCGTCCCGATAAGGGCGCCACAGCACAGGTCGTTTTGCCCACACGCGCAGCGGAAACTGTTCTGACAGTTCGTCTGCAATCTTGTCTGCCTGCCTCTGCCGGTCGAAGGCAACAGCCGCAACAAGGCGATAGGCTTTGGCCTGTTGTTCAAGGCGGTGAATATTTCGTTTGGCCGCGATACGACCGGTTTGATCAATTGCGGCATCAACAGCTATAGCATCGGAGCGCTCCATGGCGAGACCCATCTGAACCTCAAGGCCCAGTGAGTAAAGCTCCCCCCAGCCGTCAAACTGCTCCACATGATCAAGAGCCGTGCGGAATCCGCCTTCATCGTCTTCCCCCAACTCTCCACGCCAATATTGAATAGTACCCTTCAGCACTTCGGCCAATGACCGTAGCCCGCTGTCCGCCCCAAAATTATCTTCGGCCATTGTCAGCGCCTGCCAGCCGTCCGCCATGGCTTCACGCAGCCGCCCCCGATAAAAGGCCGCTACGCCGGAATGCAGATAACAATAATTAAGCCCCAATATGGTGTTGCCCTCGCGCATTGCCCGCATGGCCAGCCTGGCACAGGCATAACCCTCGTCAAATTCACCCCGACAAAGTGACGACAAGGCCGAAGCACATCTAATAATACCGATAGTGACCTGATCTTCCGGTTTTACTCTGGCCTCAATGGCCCGATAATGACCCGCCCCCTTATGCTCCACGTCCCGTTCCTCGTATATATCAAGCAACATCTCGACATTCAGCAAGTCCCGTTCCAGTGCCTCCCTTTCATCCAAAGCCTCGACAGATCTGTGCTGTGGACTGTTAATAGCGGCTTTCAACAGGTTACGGGATTCGCTGACCCTGCCGTCTTTCAGCACAAGATACGCTTTGGCAATTTGCAAACGCGGGAATCTATGTAATTCCTTCTCTGGAATATTGCGCAAAAGATTACGCAAATATCCGATGCCACCAAACAGAATAAGCTCCCATCCGCCTGCATCTGCAATCAGGGCAGCACAACGACCAAAGTCTTCAGCCTGACGGGCATGTCGCACGGCCTCCGCGACGTAACCTTCCGCCTCGAACCAGAATGATGCCCGCAAGTGCAGGGCCAGAATTTCTTCCGCCCGGTATCTCACCAGTAGATTTTGCAGATATTCCGACAGAAGATGGTGGTACCGGTACCATTCTCCATTGAGATCAAGCGGGATCAGCAAGGCCTGCAACAACTCAAGCCTGGCAAGCGTTTCCCATGAATCTTTCCGCTGACAAATCGCGTTGGCGAGCGGCGCATTAAACCGCTCCAAAATGGATGTCTGCATCAAGAATTCCCGCAGATCTTCAGACAGGCTGTCAATAACCTGATCCGTCAGATAGGCGGCAACCGGGACTGTTTTGCCCCCAAAGCTTTCGGCAATCGCACGCGACCCTTCGGTGCTTTGCAAAACCACCCGTGCAAGCTGCACGGCTACCGGCCAGCCCTCCGTTTTTTCAAACAATGTTTGCAGGGCATCCTGCGGCAACGCCATATTTACGGCAGCTTTCGTCTCTTCTCGTGAAAAGCGCAGCCTGTCCAGCCCCAGTTCCTGAGCCTGACCATAAGCGACCAACCGGGGCATATCCAGTTTCGGTAATTCACGGGTGGAAATAATCAGATGGAAATTTCGGGGACAATTTGACAGGATTGTACTGACAAGCTGATCCACTTCAGCAGAGTGAAGACGATGATAATCGTCAAGGATCAGCACAGTCTCGCTTTCAATGTCGGCAATGGTGTCAAGAAGGGTTGCGACGCCAGCGAGTGGCGAAATATCATTCAGCCCCTGTTCCGCCAGCATTTCCAGTCTGCCGACATTCAAGCCAGCCCCCATAAGGGCAAAGATAATGTAGGAGAGAAATTGGCTGGGCTCGCTCTCTCCTTCATCAAGCGTCAGCCAGGCAACTTTCTTTCCTGCTTTCTGCTGAAGACGTTGCCATTGGGCCAGTGTAACGGTTTTCCCGTAACCGGCAGGTGCGGTTACCAGAAAAAGACGATACTGCAGCGACTGGTCCAGAAGCGTTGTTAGCTGAGGGCGTGGAATGAGAGCAGCCTGCCCGGGAGGGGCTTCCATTTTGCCCCGGATAACCCAGTGTCGGCGCGGCAGCATTTCCTCGTGCTGACCTTCTTCAAATTCATCCTGATCCATGACCACCGTCAAACTTTTCGCACAAGCAATATTCTTGATAGTCCGGTTATTGATTGGACATTTTATCTTTAAGAGACATTTCCAGCGTGTTGCCCATTCTGGTCATATATTAAAAAACCAGGTAAACAAAGGATATATATGATCGGAAGATAGGCGAAAGAATATATGTCAAGAGCTGACATACCTCTTCCCGACCCCATTATTGAAAGCGTCAGGTGTTTGGCTCGAAGCCCCCCAGTGCTCCCTGCGCGACAGTATTCGACATCAAAACAAGCGGGGGCACTTCACTGACAGCGATATAGGCATGGGGTGTCATGCTGTCAAAATAGATGCTATCCCCTTTTTGCAACCTTACCGGCTTGTAAGCCTTGGTATAGAGGTCCATCACGCCCTCAAGAATATAAAGAAACTCTTCCCCCGGGTGAGAAGAAAACTCACCATACTCTTCCGGCGTACGGCTATGTACCTTCATTTTCCAGAATACATTACGTTTCTGGATCATGTCATCGCAAAGCGTTTCCAAATCCCAGCGAAAGTGCTCAAACGTATGCCCTTCCCCATCGCGCGTAATCGCCCTTCTGCCGCCTTGTCCCGGGTCATCTACAGGTCCAATCAGGTTTGCAATTGGCAAGGATAAATCTTCTGCTATTTTCAATACAGTACTGAAATTCAGGGAGATTTTGCCATTTTCAATTTTTGACAAAGTAGAGACATTAATGCCGGTAATCTGACTGATATCAGCCAGCCGCATGCCATGCGCCTTGCGATATTCCCGCAAGCGCTGTCCTAAAGTAATATCCGCATCCGCTATATTATCGCTCATTATCTCTTATCCAAAGATTGCCTCTATAATCAACTCATGGCCTTCAAGGCCGTGAGACTGTCGGCAATCAGTTTTGACCAATATAAAGCACCTTTCCCGTCATTGATCAAATCATTACGAATTTCGAGCACTACATGAGGCAACCCGCGAGGCAAAGCATGATAATCAAGCGTCATCGTCTCGACCTTATGTGGATCATAAGGACTATTTAACCCTATCAGCCCCTCGTGCTGCTTGCTCATCTCTCTATGCAAGGCAAGCGGCAGGTCACTATCCTCTTTCCACAATACCCCCGCATGCCACGGCCGCGCTTCGTCTCCCAAATTTGGCGTAAAACTGTGAACCGATATCAGTATCGGCCTGATTTTATGTTCCTCCAGTTGATCCAGATAGTCAGATATAGCCTTGTGAAACGGATCATAGGCCACCTTTTTTCGAAGAGAAATTTCGTCAGCGGTCACTCCCTGATTGCCCGGTATATGAATACCCGCCGACTGCGCCGCGACAAAATCCGGGGCCGTGGGCATACGGTTGCATTCAACAAAGAGCCTCGAATACCCGGCCAGAAAAGCAGGCGCACGCATGAGCGCCGACAATTCCCGCGTCACCTCCGCCGCCCCAATATCCCAACCAATATGTTGACGCAACAAATCTGCTGAAAGCCCCAGGTCATGCCAGGGGGTAGGAACGCGCCAACTTGCATGCTCACACGTCAAAACAAAATCAGGTCTACGGGCACCAGGTAAAATGGTTGCCGCTTCAGATATAATGTCTTCTGTCCGGGCCCCGGTTATGTTCGGCCCCGAATTCATCCTTTCAGAGTCCTGATATGATAAGAGCGGCTGGTGACAAGCTCTTCCAACCCTTTAACACAATAAGATCGGCCGATGCCGGACTGTTTGACGCCGCCCCACGGCAAATACATATCGGCATGGTCACAGCGGTTGACGTAAAAAGTCCCACTTTCAATACGACGCCCCAAAGCAAGGGCCAATTCCACATCCTGTGACCAAATAGCTGCCGTCAGGCCATAATCACTGTCATTCATCAATTCGACTGCCTGATCGTCACTATCCACAGACATCACCGGAATTACAGGCCCAAAGGTTTCTTCCCTCATGATAGCCATGGTGTGATCAACATCCACAAGAACCTGGGGTTCGACATAGGCTGAGCCCGGCTTCCCGAGCGGTGATAACCCGGTTGGCAAAAGCGCTTTGGCACCCTTTGATGTTGCATCAGAAACCAGTTCATTAATCCGCGCAGCCGCAGCAGACGAAACAACCGGTCCAATAAAAGACTTATCATCAATCGGATGACCAATTTTCACTTGCGCTGCCGCTGCGACAAACCGGTCAATGAAAAGCTGGAATATATCACGATGAACATAGATTCGTTCAACAGAGCAACAGGATTGCCCTGCATTCCCGAAACACCCTTCCATCAGGTCATCCATAATATTGTCAAGCGGCACATCCGGACGAATATATATGGGGTCCTTGCCCCCCAGTTCCAGCCCGTAACGGGTAAAACTGCCTTTTCCCGCATCGTAAACAGCATGACCGCCGCGCGATGAGCCAATGAATTGCACCATATCCACCAGACCTGACCCGATGAGTGCCTCGGCATCACCATGGGCAATATGAAGGGCCTGAAATACACCGTCCGGCAAGCCGGCTGCTTCTGCCGCCTCGGCAAAAACCTCGGCAATCAGGGCTGTTTGCGGCGCATGTTTAAAAAGCACCACATTCCCCATCAACAAGGGTCCGGTGACAAGGCTGGAGGCCATCGCCACCGGATAATTCCAGGCACAAATTGAAAAACAGAGCCCCAAAGGTTCCAGTTCAACAGTACGGCGAACATTGAGGTCCTGTTTGATCTCTGCCGGGGCCAGCACCTTGCGTGCGTCTTCGATCAGAACCTGACCACTTTCCCAAAGGCGGCCCGTTTCATCTGCCTGCCACAATGGCCGCCCCATTTGCCACGTTACCAATTCTGCCAGCTTCTCCCGACGTTCCTGAAGTGCACGTAAAAACCCTTCGACCAGTTTCACACGATCCTCAAATGGTGTGAATTTCCAGTCAACCATCGCCTTTCGAGCCTTCGCGGCTGCAGAAAAAACAGCTTCACGATCAACATAGGTACGACTGGCATACAGGCTGCCATCAATGGGGGAAATGATGTCGAAACCGCTCATTTATTTAACCTCTATACTAACTCAAAAAATCGCTCCAGTTCGCGGTCAGTCACCATCGCGGCAAACTGCTCCAACTGGGCTTGTCGTGTGTCGGCATACGCTTCTACAAAAGCGTCACCAAAGAATTGTCGTGCTTCCGCAGATTGTCTGAAACGCCCTATCGCCTCGGCAAAGCTCCCTGGAAATTTCAGATGTTCCGGCGGATCATTTTCATAAGCATTCTGATCGGAAGGATCTGTTGGCTCGATACGGTTTTCAATGCCATAAAGACCCGCGGCCAGGACTGCCGCCAATGAAAGATAGGGATTGGCATCTGCGCCTGGCGTTCGACATTCAACCCGGGAGGAGTTGGGAGAACCGGGGATTGCGCGAATAGCGCAGGTTCTGTTCTCAACACCCCATTCCGCTGAAATCGGGGCAAAGATACCCGGCACAAGCCGTTTAAAGGAATTAATATTCGGGGCAAGCATCAACAGGAAATCCCCCATTAGTTTCTGCATGCCGCCGATAAAAAACCGCATCGTATCGCTCATCTTGCGAAACCCGTCAGGGTCATGAAAAACGGGTTTCCCGTCCATATCCAAAAGTGAGACATGAACATGGCCACTTTGCCCGTCCGCATCGTTAGACCAACGTGCCATAAAGCTGATCAACTTGCCCCCGCGCTGTGCCATCACCTTGGAAAACGTCTTGAACAGGGCTGCGTGATCCGCGACCTCCACACCAGAGCCATATTGAAGAGCAACCTCCATAAACCCGGCACCCATTTCCTCATGAAGGCTCTCCAGCGGAAGACGCATAACTTCCGCCAGATCCATCAGTTCATTGTAGAACTCTGCCTGAACGCCTTGACGCACCAGCGAGTAATAGGTCCTGTGTGGCGTCGCGACATTCAGGTTTTTGTACCCTTTCTCTGCCGCAGACAGGGCTGTCTCATCGAAAAGCGTGAACTCAAGCTCGACAGAATGGCAAGGAGTGTAACCCATCTCCCGTGCCCGTTCGTAGACACGGCGATATACGCCGCGCGGGCAATATTGCGCCCATTCATCCGTAAATTCGGCAAGGATAAACAGGTTGCGCCCTTCACGCTCCCACGGAATAAATCTGGCGGTTTCCGGCAAAAGTCTCGCAGGTTTGTCGAAAAATCCGGAGTTAGGGTCGGAGATGCCCGGCGCAAACAAAACTGCATCTGTCGGATCCAGCGCCAGAGAAATGAGCGGAAAGCTCATTTTCTCCAACGCGCTCTCCAGCTTTGAACGCGAAACATATTTACCCCGGATCGTTCCCTGATAATCAGCAAAGCCAATGGTGGCATATTCCAGATTGCTGCTTGCAATAAATTCCAGCAATTCGGCGTGACTTGGCTTGTTGGGTAGATTGCTCAACTTTTCCTCCACTGGCCTGATCCCGGATTTACTCATACAGCCTAGAAATTGTAAGCTGCGGAGAGACCCCACCAGAGAGGATTACCCGGGAAACGTTCGGTATAGCCAGACGAAGATACATCGAATCCAATGACGTCATATGATTTATCGCCAATATTTTTGACGTATCCTGAGAATTTCCAGTGATCGTCATCCGTGGTGTAGCTTATGCGCGCATTGGCAACCACATAACCATTTTGCCGCGTCACATCTGCGTTTGAGATGCTGAAATAATGGCTCGAAAGGTATTTGAAATCACCCTGGACGGCTATCGTGCCGCCGGAAACAGGCCATGAATAGCGGACCAGACCATTCAAATTGACCTTGGGTGACAAGGCAATGTCCCTGTCAGCTGTTGCCGTGGGCAACGGCACGTCGAACGCCCGCGCGCTCAGCAACGATGCACCCAACATAACATCCAGCCCCTCCACAGGAGATGAAATCAACTCGACATCCAGCCCGTATATCCGGGCGTCTGTATTCACGATAAAAGTTGTCAGGCCCTGAAAGTTGAAAGCCTGATAGTCGTTGTAATCATAATAGAATACGGCTGTATTCAGGCGCGCAAGACCATTTGCCAGATCCGTTTTCACCCCAAACTCATACGCATTGATAACTTCATCCCGGAATGACATGCGGGCAAAGTCAAGCGCCCCGGTTATCGGATCCAGCAACCCGGATACATCCAGAGGGGCGTTCTCGCCCCCGCCTTTTATGCCACGGTTCCAGCTTAAATAAACCAACGTATCTTCGGCAGCATGCCAGTCGATTTCCGCCTTGGCCGACCAGTTGCCCTTGTCAACGATTGCCAGACTGGATAATCCCGGATTAAAGGCCGCCAATTCCAGCAACTGGGCATTAGTAGTGTAATCCAGCAGATTGGAAGTATAGTTGATCGTCTTTTTATCTTCCGTCCACCTGAACCCGCCAATGGCCGTAAAGCTGCTGGAAATATCATACTCAACCTGACCAAATATCGCCCAGGACTTTGTATCGAGTGTGTACGGGTTATCAATCGTAATGCCGTCCATTGGCAGTTCAATGCCATTGACGTAATCCCCATTGATTTTCAGATAATAAACGCCACCGAGCAGGCGATAATTCTCGCCTTGAATCAAGCCTCTCAATTCCTGGGAATATTGCTTCACGTCACTCTGAAGGTAAAACTGCTGGAAAGGGAATGGTCCTGAATCCGAATCCTCAATATAATCTTTATCAAGCTCGGAATAATCCGAAACTGACGTAATTGTTATATTATCATTTGACCATTCCAACCGCGCCGTGGTTCCCCAGCTCTCGATATTATTACGACCGACGAAATCATAGTCACCAGCATGATTATCCCCGTCCGTATCACGGTATCCATTGAGGTCACATCCCGCACAGGTACCATACGCATTGACATCAGGAGAAAGGAACTCCCCCAACCCTTCAGCATTTACAGTAGAGACCCTGTGTTGATATGCGCCTGCCCGAATTTTGGAACTCGCGCCATGGACGCTTAGCAGCGCCGAGAAATTTTCTGCAGGCTCCAGCAGAACCTGAAAACGACCGGCATAATCATTGGCGTTGCCAATATCCCGACCCAGGCGATTTTCGATCACGCCATCATGCTTGTTCAGCGCGCCAGACGCCCGCACCATAACCTTCTTCGAAATTGGCCCGCCAATCGCGCCTTCAACTTTTATTTCATTGTAAGAACCATACCCAAGTTCGGCATACCCCTCAAACTCGGGAGTAGGCTTTTTGGTGATAAAATGCACCAGTCCGCCAGTTGCATTGCGACCAAATAACGTGCCCTGCGGCCCCCGCAGGACTTCCACACGGTCCATATCAAACAACATAAAACTGCCCGCAGACATCTGGCTGACATAAGCTTCATCAATATAGGTTGCGACCGGACTTTCCTGATGGTCTGTAAAGTCGTTCTGCGTCACACCACGGATTGTAAAAAAATTCGATGAACCGCCGTTGGGTGACACAAGCTGCATGCCCGGTGTCATATCAACAATATCTGTTGAACTGGTATACCCCAAAGCCTTCATCTGATCGCCCGTCATGGCTGTAACCGCCACACCCACATCCTGCAAATTCTGTTCGCGTTTTTGCGCGGTCACGACGACCTCTTCCAAAATTCCCGGCGCAGCAGATGCCCCCCCTATTCCAGCTAGAAGAGCCAGAACGGAAACCGACGCAATATAGTTGCGAGCCTTGATATTGTGGTTCTTTTTACTCAGCATATTTTTAACTCCCTTCGTTATTCGTGTTCAATTTAGACAAGACCAGTTCTTTTAAAGACGGGCAGAAATACCGCCATCAACGATCAGTTCGGTACCGGTGATATACGAAGCTTTATCCGACAGAAGAAACAGGCAAGCGTTTGCCATATCATCCGCTGACCCCATGCGACCGACAGGCACATGCGCGGCAACAGCCTTTTGAATTTCTTCATTTCCCTCCCAGCGGGACTGCATGGGTGTCATGGCAAGACCCGGGAAAATAACATTTGACCGGATGCCTTCCTCAGCAAACTGAATGGCGACTGATTTTGACAAGGCGGCAACACCCGCTTTTGAAGCGCCATAAGCATCCTGTGGTTTCGGATCACCACGCAAACACTGCACGGTGGAAAAATGGACCATCGCGCCCCCACCATTTTTCTTCATCAATGGCACAGCGTGGCGAATGGTATGCACCATGGATTTGAGATTAATCGACATGACCTGATCCCAAACGTCCAGATCAATATCGAGGACAGATTTATCCCGATCAAACCAAAGCACACCCGCAATATTAACCAGATAATCGAGTTGTCCGAATTCCGTTTCAGCAAGACCAACCGCATCACGAACAACCGCTTCATTTGTCAAGTCACCCTGCACAAACCTGAACTGGTCCGACAGATTTTTCAATTCCACCGGTTGCGGCTTCACATCCATCAACACAGCCCTGCCGCCCTGCGCCATGAACGCCAATGCCGTCGCCAGACCCATGCCACCGCCGGCCCCGGTAATAAACGCAACGCGTCCGGTAAAATCACCCATCTCATTCAATCCCTTCACAAGGTACTCACTCTCAGCACCGGAACATCCAGTTAACATGACTCAAAAAACCAAATATTTTCTATAATGTCAAATATTTTCTTTATTGGAAATTTTTTATTTTTCGATATACTACTCAATATAAAAGTTCAGGAAGCACACATATGCCAGATTGGGACTATATTATTGCAGGGGGCGGCACGGCAGGATGTATACTCGCCGCACGCCTGTCCGAGGATAGCGATGTAAAGGTCCTGCTCATTGAAGCAGGCGGGAAGGCTTTCTCTCCGTTTATCCAGATACCCAATGGAATATATTTCCTGAAAGGTAACCCGCACTATCACTGGCTTATTGAAACGGAAGCCGATCCATCAAGAAACAATCGTCGAGAAACCTTAACCTGCGGGAAGGTTCTCGGGGGTGGCAGCAGTATCAACGGTATGGTCTATGTAGAGACACTTGCCGCCGATTTGGCCCTTTGGGAAGCTGCTGGCGGGTCGGACTGGCAAACTGAAAAACTTGCCTCATATGCAAGAAAAGCAAGAACAACGCTTAATATCCGGCAACCTTCAGATATGCACCCGGTCTCAAATATCTTCCTTGAAAGTGCTGTTGCAGCAGGCATCCCGCTTGAAACGCTGGCTTTCCCCCACCCGTCATTCGGCGCCATGCCCTGCCCGTCCAGTGCATCGGGCGGCTGGCGCCAAAGTACAGATCGAACATATTTATCCCCTGCACGAACACGAAAAAACCTGACGATTCTGACCAATACAGAGGTACACCGTGTAATCATTGATAATAACCGTGCCACCGGCGTGGTGATCAACAAGAATGGTCGTGAGAAACACATCCATGCCAGTAGAGAAGTCATTTTATCAACTGGTGCAATCAACACCCCCAAAATTCTGATGCTTTCGGGAATCGGCCCTGCGCATTCACTTCAACAGGCAGGCGTCAATATTCATCTGGACCAACCTGAAGTTGGCCAAAATCTGCAGGACCACCCCTGCATCTGGATAAGCGCCACGGTAAAGACCAAAACCTGGACGGATGTTCTGGGTTGGCGCGGAATGGCGTCTGCCGGCCTTGAATGGCTCCTGAAGCGGTCCGGTCCGGCTGGTTCGGGCATGTGTCAGGCGACATTATTCACGGGAAACAGTCCTGAAGGCGGCGCAGCCTGTCAAATGAGCTTTATGCCTGCCGGTTACAAAGTACAGGATCAAGGCGTGTCTTTTCTGTCGGACTCATCCGTCACCACGGCAGTCAGTCTGTGCCAACCTCAAGGAAGAGGATCAATCCGTCTCGTAAATGCCGATCCGGGCACACAACCTGAAGTGACCTACCGGCTATTGGACCGTACCGAAGATATTAAAGCTTTAACCGAAGGCGGTCGACTGGCACGCGCCATCTACAACCAGCACCCGTTTGCCAACATTATAACAGGTGAAGTGGCACCAGGGCCCGACGTAAACAGCGATGCAGAATGGGTACAATTTCTTCGAAAGGCTGCAGTAAACATGTGCCACCCGGCGGGCAGTTGCCGGATGGGGAAAGATTCTCTGGCTGTTGTCGACCCAAAATTAAGGGTGAATGGGATTTCGGCCCTGCGTATTGCAGACGCCTCGATTATGCCCGTAATATCCAGCGGCAATACCAATGCACCAACGGCGATGATCGCGGAAAAAGCTGCTGCTCTGATCAGGGAAGACGATTGCTGAAATCCAGTACACAGGCGGTATAAACAGAAAAGGGCGAAAAATGACCGATGACACCACCATTCACCAGCATGGTGCAGACTACGAAATAACCGGGCCCTCTTATATGCAATCCCGGAAGCTCAAGAAAGGCGCCATTGGCTGGATACTACTGGCTGCATTGGGAATATCCTACGTTATCGCCGGTGAATTTGCGGCATGGAACTATGGTATTGACCAGGCGGGCTGGGGCGGGATGTTTATTGCCCTGCTCCTTATGGCGCTGATGTATTTCTGCCTGATTTTCTCGATCGCTGAACTCGCATCCATCATACCCACAGCTGGCGGCGGGTATGGTTTTGCCCGACGGGCTTTCGGGCCCGCACTTGGCTTTTTAACCGGCATCGCCATCGTATTTGAATATACGCTGGCTACAGGTGGTGTCTCCCTGTTCTTTGAAGGTTATTTCAAATCCCTGACTGGCGTTGGCGGGCTGGAAGTGCTTGTACCACTTTACGCTGTTTTCTTTCTGACCCACATTCGAGGTGCCGGAGAATCCCTGCGCGTTATTCTTATACTTGCCGGCATTTCCGCCATAGGCATTCTCATCTTTATCCTGGCCATGCTCCCGAAGTTTGAGTTCTCGAATCTGATCGACATTGCAACGACATCGGCTTGGGGGGCAAGCCCGCTATTGCCCAGGGGCTACCTGGGTATCTGGGCTGGCTTCCCCTTCGCAATTGCCATGTTTCTGGCTGTCGAAGGAATACCTCTCGCCTCGGAAGAAGCGAGAGAACCCACACGGGACGTTCCCCGAGCCATGGTCGCTGCTATTATCGTCCTGTTCGTTATATCAATACTGATCCTCATCACATCAGCCGGTGGCGCGGGCGCCAGTCGTCTGGGAGAAGGCGAAGACCCGCTGATGGTCGCTTTTTCCCATGCATATGGCCCGGATCACCCATTACGTTATGTAATTAGTTTCTCGGCACTTATCGGTATTGCCGCCAGCTTTTTTTCTCTTATCTTTGCTTATTCGCGACAGGTGTTCTCGTTGTCACGGGCCGGTTACCTGCCTCGTTTTCTGTCTGTTACCAATAAACGCGGCTCCCCCTATATGGCAATCCTTGTACCCGGCGCAATCGCATTTCTGCTGGCATTAACGGGGGCTGCAGAACAGGTTATTGTGATTGTTGTTTTCAGCGCAACCCTTTCCTACCTCCTGATGACAGCATCACATATACGCCTGCGACTTAAAGAACCTGCTCTTGAGCGACCTTATCGAACACCTGGCGGCATACTGGTTTCAGGACTGGCATTTATCCTGTCGCTTCTGGCACTCGTGGTCAGCCTTTCAATCAGCGTTATGTGGTCAGCAATTTCAGCAGCGGCCCTGACCGGATTCATGGCTTATTTCTGGTTTTACAGCCGTCATCATCTGGTTGCCCAGGCACCTGAAGAAGAATTCGAAATCATACAAGCCAACCCTGCCGATATCAGTGATCAAACCAAACCATCGTGACACGAAAGAAGACTATGCAGCAAAACCCCTTCCTGATCTTGCAAACCGGCACCATAACTGACAAGGCACCTGATTTGGCAACAGAATATGGTGACCTCGATCAGGCTTTTATTAGCGCCGCGAAAATCCCGGAGGATAATGCCGTGGTAATTCAGGTGTACCTTGACGAACCATTGTCATTGCCTCCCGACGCCTATTGCGGCGTATTGATTACCGGATCCCCCCTGATGATCACAGCCCCGCAAACATGGATGGACAAGACAGCCGTCTGGTTAAGACAAGCCATCAAACAATCTGTGCCCATTTTGGGAGTTTGCTTTGGGCACCAGCTACTGGCCTACACGCTTGGTGGGGTAATTGGACGCAATCCAAATGGCCTCGAAGCCGGCACTGCAAGCATTGCCATGACGCAGGATTGTGCAGACGATCTGCTCTTCAGTATTCTTCCACACCATGTGGATTTTCACGTTCATCATTACGAATCGGTTTTGCAATTGCCTCCCAATACGAAAGTATTCGGCATGAATGACCATGAAGCATATCACGCGGTTCGCTACGCTCCTTTTACGTGGGGTATCCAGTTCCACCCCGAGCTGGATCCAGAATTCATGCGTAAAATAATGCAGCAGGAAGCAGCTGAGAGAAATGAAGAAGGGCTGGACTCTGGCCAGGGGATAAATGAAATAAGAAACACCCCTTTTGGGCCTGCATTGTTGCGGCACTTTTACAACATGGCAACGCACACCGGCACGTGACAGCAGGATAACCAGCCTCCTTATGACAGAGAACGCTGACTCATAGCGGGGGACGGCGCACCCGAAAGGTGCCCGCCGACAAGTTGACAAACGATTTGGAAAATGGGTATTTGACCCCGAAGCAGGTAGAAAAGTATTATCAGACCTGATTGAGAACCATAAATCCAGAGTCCGGGGCCCGCACATGCAAGATATTAAATTTTTAAACAGCGAGGCTGTTCGCCGTCACCTGACGTTTGAACGCTGCATCAGTGCCGTGCGTGATGCCATGGTCGCCGTCTCGAACAAGACCATAGACATGCCATCACGTCTTGTGTCTCCACTTGTCGATCAATCGGGGTTTCTGGCCCTGATGCCCGGATCAGCATCTGATCCACAAGTTTACGGGGTCAAGGTTTTAAGCCTGCATCCTGCAAATCCGGCGGCGGGCCTGCCCACCATTCAGGGCTTTGTGATTTTGTTCGACCATAAAAGCGGGACACCCGTGGCGATTATCGACGGCGCCGAAGTAACAGCCATTCGCACAGCTGCCGCCTCCGGGCTGGCCACCGAACTGTTGGCCCGAAAGGACGCAAAAACACATGCAGTTATTGGCACAGGTGTTCAGGCCCGCTCTCATATCGAAGCCATTTTGGCCGCACGACCAGAAATTGAAGCGACCATGATCTGGGGCCGGGATCCGGCGAAAGCAGATGCTGTCGCCAGGGAAATATCCGGGAAAACAGGTCACAATGTGCGGGCGGTGGCCCGTGTCGAAGAAGCTGCCGGAGCTGATATTATCTCGATGGTAACCGGTGCGACAGAGCCTGTTCTGGAGGGGAAATGGTTACGTCCGGGCACACATGTCAATCTGGTCGGACCGCACAAGGCGACCGAGCGTGAAGCGGATAGTGAAACCCTTCTCCGGTCACGCGTGTTTGTGGACTCGTTTGACAGCGCCATGCGCGAGGCAGGCGATATTCTGATCCCGATCAACGAAGGAGTCTATTCCGCAGACCGGATTATCGGTGAAATTGGCAATGTTGTGCAGAGCAAGATTCAGGGCCGCCTGTCCGAGGCGGACATTACGCTCTACAAATCTCTTGGGCTGGTGGCGCAAGATATCTACGCGGCATTTGAATTATTGAAGCACGCTAATGCAGAGGCAAAAAAGTAAGCTGATCCTGTTTGCCGCCCTTCACCTTTCCAGACGTGCCCCGCAAAATAACCAGACATCAATCCCGATGCCTGATTATTTTGTGTGCGGCAACGACAGGGCTGCATTTACGATGCGGAAGGTCTTAACCCTAAAATATCACGCGCTTCGTTCGGGGTTGCAACGCTGGCACCCATATTGTTAATAATACTGCACCCCCGTTCCACCAGCTGGCCGTTGGTGGCAAAAACACCTCGTTCCATATAGAGATTATCTTCCAGACCAACGCGCACATTGCCCCCCAGCAGCACAGCCTGTGCGACCATCGGCATTTGCATTCGTGCGATACCAAATGAACTCCACACGGCTTCCGGCGGCAGCAGGCTGCGCAGATAAATCATTGTCTCAGGCGTCGCAGGGGACGCCCACTGAACGCCCAATACAAATTGATACATGGGCGGACCGTCAACCAGACCTTCCTTGACCAGTTGATTGGCAAACAGAACATCACCTGCCTGAAAAGCTTCAAGCTCCGGCTTCACCCCAAGCTCCTGAAAGCGCTTTGCCATGCCGCGCAATGTGCGGGTTGTGTTCAGATATACAAATTCAAGTCCGCCTTCCGACTGATTACCTGTCGTTACATCCAGCGACGCAATATCGGGCAAGCAATCCTTCAAATGCTCGATCCGTTCCTCGACGCCGATCACATCACTTTCCGGCAAGGCACGGCTTTCATCTTTCGGGTCAGGCAGAAAAAAGGCCCCCAATCCGGCTGTCAGATTGATAACAATATCAACACCTGTCTGGCGCACCCGATCTACGACCTCCTTAAAGATCTTGGGGTCGCGGCTGCCATGGCCGGTCTCCGGATCACGTACATGAATATGCGCGATTGAAGCACCGGCATTCGCAGCTTCGACTACGGTTGCACAAATTTGCTTCGGCGTTACCGGATAGTCATAAGGATATTTGGGGTTCACCGGCGCATTACCGGTAACCGCGCACGTTAAAATGACTTTCTGCTTCATGACACTATTCCTCCCACTCAATATGTCCACATACCCCGATCATCTGACCGGTGACGTGAGGGGCGCGGTCAGACCCCAGAAATACCGCCATATCACCGATCTCTGATGTTTCAACCTTGCTGCGCATCGAGATATATTTAAGAAACTGCGCCTCAACGGCCTCCGGGCTGGTGCCCTGAAGTTCCGCTTCACGCGCCATAAATCCCGCCATCCGGTCACTGTTTACAAATCCGGGACGAATGCCATTCACACGAATATTGTCAGGCCCCAGCTCTCTCGCCATCGCCATGGTCAGGCCTTCAACTGCAAATTTTGATGCAATATAAGGAGCCCGACTGGCTGGCAACGTCTGCGTTGACCCGGTCGATATGTTAATGATCGCACCGCGGCCTTGCTGGCGCATAACCGGTACAACGGCCCGAATGAAATAGAACATGCTGTGGACATTGATTTCAAAACATCGCTGCCATGCCTCATCAGAAATATCAGTCACCGGGCCGATCGCACCGGCAATACCCGCATTATTTACCAGCACGTCAATACCACCGAACTGATTTCCAACGTCTTCGACAAAGCCCTGTACCTGACCGGCGTCAGAGACATCTATACATGCGGTGACCAGTCTGGTGGACGTTTTTGCAAAGGCAGCAAGCGGCTCACTGGCAATATCACATACCGCAACCTGTGCACCATCCGCCAGAAACCTCTCGGCAATGGCACGCCCGATACCCGATGCGCCCGCCGTCACAATTACCCGTTGGGACTCAATATTCATTTCAGAAACCCCTTAAACTTGTCATGAATGTTTCCCGACATTCCAGCCATGTCCTTTTAAATGTGTTTCGGCAAAACTTCTGGGCGATTGCTCAAGTGTCGTCCCCATCGTGTCATTCCACCGGTTGAAGAAACCGTATAAAGCGATCACAGCAACAATCTCGACAATCTGTTCGGCAGTGTAATATTTGGCCAGATCATTAAAATCTTCATCGCTGACGGCGTTTGGTACGTGTCCCGCTCCTTGCGCAACACGCAAGGCGGCACGCTCTGCCTCGCTGTAGAGGGCATGACGCTCGTATTCCCAGACTGCTTCGACCTTTTCCGGCGGGATACCCGCCGTGTTTGCCCCTGTTGCCGTATGAGCTGAACAATACTGGCACCCGGCCGACATGCTGGAAAGATAACCGATCAGCCACTTCAAGCCACGATCGACAGCCCCGTCACCCATAACCGCCTGCCACAAGCCGCCTGTCGCCTTCAGAATATCCGGGCGATAGGCGAGTGTCGGGATACTATTGGGCAGTTCATGAAAATCCTTTCCCACGAACGAAAGATCGACGCCTTTTGCGTCCAGTTCTTCCTGGGACAATGGTTTCAATCTTGTCATAACAAAGATCCTTGTCTTGAATATTTAATGCGCGCGCAGGCTTTGTGTGCCTGCCACATCAACCCGGCCCGAAACATCCAGAGCCACTTTATAAACCTCCCCGGCACGCTTCCTGCTGATATAACCTTCACGGACGTCGTCCGCGACCTTGGCAGGGTCGCGTGATGCGGGCACCCCGTAACCACCACCACCGGTCGAAATGGCAACCACAATCTCACCTTCAGCCACATGCACCATTGCACAGCCGGGAAGCTGTTCTGTAACGCCCCCGACCCGCCGGAGAAACTGGTCCGCCTTGCCCCCCTCCAGACCGCCACAAGTACCTTTGGGCGGGTTTATGTGGCCATCTGAAACATATCCAACGTCAATATCGCCAACAAGCGGGCCAAACTCGACATATGTAGAAGGTGCACCGGTATATTTCCCGGCCCCCTCACTATCTTCGAGGAATGCCCGTTTTATGACGATAAGCGGCTGGTAGAGTTCATCAAGTTCAATGCCATCAATACAACACATGCCCGCGTTGCCAACATGCCCTACTGTCCACCAGGCGTCATTATTTGGTCCTGCCGCGCCAGCTGACAATGCGAGAAATATCTGGTTTACAAAGGCGCGGCCATTCCGGGCATCAACACCTGATATTACCCCGGCCGAAGGCGCGATCACCGCGCCTACTTCAGCCATACCCGCCCCTTGTCCAAGTTCCGCAATGGCACGCTGGACACCATTGGTCACCCGATCAGCGATATTTGTCGTTGCCGCAGAACAACTGAACGGATGCACAGGAATGCCCACAATACAGCCGCGGCGCAGTTTGACATCAATCCGGCGAAATGAGCCCGCATTTTTAGGCACCATATGATCAATCGAATTAAAGACACCAATCATGGCACCCGTGCGCGCCGTTGCTTCACTTAGATTCATACCGCACGGCAAGCAATCCACATTGTCGGTCATATCAACGGAAATGCGTCCGGCCTCCCCGTCAATGGTGATGACAGATTTTATCGTCACCCCTTCAGCCGGCATACCCGGAAACGGGTCATGGGTGCTGTTGCCCGTGACGGTGCCCGACGGCAACGCCTTAAGGGCTTCATTCATACGGGATTCGCTATAATCAAACCATTGTCGGGTGAAGTGTTCAAGCTTGTCCCAGCCTACCTCCCTGCCCATGGCCAACAATTCTTTCTCGCCAATCCGCACGGCCCCGACTGTGGCAAGATAATCCCCATACCATTGTTCAGGCACACGAATACGCATTTCACACATACGCACAATATCTGCGATATCCTGATAGTTTTTCTGGATCTGGACAGCCGGGAAAATAAGCGCGCCCTCATGATACACATCTCGCGCTGTGCCCATATAGGTTGTTGGCTCTGAATTACCGACATCAGCCTGATGCGCCTTGGCCAGCACCGTAAACCGGTGAATGCCCGCGTCATCGATGACAGGTACCAAAATGGTATGATCAGCAGCGTGAGAGCAGCCATGATAGGGTGAGTTATTCAGAAAGGCATCACCCCGCTGCAGGTTCGGATGGTATTCCTGCATTGTCCGCGCCATCATATCCGGGCCAGAGAGCACATGAATAGGCAGGCTTTCCGCCGCCGCCAAAAGCTCGCAGTCAGACGTGACAATACAGCAAGAGAAGTCCTTGGCGCGATTCAGGACGCCAGACCTGCCGGTACGTAATAATGTGTTGGCCATCTTGCGGACGACGCCTTCCAAACGGCTGTTCAAAACGGCCAGTTCGGCACCATTTAATGTTATGTCAGTCATAAAACAGGCCCTTTCTCAAGGATGAATAACGATACTACCGGACGCGGAACGACGAAAACGCGCCTGTGGATCAACGACAATTGTGGTAAAGGGCGATTCTATAATGCCAGGGCCTTTTATTTCGCTTTCTTCCGGCAGGGCCTCCAGACGGTAAATCCGGGTTTCCGCCCAACCGCCGTCGGCAAAATAGACCTGACGCTCGCCACGCTGCGCTGTTATTGCGGCAGGACGTTCAAGCCGAAAAGCGTCGTGTGCACGCACTTTACAGCTGACCGTCGCCCGCAGGCCAACGATCTCGACATGTGAATTCGGGTCACGAATGGTAAATATCTGCTCATGCACGTCATCAAAAGCTGCGCGAAATGACACAAGGTCAGCCTCTCCATCGAAACGATTGCTCGTAATGGGCATATCGATATCCCATACCTGATTTTCGTATCGTGCCTCGGCAACCACGACAATGCGACTTGACAGAACATGTTTTGCGGCGCGCTTCACGAAGGCTTCACAGCGAGAAACCAGATCCGCCAAAACAGCATTCACTTTTTCAAAGTCAAAATCAGATGTGGAAGTAAAAAAGCTGCTGGCAAATTCACTTGTTACATCAGACATCATGGCACCCGCAGCACTTAAAGCGGCCCCCGTCTCAGGGATCACCAGCGTGTCACATCCCAGACGACGCGCAATGAAAGTCGAATTCAGGCCTGCCGCGCCGCCACCGCCAATCAGCACCGCTTCAGCAGGATCAATACCTTGCGCAACGGTAATATCAGCAATCGCCTGAACCATATTCTCTGTTGCAAGCCGAACAATATTCCAGGCAGCATCTTCAACGCTAACACCAAGTAAATCTGCAACCCGGCTCTTGATGGCCTGATACGCCGCGTCGCGGTTGAGTTTCATTGTGCCGCCAAGAAAAAAGTCAGGATCAAGGTAGCCCAGCACTACGGTGGCATCTGTTACCGTCGGCTCTGACCCGCCCCTGTCATAACAAACCGGCCCTGGCACCGACCCCGCGCTTTGGGGCCCCACATGCAACAGCCCGCCTGCATCAACGTGTGCGATGGAACCGCCCCCCGCGCCCACACTTTTCACATCGACAGAAGGATAGCCAACCATATGTCCGCGCATGGGCTGACCAATCCATAACTCGCGCGTCATGGGGATATGACCATTGCGGACCAGACTGATGTCATAGGTCGTGCCACCAGTGTCTGCAACGATGGCACTGCGCTCCAGCCCCTCAAGCGCGGTGTAATACCGCCCGGCTATCGGGGCCATAGAAGGGCCGGAATTAATGATGCGTATAGGCGCCTGTGCAACTTCTTCAGCGGCCATCATGCCGCCACCGCTGGTCAGCACCATGACTTCGCCCGCGAATCCCGCTGTTTTCAACCTCTGTGTCAGTCCGCCCAGATACTTGCCCATCAAGGGCTTCAAAGAGGCATCTATAGCGGCAGAAGACGCCCGGCGAAATTCACGTAATGTCGGATTTGCTTCATGGGACAAAGTAACGAGTATATCCGGCAAATGCTCGGCCAGCAATTCGCCAATCCGGTTTTCATGGGCAGGATTAATTGTCGACCATAACAGGCATACCGCCACGGCTTCTATATTTTCGGTCTTTAATGACTGAATGACCTTGATGACTGCGGCTTCATCCAGGGGCGTCAATGTCTCGCCATTATAAATCAGCCGCTCCGGCACTTCAAAAGTCAATGCCCGCGGCACATAAGGTTTTGGATAGGCGACGGTGTTGTTGAAAGGCTCTATCCGCCCGCCTTCCCGAAAGACCAGGATGTCGCGATGACCTTCCGTGACGAGCAGCGCAGTTTTTGCCGTATTGCCGGTTATAATGGCATTTATGGCATGGGTTGTACCATGGATAAATGTATCCCCCAGCGCCAGCATCTCTTTCAGGTCTAGCCCGCGGTCTTCAGCGGCAAGCGTCAGCGCCGCCAGAACACCCGCAACCGGATCACTGGGCACTGTTGACGCCTTGTACATCGTTACCCGCCCCTGATCATCCTCCACTACCAGGTCAGTAAATGTGCCGCCTGTGTCCGTCGCAAATCTCATAATATTACCTTTTCCAACGCGCCACGTTCAAAGAGCAGCGCCAAATACCAGTGTCTTGACCCTAGCTGTCGAGCGTGGCTTTCTGAAATGCCGGACGGCTTTTCAAAGCCGCCATACCACCGAAGACAACAAAAAACAGCGTCATCGCGAGCAGTGAATAGGGCAGTGACTTTTCATCACCGAAGACCCGGTCGGTGATTAAGCCAACAAGAAACGGGCCGAGCCCGATTGCCAGAAATGTGACGGTTGCCAGAAAACACGCCGTAACCAACCCTCTTAATCGGTCCGGTGTAATCATCTGAATTCCCGCAAGGCCCGCCGGGGCTGCCGCTGTCAGGAAAAATTTCGAAATACCAAACAAAACAAGTGACAAGGTAACGTTCGACGTCAGGCAGAATGCAACCGTAGGCACAACCGCCAGAGCCAGCATCAGCGCAATCACCAGACCGGGTGCGCTTTCAATGCCACGCCGATGAAATTCATCAACCAGATAGCCGCCCGCAAAATGGCCCAGAGGCGCGGAAATTAAAATGACCAGCCCGACAGCCATACCGGCTTCGGCAGGCGTAAAGCCAAATGAACGAACATAGAGCGTGGGTGTCCATGCCGAAAAGGACTGAATAATGATGATGGCAGAGACCGAAGCCGCCACATGCCAGAAGTAGGCATGCTTGCGCTGACCAATATACTGGAATGCCCCCCGGATACTTGGTTTGGCCACCGTCTCGTCCTTTACCCGTTTGGGCTCACGCACCGTCAGCAACAAGACTGCCAAAAAGAACCCCGGAATACTTGTCAATAAAAACAGGGCTTTCCAGGGTGACAGATGTCCAATTCCGGGAACGTCCATACCGCCTGCGACCGTAAGTACGCCCAGAAGGGCACCTCCGCCGATAAAAGCGGCTACCAGACCGAGCGAGGCCCCCATTGTGAAGGTCCCAACGGCACGGCCCAATTGCTTGCGACCGAAATAGGCTGCAAGCAATGACATTGCCGCAGGCACAAGCGCCGCCTCGCCAAACCCAACACCAACACGCGCAAGGAATAGCGACGAAAATGACGTCGACAGACCAGAAGCCGCAGTTGCCAGACTCCACAAAACAATTCCGGCAATGATCAGATTTCGTCGATTGCTGATATCTGCCATTCGGCCAAGTGGCAGCGCCAGAAGCGTATATAAAATAACAAATCCGGTGCCATGAAGCAGCCCAAGCTGCGTATCGCTGAGTGCAAACTCATTTTTAACCGGGACAAGAACCACACCCATGACAAAACGGTCAAGAAATGAAACCAGATGAGCCATGGATAAAAGAATGGCAACATACCAGGCATAGCGGCCATTTTTAGTCACGGAATGGAATATTGACACGCCAAAATCCTTTTCGTTTTCATCGTTCCCCGATGGAACATAAACCTGGCTTCACAGGGCCGGGTGTTGATCTTGAACAAAAATCAACAGGCTAAAGCGCCTGCACATCCCATTCTTCAATAACTTCCGTACCGGATTGCCGAAACAGAACAGAGACCGGGCAGCGCTTTGCAAGCAGCTGTTTCAATTCGTCCATTTGCGCAGGCGTGGCATCACTTTTAACTTTCACAACCAGCCGCAATGTGGGAAAGGCCACCGGAACATCACTGCCGCGCAAAACTGCGCCATCCAGCTCAGCTTCCACGTCAACCTGCATGTCAGCAAGCCGGATACCCAGATCTTTTGCAATATGGTTGGCAATCACATTGGTACAGCCGACAAACGAGCCCACAAGATATTCCAGCGGCGACGGTGCCATATCCGTACCATGGCGCTCTTTGGGTTCATCTATAAAAAAATCATGATGTCCAATTGAAACGCTGGTCCTGTTTGCTGTTTCACATAGCCCTTTGGCTGCAATTTTATAGGTCACTCTGGTCATAATTTTCTGTTCCTTCACATTCAGCCGATTGCAGCGGATATACCTTCGTCAATTAAAAGGACTGTACCGTGGACAGGACGGGCAGCTTTGGACAACAGATAAAGCGCGCCTTCTACAATTTCTTCCGGCTTCGAAAAGGTAACGCCGCTCGGGGTTATATTCTTCATGCCATCCAGGACATCCGACATCGCCGGATCACTGCGCATCGCTTCATTCATCGGCGTTTCGGTATTGCCGGGTGCCAGTGCATTGACATTGATGTTGAAGGAGGCCAGTTCCGCCGCCAGTGATTTCGTCAACATGACGATAGCAGCCTTGCTGGCGCAATAGATTGCGAATCCCTTGATCGCTGCCAGACCGGCAACAGATGCAAAATTCAGAATTTTGCCCCCGCCTCTGGCTTTCAGGGGATCTACAGCCGCCTGAATGCAATTCCATGTCCCTTTGATGTTAATATCGACCATGCTGTCCAGCACATCGCTTGTGGTTGATCCGGTGGGACTGGGCAGAAATACACCCGCAGCATTCACCAGAATATCAAGCCCGCCGAACTCTGTAACGATCGACCTCACCAGTTCACCAACGGCAACATTATCTCTTACATCCACGGCATAGGGCCGAGCCTGGCCGCCCTGCGCGAGAATTTCATCGGCAATAACTTTGGCCTTGTCGATTTTGCTGCTGGCAACAACCGCCACAATGGCGCCGCGCGCTGCAAGAGCCTTTGCCAATTCAGCCCCAATGCCCGAGCTGCCACCCGTCACCATCGCTATTTTACCTGTAAATTCGGTCAATTCTAATTGTTCCTTATATTAGACACATGCAAACATCGCAGCGATCAGACCTTCACACCGCTCACCAACGCCAGCGCCAGCGCAACAGAAGTTCGGGCTGTAACTAAATGCCAACCCCGCCTCAGGATCGGTAAAACCGACAGCACCACCGGCACCCGGGTGTCCAAAGGCGCGCGGATTGTCCCCAAAAGGCGTAAGTGGAGCACAGCTGACAAAAAAGCCCAGGCCATATCTGAAGTCGCGCCCCGTAAGACCACACTCGCCTTCCCAGGATGGCGCGCGCAAGGTGTCAATCAGAGATGGCGACAAAATCTGATAGCCATCAAGACTTCCATTATTGCCAAGAGCCGCATATATGCGGGCAATGGCACGCGCATTGCCATGACCCGACGCCGACGGGAAGATACTTCTGCGAAATGCCTTGCTGTTGAAAATATCCGGTTCCCGCGGCAATATCCGCCACGCCCTGCCAAGCTTGCTTGTCGGGTCTGCAATCTGCGTGAAGGTCGTGCTGCCCGGATTTGGGATTATTGTAGCGGTTCTGGCCATGTCGGTATCGGCAAGTCCGAACAGATAGTCGACACCCAGCGGCGACGCAATTTCTTCGGCAAAGAACACATTAATCATCCGCCCGTCCACCCGGCGAACCAGTTCACCAAACAGGTGACCTGCTGTCATCGAGTGATAAGCCCCCACAGTGCCCGGCGTCCAGACAGGTTCCTGTTTCTCCAGCGCCTGCACCATTACGTTCCAATCAAAGGCCGAACCCGAGGGCGCATGATCAGCATAAATCAGACCGGCCAACCCGCCGAGCAGTGTGCGAACTGTTATTTCCGACTTGCCTGCCTGTCCAAATTCGGGCCAGTACCGGATAACCGGCGCATCCAGATCGATAAGCCCCCGATCAACAAGGCGCAACACACACAGTGCGGCCATAGCCTTGCCAACAGACATCATGCAGACGATTGTATTTCTGTCCCATGGTGTATCTGTTGCCGGATCTGCAATGCCACCCCAAAGATCGACGACCTGCTGCCCATCTTTATAGATACAGACAGCGGCCCCAATCTCGCCATGCTTTGAAAAGTTTTCCGCAAAGGCGTCTCTCACCAACTGAAATGGTGAAGCACAGCTACCGTGAGTTAAGGGCGCGTTCATGTCACTTGCCATCCCACTGCGGGCCCAGTGCGGCTTCAATCAATGCCAGACAACGGTCGCCCACGCCAGCACCGGCGCACATAAAATTGGGGCTGAAGCTGAAAGCTAGACCCGCTTCCGGATCGGCAATTGCAATAGCGCCCCCTGCCCCCGGATGCCCAAAAGCACGAGGATTAGGCCCCAAAGGGCTAAGAGGCGGGCGGTTCAGGAAAAAGCCCACACCATACCGAAAAGGCCGGTCTGTCATCTGACAGATATCAAACCAGCTTTGTGATCTTGCTGTCTCTGTCAGGTCCGGGGACATCAGCCGGACACCATTAATCGACCCCTGATTGGCGAGCGCGGCATAGATAAGCCCTACGGCACGCGCATTGCCATGGCCGCTCGACGAGGGGAAAATGGCCTGCCGGAATGCTGTTGTGTTGTAGGAAACTGGGTTCTCAGGCGTTGCTTTGGGGCGCACACGCCACGCCCGGCCCAATTTGGTATCCTTCTGCTGGGTCTGGATGAAGGTGACACTTTCAGTATTTGGCACAATGTCGGCAGTCCGGGCAATTTCATCACGGGTTAACCCAAAATGATAGTCCGCGCCCAGGGGCCCGGCAATTTCATCGGCAAAAAATTCATTGATCATACGACCATCAACCCGGTGGATGATTTCCCCCAGTAAATAGCCACAGCTGACCGAATGATATCCGCCCTTTGTGCCCGGTTCCCATTCAGGCTTCTGCACCTCGTATGCCTTGATCATGGTCGCCCAGTCGTAGGCGGCTTCGTCCGGAGCAGCGTCTGCATACAGAAGACCCGCCATACCCGACATCAGACAGCGCACCGTAATTTCTTCCTTGCCAGCCTGCGCAAATTCAGGCCAGTACCGGGCAACAGGTACTTCAAGGTCAACTTTACCCTGATCCACCAGTTTCAGAAGGCTGATGGCAGCCATTGACTTGGCAACCGACATCATACAAACGATGGTGTCTTTTTCCCAGGCCTTGCCGGTTTCCGGGTTGGCAATGCCGCCCCACAGATCGACAACATTCACACCATCTTTATACAGTGCGACGGCAGCTCCGACCTCGCCCCGTGTGCGGAAGTTTTCTTCAAACACGTCCCGCACGTTTGCAAAAGCGGGATCACACGTCCCGTGTACATTTATGTGATCCCGATCTGCCATAGTAATCTCCGCAATTTTACCAGAATGAGGTCTCTGTCCGGTCAGTATGAATAGGTTGCGCGCAATCCATATGTACGTGGATCACCCGGTGTGCCTGATGGCACCGCGGTAAAGCTTCCCGACGACACAATATATTCTTCATTTGTCAGGTTCCGACCATAAGCAACAATAGTCCAGTTGCCGCCGGGCGGTGTGTATCCAACGCTGGCATTCAGCAAACCGTAACTCGGTGTGGTCTGCAAATCATCATTAACAACCGTGAAATATTGCCGGGATTTATACCCGTATTCACCGCGAGCAAAGGCCGTACCTGCATCCCCCAGATCAAGATTATACTCGGCATAAGCGGTATAGCTCCATTTTGGTGCCGAATTCAGACGCTTGCCGGTGGCATCAAATGATCCGCCGGTAATGGGGGCTGCGGGGAAGTTCTTATACGTTGCATCAAGATAGGTGAGCGAGCCGCCCAGAATAAGCCCTTCTGCCGGCCGCGTCACCAGTTCTACTTCAAGCCCCTTGATCGAGGCATCAGATGCGTTGGTGATGTCTGTAACCCCAGGCGTAATAAAGGCGGAAACCTGAAGATCCTTGTAATCATAATAGAAAACTGATGCGTTCAGCGTGACGCGGCTGTCGGCAAATTCGCTTTTAAATCCAGCCTCGTATGCCCATAATTTTTCAGGTGTATATCCGTTTAACGTGTTTGCGCTCGTGAAATTGAATCCGCCAGACTTAAACCCGCGCGTGGCGGACGCATACAGCATGACATCTTCCACAGGCTTGAACTGAATGCCAACTTTAGGCGTCCATGCCTTGGAACGACCAGTATTGATATAGGTAACCGGCCAGCCCGGCAAGGTCACGCCATCGCTCAAACGGATCAGGCTTCTGAACTGGTCAAAAGTTTTCTTCTCGTTCGTGTAACGAATGCCTGCTGTCAGGATAAGTTGCTCTGTCAGATCAAAATCGACCTGTCCGTATCCGGCATAGGCTTTGGTATCCACAACAGGCTGAAGACGTGAATCAAGGCCCGCCGGAATAATCAGAACATCCGCGCTGGTGCTGATATGCTCTTCGAAATAATAGGCTCCAAGAACATAATTAAGGCGATCGAATTGTCCTGAAAGATTAAGTTCTTCCGAGAACTGATGCTGGTCTTCCAGCTGCAATGTTTCCTGCCGGTGCAGATCAGATGCATCACTGTCGATGCTATAATCCAGATAGCTCTGGCGATATGCCGTCAGTGACTTAAGAGTTGCTTTTTCAGAAAACTGGTAGTTAATCTCACCCGATACGCCTTCAACATGGCGATTGGATACACTTGGCGTATCCATGGCGATCTTGTGCCAGTCACCCAGAATAGCTTCTGTCACAGGATTAACAGGGCCATTTGCAACCGGTGTAAAGCTTGTAAGAAGAACACTGTTGCCGACGGTATTGCCTTCGTCCTTCAAATAGTCAGCCCGCAGAATAATTTCCAGCTGTTCCGTTGGAACCGCCCGAAGCTGGGCACGCACGCCCCACGTATCTTCCGAGCCACGATCGTTACCGGACGCCACGACATTCTTGAAATAGCCATCATGCTTGCTCCGCATGGCCGAGATACTGCCGAACAGCTTGTCCTCAATAAGTGGCCCGCTCACATAACCTTCACCACGATAGAGGTCATAATTCCCAACTGTAGCCTGCGCCTTGGCAATCAGCTCATTGTCAGGCGTCCGGGAAATAACGTTAATTGTACCACCTACAGCATTTCGCCCGTACAGAGTCCCCTGAGGACCACGCAACACCTCAATGCGCTCGATATCCATGAAGTTGTTAAACACGGCAGCTGGGCGCGCAATGTAGACGCCATCTATATTCACCGTCGAACTTGGGTCTGAACCTGCAAAGCTGTTGTTGGAGCCGATACCCCGAATATATATCTGCGCAAACGGACCATTCTGGGACACGACAAGGTTAGGTGTTTGTGCAGCCAGATCCCGGATATCCTTGGCACCCGAACGATCCAGATATGACGTGGAATAGGCACTTACCGCAATCGGCGTATCCTGAAGCCGGGTTGCACCCATTTTTGTTGCCGTGATAATCACTTCTTCAATGACATAATCATCAGCGGCCTGTGCAGCCCCACCCATAAAAATGCCGATAGTGGTCGATAGAAGAATAAACCTGTTAAGCTTCTGAATAGTCATTGGTGAACTCCCTGTGCGGTTGTTGTTAAACAGTCGTTATTTATCGGTTCGAATACGTATGGTCTGATCATTCAGGATCATGCTCGAAGAGCAACCCTGCCTTTTTAAAATAGTCCAGATAGCCGGCGCCTTTTTCCGCAATTTGCCGGGCGGTGTGCGCCGGAAAGAAAATATCTTTCTGATCGTGAACACCACCGGTAATAAGAACCTGAAGTACCCCTTCTTCACTGCTGATATTTCTAAAGGCGCGATGAATCCCCGGCGGCACCGAGATAACATCAAGAGGGCCCAGTTCAACTTTCTCACCGCCATCCGGCCCAGCAGAAAACTCAAACCGTCCACGCATGACTGTAAAAGTCTCGTAAGTTTTTCTGTGCGCATGCAAGGTTGGGCCCGTGCCTGCCGGGCAAACCGCATATGTTACAGACACGTCACCTGCCCCGGTGATCGGTGCCTTTGACCCAAAGGGGCTATCGCTGGAATCCGCACGGGTAATGACAGGTAACAACTTGCGCGACCAGATCAGGTCGGCGACATCCTGAGGCAGAGGGTGATCAGCCTGTGTGTCGACAATCTGCAGATCCGCAAACCGCGCAATACGTTTGTCAAGCAAGCTGTCGGTATGGTCTGCCCCTGTCATACTTGGCTCCCCGCCTGTTATGATTGATGACGCCATCCAAACACAAAGTGTCGACAGTTTCAACAAAAATAATTACAAAATGAAAAAAACAGGAAAAATATATCAATTCTGTCGACATTTTAGGATTCGAGAAAAAAGCGCAAAACAAAAAACCTCAGCGCAGGGCGCGGTTTACGCCGAATCGGGGGATAGTGATCAGGAGGGGTCAGGCCCGGGTGCTGTGGTATCCTGGGCCTTCTGCAAAAGAGAAATCGACCATTCAAGATGACTGCGCATCACCCCTGAAGCCGCATGCTCATCACCGGCCAGGACCGAATCTGTCAGGCGACGGTAATTGTCAACATACTTTGGAATACAGCGTTTCAGATCAATATTTGAGGCCAGGTACCGATTCCAGTATTCGATATTCAAAATATGAGAAAGGTGCGTCACGTAAGGCCGGTCACCAATTTCATTGAGGTGATAATGAAGATCATTCAGCGCCAGATAGAAGCGATATGATGGCGGCTGTCGTGATGCTTCATAGATCTTTTCCATCGCTGCACGGATAATTTCCGCATTGCGCCCCTTGTCGACCTGCTTGGTCGCAGCCACAACGCCAATAACGCTCACAGACCCCAGAATTTCATAAATCTGAATAAGATCCTTGATCGAAAGAACACGCAACACCGCCCCTTTGTCCGGCAGCATCTCCACCAGCCCCTGGCCCGCAAGCACATGCAGCGCCTCACGCACGGGCGCTCTGCTCAGCCCAAGACGCCTTGCAAGCTCTGCCGCCTTAACCCGCTGACCTGGCAGAAAAACGCCTTCGTCCAACCCCTGCATCAAAACTTCATAAACACTCTGGACCAGCGACTTGCGGACATCCCCGTCCCCGCCCTCTTTTGGCGCACCAAACGGAGAAATCGACGACTGCTGCCGGTCCCCGCCTGCGGACAATTTCTGGTGCGTGCCCGACACCGGCCCTTTGCCACCCCCTTGTACTTTTTCACTCATTATTTTTTACCTGTCTCCAAAAAGGCCCTTGAATAAACTGTCGACACATTTATACCTTGTAATCTCTTCGATGAATCTTGTCGACATTTTAGTCTGTAGCCTGAAAATTTTCTGATTTTCGACAAGGATTGAAAGGCCGTAATAATATTCGCTATGCAGGGATGACGGATATGCTCGGCACTTTTGCCTAAACGCCTGCTCAATTTGCGTTACGATATACATTACCCTAAGACGGTCCTGTCAAAGGGAATATTCATTCTACTCACTTGAAGAGTTCGTGTCATGACTGATGGATTTTTAACAGATCTTTTTCGCAGCATTTCAAGAAAAGGCCGGGCACTTCTGCCTCAGGGGCGAGACGGCACCGATGTCAGTGGCACCAGCCTGACTGATCTTGCAAAAGTTTTGCTGTCCAACAAGGGGGAAGCGTCCGGCATGGCTCTTTCCCGGCACTTCCTTGCTCTTTACAAGAACAGTGATGACACGCAGAAAGCCCGCTTCTTTACCAGCCTTGACCAGCATTTTGGGCCGGATGAAGCAAAGCTCAATCAGGCCATATCCAGCTATCAGCAAAAACCCGGCTCTTTAACTGCCCTGAAGCTACATACCGCTGCCGAACCCAGAAGGCAGGAACTGCTCCGTCGCCTCAATCTGGCACCAGGTGGCACCGCCAAACTGGTTGAAATGCGCACCGACCTGCTCAAGCTTTTAAAAACCAGCCCGGAGCTGCGGGCCGTTGATCAAGACTTTGTTCATTTATTCTCTTCCTGGTTCAATCGCGGTTTTCTGGTGATCAAGAAAATCGACTGGAGTACACCCGCAACGATTCTGGAAAAAATCATTCAATATGAAGCGGTTCACGCCATCGGGGACTGGGAAGAGTTACGCAGGCGTATTGAGCCTGAAGACCGCTGCTGCTTTGCATTTTTTCATCCCGCACTGCTTGATGAACCGCTTATCTTTGTCGAGGTGGCCCTAACCGACAAGATCCCCGATGCCATTGCCCCTGTTTTAAAGCCGGACAGGGAAGCTGTTGCTTTTGAGGAGATAGACACTGCTGTTTTCTACTCCATTTCCAACTGTCAAAAGGGCCTGAAGGGCGTGTCGTTCGGCAGCTTCCTGATCAAGCAGGTTGTCGAAGAGCTGAAGCAGAATTACCCATCACTCAAGACATTTATAACGCTTTCCCCTGTCCCCGGTTTCCGGCGTTGGTTTGATGAGCAAATGAAGACACAACCACAGGGCAGCCCACCGGCATATGACCCGGAGGCCACAGAACTGCTCAAGCAGGAAAACTGGTGGCAGGATGAAGAAAAATCTTCCCGGTTAAAAGAGGTGCTGCTGCCGGCCATCACAGATTATTTGATCCGTACCGGGTCCACCGGCGCTTTGGCCGATCCTGTTGCCCGCTTTCATTTGGGCAACGGCGCGCGGCTTGAACGTATAAACTGGCGCGGAGACTGTTCGGAAAAGGGTATAAGACAGGCGGCCGGATTTATGGTCAACTATCTCTATGATATTCAGCAGATTGAAAAAAACCACGAACAATATGCGACCACCGGCAAGGTAAAAACCGGCAAAAGTATAAAGACCGCCAAATAGCCTGGAGAAAGCGTCATGAACAGTAATCTGTTTAGCATCATTGAGAAAAGTATTTCAGCCCCGGACAGGACCTTCATCAGGACACCGGACGGAAAAACATATTCCTACAAGGATATGCTGAACCTTTCGGGCCAATATGCCAACACACTGGCTGATCTGGGGGTCCGCGCAGGCGACAGGGTTGCGGCCCAGATCGACAAATGCCCTGAAGCTCTTTTCCTCTATCTGGCATGCTTGCGTCTGGGTGCTGTTTATCTGCCGTTAAATGCAGACTACACAGCACCGGAGGTTGCCTACTTTCTGCAGGATGCCGAGCCAACCGTCGCCGTTTGTCGCAGCAAGGCAAAAGCCGACTTTGACGATATTGCGATAAAATCCGGTGTGGCGCACATTGAAACGCTGAATGGCGATGGCACAGGGAGCCTGACCGACAAGGCAGTACGGGCATCTGAAACTTTCGCTACCATCGACAGAGCCGGCGGTGATCTTGCGGCTATTCTTTACACATCAGGCACAACCGGGCGGTCCAAGGGAGCGATGCTGACCCACGACAACCTGACCTCAAACGCCCGCACGCTGGCAGAATACTGGTGCTTTACCGCTGATGATGTGCTTCTGCACCCCTTGCCGGTCTTTCATACTCACGGGCTTTTCGTCGCCACAAACACAATATTACTGTCCGGCGGATCCATGCTGCTGCTGCCAAAGTTCGACGCATCTGAAATGCTGCGGCTTATGCCAGAGGCAACGGTCATGATGGGTGTGCCAACACATTATCTTCGCCTCCTTGCTGCTGACAACTTCACGCGCGATATCGCCCGTGGCATGAGATTATTCATCTCCGGTTCCGCGCCCCTGTCGCCGGAAACTCATAAGGAATTTGCAGAACGAACAGGCCACGCCATTCTTGAACGCTATGGTATGACAGAGACAAATATGAATACTTCCAACCCCTATCAGGGAGACAGGAGGCCCGGCACGGTTGGATTCCCTCTTCCCGGTACCGAGGTGCGCATTGCAGATCCGGAAACCGGAAAGGTTTTAAAAGACGGCGAGATCGGAGGCATTGAGGTGCGGGGCCCCAACGTCTTTAAGGGCTATTGGCGCATGCCTGAAAAAACCGCCGCAGAGTTCCGCCAGGACGGCTTCTTTATTACCGGTGATCTGGGACAAATTGACAGCGAAGGCTATGTCTCGATTGTCGGCCGGGAGAAAGACCTTATCATCTCGGGCGGGTTGAACGTCTATCCTGCCGAAATTGAGGCTGCGCTTGATGCCTTTCCCGAGATTACAGAAAGTGCCGTGATTGGCCTGCCACATCGGGATTTTGGGGAGGCCGTTACAGCGGTGGTTGCAACCCGACCCGGCACAACCATTGACGAAGCAAGCATCCGCGAGGAAATGGCAAAAAGCCTTGCCAGTTTCAAGGTGCCCAAAAAGGTCATTTTTCTGGAAGCACTTCCCCGAAACACAATGGGCAAGATACAGAAAAAGAAAATGCGCGAATCATACAAAGACACCTATAATTAACGGTTCTTGTTGGTCAGGCCCAAGCGGCAATGGCGTCCGGATACGATTGGAAAATCATTGAAAGTAACCGTGAAGTGGAACTTTTTCGATCTTGTCCGGTTATCCTTAAACAAAGGAGATCAGATCATGTCAGCCTCGGATATTCACACCAGAGAAGAAGGTCGTGGTACAACCGTTGGCGAATACTGGCCGCTTGTCTCTCTGGTGGTTATCGCCGGGCTTGCGGCTGTCGCTATCGCATCCGGTTACGGACAACTGACCATGGTTGGCTTCATGCATGCTTATATGGGAGTCTTCCTGGTCATCTTCGCCTTGCTTAAGATTTTTGATTTGGGCGGATTTCAGGATGGTTTTGCCATGTATGACCTGCTGGCCAAACGCGTGACGATTTACGGCTATGTCTATCCTTTTATTGAATTGGCGCTGGGGCTGGCCTACCTCAGCTTTACCCTGCCTTCGCTAACCTATATCGCCACAATCATCGTGTTCAGTTTTGGTGCCTTGGGCGTTATGATTGCCCTCAAGGAAGGTGTCGATATCGACTGTCCGTGCATGGGCAATATTCTCAGCGTGCCACTATCCACAGTTACTCTGACTGAAGATGGCTTTATGATAATCATGGCGGCTATCCTGCTGTCTATGTAACCCAAGGCACACCACGTGTGAGCGACAGACATACGGTCGAGTAAGGGCTATCACGCGCTGATGATCCGCAATATGCGTGCCCTTAAACAGGTGAGCCAAGCGGTGGAATGTCCGATGACCATTCCCCGTTTTCAAGTTGCGCCGTCACCTGCACCTCCAGCATGGCACCGGGAAATGCCAGCGCCACCACCTGCACGGCAGTTGAAGCCGGATAAGCATAACCGGCGTAGTATTTCATTCGGGCGGGTGCTACCTCCATCAGTTTGGCGATGTCCGTGGTATACATGACTTCGTTCACCACATGCTCGAAGGTTGCCCCGCATTTGGCCAGTGTTTCTTCGAGAATCTCATATATTCGCACTATTTGAGCTTCCATGTCTTCGGGTGCATGCACTTCCATATTCTTGTCAATAGAAATAACGCCAGCCAGATGTAGCAGGCCATTGGCGTGCACAAGAGCCGAAAATCCAACAGCATCTTCGACCGGCTTGTTATAATTTAGAACCTGATTCAATTTCGCCATTTGTCACACTCCTTTTCTGAATTGCCTGTTTATCTGATGAAATCTGCCGACTCATGAGAACGCGGAAAGCCCCGTAGCATATTAAGGTACTTGTTTAGTGCCTTGTCTGACGGGGTCATAACTCCAGGCGTATATTTGAGCGTATGCAGAATGGGCCTGTCATCCGTCACGATGCTTTTGGCCAGTCGAAAAAGGAGATCATGGGTCATGGCCACCCGCGCATCATCTTCCGGCGTGCCGTTGCTTTTTGTGGTGCCGAGAGAATAGAAAACCTGCGTCTTTCCTGGTGCCACGAGATGGAAGCCCGTTAAAGAGGCCATTGTATGCCCCATGAATTCACCACAAAACCGAAACAAACTGGTGCCGTAAATGCCGGCACGCCCGACAAGGGGTGGCCCTTCGCCGCCTTCCAGCCTGGCGTTCAGATCGTATTCCATTGAATGGTCTGTCCATTCAATCTTGTCGTACAGCCACTCGTGGTCAAATTGCAGGCGGTGCACTGCGCGCAAGTGCTGCCAGTCCGGCGTATTCGCACAAATCACCCACGGATCAACCGGGACCACGGGCACATCATAATCGACCATAAAGACCAGCTCATCCTCGGGAATGGAATAATCCGGAATTTCCCACCAGGGATCTTCGCCGTTAAATACCCAGATCAGGCCAAATTTTTCGCGTACATGGAACTTGTACAGGCACGCGGTTTTTGGCGGCGGGTCGCCCAGCCCGGTTTTTTCACACCAGCCCTCGGTGTTATATTCCCAAAGATGGAACGGGCATTGAATGCGATTATCGACTATTTTGCCTGCACCCAGATCGGCCCCGACATGCGGGCAATAGGCAGAAAACACCCGCACATCTCCATCGTCGGCGCGAAATACCACAATCCGGCCATCCAGAAAGGGGCGGCCAACAATTTTGCCCATGGGCACCTCGCTCGACATGCAAACGGGAAACCAGGATTCGCTAAACAGGCCGTCAGCACCTTCCGCCGGAACCGGCTTGCTGCGCGGACGCCTGCGTTTGCGTTCCTCCAGCTTCATGACATTTTCTTTCGTGCTCATATCATACTCCCATATTAGCGATTGGTTCACTTCAGGCGGGCATCAGCTCCGCCGGAATAAGATTGGTGTCTTCAAGAACATGCCCAACCCAGAAAGCATCAATGGGATGTGCTGTAAAATCAACAATCACGTTAATCACCGAGGGCTTGTTCCTGGCCTTTGCTTTTTCATAGGCAGCCGGAATGTCTTCAAGCGATGACACCGTATCACCATGGCAGCCAAAGCCGCGTGCAACCATGGAAAAATCTACGTCGCCCAATTTTGTGCCAAATACAGAAAGATTATTGGACAGCATAACCTCGCCCAGCGGTCGATACATGCCCCAGTGAGAATCATTCAGGACGAAGACAATAACATTCAGATCATGCCGCACCGCTGTTTCAAGTTCCTGAATTGTGCACCCCATGGCCCCGTCACCGGTAATGCACACAACCGGTCGGTCGGGATGGGCCAGTTTCGCGGCAATGGCTGCCGGAAGTCCCATACCCAGATGCCCCATGCCGGGATTGAACAGGATATTTTCCGGACCGGACGGGTGATAAAATGTATGCCCCCATTCCATAATCTGACCACCGTCTACGGCAACGATCACATCCTTTGGCAAAAGCGACGTTATAGTGCGGACAACTGCAGCTTCATTCAGAATTCTGGTCCCTTCGGTAAACTTTTTGTCAGCAATACCATCGACAAGAGTGCGGTAATCCGCATAGGATTTTGTGACTTGCCCCATCCAGCCACGATCAGCCGACAGGCGCACGCCTTTCAGCCCCTCGGTCAGGGCTTCCAGAAATTCCCGGGCATCCGCAAGCACGACAATATTAGCCGGCATGTTGCGCCCGGTGGCCCGTTCGGACAAGTCAACCTGTATCAGCTTCTGGCCCGGTGGAGACGCATACAGGGGTGGCTTGTTCAGCGGCATCCAGCTTGAAATCTTGCAACCGACAGCAAGCACCAGATCTGCTTCAGCAAAGACCTTGACCACCGTTTCTCCCCCCAGAATACCGCCGCTTCCAACATGCATGGGATAGTCCTCCGGCACCACACCGCGGCCATTCAGCGACGTTGTAGCAGGGAGTCCGGTCATATCCAGAAGTTCACGGAATACCTCGGTCGCCCGGGACCGGGCAACGCCGCCACCTGCAACCAGTACCGGTCGCTTGGCAGCGGCCAGCATCTTGATCACCCGTGCCATATCGGCTTTGGAAGGCGCAGGACGCGGAATTTCTGTTTGTGATATATTGTCGGGGTCGAATTCACACGGCATACCGCCAATATCACATGGTATATCAAGGTGTACCGGGCCGGGGCGACCACTTTTGGCAACCCTGATCGCCTGATCAAATGTTGCAGGAGCACTGATGGTGTCGCGTATAGGTACGCTCCACTTGGTAATGGGCGTATATACACCGCACTGGTCCACACTTTGCAAAAGTCCCCTGCCCGGATCAATATTGTAAGACTGGTTATTCGGCGTCAGAACGAGCATGGGAATATTATCGGCCCACGCTGCCGCCACCCCCGGCACCATGTTCATGGCTCCGGGCCCGACAGTCCCAAAACATGCGGCCATGCCCCCTGTGGTCTTGGCAATGGAATGGGCCATATGGCCTGCCGATTCTTCGTGTCTGGTCGTCACATATGTGAATTCCGGATCTTGTGACAGGCCTTTCATAACATGGCCCAGTTGCGCCGCGGGAACACCAAACACATAGCGAATATCATGTGCCTTCATTGTCGCCAGAAGCGCCTCGCTAACCGTACAAGTCATCCCTCAATTCCTTCTCACGCGTGTTGGATGAGCGCCTTACAGGTTCACCCTGAACTTCACACCCCATTCGCGTGGCGGCGCATAGTTGGCCACGGAATTTCCGAAACTGCCAAATGAGTTCAGACCGTTGGTTTTGTAGCGTTTATCGCCAAGATTAATGCCAAAGGCTGTGATGCTCCAGCGTTCACCTGGGGCGGTATATTGCAGAAAGGCGTCGAACAAGGCATAGCCCTCCTGTATCAACCCGGGGTCGTTGGTCAATTCATTTACAGAGGTGCTGCGGTAATAAACACTGCCGCCAACGGTGATGGATCCGCTATCGTTCCCCATATCCACAGTATAGTCAAAACCGCTGTTCAGGGTCCATTTCGGTGTTTTTACCAACCTGTCATCAAGAGATACGGTAGCCCCCGGTTCAAGTTTTTTGTATTTGGCGTCAAGATAGCCAAGGCCGCCCCGAAGGTTCAGACCCTGCACCGGGGTTGCGATAAGTTCAACCTCAATACCCTTGATTTCCACCTCTCCGGCGTTTTCGGTAATGGATACAATAACCCCGTTCACATCCCGCACGCTCAACAGCTGCATATCGGTGTAATCGTTATAAAAGGCAGCCGCATTAATACCCAAACGATTGTCCAGCAGCACAAATTTGGTGCCAATCTCGTAAGCCCAAACCTTTTCAGGATCAAAGGAGCCAATCTGTGCCAACGAGGTAGCCCGACCATTAAAGCCGCCACTTTTGAAGCCCCCAGTCACAGACGCATAAATCATGGCGTCGGCCGCCAGATTATATTTCAAACTTACCCGCGGTGACAGGCTGTCCCAACTGTCTGAAGCTTCTTCACCGTCCAGTTCCAGCACGTTTGAGTTCTGATGCAATAGCGACGTGACAAAAACTTTCTTGTCATAGCTGTATCGCATGCCTGCGGTAAAGCTCAGGGCGTCGGTAATGTCGTAATTCATCTCGCCAAAAACAGCGTAGCTGTCTATGTCAATATCGTCTGTAATCAGAATATCCAGATCAAGCCCAACATTTAAGGGGTTTCCCATCCCCCCGACACAAGGCGCGAACACCCCCGGCGCAGGCGGACAAGCGACTGGACCCAGCGGAATAATGGCTCCCGGCAATGCCTCAAGAGCATTGAACAGGCCACTGCCCAATGCCACATCAAACAGGTCCTGACCCTTTTCGTGCATGTAAAAGCCGCCAACCACCCATTTCAGGCGATTGTTCAGGGATGTGCCCGTTAACTGGATTTCCTGGCTGAACTGTTCGTGTTTATTATCATTTGTGGATTGTGTGTATTTGAATGGCGAGTGGTCTGTATCATCGGCAAACTGGGAATCCTGATCACGGTAGGCCGTGATGGACTTGACCGAAAAATCAGCGCCAAATTCCTTTTCCACCGTTAGCGAGACGCCAAACATGTTAAAATCGCTAAAATTGGGCCCGGTACCTTGTGTTTCGTAATCATCGGATAAAAACCGGCGATCCATTTGAACACCCGGCCCCAGGGTCGGTGCCACCAGAAAATTCCATAGCCCCAACAGGGCATTCGAAGGGTCTTCCGGGCGAACATCAACCAGTTCTGCCGCCACGGAGGATTCCCGTTTACGGGTCACATCTGTTGATAAATCCACGGTCAAGGTTTCCGAAGGCATCCATCGGGCCTGAAAGCGCCCATAAAGACTGTCAGTATCCCCCAAACGGTCTCCCACATTGATACGCTTGACATAACCATCCTGATTACGGCTTGATGCCGACAAACGGACACTGAGTTTATCCTCAACCAGCGGCACACTGACACTGCCCTGTACGTCAATCCGGTCCCGGCTGCCATATATTGCCTGACCAAAGGCCGTAAGCTCGTTGCCTGGCTTTTTTGTCGTGATATTGATCGCCCCGCCAATGGTGTTTTTACCAAACAACGTCCCTTGCGGGCCCCGCAGCACCTCGACTTGTTCCAGATCAACCAGATCCATAACAACGCCAGTGGCGCGCGGAAAGTAAACCCCGTCGATATAAAGCCCCACCCCCGGATCAGACGTAAAAAGAAAGTCCTGCTGCCCGATCCCCCGGATAAAAATCTGGGCATTGTTGGAGCCACCTGTGCTGCCAGAGCCAAGATCAAAGACCAAATTCGGCACTACCTGTGACAACCCCGTAAGGTCTTTCAGATTCCGGCGATTCAGCACGATGTCCGAAACAGCTGTAACCGCAATCGGGGTATCGATAAGCCGCTCTTCGCGCTTGCGGGCAGTAACAACAATTTCCTCAAGCCCCATAAATACGTCCGCACCGAAGGTTGGACCGGCAACAAATAACATACCCGTCATCACGGTTGTAGACACACATCCCCTCAGCGCTCTTTTCTTTCCGGCGCTGACTTGTGACGCAGGTATCTGCCTGATATTTTCCGATATAATTCTTCTCATGGCGCATCTTCCCCTGTTGCAGCGATATTTTCTGTCGCGCTTATTAAAACTCATACGTCAGACAAGCCGGGGCCAAACCCCCAATGTCAGATCAGTTTATCACCGGAGTGACAGCCAGTTCTTGAATGGAATTCAGATAGGGTTGAGAATTTGCCTGAATGTTCCCGGTGTATAACCATATGACCGCTTAAAGTGGCGGTTCAGGTGGCTTTGATCGGAAAATCCGGCACAGATTGCAACGTCGCAAAGGGGAGATTTTAGTTCCTGTATCAGATTTCTTGCGCGCTCGACCCGCAGGGCAATCTGATACTGGTGAGGGGACAATCCTGTCCCGTCCTTAAACAATGAAATAAAATATCGCATGTTCAACCCGACCTCTATGGCCATGTCGCGCACGTTTAATGCCTCCTCGGAGCAATCCGACATTGTGACCCGCGCATGCAGAACAGCAGGGTGCCAGAAGGCCTTGTCAGAGCCGATGGTTGCAAATTTATGCTCTGTCAGCATTGCAGCTTCCAGCATATTCGAGAACTGGGCGCAAATTTCCTCACTCGCATGCGAGCGCACCAGAGCTTCCACCAGAGAAGACAGCGAAACTCCAATGTTTATCGTGCGCAATACCCGCACAGGCTCCAGCACGGACCGCCGGCCACGGCGGGCATGTTCATAAACCAGCGGCCAGTATAAAGTACTGGGCACATGCAAAATTGTAAAAGTACATCTGGCCGACGGAGGAATGTGGGTACTGTGTAATTCATTGGGCGCCACCATGCACATATCACCGGCTCGCAAGTCGTAGCTTTTGTTCCGACAATTTATAGTGGCACGGCCCGAATGCATCCAGATCAGTTCAACGCAATCATGCAGATGGGCGGGATATTCATGGATATGATCCCGCGCCCATACAATACCAAAACTGGGCAGAAGCGGCGACGCCCAGATACGGAAACTCGTATCCCCAACCGGGGGCAACCACTCTTCTATCCGTTCGTCAAAACCTGATTCAGGAGGCTGTGCCATTTTGAATTTTTCTTTCAACGGTCTCGATTTATACTATAAGCTTCCAAAACAACCAAATAATACCATAACCGGGTTAGGGTCAGGACCCATTAATGTGATTGGTTCAGCAAGAGCATATTTTATATTTCTCCACGCGCATGTAACCAGTGATACATTTCGTCCAGCCCGACTACCCACGGGACTTCGTTATATCCAAGTTCACGGCGGGCCTTGTCCGTATCACAACTCAGCTTTTGCGACATCAATGCCGCCATTTCGGGTGTCAGGTCGGGTTCCCGGCCTGTTATTTTCGAAAGAATGTCTGACAGGCGGGAAATCAGGCCAATCAGCCGTGCATCCATGATTTTGGCGGTAACGTCTATGCCCATGATTTCGCCCGCTTTGCGTATCAGCGTCGCAACGGGCACGGCATCGCCTGTTAAAATATAGTTATGGCCCGTCCGGCCCTTTTCACTGGCGGCGACAAGTGCTTTCACCACCTCGTCTATATGATTTGCCACCAGCGTCCCCGGTGGAAGTGCTTTCATTTTTCCGGCTTTGATCTGATGAAACAACATCGCCCATCCTGCGGTAAAACCCGGCCCCATGATAGCGCACGGGTTTACAATGACAGCGTCCAGGCCTCGCTCTATACCTTTTCGCACTTCCTGCTCCGCCAGCCATTTTGAGCGTTCATAACAGATGAAAGAGTGGTCCGCATGCGTCGGCGAATCTTCATTGATTGGCTTGTTGTGCCGCCCATAAGCGGAGATAGTCGAGGTATGTATGAAACGCCCAACGCCCGCCCCAAGTGCAGCCTCAACAGCATTTCTTGTACCACCAACATTTATTTTGAGTTGCCGGGCATTGTGACGGGACCACTGGTTCATATCTGCGGCCACATGGAAGAATACATGCGTGCCGGGCGGCACTTTGCCCGCAATGCTGTCAGCTCTGCAAATGTCGCCCTCCACCAGATCAACATCCAGCGCGCGAAGAATGGTGATGTCAGATGACTCGCGATGGAGGGCGGAAACACCCCAGCCCTGCTTCTGTAACTGCCGCACAAGGGCTGTACCAACGGCACCGGTCGCGCCTGTTACAAAGGCTCGGCGCTGCTCGTGGCTTCCGGTTCCAGAATCGGTTTTAATTTCAGCCATCCTGTTTCTTTATGTCTTTTGTCAAACGGCAATTCTAGATCAGCATTAGCCAAGGATATTGAACAAAATTCACGTCGGGTAATCAATTCGCATTATTGATCTAAATATTTGTTTTCAGACAATATTCTCATTCCCTTCTGATAAACAATCTGGCAGCATCCAAAGCAATGGCGCTGGTATTTGGCCCCGGGCAATCCAAAAGGAGACCAACCATGACACACGTCGAAATTGAGCAACGTATTGAGGCCGCCGCCGAACTGGTCTGGGATTGTTATCTGGGGTCACGCAGCGAAGAACTGGCGATCGGTGTTTATGCCGAAAGCATTGTGATCGAAGGCAGTGGCGCAGGCTCGGTCCGTGTATCGCAACTCCTGGGCGGCGCGGGCGTGATCCGCGAGCGGATTGACGTCCTGGATGACAAGAATATGGTCTGCCACTATAGCGTTATTGAGAGGGGCCCGCTGCCTTACGGTGATTATCGCGGACAAATAAATGTCACCCCTCAGGGACCTGACGCCTGTATCCTGAAACTACAGGCTGACTTTACACCGATTGGCATGACAGAGGAAGAAAGCACCGAACTCTATATGCAGAATAACCTTCAGGGCATTGCCAGGATGAAAACCCTGATCGGTATTCCCGAATAAGACTTCGGGGATGATACTATCCGAAATATAGCCTTTGAGGCGGGGTATGAAGCAAACAGCCAACTGCGCGTCAACCAATTTGTCCACATCGCCTGATACCTTCAATTACAAACGCCAGAACAATCCTGTTGTCTTGCTGAACCAATCACATTAATGGGTCCTGACCCTAAACAAGGTTCCGGGGAATTTTTCGATCCCACTTTCTGGTGAATATTTTTTCCTCGCCGTTAAAAGCATTCATCTCCCCGCTCAGCATAAAATCATTTTTCGTCATCGTGACACGGGCCACAGATTCAACGCGAGGACGCCAGTCACCGCGACCGGTTGCGAACATACATTCCTGTTCGATCATAGCCGTTGACGGATCGTGATCGTTAATTTCATAGCGGACGTTGTTGGCCCCGCTGATTTCCGTGTCAGTCGCTGTGATCAACGTTGTGCTTTTTTCACCCCTGTGATTTATAGTCTGGTTCTTTGTGCGGACATCCCATTCGACAAGTCTTTTCCCACGTTGCAGACTTATCGACTTGGCCCCAACAGGGGGGACATACGGCGCACCAAAGGCCTGAAGATTTTTATCATTTTCGCGCTGCGGACGCACCGGCAGGCTGAGGGAACTGAGCCCTGTAAAGACTGACAGAACAACGGGTTCAGGGGACGGCAGGATCAACGGCCAGTATGATGTTGATATGGCAATACGGATCCGATTGCCAGCACTAAAAACATGGGCCGCATTATCCAGCTTGACAGTCACCTTGTACCGCCTGCCCGGCTCCATTGTCTTCGGATTTTCATCACTATTGCGATGCGTCAGGTTCAATATGCCATATGTGACGCGATTAGATTCTCCCGTGGGCGCAATTTCGTTCAGACGGACCGCCACAAAGGCGACCGGCTTGTCCACAGCAAGCTCCAGCGTTACTTCCGGTCTGCCCAGAATTTCAAAGTCCTGTGTCAACGGCGCTGAATCGAATGTCAGAGACCGGGCATCATCCACACGCTGATCCTGAACCATTTCAATCACCAGATCCTCAGGTGAAGTACCACCGGAGGGACACCAGTTACCAGATGAAATTCCAACTGTCTGGCATGGATCAACTGTTGCTCTCGTCTCGTGACCCGCTTTTTCACCCAGATTGCCGGTGGCATTCAGGTACAATGTTCTGTTGTGAATACGACCGGACGGCCAGACATCTTCAGAGACCCAGCGTCCCGGCGTTTCAACCATTCTTTCAGATGCGGCCTTGTCCTGCATCCAGACGCGCAAGCGGGGTTCCTGCATAATGCCCGTATCAACACCTTTCAACCAGTGATCCCACCAGCGCAGCGCTTCATCAAGATAACCTATCGCCGGCCCGGGCACTCCTGTATGCGGGTATGTATGTGTCCACGGGCCAACCAGGCCTTTTGCCGGTCCCTTCAGATTCTCCAGAAGCCGGAAAACAGTATTTTTATATGCGTCAACCCAGCCACCAATCGCATAAACGGGACAATTAATCTGACTGTAATCTTCTGCTACCGAGGCATGCTTCCAAAAATCGTCTCTGGTCTGATGATCAAGCCAGTTCCCCAGATTGAAATCAACATTTTCCAGACGCTCCAGCCACTTTGCCTGCCAATGTTCCTTGCCGACAATCGCAGGATCAGCGGCCTGTCCCTGAAATGTCCAGAAGATGGCTCCCCAGTTGAACATATCCTGCAGAATGCAACCACCCTTGTAATGGGCATCGTCCGCATAACGGTCGTCGGTAGAGCAATGGGTAATAATCGCCTTCAGGGCCGGTGGACGATGAGCCGCAATCTGCAATGCATTGATGCCACTCCAGGATTTACCTTCCATCCCGACAGAGCCGGAGCACCATGACTGACGCGTGATCCACTTTATGGCCTCCAGAGCATCCTCCTGCTCCTGGCGAACATATTCATCCATGGGTTTGCCATCAGAATCGCCTGACCCGCGTATATCCAGCCTGATACACGCATAACCGTGAGCCGCATAATAAGGATAGCGCATATCATCGCCCAGACGGGTGAAACTGCGTTTCAAATACGGGCAATAATTCAGAATCGCAGGAACGGGAGCATTTTCGGCACCTTCCGGCAACCAGATACGGGCCGCAAGGCGCGTGCCATCAGACATCGGGACCCAGACATTCTCTATTTCCCGGACCTTGTGAGGCCCCGTCGCGGACAAGGCCACAGACCCAAATGTCCCAGCCCCGAAACCAAGTGCGGTCACACTGGCTGTTTGCATGAATTCCCGTCTGTTCATTGCACTACCTGTTTTATAAATTTAAAACGAATACGCTATTTGAACATATATAAAGTCACCCGGATGCCTGAATAGGAAATAAAATTTACGTATTCGGACCGAATACACCCCTTTTCCCCTTTTTATCAAAACCCCAAATGCCATATTTATTAATTTTTTTGCCCAATTGAACGATACAGTTTGGTGATGTCGTGTGCAAATGGATCATCTATGATTGTCCCAGGGAGGAAATCTTGCTTAACATTACGCACATACAAAAAATTGTTTTCAGCACGTTCGTCAGCTCATTCGCTCTTAACGCCAGTCTTGCCGCCGCAGCGCCGGAAAATACCAAACCAAATGTCTTGGAAGAAATAGTCGTAAGCGCCCAGAAGAGAGGCGATCAGAGTCTGCAGTCCGTCGCCACAGGTATCCGCGCCTTTACCTCAGGCTCCATGGACAAATTCAATATAAGATCGTTTGAAGATTACGCCAAGTTTACACCCGGCTTGAATTTTTCCAAACGCGGCCCCGGCCAGAATCAGGTCATCATGCGCGGCCTGTCTATTGGGCGCGTCTCCACCTCTCAGCCGCAAAACAGGTCTTTGGTCGGAATTTATCTGGATGATGTACCTCTGACCTTGAATGGATACAACCCTGATATAGATACATTTGACATTGAACGGATCGAAATTGCCAAAGGCCCCCAGGGCACACTGTACGGTGACAGCGCCATGGCGGGTACAATCCGGTATATCACCAAATCTCCCGATCTGCAGAATGTAGAAGGACGGGTTAACCTGACAGGCTCTTCCACCAGATATGGCGGAGAAGGGTTTTCTGTCAACGGCGTTGTAAACCTGCCTGTTATCCAGGATAAACTGGGTATCAGGGTGATGGCCTTTTACAAAGATGAGCCGGGCTGGATTGACAATATCGGACGTAACGAAAAGAACGTCAATCAGGACAAGACCAGAGGCGTTCGAATGACAGGTTTGTTACAAGCCAACGATAACCTGTCTTTCAAGGCAACATTGCTCTGGCAAAAAACAAAAACTGAAGGCAGTGCCGAGGAAGAAGACACCCAGGGTGTAGGCAACCTCCTGCAGGACAGACCTGCCGACGAGAGTTTTCGCGACAATGGTTATCTTGCCACCCTGACAACGAACTATGACTTTGAATGGGGAACGCTGACGTCTGTCACCGGATATCTGGATCGCAATTTTGACAGCGTCCGGCAAGCACGTGGAATAGAATTATTTGCTGCTAGTCTTGGTGCATCCTTTCAGGGAAGTCTTATTGACCCATGGACCCAGAAAACGTTCGACCAGGAACTTCGCCTGTCTTTTGGCAAGGGAAACAGGTTGGAAGGCGTGATCGGCGGAATTTACCTGAATAGCGAGGTAATCTACCCGACATACGCCAGTGGCGAGGGCTTTGATCAATTCCTGATCGACTTTGTTGGCTTTCCTGATCAGGCCGCTGTGGATAGTCTAGGCTGTAGCCCGGAATTTCCTGACCATTTCTTCTGCGGCTCCATGAACACCAAACAAAAGCAATATGCTGCATTCGGCGAAATGGAGCTCCACGTTACCGATGAATTCTCTGTTACCGCAGGTGCGCGGTATTTTGACTGGACACAGGATTTTGACGAAAGGTATGCAGGATTTTTCAACGGTGGTCCAACGGTCAAGGTATTTACGACGAAGGACAGTGGTGTAAATCCCAAATTCAGCGCCAAATACAACGTAACCCCGGACGTCATGGTTTACACATCTGCAGCAAAGGGATATCGGCTGGGTGGCGTCAATGATCCATTACCCAATTTCTGTGATGCTGAATTAAATCAAAGGGGATTAAGCAATGTTGAAGATTATGGTCCTGACAGCTTATGGAACTATGAAGGGGGCTTTAAGACAACCTTTGCGGATAAACGCATCAGATTGAATGGTTCTGTTTTCTATGTGGACTGGAAAGATATACAGGTCCCGTTCCTGCTCGACAGCTGTTTATATGTGGTCACCATCAATTCAGCCGCTGCTCGCTCAAAAGGATTTGAACTTGAAACGGATATCGTGGTGACAAACGGGCTTAATGTGAACTTGGGCCTCTCTTATACCGACGCTTATCTTGCCGAGGCCTCGCCAGAATTGGGGGCGGCAAAGGGCGCAACACTGCCCTTTTCTTCCAAATGGAAATTTGCCATGCTTGGCACATATGACTTCCTCCTCACCAGTACTCTTGACGGTTTTGTCAATGTCGGCTTCCAGTATCAGTCCAAAAGCGACTCAGCTTTTCAGGCTCCTGTTATTGAAATACCGTCTCAAACCGTTGCCAATCTAAGCTTTGGGGTACGTACTGACAGATATATGGTGAAAATTTTCGCCAATAACATCTGGGACGAACGTGCCGTGATTGATGCGGCAAGCTCCGGTGGTATTGACACCCGTGTTTATACGCGCCCCAGAACATTGGGATTAGAGCTCGATGCCTCGTTCTGATAACAATATAAATCCGAGGTCAGGCAGGAGCAGGGTCACCACCCTGCTCCTGCTCTCGTTTACAACCTTGTTCAGCGTTGCACAGGCACAGGACGACAAGCGAACATCGCCAAATTTTCTGATCATTCTAGCCGATGATCTTGGTTATACTGATATAGGTGCATTTGGCGGCGAGATTGAGACACCAAACCTGGATCGACTGGCCAGTGAAGGACTGAAGCTGGTCAATTTTTACGCCTCCCCCGCCTGTTCGCCGACAAGGGCGATGCTGCTATCCGGCGTTGATCATCATCAGGCTGGCCTGGGCAACATGGCCGAAGAGCTCGCCCCCAATCAAATTGGGAAACCAGGATATGAAGGCTATCTGAATAGCCGGATTATAAGCCTCGCCGAACTCCTGAAAGCTAACAATTACAGAACCTATATGACAGGCAAGTGGCATCTGGGACTCCAGCCGGATCACGGACCTTCGGCCCGAGGCTTTGACCGATCCTTTGCTCTTTTGCAGGGGGGCGGAAGTCATTTTGATCAGAGTGGCCTTGCTGCCGCCAGTCCCAAGTCCCTGTATCGGGAAGACGGAAGGCTGGTGGACCTGCCAGAGAATTTCTATTCGTCAGATTTCTACACATCGAAGCTGATCTCATACTTTTCCGAAGATCGCGAAAGCACGAAACCCTTTCTCGCCTATCTGGCCTTTACTGCACCGCACTGGCCCTTGCAGGCCCCTGAGGATCTGATCGAAAAATATCAGCAACGTTATGAAGCAGGCTATCAAGAAATTCAGAAAGACCGGATAAAACGTGCCGAAATATTAGGCGTAATTCCTAAAGCCCCGGAAATTGACAAAACTTTTTCAGGGCGCCAGCAATGGTCAGAGCTCAATGGCGAGGATCGCAGGACTGAAGCCCGCAAGATGGCTGTCTATGCCGCCATGGTTGATCGAATGGACCAGAACATTGGCCAGGTTATCCAATATCTTGAAGACAACGACATGATGGAAAACACCTATGTGATATTCATGTCAGACAATGGCGCTGAAGGGCATGATTTTACCGGAGAGGCTTGGCTTGACGGCTGGATCAACACGTTTGATAACAGTTATGAAAATATCGGACGGATAAACTCCTATATCTGGTATGGCCCGAATTGGGCCCAGGCGGGTATGGCGCCATTTCGATTACACAAGGCATTTCCGACAGAAGGCGGCATTCATGTCCCGGCCTTTGTCTATGAGAAAAAGCTTCATACTGCCGGCCAGACCAGTCATGCCGTTCTATCCGTGATGGATATAATGCCAACAATACTTCAGTTATCCGACATTTCGCATCCGGAAATTTATAAGGGTCAGGCCGTCCTGCCGATGCAGGGGCTTGGTTTTGCCGGGATTCTCGCTGACCAGAACATAAATAAAACCTCTTCCGTACCAAATCTTGGCTGGGAGTTATTCGGCAAACGGGGATACCGCTACGGCGACTGGAAAGCTGTCCATATGCCCCCTCCTGATGGTACCGGTCAATGGCAGCTTTACAATCTCAAGGCAGATCCCGGAGAAACCCGGGATCTGGCCGCGGACAATCCTGACGAGCTTGATCATCTGGTCAGGCTTTGGAATAAATATGCCAAGGAAAATAATATTATCATTCCAAACGAGGTCAGCGGATACTAGGGTCAGGACCCTGAAAACACTCAATCAGGCCCTTGCTTTCGACGCAAACCATCAGGATCATAAGCTGGTGCCGTTATCAATCTGGCTTTGCGGGGCTCTCCCAGAATATGAATTTCATATTCCGCATTTTCATCAATGTCCGACGTATTCACATAGCCCATCGCCAGACTTTTCCCAACAGCATGACCAAAACCACCCGATGTGGTGAAGCCCACCAACTGGCCCTCTCGCCATATCGGCTCAAACCCGCTGGCATCAGCGTCTTTGGCATCAATAATCAGGGTGGAAAGTTTATGCACCGGCTGACTGTCCCTGCTCCGCAGCACAGCATCCCGACCGATAAATTCCGCCTTGCCATAATCGACAAAAGCATCCAGCCCGCACATTGATGGCGTATAGTCCGGGGAAAATTCCCGCGACCATATGCCATAGCTTTTCTCAAGCCGCAAAGACAAGAGCGCCCATATACCATAAGGCCGGATACCAAGAGCCTGCCCTTTTTCCAAAACAGCTTCATACAGCGTACGCAAATACATGGCCGGAACATATAATTCGTAGCCGATTTCACCGGTGATTGAAATTCGGGCAATTCGAACAGGCGCAAACCCGATATCCGTTTCTCGCACAGAAAAGAAAGACATGCCGTCAAGCACAGTATTGTCATTCAAAAGCATTCTTAAAAGCTCTGTTGAGCCTGGACCGGCTATAGCCAAAGCCAGAAGACTTTGGGAGCAATTTTCAATTTTTACGCCTTCATCGGGTAAATGTTGTCTGAACCAGCGCATGTGCCAAGCCTGCAAATAACCCGACCCCGTAACCATAAAACGATCTGGCGCTAAACGCATCATGGTCAGATCACCCATCATCTTTCCGGCATGACCGAGCATGGGAGCAAGCATAACCCTGCCGACCGCTGGCAGACGGCTGGCAAACATATAATTCAGCCACTGCTCGGCACCAGGGCCGGATATTTCATATTTGGAAAAGCCGCTGGCATCAAACACACCAACTTTTTCACGAACGTTTAAACACTCTTCCCTCACTGTATCAAAGGCATTTGAACGCCGGAATGACGGCATCTCGATGGCTTCGTGCCCCGATGGTGCAAACCACATTGGCGCTTCAAGGCCATAACTGGCACCGAAGATGGCATTTGCGCCTTTCTGGAGGTCATACAATGGTGATTTCTTGCCGGGTCTTCCGGCCGGAAAAAATTCATTAGGCCGGGCCAGATAGAAACGGTGCTCATAAAACTCTCTGGCTTTTGCAACCGTATAGGAAGGCGTGGCATAATCGCCGAAACGTGCCACATCCATGGCGAATACATCTCCTTCGGGTGCGCCATCTATCATCCACTGGGAAAGCACAAGCCCCATACCCCCGCCCTGACTGAAGCCCGCCATGCACCCGCACGCGGACCAGTAATTACGAAGGCCCGGCACAGGGCCAACCAGCGGGTTTCCATCAGGTGTGAAAGTGAAAGGGCCATTGACAACACGCTTGATGCCGGAGGCAGCAACGCTTGGAAAGCGTTCAAATCCGTGCATCAATTCATCTTCGATACGATCAAGTCTGGACGGCAGCAAATCCGTTTCGCCATACCCCCAGGGTGTGCCGGCAAGCGCCCATGGCGTAGAGTTTTTTTCGTAAACGCCCAACAGAACACCATTATGCTCCTGCCGCATGTAAATTTCGCCGTCCAAATCCGCAATGACGGGTATTTCATCTTTCAGGCCGATAAGCTCGGGAATATCTTCTGTAATCAGATAGTGATGTTCCATGGGCACCAGCGGCAACTGAACCCCCGCCATCGCCCCGACTTCCCGAGCCCAAAGCCCCGCCGCATTCACGACGTGCCCGGCGTTGATCATCCCCTGATCTGTTTGAACGTCCCATGTGCCGTCCGGTCGCTGTGTCAGGCTTTCCACTTTAGTATTCTGGTATATTTCGGCCCCTTTTTTGCGGGCCGCACGGGCATATGCATGGGTGCAGCCGTAAGGGTCCAGATGGCCCTCGTGTGGGTCGTAAAGGCCGCCCTTGACATTACTGACATCAATAATTGGGCAGAGCTTTTTAATTTCATCAGGCCCGATCAGTTCTGTATCCAACCCCATGAAACGATGCCGGGACCATTCAGCGCGCAGAAATTCCCAACGCTCTTCCGTTGCAGCAATACTGATACCGCCGGGCATGTGCAATCCCACATTTTGATCCCCGGCCTCTTCAATTTCCTTGTAGATGGAGATTGTGTAAGACTGTAATCTGACAACGCTGGGGTCCCCGTTGAAGGCATGGAAGCCCGCTGCAGCATGCCAGGTTGACCCAGCTGTCAAAACCTTGCGTTCAATCAGCACCGTGTCGGTCCAGCCGAACTTGGCCAAATGATATAGAACTGAACAACCGACAACGCCGCCACCAATGACGACTACCTGATAGTGCGATTTCATTCTTTCCGTCTTTCCCGAAGCATACTAAAAGCCAAGAAATTTTACTCAGCCATAAAAGTATAGAGGGAGAAGGCCTGTCCGTTTTAGGACAGTAGAATAATTATTAATGATAACCGTCACATTTTTTGCCGGTATCATTTAACCGGATGACATCGGCCAACTTCACTTGACAGCGACCGGCCCCCTGGGCTCATTATCCTGTAGAAGACATTCCTCCGGTTTGGGTTAGATCAATGTATCATCATCTTGATATCCGGCAGCTGCAAATGATCGTTTCCGTTGTCAGACGGAACGGCATTTCAAACGCGGCAAGCGAACTTGGCCTGACGCCTTCAGCTCTTAGCCACCGATTGCGAGAAGCCGAAAGACGATTGGGGCTGGCCCTGTTTGACCGTGATCGTCGTAATCTGCAGTTGACCCCTGCCGGAGAGAGTGTCTATCGCGCTGCATTGAAAATTCTGGCAGAGCTGAACCAGGCCGAAAAGACCGCCGTGGAGATTGCAAACGGGTACGATCAGACGCTGAGAATTGGGTCACGTGCTTATGCCTGTTACCGTTGGCTTCCTGCCTTTTTGGCTGAATTTCGGGAGACACAGCCCCGGACGATTGTCGAAATTCACGACGACTCGGCAAGTCGCCCGCTCGAATCCCTTCACGACGGTGCAATTAACGTTGCCATTATTTCCGGCCCTGTCAAATCCCGGGATGCAGAAGTAACGCCACTTTTTCGGGACCAGCTTATGGGCGTTCTGCCACCAGGCCGGGCCCCTGCCGCGCGCTGGCTGGAAGCGGAAGATTTCGTCAACGAGCCGTATGTGACCTATGGTACAGACCCCGAACCCGGACACGAATATGAGCAATTTTTTGCCAGAGCATCCCTGACACCCCGCCAAATCATTGTAGCGGGCATGACCGAAGCGATTATAGAACTTGTTCATTATAATTTTGGCTTCAGCATACTGGCGGGTTGGGCCGTCAGAACAACATCCCGGTCCGGCTATGTCGAAACTCGCCCCTTGACAAAAGATGGCGTGCATCTGCAATGGTCTGCAGCAATCAGAACCGATGAGCCTGAGAATTCTGCGGCCAGAATACTTGTCGATGCACTTTCACGCTGGTGTATTCGACGGCAGGATTTCATCGGCTACCAAAGCGATTAGGAAAACAAGGTCAGACCTTGTTAATGGGTGGACTTGCTTTCCACTTCCCAGGCAAGAGGATTGCGTCGATAGTCTTTTGGCAACAATCCAAACTGCCGTTTAAAGGCTACTGTAAAGCTGTTTTGAAACTCATAACCCAGGGTTTCTGAAACGGATGCAATGGGTGTATCCGCCTTTTTTAGAAGCTCCCGGGCATATTCCATTCTCAGTTCATTGGCGAAGTCATATATCGTCTTGCCATAAAGTGTCCTAAAGCCATTTTTCAGCTTGGTCGCGCTCATCCCGACATTGCGGGCAAGATCGCTAATAGTCATTGGCGGCGTATATTGATTGTGGATCAACTCGCGAGCCTGACTCAGACACCGAATGTCCCGATCCGACAATCGACAAGCTTCCAGAACTTCCGACTGGTCGGCTCTCAGAAGATTAATTACCTCACACAATATCTGGCCGGCCACCGACTCAAAATACGCAAGCTTTAGCGCCCCCTGAACAGGCGGCTGGGCAAACTCCATTACCCGCCGCAATAAAGACGGGTAAAGAACCGGTCGAAGCGAGACAATATCAGAGCATGATGCCCCCAGACACGCCTGTGCATTTTCCGAAAGCGAGTCCATGTAATTTCCAAAATAGCGCTCGAGAACTGAAGGGCGACAATACAGGGTGACGGTTGTGTCACGGCTACCGCCATGGATATATTCCGTGATGTCACATCCCGCAGCTTGCCGCCAGATCAACAGGCTTGGACCTGTTACTTCCATACGTGTATCCGGCGCATGGTCAAGACTTAAGGTACCCGCGAGCCGAAAGTGAAATTCAATAAAATCCTCGCCAAGAACACGCACTGGCACAGATTCCCGATATGTCATATCGCTGACCATAACAAACATATCCGAGGCCAGCCTCAGGAACTCCCAATAACCCTGACCCGCATTGCAATCAATGTCAAAACGGGCACCGGCCAACGTAAAGGATGGTCTTTCAAGGACGTAAACATTGCTGGCGCGCTCAGAAGTTTCGATTTGGGAAAAGGCATCCTGTAAATAATTGACATTGCCCACAAGTCCGCCTCGGGCAAGCCTTGTCGCTTCACCCGGCATTTTGACACCCGTTCCGTTATTGCTGTGCTCGGTATGTTTCAAAACAGCCCTTCCTCGTATAGTTGATACTTCTCCAGGTCCGGGTCGTGGCAGCAGTTAGCGCTACTTCGCCATGTGGTGGATCTCTTTTTCCTGAAAATGAAATTTACTTATATCGTGCCCGCAAGCGTTCAGAAGTCTGGTCGCAATTCCTTGCTGAAACTGTTCGGATGTCTTTTCCTGTAACGGCACAAATTTTCCACCGGTAAATGACGAGGCCCGCCGACCAGCCTGTACTTTCTCCGTGATGCCCATATCTTCATTATTCACATCCGCCATCCGCCGGAGTATCACCTCTCGCAATTCTTCGTTTTCAGGTGACCTGGCAGCGGCTTCGCCGTTGAACAGGATCACAAGTCGTTCTTTTGTAATTTCGGGAGATTCCGGAAACAGGATAATTGCATACATGTAATCAGCAAGCACCCCGAACATCAGGTTGGGAAACAGGAAATGCGATTCCCCTTCCGCCATTTGGTCGGGGGTAAGGTTTGGAAAGGGCGGTAATTTATTTGCGGCCTTGTCTGTCGGGCGCATATTTTTCAGGCCCTGCCCCACAAAATCCCTTCCCCCCAGAATCTGATAGTGATCTTCCATCGGATTGTACCGGTTCATATCGGAATGGATCCATGGCAGGTGATAGCTTTCGACAAAATTTTCCACCACAATTTTCCAGTTTGCCTTTGCTTCCGCACGAGTTGCTGTCCCCAGCTTCAATTGTGATAGATCATATTTTTCAAGCCGTTCACTGATTGCCCTGATATAATCTTCAAAAGGTTCGGCTGTACCACTGATATTGACGAACACCAAACCGGCCCATTCCCTGATCTCGACCGGTCTTAGCCCCAACCCAGCCGGATTTATAGATTCATGCTCGTTGACATTGGCGCCCCCAATATGGGGCGTTGACCGCAGCTTGCCTTCCAGATCATAACTCCAGGCATGATAGGGACATACGATGCGGGTACATTTCTGCTGCCCGCCTTCGACCAGAATCGTGCCCCGGTGACTGCAGGTATTAAAAAAGCACCGAAGTATTCCATGTCGGTCACGGGTCACCAGCAAGGGCTGTCCGGCGATTTCCACCGGCCAGACACTGCCGCTTGCCACATCGTCTGCAGCCGCGACACACGCCCAGGTATCAATGAAGAGAACTTGCCGTTCCACATCAAAAAGGCGCTGATCCGTAAAAAAGGCACCGCTCAATCCGGCTTTTGAAAGAGCGACAGCTTCAAGGTTATTGGTTTCTTCAGGTAACAGCATAATATTCACTTTGAGTATTTGAATTATTTTGAACAAATCTGAGCATGAATGATTTCTTTTATGAAATAAATTAAATTAAAATATCAAATTATATGAAATATTTTCACTATATGGCTTATAACTAGGGAAAATGGCGGTTCAGTTAAAAAGACGGTCGGGTCTCCTGAGTCAATAATGCATCAGAATCCTATGTTTATTTCTCGCAGTGATTAGAATAAGAAGCAGCAATTACGCCAGAGCGGGATCAAAGGAGCGGAGTGGAGTGCGTTTACCTTTCAAAACTATTGGTGCCTACAGCCTGCCTTCCCTTCCACTAGCCATGCTGCTAACCCCGATTATCATCTATCTGCCCGCTTTTTATGCCCAGCATCTGGGAACAAGTCTGTCCGCGCTGGGAGTGTTGTTTTTTATCGGGCGCCTGTTTGACGGCATAACCGACCCGATAATTGGCCGGCTGTCTGATCGCTTTTCAAGCCGTTTCGGTCGTCGCAAACCATGGCTTCTCATCGGCACAGTACCCTTGATGATTGCAACCTACCTGCTCTGTCGTCCACCGGAAGGCTCGGGTTTTGTCTATTTGCTGCTCGCGCTTGTGCTGTTTTATGTGGCCTACACGGCGGTTCGCATTCCCTATATTAGCTGGGGCGCTGAACTTTCCTATAATTACGCCGAACGAAATCGCATATCCGGCTTTCGGGAAATGGGCTCCATGATTGGCATTCTTTTGTCTGTTGCGATGCCGTACTTTTTTCTGAAAGGGGACAACGCCTCACTGGACAACATCATGATGGTTTTCACCATTTCAGTATTGATATTGCTCCCGATTGCAGCACTGATTGCCGCACGCGTTCCGGACAGCCCCCGACAAATCATGGCCAGAACATACTTTATGCATGATCTGCGTCTCATATGGAAAAATCGACCTTTTATACGCATTCTGACAGCACAGGGCGTGCTGTTTCTGGGCACATATATCTATAACGCCTGCCTGGTGTTCCTTATTGAAAGCACCATGGGTCTGAAAGGAGATTTCCTGTCGCTGATCCTGATTGAATATGTTGCCATGATTGCCTTTGTACCTGCTGTCATTTACCTGGCCAACCGGATCAGCAAGCATCGTGTGATGGCGCTGGGCATTATGCTGCAGATGATCGCCCTGACCTTCATGTTCTTCGTCACGCCGGGCAGCTACGGGCAGGCCGCCATCTGCTTTGCCCTTGTCGGGATCAGCTTTGCGCCATGGTACATTCTCCCCACGTCACTGATTGCCGACACGGTGGATTATGGACGGTGGCAGGGTGGCAGCGACTCGTCCGGCTTTTACATGGCGATTTTCAATTTCGTCGACAAAGCCGCGCTGGCATTGGCAGCTCTCATCGCCTTGCCGCTTCTGGATTTACTGGGCTATATACCAGATGGGGACAATACATCGGGTGGACTACTGGCAGTTAAAATAGTGGCAACCCTGTTACCTGTCGTCATCATTCTGGCAGCAGTACTGATCTACTGGCACTACCCAATCACCAAAACCAAGCACAGCACTATTATTAAAGGCATTCATCGCCGCGATATCAGAACAGATACCAGCATGCAATAACCGACACCCGGCGAGCTAAGCGGATCGGAAATTCTTGAAATGGTTTCTTTTGGTTAGGTAGCGGACTCCGTGAAGATCATGGCTGGACGGCTATACTTTTTCATCAATCTTTTTAGCCGTTTACACACCGCTTTTTGATCTTGGAAGCGAAGACAGGGCCAAACCTGTCTGCGCATAAAGAACTCGATGGGAACAACAAGCCCGATTGTTTACCCCTGCAAAAGTCAGAAGTGGCTGGCATTCGTGCAAATGCGGATATCGGTGTAGCCCGTGCAGACGTGCTGAACGCGCAGAGCCGTGTGGATACCAGCGCCCGGGATTCAATGATACAGGGGGAACTTGACCGCCTGCTAGCCAGCGTCGATCTCCACAGCGCGCTGGGCGGTAGCTGGCGATGGAAAGCCTCAGGTAAGTAGGGAAAGCAGCGAGCCGAGCAGAAAACAAGTATTCAAGCCCGGGACAGCCTCAACATCGCCCTTCCCAACCACGTGAGGTGACTGTCTGGTTGGGGGCGCACCGGGGACTAAACCTCCAACCGCGCGAAATATCACTCTGCCAGTTCAGGTTCCGGAGACAATTCCTGCGGTGACTTGACCGACATACCCAGGGCCTTGGCAACCCCTTCGCCATAAGCCGGATAACAACGGGTGCAGTTGTCGATATGGCGCTGCTTTATGAAGTCTGGAGCATCGCCCAGATTTCGCGCCGTGTTTTCGCAGAGCACCTGCTGCTGTGCAGCCGTCATCAGCTGGAAAAGCTTGCGCGGCTGACTGTAATAATCATCATCATCCTCGCGGAAATTGAACATTGCGGCATCGCCGTCGATCCTGAGCGGCGGTTCTGCATATTCAGGCTGATCGACCCATTGGCCAAAACTGTTCGGCTGATAATGCGGCAGTCCGCCGAAATTGTCATCTATCCGCCCCTGGCCGTCGCGATGATTGCTCATGACCGGGCACCTGGCCGCATTGACCGGTACCTGCTGGTAATTCACGCCCAGGCGATAGCGCTGCGAATCCGGATAGTTGATGAGTCTTGTCTGCAGCATCTTATCAGGCGAAACGCTGATGCCCGGTGCCAGATTCGATGGAGAGAAGGCTGCCTGTTCGACGTCCATGTGATAGTTTTCCGGGTTGCGGTTCAGTTCGAACTCGCCAACCTCGATGAGCGGATAATCTTTCTTGTACCAAACCTTGGTCAGGTCAAACGGATGAACGTTATACGTTTCCGCCTCGGCTTCAGGCATGATTTGTACATACATTTTCCAGCGTGGAAAGTCGCCGCGTTCGATCGCCTCATACAGGTCGCGCTGATGGCTTTCACGGTCATCGGCCACGACCGCTGCAGCCTCCGCGTCAGTCAGGTTCTCAATACCCTGCTGGGTTCTGAAGTGGAACTTCACCCAAAAACGCTCACCAGCGTCATTCCAGAAGCTGTAGGTGTGACTGCTGAAGCCATGCATATGCCGGTAGCTTTTGGGGATACCCCGGTCCGACATCACCACAGTAACCTGATGCAGCGCTTCAGGCAGAAGCGTCCAAAAGTCCCAGTTGTTTGTCGGCGAACGCATGTTGGTCCGCGGATCCCGCTTTACCGCCTTGTTGAGATCCGGAAATTTCTTGGCATCCCGCATAAAGAACACAGGGGTGTTATTGCCCACCATGTCCCAATTGCCTTCCTCGGTATAGAACTTGAGCGCAAAGCCGCGAATATCACGCTCGGCATCCGCAGCGCCGCGTTCTCCCGCCACCGTGCTGAAGCGGGCAAACATCTCGGTCTTCTTGCCAACGGCGCTGAAAATCCTGGCGCGTGTATAGCGCGTGATATCATTGGTCACTGTAAAGGTGCCGAACGCACCAGACCCTTTGGCGTGCATGCGACGCTCGGGGATGACTTCGCGCACAAAATTGGCGAGCTTCTCGTTGAGCCAGACGTCCTGAACCAGCACGGGGCCCCGCTTGCCAGCAGTCATGGAATTTTGGTTGTCGACGACGGGAGCGCCAAAGGCCGTTGTCAGGTGGGTAACCGGACATTTGCCCTTGTTCAATATCTTATCAGACATGATTATTCCCTCTCAGGTAAATAGGATTTCCGGGATCCGGCGTGTGGGACTACCGTGACATCCTATAGCGGGTATCCGCATTCATCAAGCGCATATTTGGCCCAATGATGCTGTCAGAATAACCCGAACTGGTCTCAGTTTGTCCTGGACGGGCGAGTTATATCATGCAGCTAACAACCGCCACTCGGCCAGCTGAGCAGATATGAAAGTCTTAACGGTCAGGACTCATTAATGTGATTGAATAGCTGGTCATGGATGGCAGTGAACTTTTGTAATGATTTGTCACTTCCAAACTTGTTCATGCTGCATCCGGTTCTTTGGAAAACCGGATGAGAGTTTTCCCCTGATTGTTCTCCCGGCGATCAACACCACAAGGCGGATACCCGCTCAGGCGAGACACTGAGGTCCGAGCTCGGCAATGCTCCGTACGCCCAACAGTGCCATGTCACGTTCAATCTCTGACCGTAGCAGCTCGAGCGCGTGCTCCACCCCGGCCTGCCCGCCAGCCGCCAGACCATAAAGATAAGGCCGGCCAATGGAACAGGCATTCGCCCCCAGCGACAGCGCCTTCAACACATGCGTTCCGCGACGAATGCCACCGTCAACAATCAGTTCCAGATCATTACCAATCGCATCCCGCATGGGCGCGATACAATCCACAGGCGCCGGAGTTGCATCAAGCTGACGGCCTCCATGGTTCGAGATCATAATAGCGCTCGCGCCAATGTCCCGGGCCCGGCGCGCATCTTCAGGCGATTGCAACCCCTTGATCACAAGCGGGCCGTCCCACCGGGATGCCAGCCACGCCGCATCATCCCAGGTGACCGTGCGATCAAACTGGCTGTTCACATACTCAATAAGCCCCATACGACCACCCCCGATGGCATCCACCCGGTGCACCACATTGGCCAGCTGAAAATCCGGGTCACGCAGGAAATTCAATGACCAGTGCGGATGGGTCACAAAGCTCATCAGGCTTTTCAATCCAAAACGAGGCGGCATGACCATGCCGGTGACCTTGTCACGCTCGCGGTTGCCGGCCAACGGGGTATCCACCGTCAGGCACAGGGCGTCATAGCGCGCAGCTTTGGCCCGCTCGACAAACTCCCGTGTCAGTTCCCGGTCTTTGAAAATATAGATCTGGAACATTTTCGGGCCCAAGGTGGCCCCTGCAATATCTTCAAGGCTGGTGGTCCCCATGGTCGACAGGCTGTAAAGGGTCCCGTACTTCGCCGCAGCCCGCGCCACCGCCGGCTCTTTCTCGTGATTGAACAACCGCGACATGGCCGAGGGGGCAATAAAAAACGGCAGGTCCAGCACCACGCCCAGCACTTTCGTCTTCAGGCTGATTTTTTCAATATCAATCAGATAATTTGGCATCAGCTGATATTTATCAAATGCTGCGCTGTTATTCGCCAGACTCCATTCATCATCTGCCGCCCCGTCAATATAATGAAACAGGGGCGCAGGCAGGCGACGCTGTGCCAGGCGGCGAAGATCAGAGATGTTGTTGCAGGCTGATAATCTGGTCATAATAAGTTACTCTTCGAAAATTAGCCCATCCGTCAATATTCGGCATTCAGTGAATCAGGTTCCCGCCCTGTTGCATACCCCCGCCGACGACAATCCCCTGAAAGACAAGGCCCGGTAACAGGTATCGTTGAAAAAACGAATAGAGGATTACAAACTAACCTTTGCATTCACAGGTGATTTCCACATGATGAACTTTCCAGGCGTCGCACCGGTAATTTCAGCATCACGCACGACCGGTACGCCATTGACCAGAACGTCTGTAATACCTTCACAATAAAGGCCGGGTTCTGTCCAGGTAGACTTGTCCCGCACTGTTTCAGCATTAAATATCACAATATCTGCAGCCAACCCCACTTTGATCCGGCCGCGATCATATAGTCGGAGATGATCGGCTGGCAAGGAAGTCATTTTACGGATTGCTTCAGGCAGGGAAAGAAGCTTGAGTTCACGAACATAACGACCCAATACACGCGGATAAGTTCCTGTTGACCTTGGATGCAAGTAGACGGCCCGCCCGTCCACGACATATGCCCCGTCACTGGAAATCATGTTCCATGGTTGAACAAGGAGTTCCTGAACTTCCTGCTCATCAATTGAACCTACAGTGATCAACACGGGCCTCTCCGACCGTAGAACCAGATCCACGAGCAAATCAAAGGGCTCCTTACCCTGCTCATTCGCCAATGTTTGCAGATTTTGACCAATAAGGTCTTTAAAGTCTGGCGCATCAACAATACGCATGCTGCCATATCCCACAGCCTTAATCCAACTAAAGCCACCATCAATACCTTGCTCGCTGGCCATCTTTATAGCTGGCAGCAGGTCACTGTCTTTTAGAATTTTTTGAACATCAGGAAGCACCCGATCACGGTCTGGCTCGGTCATTCCGGGGTAGCCCGCCAACAAGAAAAGACCATGCAGGGGCATTGTTGAAGCCCCGTCGTAGGGATATTGATCCGAAACGATATCATGCCCGGCAGCACGCGCTTTTTCTACAAGGTCAATTATTTCACCAATATGGCCCCGATTTAGCAATCCAACAGCCTTTAAATGTGCGAGCTTCGCTGGAATATCAGCTGCAATGCCGACTTCAATCGCTTCAGTTTCTGACTTTATCATTTCAAACACAGGGTTCCGGGTGTGAGAATCATATGTTCCATCATACGGAGCCACTTCCCTGGCCAGTTCAATAACTTCCTCTGTATTACTGAACATGCCCGGCTCATACATTAAGCCCGTGGAAAAGCCGACCGCCCCCATCTCCATTCCCTCACGTACCAGCGCTTTCATGCGATCGAGCTCTGCATCTGTTGGCTGGCGCTGTGCATTCCCCATGACTTCCGAGCGAATACCATTATGACCAACGTAATAGGCATAATTGGTGCCGAAACCGTTTGTTGTTAAATAGTCAACACTGCGCCTGATCTCCGCTGGCGCGGCATTACCGTCTGCACCGGCAACCGCCGTTGTTACTCCCTGCGTAATATACGCCGGATTAGTATAATCCACCGGCTCCAGTAAGGTTTCAGGAGAATGATTATGCACGTCAATAAAGCCAGGGGTCACCATCAGGCCTTCAGCCTCAATTACTTCATCCGCCTCAAAACCTTCGGCCTGCCCCACAAATACAATTATTCCATTCCTAATGCCAATATCGGCCTTGTAACCATCACCGCCTGTGCCATCAATCACGGTCCCGCCCTGAATAACAATATCCCATTCTGCGGCCCAACACCTGTGCATAGCAAACTGACTGCATGCCAGTAATCCGACAAAAAACAATATTTTCTTCATAATCTTTATCCCGATTGAAGTGAACCACAAGGCGTTTCATCAATCTAAAGCATTTGACTTATTTTATAAAATATAAAATATTATAAAAATAAATATCTTTTCCCGGAAAGCTTTCAGAGCCTTCAAGAATATAATTTTATGGATAAAAAATGAACGCTGACCAGACTATTTCACAAGGAAAAATTAGCCAGGCCTGCGACAGATTAAAGCCTTTTATTCGGGAAACCCCCATAGAGCCTTCACAGTATTTCTCTCAGGTTTCGGGCGGAAATATAAATTTCAAACTTGAGCAGCTTCAACATTCCGGGTCATTCAAAATCAGGGGGGCATTCAACAAAATACTTTCCCTGACACCTTCAGAAAGACAGAAGTGCTTACTGACCGCCTCAAGTGGCAACCATGGCCTTGCTGTTGCCCATGTCGCAAAAAGACTTGGTCTGAACGCTGAAATAGTAACCCCGCGGCTGGCATCGCCGTATAAGCTTACCCTATTGAAAACGACGGACGTGACGCTGACACTCGCAGGAGAAACCGGACAAGATGCACTTGCTCATGCCCGACATCTATCTTTAAACGACAACTACACATATATACCGCCCTACAATGATCTGGATGTTATTATTGGCCAGTCAACACTTGGATATGAAACCATGAAGCAAGATCCGGAAATCGACATTATTGTGGGTTCAGTAGGCGGTGGTGGCCTGATATGCGGGCTGGCCGCGGGCGCGAAGTCTTTTCGCCCGGATGTTCAGGTCATTGGCGCCTGTGCCGAAAACGCCTCAACATTCTATACGACAATGCAAAACAGGTCATTTATGCAGGGCACAGAACAGCCTACCTGGTCAGACGGGACTGCGAGCGCCCTTGAAGCGGATTCGATTACCATTCCGCTCGCATTATCACTGGTTGATAATTTCATGATGGTCCCTGAAGCGCGCATCAGGCAACTTGTCAGTCAGATTTTGCTACATGATCGCTGGCTGGTAGAAGGCGCCGCAGCCCTTACGGTTGCAGCAGCCGTGGAAATTGCAAAAAAGCATCCTCACAAGAAAATCGCAGCCATCCTGTGCGGGCGCAACATTGACCCTGAAAAAATGTGTAGCGGCATAGTCTAGAGAATACGGATGGTGGCAAGCATAAAGCTCACCAGATATCAGATACGAAAACGCCAGCGGCGTTTTCTATCGCCTCCGCTGCGTCAAGGCACAATTCTTCCTGAAACGCAGCAGAAATCAACTGGACACCGACCGGCGTTGGCGTCCCCCTCATGACCGGAACGGCCACTGCTGGCAACCCTAACAAATTAACGGCTCCCAACGGTGATTGGGCATCGAATATATACCGCATTTTATCCGCGCCTTCGGTATCTTCCCGCGCACCAAAAGGTAGCCGGGAGGAAACAGGGGCTAAAACCAGGGGGTATTTATCCAGAAAAACCTGCCAATCGCGGATAATCGCCAAACGACGGGAAAGACCACCCATATAGCCATGAAGGTCCAGCATATCCGTCGATTGATAACAATCGTCCATAATTTGTTGAAACTCTTCTCCCGCCACTTGTGAAATGACAGGCCCCATGTATGTCTGCACCTCGGTCATAATTAACGAGCGCCACAAAAAGCCAGCCTCATGGAGATGCGGAGGGTCAACAATTTCCACAATATATCCGGCGTCCGACAAGTGTTTTGCCGCCCGGTCAATTGCGTCTTTAACACGCGGATCAAGCTCATGTTCAAACACACCGTAGGTCATCCCCACATGATGAGGCTTTCCCCCGGTCTTCTCTTGGACCGGCTTTCCAGTTGACAGGGGATCAAAGGCACTTTGCCCCGTCATTACATTGAGAGCCAAACGAAGATCGCCAATATGCCGGGCCAGTGCCCCTTGAACCGACATCATTTGCACGATTGGCGATCTCTCTGCCTTTTGCGAGAAATTAAATGCAGGAACACGCCCGACTGTCGGCTTTATCGCAGCTATACCGCAACAATATGCCGGATACCGCAATGATCCACCAACATCGTTGCCATGCGCTATAGCACCAATCCCAAGAGCAACAGCAGCAGCGGCCCCGCCAGAAGATCCCCCACAGGTCAATTTTTCACACCAGGGGTTTTGAGTTAGACCAAACATCGGGTTGTCAGTCATAAATCGCAAACTGAATTCAGGCGTATTCGTGCGACCAATAATAACACTGCCAGCATCAACCAGCTTTGATACAACAGGTGAATTTCTCTCAGCAATCAGGTTTGCATAAGCCTCTACACCACTATTGGTCGACTGCCCCTGCTGATCAACATTCTGTTTTACCGTAACAGGTACACCGAAAAGCGCCGGCAACTCCTTCTCGTCTGACCTTCTTGAGGAATCAAGCGACGCAGCCCGTTTCAAGGCGATATCACTCAGGTCAGCAGTGACCGCATTTATAGCCCCATTTACTTCATGCAGTCTATCGACAGCTGAAGTAACGACATCAGTGACCGATATTACCCTCTTGCGAATAGCAGAATGAAGGTCCAATGCACCCAATTGCCAAAGCGCTTGACCGTCAATAACGTCCCCGGGCATATACCCCTGTCCTTTGCTTATTGATCTGCTGAAATAGAAAGATTTTTAGGTCGACGGCCGCGCGTTTTAGGCTGAACTTTGCTCATCTCTTCTTCAGCCATATGCGTACAATGCCATTCAAGCGATTTATCCAGCAGCGATTTCATGATTGCAGAGGCCTTTTCCCCCTCGCGCGCCCCCAGCGCAGCCAGTAGTTTCATGTGAAGTGGATAAACGCTAAAAAAGTCAGTTTGATCTTTCTTTGCTGCTTTAAAAATATCAATGTGTAGCGGACTGATGCGCAACCACAATCCTTCGATCATCTCAACAATGTAGGGGGACTCACAATGACGATAAATACCAAAATGGAAATCATAATTGGCTGCTACAATATCTTTGATCGGCATGGTCAGTTTCTGTAAAAACATCCGCTCCATGATCTTTGATAATCGCGCCAACTCTTTCTCGCTTATATTCTCTGCAGCTCTGGCCACAGCGTGACACTCCAACAAGGCCCGGGCAGCAAATATTTGCCGTAATTCACTTGTGGTATGCACCGGAACCCGCACAGACCTGTTCGGCAGAAATTCAAGAGTACCTTGAGATGCCAGCTGTTGCACTCCCTCGCGCACCGGCATCACACCAAGCCCCATCTGCTCCGAAAGTTCCCGGATGCTAATTTGTTCGCCCGGGGAAAAATGACCAGCCAGAAGTGCACCACGCAGTTCTTTATAGGCGAGTTCTCTCAGGGTCTCTGATTTTACACGATTTACCTTCGCAATCTTGGTCATGACATCTTCTTATCTAAGCTGAAATAAAAAATATTCTATCACATAAATTTAATAAAAATAGTGAGAAGACCTTATTCGAACCATCAAATAAAAAGAGAATTCATTGTCACAATCACTTTATGTTTTACACTTCCATTATCATATTTTATATTTTATAAAATATGATAATGGAAGTGTTGAATGGTGATGATATGAAAAATGTTTGGGGCGGCAGTCCTGTTTCTGGATATAGCGTAGGTGTTATCACGCTAAAAACAGATCACGCCCTGATGCCAGGAAACGTGCAACATGCGCAGAGCTTCCCGCAACCAGTGCTTTATCAAGATGTAGATCTGGAAGACCCCTGGCCATTAATTCGGGGAGAAGAACGCGTAACTGACAAGGTTATCGCCGCCGCGCAAATTCTTCAGAAGAAGGGCGTTTCAATCGTTGTTGGCGCATGCGGATCATTTGCCTATTATCAGCGAGCCGTGAAGGAAGCACTCGAGATTCCGGTTTTCCTATCTATTATGCTTCAGGTACCGTTGCTTCAGGCTGGCCTCTCGCCAAAATCAGAACTTGGCATCATATGCGCATCATCCGCTTCCATGAATGATCGACTATTTTCCGCCTGCAACATCACGGAAACAGATTCGCTCGTGATCAAGGAAATGCGGGGGAATCCAGCTTTTGATCACTATATGGATTCAGGCTCTCCCATCGACTGGACTGCAATTGAAGCAGAAGTACTGCAAACTGCACTTTCCATGACCAACGATCATCCGGCAATCACCAGTTTTGTCCTTCAATGCAGCGAGCTTCCACCTGTTGCACCGCTTATTCAGCAAAACACAGGACGCCCCGTATTTGACATGACTTTATTTATTCGGTGGCTACAGCAAGCGGCAGATTATCAACCCTACACCGGCATGATCCGTACACAACCGAACAAATTCTAATCCCTCAAATATTACCTGGCAATGAAGTAATACCCCCGTTTGGGGACAGCAATTTTTAGCCCCAGACCCGGCGTCGGGTATGCCAGTTCAACATTCTCAAATCGCGACGGAATACCATCAGCTCTCAAAGAGACCGGGCCCGACATAAGCTGAAAATGCAAATGAGGATAGTCCTTGCTCATTGTATCCCCAAGATTAGCAATTACCTGACCCTGGCGAACATGATCCCCGACTTCCACGTGCACTGAGCCATGTTTCAAGTGGCAAAAGAAGCTATATTCAGAATTACCGTGATCAATAATTATGTGATTCCCGGGCCCTATATTCATCTGGTCTGGCAGCCGGGACATCAACTCTTTGGAAATCGGACCATCCAGTATATCGTTACGTGCATAAACAACAGTGCCATCAGCAGGCGCTATAACCTCATGTCCATAGGCGACATGGTCTTTGGCCTTGCGACCCGTTCCCTTCAATACTTCCAACTGTTTACCAAGAACAACGATATCATACGCGCCCCACTGCGATCTCTCATCCTTGTGATTGATGTCGTCATAATCATGTGCACTAAAAATCATGAATGACGCCCGGACGGGAAATATCATACTGGTCTTCTGCTCATAGCGACTGACGGGAATTTGCCGAGAAGCCTCCACAACCCTGCCTTCCGGGGAACGGGCCTTAAATGTGTATATCATCCGGTCCACATCCAGCCCCCTCGCCATCGTCCAGTGATGACGAAATACCGATACCGCGCCAATACCGGAATAACGCGCTACATTCAGCCGACGAGATGCCCGCAGCTCAGCTTCAGACATGATCATGCTCCGAACAAGCCTGTCACCTGCAAAGAAATCAATACTGACTTCAGCAGGCTCCATCCAGCGCCCGTATTGCTCGTCAAACAACAAATCGAACGTCCATGTCTCGGTCGGCGCTATAGTCGTTGCCCAGGCAGAGCTCGTATCCCAGTCAGGACCTGAAAGCAGCCAGTCATCTTCCTTGTATATATTCAGCGGCACCGTTGAAATTGAGATTTTATAGGGCGCATCCTTCATTTCTGCCATTGGATATTGAAACTGTTGGCCATCCTGACGACTGTCAATGACATAATCCTTTACCTCAACACGCGTTGGGAAACTCCCTACTTGCAGAGGATAACTTTCAATCATATACGGCAGCATCAATTTTCCGACAGCTCTATAGTCGCCATATTCCACCGAAACCTCGTGAATTCCATCCTCATATTCTGCCAGAAAAGTACGTCGAACCGGCAAATAGGTTCCTTTTGCAATATACAGGTCTTCTGCAGAACCATCCGGCAGTTCAAAACGAAGAATATATTCCTCTTGTTCTTCTTCGCCGTTCATTCCCGTAACAGATACAGGGATTTGTTCCTGGACATACCTGTAAACAGGTGGCAACCACCCCCGCCTCAAAAATCTTGACGTAACCGAAGGTGCCAGCTCCCGAACGTATGGCGCAGCTTTCGGAAACGCACCTTCCCAGCTCATCCGTTCCCATCCTTGTACGTCATCGAAAGACCGCTCAAGCTGATATATTTTTGTGGCAACGACCACGCGTTGCTTGAATGACGAGGTGCCTGAAATATTAAATTGTGCTGGCGAAGAAAATGCCTCTCCTGTCCCGGAAAAAGACCAGTTGCCAAGACCCGCCCATGCATCTTTACCGCCCAGCGCATTTAAACTTTTGTACAAAATTTGCTCTGCATTTTCATGCAGAACTTCTTGTCTTTCTTGCGCAATGCACCCATGCGAAAACAACACGGCAACAATGAATAATATCTTCCTCACTCTAGTTTTCCTTCTGCCCCGGATACTATGGTAATGGCTTGAAATCGTTCGCGCCAAGACTGGCCTGCCTCTTCAATCGGACCCTGTTCCACTGCCAGAACACATAGCCAAGCACCAGCCACACAATCCCGATCTGCATTTCAACAGGGATGGCACGATCAGCGGTTTCAATGATCTGATAAATGGGCGCGAACATCATCAGGATCATGGTCGCCAAACCCACCACAGGAATAATCATCTGGAGCCTTCTATTGCCCGCCTTCCCTTCCTGAAAGATTATTCGGCACGCCAGATAGCAGACCATCATCATCACGCCCGTTTGAATGACGGCAACAACGTTAATCAGATAATCGATAAAAACCCGCCCAAACATCACCAAAACAAGGCCCGAAACCGACACAAAAAGCGCACAGAACCCGGGCGTTCCCCGCGAACTTACCGCGCAAAACACATCGGGCAGCATGCGAGATTCTCCCAACTTGTAAAGCAAGCGGCTAGCAGCAAAAAATACGGCATTCCATGTCGTCAACAAACCCAAAAGCCCCGAGATCAGGATAATTTTTCCTCCAATCGCATGCCCCAAAAGGCGCTCAAACGCGTAAGCTGCAGGAAGGGACGAAAACGACAAGTCATCCTTGGGCAGGGCAAAGGATACCGACAGAATTATAAGAATATAAAAAATAATAGACAAACCAATCGCGAGCGCTATCACCTTATGTATTTGCCCCGGACGAAAAGAGCCAACTTCTCCCATAGCCTGAGGAATCATATTGAAACCTGTCAGCAAAAAAGGAGCCGTTGCAAGGACAGCAACACCACTTCTGAAAGCACCACCACCTTGAAAACCGCTTATATCTGAATAGCTGGTATAATTATCATATGTACCCCAAATAAATGCGGAGCCAACAAAAACAACAAACACAAGTGCCAGTACCAGCGTCATCCCGTTCTGAATCTGGATGACCGCTTTGCCGCCACGGTAATTCGCTAATGCGATCAAAGCCATAACAATGACCCCAATCAAAACAGTATATAAATGAAAATCAACGCCGCCCACCTGAACAGGTTTCGAGATCAACAATGACGGGAACAACAGATCCAGGACCCAAGACACAGCAAGAACTTCAAACGCAACAACCGAAATAAGGGATAGCGCAAGACACCACCCCACAATAAACCCCACCCCTTCGCCAAAAAATGCAACGGCATACACATATTCGCCCCCCGTCACAGCATATCTGGAACAAAGCTCTGCGTAACACCAACCGACGGCTAATAAACACAAACCCGCACCAAAGAATACCAAAGCTGAAAGCAATGGCCCCGCATCATTTAACCAACGACCAACCAGAATAATCCACCCGACACCAATTATGGCGCCCAAAGCCATGCTAAACAGCTCCCATGGCCGCAGTGTTTTTTTGAGTTGGTTCGACATTAAAACCTCTTGGTCAGATTAGAACCCAACGTTGCCGCCTCCTTTTAGAGAAAGCATAGCTCTTGCCTCGTCTGGAGTTGCCACGGGGATACCCAGTTCAGACAGGATTGCACGAATTTTCACAACCTGTTCTGCGTTATTTTTGGCGAGCCTTCCCTTACCAATATACAAACTGTCTTCCAAACCGACTCGTACATGCCCACCCATCATGGCAGACATTGTAAGAAAGCGCATCTGGTCCCGACCAAGACCGAAACAGGACAAATGGTAATCCGTTCCGAAAAGGCGATCCGCTGTCTGCTTCATCATCATCAGATTATCAAGCTCGCCCCCCAATCCACCCAGAATGCCAAATATACCCTGAATCATGAATGGTGGTTTAAGAAGGCCACGCTCGGCAAAATGCAGCACATTATACAAATGTCCTATATCATAACATTCCAGCTCAAAACGTGTCCCGTGCTGCTCTCCCAGCTCGCGAATAATACGCTCAATAAGAGCAAAACTGTGATTGGCAGGACCGTTTTTACTCATCTCCAAATAGGGCTTTTCCCATTCATGCTTCCAGTTTGAATATTTTTCCGCCAACCCCCACACACCAAAGTTCATTGACCCCATATTCAAAGACGCCATTTCCGGCTGCGCCATCAATGGTCCCGCCAAACGATCATCTTCGGAAAAGCCGGGAGCCCCACCGGTTGTAATGTTGATAACCGCATTTGTTGACTGTTTGATACGCCCCAGAAATTCCTGATATAGTTCAGGCTTGGGGGAAGGCCTGCCATCTTCAGGATCTCGCGCATGAAGATGCAGGACCGCAGCTCCGGCTTCCGCTGCCGCGATGGCATTCTCAGCTATCTCATCCGGAGTGATTGGAAGATATGGCGACATTGTTGGCGTGTGTATGCTACCCGTTATTGCACAGGTAATAATTACTTTCTCGGACTTTAACATTAGCATCCTATGTGTATGAGGTTCAGCTTTCGCCTTTGCTTCCAACATTCAATACTGAATTTTTATTTTAGTCAAATATTTTATAAAATATTTAATTTTATTATGCTATATATCTTATAATTCAAATAGATAGATATTTTCTAAAAAAAACATATAAGGCGTTATAGAAATGAATCCTGCCCCCAACCCCGGCCGCGTTATCATCACTGGCGGCGGCTCGAGCGTCGGCCTCGCGCTCGTTCAAATTTTTCAAACCAATGGCTGGAGCGTATTTACCTACGACATCGACTCCACGGCCATTGATCACTTAAAAAAAACGACCCCGGATATATACGCAGCAAGCGTTGATGGCCTGGACATATCGCAAGTGGAAACGTTTTTTCAGTCCGCCCTGCAGAAAGCCGGGGGCATAGATGTGCTGATCAACACCATAGGCCTTGAAGGCCCCCGAGCCCCCATAGAAGACACTGACTACGAAGACTGGGACAAAACGCTTAGAGGGTCAGTGGGAACAGCCTTCTACACAACCAAACAAGTTGTTCCTGCAATGAAGCGGCAAGGCCATGGACGTATCATTAACTTTTCCAGTTCATCTACACGCACACGACTCCCGTATCGCAGCGCCTATGTGGCAGCAAAATTTGCACTTGAGGGCTTAACGCTAAATTTGGCACGAGAACTGGGGCCCCACAACATAACCGTGAATGCAATCTTGCCCGGCCCCATTGATAATCAGAGATTGAGGTCAATCATGGCCCGGAATGCTCTTGAAAAAAACATGTCGATAGAAGATTATGAAAACGCCGCCTTACGTTTTGTTTCGATGCGAACCAAAATCAGCCCGGAAGAAATTGCAAGAACAGCATATTTCCTCAGTTCACCGGCTGCACAACACATAACCGGACAATTGCTTGCCGTTGATGGCAATAGCGAATGGGAAGAATAGAAAACCCCGACATATTTTACAAAAAGCCCGCAGATTTTATCTCTGCGGGCTTTTTGCTATTAAATTACCATATGGATATCAAAACCTGGCTCTGACACCTGTGTAAAAGAAACGTCCAATGACATCATAAAGCGCAGGGTTGGTTCCTATGGGCACCAGAAAATCTACTGGCGTATTTGGTGGCGTATTATCGAAGACGTTATCAACACCTGCATAAACCTCGATGGAAGAACGCTCGCCTCGCTCTATTACATACCGAACAGAAGCATTAAAGTACCACTGATCTCCAATCTTATTATCCGCCAAATCTTCTGACGTATAAGTGGTGTCATACTTTCCGCTACCCACATAGCGCGCCTGCGAGAAGAATGTTACCGGCCCGTTATTATAGATCATGCTGCCGTTCCAGCGCCAATGGGGTACACCACCATTATTCGGCCCGACCTCACCCGCACGATCAAATTTAACAACGCCGTCCGGGGATATCTCCAGCTTGTCGACATACGACCCCAGAACTCTAAGCGTAACATTCCCCGGCACAGAAGCAGTAACGTCCTCCATGTCAAATCTGTAGATAGACTCCACATCCAGCCCACGCACTTGCTTCGTCGCCACATTGAAACGAGTACTTACAACTTGAGTTATATCACCGGCACCGTTTCGCGTAACTGCACCACAAAGACTGGTGTTACCCGCAAAACAAAGATCAACGATTTGCTGTCCGGAGAGAACGCTGATTGCGTCGTTCACCTTGATATCATACCAGTCAACAGACACCCTCAGATTATCAAGCCAACTTGGCTGATACACGGCGCCCAAAGTTTTTGTGTCAGCCTTTTCCGGCGCCAGTGACACATTTCCAGGCCGCAAAGTAGGCACAAAAACTGTATTGCCGGTTTGCGGATCAGCAATGCTGGTGAAAATCAGCCCTGTTTCACTAAATAATTCGTTGATATTTGGTGCCCGAATATCTCTGGATATCGTCCCCCGAAACCTTAAATCGTCGGTCGGAGCATATGTTAAACCGGCTTTCCAGGTCGTCACTGTGCCGCTCAGACTGTAATCTGTAAGACGCACTGCACCATTAAACTCCAGCGAATCCGCAAGAGGTTGATCAGCAAGCAACGGGACAATCAATTCGGCAAAGGCCTCTTTCACGTCATAGGAACCACCGACGCTGTCACCATTAAATATGGTATAACCTCTGTTCCTGGAAGTCTCGTCGGTTTCAGAACTTGCCTTTTCCTTCCGGTACTCCGCACCGAAAGCCACAGAAACAGGACCAGCCCAACCTTCGAAAGCTTCGCCACTCATTGAACCAGAAATCACTTCCTGAGAGACATCACGAATGTTTAAGCCTTCGCCATTTACATAATCTATGGCAGCCTGACTTGGAGAACCATTCCCAAAGAGATTCATGGGAGCGCAACCCGGCGCAGAACCCGTCAGTGTTGCACGGCACACCGGCGCCCCGGTACCGGGATCCTCTACCACATCAATTGCGTATAGAAAATTCTGCGAGATTCTGTTGTTCAGTTGCTTGTTAACAAGTTTGTTCTGCCCATACTGATAATAAACTTCCCAAGACCAGCTATCGAAAGCCACACCATTCAAACCGGCAACAGCCCTGAATGTCTCATTTGTCGTATCAGACGTAACAAACCCCAAATCCGTATTGACACGATAAAGCCCAAACGACGGGATACCATTTGTGGTCAATATTGACTGAAGATCTGCCGGAATAAATGGATTGCCTGACTGAATTGCTGCTGGAAAATCAAAAGTCTGAACGGTTCTCGATTGAGCTTTCGTTTCCGCATACGAACCTTCAAAGAAGAAATTAACGTCTTCAAACAACTCGTATTCGACCGTTGTATAAATATTTTTCTGATCATACGGCACTGAAAGCGCCGTATAGTCGCCCAGGTTCGCGCCGCTGCCGCCAACCATATATGGTGGCGAAATCACAGAACCGAGCTCAAATGGCTGAAGCACTCCCCCGGGACCGAACTCAATATAAGAAATCGGCCCTGGCCCCAGGATCACACCGCCTTCAGTTCCCACAAACAAAGAAACGTCTTCAACTATCAGGCGCGACGGAATTCCATCGTTTGAACCAGTATTGGCAGGGTTGGGAATAATAGCACGCCGGTTGGCTCCCCAACCTCTGTCTCTTTGCTCAGGTATACCTTCATTTTTGTGATATTCGGCAGCGATCGAGAAATGACCACGGTCATCTTGAAATTTATCGCCAAAAGCTACAGAGAATTTGTAATCATCATAATCACCTTCATCTGATACACCATATTGAGCCTCTGCTTTCATGCCCTCCAGGGATCGATCAAAGATAATATTTGCCACACCCGCTACGGCATCAGACCCCCAGGCAGCAGAGGCCCCTCCCGTCACAATCTCAACGCGCTCAATCAGGACATTCGGAATCACGTTGATATTCAGAACACCATCACGTGTTGACGGAACGTGCCTGCGACCATTCACAAGGACCAGTGTCCGCTCACTACCCAGGCCTCTGATATCCAGGGAATTGCTACCATTAGACACTGAAAACTGACCTGTTGTCGCTGGCGTAGTGCTGGCCCGGAAAGATGGCAATTCATTCAGAATATTCGCAATATTGGATATGCCGCGATTCTGTAAATCAGTGACATCAAGAACAGTTACCGGTGAGGGCGCTTCAAAGCCCGAGCGTTGAATACGCGTTGCCGTAACCGATATGACTTCAAGCTCATATATATCATTGTCAGCCGCCGGCTCATCCTGTGACATTGCAGGGTTGCTTGCGCCACCCACGGCAAGCCCCGCCAGTATCATATAAGATGCTGTCGTTTTAAGTGCTCGGCGGAAGCCATTATTCTCAATGTGGGCATTAGCAAAAGCATGTCTATACGATTTCATTTTATCCTCCCAACAACAAGATCACCAACGGGCAACCTGCTGTATTTTCAATATATGAGTGCACATAACACTATTTGGATCGCATGCCATAACTGGCCAGCAGGTAATTTCGCTTTTATTGAAACTGATTTATTTTATATTTTATAAAATAAATCAGGTCAAGATCAATATGGAAAAAGGCTACCTCCCTTCTGTCAATTGTCACAAATTTTTCAAATGGATTGAGCGTCCATGGCCCGTGCATGCGCTATATCTTCAGGCAACATCCGCGATGCAAGATAGAAATGGACAGACGCCCACAAACCAACTGGCGTTACCGCCAGCAAGGCATATCGCAATGATTCAGCCCCGTACTCAGGCATAAGAAAATCACTCAGAACACCAACAAGCTGCGGACCAAGGCCCAGACCTATCAAATTAATAACAAACAAAACAATAGCTGATGTTGTGGCGCGCATTCGCATTTGCGACAGTTCTTGCGCCAGAGCAAATGCGGGGGCCTGAAAAAAGATAATCGTCATTGCAGGCACGACCATAGCCCACAATGCCAGCCCTTTTGTATCGGCCAGAAAAACGCATACCTGCAGAGGAAATGTTATCAATCCGGCCAGGCTTATAATATATAACCGCCACCGGATATCGCGTTTCCCCAGATAGTCCGCCAAGTATCCTGATATTAACACACCGACCCCACTACCGACACCGACCGCAAGCCCCAGCATGATGCCCGCATCACGGACACTCACATTGAATGAGCGATGAAAATAGGAAGGCAGCCAGCTGACAACACCCAGCCCCAGAAAAAGAGCGAGAGAAGATCCTGCCAAAGTATGACGAAAAGAGCGTTGCTCCCACAAGAAGCCAAGTGTTACGGGCAAACTCGGGATCACCATCCTGCCGCCCCCGACAATGCCACCATCAGAGCCACGTGGCGGCTCTACCAGATAAAACAACAACAAGAGAGCAAAACAGGCACCAGCGCCACCAACCACCATAAAGGCTACACGCCAGCCGTAGATTTCAGCCAGAATGCCCCCCGCAGCAAATCCGATAACAACAGCAAAATTGGCCCCCGTTGTTTGAACTGCCATGGCTTTGGCTCTCTCAAATGGGGCATAGACATCCGATATCATCGAATGCGACGGAGGACTTGTACCGGCTTCCCCCACAGCGACCCCGATACGCGCCATGAGGAGACTGATAAAATTGAATGCCAACCCGGATGCAATCGTCATGACACTGAACAAGGCAAGGGCCCCGGCAATCAATTTGTTGCGATGGTCACAGCGGTCAGCATAGCGCCCCAGAGGAATACCCAGTGTCGCATAGAACAAGGCAAAAGCGGTCCCGGATAAAAAGCCTAACTGCGTATCACTCAGATGCAAATCATCTTTTATAGGCTGCAATAATACAGCCATAATCTGCCTGTCCAGAACACTGAACATATACACCATCGTTAGCAATATAAGCATACGCGTTCTGTTGTCTGGTAAATTTACAGGCACCACAGACTACATCCCTTTCTAACTACAAGACTGGAAATCATGCAATTTGCCAATAGAACGCCCAAGGAACCAGTAAAAGACTGCAAACGCCGCATAAATACCCAAACCAGACGCCGGACTTCAGTATTTTTTGCTCATAAAACGTTAAAACACACAACACGATGGCCAATGGAATGGTGAGCCAAATTAAATGGCGCGAATACTCAAAGAGCCTCGGAAACCCATACAACACCTGTTCCTGCATGGAGACGATTTGCCATATGCCAAAAAATGGCAATAACCAGCAAATCAGGACGCCACCTGCAATGATCACAGGTAATAAAATCGACCTTCGTACAGCGAAGCTTATGAAGGCACCTCCCCCCAGAACCATCATGAAAGATACGATGCCAGCATAGAAAACATTTACTTCAGGCGTTAAGTACCAGGGAATTCGCGACGCGCTGAATACGTCTCCATGAAGAGTCACGGCCTGCCCGTCATCATCTTTCAGAAAAGTGATGATTTCACCCAGCGTCGAAAGGCCCCGCTGGGCTTCCGGATATTGATAAGTAAATTCATCTATATGAGCTAGCGAACGACCATTGATTTGAATGTCGCCGTCTCCGGATGGCTCAACCTTGTACAATCCTGACGGTTGTAACAAATGAAAGAACTTGCCTGAACGCTCCATCGAAGCCGCGTTCCGAAGATAATACCCCGCCACTTGATGCGCATCATTAACGCCTTTTGAATAATTGGGGTAAACAATTATATCGGAACTATCGGGCAGAAACCTAGCAAGGAATTCATCAACAAATTCCTCATCAAAAGCAACATTTGATGTGCCGCCAACCCATATACCAAGACCCGCGGATGGCAAAACCCAGAAGGTGCTATGGTGCGTAATGTGACTTCCCTGATGCCCGTATCTGACAAAACCTTTCAGGTAATCGCGCCGCAGTGAAAGACAGCGCCCGCCCTGCCACGGATGGGCAGAGAAACAGTCTCCTGTCATTTCCTTCCAGGTTTTCCCGCTGATCAATGAACGCCCTTCGAACTCACCGTCATTCAAAAGAGCTATTAAAAAATTCCCCATATCCGTCGTCGAGGAAATAATATCACCGGAAGGTCGCGTTACCGTATCTGCTGCCAAATAGCGGGTAATCTTGTCGCCTTTTATCAACGCCCCTTCAGCAAGATCAGGCCGCAAGTTCGGCGGAAGAACAAATCCTGTGCGATCCATCCCAACAGGGCGAAACACATGCTCCTCCATATATTCTTCATAGGATTGTCCACTGACGACTTCGATAATGCGCCCGAGAAGGGTAAATGCCCCGTTTGTATAAGCAATGGATTTTCCAGGCGACCTTTCACCATAAATCGGATTAGCCCGTAAATAATCTTCCAGTGACGGGTGATCTTCAACTGACCTCAGTGCACCACCAACCATCTTCATATTTGATATACCCGGTGTGTGCTGCAAAAGATGTCGAATTGTTACAGGATGCGAAACAACGGGTGATGGCGTCAGATCCCCCAGATATTCGGCAATATCATCATCCAGGGAAAGTTTTCCCTGCTCGACCAGCTCCATAATAGCGATACCGGTAAAAACCTTGCTTTCAGAAGCGATGCGAAACAGATGCCGATCACTATCCATCGGATCCTTTAAAGCAATATCAGCGTGCCCATACCCTTTTTCAAAACGGTTCCCGAAGCGGTCCACAACCACCATAAGGACACCAGGCACTCTGGTCTTTGCTATCTTTTCCATCAGATATGATTGAGAAAACGCCTCTATGGCGGAAACGGGAATACCAGCTATGCTGTTGCTTTCCCGTACAGATTCACCCTTCAAAGCTACACTGATGTCCTGCTGCATGGCCGCGACATCCATTGGCACCAGAACCCACAAAGACAGAATAATTTGCCCCAATATCGAAAGCCTGCTGCATTTACCGCCACCCAACATCCGCAACTCCTTACACGTCTTGTTTTGCATATATTTTATATTTTATAAAATATTTTCCAATAACACAAGACTTCTTTATGCCTCCTTGCATTAAGTAAGGCGCTGCCAGAATAAGCCGAACTGGCCTTAGCTTGTCCGCTATCCCGCTCAGGACAGGCGCGCTATATTATGCAGCTCAAAACCGCCCCCCTCAGCCAGCTGACCAGATGTGGGCCAAGCCCGGCTTGAGAGTTACCCCTAGTGAATACGGCGTTACTTAATTCCCTTCCCTTCACAAACATCTCGCCTGCGCTGGAAAATCATGATTGCATGGGCCTTCAGCCGATTGGGGAGTCGGAGGATGTCATTGACCGGAGGCTATGGAAAGGCAGCAGTCTACCGGTTGAGCTCGCCCGGCAAGAGCGGTGACGCATGATGACTGAGACTTCGGATTGGCTGGTCACGCTGAACCAACAGGAATATTGCGACCTTCACAGGCTACCGCTGAAACGGTTCGGTCTCGCCGGGCTGCATCCCCTCACAACAAACAATATCCCCGAAGAACGCCACGACCTGAACAAGACCAACAAGACCCACAAGAAACGTACGATTATTTTATGACCATTTGTTCATATTATTTTTATTTTCATCTCTATTTGCCCCGCAAATCTAAAGAATATAATAGAGTTAGCAATTATATTGACATTTTTAATTTAAAAAATAGAATGACCAGTCATTCATTATAATAACATTTTATATAATTGTTTACATGAAGGGAGCTGCCGTCAAAATGAAAAATTCCTTGGTTAACACCACGATAATATCTGCGCTGACGATACTGGGCACATCTCAGGCTGCTGTTCACGCCGCCGGCGCAGGGGCCAATCCGGCATCCGCATTTGAGGAAATCATTGTCACGGCGCAAAAGCGTTCGCAGAATATTCAGGACGTCCCCATCTCCATGAGCGCCTTCACCTCTTCGGGTCTGGAAGCTATAGGCGCTGAATCTCTGGAAGACATTGCCGCGCGCACTCCCAATTTCAACTATCAGAAATCCAGTGACCTGAAGCTGCGACCGGCAACCATTCGCGGCATAGCGGGCGGCGTCAGTGGCGGTGAAGATCAGGCGGTGGGAATGTATGTCGACGAAGTATATCTTGGGACAGCCGTAGCGGGACAGTTCGACTTGTTCGATCTTGAAAGGGTTGAAGTGCTGAAGGGACCGCAGGGGTCACTTTTTGGCCGCAACACAACGGGGGGCGCCATCAGCTTTACAACCAAAAAGCCAACGGATGAATTTCGGGGCCTGGCAGCCGTAACCGTCGGCAATTACAACCTGATCCGTGTACAGGGCATGGTCAGCGGTCCAATTGTCGAATCCAAACTTGCCGCCAAGGTTTCAGCCGTTTATCACAGTCGCGGCGGCCTTGTAGACAACGTATTCCTGAATGAAAAGACCAATGATGAGCAGAACTGGTCGATTAGAGGCCAACTGCGCTTTACGCCATCAGACACTCTTGAGTTCAATCTGTCTGCGGATTATCGGGAATCTCGCCGAAAGCCTATTCGGGAAATCATTCAGGACAATTTCCTGTTTCAGCTTGGCATTCCCGGACTTGATTTCACCAATGACGGAGATCCTTTTAATTATTCCGTCAGTCAGGAAGGCCAGAACATTGAACAGCTGGATGCCTGGGGCGTTTCCCTTCACGGCGTAGCGGAATTTGACAGCTTTGATTTGACGTCTATCAGTGCTTACAGGGGGCATGACTATTTTCAGGAAATCGACACCGATTCAACACCTATTCTCTGGACCTATGATGGTGACCCGGAAACCCAGTGGCAGGTCAGTCAGGAACTGCGCCTGACATCCACAACCCAGGGCAAGTTCGACTGGATCGCGGGCCTTTATTATTTTCACCAGACGACCGACAATCAAAGTTTCGTCCGGTTGGGCCGGGATATTCTTGCTTTCCTTGAATTGCCAACATCGCCCGATCTGTTTGCCAGCGGCAATGGCAAGGTAAAAGCTGACAGTTATGCCGCATATGGACAGGGCACCTACCACCTGACAGACAAGCTTGATGCCATTGTCGGCCTGCGGGTCAGCCACGACAAAAAGTCGATTGATTATGTCCAGACGGACGAATCCGGCGGTGTCGTCGGTGCTGTCGCCCCTTACCAGAAAGCCAACAGCTGGACGGAAATAACGGGGGACGCCACGTTATCCTACAAGTTTACAGAGGATTCCATGGCCTATCTGAAATTCGCGCGGGGCTACAAGGCAGGCGGTTTTAATGATGGCCTCGGCTCGGAAGACAACCCGGCATTCGACCCTGAATATGTAAGGAGCTATGAAGGCGGCATAAAAACATCATTCGCGGACAATCGTTTGATATTTAATCTTTCGGTCTTTCAGATGCGGTGGAATGACATTCAGATTGCCGGCTTTGATACCGTCGAGAGGGATGGTGAACTCGCCTTTGGGGTCTTTACCGGTAACTTCGGCAAGGCAAAGTCCACCGGCTTTGAAGCAGAACTTCAGGCCAACCCTTTTCAGGGTATGAAAATTTTCACGACAGCGGCCTATCTTGACGGCAAGTTCACACAGGGCGATCCGGTAGATCCTGCTGACCCGAATGCAGTTCCCAATATTGCAAAAGGCAACAAGCTGCCACTGGCACCTGAATGGACCTTCACAGTGGCGGCGGAATATACACATCCCGTCACCTACGGGGACCTGAGCTGGCGTCTTGAATATATTTATACGGGTGACGAAGAGCTTTCCTCATTTGGGGCCACTGGAAACAATCCTCTGGGCCATGTGGACGGTTACAGCCAATTACACGCCCGTGTCGGCCTCAGAACTGAAAATGGCCTGAGCATCGCCTTCTGGATGCGGAACATCACCAATGAAACGCACGCCACGCGCTTTCAGGACCTGAACTTCCCGCCCATTTTTTCATCCTTCTATGCGCTTAACGAGCCGCGCACCTTTGGCGCAGACCTGAGCATAGACTTCTAGGGCCCGGAATGAATATCAGACGCTTTGGTCTTGCTCTATTTTTCTGTCTTGGCTGGACGGCTTCCGTAAATGCGGAACCGCCCGTCCCCGACATGTCGGGTAAAATCCTGACGGTCCTTGGCCCTATTGATCCTCAACAGGCAGGCATCACGCTTCCGCACGAACATATTTTTATAGATTTCACTCTTCCTCTGGATCAGCCGGAAAGATGGATCCAGGCTGAACGGCGGCTTCCGGAAACAAAAGAAGCCCTGAATATATGGCATATGCCGGTTGATCTTGCGCACCTCCATTTCATTATGAATAACCTGTGGGAAAACAGGGATGCGTTGCTGCTGCAGGACACAGAGACTTCTGTGCGCGAGGTTATGGCCTTTAAACAGGTCGGCGGCAGCACGATTGTTGATGTGACGAGCGTCGGCCTGGGACGAGACCCGCAAAAACTTAAGGAAATTGCGCAACGTACCGGACTTAATATCGTGATGGGGGCTGGCTGGTACCGCCGCGCCTGGCACCCCGAAGGGCATGAAAACAGAAGTGTTGAATCACTAACCGCCGAAATCGTGCGGGACATTACCACAGGTGTCGATGGCACTGGAATTCGCTCAGGCATCATTGGTGAAGTAGCAGCGATGGATATCGTCACCGAGCCATCAGATTCAATTGAGGTAAAAGGTGTGCGGGCAGCCGCCAGAGCGAGTCGCTTAACGGGGGCTGCAATCACGTTGCATCAATGGGTGCGGGACGGTGTGGCCTTACATAAAACCCTGAATATTATTGAAGAAGAAGGCGGAAATCTTTCCCGTGTTATTGTGGGTCACATGGACGCTGTTTCCTCCCAAAACTTCACTTATTTAAAGTCCGTTCTGGATCGCGGTGTAACGCTGGAATTTGACCTGTTGGGAACACCCTATTTTCTGGAAAGTCCCAAACTTGATGATCGGCCGATGGCTGATGCTGTCATCCGGCTTGTTAAGGCGGGGTACGGAGATCAAATCCTGCTTTCGCAAGATATTTGCACCAAAATACAGCAAAAAACATACGGCGGGAAAGGGTTTGATTATGTCTTGTCCCATGTCGTTCCTTATATGCGCACGCAAGGTTTACCGGAATCGGATATTCAACAGATGCTGGTAACAAACCCGACACGATTATTGACATTTGTGGCACCCGAGCAGTATGAAGGCGACCTTGGCAAGAACTGACACCAACAGGGGAAAAGATTCTGTTTGAAACCGTGCTTTACAATGTTCAGGATAAAATTGCCACCATCACTCTAAACCGCCCCCGGCATTTAAATGCATTTAACCAAAGGATGCGCCTGGACCTGCATGCAGCTATTCAGGCCGCAGAATCGGACGATGCCGTTCGGGTTGTCATTTTGACAGGCGCAGGAAAAGGCCTGTCTGCCGGCACAGACCTGGCCGAAGCTGCGAGCCTGGACCCAAGTGAACTCGATCGCGTGATCGGGGTGGAGTTTCAACAATCCCTCCTGGCGATCAGACATTCCACCAGGCCATATATCTGCGCTTTTGATGGTCCTGCCGTCGGCATTGCCACGGCATACGCCCTGATTTGCGATCTGACAATTGTCACGGATCGATCATATATACAACAGCCTTTTGCCGATATCGGGCTTGTGCCTGATGGTGGCCTGACGTGGCATTTGGTAAATCTTCTCGGCTACAAAAAGGCTTTTGAAATATTTGCCCTGCCCGACAGAATATCTGCTGCTGACTGTTTAATCTTGGGGATGGTGAACAGGGTCGTTCACCCGGATTCCCTACGGGATGAAACACAGGCCTCGGCAAAAAAACTGGTGCAAAAATCTGCCTTATCGCTGGGCTTGCTGAAGAAGGCCTTGCATCTTGCACATGAGAGCAGCCTTGAAGCTGCCATGTCATTCGAAACTGCAAGCCAGAAACAGACAGCGTCCAGCGCCTATTTCAAGGCTGCTGCCGCCGCATTCCTGTCTCGAAAAGCCTGATTGATCATTTCAGATAGCCCGCTGCGGCAAATTCATCCGTTGCCTTGCGCAAGGTCCGGCGAAATTTTTCGCAAAGGTCCATGATCTGCTCTTCTGAAATGATCAGGGGCGGCGACACCATCAACCAGTCCCCAAACCTGCCACCGTTTGTGCGGCGCGGATAAAAAACCAACCCGTTTTCCATGGCGATCTGATTGATTCTTAAATTCGCGTTGAGTTCCAGCGGCAACATTTTCTTTGTGCCCTGATCCGCCACAAATTCCATTGCAGACAACAGCCCTTTACCGCGAACATCCCCAATGATCGGGATTTCCGATTTCATCTCGTTAAGTTGCTGCCGTAGAAGAATACCCATACGCTCGGAATTTCCGACAAGGTCATTGTCGATAATTTCACGCAACACAGCAAGGCTGGTTGCACAGGCAAGAGGCGTCGACGTATAGGTTTGTGCATAGGGAAAGCCGCCCGATTCAGATACACACTCAACCATACTGGCGGGCGCAATCAATGCACCAATTGGCATGTAACCTGCGCCCAGGCCCTTGGACAAGGACATCAGATCGGGTCTGGCATCAGGCCAGTGATCGGAAGCAATAAACTTCCCGCTACGCCCCAATCCGGTCAGAACCTCATCATAGATCAGCAAAATACCATATTTCGTGCAGATTTCCCGAACACGCCGATAATAAGAGGCCGGCGCATAATCAGCCCCGCAAGACAAGCCAGCGATGGGCTCCATCACAAACGCCAATACTGTTTCGGGGCCCTGCTTTAGAATTTCGGTTTCAAGCAGATTAGCACATTGCTTTGCGTAACCTTCCGGCGTCTCGCCTTCAGGGAAACGGTAACTAAGGGGCGCAGGTATTTTATATGCCTCCTTCGTAATGGGCTCATAAAGCTCACTCATGGCATCGTCACCCGTCAGGGACTGTGCGCCCAGGGTCGCTCCGTGATAGGACGGGTTCCGGCTGATAAACTTGTGACGCTGGCCCTGCCCCGTTCGCATCGCATATGTTCGCGCGAATTTCATGCAAGCCTCTACCGCTTCAGACCCCCCCGAAACGATCAGCGCCCGATCCAGACCTGCCGGCAGATGTTTCATCAATTCGTTCGAGAATTCCAGATTTGGCTCACTTTCAAACATGAAGGGAAACGCAAATGTGGCTTTTCTCGCCTGTTCTGTCATCGCGCTTATGACGCGCTCGTTTCCATGGCCGATGTTCACAGCCACCGGACCGGATGAGGCGTCAATATACTGGTTTCCCTTGGTGTCCCAGATATAAATGCCCTCTGCGCGGAAGATCGCGGGCGGACGCTGCGTTCCTTTTTTATAATAAAAGTACTGCGCGCCACCGCCCCGGCTGAGGCTGCCAATCAAGTTTTCCTGAAGATTCTCCGGCATTTTTTACTACTATTCCTTAAGTTTTATCGTCTTGCGAGAAAATATCTGGGCTCCTGATCAAAAATACCACTTGGTCATTTTTTATCCAGAAAAACCACAACTTATATATGATTCTAATAAAAACTATCTATTGACGGTAATTTAAAATGACCATATAGTCAATGAATAAACGGTCATTCATAATGATCAATATTCAACGAGTTGAGAGCGCGTAATGAAAAAAGCCGAGAAAGTAATTATCACGTGTGCCGTCACAGGGGCTGTCCACATGCCATGCATGACCGAACACCTGCCGATTACACCTGATCAGATTGTCGAGGCCGCCGTTGGCGCCGCTGAAGCAGGGGCCGCTATTATCCATCTTCATGCGCGCGACCCGAAAACGGGCAAACCCACCTCCGACGTTGATGTATACGAGCAGTTTCTGCCCCGCATCAAGCAACAGTGCGATGCCATTATCAATATCACAACCGGCCAGCCTGATTGCACATTTGAAGAACGTCTGGCTGCGCCGATGAAGTTTGAACCGGAAATCTGCTCCTTCAACATGGGGCCCATGAATGTGGGTCTGTTCGCATTGCACGACCGGTATAAAGACAAAATAAAATATGACTGGGAGCGCCGTTTTCTGACAGAAACGAAAGGCGCCACAATGATCAACAGCTTCGCAAATATGGAATATATCGGTCAGGAACTTGGTAAAAAGCGCGGCGTGCGATTCGAATTTGAATGCTTTGATATCGGGCACCTTCACTCGCTCAAGTTTATCTATGACCAGGGTTGGGTAAAGCCGCCCCTGTTCATTCAATCGGTTTACGGATTTCTTGGGGGGCTTCAACCAGACCCGAAGCACGTCTTGCACATGCAGCAGACAGCCGATGACTTGTTCGGTGATGATTATTACTGGTCAAACCTGTCGGCTGGCAAAAGCCAAATGAAGATCATTACCATGGGTGCCATACTCGGTGCGAATGTCCGCGTTGGGCTTGAAGACAGCATATGGTATGGCCGCGGCGAACTGGCCCGCACCAACGCCGAACAGGTATTACGTATCAAACGAATCCTTACCGAACTTGGCATCGAGGTGGCAACGCCGGACGAAGCCAGACAAATGCTGCAAACCAAAGGCGCAGATAACGTGAATTTCTAGACTGCTCGTTTGGGGAAGTACCGTGATGAAACGCACAGGATTAAACGGGTTGATACGCAACACTCTGACGGCAATGATACCCCTGTTGTTCCTGGCGACAGCATTTGTCGGCAGCGCCACGGTTCCGTCTGGTGCGATGGGTCAAAAGCCTCTACCCTCTGACAATCTGCCACAGCCGGAAAAGCAAAATCACGCGCTGTATATCGCCATGCCCGACGGGATGCGCCTCGCCGCTGATATCTGGTTCCCTGAAGAAGCCTTAAAGGGCAAGGCAATTCCAGCACTGGTCAGCTTCACGCGATACTGGCGGGCCATGGAAACTATTCCCGAAACTGAACAAATGCCCCCCGAGGCAAAGTTTTTCACCAAGCATGGTTACGCCTATATGGTTGTAGATGTGCGGGGAACAGGTGCATCCTTTGGCACCCGCAGCAACGAATTTACCATTTCAGAAACCAGGGATTTCAGTCACATTATCGACTGGATCTCCCGTCAGAATTGGTCGAATGGCGCGGTCGCCAGCATTGGCATTTCCTATAGCGGCAACACAGCCGAAAATGCGACTTTTGATCCGCCGCCTGCCTTGAAAGCAGCCATTCCCCGATTTACTGACTTCGACTGGTATTTGTCGCTTCTGTATCCCGGCGGACTGAAAAACAAAATCATTACCAGTGACTGGGGCATTGCAACACGGGCGCTGGATCTGAACGACGTTACCATTTTTGACAAACGGGGCGACGGGTCCAGGGACTTTACGATTATCGGCGTCAAACCCGTCGATGCAGATGCCCAACGCACCGTACTTGCCGACGCCGTGGCACAGCATCAGGCCAATACCAGTGTCGACAAAACCTTCGGCACAGTTGAATTTCGAGACGATATTCCCGGTGGGGGTGACATTACGACCGGGCCGCCGGGGGATATTGTCTCGCCGTATCAGTATATGGATGACGCCAGCCACCACAAGGTGCCGACATACCATTGGGCCAGCTGGATGGACGCAGGTACCGCGAGCGGTGCCATTGCCCGTTTTGTGGCTTCTGACGTGCCCGCAAAATATGTGATTGGTGCCTGGTCCCACGGTGCCTTTTTCGATTCAAATCCATACGCTGCACCGGACGCCCCGCTCGTGCCCGATACAGAGGCGCAATATCAGAATATTCTGGCATTTCTGGCCCCTTACATGACCCCGGAAGGTAATATGCCTTCGGCACGGAAATCCTGCAAAAAAGAGCTGTACTATTACGTGATGGGCGAAAACAGATGGCGGCGCACAACCAGCTGGCCGCCCGAAGGCACCACGTCGGAAAGGCTTTATTTTGGCGAGAACAGAACATTACGCCAAAACAGACCCACGACAAAAGACGGCCATGATATCTACAGGGTTGACGCGGATTTTGGGACCGGCACATCAAGTCGCTGGTCAACACAGATGGGCGGGGGCGATGTCGATTATTCAGGCGTGACCGACTGGCAAAAAAGACTTTTGGTCTATTCCAGCGCCCCGCTGGACAAGGCCATTGAGATCACCGGTCATCCGGTCGTGAAGCTGTTCATGTCATCAACCACGACCGACGGGCAGATCATTGCCTATTTGCAGGATGTCGCGCCCGACGGGCAGGTCCGCGTTATTTCAGAAGGCCATTTAAGACTTGTGGATCGCCAGTTATCTGATGAACAGCCACCCTATCCCGTGTTCGGCCCCTATCATACATTCCTGCGAGAAGATGCCGTTCCGATGCCCGCAGGGAAAACCGAGCACGTTCAGTTCGTAATGCTGCCAACCTCTGCCCTGATCGAAAAAGGGCACATCATTCGGGTCGCTATTGCCGGACAGGATAAAGATTCTTTTGTCAGAATTCCTGCTGAAGGCAACCCGGTCTACAGGATCGAACGCACCGGAACCCAACCGTCTCACATAGAAATTCCTGTGATAAGCAGGAATAATTCAGAAGGAATGGGCCATGACGAAAGCCCTTTCACGACAATTGCGCAATGTCACTGATAATTCGTTGTTTAAAAAAATTTGAATTTTGTCACCCCAAAGGAGGAAAACATGAACATAAATAAAGCAAGGCTGCTGGCAGGCAGTGCATTGGTTATCGGCGCAATCGCCATACAAGACATTCAAACTGCATTTGCAGAGATATCTATGGAAGAAATTGTTGTTCGGGCACGCAAACGCGACGAAAACATTCAGGATATTCCCATTGCGATCACAGCTTTTAGTGGCAATTTTCTGAAAGACAGAGGTACTTCAAGTCTGGATGAAATTGCTGGCCTTGTACCGAATATGACCTCAGGCGGCACCGGCTCCAGCGCGTCCAATGTCTTCAGTATCCGGGGCTTGTCTACCACGGCCAATAATCCCGGCATTGAAACGGGGATCGGACTTTACGTCGACGAAGTATATATCGGTCGCTCCTTTGCGTTCATGTCCACACTGATGGACATTGACCGCGTTGAAGTTTTGCGCGGCCCGCAGGGAACCCTGTTTGGCCGAAATACGGTGGGCGGTGCCATCAGCGTCTTTACAGCCCTTCCCAAAGATCATTTTGAGGCGTCTGCAGACGCGACCTATGGCAACTATGACCTTGTTCAGGTGCGTGGCGAAGTTGGCGGTCCTCTGGTGGCAGACAAGGTTTTCGCCAAAATTTCCGCCGCCTACAGGGAACGGGACGGTTATCTGGAAGATTTTGCAACAGGAGCAAAATATAACAACGAAGACACCTGGTCCACCCGCGCCAAAATCCTGGTCAAGGCATCAGAAAATCTCGAGATGATCCTGACAGGTGATTACACGACAGACGATAATATCACCGACATTATGGATGTTCGGAGCGGGGCACTGGCCGGTGCCGATGCCTTTCCGCTGACAGATCGTAAAATAGGCACCGATTTTGAAAGTTTTGCCGGCCGCGAGAACTACGGGGTTTCCGGGCAATTGAACTGGAAAACAGATAATTATGAACTGACATCTGTCACAGCATACCGTTCCCATGAAACAGATGGCCTGCTGGACCAGGATTTCAGCGTCGCCGACGTCTCATTCACAGGCAGGCGAGAGAAACAAAGCCAGTTCAGCCAGGAACTGCGCCTTTCTTCCAGCGCTAGCAATCGATTCAACTATATTCTGGGTGTTTATTACTTCCACCAAAGTGAAGATGCACTGACAACCGCCAATCTGGGCGCAGATGTTCTGGGTGCTGGTGAAACAGCCTTCACCTCTGCCGATGTCAAAGGCGATGCCTGGGCCGGTTTCGGGTCTTTCAATTATGACATTAGCGACCGGATTGCGCTGTCGGGCGGTCTGCGATACACCTATGAAGACAAAAAGATAAATTACGCCCAGACCCTTTCAGACGGGGCGTTTCTGATGCCCATTCTGGGTATTGCAGTGCCGATAGCGCCCTTGACCAACGACCTTTCAGATAGCGCCGTTACCGGGAATGTCAGCCTTAGCTACAAGCCAGTGGATGATGTCACCCTCTATGCTTCTTATGGTCGCGGCTACAAGTCAGGCGGTTTCAACGCCACCCTTCTGGGTGTTTCCCAGTCCGACCTGTCATTTGCGCCGGAATATCTGGATTCATACGAAATAGGCCTGAAAACCAGCTGGCTGGAAGACCGGGTGAGGTTAAATATTGCTGCCTTCTACATGGATTATTCCGACAAGCAGGAACAAACACTGTCAGGCACCACGTTCATTGTCTCCAACTCTTCCAGTGCCAGAAGCAAGGGGTTTGAAGTTGAACTTGCGGCCCGGCCTCACGAGCAGCTCGAATTTACCGGCGGGTTCGGGTACACCGACGCCTATTACAGTAACTATCCGGGCTGTAGTGTTGATGGCGTTGGCGACCCTGTCGACTGTAGCGGCAACCGATTACAAAATGCGCCAAAATATACCGCCAACTTTGCGGCAAGGTTTGACCAGCCTGTCAGTTCCAACCTGAATTTCTATGCACAGGGCGATATAAGCTATCGCAGCACGAGCTTCCTGCAGGTTGAAAACACACCACAATATATTCATGACAAACTCACGCTGGTCAACGCGCGCATCGGGTTTGAGAATGCTGACAAGGCCTGGAACATCGCATTCTGGGGTAAAAACATTTTCAACACCGAACGTGAAGTGCTGAGCTTCGACTTTCTGGGAACAGACTACGCCTATTTGAACGCACCCCGCACCTACGGGATCGAACTTCGTGTCAAATACTAGGTTTTCTTCACTTGTCGGAACCGGCTGGAGTATGGCTCCGGCCGGCCGCCCTAAAAGGCAGGAAATATGAAAAAGACGTTTTGGTCCGTAGCGTTCATTTTGTGCTGCAGCGTGGCAAGCTTTGTCCATGCTGCAGACGCTGATGCCTTTGCTTCAGAACAATTACGGACATCTGTCAGTTCCAGGCTTCAAATATCTCTGGACGAACTTGCCCGTCACGGGGTGCTGGGTGCCGTGCTGGGGCTGGATGTGCCCGGGCTGCCACGCATCGTGCTGACCACAGGGACGGCGGACAGGAACGGTGATCAGCCCATGACCGAAGATCATGCTTTCCAAATAGGCAGCCAGTCAAAAGTCTTTACGGCGGTGGCGATCCTTATGCTTGAAAGGCAGGGACGCCTTGATCTGGACGATCATGTGGAGAAATATGTTCCCCACATGCCCGGCGGGCAGGATGCCACGATCCGGCAACTACTGACCCATACAAGCGGGTTGGGGGACGGGGTTTCAATACTGGACGAGTCCGCCGATCTGCCGCGTATTTCACTGTCATTCCGCGATTTGACCCTGCTAAGCCATATTGACGGCCAGCATTTTTTTCCGGGCGAGAAATTTGAATATAATAATTTCGGCTTTGATATTCTTGGCGTCATTATCGAGCATGTATCGGGATCAGACTACGAAAAATATATCAAACGCAATATTCTGGAACCGCTGGGCCTGAAACACACTTTCTCCGGCAGCAAACTGCCCTGGCCTTCGGCAAAACTTGCCAATGGCTATGTTTTTGAAAAGGGTACCCGCCAATCGGTGGACGCCACCGGCCCGCGAGATCTGTCATGGGCATCAAGTGCTGGCGATATGATATCCACTGCAGGGGATATGATGGCCTGGATGAAAGCACTTGAAAACCCGGCAAACCCTGTTGGCATATCCCTCAAAGACCTGACGTCAACTGTTGTCGATGTTGAAGGAAGCCCTGAAATGTTTGAATATGGCTATGGACTGATGCACCGCCGGTTTTCAGGGGTGGAGACATGGGGCCACGGCGGATTTATTCATGGCTACATTTCATACACAGGCCATGACCCGCTAACAGACATACGCTTCAGCCTGCTGACATCCATGACAGGCAATGAAGGTGACCAAACCACGCGTATTATGACCGAAATCGGCAACGTCATCAGGGTTACGCTGCACCTTGGCGGACTGGCAAGCTCGTTAAGCGCAATGTCCGAAGCGAAAACAGTCACTCAGTGAAATAGACAAGGACCTGATAAACATGAAAAAATTTCTGGTTGCCTTCATGCTGGCACTCTTGTCCGGGCAAGCCACTGCACGGGTTGAATTTGGGCCCGATAATGTCGGCGACTGGGCCGATGATTATTTTGCCCGGGCAACTGCGGAAAAACGCTTTGCGGGCGCTGTGGTTACTGTCGTTCAGGATGGTCAAATTGTATTTGCCAAAGGTTACGGCTATGCGGATATAGCGCTCGGGACGCCAGTAGATCCTGCCACAACCCGGTTTCGCATAGGCTCCACAACCAAGACCTTTACAGCAACGGCCATCGCGCAACTGATGGACCGCGGCCTGATAAAATCTCTGGATGATCCCGCCAACCTGTATTTAAAAAGAGAGACGCTCCCTTCGGTGAACGGACAGGATATTACGCTGCGGGATCTTATTACCCACCGGGGCGGCTTTGCCAGCCGGGCATTCCATATTGGATCGGATACATCATTCGACCTGCCCCTTTCTGCAGAAATCGTGCAATCTCACCGCCCGCCAGTTGTCCGCCCTGCAGGCGGGCGTGCCGTTTATTCAAACTATTCGACAACAATGCTTGGCATTATCGTCGAAGACATAACCGGCATGAAAATTGACGACTATTTTAAGGAATACATCTTTGATCCGCTGGGGATGAATGACGCTGTCCTGAATATGACGCCCTCCCCCACACCGGAACTGGCACAATCATATGCCTTTCTCCCGAACGGCGATATACAAGAGGTTCCGCATTGGGGAGTGAACCCGTTCTTTGCCCCAGCAGGTGCCATCAATGCAACAGGCGTCGATATGGCCAAATACATGATCGCCCATTTGAACGCGGGCAAAGACGGGGTATCACCGCTCAAGATCAGCCCCGACACCTTCGATCTCATGCACACCAGAATGGCGGATAATAATCCCGCGGCTCAGGGCTTTGGCATGATATTTTTGACGCTTGACTGGGCAGGGAAAACCAGTTTCGGACACGGGGGAGACTGGCCCGGTTTCCATTCCCTCATGTGGATGATGCCAGAGGATAATGCCGGGGTGTTTGTATCATTGATGGCTGAAGCCCCCAATATTCCAGTCTTTGACAGCCTCGTTGGCGCCGAATATCTAACGCCCGCCCCCGACGCGCCTGTCCTGCCCCCCCTGTCAAATATCGGTTTCATGATTAATTTTCTTGGTCATTTTTATGGGCCGGATACCCCCGGCGGTGAAAAAGGTCGGTTGAATGTTGATGATCTGGTCGGATCTTACCGGCATGAATATCGCGCGTATGAAACCATCGAGGCGTTTCTGGATTTCCTGAATGGGCCCTACGCTGTCATGCAGGTCACCCGGGATGAAGGCGACACCATAAGGATCAATGGAAAAGGGCCCTATCAGCAGGTCGCGTCGGGTGTATTCTGGAATCCGGATATGGAGACGGGCCCTGATGGCTCCTTTACAGACTCCGCGCTTTGGGCCTTTACATGGGACAATACCGAGGACCGCTATCTTCTGACCCCGCGGATATCAATTGATCCCTTTGTCAAGGTGACCCCCTGGCAAAATCCCTTGACCTATTCCACACTGCTGATGGTGATGCTGCCCTTGCTGCTGAGCGGATTTCTGGCAATCTTCTGGAAAGCCGATGAAAGCCGGACCCGTGTCTCAAAATGGCTAGCGGTCGCATTGCCGCTATCGTTTCTCATGGTACCGGTTTCGCTCTTTTTCGGATATGGGAAGAATGGTTCTTTTCTGGCGGATTTCCTGCTTGGTCATCCTGGACATTTCCTGACAGCTATCCTGTTTGCCAATCTGGTGGCTGTTCTGACGCTGGCTGCCGCGTATCATGTGGTACAGGCATGGCGCCATGAATACTGGGGCACAGGATGGCGGCCTGTCGCAAAACGAGCCCATTTTTCAGTAGTTTCTCTGGCTGGGCTGGGCATGGTAATATTCTTGTGTTTTTATAATTTTATTGGCTTTAACCTTACCTGATCCAAAGCAGGCGTAAAAACCCAAGCAGAGTTACAGCCTATGAGTGCCACCGATCCGCAGAAAAAAACAATTGGCCTGCCCGGCGCAATCTTTACAATTGTGGGCTTTGTTGTTGGCATTTCCATTTTTATTCTTCCCGGACAGATTGCATCCCTTGCAGGTCCGGGCGTGGTGCTTTCATACGGGATAGCTGGTATTGGTGCCTTGTTCTCCTGTTTGGTGGCCGCACAAATCAGCGCTCTGGTACCTCGCGCAGGCGCAGGTTTTTTGTCGGTTGCCACATTCCTGTCCCCCTTCTGGGGCTTTATACTTGTCTGGCTTATGTTTGGCGGTGTGTCACTGGCTGTTGCCCTTCTGGGATATGGCTTTGCCGACTATCTTGACGCAATTCTGCCGGGCATGAACCGCCAATATGTTGCTGCCGGTGTCGTTCTGGTTTGCGGATCTCTAAACTTGCTGGGAGCCTCGACAGCTGTCTGGGTTCAGGGGCTGCTGGTCGTCCTGCTTATTCTCGTCCTGGGTGTCTTTTCCGGCGCAGGGCTTGCCAGCATTGTCCCGGATAACCTGACACCATTTCTCCCCAACGGCTGGACACCGGTTTTAACGTCCGCTGTACCTGCCTTCTTTTCCTTCGCCGGGTTCATGATGATTATCGAACTCGGTGGTGAAATTCGGAACCCGCAACGCAATGTTCCTCATGCCCTTTTTTGGAGCTTTATCATCGTCGGCGGATTTTACATGGCCGTTTCCATGGCACTTGTCGGCATTATACCATGGTATGACCTGAAGGATGTCAGCGCGCCGATCGCACTTGCGGCTGGCAAACTGTTCCCCCCCTATGCGATCACGATTGTATCCTTTTCCGCCCTTGTAGCGGCAGCAACATCAATAAATGCCATGGTGCTGGGATATTCCCGCTATGTTGTTCCCTTGGGAAAGACAAAGATGGTGCCCGGCTTCATTGCCTGGCAGTCGGAGAAATATAACGCGCCGGTCTATGGCATACTGTTTATTGTTCTGCTGGCGCTCGCAGCCGTCTTTATGGAATCCACCATCATCGGGCTTGCGACAGGCATTGTGATTGCCCTGATGGGAACACAGGTTCTTATCGGTTTGGCCCTTTTGCTATTTCACGCCTCCGGCAAACAAAAAGATACAGCTCGTGCATTCGACCTTGGCCGCAGGGGAACATATATAGCGGCAATCGGCCTGATCACCATTTCAGTCATCTTTATGCTGCTGGGCATGACATCCAACGGAAAGGCCAATCCTGCTCTGGCAGCCTATGTCATTGCGGGTGCCTTGCTGTACTGGACAAGGATCCGGTCACTGGGGCAGCAGGCGACAAAAATCGGGCACTTGGTACAAGCTGAAGCACTCGGCGCAGCAGACCGGTGATTAGTCTTTCAACTGCAGCTGCAGTATTTCCCGGGCAAATTGCAACTTCCCGGGCGCTGGATCCCGGGCATATATCGCCCTGAACTGAAGCACCGAAACAGTTTCAACAAGCTGCTCCACCGACGCAGCAAGACGTTCGAAATTCGGAGAGCGGTGAACAGCGTGGATGGCATACAATGCCTGATCCAGCATCCCGCCCAGCGAATATACCGACAGCATTGCCAGATCATGCTGGATTTCAGATTTTGTACGCCTGAAAATATCCCGCACATAGGCTTCCGTAATGACGCTGGTATAATTTGCCCAAACATCCCGAATGCGCGGAATTTCCTCACTCAACTGCATCAGGCTGCGATGCAGACCGATATTTTCCACAAAAGACCTGGCAAACCACATATTAATACGATGGAGAGCTTCATAGGCATTCTGTATTCGGTAAAGATCGGGAATGAGCTGAAGCTGAATCGTCGTATATTCACTCAGAACTTCAGCCGCAATGTCTTCCTTGTCCTGAAAATGGATATAGAATGTGCCCTTTGCCACCCTGGCTTCGTCACACAAGGCGGCAATACGTATATTATGATATCCGACGGAATCCATCATCCGTGTCATGGCAGACTTAAGCTGTTCTTTCGTACGTTCCGGTGTGGATTTGGAGAACTTGCTTATTTGCAATTGCAGATGATCATGATAGTTGACCACGTAACTGTCGGTATTCATTTTATTCCCTGTCATCTGCATCAAAGGCTCTCGCCAAGGCGCGATCTCTATAGAAATGACCGTTTGGCCACTCCTGAATTGATGATTAGCATGGTTCCTGTTTTGAAGCAAGCTCTCAAGATTTTAAATTTTGTTTTATAAACAACGCGTTAAAGACATGCTTGGCGACTTTTAATTGCACGCCTGATTGCCACGGGAGATTTCATTCTGCAATAAAATCTGATCTGTGACCGCCGGACAGCCACCCTGCCAGCACCCGGATGTATTAAATCGCCAATTTTCATCACCATGCTCCCCTGTCCGGGGTCCAAGGTGCAACATGGCAGGCCTATCAGAAGGCCCGGAACGGGACCAGTTCCCAATAAATTAGTGACCATATGTTCATTTAATTAAAAATACAGAAATAGAAATCTCAATTATATATTGGAATACACTCAATTATATGGTCTTATATTGAATGAACAAAAGGTCATGATTTGATTTCAGGGACAGAGTATGCGGTTTTATATCTCAGCCGATATTGAAGGTGCTTCCGGTGTCGTCTCCAGAGACACTTCCGCCCCGGGAGAATTTGATTACGAAAATGGCCGGAACTGGATGACCGGCGATGTTATCGCAGCCTGTGAAGCTGCCTTTGAATGCGGCGCAACCGAAATTATCGTAAGTGACTCCCATGGCAATGGTCAAAACATCCGGATTGATGACCTGCCCGAAAATGTTCGTATTGTCCGATCCTGGCCAAGACCGCTGGATATGATGCAGGGCATTGAAGAAGGGCCTTATGACGGGGCGCTTCTGATTGGATACCATGCTGGCGCCAGTGCGCTGGGCGGGGTGCTGTCACACAGTCTTCATGGCCGGGTTATTCAGGAAATCAGACTTAACGGACGAGTGATGCCGGAACTGGGTCTGGCCGCCGCAAACGCCGGTCATTTCGGCGTACCCGTTATTATGGCTTCGGGGGACGATGCCTTCGCCCAGGAAGCCATCGATATTCTGGGCGATGTCGAGATCGCCAAGGTGAAGAAAGCCTATTCCACTCTTTCTGCCCTGACATTAACACCAAAGGATGGACAGGCACTGATAAAAACCAGGGTAAAAGCTGCAATTGCCCGTATAGGCGACTTCAAGCCCTTTTGTCTGGCAGGCCCTGTCACACTGGATATTCGGTTCAAGCATCGCCGTCCTGCCGAACTTCTCAGCATGCTATCCATCGTCGAAAGAACCAGCGCATACGAGATCCGGTTTGTGGCTGACGCCATGCCGGAAATATCCGCCTTTCTGACATTTGTTCTTTTCTATCAACCCGAGGCATATTGATCTGCGATGCTTGCGGTAGTCCTCATTCTGGCGGTCGTAGCCTTTTTGGCGTGCGGTATTTCGCTGGCATATGTCACCGGCGCTGCTGCCGTTCTTATATATATGCTAAGCGGCAATGCATCGTCTCTGGAACTTGAGCCCATGTTGATCTTCGCGCAGGTGGATGTATTTGTGCTGATGGCCATGCCACTGTTCATCCTTGTCGGCGAACTGATGAACAGAGGAGGCGTCACAACGGCGCTGATAGATTTTGCAATGTCAATTGTAGGGGGCCTGAAAGGCGGACTCGCACATGTCAATATTGTAACGTCGCTGTTTTTCGCTGGCATTTCAGGCTCGGCCATGGCCGACGCTGCAGCACTAAGCAACACCCTTGTCCCCGCCATGAAAGAGAGGGGATATGCCATCACCTATGCCGGGGCGGTTACCGCTGCCGCATCTATCATCGGCCCCATCATTCCACCAAGCATCATCCTGATCTTTTATGGCGCCATCATGGGCGTCGACGTCGGTGCCCTGTTTGTAGCAGGTGTAGGGCCGGGCATTCTGCTGACAGCAGGACTGATGGCACTGAATACATTTATGGCGCATCGATATGATCATCCAGGCGGGAAAGACGTTGAACGCCAGCCTGTTATCCCGGCGTTTCGTCACGCATTTCCCGCCTTGATGCTGCCCTTTGTTATTATTGCCGGCATTATCTTTGGCATCATGACCCCGACAGAATCTGCCGCTCTGGCTGTCCTTCTGGCGATTGTGTCCAGTTATGTTTATGGTTCGCTCAACTGGGTGATGATCAGGGAAAGTCTTCAGCGCACGGTGCGCATTACAGGATCAATTTTCATTCTTTTTGTGGCCGCGTCGCTGGTCGTTCATTTGGCAGCTCTTGTGCAACTTCCGCAGCAGATTTCCACTCTTGTGACGGGCCTGCACCTTGCCTTGCCTCTTTATTTATTTGTCATGGTCCTCGTTTTCCTGTTTATCGGCATGACGCTGGATACCATGATCGGCCTTGCACTGGTCGCGCCGCTGCTGGTCCCTGCCGCTATCGCACAAGGCGCTGACCCCGTACATATCGGCATTTGTATCTGTCTTAATCTTGCCATGGGCATGATTACCCCCCCTCTGGGCGGATCGGTCATGATTGTATCCAGTATTACCGGCGTCGGTTACTGGAAACTGATGCTGGCGCTAACCCCCTTCATCCTGCTGGAATTTTCCGTTTTGCTGCTGGTTGTTTATATACCGGAAATCTCACTTTTCCTGCCCAGACTGATGGGGGTGATGTAATGGCCAAGAATTATCTGGCACGCGTGTTTATGGCGCTATTTCTGGCAACAATGCCGGGCGACAACCCTGTATATGCGGATAATGTAAAACACATCAAGATAGGCATGTCCGCTTCGCTTGACCCCGTCAGATCGGAAGAGTTCATCTGGGCACGAGGGTTCACCGATGTCATGAAAGACGGGGGATTTTCAACAACATATTATCCGAATGGTTCATTCGGGGGCGAAAGTATCAGGGTTGAAGCTTCAATGCTGGGGCTTTTGGAGCTGAATTTCGTCGGATCGGAAGAATTAAAATTTTATTCGGCTTATGTGGAAGCCTCAGACCTGCCTTTTCTGTTTGACAGCAACCGGATGTTCGACCGGTTTCTTACCCAGACTGATTTTCTGGAAAAGGTGAACCATACAAGTGTTCCCCACGGCATCCGGTTACTGGACGCTACGCTGGGCGGCGGCATGAGCGGTATTTTTACTGCCCGCCTGCCCGTCAACTCCCTCGAGATTCTGTCCAGACTTCACATGCGTGCCATGGGGAAAATTCAGGCCCGTGTTTATGAGGCCTGGGGCGTAGGATCTGCCCACGTCGCCTGGGAAGAAGTATCTCAAGCCTTACAGACAGGCATTGTTGACGGCTATCTTAACCCCCCCAGTGTGGCCATCATGTATGGCCATCAGGGACAACTGGATTATTTCAGCGATCTGCGCATTTGGCCTGCTGTCCGGTTCGTAATTGTTTCGGAGAAATGGTATCAAAGCCTGACTGAAACTGACCGGCATCTGCTAAGGCGGGCAGTAGATAATGCGCGAAAGCAAAACAGGGCATGGAACCAGCAGGCGGAAGAAGACGCTTATCGCCTGCTGTCCCGTTCAAACATACAGATTATTCGGGTGCCACCCGGGGTCAGGGCAGACTTTCGCAACGCATCCGAACCAATTTATCAGTCCGCCAAGGACCAGAAGGTTAAAAGTGATATTGTGAATATGGCAGAACAGGCAAGAACGCCTCATGAATAGATATCTGACAAAATCTCTTCAGGTTTTTTCCAATATCAGCGCCGGGGTAAATAAAGCCTGCGAATACATTTGTATAATCTTTACAGTTTCGATGATTTTCTGTGTACTTCTTCAGATAATCTCAAGACATTTAATGACGCTGCCGCTGGGGTGGACGGAAGAAGCCGCGCGTTATTGCATGATCTGGGCTGGCCTTCTGAGCGCAACCCTGTCCTTTCATGATGGCTATGACGTCCTGTTGTTCCGTCGCCCCAGGACCACCCGCCTGATAACGGACCTGATTGTCCGGCTGATGCACCTGGCAGCCGTTCTGCTGTTTCTGGGACCCGTCGTCTGGTTTGCCCCGGGGTTTCTGGAACGACAATTCCTGCGATCAAGTGAAATACTGGAAATCCCCAGCGGTTATGTTACGGCAATCGTGCCCTTATTCGCCTTCATCATCATCTTTCATTCACTGGCGATGACGTTCCGTCCGGACATCCGGAACGGGACCCATGAGAGCACCTGACCATGCCGAAGTTTGATCTGAGCGCGACCTTCCTGTTTCGTGAATATCCCCTTTTGTCCCGATTTCAAATGATCCGGGATTGCGGCGTGGCGGAGGCAGAACTTCAGTCACTGGAAGGCATTTCAGCACAAGAAATTGCAGCAGCTGCAGCAGCTGCCGATATCCGGATCGTTTTAATGAACGCGCCCCTGGGTGATTTCACATCGGGAGGGTATGGACTTTCCGGCGTTCCCGGTCGACAAAAAGAGTTCAAAAAAGCGTTTCAGCAATGTGTGGATGACGCGCTTGTGCTAGGCGCACCGCTCATCAGCATTGGCCCTTCTCTCATTCCGGACGATTGCCCGGCGGAAGAATGCCTTGAAGTCTATTATGAAAATATCGCGGTGGCGATTGATCAAATGGGCGCTAACAATTTAACACTGCTGATTGAGCCGGTGAACCGTGTCGATTATCCAGACATTCTCACAGGTTCAACGCTTGAAGCCGTCACTGTGATCAAGCATTTTTCCACACAGAAAGTCGCGCTCCAGTTTGACATTTATCATACCGCCATGAACGGCGAAGATATTATGCAGGAATTTAACCGGCATATTTCCCTGATACGCCACGTCCAGTTTTCCGATGCACCGGGACGTCACGAACCCGGAACCGGCACCCTGGATTTTTCGAGCATCTTCAAGGTCATTGACCAAAGCAATTATCAGGGCTTCGTCGGTGCGGAATATCATCCCTTGCACCAAAGCACAGATACCTTCCAGTGGCTTGCAGAGAACAAACCCCAACTGTAATTATTCGGGGCACACCATCTTTCGCATTGCCTGATCGATGCATGTTTTAAGCAAATTTACCAAACCGGCTGCTTTTGAATTGTCAAAAACCGGCCCCCTTGTTTCATCGAGGTAACAACTTTGGGCAAGCTCAAGCTGCATGGCATGAATTCCATTCACCGGATCGCCATACTGGCGCGTAATATAGCCACCCTTGAAACGACCATTCATTATCAACGTAAAATCACGACTACATTTCGCCTCAGCATAAACCGCGTCTGATATCCCGGCGGAACATGATACCCCTCCGGCTGTGCCAAAGTTCAGATCAGGCAACTGCCCTTCAAACAGCCGGGGAACACGGCTGCGTATTGAATGTGCGTCCCAAAGCAGAACATCATCATGTCTACCTCGCAGTCTGGCCAGTTCGGCCTGTAACCGGTCATGGTAAGGTTGCCAGTATTGTCCGACACGCCGGGCAATTTCGTCATCATCTGGCTCTGCACCTTCGGCATACAACGGCCCGCCATCGAACAGGGCCATTGGGCACAGTCCCGTCCCGGCCTGACCCGGATAAAGCGGCGCATCATTGACCGGTCGATTGAGATCAACAACATAGCGTGAATAGCGAGCGGTAATTGTGCTTGCCCCTGTTTCAGCGGCAAATTCATAAAGCTGATCCACAAACCAGTCAGTATCGGGCAATTTACATGCGGCCGGCGTCAACCGCTCTGCCATACCGGGGGGTAACTGAGTGCCAGCATGAGGAATACTGATCAGAACTGGCAATGTGCCCTGATGGAAATCAAATGTCTCCGTCATAACATGTCGCCTGAGCGCATGCCCGACGGGAGAATATTGTCCACCAGCGGGCGGAAGATATTGCTTTTTAACAAGGACAGGGACGCCTCTATGTCCGGGGCAAAATAACGGTCGCTGCCATAATGGCTGACTTTCCGTCGGACGGTCTGCTGAATTTCCTGCAACGGAACCGAGGTCAGGTTTGGCGTCTGAAAGTCTAACCCCTGCGCAGCGCCAAGAAGTTCAATGGCCACAACCCCGGCCGAATTCTCAACCATTTCCAGAAGCCGTCTGGCGGCAAATGTGGCCATACTGACATGATCCTCCTGGTTGGCAGAAGTTGGCAGGCTATCCACGCTGGCCGGATGGGCCAGACTTTTATTTTCTGACGCCAGTGCTGCTGCAGTTACCTGGGCAATCATGAAACCCGAATTAATCCCGCTGTCCTCCACCAGAAAAGCGGGAAGTCCGCTCATTTTAGGATCAATCAGTATCGCCAGACGGCGTTCCGAAATAGACCCGATCTCGGCAATTGCCAGCGCCAGAGTATCGGCAGCAAATGCAACAGGCTCCGCATGGAAATTACCACCGGAGATAACATCACCATCATCCGGAAAAACCAGAGGGTTATCAGTCGCAGCATTAGCCTCAATCTCCAGAGTCCCGGCCACATTCCAAACGATATCCAGACACGCCCCCATTACCTGGGGCTGACAACGGAGGGAATATGGATCCTGCACCCGCTCGCAATTGCGGTGTGATGCCATTATTTCGCTGCCTGCAAGCAACTCGAGATATTTGGCCGCAACCCTGATCTGGCCAGTCTGGCCACGGGCCTCGTGAATACGCGGGTCAAACGGCACCTTGCTTGCCTGCAAGGCATCTACCGACATGGCACCGGTCACGACCGCCGCCGCAAAAAGTCTTTCAGTTTCAAACAAGGCAGCTAGAGCCAGAGCCGTCGAAACCTGGGTCCCGTTCAGAAGTGCCAGACCCTCTTTCGGTCCAAGAACAAGGGGTTGGATATTTGCCTCGGCCAATGCTTCGCCAGCCAATAGACGCCGACCATCAACGCGGACATAACCTTCTCCAATAAGTGCCAGCGTCATGTGTGCCAAAGGCGCCAGATCGCCAGATGCCCCGACAGAGCCTTTTATGGGAATATCCGGCGTTATACCTGCGTTAAGGACGGCAAGCAGCGTATCGACGACAACAGGCCGAACCCCTGAATAGCCGCGCGACAGGCTTAGTACCTTCAGTGCCATAACCAGCCTGGTAATCTTCTTTGGCACAGGCGCACCCACACCTGAAGCATGTGAAAGAACAAGATTGCGCTGAAGCTGCATCAACTGGTCACGGGGAATCCGGGTCTGTGCCAGCAGTCCAAAACCGGTATTGATGCCGTAAGCACCCCGGTCTTCTGCAATAATATCGTTAACAGTCTTATGCGCATCCGCAATACCCGCGCGCGCCTTGTCATCCAGCAATAGGAAGTCTGTATCTTCATATATCCTGCGCAAAGTGGCAATATTCGTTCGACCGGGTATAAGTGTAATTTGTTGATTTTTCATGGTGTAATCCACTTTTCAGATCAGGGTCAGGCCCCATTAATCATGGGCAGGTTAAGCTTGTGGTCCCGGGCACATGAAATGGCCTCTTCGTAACCTGCATCGGCATGGCGAATAACGCCCATTGCCGGATCATTCCACAGCACGCGTTCAATCCGGTTGGCCGCTTCGGTACTGCCATCACAAAGCACGACAAGACCGGCATGTTGTGAAAAGCCCATACCGACACCGCCGCCATGGTGCAAAGACACCCATGTTGCACCGCTGGCGGTTGCGACAAGGGCATTCAGCAGCGGCCAGTCCGATACCGCATCCGATCCATCCTTCATGGCTTCGGTCTCTCGATTGGGGCTGGCCACCGATCCGGAATCCAGATGGTCGCGGCCAATCACCACAGGTGCCGAAAGTTCACCGGACGCGACCATTTCATTAAAGGCCAGTCCCAGTCGGTGGCGATCGCCCAAGCCCACCCAGCAAATACGTGCGGGCAGCCCCTGAAACTGGATACGCTCACGTGCCATGTCGAGCCAGTTGTGCAAATGGGGATCATGCGGGATCAGCTCCTTGACCTTTGCATCTGTTTTATAGATATCTTCGGGATCGCCGCTCAACGCGACCCAGCGGAACGGACCGATTCCCCGGCAAAAAAGCGGACGAATATAAGCGGGCACAAATCCCGGAAAATCAAACGCATTTTCAACCCCTTCTTCAAGGGCCACCTGACGGATATTGTTGCCATAATCAAACGTTGGCACACCCATGCTCTGATATTCAAGCATCGCCCGAACATGAACCGCCATGGATTTTCGGGCAGCCGCGGCTACCTCTGCCGGATTGTTCTGGCGGCCTTTTTCCCATTGATCAAGCGACCAGCCCGCAGGCAGGTAACCATTAACCGGGTCATGCGCAGAGGTCTGGTCGGTCACAGCGTCAGGGCGAATTTCCTTTTGCAGCATCACGGGCAATATTTCCGCAGCATTGCCGACAAGGCCAACAGACACTGCCTTTTTCTCGCAGCGAGCGTTCTCAAGAATATTCAGGGCCTCGTCCAGGGTATCAGCCCTGAAATCCAGATAGCCCGTGCGCAGACGCATATCAACCCGGCTGGGCTGACATTCAATCGCCAACATTGATGCACCCGCCATGGTTGCCGCCAGCGGCTGCGCGCCCCCCATACCACCAAGACCCGCTGTCAGTATCCATTTGCCTTCAAGGTTTCCGGCATAATGCTGCCGTCCCATTTCGACAAAAGTCTCGTACGTCCCCTGTACAATGCCCTGACTGCCAATATAAATCCATGAACCCGCCGTCATCTGGCCGTACATCATCAGACCCTTCCGATCCAGATCGTTGAAAACCTCCCATGTCGCCCAGTGAGGAACAAGATTGGAATTCGCAATCAAGACACGCGGTGCATCAATATGGGTCTTTAGAACCGCTACAGGCTTGCCTGACTGCACCAGCAATGTTTCATCAGCTTCAAGTTTCTTCAAACTTTCACAAATCTGGTCGAAACAATTCCAGTTACGTGCGGCACGACCAATACCGCCATACACAATCAGATCCTCTGGCCGCTCGGCCACGTCCGGGTCAAGGTTGTTCATCAGCATCCGCAAGGGAGCTTCAGTCGCCCAGGATCTGGCATTAAGCATTGATCCCCGTGGGGCCTTAATAATTCTCTTGTTCTGAGTTAACATTTATTTATCCTATACATGTATATACAACTAGTTTTCTGCAAAAAATTCAGCTTTCCAAATCACGGCTTAAACCGGCCTGACAGCTCAAACCGCTTTCCGGGATGATAAAGTGTCGCCTGTGTCGCCGGTCGACCGTTTGACCACGTGCGCCGCTCCACTGTCAGACAGGCGTCTGACGGATCCATATGCAGAAGCTCGCATATCCTGCTGTCCGGGATACAGGCCCTGACAATGTGTTCCGCTTCCTGCAAAGGGGCCGCTTCAATCAGGAATGCACTGGGCGTCGTTTGGGTAAAATCAACGTCACCATAGCCAGGCACCACGGCAGGGCTGACAAATCGCTCTTCGACCTGTATGGGCAGACCCTGTTCCCGGTGAACAATAATCGTGTGAAAAACTTCGGCACCCTCTTCAAGTTCGAGGCTGTGCATTAATTCAGGCGAGGCCTTCTCCCGCACATTCAGGATAATTTCCGCATGATAGGCATGGCCTCTCTCTCGAATTTCATCTGCAATATTTCGGATTTCAAGCAACGGACTTTTGGCCTTAAAATCCGCGACAAACGTACCGACACCCGGCACGCGGACCAGATATCCTTCATTTGTCAGTTCCTTCAGGGACCGATTGGCCGTCATCCTCGAGACTTCAAAACTTTTAACAAGCTCGTTCTCGGAGGGAACCCTGTCTCCCGCCTTCCAGTTCCCGTCCAGAATATGTTCCAGAAGGTGCCGCTTCAGTCTGGCGTACAGCGGTCCTATTTGTATTTTTCTGGCGACAGGCATAAGGCTATAATCCCGCAGTTAAGCGCCGAAGCATCCGACGATAATTCTCTGTAACAATCACTTCATTGCGATGGTGCCCGTCCCGAATGCACCAGCGTCCCCCCACCATGACGTGACGTACAGGATTGTCGTTACATGAAAATACGATTGTGTCCATAATTTGCTCAGGGTTCCGACCTGAAAACTGGGGAATGGTATCATCAAAAACAACCAGATCGGCCCGCGCGCCCACCTCCAGCTTGCCAACAGACCGGCCTGTCACATTGGTGGCAGAAGCTGACAAATGCTGTAATATTGAGGTTGCAGTGCTGACGTTCGTGCCCGTGATTATATTTCGTTCACCATGCGCAAGTCGCTGAACATATTCAAGCCAGCGCAATTCCTCCCACGGAGAGATACAAACATGGCTGTCAGACCCGATAGCCATTCTGCCACCCTGGCCCAGATATTCAGCTAGCGGAAAAATACCATCGCCCAGATTTCCTTCCGTGGTGGGACATAGTGCCACCGTCGCCCCTGTACGCGCCAGCGATGTAGTTTCCACCTTGTTCATATGCGTACTGTGCACCAATGTCCAGTTGTGATCTACCGACGCATGCTCCAGAAGCCATTCGACAGGGCGCTGATGGCAGTTCGCAAGACAATCCTCCACTTCCCCGGTCTGTTCCGCAATATGCATATGAAAGGGAGCTATATTCATGCCTTTCCTGAACGCCAGTAAATCTTCAAGAGCAGAAGCCGGGACGGCACGCAGGCTGTGCGCGCCAATGCCAAGCGCGATATCCGGTCGCGCGCCTCTGGCCCTTTCCGAAGCGGCGATAATCTTTGCGACAGACTCGACGCTCGTATCAAAACGTCGTTGACGGGGAGCAAGCGGCGCTCCATCAAAACCGGCCTGCATATAAAGCGTTGGAACGTGCGTCAGTCCCATACCCGATTCGACAGCGGCCTCAATGGTCGCCACTGACATTGCCGCCACATCCGCATACGGCAACCCATCCGGCTGGTTGTGAAGATAGTGGAACTCGACCAGGGACGTATATCCGTGTTTCAGCAGGTCTATCTGTAATTGGGCCGATACAATCCGCTGGTCATCAGGCGTGAATGCCGTCGCAAACCTGTACATGACTTCACGCCACGTCCAGAAGGTATCTCGCCCCGCACCATGGTATTCAGCAAGCCCGGCCATCGCCCGCTGAAATGCGTGGCTGTGCGCATTAACCATTCCCGGCACAACGTACTTGTTCCTTTCGCTTCCTCCAGATACCACGTCCGGGGCAATCGATGTAATTGTGCCGTCTTCAGAAATGGTCATGGAAACATTACGCTTCCATCCATCCGGACATAAGGCATAGTCAAAATAAAGTCTGCGCATTGGCCCCAAATCGCTATAATTTTATCTTATATATGGTTGTATATACATGTTATTGTATGATACTCTTCCGGAAGTTCAAGCATTTTTTATTCGGAGTCATAAATTTGTCGAACCCCGAAGACTGGGACCATATTTATTGCAACGTTAATCTGGTAACTCTTGCCGGTTCAGACCAATCCGGGGGCTGTATCATTGACGGTGCGCTTGCTACCCGTGACGGCCTGATTGCATGGGTTGGCCCGCAGCGCGAGTTGCCCACAGGTTACCGTGGCACGCCTGAAGATTGCGAAGGGCGCTGGATGACGCCCGGCCTGATCGACTGCCATACCCATCTGATTTATTGTGGTAATCGCATCAGTGAATTTGAGCAACGGCTTAACGGCACCTCATATCAGCAACTGGCGAAAAATGGTGGTGGCATTATGTCCACAGTCCGGGCGACACGCGCAGCAACCGAAAACGAACTTTATGATGCCACGGCACAGCGTCTTGTGCATTTTATCCGGGATGGCGTAACGACGATTGAAATCAAGTCAGGTTACGGGCTTGATATGAATACAGAAATAAAGATGCTGCGGGTCGCGCGACGGCTGGGGCAGTCTTTTCCGGTCAATATTGTCACAACTTTTCTGGGCGCACATGGTGTGCCCCCGGAATATGCAGCTAACCGCGAGGAATATATTCAACGGCTCTGTGATGAAATGATTCCATATATCGCGCGCGAAAATCTTGCCGACGCCGTAGATTGCTTTTGTGAAAACATTGCCTTTTCGCCCACTGAAACCAGCCGGATTTTTGACGCGGCAAGATCTTGCGGTCTTCGGGTAAAACTTCACGCCGATCAGCTATCGGACAGTTCCGGCGCTGCACTCGCCGCGAAATACAACGCCCTTTCCGCAGATCACCTGGAATTCACATCCAGTTCCTCTGTCGATGCGATGGCCAGATCCGGCACGGTGGCTGTACTGCTTCCCGGCGCTTTCTACGCCTTGGGTGAAACGAAATTACCCCCGATTGAAGCCCTCCGCTCATCTGGCGTGCCGATGGCTATCGCCTCAGATTCCAACCCGGGCTCATCCCCCGTCCTTTCACTCCGTATGATGATGAATATGGCCTGCACGCTGTTCGGCCTTACGCCATTTGAAGCCTTGCAAGGCGTTACAGTCCATGCTGCTCGCGCATTGGGGCTGGCGGATCGCGGGCAACTGGTTCCTGGCCTCAGGGCTGACCTTGCCTTGTGGAATATTACCGAACCTGCCGAACTGGCTTATGCAATTGGAGGGCAACTATGCCATCAGGGCATTGTAGATAAATGATCAAATTCAGCCGGGATAACAGCAGGAACGACGACTGAATTCCAGAAGAGCTTTGGCCAGCGTCGACTTCTGGCTTAATCTGTAAACCAGATATCATCTGTGGCACGCTCAAAAGCCTGTTGATGTATCCCGCATCAAAATCATGGGACAGGCGACCTGATCAGTCAGAAAGAAACGGTCGCAGTCGAGAACTAACCCTTGTTCGTCAAACGGCAAGAAAAACAAAAATCACATCTCCATTTTCGACGACAAAAAAGGTGATGAACAGATTTCGATCTATGCGATCACTACAGAAGTTCAACAGTATCGGCAAAAAATCTTTTTGGTCTGTATTTGAACTCATTCCGGCGCATCAGAACCATTCAATTTAGTCAGACAAGATGCCGCTATTACCCTAAAAAGAAATTCGACTACCCATATACCGTGGTTGTGGGGCGGGGCACAGCAACCTAGACTGTTGTTCTTGCAACGCACGCGATGAATTGGAGCTGGACAGAGAAATGGCTACAGACCCATATCAAATCAATTCCGTAGAGGAACTCCGTCGACATTACGACATGCCGAACGAAATGGTTACCAAAACGACATTCAATTTTCTGGATGACTATGCCGTCAAGTTTGTCCGCCAGGCGCCCATCGTATGCATCGGGACAGAGATGGGTGAAGGGCTGGACGTTTCACCCCGCGGCGGAGAGCAGGGTTTTGTAGAAGTGCTCGACAGGCATCATGTCGCCATCCCCGACTGGCCGGGCAATAACAAGCTGGAATCCATGACCAACATCCTGACGACCGGGCGATGCGGGCTGCTGTTTCTGATCCCCGGCATGGATCTGTTCTTCCGCATAAACGGACCGGCAACTGTAACGCGGAATCCTGAAGTTATTGCTAAACTCGCAAGGGGTGGAAAAGAACCAAAAGCTGCGATCAGGGTAAAGGTCAACGAAGCCTATTTTCATTGTGGCAAGGCCATAAAAAGATCAAAAATATGGGATAGCGAAACCTGGCCTGATCGCAAGATGCTGCCAAGTGTCGGGAAAATGATTATGGATCAGGCCAAACTGGCTGATACAACGCCTGAAGAAATTGATGAATTATACCAGAAAGAGCTTAAGGAAAATCTCTATTAGGGTCTGGGCCCCAGGGCCTTGCAACAAGGGCGGAGGTATCTGTGGGAAAACTGAATGATCTGACGGAAGACTACTCAAGAACCCCCGTCCCCCCGCATATGAAGGTTGGCGGGCTCAGGGTTGCGGCGATCATTGTCGGGATCGTCATTACCGTGCCAATTCTTGTTGTTGGTGCCGAAGTCTCGATCGGGCTGGGGTTGGCGGGTGCCATTCAGGCATTCTTTCATGGTGGCCTGATACTGGCGGCACTGGGCTGCCTGACCGCGGTTGTCGGCGCTAAAGCAAATCTTTCAACATATGTGATCCTGCAATTCCCCTTTGGGCAGTTAGGTGGAAAGATCGTCAACCTTGTGTTGGCCTCTACGGTTCTGGGTTGGTACGCTGTCACTGCAGATATATTTGGTGAAGCGGTAAACGGGGTCATTTTCAGCGCCACAGGGGCTGACATCTCTGTGGCAGCATGCACCTTGGCAGGTAGCATGTTGATGATCCTGACCACTGTCTTTGGTTTTAAGGCCCTGGACAGGCTGGCATTGGTGGCGGTGCCACTTCTTGTCCTCTTGCTGGGGAGCATGGCCGTTTATGCCTTCAATTTGAAAGGTTGGGATGACCTCATAGCGTCACCCGCCGGCACCATGACATCCAGCACAGCGATGTCTGTCATCATCGGCGGATATATTGTGGGAATCGTGCTTATGCCAGACCTTACCCGATACGCAAAAACTGCCGGGCATGGCGCAATGGCCTCGGTATTGAGCATGTTGGTAGCCTTGCCACTGGTCCTGCTCGCGTCTGCAATTGCCTGTGTGGCGACGGGTGAAAAGAATTTGGTGGCATTGATGATAGGTCTGGGTATTGGTCTCCCTGCGATGGTGATGCTGACCTTTGCCACATGGACAAGTAACGCGGTCAATCTTTATTCATCCTCTCTGGTTCTGGCCGCAATTGTCCCTCGTATAGACAAATGGAAACTGGTCATACTGGCCGGTATCGCGGGCACCATTGCGGCGGTATTTTCGTTTGCAACCTATTTCATTCCCTTTCTGATAACCATCGGCGTTATGTTACCACCCGTTGCGGGCATTTATATTGCCGATTTTTTCGCCATCCGGCGGCAGCGTTATGATCTGGACAGGCTCGGTTCGACAACCAGAATAGATGTGTCTGCCATGACCGCATGGATCGCAGGATCAGTCACGGGTCTTTTAACGGCGAAAGGCGTCATCACCATGACCGGCATTTCCGGCTGTGATTCATTGATTGTGGCATCAGTGGTTTATCTTGCAGGAAAGAAAGCTCTGTCAAAGCTCAATCAGTCGGCGGCAACGTCAGCTTGAGCCCGTCCAGACTATCCTCAAAATTGATCTGGCAGGTAAGCCGGGAAGACCTTTCCCTTAAATATGCTTCTTCCAGGAGTTCGACTTCTTCCTCTTCCGGCGGCGGCAGTCGCGGAATCCAGGCGTCATCGACATAGACCTGGCACGTGGAACATGTACAATTTCCCCCGCAGATCGCCGGAATATCAAGGCCGGCATCCCGAATGGCCACCATCAGGCTATCGCCGACCGTGGCTGGAACTTCATGAGTCCGCCCCTCCTGATCTGTTACATATATTATTGCCATCAACCCGTCACCAATCGTTCACCCAAGCGTTTCAATGGGATGAAAATCTTCATCCAGCCCAAAACATCTGGGACCGAAACAGGCTAGCGCCTGCTCGGACCGCATCACGGCAGGCACACTTACACCCATAACCTTGACCCGTTGGCCGAACTTCAACCCTTCTGTGGTAATGGGTTCAGCCGTTTCGCGATCAAGAATAATAATCAGGTCGGGAACGATTGCGGCAAGCTTGCCGTCAATACGGGCGACCAGATTTTCATTTTGAAACCCTATGGTCATCTCGCGGTTGCTGCCGGTCTCTTCAATAACGACAGAACCAATGGAAAAACCCTTTTTGGTTTCCCGGCAAAGATCTTTTATCTTGCCATCCAGCAGAATTTTACAATGCTGGTAATAGTCTGTTGTTTCCAAATACCCGAGTAACGCCGCAAACGGGTCCTGATGCGCCTGGCGCGCCGAGCGGATAGTGTTTCCAATCCCGAACGCAAGCGTCAGCGTGCCTCTGACACCACATTCCTTAACATCAGCACCACTCATGGGATAGCAGGCGATTTGGGCAGCCGCACCCATGGCCAGGATTGTATGTCTGGCAAGCCGTTCAGCAGACTTGTCATCTTTTGCTGCAATCAGGACGGTATTGCCAGACTCGTCTGTAATGGCCAGGGGCGATGCAGAATGGCCGAATACGCTGAATGTCACCATTTGAAGTTCCGGGAAAGCCCGTCCCATCCCGTCACAATCAACCACAGGCAGGCCAAGCCGCGCCGCCAGTACCACGGGCAACAAGGCATTAATCCCGCCTATTTCAGCAGGCATAATTGCTGTGGCCTTGCGCCCCATATATGTTTCTACTGCTTTCAACGACAATTCCGCTTCCCCGCCGTTCGGCAGCTTTTCGATCATTACCGTAGGTGCACCCATCATGGCCGTGGGAACCAGAAGTGCATTGTCATCAATATCTTCAATATCAACAAACGTGACCGGCCCGGTCTCTGCCATCACCTGTTCAAGCATTAATCGACCGATGTAAGGGTCCCCACCGCCCCCCGCACCCAGAAATGCAGCACCACGCGCAAAATCTTCAATATCATCAAGAGTAAGTTTCATGAGCTTTTGCCTCTCTGGCGTTGTGGCCGAGCTGATTGATGGCACAGGTCGCCCACGGCCTTGATACGGACGCGAACCGCACCACCAGGCACGTACGCGAGCGGAAGTTCCTCAACATCAATGACCCGGATATTTTCCTGTGCGCCAGCTTCCCGTGCCTTTGAAAAAGCAGCCTCTGTTGCTTCAGCCAAGGCGGCTTCCCGGCCCGTCGATTCGTAAGAGAACACTTTATCGACCTCCCCGCTGACCTGCGCGATAGCGGCGCCTATCGCATTGGCGACGCCGGCGTTTTCCGGCACTATCATTTCCGAAATGCCCGCAAGCTGGCGCTGGACGAGAAAACTGCCCCCGCCGACCAGAATAACCGGCACCGGTTCGGATGATGTTTTCATTCTGTCGATGGCGTCTTCCAGCTTTAAATGCATCTCTGCCATACATTGTTCGACAAATGATGGTGCCAGATGTTTTACATTTGCCGGATCACCAATCGACAAAACGCCCGCTGCGACGGCAATATCCGTCATTGTCAGCACATCTCCCCCGAAGACCAGAGCTTTCTTTGTCAACTCGTATCCAACTGATTCCGGACCGATTGTGACATGCTTGCCAAAGCTGTTGTGAGCGTTGTCAGGGGCGCAAGGCCGGACAATACTGCCCCCTCCCAGGCCGATCGCCAATATATCGGGCATGCGAAAATTTGTTCGCACGCCTCCAATATTGACCGCCACCGATGATTCCCGCGGAAAGCCATTATTCAGGACGCCAACATCAGACGTCGTACCCCCAATGTCGATAACGATTGCTTCTTCCGCACCGGTCAGAAAGGTTGCCCCCCGCATACTGTTTGTAGGGCCTGAAGCTATTGTGAGAACAGGAAAACGCTCGACGGTTTCAGACGCCATCAAGGTGCCGTCATTCTGGCTAATAAAAAACGGCGCATTAATGCCCAGATCGGGGAGTGCGCGCCTGAAGGACTTGACCACTGAATGTGAAAGATCAGACAAGGCCGAATTCATGATGGCCGCGTTTTCCCGCTCAAGCAATCCGACGCGACCGATTTCATGAGACAAGGTAATATGCGCTTCCGGGATAAGATCCGTAATCATGGCCGCTGCCCGTTCTTCCATTTCTGCATTTACAGATGAAAAAACACTGGAAACAGCGACCGCACGCACGCCCTTTTTTCGAATGTCCAGAATGGCGTCGCGGACGGCATCCTCATCAAACGGGGCAATTTCCCGCCCATCGTAATCGTAACCGCCGGGAACGACGTAAATGTGGCGGCCAATGCGCTCCACAAGCTTCGGCGGCCATCCAACAAGAGGTAACAGACTCAATGTCGCTGGCGCAGCCAATCTTAGAACAGCAACCTCCAGCAAACGCTTACCTTCAACAAAGGCATTCGTGAAATGAGTCGTTCCGATCATGATTGAATTAATATCGGACGGTGTCGCCGAACACATCCGCAGCACCTCACGGATCGCCTGTACGATACCGGTTGTCACGTCCGTGGTCGTGTTTGCTTTAATGGAAGCCAGGATCGTCGTGCCGTCCATAAGCACGGCATCTGTATTTGTTCCGCCGACATCTACACCAATACGCATTTTATATATCTCAATTATTCAGGGTCCGTAACCCAACCAACAGCTTTATCATAGCTTTATAACTATGAGCGCCAATCATTTTGCGGGGTAATCTGCCAGCAGTATCGGGTAGTCATCGAATGGAAAACTGGCGAAGGACTTCAAAGCATGCCATGTCGCTTTGCAACAATCACAGCCATGTTACGATCTCCCACACCCAACTTGGCGTAGATCTTTTTCAGATGATACTTGATAGTATTGTCTGTCAGCTCAAGTTCGCGCGCGATCACCTTGTTCGAAAACCCGTTTTGCAGCCCCTGCAACACTTCGAACTCTCTGGGCTTCAACAGCCGCGCCGGATCATCGTTCCGACGTCCATCCGGATCAATCTGGGCAGAGAAAAGTTCTGCCAGAAAAGATATTGTTTCAGGTGTCAGGCTGGAGATGTGAACATGTTTCAGAAACTCGTCCAGAAGCTCTGTAATTGCAGGCCCTTCTTCCAGAAATATACGGCGCCAACCTTGGGGCGCGGCCATTGAAAGAGCCTCTCGCAAGCTCGCCGACATCTTGTCTGGCGCACCCAACGCCTGATGGGCAAAAGCCCGTAGCACCAGTATTCTTATAACGCTGCGCCCGCGGCCAAGCTTTTCAGCGAGTTGCTGCAACGACCTTAAAATTCTTTCCGCTTTTTCTGCCAACCCTTCCTGAATGGCCAGACGGCAAACCGCAAAAGTCATACTTTCCCGTTCTACTACCGTCATGTCTTCTGATAAATTCTCCAGTTCATTCAGTGACTTTATCAGCTCGCCTTTGGGAATGTTCACGGATTTCCGGAACGTTTCAATTTCCAGCTTTCTGTAATCCAGCGCGTTCTTAAGCCGTTTAAGCCCTCGTCTTTCAGCGGTTCTCTGGCCTTTATCCAATTGTTTAAAAGCATTGTCGAAATCACCCTGGGCCAGATAAATCCCCGACGCTGTAATGTATCCGGCATGATAGATTTCAAACCAGCCTTCGGCATTTTCCGCTTCCTCCATCGCCTGAAAACACAGGTCAGCCGCCTCAGCCAGTTCATTCTGCTCGTACAGGGCGTTTGCCAGCATAATTTCTATCATCGCGATCGTTGGTGTATCGCTGGATATCTGTTCTTCAGCAAGGTTGGAGGCGAAACGAAGCATATCCAGCGCTTCAACCAGCTGGCCCTGTGCAAGACACGAGATGCCCAAATGCAAGCGGCTGAAAACACGCCCGCTGACCGCCCCGGCCTGTTCATATATATGCAACGCCTCCCGCCCGGGGGCATTGGCCAGAATCACATTTCCGCGACGCAGATAAGAAACAGACAAGAGCTCGTTCAATACCCCCCGCACCCATCTGTTTGTCGCGGTGGTACGCCGAACGAGCGCCTCAAGGGCTTGAACGCTCTCAATTGAAATGCCGTCATCTCCCTGGCCGGAAAAGGCCGCACCTACCAGCAGAATATCTCTTTCCACCTCTTCATTCCATAGCGGCTTGTCCCGCATCTGTCTGATTTCACCAATCTCCTTCTCCGCTTCTGTTATGAGCCCTTCTTTCATCCACAGCAAGGCCCTGGCAGCACGAAGACGGGGACGGGAATCAACCAAATCCGCCGACAGATAAGCAAGAAGGCGCTTAAGCTTTGCGGAGCCGTGCTGCACGCTTAACCACACGGCACCTGCATTCTCGATATATTCGCTGGCCCGAACCGCATTACCGGCAAGACAGGCGTGCCTGACCGCCCGGTCAAGACGCCCATGCTGCGCAAACCATTCCGATGCGGCCATATGCAAGGCGCAAAGCCTTTCTTCTCCCAGCATTTTCAATTGGCTTCGCAGGTAATCCGAGAACAGGTGGTGAAAACGAAACCAGCCATGCGCCGGATCAACAGGCACCAGCAGGGCGCTTAAATGTTCCAGAGACGCTAAAACTTCCCATGCGTCTGTTCTGCCACAAAGTGTATTTGCCAGATCACCATTGATTTCATCTGCAATGGATGTCTGGACCAGAAGTTGCCGGACATCTTCAGGCAGATCTGCCATAATCTGCTCTGTCAGATACAAGGCAACATCTCCGCTTCCACTTGCAAACGCGGAGACATTGCGATCGAGGGCAGCATTTCTCTGCATCCAGTGATGCGCCAATTGCACCGCCATTGCCCAGCCTTCTGTACGTTTTAGAAGAATTTCCAGGGAAGAGGGATCAAGTTCGGGCCCGAAAACACGGCGTATCTCGGCTTGCGAAAATCTGAGGTCATTCGCTTCAATTTCGGTGACCTGCCCCTGAACGATCAAGTTTGAGACAGGAAGCATGCTTCGATTGCGCGCCGCGACAATAATGTGCAGGTTGACCGGCGCCCCGTGTATCAAATGTAACACAAGATCATGAATTTCGGGTGCATTCACAAGATGATAGTCATCCAGAACCAGTACCGTCTCGTCATTTTCCACTAGTTCATTCAGAATTCTTGCAAGGATGTCACGAATGGCGCGAGGTGTGGCCCGAGGAGACGCCTGCGCCTGTATGCGATGAAGGGAAGGCTGGGTTGAAGCGAGAGATTGTGCCAGATAGTCAAGCACCTGCAACGGATCTGCATCGTCCTGATCAAAAGTCATCCATGCAACTGGTACGTTTCGTATGCCGAGATACGCATGCCATTGCATCAAAAGAGTAGTTTTACCAAATCCGGCAGGTGCATGAACCAACGTCAATCGCCGCTTCAGACCATCTTCCAGTTTCCGGATCAACCCGGGGCGCTCAATCAGATTTACACGCAGTTGAGGGGGGGTCAGCTTGCTTCTCAGGAACCTGTCAATGGCGCTTTTTCCCAAAGTACCCACCATCAATCTCTTCTTCAATTGAAATATAGCAAGGCGAAACAGACTTTAGAGAATCGTGCGCCCATACCGGATCCATATGAGCGCACGATATTTTATTATAACCGGTTTGGCCTTGCTTCGTCCAGAATCAAGGCTCAAGCCATGGGGGGCAAGGCCCTAATTAAACTTCCAGCGGACCGAAACACCATAGGTTCGGGGCTGATTGTAGCGGGGGAAATTCGCCGCGGCCGCCGCCCCGCCTGTCGCCGCAATATCCGCCTCGCTGTAAAGGATTGGCCACAAATCCTGTCCATATACCACATAGGTTTCATTTGTCAGGTTTTTGCCCCAGAGTATGAATTCCCATCTCCCGTCATCAATACCCAGGGTGACGCTGCCGTTGATCATATTATCAAACCCGGAAAGAAACGGGTCCTGTTCCCCCGGCACCCTCGGCTCCAGAAGATGCTCGTCCTTATACTGGTATTCACCCTGGAAGGTAATATAGGTACTGTCGGTAAGGTTGGCTGTATAGGACGCCCCGGCACTGAAAGCATGAGGCGGCGTCAATGCCATATCCAGTCCTGTAAAGTCTCCAAAATCATCATAGCTGCTGTTTAGATAACTGTAACTACCCCATATCTGCAACCCGTCCGCCGGGGCGGCCTGAATCTCAAGCTCGAAACCATCCACGGAAGCTTTCCCGGCATTGGTGACAACCGTCACCCCGCTGGGCAGGGTCGTGTCAACCTGAAGGTTTTTATAATCCACGTGAAAAGCGGTCAGATTGATCTGTAACCTGTCTTCCAGCCACCGTGTCTTGATCCCGGCTTCATAATTCCAGGCAACTTCCGGATTAAAAGGCGTTGAAGACGCCGCAGCGCTCTCCTGAACCACAAAGCCACCGGACTTGAAGCCCTTGGAGATCGTTGCATAGGCCATAACATCGTCAGTAACCTGATAGTCCAGGGTCGCTTTCGGGGTAAACGAACTCCAGTTGTCACCGAAGTCAGTTGCAAAGCTGTCAGCGCCAAAAAAGAAATTAGGCTCAAAGACCGTTGTCGCCCCGGTGCCGCTTTTCTTGTCATATGTGTAACGACCGCCCGCCGTCAAATTCAGAGCGTCCGTGAAACTATAGGTGCCCTGCAGATAAGCCGCATAACTGTTGGTCGTTACATCCTGAAAAAAGCTGTTGCGGTGCAGGCCAAGGGTCCCGAAGGCACCCTGCTGTATATCACCAAAAATGGTATCGGCGTAAAAAGTCGCGTTGAGAAATTCCAGTTGATCATTCTCGATATGCAGATAATAAACACCGCCAACCCAGTTGAACGTATCTGATTCAGGCGACACCCACCGAAGTTCCTGACTGAACTGTTTCAGATTATTGTCATACGCGCCGGTAAGCGTTGGCACGGGAGCCCCAATGGCATCCTCGGTATCCAGCACAGTCTTGTTCTGGCGATAGGCGCTTATCGAAACGAAGCGGCCCATATCAGTATCCCAGTTGATCGTTGCTGAAACACCCAATGTCTCACGATCAAGGGCACTGTCCCGATATTGATCAACGATACGAGGATCATCATCCGGCACAAATCCGGCGGTCTCGGGAATGGTGGGGGCCGGTCCCAGGAAATCGCGGGCCGAACCACTTGACGTATCACGACTGTAATCTGCCCCGATTAATATCTCGACGCCATCAGAGGGCAACATGCGAAAACGCGCGCGCAGACTGTCCTTTTCCACACTGTCTACCCGTTTGCCGGTAGTGCGGTTGAAGGATGTGCCGTCACGGTTTCTTGAGCTGAAGGATAACTGACCAAAAACATTGTCAGCAAGGGGGCCACTGAAGGTTCCTCTTGCCGTCACACTTTTATAGTTTCCCAGGCCGCCTTCAACCTTGGCATAAACCTCTTCAGAAGGCTTTCGGGTCACAAGACTGATCGCCCCGCCCACCACATTGCGCCCAAACAACGTGCCTTGCGGGCCCCGCAGCACCTCGATCCGCTCAAGATCAAAAAGGTCCGGATCAAAATCGCCGGTAGCCCCCTGATAAACCTCATCGATAAAGATCGCCACTGCCGGGTCACCACCGGGGGCATCAATGGATGAGGAAGCCCCCCGCAATGCCGGCAAGGTTCTTGTTTTGGTAAAGCTGCTGAATGTCAGGCCCGGCACCCGGGAAACAATATCTTCAAAGCTCTCGATACGGGCCTGCTCTATAAAAGTTTCCGAGAATGCAGAAATGGCAATCGGCACATTCTGCAGATTCTGCGCCCGCTTTTCTGCCGTAACAACAATCTCTTCCAGACTGCTGAACACACGTTCCTCAGCCTGTGCACCGGTATGCAGGGGCAAAAGCAACGCACCAGCCGCCGCCGATGCCATAAAATGTCTGATCTTACGCTGGACTATCATTCACTCCTCCTCCTTAGGTATTTATTTTCCTGATGTGGCCATTTACAGAATAACCGACACCCGTTTTCATCCAATCCCGTAGATGGGTAGCGATATTGGTTTCTTGGGTAGTTGGCCAAAAGTCTCAGGTTTGGCCCTGACGAACAGTGGTGCATACCTATACAGGTGCTCTATTCCGAGTACGCTGACTGCTGCGCAACACTGTCATGAGAACCAGTATAAAAGCCATATAAAGGCTGGAAGAAAGCCACCCAAGGCCAGGAAATCCGGCAACCGCTATCATCGCACCACCGGCAACCGGACCAAGAGACGCCCCAAGATTTTGAAACGCCGGCACTGCAGCCGATAACCGCCCACTTGGGTCAAGAGACGCCGTCAGGGCGGCAGCATACACAAAAATGAACAGCGAAAGCATTTCATGCGTCACGAGCGACGCGCTATAGACAACCAGGAATGTCATACCGTTCCACAGAAACGGCGACGCGCTGAGGCTTATATCCGCGATCATGATGATCACAAGCCCTGCAATCATCGGACGCAAATGACCGAACCGTGTGCCAAGAATGCCGGCGATCGTCGGACCTGCAATGGTCAGGGCAACGCCAGCCGCCTTGATATAACCAAGTTCTGCAGGTGACAGGCCACCGGCTGCTGCAATGCGCTCTATAAAGCTGTAAATGCTGACAAAGCCCATAAAAAGGATCGCGATGGCAAATGCCGGCAAGTAACCGCGCCAGCCCAATTCAGGCGCTTCGGCGATCTGTCCGTCGCCGCCAGCACCATTCTCACCAGACCCGTTCGTTTGCGTGGCCGCCAAACTTTTGACCCGCCCTCCAAATAAAAGGCCAACAAGTGCAACCGCACTGATAAAAAGAAAAATTGGCGCCGCGCCGGACAATCCGTTCGCTTCAGATAATTCAATAAGCGGGGGAATAGTCAGAAAGATAATAAAGCCTGAGCCCGCAAGTGCCATAAAGCCTTTTGAAAATAATTTGTGGGACTGTCCCGACCGGGCAATGATGGCGTTCATCGAAGCGATGACCGCACCCTCCCCGCAGCCTGACAGAAACCGTACAAACCCCAGTTGCATCAAGTCAGGCTCTTTTGCCAACAGAACCACAGGAACTGAAACGAAATTGCCCACAATCATGACGATGATCCCGGCCATCAGTATCCTGTCAATATTAAGTGATTTTCCAAAAAGGGAAATATAAATGGACGCGAGCGCCCCGCCAAGGAGTTGAAGGGAAACCACCAGACCAATCTCGTATGGCTCCACGCCCCAACTGCGTGTAACCGCCCCCACCCAGAATGGCATCAGGGGATAGCCGACATAACCCAGAAAATAGCAAAATACAATTGCGGAGGTTCGCCTGAACGTGATGTCGTTTTTCAACCCTTGGTCCTTGCGTTTGTGACAGATAAACGAGACAAAACTCTACAGCACGACACCCTTCCAGCCATCACCCCATTCGGGTAATGACGGATATTTATCGGGTAATTGTATGCTGAACATATTCAGCGGGATCGCAGAAATTTTGAATTGCCCTGGCCCGTGTAAACAGGTCCATGGATGTCTGTTCCAGACTGGACTTGCACTTGCGCTTCTTTGGCTTGGGTAAGGGGATAATCAGTTCTGACCGACGACGCCCTTTCACCGGCGGACTGTCATGGCATGATAATCGCCAAATTCCTAACTGAGCAAGCGGCCCTCATCTGGGGGAAAGGTCACAGAGACGGAAAGAGCCGCATTTTACGAAAGAAAATCAGTTTGCCTGCATACGGTTATTTCGATGATATAGCGTTATTGCTATACCACCAAGGATCAACACCGACGCCATCAGGAAGCGTGTAGTTAAAACCTCTCCCAAAAGAAAAAAGCCGCCAATAGCGGCGATCACAGGCACTGACAATTGTATCACCCCGGCTTGTACAGAAGTTAGCCCTGTAAGGGCAATATACCAGATCACATATCCCAGGCCGGATGTCAGCGCGCCTGAAGCAATTGCAAGTATGAGCCCCCTTGTCGAAATCTCGACCTGAGACCCAAGAAACATCAACGAGCCCAGGCATATAATTGCCGCCCTTAGAAAGTTTGATGTTGTTGCAAGTGTCGGAACTTTCTCGCCTTTGCCTTTCAAGGTATATATGGCCCATGCCATCCCGGAGATGATCATCAAAGTGCAGCCCCAAAGAGGTGGAGCCTGCAAGCCGGGAGATGTCAGATAGCCTAATCCGACCAAGGCAAAGACAACGCCACCCAGTTGCCACTTACCGATTCGCACCCCCCGAATCAGACTCCACCCGATCATGGTAACCTGAACAATCGCGAAAAGAAGAAGAGCTCCCATGCCTGCATCCAGAGAAATATAGGCATAGGAAAATGCCATCGCGTAGACCACTAAAGACAGCCCAGATATCCAGCTTCCATTCCGGAAAAGTGCCGCAGATCTATTCCGGGTATTGTCGGATGCTTTCATCAGATTTCTAAACCAGACAAGGGCTGTCAGAAGAAGGGCCCCGGAAAAAATACGGATAATTGTGAAGCTGAATGGATCGGTGATTTCTTCCAGCAGCGCCGTTCTGCACAGTATCGAATTTGCCGCAAATGCAACCATGGAAACAGATGCCAGAACGGTCGTATGGAAGACTGTGATCTTTGACATTCGAAAATTTTTCTGTTTTGACTTTGCGGGTTCAGGTGGAAGAAAAAGTTGAACTTTTATACATAAATTCAGCTCGAGCACCACAACTTCCTTATTCGGATATAATCTCATGAAGGCAATGGTTTGCAAGGAATGGACTGGAATTGATGGCTTGTGCTGGGAAAATATTCCGCCACCGCCGATAGGTGACGATGAGGTCCGAATTCAAATACACGCGGCTGGCGTTAACTTCCCCGATACTCTGATTATTCAGGGAAAGTATCAGGTAAGCCCCCCTCTACCATTCTCGCCGGGGGGCGAGGTTGCCGGCATTGTAGCTGAAGTTGGCAATCAGGTCCGGCGCTGCAAGATTGGCGACAGAGTCGCCGCTTTTTCAACATACGGCGGTTATGCCGAAGAAATTGCTGTTCATCACCAGTCTGTTTTCCCAATCCCCCATCACATGAATTTTACAGAAGCCGCTGCCTTTCTCATATCGTATGGAACCGCATATCATGCGCTGTTTGACAGAGGAAGTTTGGCAAAGGGCGAAACATTGCTGATCCTGGGGGCTGCCGGCGCTGTCGGTATCGCGGCAACACAACTTGGCAGTATATTTGGGGCGCACGTTATCGCCGCCGTTTCCAGTAGTGAAAAAGCAGCATTCTGCAAAACCCAAGGGGCGCACGACGTGATCAATTACAAGTCGGAAGATCTGAAGAATAGCCTGCTGAAACTGACCCGCAACAAAGGGGTAGACGTTATCCTGGACCTTGTCGGCGGCGAGGCCACTGATCAGGCATTAAGCGCAATCAACTGGCAGGGAAAATTGCTGGTTGTTGGTTTTGCCAGCGGTTCAATACCCTCGGTATCGGTCAACAGATTGCTTCTTAAGGGATGTGATGTGGTCGGCGTGTTCTGGGGCAACTTCAATCAGCGCCACCCTGAAAAAACCATTGCCAATCATTGCATTTTGATGGATTTGTACGAACAGAGGAAGATTTCGCCCGTAATCGGCGCAACCTGGCCCCTTGAAAATGCAAGGGATGCCCTGAAAAGCATATCTGAGCGCCGTATCACAGGTAAGATTGTATTGTTGACGGAGGCTGGTACCACGCAATGAATTGATGGCCGGCTATTCAGGGATTGTTTTGATCATGGTCCGGTAACGCCCCGGGGTCATACCGACCTGTCGCTGAAAGGCCCGGTTAAAAGCAGCCTCTGATTCATAGCCTATCATAATCGCGATTTCACCCAGTGACAGCCGTCCCTGCTGGATAGCTGTCGCTGCCTTTTTGATGCGAAGCTCGGTATGGTAATGAACCGGCGGCTTGCCCACCAGCTTCTTAAAACGTTCATAAAACGCGGACCTTCCCAGACCCACCTCCTTGGCCAGTTTTTCCACGCTCCATTTCACTTCCGGGTTCTCATGAATAAGGCTAAGCGCCCTTGCCACATGACGATCTGCTGAACTTGCATTCCAGGAAGGATCCGATGGACTTTCCGTATGAAGCAGGTGGCGCAATATGGCAATTACGATACATTCTGCAAACCGCCTTATTATCGCCGTGGTACCGGTCATCCCCCCCTTTTTTCGAATTTCCGCCTCGGCCATTGACGCCAGCGCATGAATCAATTTCCCGGCGTCCGTGTCGTCCGGCGGAATAAACGCCCAGGCCGGATACAAACCCGCCAGAGATTCCGTATCCACAGCCAGGCGTGCCGAAAATATTCTTGTACCCTGAGCAGATACCGGTTTTAGATCCGCCCTCGCCTCAAGACCGCTCAGCGGAATTTCACCGACGACAGAACCCTCCGGGGCATCCAGACTGCTCCTTAAAACATGTGGCTGGCCAGCAGAAAGCGCCACGATGCTTCCTTTTTCCATCAGCAGTGGCGGGCACTGACCGGTTGGAATTTCAAACCAGCATTGGCCCTGTTCGATCAGATACATAACGCCGCACTGTTCCTTCCCAATGGAGAAGGACCATGGAGGCTCAAGCGCTGCCAGCCCGAACTGAACACCTTCCATAGATACATAGTCAAATATATCCATTTTCTTTCCCATCCCAGTATGGACTGACAAGCAAAAAATCCGGATTGCCGAACGATGACGCACGGGTCTCATGTTCCTATCATCGTGCTCATGAACAAGACACAAAGCAACAACATTCGAAATCGTTTTTCTTCACCATCGCGGGGGAAGCAATATGTCTGGTGATCCAGCCGACGTTTGGACAAAAGATAAAATCCGGGCTCTCATCGACAACGATGAGGGAACAATTGATCCGATAATTTATTGTGATGAAAGCATTTACCAGTTGGAGCTGGAACAGATATTCGGTCGCTCCTGGTTGTTTCTTGCCCACGAAAGTCAGATCCCCAAAACAGGTGATTTTTTTACAACCTATATGGGTGAAGATCCCATTATCGTCGTGCGCCAACGGAATGATGACGTAGTCGCCTTTCTTAACCAATGCCGTCATCGCGGGATGCGGATATGCCGGGCCGACTGTGGCAATGCGCGTTCTTTCACATGTAGCTATCATGGATGGGGGTACGATATTGGAGGCAATCTTGTTCATGTACCTATGGAAGCAGAGGCCTATGATAACAAAATCGACAAGGCTGCCTGGTCCCCCGTGCGGGTGCCACGGATTGAAAATTACAAGGGCCTGATTTTTGGGTGCTGGGACGAAAACGCAATTTCGCTGCCCGAATTTCTGGGAGATGCCGCATGGTATCTGGATGTGCTGGTCGACCGGTCCGCAGCCGGAACTGAAGTAATCGGCGGACTTCACAAATGGACCATAGACTGCAACTGGAAACTGGCTGGAGAACAGTTTACCAGCGACCTCTATCATGCGCCGATCTCCCATATCTCCTGCGCAATTGCAGCATTGCCTGAAGGGGCTGTGGCCTCTGACGCAGCCTGGCCTACAGAAGGCGTTCAGTTTCGCGCTCCCACGGGGGGTCACGGCACTGGCTTCTTCACCACCGACAAAGGTTATGAGTTAACCGTCGGTGTCATGGGTGAGACTGTCGCCAATTACCTGTATGGCCCCGACACCGTAAAGGCTCGCGAGCGGCTGGGCAAAACAAGGGCCCTAAAAATGAATGCCCAGCATATGGGCATATTTCCCAATCTCGGTTTTTTGCCCGGTGTAAACACCCTGCGTATATGGCATCCAAAAGGCCCCAATAAAATTGAAGTCTGGGCCATGGTCGTCGTAGAAAAAGATGCCCCGGACGAAGTGAAGGAAGCATTCCGCGTCGGGGCCAGCCGGACCTTCAGCGCTGCGGGTATTTTCGAACAGGATGATGGCGAAAACTGGGTTGAAATTCAGCGAGTTCTGAAAGGCCATGTGGCACGTCGTACCTTGTTCAATTCCCAGATGGGGCAAGGAATGTCACAAGGGGGGCATGATGAGTTTCCGGGAATAGTCTCCAAAACACCTTATTCGGAAGAAGCCGCCCGTGGCTTCTATGAACACTGGGCAAAAATGCTTGCTGGCACATCCTGGTCCGAGCTTTTCCCGGTCCTGAAATCAGGAAAAAAATGATGGCGACACTGGAAAACGACAAAAACCACACGCCCGCCGATATGGCGTTACATCATGAAATTTCCCAGTTTCTTTACCGTGAGGCTGATCTGCTGGACAAGCGCCAGTTTGAAAAATGGTATGAGCTGCTGGACGACGATCTGCACTATTATATGCCGGTCCGTTTCAACAGAATGCGCCGGGAAATAAATCACGAATATTCATACCATAACGAAGTTGCTCATTTTGATGATGACAAGGCGGGTATCTGGAAACGTATTCGTCGCCTGAACACACCCCAGGCCTGGGCGGAAGATCCGCCATCCAGAACGCGTCATACGGTGACCAACATCCAGTGCCTGCATACACATAACCCGGATGAGGTGCTGGTGAAGTGCAATTTTTATCTCTACCGATCCCGGCTGGAGCATCAGGTCGACAACTTTATCGGATGCAGGGAAGATCTCTTGCGGCGCGACGACGATGGAGGCGGCTGGAAAATCGTCAAGCGCTACATCTATCTGGATCAGACAATAATACTGGCAAACAATATCAGTTTCTTTTTCTAGTGAGTTTCGGAAACACGTCATGAATTTTGTAGAAGTATGCCCTGCGAGTGAACTTGAAATCGGCGAAGCTGCCGGTATTGACCACGATGGAACACCAATCGCTGTGTTCAATATTGGGGGAGAATTCTGTGCAGTTGACGAAAAGTGTACGCATGGCGATTGGTCGCTTCGCGAGGGGTATGTTGAAGGCGACACCGTTGAATGCTCACTTCATTGTGCAAAATTCTGCCTGCGCACCGGCGCAGTGGCGGCACCGCCAGCGTCGAAGCCTTTAAAAATTTATCCCGTCAAAATTCAGGATGGCCTTGTATTTGTGGACGTTGAGGGCGGACATTATGCCAATAACCGTAAATGATAAAGCATCCCGGGGAGAACAACCTTGACCTGGTTAAAAAACAAGGTGGCACTGGTAACTGGCGGCGGCAACGGCCTCGGAAGGGCAATTGTCGAGCAGTATATCAAAGAGGGTGCCAAGGTTGGCATATTGGAAAAGTCCGCTGATCGCGCAAGTTCTATCAAGTCTGAATTTGGATCAGACGTTTGCGCAATCATCGGTGATGTAAGGTCACTTTCCGACAATCGTAAGGCAGTTGCCGAAACGGTCTCGGCATTTGGCCATCTGGATATATTTGTCGGCAACGCAGGCATATGGGACTGGCGGATCCCTCTGGTTGATATTCCCGACGAAAGCATTGATGACGCCTTTGACGAGATTATGGGGGTGAACGTCAAGGGTTATCTTCTTGGTGTGAAGGCCGCCATGACCGAACTTGCTCGCACCCGTGGTGCTGTTATTCTAACGGTCTCCAATGCGGGTTTTTACGTTGATGGTGGCGGGCCACTTTACACGGCATCCAAACACGCAGTGGTAGGGCTGGTTCGTGAGCTTGCCCACGAACTGGCACCATATATCAGGGTCAATGGTGTTGCCCCCGGCGCGCTCGCAACTGATTTACGAGGTGCCGAAACCCTGCACCAGCAAAACCATTCACTCGCAGAAGTTCCTTTCGAAGATATCTGCAAAGAACTTTACCCACTTGGACGCCTGCCCCAGCCCCATGAATATACCGGTGCTTATATTCTGCTTGCCTCGAACGAACATTCCGGGTCGACAACTGGTGTTGTCATCAACTGTGACGGCGGTATCGGAGTGCGTGGCTTCATGAGTGCAGCAGGCGGCAATGATTTATTAGAGAAACTGAACATTGAGGAACAGGCAGGGAGAAAAATATGAGCGGTATCGCAAGCCTTGGATATCTGGGACTTGGCATCAGCAACCTGGGAGCGTGGCGTGATTATGCCGAAAACCTGCTGGGTCTGCAATATGCCGGGCAATCAGATGATGGCGCTCATCTCTACCGTATGGACGAATACAGCCGCAGGTTCCTTCTTTATGAAGATCCTGCCGATGATATTATTTTCGCTGGCTTCGAAGTTGCTGACGCGCAGGCTTTGGACAATCTCACCAAACGTCTGGAGAAGGCTTCTGTCGCCTGGTCGCAGGGCAGCAAAGCCGAATGCGAAGCCCGCGCAGTAATGGGTTTTATCTCCCTGGAAGACCCTGATGGATTACAGGTGGAAATTTACTATGGGGCAAAAAAGACATTTGAAAAGCCGTTTCATGCAGGCCGCCCGATGTCCGGTTTCCTGACTGGCGAACAGGGTATGGGCCATATTGTACTGACAACAGCAGATCTGGATCGCAGCGTCAATTTCTATCAGTCTCTTTTACATTTCAGGATCAGCGACTATATCACCATTACCTTATCCCCTGAGATGCGCGCAGATTTTGTGTTCATGCGTTGCAATCCACGTCATCATTCACTGGCGCTTGCTCCGCTTCCGCTCCCCAAAAGATTACAGCATATTATGCTTCAGGCCGAGAGTCTGGATGACGTGGGATTTGCCTACGATCTGGCCCGGCAGCGAGGTGAGAAAATCACCATAGAACTTGGCCGCCACAGTAATGATCATATGGTTTCCTTCTATATGACAGCACCATCTGGTTTTGATGTGGAATATGGCTGGGGTGCCCGGACTGTTGACGAAAAAACATGGCGTGTGGAGCGCCATGACACACCAAGCATCTGGGGACATAAGCAGATTCCCTGATTATCATCCAACTTCTTAACGAACAGGAAAAGAAATGCCATATACAGCAGACGAGACCAGTAAATTTGTTCAGGCCGGAGACGTTAAGGTCCACTATCATGAAGCTGGAAAGGGATTTCCGCTGATATTGATTCATGGCGGCGGACCAGGGGCCAGCGGATGGAGTAATTTCCGCCAGAATGTCGATGCCCTTGCTGAACATTATCGGGTGCTTATCGTTGATCTGCCCGGCTACGGACAGTCTGACATTATTGTGCCTCGGGAACGTATGTTCGGCTTTTACGCCGGCATCATCAAAGACATGATGAAAGCATTGGATATTCCGAAGACCCATCTGATCGGCAACTCTTTGGGCGGCGGCACCTCTCTGAAATTTGCGCTGGATTACCCTGACATGGTGGATCGATTGATCCTGATGGGGTCCGGCGGTGGTTATCCTTATTTCACACCTATGATGACAGAAGGAATGAAAATTCTTTTCGATACTTATGAAGGCGATGGGCCATCTATTGAGAAGCTGCGACGCTTCATCAATATTATGGTTTACGATGATTCCTTTGTAACTGAGGAACTCCTGAAAGAAAGGCTGGCAGCTGCGACGAGGCCCGAAATTATGGCAAACCCACCAATAAAATTACGCGGCAAATTCCCCGCCGAAGAATTATGGCGTGAGCAACTGGATGAGCTTTCCCATGAAACACTGGTAATCTGGGGCCGGGAAGATCGTGTGGTGCCACTGGATTCGGCCTTCATGCTGATGAAACAGATTCCTCGCGCACGGCTTTTTGTATTTCCACAGTGCGGCCATTGGGTCCAAATGGAAAAGTCAGAAGAATTTAACAGCCTCGTTAAGCAATTCCTCCAAGACTGACGACGGGTTCCTGTGATGACAATTCCTGTTCAAGACTGGGTGGCGCACGGCGCCGCCCTATACCCTGAAAAACTGGCAATGGTGGATCTGGATTCCGATAGACACATCACCTATCGCCAGTTTGCCAATCGTACGGGCTATCTTGCGGGCTTCCTGACACGCTCGCTGGGGCTGGCAAAGGGTGACCGTATTGCCATTCTTTGCAAGAATACAACCGATGTATTTGAACTGTTATTTGCATGCTTGCGAACAGGAGTTATCCTTGTTCCCCTGAATTGGCGACTGGCAGGAGCTGAGCTTGCTTATATTCTTCAGGATTCGAACCCCAAAGTTTTGTTTTTTGACCCGGACTTTGAAGCAACGGCTAGCCACGCCAGTCAAGCTGCTAGTATTCCTGCTTTACTTACCGTGGCTTACGGCGACGAAAGCGATTACGAGCAAGGTATCGCCCAAAAACATAATGCCCCAACACCTGTTGATCAGAATAGTGATGATCCTTGGCTTCTTCTCTACACGTCCGGAACGACGGGGAGGCCCAAAGGAGTCATCCTGGATTACAAAATGATGTTGTTTAACGCTATCAACGTCTGCCCTCCGCTCAAGATTACTTCAGATTCCAGAGGGGTCACTTTTTTGCCGACATTTCATATCGGGGGGTTTAATTCTTACGCTCTGCCACTTTTCTTCGTCGGTGGCACAACATATATCCCCCGCACTTTTAATGCACGACAGTTTTTTGACCTTCACGCCTCTCGCGAGATTGGAATAACCCATTCCGGTGGCGTACCTACGCAGCTCCAAATGATGAGAGAACAACCCGGGTTTACTGGCGCTGATCTTAACCACATAAAGGTTATGGCCGTTGGAGGGGCCGCAGTTCCAAGATCGCTGATCGAAGCTTATCACAACAAGGGAGTTAGACTGAATAACGCCTGGGGAATGACTGAAACGGCAGGTATGGTGACCATACTTCGCTCGGAAAATGCAACAACCCACCCGGGTTCATGCGGGCAAAAGGTTTTGTTCTCGGACCTGCGGATTATTACTCGGGACGGACAAGATGCCGAGGGCCAGGAAATCGGCGAAATTTATATCAAAGGCCCTACGATCACTCGTGGATATTGGCAAAATAGCAAAGCTACCTGTGACGCATTTGATAACGGCTGGTTAAAAACAGGCGATGCCGCATCAAAGGATGAAGATGGCTATTATACGATTGTTGACCGCTGGAAGGACATGTTCATTTCCGGAGGCGAAAATATTTATCCCGCTGAAATAGAAGATGCTATTTGTCGCCTGGATAGTGTAAGCAGCGCCGCTGTTATTGGCATTTCCCATAATAAGTGGGGCGAAGTGGGGCGCGCCTTTGTACTTGCCAAACCGGGACACAACAATGTTACACCAGAATTGATTCGGGAACATTGTGAAGCACAGTTGGCCAGATACAAGATACCAGCTGATATCAGGATAGTTGAAAGCTTGCCAACAAATGCCAGCGGCAAGATTATGAAGCATCTCCTGCCAAGAGACTGAAGTTATTCACCGACAAATGTAGGCTTCCGCCCCTCTTGAAAAGCGGCAATGCCTTCAGCAAAGTCTTTACTGCCCACACAAAGCAGCGCCTGATCCGCATCCATATAACTGCTAAGATCGTTCAGGGCATTGGCATGAGCATTAATCGCTTGCTTGACCATGCGCACGGCAACAGGGGGCATTTCAGCCGCGCGCCGGGCTAGTTCCACCGCTACCTTAAGGCTTTGAGCCTTGGCAGATGTACGAGTAACAAGACCAGAATTCAGCGCCTGGTCGGCAGTCATTCGATCACACAGGATAACAATTTCCTTTGCCTTTGCTGGTCCAACCAGGTTCACCAGCCGCGGGATAGATTGCCACCCAAGATTAATGGCTATCAGCAATTCCGGAACATACAGGAACGCATCTTCTGCCATAACTCTCCAGTCGCACGCAAGTGTTAGCGCGACACCGGCCCCCACACATGGGCCTTCAATAGCGGCTATCGTCGGCTGGGGAATATTTTCCCAGGTACGGCAAAGTTTTTGGCCTCCCTGCATATAATCACGCGCGCGCAATAATGGTCCCTGCACCGGTGAACTGCCGTCCTGTTCATGAAGATCCATACCGGTCGAAAAATGGTCCGTGGTGCCGGTCAGAATAACAGCACGAACGTCACGATTGCCTGAGAGACTGCTGGCGGCCTGCGTCAATTCTTCAATGATCTCGAAGTTCAACGCATTTTTGCGCTTCCCCCGATCCAAATATACGATTGCTATATCACCTTGAATTTCGGTCCGAACCGCCTGCCTGGTCATATCTCGTCATTTCCTCAGGATTCAATTGCATGGGTTGCGTGAACAATGGCAGCACCCGCCCGAAGTGCTGCCGCAACTACAGCGGCTTCAACAATTTCCTGATCATTGGCCCCGGCTTTTCGGGCCGCTTTAGAATGAAGTTCAAGACAATAGGGGCACTGAGTTGTGTGGGCTACAGCGACGGCAATCAATTCCTTGGTTTTCACGGAAAGGGCGCCCTCGGCCAGCGCAGCTTTATCAAACGCCCAAAAAGCCGACATGGCTTCGGGCGCCAGTTTGTTGAGGTCATCAATCTTGTGAAGCTTTTTCATGTCATACATCGAGAATACCTTTCAGACAAAAAGAAGAAGCGCCAAAGTCGAAAAACACCCGGACGCTTCTTCGAAAACGTTAATCAGAATTGCGTCTTGACCATCAGACCCCATTCTCTGGGGCGACCAAAATAGGCTTCGGCCAGACCGAAACTATCGAGTGTGCCAACACCGTTATTTATATATTTCTTGTTGGTAAGGTTGCTGCCAAATAAAACAACTTTCCACCGCTCATCGAGGCTTTGATATGCAATGCTGGCATTGAACAGGCTGAAACCATCCTGTGACATGGCTTCGTCATTTTGCGGATTGACATAATATTTGCTACGATAATTCCAGTCACCACGAAGTGTAATCTGGCCAAATTTATCAACATCAAATCCGTAGGAAACGGAAGCGTTAGCCGTCCATTCGGGCGTATTCACAAACTTGCTGTCGGCTGACACATTCTGCGCCGTGCCAACGTCAGTATATTCCGCATCAATATACCCGATCGCCCCTTCCAGAATAAGGCCTTCCACGGGTGCCGCCTGAAGCTCGACCTCAATTCCCTTGGACTTTGCCTCGCCTGCATTTTCAGTGATAGCGACAAAATTACCATCAGGCGTTGCGGTCGATACCGTCAGTTGAATATCAGTATAGTCGTAATAAAAGCCAGTTACATTCAGCCGCAGGCGCCGATCAAACAGGTCTGATTTAATGCCCATCTCATAAGCAGTCAGGTATTCCGGATCGTATGACTGCACTTCATCCGCAGAGGTAGTCGGGCGCCCGTTGAACCCGCCAGACTTAAACCCTCGTGATACCGTAAAATAACTCAGGACCTGGTCGTTGATTTGATATTCCAGACCACCCTTTGGGGAAAAAGAAGACCAGCTGTCATCAATGGTAACATTGTCAACAATCGGCACCCCGGAACTCGCCCGAATGTCATTGATAAAGTAGTCTTTCTTCTCGTGTGTATAGCGCGCGCCAACCGTGAGCCCCAATTGTTCCGCCAGGTTGTATGTTGCATGTAAATAAGCAGAATAATTGGTTGTATCTATGGCGCTGTCGATCAGAAAATCATTGTCAAATGCGACATTTACCGGATTTCCGGCACCTCCGGCAAACACGCCGGGCGCCAGGGGAATCATCGCTCCCGGCAAAGCTTCCAGCCCCTGGAAAAGCCCCGAAGCCAGACGCGTTTTGGTAAAATCGGTTGCATGTTCATTAAAATAATAGGCACCGGCCACCCACTTTAGGCGACCATCCATATGCAGACCGGAAAGTTGCAGTTCCTGACTGAACTGGCGCTGATCAACATTATTCTCTGTTTCCAGAAATGGCTGCGGAGAATTATCACCGTCCCGACCGAAATCTGCATGCAACTCCCGATACGCCGTCAGGGACTTTAGAGTAAGATCATCAATATCCCACGTCACAATCCCCGAGACACCCCACGCATCAAGGTCATCGCGGTTGGGCCCGGTGCCGCCGCTGACGAAAGGATTACTCGGCACCACCGGCACATAAGCCTCGTTAACCCCGCCGGACAGAAAACTGACGGCATTGTATAGATTTAAAACCGGGGCATCCGGGTTAATGGCCGTTAATGTTGTGACCACAGAACTTTGCCGTTTGCGCGTACCATCTACGGCAAGATCAACAGTCAGGGCCTCACCGGGCCACCAGCGTAAAGCCGCCCTAGCTGCCGCAGAATTTTCCGTCCCCAGATCTTCACCATCGGTGGTACGATAGCCGAACCCATCCCGATCTTTGGATGAAACAGAAATGATCGCAGCCAGTTTCTCATCAACAAGGGGAACGTTCGCGCTTGCCCGGGCATCAAGACGATTATAGCGCCCCGTTGTAATCTCGACATAACCGCCAAACTCATTCGTCGGTTTGCGGGAAATCAGGTTGATCGCGCCACCAATGGTATTCTTGCCATAAAGCGTCCCCTGGGGCCCACGCAGAATTTCCAGACGCTCAAGGTCCAGCAGGTCCATAACCCCACCCATAGACCGGGCAAAATAAATGCCGTCGACATATGTACCTACACCCGGATCTGTTGTGATCAGAAAATCGAGTTGTCCCACGCCACGAATGGTGATTTGCGAATTTGATCCACTGCCACTACCGGCATTTGACGTCTTGATATCCACATTTGGCGCATAATTGGCGACATCCATCAAATTGGTCAAATTGCGGGCTTCAATCCCCTGCCCTGTCAAGGCGGTTACCGCCACCGGAGCACGTTGCAGACTTTCTTCCCTTTTTCGAGCTGTTACAGTTATCTCCTCAATGGCAAACAAGGCGCTTGAAGTCTTTGGGCTCTCCGCCGCCGATGCAGGCATAACGAAATCCGCAAGAACGCCGAAAAGAGCCGCGCCACTGCATGTGGCATACAGCAAACAAGTGGACAAAGTATTCATTTTGAAATTGCTCGGCTGACTGACAAAACCAGACTTTTGAAAACTCATGGCGCTTCCCTCCCTGATACAATTGTGAAACCGTTTATCTTCTGTTTATTTTGAAGACAGGGTAATTCAGGTACACAAAAGCGTCATCAACTCGGAATCCGGAACTATTGCCCTTAAGTCCAGAAGAGCAGAAAACAGGGCCCTGTCAGATTGACCTGAGCCCGAACGTTCCGCCGGTCAGGTATAGAGTCCCTGGTTAAATTTTTGATCAATTTCAGCCGGGTCTGCAAGCATCACGGGGGCATGTCCCCGTGATGCTTTGGTTCTTCTTTTAGGCAATGCCCCCACAGGGCTCTTGCCGCCAGGAGTTGAATGGGGCCGCACATGGTTATAGTCATGCAGCCAGCTTGCCAGTCCCATACGGGCACGCCGCTTTCCCGCTTCACAGCAGACGTTACCATTTTTTAACGCCACGTCACTACAAACCCTCGCCAGGAACAAAAAATGCTCAAACCTTCGCAAAAATCTCTGCGGTTGGACCAGCGGCTCCTTGGTTCATCGGATTACGTTTATTCCCCGTAAACCTGTCACAATCCATCATCCCAAAAGGACAGGGTGTCGGGGCCGTATGCTTTTATGACCCCTTTTCGGATCAGGATATTGCCATAAAGACGGGCCTCCCCAGTTGCAACAATTGCATAGGCAGCCCGGGCCTGATCATAGAATTCTTCACGGGCAAGCGGATGACATGTCATTATCTGCCCGTCCACATACCTGATCAGCCGATTGAATTCTTTCACCACAGGTGGCACCTGTTCCTCGTCACCCACCACCGCCATGGATCGCACAGGATGCTCGCCAAAATCGTCCACCGGCAAAAGCGTCAGAACGGCTTCCAGTGCTGCTGTGGCGGAAACACCATCAAGCCGCTCCAGCATCCGCGTGCAGCTTGCCGCCGGAAAGTTGGCATCCACAATGGCCAGATCGTCACCATGACCCATTTCCGAAAGTATTTTCAAAAGCTGGGGACTAATAAGCGGAGATATTCCTTTCAGCATGGCCATCCTCCTCAAATATACTTTCGTGCCGCAAGGTTTCGCATCAACTCCATGGTGCCGAATGTCCAGGACGCGGCAAGATCGGATGTGGTCACACGATTATAGAGACAGCCCAGATGATCAGAGGAAATCCACACCTCGTCCCCCGACTTGTGGGTAAAGCCCTGTTCCTTTTCATCCCGGTCCTGCGTGGGAGAGAACATGGTGCCGGTGAAGAGCATCGCGCCATCAGGATATTGATGGCAGGGGCCGACAAGCTGACCGACAAGAGCTTCAAGCGGACGACTGATCGCCCCAAGTGAGCTTTCCCCCTCCATCACAAAGCCATCCCTGCCACCAACCTTCAGACGCACGACCAGTTGACGCAGCTGCTCAATGGTAAAGTCATTATCCAGCAACCGAATGAAGGGGCCAATAGCGCAGGAAGCATTATTGTCCTTGGCCTGCCCCAGCAAAAGCGCGCTTCGCCCTTCAAAATCCCGCAGGTTGACATCATTGCCAAGCGTGCATCCCCTGACCCGGCCTTTGGAATTAATCACCAGAACCACTTCCGGTTCCGGGTTGTTCCAGGCCGAGTCTGGATGCAGGCCAACCTCGGCTCCCAATCCCACCGCAGACATGGGCTGTGATTTGGTAAAAATCTCCGCCATGGGACCAATGCCCACCTCCAGATACTGTGACCACAACCCCTGCGCCTTCAGAATTTCCCGTGCCCTTTCTGCCAATGCCGAACCGGGCGGAATATCTTTCAGGCTGTTGCCAAGTTTCTGTTCGATCTCGGCCCGAACTTCAGCCGCCCGCGTCAGGTCTCCAAAACAGCGTTCCTCAATCACCCGTTCCATCAGGGATGACACAAAGGTCACACCTGAAGCCTTGATGGCCTGCAGATCACAGGGGGCAAGAAGGCGGGGCTTTTTATCATCCGGCGTTTTCGCAAGACTGTTGGCAATAATCTCGTCCACCCCGCCAAGGCACGGCACCTCCCCCGGATTTGCCAACATTGCAAGGAGATCATCCTGTTCCAGCAGAGCGGTCATAGTTGGGGCGCGTGAGGTGATATCAAACACGCGCCCGCTGCGCACCATAACCACCGAGGGACCGGGGATGTCCCCCGGCAACCAGACCCGGCCCACCAGTTGCGCCTGTTCTGCATCTTTTGGCAGGAAGTGTTCAATATTTTCTGTTCTCATCACATCACCGCCCCAATAATCCAGGGTGTAAATTCATTATCGCCATAATTCAACAATTCGCTTTTGGTTGGCGCGCCTGAGGCGGTCGCGAGAATGGCCTCGAAGATGTCTGCGCCGCTTTCCGCAACCATCTTGCCACCGTCAATCACCTGCCCGCAATTAACGTCCATATCGTCTGCCATCAAATCGAAAACCCTTGTGTTCGTAGCAAGCTTCAGGGAAGGGCATGGTTTGCAGCCGAATACAGAGCCACGCCCTGTGGTGAAACATACTATGTTGGCCCCCGCCGCCACCTGACCTGTGACCGAAACCGGATCAAAGCCGGGGCTATCCATGAAGACGAGCCCGCGGGCGGCCACGGGCGCTGCATATTCACTTACCTCCATCAGCGGGCTGGTGCCGCCCTTCGCCACGGCGCCCAGGGACTTCTCCAGAATAGTGGTCAATCCACCCTGTTTGTTGCCATGGGACGGGTTGTTGTCCATCCGGCCCCCGTTCCGCGCGACGTAATCCTCCCACCACCGAATCCGGGCCATCAGCCTGTCCCGTACCCCGTGCGAGACGGCACGATCCAGCAACAGATGTTCCGCCCCGTAAATTTCGGGCGTCTCGCTAAGTAAAACCGTGCCCCCCTCTGCCACAAGCAAATCTGCCGCAGCCCCCAATGCCGGATTGGCGGAAATACCGGAAAAACCGTCAGAGCCACCGCACTGAAGTCCAAGACACAGTTCAGACGCAGGGATGTCAGACCTCGCACAACCGTTCGCAACCTCCAGCAACTCTTCGACCATGTCTATTCCATTGCGGATGGCCTCCAAGGTGCCACCGGCCGCCTGAATGCCAAGGGTCCTGGTCGTGGCGCCCTCACCCGTCTCATCCTCCAAAAATCCTTCAATCTGATTGGTCTCACAGCCAAGGCCGACCACCAGCACGCCCGCAAAATTAGGATGGTACACATAGCCCCGCAAGGTCCGCCGCAAAATCGTCAGCCCTTCGCCAGCTCCGTCCATGGCGCAACCTGAACCATGGGTCAGCACCACCACACCATCCACATTTGGATAACGGGCCTGTACCCCGTCCCTGAAATGGTCGGCAATACGCCGCGCCACGGTCGCCGAACAGTTGACGCTGGTGACGATGCCCACGTAATTCCGCGTACCCGCCCGCCGGCCGTCTGGCCTGAGATATCCCTTGAAGGTTCGCCGCTCCGTGACAGGCCAGGGACGGGCCAGGGGAACATCCGACGCCACAACCTCATGCCCCCCGGCCTCCAGATTATGGGTGTGAACGTGGGAACCTGCCGGAATGTCACATTTGGCAACGCCAACAGGCTGGCTATATTTAATAACTCTCTCACCCGACGGAATATGACAGGTTGCAATCTTGTGCCCGACCGGAATCTCTGCTGCAAGGGTATGACCCACTACCACAGCTCCGGGTTCCAAAGTCTGCGTCGCGACAACAACATTGTCTGTCTCATGCAGCCGGATATATCGTCTGTTCATCAGGATACTCCGTAAAAAGAAGCCGCATTCCCGCCGAAAACGTCTTGCCACTGTCGCTTTCCAAGGCCTGCCAACAGCACGCGTGACAATTCCAGCCAGCGGCCATAATCGGCTTTCAGATTAACAACCGGCCAGTCGCTACCCCATAACAGGCGCTCGGAGCCAAAACACGAAAGGAGATGATCCACATAAGGCGCCAGATCGGACAAGCCGCAATCCTTTGCTGCTTCCGTCATCAGACCCGAAAGCTTGCAAAAAACATTGGGGGCTTCGGCACAAAGGCGAATATCTTCCTTCCATGGCGATATGAGCCCCTGGCGGATAAAGGGTTTTGCCCCATGGTCAATAACGATCTTCATATCCGGATAACGATTAATCAGGCGACGCAAATTTCCCAGATGACGAGGCAAAACCAGCACATCAAAACAAAGACCTGTCTGCCGGATACATTCGAAAACTCTGGCAAAATCCGGGCGAAGCATCCAGTCATCGTCAGTAATGTCCTGTATCATTGGGCGCAGGCCCACGAGCTTTTCGTGGCGGGCCAGAGTCTCGATCTGTGCGCAGGCGTCTTCGGCTTCAAAATCAACCCACCCCACAACGCCGGCAATATAGTCATGGGTATCGGCCAGCCCCAGCAGATACCGGGTTTCGGCAATCGTGGGCGCGGCCTGTACCAGAATAGCACGTTCGATGCCGTAATCCTGCCGTATGGCGCAGAAATCATCAGGGCCGAAATCCCGATATATTGCATCCAGCTCAGGTGTCAACCAGCCATAATCACCCCGGGAGATCTGCCAGTGATGAACATGGGAATCTATCATCATGATATGCATCCCGAATCAACCGGCGCATCGTCCCGTATTAGCCCTTCCGTCTTCAGGTCACGCCACAGACCTTCCGAAATTGGCTGCCGGTAGAGCGCCAGATTTTGCTCCACCTCAACCGGCTGCCGGCATCCGGGGATAACGCTGGCAACCGCCGGATGGAGAAGCGGAAACTGAAGCGCTGCAGCCGCAAGTGTCACATTATGTGATTGGCACACCATCTCAATCCTTGTCACACGGGCAAGAATCTCCTGTGATGCCGGACCATAATTATACCAGGCACCGGCTTTGGCGCCGGTAACGAGAATGCCTGTATTATAAGGGCCGCCCAGAATGATCCCAATTCCCCGATCTTCACAAAGGGGCAGAAAACTGTCCAGTGCTTCCTGTTCAAGAAGGGTGTAGCGCCCCGCCAGCAGGAAACAGTCAAAGTCTCCGGCACGGGCAAAATTCTCGCACATCTGCCATTCATTGATTCCCGCACCAATGGCTCCAACCAGTCTCTGATCGCGTAATCGCTCCAATGCCCGGTATCCTTCCATGGCCTCCCGGAACCGCACCTGTACACCGTCTGGCCCGTGATTGACCGTATCAACATCATGGATATACAGAATGTCTATCCTCGCCAGCCCCAGTCTTTGCAGGCTGTCCTCGACCGAGCGTATAATCCCGTCATAGCTGTAGTCATAATCGGCAGAGAAAGGCAGCGGCGACCTGTATAGTCCGGCATCTGCCGGCACATGCGGCGACGCGCGCAGAAGGCGGCCCACTTTGGTAGACAGGACAAAATCTTCACGCGGCAGATCCCGCAGGAACTGACCTGTGCGATGTTCGCTCAAGCCATGACCGTACAGAGGTGCTGTATCGAAATGCCGGATTCCCCCCTGCCACGCAGCAGAAAGTGTTGCTCTCGCCGTATCGTCATCAAGCGGTTGATAAAGATTCCCCAGCGGCGCACCACCAAAGCCAAGCTCGCTCAACGCAAGGGTGGTACGGCCCAACGTGCGCTTCGGCAACAAACCCTTCGGAAGGTCATTCCTCATTTCTGCAGCCCCCGGTTTCATTCAAGGCCGTGGCGCGCCAAAAACGCATCCGCATTTTCGCGGTCCACCACCTCCGTTGGCAATATGATACGTTCTTCAATTTCCTTGCCATTCAAAAGATGCATGGCCTGCCTGATAGCTTCGGCTCCCGGTGTTTTGTATATGAAAGTGGCGGTCAGAAAGCCTTTTTTCACCCACATGCCGCCTTCCGTCGGAATTGCATCAATCCCGAGAAAAATGATGTCATCCGCCCGGCCCGCATCCTGTGCCGCAAGGTAGGCGCCATAGGCCATCGGATCGTTGTGGGCATAGACAAGATCAATGCGGGGGTGCGCCCGCATGGCGGCTGCCATGATATTATAGGCCCTGTCCTGTTTCCAGTCGCCATCCTGCCGCCCGACCACCCGCACTATGTCGGGTTCTGCCGAGATCATCTCATCAAAGCCCTTGTGTCTCTCATGGGCAGGTGTCGAGCCCATACCGCCCCAGATTTCGACGATCTGTCCGCTTGCGGCACCAGCACCGCCCAGTTTTTCAACAGCGTAAGTCCCGGCCAGACGCCCAATTTCCACATTGTCACCACCGATAAACTGGGTATAGGCACCCTGCTCCACATCACGGTCGAGCACAATCACCGGAATATTTGCCACCTCTGCCCGCTCCAGCACACCGGACAGTCCCACACTCTCCTTGGGCGAGACAAGGATCACATCAACCCCCTGGCGAATGAAAGCCTCAATATCAGCGACCTGCTTTTCTGTCCGGTCCTGACCATCTGCGATGAGTAGTTCGAGGCCCGGGTATTTTGCGGCTTCGGCACGCATTTCCCTGTTGAACAACACCCGCCAGGGCTCAGCCGTTGTAACCTGCGAAAAGCCGATGCGCCACTTGACCTCTTCCCGCTCGCCACAGGATGCGACAAGCAACCCCAGGATCAGAATTGCACCGAGACGATATAAAGAACTCAGTCGGATCATCATGATTTCCTCTTTCTCAGCAGTTGAAAAATTTCAAACCGGCTTTCCTGCAGAAGCACGGCGATGATAATAATCGCCCCCTTCAGCACCAGTTGCAGATTGCCATCAATATTATTGAGCTGAAGTACATTACTGAGAATGCCAAAGATCAGCACGCCCCCCAAGGTACCAGTAACGGTCCCTTTGCCCCCCATCAGGCTGGCCCCGCCGATCACCACGGCGGCAATGGCATCAAGTTCCATGCCCGTTCCCGCATCCGGCTTGCCTTGCCGGTATTGTGCGGCATATAGCAGCCCTGCCAGCATGGCCAGCATGCCGGATATGGCAAACACAGTGATCTTGATCCGGGTAATATTAATCCCCGCCAGATAAGCCGCCGTTTCGTTCCCGCCGACCGCGTATATATGACGGCCAAAACGGAAATGCCGCAGCAGAATTGCAAAGACCAACACCACTGCGAGAAAAATGACGCCCGGCACGGGAATGCCCAGGAGCGTGCCGTTGAATACTTCGAAATCCGTTGTGGCATTCACGCCTGTATAAATCGGGTAGACAGACTGGTCCTGACCGGCCATTAACCGTGCAGCCCCCAGCACTGCCACCATCATGGCTAGGGTTACGATAAAAGGCTGCAAGCCTCCCCGCGCCACAAGCAGACCGTTAAGCGCGCCGACAAACAGGCCCACGGCAAGTACCGCAAATATGGTCCCCCATACGCCGAAGCCCTGGGCAAGTCCGCTCGACGCAAAATGATAGACCGCCAGCGTGACCAGTGCCGCCACGCCCAGCGCCATCCCTGACCGCAGCGAAGGCGACAGGCGATCAGGGCCGGTCCCGCGATAGACCATAAAACAGGTCAGCAGAAAACTTGCCGCACACATGCCGGGCACAGCCACCAGCGCTCCACGGTGCCAGCCGGTCTGGGTCAGCAGCATGGCGGCAAGGGTCGCCCCGAAAGCCATGGTGGTACCAACAGAAAGATCAATGCCCCTGATCAGGATCACCAGTGTCATGCCCACCGACATGATCCCGATGATCGAGACCTGCCGCAGGATATCGGTCAGATTGCCGGGATCGAGAAAAATGATCGTACCGCCAGCATCAAGAGGCGACGAGAATATCCCGATTGCAAAGACAACCAGGACGCCCCAGTAGAGTTTGGTCTGGCCCAGCAGATGCAAAAAACGAGCCATTCCGCCCGAAGACTGTTTTGATATCATGTGTCATGTCCTGAAACAGAATGAGGTTCAGAGACCGGCATTGCATTTTTCACAATGGCGTTCCGGGTGATCTGGTCATGTTCCAGAATGGTTGCGCATCGCCCGTCACGCAGCACCAGAACACGGTTTGAAAGCGCCATCAGTTCTACCCACTCGGAACTGACAAGAAGCATCGACAAACCTCGCGCGGCAAGGTCCCGAAAAAGGCCGTAAATGGCTGCCTTGGCGCCAATATCGATGCCCTTTGTAGGCTCGTCCAGCAGCAGAAGACGCGGCTCCGTCGCCAGCCATTTTGCCAGCACAACCTTTTGCTGGTTACCCCCTGAAAGCTGGCCCGCCACATGATCAGGCCCCGTGGCGCGAATAGCAAGATCACTGATTGACTGAACCGCCAGCGCACCTTCCGCCTTTTTGTCAATCCAGCCGAACTGACCAAGCATTTCAAGGGAAGCAAGCGAAATATTCCGGTCGATTCCATGATCTGTGATCAGGCCGTTGCCCTTGCGATCCTCGGTAAGACACGCCACACCGCGCCTGATGCCATCAGCGGGGGAGCGAGGCAGAAACGGCTCACCCTCCAGGGTGATCGTTCCACCCCAATCTTCCGAACAGGCGCCGGATAACACCTCCAGCAATTCAGTGCGTCCCGCCCCCATTAGCCCGGCAATACCCAGAATTTCACCCTGTTTCAAATCAAAAGAAATATTATCAAGAAGGCGGCGGCCTGACTGGAAACGGCCACCCCGCCACAGCCCGTCAACCGTCAACACAACTTCGCCGTCCACCACAGCGACAGGCGCCTGCGCTTCCCTTATCACCCCGCCCGTCATATGGCGCACCAGTTTATCCCGGTCGAGTGAGGAAACCGGCGCAGCACAAACCATTTCGCCGTCACGCATCACAATCACATCGCTTGCTATCTCGAAAATCTCATCCATCCTGTGAGAAATATAAAGGACAGCAACCCCTTCCCGCTGGAGAGCCCGCACCACCGTAAACAGAAGTTCAACCTCGGTTTCGGCCAAGGCCGTGGTTGGCTCGTCAAGGATGAGAACCCGCATATCCTGGGCCAAGGCGCGGGCGATCTCGACAAGCTGCTGCTCTCCCACCCTGAGATCACGGGCCAAAAGATCCGGCGATTTTCCGAAGGCAAGCCGATCAAGGATCGAGTGAGCCGCAGCATTCATGCCACGCCTGTCAATCATGCCCGTCGTACCCGTAGGTTCAGCCCCCAGAAAGATATTTTCCGCAACACTCAATTCCGGCACCAGGCTTAGTTCCTGCTGCACCATTACAATGCCTGCATTCCTTGCAGCGCCCGGCGTCGGGCAATGTAAAGGCTCTCCGTCAAGATAAATTGCACCCTGATCCATGGTCACAAAACCTGACAGAATATTCATCAACGTACTTTTGCCTGCGCCGTTTTCGCCCATAACGGCAAGAACCTGTCCACGTTCCAACGCAAATGAGACATTGTTCAACACCCGAACCGGGCCATAGGACTTCTCGATGCCGTTTATGGCAAGCAGAGGCACAGTTTCATTCTTTGCCGGAGCGGTTCTACAGTTCATGAAAAGGCCCCACCAACACCATATAATTTAATAAATTTAAAACTAAACATTTTATAGTTGAATTTTATTTGATCTGACATATGATCGGATTTCAGCAATATTTCCCCAAGATGCCCGCAAGGAGACTCTTTCCCATGTCGAATCCGCTGCAATTCCTGCCTGCCCTCGCCCTGTATCTCCTGATTGCCCTGCCGGGTTTTCCCGCCATCAGTGGCGAGGCGACTGAAAAAAGTTTCGACAAGCAGCGCCTTGAACGGCTGGATAATTATCTTGCCCGCCTGGTGGACGCGAAACAGATTTCCGGCATGCATGGCCTGATTTTGCATAAAGGCGCGATTGTCCACAAGGTCTCGGCGGGCTGGCGCTCCCGGGAAAACAAAACCCCCGTCGGACAGAATTCGCTGTTCAGGATTTATTCCATGACCAAACCCGTCACGGCTGTTGCAGCCCTGATCCTTTACGAGCACGGCTACTTCGAGCTCAACCAGCCGATTTCGGATTTTGTCCCCGAGTTTGGACAATTGCAGGTTTACGTTTCGGGCGAAGGCGCTGACATGGTCACCGAACCGCTTGAAAGCCAGATCACCTTCCGACATCTTTTGACGCATACCTCGGGCTTCACATACCATTTTATGGGGGACAGCCCGGTGCAACACCTTTACCGCCAGAAGGGCATCCTGCCCGGCGCAGCTGACATCGCCACCCGCCCCGATGACGCCGCGCCTCTGCAAAACCTCGAAGCAATGACACAGGCCCTTTTCACCACCCCGCTCCTGCATCAGCCGGGCGAGCGTTATTCCTACAGTATCTCCATGGATGTACTGGGATATATGATTGAGCGTATCTCCGGAAAATCTCTTGATGCCTTCATGAGGGAAAACATTTTCGACCCGCTGGAGATGAGCGACACGACCTTTCATGTGAGCGACGAAAAGCTGGCGCGCCTCACAACCAGTTACGCGCACAAGGCCGGAAGCCTCGTGCCGATTGATACGCCCAAGGGCAGCGATTACCGCAACCCGGACCGGATTAAAGCAGGCGGCGCGGGCCTGGTCTCCACCACATCCGACTATATGAAATTCACCCAAATGCTGCTTAACGGCGGTCATCTCAATGGCGTTCATATTCTTTCCCCCCGCACCGTCGGTCTCATGTTTTCAAACCATATGTCCGACCAGACCCCTTTTCCCCCTGACGGCCGCCCCGGCTTTGGCCAGGGACTTGGGTTCGGGCTGATCATTGAACCCGGCCTTGCAGGCACCATGTCCTCTGCCGGTGAGGTTTTCGGAGCCGGAGCCGCCACCACCTTTTTCTGGATCGACCGGCAGGAAAATATTGCAGCGGTGTTCATGACCCAGCTTCTCCCGAACACCCAACCGCATCTCATGTCGGCCCTGCGCACCCTGACCTATCAGGCTCTGGGTGACGAATAAAAACCGTTGATCACTCTGCCTCGGCGCCGGGATCTTCCGGCGCCGGTTCCGCTGGCGGTGCCAGGTCAATACCTGCAAGGCGCGCAGCACGATCGGGCATGGGCGGCAATGGAGCACTGGGAACACTTTCATACCAGAATGTTGCCGCCGACCAATCGTCCTGTCGTTCAAACAACTGCGCCTTGTAGTCCGCAAGCGTTGTCCCCTGACCTTCATGGCCAATCTGCTGGACAGTCACACGGATATCCTTGCGCCAGTATACGGGATCAGGAATATGCCAGCGATACATGGACACAGCGCCGGTATCAGACGTGTCTTCATTGGTCACCAGATTTGCGCCGTGATAAAGGAACGCGTTCTGTTGTATTCCCCATGAAAGACCGACATAATCCTCGGCACCTGTCCCCACAATCGTGGCGAATTCCTTGTCTCCATCCAGATAAATCTTGACTTCGCCTTCACCCCACCATGCCTTGTAGTCTGGCTGGATACCAAGCACTGTGCCAATAAATCGACCCTTGCCGGTTCGTTTGGGCAGGATTTCGAAATCCTCACCCAGTGTGGTTGGGCTTTCCCGCCGGAACAACACATGAAGCCGTCCTACATCTTTCGGGTGTTTGTCACCAATTGTGTAGTCAATCTGATAGAAAAGCGGGATACGCTTTTCCGCCTCGTTGGTCAGGGTAATGCGCGCATTCTTGCGAAACGGCATGGGTAGCCATATGTTCAGGGCCAAACGTTTACCCACTGAATGAACCGCCGTCTGAAAGGGCTCTGTCCGGCCATGGGCAAATCCGAAAAAGTCACCAATGGGCGCTTCCACGCTCGGATGTTCCTGCCCGTCCCAGTACATGCGAATAACGACTGAACGCATAACTTCAGGTGTTCTGTGCATGGTCATCCAGATATGCCGAATGGTCCCCGCACCCTTTATATTGGCCAGTTCGACTTCCTCGCCGGGCTGAACCATACGGGCGGGATCGCCCTTGCGGCCCACACCCAGAGGGCTTGCCACCATGCCGCCCTTGCCCGGCGCTCCGGTCGGGTTTTCAAACGTAATGGCGCGACTTTGCAGATGAGTATTGACGGTATAAAGCCCGTCAGAGCCGCCCGCAGGGAAAGCCATTGCCAACACCGGCATCAGCATCGCGGGCACAAGCAACGCTATTCTCATGAGATGTGTTCTCATCATATTTAAACTCCTCCGTATCCAACGCACCAGAAAGCAGACAGATATTCCGATCACTCAGAATGCAGCAGTGCCTGCGAAAAAATCATGTGCCGCACGAGCGACACCAGCGATCATCGGCTCATGGTCTTCCCACTGCCCGATAATATTTTTGACATAGACACTAATCACCACATGGCCCTTGTCCCCGGCCAGCGTGATAACACCGACGTCATTCACCGTGCCTGTAATGGTTCCTGACTTATGTGCCAGGACCGCGCTGTCCGGGAGCTTGCCCGCTAACCGGCCGGGCCCTGTATTGCAGCGTTCCATGATCCCGCCCAATATATGCTGACTTTCAGGCGTCAGGATTTCATGACGCCATATACGCGCCAGAAAGCCGGTCATGGCATCGGGCGTGGCCTGGTCCTGCGGATCGCGCGCAAAGGCAATATAGGCCGGATGAGAGCCATCGGTCCGGAAGATATCCAGTTCGTTTTTTGATTCTCGGGCAGCCATCTGGTCAAGAATGGAAACCCCCGTTTGCCCGGGAGGAAGGCCTACATACTGGCGGAAAATATCCGCCGTAGGGCGATCAACCCGCATATCTTCAACGCCCAGTGTTCGGAGCCAGCCTGTCACAGCATCCGGTCCGCCAATCAATTCCAGAATGGCATCCGTTGCAGTATTGTCGCTCTCTGTCAGCATGAGTTCCAGCAGATTGTAAAGCGACAATTTTACACCCGCATGTGGCATGTGCGTTGTTATAATCGATGAAGGCGCATAGTGGCGGCGCTCGACCGTTACCATATCATCAAGTGAAAGAACGCCCTGCTCCACAAGGTGCAGCGTATAGGCAGCCATTGGCACCTTGTAAGTGCTTGCCATGGGAAAACGCTGGTCACCCCGCACCGACACGGCTGCTCCGCTTTCCAGATGCAGGATAGATACACCCGCTACATTTCCCTCCTGCTCCAGAATATCACCCAAGACCTTTTCCAGGCTGGAGAGCGACTGTTCAGAACCATGGGCCACCACATATGACATTTGCGAAACCAACAACACTAGAGCGGCCAGGGAAAGACGGCGAAAGGCATTTGATAATACAGGTGATAATACGGGCAAAATCATCATCACTTTTCCTGTCATCAAGTATCAAAATGTCTGGTGGTCGCCCTTGCAACTGCGAAGGCGACCACCAGCGGACAACAATATCCCGATCAGAAGTTGACCCGCACGGTTGCCCCGATTGTCCTTGGCTCGATCACATTCGCCGTGGCCCGGACAAAACCTGCCGCCGGACGGGCTGACCCGCCGGAATAGCCATATTTATCAAACAGGTTAGCAACATATAGCGACCCGGTGACGCTCCCGTAAGTGACGCCGGCATTGATATCTGCAATCACATGGTCTTCGAGAACAAAGTTCTGGATTAACGGCGTAATGACGGCACCACCTGCACCGACACCACCATCGTAACCGGTATCCCTGTTACCGATGTAACGGACACCACCACCGATGAAGGCGTCCATATCGTTAGAGAGGGTAAATTCGTAATCGGCCTTGATTGATCCAGCCCATTTGGGAATGCCCGGCATATTCTCGCCAGCCACCGCGCCAAAACTTGATGTCTCGTCATCATCCAACGTGCTGTCGGTATAGGTGAAACCGGTAACGATACGCAGACCATCCGCCGGATAGAAGGAAACATTTCCTTCAAGACCATATGCAGTTACGTCACTGTTGGCATTGCCGCCGGTCATGGCTCCATTCACAAAGGTCCGGGCCTGCAGGTTTTTCCAGTTAAGATACCAGGCCGCCAGATCGTAAGAGACCAGACCGTCCAACAAATTGCCCTTGGTCCCCAGTTCATAGCTCCACAGCGTATCCGTTTCAATAATAGGTGGCGCAGAATTGTTTCCTTGAGCATCCAGAAGCGGCAGATTGGCGCTCTCTGGCCGATACCCACTTGCCACCCGCGCATAAAGAGAAAGCGTCTCAAGCGGGCGATACCGTGCGGTAAAGGAATAGGTATCAATTGTCCCGCTGCTTGTCACCGGCGGCGTATTTTGAAGGAGAAGGTTGGGGCCGTCCACCACCTCGACCGAGGTTTTGACTTTGGCGAGACGTACACCAGCTGTCAGATCAACCTGTGGCGTGATGTAATAAGTCAGATTACCGAAAGCAGCATATTCTTTCAGCACCGACGGGATATCCACGTCAAGCAACAGAAAATCAATGGGCTGACCTTCAAGCTTTTGAACATTCCCGCTCTTTTCTTCAGAGTAGATACCGCCAACGCTCCACTCGAACGGCCCGCCTTCCTTGGACACCAGTCGAACTTCCTGAACATAACGCTCCGTCATCTGGCCACCTGTAAAGGGGGCATTGGTGACACTGCCCGCACCTGTGCCGGAGAACAGCTCAATCAACGGCCCAAAATTCACAACCAGATCGGTGGTCGACGTCACACTGCGATCCTGATAGCTGGTCGAAGATATAAATGTACCCCAGTCGAATTCATAGTTAAGGGTGCCCGCAAGAAGTGTAAACCGGGACTTGTCAACCGAGAAGGATGTATCTGTATCAAATGGGCCATTCGCCGGAACAAAGGGTGCCCCGCCGTCAGCACCCGTTCCATTGAGCGCAACAATATTGGTACCGTTAAATTCAGTTTCTGTATGCAGCACCATCAGCGAAGCGGTGAAGCGATCAGAAAGATTGGCCGCCAGCTTGGACATAACACCAAATGTCTCAAACCCGTTCACATCCTCCGCCGCACCGGATACAGCGGCCGGAATACGGTCGATAAACCCACTGTTATCCTGATAATAACCGGAAACGCTGATGCCGAGCTTGTCGCGCACAATCGGCGCGCTGATCCGTCCCGAATATTTCTGGTTGAAACCACCGCCTTTGGTGAAGGAAAGATCCGTCGCGGCAGAACCGGAAAACTCATCCGTGGCGGGATCGCGGGTAATATAACGCATAAGCCCACCCATCGAAGACGCGCCATAAAGCGTTCCCTGCGGCCCCTTGATGACCTCAACACGCTCCATATCGGCCAGCATCACATCCAACGCCAGGGTAGCGCCTGCCGCCTGAGAGTTGCCCGATCCAATCGGCACGTCATCAATATAGACACCCACCGTCGGGGCAGCAGTTAGGTTGGATATACCCCGCATGGTGATGGAATTGGCCGTTGGAGTGGAGCCACCGGAATAGAAAACGCCCGGTGTATAATCCAGAATATCGCTCAAACGCGTCAGACCGCCGATAGCGAATTGCTCCGGGTTGACAGTCGCGACAGACAATGCCGTATTCTGCAAACTCTCAGTCCGGCGAGACGCGGTCACAACGACCTCTTCAATCTCGAAAGTCTTGGCCTCATTCGCATTGGCATGGAATGCAAAGCCAGGAAATATGATTGCCGTGCTCGCCATAAGCAGCGCACTTATATTATTCTGCAAGTTTTGTTTTGTCATAATAGCCTCCTTCTCCCTAATTGAATTATCGTTTGGCACGTCTGTGACGGATTACCAGCCTTATCACCCTGACGGCATGAGATCACCTCAGCACCAGGTTGCTCACCACATGTCTCACTATCGCTATATTTTCTCGTAAATCAAGATATATTTTCATATTTGAAAATTTTCTACGAAGGGACTTTTACACTAAAAATGGCCATTAACGACATCATAAAACTTCACGATTTATATATTTTACAAGTGAAATCAAACTACTATGATAAACTTCGAGATATAATTCAAGCTGTAGAAAGAACAACTCCGGAATATAGAAGCTGGATCATTCAAAGGCACCGACGGAGGCATGCTGCATTTTTCCAGCAAATAGAAAAATATTTCAATTGTGATAATATATATGCCGCCACTATTCCGGTATACGCCCCGAGAATATATTCCAGATGAGCTGCTGGGACGAATTACCGGGAATATAACAGATATAAAAAGGCCACATGATCAATTTTTCATATTTGAAAATATATTATACTGTGCCATGATCCGGCTCTTCGGCATGCTCAGGCTAATTTTAATCTTGAGGAAGTGGAGTTACCCCGCATGACACTGGCGGCAGAATATTCCGGTACCACGGACAGCCCGGAAATCATCAATCGTCCCGGCATCATCGCCCGGGCGCTGGCCCTTGCCATCACCGGGTCCATGGCGCTAGTCATGCTCCCGATCATGACCGGGGCCCTGAGCGACCAGTTCGGGTTTACTCCTGATCAGGTGGGCTGGATTGCATCTGCCGATCTGGCGGGTATGGCGATCTCGTCAGCCATGGCAGTTTTCTGGGTCAGGTCTATCCGCTGGAATCGGGCCTTCATGATGGCCGGCGCCATTTTCCTAATCGGCAATCTGCTCTCTGCTCTTTCGTCAGATATCACATTTCTGGTGCCGGTGCGCTTTCTTGCCGGGCTGGGGGGTGGCGCCCTGATGGCGGTCGCACTTGCCTGCCTGTCTGATACGCGCAGCCCTGAACGCCAATTCGGGCTAATGATGGTCGGGCAAGGACTTGTTGCAGCGCTTGTGCTTTGGCAACTCCCGCTTTTTGTCTCGCACTTCGGCGCACGAGGTGTCTTCGTGTTGTTAACCGGCCTTGCCGTACTCGCTATCTCTTTGGGATATAAATTTCCCGCGGGCGGCAAGGATTACTCAACCACTCCCTCAACGGACATCGGCATTTTCCTGCCTACGATTCTGGCGCTCGCCGCAGTCTTTATATATTTTATCGCCCAGGGTGGTGTCTGGGCTTTCGCAGAGCGGCTGGGTGCAATTTCGGGTATCCCGGCAAATGCAATAGGCCAGTGGCTGGGTCTCGCACAAATTACCGGGATCATGGGATCGCTGACTGTCACATTTATTGGGATACGGTTCGGCCGGTTATGGCCATTAACGCTTTGTCTTCTCCTCCAGATCGTCAGCCTGGGGCTGCTTGCCGGAGCCACTGATGTTGTCCTTTACGGCATAGGGTTGCTGATTTTTTCCTATTGCTGGAGCATGAGTGCCCCCCTGTTGATGGGCGCGCTGGCCCATGTGGACAGAACAGGGCGCGCGATTGTGCTTTTCATCACCATGGTTAAGGGCGGGCTCGCCACCGGACCAATACTGGCGGGCTATCTGATCAGCGCACAGGGCTATCAGGCCATGTGCATTCTTGCTGGCTTTCTTTGCTTTATTGTTCTGATCATGCTTCTCCCACTCGTGCGTAACAGGGGTGGAACGGAAAAAGCCTCTGCCCCAGGTGTGCCGGCAGAATAACCCGCAGTTACAGGTCAACAGGGTCAAGCGGCCAGATCGGGCGACCAAGTTTTTTATAAGGGCGCTCAGTTACGTCGCTGTTCAGACTGCCTGGCGCGTCACAATAAATGATCTCTCGGGCCACACTGGCAAATTCAGCGCGAAAATGGTTGGTCGACTTCACCACGAGAATCCGCTCGCCCGCCGGGTCCACCCCGGCCGTCTGGAAACAATCAGGATGAAACGGCTGCTGGCGGATATTGTTCATCACCACCTTGACGCCGTTGCAGGAAATAACAGCAGTGTGTCCAAGCGCCACATGCCCCTGACCACCAAGGTAAGGCTGGCTGGCGGTTGTTGATAGGGCCAGAATTTCAGCGTCCACATCCAGTGGCGGACCTGAGAAAGGCCCCATCTTTCCACCAATGCGTAATGGCAATCTGGCCCCAACACCCGCCTTGTGCGCCGTTTCCACCGCCAGAGGGTCCCAAAGTAGTGCAACGGCAACGTCCTCGATCCCCCGTTCCATTAACGCCTGAATCAGATAGGTCGAATCGCTTGCCGCACCGCCGCCGGGATTGTCGGAGGCATCGGCGATTACCACCGCGCCAGAGCCCGGTTGCTTTATTATGGATATCGCCTGGTCAATGGTTTCATTAATACCGCTGTGAGGAGCTTGCGCGGTTTCACGCATATCGAAAAAATCATGCGCCAGCTGTGTGGCAATGGTCTGTGCCTGTTCACTGTTTTGATCAGTATAGGCCAAAACACAGGCGCCCGCATCCGCGAAATCAGACCAGGGGAAACCGTGTCCCAAGCTGATACTCAAAAGCCCGCCCTGACCTTCCATTTCCAGAATGGTGTCAAGGAGTCCCTTCAGCGGATCACGATAGGTGTGAAACAACCCCAGCATTGGCACACGTGCAAACCCCGGCACAGGTGATATTTCACGACGCGCTGTCCGTTCCACCAGATCATAAAGCTCCCGGGCGCGGGGGGTGAAATCCGTATGAGGATATTCCTTGCACGCCACCAGAATCGTTGCGTTCTCCACCATGGCAGACGTCATATTACAATGGAGGTCCAGTTCAACGCCAATGGGGACATCCGGCCCAACCAAAGCACGAACCCGTGTCAGCATATCCCCTTCACAATCATCATAGCCTTCAGCCATCATTGCGCCATGCATCATCAGCAAAACCATGTCCACCGGCATGGCGCGCGCCAGATCATCCAGAATCTCATTCCTCAGGGATTCATAATCCGCCCGGCGGGTCGGCGCACTTGGCTGGACAATTGCGCCAAGCGACAGAATGGGCTGGTGCCCGCGTTCCCGCGCGATCTTTACAAAATCGACATATCCCACCAGATCGTCCGGGGGTGTCTCATCATTGCCCTGTGGCCGAAAATACTGTGCACTCTCAAAGCAGGAGCGACGCGTTGGTATGGGCGAAAAGCTATTGGTTTCATGTGCCAGACAGGCGATGAAGACCCGCATTTTATTTTATCCTGATAATATGAAGAAAATGGTGTGGCAAGCCACACATCATGTCTCGGACTGGCTGGTCATGACGTTCAGTATACGCGCAGGGCCATCTACCGCGCGCACATTGTGCGCCATGCTGGAATCAAGATAGATGCTTTCACCTGTCCGCAGAATGGTTGGTTCATAAAATTCGGTGTGAATTTCGATTACCCCGTCAAGCACGTAAATGAATTCTTCTCCCCGGTGCCGGATCATGTCCGGTGCAGGGTCGGTCTGAATCTCAATAACGGCCGGCATCATTTTCTTGTGCGAAAAATCCCGACCATGGTGATGATAAGCCGCCCGATTGGTCACAACCGTTTCAACATCTCCCGCACGGGTAATGCTGCGCCTTCCCGTTACTGTCACAGGGGTACGAGGCGTCTCTTCCGGGGCAACAAGCTGCATCACATCGACGTCAAGCGCCTCACACAATTTGAGAAGCTTGCCAATATTGAGCGACATCTGGCTGTTCTCTACCTTTGAAAGAGTGGACAGCGGTATTCCTGTCGCCAGGCTCACTTCCTTGAGAGTTGCCTTCTTTCTCTTGCGCCGGGCCTTGATACGTTCTCCTATAGTCGCCCATTGGCCAAGGGTCAGCTCAGGTGCTGCCGAAGTCACAGATCGCATATTCTTGATCCTGTTATCGTTCAATGACGACTTTTTCAAAGTTTCACACGTTATCTTCAATACACCAAAATTTTCATAATTGAAAGATTTTGTCTTCCACTCTGTAAAAATGCTGTGCCTTATATATCGGAAACAACATAAAACAAGGCCAGTTAAATAATATATAACCCTTCTTCTGTCTGTTTCAAATAGCCAGAAAGTCAAACAAAAGTACAAGAATTAAGCCATTGCATGAGCCCGCGCCGGGACAGCTCCGGCGACCGGGCAACAGAAATGTTTTGACTCGCAGGGGTCCCGGTCGTATTTAATTTGATAAATTTTCAAATAAGAAAAATAATTCCACCGAACAGGAAAGAAAACCCAATGCCCAATCGGATACCGGAATGCATCCAGTCACTCATCAGGCCCAGGTTCTTTAAAAAGATTGCGTTGCGCAGCTATTGGCCGGGACTGCTGGCCTTCTTTGGAACACTTCTTGCCAGCCCGCTACCACAAGCCATTGCCCAACCGTCGGCGGCTGTTTTTAACCGATACGAAACCTGTCCCTTTGACGGTGCGGACGAAATCCCGGAAGAGCGCCTGATTTGCGGGCAGCTTTCAGTTCCAGAAGATCGTAGTGATGCCCAATCCCCTCTTGTTTCCCTGCCGGTTATCATTCTGAAGGCACAAAGTGGCGCCAGCACAGCAGAACCACTGGTTTTCCTGCACGGCGGACCCGGCGGCGGGCCTGTTGGAAGCGCAAGATCCCTTCATCTTTTCTCACAAATACCCTTTGGCCGAAATCGGGATATTATTCTTTACAATCAGCGTGGCGGACTTCTTGGCAACCCGGTCCTCGCCTGCGCAGAAACGGGTGACGCAGGCTATCATTTGATGGCATCTGATATTTCCTATGACAAATTCAACCTCGCCCGGGCGAAAGGTGCGACAGCATGCCTGGACTCCCTGCGCCGGGAAGGAGCCGTCATTGAAACCTATGGCGGTCTTGCCCATGCCCTGGACCTGAAAGATATGCGCCTCGCTCTTGGAATCGAGAAATGGGCCCTTTTTGGTATTTCCTATGGTACGCATGTCGCCCAGAACGCACTGAAAGTGGATCGGCAAGCCCTTACAAGACTTCTGCTGGATTCACCTGTTATCCTTGATGCACCCATTTTTTTCGAGGATGGGCCAGGTAATCTGGCCAGAGCACTGGGCGCTCTTTTTAAGGTCTGCCGGGATACTTCGTGCAACGAAAGCTTTCCGGATATTGAACGTACGTTCATTTCTCTGATGGAAAAACTGCACAAGAATCCGGCTCTCGTCCATTTATCCTCCAGGTCGGTCGAGGGTGGCGGGGACTTTGCCGTAAACTGGTATGATTTTGCCCATCTTGTTCACTGGATGCTTTACAATCCTGCAACACTTGAAATGATCCCGTTGCTGATTTCCGAGACTGCCAAAGGTAATACAACACTTCTCAAACAGACCATTGAACAAACGGTGCCCACCCCAAAAAATCCACGGCCTTTTGCAGGCGGCGGGTTTGTAGCCACTGCCTGTGCTGACCGGCCACAAGCAGCCCGAAGTTCGGATGACGATGAACTGGTGGAAAGCATGTTCGGCGAGCAGTATTCCATTGCTCATTTTCTGAACAATATATGTGGTCCCGGCACGCCTGTTGAACCTCTGACAACACCTGTTCATATACCTGCCCTTGCCCTTTCAGGCGTGTTTGATCCGATCACTCCGTCCCGCTATGTGGCGGGCCTGAAAAACAGCCTTCCCGAACTTGTTCATCTGGTCTCCCCTGCCACAGGTCATGCTGTTCTGGGCGCTGGCAGGGACTGCGCACTTGGAATCGCCAGTCATTTTCTGGACACAGGTGAGACGCCAGGCGATGTGACATGCCTGACAGAAGACACGCCCGATTTCCAAACCGAGCTCCCCAAATCACAACCATTCGCAATCACCGCGGAAAATATAGAAGAATGGGCTGATTCCACTTTTGAAGGACTGGTTACTGACAAGCGAATCAGCGGCGCTGTGGTCTCGGTCGTACACAAGCGCAAGATCATTTTTGCCAGGGGTTACGGGTTGGGCAATGCAGAAACAGGGGCACCGGTCACGCCTGACCGAACACGTTTTCTCATAGGATCAACGACAAAAACCTTTACCGCCACCCTGATTGCCAGGCTTGTTGATGAAGGCCTTATCGCTTCGATCGACGACCCGGCAAATCTGTATCTGAAGCGGATACAACTGCCCGATAACGACGGCACGGCCATCACCATCCGGCATTTGGCAACACATACCGCCGGGTTTGAGGATAAATTCAGCGGAATTTCCAGCCGTCGCCCCATCTCCCTGCCCGCATCACCAGAGACCCTGAACGCGGTTCGTCCGGCGTATGTCCGGGCTGCTGGCAACCATGTTGTTTATTCCAATTTCGGCATTGCCATCCTCGGCGCCTTGATTGAAGATGTAACCGGCAAGCCAATTACACAGGCCATGAAATCCGAATTGTTTCTTCCCCTGAACATGAATAACACGGAACTTGCCGTTTCTGTCACTCGACCTGATGGCATGGGCATTCCCGTCATGTTCTCCCCGGATGGCACCACAAAACCCTTGCCCTATCATGCTATAAGCCCGGTGATAGCACCCGCAGGTGCTATCGTGACAACGGGGCAGGACATGGCGCGCTATATGAATGCCCAACTCTCGGGCGACCAGATAAGCGATACCATGCGAAACCTTTTACATCATCGACAAGCCCAGAATGCACCACAGGTAAACGGGCTGGGACTGGCCTTCTTCATTGGCGAATGGAACAAAGAAAAGGTTGTTGGCCATGGGGGCAACTGGCCCGGCTTTCACACCTGGATGACCCTGCTGCCGGAACAGGATGCCGGTGTTTTTATTTCCCTGATGGGTGCCCCGGCCCCGCAAAGCCTTTCCGAACAGATAGCGGCCCTGTGGCAGAAACCAAACACCACGCCGCCGCTGGTCACATCCGCAGCGGGCCTGAATAATGATTTTCTCATCCGTTTTCTGGGCGAACGCACACAGGAAGCCCCGGACAAAAGCATCACCAGCGTTCACGAATACGCTGGCACCTACCGCCCAGACCGCCGGAATTTCGAAGATGCTGAAGCACTGGTCGATCTTTTGACCTTTGGCGCGACACTTGTCCGGGTTCAACCGGGAGGAGGAAATACGCTTGTCATCAGTGGCGAAGCCGGATGGCAGCCGGTCGCGCCCGGTGTCTTTCAGTTGAACTCTCCGGCGGCACCCTACAAGGTCTTTCGCAAAGACATGGGGCAATCCATGACGATGATCCCGGATATTGGCATCTATACCTTCAGCCGGATCTCTTGGTGGCAAAATCCGCGACTTCATGCCTTTCTGGCTTTGGGCGGGTGGGGTTTTGCCCTCGCAGGAGGCTTGGCTGCGGGCTTGCGCCTTGCTCGCGGAACGTCGGTAACCCGGGGTGCAATAGCCGCCACCGCCACAGGCTTTCTGGCATTACTCCTGCCAATCCTGATCTTTGCGGGCTTTGAGACGGGACAAACAGTTATCCATCAGGTTTATCGCGGTGAACAGGGCCGCATGCTTGTTCTCGTGATCACGGCAAATTTGATGACAGCCGCCGCTCTATGGGGGCTGGTTGAACTGGCGCTGGTCCGGCGTCGAACGGGCCACACAGAGCGGAGAGCCCTGATTGCCACGCTTGGAGGCCTGATCCTCGGCCTCATGCTGGCCCTCTACAATGTGGCAGGTTGGCACCTTCCCTGACAGATACAAACAAGGAGAAAGTTACCATGATGAAAAAATGGCTCATGATGCTGGCCCTGACGGGACCGTTGGCAGCCCTGCCCTTCGGCGCAACGGGAAATGCCGCCAATGTGCTTGTTCACAGCCCATGGCATCTGGATACCGGTCTGCAAAGCAGATCCATATCCTTCGAAAACCCCACCGGCGAACGGGCCGGGGGTGGGCGCGTCGCAAGCCCGCTGGGTGTAGGCCGGAAGGGTGACCCGGCACGGATCATTCAGCCCGGAGAAACCGTGGAACTGGCCAATATTTCCGGCGCAGGCACTATCCGCCATATCTGGATGACTACTCATGGCCGTGCGGAAATTATGCGCGGTACAGTGATCCGGGCCTGGTGGGACGGTCAAAAGCATCCCAGCATCGAAGCCCCGGTCGGGGATTTCTTTGGTTTTGCCCATGGCAAGACAGAGCCTTTCCAGACCGCCATCCATTCGGTGGGGGAGCGCTACGGGCTGAACATATGGTTGCCAATGCCCTTTACCAAAAGCGCGCGCATCACCATCACAAACGAGGGCAGCCAGGCCATGCCGTTATTCTATCAGATCGACTATACGATCGGTGACAGACATGACGACACCATCGGGCGGCTTCATGTGTTGTTCCAGCGCCAAAACCCCACCACCCTGACCAGAGATTTTGAAATCCTGCCCCGGCGTGAGGGCCGTGGACGCTATATCGGAACAGTGATAGGCGTGCGGCCCCATGATCCGGCCTGGTGGGGCGAAGGTGAGGCCAAGATCTACCTTGACGGTGACAGAGAATTTCCCACCATTGCCGGCACAGGCGCTGAAGATTATGTCGGCCAGTCATGGGGCATACAGCAGGTACCCCACATGTATCAGGGCGCAAGCCTTGTGACCAAACCCAAGTCCTCTGACTCCGGCCCTATATCCATGTATCGCTGGCATATGACCGACCCGGTTTACTGGTACGAGGATATTCGCGTCACCATGCAACAGATCGGCCATAAGGGTGCCGCCAAAACGCTGGCCGAATACAAGTCGCAATTGTTCGAACGCCAGGATGACTGGTCGGCCGCAACCTTCTGGTACGAGCCCGTGCCCAGCGCGCCCCTGCCGCCCATGCCGGATGTAAAAGCAAGGCTGGCTGATCTCGATCTTTCCGATGATGGCAGCCAGACCCCAATCGCGGAAGACGGCGTAACAGCTGAACCCGAAAAACCCTGAACACCCTGGACACGCGGAAATATCATGCTGGATTAATGATTTCCGCGCTCCCCGGACAGGTGAACAAAAGGACGGTAGCAAGTGCTATCGTCCTTTTTTGTTGTCAGGGCTAGTAATTGGCAGGCAGCAGGAAGATGGTCACAGGGCATGGTCCAGCCTGTCTACATAAGCAGATAACATCAGGCACGACCAGGGTCAGGACTCATTAATCTGTTCGGGATCAGTCATTGGGCCAAGGCATATTTTATCATGCAACGCGCCGACTACATATGAAATAGACCGGCTTTTCCAGTATGTTGCCTCCTTTTCCTTAATAAAACCTGCTCTTGCTGAACCAATAACATTAATGAGTCCTGACCCTAGATCGTCGTGATCTTTACCTTGCCTTCCAGTGTGCGTTGAACCGGACATTTAGCCGCGATTTCGATCAGTTCCTGGCACTGTTCGCTTGTAAGCTGGTCGCCATATACTGTGATCTTTTTCTCGAACAGATCAACTTTGCCTGCTTTCTTGTGGGTAAGGGTTGCCTCCACTTTTTCCAGCGGCCATTCTTTCCGAATGGCATACCAGCGTACAGTCATCACGGTGCATTCCCCCAGCGCTGCCAGCAAAAGGTCATACGGCGCCGGGCCCAGATTACCACCACCGGAAGCTTCGGGCTCATCACCCTTGATCTGGTGACCATTCACTGAGATGGCGACCGCATAGCTGCTTTCGCCTGTTTCTGTGATCTGTGCCGTAATTGATTTTTCACTCGTCATGACGTTGTTTGTCCCTCATTACTGTCTTCCCCCTTTGCGGGGTAGCAGCACTCCTTTGCAAGGCCAATACTCCTTAAAAAGGGTCCACCTGCTTTACCCGCAGCACAAGCATGATTACATCATTGTTCTTTTCAGAAGCGCCTTCATTTCTTTAGCGACATCAGGAAACTTGTCGTGGACATTTTCTGTCTGATAGGGATCTTTCTCAAGATCATAAAGTTGCGCCAGTGGGGCATTTTCCTTTATTTTACCATCCTCCACATCACTGTTTATCTGGCCTGTAAATTCGAGTGCAGCAGCACCACCAAAACCGTGCTGCCCCACCCTCGTCTCCCCAAAACCGCCTTCTCCTTGAGCCCCGATATAAACCCACTTCCCCTGACGGATAGCAAGGTGTGATTTTCGGGCAGGACTTACAACAAGATGATCTCTTATTGGCTTGGCAGAAATACCCTTAAAAGTGGGCAACATGTTGTAACTGTCCGGACCTTCGCCTTTTTCCAACGGGTGTTCAATAATTTCTGCAATTGTCGCCAGCATATCGACATGAGATAAAAGTTCGGCGGAGTGCTCTCCCGCGGGTGCCTGTCCAGGCCAGCGCACAATCAGGGGGACACGATGACCGCCTTCCCAGGCCCCAAATTTCATGCCGAGTAAATCACCATTGAGTTTATGTCCTGCCTCCCATGCGGTTTGCCCTCCGCGATTGAACATCCCGCCGTTGTCACTGGTAAAGATGATGAGGGTATTGTCTGCGAGTCCTTCCTGCTCCAGCGTTGCCATTATTTCTCCCACCATCCAGTCAAGCTCATGGATGGAATCGCCGTAAGGCCCTGCTTCGCTCGTTCCAATGAACTGAGGTGCGGGTGTAAAAGGATGATGGATATTTGTCGGTGTAAAATAAAGAAAGAAGGGGCTGTCTTTATGGTTTGTAATCCATTCAATTGCTTTATTTTTTAAAGTTGTTCCTATTTCCCTGTCTTCATAGAGCGCATGGGCCGCTTTTGCCCCACCCACGGATAATTCCCCGGGAAGGGTACCAATAAATTTTTCATCAAATTCCCTCGTGATGGGTATTTCGCCGTAAACCATCGGATCATCTGAAACAGCACCTACAACGCTGTGATTTTCGACATAAACAAACGGAGGATGACTGTTGAGAACAGGAACGCCGAAATAATAGTCAAATCCCACTTCCAGCGGACCGGGCTTTAAAGGCTTATTCCAATCAACAGGACGCTTGTTGCCAAAACCCAAATGCCACTTTCCGATGACTGCCGTTGCATACCCCTTGTCTTTCATAAGGCGGGCAAGTGTCATCTGTGACGTTTCAATCATCAGACTATCCTTGGCGAAAACAGGAAGCCAAAAATTTTCCCGGGCCGGGTATTCTCCGGTGAGCAGGCCGTATCTGGACGGTGAACACACTGCTGACGCGGCATGCGCATCCATGAAACTGACCCCTTGGCGCGCCAACTGATCAATATTAGGGGTTTTTACCTTCGTCGCGCCGTAAGCGCCGATATCGCCATATCCCACATCATCTGCCAGAATAATAATAACATTGGGTTTAGCCTTGATCTGTTTTGGCGAAGCCGTGGCCTGCAAATTCGCTGAGGCAAGCAGTACAAGTACGCCAAATAGAATTATGCGTATTTTGTTGGCCATTTGTTTTATCCCGAAATTTGATGATGGTGGTTGCCTCTTGCATGACAGCAGTTTTAGCCGGTGTCATATAGTCTGGCTAGGCGAGACTTTAAGCTCATTTACATGTAGATATTAAGCGAATTACGATGGATGTTACAAGCGTTGTCGTTTGAATAATGTGAGTTTAATTATCCTCTTTTCCGACTTGAATTGTAGCGAGTTGGTATTGATCTCAACCTTGCCCTCCATTGTGCGGCGACAAGTGCATTTGGATGTGATTTCGGTCAGCTTCTGGCGCGGCTTTTTGTCAGGCTGCCCCGTGAGAATAATCCTGCAAATCAATATCCACGCCACCGTTCTCCAGGCAAATAGTAGTGCGCAAGTCTCTATTTCGCTTTGGATGTCGACTTTATGAAGCCGTCAAACTTTGGAGGTTTTCGCTCAAATAATCAATAAACATCCGGACCTTGGTGGAAACATAACGGGTGTTTGGATATACGATCCAGACCGGTAGCGGTTCGGCTTCATAATTTTGCAGCAGAGGGATCAATTCTCCCCGATCAATATATTTTCTTACATAGAGTTCCGGGAGCCAGCAAATACCTTTGTTCCTGCGCCTCAAAAACACATTGGGTATTATGCAGAAGGGCAATGCCGGACATATCCAAATCGAGAAGAACCAGCCCCGGAGCCATCAGCTTACGTAAATCAATCCGTCTTGGTTTTCGCATCCCCCTCTTTTGCCACAAAGCCGCAGACCCTTGAAATCTCCTGGCATGCTTCCTTCAGTTTCCGTGCAGGGCGACCGTCAAAACTATCATCAAATGTGTTAAATCGTCCCATAACCGTCAGTGCCCCATAAACCGAGCCGGAATAATCGAAAATAGGGACCGAAAGTGCACTGTAATCAGATAACAGGCCCCGACGACAGCGGCTAATACCTTGTTCCCGTATAGTTTCCAGCATCTTTTCCGCTGTAACCAGACTGTGCGGGTCTTCAATAGTATCTGCTTGAGAACTGCCCGGTTGCAACTGTTCTATTTCAGCGATGATCATGGGTTTGACAATATTATAAGGTAAATGCGCCGCCAGATTACGCCCCACAGCAGAGCGCAATATCGGCAGAACACTCCCCACCCGAATATCAAGTACTGTCTGACTTAACGTGCCGTCCACCCGATAAATAATCGTCGGCCCCCTGTTGCCCCAGACGCCGAGAAAAATTGTTGCCCCAATTTCTTCAGCCAGTTGGCTCATCGCCGGACGGGTAGCAGAAAACAAATCAAACTGATCCAGAAAACCCAGCCCCAGCTTCAAGGCATAAGGTCCCAAACCATAAGAACCCGAGTCATGTTGTTGCGTCACAACGCCCAGCGAACAAAAACTGACAAGGTAAGAATGCACCTTACTTGGTGACAGACCACTTCGTTCCGCTATCCGTTTCAGAGGAAGCGGGCGAACAGATTTCATCAATACGGAAAGGATTGAAAAGCCAATTTCAATTGACTGGATGCCTTTACGAACTGGCTTTGGCGGCGTCACATCGTTCATGGAATACGGAACCCATTATACCAGAATACACTTAGCAACAGCTCCGACCCCAACAGGGCTTCGCTTCCGCGTCCTGTTCATACTTGTCAGTCAGGAACTGTGGGACATTTATTATACTAATTTCGCGATTAGTCCAGTAACCTGATCCCACAACCTGTTCTACTTTGGTCGGTATTTACCAGACAATAAAGTGCCCGCATTCGGAACTCTGGTTTCAAGCCCCAGTTTCTTCAACATCTGAAAAGTCGTGCAAACAGCTGCAGATATCACCGGCACGCCAGCCTCGTCTTCCACTTTCTGGATTGAGGGTAAAGACGGCATCTGAACACAGGCCGAGAGAACCAATGCGTCAATTCCCTTAAGATTCAGCTTTTTATAATGTGACAAAAGATTTTCCGGGTTCTGGGCTGCGACTTCCAGATTGTCGGGAATTTCAAGTGCCAGCCAATCCTGAATCTCTATCCCTTCACTTTCAATATATTCCACCACCATCCGGGTTAACGGTTTCATATAGGGAGCAACCACGGCAATGCGTTTTGCCCTCAACGTTTTAAGACCGTCCACCAACGCGCCGGCACTGGTCACGACGGGCGCTGCGCAATCATTTTCAACTGTGCGCTGGTGCAGCCGCTTTTCTGAAACCCGATGATAACCTTTTCCCATACTCATAATCGCTACAAGACAGGCATAACCCAACACATCGACGGCTGCATCCGACAACTCAAGCGCACAACGATCAGAATCGCCGTCCATAGCAGCCAGCTCTTCTTTCGTTACCTTTTTCATCCGCATCCGGCTGGAATGAAATGTAAACCGTTCCGGCAGAATTGCTTCCCTTGCACGCAGCATGGCAGGTATTTCTGTTTCCATTGTCACATTTGAACTGGGAACGATCTGTCCGATTCTATAAATTTGTTTTGGCATCGCTGTATACTCTTGATCCTTATCAGGCGGGTACAATCGGATTCCGCAGGGTGCCGATGCCTTCTATCGTTGACTCCAGCACATCACCGGGCCACATGAACTCCTGCGGATCACGACCAGCGCCAACACCGGCAGGCGTCCCCGTTGCAATGATATCTCCAGGTTCGAGCGTCATGACCGAGCTGATATCCGCAATCAACTCATTAATATTGAACAACATGAATTTGGTATTTGAATTCTGTTTTTCGACCCCGTTAACCCGGGTTGAGAGGTTTAGGTTGTGAGGGTCCGGAATATCATCGCTCGTAACAATACAAGGCCCCATGGGTGCAAAAGTATCTTGGCCTTTCGAGACAATCCACTGACCACTGCGACGGCAATCCCGAGCACTGATATCATTAACAACCGTGTACCCAAATACGCAGGACAAAGCGTCTTCTTTTGCAACTTTTGTTGCCCTAGTACCAATGATAACAGCCAGTTCCGTTTCCCAGTCCAGCTGCTGTGTCACATCCTTGTTATGGCGGATGGGGTCTGTTCCTGAAATCACGGCTGTTGGCGGCTTCGAAAATATGACCGGTTCCTGGGGAAGCTCGGAAGACGTATCCAGACTGCGAGCAGATTCTGCCACATGTTCTGTATAGTTCAACCCAATGCCAAATATATTTTTCCGCGGTCTGGGAATAGGGGCCAGCAGCGTCACGTTGCTCTCGGGTACAGCAGCCCCAACAAGTAGGGCCGGCTCCGCTTCTTCCAGCAATTCTTTCAAAACGGCAAGACCCGCTGGCCCCAAATCAATAAACTCCAGCATGCTTGACGGCAGCGTTAATCCTGCCGCATCAGCCAACAACGCAACATCCGCCACCAGCCCTTCATGCAGCACCCCCAAACGGGCCTCACCATGATTTTTTCTGTAAGAAACCAGACGCATTATCTTTCTCCATATTCTTTAAAGCAGGTACATTCCCTCCGGCGCATTCGCTCACGCCACAATTTTCTGGTATCCCCCATTTTTCTCCAGCGGTTCCTCCATATAAACCGCCATAGCTTCCATCACGGGGAAATCATTGAACGAGAACAGAAAAGCCTCATCACTATCGGATAAATTCACATGCTCATGCCAAGTCCATGCCGGCACACAAAAAATATCATGCTTGACCCAGTCAAAACGCTTGCCGCCAATGACTGAATATCCTTCACCTTCGGCAACATTATACATTACATTGCCTGTATGACGGTGCGCGAAGGTGTGCTGCCGAGGCTTCAACATTTGCATATGCGCACCCATGGTTTTAAGTGCCCATCCCCCGGTTAAAGGATTGGAATAACGCATTATATATCCATCATAAGGCGAACCATCACTAACTTTGGACAAATTATAAAGAGCGTCCCGCGTAGCGGCCCAACGATAAACCATAAGCGGCGAATAAGGCTTGTCCCAAGTTTCACCATATGCAGGCAAAACCCCTGCAGCGCCACCATAAGTCAGAGGTGAATCATTCGCAGGATACAAAGCCTGTTGAGCATCCTTGTCGTAAACGGCGTAGAAATTCGTCTCCATGGCATTCATTAACGGAATATCCAGGCCGTCCTGCCAGATTGACGTTTTGCCATGTTCAAAAACCCCATGATCGTGCCAGCACCCGTTTGGCGTTAGAACATAGTCGTTGCCTTCCAACTCTATCTGATGGCCATCCACGACTGTATATGCTCCCCCGCCTTCCATAATAAACCGCTGTGCAGATGCTGTATGCTTGTGCGCGGGTGTAATTTCACCCGGTTTCATAACCTGAAGCCCACTGAACAACCAGCCGACACAGGCTGTATTCTGGCGCCCTGCATCAGAGTCATTCAATAGAACCACAACCCGACGCCCCGCATCCTCCGGTTTCACAAGTTCAGCCGAGCGCAAGACCAGGTCCCGCATATCTGCATAACGCCAAAGTGTCGGATTATAACGTGTCACGGGCTCCCAGGGTTCAATTTCATTGGCACGCTTCCAAAAGGCTGTGGACGAATACTTCTCAAGCTCCCCATAGTAAGATAAAAGCTCAGGCGTATCTTTCACCCGGGCGCGTCCCCGAACATCGTCTTTTGGGTCAAGAGATGAACTTTCCAGTTGCTCGCGCTGGTTCACGACTTTTCTCCTCTCTTACTCGAAAAATTTCTTTGTTTCAGGCCTCAACCCTGTCCGGGTGGGAAATTTTCAGTTAACTTTCACGCTTTACCCGGCTCGCAGGCTCGCCTTTCAGCACATGAACAGCCGTATCTTCATTCAGTTCTGCAGATGGCTTCTCATGGGCTGCGCCTATTCCGTCTGTGGAGTCAAACCGCACAGATTGCTGGCTTGACCTGTTCACTGTCAGCTGGAAAATATCAAAGCGATTATAGCTTCCGATAATATCATGCATCAGTTTGGGCTGAATACAATCAGCAAGATCAATATCAGCATATACGATGCCCTCCTCATCGATCAGCGGGTCGCTCACCGTATTGCCATCCGGCCCGATGATGCCCGAAAAAGCGCTGTTTTTACGACCAAGAAGCTCTCTTGCTTGAGGGTTAACCGCTTCCATTTGCTCAATAATTTCCTCCGATATTGTCGAGCATGAAACAATCGTGAACAACTTTCCTTCAAATGAATGAGCAGCGGCCCTGATCTTGATCGCCTCCGCCATATTGTAATTTTCAGGTGCTACAGGAAGTGAAATATAATTGGCAACATGCACAAGTTCACCTTGTGACATAAGAGTAAACCGGGCAAGTGTATTTGTGTTTTCACCACAGGCCAATGTTCCCAATGGACCAATATCAGTGTCATAGACCTTCAGGCTTGATCCATCACCGCCGGTCCATGTCAGTTTTTCGGCCCAGGTAGGGACCAATTTTCTATGGCACCCAAGCAGCTTGCCTTCAGGCGATATAATCAGGTTGGTATTATATATTGTGCCCAGGCTGTAGCGGCCACGTTCATTCACTCCCATAACCACATAGCATTCATTGTCACGGGCAACGTCACACAACCGCTGCACTTCGGGCCCCGAAATATCGATACTGTTCCTGTAAAGCTTTTCAAACCACTGACTGCCTTGAATTGGCGTCATGATCCAGTTCCAATAAGGGTAACCGGCAATAAACACTTCCGGGAAAGCGACAAGTTTTGCGCCGTTATTCGCAGCCTCACATATCAGGGAACATGCTTTCTCAATGGTAGCGTCCACATTTAGAAAAACGGGAGATGCTTGCACAGCGGCAACTCGGGATTTTGGTAAATTTTTCATTTTTTACTCTTCTGAATAATACAAACAAGATATTTGAAAAGTCATGTTACAGCCGCCCTGACCTTATATTCAGGTCTGTTCCATGCCTGTAAATCCATCACTTGCCGGATAATCTCTACGGCGTCATAGATATCTTGGTAGCGCAGATATAGTGGCGTCAGGCCAAACCGCAGGACATCGGGAGCCCGAAAATCGCCGATCACTTCCCGTTCCTTTAAGGCCTGCATGATTTCGTAGCCCTTTTCGTGCTGATACGAAATCTGGCTCCCCCGCTCGTTTCCATCCGACGGGCTGATTAGTTCAAAGCCAAACGCACCGCATTTTTGCTCCATCAAAGCAATGAACAGATCGCCAAGCCGTACCGCCTTCTTTCGAACCTCTCTCATGTCCGCCCGACAGAAAAGATCGATGCCACACTCAAGGGCCGTCAAACCAAGGACCGGCGGAGTCCCGCACAGGAAACGCCGCACCCCTTCGGAAGGCTCATAGTTTTCATCAAAGGAAAATGGTGTCTTGTGGCCGAACCAGCCGGAAAGCACGACCATGGCTTTCGATTGATGTCGTCTTGCAACAAACAGGAATGCCGGTGCACCGGGGCCACCGTTGAGGAACTTGTACCCACACCCGACCGCGAAATCAGCCTCTGAATCATTCAGGTCGACATTAATAGATCCCGCGCTATGGCTTAAATCCCATATAACCAGCACCCCTTTATCGTGTGCCGTTTGGGTAATTTCTTTCATATTCCGGATCTTACCGGTTTTATAATGCACCTGCGTCAACAGTAAAACAGCAACATCATCATTCAGATGGTCAACGACCTGTTCCGGGGCAACCGTCTTGACCGTAACCTCACCCTTGCACAAAGCCTCAAGCCCCTGCATCATATAAACATCTGTTGGGAAGTTAGTGGTTTCAGACAGAATAACTTTCCGTCCGCCATTCAGGCTCAGCGCCGCCGTCAGCGCCTTGAAAATATTAACGGATGTGGAGTCTGCAACAATAACCTCCCCGGATGCCGCACCGATAATTGTGGCCAACTTGTCGCCTATCCTCTGGGGAGCATTGACCCAGTCCGCACCAAGCCAGGACGTAATAAGGCCCTCTCCCCATTCATTTTTTACAACGTCAGACATTCGGCGAATGGCTTCTTTAGGCAGCGCGCCCAATGAATTTCCATCCAAATAAACAAGACCGTCCCGAAGATGAAAATCATCGCGAAACCCATTAAGGGAATCCGTTTTATCCATTTCGACAAAATCATCTCTGTTTAAATTTTTCATGTAATTTCTCTTAAATATGGCTCTAACAGGACTGGCGGCAGCCATGTTTTAGATTGGACAGCCCGATGGCGCCCCCGCAGCAGGCGCAACCATTTCTGTGCGCATAGACCATAATTCGGGAAAAAAGCTCAGATCGAGGGCCTTCACCAGATAGCTGACACCTGACGATCCCCCTGTCCCCTTTTTATTCCCGATAACACGCGACACCGTTTTCATGTGCTTGAACCGCCACTCCTGAAAATAATACTCCAGCGAAGTCAGCTTCTCTCCCAGCATGTACAGGTCCCAATATTTGTCGACATCACTATAAATTTCATGCCAGATCGCCTCAACTTCCGGACAAGGCTGATACGCCTGCTTCCAGTCTCTTTCCAATACTTGCTGCGGAATATCAAACCCGCGAGAAGACAGAAGCTTTAACACTTCATCATAAAGCGAAGGCTGCCCCAGCACACTGATCAGATGGTCATGCGTAGACTTGTCTTCTCTGTGAACAACAATCAAATCTTCATTCTTGTTGCCCAGCACAAATTCAAGCTCCCGGTATTGGTAGGATTGAAATCCCGATGCCTTGCGCAAATACCCCCGAAATGTAATAAAATCGTGGGGTGTCAGCGTAGCCAGCACCTCCCAGGAATGAATCATATGGCGTTCAATTGTCGCGATTCTGTCAAGGGTCTTGAATGCCTTTGGCAAATCATCCGCCTTCACCAGGCCAAGCGCAATTTTCGCCTCATGCAGACAAAGCTTGATCCAGAGCTCCATTGTCTGGTGAATGATAATAAACAACATCTCATCTGGCTTGTCAGAAACCGGCACCTGCGCAGACAAAAGCTGGTGTGTTTGCAAATGCTTGCTGTAAGTCAGCCCGCTGTCCCACTGGATATTTTCACCGTTGATCTCTGCCTCGAATGTCTCAACCCCGTTTTCAATATAGCTTTTAACTTTTTTTTCCATTCCGACATCCTCACGTAAACTTGCTTCACCCTATACAATTCAGATTATTTTATACAATGCATATCACAATGCTGAATTATGTGCTATTAATAAATTAAAAATATGCCCATTAAGGCGTTAAATTTCCCTTGATTTTATTGACCATACATTACATTATTTATCTCGTTCGATATTGCTGAATATTTTGTTCTTAAATGAGCCTAATAATAATAGAAAAAGAAATCAAAACCCACTTGAAGTTTACCACTGGAAGGATGCACTCCCGAAAACCACATGGCCCGAAAACCACATGGGAGGATAATACAAGGGATACGCGGCCCCTCCCGCTTCAAAGGAAAGTCATCTGCCAATGAAGAAAATCTTCTGTGTTACTGTTGCTCTCCTTTTTCTTGGCACCAGCTGCGCCAAAAACAATTCGGAACAGACACTTCAAGGAATATCGACACAATATAATATTGAGCGTGTTGGATTTTTCTATATAGGGGGTGAAAATATTTCCCGGCAAGCCACCGGCATCATGGGCGATACCGATGATTATATCCGGGCCCATCAAATTTCAGTCCTGTACCTCACCCCTGCGAACACAACCTCCAAAGCGCCCGTCGTTATGCTGCCAGGCTTCGGCATTACGGCAGAAACCTATCTTGAAACACCCGATGGCCGACCTGGATGGGCGATGGATTTTGTCAGAAAGGGCTATCCCGTTTATATCGTGGAACCCTCTCATACAAGCCGATCAGGTATTGATTCCGGATTTTACCTGACTCCCAATCCGGACGGTACGCCACGGCAGCTTTTCACCTGGGGCGGCAAACAGGTCTGGCTACGGTGGGGTTTGGGACCTGAATATGGCACCCCCTTCCCGGATGGGCGTTTTGATACAAAATATTATGATCAGGTTGTCTCCAGCTTCACCGCAATTGAAACCGATCGTATTGATGGCGCCAGACAAATTGAATACCGGCTGGAAAGTACAGTGGGCGCCGTTGTCGATCTGCTTGAGAAAACAGGACCGGCAACCTTGCTGGTGCATTCCGCAGCAGGCATTCCCGCATTTGAAATTATACGACGGCATCCGGAACTGGTAAATGCCATCATTAATGTCGAACCCCTGGGATGTCCGGGCGACAATCCCGAGACTATTCAGAACGTCGCCTTTCTCTCTGTCTTTGGGGATCATATGGAGGTCCGCCCCGAAATGCCAGCTCGGCAAAAAGCCTGTCAGAAAACGGTGAATCATGTAAAGACAAAAGGATTACCCGCAAAGATGCTCGATCTACCCAAGATGGGCATCAAGGGGAACTCTCATTTGATGATGATGGAAAATAACAGCGCAGACATTGCGGCCATGATGATGCAGTGGCTCGCGACTGTCGAAGAAAAATGACGCAGGAACAACATTCTGGAGCTTTACATGGCGGCCAAACGTACACGCAGAGAATTTATCCAGATAACCGGCGCCACCTCGGCTGTTATGGGGTTGAATATCCCGACCAGCGTCAAAGGTGTGATCAACCCGGAAGATGGCTGGGATCAGGGCGATGTCGCCCACATCATTCCCACGGTTAGCGAAAGACGTTTTCTGATCAAAACGTCTTTTAAAACCGCACGACCAGACAATGTTTCACTACGCATCAACAGCCAAACACTTGCGGGCAAAAAAAGTGATACATATGGATTTTTCTGGCAGTTTGATGTCGCTAATCTTTCACCTGACACATGCTACGAACTGCAATTGCTGGCGGGGCCAAACATGCCTCTCTGCGATCCATGGCCACTTAAAACATTTCCTGCCCCAAACACCCCGACACAAAGGGTGCGGATACTAACCTATACTTGCGGTGGCGGCGACGAAAGCCTGATTCAGTCTGACGGAGTCGCCATCTTCAATTCCATAGAAGCGCGTCAACAGCTTCTAAAGCGCGGGTTATCGTTCTGCCCGGATATCGTCATTGCCAATGGTGACCAGATTTACTACGACGAACGGACCATGCTGAAAAACAAGCCTCCCCTTGTTATAGAGGCCTGGCAGGATCTGTTCGACCGCCTGGGCACTATGGACCGCAATTTACCGGTATTTGGAACACCAAATGAGCAAATCCTAAAATGCGTGGGTGATCGCCAGATTGCCGCCCTGTACGGAACGAGTTTGCGCTCAACCCCCACTTTTATGCTCACCGACGACCACGATCTGTTTGAAAATGACGAAGCAACAAGTGAGGAAATTACCCTCCCGCCAGACAACCATATGATGGACGCCGCACGCGCGACCCAACATCTGTACTACCCAGAATTTCTTCCCGATCCAAACCGGCCCGTAAATCTGCCCGGCAGCTCGGCGTCCGACCGCGGCGACGGCCTCTCGGAAGTCTTTGGTACGGTACGATATGGCAAGCTCTTTGAAGGCCTGCTTTATGACACCAAACGCTATGTCTCCATCGATGGTGCCGACGGGCATATGGTCCCCCTTGTAGTGGAAGCCTGGCTGACAGACAGAACCCGGTCGGGCGACAGCCTCCATCTCGCACATATCCCCTCAACACCCATCGGCTGGTCAGCCGGAAAATGGGGCGAGTGGTATCCCGATATTCTTGGGAAAGACAACCGCCTTGGCACCGATGCACCCAAACCATTCTGGCCGTCTGGCTGGTGGGACCAACATCAACGCATTCTTAAAGCCCTCGGAGCACAGACACAGCGCACGCCGGTCATTATGTCCGGAGACCTGCATATGTTTTCAGCGGCAAAAATAAGCAAAAGTGGCACCCTGAACTTTACCGAGAACCCGGTCCACACAATCGTCGTCGGGCCACTGGGAACCGGAACGCCGGCATTCCCATCTGCTGCCAGAGGTGTTCTTCCCCAGCCCCCGACCATGATGACAATGGACGAATATGTGCCGCCATTAGAGAAAAACGGTTTTACCATTATTGATATTACTGAAGCTGAAATAACCGTCGAATTTTATGCATGGCGCCCGCCAGAGCCGATCGACCTGATCCAAAACCTGGAACCTGACAGAAAATTCAAGATAGCAAGAAGGACCACATAATGCCAAAATACTTAATGAAGATAATTATGGTTGTGCTGACGGGAATATTCCCCTTAACGGCGACGGCCGGCGGAAAAGAGGGAAGAAAACTGGTGAATCATGTTGTCGTAGTCTGGATGGCAGACGAATACAAAACTGATGAGGGAATTAACAACCTGATCGCGGGACATGAAATGCTCCGTGAAATCCCTGGATTGATTTCCTTGTCTCTGGGAAGATCAATTCCCAGCGATCGCGCTGTTGTGGATGATTCTTTTGATCTTGCCTCCCATTTTCAGTTTGAAAGTGTGGAAGTCATGCAGAAATATCTTTCCCACCCTGTACATGTGAAATTTCTTGAACAGTACACAAAAGGCAAGGTGAAGAAAGCTGTAATATACGACTTCTGACCTCGTTGAAGTCAGTTGCGGTCGCCCGAATTCAGCTTGGGCTATTCAATCTGTAATACAGGAAAACAATAGCAAGAATGACCATGATTACGATACCGATCAAACTCCAGGCCTGCATGAATTTTCCCGGTCTATATTCTATCGGCACATCAGCACTTAGCATTGCGCTATGATTGAGATAGGCCAAAATTGGGCCCGTCAAAAAAACGATCACCGCCGTCATGTCGATAAAGGCGGTAAATGATGTCATGAATACACCAATAATGGCCACGACACCCGTCGCCAGCCCAATCACGGCCATATCATAAACCGGTAAACCAAAAGCCCTGCCTTGACGGGTGGGCAACATACTATTGAAAAGACCTTCAACAATACGTGGATAACCATCAAGCAACGTCAATAAAGTAGAAAGCATTACGGCTACTGCTGCCAAACCAATAATCGGGTATGCCCAAGCTCCAATTGACGTTGTAAACAGCTCGATTACTTGTGCCGAGAAGCCAGCAGCACTTTTCATTGGTGTAATCCCGGAGTGAAACATCACCCCTGCCCCAAGCAACATAAAACACAGTGCCAGCACCACTGATGTCAAATACCCAACATTAAAATCAAGACGCGATTCCCGTGGAGTTGGCATGCGCCCGGTATCCTTGCCCTTGGCACATGTCCAAAGCGACTGCAAAACACATGCATCCATTGGTGACGGCATAAAGCCCATCAAGGCCAGAACAAACAGAATCACGCTATAATCAAAATGTGGCGGCACCAATGCAGAAGCAGTCCACTCAACCTGTCCCACCACTAAAATCACTGTAACGACGATCAAAATTGTAAAAATCGCAACAATAAATTTAGTCATCCGCTCTAGAAAGTGATACCGACCTGTCAGCAGCAAAAGGACCGCTGCCGCCAAAAGCACCGCAGCTACAGCAATATCACTAACATCAAGCCCCAACGTGGTTTTGATCAAACCTACATTTACAAGTGTTACTGCAGCCACCGCAAAAAACATACTGAACATCTGCGCGAAAGCATAGATCAGAATTGCCCACCAGCCCTTGTCCCGATAATTGTCGATCAGACTCCTGCCGGATGCCGCAGAGAACTCGCCCCCAAACCGAAGTGCTGGATATTTGACCGCACAGGCCATCACAATAACAAACGCCATTGCCAGCCCGTAGATTGCGCCGGCACGAGTGGACTGCACGAGATGCGATATGCCAACTGCGGCGGCGGCATACAGAATTCCCGGCCCCAAAATGGTTAGAAGCGACCGGTCTCTCTCTTTTGTTACCTGTGATTGAGGCATCTGCAGCATCCTCCCGGTGTTGTTATATTCTAGCGATCATAATGGTGGTTTATGTTGCCGTATTTCAAACCCGAATAATCAGAGATAACAACACCATTTTTCGCGGCATATTCTTCCCAGTGCCCAATCATTTTCTGCAATTTCATGGAATGAGATTCAGACAAATCCTCCAATTCGAAAGGATCTTTATTCAGGTCGTACAATGTCCATTTACCCGGCCCATACGGGCTGTCAATCCAGACAATTTTCCAGTTTTCTTTTCTTATTGCTCGCCTGTTGAACAGCTCCCAGCCCATAACATAATCGTCGTCATGAACGACCGACGTTTGCCCGGATAGATAAGACATCATTGATCTTCCCTGAAGTTCGGGCAGATTACGGCCTCCAGCAGAACGTTTTGGATATTCCGCCCCCGCAATATTCAGGAGGGTTGGCGCAATATCCAAAACCGTTGCAAATGTTCTACTCAACCGCCCTTCCTGTTCTGATTGCGGCAGCACCATAAAAGCAGGCACCCTTACCCCTCCTTCCGCCGGAAAAGTCTTGTAAAGGCGAAATGGTGCGGCACTCACTTCCGCCCATCCCGGACCATAGGAGGAGAAGGAACCCGGCCTGCCCAAATCCCCGGTTTTTGTATCAAATTCTTCCGGCACCCAATTTTCGTTGTTTTTAATAACATATGGATCGTTGCCTTCAGGACCATTATCTGACAGGAATATAATCACTGTATTGTCGAGCTGATCCGTGCTTTCCAGAAAACTGACGAGCCGCCCGATATGAAAATCCAGCGCCTCAACCATTGCCGCATACACCTGCATGTGACGACTTTCCCGGGCCTTCAGACCATCATCCAGATCCGACCATTTACGCGACATCGTACTAGTCGGCGTTGAGGCTGGAACATCATGCACAAGCCCAAGGTCCGACATTTTTCTGATGCGGTTTTCACGTATCACATCATAGCCCACATCATACACACCATCATATTTCTCAATGAATTCATCCGGCGCCTGTAATGGCCAGTGGGGTGCTGTATAAGCCGCATATGCAAAAAACGGTTTCCCGCTCTCGCTATCGGACTTGATATATTCAATAAGTTTGTCGGTATAAAATTTCGACGAATAAAAATCTGCGGGTAGATCAGCCGGCTGGCCATTTTCACGATAGGGAATTTCAGACAGACCACTTACGACACCTTTCGCGCTAAAATGGTCCGCAGCGCCCCCTGGCATAACAAAGCTTTTGTCAAAACCCCGGGCTTCAGGCCCTGTTTCAATTGAATACCCCAGATGCCACTTGCCCGCCATATACGTGTGATAGCCAGCGGCACGCAACAGGGACGGAAAAGCAATCACATCAAAATTCAGATATCCTTCGTACCCCGCCGGGCCGTTCCGCTTTGGTGTCCCTGCGGCATCCAGACCTCCAAGCCCATTGAGATGATTATCAACACCTGACAACAACATGGAACGCGTTGTCGAACACGTCGCAGCAACATGAAAGTCAGCAAACCGGACGCCTTTTCGAGCCAACCGGTCAAGATTAGGTGTGTTAATCTCACTCCCGTATATACCCAGATCGGAAAACCCCATATCATCGGCAACAATCAGAAGAATATTTGGTTTCTGTGCAGCAGAGGTCCCTTCTTCCAGATTCTCCTGTTCAACATTACAACCGGAAAGAAGCAAACCGAACAGGCAGCATCTGATCAGGGTCATGCCGTTCATCAGCGTTTTCCAACTTATTTTCATTTCTGAACCCAAGTTTCTAAGATATCTGACAAACCACCAACCCCTTTAAAAAAAAGCCAGACAAACCGGCCATAAGATGGCCCGGCCTTTCCACCTGATGATACAGGGTTATCTGATCATCAGGTGAGACTTATAAATAGTCTGACAGGGTGATCCAATCATGACCACATTGCACCGTACGGCCGCGCCTGTCTTACAAATTCAGTTCCAGTCGGACCCCAAATTCTGCCCCCCGGGCGGGAAAAACCATGGTACCCGGACCCGCGGACACGCCGAAATTATAATAGTCTTCATCCGTGATGTTGGTGCCGTACGCCGCAACTTTCCAGCCTTCGCCAGCCGGCGTGTAAGCGACGTTGAACCCTAACAGATGATACGATTCTTGCACCAGAATAGCTGTCGGGGCAGAGATTTTTTCATCTTCATAACTCCAGTCCAACCGCACATTAATCGTACCAGAGGCCAGATCACGGGCATAATTTATCCCAACGTTGGATTTGAAGTTCGGCGAATTGGGTAACGTGATGCCGGGCATCAGTCCACCAGTCAGCGCCGGATCAGCATCCTTGAATTCCGCATCCAGTATGCCAAATGTCGCGTCAAAAGTCAGGTTATCTGTAGCGGCTAGCACCACTTCACCTTCAAAGCCCTTGCTGCGGGCCTTGGCCGCATTGGATACCACCCGTGGCGAACCCGGCAAGCTGTCAATTGCGTAACCGATCTGAAGATCCTTCATGTCCTGATAGAATGCCGTCAGATTGAAGCGCAGACGGTTGTTGAACCATTCACTGCGCAGACCTAACTCGAAAACATCCAGGATTTCTTCATCAAAGGAGGTCACACCCCAATTGTTGTTGCCGCCAGCTGACAGCAACGGCCGGTCGTTAATCCCGCCGGACCGGAAACCACGGGAATAGGACCCAAAGACATATACATCATCATTGATCTGGTATTCCAGTGCCAGCCGACCGGAGATGGCACTCCATTTGTCCTCATTACTTACAATGGTACTGCCACCGAAAGAAATGAAAGTGTAATCGGTCATGTTGGTGCTGCCAACCATAGCACCAGGATTGAGCCCGGCTTCGCGGAATGCCGCTTTCTTTTTGTCACGAGTGTAGCGCAAACCTGCAGAGATGGACAAGGAATCGGTGACATCAAAGTCCACCTGTCCAAACGCACCAATGCTGTCCAGATTGTGATAGAGCGTATTACGAATCCCTGTGCCCTGGAACGTCAGATCATTGGAATCTTCAGAATAATAGAACAATCCGGCGATCCACTTGACCGTGTCATAACTGCCGGACAATTGCATTTCGCTGGACCAGGATTCAGTGTTGCGGTCCATGCCATAGGTATCAAACACGAAGTGTGGCCCCTGAATGCCACGGCCATCGAAATCGAACGCGCCGGCCGCATTAATATCGCGGTAGGTCGATACCCACTTAACGGCGATTTCGTCGTTGAAATGCCAATTCAGAGTAAGACCCAAGCCGATGGTGTCATTTTCATCAAAGACATCCACGGCAGAAGTGGAAACATTGGGATCACCGGAAACATAATCGACCACCTTGCGGGTGTCGGGGTCCAAAATCACACCCTGGCTGGCGGCCCCATTGCGATCTGTCTTGCTGTAATCGACCTGAGCCAGAATCTCAAAGCGCTCCGACGGACTGGTACGTACATAGCCCCGGAACACATTGGTGCCCTTGTCGCCCAACTTCTGCCCCAGCGCGTTGGTGACGTATCCGTCCTGATTAATGGTCGCAGCCAGCAAGCGCACAGCAGTGTTGTCTGCCACCGCCACATTTGCGCTGGCGCTAAGATTTATTTTTTCACGGGTGCCAAGGTCCGCTTTCAACTTGATAGACGTGTCTTCATAGTCCGGTTTCTTGGTGATGTAGCGGATGGCACCAGCAGAAGCATTGCGACCAAACAACGTACCTTGCGGACCACGCATCACTTCAATGCGCTCCACGTCCACCACAGATAACAACGCGCCGTCGCTACGCCCCATGTAGAAATCATCCACATAAAGCGCCACGGCAGATTCCTGGTTGACTGCATGCCGGTCGGTCCCCAAACCTCTAATGAAAAAGGCCGCATTGTTACCAATACCCCCTGCGGAGCCAATACTGACATTTGGCAAGCGCGCATTAAGGTCCGACAAGTCGGTGACGTTACGAGTATCCAGCGCAGCCCCCCCCAAGGCGATTACTGACACCGGTGTACTTTGGAGATTTTCCTCACGCTTGCGCGCCGTTACCGTAATCTCCTCCAAAGTCACAGCGGCATCCGCCTGTGGCAAACTGCCGAACTGCGTATAGCCAAGCATAAATGCAACACCTGTCAGAACAGTGCTATTCCAGTATTTACGCATATCCTTCCCTTTCTGTTACGGAGCAAGTCTTTTGACTCCAGATATCTCTATAATTCAATATTATTATATTAATTTTTTATTATGATAATCTTTTTGTCATTATAAAGTAAATATTTTTTTTCATTATCATATTTTTAATTAATAAATATTCATTCAGTATTGTGATAATTATGCCATGGTCGAGACCATGTTCAAGACAATCAAATCCGAACTGGTTTGGCGGACTGCATTCAAGTCCCGCCAGCAGGCGACATTAGCCCTTGGTCAATATATCGATGGCTTCTGTAATCCGCGACGACGACACTCGGCGCTCGGGTATCTGTCACCCATCACCTACGAGGCGATGACGACCTGACAGAGATAACATCCCTTTACTTTTTAAAGGCAAGTCCAGCTCTCTGCTGCTGAATATAAGGAATTCCTGCAATACAACCAATCGCGCTACGCCTATGGCGGTGAAGTGACAGGCGCCTTCAAAGATGAGTAATGCCTTCATGGGCAAGCATGGTGATGACTGGACCGCCTGGCGGCTGCATGTGCGGAAGGCATTGCCCGTAACCATGCCTTTATCGATAAAAAACGTACGGCCTATTCGGTGGCCGGTCTGTTTCTGTATCTGGGTGGGCTGGTATTAGAGATTCCCCCTGAGGAACTGGCTGCATTCTATTAAGCCAGCGTTCGAACTGGAGAAAACGCCTGCCATTTCTCCCCTGTCAGCGAGAGCAGAAAGGTATTTCACACAAAACGCACTTCCGGGCGGAGGTTCTTGTATGGAGTATCCCGAGGATTCATCATGTAATACCCGGGCGCTTTGGCCGTTATCATTTCCGATGCGATGGCGCCAAAATCTGCCTGATAATGCAATGTACTTTTAACAACAACAATTTTGTGATCACGTGGCTCAATACCCACGGCACGAAAGAAGCCCTGATCAAGACATTGTAGTCGTTTGCTGGCTGTCACAATCCGTAAACCATCAATCTTGAGCACGGCTATGGGGCCCATTTCCGTCACTGTACCACGCATCATAGGCCCATCCAGATGGGCGAATACATTATCAAAACAACGTTCTACCACAAAGGTCGCCCGAAGCGGCTTGTCCCCTGGCATGCGCCCGCCAAGTTCAATCGTAATTGTCGCACCCGCACCGGCGGAGCGGGCAGCGTCAACGGCCGCTTCATCATGAATCATCCCAATAACTGCATCGGGTGCCTTGCGGTCCAGGAGAGCACGCATAATAAAGGTGGTATCTCCAGATCCTCCGCCACCCGGGTTGTCCTGGGCATCTGCTATTACAATAGGCCCCTGAGCAGAAGACAACGCATGGTTTACCGCATCATCGGTCGCGATCATGTTACAATAGCAGGAAGATTCCTTCTCAAGCATTAGGGTCAGAAGTGCGTCGGCATGCTGATTTGCTGCCGCAGATGTTTGGCCATAGCTGAAAATCGTCGGACCACAAAAGGAAATATCGGCCGCCACGAATCCGGTCATCAATGATATACTGAGCAAATCAGCATCCTGGGCCTCGCTATCTTCAATAAATTGATAACAGGATTTCATCGGTTCATAAGCGCTGCCCTGGCGTGAAGTAGGAATTAAAAAAGGAAGTTGTCTAAACGCCCTTTGAGGGCGTTTAGCATTTGTGAGCATCCAGTCCATCAACACAAATGCTTTTTCCCCGGTTTCCACGGTGTCTGTATGGGGAAATTTCCGATATCCAACCATTGCATCAGCTATTTCAAATAATTCACTTGAAATGTTGCCGTGGAGATCGAGGGATATGACGATTGGAATATCACCAACAAGGGCACGGACACGGCGCACCAGTTCCAGCTCACCATCTTCAAAGCCTTCCGCCACCATTGCGCCGTGCAATTCTAAATAGACACCGTCTAAAGGCATCTGGTTTCGCAGGCCATCTAAAATGCCGTTGGCAATACTTTCAAAAGTCTCCTCCTCGACGATCCCCCCCGGCTCGGCCTCGGCAAAAAGGGTGGGGACTATTTCGTAGCCAGACTGTTCTGCTTTAGCGAGAAATCCCCGCATACTGAAGAAAGTATTTATAATATCAAAGAAATCCGCCCCTTTCAGAATCTGGCCAAGGACGGACTTTGTGGTAAAATCCACCATCTGAGTCTGGTGCGGTACAAAAGTGTTCGTTTCGTGCATAAACCCGGCAACAGCAATGCGCACGTCTGCCCTCCCACGTTAGAAAAAAACTACGGACCTAATCATGACATATCTCGGCGCTGCTGCCCCTACCCCATCATTACAAATAATTTGGCCAAGGGGGTAGGGTGAAACACTGTGTTCAGGGTCATGCTCCTGTACGGCATTACGCGATTCAAATTATTGTTTGGTGATGAACTTGGATAAAAAGGACACCATAGACAAGCATAAGGGCGAACCGATGTCATCATCGGTTGACCGGTTGTTTATGGAGCATCGCAGTACGCTTCGCTATTTCCTCATCAATCGCCTGCGAAATGCAACTGAAGCCGAGGATCTGCTTCAGGATATATACCTGAAGCTACGGAAAATGAAGGAAGGGACCGAGCTTCGTAATCCCCGAGCCTTTCTTTTTACCTTGGCGGCAAATCTTGCAACAACACATTTTCATCGCAAACAGAGAATGCAGGAACTTGCGCAGTTCGAAGAGGAATTTGGTACCGGACAAGATAAAGTCATTGATTTTTTTATTGTACAGCCATCTCAGGAATCCCACGCCTTTTCACGGCAGTGGTATCGAGGTTTCATGGATGCCATCGCACTACTTCCGACCAAGCGCAGACGCATATTCATCATGCACAGGGTAGAGCATAAGAGTTACAGGGACATAGCGCTGGAACTCGGAATATCAATAAAAATGGTGGAAAAGCAAATGACAAAAGCGCTGTCCCACTGCCGCAAACAGATGAACGCATTCCTGGATACAGATGAGCCATCCTTATGATTAGTCAAAAACCATTGTCTCGTCAGCTAGAGGGCATAATTGAGCAGGCAAGCGACTGGGTTGTGCGGCTTGATCGAGAACATATAGAGCCAGGTGAGCTGAATGAGTTTGCCGCCTGGTTGGCCAAAGACCCCAGGCATGAAATCGAATTTCAGAAAGCGAGCATGCTATGGTCAGGCGTTCCTCGCCAGGCAACTTCACTGTGTGAAAACAGGGAAGAGGGCTTCCTTGCCAATTTAGCCAGGTTTTTTTCGCCTAAAAGGTACGGACTGCTTGCCGGAGGGTTAGCGGGCCTGCTGCTTGTAGTGGCGGCTGTATTTTTAATGGGTACGCCCAGCCCTCTCGTTGACAGTTTTGAGACCGCCCATGCAGAGCGCCGAACAATTACGCTTGAGGATGGGTCAGAGATTTTCATGAATGGGGCATCAAAAGTCAGCATTCATTACACCGAGCGTCTGCGCCTTGTCACTCTTGATCAGGGCGAGGCATTCTTCGAAGTGGCAAAGGATCGCTCCCGCCCGTTTGTTGTTGATCTCAAAAATGGGGCTGCCCGTGCGCTCGGCACAAAGTTCAATGTGCGAACCCACAATGAGAATGCCGCTGTATCCGTTGTTGAAGGACGGGTTGAGGTTAAACGCGAGAATGGATTGGATGAAGGTGAGCGCATCATCAAAACCGTCCTTGAGACGGGGCAAAAAATTGCATATGGCGCTGATGGTAACGGCAAAACGGAAACAGTTGATGTCGACCAGATAGCTCCATGGCGATACGGACGAATAACTTTTGATAATTGGGAGCTGGAAGAAATTATTGCAGAAGTAAACCGTTACCGAAAAGTGCCAATTATTTTTGCGGATCCGGAATTAAAGCAACGACGTTTAAGTGGCTCATTCGGCATCGATAAAACAGAAGACTTCTTACTAGCACTTCAAACCTTGAGCGTAGCCGAGGTTGTCGATCGTGGTGATAGCATCGCACTCATTATGACCAGGTAAAGACCCCTTCAAATCTCAATCAAAAATAGAGGAAACTTCATCCATGTATAAGGCAATGACAAGCCAGTCTGGCAAGCTTCTGGGACTATTCAAATCCGAAAACATTAAAACACTTCTGTTATCTGGTGTAGCTGCATTTTCCCTGCAATCCATAGCCAGTGCAGAGCAGGGCAACCCCGCATCAATGTCCATTCCATCGCAAGAGGTCGCTCAAGCCTTGCAAGCTTTGACTGTTCAAACAGGGATACAATTTTTGTATGATCCTCAAAATTTGAATGGCTATATATCGAATGCCGTAGAGGGACAATATACGAACGAACAGGCTCTCCGGAAAATGCTGGCAGGGACCAAGCTGTCCCCCACATTCGTCAACAACGATACGGTCACAATCTCTTTGGAAAAAGCCGAGCCACGGCAGGAACCTTCAGCCCCCGCCCCCCGGACATCTGAAAAAAGGCTGGAGATTGAGGAGATTGTTGTAAGTGCGCAGAAACGTAGCGAACGGTTGCAAGATGTCCCGATTTCCATCACGGCCATTGGCACCAATATTATGGAGCGGACGAGATCAAGTCAGCTCCTGGATATTGAACGCCTGTCCCCGAACCTGCTGTTTGGTACGGGTGGCAACAAGGATATGACGATCTCGATCCGTGGCATCTCTGATTATACGCGCAATGTCGGTTATGATGCCCGGACCGGTGTATATCTGGACGGCGTTTATGTTGGCCAGTCTCAGGCCATGAATCAGGATCTGCTGGATATTGAGCGCATCGAAATTCTTCGTGGCCCGCAGGGAACACTGTTTGGCAAGAATACCGTTTCTGGTGCAATCAATCTGGTTACAAAGAGGCCACAAGACGAACTGGCCGGACTCGCTAAAATGTCTGTTGGCAATTTTGACAGAGTAGATGTACAGGCAATGTTGAATGCGCCCCTGATCACTGACAAGCTGTTCATGAAAATATCCGGTCGTCATGCAAGAAACGATGGTTATGTGACCAATCTGTTTAATGGCAAGGATTTAAACGCTCAGAACATATACAGTGGACGTGCTCAACTACGATATATTGCAAGCGAGAATCTGGAGTTCAATCTTTCTGCCGATGCATTGCATCAGAAGAATGATGTGACGAATGGCGTATCAGTGGCCGGGGCGGGCTTTGATCAGGCTCCGGGGCCAAGACAAGTCAATCATAATGCGCAAGGCTTTGAAGAGCGTGACCTTTTTGGCATATCGCTGACCATCGATTATGCTATGGGCGATTACGATGTGACAACAATTTCGTCATACCGGTGGAGCGAGGCCCTCAACTTCCAGGAAGAAGACTACACCTCCCTGGATGTCATGGATTCTGACTTTTATGACAAAGATAACCAGATCAGCCAGGAAATTCGCATAGCTTCTCCCACAGGAAAGCGTTTTGATTATGTGGCCGGGCTTTATTATTTTTACCAGAAGCGAGATACAAACCATGCTGCTACCGGTGGCGCGGATTTTGCCATACCTGGCTATCGCGCCACTACCCCTGGCAGCATCAAGGGTAATTCCTATGCGGCATTTGTGAACGGTAATCTGCATATAACGGATGCATTAACACTTACTGCTGGCGGACGTTACACCTATGAAACAAAAGATCTCGTATATAGCATTATTGGTGGTGCTCCGCTGTTTATCGCACTGAATAATTACCAGGACAGGTATACAGACGGTGCCTTTACACCTCGGGCCGGCATTTCTTATAAAATCAGCCCGGATATTCTGACGTACTTCACCTATAGCCGCGGCTTTAAAAGCGGTGGCTGGAATGCAGACTTTCTGTCAACAACGGAACAACTTTCCTTTGGACCAGAATATGCGGATAACTATGAAATTGGCTTTAAATCAACAACTTTCGATGGGCGCCTAAGATTTAATGCTTCTGCGTTCATCGCCAAATACAGCGATTATCAAGTATCACAGTTTGTACCAACATCTGTCGGTACAATCATTACGCTGACCAATGCCGGGGAAGTGACGACAAAGGGTGTCGAACTGGAGTTCACGGCAATCCCGGTAGAAAATCTCGAGATCAGTGCCAATCTGGGATATGTAGACGCAACATTCGATTCATTCAAAGACGGTGGTGGGCCGGGCATTCATTATGATGATAATCAACTGCCCTATGCGCCAAAAGTTAGCTTAAACATTGGTGTGGATTACATGTATCCGATTACCAGTTCTGGTGCTCTGGTCATGCATGCTGACTATTCCTATGTTGATAAGCACTACAGCAACCCCAACAATCTGCCGGAATATTTATCGCCTTCCTACTCTTTGATCAACATGCGCCTGGGGTACGAGCATGAGGCGGGGTGGGGTATTTATGCCTGGGCACATAATTTAACAGACAAGCTCTATTCATATTTTACAGACGTCTCATTCCTGGGTGTACAACGTTCAAACTACGGGCCACCAAGAACATATGGTGTAGAGGCTAAATACCGCTTTTAAGGCAGCATTTTAAGGTAGTCATTATGACTTTTTCCACATCGAATGCGCTGGACCCGGCGGTTGACACTGCCATTGATGAAATACTTGATCTATATGCAATCCCGGGGGCAGTCATTGCTGCCGTACAAGGGGAAAAACTTTATATCAAAACGCATGGTGTCAAGTCCGTTGTCAATAAAGAGCCAGTTACAGATACGACAGCCTTCAATATTGCCTCGAACTCGAAGGCATTCTTGTCTGCAGCTGTAGCCCTTCTTGTCGATAGGGGGCGTCTCTCGTGGGACGACCCCGTAAGACAGTATGTTCCCGAGATTGACTTTAACGACCCATGGATGAGCGAACAGGCAACACTTCGTGACCTGTGCGCCAACCGGACAGGGTTACAAAGACAGGGATTGGCTGAGTTCTGGGCCGATCCCGATACGCCTGCAAGTGATTTGTTTTCTCGGGTCCAACATGTTCCAAGCCTTGCAGGCTTCCGAACCCGTTTCACTTATATGAATGTGGGGCATATGGCGGTTGCCGCCGCCGTTGAACGCGTATCAGACAAAAAATTTCTGCAGTTCATCAACGATGAATTCTTTAGCCCTCTCGGCATGGAACACAGTTCAGGCGGCCGTGTAGCGGAACAGTTGTCGGACAAGGCCAGCGGGCATGCCCGGACCAACAGTAAAACTCTTGTGAGCTCGCCCGTATTCTCGGATACTTATCTGGGGGCAAGCTCCATGTATGTTTGTGGTCGTGATGCTCTCGCCTGGATAAAATTTCACATTGGTGAAGGCACATTTTCCGGCCACAGGATTGTCGAACGTTCAAGCCTTCTGGAAACACATTCTGCACAAACCATTGTTGGCAAAGCCGACCGTGCGGCCTGGCTTGGGTCACCAGACAGCCCGATCATTGCCTATGGCCTGGGATGGGCCATTTCAACCTTTGCGGGACAAAAGCTTATCTGCCACGCAGGCCTTGAAACCGGAACAAGCGCTCAGACATCCATCATTGCGGATGCCGGAATAGGTGTCGCAATTTATGCCAATAACATATCGCCGGCGCCACAAGTCATTAGCTACATGATGCTGGATGCACTTCTGAAGCGACCGCAAAAAGACTGGAATACGATCGTAACCGATCCTGAATTGCCCTCTCCCCTGCCAGCCGAATTGCAACCGTTTCTGCTTCCGGCATTGCCGACAGCAAAGCCCATTCTTTTCGAAAACATCACACAATATTGCGGATCGTACCACACCCCAACCAGCGGAGATGCAACGGTATTTCTCCAGGACGAAAAATTAAGGCTAAAAATTCATGGTAGCGAGTGCTTTGATAGCACGCTCATTCCTATAGGTGAGCATTGCTTCGTCGCCGCCCCCGACGACGTGACTTTACACAATGTTTTGGGTGGTTATCCCCGTGTTGACTTTCATCTTGATGGTGCCAGCGTAACGGAATTTCATATTCCGTGGTTAGGCAGCTTTTCTGCCATCTCATTTCAGCAGTGATTACATAAATGGCCGCTTCAAAAGAAAAGCTTGTCGCATACAGTTTTCTGGCTGTCCCAATTTCCATGCTGGCGTTGCCTCCCCTGATTTACTTGCCAGCCTTTTATGCCGGTGAAAGAGGACTAGGGCTGGCCACAGTCGGGATGATTTTCATGTTTGCCCGCATATTCGACGGGTTGGTCGATATATTAATCGGTACGTTATCGGATCGCACCAGAAGTGCCATGGGGCGCCGGAAACCCTGGATCATGCTCGGTATCCCTGTGTTGTTCGTTTCAAGCTATTTTTTACTGATGCCGCCGGACGGCATTGGTCCCGTTTATCTCAGTCTCTGGGTGTTCGCTTTTTATATTTCCTGGACAACGGTGCAAATTCCCTACCTTGCCTGGGGGGTAGAACTGGCATCAGGCTATAGGGAAAGTAGCCGGGTGGTCGCATTTCGCGAAGTGGGCACAATGATCGGTAATTTGGCGGCAGCTGCATTTCCATTGTTTATATTATCATCCGATGCCTCTCTGGGCTCTATCCTGCAAGTATTTGCAATAACAGCCATGACATTGCTGGTTATGTCAGGAGGAGTGACAGCACTATTCCTTCGGGATTCTCCGGTCAAAACTGTGGTACCTTTCAATTTCAGAAAATATGGAGCCATTCTGAAAATTCGATTATTCCAGCGTTTGCTTTCCGCCTTGTCTCTGATCTGGATTGCACTTGGCATTTTGAATGCATTGATTGTTTTTCTCGTAGATCAGTTATTGGATCTAAGAGGCGCCTTTTTGGCATTGTTCTTTATCTTGTATGTGATTGCCATATTGGTCGTTCCGCTGATGTTGCGTATTGCAAACAAAAGCGGGAAGCATCGCGCTTTTAGCTTGAGCATTCTTGCACTGATTGTGCCGATAGCAATGATGATGATCGCACCATCCGGGAATTACACTTATGCCATCATAATTTTTGGCGTTATGGGATTGGGCTTCTGCTGCATCAATGTTCTACCTATGGCATTGATGGCGGATGTTATTGATTATGACACGATGCGAAGCCGGGAGCGCAGAGCAGGCATATTCACGGCCATTTATAATTTAACAATGAAGCTTTCCACAGCATTTGGCGTTGGCGGGTCATTTCTGTTGTTGGAATGGGCCGGATTTTCCGCAAGCGGTGAGAATGGAACAGCAGAACTTGAAGCCCTTGGCTGGATCGGCTGTTTGCTGCCTATAGGGCTTTTCTCAATATCGGCATGCTTGCTGTGGGGCTTTCCCATTAATCGTAAACGCCACGATATTATTTGTCGTCGCATAGGTCGCATGAAGCAAATTCAGGGATATGGGAAAGGCTCGATATGACGGAAATATGCTTTATGCCAACGGCAACACTGGTGGACGCATACAAGCGTAAAACTCTCTCGCCTGTGGACGTCACCAAGGCAGTTCTTGACCGTATTGATAATCGCAACAAAGCTGTAAATGCGATCAGTTTTTGTGACCCGGAACTCACGTTACTACAGGCAAAACAGTCAGAGAAGCGATGGCTCAACGGCTCCCCTCTCTCATCTCTGGATGGTGTGCCCACAACAATTAAGGATGTATTCGCCGTAAAAGGATGGCCCCTTAGTATGGGAAGTCTGACTACTGTGGAAACGCCTGGTGAATTTGATGCCCCGGCAGTCGCCCGGTTGCGTGAAGCAGGTGCATTGTTCATTGGTATGACCACAACACCGGAATTCGGCTGGAAGGGCGTGACCGATAACCCCAGAAATGGATTGACGCGGAATCCGCATGATCTGTCTCTGACATCAGGCGGATCCAGTGGAGGAGCGGCTGTCGCTGCATTTGAAGGCATGGGGGCTTTGCATCTTGGATCTGACGGCGGCGGATCCATTCGCATGCCTGCCTCTTTCGTCGGCGTTTTCGGTTTGAAACCCAGCTATGGACGTGTGCCCGCATTTCCTGCCAGCCCTTTTGCAACAGTCTCACACGTTGGGCCTATCGCGCGGTCCGTTGCTGATGCAGCCGCGATGATGGCTGTTATCACTCAACCAGACCCCCGGGGCTGGGACGCACTGCCCTACGACGACAAGCAAGACTGGAACGCACTTCCGATTGATTTTTCAGGGTATAAAATCGGGTTTGCCACGTCAATCGGATCTCCAAAGCCCACCCCCGATATTCAGCAGTCATTTATCAGAACTTTGGATAAAATCTCAGCCGCAGGTGCGGTTTTGATTGACCTGACAGAGGAATTGACCCGAATTTTCGAGCGCGCCCCGGAAGTCTTCAAAATTCTATGGTCTACAGGTGCCGCACAACTCCTTACTGGAATAGACAGCAAGCTGCATTCCAAGATGGACACGGGCCTTGTGGAACTGGCAAATGCAGGGAAACACTATTCCGGGTGTGACGTCGTATGGGCCCAGATGGCACGACGCGATATGGGACGCGCGCTGTCGTTACTTCAAATAGAACTACCCTATTTCATGTTGCCAACATTGCCGGTCCTGCCATTTGCTGTGGGCAGAGAAGTTCCTGAAGGCTTTGCAGGTTCGCGATGGTACGATTGGGCCATCAATACATATGCCTTTAATTTAACACGGAACCCCGCCTGTTCCTTACCCTGTGACAAGACAGAGAGCGGGCTTCCTGTGGGCTTTCAGATTGTCGGCCCGAAATTCGGGGACGGTTCTTTACTTCGTGTTGCTCGTACTGTGGAAAAACTCACTGAAAATTTTTAACTGGAGGAGGTCAGAATGCAGAATTCAACTCTCAATCTAAGGGCGGAAATTGAAAAGCGCAGCAGGCTGTTTGAAGAGCGGTTTACAGCTGGTGATATCAGCGGACTCCTGGATGCGTATTATCATGATGCTGCGATCATGTCGCCACCGGGCTCACCTCTTCTGAAGGGGCGAGAGGGTATAGCTGGCTTCTTTAACGCTGCAAAGACAACTTACAAAAGCATAATGCTGGAGCTTGTGGAATTGCATGAAATTGGCCCTGTCGTCTACGAATTGGGGCAAGGAGTATTAACCCCCAAGGACAGTAAACAAGAGACGCTGCATATCCGTTACGTGTTGATCTGGCAGAATTTTGACGGTGAATGGCGAGTGTCCATGGACTTTTTCGCCCCCGGCGATTTGTAAACTGGCGGACGCTCAACATGATCTGGGCCAGAGAAAACCCGCCTGCTTCAGCGACGGTTACAAACACCCTGGGCAAGTAAATGTCTGGCGTGGAAATCAATGACATGACGAACCTTTCATCGACAAAAACCAATGTAAATATAGATTACAGCTCATTGACCAGAAGTTAAATCAGCAAGATAGTCCGACCAACAACAGAATTAGAGGGTCCAGCCGTGACAAAATTCATTTCTCCCAAAACTCCTGACATGTCTGCACCTCGATACTCAGGGCTCGCAACGTTTATGCGCGTGCCAGTTGCCGAGAAGCTGGAAGACCTGGATATCGCCCTGGTTGGGATCCCCTATGACGGAGCCTTGACCAATCGGCCTGGCGCACGGCACGGGCCCCGTGAGGTTCGCAATCAGTCAAGTCTGATGCGATCGATCAACCACGCAACCCGGATCGATCCCTATGCCCTTTGTCGGATCGCTGATGTCGGTGATGTGCCGTTTCACGCGGCCTTCGATGTCGAGAAGTCCCATGCAGACATCACCGGTTTCATCAAACTGATTGCCGATGCTGGTGCCATACCGCTAAGCTGTGGCGGCGACCACTCGGTAAGCCTGCCAATCCTGCGTGCGCTGGCAAAAGAGCCGGTTGCTCTCATTCACATCGACGCCCACACCGACACCTGGGACAGTTTCCAGGGCTCGAAATTCAATCACGGAGCACCGTTCCGGCGGGCCCATGAAGAAGGTCTGATCGACCCGAACAAGACCGTCCAGATTGGCATCCGCGGTGCGCAGAATGTGCCCGAGGGATGGGATTACTCCGAGAAAACCGGAATGCGTGTGATGTTCATCGAGGAGGTTCGCAAACGCGGTATCGCCGGGATCGTCAAGGAAGCTCGCGCCATAGTAGGTGATGGTCCGGTCTACATGACCTTTGACATTGACAGCATCGACCCTGCCTTCGCACCGGGAACCGGTACCCCGGAAATTGCTGGCCTGACGACCGCTGAAGCGCTGGATCTGATCCGCGGATTCCGAAATCTGAATTATGTCGGCGCTGACGTCGTGGAGGTTTCGCCGCCGTTTGACATCGGTGGTCTGACGTCTCTGACGGGCGCGACAGTGATGTATGAAATCCTGTGTGTACTGGCCGAAGCGCGCTGAACCGTGCAATCGATGAAACCGCCATGCTCCCCATGACTGATACAGGGCTTGTCACGTCAACTTTTGACTGTCCGTCGTCAAATAAATTGTAACCAGGATGGCCTCAAATTGATGCAAAATATGATTTTACAGATTTTGTATGGCTTGAGATGCAAAGAGTAACCTTTACTAAACTTTATGATTGGGTCCGGGATTACCTGCCCCAGGTCGGCGCTTACAGAGACAATGGACGAGCAATCTCCGGAGCAGGAAAAAAACAGACAGAAGCGCTATCCAATATTCTGGAAGATTGCAGCGAGGATATACGTGCTCACTACCAGTTGAGCTATATTCTGCCGGTCTTGTCTCGCAACGACGGGCCCTCGGGTTCGAATAGCCTGCTTCTAACTTCTGACATCTGTTTTATGGATCCCGGCGCGCGCTATAATTACTTATGATGTGGCGGGTGCTGGCAGTCACCTGCGAACCGGTCTCTGACATTCCATGGCCGATAACAGGGAATTTAATTTCCCTGTTAAGCCCGGAAACAGGGAGCGTGGATCAAGGATACAGGGAAAGACAAATACTCGCCTGTTTTAGTCAGCCAACGTGGCCGAACAGAGCAACGGGCGGTCACCCTACCATTCCAGGCCCAGGCGCAATCCGATCAGAAGGGCGTCTTTTATGCCCGGGTCCAAACCCGGATTGATAACATACTGTACATCCGGCTGAAGATAGACCCACTCGGCAACGGGGGCCTTCCAGGTGAGTTCTATCGAAAGTTCGTGCCCCGCCACCTCTTCGCCGGCAAGGGCCATTCTCTCGCGCCAGGAAGACCCGGGGCTGCTGGCGATAACAGCCAGACCAATCTGATCATCATCCCGGCCCGGTACAGGCCCCGTATAAACACCCCCAACACTGATATATGTGTCAATCGCGTTAAACTTCCCGTCCGCAACACCGGCCCGAACAAACCCGACAAGTCCCTGTTCCGCATTTTCCTCACTATAGAGCGATGTTTCAGCAAGAGCATAAAAGCCGTCATTGCCCTTGTGGCGGAGAGGGTCCCCCAGCGCATCTGTCAACAAAACATCTTCATAACCTGCTGTATAGAGCCAGTATCCGGCGGATATTTTCGACTTTCCGGCTTCATATCCGGCTTCGGCAACAATCAGGGCCCCTTCCTGCCTGCCCAGTTTGATGACGGTGCTTTTTGACGACGTGGCACTGCCAGGAACACCGTCAAAAGCCGCTATATTCATGTAATATTTCTGGCGCAAGGTATGCCGGAACCGCAGACCCAGCCCGGTATAGGGATAGGTGGAGGGCCCTGTAATCCCGCTGGCGCCAAACTCTCCCCCGACACCATGGGCAGAATGTATGAAAACGCCCCGGGTTTCACTGGCATCAAATTCTTCGTTAATCTCCTGCAGCCCGGCCCTGATTGACGTGTTTTCACCAAGCGTCTGCTCAATCCATGCCTCGTACAGCCAGACAGAGCTCACGTCTGTTTCAATACCGCTCACCGCATGCAGCGCGTTTGTCATGTCCGTGACGGACGTCCCGTTACTGTATATGGCCGATACCCTGGCACTGGCGCCATGCCAGTTGAGCAACGTGTTCCCGTCCACAGAAATGCCGGCATCGGCATAGGCCAGATACCGAATATCCTGGTCGACACCACCGGAAATACCGGCCCATGTTTCACTTATATGTGAAAAGTCAAATTCAACAGACCCCGACGCATTTGCCGGTCCAGATGCCAGAGTGGCTAAAAAAAGCCCCCCAGCTGCAAGTTTTATACTCATAACACCTTACTTCAATCGCTGTGGGTGAATATCAAATAAAAGCTGACCACGGACATAAGGAGATCTCCTTGATGAAGAGCCTGACCTCTATTTCAGCAGGCTTCAATCATTCCTGGATAAAAACCGAAGCGCTATTTCATAATGTTTGCGAAACATTCGCCATGACCAACACCTTCCGTTACAAATTCCTATTCAGACTTGTGCCGGCAAGGTTGGGCCGGGCGGCTATCGCACAAGGGCGGAGATGGCAGATCATTACCATATGCCACAACTGGCAGCCTCAACCTGGAAACATTAGATGTGCCTCCCTGGTTGACAGTGACGGTACTCTCATAGGGGACCGGAACGATACTCAGCCCAAAATGGTATGACAAGACCCAGGCCGGCACCAGGTCCAGTCTGATTTTTGAACCCGCTCTTAAAGCATGGCCGATTGCAGAAAATCTCAAATCGAAGTTTGTTGTTTTACCCGGCACCAATGGCACAGATTTTTTATTACCTTTCCCATCATTAGCAGCAAGAGGCCGGCGGGAGGCCCTTAATAAAGTGTGATTAAAGTAGGTCACATCGCCATTTGATGCTTCTTCCGAAAGAATCGCCATTAAATCTACATCGAAAGTGGAAACCGATGCAGACAGGTTCATGTGTACATTACCAACGAGCTCCAAATTCTCTGCAAGAGGCTGCGACTCATAATGCAAACCTGCATTCGGCATTGTCTGCCACGCAGAACTGGTAATCTGAGTCGCAAGTTTAGCTGGCATCATGGGCGCAGCCGGATCAGATGAATAGCGGTATGCCGCTTTGGAAACGGCATCATGCTTTTTCTTCGCGAGCTTTCCTCCTTCACCAAGATACAAGGTCAATTCATTAGCTGCGGGGGGCCAGGAAGTATATTCTCGGGAAAAACCGGGCTTACCGCTCTTGTTGGTTTCAAAAAACACGCGAACAGATGATTTGTCCACCTTAATACTTTTATCTTCCTTCAACCAACGATCAAACCAACGGACAATTTCCTCTTCTGCCGGTGGCATACGTGACATGCCATGACCGCCATTGCTCAACAGCAACCGTTTTGGCGCCTTAACCCTATCGAACATTTCGGTCCCATTTGCCGGGGCATATGCGTCATAGGTAGCAAGAAACATTAATGTTGGGATGTCTATTTCCGAAACATTAGGTAAAATCGAGCGCGCATCATAAAAGGCTTCAGGATGCGGAAAAGACAACATCGACAAACCGGGAAAAACAGGATCTCCAGATTGTTCTTTTCTGTTAGCCAAACATGTAGCATCCGCCTCGACCAACACCCGGGCGGACTGTTTTGGCTGATCAACGAGTGACCACCTTGCTGCTGGCATGTAATGGGCCACACCGCCACGGTATGCCCCATCTCGATAAAGGTCCACGACGTATGTGGATGGTGCTATTGCCTTCAAGTGAGGCGGTTTCTGTGCTGCGACAAACCATTGTACAATTCCACGGGCGGAAGGCCCCGCCATGCCGACCCGCCCTGTACTCCAGCTTTGTGCTGCGGCCCACTCAACAAGTTCGTACCCGTCCTGCCCAAACCGGTGTGTCCCCACATTGCTTTGACCACCAGAACACCCCGTTCCTCGCCAGTCAGCAACAATCACTGCATATCCGTTTTTGAGCAAAATCGGCGCCGGGGCAAAGTTAGGACTAGCAATTGAATCGCCATAAGGCGAACTGATGATGACGGGTGGAAATGGCCCGTCCCCATCAGGCAACATAACCGTCGCAGATATCGTGACCCCGTCAGACATGTTAACGTAGTTGAATTTTTTGATACGCACTGATGCCTGCGCAACAGATAACCCCATCCCAATAATGGCAAAGGATAACAATATTACAGCGCCCCGCCACAACTGCTGGCAGGCCCCTTTGACGAAGGGCTCTATCATCATATTGATATGACTCCTGGTCGTATTAGTGATACCACCATAAATGCGGCGCTGGTTTCCGGATCGGCCATAAAGCCTCTATAGTGGCGCTATCGTATAAAGTGCCTTTCACAAGCGTGAACAAAACACTGTCAGTATTCTTAATATCTGCTGTCGGGTCCTTTTCCAGAACAATTAAATCTGCAAGTTTACCCTCCTCGATAGATCCCAACTGGTCTTGCAACCCAAGAGCTTCAGCGCCGCTAATGGTTGCCGCAGTGAGGACTTCCATTGGTGTCATTCCATCACCGTCAGCATTCAGTGTCCACATTTCCCAATGATATCGAAGACCCTGCAGATTACGCAGCGCATGAGCACCAACACCCACTCGACCTCCTTTTTCAACGATCTGTCTGGCTACATAAGCCTGCTCTCGAAAATAAAGTGGCGTCCGGTCGCCGTCAGGCTGTTCCAGCAGATCATTAATGATATTGGGAGGAACAAACCGGGCAAGTTTTTCGGATACCTTTTGCTGACGAAAATCTGCTTCCCAGGCATGCAGCGCGTCATAACGGGTAGGGCTCATAGCCAGAACTGGCGTATAAGTCAGATCCGTTTGTGCAATAACCGTCAGAATATCGTTATATAGTGGTGCATGAGGGATTGGATGTTCTTGTCCATCAATGCCATCCAGTATTTTTGACAGATCCCATTTGAAATTTCGTGTAGCCTCAGATGTTACATACAGTCCCATATCGTTTGCTACAGTGATAAAGGTGCGCTCTTGCCTACGATTGCCTGCCAAATAAAATTTGACAGTGCGGGTTTTGTAAAAATCTCGGAACTTCGTTAGAGTATCTCGAATGTCGCTGTCAGAACCAAAGTCCAGATCCGACTGAATCCCCGGTCCGGTTGTAAATATCCGGGGGGTCACAATCATTCCGGCATCCGCCAAATCCTGATACGCAAACATGTCCGTCGTGAAGCTTTGCGGATCACGAATAGTCGTAATCCCATAGGCAAGGTTAGCCAGAAATGGTGCAACTACATCGTCCAGAACACCGCCTCGACCAATCACCGAAAAATGGGCATGAAGATCGATAAATCCAGGCAGGATATATTTTCCACGCAGATCAATGACTTTAATATCTGCATCAGACAGGGCTTCCGAGTCAGGAACAATAGCTGCAATACGGTCCCCTTCCACGAGAATAGACTTGCCCGTTATCGGTTCCTCCCCGGTCATCGGCAGGATGGTCGCTCTCGTCAGCAAAAGCCTGGCTTTCTTTTCTGGCCCTTCCGCTGTCAGGGGAATATTTAACTTGAGGGCTTCAGTTTGCTGCCGGATGGCCATTTCCTCAGGCAAGTCAGCTCCATTTAGCGCAGCCACATCAAAAATGTAAAGTGTTGTGCCCAATGTCCAAAATATCTTGCTGCCATCTGAAGACCATCCAAAATAATCGACTCCGTATCTGGATATTTGCCGCGCCTGCGCTGACGGTATATTTAGCACATGACCTCCCTGGGCAGGGACAAGGAAAAGTTGTTCTTTAACTTTTGCCAAATAAAGCTGACCGTCAGGGCTGGCTATAATGTCATCCGCCGCACGTTTTCTATCACGCATATCAAAATCGGCAGGACCAAAAATTTTGGCAACATTTGATACCAAGCGCGTACTCATATTCAGCGACACCAATCCGTCCGCTGTATTCATGTAGATAACGCCGTTTTCTGCCGTCTGGTGAAGATCACCTATCTGCCTGTTGTAGTATCTTGCATTCCCGGACGCTCGCATCAGGCGTCGAACCTCTTGACCATCGGTCGAGAGGGCCAAAAGCTCCAGCCCTTCTATGGGTGCACTTGCCTTTTGGGTGTTTTCCAGGCGTTTTTCTAGTGGCGCATAAACAGCCACAATTTCATCCGAACGGGTCCATAACAGGTCCGCATAAAACGCGGTCTCTGTCGTGATTTTTACAGCGCCGGCGACACCGTCCGCCAATGACTGCCTCCAGACTTCCCCCCCGGCGTTGGGTGTCCATGTGACATAAGCAAATGAATTACCGTCCGGTGACCAAACCGGCTGGAAGGCGTTTAATTGCGTTTCCAGCCTGATAGTAGATTTATTTTCAATAGTATGCAGATATATCCCGCTTAATGTCGAGAACAGCAATTTCGTATTATCGGGCGACAAGGAAGGCTGCTGGATCAGGCGGGCTGTCTTTTGTTTCATGCTCCAGTTATCCTGCCGCGGCGGACCAACATTAGCCAGATCAACCTTGACATCAGCGACAAAATTGATTTCCTGAACCTCCCCTCCAGAAAACTTGATTTTCTTAAAATTACCCCCGGTTGGAAAAATGACGGCCTTCCCATCTGCTGTGAAGGCATATCCAGGGATAATATCCCGATTGAAGTCCTCACTCTCCTGATCATCATGATCGAGAGGTGTTAAGAGAACAGTCTCCTTGCCATTCGCCAGATTAACTGCTTTCAGGGTTGTTGGACCCTCCGGGTCGCCCAGCCGCGTCCCGTATGTCAACCATTTGCCATCTGGTGAGATACGCGGCCGGAACGCTCCACCTTGCTCTGTTATAAACTCCACATCCTCGCCAGTTACCATATTCAGGCGCCTCACATGCCATACAGGCAAAGTCACACGGCGGGGATGGCGACCTTTTCGCAAAGCGTAAAAAAGATACTTCCCGTCGGGAGAAAAATCAGCACCCATAGCGCTGATCTGGTCATCCGGAACAAATGTTTTGTTATGGGACGTATAGGTCTGCAGCAAATCCCCCTGCAAACTGTATTCGACAATCTCGTATCCAGAGCGTATTCCCCGGTTTGTCCGGGATACAAAAATGGATTTTCCATCGGGCCTCCATACCGGAGAAGCAAACATACCCCAATGGTCGTCCGAAACCTGGCGGGGCGCGCCACCATTTGCATCCATCACCCACAGATTTTCAGCTCCACTACGATCACTGACAAAGGCAATATGTTTACCGTCAGGAGACACCACAGGTTGGCTATCAAAAGCCGGGCCTGTCGTAAGCGAAGAGGCTGCCCCACCTGACTGAGGCACCACATAAAAATCCCCCAGCAGTTCAAAAACAATGTCTCCGCTATCAGGAAAAACATCCAGAGACATCCAGGTGCCCTCGGTCGTCTTGAATTCAAGGGTTCGACCACTTTCCGGCATCTTCCACAGATCGGGTATCCGTTCAGCCATCGCTCGTTGGCCGGACACCGACATCAGAAAGACAAAAGTGTATGCCAAAAAAGTCATAAATGGGACACGTGTCGAGTTCATGCTGACCTCATCTCATATCTGTTACGGAGCCGTGGATCGCTTCGGCTATATGTCTCGCTGCAGTAAAGTGATTTTACCCGACCAAAGTGGTACAGCAGTCTCGTGAACTGCCGCACCACCCCACCGGTTTTCAGAATTTTAGAATACAAAGCCAACTGAGCCAATAATCGTCCTTGGTCGGCCGATGTTGATGCGAGTGGAATTTCCTGCGGCCGGAAAATAGCGTTCATCAAGCAGATTCTTGACATTCAGGCCAAGTCGGATCTGATTTCCGCTCCCCAGGGAAAGAGCAGATGTTTCCAGATAATACCACAAACTGGCATCAACGATTGTATAATCCCCAAGGCTCCAGGCATTGCTGTCATCTCCGTACCTGTCAGACGTGTAATTGACACCAAGCCCGCCGCCAAGGCCCGCATAGCGGCCTTGACGAACCTCGTAACTCCCCCAAACCCTGAATGTATGGGCAGCGACATTGCCTGTACGGTTACCGAGGTTAGCGCTGGTGGGTGTCAGGATTTCATTGTCCGTGTATGCGTACGAACCAAGAATATTAAAACCAGGGGAAAGTTCGCCGCTGATTTCCAGTTCCAGTCCTCGCGATCGCACTTCACCAATCAGGTCCAGTGTTCCAAGAGAATTCAAAGCAACGATGTTATTTTTCTTCAAGTCGTAGACAGATGCCGTTACCTGAAGTTTCTCGTCAAGAAAACGGCCTTTGGCACCAATTTCATATTGTCGGGATTCCTCGGGGTCAAAAGTTTCGCCGGTGATGGGATCAATAACTGTGTTGGGGCTAAAGCCTTCACTGTAGCTGGCATATAGAGATGTGGATTCTGTCGGCTGATACAATAGTCCGAACTGAGGCGTGAATTTTGTCTTTTTGTTGATAATTGTTAGATTGCCACTGGCAAGTGAGTCACCTTGTGTCTCATCATAGCGACCTCCCAAAAGAACAGAGAATTGTTCAGTCAGGAATGCCTGGTCCTGGATAAATGCCCCAACAGCTTTCTCGTTCACACCGCGTGGGTCACCCGGCGGCGTACGCGTATCGGTAATAAGACCGTATACAGGGTTGAAGATATTAAATCCGGCGACGTTTGTTCCAACACTGAAAAAACGGTCTTCAGACTCATCCCGGTAATCAAAACCAAATGACAACATGTTTTTTATGGAAGCGACAGAGACTTCGCCATTGACCCATGCACTGACGTTATATGTATTTACTGTACGATCATTGGTGCCATCTATGCGCCGCACCATATTACCGTCGGTATCCACACTAACGGGACGAACCTGAAGATCAAATTCATCCTCTGTCCGGTAAAGGAGACTCATCGTCCCTTTCCAATCAGCAGAAAACTGATGCTCAAGCGTGAATTCCAAAAGGTGAACTTTGGAATCTCGCTCCTCAATGTCTTCCCCAAAACGGCGGCTTCGAGGAATGTTGTCCGGGATAAAACGTCCTCCCATGCCATCAGAAAGCGTCACAAAACCACGGTCAAGAGGACGGTTATCCCGGTAATATTCATATGTAATGGTCGCAGTTGTATCAGGCGTTACATTCCACAGCAGCGATGGTGAGAAAAACTCACGTTCAATCTCATAAAAATCTCGAAACGTATTTGAACGCTCGAAAGAACCATTTAGCCGGAAAGCAACAGTGTCACTGGCAGAACCGGAAACATCAATAGTCCCCAGCTTTTTCCCATATCCGTCAAATACAAGCTGCGCAAGGCCACGACTTTCGAAACTAGGTTTTTTAGTGTTAATATTCACCAATCCTCCTGGCTCAATCTGTCCGTAAAGCACCGAAGCCGGGCCTTTAATCACCTCAATGGACTCAATGTTTTGGGTTGGAGGCTGGTTATTCGTCACCTGGCTCATGCGGACGCCATTGCGATGAATGGAATCCCGACGAAAACCACGGATTAAATAATCTGTCAACGTTCCACCGAAGCCGTCCCCGTCTGTCACGCCACCAACATTCTTCAAGGCATCGCCAAGGTCATAGACCTGCTGGTCGAGCAGAACCTGCTCGGGGATAACGGTAACAGTGCGAGGGATTTTAATGATTTCCTGGTTCGTCCGCCCGATATCGGAAGACCTGGTATTATACCGTTCTTGCTTGGTGCCAAGAATAGTTATTTCTTCACTGACAAGCGCCTCATCATTCACCGACACCTGGGCAAATGCCGATCCGGCAACCAAAGCGGGTATTTGTGAGACAATAATCCATAAAGCAACATTTGTGTATAAAGCAGATTTCTGCATAGTTTTCCTCCTGAAATTTTATAAACGTCGCAACAAACTCTTAAACTCCTGGTCTAAATCCTAAATACCGGTCTTAACCTCGATATTGTTTGCCATGGCACGCGGGGTGTTCATTATTTCTCGCCCCCTGCCTTCATTTGATGAATTATTTCACAACCACACAAGAGCCAGAATAAAGGTAAGCGAGAGATCCAATTCACGGATCCAGATTGTTGGCAATTTGAAATATTATGGCTCAAGCCGCATTGGCCCCATCGGCCCTCCGCATTCTGGTACTTGCGCCCAATATCGTTTTCTAGAATTAATCAGTTATTCGTACACAACCAAAGTAGCTGGATCGACGCTCCAAATACCCAGCACAACTTGAAATTTATCGGGATATGTAATGAACGGGATGCCCACCCCTTGTCTATTGCTTGATGTTGGAATTCTGGAAAGAAACATAGCAGCATTCCGTGCGAAGCTCCGAAGACATGATCTCAGCTTCAGACCACACATGAAAACAGCTAAATCTATTGATGTACTCAACCGGGTCGTGGCAGACGGAAATGCCAAAATATCCGTATCAACCATCAGTGAAGCCCGGTATTTCATCGATCATGGCGTAACAGATATTTGCTATACACTTCCCGTTACCCGCGAAAAAATTGCCCAGTTAGTGGACCTGCAAAAAGCCGGGGCACATCTGACGGTATTTGTCGATACACCTCAAGTTGCGCGTGATCTGGCTGCACAGGCAGCACAGCTAAACATTCCACTTCGTGCAGTTATTGAAATTGATGCAGATGGTAATCGGGGTGGCGTTACCCCGGATTCCGGTGATCTCGTGGAGACAGCGGCAATCCTGTGGAATGCACATGACGTCGAATTTGGCGGCGTATATGTATTCGCTGGCATGACTTATATGGCAAAATCACCAGACCAAAGTGCGCAATTTATAGAACAATGCCGACGCGCAGCATTAAACGCCATCGACAAAATTCAAACTGTAGCGCCCGGCGTGACAGGCATTACTATTGGTGGCAGCGCGGTAGCTCAATTTGCAAAGACACTTGAAGGCGTTACTGAAATCTGTGCCGGCGTTTTCATGTTTCAGGACCTGTTTCAGGCGGGCCTGGAACTGTGTTCAATAAACGATATCGCTGTCAGTGTTCTTGCAACAGTAGTCGATATTAATTATCAGACCAAGCGCGTCTTTATAGACGCTGGCGCCCTGGCATTATCTCAAGATCGGTCGACGGCATCACAGATAAACGACATGGGCTACGGCATGCTCGTCAGTGCAACCAGCGGAACATCATTTACAGACTTGTTCGTTCAGAAAGTAAGCCAGGAACACGGTCATATCATGGGCCGCAACGGTGCTGACCCGACCAGGGTACTTTCAATCGGTGACAAGGTGCGGGTACTTCCCAATCACGTCTGCATGACGGCCGCAGCTCATAACGAATATCAGCTCACTGGCATGACAGACACAACCCAAAAAACCTGGGCCAGACATAATGGCTGGTGAGACAGCAGGACCAAGCATATGACAATAAATTATTTGAGCGAAACCGACGTTGCCAAAATTCTGACGCCTGACATAGCCCGCAGTGCTGTAGAGGACGTTTTTCGCATGGTATATCTTGGTGAGGCTAGAAGTTTCCCTGTCGTCAGGGAAGAAATAGCCGAACCAAAGGCAATATTCGGTATAAAATCCGGCGTAGCCAAGGGTCTTGGACTGGGACTGAAAGCCGGTGGTTATTGGACTGGAAACGTCCATAAGGGACTTACAAATCACCAGTCAACCATATTGCTGTTTGACCCTGAAACCGGACGCCCGATTTCTCTGGTTGAAGGAAATCTGATCACAGCCCTGCGCACTGGGGCAGCGTGTGCCAGCGCCATTGATCACCTTGCCCCTAAAGAGGGTAAAATATTAAGTATTATTGGTGCGGGCTTCCAAGCCCCTTATCATTTGAGAGCCGCACTCGCTACACGTCAATTTACTCATGTTTTTGCGTGGAATCGCACACCTGGGAAAATTGAATCACTTAGAAAAATTGCCGAGGAAAGCGGTGTAGAATTCTCTGCACCAGGGCTTGAGGAAACAGTCCGCGTAGCTGATGTACTCATAACAATCATATCATCCAGTACAGCGATATTTGATGCGTCATGGGTAAAGCCAGGGGCCCATATCTCCTGTATGGGAACTGACACGGCAGGAAAGCAGGAGCTACAGCAAACCATTTTTGCAAATGCCCGGGTATTTACAGATGACATCATCCAATCCACAACAATTGGCGAAACCCAGCACGCCATAAAAGATGGTATCCTCAACAAGGCAGATATACAGCTTTTAGGCGCAGTTTTGACAGGTAGCTGCCCTGCTCGCCGAAGTCGCGAGGAAATTACAATTTTTGATGGAACAGGAATAGCCTTACAAGATATCGCCTGTGCGCAAAGAGTTTTTGACGCCGTTCAACGATAGGGGAAAAGAGTTCCTTATATCAATTTACTGCCTTATGATCATTGCTTATTAATATTGAAACAGGCTGCATTATTACAATGTCCAGGAATGCTTCAGGGCCGATTATAGAACTGGCGGACTGTGAAAATACTGATGAACCATTGTACCGCCGTCTTACAAACCATATTCGCACACTAATTTTGGAAGAAAGGTTGGCACCGGGGCACCGGCTTCCATCGACACGGCAAATGTCCCAGGATCTGGGATGTTCCCGCAATACAGTTATTGCCGCGCTTGATGAACTGATTGCGGAAGATTATCTTGTCAGTAAACAGAGGTCTGGTACTTTCGTCACCCGACACATTCCCGTAACTATTCTCAAGACTCAGAAACCAAAAAAAATAATTCTTTCAGAGGAAGTGCTAGCTCGCCCAGTGAGGATATCACCGGAAGCTGAGCGTGTTTTTGCCAAGTCACGCATTATTCGAGAGAAGAGGCCTGCCTTTTCCAGACAACCCGATGTCTCCTTCTTTCCCTTCGAATTATGGGCAGATCTGTTCTCTTCTGTATGGAAAAATGGTGATTTCCCATCTTTGAACTTCCAGGACCCCTTGGGGTATATGCCTTTACGCGAAGCCATTGTTGAGCATCTGGCAATGTGGCGCGGGGTAATCTGTAATCCTGAACAAGTCATGATCACCATGGGCACGACGCACTCCCTGCACTTTCTAGCCCGACTTTTACTCCAAACCAATGACCGGTGCTGGGTAGAAAACCCGGGTTTTATAGAAGCAAAATCTGCCATTTATTCTGTTGGGGCGCTAACTGTTCCAATACCTTGCGACCAAAGCGGACTTATTGTTAGCGCGGGGATTGATCTTGCTGAAGATGCCAATATTGCGTTCGTTACACCATCTCATCACCATCCCCTGGGCATGGTGATGGGCGACGACCGAAGGCAAGAACTGCTGAAATGGGCAGCGGAACAAAATGCCTGGATTATTGAAGACGACCATGATTCAGAAATACGTCATGCCGGTCAACCCCGGCCCACCTTGAAATCCATGGATGAAACCGATTGTGTTATTTATGTTGCAACTTTTTCCAAGGTCCTTTTCCAATCACTTAGACTGGGTTTTATGGTTTTGCCCCAGCGGCTGGTTCAATTAGCCAAACAATATCGCTCTGCAACTGAGGTGTGCCCACCCATATCCATACAGCCAGTAATGGAAAGGTTTCTCAAGCAAGGTCACTTTGCTGCCCATCTAAGGCGCATGCGGAAACTGTATATGGAACGCAAGGCAACATTCCGGCACCTTGCTGCTGAATATATACCTAAAGAGCATGTCTTGCAGGATGATGATATAGGCACTCACCTGGTCCTAATCCTCGACATGAATAAAATTCACTCGCACACCGATGTTGACATATCCAAAATCCTTTGGGGCAAAGGTATAAATGCAACTCCTCTAAGTGAATATTATAAGGGCGCACCGGAAAAACAGGGGCTGGTTCTAGGCTATGGTGCACTTCTTCAATCGGAAATGGTTCCCTCTTTGGAAATACTCTCCAAAATATTACACGACTTGTAAATTATCCCAGCCCTTAAGCGAAACTGGACCAACCGACCGAGCGCTATCTGGCTCTTCATATATCAATCTAAAACTGCTTTGATACCAATTAGTCATCACTCTGCCTGGATTGAGCAGGTGATCCAAGTTGATTCTGAAAGAAGGATAGATTTGATATGCAGCTACTGAACAATAAGAACAGTTATGGATGGGCTTCTATATGTTTACACTGGGTTGGGGCTGTTGGCCTCATCTGGCTGTATATTCTTGGACAAGACATCGTTACAGCAAAAGAACTCGGTGTCGCTCGCGAATTAAGACGCGCACTCACGGAATATCATGTATCCATCGGTTGTATTTTCCTGGTCTTCTTCGTGGCCCGGATTGTTTTCCATATCGCACAACGCCAGCCCAACAAACCACAGCAGCACAAAACACTAAATCTGATTTCCAAGGTTGTTGTCTGGGGATTTCTTCTGCTGATTTTTGCGCAGGTTGTGACTGGACCACTCATCGAATGGAGTGCCATGAGGCCAGTAAAATTCTTTGATTTATTTGCAATTCCTTCACCCTTTGAAGCACGGATTAACTGGATGCACAAAGGCGGCGAATTTATTCACGAATACGCAGCAAATATGTTCTGGCCACTTATTATTCTTCATGTCGGTGGCGGACTCAAGCACCTGCTTTGGGGTGATGATAATATATTCAAGCGTATATTCTGGGTCAGGAACAAACCTTCTCAAGAGGGCTAACTCGCCACGTTAAATTTACACTCAAAGCAGGAAATGCCATGCTTATTAAAATATTGGGAAACTTCTCGAAAATCAGAATTTTGCACATTTCCTGTTTTCTTCTGGCATTGGCGACTTTGTGGGCAGGAAGTGTCTCAGCCGATGCCAAAGAGGATACAATCCGTATCGCTATTGCCTCGTTCCCCATGGAAACATGTACCTTCTGCCCGCGCCCAACTGATATCAGGCACTTTGAGCATTACGGCCCTCCACGCCAGGGGACAGAAGTCCTGGAACTAGAAGAAGGCGGTGTCCCAGGGTTTGTAGCCGCAGCAAAAGAATATAACGGTGTTGAATTGGCTGGCGCCTATGCCGTGCGCTGGCCAGTTGGCGGCACTTCCGGAGGATGGGTCACTCGACAGGCGTATGAAAAATACGCAGATGCAATCGTCTCGTCGCTTGCCGATATAAAAGATCTTGATGGTATCTTCCTTCCATTACATGGCGGCATGGCCGTTACAGGAATTGAACGACCGGAAGCCGAACTTGTCCGGCGTATCAAGAAAAAGCTCGGAGACATACCTGTCGCCATTGTCATGGACCTGCACGGCAATGAAGATGCTGCTCTGGCAGATGTGGCAGACATCATTCTCGCTGTCAAAAGGTTCCCCCACTATGACTTCAACCTGATGGGAGAGCGCGCTGCCCGCCTGCTGATCCGCACAATTCAGGGGACGTATAAACCAACGCGAGCTGTGCGAAAGCCTGGCATGATCTTCGCAACAGTTTTCGGGGGAACAGGCGACGGCATTGCCCAGGATGTAATGGAACGTGCGCGCCGGTGGGAAAACCGCGTCCCGGATGCCTATGTTTCTGTCTTCTGGGGTTTTTCCTATGCAGACGTACCAGATGCTGGCGTCGCCGTTTTCGTTGTAACGAATGATGACCAAAAGATAGCCGAGACTATAGCCGATGATATGAACAATTTTATCTGGTTGCATCGAACGGAATTTGAACATGACATTCAGAAGGTAAAAGAAGGCGTATCATATGCGCGCTCATCGGTAGCCAAAAACGTACGCCCCTTTGTTATCGCCGATATGTCAGATCGAATGGGTGATGGAACACATATTCTGACAGAATTGCTGGATCGTGATGCTGAAAACTTTGTTGTCGCGACAATCACAGATCCATCTCTTATCAAAAAAATCCATGATAACCATAAAGTGGGCGACACCTTAAACGTTGATATTGGAGGCTTATGGCCAATTTCCGGAAAGCCGGTTAAAGCCAAAGCAACAGTCGGGTATATTGGTAGTTTCCCCATCAATGACACCACACCTTCTCCAATTGCGAGCATCAATATCGGGCTTGACCGGTGGATTATTCTAACCCCCGCATATTATCAGGCAAAAACGGATGTCATAATCGGGCATGTGGGACTGAAAACAGAAGATTTTGATATTGTGGCGGTAAAGTCACGTCGGCACTATATGCGCGGCTTCATTGAAACCGGCCTTGCAAAGGGATCTGTCATTATTGATGCCCCTGGACACGGGCCGGCCAACATCGGAACCTTGCCATACCGGAACTTGCCTTCCGGTATGTATTCCAAATTTTTTAAAGAATAGCGAGGCGGATAAAAAATGGTGAACTCCCTTTCCAAATATGCTCGAGTAATCACAATTGCTGCAACATGCACTTTCTGTCTTGAAGCCTGTGCAGCAGAACAGGACAGAACAAAGTCAGCCCACGATATCGACACCATCGTACAAGGCATTGAAAACGGTTTAAGACCAGCAATCATCCAATCCGGACAAAACATGCCCCGCTGGAGTCTTGCTCAGCGTATGGATCACTATCATGTCCCATCAGTTTCCATTGCTCTCATTCGCGATGGAAAGCTGGCGTGGGCAAATGCATATGGTGTTGCAGATATGCGCACTGGCCGCAAAGCAGATACTGAAACCGTTTATTCGGTCGGATCAGTGAGCAAGATCGGAGCCGCCACTATTTCTCTGAAAATGGTCAGTGACGGAATTTTTGATCTGGATACACCAGTTAACTCTTATTTAAAGACATGGCAGATACCGGAAGACAGTTTTACACGTGTGCGCCCTATATCCCTGCGCCACATCCTCTCACATACATCCGGCTTGAGCGTACATGGCTTTCCTGATTTCATCCCTGGCGAAGATGTACCCTCGATCACCGATACGCTAGATGGCTTGCCGCCTTCAAAAACGGCCGCCGTGCGCCCATTATTTGTACCGGGCACATCGGCAAAATACTCTGGGGGCGGCATCACTGTAGAACAACTGATGATCAGCGATGTTACAGGGCAGATATTTGAGGAAGCAGCCCGGGAAAAACTCACACACCCCTTGGGAATGAACCGAAGCACCTACCAAAATCCTCTCCCGAAGGAATTTGGGAATATCGCAGCAGCACATGACAAAAACGGGGAGGTCGGCGCCCTGCCCCGTGGCTGGCACACCTTTGCAGAAAAAGCGGCGTCCGGTCTTTGGACAACACCAACGGACATTGCCCGCATGCTGTGCGCGCTGATAAAAAGTTACAAAGGCGAAGAAGGTGCCTTCTTGCCCCAAGAACTTGCCGTAAACATGATGACTGAAGTTGGCCCCAGCTATTTTGGTCTCGGCCCGCAACTGGACGGCTCCGGCGCACAGCGCCGGTTCTTTCATAGCGGATCGAACGAAGACTATAAGGCATGGTTTGAAGGACATCTCGAAACCGGTGACGGAATGGTAATCTTCACCAACGGCGCAAACGGAGCTCTCCTCTATTATGAAATACGTCGTGCCATTGCCGATGCGATGGGCTGGCCAATGTACCGGGAAACTGTTGCTTCCAAAATCAGCAGCAGCGCAAAAGTACTGGATGAACTTGCTGGCAGGTATGCAGTTGCAGACGTATTACCTACCTACTCGCACCGTCTGCGGGCCATGAGGAGGATTGATAATCTGGAAATCCATCAAAATACAGCCGGAAAGATGCAAGTAACATTACCTGACTACACCGGAGACGATCCCTACGAGCTGACAGAAATATCCCCGCTGAAGTTTGTTGTGGAAAATCTGTATATTGGGACACCGAGCCAATTTCACATAGAATTCATACGTGATGCAAACGGCATTGTATCTGAGCTGGCTCTTACCCGGGGGCCTTATACTGTCAGCGCGCAAAAAGTGTCCGATAAAGGAAAGAACCATTAAGCAGGAACACAGAGTCAATGGCGACTTTTCGGGTGGTAGATTGACTCCGGCTGTCCTGCTGGCATGCACAATCACTCTATACATCAGCAGTGCAGCTGCCTTGTCACCTCAACGATTACCTGCCGTAACGGATTCCATTGAGATGCAGCGTCTTGTCGATCCCGACCCTGACTGGAATGGGGCCTTTAAAACAGCCCCGGACGGTTCTGCATTTTTCATTGTTACAACACGTGGCAACCTGCAAACAGGCACAAATGACTATTCTCTAAAAATATACTTCCTGGATGACGTGCATGCCTTCGTAAATAAAACAGGCCCACGGCCGGAACCGAGGGAATTGGCACGTTTTTCTTCATCATCGAACAGACCGGCAATTTCGAGTCCGCAATGGAGCGCGCACACAAATTCTATCTATTTTCTTGCGGAAACGCCGGATACCTTACCTCAACTTTTCGCGGCGGATACAAAGACGGGCGACACCCGGCAATTGACGACGTTCAAGGGAGGCGTGTGGTCCTATGATGTTGTAAATAATATGGCCATTCTGACAACACGTTCATCACCCCCTGACAATGCCGCACTGTCAGATTCGATAGCTGGTTATACTGTAAAAGAGGATGATTTGCAGTCATTGGCATTGCTGACCTCTAACGGGACAACTGATCGGCATACCTATTATAAAACTATTATTCTGGATCTGGACAATAATGAATATACTAAAGTTGTGGAAGCGCCCGCAGCGCTCACAGAAAATAGCAAAGGGTTATGGCTGTCTCCAGATGGAACAAAGGCCGTCGCAATACGTCCGGTTGCACAGCCCCCCTCATTATGGAACGATTATCAACACCCTCGACCCACGCGGAAGATCCATATTCCCGATGCTTCTTCTGATCGCGAGTGGACAAATCCAAAAATTGCGCAATTTGTATTAATTGATCTTGATGACCATTCTGTAACACCTATCGTCGCAGCACCAACAGGCGCCTTTGTCGATGTTGCCACTGCACCGCACGCACTGTGGCATACAGACGGGCAAAGTGTGGTCCTGGTCAACACGTTGTTACCGATCTACCCTGATAGCGAGGTCGTGGACAGCAGCGCATACGCCGTCCAGGTCGACTTGAAATCAGGCAATCTGACGCCAATTACAAAACTAAAGTCGTTTTGGGTCCAGAAGGATTTCGCACGGGTGACAGGTGTTCAATGGCATCAGTCAAACGATAATATCCTTGAAGTGCGTTCTGCTGACGTAAATGGACCGCTGCCTTCCAGATTATTCCGCCGAAATGAAAAGGGGTGGGTTGTATACGATGAGGCCGATGCCCAGCCTTCAATGTCTTCCGCTCTTGAGCTATCCGTGCACGAAGCGTTGAATACACCACCCGAAATCGTCGCACATGACCCCCATACCGGGGCCAAGACACAGCTCAGCAAATTAAACCCTGATTTCAGACATATCAACTTCCAAAAAGCTGACATATTTAGATGGACCGATGCCGAAGGCACAAAATGGACTGCAGGACTTTTAAAACCTGCCGGATATCTGCCCCAAAAAAGCTATCCCCTTGTTATTCAAATGCATGGTTTCTGGCCAAATAAATATATGCTGGACGGAAGTCATACCCTGTCGGGTGGCGCCTTCACGACGGGACAAGCTGCCCAGGCCCTGGCGGCAAAAGGGATGATGGTTTTACAACTGGAGGATAGATTTGAACACCGCTATACTCCCCATGAAGCAAGATCACATATGCTTGGTATTGAAAGCGCTATTGCCGCCTTGGCAAAAAAAGGGATAGTCGACCTCGAAAGAATAGGATTAAGCGGGTTCAGCAGAGCCGGTTATTATGCGAAATACACGCTTGCACATTCAGATACCAAATTCAAGGCAGCCCTGATTTCAGATTCGGTGGATAGAGGGTATATGAGCTACCTTATGCGGCTCAATGCTCCTTTGCCAAATGATCAACAGGAATACCGCACAATGAATGGCGGGAACCCTGTAACATCCGACGGTATCAAGAACTGGCTTGCTCAAGTTCCCGCATTTAACATTTATAATGTAAGCACGCCGGTTCGTCTGGAAGCAATCGGCTGGCCATCCATGCTATCCCAATGGGAATTTTACGCAGGTCTAAAACTTCGCGAACAGAAAGTTCAGATGACCTACTACCCGGCAGGCGTTCATATCCTGGTCAAGCCACTTGAAAGGTGGCGTTCACAACAGGGAGCTGTTGACTGGTTCAACTGCTGGCTCAACCAGGTTGACCCCGTAACCGACATTTGCAGGAAAATCCGCAGTGACTAATCCCGAAGCCCTCATTTCCGACCCCATGGCCATCTTTGCTATCATTGCCGGTGTGGCAGCGCTTGTTTCTGCGGCCTCAGGCATGCACAAACTTAAGCCTTTGTTCAATATTGTACCCCCGGTCGTCTGGATGTACTTTCTGCCGCTAATACTGACCTCTGTGAGCGTCATTCCATCAGAAAGTCCACTTTATGACTGGATGGCAACATATCTACTTCCGCTCGCGCTTCTGCTGATCACCGTAAGCATCAATTTGCGGGCAGTGGCTACCGTCGGGCGTATCGCAATTACCATGTTTTTTATCGGGACAGCCGGAATTGCTTTCAGCTCAATTGTCGTTTTCTATTTTCTGCAACATATATTGCCATCGGATGCCTGGCAGAGCATGGCCATGCTGAGCGCAGCCTGGATCGGCGGATCAGCTAATATGTTGGCAGTTCATCAAAGCCTTGGTGGGGACCCGTCCCTGTTTGGACCCGTTGTCATTACAGACACGCTGGTCGGGTATGGCTGGTTAGGTGCACTGATTGCAGTCAGCTCATATCAAACCTTGTTTGACAAGAAATTACGGGCGGACCGCAGCCATTTGGATACCGTTGTCTGTGATTTTGAGTCTGTCCAGGCTTCGCGACGCCTAATCAGCCTGAATGATATTCTCATCATGATATGTGGAGGGTTTTGCATTACCATCGCCTGCAGATTCATTGCAGGATTAATGCCACAACTGGGTGATCCTGTTGTGGTTAGCCAGTCTACATGGACAATTATCCTTGTTGTTACATTGGGCCTTTTCCTGTCATTTACACGAGTACGCAGGATTTCAGAAGTAGGATCATTTGATTTCGGCTATGTCGCCCTATTTCTTTTACTGACATCCGTAGGGGCACAGGCTGATTTCCGTGCGATACTTGAAGCGCCTCAGATACTGCTGGCAGGTGGGATGGTGATGGCTTTTCATATAATAATCCTTCTTGTCGCAGCCTATCTATTACGTGCACCTTTTATCTTTGTGGTTACTGGAAGCATGGCAAATGTAGGCGGGGCCGTTAGCGCACCGATAGCCGCCACGGCCTACTCGCCTGCACTGGCTCCTCTTGGTGCATTGCTTGGTATACTTGGATACATAGTCGGCATATACGTACCCGTTCTTGTTGCTACTGTGTTATCCCTGATAGCCAATATATAGTGCCCAACACCAATTGGTTTGAAAGCCCTAAAGATGACCGTCAAGATTCCTAAAATTGCTATTCTTGGAATCAGCCTGGAGAGCAACCGCTTCGCACCGACAGTCTTCCTCGCTGATTTCAAGGCCTATGCGTTTTGCAGAGGCAACGAAGTGCTAAATTCCAGACAAATTACTTACTGGTTGGGTGGCGATAATGGAGGGGGCTTTATAGGGGCGATGAATAAACTGGGACCTTGGCAACCAGCACCCATTCTGGTTGCCGATGCCCAGTCAGGCGGGCCATGTGATCATGAGGATTATGAGGGAATACGCGACGAAATGCTCTCAAGATTGCAACATGAACTGCCTTTGGACGGGGTGTATATAATCGCCCATGGGGCAGGCATCACAACTGCATCTGATGATCTGGACGGAGATTATTTTTCAGCTGTTAGAACCTTGGTAGGCAAGAATGTGCCGATCGTCGCCACCCTTGATCTCCATGCGAATATTTCCCCTGCCATGAGAGCCAGTACAGATGCGCTTATTGCCCAACAAACCAATCCACACATTGACTCTTCTGAGCGCGCTGCAGAAGCCGCAAAATTATTATGGCAGTTATTGCATGGGCATAGCCTCTCCAAAGCGTTTGTGCGCGTTCCACTGATAACCCCGCAGGTCAGCCAGTTAACAGCGCCGGGCACGCCATATGGAGATATAATGGCTTATGCCCAATCTCTAAAAACAGAAGAAATTTTCAGTATTTCAGTTGTGTCCGGGTTTGCATTTTCCGACACAGCCTACAACGGCATGGGCGTATATGCCGCCGGTACGAGCGCTATCAAAATAGCACGGTGCGTAAAAAAGGTTGCCCAAATGGCGTGGCATATACGGGCGCGCTTTAAGCCCAATTTGATATCTGTTGACGACGCAACTGAAATGGCACAAATCCAGGGCAAAAAAGCTTCCGGCACTCCCCTGATTTTCGCTGATGTCGCTGACAATCCCGGTGGTGGCGGAACGGGTAATACAATGTGGCTGCTCAAGAGCTTTTATGAGGCTGATGTAAAAGGTGCCTTGATTGGGATTATCCACGCCCCAGAGGTTGTTGCTGACGCTGTCAGGGCAACTGAAGGCCAGACGTTTATCGCCCGCTTTAACAAGTCCCTGATTTCGCAATACGCCGAACCGTTTAATGTTGAAGCGACCGTCACTCTGATCAAACAGGGGGATTACCTCAGCACCACGGGTGTCTATCAGGGATCTGTAGTTCCTTTGGGCATGTCTTGTGTTCTCACAATTAAAGGACTGACTGTCATCGTCGTTTCCACTCGTCAGCAAGTTTTCGGGGCAGACTGCTTTGCCCATTTTGGTCTGGATGTTACCACGGCTTCAAGCATAGTCGTTAAATCTCGCGGCCATTTCCGGGCCGGATTTAAGGGCCTGGTGCCAGACAAAAATATTTTTGAGGTCGATGCGCCAGGGCTTGCGACCCCCAATCTTTCTTCTGTACCATGGCAGGGCCTGACACGACCAATTTATCCGTTGGACGAGGATATGCACTGGCCCTCCCCGACTTCTGAAAGAAACAAGCCATGAGGCGCTGTCAGAATAACGCGAACCGGTCTCAGTTTGTCCCGAGCGGGCAGGTTATGTCATGCGGCCAGAGACCGCCACTCAGCCAGCTGGGCGGATCGGAAAGCCTTAAAGTGATGGCGTTTGGTGAGGTGCCAATTTTATATAAAAGGCTCCGTTAAAATGATTGAATATCTGGTCGTGGATAGCCGTGAACTTTTGTAAGGATTTGTCGCTTCTGAACTGGGGCATATTGCGTTCCGTTCGCCGCAAAGACAGAGGAAAACGTACGTACATCATCACGGCCAGGCGGATAATCTCGGATGATGACTTAAAGTAACGAAAATGTATGCTCATCCCGCAATGCTAAATGGAGCCCGCGCAACCGTCAAAACTTTAATCTGACAAAACCCTCGTAACTGCACATTTTGGCCAAGAATAAGATATACATGACCCATTTCGTTAGGGTCTGCACCCAATTCATTTTCTTGCTTTTCATAGCTGTTTTTGATTCAAAGCTCCCATACAGGGAGTTTTATATGGCACGATTTGATTTAAGCGACGCAGAATGGCTTATCATTGAACCTTTGTTGCCCAAACGGGGACGAGGTCCGGCCCGGCGGGACGACCGGGTTATTCTGAACGGTATTTTCTATATCTTGCGAACGGGTGCTCCGTGGTGCGACCTGCCAGAGCGCTACGGGCCACCGACCACGGTCTGCAATCGGTATGTGCGCTGGGGAGAGCGCGGGGTGTGGCAGGCGATCTTTGAAGCGTTGGCTCAGGAGTGTGAAGACGCCCTGCTGTTTATCGATGGTTCTATCGTCAAGGCTCACCGCGCGGCGGCTGGGTCAAAAAGGGGGAACTTCAAGAGGGTATTGGCCGCTCACGCGGCGGTCGCACAAGTAAGGTTCACGCGGCTGTAGATGTCCGAGGGCGACCCGTCAGACTGGCGATCAGCGGCGGACAGCTCCATGACAGCAAGATGATGCATGCTTTCCTGAACTGGCAGGAACCACCTCTGGCCATCGTTGCCGATAAAGCCTATGGCAGTGCCAAAATCCGGCAGGCTATCGCCGAGGAAAGGGCACTTGCCGTCATCCCCTCAAAAAGCAATGCCAGACATCCCGTGCCGCATGATGCCAACCTCTATGCCATGCGCAACATTGTCGAGCGCTTCTTCTGTAAAATGAAGGACATGCGCCGACTGGCAATGCGTTTCGAGAAATCGGCGAAAAACTTCCTCAATCTGCTCTATATCTTTGCCATCAGATGCTGGTGCAATTGAGTCCACACCCTAGTAATAACCTCCTCGATCTTTGTTTGGTCCAGAATTTCATCAAGGCCGTCAATGATCAGACAATCGCAACTTCGCGTGGCTTCACCCAAAATTATATGTTTGCCCGTCCATGCCAATACACACCGACACCTGTCCAACCGCCCAATATTCGCTGCAAATCGACTCTTTCCTGCACCAGGTTCCGTCAAAAGCACCAAGACTTTCCATGCCTGATCAAAAAGGTCAGATTGGTTTATAACAGAAGCGGACTGCCCGGTTAGTGAATGATGTTCCCCTAGATTTAGGGATCGGGCAATGTAAGGTAGATTTGTCATTCCCCCATAATACGCTTCGGATTTAAATTTCGCACGCCTTAAATCAATTGTAGCTTAGGTTACTGCCGCTTTGGAGGAAAGACTTTACAGGTACTGGCACGATCCCGGATTAGAGACTGGATCGCGAACGACCGGAAAAACACCATTACAAAACGACCAAAGACGCTCTGTGTTATTTCCTTCAGTGCTAAATTACCCCGACATTACAATGGCTTGCAGAACACCCTAGGCAACCCTTCAGGTACTGGCAGAAATGGCGGAAATTGTTGGCGGTGCTGGCAGTCACCTGCGAACCGGTCTCTGACATTCTGTGGCCAGTAACAGGGTAATTTCCCTGATAACCCCCTAAAAACAGGGAAAATATTGAAATTTGGGACATGAGGGCCAGTTCAGGTCGCTGGAACACACCGCATATCAATGCCTTAGACTCAAATTCCCTAAGCCATTAACAGGGAATTTTAGTTCCCTGTTCGATCAAATATTAGGGAAGGGGAATCAAGAGTGCAGGGAACTACAAAACCTCGACAGGCGCCATATCGTTTAACAGCTCATGCCGTATATTTCAAAACTGATCAGCACCCCTGACAACGGTTGCGTTCACTGGATTCACACCAGAACTCGACGCTCTGATGTGACAACTTGCACGCCTTAAAAGGAAATATATCTCGATATGGTTGTGTTTTTATCACATAATACTCCAATTTAAATAATAGCCGCGCGGCACCTGATCGCCAGGGCATGAAAGGTCTTCAGTCAAGTTAGCGAGACACCCAACAAGAAGCCAGGAACAGTTATTCAGAGGAGGACAGGGCATATTAATGCTCGGTCTTTTCCACCCCATGTCACTGCACATCCACGCTGATCATTCGTATGGTCAATCAGCCTCATATGAAGCCATTGCGCGTGGTATACCGCTTCCCCAGCGCGTAATTGGCTGCGTGCAACTATTTGCGCGTAAAAAACTACGCGTAGAAAATTACACGCAAGAAATTGCGCCTTGCCGCCCCTCTGCTGCACTCCGCATATAAATGAGTCCAGAAAACTGGCTGAATTCCCTCCCGACATGGACTCATTGATTGGAGCAGATCAGCTCCTGCGTCTCTTGAGATAAAAACAAAATACGGCTTTACTTATGTCATTTGGCTTTCAATACAAAGGCTTTGGCAAAACCAATTGTCAGGACCGGAATTACAAAAACGAGGATGAAACCAAAAGTCAGCAAGCCATATCCCTTTGCGATCAAAGTAACGAGACCAAACTGCGACGCCAGCAATAACGCCACCCCCAGCAGCACTATGGCAATCACCGGCCGAGCAGCCGCAGACATGACCTTTCCCTTTTCTTCCAGTGCCTTGGCAATCCGCTGGTTAACGCTGTGAATCAGGCCAACTCCTGTCTGAATGAGCGTGCCCAAAAGAATGATCTGGAAAACCACCTCGAACCAGCGGGCATCCAGCCTGGACAATAGCAAGGCAGACGGAATCGGCACCGACGCAATTTGATCATATGACCCCATCATGGCCACGAACAAGAATACGGCCGGCGACATGGCAATTATCCCGCCCAGAAGTCCTGCGGTAACAGCTTCGCGCCTGCGCGTAATATGTTCCAGACAAAAGAACGCCAGCGGCACCGACGCCAAATTATATCCGGCGTAGCGTATGCCATCATAAAGCCAGGAACTGCCGACCTCCCCTTCAGTTACAAAAGTATGCTCAATATCAGAACCAAATGCGACAAGGCTCCAGATCACAAGGCTGGCAAAACTGACATAAAGAAGCATTGACCAAAAGCCCATGAAGCGTTCAATCAAACCGCTGCCATAAAAAACCAGAACCCCTATCGCAACAAGCAACGGTATCGTCCCCAGGGCAGGAGAAAGCCCCAGAATATTATGCAGAATTTCACCGGACGCGGCACCAACGACGGAAAGAATCACGACCATCAGAAAAACAAGCAGGATTTCATACAGGAACCAGCCCCGCCCCAGAAGCCGCTGAAAGAAATGACGATAATCATAGCTGCGGGTCATCCGGCACAGCTCAAACGATACCGCCATCACCAGGCTCCACAACAATGCAGCAACCCCCATGCCCATCAAGCCGCCTATCGGGCCACTGGGCAGGAAAAACTCTACCAGTTCCCTGCCGGTGGCATACCCTCCACCAATAACAATACCCTGAAACACCAGACCCGGTAGCAAGTATCGCTGGTAAAATGACCACATTTAGAACTTCCCCCTCAAAGAAATTTATTGATATTGCCCCATAGTACTTACCGGTTCAGCTATCCCCGCCTTCATTCAGGATCAACCGTCGGCGTGCTTTCTCACTGATTTCCAAGTTTTCTTGTATTTACCAGCCCGTCGTCTTTTCCCATACGTCAATTATCTCATCGCTACCATCAACTACATAATAACAGTCATAAGGCGCAGCCATCATGCAGGAATGGTTGGGCATGATGCGCAGCCTGGACCCAAGTGGAAAGCGGGTGAAGGGAAAAGGTCCTTCGATTGGCCGCAGCCAGCCGTGTTCCTGATGTACAGTATCGAGGGTGATATCCGGTTGTGGCATTTGGCCAAGCATGTCGTAAATCAGGCCATAACCAATAGTGTGCCCATAGCTTTGGGCCGCGCTTTTATCCTTTGATAGTGCCAGCCCGCCTGCGTCTATAAGCCCGAAGTCAAGTTTATGCTTGTGGCTGATGACAGTGGCTAACACACTGATGGCGATGTCTTCCTGCTTGCAGCTTCCCAGCAAGGCCTGGAAGACATCACCAAATACGTAAACGCCGGGGCGCATTTCGGTAATGCCTTCGAGATGCCCGGCGAACAATGCCGTAGGGGTTGAGCCAACACTTCGCACAGGGCAGGCAATACCCTCAGCCTCAATTCTGGTGGCGGCTTCAACAACCGCCCGGCGCTCATCTTCAGCGACTTTTCCAATCTCATCAAGGGTTTTAGAATTGTAGGAATGCCCCGCATGGCTCAGCACTCCCGCCAGATCAGCACGTGCCGAGTTTGACAGCAGATGGGCGATTTCAATAAGTTCGGGATCTTCAGGTGTCAAGCCGCCCCGCTGTGCACCACAATCAATTTCGATCATAACTTGGAAGTGACTATTAAGCCATTCGGCCTCATTTACAAGCGCTTCAGTAATTTCCCGGCTGTCAAGCAGGACCTTGATTTCCACTCCCCTCGCTTGAATCCGGGCGATACGCTGCAGTTTTTCTACCGTAACACCTACAGCGTAAGTAATGTCTCGAAAGCCATGTTCAACAAAATATTCGGCCTCGTTCAGGGTAGAAACCGTAATTGGACCATTCACCCCCACCGACATTTCGGCAATGAGCGCGCATTTTCCGGTTTTTACATGAGGTCGCAATATTACACCTAACTTTGCAGCGCGACTGTTCATGCGATCGATATTAGCTTGAAGCCGACTACGATCCAAAATCAGGGCCGGTGTAGGAATATCCGTCAATTTCATTTGTATCTTACCTAAATTTTTTTGGGATAAAACTTACTGAGTTGAAAGATGATATCGACCCGGAAGAATAATTTTCAGAAAGAGAAATTTTCTATAACTTTGTCAAACCCCAAGGGCACATAGCGGGCGAGCCCCCTATGAAGCACTGACGGAACAGTGCAATTATCGAATGGCAAGTCCCACCAAGTGTCGATTAATACATCTACTGCACCCCTGACACCCCGTAAGTAAAACAATAGCTATTATATGCTGCACATAAATTTCCACTTTATCTGCAGCGAATAACATATGAATTGATCTTAACGATATTCACCTAAAATCATGTGACTTCGTTCGTTGTGATCCATGGTCTTTTTCGACATTTGCCAAAAGTAAACCACAATACCAAAAGCCATCCAGATACCTACAATCAAGAATTCGTGCATAGCCAATTGGCCTGAGCTTTGCGGCAATATCATGAGCAGCACAAGGATGAATGATATGGCAGCGCCAGCATATAAATAGGCCTTGCTAACCTTATAGGGCCGCGGCAAACTTGGAGCAGTATGTCGCAGACGAATGGCAGCAAGACAGGTGACAATCAAAGCCGAAGAAAAGCCCAGAGAGCTGCTGTTCACAATAGGCCCCATAGCAGCTTTACCCACGAACGGCCCTATCAGAGAGATAACTCCCACGAATAACAGTGCGTTCCTTGGTGTGTGATATACTGGATGGACGTCAGCAAACCAGCGGGGTAACAATCCTCCACGTCCAAGGGCAAAGATTACGCGTGATGCCGCGATATACATGCCATTTAATGTGCTCACAAGACCCATCAAGGCAGTGATGAGAACAAGCTTTGCCACCCACGCATAGCCGAAAGCTGCCTTGAACACTTCTGCGGAAGCAAATGGCAACTTGCTTGATATTTGCCACGGCATACTCATCGCCACTGCCAAAATGATCAATATGTAGAATATAGTACCGCCAATGATAGTTAAAATAATAGCAGTGCCTAGCTGTTTAGCATCCATTTTAATGCCTGCCTCTTCCGCCGCCTGCGGGATGGCATCAAAGCCTGACAGAAACCAGGGCACCACGACAATGACCGAAATAATTGATGCGGGAGCCACAGCCCATAAGGAGCCTTTTGTCGCAAATAAGGGTGTCAGATTTGAAACATCTCCTTTAATAAACGCAACGGCAGTAAAAACCAGCGTGCAGGCGATCAGGGCGTAAATAATAAATGCCTGAAATTTGGTAGAACTCTCCACGCCTTTATAATTCAGCCAGATTAGAAAAATACCGGTCCCAACACCAGGAACAATCGTGGACAAGGAAACCTTGCTACCGTCGATATAATAAATTGGCTCTGTCGTAATGGCCGGAACAATGGATTCCAGCAATGTCCCAATTGCAATGGTTTCAAAAGGCGTAACCATCACATAATTAAATGCTATTATCCAAGCAGTGAGAAAGCAGACAAAGGGGCCAAAAGCCTTGAATGAAAAAGCAATTTCCCCCCCCGAAACCGGAATGGCAGATGTCAGTTCCGCATAACACTTCCCCACTGGAATAAGCAAAAGCCCTCCAATTAGAAACGCTATTATTGCTCCCAGCGGACCGCCATCTTTCAACCATTGACCTGAATAAACAACCCAGCCAATACCAACGACGATACCAAGGCCCAGGGTTACATAACTTCGGAAAGAAATAGTCTTTTCCAACTTTTCTCTTTTATGAGGCGATGAAGTCATTGGCTTGGTCCACACATCAAGATGTAAAATATAATTGTGAATTAAACAGTTTTCTTGAGGCCAAGAATTTCACGGGTCTCATCAGGGGTAGCAATCGCATTGCCCAGATTTTCAATGATTGAGCAGCCCCGTTCAACCAGTGCGCCATTGGTAGCAAACACACCACGTTCCATATAAAGATTATCTTCCAGCCCAACCCGAACATTACCGCCAAGCAAGACTGCCTGAGCCGCCATGGGCATCTGATCCCGCCCAATGCCAAAGCCGCACCATTCTATATTTTCATTCTGAGGCAACAGACTTCTGAGATACATCATGGTTTCCGGTGTTGCGGGCGACGCCCATTTAACACCCAGAACGAATTGGTACATGGCTTTGCCATCAATCAATCCCTCTTTAATCAGCTGATTACCAAAAAGTACGTCTCCGGCCTGAAAGGCTTCCAGTTCAGGCTTTACACCATATTGCTGAAATAATCGGGCCATTTGCCGCAGAGTTCTTGTAGTGTTGAGATAGACAAATTCAAACGGACCTTCTTCCTGATTTCCCGTGGTAATATCAAGCGAGGCAATTTCCGGCAGACAATCCTTGACATGTTCCAAACGGTCAACTGCACCCAGCAGATCACTTTCTGGCAGGGCGCGGCTTTCATCTTCTGGGTCCGGAAGAAAAACTGCGCCCATACCAGCGGTAAGATTAAGGACGATATTGGTACCGCTATCGCGTATACGTGACACAGTTTCTTTAAAAAGCTCCACATCCCTGCATCCATGACCCGTTTCCGGATCACGAACATGAATATGGGCAATCGAAGCCCCCGCATTGGCAGCTTCCGTTACGGTAGCACAAATCTGTTTCGGCGTTATCGGATAGTCATACGGATATTTTGGATTTACCGGGGCGTTGCCTGTAACGGCACAGGTTAAGATAACTTTTCTTTTACTCACAACAAGTGTTCCTTATTTACAGATTCTATGATGCCCCATCAGCCTATTTCCTTCTCAATGAGGAAGAAATCTGGCTGATATATTTATAGATCAATCACTCTCACAAAATATAAACCTATGCCGGCCATTTCTGTGATCACAATAATGCATATTATGAAATTATCATACTGATATGAATTAAGTCAATAATCATGTAATAATTGACATTATTCAAGACAGACCTTAAAAATATTCTTAGCATTCTGTGATCACAGATATATTTTTAGGAGAAAAAGGTGGATAAGCTGAGAGTTGGCGTAATAGGCGCAGGAGGCGGTGTAGCTGCTGTGCATTTTCAGGCTTATCAAGGCCTCGACTGCATTGACGTGGTTGCAGGAGCTGAACTGGATAAGGCAGCCCTGGAAAATGTCACGTCAAAATGGGGAATTAAAGGTTATCTTGACTTTGAGGAAATGCTCAAAGTTGAACGGCTAGATATTGCCTGCATTTGTGTGCCCGCCCGCTATCACCGCGAAGTAGCGGAGAAAGTTGCCGAATATAACGTCCATATCCTGATTGAGAAACCATTGGCAACTAACCTGGTAGATGGCAAGGCTATACTGGATAAATGTGTAGCACAGGGCGTAAAGCTCTATTACGGCGCAACCTACCGAACGCTAACCGCGAACATTAAGGCCCGGGAGATGATCCGCAATGGTGAACTGGGCGAAATATCCATGGCGATGGAAACGGTGATTACCGGTGATGGGATTGAAGGCTATCAGGAAATGGGGTCTCATCATTATCCAACGGGAACGCCTGGTGGCTGCGGCATGGGTATTGTGGATCATGGCATTCACCTGATTGATCTGTTTTGCTGGTTTCTGGATACAGAGGTAGAAACTGTTTTTGGGCGGGGAAATATCTCAGGTGAGAAGCCCGCTTCAGAGCATGTTACCACTACCTTCAAAAACGGCGCTGTGGCCCACCTGATCGCCAATACCATAAGCTTCTCCACACAACTTCCCTATGAAGGCATCTTTCGATGGGGCGGCAGCTGGAATTCTGAAGGCAATCTGGCACTGGAGCCGGGCTGGGACAGCAACCCCGCCAGCTATCAAATTTACGGGAGCAAGGGCGCCTTGATAGTATTTCCTTACGCCGAACAAATGATCTATTTCACCAAAGATACCATAAAACCGGTCCGTCTGGAACAGCGACCCATGCCTGGAAATTTTGCTCTGCAGATGGAATCCTTTGTCGAAAGTATCGTGCTAAAAAAAGAACCCGCTGTCACCGGCGAAGACGGCATGAGAGCACTCAGAATAATTCTCGCGGCCTACGAAAGCGCAGAAAAACAACAGTTGATAAAACTGTGAAAACGGCTCTTTGAGAAGGCAGCCTCGTCACATAATCCTGTTAGCCAGCGGCATTGGACCAGAGGAGGTGCAATAGCGGTGCGGGACAGCATCCATCAAAACCGCCCCTCTCCGGTCACTCACCCCCAAATTTCCGTCAACACTCTTTTCGCATTCAGGCCAAGTATGGCCTCAATGTTATCATCACTGTACCCGCGACGGATTAGACCTTCTGTAAGATCAAACATCTTTCTTGGATGTGACAGCCCTTCAATATCAATCTTATCACGAAAGCGATAAGCATCCTTGAAATATTTCCGGATATTATCCTGGTCAGCCTGGGGCAGCGCATCGTAACCAGCAAGATCCGCGTCAGTGCCAACGGCAACATGATCGATGCCGACAAGTTTAATCACATGGTCATAATGATCAATCACATGGTCTATTGTTGTCGGTTCATGATCTAGCACGAAGTTACGCACATTTGAAATCCCCATGATGCTTCCCGCTTTTGCCATTGCCTTGATGGCCTCGTCCGTTTTTGCACGAGGTTGTTTCGGCACCAATGCACGACAATTTGAATGGGTGATCATGGCTGGCTTCTTCGAAAATTCAAAAGCGTCCAGCGTCGTTCTGTCACCGCAGTGAGACACATCTATGCCCATTCCCACCTTGTTCATGCGCTCGATTATGGAAATGCCAAAATCACTGATCCCGCCATCAATGCGTTCCGTGGAGCCGTTGCCAATCCTGTTTCTGGCGTTATAGGTCAACTGTGATATGCGCTGTCCTAATCCGTAAAACATCTCAATATCGTCAGCTGTTCTGAAATGTTCGGCATTTTGAATGCCTATCAGAATGCCAATCAAATTTGAGGACTGTACTTCATCAAGATCAGAAACGCTATCAATGCGCATGAAAACATCTGGATGATTGGCGACAAAACCATTCCAGGAACCGACTGTCTTCAAAGCAGTGTAATGTGCATCGGGACCGCTAATACCATTACCACTGTGAAATACGTTTATATTTGAAGCGCGGAAATTGCGAAGATCTTGATCCGAGAAACCATTCTCATCAGCCAACCATGCCTCTTCCACCTTGCCGTTGACTGTCATTGCCCCCAACATATCGACCACCAAAGAACGCTGAACCAGATCTATGGCTCGTGCGGAGTAATCCGTCGCTGCAAAAGCAGATAAGGTATAACGTCCCTTATTAATATAGGGTGCGCCGATGGCTCCAACCGCACATCCGCCAGCTATTGAAAGCACCTTACGTCGTGTTATTTTAGTATTTTTATTTAATTTCATACTTTTAACTCAATTTGACACCAGACGACGGAACTTGCGCGGGACCTGAATTACCTTGGACTAAAAAAGCGTTTTTTCAGCTCACTAACCAGTATTAATCTTTTCAGTCTTGTTTTTGAGCCTGTCCGAAACCCTCTACAACCGGCAACCCCAAGTGTGAAGGAAAAGGCCTGGAACGATAGACAGTATGATCAGCAATCTTAAAGTCTTTTTCCTCAGCGTGATATATATCCATGAATTGTTGCGGGTTGCGGTCATAAGCAGGAAACCAGCTGCTATGCACCTGAGCCATGATCCGATGTCCTTTTTTAAAGGTATGAAATTTATCCCATATATTGAATGATATTGGGGTAATCTTGCCCGGTTTTATGGGTTCTGGGTCGCTCATGCTGTTGCGATATTTGGCCCGCATCACCTCTACACCCAGCAGCATTTGATACCCCCCCATTTTAACTTTTTTAGGATTTCGAATATTGTCCGGGGCATCAGAAGGGTAGACATCAATCAATTTGACGAAATAATCGGCGTCAGTGCCGGTTGTAGAGATAAATAAATTAGCTAATATCGGGCCTGCGATTGTAATATCTTCTGTAAGGATATCCGTTTTATAGACCAATACATCGGGACGAGTGGACGCTAAACGTTGATCCTCGATCATCCATTCATGCCCAGGAACAACTCTTATATCAGTCGAATAAGGTACGGGCTTTGCCGGGTCATTAGTATATTTGTCAGAGGCTGCTTTAGAAACGTCCCTGGGTATTTCGAAGGATAACTTGCCATTTTCATGAAAATAGAGGTTCTTTACAACCCGCTCTTCAGGCGGCCATTTTGGCAAATGATGCCACTGATTATTTCCAGTTTCAAAGACAATAGCCTCACTAGGGCTCCAGTTTCCCTTGCCTTTTAAATGATATTCAAAAAAGGGCAGTACAATATTTTTATTGTAATAATCTGATGTGGCAGAACCAAACTGAATATCGCCTAAAAAAGACCCGTCTTTTCGCCAACCACCATGTCGCCAGGGACCAATTACGATGGTACTTTTATTGTCAGGCGTAGTTTTCTCGATCTCGTTATAGATCGAAATCGGTCCGTAAAAATCTTCCGCATCAAACCAACCCGCCACATTCAGGATAGGGTGCGTGATATTTTTCATATGCTGCAAGACGTTCTGTTTTTTCCAGAACTCGTCATAATTGGGGTGATCAATGAAATCATTCCACGCAGGAATAGTGCCAGCAAAGTATTTCTCATTCAACTGAGACGCAGGACCGGAATTCATGAAAAACTCGTACCCCCAAGGCGTCCCATAATCAAAAATCTTGTCTTCTTCTGGGGTCCCTTCGGCCCTTTTCTTGGCAGTATAGTTCATCCAATAAAAGCTGTACATCAAGCGGAACGCGCCATTATGATGCCAATCATCACCAATAAACATATCAGAGGGAGATGCCTGAGGAGAGGAAGCCGCCAATGCAGGATGAGCGTCCACCATTCCCATTACCGTCGTCCATCCGGCATAAGAAACACCCCATTGGCCAACCTTGCCGTTATGTCCGGGCACGTTGTGAATTAGCCAGTCAATTGTGTCATAATTGTCTGTACTGGCATCTATGGAGGTGGGGTTTAGCTTATCCTCCCGAACAGACCTGATAACCTTGAACTCACCCTCTGATTTATACGTCCCGCGCAAATCTTGCAGAACAACAATATAACCTTCTTTAAAAAATTCCACGGAAGGCGCCATATTGGTAACATTGGGTAAATCGTCACCATAAGCCTTTATCGAGTAAGGGGTGCGATATAAAAGAATGGGATAGGTCTTCGTGTTATCCTTCGGCGAAAGAACCACAGTAAAGAGCCTTTTACCGTCACGCATCGGGATCTTATACTCAACTTTATCATAATGAGCCTTGATATCGTATTCTGCGCCCTCCTCTGCTTTCGCCTGAACAGACAAAAAGACAAAAGCCAGCACGCCAAGCAGAGTAATGTTGAAAAACAATAAAAAGAAATTGGTGATCTCATTAATTTTGGGAGCATACTTCACTTATCAGCTCCCTGATCATCCGATATGATTTTGTAGATTGCGTCTAAAGCAGGGTCTTTACCCGCGAAGTAATCTTTAGAAGAAAGGTTGATCGGCACGTGTGGGGCGATCCATATTCTATGGTCTTCGGGTCCAGAGGTCTGATGGAACTGTGATGAAACAATACCCCAAACCCCACTATAAGGTAACTTAAACCAGCCAGCCTCGCTAAGTGCATTGGGGCGGGAGCCGCTCGGTTCCCCAACAAATATTGCATTGGTAAACTGGTTTATCCACGTTATTAGATTCTGTGCAGCAGAAAACGTATCTCTGCCTATCACAACAAAAACTTTTCCTTCAGGTTTCAATACCTCGAATTGGATCAACGTCTTTAACATTGGAGGCAATATTTCCCCATTCCCCCCAGCATTATGACGCAGATCCAAAATCAAGCCATCAACATCGGATTCGACGATTTTCTTTTTAAGGCCTTCATTGAACTCCTTTAATGTCTGGCTGCTCTTTTCCTGAACCGCATTGAACTGCACATAAACAGTTTTATTTCGCTCTGTATATTCATACCAATAATTGTCATTGGCCTTCAAATTTGACACCAACTCACTTCCGGACGCGGCAGGAAGGGTTGGAAAACCCCGAAATGACAGCGGAGACACCTCAACGCTTATTTTTTCTTTTTTACCATTCTTATTGATGAGTTTTATTTTTATATTTTCGGCATCTTTAACAATATCCAATCCGGCCAGCACCTCAGGCATGCTCAAATAATATGGGCTGAGCCATAATTGCTGCATCTCATTGTCTCTAGGATTGATTTTCTTTACCCGCTCAACAGCAATGTCAATTGGCGTAGAACCAAACGAAATTATTTTACTGCCAATATAGGATTGATAAGGTTCTTCAGCCCCGACGACATAAAGACCATCACTGAACCAATAGAACTGCATTGGGATTTTCGAAAAATTTCCCTTCTTCGCATAGGCGGGAATGATAAAATTATGGCCATTCCCCAACAGGCCTATGAGCTCCATAAACTCGAATACGATTTCCTGGTCTGTTAAATCCGGGATCGCCGCAGAAATTGAATCGACTTTATTCTGGAAGGTTTCAGGGTCAACTGCATGATACATCTCTATATGCAGGCGTTTTATCTCAGAGACCAGTACCTCCAAATCTGCGCGCCAGGATTCATCCCGCGACAGGCTGTCATCGAAATAAGTGCCTGACGCCACCTGAAATTCTTTAGAGGATTTGATACCCTCAAAATTTTCATTTCCCGCCAAATTCTTCCGGTCATCATATCTGGCTTCCAATGATTTATAAATCCAGCTTATGGACTTATCCTTGTCACCCAAGTGTGAATAAGCTTCAGCTATCTTGACCATAATATCATTCGAAGGGCGAGAACCTGATGGGATACGGGATAACGAAACCCCCAATTCTATTGCTCTTTTGAGTGCGTCGATACCGCTTTGCCATTGGGCGTTTTGTAAACCACTCAGCCCCAACAAATACCAGGTATCTCCATCATCAGGATATTGGGATGTTAATTTTTCCAATAACGGCTGAGCTTCCGTCCATAGTTCCTGCCGCGCCAGGGATATGGCTTCACTCCGGTTCTTATAATAAACCGCAGGATCCTCAACTGTTACGTTGGACGGCATTCTGCCAACCGCCTGATTAGTCAGATCGAAATACTTCGTCTCAGCTTTTACCTGATTAGAAACAATAACAACGCTACAGGCTATTGCTATTATAGGACCTAAAATTCGCGCGCGGGGCATATGCCTACTCCCAATTACCGTGTTTTATGAATTTAAATACTTGATAATAAGCCAATAAAAATTTCTCATATTTCTGCATCAAACGAAGTGTTTTTAACTTCAAAGTTGATACATGAAATAGTCATTCAAATTTTCTCTCTATCTCTTTTTTCTCTGGCATACTCGAGAGCGGCCTTAAGAAAATCTGAATCAATAGCGACAGATGCTGCATTAGGAAGCTTCTGCCCGATATGCATCGTCCCCACATTTGCGAGAACAACAATCGCAACATCTTCTGCTTCAAACCAGTTAATCGCCCCCGTATATCCCAAAACACTGCCTGTGTGGCCCAACAGGGAATGCCCGTCCGACGTCTTCCTGTAAAATAATCCGTGGCCCACTTTGAGCTTTTCATCCACGGGAAACCATTTTTGAACAAAAGCCATGCTTTCCGGGCTCAGGAGTTTTCCTGCTCGAAATGCTGCTACATATTTAGCCAGGTCTTGAGCTGTTGCCACCATTCCCCCAGCCACCCACTCAACGGAAAGGTTCGATGCACTCGCATCTATGAGAGCGTCATTCACTTGTTGAAAACTTTCATTAACACCGGCATCCCGTTTAAATTCAGGTGTGGCGTAATGGTATCGTTTTGCAAGCCTGTTTTGAGGAACTTTTTGAAAACCTTCTAAATATACGTCAGAAATACCAACCGGATTTAAAATACGATGGCGAATTTCATCAATGACGTCGTTGCCCGTAATTTTTTCAATGATCAAACCAAGGAGTGTGTGATTAGTATTGGAATAGGAAAACTTCTCTCCCGGTTCGTTTGTCAACGGCGTATGTTGGATATAATGTAAGACTTCCCTAGGCTTCCATATCCGTTTCACATCAAGCTTATTGCCACGCCCCTCTTTGATCCACAATGGATCATCTTCCCAACTGGGAATGCCGCTTGTATGGTTAAGCAGGTGCGCGATTGTTGCTCGGTTTGCCCCTGGAACTTCACCAACAACATTTGGACCCAGAATTTCCAAAACTGTTTGTTCAACGCCTAATCGGCCTTCTTCAACCAATTGCAAGGTCACCACAGCCACAAAAGTTTTCGTAATACTGCCAATTCCAAAAAGCTGATCTTCCCTTACTAAAGCACCACTGGTTAGGTCCGCTTTCCCGGCAACACCTGTCCAGATAAGTCCATTTTTATCTGCGATGGCTACTGAAATACCCGGGACACCCTGTTGAACTGCTTTGCTCAACTGTTCATGCAAAGGCGTATCGTCAACGGTGTCAGCGCAGCCACTCATCATAACGACTGCCATCAATAAAATTAGCTTCCTAATCATTTTCTCTATCTCGTTTGTCTGGTTTTGTAGGAGGAAACAGCCGTTTCCAAATCACTCGGTTCGAAATAGTTCGAATGCAGTCCATCCTCTGCAATCCGTTTCGATTGGTCACTGTAGAAAGGTGAATCAGGATGGTCGCTGGAACCGTATACAGACAGACTATATGATGAGATGGGCTTGGTGAACTGAACCAGAAACGGGTTGCGACTACCAGACTGCGACCAACGAATGCCATCCTTATCCGGATCAGAATATACGGCTGACCATAGTGCTGCGGATACAGTATTCACCTGATCTCCGGAAAGTGTGCCCAAGGAATAACCACGAGAAGGCTCACTTACTCCTCCCCTGCCAACGCGGAATATATCGCCAAATCGCTTGCCTGCCCCTCCCAGATCATTAACCTCTGCATAAACGCCCTCGACCAGTGAAAGAAGTTCTCTCTGCTGCGCTCTTGTTAGTGTGACCTCTTTGTGAATTGCGACTTCAAAGGGATAAGCATTATCAACTGGTTCATTTCTTAATTTCTCCCTCATTAAAGCGTGATACAAAGCCCCACGGGAGTGGGGTGAGAAATGCCCATCGAAATTGACAAGCGCATCGAAAAAATTTTCAAAATCAGGGTTGCCCCATTTCTCGCTATCGAGACTTTCCGACTTAGCAAAAGCCAGGGCCTTGCCCCATTTTTCGCTCCCCCACACATAATCATCCATAACGAAGGACAAGGTATCTGCAAGGCTAAATTTCCTGTCCACTTCAAACAGGTCGATTGCCCGTTTTTGGCGTGTATTCGTAAAGCCATCATTAAACGCAAAATCGGGAGGATAATTTTCAGATTTTAGTAGCGGGTCCCTAAACATCATATCTGGGCTGACATTATTATTTGCCAGGTATCCTTGCACCGGGTCTTCTATCTGAACAAGATCTTCCAAGGCATGAATGCCTTTCCATTCCCCGGCAGAACTATTACCATTCACCAGTTTCGAGCCATCGCTCCCCTTCGGTCGGCGAGGAATACGCCCCGGACGGATATAAGCGATTGATCCATCAGCACCGGCGTATATCAGATTGGCAGGGTAAATTTCACGTGCTTCCAAAGCTTTACGCATTGACGCTTTGTCTGTCGCCAAAAACATCTCCCGGAATTGCTTGTGTGCAAAGCCCGCACGATCCATGTAAGCAGAACTTTGAGCAAAGGCCTTATTGCCTTCCCGGAGAATTACAGGTGACAACACATTATTGTGGTACGTATATTCAAAGTTCCCCCGAATGGGCTCTTCTCCCTTGACCTCAATCACGTAAGGATGGACCTGCATTTTCTGCAATTTGCCGTCATACAGATATGATGTTGGATTATTTTTTAAGGTCTCAACAACAATACAATCAGCAGGCCTCCTCGGCCCCTCTGACCAGCCCCAGGCGTAGTTACGAGAATGCCCCTTGAGACCCAGGACCATGCCCGGCACATCTAATTGCCATGCATCCAGACGTCCCGCATTGATACGTGCCGAAGCAAAAAAAGTACCGAATTGCCATTCGATGTCACTATGAGAGTCGGACGAAAAAACAGCTGCATTTTCTTTCATACGCTTCGCGGGAAAGGCCCAAATATTTGACCCATCCAGACCTGAAGTGATGACTTGGCGTTCAGATAATATGGTTCGGCAAACTGAACTTGTCACCATCACCATACTGGCCGCTGCTAACGGTAATGCAGGCTCTAAAGCTGGAGCCCAACCCGGTACCTTCTCAGGATTATCCGCCATATACTGCCTCAGCCCTGCAATATAAGCCTTCATATTGAGCTGCAATTGCAAAGGAAGCTTCGGAAAATTTATTCGTGCAGCTTCAAGATGCCGCATTTTCTTCATTTGAATGTCGCTTGCTACAGGATCCTCAATCCCACCAAAGGGCCGGCCTAAAATCTCTGTGCTAATTCTCGCAGAGCCAAATTCTTTTGCCAGTTCACTTCTTAAAGACAGATAGAAAAGCAGTACACCCTTCAAACGATCCTCAGCAGTTGTATATCCAAGCCCCCAATAGCCGTCTTCTTCAAGTTCAGCGTAAAGATGCGGTGTGCCGTAGATATCACGATAAATATTAACACTGCCAGGACCGGCGCGGGAGATAGCTACAGCATCCGTACTATTCTTTTCACACCCGATTAACGCAGAAGCGATCACGATAATAGATAAGAGGCTCCCAACCTTGCTATTTCTCTTTTTCCACATGGAAAACCCTTTTTTCCTTATATTCATCACGTGCGACTTGGGTGTTGTTCTGAGAGACCAAAACTATTGCATCTTTAATGTTTCTATTGAGGAACCGCCCGCAATCTAATCAGGCCAAATTCGATTTAAATTATCCCCGTCAAATAACAGTCCCTGCTTCATAACCCATTCAATATCCAAAGTGTTTTTGATATCCTTTAAGGGATCAGAGTTTAGGATGACAAGGTCAGCGAGCTTGCCAGGTTCAATGGAGCCAATTTCATGATCCATTCCAATAAACCACGCGCCATCCAACGCCGCCACACGCAGGGCTTCCAATGGCGTCAATGCCGTAGCATAACTCCAAATTTCCCAGTGGTGTCCAAGTCCCGGTTGTTCGGCATGTTCCCCAATTGCGCCGCGTCCGCCAGCGCGAATAATATCTGCCAACCCTTGAGCCTGAATTGGGAAGGCAAACGTTTCTATCGGCCTAATCTCAAGTGGGGGTATTTTTTTGTAATACTCACGTTGCGCTGGCTCCAGAAAACTCAGGTATTTATGGTCCGCTTTGAAGTTGTGCCTTGGCCTGAAATAGTCCATTGACCCGCCCCGATGACCCGCAACGACAATGGTCGGGGAATATACAACACCCGCTTTACCGAAAAACGTCGCGACGTCAGAGTAAATTGGGAGATGTGCTATTGTATGCTCCCAACCTGTTTGACCATCCATGGCAAAGCCAATATCAAAATATAACGGGCCGCCTTCTCCAGTGATGGTAAGGCCACTCTCTCGTGCTGCTTCGATTAATTGCTGGTTTGCCCGTCGTGACGTCAACCGGAAATTTTTTATAGATACCGCTCCCCAATCTGCTCGGCGCCTTACATTTCTCAGTGCATCATTAAAGCTGGAAACATCCAGTGTATCGCCAAAAGCTGTGGCTGGCTTGGTAACTATTTCTGCTGTTCCGAATGTTCTTGGCCCGAGAATTGAGCCTGCCTCTACCATTTCAGATAAAGGAAAAAGCGATTGTGACAAGATAGCCGGGTCTACCGTCGTCGTAACGCCATATGCCAGATTTAGCTTACCGGTCGTCCATTTCGTCGTAAATTGCCCTTCACCTGCATTATGAGCATGAACATCCACAAATCCTGGCACAATAACTTTATTAGTGGCATCAATTACCTTCACATCATCGGAAATATCACACTCGCCTACGCACGTAATTCGGCTATCTTCAATTAACAAATCCGCATGTTCTAAAACTTCATCGCCGTTCAAGGTAATTAGTTTGGCATTTTTGAAAGCCAATTTACCTTTACCATGGGCCCTTTTTGTTTTCGCAATAATCGGCAGGTTCTTTAAAGTGCCGCTTTGTGTGTTATAGAGTTGGTAGCGATGACCAGATACCCATTCCAAATCCTCGGCGCTTTGCCATTTAGGGTACTTGCCCCCTAACTCAGTTAGCCTTTTAACACCTGGTTGATCAATATTTGGATCAGTAACCAGCTTCGACAAGCCATCGTCTGTTTTAGGTAACTTTGCCACTTCAGCCAGGTAAACATCACTCGATGAAACATAAGTCAGCCATTGTCCATCTGGAGACAGCTGGGCATCACTTCCTAACGTAAAACTCCCAAAAGCAATAGCGGGTAACGAAACGTGGTCGCGAATTTCCTGGCCGTTTGTATCCACCGAACGCAATATCACTCGACGCGACAAGCTCTCATAATCAGGATACGGCTCGTACAGGGAAACGGTGTGTGCCTCGCGCTGATATTGATAATATAATCTTCCATCATCGCCTTCCGTAATGTTTTGAAAATATGGAAGCGAAATTACTGGTTTGGTTTTTTGTGTTACAATATTGACTTCAATCAATTCCCAATTTTTGGGAGAAAGCCAAGGCTCTAGTCTGTCACCACGGTTAAGGTACAAACTTGCACCGTCTTTTGAGACTACCGGATAAATATACTTTGCAACGGGCACATTAATTTGAATAGCACGCCTGGTTTTTAGTTCGTATTGCCATAACTTCCCACCCGCTTGATCATCCCAACTCGTATAAAATATTTTTGTGCCATCACGCGAAAAAGCAGGTGTTAGCAGCCGATCCTTTCCATCAGGCAAAACAAGCACCTTCGCCTTACCAGTAGAGGCATCTGCCAACCAAAGTTGTCCGAAGGCAATAAAGGCTACACTTCGTGTGTCAGGTGAAGATACTGGCCACTGAAGATAGCGACTTTGGACTGAATCATCGTCGAAAGTTACTTTTCCCCTCACCCGTTCAGAAATTTCTCTTTTTACCTTAGCAGTAAATGGAATTTCAGAAACACTGACAGACCCTGGTTCCAGTCGGCGAATTTTCCCACCTTCGCTAAAGAAAATAGCTTTACTATCCTGGCTCCAGCCATACCCTGGCATAACCCGATAAGAATAAATTCCGTGGGCAGATGTTAAGTCCTTCGTTACTTTGGCAAGAAACGTTTCTTGTCCGGTTTTCAAATCTCTTAAAAAAAGCCCTGTAGCAGGTCGGAATTGATGGTTCTTATGTTTTGTGGACTCACCGTCCAATTCCCGGCCAAATGCAAGAAAACGACCATTTGGAGAAATTTCCGGCGCGAACTCAGAAACAATATGCATTGGCATAGTGTCTTCAGATGCGACCTTGAAATCTTCTGGCGTTATGTCTGGGGTAACCGTATTGCTGATAACCTCAATTTGACCGCTGCTTAATTCCATACGCCGAATATGATATCCAGACTGTGTACCAAATCTGTTCCCGCTGAAATATGACTGGTGAAAATATAGCCATCTGCCATCAGATGAAATAGAAGGCGAGTTGTACTGAGTTGCAGTGCCGCCCAGCAGTTCCCTTGGCTCTTCGCCATTAGAAGGAAACAGCCATATTTTTGTGTTGCGACGGTGCCAACCCCGGCCAGGTGTCGGAGAATGCCGAACAGCTATTATCCCCTTACCATCAGGCATCCAGACTGGATCTGTAAAACGAACATCTGGATCAACAAATAGAAGTTGAGGGTTATTTCCATCGGAATCCATAGTCCATATACCATCCTGACCAGAACGATCCGATATGAAAGCAATCTTTTTACCATCTGGTGAAACCGCTGGATGAAAATTCAGCGAAACACCCGAAGTCTGAGTTAAAGATATTGCGCTTTCTTCCCCTTTACCCAGCCGATAGATATGGCCAAGCAAATCAAATGATACCCAGCTTTCATCAGGCGCAGGGGACACCGACATATAGGTACCTTCAGACGTGCTGAACCCAATAGAGCGGGTTTTTCCCTTAGGAATTGTTACATCCCATGGATCATCCAAAGAAACATTCGATATTCTATTGGAAATGTCAGGTGCACATGCCACACAAATCAATAAAGAAGTTATGGTCACCAAAACTTTTAAAGCCTTAAAGGTTTCGTTTCTACTCTTCATTATTTTTTACGCTATTTCTGTTGAGATGGGTTACGCCCGTTAAGTAAAATGCTCTGACAACTCATGCCCACCGTTCGCATTAAATAGTGAGCAAACGGTGGACAAAGCCTTGCCTGGTCAACGACAGGATCGCCTACACCCAATCCATTTTTGATTAGAAGTCTTTCTTTACGTTTAGACCAAGAGTACGTGGCCGAATGGTATATTGCGTTACTGGGTTAAAGAAAGAATTGGAACCTAAGTTAGCCATTTGGTTTGTAATGTTGGTTGCCAATAAAGCCACCTCCAGGCTATCACCTACCATAACACCGGCCCGTAATCCGATCTGATAATAACCATCACGCCTATCCAGAGCAGGAATGCCATTAGCCCCGCCAGGGTATGTGAAATCCATATCACCTAAATATGTAAAATCCGCATGTATATAGGCATTGGTATTTTCGGATACAGGGAACTGGTATGTACCGTCCAGGTAGACCTGCCAATCATTGGTAAGAACCAGCCGATCCCCCTTACTACCACCCAATGTGGGCACGTCACTATCCAGTTGCGCATCAACATAGCTTGCTGCCATTCTGAGAGAAAGCCCTTGAATCGGACGAGCTGATATTTCCAGTTCCCCCCCCCGACTGGATGCCTTACCGCCATTGTCACTGACAGAAAAGCCACAGGCCAATTCAACCGATTGCTGAACATCTGTCCATTCGTTGTAGTAAACAGCGCCATTTACCGTCACGCGGCCATCAGAAAATGTTGCTTTTTCCCCCAGTTCGAAAGCTAACAATTTATCCGGACCGATTTCCCGAATTCCTTGCCCTGGAGGTACTGGTGAAGAGACACAAGGAGGGTTGGGCGGCACACCCGTGGCAAAACCGGGTCGATATCCTTGAGAAACGGAGGCATACACCATAAAATCTTCCGTTGCCTCAAAGGACGCCTTTATTAGGGAAGTAAAGCCATTATCCGTGGTTTTACGCCTAACGTCTTCTGGGCCGCCATTAAACAGGCCGTCAGCAAGGCGATGGGTTTTGATTTTATAGTCGAACCACCTTGTTCCCGCCTCTAAACTGAGACGATCTGTGAGGTCATATGTTATATCGGCAAAGACAGCGACCTGCCTTGTAGTACCTTCTTCAGTCTTGCTAAAGAGATTATCACCAAAAGGAAAGCCAGAACCCGACAGATCTACGAGAAAGTCATTTAGTCCATCCGGGCTATAATCCTGGATCCAGGTTTCATCACGGTTTGAATAAAAAGCTCCAACCAGCCATTTAAATTTGTTGTAGCTATTTGAAGCCAGTCTTACTTCCTGTGTAAAGCTCTGCACCTCATATTCGTCATGCATGGCCTCACTCGGCGCATTTGACGGCAGCCCTAGCGCACCTGTGATGGCCCCAGATGTATCAAAATCACCATCACGATCATAATCCAAATATGATGTATTGGATATAATCGTCCCAAAATCCAAATCAACGGCTATTTCCAGACTGGATAATGATATTTTTTCTGCCGTTGGAGTAGGCAACAAGGCCTCGGTCTGGAGTTTTGGCAAATCCACGCCAAATCTACCGTCATTCTCCAGGCGAACCTTTTGATAAAAGACGGAAGGTTTTATTGAAACATTCTCTGTCGGCTTGAAAAGAACGCTAATGCGGCCACCAACAGCATCTTCATCATTAAAGTTTTTTTCCGCTGTGGGGGCATATATATTATCTACATACCCTTCCTCGTGACCGGACAGTCCAACCAATCTAACTGCCAGCTTATCTTTAATAACAGGCGCATTTAGCATGAGATTAACCTGATTGTTATCCCCACCATACTTGGTATTCGAGTAAGTTAAATCCACCTTACCCTCAAACTCCGAAAGGTTAGGGCTATTCGTAATAACGCGAATGGTTCCCCCCATCGAACTGGCACCAAAGAGAGTCCCTTGCGGGCCACGCAAGACTTCGACCCGATTAACATCGAAGATTTTTGGCTCGGTAAATGGCAAAGGCGCTTCGTCAATGTAAAACCCGACCGTAGCCTCTCCTGAAGTCGCCGCCAGACCACGCAACGAGACATCCCGCTCCCCTGTTTGTGAACCTGTTGCTCCAATAGACGTATATGAGATGCCGGGTATTGAACCTACAAAATCAACAAAATCAATAGCAGAAAGCATTTCCATTTGCTCTCCAATAACCGCTGTCAAGCTCAGGGGCGTATCCTGCAAACTTGTCGCTCTCCTGGTAGCGGTCACCACTATTTCCTCTGGCATGAAAATTTCGCTTGCATCGTTCTGTTGTGCAATCACACCTACGGGCACACTCATGCACGACAACGCGACCGTACCGAAAAGAGCTTTCTTTAGTTTTTTCATATTCCAATCCCCTTTGAATTTTATAATTTCGCAAGACTTCGCACCAGTTAGCAAACAAAAGGCGCTAAATAAAACTTACCTACCAATTTGACTGCCTATTCTGGTATCACAGTTATTGTTTTTTGGAAGATTGTCAATATTTTTCTGTCATGTTGTCGCGAATTCAAGATTATATAAAATTTCCCCAAGCCCAATAAACTCGGCTCTAATTTTACTTTAACATACAACTTATTCGCTCTTTTACCGCGCCTCACATTTTCTAATATCATATATTTTTATTATTTTACAATGCTTTATATATATATTGACAAAAATATAAAATAGAACAAAGAAAGGAAAGAAAACACCTCACATGCGCACTACCGGCGACAAAACCAGAAAACATAAGAAATAAAATTAATTAAAAGTTATGAATTCTAAAAAATTCTGTGATCACAGATTATATTTTTAGGGCACGCAATCAGGAATCATTAATCCCGGCCAGATTCTGATCCTATAATTTCTTCAGGATCATCATCTAGAGCAGAAAAATGTTGGGACATCCTGTAAATAGTACAAAAAATTAGCAGCACACAGAGCGCAACCGGGCTTACCTTTTAAGCCCGGTCCAAACACAATGTTAGAAAGCTAAAGATGAAGGATATCTCGTTAATATATCTGGTAAATTGAAAAGTGATTATAATCGTTGTTATTTTTCAATTGTTTTGCTCAGTAAAATGACGTCTTTATGGGTGACGATTTTAAAAAGAGTGTTTCAAGATGACAGACCTTCCACTCCATGAGCAAGCAACCTTACACCTTAAAGAGTCTCTGATGCAGGGCCATTTTAAGCCTGGACAAAAGTTGACCCTTCGATCTTTGGCTGAGGATTTGGGGACAAGCGTTGCCCCCGTCCGCGAGGCCGTGAGCAGGTTATCGGCCTTGGATGCCTTACGAGTTTACCCGAAGAGGTTTATACTCGTGCCGATCATAACGGCTGAAAAATATTTTGAATTTATTGAGATTCGGAAGCTTTTAGAAGGGCATGCGGTATTTAGAGCATGTCGAAATATGTCAGACAACGATATTGCGGAAATTGTAGCAATGAACAAGAAGAGGCGGTTACTTATTAAAGAAGGGCTGCTTGATCAGGCCATGGAGGAGAATCAGAGATTTCACTTTAAGATATATAGCTGCGCAAAATCGGTGACTCTTCTTGAGAATATAGAGCATATTTGGCTGCGCGTTGGCCCATCTATCCATCAAATCCTTACTCATAAGACATTATATGTGGGTAAAAAGCACCCGATGCTATCCATGAACCACAAGGCACTTATCAATGCAATCACTGAGCGTGATGGAGTGGCTGCTCTTAAAGCAATGGCTGAGGTTATTGATATTTCCGCTGATTTTGTATTAGCGGGGCTTCGGCGTGAGCTAGACGTGTCTACTGAGACTTTAGGTCTTTTGACGGAATAGTAGCGAAACCTAATTCTGCAAGGGAGCTATCAAAATAACCTTGTTCCCAGTCATATGCTATTGGACCAAATTCAGGCAATGCATAAGAGAGGATTTTGATTTCATTTGAAGTAACTTGGTCAACCCCCAATATTGAGTCCAGGTTTCTAGGGAGAAAACGTGTCATTTGAAGGCGCGAAGGAAAGTGCCGTAGCTTTTTCCGTTGCGCAGGCCCCTTCCTTCGTCCTTGCCAGGGGAGCAGGCGGTCTGTAGCTCAACGAACTGTGAGGCCGGATGTGATTATAATGATGCCGCCATTGTTTGGTCATCACCTGAGCTTCCTTAAGCGTGTAAAATAGTTCGCTGTTCAGAAACTCGTCTCGCAGCCGACCATTAAAGCTTTCATTACAGCCGTTCGACCTGAAAACAATTCACCGGATTGTTTTCTATACGGCCTCACCCCAAGGCGATCCCGGCGTGATATAGAGAGTTTTGCCCCCAAGCTGTGGCAGCCAGGCCTGAATGGATTTTGCTGTAAATTCACTGCCATTGTCGGAACGTATATGATCAGGGATGCCTTTGGTGATGAATAAACAGGGATGCCTTTGGTGATGAATAAATCAGTTAGGGCATCCATCACATCATCGGCTTTAAGCCTGTAGCCACTTCCTTCAGGATAAGCTTATCAAGCGTCAGTTCGGCCACTGCCTTCTTTAGTCGGTTATTCTCAAGTTCAAGTTCTTTCAGCCGTCGAGCCTGATCTAAGCCCAGACCGCCATATTCCTTACGCCAGCGATGGTGAGGTGTATGGCTTTAAATACGTCAATGACCACCCCCGCAACATGCAACTCGGCCTGCAAACGGTGACGGCTTTCGGGGTGCTGGCAAATGTCGAGAACGGGTATCCTGTATTGCTATCGGAAATGACAATTCTGACGGCCCTCAGAACGGCCGCGACATCCGCAATGGCAGCAAAATATCTTGCACCCAAGGGGGCAGCCTGTATGGCAATGATTGGCAATGGCGCCCAGTCCGAGTTTCAGGCCCTCGCCTTCAAGGCTATTCTGGGAATCCGAAAATTACACCTTTATGATATCGACATAACGGCCACAGAAAAATGCGCAAGAAACCTTGCTAACAAGGGGTTTGAGATCAGGAAATTCAAGACTTCGGAAGAGGCGGTTCAGGGTGCGGACATTATCACAACCGTGACGGCAGACAAACAATATGCCACAATACTGACCGACAATATGGTGGGCGCGGGCGTACATATTAATGCTGTCGGTGGCGACTGCCCGGGCAAGACGGAACTTCACAAAGACATACTGCTACGCAGCAGGATATTCGTTGAATATCCGCCCCAAACATGGATCGAGGGCGAAATTCAACAATTGGATAACGATCACCAGGTTCATGAATTGTGGCAAGTCATCACCGGGAAAGCGGTCGGCAGAAGTGCGCCGGGCGAGATTACTCTTTTTGACTCCGTTGGCTTTGCAATAGAGGATTTTTCTGCTCTGCGCTATATTCGCGATCAACTGGAGCGCACAGGTCAGTATGTTGAACTGGACATGATCGCCGACCCTGATGATCCTCGCGATCTGTTTGGAATGATTATGCGTGCTGCCCTACCGGCTCGCTAAAATAATCAGGGTAAGTATATTGGCATGAGCCGACCAGTTAATTAATTGACGACCTCAGATCAAAGCAATCTAAACATTTTCGTTAGCACCCCAAATTATATTATTGACCATAGTTGAAACCCCTGTTAATGTTTCTTCTGTTTTTGGATCAGGATGACATGCATTATAAACGAAATCAGATCGAGGAGGCTTTGTGGCGGTTGTTCAATGAAGGCAACACCGGTGAGCCCATACCGGTCGTCTTTCGCACCCGGATAAAACGGCTGCTGGAACTTGACCGGTCGATGGATCTTCCCGATGCTGATGGACTGGCGTTTCAGGATGCGCGACCCGAAGGGCGCGGCGTGGAAGTTGCTTTTACATCCGCTAATGTTTTTGCCCTCGCCCTTGGTCTTGATCTTCTGGATATGGGCTACAAGCAGGCGGAGATTGTTTTTCTGTTACAGCACATACGGGACAGCCTGACAGATATTCACGAATATATCATGAAGGGCCCACCCGCCGCTCAAGGTCGTCTGCTTCCCAATAACCGACCCAATTCGCCAACAATGACCATCAAGGGCCGGGAATATGCCGATTGCAATGTCTTTCTCCTGATCAGAAAGGTGGAGCTTAAGGAGGCCTGGTCAGCTCAACCAAAAGACCCCCTCATTCTCAAACCCGGGATCGCTTACGGTCGCGCTGAACTGAATGAAAAGATGTCTGAAATGGGTATGGGAAATCGCAAGTTTCTCGTGCTTGAGATCGCCAATAGCGCCGCCCTTCTGGAAGCCTGGCTTGGTGAAACAGAACCCATCAAAAGAGGCCCTGGATGATCGATATTTTTACCCTAATAGAACCCTGATGAAGACTCTTTTTATTCTTTATATAGAACCCTATAAAGGACTTTACATGAAAAACTCTCGTGAGATTATCTTCCACAAAGTTGGGGACCTTGTGCCCCGTGCCGGCAATCCCAGAATCCACTCACGCCAGCAGATACAACAGATTGCCAACAGCATAGAACGGTTCGGGTTTACCAACCCGTTGTTGATCGGCGATAACAAGACAGTCATTGCAGGTCATGGCCGCCTGACAGCGGCAAGGCTTTTAAAAATGACCGAGGTGCCCACCCTTCATCTTTCCCACCTCAACGAAGCTGAATTGAGGGCCTATGTCATTGCCGACAATAAGCTGGCGCTGAACGCCGGCTGGGACCATGAAATCCTCGCCATTGAATTCCAGGCCCTGACCGATCTTGAATTTGATATGTGGCATGGGAACATTCTATCGATCCAAGCATGAATTTGTCCTTGTCTTCAAGGTGGGTACCGGGCCGCACGTCAACACCTTCGGTCTTGGGGACACGGGGCGCTATCGCACCAATGTATGGGACTATCCTGGTGTCAATTCGCCAGGCAGAAACAGAATGGATGAACTGGCCATGCATCCGACCGTCAAACCGGTGGCACTTGTCAAGGATGCGATTCTCGACTGCTCCCGGCGCGGCAATATTGTTCTGGATGTTTTTGGCGGTTCGGGCACCACACTGATTGCCGCACAGATGTGTGGCCGTATTGCCCGCCTGATCGAATATGACCCTGGCTATTGTGACACCATTATCCGGCGCTATGAACGCTTCACAGGAAAACAGGCCACTCTGGCAGCTTCAGGCGACACATATGAGGACGTAGCCGCTCACAGACTGACAACAGACAGCACGAGGATTGAAGCATGAAAAAGTCGGGAAAACCTCCAAAAAATTATACAATTGGCTACGGAAAGCCACCCACAGAGCGTCAATTTAAAAAGGGCCAGTCCGGCAACAAACGCGGCCGCCCCAAGGGTACCAAGCCAGCGCCACTTTTGCCTGCCAAGACTATCAATGACATTCTGCTCCAGGAAGCCCAGCGAATGGTCAGGGCTCGGGAGGGGGATCAAATCGTTGAAATGCCGGCCATTCAGGCAGTGATCCGGAAAATGCACATTGACGCTGCCCAGGGCAACCGGCAATGCCAGAAGATGTTGATCAGTTTGACACAGGCAAAAGAAGCAGAGGATGCCGCCGAAAAACAGAAATTGTTTGAAGCTGCAGTACTCCACAGGGATAATTGCCTGGCCGAATTTAAATATTGTCGGGATCATGGTCTGCCGGAACCGGAGGTTAATCCGCACCCTGATGATATCGAAATTGATGTCCGCGTCGGCGAAGCCAGATTTACAGGACCCATTACAGACCAGGAAGCTGAGCACTGCAAAATGATCTTCGACGTTAAAGCTGAAATAGAAGAAGAACTATCTTGCTTGCAAAAGAAAGCCCGGCGCCCCCCAAGGAACACTGGCCTTCAGCAAGAATTGAAGAGGCAGGAAAACCTTTACGCATTTGCTTGTGAAGCATATGCACATTTGCCCGTAGGATGGAGGACCCGGGAAGAAATGAAAGCCCTGAAATCAAAATCGGAAACAACAGCCCTTTTACTCGAAAAAAGCCAGCCTGATGACAAATAGCAAGCATCCTATTAATCATCTGACCGTCTACGGTAAGCTTCAGGCTGAAACCACCTGACCAGAGTGGATAAGCAGAACCCACCACCCTTCAATGCCGGAAACACCAGTTCGGAACAAGAAGAGTGGCGCAATATAGACGCCAGGTCAGGCGGAATTCACTTTTTAACAGGCTGGGTGACCGGGATTTTCACTATATCAACAAGCTTATGGGTGGCAACAGATCAGCCCTGAGATGCCTCATCTACAAAACTCTCTGGATCAATATTGGAGGTTGACCAACATCGCCCCTGGCTGCAGGTGGTTTGCGCCACATTCTTCTTTATAATTGCCCGTCAATATATCCCCCTTTTCCGGCTTACCGTGATATGTCCACGCCCCCTGTCTCCATTTGGAGACAGTCATGTTGAATATTGCTCAGGCCTTCCGGAAACGACTGGCCTTGCTGTCAAAGCGATGGCTGCATGGGGGTAATGACGCCGGGCCTTAATATCCCGTCAGCTTCTCCCCCCGCCTGACTTTGTGTCGGGCTTTGGGTGGTGGAAGCGCTGCGACTGTCGCCGCGTACCTTTTGACAAGGATCCACCATGACAAAACTGGCGGATACTCAACTCGTGATGCTGTCCACTGCCGCCGGTCGGACGGATGGCAGTATACTCCCCCTGCCTGATACCCTGCGCCTGAACAAGGGGGCTGCAACAATCGTTGTCCAAAGCCTGATCCGTAAGGGGTTTGTGGCTGAGGTCATTGCCTCACTGGATGATGAGGTCTGGCGCATAAGGGATGACGGTGAGCGCCTGACCCTGATCATTACGGATCAGGGCCTTGTCGCCCTGGGGATCGAACCGGGCGCGGGAGATGATGATGGCAGGGCCATGCGGGAGACGTCATCAAGGGTGCCAACACCCTCCCCGCCATGCACACGGGCCCAAACGCCCCACCCAAAAGCCGGGACCAAGCTTGGCCTCCTGATCCGGCTTCTGCAACGGCGAGAGGGTGCGGCCATCCCGGAGATCCGGGCGGCCACAGGCTGGCAGGCCCATTCCATGCGCGGCGCCATCAGCGGCACGGTCAGGAAAAAACTCGGCCTCAAGGTGACCGCAGAACTGATGGCAGACCGGGGTCGTGTTTATCATATTATGGAGGGCAATCAATAAGCCGGCTAACCGTCATCAACATCTCTGCCGAACTCACCAATCTTAATGCTCTTGACCATAATGCCCTTAAGGAAAAGTGGGCAGAAATCTATCAGGTGCCTTCCCCTCACAGAGTCAGTCGTGATTTTCTCCAGCGCGCCATCGCCTATGGGCTACAGGAAAAAGCCAATGGCCCAATGAAACCCGGGTTGAAACGCAAACTATTGAACCTCTGCCTTTCGGCAGCGGCAAGCCATAGTCGATCATAAGACATGGGATGCCGCACAGGCAAAACTCGCCCACAATACCCAGGGGCCGCGTGTGCGGCGGGCACGATCAAAAGGACAGACGTTTCTGCTCAACGGCATCCTCATCAATATGCAAGGCACACCCTTTATCCCCAACCATGCCAACAAGAAAGGAAAGCGTTATCGCTATTATGTCGAGCAAACCCTGCCCGAAGGCATCAATCGCAAGCGACACCGTATACCGGCACCGCAGATCGAAGCCGCTGTACGCCAGTCAATCGACAGCCTCCTCCAATATTCGGCCCGGCTTGTTGATATGCTGGGCCTCTCCTCTGCGGAAGACATTGCTCAAGTCATGGCAGGTGCGACAAATCTGAGCCGCCGTCTGGCTGCAGCAAGTGACACTGAATGGGCAGAGGTTATTTCAGCTCTGGAACACGTGATATGCGACACCGACAGGCTGATCATCCGGTTTAATGCGAGCGCCCTTAAGACACTACTGGAATTGCCCACCCCAATACATGACAATGCGAGCGATCGCGACACTTGCGAATTTACCGCACCAGTAAGCATCCGTCTTCGAGGCAACGAGATGAAACTCATCCTGCCGCCCGCAAATACAGGCACCATTGCTTATACACCGGACGCAGCCCTCATCCGGGCAGTGGCCCGGGCCCACAGCTGGTTTCATCAGCTACGTACAGGCGAGGTCCGCTCTGTCGGCGACATTGCAAGGACCGAAGGCTTCACCACATCCTTCGTCAGCCGCACGCTGCGCCTTGCCTTCCTGGCGCCCGATCTCATCCAGCAGATAATTGACGCCACACAGCCGCCGCACCTCACCACTGATTATCTGATGATCCCTGGCAACATCCCCATGAACTGGGATCAGCAGGGCGGCGTTAGGAAAGGCAACGAGGGCAAAATATAAATTAGATATTTATGACAAAATCGGGTAGTGTCTCAATTTGAAGTTCGGCTATAGTTGAAGGCGGACATAGAGCCCGCCTTCGGTGCCTCTATAGCCCAAATTGCACAAAGCCGTGCTCGTCTATCTTCCAAGCCGGGTTCCAAGCGATCTCCCAGGCGTGGTCATCCGGGTCGCTGACATAGCCGCGAAAGCCGTCATGACGCGGCGCATCGGCTTCCCTGATCACTCGTCCGCCTGATTCGACCAACTGCCGCATTACAATCTGAACGTCCTCCTGGGTGGCTACATTGTGAGCCAGGGAGAATGCACCGGGAACTGAAAGCCCCGTGCGGCTCATGTCCTGTTCCAACGCCGGTTTGCTGAATGTACCGAGCACAAAGCCGTTCATCTGGTAGAAGATGATTTCTTCGTTTTCGAATACGGGCGTCCAGCCGAAACCCTCCACATAGAACCTACGCGAGCGGAGAAGCTCAGTGATACCGAGTGTGATGACAGAAATCTGTTGTTGCATATCCAAGTCCTTTTGTTCGCTAACGCACTATTGCGTCTGCGTTCAAGGTCTTGGGACACGACGTCGGAGCGAAGGTCAGGACCTGCTTGCGCAGGGATCGGGCTAACCGCACCAATCTCTCCTTTTTCGACACGATGAATCCTACCAGAGAGCATTCTGAACAGCAATGTCTGCAACAGCATACTTATCAAATTTTGACGAAACGGGCAGAACGATTGGAAATGCTCGCTCCAAAAATTTATTGGCCAAAAAATATCTGGATGGGCGTCAGCGTTGAGAACACTGATTATCTATATCGCATAAATCATCTTCGTCGAACGGATGCTGCCATCAAGTTCCTAAGCCTGGAGCCCCTGTTAGGCCCCCTTGAAAGAATGGATTTAATGGGTATCAACTGGGTAATAGCAGGAGGCGAAAGCGGACTAGGTGCCCGTACAATGGATCCCTCCTGGGTAAGAACTATTAGAGATCAATGTGTGTCCGCAGATGTCGCTTTTCACTTCAAACAATGGGGAGGCACAAACAAGAAGAAGGCTGGGCGTCTGCTAGATGATCAGACTTGGGATGAATTTCCTCAAGAAACTAGTCGAAAGAAGAATACCTATATGGCAACATCTATTGGCTAAATATTGTTATTAACTATGAACTTCGACGACCTTTAACAATATCCTATGTTAATATCTGCCATCTCGGTTAGTTGTGGTACTGGCACAATCCCGGCTTAGAGACTGGATCGCAAAAAGCCGGAAAACCACCCTTACAAAGCAACCAAAGACGCTCTGTGTTATTTCCTTCAGTTCTAAATTACCTCGATATTCCAATGGCTTGCAGAACACCCTAGGCAACCCTTCAGGTGCTGGCAGAAATGGCGGAAATTGTTGGCGGTGCAGACAGTCACCTGCGAACCTGTCTCCGACATTCTATGGCCAATAACAGGGTAATTTTCCCTGATACCCCCCTAAAAACAGGGAAAATATTGAAAATAGGGCCATAGAGGCCTCTTTTCTTCACCAGAACACCAGATATATCAGTGCCTTAACGTCAAATTCCCTAAGCTGATAACAGGGAATTCTATTTCCCTGTTAAGCTCGGGAACAGGGATACCCAGTTAGCGTAGATTTGTGACACACTTGTTTTTGGGGCTTTAAATGTGATCTTTTTTCTCCGGTTTACGGATGAATGGAGAAAATGACATGGCAAGAATTGGTGCGCAGAAGTCTGCAGAACTTGAGGCGTTCTGGCGGTCTCACCTTGAAGCCTAGCAACGCAGTCCGCTGAACCAAAGGGAATATTGCGCGCTTCACGGGCTGCCGTTGAAGCGTTTCGGGAACTGGCGGGCCAAGCTTGGTGATGACGGGTGGGTACCTAAAAGAAAACTGCTTTATAGGCGAGGAGGCAGCCTTAGTCATATGTCCAGACATATGACTAACAAGGAAACGGGGTAGAAATCAGTCAGCGGCCCTTTCGGCGACAGGAATGATCTGCATCGCAGTGTGTTGGATTATAAATCAAAAGCACCAGAGCGGAAGATCAATTATCATCCCCCTCAATAACATTTACATCGCCTAATCGAGTAAAGTCGCAAAATCGATAAACTGCTCTCCGTCAAAGTGCAGATGTTTTCGCATGAGTTCACCTGCGCCTTCAGAACTACCACCAATTATCGCTTCATAAATACCTTTGTGGTCCGTCATTGTTTTTTTGATCCAGCCCGGCTTGTGATGCTGCTCTCTGATGAATGGCTCCAGACGTTCCCCAAAATAATTCAACTGCTCTATCAGCGCATCATTGTAGGACGCGCTGTAAATAACGCGGTGAAAATGAATATTGGCATCATAATAATCATCGGGATTTCCGATTTCGGCTGCTTTCTCCATATTTTTGTACGCTTTGGTTAAAGCAATACGCTCCGCTTTTTTTATCCGGCGCGCGGCCAGACTTCCAGCGAACCCCTCAAGCCCGCTTAGCACTTCCAGCATCTGGACAAGACGTTTCAGCGTAATGCCTTTCACAATTGAGCCATGACGCCGACGACGTTCTACAAGCCCGATAGCTTCCAGTTTCATCAAAGCTTCACGAACTGGCGTTCGCGAAACGCTATGCACTGATGCAATCTCACTTTCGTCGATCTTTTCTCCCTGCTTTAAACGTCCGGAGACGATCTCGCGCTCAAGAAGTGTTTTTATGCGTTCGGCCTGATTCATTGCACAATCCAAGTTCTGCTAAAAATGTCCATTTATATATGTACACATGAAGCCAACCCTATGCATTCAAAGAATGATCCTAAATATATTTTTTACGGCTTGATGTTTTTAATTTGTTTATTTATAAGCCTTATATATATACAGATATTATTTTTATATATACTTAAATAATTTTTTAGTATACGTATAATCAATCAATACAGGGAGAAAATTATGATGCTCGCGATTGACACCAAACAACTGATCTTGTCACCATGTCTCACAGCATTGCTCGCCACCAGTACCTTGACCTCGATGACACAAGAAGCAAATGCAGCAGAAGGCATAACTCTGGCACTGGAAGAAATAGTTGTCACATCCCGGCGCCGGGCTGAGAACCTTCAAGACATACCAGATACAATCACTGCGTTCTCCGCCAGGGCAATTGAAGGCGCCGGTATTGAGAATGTCACTGACTTCCTTGCGTTGACCCCCAACTTCGAAATCCGAAATGATCAGCAGCCTGGTGTTTTCACCATGACTGTCCGGGGTGTCAGCCAGGTTCGCAATGGAGAGCCTCCGGTAGCATTCGTTGTCGATGGTGTAACACTGCCCAGCTCCAACGCCTTCACCCAGGATCTTTTTGACATTGAACGTATTGAAGTGCTGAAAGGGCCACAGGGAGCTTTGTACGGCAGAAACTCGATTGGCGGCGCTATCAATATCGTTACCAAGCAACCCACAAACGAATTGGAAGGCTTCGTCAAGGGCAGAGCAGGTAAAGGCAATGATTACAAGATATCCGGTGGCATTTCCGGCCCTTTCGTGAAGGACAAGGTTCTTGCCCGTATCGCAGGGTATTATCATAACAGCCGCGGCCTGCTGGACAATATGACGTTGAACAAGGATGCCGACTGGGAAGAAAGCGGCGGCCTTCGGGGCAAGATCCTGATTTACCCGTCAGATAATGTCTCCATAGATTTGCGGGCATCATATAATAAACTGGATGCCGGCAGCGCCTATTACGTCAACACGGAATCAGCCTTTGCCAACAATGCCACTAATATAATCCAAAGTGACGTTGCGGGCATTGCTCATACAAAATCATGGGATATTTCTGCCAAAGTTGATTGGGAAACATCAATTGGCACACTCACCTCAGTAACATCCTACAACGATGTTTATGAAAGCAACTATCAGGACATTGACTGGACCCCCGTATCGTTTCTGGAAGGCATTCTTGTTGATGACGTTCAGGGCTTCACCCAGGAAGTGCGCCTAACCTCACCCAGTGATCAGAATATTCGCTGGTTTGTCGGGGCCTTCTACCAGAACATTGATAAATATCGGCTGACAGATGCTTCAGTTAACCTCAACTTTGTGCTCAACGGAAATGGTGATCCATCCCTAAAAATGCTTGCTCCAGCAGCTTTTGCACCTCAGGAACAGGATTATAAAACTTACTCCTTATTTGGTCAGCTAAACTACGATATCACATCGGCGCTGGAACTGACGCTTGCGCTCCGCTGGGACCGGGACGAGCGAGACGATTTTCAGGAAAACGCCGCACCGGGGGGCCTGTTCAACTCCGCCTCATTCGAAGAACTACAACCCAAGGCGTCACTGGCATGGCGCATCAGTGACGACCTCCTAACCTATGCTACCTATGCCCGAGGCTATCGCCCTGGCGGCTTTAATCCTCCAAATACAATTCAGAACGCCTACCAGCCAGAAGCTTTGGATAGTTATGAAGCTGGTATCAAGAGCAGCTTTTTTCAAAAGCGACTACGCTTAAATGCAGCCGGATTTTATATTGATTACTCAAACCAGCAGTATTTTCTACTGGAAGTCACACCTGCCGGCGGTCTGGTACAATTGCTTGCCAACGGCAAAAGCAGCGAATCTTATGGTTTCGAACTTGAACTCGCCGCGAGCCCAGCTTCTGGCCTGGATATTTCCGCGGCCCTTGGCTACACTGACGGCAAGGTCAAGGAATTCGGCAACTTTGCCACCTTTCCGGGAGGAACAGATCGCTTTAATGGCAACAAGCTACCCAATACCAGCCGGTACAGCCTTAATCTCGCGGCCCAATACAATATTCCCGTCACCAGTAACTTTGATCTTGTGAGCAGGATCGATTACCGGCGCATGGGCAAAACCTACTGGGCGCTGGATAATATTGACACACAGGGTTCTTATGACATTGTTGATGTCAGAGCAGGCTTGGAAAGCGATGCCTGGCGCATAACAGCATACGCCCGCAATCTCTTTAATGAAAAATATACCGAACAAGCTTTCATCAAGGAATTTTCCGGCTTTGTAACTGATACTGCCTGGCCGTCCAAGCCTGTATCATGGGGCCTCGAAGCTTCATATAATTTCTAAGTACAAGAGGGCAAGAATGACAAAATCACACTTTTCAGTTTGTTTGACATTTGATTTTGACGCCATGTCGGTCTGGATTGGCTCGGCCAAATCAAACAACCCCAGCATGATATCCCGCGGGGAATTTGGTGCTGTCGCTGTTCCCCGCATTCTTGCCCTTTTAAAAAAATACAATGTGACAGCCACCTTTTGCATTCCTGGGCATACGGCTTACGCCTTTCCTGACTTGACCAAGGAAATTCGCGACGCCAGACATGAGATCGCCCATCACGGCTGGGTTCATGAGAACCCGGCAGATTTTGACGAAGCGGGCGAAAGAGACTTGATCGAAAAAGGCCTTGAAGCACTTCAAAAAGTGGCAGATGTGCGCCCCACAGGTTACCGCTCTCCCGCCTGGGATTTAAGTCCATCGTCTGTTAAAATTCTGAAAGAATATGATTTCCTATATGATTCCAGCTGCATGGGGAATGACTTTTCACCCTATTATCTGCGTATTGGCGACAAATGGTCGACAACTGAGCCCTACCAGTTTGGACAAAAGACCGATCTGGTAGAAATACCCGTCTGGTGGGGGCTGGATGATTTCCCGCCTTTTGAATTTGTGCCGGGCTTTATGACGGCGATGAATTCCCCGTCTGTTGTTGAGGAAAGCTGGCGTGCTGAATTTGACTGGGCATATGCCAACATACCAGATGGCGTTCAGACGATTACCATGCACCCGCAAGTCATCGGCCGCGGCTCCCGCATTTTGATGCTCGAAAGACTTATTCAACATATGCAGAAACACGAGAACGCCACATTCGAAACGATGCAAACGGTCGCCCAACGACATAAAGACCGGCACCCGGCCTAACCCGCTTCAGCGACATCTCTTGACGAGGGCTAATCATGCCTTGGCATGAGGAGAAGATTATTGCAATTTGAGAACTACATTTCATATGACGGCCTGGGATTGGCAGACCTCATCCAGAAGGGCGAAACGACTCAACAGGAAATCTGTGATACCGCAATCAACATCATCGAGCAGTTAAACCCGACGCTCAATGCAGTTATTGATCTGTGGCCAGAGGAATTTAGAAACATACCCTCGGCAAGCACGCCATTTCATGGGGTTCCTTTCCTTGTAAAAGATCTGGTCCTTCAAAAAAAGGGCCAGCCCCTGGAAATGGGTAGTCGCCTGGCCAAGGGCTTTATACCTGATCAGAACTCAAGCTTGATGGACGCCATCAACAAACTGGGCTTCACAACGCTGGGTAAAACAACAACACCCGAATTAGGCCATGGCTGCACAACAGAATCCGTAGCGACAGGCCCCACACGTAATCCATGGGACACATCCCGTAGTTCCGGTGGTTCTAGCGGAGGCTCCGCAGCAGCGGTTGCTGCCGGCATGGTCCCGCTTGCCCATGCAAATGATGGCGCCGGTTCCATTCGCATCCCCGCGGCATGCTGCGGGCTTCTCGGCTTAAAACCATCACGAGGCCGTGTATCCGCAGGTCCCGCAGTAAGCGAAGGGCTGTTCGGGATGGGCGTAGAATTGGGTATTACTCGGTCTGTCCGCGACATGGCCGCTCTACTCGACGGCGTAAGCCATCCCGCACCCGGCGACCCTTTTATCATTTACCAGCCTGACAAAGCCTACAGCCAGTCAATACGGGAAAAGCTTGAACCGCTTCGGATTGGTTTCACGACCACACCCTGGTATGAGGCCCCCGTCAATGCCGAAGTCAAGCAACGGGTTCAGGATGCAGCGGCACTTTGCGCCCAGTTCGGTCATCATATCGAGGAAGCAACACCGCAATTTGATTACAGCCTGATGCGTGACGCCTGTATCAAGGCATGGGCGTCCGGCATCGCAACCTGGGTCGACGGGCTTAGCCAGGCCACGGGCCGCGCCATTGACAATACAACATTGGAAACGGCAACACTTGCAATGTACCATTATGGCAAATCTCTCTCGGCATCCGATCTGCTATCCGCTTTAGGGAATATCAATCAGGTTTGCCGATCAGTCGGAACCTTCTTTGACGATTATGACATGCTTCTCACCCCTGCCACCGCCAATGTTGCCCCTTTGCTGGGCACCTACAATCAGAATGGTCCATGGGTTAATCACGAAGATTGGTTTGATCATAAGGGAAAATTCCCGCCCTTTCTGGCATTGTTCAACGTGACAGGCCAGCCCGCTATATCAGTGCCTTTCGGCTTATCGTCCGAGAAACTACCCATTGGCGTTCAGTTCGTGGGGCGATTTGGGCGTGAAGATCAGTTACTCACCCTCGCCGCAGAAATTGAACAGGCGAAGCCGTGGCTCCCTGACCTGAACACCATGCAACGGGAATTGTGGACTACCCAACAAACCGTCAATAAAAGCTAACTGATTCCCCGCCACGTATGGACTCATATACATGGGATGGGCAATCCGCCATGATAGCGGTAAACGGACCGGGCCTGCTCGACGGTCAGATAACCGTTTTTTAAGTCCTTCTCAATCAAATCAGGCTGACGCTCAACCGGGTTTCCGTAGCCGCCGCCGGTTGCTGTTACCATGCGGATACGATCGCCTTTTTTAAGTTTGACGCGAGACACTTTTCCACTTTTTTCAATCGTTTCACTATTCCGATGCACTTCTATATAATTGTTAGACCCTTCCGTACCGCCGTTCACAGCCCAGGGACGAATGGATGTGCGCCCGTAAGCGGCTGTTACATAAGTGTCATCAATAAGCACTTCGTATTCCAGCGCCACGCCCTTGCCGCCCCGGAATTTTCCATGGCCGCCATCTTCATTATGAAAACCATATTGCACGACCCGGAGCGCATGGGCATTTTCCAGAACTTCTGTCGGAATGTTGAAGGTTTCACCATCTCCTGCGCAAAACTGACCACTTTCTCCGTCTCTGCTTGCAAGCGCTCCCCAGCCACCGACCAAAGGATGGACAAGCATTGTCGCTTCGCCAGTGTCAGGATGATAACTCGCAACATTGGTGCCACACGTAGACAGTAAGTGTCCTGCAGGAAGACGAGCCGGCATATGTGGTGCTAGCGCTTTCCAGATCAGGTCTGTAGCATATAGCAATGTCTCCCAGTAGATTGAAACGGGTGCTGGCCGTTTGGCCGTAAACAAGGTGCCTTCCGGGCAAATGACCGAAAGAGAGCGGAAACAGCCTTCGTTGACTGGAACGTCGGGGCTGGTGACAGCGAGAAATGCGCCGCGTGCACCAGAAAGAAGACCAGTGTAGGTATTGTTTATAGGCCCGAGAACCTGTGGGTGACTGCCGGTAAAATCTGCAGTAAAGTGGTTTTCTGTGATTGTAATCTTGACCTGAACCGGAAAAGGACCATTACCAATCCCATCATCATCAATCAAATCTGTAGCTTCGTAGATCCCCCTTGGAAGTCTTGCAAGTTCTGCCAGGATTATATTTTCGCTATAATCAAGAAATTCTCCCATCGCCTGGCTGATCACCTGTGCCTCATGCTTGACCACCAGTTCCTGGATACGCCGTTCACCCACACGCAATGCAGCAATCCCTGCCCACATGTCTCCAAGGGAACTGTCAGGAAGGCGAACATTTGCGGCAATCAGGTCAACGAGAGATTGATTAATAGAACTGCGGTCAAACAAGCGAAGATTGGGGAATTGCAGACCTTCCTGATAGATTTCCGTGGCATTTGTCGACCAACTACCCGGGTCTTTGCCACCAACCTCGCTCCAGTGAGCCTTGTTGCATACAAAACAGAAGATTTCCTCATCTACAAAGATCGGCATAATCAGCGAAACATCAGACAGATGCGTGCCACCGCCCCCATAAGGATCATTACCAATAAATATATCGCCTGGATGGATATCGTCTCCAAATTTATTGATGATTGATTGAACAGATGTGTCCAGAGTTCCAATAAACAGCGGGACACCATTTCCCTGTATCACCAGCCGACCATGCCGGTCGGTAATGCCCACAGCATAGTCGAGTACTTCGTAAATGATCGGACTCATCGCTGTTCGCTGCATGGCAATAAACATTTCATCCCCGACGGCAACAAGCGCACTGCGTATAACCTCGGATGTAAAGGGGTCGAGTTTCCGGGTAGCCATTATACTTTCTCCGCTTCATTAATGTGGATAATGAGATTTCCGTATACATCAACACTGAGGTTCTGGCCGGGCAGAACAGTGGTAACCGTAGACGCTTCCTCAATAAGCGCGGGCCCTTTGATCACACAGCCAACCGGCAATCTGTCGCGATCATAGACTGGTGTTTTTTTGTGAACTCCAAATGTGTCAAAATCCACATACCTCTTTTCGAGCAGCGCGTCATCCGCTGTGCCGTTAATACGGTCATGGCGGGGTAGTCCTGATTTTGGCACTTGCCCCCAAGCCGTAAGATGAAAAGTCACGACTTCAATATTGTAATCGAGACGATAACCATAACTGCGTTCGTGTGTGCCGTGAAATCGCTTAATTACTTCTTCGATTGACACTTGATTTATGTCACCTGGAGGAAGGCTGACTTTAACAGTGTGCTCTTGCCCATGATAACGCATGTCGAGTTGCCGTTCAAAAATCTGACGACAATCCTCAATCCCGTCATTAACCAGATCCTGCTGCGCCAGATCGACCAGCTCTGCAAACATCTCCGAGATTGGAAGAACAGATGCATCATCCAGACTGGTAATCAAAGTCCGTAGATAGTCTCTCCTCAGGTCTGTCATAAGCATCCCCCAGGCCGAGAATACTGCGCTGTTACGCGGAATGATAACTTTTGGAATGCTCAGCTCTACAGCAAGGTCCGCCGCATGCATGGCACCACCACCCCCAAAAGCCAGCAGACAAAAATCGCGTGGATCATAACCCCTGTTAACAGAAACAAGTTTCAAGGCGTTGACCATATTGGCGTTAGCGATCCGAACGATTCCTCGTGCAAGATCCTGATGGGTACAGCCCATGGGCTCTGCAACGCTCTCAAAAGCTACATTCACACTTTCCATATCGGGAATAATTTCGCCACCGGCAAATGTATCTGGGTTAATTTTGCCCAGCAGCAGGTTGGCATCAGTAGTTGTAGGGGTGGTGCCGCCCCGACCGTAGGATGCCGGCCCCGGCAGGGCTCCTGCACTCTGTGGCCCCACATGGAGGGTGCCTCCTTCATCAAGCCAAGCGATGGAGCCACCACCATTGCCTATTTCGACAAGATCAATGACGGGTGTCTTGATTGGATACCCCGGGTTTTTCCGGGTTCTTTCGATATAATAATCCGTCGTGATATGCGGCGTTGAATTTTCGATTAAGGAACATTTAGCGGTGGTTCCGCCAATATCGAGAGCAATGATGTTTTCTTCACCGATTTGCCGCCCTATGGAGACAGCCCCCAGCATGCCGCTCGCCGGTCCGGATTCGATAATACTGACCGGATTGGCCTTGGCGGCATTGATTGTTGTAATCCCTCCATTGGACTGCATAATATAGGGGCGGTGCTGGAAGCCTCTTTCTGACAGTTCGCGATCCAAATTGTCTAGATAAGCTTCGGCTACCGGATGAACATAGGCGGATAGAACAGTGGTACTTGTTCGTTCATATTCACGCCATTCTCTGCTAATCTCGTGAGAAGCGAGAACAGAAACATCCGGCCAATGGCTCTTTATATATTGTTTGAGTTCAGCTTCATGCGTTGGGTTTATATAAGCATGGAGGAGACATATAGCGATAGCCTCAACCCCCTCAGTTTTGAAGTCGGTGATGACCTGATCGATTTCACTTGTTGATAACGGCAGTACTATGGCACCGGAATGGTCCAGACGTTCGTGAACCTCACGGCGAAGATAGCGGGGAACAAAAGGTCGGGGTTTTTTAAAAGTATAATTAAACAGGTCCGGACGGTTACCGCGCGCTATTTCAAGAACGTCCCGGAAACCCTGTGTTGTAATAAGACCGACTTTTGCGCCCTGCCGAGACAAGAGCGCATTAATTACGACTGTTGTGCCATGAGCAAAAAAATCAATCGACGCAGGGTCAATACAGGCCTTTTCAATAGTGTCCAGAACCCCTTTTTCAAAATTTGGGGGCGTTGTACTGGCTTTAATAGCATGGACTTTCCCCGAAATTTCAAGACGTTCATCAAAGTCCTGAAACACAAGGTCAGTAAAAGTCCCACCAACATCTGTTGCTACTCGCCGCATTCACCCTCTCCAAAATTATTCTGCCAAGTATGACAACCATGTTCGGGATTCCCGGGTCGTTCTGCAATGTGCATAACGGCTAGGCGTCTATAGGAATTAGTTGAGGTATGTCAGTGTGGAGAAACAAGCACCCTAACCACATGGCGAGGGTACTTTATAATTAATTGAATAAAATCCGACTTATGGATAAATCACAAAGAAACGGTGCGCCCCCCTTTCAAGTGGGCAAAGCATTCCCTTTAGCAATAGTGGACATATGGAATTCCAATAGCTAACCTGTATTCAGATAGTACAGGACGCCCGCCAGAATATTTTCCATATATTTAGGTGAACATGACAAATTTAAAGCCTGATACTGATTTAGACCAGCCTACTTCTGTTTCGCCGGAACAGGAAATCATAGATGCGTCTACACCACGACATTGGCTGATAAGATCCAAACTTACACCTCCAAGGCAACAGATTGTGCTTGCCGAAAGAGTACATCTTTTATCAATTCTGGATCAGGGATTGCATTGCACCCTTGGCCTTGTGATGGCTCCAGCCGGGTTTGGCAAGACAACTCTGTTATCACAATGGCATAAAAAACTAAGAGCAGAAGGCATAGATGTTGCCTGGTTGACACTGGACGAAGATGACAATGATATTCGCCAGTTTCTATCCTGCATGATTTTTGCCTTTGACGTGTCCGGGTTGTCGCTGGATCATCTGTTGACGCACGCTGACAAGGGCCTGATGGAATCCCATATCAAGGGCGTAATAGCTGCAATTTTAGGTGCGGTGGCGCAATCTGAAAAAAGATTTGTTTTGGTGCTTGATGATTATCACCGAGCGTCGTCAAGCGATGTTGATGATGCCGTAAGTGCTCTGATCTCAGCGTGCCCTCTCAATCTTACAATTGTTGTCAGTAGTCGCAGACATCCCGATCTTGATATTGCAAGGCTTGTTGCTGCCGGGCAGGTTATTGAGATTGGTGTCGAGGCACTCCGGTTTTCAAACAACGAAATGCGGGCTGTGCTGGGTAAGCAGATCAATCCTGATATAGCTACCAAACTGATGGAACGGACAGAAGGATGGGCAGTAGCTGTGCAGTTGGCTCGGCTCGCCAATCAGAACATTAATATTCCATCAAATGTAGGCGAGAGCTTTGATGGCAACAGCAAATTGGTTTCAGCATATCTTGCTGATCAAATTGTGAATGATCTGCCACAAGACTTGCGGGACTTCTTAATGTTCACTTCCATTCTGGAAAGATATTGCGCAGAACTGGCCAATGCCGTTTGTGGAATCCCTAATGCATGGCAGATGATTGAGCGGCTAGAGCCACTGCATGCGCTTCTGGTTCCTCTGGATGATCAACAAGAATGGTTCCGTTATCATCATCTGTTTGCTGATTATTTATGGGCCAGCTTGAAACGCGGCTACCCTGACAAAGTTTCCGAATTGCATGTGCGGGCATCGCAATGGTTCAAGTCAGAAGGGTATATTGCCGAGGCTGCACGGCATCAGCGCCTGGGTGGAGATATAGATGGTTGTGCGCTTCTCATAGAAGAGGCTGGTGGTTGGGAGTATCTGCTCTTTGGTGGTATCGGACAACTTAGAAATCTGTTGCGCAATATCCCGCGAAATCAGCTGGCAAAGTATCCGCGACTTCAGCTAGCAGAAGCCTATCTGGCACTTAAAGGGGGGCAGACCTCGGTGGCACGAGGATTGTTCGAAGCTGCGGAATTGTCACATACAGACAGCAAGGAGAAAAATGGCGGAAAAATATTGTCCGGCTTTGAACGCGATATCCTGAACATGGATATGCTAATGCGAATTTATGAAGACAATTTTCGGTCGCCCGACATTATTGAATTTTTCCAGAACCAGTTGGATAAAGTTGCAGCCAACGATGGCCTAACACAGGGAATTATATCCAGTGGGCAGGCAGTTGGATGTTTAGCACTCGGCCGCCTGACGGATGTTGATTGCTTAATTCAGTATTCCCAAAGGGCGATGGAACGCTCCAAATGCGTTGTCGGCGTCAACTATTGTTTTCTTCACGGTGGCCTGGCGCACTTTCATCGTGGCCACTTTCGCAAGGCAGGAGTCTGCTTTGGGAACGCTAGCCGTATGGCTAAGGATAACTTTGGCATCGACAGCGGCCTGATGTCAGTTGCCGACATGCTGTCTGGCGTTATCGTATACTGGCGAGATGGGTGTCAGAGTGAAAAGTTTGGCACAGCCCTGGATAATATACTGCAAAATGACGGGTGGTCAGAAATTCACATAGCCGGAATAGACGCGGCCCTTGAAACCGGGCTTGCAAGCAGAGATACGATGCTGACGGATTCTATTGTCCAAAAGGTCCAGAGGATTGTTAATACTCGTAATATGGAGAGAATGTCACATATTCTGAATGCCTATCTCTTGCGCCGAGCCCTGCAAAATAATGATATGCAGAAGGCACATCAGCTGGCTCATGCCCTGAATACGAATATAGGAATAAAATGCTGGAAGACAGATCCTTTTTTATGGCGACCATACCAGAACGCAGGTATCGCACTGGCTTGTTATTATAGCCAGCAGGACAAGTCTGTCGCCCTCGCATTACTAGCCGATATGATTGACTGCTGCTGTCATTTTGGCGCGGATTTTTACCGTATACGTGCTTTGGTCCCTTACAGCATACTTCTCGATTCTACAGGTAATCGGCGAGGCGCTGTAGCTGCATTACAGACGGCGGTTAAGCTCGCTGCTCCGGAACAGATACTCACCCCCTTTACCCAGGCACCGGAGCTTGTTCCCTTACTGGCGTCTCTTCAACGAGAGAAAAAAAACAAAGGCAATGATACGCTTACGACAAACTTTGTTACCAACTGTTATCAGATGTTACGAGGCCCTGGCCTGGAAATACAGACGGAGTTTTCCTTTACTGACCGGGAGCAGGAAGTGTTTCAGGAACTAGTACGAGGTCATACAAACAAGGAAATTGCCCGCAGTCTGGACATGACGGACCACACGGTAAAATTTCATTTGGGAAATATATTCAAAAAATTGGGCGTAAGAAGGCGGTCCCAGGCAATTCTAGCAGCCAGAAAATTAAACATTGATCTATTGCACTCGCCAAATGGTTAGGGTTGGCAATAGGCCTTTCCTCCAAACCTAGACTTTTGAAGTCCTGTCCTAACCGTTCCCTCCATTGAGCTTTCAAAAAAAATTATCAAAGATGAGAACATCTTGGAGAAGGCTAAACAACAATAGAGAATGGAGGATAAAATGATGCGACGTATTGCTACTACAACTACAGCGCTTGTGCCTGCACTGGCGGTGCTTTGTGGCGCAGCTTCTGCTTACGGAGAAGCTAATTCAAATATGCTGTCTCTTGAGGAAATCATTGTTACATCGGAACGGCGGGCCCAGAATTTGCAAGCTGTTCCTGTGTCAGTTTCTGCTTTTACCGGCAGTTTTATAGATGATGCGCGGATCGACAGCTTTACCGATATTTCAACCAGAGTTCCCGGCCTGGCATTTACGTCGCTGACCAAATCGGTAACCTTTCCTGCATTACGCGGGGCGGTCTCATCAATTTTTTCTCCTGGCGTTGACCAGTCAGTCGCAATCTTTATCGATGATGTTTATCTTGGTGGCGCTGGCGACTTTGACCCTGACCTTTTTGATCTTGAGCGAATAGAAGTTCTGCGTGGACCGCAAGGCACATTATTTGGCCGCAACGTGATGGGCGGTGTTATAAATGTAGTCACTCGCAAGCCCGGCAACGAGATACGTGCGGCTCTTCAAGGGACTGTCGGAGACAGGAGTCGGCTCGATATTCGTGGCACTGCGAGCGGCCCGCTGGTTAAAGATCGTCTTTTTGCCTCCCTGTCGTTCAGTTCGCGAAACCGCGACGGCACGGCCTTTAACCGGACAACCGGAGCGCGAGTTGATGATGTGAACAAGGACAGTGTCCGTGCCCGCCTGACATATGCAGCGAATGACAGTCTGGAATTCAATCTGGGGGCTGACTATACGCGTGACACGTCTTCTGTTGAGGCACGCAAATTTCTGGGACCAGCACCAACCTTGCCAGAGTTTGTGGCAGCAGGTTTCATGCCTAATGACGACAAGAACATCGTCGATCAGCCAGCAGAGGCGTCAGGGGATTTTGACCGGAAAATTTATGGTGTCTGGGGGCGTATAAACTGGGATACGGAAATAGGGGAGGTCATTTCGATTACATCATACCGACGTAATGACAGTTCTCTGCCATTCTCCGATCTGATTGGCACCCCCCTCCATCTGCTTGGCATCAGCTCAGACAATGACCTTGAACAATTCAGCCAGGAACTAAGAATTGTCTCGCCCGGTGATCAGCGTCTCACCTGGGTTGCAGGGCTGTATTATCTGAATGTGCAAACAACCGAAAGTCGGGTTGGCCATTTTATGACTATACCGGGCACCCTTTTCCATGATTTCAGTGTCGGTGCGGGGTTTGCCGATCCGCTGACCGCCAATACCTCAATCACAGATCGCTTTCAGGACAATAAAACAAACAGCTACGCAATATATGGACAGGCGACTTATACCCTTACTGAAACAGTAAGTATCACCGCAGGCGGGCGATATACCTATGACAAGAAAAGTGGTTCTTTCGAACTGCGGGATTTGACTGAACCGGGCAACAACCCCCTTAATATTTTCTGGTCGCCCGAGGGGTTTTTTTCTACGCCATATGAAGAAAGCTGGAATGCGTTCACACCACGCCTCACCCTTGACTACAAGCCAAATGATGATCTGATGTTCTATGCCACATTGTCGAAGGGCTTTAAAAGCGGGGGATTTACCTTCCAGACAAGTCCTATCGGATCCGCAACACCCTTCAACCCGGAGAATGCCTGGAATTATGAAGCTGGTATCAAATCACGCTGGCTGGAAGACCGGTTGCAACTTAATGCAACTTTGTATCATGTAGATTATAAGAACCTGCAAATCGAGACCACACTCCCAACCGGCGTCACTATCATTAGCAATGCCGGAAAATCCGATGTCACCGGTTTGGAACTGGAAGTTCAGGCACGCCCGATACAAGGCCTGGATATCTGGGGCTCTTATACATACATGGATGGTCGCTATCTGGAATTTGGCGGTTTTACTGCTGATCCTGATAACACATCAGCCATGGCGTTTACCCCAGACCATGCTTTTTCTGTTGGAGCCAGTTATACGGTACTGTTTCCTTCTGGAGCATCCCTGAGGCTTATGGGTGACTGGCAGTATAAGGATGATTACCTGCTGGAGCCTCGACTCCCGGGCGAAGAGGCGCCTTTCCTGACCAATTACAACGAACAAATAAACGCCAGCATTACTTACATATTTGCTAATGCAAACTGGGAAGTATCCTTGTGGGGTAAAAATCTGACCAATGAACGCTACAAGGCATATGGTCAGGATTTGAATGGAATGGCTTATTCGGAAGCGCAACTTTTTGACAGCACTTCTCCCGATTTCATCCCCGGAGCAGCAGGTGCTACAATGCCTCGCTTTAGTCCACCCCGGACCTGGGGCCTGTCATTAACATGGAAACTGAACTGAACTTGATCTAACTGGAATTAATAGAAACATGACAGACAAATATTGCATCAGGACAGAAGCCCAACTAGCTGAAATTTATGGGCCTCCACATAAGGACGTCGTCAAAGCGGTCCTGAACGAATTGCATGAATATCATATAGCATATCTGCAACAGGCAAGATTTGTCTGCATAGGATCGGGGAGGGACAATGATTTTGATGCCTCCCCCCGTGGCGGTGAAGCCGGATTTGTCCACATTATTGATAAAAAGACAATTGCACTTCCGGATTGGCGTGGAAACAACAAGATAGAAACGATCCGCAATATTGTTGCCACCGGCAGGGTCGGGCTTTTATTCCTGTTTCCCGGGCTTAATATTTTCCTGAGAATAAATGGTGCTGCTGAAGTAACCCGGGAGCCTCGTTTACTTCAAGCCATGGCAAGAAAGGAAGGGCAGCCTTTCACAGCCATTCGTGTGGCAGTCAAGCAGGTTTATCTTCATTGTGGCAAAGCTGTTCAACGTGCACATCTGTGGAAGCAGGACAACCATCTCAATCCGAAATCTTTGCCGTCAATTGGTACAATGGTCAGGGAGTTTACCCGGTCACCGGACATAATCCCGGAAGAACTTGAAAAAGCGTACTCAAAATCACTGAGAGACGAGCTTTACTAAAAATCACTCAATCAGAAAAAGGGTCGATATGAGTAGCATCAGATTAAGGTCCGGAATGGCAACTGCTGCCATGATGATAGGCTCTTCATCAGGTTATCTGGGGTTAACGGTTCTGCCACTTTGGGCTGGCGCAGTTGTCGTTGACTATGGCGTCAGCGTCCAAGCCGTCGGGCTAATAGGGTCGCTGCAACTTGCAGCCGCCGCCATCGCATCGCTTTGGGCCTCCAAAGCTATTGCCAGCTATGATTTGAAAGGAATGGCTGTCTTTGCGGCAGTCATTATTGTTATTGCCAATATTCTTTGTATAGCAACTGAATCTCTGGTTATTCTGTGTATTGGTCGGGCATTCTCAGGATTGGGAGAAGGGTTGCTACTCAGCGTAATGAATACTTGGATCACTGCGAAACGTGACCCAGACAAACTTTTCGCCGGCACCCAGATCACACTTGGTATTATTTCTATTTTCATATTCTTTGGCGTCCCGAAACTGATGGTAACTTATGGTGCTGCCGGCGTATTTGGATCGCTGGCATTCGTCGCATCACTTGCTGTTGTACTTCTGCTTGTCGCCATGCCCAAAGGGGGTCAGCAGGTATCTGAACAAACGGCCAGTTCAACAAAGCGTATTTCTCTTGCCGGATATGCTGGCCTGCTTGTTGTGGGCTGCATGTTTGCGGGCATTCAGGGCGTATGGCTTTACCTCGAACGTATGGGCAATGTGATAGGCCTAGAGACGACATCAATTGGTAATATTCTTGCCCTTGGCGCCTTGTTGGCGATGGTGGGGCCGACAATTTTGCATCGTGTAGGAAACCGATTTGGAAGGCTCGTACCAATTGTGACCGGTCTCGGGCTTATTATGATGGCGACGCTTCTGGTCACTTCAGGGCAAAGTCAGACGGCTTATGCCGTTGGAGCCGCATCCATTCAAACAATCGTTCTCTTCAACATTGCGGCATTCATGGGGCTCTTGGCTTATCTTGACAATTCCGGGCGAACTGCAGCAGCAGGTCCGGCTTTCATTAATATAGGTAGCGCCATCGGGCCAGCAGTGGCCAGCCTCATTCTTGGGTTGGGCGGGTATCAGATGGTAGGGATGTATGCTGTAGGGCTTTTTATCTGCGCTGCGATCTTTGCGTATATTGCCTTGAAAATCAGCGCTTCAGCTAGAGTGCGGGTGCTGTCAGAATAAGGCGAGCCGGTCTCAGTTTGTCCCAATCAGACAGGTTATGTCATGCAGCCAGCTGGTCGGATCGGAAAGCCTTAAAGTGATGGCGCTTGGTGAGGTGGCGGTCTCCGTTAAAGTGGTTGAATAATTGATCGTGGATGGCGGTGAACTTTTGAAAGGATTTGTCGCTTCTGAACTTATTCATACCGCGTTCGGTTCTTCGGAAAACCAGGTGGCTATTCTCGGCCCAATTATTCTCCCACCAGCCCACTTTCACAAACACTTTATCCAAGTGCCAGCGCCAGTTGGAGAATTGTCGGTGGCGGATACAGGGCTCCCCCGCACCGGCGGGGATAGACCCCACCAAGGAAATGGTTACAGAATCTTCCTCCGGGCTCCCCCGCACCGGCGGGGATAGACCCTCCGGTCAGCACCGACCAGCAACGGAAGGACGGGCTCCCCCGCACCGGCGGGGATAGACCCCAACTCGACAGTTGTTTGCAGACCTCACGTTCGGCTCCCCCGCACCAGCGGGATAGTATCCCTATCAGTTTGGCCGGTAAAAAGACCCTCAACCCTTACCTGTCTCCGTTTGGAGACAGTCTGTTGAATATTGCCTGGCCTTTGCAGAAACCACTGGCTTTGCCGTGCGGGCGATGGCTGCATGGGGGCAAGGGCGCTGCGGGCCTTAATTACGCCCTGCCCCTCTCCCTCGCCTGACTTTGTGTCGGGCTTGTGTTGGTGGAAGCGCAGCGTTTGTCGCCGCGTGTCTTTTGACAAGGATCCACCATGACAAAACTGACGGATACTCAAGCTGTGATGCTATCCACCGCCGCAGGGCGAGCGGACGGCAATGTGTTGCCCCTGCCCGATACTCTGCGCCTGAACAAGGGGGCTGAGACGATCGTTATTCAAAGCCTGATCCGCAAGGGGTTTGTGGCTGAGGTCATTGCCTCTCTGGATGATGAGGTCTGGCGCATAAGGGGTGACGGTGAGCGCCTGACCCTGATCATCACGGATCAGGGTCTTGTCGCGCTGGGGATAGAACCGGGCGAGGAAGAGGATCATTCTGGTGATGGTGACGCTGACGACAGGGCCCTGCATCATACGGCATCAGGCACCAATCACCGTGACGGCCCGTCCATAACAAGTTCAACTGGAATAAATGCCAGACAGCAGAGTTTGGCCGGACATACCTCGCCCGGAGGTGAAAGAACATCACCCCCGGAACAGACGGGCTGCTCTGATCCAAAGGTATCATCAAGTATCTCCGCAGCCTCCCCACCATGCGTACCCCCACCTTCAAACCGCGACAAAACATCACCTGACACACCAAAGGCGGGCAGCAAAAAGGCGCTCCTCCTGGATCTCCTCGGCCAAACCTCTGGCGTACCCATGGCGGCAATGATCCATACCACAGGCTGGCAGGCCCATTCCGTCCGGGCGGCCTTGAGTGGCTTGCGCAAACAGGGGCATACCATCACCCGTTCCCGGACAGAGGGTGGCCAGAGCATCTATCAGCTTGTGGAAGGGGCATCAGGATGACGAACCATAATATCCCAGATACCGTCGATGTTCTTGACCTCAGGCTTCAGTCCCTTGCCATCATGGATTATGCTGACCTCCACCAGACATGGAAACGGCTCTACCGGTCCACACCACCCCGGCGCATGTCTCGTGACATTCTGATCCTTGGCCTCGGCTGGAAGCTGCAAGTACAAGGGCGGGGTGGCCTTGATCCTGCCACCCGGCGCCATATGGCGCGCCTGATCAAGACCCTGACACAGGGCGGCGATGTCACCCGCAGCCGGGTGGCACGTCTGAAGCCGGGCGCTCGACTGCTGCGCGAATGGCACGGGGTCACCCATACCGTTACCATTCTGGAAGAAGGCTTTGAATGGCAGGGACAGATATGGACGTCCCTTACCGCCATTGCCCGCAAGATTACCGGCGGCCACTGGTCAGGCCCGCGCTTCTTTGGCCTGAGGACCAGCAAAGGGTCCAGTGATGGTTAGGCAAGCTGTAACCCCGCCTGCCACAATACGCTGTGCCATCTATACCCGTAAATCTTCCGAAGAAGGTCTGGAACAGGACTTCAATTCACTGGACGCCCAGAGAGAGGCTTGCGAAGCCTGTATCACCTCCCAGCGCCATGAGGGCTGGCAGCTGGTTCCTCATATGTACGATGACGGTGGCATCTCCGGAGGCACCATGGACCGCCCGGCGCTGCAACACCTGTTACAGGATATCACCACAGGGCTGATCGATACAATTGTGGTCTACAAGGTCGATCGCCTGACCCGCTCACTTGCCGACTTTGCCAAAATTGTCGATGTGTTTGATGCTCACAAGGCGTCCTTTGTCTCGGTTACCCAATCCTTTAACACCACCACCTCCATGGGACGGCTCACCCTGAACATGCTCCTGTCCTTTGCCCAGTTCGAGCGGGAGGTTACCGGCGAACGTATCCGTGACAAGATTGCCGCTTCAAAGAAGAAGGGGATGTGGATGGGCGGTACCGTACCGCTCGGCTACGAGACAAAAGACAGAAAGCTTCTGGTTCATGAAACAGAAGCGGAAACGGTGCGTCATATCTTCCACCGCTATAGCGAGTTGGGGTCAGTCAGCGCCCTGCAGGCAGAGCTGGCAGACCGGCATATTGTCAGCAAGCAACGTACAGACAGGCATGGCCGTATGACCGGTGGCCTGCCCCTTGCCCGGGGGGCGCTGTATCATATGCTCTCCAACCGTCTCTATCGGGGCGAGATCGTGCATAAAGGTCAGTGTTACCCGGGGGAACATGACGCCATCATCAATGAAGACCTTTGGCAGCAGGTCCAGGACAAGCTGGAACTCAATCGACAGAACCGGGCATCAGGTACGGATGTCCCTGCCCCCAGCCTGCTGGCAGGCTTCCTGTATGACGAGGGCGGGGACAGAATGACCCCGTCCCATGCCAGCAGGAAAGGAGTTCGCTATCGCTATTACATCTCCCGGCGCCTCATCATCAGGGGCAGGCATCCTGCTTCTGGCGGACGACGGGTCCCCGCCGGGGATCTGGAAGGGCTGGTCGAGACAAGGTTGCAACAGTTCCTGACCAGCAAAACCGACGTCATGGACGCCATGGCGGCAAGGGCCTCTCACCCTGTAGCCGCTCACGAATGTGACGAGCTGTTCAATCGGGCCCGAACCCTGGCCGAGGGCTGGACCAGCCAAACACCGGCCCAAAGGCGTAGTATGCTCACAACACTTATCAACCGCGTCACCCTGTTCCCGGACAGGCTGGAGCTGCACCTCTCCCCCGAGGGATTAAAGGCCATCCTGGAGAAAAGGCCGGAAGAAATATACCGGCCACATTCAGTGCCTGCGGATCGGCATCATGTGACCCTTGTCATCAACGCCCGGCTCAGGCGCACCGGGATCGAAACCCGGCTGCTGATCGAGGGGCAAGATGCCAGCGCCCGGCGCAAACCGGATCACAGTCTGCACCGCCTGATGGCCCAGGCGCATATGTATCAGGCCCTCGTCCTGCGGGGACGAGGGGAAACCATCACCGAACTTGCCACTGAAGCCGGTGTCAGCCCGTCATACTTTACCCGCATCCTGAAGCTCTCGTTCCTATCCCCCGATATTCTGGCTGATATCCTGCGGGATCGCCACCCCCTGCACCTGACCGCCAAACGCCTCGCCAACGAGATCAAGCTGCCGGTCGCATGGGAAAAGCAGAGAAAAGTGGTGGAAGAAATATAAGGCCCAAGCCAACTTCTGACACAAACATCCATAACGGATAGTCTGCACCGACCGGCACCATATCTGATTCTGATCCGGCGCAGGCTCATGGGCCTCGGCCGAAAACCAACAACACCCCGGCCAATGCCGCATCACCGCCAACCGTACCACCAACCTGTCCTTAAGAGACCTGGTCACATCCAGCGGCGTACCCAGCCGCACCAGCCCAGTCTCTGGTCGCCACCCAAAAGGGTATCCAGCCGCTAAGCGGCCGAAATATAGGGGGAATTCAGGATGCTGAAATCATAAAAAATCATTATATAACAATGACTTATGATGTGGCGGAGAGGCAGGGATTCGAACCCTGGGTACCCGCAAGGGCACAACGGTTTTCGAGACCGCCCCGTTCGACCGCTCCGGCACCTCTCCGTCTTCATCAATGCGCTGGCTGGAGCTTGACGCACGGCGCAATCTAGCGCAAGCTTTTCCCGGCCGCAAGTGTGCATTTCAGCTGTTTGCAAAAGCACTTTCATGACCGGGTGCGAAAGACCGATTTCTCCCCTTGACATGAGAACCGTTGCAGGTATAGTTCCGCCACTTCGAACGGGACCTTCGGGCAAAGTCGCCTGGCGGTTACCGTTTTTAATGTTTTTTATATATCACATACGCCTGTGGCGTACCCGGATAATGAGCTTCCGGATACGAAACGGCCCTGATCAGAAATTGGATTGAGCATGTTTGCAGTCCTTAAGACGGGTGGCAAGCAATATAAAGTTGCCCCGGACGATATTATTACGGTTGAGAAGCTGCCAGGTGAAGCCGGCAGTGCGGTTCAGCTGCCTGAGGTCTTGATGGTTGGCGATGAAAAAGGCGTCACCGTTGGTGCCCCCTTTGTTGCCAATACGGTCGTTGGTGCTGAAATTGTTGAACACACACGTGGTGACAAGATCATCGTGTTCAAAAAGAATCGGCGTCACCGCTATCGGCGCAAAAACGGTCACCGTCAGGATCTGACAGTATTGCGAATCACTGATGTGGGTGGCACTTCCGGCAAGAAGGCGGCTGAAGCGAAGAAGCCTGCTGCAAAGGAAGTGACAGCAAAGCCTGCCGCCGAGAAAAAGGCGACACCGGCCAAAGCTGCAACAGAGAAAAAAGCTGCGCCAAAGAAAACTGCTGCTGAAAAGAAGGCAGCGCCCAAAGCGAAGGAGACTAAGTAAATGGCACATAAAAAAGCCGGTGGTAGTTCCCGTAACGGTCGCGATACAGCTGGCCGTCGTCTGGGCGTCAAGAAATTTGGTGGCGAAGCCGTTCTTGCCGGAAACATCATTGTTCGTCAGCGTGGCACCAAGGTTTATCCGGGCGACAATGTTGGCATGGGCAAGGATCATACCCTGTTTGCACTGAATGAAGGCCGGGTCAAGTTCACCAAAGGTCGTCTTGGACGCAGTTTTGTTCATGTGGAGACAGCGGCAAACTGATTGTTTGGTTTGCGCCTTCACGAACAAAAATCTGTACAATGCTGATTTATGAAAGGGGAATGGTGGACCATTCCCCTTTTCGTATTTTGATCTATACTGACACACCGTGATATGGCGATATTTGCATAAAGCGCCACCGTCACCTGATTTAACGCTCTGAAAACACGTCTTAGTTCGGCCTGACCCATGAAATTTCTCGACCAGTGTAAAATATATCTGCGTTCCGGCAACGGCGGCCCAGGCTGCATGAGCTTTCGCCGTGAGAAGTATATTGAATTCGGGGGCCCGGACGGCGGCAATGGCGGGCGCGGCGGTTCTGTCCATTTCGAGGCCGTTGACGGATTGAACACGCTGATTGATTTCAGATACCGCCAGCATTTCAAGGCGCAGTCCGGCCAAAACGGCATGGGCCAGAACCGTTCCGGTGCCTCGGGCAAGGATCTGGTGATCAAGGTCCCTGTCGGGACACAGATTTTTGATGACACGCGTGAAAACCTGATTGCCGATTTCACAGAAGTCGGGCAAACCGTTACCCTGCTGGAAGGTGGCCAGGGCGGCGCTGGCAACTCGAATTTCAAAAGCTCTGTCAATCGGGCCCCAAGGCGCACCACACCGGGCACCGAAGGCCAGGAATTATGGGTCTGGCTGCGCCTCAAGCTGATCGCGGACGCTGGCCTTGTGGGCCTGCCGAACGCCGGAAAATCGACATTTCTGGCCGCATCCAGCCGCGCACGCCCCAAAATTGCAGACTATCCCTTTACCACGCTGGTCCCCCAGCTGGGTGTTGTCAATATCGATGATTCCGAATTTGTGCTGGCCGATATTCCCGGCCTGATAAAAGGCGCCCACGAAGGCACCGGACTGGGCGACCGCTTTCTGGGTCATGTGGAACGATGTGGCCTGCTGCTTCATTTGATTGACGGGTATTCAGAAAGTGTCGTCAAGAATTACCGCATCATACGCACCGAGCTGGAAGCCTATGATGCCGATCTGGCAACCCGAAAAGAGTTTATCGGATTGAACAAATCCGACAGCCTGACCGACGAGCAGATCAGGAAAAAAGTGGCCTCCCTGAAGCGCGTGACCAAATCACCGATTTTTATTCTGTCCGCAGCCACCGGTGACGGCGTCAAGGCCCTGCTCCGTGCCATTGCCAAAGACGTGGGCCGGGCCCGAACAAATATGTCGTCAACAGATGCCAATGGCGACGAGCCCACAGACCAGGATACCGGCAACGAAATTGCCTGGAACCCGCTGGATTAAGCCCAGGACCATACACATGCATGATCGCCTGAAATCTGCCAAGCGAATTGTAGTCAAGATTGGATCTGCCCTGCTGGTCGACAATATGTCAGGCAAATTACGGGCAAACTGGCTGGAAGCCCTGTGTCAGGACATTGCAGAAATGCGCGCCCGGGGTCAGGACGTGATCCTGGTTTCTTCCGGTGCCATTGCACTGGGTCGGCGGCGTCTGGGCCTGAAACCCGGCAGGCTCAAGCTTGATGAAAGTCAGGCTGCAGCAGCCGTCGGGCAAATCCGCCTGGCACACGCCTATCAGGAAACACTCGCCCCGCACGGTATTAACGTCGCACAGGTGCTTATCACCCTCGGGGATACAGAGCAGCGGCGCCAGTATATAAACGCCAGATCGACACTGGATACCCTGCTTCGACTGGGTGTCGTCCCCGTGATCAATGAAAACGATACGGTTGCCACGCAGGAAATTCGATATGGCGACAATGACAGGCTGGCGGCACGAGTTGCTGTCATGGCCACAGCCGATTGCCTGATTTTGCTCTCGGACATTGACGGGCTTTATACGGGTGATCCCAATATCGACGATAGCGCCACCTTTATAAACTCTGTCACAGAGATCACCCCGGAGATCGAGGCCATGGCCGGGCAGGCACAGACTGGAGGCGTTGGCTCGGGCGGCATGGCAACCAAAATCGCGGCGGCCAAAATTGCCGTGGCCGGTGGATGCCATATGCTGATTGCGAGTGGCCGGCAGGACCACCCCATCCGCAGATTATTAACCGGCGAAGGGCGCTCGACCTGGTTTGATGCCAGGCTGAACCCCGTTGTCTCGCGCAAAAAATGGATCGGCGGCATCCTGAAGCCTGCCGGCACACTTGTTGTTGACGATGGGGCCGTCGCAGCCCTGAAACGCGGGAACAGCCTGTTACCCGCGGGCGTCAAACGCATTGAAGGACAGTATCAGCGCGGCGACGCTGTAAGAATTACCGACATGACGGATGTTGAAATCGGGCGCGGTCTTGCCGCATATGGTTCTGCGGAAGCAATCCTGATCATGGGCAGACAAAGCCATGAAATAGAAGACATTCTTGGATACAGTGGTCGCGATGTGATGATTCATCGGGACGATATGGTTCTTGACTAGGCTACATCTTTTTCGCCAGCGGGCCTGAAATACCCACTGGATTCCGGATATTTCGCTATAATTTGCCCGTTTTTAGCCAACAACCCCATATCCTGACAGGATGACCGGCCCCCTGTCGGTAAAATTTACACTTTTGCAATTGATCAGAATAAAGCAATCATGGAATTAACTTTAACTTATTGATTTATATTAATAAATTTAAACTGGCACAGGCTTTGCAGTTATCCTGGCAAGTTCGGCCCGCTCATCAATATAACAATTGGGCAATCAGTTAAAATGCTGAACGGTATTTGATAGTGTTATTAACAATGCTTAGGAGTTTAGAGATGAAAAGCTTGAAAAAAGGTTTACTTGCTGCCTCTGTTGTCGCAACAGGTCTGGTAGCTGGTCAGGCAGCACATGCAGCGGCTTTCGCCCCTGCTCCGCTGGTCGATTTTACTACTGCAGCGTTCGCAGCTGCTGATGGTCAAACCAGCTTCTACGTTGTGGTAGACGGCATCGGCATGACCTTCGAGGGCTTCAACACAAATGGTGGCGGCATGGTTGCAGCTAACATGTGGTGGGATGATGTTGACGGTTTTGGTGTTCGCACAAACCTCGATCTCGACGAAGTCGATGACTTTGATCTGCTGAGAATCACTTTTGACAGTGCTGTTGATCTGTCTGCGATCTTCATCACCGATCTGTTCGCTGACGAAACGTACAACGGTGTTGGTCCATATGACGAGCAGGGCTACTATGACATTGGTGCAGGTGACGTATTGTTTGATGCTGCCAGCCTTGCAGGTACCGATGGCGACAAAACAAACGGCGAAAACGTGCTGCAGTTCCCTGCTACTTCCGTGACATCGATTTCGTTCTCCGCATTTGACGGCCCGAACTTCGATAACTTCTCGGTTGCTGGTATCGACGCAACAACTGGCCCTGGCCAGAACGAAGTGCCAGTACCTGGCATGGTTGGTCTTGGTGTACTGCTTGCTGGTCTGGGCATGACTGGTCTGGCTCGCCGCAAGAAATAACAAGCTGATTTAAAACAGCTTTGATTTCAGAAATGGATCGGAAATATTTTTCCGGTCCATTTTTCTTTTCAGACCCGCCTTTCTTCATATAACCTCGAACTGCCAAAAGAGGTTACAATGATGAAATGGTCTCCCGCACAATATGAAAAATTTCAGATCCAGCGCCAGCAACCCGCCATTGATCTTCTTGCCCGGTTAGCCCCGGAGAACCCCAAAAACGTCACCGACCTTGGATGCGGCACAGGAAGTCATGCACCCAGGATAAAGGCTATGTGGCCAGACTGCACATATACCGGTGTCGATATGTCCACGCAAATGCTGAAACAGGCGCAGCAACACGACCCTGACGCCCACTGGGTTGCCGCCGATATTAACAACTGGCAACCGGATACGCCTGTGGATCTGATATTCTCCAATGCCGCATTGCATTGGGTGCCGGATCATCAAACCCTGATCCCTGGACTTGTCCATCAGTTAAACCCGGGGGGCGTTATTGCCGTCCAGATGCCTGCCAGTTTTAATCTGCCGGTTCATACACTTATCCGGGACACCGTTCTTCAATCCCCTTTCGACGGATTTTCTACCCAGGCTGCCGCCGGCATTCTGAACGCAGATGCCTATTATGATTTGCTGGCCACCATTGCTGAAGACATCAATATATGGGAAACAGTGTATATTCATATTCTTGATGGGCCGAACCCCGTACTGGAATGGGCCAAAGGCACGGCGCTCCTGCCTGTATTAAAGGCTTTGCCCGAGACCCTGCACAGCCACTTTATCAACGCTTACGGCCAGGCGCTACTCAAGGCCTATCCCCGCAGGCCTGATGGCAAAACCCTGCTTCCCTTCAGGCGCCTCTTCATAACGGCACGCGCAAAATAGCTTTTGATACCCTGTGTGCTGGACTATAAAGACCGGCAGACATGTTTTAAATAAAGAATTCAGACTTTCCGTATACCTTCCAGACATTTAAGGGAGCAATCTATTGAACCGTTTTTTAGTGCTTGTGTGCCTGGTTCTTGGCACCGTTTCGTGGTTGCGCCCTGCATATGCCAACAGTGACGCCTTCAGCACCTATGGCGATGTCGGAGCCGTGGGCATCCCGGTTGTCGCGGGCATCATCTCTCTTGCAAAGAAGGATTACGAGGGAATAAAACAGCTGGGCCTTGGCTACGGCGTATCAGTCGGATCGACGTACGCCCTGAAATATATGATTGATGCAGAACGCCCAAACGGTGGCAGACATTCCTTCCCGTCCGGGCATACCGCCAGCGCCTTTGCCGGTGCATCCTATCTTCACTATCGCTACGGCTGGGACTACGGCATACCGGCATATGTCGCGGCAAGCGCCGTCGCACTCAGCCGGATTGATGCCGACGAACATCACTGGCGGGATGTCATTGCGTCAACCGTTCTGGCCAATGCCGTTGCCTGGTTCCTGACAGATAAATATGAAAGCAAGGTTGCCGTCCTTCCCGTTGTAGATCCTGATAACGGAACGTACGGTATAACCGCTGCATTGCGATTCTAGTCCTTCCGGTGCGCCGCAGTTTTTTTATCTGATTCACAGATTTTTGCAGAATAAATGGCGGTCAGCGAGAGCACAGGCGGAAGTTAAGCGAACTATTTGATAAGCGTCATCGTTTAAGATACGAATTGGTGAGAAGGCCCAAGTTTTCCATCATCAACCACGAGGTGTTCCACGTGTCGCGCATTGCATATGTCAACGGCCAGTACGTTCCCCATAATGAAGCCGCGGTCCATATTGAAGATCGGGGTTATCAGTTCGCGGATGGTGTTTATGAAGTCTGCGCCGTATTGAATGGCAAAATTCTGGACCTGATTCCCCATATGGAGCGGCTGGAGCGGTCCTTGCGCGAATTGCGAATTGACCAGCCCATGGCCCGCGGCCCCCTTGCTGTGGCGATCCGTGAAACTGTACGCCGCAACAAGGTACGTAATGGATTGTTTTATCTGCAGGTCACGCGCGGCGTGGCCCGGCGAGATCACCCGTTCCCCAAAAATGCCCGGCCCGCACTGGTGATTACTGCCAAATCGCTAAATTTTCGCGCCGTGATCAAGCGCGGCCAGACCGGCGTTGCCGTCACCAGCATGCCCGACAATCGCTGGGGGCGGTGTGATATCAAATCCGTCTCCCTGCTGCCGAACATACTGGCAAAACAGGCGGCCAAGGAAGCCGGATCTTACGAAGCCTGGCTGGTGGATGACAAGGGATATGTCACCGAAGGATCTTCCACCAACGCCTGGATCATTACACAGGATGGCACATTGGTGACCCGCGCCCTGACAAACGATATTCTGCCCGGCATTACCCGGCAGGGCGTCCTTGATCTGGCGGCAAAACACAATATTCCCATCGAGGAACGCCAGTTCACCGTGGAAGAGGCCCAACGCGCCCGCGAAGCCTTTATCACCAGCACAACGGCCTTTGCCACACCGGTGACATCCATTGACGGGGTCCAGATTGGCAATGGCGAGACCGGCTCAGTCTGCGAAGCCCTGATCAGCCATTACTGGAAATTCCTGCAAGAGGAAACCGGCATTTCCCGCGAAGATATCGCCGAAATCCCGGCCTGATCCACACATAAAAACGGGAGCATCCCTGCCCCCGCTTCATACTCTGCAATACCGCTTCTATTCCGCAGCGTCCGCCGGGGCCTTTTTCTTAACGTCCTGATAAATCTCGGCGCCGGTATCCAAAAATTCTTTTGATTTCTCGGCCATACCGGCCTTGGCGTAATCGCGCACTTCCTGGCTGATCTTCATGGAACAGAATTTCGGCCCGCACATGGAACAGAAATGCGCCACCTTGTGCCCCTCGGCAGGCAAGGTCTGGTCGTGGAAATCCTCTGCTGTCGCCGGATCAAGCGACAGGTTGAACTGGTCACGCCAGCGGAAATCAAACCGGGCCCGGCTGAGCGCATCATCCCGGGCCTGCGCCATCGGATGCCCCTTCGCCAGATCGGCCGCATGAGCCGCCAGCTTGTAGGTGATGACGCCTACCTTCACATCATCCCGGTCCGGCAGCCCCAGATGTTCCTTGGGTGTGACGTAACACAGCATGGCAGTCCCGAACCAGCCGATCATGGCAGCCCCGATACCGGACGTGATATGGTCATAGCCGGGTGCAATATCGGTGGTCAGCGGCCCCAGTGTATAGAAGGGTGCCTCGCCACAGCATTCCAGCTGCTTGTCCATATTTTCCTTGATCATGTGCATCGGTACATGGCCGGGGCCTTCGATCATCACCTGCACATCATGTTTCCAAGCAACCTGTGTCAACTCGCCCAGTGTTTCAAGTTCGGCAAACTGGGCCTCGTCATTGGCGTCGGCAATGCTGCCGGGGCGCAAGCCATCGCCCAGACTGAACGAAACATCATAGGCGCGCAACAGCTCGCAGATGTCCTCAAAATTGGTATAGAGGAAATTTTCCTTGTGATGTGCCAGACACCATTTGGCCAGAATGGAGCCGCCCCGGCTGACAATGCCGGTCACCCGTTCCGCCGTCATGGGGATATAGGGCAGACGTACGCCCGCATGGATGGTGAAATAATCAACGCCCTGCTCGCACTGCTCAATCAGGGTATCGCGATAAATTTCATAGGTCAGGTCTTCGGCGACGCCACCGACTTTTTCCAGCGCCTGATAAATCGGCACGGTCCCGATCGGCACTGGCGAATTACGCAAAATCCATTCACGGGTATTGTGAATATTCTTGCCCGTCGACAGGTCCATCACCGTATCCCCGCCCCAGCGGATTGACCAGACCATCTTGTCAACTTCCTCGGCAATGGATGACGCCACGGCAGAGTTTCCGATATTGGCATTGATCTTGACCAGAAAATTCCGCCCGATGATCATCGGCTCGGATTCAGCATGGTTGATGTTGTTCGGGATGATCGCCCGGCCACTGGCGACTTCGTCGCGCACAAACTCAGGCGTGACATATTCAGGGATCACAGCGCCCCACGAATTGCCCTTGTGGCGACCTTTGGCGCGGGCTGCTTCCAGGGCCTTCTCGCGACCCAGATTTTCGCGGATCGCAATATATTCCATCTCTTTGGTGATAATACCGGCGCGGGCATACGCCATCTGCGTCACCGCCTTGCCGGGTTTCGCCTTCAATACCTTGCTACGTGTCTGAAACGCGGTCTCGGTCGCAAATTTCTCAGCGCCCTTGCCGTTATCTTCGGGTTTAATTTCGCGTGCCTGCACCCACTCCACGTCACCACGATCCAGTACCCACTGTTCGCGCAACCGGTCGAGGCCCTTGTGAATATCAATCTTTGCCTGCAGATCCGTGTAGGGGCCTGATGTATCATACAGGCGGATAGGTTGCTCGCCAGACGACGGATCAAGGTCGACTTCGCGCATGGCCACACGCAAATCAGGGTGACGCTCTCCATTAACGTAAACCTTGCGCGACCCCGGCAACGGACCGGTTGTTACAGAAGAAATCCGGTCAGGAATAGCGGACTGGTTAATCTTTGACATATCTGAAATCCTTTCAACACCACAAAATTTCGGGTGGGACATCAGACCGTACAGACAAGAGGCGAGAAAACGAAGGTTAGCAATTTCGTCTCATCGTCCCGCTCCCTACGCTGGTTCAAACCAGATCAGGTTCTGTGGGTCTAATCTCAGTCAGGCTGCACAGGCAACCAAACACCCCAGTGGACGGGCACCAGAGTCTCGAATCTCATCCCGCTTGTCAATGATAATCCGCAGAAGTTGGAATGCATCTCCCAAGGTGCTACAGATAAGATTGACAAGCAGCAGGAAACAGGCATTCCTTAATTAATTTCCTGTCTGCATTCAGCAATGGACAATCTTCATGGATATCCCTCCGGACCTTTTTCTTACCGCTTCACCCCATAACCGCGACCTGCTACTTGAGCTGGTGACTGTCGGCAAGGGAAGCGCAACAGTGCGCATGCCTTATCAGGAAAAGCTGGTGGGCAATACGGAAACAGGTGTCATTGCCGGGGGCGCGGTTACCACCGCCATGGATTCAGTTTGCGGTGTTGCGGTCTATACCGCCATGCCCGTCCCTATGGCCATTGCCACACTTGATCTGCGGATCGACTATATGAAACCGGCAACTCCCGACAGGGCGGTTATGGTCACGGCCGATTGTTATCGGCTGGGCCGGCATGTCGCTTTTGTACGGGCCATCGCCTATCATGATGACCCTGCCGAACCGATCGCCAATGCCACAGCGGCATTTTCGGTCTCAAACGTGCCCCTTGTCGATCTGGCATCTGCCCGGGACAGAGAAATATAATGACTCTTTCAACCATGATATCTTCGCTCCGTGAACGTGCCACTTTTGACGAGCCCTGTAATTGTATTCCTTATGCCGATTTTCTGGGGATACGGCTGAAGCGCACATCCGGGGGCTTGTTTGCCGTGATGCCTTTTTCAGACCATCTTGTCGGCTCTCCCGTGCCACCACGATTACACGGCGGCACGATAGGCGCGCTGGCTGAAATTGCCGGTGTGATCCAGACTGCCTGGGAAATGTCAGCTCCTCATCTGCCCAGGACAATCGATATCGACATTGATTATTTACGCCCCGGCGTCAGTGACAAGGACACCTGCGCTCAGGCAAGGATAACCAGAATGGGTCGGCGCTTTGCCAACGTGCATGTTGAGGTCTGGCAGGAAACACAGGCAGAACCCGTTGCCATGGCACGCATGAATTTACTGGTCACGCAAAAATAGCATGTTATTTTTGGAACGCTGCGCACGGATCGGCACGATCACTGCCGGGCGTAAACCAGACATAATCAAAGGGTAATGCCTCTGTGCGCCAGCTCTGCGCATAGTCCTTGGGGTCGTTCTGTCCGGGCACAACCTCAACAGACGCTAAAGACACAGATGTTTTTTTTGGATAGCGCCGCTGCAAATGCCATGGCACGCCGCGGTCCCGACGTACATGCCCGTTCCCCGCGATCAAAATCGCGCCGTCCCGACCCATATGTGCAGCCATCGACATGGCCATGACGGCATCCCGGGTAAACTGCACGCTGACAAAGGGTTGAATCAGATTTTCCGGCAGCCCGTTGCAATGAGCGTCCCGTATATCCTGCTCAATTGCCGCTCGCAGCAGCGGGGGAATGGGGTCTGGCAGATCCAGTTTCTCTGCCAGCGCCTGATCCTGAACCTTGCCGTCCTTGCGGGCCATTTCCCTTGCGGTTTCTGTCGGCAGATTTCCCGCATATAATCTCATGCCGTTCAAAAGGGCCGTGTCAAAAATCGGCCGGTACATGTCCCAGGTCGGCCAGCCACTTTTGTCCCATTCCAGATAACGGTCCAGTGCATCGGCATCATACCTGTCCTTTTCCTGATACAGTTCCAGTGCACCTGCCTGATCCAGCCCCACCATTTCAAACACAACCGCCGGGCGACGGTTACGATCTGCCATAGCCTGCAAGACCCAGGCCTGAATCAGATGGTGATCCGGATTGTCATGGATTTCCCCCAGCAGGATATAGTCCGGGCGCTTCAGGCGACTTGCAAGCTGATCCGACGTCAGGAACTGCCCTGCCCGGACGTCCCATATTTTCCCTGCCAGCACATGTTCACGCCCCGCAACGCTGGTCATGGCGGCAATGTCCGGCGCTTTGGTCGAACATGCCGCTACGGTCATCAACAATAGATATAAAACGTAACGTGCAATAACTTTCACCAGACATGCCCTTATTCAAAACAGGATAGCAACATCATAAATCACCTGTACAAGATCACAAGGGTGTGCATTGTATTAGGCCAAGTCATCCAATACTGTAAATAAAATAGCCAGGGAGAGCTGACATGACCACCATGAACAAACGTATTCTGCTTGCAAGCCGCCCGCAAGGGTGGGTCACCCTCGACAATTTCCGGCTGGTCGAAGAACCCGTCCCGGATGTGGCTGACGGCATGCTGCTGGTCCGAAACCTGTATATGTCGGTCGATCCGTATATGCGCGGGCGGATGAATGACGCAAAATCCTACGCCCCCCCGTTTGAACTGGGCAAGGTTCTTGAAGCTGGCGTCGTGGGCGAAGTTGTTGCAAGCAGGCATGCCGGGTTCAATTCAGGGGATATTGTAACGGGTATGCTGGGCTGGGAAGAATATTCACTGAATGATGGTGCCCTGTTACAAAAAATCAGCCCTGCTGATGTGCCACTGTCATATTATCTGGGCATCCTGGGCATGCCGGGCATCACGGCGTATCACGGCTTGACGAAAGTCGGCGAGCCAAAGGAAGGCGAGACGGTATTTGTTTCTGCAGCGTCTGGCGCAGTGGGCAGCGTAGTCGGGCAACTGGCTAAAATCGCGGGCTGTCGGGCTGTGGGATGTGCCGGTTCTGATGACAAGGTGGATTTTCTGATCAATGAGCTGGGGTTTGATGCGGCCTTCAACTACAAGACCTGTGATAATTTATCTCGCAAAATCAGGGAAGTCTGCCCCGACGGCATTGATGTGAATTTTGAAAACGTGGGCGGTGCCATTATGGAAGCGGTCCTTTGGAATATGAACGATTTCGGCCGCATGGCCATGTGCGGCATGATCGCCGACTATAATGCCCAGGACATGCAACCTGGCCCGCGCGGCATGATGCTGATTATCGGCCGCCGCCTGAAGCTTCAGGGTTTTATTGTAACTGACAATCCTGCAAGTGCCGAAGAGTACCTGGGGAAAGCCCCCGGCTGGATCAAATCCGGCAAACTGAAGTATCGCGAAACGATTGCCAACGGTATTGAAGCCGCACCCGAAGCCTTTCTGGCCATGCTGAAGGGTAAGAATTTTGGCAAGCAACTTGTAAAAATTGCAGACAAATAGCATCCGTCAAACCACCGTCCCATATTGATACAATGCGGAGAATGCGTAAAAAGTACCGACATTTTTACAGGATATATTTTTAGACAGATTGTTTTGTTCATTTATTTCAATGGATTATGGGCGATCCAGGAGTGGCATAACTATTGCGTTGCATCCTCCATCTGGTCAATGAACAAAGGTTGCTCCGTGCACAATTACAAAATACCGATCGAAACAACCGCAATAACATCACTTGATATTGTAAGGGCAAAGCACCGGGAATTCTTTCGCATCGCGGCACCTTTGGCCATCATGTGGCTGGCAATGTCACTGATCATTCAAATGTGGGAAACCCGTTCCGGCCTGATCTCCACTTTTGGAAATCTGGCCATCGGGCTGGTTGAAATGGCTTTTGCGGTTTTGTGGTACCGGCTTGTATTCAGGCATATCTCCGGGGCACAAACAGTGCCATCATCGAAGCCCGGGACAATTTCATCAGCCGGGCTTTTATGGAGAAGCGCCGCCCTGATCCTGATCATGACAACAATTTTGATACCACCGACCATTCTTGCCGCCATCGCTATTCTTGCTGGCCGGGCCTGGTTCAATATTGCCACAGTATCCCAGGATTTTCCTGCCATTGTCATGACCGGCATGACCGTCGCCATGTTCGCCTGCTCACCACTGGTTTGCCGTATTCTGCCCTATTATGCCGCAATTGCACGAGGCCGAAATAATGTGGGACTACGTGCCGCATGGCAATCCACACGGGGCAACGGCCTGCGGCTCTGGCTATTGATGATGCGCCTTGGCACCCCCTGGTGGCTGCTTTTATACGGGACGAACCGCTTGATCACAGTCTATATGGATTCAGGCACGATAAATTATACGACGGGACTTTTGGTCCGCAATACGCTCGCGTCAGGCTTAAGCTTTATGGCAATTGCTGTTGTCGCTGCCGGGCTTGCCATCGCGATCGGAAATCTGCAAAAGAACGACACTGTTACCGCAGATTAAAGACGGCGCGTAGAGGCCCCGCCGATTTGGACAAGTGCCCTGTTCTCGCCCAGCAGCTGGTCAGTGGCCCGTTGAAGGACGGCGGTCAGGGAGGGCAGATCTACCGGCTTGTCCACCTGATAGGTTGTTGTCGCCAGTTGGCTGACAATCTGCAGGTAACGATCCCGCAGGCGAGGCATGGTTTTGACCACATCATCCCTGTCATCAGGGCTGTGCAACGCCAGATTGACATCAATAAACAGCAGGCCACGGGCACGCGATCTCTCAAATAGCGTTACCGACAATGTGCGCAACGCAATATTGGATGACCCATCATGACCGCTACCGGTCTCAGCATGTACAGGGCTTGCTGCCAGTAGCAGCATTATAAAAACCCAACCGGCCGCTGACATAAAATTCATAATCAAACTCAATGGATACTGTTTTTTAAAGAGACCTGAAAGAGGTTATCAGGTTGTAAAACCACTGCCTGTAATGGCTGATACACGATTCAGGGCGTCCTGATATCTTGACAGTTGCGATTGCTGATAGGGTGAAACGGTACCTGTCTGTAACTTCGATTGTTCCAGAAGCGCCGCCTTGACAGGATCATAGGTCAGCGAACGGAATGCACGCTGAACGGTACCAATCGCTGCCTCCAGCTGCTTGGAAACATAGGCAGCTGCACTCTTGTCCCGAACGTTGAAACTGGACAGAAGATTGAGCCCGAAAACCCCGCCAAGCTTCTCAGGATTTGTCCCGGCTTTATCGTCGGTGATGTCATACAATTCGCTGGCCGGCAAAACTCTGGTTGGCAGAACGCCAAAAGCTTTCAGCGCATCCTGATCCCCCTTGCCGGCAAAAATCTCGATGGTGGCCCCATTAAGCGGCTTGATTGACAATGTCCCCCCGTCAGTACCGAACGTCTGCTCTGCCTTGATATAACGAAAAGAAAGACGATTGATCTTGACCGCCAGGTCCCTGAAGTCATCCCCTTCTTCAATGGTAATCTTCTGCTGCCGCCCGTCATTTATCGAAATATAAAAATGATCACCGGCGCGCGCCGTGGTTTGCGTTTCAATGTCGCGGGTTTGTTTGGTTTCTACTGTCCCCGAAGAAAAACCCAGCTTGTTCAGGACCGAATAACCCCCTGTAGAAAAAGCGACGCCGGTCGCACCATTGGTGCCTGAAAGCCCGCCAATTTGTTCAACCCATGCCTGGGTGCCCGTATTTGCATCCAGTTTGGCGGCAAAGGCATCTGACGATCCTGATTTGACGTTGCCAGCCAGCGTGCCTGATGTCTTGCCCGCCACATATACGCTGCCATCAGCCACGACAAGATCATCAATAATATCCGCTTCGGCTGTACCGACATAACTTGTCCAGTCAACATTTGCAGAACCGCCATTGTCATTCAGCTTGATCACATATCCGTCTGTACTGCCCTGATGCGCCGCAACAACACTGCCACCCAATGACGGATTCCCGCTGTAGCCGGCGACATATATTGAATTGCCGTCGACTTTCAGCGCCTGGATAGACCCGCCGCTCAGCGGCCCCAGATTAACCGAATAAAGCTGGTTGGCCAGATTTGTTGCGTCCAGCTTGCGAACAATCGCCTCGCCGTTCTCTATCCCGCCCACAACGATATTTCCATCAGCAGCAACGCCAATGGCATTTACAAACTCATCGCCTGCGCCGCCAAACTGCGTGGTCGCGGTAACCTGCCCGTCGGCACCGCCAAGTATGGCAACATAGGCGTCCCGCCCGCCACCATAATTTGTGCTGGCGTTCAAATTACCACTGATCTGCCCGGCAATAACCACATTGTTGCTCGCGTCAACGGTAATGGCAAAAGCCGCGTCAGACGCGATTGTATCAAACTGATGAGTCCAGACTTCTTCGCCATCTGATGCATATTTGGTGACAAAGCTGTCTTCGCCGGAAAACAGCTTCGACGATCCTATGTCATTGTTTACCTGACCTGCGATAATAACATTATCTTCACCATCCACCGTGACCGAATATCCGGATGCCTTGTCAGAAGCCCCCACCAGTCGTGACCAGACAGCTGTGCCATTGGCATCATATTTTGTCAGATAGACGTCGCTGGTGTCTGCCTTGTTGATCTGGTTGCCAAAGTCACCTTGCGTACTGCCAACAACATAGACATTACCCTGCGAATCTGCTGTTGTCGCACTCGTCGTTGTTTGTGCAAGCGTAGCCTTGACCTCTTCAGCGTCTGTCTCTTTGCTGTCGTCGTCCGGCAAGACCAGCGGCGCCTCCCCGATGCCTGCAACAGTATTGCGATAAATGCGGACCGGATCGCCAGAATTGAGACTGGTGAATTGCGTCAGCGTGCCGGTTGTAATCGCGTCAGATGCCACGCCCTTGTGGGTGCCAGTTACATAAAGCGCCGGTTCTGTCGTCGCGGCGGCAAAGCTGACCTGTTCAACCGATGTACCTTCAATTTTGAGGGCATAACCCTCCTTCCCGACTTTCTCGGTCCTGAATCTGGTGGTATAGGCGCCTACCGGTTCGCCATCGCTATCCACCACCGGATTTCCGCCGCTATCCAGCGCCTGAACAGCGGCAATCTTTTCGTTGATGAATGCAGCAATATTGCCAATGGTCGGCGGCTTGCCCAGCTGTGCAAGATCAATTTCAAAATCATCGGAACGGGACGAGGTCGACAGACTAACCGTAAATACTTCAGTTCCGGCAACGCCCGGGATTGCCTCGTCTATGGCACCCTTCTGAACTGTGGTACCCACAGTTTCATAAACATTCTTGCCAACCGAGGCAACCGTTTCAAATTTACTGGTTTTCTGACCGAATAACAGGGCGAGCTTGTCCAGATCCACTTCCTGAAGATAGTCCTGAATTTCAGACATACCCTGCTGAAACATCTTGTCCAGCGCGCCCAGTATGCCTGAGGGTGTTTTTTCATTTGCACTATATTCAGCAATTGTTTTAAGCTTGTCCAGTGCCGTGTAGAGCGCAAAAAGAGCCTTGCTGTCCCTGTCATTGCCCGCAAGATCAACTTCATCAGATCGCAAATCGATAAAACTGTCTATATTGCGCACTTCGTTCATGCGCTTTGCCAGCGAATCTTCTTCGGTCAACAATTCCCATGGTGCTGTAACGGCGGGACCACGACTTGCAGAAGCCGCAGCAGGGTTTTTTGTCTGGACTTGCGCTGCCTGCAAGGCAAGCTTCGCCTGATAATTCAGTGACAGAATTGACGTGTCAAACGGAATTAACGTAAAATTTGATGTGCCGTCGTCACCAATGGCCATAACAGCGTTACCAGCCCTTCACCTGAAAACTTGCGTCATAAGTACCAAGAAGCAGGCCAATGGCGCACACTTCCAGATTTGATTTTGCTGTAAAGTATTTAAGAACACATTAAAATGCGTCGATGATCAGGGGTAAAACCGGACGATTATTTTTGAGCCATCAGCCATTTTGTCAGTTCATCTGCAGGCAACGGCTTGCTGTAATAATAGCCCTGAACCTCGTCACAACCCAGCTTCGCCAGAAACTCAAGCTGTTCTTCGGTTTCAACACCTTCAGCAATGACTTTAAGGCCAAAACTGTGTCCCAGCTTGATAACCGCTTTCACAATGGCCGTCGCGCCCAGATCATGCGGCACATCATTGACGAACGATTTATCGATTTTGAGTTTACCGACAGGGAATTTCTTGAGATATGACAGGGAGGAATAACCCGTCCCAAAATCATCAATTGCCAGTTTGACGCCAAGCTTGTCCAGCTTGCCCAGCGTCTTGATAACATTTTCTGAATCCTGCATCACCATGCCTTCAGTGATTTCAAGCTCCAGACTGCCTGGCCTCAATTTGGTCGTTTTCAGCAAGTCAGACACCCATTTCAGGGTATCCGTCGCCCGAAAATGAACAGGGGAAAGGTTTATGGCCATCGTCAGGGGGAAACCCATTTCATGCCATTCTATGGTTCTCAGACACGCTTCCGGCACCAGACTCTCGGTCAGGGGAATAATAAGCCGGCTTGCCTCGGCAACAGGAATAAACTGATCAGGCCCCACCCAACCGCGTGTTTTGTGCTTCCAGCGCATCAGCGCTTCCACACCCACGACCTTGCGGGTAATCAGATCAACCTGTGGCTGATAGTGAAACAGGAATGCATCCGTATTTAAACTGTCGCGCAGGTCTCTTTCAAGCGTCGTCCGCTCCTGCACCTCGGTATGCATATTGCGGCTGAACAACTGGTAATTGTTGCGACCTTCCTGTTTGGCCCGATACAGGGCCAGTTCAGCGTTACGCATTAACTGATCTGAATTACCCTTGTCATTCGGGAAAACGGTAACGCCAATACTGACGCCAACATTGAATTTCTTGTCGTCAATCTCGACCGGATTTCTGATTTCATCAATCAGTCTGCTGGCCATCAGATTAATATCTGACGGGGTTTTTGCATTGGTACCAATAATAGCAAACTCATCACTGCCGAGACGGGCGACAATATCTGTATTACGGGAACAATCCTTCAATCGGCGCGCAACAACGCCAAGCAGCTCATCCCCTACGGCATGACCCATCGTGTTATTGATGTCCTTGAAGTGATCAAGATTCAATATCATAATGCTTACAAGCGATTTATTGCGTTTGGCATGATTGATTGTCTTGTCAAGTTCACGACGGAATTTAATCCGGTTCGGCAAGCCTGTCAGCGCATCATGCTGATATAAATGTACAAGCGCTTCGGTAGTTGCCTTGCGACTTTCAGATACATCATTCATGACTGTCAGTACAAGTTTACCCGGCAGCGGCACACGGCGAACATGTACGACAACGCCGCTTGGTCTGATCATTTCACTGTCTACAGTACCCGACTCGACAACGCGATTGAATTGTTCGGTCCGGAGCTCGACAGCCTCCTTGACACTCTCTTCATCATATTCGCCCTGTTCGGCATGATAATACACCAGATCAATCACGGTTCGATTGGTTGACATCCACTCCGGAGAGATGCCCATCAGATCATTATAGGCGTCATTCCAATACAGAAAGCGCATATTCTGGTCACAGATAGCGGCACCCGCTCCCATATTCTGGAGGATCGTGACAAGTGTTTGCTCTGAAACAGACAACATATTCTTTGAATATTCGGGCTCCAGCACAACCGGGGCCAGCGATTTGGACGGGGACAAGGGTTGACGGTCCTTGACAAAATAGTCCACAGCCCATGCAAACGCCAACAAACCAAGAGAGATCGCCTTTGCTTCCACAGCCGGAAGCGCCAGCAACATCACAGCTGCAGGACCTGCTGCCACAAGCAGGGATGACCAGGCGTAAGTACTGCCACGCCCGCCAACCGTTGCCCGAACGCCAATGATGGCAAACAGGCCAAAGGCCAGAGGTGCAAACATGCTCTCGGACGCAAGCAAGCCTAAAGCCGCACCCCCTCCCCATGAGACTGACCCGAGTATATCTGTCAGTTTGACAACCCTGTCCTGGGGCAAGGCGGGGGAAAGTTTTCCGACACAGGCAAGCAGATGCAAAACCACGGTCGATATAATCATGCTTGCAGCTACAATGACTTCTGCATTCATGGCACGGGTAAAACTCCAGTACCACAAGAACAGACCCACGAATCCAGTCTGAACAGCAGCAGAAACATACTGTTGCTTTCTGTCTGTATGGAAGGGCGCTGGCACAGAAACAACGTCATTGACGTCGACCAAATGCTCAACTTTACCCGACATGCTATTCTCGTGTGTCGGCATGCGCTACTCTGTATACCTTGTCTATCGTGCTTCTAACTGAATGCAACTGATGAAAATTCGCGTATCTGGCCAACCTTTAAAAAGTTGGTAGATTTTAAATATAATTTGAAAACATTACGCTGTGGTTAATGAGTTGTATAAAGCAGTCTGTATGATCGTATCAGTGTCAGGAGAAGCAGGACCACAGACATGCAAGCAGTGTGAGACACCTATTGCCTTCCCTGCCCATAATCATTACATCTGTTGTGGAATCGCCACCATCGGCCAGGCAATGAAAAGACCCGGAAGGCACGCGCATGACCGCCCTGTTTTATCTGATTGTGACCGCAATCGAAATTTATTCGTTCCTGATGCTTGTATATGTCATCATGGGTATTCTGGTATCTTTCAATGTCATCAACACCTACAATCAGTTTGTTGCCATCGTCATGGATACGCTTTACAAAATATGTGAACCGGTCCTGCGCCCGATACGCAATCTGCTGCCAAGCATGGGCGGGCTGGATTTCTCGCCGCTGATTGTCCTGGTGGCCCTTCACGCTCTTAAAATCCTTGTCATCTCCGATATCGCGCCCGCTCTCGGTGTCTATTGATTTCACAGAATTGTTCAGAAGGTCGGGCAACAACCTCACCCTGGGCATAAAATTAACGCCGAAAGCGTCGGATAACAGGCTAGGCGCCATACAGCGTGATACAGACGGAAAATTGTTTTTGAAAGCGATGGTGACAACAGTGCCAGAAGCCGGGAAGGCCAATGAAGCACTTATTGCCTTGCTCTCCAAAAACTGGAAAGTTCCCAAAGGCAAGATTTCAATTGCATCTGGCGCGACAAACCGCAATAAACAGTTATGTATTTTATTAGACGATTCATCCATAGAAGATAAGCTGAAATCATGGACCAGGAAACATCACCCGTGAAATACAATGGAGAAAGCACAGTGCCAGAAGCTAAAATTATTGACGGCAAGGCCTTTGCCGCCGGGTTAAGGGATCGCATCGGGCGTGAAGTGGCCATGCTGAAAGAAAAGCATGGCATCGTACCGGGGCTGGCCGTTGTGCTGGTGGGCGCAGATCCGGCCAGCGAAGTGTATGTAAGATCAAAAGGCAAGGCAACGCTGGCGGCCGGAATGAATTCCTACGAGCACAAACTGCCTGATACCACAACACAGGATGATCTGATCGCACTGGTTGAAACGTTGAATGAAGACCCGAAAGTACATGGCATTCTGGTTCAGTTGCCCCTGCCGGAACATATTAATGAACAAGCCGTTATTCATACAATTCACCCTGCCAAGGATGTAGACGGCTTTCATGTCATCAATGCGGGACTTCTGGCAACTGGCGGTGATGCCATGATACCCTGCACGCCCCTTGGCTGCCTGTTGATGCTGAAAGACCGATTGGGTGACATGTCGGGCATGCGCGCACTGGTGCTGGGCCGGTCGAACATTGTCGGCAAGCCGATGGCACAATTGCTATTGAACGAGAATTGCACCGTCACGATGGCGCATTCGCGCACACGCGATCTGGAAGAGGAATGCCGACGGGCCGATATTCTCATCGCCGCTGTAGGCCGCCCTGAAATGGTGCGTGGCAGCTGGATAAAGCCGGGCGCCACTGTGATTGATGTCGGTATTAATCGCATACCGGGTGCCGAAGAAGGTAAAACCCGGCTTGTTGGGGATGTGTGTTTTGCAGAGGCGGTGACTGTCGCTGGTCACATTACACCTGTGCCAGGTGGCGTTGGCCCCATGACCATCGCCTGCCTTTTGGCAAATACAGTGACCGCAGCCAAACGACAGGCGGGCGTATAGAACCCCGCCTGTGACAGGGGTAAATCAGCCCTTGTTGCGACGGTTCAACAAGCGCAGACGCAACGCATTCAGCTTGATAAAGCCCTGCGCATCCCGTTGATCATAAACGGTATCTTCCTCAAAGGTCACATGTTCCATGGAATAGAGTGAGCGCGGGGATTTACGCCCCACCACCGCTACGCTGCCCTTGTACAGCTTCAGGCGAACAGTGCCATAAACATCTTCCTGACTCTTGTCGATCAAGGCCTGCAGCATTTCGCGCTCGGGGCTGAACCAGAAACCGTTGTAAATCAGTTCGGCATAGCGGGGCATCAACTCATCTTTCAAATGCGCCGCGCCGCGATCAAGGGTCACACTTTCCATACCGCGGTGCGCTTCCAGCAATATGGTCCCGCCCGGCGTTTCATAGATACCCCGTGATTTCATGCCAACAAAACGGTTCTCCAAAAGATCCAGCCGCCCGATACCATTGTCCCGCCCAAGGGCATTCAGTCTGGTCAACAGGCTTGCAGGCGACAAACGCTCGCCATCAATGGACACGGCATCTCCCTTTTCAAACTCGACCTCGATATATGTCGGCTTGTCCGGGGCTTCTTCCGGGGAAATGGTCCGGCTGTACACATATTCCGGGGCTTCGACCCATGGATCTTCAAGCGCCTTCCCCTCACTGGAGGTGTGCAGCAGATTGGCGTCCACCGAAAAAGGTGATTCGCCGCGCTTGTCCTTGGCGATAGGTATCTGGTGCTTTTCCGCAAAATCAATCAGTTTGGTGCGCGAGTTCAAGTCCCATTCCCGCCATGGGGCAATAACCTTGATATCAGGGTTCAGCGCATAATACCCAAGTTCGAAGCGAACCTGATCATTGCCCTTGCCTGTCGCCCCGTGGCAAACGGCGTCCGCGCCCGTTGCAGCGGCAATTTCAATCTGGCGCTTGGCAATTAGCGGCCGTGCGATCGACGTCCCCAACAGGTAAACCCCTTCATACAGGGTATTTGCCCGGAACATGGGGAATACATAATCGCGCACAAATTCTTCGCGCAGATCCTCAATATAGATTTCCTTGATGCCCAGCATCTCGGCTTTCTTGCGCGCCGGCTCCAGTTCTTCACCTTGCCCCAGATCGGCCGTAAACGTCACGACTTCACACGCATAGGTGGTTTCCAGCCATTTCAAAATGACGGACGTATCAAGCCCGCCTGAATAGGCCAGAACAACTTTGTTAATTTTGTTGGACATATAAATTTCCCCGCAGGCGTAAAGGTCAGAATTTCGCGGCAGTATAGGCCAAAGTGCCCGCGAGGCAAGCCCGGTCAACAGGGATTCGGGAACAATATTCAGCCAGCATGTTTTAAACTGGCACGCGCCTCCAGCTCCCGCTCCCAGTCACCAATATAATTCCGGGTCAGCGGCACAATATCCTGACGTTTGGCAATCTGTATCTGGAACACCACATGACCCAGATAGCGAAAGGTATATTCACTGGCAGCCAGATAAAACTCCCACATGCGAGCAAAGCGCTCATCATAAATGTTGACGACGGCGGCCCTGTTCTTCTGGAATCGCACGTACCATTCGCGCAGGGTTTTGGCGTAATGCAGCCTTAAGACCTCCATATCGGTCACGAACATGCCTGCCTGTTCAATCTCTGGCGCAATTTCCGACAGGGCGGGCGAGTATCCACCCGGAAAAATATATTTGGTCATCCAGGCATTCGTGGCACCGGGACCATCTGCACGCCCGATAGTATGTAGCAGCATCACACCGTCATCTTTCAGAAGATTGGCCACCTGTTTGAAAAATTCGCTATATTGAGGCGCGCCGACATGTTCAAACATGCCCACAGAGACAATCCGGTCAAATTTCTCCTGAATTTCCCGATAGTCCTGTAAACGAAACCTGACCTTGTCTGAAACACCGGCTGCTTCAGCACGTTCATTCGCGTATAAAAGCTGTTCCTGGCTCAGCGTGACGCCGGTCACATCCACACCTGCGACTTCATTCAGATAGAGCGCCATACCGCCCCAGCCGCATCCAATATCCAGCACCTTCTGGTCAGGTTTCAGAAGCAGCTTGGCCGCAATATGTGTTTTCTTGTCAAGCTGGGCCTGTTCCAGTGACACATCATCCGACTTGAAGTAGGCACAGGAATATTGCCGGTCAGAATCGAGAAACAATTCATATAACTGTCGTGACAGATCATAATGGTGCGCCACATTCTTGCGGGAACGGGAAACCGGGTTGAACTGCGCCAGCCAGCTGAACAGGCGTTTCGCCCCGGCCGCCTGTTTATGAAACGGACTATCCGGATGCCATTCCATATTGGATAATGCCAGGTCCAGAAAATCTGAAATGTCATTTCCGTTCTCAATGGTCAGACGCCCATCCATATAAGCTTCGCCAGCCTCGACCTCCGGTTTCATGGCAAGGCGCCAGTACAGATCGCGCGTATGGAGACGGATGGTAATTTCCGGGCTTGGGGTGCCCACGTAAGAATGCTTGCGGCCGCTTGCATCAATGACATGAAGCGTGCCTTTTTTTATCAGCTTTTTTAAGAATCCGGACAGCAAATACATGGGCAGAACCTTTCTGTTACCACCTTGATGGCAGAAATATTACAGCCCTGTCAAAGGAATCGTCAAGAAACGCCTGGGGAAAATTTATATCAGCAAAAAAGGCCTGCGCAAGAGTGCTCAGACACCAGCCCCAAGAGATTTCCGGGCTTTCTCGCTTTCAGACTTAAGCTGACCACAGGCCGCAAGAATATCCTGGCCGCGCGGGGTACGTACGGGTGCTGAAATGCCCAATTCAAAGACCAGATCAGAGAAACGGCGAATCCGGCTTTTATCCGACCGGTCAAACTCACATCCAGGCCATGGATTGAACGGGATCAGGTTAACCTTGGCCGGAATTTTATAAGCTTTCAGCAACCGAACCAGTTCACGCGCGTCATCATCCGAATCATTTATATCTTTCAACATGACATATTCAAATGTTATGCGCCGGGCATTGGTGGCACCGGGATAATCCCTGCAGGCGGCCAATAGTTCCTCAAGCGGATATTTATTGTTGATCGGCATGATCCGGGTGCGGGTCTCGTTATTCACCGCATGCAGCGACACGGCCAGATTAACCCCGAGTTCTGCACCACACCGGTTCATCTCGGGCACAACGCCGGATGTCGACAGCGTAATTCGGCGCCTCGACAGCGACAGGCCCTCCGAATCCATGAAAATATGCAGGGCCTTTTTCACATTGTCGAAGTTATAAAGCGGCTCGCCCATGCCCATCATGACGATGTTTGACAACAGCCGACCCTCTTGTGGTGACGGCCATTCTTCCAGGGCATCGCGCGCGACCATAACCTGCATCACAATTTCTTCAGGCGTCAGATTGCGCACCAGACGCTGAGTGCCCGTGTGGCAGAATTTACATGTCAGCGTGCATCCTACCTGCGAGGACACACAAAGTGTCCCCCGGTCATCATCGGGAATAAAAACAGTCTCAACCTCGTTACCATCTTCAAAACGCAGCAACCATTTGCGCGTACCATCAGACGATATTTGCGCATCGATAATTTCCGGCCGGCTGATTCGGAAATGCCTTACCAGAAGCTGGCGCAAATCCTTTGACACATTCGTCATGTGATCAAAGTTTGTGACGCCACGGTGATACATCCAGTGCCACAATTGCTGGACCCGCATGCGCCGCGCCCGTTCCGGCACCCCGACCTTGATCAGCTCTTCCACGACCTCGTCACGGTCAAGACCGACAAGCGAAACAAGACCACCTTCCACAACCTTTTTCAGGCGAGGGGCCACGACGGGTTCCATCCCGAGGGGAGTACTAAGTATCGGGTCCATATAAACCTTGATCCGTTCGTTTAAGCCGCACCTTATTTACAGGCCTTGGCAATCGCATTGTTCGCAGCGGTAAACCCGGCCAGCGAATATGAGTCGGTGGTATTCGTGCCGCGCTTTGACACACCCTTCACCACCAGTTTTGAACCGCGCTTCATCGCTACGGTCATTTCGTTATCCTGCTGGGCGTCCCAGGCCCAGGCCCGATCCCCGTCAACAAACATCTTGTACGTCTTGTTATCGACGGCCACTGTGGGCGTGCTGCCATCCTTCAACGGATAGCCCACAATCACACTCACCTGATTGGTGATATTCGTCTTCGCCCATCTCGTCACCATCAGGTAAATTTCACCGCGGTTGACATTCTGGGGCGCCGTCGATTTTGGCACCGAGATCATATAACAGACGGTTTCGCCCTTGTCAGTCTTTTCTACAAACGCGTCCCAGTCTTTATATCCGCCCAGAAACTGGCGCTGTGCCGCACTGGCGGTCTGACTAAAACCAACGGCGATCAGAATCGCGAGAGATAGAAATTTTAATCTTGTCATACTGTTTCCGCTTGTTAACCAATTTAGAACAGGCCTCAGATCATCATCTGGCGCACAATATCTGCCAAGTAGACAAAAGGCCAGAGCGAAGCCCTAGGTCTTTCCGCTTCTTATGCGTGGCCCGCCGCGTACATGCGTCGCGCGCGGCACAATCTTTCCATGAGGTGTCACCGCCCTGTCCGGAAAACGCCCCATGGACAATAGCCGATCATACATCACAATTGCACCAGCCGTCGCAACATTAAGACAGAATTTTGTCGGAATTTTGATGACATGGTCGCAACGCTCCAGCAGGGTGGGGCTCAACTCCCCCCGCTCTGGTCCCAACACATAGGCTGCCGACCGGGGATGCCTGAACGTCGGCAGATCGACCGAATCGTCCAGTAATTCAATCCCGACCAGCGAACATCCCACCGGCAGGCGCAAATCTTCCACATTGTCATGATGATAGGTTGGCACATGTTCCAGCGAGCCGCTGGTATCCGATTTCGCCTGTTTGGGGGTGAAAGCCGCATTGATCGTGAAAACAAACTGCGCGCCAAACCCGTGCGCAGTGCGAAAAAGATTGCCCAGATTCATCGGCTTGCTGACACCTTCGATCCCGATAGCAAAATATCCTCTCATCTCCGGCTCACGCATTTTGCCCCCGTCTCTGTACCATTTCATTAAAAGTCAACATTGAAACCTGCCCCTGTTGATGTATAAACAAGCCGGACCCGGCGCAATCCCTAAATTCAGAATTATCCAGGAGAGAGTGACAAGATGAATAAAGTCTATCCGGATGCCAAGGCGGCGCTTGAGGGCGTTGTCCGGGACGGAATGACCATAATGGCAGGCGGTTTTGGCCTGTGTGGAATTCCGGAAAACCTTATAGCAGCGCTGCGCGACAGCGGCGTAAAAGACCTGACCGCGATCAGCAACAACGCAGGCGTTGACGATTTCGGCCTTGGCCTGCTGCTGCAGACCCGCCAGATCAAAAAAATGATCTCGTCTTATGTTGGTGAGAATAAAACGTTTGAGAAACAGTATCTCAGCGGCGAGCTGGATCTTGAGTTCAACCCGCAAGGCACGCTGGCCGAGCGTATTCGGGCGGGCGGCGCGGGCATACCCGGCTTTTATACCAAAACCGGTGTGGGCACCCTGATTGCAGAAGGCAAGGAACACAAGGATTTCAACGGCGAAACCTATATCATGGAAACCGGCCTGATTGCGGATGTGGCGCTGGTCAAGGCCTGGAAAAGCGACCGCGAGGGGAATCTGGTTTATCGCAAAACAGCCCGCAACTTTAATCCGATGATGGCAACTGCGGGCAAGACATGTCTGGTCGAGGTTGAAGAACTGGTCGAGACAGGCGCGCTTGATCCTGACCATATTCACACGCCCGGCATTTATGTGGACCGGATTATTGTGAGCAAAAACCTTGAAAAGCGTATCGAGAAACGCACCATCCGTGAACGCGCGTAAGGGAGACGAACATGAGCTGGACACGTGAAGACATGGCAAAGCGCGCCGCCCAGGAATTGCGCGACGGATTTTATGTCAATCTGGGCATTGGCATCCCTACCATGGTATCGAATTATATTCCCGAAGGTATGGATGTCACCCTGCAGTCAGAAAACGGCATGCTGGGCATGGGACCTTTTCCCTATGACGACGAAGTTGATCCCGACCTGATTAACGCGGGCAAGCAGACCATTACCGAACTGCCCAAGACAAGCTATTTCTCCAACGCTGACAGTTTCGCGATGATCCGGGGCGGGCACATCAATCTGGCAATTCTTGGCGCCATGCAGGTGTCGGAAACCGGCGATCTGGCCAACTGGATGATTCCCGGCAAGATGGTCAAGGGCATGGGCGGTGCCATGGATCTTGTGGCGGGTGTGAAGCGCGTTGTTGTCATTACCGACCATAATGCCAAGGACGGGTCACCAAAACTGCTTCACAAATGCAACCTGCCTTTGACGGGGACCGGTGTTGTGAACAAGATCATCACTGATATTGCTGTTTTTGAAGTTGGCTCTGACGCGTTGATTCTGACGGATCTGGCACCCGGCATTACAGTGGATGATGTCAAAAGCCGCACAGAGGCGAATTTCACGGTTGCTGAAGACCTCAACCAGTAAATTGTCTACACACCAAATAAAAGCGCCGCCGGATCATCTCCGGCAGCGCTTTTTTATGTCTTGAACTGCAAGAAACAGAAAATCAGGCAGCAGGGGCTTCCTGGCCGACTTTCCTTGCAATGTTTTTCTTGAAGCGACGGGCCTTCTGGGAAAGCTCGGCGTCTTTGGCTTTCATCAGAAAGTTATCGATACCACCGTTATGCTCAACCGACCGTAACGCGCTGGTCGAAATGCGCAACCGGATGGACATGCCCATGGCATCGCTCATCAGCGAAACATTGTTCAGGTTTGGCAGAAAACGGCGACGCGACTTGTTATTCGCATGGCTCACGTTATTGCCAGTCATCACGGCCTTGCCGGTTATTTCACATACACGGGACATGGGTCTCGTTTCCTAAATTCAATGTGGTCACGGGATATTCTTATTCCAAATACCCGAAACACGGTTTGTCTTGTGGGATGGTCGCTGCAAGCTGCACCGCGCAACCTCCCGGATCAGGCGGTGGGTATAGGCCATCAAACCCTGCCCGTCAAGCCATTTAGACCCCTGATCCAATGATTTTCAATGACCAATATACCGATCCAGAAATTCACCTGTCCGGGTCAGCATATCAATGCGGTTCCAGGCATAAAGAATGCCTGTTTGTGGTTACATGAGGATCAGGATTATATCTCTACCCCAAAAAGCCGGATAGTAATTCTCGTGCGGCAGCTGTGGGGGGCAATGCGCCCGCCAGGACCTTTTCTTCCATCGCCCTGACCTGATCGGGGTTGGCGGCCCGGAAAGCGTCCATCAGGCTGTCATGAATTTCTGACCACATCCAGGCGCGTGCCTGACTGGCGCGAAGCTTGTCCAGTTCCCCGGCACCGCCCAGAACCTTGTGATAATCCTGTACCGCCTGCCATATTTCCGCAATGCCCTTTGCCTGCAAGGCAGACGCCAGCAATACCGGCGGTGACCACAGGGCCGTTTTGGGCCGCATCAGATGCAGCGCGCCGGTATATTCCTGTCGGGCGCGATTGGCGGCCTTTTCCAGATCACCATCAGCCTTGTTGACGACGACCATATCGGCAAGTTCCATGATCCCGCGCTTGATGCCTTGCAATGAATCACCCCCGCCGGGCGACAGCAACAGAACAAACATATCCACCATGTCGGCAACGGCTGTTTCAGATTGGCCCACCCCCACGGTTTCAATCAGCACCACATCGTACCCGGCAGCCTCGGTCAGCAGCATGGCCTCGCGGGTGCGTCGCGCCACCCCGCCCAATGTGCCGCCCGACGGAGACGGGCGAATGAAAGCTGCCGTATTTCGGGTCAGCATTTCCATACGGGTCTTGTCGCCCAGAATAGAGCCGCCCGAACGGGTCGACGAAGGATCAACCGCCAGCACGGCAACCTGCAAACCCTGATCGATCAGATGCAGCCCAAACGCTTCAATGAAGGTGGATTTACCCACCCCCGGCGCGCCGGAAAACCCCAGACGGATCGCCCCACCGGTTTTTGGCAATAGCCGGGTCAGAAGCGCCTGCGCCTGTTCCTGATGATCGGGTCGGGAAGATTCAACCAGCGTGATCGCCTGCGCCAACGCCCGGCGCTGGCCCGCGATAATATTCTTTGAAAGTTTGGAAATGTCGATGGTCACAGTATACGGCTTCTGTATTTCTGTTGCTAAGAGGCATATCTTCTGAATAGCTGCAAAGCGCTCGTCAGTCAAAGGTGCTGTGAAATGTCGCGCGCCATCGCATGGTTCATGAAATAGGGGATCACTGTCCAGAGGGTCATGACCGATAACGGCGTGGGCCACATCAGCCGGATATTCGCCGCCACGTGCCAGGCTCTGAAGGCAAGGCGCCTCAGAACCAGACCCTGTACCCCAAAAACCAACGGAAAAGCGGAGCGATTCATCAAGATACTGATCCATGAATGGGCATATGCAAGGCTCTATCAAAGTTCAGGCGAACGAGCCCAAAGACTAAAGCACTGGATTCAGGCACTATAATGACAAGCGACCACATGCTAGCATAAACTATCAACCGCCAGTCTTAAGGTGACCAATCTTGTAAAAAACTTGGTGAGATTACACATTTAGGGGGCGCAAATGGCCGAGGAAATAAAATGCCCGATCTGGGGCACACCTGCGACGAGCAAGCATATTCTTGATCGTGATTGCGATCGGGTTGATTCGGTGAGAGCTGGCGTCACCTATATTATATCGAGAGAAGCGAAAGACGATTATTTTGCAAATTCCGATTGTGTTGATGATCATACAAAAGCTCGGCTGACAACGTGGCTTATTGATCAGCATCGCCTTGGGATCAAGTGTCCGGAAGTCACAACATACGTTATTGGAGACGCTAGACTTCGACGTTCATTGGCAATGCATGAACGCGCGGATAGACTATTGGAATACTTTCGCAAAAAAACACCTCTACTTGGCGAAGCCGTAATGTTCTTTCCAAATTACATACCGCCCGATAATACAACTCTTGAGATACTTGCGTGGTCGGAGTCTGTAAAAGCAGATGAGGCCATGTTTTTAATTAACTATTTGAAGAATCTTGGCTGGATTGATAACTCGGGGGCAACGAAAGATGGCCCCAGTCTTATAGTCACAGGGGATGGTTACAAGCGTCTGGCTGACCTTTCTGAAAAGGAAATTATCTCCAAACAAGCCTTTATCGCCATGTGGTTTGATCAGTCCATGAATGATGCCTATGAAAAGGGAATTGCCGCAGGTGTGCGTGATGCCGGATACCAGCCGTTGCGCATTGACCAGAAACATCACAATAATAAGATCGACGATGAAATCATTGCCGAAATACGCCGATCGCGTTTCCTGGTCGCTGATTTTACTCAAGGCCCTGATGGGTCAAGAGGCGGCGTTTATTACGAAGCCGGGTTTGCCCATGGGTTCAATATTCCTGTAATCTTCACTTGCAGGAAGGAGACAATTGAGAAAGTGCATTTCGACACCCGGCAATACAGCCACATCTTGTGGGAAAACCCAGAGGATTTGCGCAAGCAGCTTGCCGATCGTATTTCGGCGACCATCGGCGACGGACCACTGCGGAAAGGTCCATAAGACAGAAATATAACCAATGACCCAAAATATTTATCAGGTTGCATTTAGTCTATCGGATAGGAAATTCTGATGCCAGAATCCAAGCACATGGGAAAATGCTTCTTTTGTGGGCGAGAGTTTCAATGTGGTCCGAACCGGTATGACGGAAAATTCCTTAGCAATTATAAGATTGAGGTATGCCGCCAATGTTACGATGCAAACTGGGACGGGTGGGCACCTCACTATGAAGAAAAACTGATTGCTCACCTTAGACAGAACAACATCGTCGTGCCTGCCCGGAATGGGAATGGAGGGATTCCAAGGGACTAAAACAGAGGGAAAAAGAAATGGCAAAAAGCGCTCGTCAGTCAAAGGTGCTGTGACATGTCGTGCACCATGTCATGCTGAACTTGTTTCAGTATTCATATATCCACAGCGCGGCGTCCCAACCTCCGCGCCTGCGCCCACCGCCACGCCATGCTGAACTTGTTTCAGCATCCACACACCTTGTCCCCCTCCGTTTCATGCTGAATTTATTTCAGCACCCACTTACCGCATAGATGCTGAAACAAGTTCAGCATGACAATATAGGGGCCACATACTTGCCACCCGCCGTATAGATGCTGAAATAAATTCAGCATGACAATCTGGCTGGGAATAGAGGATAAGATGATGTCAGGTTAACCCTTCGTCTTCTCAGATTGAATTGCGGCGCTTGCCCAGAATTTCAATCACCTGTGCTGCGGCTTCGGGAATATTGGTACCCGGCCCAAAGATGGCGGCAACCCCGGCGTCATACAGGAATTCATAATCCTGCGCCGGAATAACACCGCCACACACCACGATAATATCGGCCGCACCCTGCTTTTCCAGTTCCGCAATCAAATCCGGCACCAGCGTCTTGTGCCCGGCGGCCAGGCTGGAGACGCCAATGATATGGACATCGTTTTCAATGGCCTGACGCGCGGCTTCTTCCGGTGTCTGGAACAGCGGCCCGACATCCACATCAAACCCGATGTCAGCAAAGGCGGTTGCAATCACCTTGGCACCGCGATCATGGCCGTCCTGACCCATTTTCACCACGAGCATGCGGGGACGACGGCCTTTCTCGCTGGCAAAGTCGTCAATCTCCTGCTGGATACGGGCAAAGCCTTCATCGCCCTCATAAGCGGCGCCGTAGACGCCGGAAATGGATTTGATCTCGGCCCGATGGCGCGAGAATACCTTTTCCATCGCATCTGAAATTTCACCCAGCGTGGCCCGCGCTCTTGCCGCGTCCACAGCCAGCGCCAGCAGATTTTCGCTGCCTGCCGCCCCTTGTGACAAGGCATCCAGTGCTTTATCACAGGCCGTCTGATCCCGTGTGGCACGCACTTTCTTCAGCCGCTCAATCTGAGACAGGCGCACTTTTGCGTTATCCACATCCAGAATTTCAATCGGGTCTTCCTTTTCCTGCCGGTAGCGGTTCACACCGACAACCACCTCTTCACCCCTGTCGATACGCGCCTGCTTGCGGGCCGCAGCTTCTTCGATTTGCAGCTTCGGCATACCGCTTTCAACGGCCTTTGTCATACCGCCCAGCTCTTCGACCTCCTGAATAAGCTTCCAGGCTTCTTCTGCCAGCGAATTGGTCAGGCTTTCCACATAATAGCTGCCCCCCAGCGGGTCGACGACCTTCGTGATGCCGGTTTCTTCCTGCAACACAATCTGCGTATTCCGGGCGATGCGGGCCGAAAAATCGGTCGGCAGGGCAATCGCCTCGTCCAGCGCATTGGTATGCAGGCTTTGCGTGCCGCCGAGTGCTGCTGCCATAGCTTCAACAGTGGTGCGGATGACATTGTTATAGGGATCTTTCTCGGTCAGGCTAACACCTGACGTCTGGCAATGGGTCCGCAGCATGAGAGACGACGGCTTTTTGGCCCCGAAATCCTTCATGATCCGCGCCCATAACAGGCGTGCAGCCCGCAGCTTGGCGACTTCCATAAAGAAATTCATGCCAATGGCAAAGAAAAATGACAGCCGCCCGGCAAAAGCATCAATATCCAGCCCCTTGTCGAGCGCGGCCCGGACATATTCCATGCCATCCGCCAGGGTAAAGGCCAGTTCCTGTAACTGTGTGGCCCCGGCTTCCTGCATGTGATAGCCGGAGATGGAGATGGAATTGAATTTGGGCATATGTGCCGACGTATAACCAATAATGTCAGCAATAATCCGCATTGAAGGCTCGGGCGGATAAATATACGTATTGCGGACCATGAATTCTTTCAGAATATCATTCTGGATGGTGCCGGAAAGCTTGTCCTGGGAAACGCCCTGCTCTTCCGCCGCCACAATATAGAAAGCAAGACAGGGAATAACGGCCCCGTTCATGGTCATGGAAACCGACATTTTGTCCAGCGGGATCTGGTCAAACAGGATTTTCATATCCTCAACGCTGTCAATCGCAACACCTGCCTTGCCCACATCGCCCACCACCCGCGGGTGATCAGAATCATAGCCCCGGTGGGTGGCCAGATCAAAGGCAACCGATAGACCCTTTTGCCCACCCGCCAGATTGCGGCGGTAGAAAGCATTGGATTCTTCCGCGGTAGAAAATCCGGCATACTGCCGCACGGTCCATGGCCGGTTGGCATACATGGTCCCGCGCACCCCGCGCATATAGGGAAAGAAACCCGGCAGGCTGTCTACCTGTTCGATGCCTTCAAGATCGGCCGCGGTATAAAGTGGCTTGACCGCAATCCCTTCCGGTGTGTCCCACACCAGATCGTCTGATGTACGGCCTTTCAGTTCCGCTTTTGCCAGTTCTTTCCAGTCATCCAGACGGCTATCCGAATCCTTGCTCATCCCTTGCACCCTTCAGTCTAACTCTGTTACAGGTCATTTTGCGGCGCAGAATGCCCAAGGCGGGGTGCTGTGTCAATTCACCAAAGGTTTCCACTGAAACTGAACGGGTGTGCAGATTTACCCGGACAAATTACCGGATCGCATATTCCACGGTCACAACGGCCTTGACGCTTTTATCAATCGTAGACGTGTCGTAAACGCCATAACCAGCCGTTTCTGTTGAATAAAGCGGTGTAATCTGGAACACACCCTGCGACGCAGAAATCAGGCGGCCTACGGTGCTGCCGCTGTTTTCTGCCAATTGATCCGCACGGGCCTTTGCGTCCCGGGTGGCGGCCCCCAGCAGGTCAAGTTTCTTGCTGTCAATCTGGGTGTAATAATATCGCGGCGAATAGGAAGTAAACTCAACCCCCTCCTGAATCAGGGACGTCGAGTTTTTTGACAGCTTTTCAACCATTTCAACATTGGACGAGGTGATTTCTACAGTCTGGGAAAGCTCGTATCCTTCAATAATATTGGTGTGGATGCCGCGATCTGTAATCTTGTTACTGATACGCGTATTCACCGCAGAAAAACGCAATGTCCCGTCCACAACGCCCTGCTTCCCGAACCAGGCCTGAACCTGGCCACGTGCCGTCTCCAGTTGCTCGTAAGCCGACTTCAGGTCCGTGCCTCGGGTTGTAAACATCCCCTGCCAGACACCAACATCAGATAAAATTGTCTGTTCCGAAAATCCCTTGACCTTGATCTGGTTCCGAACGGGTATGATGTCCCGGAAAGACAGTGCCAGCACGAGCGCCGAACCGATCAAACCAACGGCAACAAAAAAGCCAAGCAGACCCAAACCATGATGGCGGGAAGTCGTATCCTTATCCATATTCAATCATCCTTTTCCGCACCCTGCCCTCCCTTAAAGCACAAGATACCGGCAGGATTATGACGGATGAACGTTGAAAAAATGAGAAACCCGCCGAAATTGTGATATGACAGCGCCATGAATAGCAGACAGTTATCCAGTGTTAACCGGCCTTCACGTGTCTCGGACCAGCCGAAACCTGCCGATCACACCGTCAAAGTGGTTTTGGGGCCGACCAACACCGGCAAGACGCATTTCGCCATCGAGCGCATGCTGGGCCATTCCTCCGGTATTATTGGTCTGCCTCTGCGTCTGCTGGCCCGCGAGGTTTATGATCGCGTGGTGCGACTGAAGGGCACGGGAAATGTGGCCCTGATCACCGGCGAAGAAAAAATACTGCCCCCAAAAGCCGCCTACTTCATCTGTACCGTCGAAGCCATGCCGCTGGACCATGATGCCGCTTTCGTCGCGGTAGACGAAATCCAGCTTTGCGGTGATTTCGAGCGAGGGCACATCTTCACCGAACGTCTATTCCATGCCCGGGGGCGTCAGGAAACCATGTTTCTGGGCGCCGAAACCATGCGACCCCTGTTGCAGACCTTCCTGAACGGTGCCGAATTCATTACCCGCCCCCGGTTTTCACAGCTTCAGTATGTGGCCGCCTCAAAAATCACCCGCCTGCCACCGCGCAGCGCCGTGGTGGCTTTCAGCGCGCACGACATATATGTTATCGCCGAAATGTTACGCCAGCAGCGCGGCGGGGCGGCCGTTGTGATGGGTGCCCTGAGCCCCCGAACCCGCAATGCACAGGTGGCACTGTATCAAAACGGGGACGTTGACTATCTGGTTGCCACCGACGCTATCGGGATGGGGCTGAACCTGGACGTTCACCACATTGCCTTTGCTGCAACGTCCAAGTTTGACGGCTTTCATCGCCGCCCTTTAACCGCGTCGGAAGTTGCACAAATTGCCGGACGGGCGGGGCGTCACATGCAAAATGGCACCTTTAATCTGGTCGGTGACGCCACAGACGAGAAAAACGCGTTTGATTCGCGATTGATATCAGCCGTGGAAGAACACCGGTTCGCCCCGCTACAGTCCATAGGCTGGCGGAATACCATGCTGGATTTTTCAGGCCTTGATGCCTTAATCAAAAGTCTTGATGTCGCACCGGGAACACAAGGGCTTCATCGCTTTGTGGAAGCCCCGGACGTAAAGGCGCTCAAAAGCCTGTCAGCCCGATCCGAGATCAGCGCCATCACCACCAGTCCCGAGGCACGCTACCGCCTTTGGGACGCCTGCCAGATCCCCGACTTCCGAAAAATATCCACCGGCGATCACACTCATCTGGTGTCAAACGTCTTCCAGTTTATTGCTGAAGGCCCGGGGACAATTCCAAATGACTGGATGAGCCGACATATGAATCCGATAGATCGGGTCGATGGAGATATCGATAGTCTGGCACAACGGATTGCTCATATCCGCACCTTGACTTATATTGCAAATCGGGTTGACTGGCTGGAAGAACCCTTGCATTGGCAGAATGTAACACGCGCATTGGAAGATCGCTTGTCGGACGCCCTGCACGAGCGTTTGAGCCAGCGGTTTATTGATCGAAGAACTTCTGTACTGATGCGGGAGCTTCGAAAAAAGGAACATTTGATGACGACCATCAACAAGGACGGAAGTATCTCGGTAGAGGGTCACTTTATCGGACATCTGGAAGGCTTCCGCTTTTTCGCAGATATCAGCGTTTACAGCAGTGATGACAAGGCCTTGCGCAATGCTGCAGAAATGGCGCTGGGCGAAGAAATTGCCAAACGGGCAAAGGAGTTTGGCGAAACTGCCGACGACGATATTTCCCTTGTTATCAACGACGACCTTAAAAATCCCGCCGTCATGTGGCGTGGCCATGTTCTGGCCACCCTGAAAAAAGGTCCGTCATTTCTGCGGCCGGACTTTGATCTGGCCTCGACACCATTGTTACAGGGTGACAGTCTCGCACTGGTACAGAATCGCCTGCGGCAATGGATTGATAGCCACATCGAAAAAGAGCTCCAGCCCATATTCAGACTGAAAGACGTCATCGACGCCGGAGAAAATCTGACCGGTCTTGCCAAAGGTATTGCTTTCCAGATCTATGAAAGTGGCGGATCATTACCCCGTCGGAAAATCGCCCGCCAGTTCCGTGATGTTGACAAGGACGGCCGCCGCCAGCTACGCGCGCTGAATCTTTGGCTTGGGGCGACCAGTCTTTATTTCCCGGCGTTGCTGAAACCCGGGCCTGCCCGCCTGCGCACACAATTGTGGGTCCTGGACATGGCACTTGAGAACCCGCCTTTACTGGCCAAGCCCGGTCTGGTCACGACGCCCGCTGACCCGAAAGTCGATCACCAGTTCTATGAGATGGGCGGATTTCGCGCCATAGGCAATATTGCCGTTCGTCTTGATATGCTGGAACGTGTTCATCTGGGGGCGAAAAGCAAGGCCGAAAAAGGCCCTTTCCCACCCGAGGCCGACCTGATGTCTCTGGTCGGATGTAGTGGTGAGAATTTTGAAAAAATAATGGGCTATCTAGGCTATGAACTTGCCGAGATTGAAGCCCCAAAACCCGTGACACAACCCGCAAAACAGCCCGCACCTGAAGAGACCGCAAAAAGCGATACGGAAAACGGCACAAACAACGACACCGAAATTGAAGTCAAAGAGGGCGCGGTGCTGCCGCCTCCGGCAGAGATCGAGTCGTCGCCAACGCCTGCGGCTGTTTCTGACCAGACCGAGCCGGCAGAATCCGAACCTCCAGAATCCGAACCCGTGAAAATCAAGGTTTTTGTCCGCCGCAAACCTGCACCGCGCCAGCGGCCAGCGGCCCGGCCACGCCCGAATACGGCGAAATCTCCAGATGCCTCTAACAGATCAAAGGCTAGTCATGGAAAATCGCCAGCGCCTGCCGACGGCGAACCAACCAGACATGCCGCCAGACCAAAACACCGTAACAAGCACCTGGAGAACAGCCAGACCGGCAAGCCGAAAGGTCGCCCGCCACAAAAACCGCATGTTTTTGATGAAAACTCGCCATTTGCGGCCCTGATGGAGTTGAAAAAGGCCATGAGCGGCAAATAACATCTGAACCTGATCCATTTTTTGAAAATTTTCTTATCCGGAATATTTTATGACTTCTCTTCTCAATCGCCTGCACTCCATTTTTGCCACATCTACAGACACAGACAATATCCAGCACGCAGCATATGATGACGCCCGGATATCGGTCGCCACGTTATTACTGGAAGCGGCCATTCAGGACGGCAAAATTGATGACACTGAATGCGCAGCCATTCAGGATATTTTGACCAGAAAATTCAGCCTTGCCGCCGATGACGCAGAAAAGCTCTATGCACTGGCGGAAAAAAAGCTTGAGAACAGCCACCAGATTCTATCCTACACGCGCACCATAAAAGATACGATGGATGCCGATGAGCGGATCGGGCTGATGGAAATGTTATGGGAAGTCGCCTGTGCGGACGGAAAAATTGATCAATATGAATCTAATCTCTTGCGCAGGATTGCCGGTCTCATCTATGTATCAGATCGAGAAAGTGGTGAAGCGCGCATTCGTGTGATGAAGCAACTTGAAATAAACCAGAATCAATCATAATAGTACCTGTAGGTATTTTTGATCCCGGGACCATAAACAGGGAAACGGGCTGAGGAGAAAAACATGACTTATGTAGTGACCGAAGCATGTATTAAATGCAAATACATGGATTGCGTTGAAGTTTGCCCGGTTGATTGCTTCTACGAAGGCGAGAACATGCTGGTCATCAGCCCCAATGAATGCATTGATTGCGGTGTATGCGAACCCGAATGCCCGGCGGAAGCGATCCTGCCCGATACAGACGATGGGCTCGAGAAATGGGTAGAGTTGAACGAAAAGTATGCAGAGGTCTGGCCTAATATTTCAGAGAAACGTGACGCACCGGCTGATGCAGACGAATACAAGGGTGAAGACGACAAGTTTGCCAAATACTTCAGCGAAGCCCCCGGTACGGGCTCCTAGACCTTAAATTCGTCACACATGGACCATTTTTTGCAGGACACCCCTCACGTTATAACGTCGGGGGGTGTTTTTTTGTGAAAAATATGATATATCCATTAAGGTATCTGATTTCGTTAACCTTATAACGGATGTTTAACTGCCCATAATTTTGAAGGTACACCATCATCAAAGCCCAGATGCTTTCTGGGCTGTGTTTTTGTTGATGTATCGTGGAGGCCCTCGAAATTGCTGGTGGATATTGTCCGTTCAACAAGAACAAGTGAAATAAATATGGCAAAAATCGATGTGAGTGAGTTTCAGGCTCAGGATTATATCGTATATCCTAAGCACGGCGTTGGACGAATTGAAGCAGTCGAGACCCAGGAAATTTCCGGTATGCAACTCGACCTGTATGTCATCCGTTTTGAAAAAGAAAAAATGACTCTGCGGTTGCCGATCAACAAGGCAGAGCAGGCAGGTATGCGCAAGCTGTCCAGCCAGAACACAATTGATCAGGCCCTGAATACCTTAAAGGGCAAGGCAAAGGTAAAGCGCACCATGTGGAGCCGCCGTGCCCAGGAATATGAAGCAAAGATCAATTCCGGTGATGTGATTTCAATTGCAGAAGTCGTCCGTGATCTGCACCGATCCCCGGAACAGCCCGAGCAATCCTACAGTGAACGTCAGATTTATGAATCTGCCCTTGGCAGACTTGCCCGTGAAGTTGCCGCGCTGGAAGAAATTGCCGAACAGGATGCCGTCGACAGACTTGAAAAAGTTCTTCGCGTCGCCTGAACCATGAATAATATGGCGGGGCCCCGTTTTTGGCGGGCTCCGCTATATTCCTCCCCCCTGTCACACCCGGTTCTTCCCCGCCAGATCAAACATATAAACATGTCCCTTTCCTCCGACGAAAAGCTTGATGACAAAATATTCGGAAGGCTTGGATTCGGGCAGCGAATTTGGGCAGTGAGCTCTATCCATGGCCATGCCGGGCAGTTACGTGATCTGCACAACCTTATCGAGTCCAGGTTTTCTCCGGGCGACCGGCTGGTTTATCTGGGCAACTATATGGGCATTGGCCCGGATATCATTGGCACAATTGACGAATTACTGAGAATGCGCCGTCATCTCCTAAGCCTGGCACCCGGTGCCTTTGAAAACGAAGATTTCGTATATTTGCGCGGGGCCCAGGAAGAGATGTGGACCAAGCTTCTTCAACTTCAATTCGCCCCCAATCCGCTTGATGTCCTTGAATGGCTGCTGAACCACGGCGTGACCGCCACCATTGAGGCATATGGTTCAAACCTGAACGCGGCGCGCGGACATGCACGCGATGGTGTTATGGCTATTACCAAATGGACTTCGGCCCTGCGCGCGGCTGTACATCGCCACCCAGGCCATTTCGCTATTCTCAGCAGTCTTCGGCGCGCAGCCTATAGCGATAACGGCAAGCTTCTGTTCGTGCATGCCGCCATTGATCCGGAGCGCCCGCTCTCCATGCAGGGGGACAGTTTCTGGTGGGATAATGGTGCCTTTGACACGCTGGACAAATCATACGGTAACTTCAGTCGCGTGATCCGCGGGTATGACCATCAGCACCGTGGCCCGGTGACGGACCATCCTTACACCGCCACTCTGGATGGTGGCTGCGGTTTTGGGGGCTCGCTGTGCGCTGCCTGTTTTTCGACCGACGGTGACATGATCGATCTGATCAAGGCCTGACCCTATCTGGCGACCACAATCTTCACCTTGTCGCCTGCCTTTAATACCGCATTCTCTGACAAGCCATTGAGGGCCAAAAACCGCTCAAGCTGAAAATCATCATAATCCATGCGGCTGGCCAGGCTGGTGAGCGTATCCCCGCGCTTGATCGTCACCACACTGATCCGCAGTGGCTTCAGTTTCGCTGCCTCGGCATCAGAAAGCTTTTTGAAGCTGTAGGTCATGGTGCGCAGACCATCTGTCAGCGCTGCGGCCTGCTCAGCCGGCATCACAATAAGAAAATGATAGGCTTGCGTAGGGCTGTACCGGATGGCGAACGCACGGGCAACGACCTGTTTGCCATTTGACGTCGCGGTAACCTGCCCGGTATAGGCTTCCATCCCGTTGACGGTTGTTTGCTGAACATCTTCAAGGGCCTTGTCACCTGCAAACTCCGTCCAGACCTTTTGCAGGTACGCGGCGGTACTGTCTGACGCAATTGTCTGGCCACCGGCAAATAATACAACAGTGCCGCCCGGTCCCTGCGCCACAAGTGCCTGACTGGAATTCATCATGCGAAAGTTCTCAGGCACGGTAAATGTGAATTTCAACTCGGGGTGCGAGAATGTCCGCCCCCGGACAAACCCCTGTGACGGGTCATCGCCATAGAGCATCCCGTCGATCGCCGCCAGGAAGCGATCACGATGCCGCGGCAACGCCCCCGGCTGAACGTTCGTGGCCTCGGCCCAGCCATTGGCCTTCACAACCCGGTTTTCAGAATTGGGGTGGGTGGAGAAAAATTCCGGTTGGGGTTCGACACCTTCCTGATTTGCCAGCAAGGCTGCGAGCTGACTTTGCGCCCCCAGCATGTGCAACATATCCGCCGACGCATAGGGGTCATAGCCAACACGGGTCATATAGCGCACGCCCAGTTTGTCAGACTGATATTCCTGATCCCGTGAATAGCTCAACAAATAAAGCTGACTGCCATAATTGACGGCATCCGCCAATTGGGCATTCTGGGTCGCGATACCGATCCCCGCCCCCAAAAGCCCCGCAAACATCTGTTGATTGTAGCGCTTGGCACTGTGGCGGGCCGTTACGTGCCCGATTTCATGGCCTAGCACGGAAGCAAGTTCCGCTTCACTGTTGAATTGGGCCAGAATACCACGTGTGATATAGACATAGCCCCCCGGCAAGGCAAAAGCATTGACCAGCGAGGTATTGAGAAGCGTAAACGTGAACTCCATGTCGCTCAATTCCGAATTGGCGACCAACCGACCGCCAATACCTGCAACATACCCAGCCAGTTCAGGGTCGTCATAGACCCCGCCATTTTCCCGAACCACCTGAGGGTGCGACTCCTGACCCACGGCCTTTTCCTGCGAGGGCGACATAAAGGGTGTAAACTCGCGCTTGCCCGTTGCCGGATTGGTCGTCGTACAACTTGCCAGTGCCAGAACGGAAATCAGGAAGAACGGCTTTAGCCAGGCTGCTACACGACCTGACAGGCTGAAATGCTGCTTTAATCCTTGAGCGGTCATGGAAAGTTCCCTTATCAAATTGAATTAAGACGCATCAGTCTGCCACTATACCTCTGTTCCGCGCATATTTGAAGACAGCCTGTCTCTAAAGGTAATGTCGCCTTCTAGAATAATCCTTACCTGGGGTCAGGATTCATGGAAAAATACTCTTCTATCTGTCATACGCCAGATTTGGAGCAAGCCAGCGTTCCGCCTGCTTCACGGATACCCCCTTGCGTGTCGCATATTCCTCCACCTGATCCCTTGAGATTTTACCCAGCCCAAAATACTGGCTTTCGGGATGTGCAAAATAATAACCGGAAACACTGGAGGCCGGCATCATGGCAAAACTGTCTGTCAGGCTGATGCCGGTGTTCTGATTGGCGGACAGCAAGCGAAACAGTTCAGGCTTCTCACTATGATCCGGGCAGGCAGGATAGCCTGGCGCCGGACGAATACCCTGATACTTCTCACGAATAATATCTTCGTTTGAAAACGTCTCATCCTGTGCATACGCCCAGAATTCTTGTCGTACGCGCTCATGCATCCGCTCGGCCAGCGCTTCCGCCAGCCGGTCAGCCAGCGCTTTCAACAGAATATCGTTATAATCGTCGTGCGTTTCCTTAAATTCGGCCAGCTTGCGCTCAATGCCCAGTCCGGCCGTGACGGCAAATCCCCCCATATAATCGGCAAGGCCGCTCTCTTTGGGCGCGACAAAGTCAGCCAGACACATATTTGGCTTGTCTTCACGCTTCTTAATCTGTTGGCGGAGACAATGCACCATGCTGTCGGTCTTCTTGCGACTGTCATCTTCGTAAAGCTCAATATCGTCGCCGACCGCATTTGCCGGCCAGAAACCGATCACAGCCCGTGCTGTCAGCCATTTCTCCTCCACAATGCGGGTCAGCATGGCCTGCGCATCCCTGAACAGGTTACGTGCTGCCTCACCCACCACCTTGTCGTCCAGAATTTTCGGGTAATTGCCGGCGAGTTCCCATGTGCGGAAAAATGGTGTCCAGTCAATCCGCTCAACCAGCTCTGAAAGCGGATAATCATCAAAGGCCTTCACGCCCAGAAAGGCGGGCTTGGGCGGCACATAGGACGACCAGTCAATTTTATACCCTGCCGCGCGTGCCGCTTCCAGACTGATCTGGCGATCGGTTGGGTTGCGGCGGGCATGACGCTCGCGCATTTCTACATATTCGGCGGCCACACCTTTAACGAAGCCATCTTTCAAACTGTCGCTCATCAGATTACTGGCAACACCGACGGCGCGGGACGCGTCCAGTACATAGACCGTTGGTCCTGAATAATTGGGTGCAATCTTGACAGCAGTATGAACCTTCGAGGTGGTCGCACCCCCGATCAACAGGGGCACGGAAAATTCCCGGCGTTTCATCTCTTCCGCCACGCTGGCCATTTCTTCCAGACTGGGCGTAATCAGGCCGGAAAGCCCGATGATATCAACCTTTTCCTTAATCGCTGTTTCAAGGATGCGCTCGTATGGCACCATCACACCCAGATCTATGACCTCGAAATTGTTACATTGCAGCACAACCCCGACGATATTCTTGCCGATATCGTGCACGTCACCCTTAACGGTCGCCAGAAGTATTTTCCCCTTGGCGCGACGGTCATCATTCTTGACCTTCTCTGCCTCGATATAAGGCAACAGATGCGCTACCGCCTGTTTCATCACGCGGGCAGACTTGACGACCTGCGGCAAAAACATCTGGCCCGACCCAAACAGGTCGCCCACAATATTCATGCCGTCCATCAATGGCCCTTCAATTACATCCAGCGGACGCTCGGCCATCTGCCGTGCTTCTTCAGTATCGGCCACAATATAATCAGTAATACCTTTCACAAGCGCATGGGCAAGACGATCCTTCACCGGCTCTTCCCGCCAGCCCAGATCCTCGGTTTTGGCCCGTGCCTGCCCGGTAAAGCGATCAGCCGCCTCCAGCAGCCGCTCGGTCGCATCATCACGCCGGTTCAGGACAACATCTTCAATAATTTCCCGCAGATCCTTGGGGATTTCAGCGTAAACCGCCAGCTGCCCGGCATTGACGATCCCCATATCCATCCCGGCTTTCACCGCATGATACAGGAAGACCGCGTGCATAGCCTCGCGTACCGGATTGTTGCCCCGAAACGAGAAAGACATGTTGCTGACACCCCCGCTGATCATGGCATGGGGCAGGCCTTGCTTGATGTCGCGCGTCGCTTCGATAAAATCAACACCGTAATTATTATGTTCTTCAATGCCGGTCGCGACCGCAAAAATATTCGGGTCAAAAATAATATCTTCCGGCGGGAAACCAACTTTTTCGGTCAGTATATTATATGACCTTGTGCAAATCTCGACCTTGCGTTCACGCGTATCTGCCTGACCCTTTTCGTCAAAAGCCATCACGACAACCGCTGCACCATATTTCAGGATCTCGCGCGCCTGCTCAATAAACGGGCCTTCGCCTTCTTTCATACTGATCGAATTAACGATGCCCTTGCCTTGCAGACATTTCAGCCCGGCACGTATGATCGACCATTTGGAACTGTCAACCATCACCGGTACACGGGAAATATCCGGTTCAGACGCGACAAGCTTCAGGAAAGTCACCATGGCTTCTTCGCCGTCCAGCATGGCGTCGTCCATATTAATATCAATCACCTGCGCGCCGTTTATCACCTGATCCCGGGCAACATCCAGCGCTTCGGCATAACTGCCTTCCCGAACAAGGCGGGCAAATTTGGCAGACCCCGCTACATTGGTCCGCTCGCCAATATTGACAAAGCCGGTGACATCATCAAAGACCATCGGCTCCAGACCTGAAAGCCTGCAATATTTTTTGATTTTAGGGATTTTTCGGGGCGCAACGCCTGCCACCGCATCGGCAATCGCCCTGATATGGTCAGGCGTCGTGCCGCAACAGCCGCCAACGATATTGATAAAGCCACTGGTGGCAAATTCCGCTATTAACCCCGCCATATATTCCGGGCTTTCGTCATAGCCGCCAAACTCGTTGGGCAGACCAGCGTTTGGATGGGTGGATACATAGGTGCCTGCAACCCGGGACACGGCCTGCACATGCTGGCGCAAATCCTTTGCCCCCAGCGCACAGTTAAAGCCAATGGTCAACGGCCTGGCATGGGCAACTGAATTCCAGAATGCCTCGGCCGTCTGGCCCGAAAGCGTTCGGCCTGACTGATCGGTGATGGTGCCGGAAATCATGATCGGCAGTTCAGTACCAAGACCCTCAAACACCTGCAACACAGCGTAAATCGCAGCCTTGGCATTCAGGGTATCGAACACGGTCTCGATCAGAATCAGATCAGATCCGCCCTCGATCAGGCCTTTGGTTGCGTCGGTATAGGCCTCAACCAGCTGATCAAAGGTAATATTGCGAAAGCCCGGATCATTCACGTCAGGTGATATGGAAGCTGTTCGGGCGGTTGGCCCTAACACGCCCGCAACAAAGCGCGGCTTGTCGGGTGTTTCCGCCGTCATCTCGTCAGCCACTTCCCGCGCCAGGCGTGCGCCCGCCACATTCAACTCGTATGCCAGTTCCTCCATGGCATAATCAGCCTGGGAAATGGTGGTTGAATTGAATGTATTGGTTTCAAGAATATCGGCGCCGGCTTCCAGAAAGTCCCGATGGATCTGGCGAATAATCTCTGGCTGGCTCAGGGTCAGGAGATCATTATTGCCCTTCACATCCTGTTTCCAGTCAACAAAGCGTTCACCGCGATACGCCGCTTCATCCAGCTTGCGGTTCTGGATCATGGTGCCCATAGCGCCGTCCAGTACAAGGATGCGTTCTTTAATAATGTCGTGAATTTGGGCAATGCGGGCAGCGCGGGTCATCAGTCAGTTACCTTTAATCAATTGTCTGGCAAATGCTTCACATCAGGACGTATTCCCAATGTGTGGCAGATGGCATGGGTCAGGTCGGCACGGTTCAGGGTATAGAAATGAAAATCCTTGATCCCGTGATCATACAAACGGCGACATTGTTCAGCAGCAATCGCCGCCGCGACAAGCTGGCGGGTTGCAGGATGATCATCAAGACCATCAAAAATATCGGCCATCCAGGAGGGAATCGTTGTGCCGCACATGCCCGCAAAACGCACCATGCCTTTAAAATTGGTCACCGGCATAATCCCCGGTACAATCGGCATCGTGATCCCGGCGGCATCAACCCGGTCAAGAAAACGCAGATAGGTATCCGGATCAAAGAAAAACTGTGTCATCGCGCGGGTGGCCCCGGCATCAATTTTCGCTTTCAGATTATCCAGTTCCACCTGCCAGTTGGGGCTGTCGGCATGGCGTTCGGGATAGGCCGCGACACTTATTTCAAAATCACCGATCTTCTTCAATCCGGCCACCAGGGCGGCTGCATTCACATAGCCTGACGGATGGGGTGTGTATTTCGACCCCTGCTCGGGCGGGTCACCGCGCAACGCCACAATATGCCGCACACCGTCGTTCCAGTATTGGCGCGCCACCTGATCAACCTCGTCTCGGGATGCCGCAACACAGGTCAAATGTGCTGCAGGCACCAGACTGGTTTCCTTCAAGATACGTGATACCGTCGAATGTGTCCGCTCGCGTGTGGACCCGCCAGCACCATATGTGACTGATACAAATGCCGGCGACAAGGGCTCCAGCTCCCGCACAGCCGTCCATAGCGCTTCTTCCATGGCATCAGTCTTGGGTGGAAAGAATTCGAACGAAACCTTTACATCCCCACGGGCAAAGGCAAAAATATTTGGCCGATATGCCGCTTTTTCGGCTTGCTTTTTAATATAGTCCTGATGTGTCATTTTTTCTCTGCCAGCCAAAGGCAAACTGTCAGCTCGCCGCCTTTTAAATGTTGTGTTTTAACGGGCTTCAGGCCTGATATCCGGCACCATCCGTTCACTTCGCTATCGGCAAACCCCAGCCTGCGCTGTGCGTGGTTTTCACGCAGGAACTCCATATTATGCGGCGCAAAATCAACAACAACCAGCCGACCACCCGGGCGCAGCACACGGGCTGCTTCCTGAATGGCCATCGCCGGATCATCTGCAAAATGCAGAACCTGATGGAAAATTGCCAGATCAACCGAGCTTTCCCCCAGCCCCAGGTCATACATGTCGCCCTGGCGCACCTGACAGTTGGCAAGCCCCCGCTCTTCCAGCCGGGACCGCGCAAGGGCCAGCATTTCACGGCTAAGGTCAAGGCCCAGACCCCGTGTAATCCGGGGGCCGAAAATCTCCAGCATACGCCCTGTGCCGGTGCCAATATCCACCAGATCAGCAACAGGCGCAGTGCCAATCATATCAAGCAGAACCTGCTCGACCTGCTCTTCCGGTACATATAGCGAGCGGATTTCATTCCAGTTGGCCGCATTCTCGCTAAAATAGGCCGCTGCCGCCGCCGCACGGGCAGCCCGCACGTCCCGCAATCTTTCCTGATCATGCTGAAATGTCGGATCCTTCAAAGGGATGAGGCGCACCAGACTGGCAGCCAGTTGCCCGGAACCGCTGTCGGATGTCATACGATAGAATATCCATGTCCCCTCACGGAAACGCTCCAGAAGGCCCGCGTCACATAAAAGCTTCAAATGCCGGGACACACGAGGCTGACTCTGACGCAATATCTGGGTAAGCTCTGTAACCGTCAGCTCGCCCTGCACCAAAAGCCCGAGTATCCGCAGCCGGGTCACCTCGGCCGCAGCCTTCAGGCCACCCAGCAATTGCTCCATCGAAAGCTCTTCTATCGCTTCATGTTGCATGTTCAGATCATTCATCTGTTGTGATTACAGTGAACCCTTTTTAGAGCAAGCAGCCCCTGACGTAAAGATATATATGTACATATCTTTATATTTTATTTAACATTCAGCAAGAACGCGACATCTGGCATGACGTGTTTGTGATGAGTCCGAATATATCGTGTTATGGTTTTATTCAGCGGGGTATGGTAACAAAATGCCCAAAGGGCAGTTGCAAGCCTGAAACAGATTTGACCCACGGAAGATGTAGAGCATACAGCATGTTTGTTATGAACAGATTCAACTTATTCAAAACCTTTGCAATTCTGGCGCTAACAGCCATTCTGGCCAGCGGATGCGCGACGCGACCGCCAGCTGACGATCCGCAAGCCGTTGCAGAATTTGAGCGCAACAACGACCCTCTCGAACCCATGAACAGGGCGACGTTCCAGTTCAATATGGCGTTTGATCGCTATATCATGCGCCCGATTGCTGTGGTGTATCGCGCGATACTGCCATCGCCGGTGCGTGTTGGCATCACCAATTTCCTGGATAATATCAGCTCACCCTTCATTTTTGCCAATGACGTGCTGCAGGGTGAACCTGATCGCGCCGCAACCACCCTGATGCGCTTTGTTACCAATACCACCGTCGGCATCGGCGGCATCATGGACCCTGCCAGCAAGTGGGGATACGAAAAGCATAACGAGGATTTTGGTGAAACACTGGCCGTCTGGGGCGCTGGCGAAAGCTTTTATCTGGTTCTGCCATTTCTGGGGCCTTCAAACCCGCGTGATGCAGTCGGCTGGACAGTCCGCTTTTTTGCAGAACCCACTGACATCCTCATTGAAAACGAACTGGGCAAGGAAGTGGGCTACAGCAAAACGGCTCTTGAAATCATTGATTTCCGCAGCCGGAATATTGAAAACCTTGATAATCTGGAAGCCAACTCAGCCGATCTTTATACAGCGATGCGCAGCGCCTATCGTCAGAATCGGGCGTTTCGCATCAACAATGGCAAGGCACCGATACCGGACGCCGAAGATGATTTATTCTCGGAAGAATTCACCGAAGACCCTTACGAATAGGGCCTTCGGCAAACGACTATTGCAGCACAAGCGTGGGATCAGGCCCTCTAGGCCCGCGTCAGCTTCTTGTATTGAATACGGTGTGGCCGGTCTGCAGCTGGCCCCAACCGCTTGCGGCGATCTTCTTCGTAGGCCTGATAATTGCCTTCAAACCAGACAACCTTGCTGTCGCCTTCAAAGGCCATGATATGGGTCGCAATCCTGTCCAGGAAAAAGCGATCATGGCTGATGATGACCGCACAACCGGCGAAGCTTTCAAGCGCCTCTTCCAGTGCCCGCAATGTTTCAACGTCCAGATCGTTGGTCGGCTCATCGAGCAGCAAAACATTCGACGGCTTTGCCAGCATCCGCGCAAGGTGCACCCGATTCCGTTCACCACCGGATAACTGGCCAACCTTCTTCTGCTGGTCTGACCCCTTGAAATTGAACGCCCCGACATAAGCGCGCGTTGGCACTTCACGCTTGCCATAATAAAACATGTCATTACCGCCGGAAATGGCTTCCCAGACATTTTTGTTGTCTTCCAGCGAATCGCGCGACTGGTCGACATATCCAAGCTGAACCGTCTCGCCCAAAGCAATCGTCCCGGAATCAGGCTTCTCCTGCCCGGTGATCATCCTGAACAGGGTTGTTTTACCCGCACCGTTCGGCCCGATGATCCCCACAATGCCGCCCGGCGGCAAGCTGAACTCCAACCCGTCAATCAACAGTTTGTCGCCAAAGGCCTTGGTCAGACCTTCTGCCTTGATCACGGTAGAGCCCAGACGAGGCCCCACGGGAATAACAATCTGTGCCGTCGTTGTCGTTTTCTCCTGCGCCTGCGCCAGCAAATCGTCATAAGCCTTGATACGCGCCTTGCTTTTCGACTGGCGGGCCTTTGGCGATTGCCGGATCCACTCAAGTTCAGATTCCAGAGCTTTCTGGCGTCCTTCTTCTGCACGACCTTCCTGTGCCAGTCTCTTTTGCTTTTGTTCCAGCCAGGACGAATAATTGCCTTCCCATGGAATGGCGCGGCCCCGATCAATCTCCAGAACCCAGCCCACAACGTTATCAAGGAAATAACGATCATGGGTTACCAGAATGACGGTGCCCTTATAGTCCTGCAAATGCTTTTCAAGCCATGCCACCGATTCGGCATCCAGATGGTTGGTTGGCTCATCGAGCATCAGAATATCGGGCTTTTCCAGCAAGAGCCGGCACAGCGCCACCCGGCGGCGCTCGCCACCCGAAAGCGTGGTAACATCGGCGTCGCCCGGCGGGCAGCGCAGCGCGTCCATGGCTGTTTCTACCTGATTGTCCAGATCCCACGCGTCAGCCGCATCAATCTTGTCCTGCAATTCACCCTGTTCAGCGATGAGCGTATTCATTTCGTCATCGTCCATCGGCTCGGCAAATTTGGCGCTGATCAAATTGAACCGCTCTACCAGTTCCTTGGCCTCTCCCAAACCTTCAAGGGCGTTGTGAAATACGTCCTTTTCCGGGTCCAGATAAGGTTCCTGAGACAAATAGCCGACCTTGATGCCTTCTGCGGCCCAGGCCTCACCGGTAAACTCCTTGTCCGTCCCCGCCATAATGCGCATGAGCGTGGATTTACCGGCACCATTGGCCCCGATAACCGCAATTTTTGCGCCCGGAAGGAACGATAGCGTAATGTCCTTCAGAACATGTCGTCCTCCGGGATAGGTCTTGTTCAGACCCTTCATCACATAAGCATATTGATAAGACGCCATTTTTAACTCCTGCCTGGCGGCACCCTTCAAGGCCCGCATCTGATAACGTAAATATGGCGCTGTTATAGGGCATTCACCGGGCCCAAGGCAAACAATGGATTGGGAAATTTAATCGTACTTCATAGACCGGCGAAATACAGCAGGCCAGACAGCAGAAAAACTGACAAAACGGTAGAAACCAGAATGGCGGTCGAGGCGCGCCCCACATAGACCCCGTACCGTTGTGCTATAACAAAAGCCAGTGTACCCGAAGGGCATGCAGCAAGAATAACCGTCGCCCATGCCCAGAACGGATTCATGTCCAGTACCATAAAGGCCAGCCAGTATGCCATGAGCGGATGAACAATCATTTTAACCCCCACCAGCCAGCTTATCTCTGCCACACCATCATTGACGGGCTTGCCGACCAAAAACACCCCAAGCGCAAACAAGGCCACCGGCGCTGATGCCGACGCGAGCAAATCACTTAGCCGAATGACCGCCACGGGCAGGTCGATCTGCGCAAATGAGAACAAAATGCCTGCAAAAGCAGATACCACCAGAGGGTTCGTGACAAGAACCCGTGCAACATCCCGGATCAGCTGCCGTAGACCCGTTACACCCTTCAACGTCACATCCACTGCCGCAATGAGGGGTGCGACCAGTAGCGTTACCTGAAACAGGGAAGCAATTAATCCCGGCAGAATACGGTCCGGACCAAAGGCAGCGATAAATATTGGTATACCCATATAGATGACATTGCCGAAAAGCGCCGTCATGCCGTGAATGGCCATTTGTGGAGCAGTTAACCGGAACAGAAATCGCGCGCCGACCAAAGAAATTGCCAGCGTCAGGTACAGACTGCCGCCGTAAGCCACCAGAAAAGGAAGGTTAAACACCTCCCCCAGCGGAACCGTCGCCAGATATTTGAAGAACATGGGCGGCAGCGCGACATAATAGACAAAATTATTCAAAATACGGCTGTGCGCAATATCCACCCACGATGCCCGACCGGCTACATACCCCGCCAGTATGATCGCAAAGACCGGAAACAGAATTGAAAAGATAACGTCCAAACGCTGTATCCCCGTGATCTGCCCGGCCCTACACCGGATCTATATCCCCTTCAGTGCGTCGTGCATGAAAACCCGCAACAAAGTCATCCAGTTGGCCCACCGCAATAGCGTCGCGCAACCCCTGCATCAGATCCTGATAATAGGTCAGATTATGTTCCGTCATCAGCATGGCCCCCAGTATTTCCTCCGACCGCAGCAGATGGGCCACATAAGCCCGGCTGTACTGCTGACACGCCGCACACGCGCATTCGTCATCAATCGGGCGCGGGTCATCTACATGGCGGGCGTTCTTCATGTTCACGGCCCCGCGCCGGGTAAACGCCTGCCCGGTTCTGCCAGATCGGGTGGGCAGAACACAATCAAACATGTCTATGCCGCGCTGAACCGCGCCCACAATATCGTCGGGCTTGCCCACGCCCATCAGATACCGGGGTTTCTGGTCGGGCATTTTGGGCATGGTAAAATCAAGGACTTCGAACATCTTGTCCTGGCCTTCACCCACCGCCAATCCGCCAACAGCAAGACCATGAAAATCGATCTGTGCAAGCGCCTCAATTGATTCAGCGCGAAGGTCCTCGTAAACGCTGCCCTGCACAATCCCGAACAGGGCACTTCTGGCGGCGTGTTCACCGCCGTCTTCAAATCCGGCCTTTGACCGCGCCGCCCAGCGCATGGAAAGCTGCATGGATGCCGCGGCCTGCTCATGGCTGGCCGGATAAGGCGTGCATTCATCAAAGGCCATCACAATATCCGAGCCCAGCAGCCGTTGTATTTCCATACTGCGTTCCGGGCTGAGCATATGTTTGCTGCCATCAATGTGCGACTGAAACGCCACGCCTTCTTCCGTGATCTTGCGCAACTGCGCCAGCGACATCACCTGAAACCCGCCGGAATCCGTCAGTATGGGACGGTCCCAGTTCATAAACCTGTGCAAGCCGCCAAGCCGGGCAATCCGTTCAGCGGTCGGGCGCAGCATCAGGTGGTAGGTATTGCCCAGAATAATTTCAGCCCCCAGCCCGTGTACCGTTTCCGGCTTCATGGCCTTGACCGTTGCGGCGGTCCCCACGGGCATAAAAGCCGGGGTTTGTATCGCTCCGCGCGATGTAGTGATCTCACCGCGCCGGGCAGCTCCGTCGCGCGCTGTTATTTCATACGAGAATGGCGTGTGCTGATTCGTCATGAGGCGGACCTGAACAGCAGGCTGGAATCGCCGTAGGAATAAAACCGGTAACCGGTACATATGGCATGATCGTAGGCGGCCCGCATCCGGTCAAACCCGGCAAAGGCTGAAACCAGCATGAACAGCGTAGACTTTGGCAAATGAAAATTGGTCATCAGCATATCAACAGCCCTGAACCGGTAGCCTGGTGTGATAAAGATATCCGTCTCTGCCGCAAAGGGATGGACGATGCCGTCTTCGTCTGCGGCACTTTCCAGCAACCGAAGCGATGTTGTCCCGACCGATACAATACGCCCCCCGCTTGCACGCGCCAGATTGATCGCATTTGCGGCATCGCCGGTAATTTCGCCCCATTCAGCGTGCATTTTATGATCATCGGTATCGTCCGCCTTCACCGGCAGAAATGTTCCGGCCCCCACATGTAATGTTACCATAACACGCGTCACGCCCAGATCATCAATCCGCCGGAGAAGATCCGGTGTGAAATGAAGCCCTGCGGTGGGCGCCGCCACGGCACCCTCGCGGCGCGAATATATTGTCTGATAATCCTGCCTGTCACGCTCGTCTGTGGGACGCTGCCCGGCAATGTAGGGGGGCAGCGGCATAATGCCCGCCTGTTCCAGCGCCGCGCGCAAATCCCCGTCGGCACAATTGAAGCCAAGCGTCACTTCGCCAGCCTCGCCCTTTTCCAGAACCTTTGCGGTCAGGCCGCCGGCAAATTCGATCACATCATCCTGTTTCAGCTTTTTGGCGGGACGGGCGAAAGCCTTCCACCGGGTGCCATCCAGGCGCATATGCAGGGTAATCTCAACCCTGGCACCCCGTCGGTGCCCGGAAAGCCGCGCCGGAATTACCCTTGTGTCATTGAAGACCATGACATCACCGGATTGCAGATAACCCGTCAAATCCCGGACGATAACGTCCGCGAGAGCCTCTGGCCTGACCACCAGCATGCGTGCAGCATCCCTTGGCACCGCAGGGCGCAGGGCAATCGCCTCTTTCGGGAGGTCAAAGTCAAACTGATCGACCTTCATCTGAATTCATCTGGCTTCATCGGGTCAGTAATGTACAGCACTACTGACTGGCCGCACTCTCCACATCCGCAGCCACCTGAAGGGAGATAATCTTGTCCGGGTCGCCCGAGAGAACAAAACTCATGCCTTCGCCGCGTTTCAATTCGTCAATATACTGCATGCCCGAGATAACCCGGCCCCAGACCGTATATTGGCCATCCAGGTGAAAGGCGGGCTGATAAACGATAAAAAACTGACTGTCGGCGCTGTCGGGATCATTCGCCCGCGCCATGGATACCGCACCGCGCAGATGCGGCATATCATTGAATTCAGCAGGCAAATTTTTGCCGGATCCGCCGGTGCCATCACCTTTCGGGTCACCGCCCTGGGCCATAAAGCCTTCAATCACACGGTGAAACGTCAGACCATCATAAAAGCCTTCCCGGACCAGCTCCTTGATACGCGCAACCGTTTTTGGGGCCTTGTCAGGGTACATCTCAATGGCCACCCGACCGCCCTTGACTTCCATATAAAGTGTATTTTCCAAATCCTGCGCTGCCACGCTGCCTGCTCCTGCCATTAAAATTATTGCCACTATACTCAATAAGCGTTTCATATCGAATGATTTCCAGACTGCAGGGCCCGGCCCTGACTATTCCTTACCTTGCTGCAGGCGACGTTGCCTAACTCTTGCTTTCACCTGATTAGCAACAGATTGTGGCACAAATGCAGAAATGTCACCGTCAAACATCGCAATTTCCTTGACCAGCCGGGACGCGATGGATTGCAACTCTGCCTCCGCCATAAGAAAAACTGTTTCAATATTCGGGTTCAAACGCGAATTCATACCCGCCATCTGAAATTCATATTCAAAATCCGACATGGCCCGAAGGCCGCGAATAATAATTCCCGCCCCGATTTCCTCGGCGTAATGCATCAGCAGTTTATTGAATGGCCGCACTTCTATGGCAACACCGCTTTCTTCACTGAAAATGCGGGTCTCTTCTGTTACCATCTGTACACGCTCGTCAAGCGTGAACATGGGATCCTTGCTGGGATTGGTGGCCACCCCCAGTACCAGCGTATCCACCAGTTTCACAGCACGCTTGATAATATCAAGATGCCCGCGGGTGATCGGGTCAAATGTCCCCGGATAAAGCCCTATTCGGTTGCCCATGCCCCTGACCATCCTCCCGTTCCCATAATTCACCGGTTACCTTGTGGTGTAGGTGAAGTTCAAAACCTGTCAAGCCTGATCAAAATCAGGATTGCAATCATCCATTATGAAAATCGTTACTCTGGCGCCTGTTCCGGAGCAATGTCGCTATTTCCACCTTCAGTGCCGTCTGCGCCCCCTTCCGGCACGCCATCATCCAGGCCTTCATCATCTTCCGAAAGGCCACCTTCACCGTTATCTTCCAGGCGTGCAACAGAAACAATATGCTCACCCTCGTTGACCTTGAACAGCGTGACACCCTGGGTATTCCTGCCCGCAATCCGAATATCATGAACCGGCACCCGGATCAGGCGACCCGAATCTGCCACCATCATGATCTGGTCTGTATCGTCCACAGGGAACGACGCAATGACCTGGCCATTACGGCTGGATGTTTCGATGTTGATAATCCCCTGACCACCACGTCCTGCAACCCGGTATTCATAGGTCGACGTACGTTTACCGTAGCCATTTTCGGTAATACTCAGCAGGAACTGCTCACCGCCCTGCAGTTCGGCAAACCGTTCTGCCGAGATATCGGCAGAATCATTTTCCGGTAGATCAACGGCATCGCCCTCTTCCCGGCGCAAGGCTGCCGCACGACGCAGATACCGGTCACGCTCTTCAATATCAATGTTGGTATGGCGCAGAATCGACATGGAGATCACGGCGTCCCCGCTCGCAAGACGTATGCCGCGCACCCCGTCAGATATCCGCCCCTTGAACAGGCGTACGTCAGTTGCCGGGAAGCGAATGCACTTGCCGCTTCTGCCGACCAGCAGAATATCATCCTCATCGGCATTACACGCCGCCACCCCAACCAGCTGATCACCATCACTGAGCCGCATGGCAATCTTGCCGTTGGACATGACATTCGAGAAGTCCGAAAGCAGGTTGCGGCGCACATTCCCTTTGGACGTCGCGAAAACTGCATGCAGATTCTGCCAGCTGTCTTCGTCTTCCGGCAATGGCAAAATGGCGGCCAGCGTCTCACCCTGTACAATCGGCAGCAGATTGATCAACGCCTTGCCGCGCGATTGAGGCGTGCCCTGCGGCAGGCGCCAGACCTTCATTTTATAGACCTGACCGATGGAGGTAAAAATCAGAACCGGCGTATGTGTATTGGCAACGAATACCGTTTGCAGCACATCTTCATCGCGGGTCGTCATGCCTGAACGGCCCTTGCCACCGCGGCGCTGGGCGCGATAAGTTGAAAGCGGCACACGCTTGATATAGCCCGTATGCGTCACGGTAACGACCATATCTTCACGCTGGATCAGGTCTTCGTCTTCAAAATCACCATATTCAGCCGGCGCAATCTCGGTCCGACGCGGCGTTGCAAACTGCTCCCTGATCGCAACCAGCTCTTCACGCAAAATACCGTAAAGTTTTTCGCGGCTGCGCAGAATCGTCAGATATTCCTCTATCTGTTCCGCCAGAGACTTGAGCTCGCTGCCGATATCATCCCGGCCAAGTGCCGTCAGACGATGCAGACGCAGATCAAGGATTGCCTTGACCTGAATTTCCGAAAGCCTGTACTTGCCGTCGACAACACCCCTGCCGGGTTCATTAATCAGATTAATATATTGTTCGACATCGGTCGCATCCCATTCGCGCGCCAGCAATTTCTCACGGGCGTCCGCCGGACTGCCGGCGTGGCGAATAGTCGCAACAACTTCATCAATATGGCTGACGGCCAGCACCAGACCAACCAGCACATGGGCCCTGTCACGCGCCTTGCCCAGCAGGAATTTGGTACGCCGGGTAATAACCTCTTCGCGAAACTTGATGAAGGCTTCGATGATCTGGCGCAGGTCGAGCAGCTCCGGCTTGCCACTATTGAGCGCCAGCATGTTACAGCCAAAGCTGGTCTGAAGCGGGGTAAAGCGATACAGCTGATTCAGCACAACATCGCCCACGGCATCGCGCTTCAGCTCAATCACGACCCGCACGCCGTCACGATCAGACTCATCGCGCAGATCAGAAATGCCTTCAATACGTTTCGAACGTACGGTATCGGCAATCTTCTCAATCATCGACGCCTTGTTGACCTGATACGGCACCTCGGTCACGACAATGGCATGACGGTCCTTGCGCACTTCCTCGAAATGCACCTTGCCCCGCATCATTACCGACCCGCGACCGGTCCTATAGGCAGAACGAATCCCGTTCGTGCCCATAATAATGCCACCGGTTGGAAAATCCGGTCCCGGCACATACTCGATCAGCTCTTCCGAGGTCACTGTCGGGTTATCAATATAGGCGCAGCAAGCATCCAGAACTTCGCCCAGATTATGAGGCGGAATGTTGGTTGCCATACCAACGGCAATACCCCCGGCGCCATTTACCAGCAGGTTCGGGAAACGCGCCGGCAACACGACCGGTTCATGTTCTGATTCGTCATAGTTGGGACGAAAATCAACTGTATCCTTGTCGATATCTTCCAGCAATGCCGTTGCCGAGCGCGCCATCCGGCATTCGGTGTAGCGCATGGCTGCCGCCTTGTCGCCGTCCATAGACCCGAAATTGCCCTGCCCGTCCAGAAGCGGCAGGCGCATGGAAAAATCCTGTGCCAGACGCACCAGCGCGTCATAAATGGCACTGTCACCATGCGGGTGATATTTACCCATAACGTCACCGACGATACGCGCCGACTTGCGATAGGGCTTGTTCCACTCATATCCGTTTTCATGCATCGAATAGAGAATGCGCCGATGGACCGGCTTCAATCCGTCACGGATATCCGGCAGCGCACGGGAAACGATCACGCTCATGGCATAATCGAGGTACGACCGCTTCATCTCGTCTTCGATGGTAATCGGATATATGTCGTCTGACGACGGTTCTTTGGTCGTTGTATCGCTCAACGAAGGTACCCTTAAATACGAAGGTCAGGAACAGACCACAAGATATGGTTGTGATCTAATTGAAGTGATACCAAGTCCTGTGACATAGCGCAAGGACTTGCTCACTCATAATCCGCTCAATTAACATGCCGGGCTACAGGCAAGTGACGCGAGACGCATCAAAACGGAATTTCGTCGTCCAGGTCGGCATCTGCGCCACCGCGGGATGTACCGCCCATGGAGCCGCCACCATTACCACCGGTACTGTCGCCGTAATCACTACCGCCACCTGCGCCACCACCATATCCGCCGCCGCCATCATTGCGACCGTCCAGCATGGTCAACTCGCCCCGGTAACGCTGTAGCACCACTTCGGTAGTGTATTTTTCCTGGCCTTGCTGATCCGTCCATTTACGGGTCTGAAGCTGTCCTTCTACATAGACTTTCGAGCCTTTTTTCAGGAACTGTTCGGCTACCTTGCAAAGATTCTCGTTAAACAGGACGACACGATGCCATTCAGTCCGCTCGCGCCGCTCGCCCGATGAACGGTCTTTCCATGATTCGGACGTTGCCAGGTTCAGGGTTACAATCGGTGAGCCATCCTGAGTATGCCGAACCTCGGGGTCACGGCCCAGATTTCCCACCAGAATAACCTTGTTTACGCTGCCTGCCATTGATTGCCCTCTCGCTGCTTTTATCTGTTGTATGTGTACTGAAATTATCTTCGCGCACCATAGCCGAAACACCTCTTGCCCGCCAGTATGATTTGCGCACTGGACAAGAATAGCAACCTGCACACAATTGTCGGATAAATTTACACCTCAACGGACAAGCAATCAGAAAAAGCATTGTGCACAGCAGATTTCTATCATTTATAGAGATTGGCACAAAATTTGCTTTTGGTTAATAAATCAAAAATATTTTGGTTAATAAACAATAATATAAGGACAAATTTTACATGAATTTTAGTAACGTTATTACCGGCGCTCTGGCTGTTGCAGGTTTGGCATGGACATTTTCAGCTCCCGCAAATGCCGTAGTACTGGATCTGGGTCACCCGAGTCTTGCTGCGGCTAGCGATACCGCCATTGGAAGCAACGATCGCGGAGTTGTATTTGATGTGATCAGCGATTTCAGCATTACTTCTACCGGCATTCGTTTCGACCCGCTTCAGGGCGGTGCAACAGGTGTTAGTGTAGACATTTATGAAATGTCCCTGACCGGTGGTGTTGGTTCCAGAAATGGTGGCGCTCTGGCAACAGCCGTCGCATCTGTTACAGATACGGGCATGGCGTTCTATGACATTGCCATTGACTTCGATTTTGATGCGGGCACCCGTTATAACGTGACCTTCAGCACACTTGGCCCGAATAACTGGGGCAGCGGTATTAACAACCTGGAATTCTATCTCTTTGATTTCCCTGACACACCATATCAGGTCGGGGGTGCCTTAAACGTTCTGGACGGAAACTCTGGTACCGGCTTCCCGAATAGTGTCATGCCACACGTGCGGTTTGATGCTGAGGTCAGCCCGACTGCTGTTGCCGAGCCAGCAACAATGGCCTTGTTCGGTCTTGGTCTGATGGGCCTGGGTCTGGCAGCGCACCGCCGCAGAGCATAGCGCTCAACCACATTAGTTGAGTATTCTGAAACGGCGGCCCTTGGGGCTGCCGTTTTTTTATACATCACATTCTTTATTTGTTCCATCTGATCAACTGGACCATTCATTTTATTCAGTTAGCTGTTGTATATGTATTGAAATTATCTTTGCGCACCCGACAAGAATAGCAACCTGCACACAACTGTCGGATAAATTTACACCTTAGCGGACAAGTCACCAGACCAAACATCGCCTGCGGCAGTTTTTCGCCAATGGCAGGGAGTGGCCCAAAATTTGCTTGTAGTTAATCAAACATTAATTTCAGGACGAATTTGACATGAATTTTAGTAAAGTTATAACTGGCGCCCTCGCAGCTGCAGGCTTGGTATGGACATTTTCAACTCCGGCCAATGCCGTAGTACTGGATCTGGGTCACCCGACGCTTGCCTTAACCACTGCGAATAACCTGGGTAATAGCGATCGCGGCATCGTATTTGACGCGATCAGCGATTTCAGCATTGCTTCTGCCGGTATTCGCTTTGACCCGCTTCAGGGCGGCGCGACAAGTATCAGTGTCGATATTTACGAAATGTCCCTGACCGGCGGCGTGGGTTCCAGAAATGGTGCGGCGCTTGCGACCGCGGTTGCATCTGTTACAGATACGGGCATGGCCTTCTATGATATTGCCATTGACTTTGATTTTGATGCGGGCACCCGTTATAACGTGACCTTCAGCGCGTTTGGTCAGGATAACTGGGGTTTAGGTGTGAACAGCATGGAGTTCTATAACTTTGACTTTCCCGACACGCCCTATCAGGTCGGGGGCGCTTTAAGCGTTCTGGATGGAAACGGTACTTCTGGTTTTAACAATTTCCTTATGCCACATGTGCGGCTTGACGGCGAGGTTGGCCCAACTGCCGTTGCCGAGCCGGCAACAATGGCCCTGTTCGGTCTGGGCCTGGCTGGTCTGGGTCTGGCGGCGCGCCGCCGCAAGGCATAGCGCTCAAGCCGCACAGTATTTAACTATTCTGAAACGGTGGCCCTTGGGGCTGCCGTTTTTTATGTATCATGTTCTTTATTTGTTCCCATATTCATTTGATCATGATACTTTTACAAGATCCGGGCAGGCGCCGGGTGGCGTATAATAACTTGACACGCCGCCGTTGATGCCCATCTGATCGACATGTCTTTATTCATTCAGGCTGATTTTCATACATGCTGACAACTCTTTCCATCCGTGGTGCGCGCGAGCACAATCTGAAAAGTATTGATGTCGATATTCCCCGTGACAAGCTTGTGGTCATTACGGGTTTGTCAGGCTCGGGCAAATCATCACTGGCGTTCGATACCATTTATGCCGAGGGCCAGCGCCGCTATGTAGAAAGCCTGTCAGCTTATGCCCGCCAGTTTCTGGAACTAATGCAAAAGCCTGATGTCGACCATATCGAAGGCCTGTCACCTGCTATTTCCATTGAACAGAAAACCACGTCGCGCAATCCGCGCTCCACCGTGGGCACCGTGACCGAAATATATGATTACATGCGCCTGCTGTTCGCCCGTGTCGGGGTGCCCTACTCGCCGGCAACCGGCCTGCCGATTGAAAGCCAGACCATCAGCCAGATGGTTGATCGGGTAATGACGCTGCCGGAAGGCACCCGCGCCTTTCTGATGTCGCCGCTGGTACGGGGCAGAAAGGGAGAATACCGGAAAGAATTTGCTGATCTGCAAAAGCGTGGTTTTCAACGGGTACGCGTTGACGGTGAATTTTATGAAATCGCCGAAGTACCTGCGCTCGACAAAAAATTCAAACATGACATTGATGTCGTTGTCGACAGAATTGTCGTGCGGGACGGGTTGCAAACGCGACTGGCGGACAGTTTTGAAACTGCATTGGCAATAAGTGATGGTCTGGCAGTTCTGGAAACCGCGCCGAGGGAAGACGACGGCGAGCCTGAGAAAATTTTGTTCTCGTCCAAATTCGCGTGTCCGGTCTCGGGCTTCACCATTGAAGAGATCGAACCCCGTCTGTTTTCGTTCAACAACCCCCATGGCGCCTGCCCCACATGTGACGGTCTGGGCACAAGCCTGTATTTTGACCCTGATCTTGTGGTGCCGGATACCGGCAAATCCCTGAAAGACGGGGCCTTGGCCCCATGGGGGAAATCCAGCGCGCCCTATTATCTGCAAACCCTGGGCAGCCTGGCCAAGCATTATAAATTCTCACTGAGCACACCCTGGGCTGATCTGCCCGAAAAGGTGCAAAATGTTTTACTACACGGGTCTGCAGGCGAAGAAATTGACATTGTTTACGATGACGAGCGCCGCCGGTATTCGGTCAAAAAGCCGTTTGAAGGGGTGATTGGCAATATCGAGCGCCGCTGGCGGGAGACCGACAGTGCCTGGGTGCGCGAAGAGCTGAGCCGGTTTCAGTCCGCGTCACTGTGCGAGACCTGTAACGGTCAGCGGCTGAAGCCGGAGGCCCTTGCCGTCAAGATCGACAAGCTTCATATATCGCAAGTCACTGAAAAATCTGTGGTTCACAGCCTCCAATGGTTCCGGGAATTATCCGACAAGCTGGACCCCAAATCGAAAGAAATTGCCGAACGGATTTTGAAGGAAATTATAGAGCGTCTGGGCTTCCTGAATAATGTCGGGCTGGATTATCTCAACCTTTCCCGTAATTCCGGCACCTTGTCCGGCGGGGAATCCCAGCGCATTCGCCTGGCCTCCCAGATCGGTTCCGGATTAACCGGCGTCCTGTATGTGCTTGATGAACCTTCCATCGGACTGCATCAGCGCGACAACGAACGTCTGCTGGAAACGCTGATGAATTTGCGCGACATGGGCAATACCGTACTGGTGGTTGAACATGATGAAGATGCCATTCGGGCTGCTGATCATGTGATTGATATGGGTCCGGGCGCTGGCGAACATGGCGGCCAGGTGGTCGCCGCCGGGACACCACAGGAAATCATGGCTCACCCCGATAGCCTTACCGGCCAGTATCTAACCGGGAAACGTCAGATCAAGGTGCCTGACGAGCGGCGCAAAGGTCATTTTGCAGGCAAGAAACGCAAACAAATTACAATCAATGGCGCGACCGGCAATAATCTTAAAAATGTTTCCGCATCGCTTCCGTTAGGGGTCATGACCTGTATTACCGGCGTTTCCGGTTCGGGCAAATCAACATTAACGATCGACACATTATACAAGGCAGTCGCCCGAAAGCTGAACAATGCCCGAACCATTCCAGGGCCACATGAATCAATTGAAGGACTGGAATTCATCGACAAGATCGTCGACATTGACCAATCCCCTATTGGACGCACGCCGCGATCGAACCCCGCCACCTATACCGGGGCCTTCACGCCTATTCGGGAATGGTTTTCCGGCCTGCCAGAAGCGCAGGCACGCGGCTACAAGCCGGGGCGGTTTTCCTTCAATGTGAAAGGTGGCCGTTGCGAAGCCTGTCAGGGTGACGGCATGCTGAAGATCGAGATGCACTTTCTGCCTGATGTATATGTACAATGTGATGTCTGCCATGGACGACGGTACAATCGTGAGACCCTTGAGATAAAATTCAAGGACAAATCGATTGCTGACATTCTGGATATGACGGTCGAGGAAGGCGTCGTGTTTTTCAAGGCCGTTCCATCTGTCCGCGACAAGCTGGCAATGCTGGAACGGGTGGGGTTGAGTTACATCAAGATTGGCCAGGCGGCGACCACCCTGTCTGGCGGTGAAGCCCAACGCGTGAAATTGTCCAAGGAACTGGCGAAAAGATCCACCGGGCGCACATTATATATTCTGGACGAGCCAACCACCGGCCTGCATTTTGAAGACGTTCGCAAACTTCTGGAAGTAATTGACCAGCTGGTCGATCAGGGCAATACGGTTGTGATCATTGAACATAATCTGGAGGTAATTAAAACCGCCGACTGGATTATTGATCTGGGGCCCGAAGGTGGCGACGGCGGCGGCAAAATTATTGCCACCGGCACGCCAGAAGATGTGGCTGAATGCGCGGCCAGCTATACCGGGCAATATCTGAAGCCTGTCCTGGAAACCAAATCGCAGGTCACATCGGCAGCGGAATAGCACCCCGCTTCAGGCTGTCTTTTCGACCTTCAGGTCCAGTTCCCTGATCATAATATCACGCATGACAAATTTCTGGATTTTGCCGGTGACGGTCATGGGAAACTCGTCAACGACTTTCAGGTAGCGGGGCACCTTGTAATGGGCAATTTCACCCTTGCAGAATGCCTTGATCTCTTCAAGGTCAATCGACTCGTCACCGCGTACAGCAACCCAGACACAGATTTCCTCGCCATATTTCTGGTCCGGCACACCAAAAACCTGCACATCCTGAATTTTAGGGTGCCGATAGAGAAATTCTTCTATCTCACGCGGATAGACGTTCTCGCCCCCACGGATCACCATATCCTTGACCCGCCCGACAATATTGCAATACCCCTCTTCATCCAGCGTCGCCAGATCGCCAGTGTGCATCCAGCCTGAGTCATTAATTGCCTCGGCCGTGCGCTCTGCATCCCCCCAATAGCCCAGCATCACGGAATAGCCTCGGGTCAGGAGTTGACCCCGTTCACCGCGTGGCACAACCCTGCCATCCTCATCAACAATCTTGACCTCGACATGGGGGTGGATCAAACCCACGGTCGAGACCCTCTTCTCGATACTGTCATCCGGGCTGGACTGAAAACTGACCGGGCTGGTTTCGGTCATACCGTAAGCGATCGTCACATCCGCCATATTCATATCACGAATAACGCGTTTCATGACCTCGATTGGGCAGGATGAACCGGCCATCACGCCGGTACGCAGGCTGCCCAGATCATATTTTGAGAAATCCGGATGATCAAGCTCCGCAATGAACATGGTCGGTACGCCATAAAGCGCGGTACACTTTTCCACCTCCACCGTCTGCAAAACGGTCCGGGGATCAAACCCGTCATTGGGGTACACGATACATGCCCCGTGTGAGGTGCAGTTCAAATTGCCCATAACCATGCCAAAGCAATGATACAACGGCACAGGAATGCACAAGCGGTCCTGTTCGGTGAACCGGATGGATTCACCCACAAAATACCCGTTATTCAAAATATTGAAATGGGTAAGGGTCGCACCCTTGGGTTGCCCGGTCGTGCCGCTGGTAAACTGGATGTTGATTGCATCGTCAGGCTGCAATTCACCGGCAAGGCGGACAATTTCAGCCTTGTGCGCCTCGGTAGCCAATCCCGAAAGGTCCCGGAAATTCATAAAGCCAGCTGTCTTTTCATCCCCCAGCCGAATGAGAAACTCCAGCTTTGGAAGCCGGGCGGCTTTCAGGCCACCCCCGTCAGACGCTTTCAGTTCCGGTGCCAGATCCTGCAGCATACCAATATAATCGCTGGATTTAAAAGTTGCTGCTGTGACAAGTGCCCGACAGCCGACCTTGTTCAGGGCATATTCCAGTTCCGACTTGCGATAGGCCGGATTGACATTCACCAGTACAAGCCCGGCTTTCGCCGTGGCATACTGGGTAACCGCCCATTCCGCACAATTGGGCGCCCATATGCCAATACGGTCCCCTTTTTTCAGACCCAGCGCCACCAGTCCGGCCGCAACCGTATTTACCTGGGTCGCAAATTCCCGATATGTCCAGCGAATATTCTGATGAACTGATACCAGCGCCTCGCGCTCGCCCCAGCGCGCTACTGCCAGATCAAAATTCTCGCCTATTGTCTGATATAGTAATGGTTTATTGCTTGTTCCATTGACATAGCTTTTCTCAATGACAGACATCAAGATATCCCCTGTTTTTTCACTAGAGTTTTTATTTTATTTGGGGGATGACTATATGCTGAAAAACCATCCAAGCCAAATTGATAGCATCTATGTTGAACCTCCCTTCAGAATTATGTCTGGAATGCCTGAAGCCCCGTAAACATTCATCGCCCATACCCCACAGGCCAAAAACCTTTCTTGTCGGGCATTTCGGTACGGTACGCGTTGCCCTGTTACGTCCTGTACCGTAAGCATGTTGTATTTGTTATCGCAATGTATCAACAGGCAGTTAGCGCTCTGGATAACTGAAAGACAGGACTATGAAAGAAAAAGTTGCCACAAACCTGAAAGCTGCACTGATCGGCATGACCGGCATGGCATCCGCCGAGGCGTTTGCTGATTGTACGGATGACTGTTCGGCAATAATGGGTATCGTTTACACCGGGGAAATGTGGACGAATGCCGACGGGGGCATCCAGCAGGACAGCCGGTATCTGGATAATCTTGATCTGACGCTTGAGGTTGATACAGAAAAGGCCTTCAACCTTGCCGGCGGTACCCTGTTCGCCTATGGCCTTTACAATAATAAAGCAACCTTCAGCGACGAAGTTGTGGGTGACGCACAGGTGGTCAGCAACATTGATACCCCGCATGCCTTTCGCCTTTATGAATTCTGGTACGATCAAACTTTCATGGATAGTAACGCTTCCGTTCGCATTGGTCTTTATGATCTAAATTCCGAATTTGATGCGAATGAAACCGGCAGCCTGTTTATCAACAGCTCTCACGGCATAGGATCAGACATTGCCCAGACAGGTGAAAACGGACCATCCATATTTCCTGTCACCTCTTTGGCCGCAAGGGCACATTATCAATTCAGTTCATCATGGTACGCGAGAGCCGCCATTCTTGACGCTGTCCCCGGAGACCCTGATCACCCCAAACGCACCGCGATCAAACTGGGGAATGGAGAAGGGGCCCTGCTTGTCGCGGAAACAGGTTATATAAGCAATAATGGCAGCCGGGTATCGGTTGGCGGCTGGCACTATACATCAAAATTTGACCGGTTTGTACCGGCGGACGACGGTCGTACCCGCGACAGAAGCCAGGGCATATACCTGCTAACTGAAAAGCGAATGTACAGTGAGCCGGACCATGACACTCACGGTATTTCAGCATTCTTAAGAGGCGGCGTAGCATCAAGCGACGTAAATACCTTCAAAAACTATCTGGGCGCCGGTGCTGTATACACAGGTGCCTTTGATGACCATACCGACGACCAGCTCGGTATCGCTGTGGCGATGGTCACTGCAGGGCAGCCTTTCCGGCATGCCGCTATTGCAGCAGCTGATCCTGTCAAGCGACGGGAAATCAATTTTGAAATGACATATCGCCGCCCGATTAATGACTGGCTGACAATTCAGCCTAATATTCAGTATATCGTCAATCCCGGACTGAACCCGGATTTGGACAACGCCTTTGCCATTGGGTTACGCTTTGAAGTGGGCCACAGCCTGGGCTTTTAGGCATGTCCACTGCCCGGCAATAACTGTTCATCAATATCAGGCTGCCGGCAGCCTGATATTGACCAGCAATCCCCCCATCGGACCATTCACAATTGACATGTGACCGGCATAAACAGCCAGAATGTCATCTGCAATTGCGAGACCCATCCCCGATCCGGGCTTTTTTTCATCCATCCGGAATCCGCGCCGCCCAAGATCACTCATCTTCTCCGGCGGTGCCCCGGGCCCGTCGTCCATAATTGTGATGACAATATTATTGTCGTCACGACTGATACAAACCGAGACCCGTGCCTGGGCCCATTTAACGGCATTGTCCAGAATATTGCCCAAAACTTCGGACAAATCACCACTATCCATGCTGACAGGACATTCATCCGGCATTTCCAGTGACCATTGAAGTAACGCGCCCCGGGGCGTACGTTTTAAGGCCCGCACAACCGAAGTGATACTCGAAACGGCGTCGCAGCTCACCACCTGATGGGCCGTCCGGTGCGCAAGCCGGGCACGTGAAAGTTCCCGCTCGATATATCGCCGCATCTGCCCGATGAGAAATTCCAGTTCATCGGCAATTTCCGCCTGTCCGGTGCTCCGAAGCTTTTTGGCATCACTTAGTATGACGGTCAGGGGGGTCTTCAGGGCATGCGCCAGATCAGAGGCCCGGTGATGAGACTGTTCAATTATTTTTTCCTGCATATCCAGAAGAACATTCATTTCTGCCACCAATGGCATTATTTCATCCGGAAAAGTCGTTGGCAGTCGATTCTTCTCACGTGTACGGACAGCATTCACCGCACCCCGCACGGCTTCCAGCGGGCGTAATCCGAACCATATCTGTACTGCTGCCGCAAGACACAAAAAAGCGGCCAGAGCCACAAAGGGCCAGAATAAATCTGACGCGAACTCCCGACCGGCCTGCGTCACCGATTTATTATCAATCGCAAAAACCAGCCTCAGGCGATGCAAGTCCTGCAGTGACTCGAACGTGACGAGCCGCTCTTTCACAATCAGAACGGTATCGCCCGGGCCCGGTCGATGATACCCCCTGACAACTTCAGACCCCGGTTTCAACGGCGGCAAGGGAATAACATAGTCCCAAAGTGACCGTGACCGAAGCGTGGCACCGGTATCGTTGTCCTGTATCTGCCAGTAAAGACCACTCAGCGGCTCAACCAAACGAGGATCCGCCAGCGCACCTTGTGTTGTAATTCCCCCTTGGGAATCGAAATGGATGAAGCCCGAGAGCTGGCGCAAATATGTTTCAAGTTCTGCCCCCACCCGTCGCTCAACATGGCGTTCGAACAATTCGACCAGGACAAAATTGGCCAGAATCAGCGCCGCAATAACAGAAGCGGTGGACACCAGCAACAACCGGAGGCGGAGAGAACGGAAAATCACGCCGGCTCATTCCCTTCTACAATATAGCCATACCCGCGCCGGGTCTGAATAATATCCACACCCAGCTTGCGCCTGACCCGTCCAACCAGAACCTCAACAGCATTGCTGTCGCGTTCAAATTCCTGCGCATACAGATGTTCGGTCAGCTCAATCTGCGAAATAACTCGCCCGTTGTGCAACATCAGATAACTGAGCAATCTGTATTCCTGTGGCGACAGGTTTTTGGGCACGCCATCCACCGTGACCCGCATTTGCCTCGGATCAACGGCAACACGCCCAATCACCATATGCGAGGCACTATGGCCAGCGGCCCGGCGAATGATCGCCCTCAGCCGGGCCAAGACCTCCTCCATTTCGAAAGGCTTGGGCAGATAATCGTCTGCCCCCGCATCAATGCCTTCAACACGCTCTTTCCAGCTACCACGCGCGGTCAATACAAGAACCGGGAAATGACGTTCATTATCACGCCACTTTTTGAGAACAGACAACCCGTCCATACCGGGCAGCCCCAGATCCAGAATAACAGCCGCGTAGTCTTCAACGTCCCCCCTGAACCAGGCTTCTGCACCGTCAGTTTCGTGATCCACAATATAGCCGACCGTGTTTAAGGTCTGGATCAGGTCGCGGGCAACGCGCGGCTCGTCCTCGACCAGTAATATTTTCATCAGTCCTCTTTGATCACAATAATATTTCCGGTTTTTGCGTCAATTTCCACTTCCATCATAATGCCATCCCGGGAGATGTATTTAATCTCGTATATCCATTTGCCGTCTTCCCGCTCAAATTCGGTTTCGACAATCTCACCATTGATTTCTGGCATGACAATTGACAATATTTTGGTCAAAGGCAAGACTTCGCCTTTTTCAAGGGCCCGAAGTGCCCGCTCGTGATCTTTCTCGTGATGCCCGGCCAGTGCCGGCGTTATGACAATAGCGGCCAGAACAAGTCCTGCCACAGTCGTCTTTGCTGGCATTTTAAATATCGTCATCCTGAACTCCTTCGCTCACGCAATCGGTTTAAACTGCCTTAATCCCTAACACAGACCAGCTGACAGAAACCTGACAGTCCGGGTCAGGCTTCTGTCAGGCGTCTGCGTATACAAGTATGACCCGTTTACATCACCCGATCGTAATTCAGACCATATGATGATGTGAAAGAATGCAACCGGCGGTAAATTCTATATAAATAACCTGAATGTGTAAGACGTATAAAAACAGAGGAACCCTGCTTATGAACAAATTTATCCTGATGGCTTCAGTTTCGGTCTGCGGGATGCTGTCCGCCGGAGCCGGACTTGCACAGGATGCTGGTGATTTCCAGAAACTCATGGAACTTGTTCGCCAGCAATCTGCTGAAATTCAATCCCTGAAAAGCCGCCTTGAGATATTGGAAAAAACGGGGAACCCTGAAAAGCAGATCACCGACAACACCCCCCCATCCAGCCCAGTCCCAACACCTGCTTCAGGGTCCGGTGTCGTGGTAGACTGGAAAGGCGCGCCGGAAATTAGATCAGCTGACGACGAATGGAGTTTTAAGGTTATAGGCCGCCTGCAAACCGATGCAGCAACATACAGAAGTGACAATAATGCCCGTGATTTTAACGATGGTATAAACTTTCGTCGGGCCCGTGTCGGCGTTCAGGGCAGCATGCCGTCAGACTTCAAATACAAGATTGAAGTAAATTTTGCTGATGGTGAAAACGCAAAAATGGAAGATACCTATCTTCAGTATACTGGTTTCAGCCCGGTGACCCTGACTGTTGGTCGCCACAAGGTTTATCATTCGCTTGTTTCTGCCACCAGTGATACCAACGTTTCCTTCATGGAGCGCTCCATCATGTCGAACGCGTTCGAGGCCGGTGCCGGGGGCAAGCTCGGGGTCTCTGCATTTACGGGCGGCGACAACTGGACCTTCCATCTTGGCCTGATGGCTGATGACGCCAACAGAACCGGCAAAGGCGAAGATGGCTGGGGCGTGAACAGCCGGGCAACCTTTGCGCCCGTTCTTGAAGCACGCAAAGTAGTGCACCTGGGCGCTTCCGCCTATACCCGGAAGGAATCCGAGCATGCCGTCACCTTTGGCGACAAACCTGAAATCAGCGTTGATGGCACAAAACTTCTGAGCAGCGGCTCCATTCCCATGACCAGTTTCCAGTATTATGCCGTTGAAGCCGCAACTGTGCTGGGGTCGTTCTCGGCGCAGGCTGAATATGGCCGGGCGCATGTGAATACCGTCGCGCAGCCGGATATGAATTATAGCGGCGGTTATGTGTCGGCCACCTACTTCCTGACAGGGGAAAGCCGCCCTTATATGGGCAACAAGGGATATTTCGGGCGTGTTAAACCGCTGCATCCCCTGGGCAGCTCGGGGGATGGCATGGGATGGGGCGCTTTTGAAGTCGCCGCACGCTATTCCTATGTGGACCTTGCCGATGAAGGCCTGGGCAACAAGCAAAAGAATATTACCGTTGGCATGAACTGGTATCCCAACAATTATACCCGTTTCATGCTCAATTTCGTTGATTTTGATACGGACGCCACCGGGCCCGCTTCTGCTGATGACAGCGGCCAGATCTTTGGTGTCCGGGCTCAGGTGGACTGGTAGGAAAATCCATCGGGACTATGCCGACTGTCCCGCAGACTCTAGTCTGACAATTCCTTTGATCGCCGGGCCGCGGCACTCACCGCCTTGCGCATCAAGGGGGCCAGACCGTCTTTCGCCATCAGCACATCCAGTGCTGCTTCCGTGGTTCCTTTGGGGCTGGTGACATTCCGGCGCAATGTTGCCGGAAGCTCATCCGTCGCATCCATCAAGGCACCTGCCCCCGATACCGTATGATGTGCCAGTGCCGCCGCAAGGTCTTCCGGAAGACCTGCCGCTTTTCCTGCCGCAGACAGGCATTCCGTCAGATAGAAGACATATGCCGGGCCACTGCCGGAAACAGCCGTGACCGCATCAATCAGGTTTTCATCTTCAACCCAGAAAAATTCGCCAGCCGCTTTCATCATGGCCGCACAGATACTGCGCTGGTTATCCCGGACATTTTCATTGGCAACGGCGACCGTAATCCCGCGACCGATCGCAGCCGGTGTATTGGGCATCGCCCGAATAACAGCGGCCGATACACCAAGGGCCTGCTCAAAGTAACCAATCGTTTTGCCAGCGGCGATCGATACATAACAGGCACTATCGACAAAACGCACCAGAGCCGCAATGGCCTGATCCATAATCTGGGGTTTAACTGCCAGAACAACAAATGATGGCCTGATATCTGCCGGTATGTCTTCTATTGACGCGGCGACACGATCCCGCGCGAACCCCGACACGTCCATAAACTGCGCAAACACATTCTCGGGCGCAGGGTCCACAATCCAGACCGCTTCGGGAGAAAGCCCCCGGGCCAGCCAGCCTTTTAACAAGGCACTGCCCATTTTACCACAACCCACAAGAACCAGCGGATCAGTTGCCGTGATTGTCTCAAATTCAGACATTTTCTTTAACCAGTATATAGTGGAATTAACAACTTTTCTGCAGCATAAACCCTGTCAGGTCAGGCTTCACCCAGCGTATCCAGCATGGCAGCTTCGACCGCAGCCTCAGGTTCCTTGTCTGCCCAGATCACAAACTGAAACACCGGATAAAAACGTTCACATTCCGTCAAGGCAGCATGCGTCAGTGCCTCAATCTGGCTGGAACTCAAAGACGCCTGATCTTCCATCAACGATGCATGACGGAAAATAATCATGCCTTCATCCGACCACAATTCAAAATGACCAAGCCATATACGCTCATTCGCCAAAGACAGCGTCTGGTATATTGCCTGCCGTTTCGCCTTGGGCACACGCATGTCAAAAACCGCAGCGACCTGCAGGATATTCACATCCGACCGCCACATATAGCGCAGATGAATTTCGCACCAGGAGCCGGAAACAGCAGCGGTGATTTCCTCATCGCCCACACGCTCGTACGGCCATTCATTCGAGCAAATAATCTGCTCCACCAGATCCAGCGGATTATGTTCGGGTAAATTTGTATCGTCAGCAAAAAGTGCGGTCATTCAGAATATCTTTCGGCATCGTTGCTCATCAGCCAAATTCCGGATATGGCACACCGAAACTCGTTTCAATATATACGGGCTACTCAAAACAATTCCACAAGATCTAGTGTCTCATTGTCTTGATCTGAAAATCAAGACTTTTCATGACATAATCTTGAGAACGGCCCTTAAATTTAAAGAAGAATATGATTTTATCCAACCTCGTGGCTATTCTGCCCGTGGCTCGCCCCCCGGCATCTATTCATCTTTTGGCGCCGCAGACCTGGGCTTTGCAGGTTTGGACGCCACAGCCTTTTTGGTTGCTGGCTTTTTCACAGGTTTCGCTGCTGGAGATGCCTTGGCGCGCGCCGATGACGCTCGGGGCTTTGCCGACCGGGCGGTCTTTGCCGGTGCAGAGGCCTTTTCCAATGCTGCCAGACGTTTCGTCAAGGCCTCATTTTCAATACGTGCAGCTTCGGCCATTGCCTTGACAGCTTCGAATTCTTCCCGCTGCACCAGATCCATACCAGCCAGCCAGGCATCCATTTTTTGGCGAAACGTGGCTTCAAGTTCGCCCTTAACACCATGCATGGTGCCAACGGCACTTGACGCCAGCTTTGCCAGATCGTCCAAAAAACGATTATCGGTCTGCAAAAAATAGCTCCCTTGTAAGATAAGGTGTAAATATACACTGGGAATATGAAGATAGAAAGCCGATTTGCCAAGAGTTTCCCTGACAAAAATGAAAGAATAAACTCGCTTGGCCCTTGACATCGGGCGCAGTCCCGCGATGATCTGGGCATTCCAATGCTTAACCGTCACAACAGCAAGCCCGCAGTATGATATCTATTTTTATCGGCTCCGCCCTGACCTATCCGCAAATCGACCCGATTCTGGTCGAAATTGGCCCGCTGGTGATTCGCTGGTACGCGCTGGCCTATATCGTCGGACTGGTTCTGGGATGGTATTATGCCGTCCATCTTATCAATCTGCCAAACCCGTCCGGCAAGTCGGCAAGCTACAAGGCCCGCCAGAAACATGTGATCAGTCGCGAAGACATTGACGACTTTGTCATGTGGGCCACACTGGGTGTCATTCTCGGCGGCCGGCTGGGATATGTCCTGTTTTATAACCTGCCATCCTATGCGGATGATCCGATGGGCATATTCAGGGTCTGGCAAGGAGGCATGTCTTTCCACGGTGGGCTGATCGGCGTCAGCCTCGCCATGATTATTTTTACCTGGCGACGCAAAATACCCCTGTTCCAATTCACGGATATCGTTGCCGCCGCCGCCCCTGTCGGGCTGTTTCTCGGCAGGATTGCCAATTTTATTAATGGTGAATTATATGGCCAGGTTTCAGATGCCCCCTGGGCGATGGTCTTCCCCGGCGCGGGCCCCTTGCCGCGTCATCCCAGCCAGCTTTATGAAGCCGTGCTTGAAGGGCTGATTTTGTTTATCATCCTGTGGTTTCTGATCCACAAGCCCCATGTCCGTCAAAAGCACGGACTGGTCACCGGTATGTTTCTGACGGGATACGCCGTTGCCCGCCTGATCGTGGAACGGTTCCGGCTGCCAGATGAACAACTTGGATACCTGTTTGATCTGGTCACAATGGGGCAGGTACTCTCCCTGCCCATGCTGGCGCTTGGGTTGTATCTGATTTTCAGAAAAGGCCCTTCAGAAGGCCCCGGCTCAAAAGCGTCATAATGTCCTTGAAGCAACATCTGATCAGGCTCATTCAGACGCAAGGTCCCCTGCCGGTTTCCCAATATATGGCAGAAGCACTGGGGCACCCAGTACACGGCTATTACATGACCAAAGATCCCTTTGGCGCCCGGGGTGATTTTATTACAGCGCCTGAGGTGAGCCAGATGTTTGGCGAACTGGTGGGCTTGTGGGCGGCAGATTACTGGCAGCGGATGGGCAGCCCCTCACGCTTTGCCCTGATTGAGGCCGGCCCCGGCCGGGGCACTCTGATGGCCGATATTTTACGCACATGGGCAGGCGTTCCGGATCTGCACAAGGCCGCGCAGGTGCATCTGATTGAAATGAGCATGAAACTGCGTGCCAGCCAAAAGACCAGACTGGCAGACCACACCGACATAAGCCCCTTTTGGCACGATGACGTGGCCAGCGCGCTTGAAGCCACCCGGGATATGCCCGTCATATTCGTCGCCAATGAATTTTTTGATGCCTTGCCGATCCGGCAATTTATCCGCAAGCCCGCCGGATGGCATGAGCGACTGGTTGGCTATGCCGAAGATAAACTGATCCCTGTTCTGTCTCCCACTCCCTCACCGGCAGCGGCATTAATTCCTGAAGCGCTTCGCGACGCCCCTTTTGAAAGTCAGGTCGAGGTTTGCCCTGCGGCTCTTTCGATTTCGGGCGCAATCGCCAGCGCATTGAAAGACCGTGGCGGCGTGGCTCTGATGATTGATTATGGATATACAAAAAGCCAGCCTGGCGACAGTCTGCAAGCCCTGGCTTCCCACACGTTTGTTGATATTTTCGAAGAGCCCGGCAAAGCCGATATTACAGCCCATGTAGATTTTGAGGCTTTGGCCCGAGCGGCTGAAGGAGCCGCAATCTTCCAGCCGATTGACCAAGGAGAATTTCTGACATCCCTTGGCATTCACGCACGCGCAAATGCCCTGAAAGTGCGCGCGACAGAAGTTCAGTCGAATGATATAAATGCGGCTATGACACGGCTGTGCAGCCCGGATCAAATGGGCAACCTGTTCAAGGTCATGGCGATTGCCGGGCCTGACAGTCCGGTCCCTGCCGGCTTTGGAGAGGAAAAATATCCATGATAGTCTCGTCGGAACATCTACAGCTTGATGGCATCCAGCATGGTTTTTTCACCCGAAAGGGGGGCGCTTCCACAGGAATCTACGCGTCCCTGAATTGCGGCCCCGGATCGAATGACGACCCCGATGCTGTCAGCAGGAACCGGAGCGCGGTACTGGCAAGGTTCCCCGGCTGTCAGTCTCTGGTCAGCCTTTACCAGATTCACAGCCCGACCGTCATCACCGTAACCGCACCATGGCAAGCCGGAGGGCAGCCAAAGGCAGATGGGATGGCCACAAGAAAACCCGGGATCGTGCTGGGCATTTTAACAGCCGATTGCGCGCCCGTCCTGCTGGCAGACAAAAATGCAGGCGTCATCGGCGCCGCCCATGCCGGCTGGAAAGGGGCCTTGGGCGGCGTTATACAGAATGTTGTCGATGCCATGGTAACACTAGGCGCCAGGCGGGAGAATATCATTGCCACCGTAGGCCCCTGTATTGCGCAAAAATCCTATGAAACAGGCCCGGACCTGCACAAGGCCTTCATGGATCAGACCCCCGATTACGCCATATTCTTCAAACCGTCTGAACGCGCAGGCCATTATCAGTTTGATCTTGAGGGTTTCGTTCTGCATCGACTGCAGCAAACCGGGATCACGCAGGCAAATGCCCTGCACCGCGACACCTATGCCGAGCCGGACAAATTCTTTAGTTACAGGCGCACGACACATCAAGGCGAGCCGGATTACGGGCGGCAGATCTCTGCCATCGCGCTTACCTGATTTTATCTGCGCCGGGGCAAATTCATCGTTTACAGCTTGGGCCTGCCCTGATAAGTTCCGCCGCGAAATAAGATAGCCCTTTGCAGGGCGCGCACAGGAGGGAATATCGGCATGAAAGTGCTTGCGGGAAACAGCAATCGTCCACTCGCGGAAGCCATTGCAGCCTATCTTGACCTTCCCATGACCAAGGCAGATGTTCGCCGGTTCTCTGACAAGGAAATCTTCGTAGAAATTCATGAAAACGTCCGCGGTGAGGACGTTTTTGTCATTCAGTCGACCTCTTATCCGGCAAATGACCATTTGATGGAGCTTCTGATCTGCATTGATGCGCTGAAACGCGCATCGGCACGGCGCATTACTGCTGTTCTGCCCTATTTCGGCTACGCCCGTCAGGATCGCAAACCCGGCCCCAGAACCCCTATTTCCGCCAAGCTGGTCGCCAACATGATCACCACCGCCGGGGCAGACCGGGTCCTGACCATGGATTTGCATGCCGGGCAGATTCAGGGGTTCTTTGATATTCCAACCGATAACCTGTTTGCGGCACCCGTGCTGGTCAAGGATATTCAGGAACGGTTTGAACTCGACAAGCTGATGATCGTGTCACCTGATGTGGGCGGCGTGGTGCGCGCCCGGGCCCATGCAAAACGCCTTGGCGGCAACGTGCCCCTGGCAATCATCGACAAGCGGCGCGAGCGTGCTGGCGAATCTGAAGTGATGAATATCATCGGCGACGTCAGCGGACGCACCTGTATTCTGGTTGATGATATTGTCGATTCAGCTGGCACATTGTGTAATGCCGCCAATGCCCTGATGAAAGCAGGTGCCGAATCGGTCAGCGCTTATGTGGCGCATGGCGTTTTGTCGGGCAAGGCGGTCGAGCGAATATCCAATTCTTCACTGCAGTCGCTGGTGGTGACAGACAGTATCAATCCTGCGGAAGAAATTGTCGGCTGCAAGAGCATCCGTCATATCACAATCGCCCCCCTGATTGGCGAGGCCATGAACCGGATCAGTCACGAAACGTCCGTATCCAGCCTGTTCGACTAAAGGCTGGCCCGATGGCAATCAGTATAGCGGGGTGCTTTTTGCCTGACAGAATTTGTAAAAAATTCCGACACCTGACGATTTCAGGCTAATCTGACCCCCAACATTTCCATGATTCGCAAGCCTGTTTGCGGACAATGTCACAGGAATGTCACCAATAATATATACGCTCACTTTATTTACACGTATCACGTGTATTGCTAAAGATGTGATGAATCTAATAAGGGTATTTTTCAGACCCGGCACAACTATTTGATTCTACTTGTGAATCGCAGATATTGTGTCGAAATAATTTACAACTTTATGGACACAATTAACTATCTAAATAGCTAACCGGTTGATTTATATTAACCTTAATAAACTGGCATGATTCTTCCATGTGTCTTCCAGCAAGACTGTGCTGGCGGAGCATATATTGCGTGTGAAGGGCATTGAAACGCTAAATCAAGGAATTGTCATACATGACCAGACTATCAAAAGGACTTGCTGCATTTCTGTTGACAGCCACACTGGCAGCACCTGCATCCGCGACGATCGTTGGCGGCGCGGTCACTGGCTTTGGTGACCCGGGAGCTGCTTTTGTCATACTGAACCCGGCGCCGGCGCAAGTTGGTCTGGACAATCAGGAAAGCATAGACCTGTTCGGATTTAACGAGGGCCAGAACATCGCCATTGCCGCACAATTGGGCGTTGATGTTGGCAACAATCCTCAGGCAGGTGACATTGTCGCCAGCCACTATGTCTTTTTTGATCCCGCCGACAGAACCAGAATACAGGGCTATGTCGACTTTGATTCCGATATTTTCGGGGTAATCACATCGACAAACCTGCTGATCGCTTCAGATTTTCTGATCAGCAATGGCGTCACCTACAACAGCCCGGCCCTGCGTGGACTGGAGCCCAATGAAGACTTTGTATCCATTGGACAAGATGGCAATGGCGATTTTCGCCGTCTGTTTATAGACTTCACGGCTGACAGTCCCGGTGATTATGTCCGGGTCCTGACCACACGCTCTCCCGGTGCAGAAATTCCCGAGCCCGGCATGGTTGCCATATTTGGACTGGCTCTTGCCGGTCTGGGCCTGAGGATGCGACGCAAATCATAATCCTGCATGGTTAATATTTAAACGGCGGCAGCTTTTTCAAGCAGTCGCCGTTTTTTATGGGTCAGCTGTTCAACTGCCACACACTATACGACAGCCAGGCTGCAAAGCTGATCCACATCAGATATGGCACCATGAGGCAGGCCGCTACCCGGGAAAAATGCCAGAAAGTGTTTATTGTCAAGACCACAAGCACCCACAGAACGCCGATATGAAGGACTGCCAGACCGATCATGTGAAGTGCAAAAAATACCGGGGACCAGGTCAGGTTGACCACCAGCTGGACCGCAAACAGGGTCATAGCCACTCGTCTCCGGGGCAATTCAACCTTTCGCCAGACAATCGCCGCAGCAACCCCCATCAGAAGATATAATATCGGCCAGACGACGCCAAAAACCCAGCCCGGAGGATTGAGGGGCGACTTTTGCAACGCCCGATACCAGTCACTATCGCCGCTCCCGCTGACGTATCCTGACAGCCCGCCGAGTAAAATGCACGCCAAAGGGAAAATGATAAATATGTATTTTCCCGGCCTCTCCAATGGTTCTGTCTGCGTCATATTTTCTCCTTTCAGGTACACCTGAATCAGAAGACAATAACAGAATCACCCCGTGGCGCAGCAGAAAATCAGAAGGTTTTTATTTCTGCCATAAATTCAGCTACATGCCTTTGCAATATCTCGGCCTGTTTTGAAAGATCATCGGCCGCTGACAAAACGTTCGATGAAATCGCCCCGGTTTCACCGGCTGCCGTCGAAACAAAAGTGACATTCTGATTAACTTCCTGCGTAGCGACTGATTGTTCTTCAACCGCTAACGCCACACTGGTCTGAAAATCGTTCACCTGTCCAATCGCACCTGTCACCGCGCTGAAGGCATCACTTGTTTCCCCAACACATTTCTGCACGCTGGATATCAGGGTGGTAATTTCCTCCGTAGCCGCCGCTGTTTGTTTGGCCAGGTTCTTCACTTCTGACGCCACAACAGCAAAGCCCTTGCCAGCGTCGCCCGCCCTGGCCGCCTCGATAGTCGCATTCAAGGCCAGCAGGTTTGTTTGTCCGGCAACATCCTTGATCAGGGTCACAACACTATCAATCCGGCCCGCATTCTCTGACAAGGTCCTGATGAGCTGATTGGACCTGTCGGTGATTTCAATCGCTTCACCCGTTACCCGGCTTGCGTCTGTCATCTGGCGCTGGATTTCAGAAATGGATGCGCCCAGTTCGTTAGACGCCGCCGCAACCGCTTCAGAACGATCGCTTGTTTCTGCGGCAGAGGCAGACATCGATTCTGCACTGGACTGCAGTTCCGTTGACGCGGATGAAACAGACGACACAATGCCCGCAATCGTCTTTTCAAATCGCTCTGCAATTTCGACCTGCTTCGTGACAATGCTCCAGGTCGCCATCGGCCCGATATATTCACCGCTCGCGTTGAAACGTGCGGCAACCCGCAAATCCAGAGATTCCTTGCCCAGTTTTATTTTGGCATGAAAGGGCAGATTCTTGGGGTCTGACAAAATCCTTCTCTGATGTGAGGGGTCCTTATGAAAAATATCGATGGAGTTACCTACAATATCAACAGCTTTGCACGGCAGCTCTCCTTCAATAATCTTCAGCGCCTCAATCGTTGCCGGATTGGCATATGTAATCACAAAATCCGGCAAACTGCAGACCATCACACCAATAGGTATATTTTCCAAAACACCAAGATATTCATTTTCCTGAACCAGCTCAGGATCACCAGAATCGTCAACAGCTTCCGCCAGTTGAATCATAACAAATACCTTCCCATTCCCAATAAGTTATAGATCTAAAGGAATGATATATATTCTATTATGTTTATTTATATATAATTAATCTTTGAGGTTATTATATCACAGCGTCAATGCTGTAAAATTAAGGGATACGTATACGATCCACCAAAACCCTGACCTTTTCAGGGGCAGGCGGCGTCAAATGGGCAACAACAAGGGCAACGCCAATATTAAGGAACATACCCAGAGTGCCAATGCCTTCCGGTGAAATGCCAAACAACCAGTTCTCCGGCATGTTCAGTTCCGGAGCCCAGAATTTGAAATACGCAATATAGACCCATGTAAACCCCAGTCCGGCGAGCATGCCTGCAATCGCCCCTTCCCGGTTCATCCGGCGTACAAAAATGCCAAGAAACAATGCCGGAAACAGCGATGCTGCCGCCAGTCCAAAGGCAAAGGCCACAACCTGTGCGACAAATCCCGGCGGATTAATCCCGAAATACCCAGCCACGATAATGGCAGACATCGCTGCAAGGCGTGCGCATAGCAGCTCCCGTTTCTCGCTGAGGTCACTCACCAGTGTTTTCTTGAGCAAGTCATGGGAAATGGCCGTCGATATCACCAGCAACAACCCCGCAGCCGTTGAAAGTGCCGCCGCAAGACCACCGGCCGCCACCAGTGCAATGACCCATCCAGGCAAGGAAGCTATCTCGGGATTGGCCAGAACGATAATGTCACGGTCGACATAAACTTCGTTGGAATTATCGGCCGACACGCTTAACAATGCGCGTTCTCCGTGAGCCCCTCGACCTTCATCAAAGATCGGACTGCCCCCTTCAAGGGCATCTCCGGGCCCATATTGCATCCGGCCATCACCATTCTTGTCGGTCCAGGCAATCAGCCCGAGATCTTCCCAGTTCCTGAACCAGCCGGGCGCTTGCTCATATTCTGTCCCGTGGATGGTTTCGACAAAATTAAGTCGCGCGAAAACCGCTACGGCAGGTGCTGTTGTGTAAAGCAGTGCAATAAAAACAAGTGCATATGCGCCTGACTTGCGTGCGTCAGATACCTTTGGCACCGTAAAGAAACGCACAATCACATGGGGCAGACCGGCTGTGCCGATCATCAGCGCCGCCGTAATTGCCATCATGTCGATGCTCGACTTTGATCCTTCTGTATAGGGCTGAAAGCCCAGATCGGTCAGCACGTTATCAAGTTTTTGCAGCACCGGCGTGCCCGACCCGTCATTCACACTCCCGCCCAGTCCCAGCTGTGGCACCGGATTGTCGGTGACCAGCATGGAAATGAATATGGCCGGCACCAGATAGGCAAAAATCAGCACACAATATTGCGCGACCTGCGTATAGGTAATGCCCTTCATGCCCCCCAGCACGGCGTAAAAGAATACAATTGCCATGCCGATGAACACACCGGTATTGATCTCGACTTCCAGAAACCGCGAGAAGACAATTCCGACACCCCGCATCTGGCCCGCTACATAGGTAAACGACACAATCAGCAGGCACAAAACAGCAACCAGACGTGCGGTACGGGAATAATATCTCTCCCCGATAAAATCAGGCACGGTAAACTGCCCGAACTTGCGCAAGTACGGCGCAAGCAACAGGGACAGCACGACATAGCCACCGGTCCAGCCCATCAGGTAAACGGAACCGTCATACCCCATAAAGGCTATGATGCCGGCCATGGATATGAATGATGCAGCGCTCATCCAGTCCGCTGCGGTTGCCATACCGTTTGCAATCGGGTGCACGTGCCCGCCGGCAACATAAAATTCCTTGGTCGAGGCGGCACGGGACCAGACCGCAATGCCAAGATACAGCGCAAATGTCAGGGCTACAAAAATATATGTCAGCGTTTGCGTTTCCATAGACCTAGTGCCCCCCGTTCATGACATCATATGAATCGGGCTGGTCATCGTCTGACACACCAAATTTATGATCAATCCTGTGCATCCACCAGACGTAAAACAAAATCAGCAGAACAAAGACAAGGATTGATCCTTGCTGGGCAAACCAGAAGCCAAGCGGAAAGCCAAAAAAAGATATCTGGTTGAGCAGGTCAACAAACAGGATACCGGCACCGAACGACACCAAAAACCAGATCGCGAACAATACCCCAAGCAATCGCAGGTTCGCCTTCCAGTATGCATCCCCGGATTGTGACGTTTCATTATCCGGTGTGCCGGATGTCTGGTCCCGGTCTTCTGGCAAACTCGACATATCCCCCCCTTTTTCCAGTTTCCGACAAAGGGAAATTTTTCCCTTGGCCGCTTTCCCCTGTATTCTTGTGTCGGGCTTTAAGACGATCGCTGATACTACCGACCGGACAACAATTTCATGAGAACATGATCTGGTCAATACCTGCAAAATGCAATAAAGTTTCACAGACTGTTTATCGAGGTCCTGTTATCATGAAATCTGTCGTTGCCATACGTCATGTGCATTTCGAAGACCTGGGCGCCTTCACCCCGGCGCTGCTCGCGGCAGGGTACGATATCCGCTACAAGGATGCCGGCATAGATGCCCTGGGCCCGACTGATATCGGCGACCCCGAGTTGCTGGTCATACTTGGTGGCCCGGTCGGCGCCTATCAGGACGCCACCTATCCATTCCTCAAGGAAGAACTGAAGCTTTTGGAGAAACGTCTGGCAGCAGACAGGCCCACACTGGGTATTTGTCTGGGCGCACAATTGATGGCCCGGGCGCTGGGCGCAAAGGTATATCCCGGACGGATCAGGGAAATCGGCTGGGGTGCTGTAGAGTTATCGGAATCCGGCCGCAAGTCATGCCTGCACGAGCTGTTGGGCATTGCCATGCTGCACTGGCATGGCGATACCTTTGATTTGCCGCTTCACAGTACGCGCCTTGCCTCTACATCCGCCTATCGAAATCAGGCCTTCTCCCATGGACAGCACGCTCTGGCACTTCAGTTTCACGCCGAAGTCCCGCAAGGCGCCATGGAACGCTGGTTTATCGGTCATGCCTCTGAAATAGCGTCCACGCCTAAAATTTCTGTCGAAAGCCTGCGTACGGAAACGGCACGTCGTGCGCCCCATGCTGCTGAAGCCGGGGCCCGGATGCTTGCCAAATGGCTGACACATCTCGAAACGGATACGCTTTGACAGATGGATAGCACGCCTAGACTGACATCAGAATTCTGGGTAAAGGCCTATATTCGCAGATGTGCAACCGAAGGCGTTTCCGCATTTCAGGTCCGCCGGGGAGACGCGACATCAGGCACTATCCTCATCAAGCTGAACCGGCTGAATGGTGACTGTACAGTCCTTGCACGCGGCACGCTGAATGACGGCAGGCGGGGCTGGCTAAGGGGTTCCGGCCCGACACCTGTACCCGATACAAACGCAGATCAGTATATTGAGCGGCAGTCACGATATGACAGCGACCTGTGGGTAATCGAGGTGGAAGACCCGCAAGGCCGCCATTTTCTGGACGAACCAGTCGAAAATTAATCTGGCGACTTTACAACACGAAGCGGGACAGATCGGTGTTTTTCGCCAGATCGCCAATGTGATGTTTCACATATTCACGGTCGACCCTGACCGTACTTTCCGGGTTATCTGTGGCGGTAAAACTGATCTCGTCCAGGATCCGTTCCATCACCGTATGCAGACGCCGGGCCCCGATATTCTCAACCGTTGCATTCACTTCTGCTGAAATACTGGCAATTTCCTCAATACCGTCAACAGTAAAGTCGAGGGTCACATTTTCCGTTCCCAGAAGTGCTACATACTGTTTGATCAGGCTGTTTTCCGGCTCCTGAAGAATGCGTTTAAAGTCGCCTTCCGTCAAAGCCGACAGTTCCACCCGGATTGGCAACCGGCCCTGAAGTTCCGGCAAAAGGTCAGACGGTTTGGCAACACTGAAGGCCCCACTGGCGATAAACAGAATATGGTCGGTTTTGACCTGTCCGTATTTGGTAGCAACAGTTGAGCCTTCAATCAGGGGCAACAGATCACGTTGCACGCCTTCCCGGCTGACATCCCCGCCCCGGCGATCTTCGCGACCACATATCTTGTCGATCTCATCCAGAAAAACAATGCCGCTCTGCTCTGTGACATAAATGGCTTCCCGGACGATGGCTTCATCATCCAGCAGCTTGTCACTTTCTTCCGCGACCAGGGCTTTCATCGCCGCCTCAACAGTCAACTTCTTCTTGACCGTCCGCTGCCCCATTGCCTTGCCCAGAATATCGTTCAGATTGACCATGCCCATGCTGGCACCCGGCATACCCGGTATTTCAAATGATGGCATACCACCACCACCGGTGTCGGCCACCTCCAGTTCGACATCCTTATGGTCCAGTTCGCCTTCCCGCAGCATCTTGCGGAATTTCTGGCGCGTTTCAGATGAAGACGAGGGCCCAACAAGCGCATCCAGCAAGCGTTCTTCCGCATGCTGTTCGGCCTGCACCTGCACTTCACGACGTCGACGGTCCCGTTCCATGGAGATGGAAATTTCCATCAGATCCCGGATAATCTGCTCAACATCCCGCCCGACATAGCCCACTTCGGTAAATTTGGTGGCCTCCACCTTTACAAACGGCGCATTCGCCAGCCTGGCCAAGCGGCGAGATATTTCGGTTTTGCCGACACCCGTCGGCCCGATCATCAGAATATTCTTGGGCAAAACCTCGTCCCGCATTTCAGCAGGCAATTGCTGACGGCGCCAGCGGTTACGCAGCGCAATGGCAACCGCTCTTTTTGCGTCGCCCTGGCCAATGATATAACGGTCCAGTTCGGACACAATTTCACGGGGAGAAAACTCGGTCATTTCCTGTGCAGAACCTCGATCGTCAGATTGTTATTGGTATAAACGCAGATATCAGCCGCCACTTGCATGGACCGGCGCGCAATATCCTCGGCCTCCAGATCCATATCTATCAGGGCCCGTGCCGCCGACAGGGCATAGTTGCCGCCTGATCCTATGCCGATCAGGTTATCATCCGGCTCAAGCACATCACCGTTCCCGGTCAGAACCAGACTGACCTCTGTGTCAGCCACCGCCATCATCGCTTCCAGTTTTCTCAGGTAGCGATCCGTCCGCCAGTCCTTGGCCAATTCGACACAGGCGCGCATCAACTGGCCCGAATGTCGCTCAAGCTTTTCTTCCAGCCGTTCAAACAGCGTAAAGGCATCTGCCGTCGCTCCGGCGAAACCGGCAATCACCTTGCCACCCGCCAGGGGGCGAACCTTTCGCGCCGAACCCTTGATCACTGTGTCACCCAGCGACACCTGTCCGTCACCGGCAATAACAACCGTATTGCCTTTCCGCACGCACAAAATCGTTGTGCCGTGCCAACTTGCCTTATTGTCGCTCAATGGATTTTATCTCCGAATTGTCCCGGGGCCGAAGCCCGAAGACACTACATGTGGCAATTTGCGCGCATACGTCAACCCCGTCCGGGCATTTTACTGCCCGGATACGGGGGAAGGTCTAAAATAAATCAGCAGGACAGCGACAAAAATCGCCCACTATTTGAATTCATCAAACACGTCTTGCGGTAAACGCGATGTTTCAAACGAGATCAACCGGCTGACTTCGGTATCCGGCCCCAGACATTCTGCCAACCTTGCCGCCGCCATTTTTTTGGCCGCCAGCGTTGACGCATGGATGTGGATTGGGGCGAAGGGCACGTTACGCGCAATCCGCTGATATTTTGTTTCCCGTTCATCCTGTCGGCTGCGGGACGCGGGTACGTTATAAACAAGCTCAAACAGATCATGCCTTTTCAGATAGGCCATATGCTCCTGATATTCGTCGAAAAGTATCTTGCTGTCGCCTTTACCGACCGCCTGCAACAACTTTTCAGAATATTGCCGGCCCGAATCTTCCCACCCGTCCTCGTGCCCGGGGGCTTTCGCAACAGACGGCAACGGCGGATGCGCTGTTGCGGTTAACAGCACAAGAGCGGTAATATCCCGAGAAGTCAGGGCATCAATATATTCAGAATAGTCCTTACTATATAACCCCCTGTCTTTTTCTTCTACCTGACCCATAATTGAATCATCTGTTAGGTCAATCATACTCCAGGCATCTACGCACAACGCAGGCTGCAGCAAACAGGAATGATCCGGTTCATCCATCAATTTATACCCGCCTTGCTCATCCGGCAGATAAAACAACACGTCTGACCCCAGAAGTCTGTATTTCGCTTCGCCCTCTGTTGCTGTGACACCAGCCCCTGAGGGCACAGTGAAACCCAGCCTTTTCACATAAACGACCAGTGGTCTGCCCATGGTGTGTTCATGCGCAAGAACAGTACCAATTCCCGGATACATGGGAATACACGGGAGCCTTCGGCCCTTACCCAAAGGCAATGCGGCCTCAGACAGTTCCAGCGCACCAAGAAGCTCTGCCTTGCGCGCATGACTTAAAGAGTCGGAGAGTTGCGCTCCTGCTTCAGTCGCCTCGCGCGCCAGTTCAACCAGATAGGCACACGCGTTCTCTGTCAGGGCCACCTTGCGTTTATCAACGTCCTGCAGGTCCTTGTAGACCTGAACATTATGCCGGATTGACGGCAGGTCAAACTCGTCAACATACGCAGCCTGCGTTTCTGTCAACGCCTTCGAAAGCGCGAGATACGTTCCACAGTCAATCCTGTTTTTTCGACCCAGTTTCTGCTGGACAAGATCCAGTGCCGTTTTGAAAAAAACCGTAAGCTCAGCGGGCTCGGGTCGCCAGCTTAATTTCAGCAACTGGGGCGGGCGATTACGTGCCGGTGTCCCCGACATGCCGTTTTCCTTGCGAAAACTCTCAATCTGGTGACAAAGTTGTGCCTTTTTCTCCGGATGCCGGGCCAGCATATCTGCGACCAGACAGCGCGCATCAAGAATAAAGGGAACCCGCACCTGACAAGCCGCATCACCCGTCACCGGGTCCAGCAGTTCAGTACGCCCCGTGACCAGATCACACAACGCCATCCGCAGATAAAACTGATCCAGGAATTCCGGCGTAGACAGCGAGGAAATATCGCTGACAAAACAAACAGGGGCAAGCTTTTCCGCTTCCTTCGGTGCCCGAACCGCAGGTCCCTTTGCCGCTTTCTTCTCGGCATACAGCGACGGAAGACTGTTCCGCAGGTTCTTCAGGAAAAGATCCATTCGTTCTGGCGGCGAGTAAACAGTATTGTTTCGCCGCTCCTGCGAGGACACAAAATTGGCCGACCCCTTGAACATCCCTTCCAGTTTTTTTAATTTATGATCGCGTTCCAGTTCCAGCAGAACGGTGTCGTCAAAGTCGCGGTCACCTGCAACATCGGCCAGTGAGAAGAGGTATTCCCCATTCTCTGCCTTTTTTAATAGATAAACCAACAAGTTATTAATAATGGAAAAGCCTCTCGTAGAAGGCTTTTGTTCATCTAAATGCTTCAGTTGATTAGACATTTTTTTAATTCTCTACTTAATTGATTCACGATAAATATATAAAACTTAAGAGATAGATATTAGCTTGATACAGTATAATCGAGAGAAGCTGTCAGCTAGAGTCGGTTGTATTTTAACAAAATTTTAACCATAAATGTCAATCTATGGTTGTGTTTTTTATGGTTAATAATGACTTAAGGTTGACAAAACGAGCATTCGACCGACAGCAATGCCGAATCAGCAGCGCACTATCGGCGATTCTGCATATTCCAGTCGTTGGCCTTCAGATGGATAAAATCCCGATTTGCCCTCGCTGAAGAGCGCCAGTTCCCGCGCCGGAACAATGCTGCCGGAAGAGTGTTCTTTAACAGTGGCATCACACCACAACTGCTGCTATACCGTCCCCGATACATCCTGCTTGTGGTCTGTAATATTTATCCGTTGCCATACTCAGGCAGAAACCATGTCGCCGCGCCGGTTTGCAAACGCAAACGCGCCAGCAACGGGTCGACATTAGAGGAAAGAAAAATCAATGCGTCAGGCAAGTGTTGAACGTAAGACAAAAGAGACAAGGGTCTCTGCCAAAGTTAATCTTGATGGCACTGGCACCTATAATGTTTCAACCGGTATCGGGTTCCTGGATCACATGCTTGAGCAGCTTTCACGCCACAGCCTGATTGATCTGGAGGTAATGGCCGAGGGCGATCTGCATATCGATTTTCATCACACGACAGAAGATACCGGCATTGTGGTCGGGCAGGCCATTGCCCGTGCCCTTGGTGATATGAAGGGTCTGACACGGTATGGTAATGCGATCATCCCTATGGATGAGACCTGTACCCGTGTCTCAATCGATGTTTCAGGCAGACCCTTCATTGTCTGGAAAGTGAATTTCACACGCGACAAGATCGGTGACATGGATTGTGAGCTGTTTCTGGAATGGTTTCGCGCTTTCGTTCAGGCGGCCGGGGTGACGTTGCATGTCGAAAACATGTATGGCGAGAACAGTCATCATATTATCGAATCCTGCTTTAAGGGGTTGGCACGCAGTCTGCGACAAGCGATTGAAATCGACCCTCGTAAAGCGGATGAAATTCCCTCCACCAAAGGTGTGATCGGGGATCAGGGTGAAGTTATTTAAGGTCAGAGACAGATTGTGGGTCTGAAAGTTTACACCGTTCATATTCACCCAAAGCCGTTGAAGAACGGTGATCCCGACATCGTTCTGGTGCCGGAGGGTTTTAGCGTCTGGGCATTATTGTTTCAGTTCGTCTGGGCCCTGTTTCATCGGCTTTGGCTGATCGCATTTTTTATGCTGGTGATATCCGGCTTGATGGAATGGGCGTTTAAATTTGCCGGCGGAGACATTACCGCACTGGCATGCCAGCTCGGCTTCGGCATTCTGGTCGGTGCCGAAGCACAGAATCTGCGCCGGTGGACTCTCCAGAGACGAGGCTACCAACTTGATGCCGTCGTTATAGGAGAAACGCTCGACGAGGCCGAGTTGCGGTATTTTGAGCAGAACCCGGAAAAAATGACGGCGCGCTCATCGGCTAACCCATGGTCCGATTTTGCAGGCGACCCCGGAAGGAAACCGGCGTGAAACTGGCGATCGTAGATTATGGGTCCGGGAATCTGAGATCAGCGGCAAAGGCTTTTGAGCGATCCGCCCGGGAAGCTGATATTCGGTGCGACGTGACGGTAACATCGGACCCGGAAATGGTCTTGTCCGCTGACCGGGTTATATTGCCAGGCGTTGGCGCCTTTGGGGATTGCATGCGCGGGCTGAATAATCTGCCGGGCATGATTGAAGCACTTGAAGACGTTGCACATATTAAATGTCGACCGTTCTTTGGTATTTGTGTGGGTATGCAGCTTATGGCCACGACCGGTCTTGAACATGGCACCCACAAGGGACTGGGCTGGATCAAGGGTGAAGTTACCCCGATCCCGACCACAGGCCCAAACTATAAAATTCCACATATGGGATGGAATAATCTGGTCCAAACACCAGCCGGGAAACGTCATACTGTTTTAAAGGGCATAAATGCTGCTGACCATGCATATTTTGTTCACAGTTATCAGTTTAAATGTGCCAACCCTGACAATATTTTGGCCACGGTTGAATATAGCGAGGAAATTGTAGCCGTTATTGCGCAGAACAATGTGATTGGGACGCAGTTTCACCCCGAAAAAAGTCAGGCCGTTGGTCTGAATATTATCAAGAATTTCTTAGTATGGACTCCATGAAACAGCAATTTAATACTCAACCTGCCAAAGATCCCAGCGCAACAGAAGTCGAGAAAACAGAGACCCTGACAGGTCAGGATATGGCAGATCTGTGCGAAGCCACGATCGAAGCTATTGTCGATGGTCAGGGCTTTGGCTGGATTAAACCGCCATCTACATCCACGCTGGAAGCCTATTGGCGCGGCGTTCTTCTGATGCCAGACCGGTCCCTTTTCATTGCCCGGCTGGAAGGCACAATTTGCGGCACCCTGCAGCTGGTACGCCCCCCATCCAACAATGAAGCGGGGGCCTTTGCAGCCGAAGTTACGACCTTTTTCACCGCCCCCTGGGCACGTGGCCATGGCCTCGCACGCGGCTTGCTGGAACAGGCTGAAAGTACGGCACGCGCAGAAGGGTTTCGAACCCTTGATGTCAGCGTGCGCGGCGACCGCTCCGCCGCTATCGCGCTTGCCGAAGCCTGGGGCTTCAGGCAATGGGGCACCAAGGAACGCTTTGCCATGGTTGACGGCACATTCCTGCCCGGACATTTTTACAGCAAGAACATTGATACGAACTGAGTAACGGCATGATCCTATTTCCCGCCATAGACCTGAAAGATGGCCAGTGCGTCCGCCTGTATCAGGGCGACATGGAACAGGCGACCGTCTTTGGCGACGATCCATCGGCGCAGGCCCGCCAGTTTGTACAGCAAGGGTGCGAGTGGTTGCACCTTGTCGACCTGAACGGTGCCTTTGCCGGCAAGCCCGTGAACGCAGCCGCTGTAGACGCTATCCTTGAGAATGTCGATGTACCGGTCCAGCTGGGCGGTGGTATTCGTGATATTGGCACCATCGAAGTGTGGCTGGACAAGGGTATTCGTCGGGTTATTCTGGGTACACTGGCGGTACGCTCGCCAGACAAAGTCATTGAAGCCTGTCGCACATTTCCGGGACAGATCGCCGTTGGCATCGACGCCCGCGGGGGCCATGTAGCCGTCGAGGGATGGGCGGAAACCTCTACGCTGACCGCGATTGACCTTGGCAAAAAATTTGAGGATGCCGGGGTTTCAGCCATTATCTACACGGATATTGACCGCGATGGCACCATGCAGGGAGTTAACATCCCGTCCACGATTGAACTGGCAAATGCCCTGTCTATTCCGGTGATTGCGTCTGGCGGCGTTTCTTCCCTCGAAGACCTGAAAGCCCTGAAGGTCGCTGCCGCACAGGCAACCGGTAAAATTGAAGGCGCAATTTCAGGCCGCGCGCTATATGACGGGCGGATTGATCTGCGCGAAGCGCTGACCATGATGAAAGAAAACATGCCATGTTGAAGGCACGGGTTATTCCATGCCTTGATGTCAAGGACGGCAGGGTTGTCAAAGGCGTTAACTTTGTAAATCTGGTCGATGCCGGAGACCCGGTTGAACAGGCCAGAGTTTATGATGCTGCCGGCGCTGATGAACTTTGTTTCCTCGATATCACCGCCTCAAGTGATGATCGTGGCATCCTGTATGATGTCGTGCGCCGCACTGCGGAAGCCTGTTTCATGCCGCTGACCGTCGGCGGCGGGGTCAGAAGCGAGGCCGATGTGCGCAATCTTCTGCTCGCCGGGGCCGACAAGGTCTCGATCATGACAGCCGCAGTGAAACGCCCCGAACTGGTTGCAGAGCTGGCAAACAAGTTTGGCTCTCAATGTATTGTGGTGGCCATAGATGCCAAACAGAATACTTCGGGTGGCTTTGAAATTTTCACACACGGCGGCAGAACCCCTACGGGAATAGATGCTGTAGAATACGCCAAACAGGTTGCTGGCCTTGGTGCCGGGGAAATATTGCTGACGTCAATGGACAGGGATGGCACCCGGTCTGGATTTAATATTGAACTGACCCGCGCAATCGCCGATGCTGTATCCATACCTGTTATCGCATCGGGTGGGGTCGGTACGCTGGATCATCTGGTGGAAGGCATCCGGGATGGCCATGCCACAGCCGTGCTTGCCGCCTCCATTTTTCACTTTGGCGAACATTCTATTGGTGACGCCAAAAAATATATGGAAAAGTCCGGTATCGCCGTCCGGTCCGTCTGATTAAATTCAACTTGAGGGTAAAATGGATAATCACGAAATCATAGATCGCCTTTTCAAGGTAATAGAAGGCCGCAAGACGGCCGATCCCCGGACAAGCTATGTCGCCAGGCTATACGAGCGTGGTCGTCAGAAAATTGCCCAGAAAGTGGGCGAAGAAGCCGTTGAAACGGTTATTTCAGCAACAGCCAATGACCGCGATGGTACAATCGATGAATCAGTCGACCTGCTGTTTCATCTAATGATATTATGGGCGGACATGGGACTGACCCCTGATGATATTTTTGAAGAGATGGTGAAACGTGAAGGTATTTCAGGCGTTTACGAAAAGAAAAACCGCCCGGCCTGACAGATCGGTTCCCCGGACACGGGCCCAAGTGCAAGGACTGGATAAATCAGAAAGGCGAGACCGGAATGGCGTATGACAGCGAAAATATATTTGCCAAAATTCTGCGTAAGGAAATCCCCTGTACGAAAGTGTATGAGGACGAATTCGCCCTGGCTTTTCACGACATTAACCCGCAGGCCCCCCTGCATATACTGGTCATCCCGAAAGGGCAGTATATCAGCATGGATGACTTTACCGAAAAGGCTCCTGCTGACCTGATCGCCGGTTATTTTCGCGCAGTGGGCAAAGTAGCCCGGCAGCTGGAACTGGCAGAACCCGGCTATCGCATACTTGCCAATATCGGTGAAGACAGCGGTCAGGAAGTCCCGCATCTGCATGTACACATATTCGGTGGCAAAAAGCTGGGGCCCATGCTGGCCCGCTAACACAAGGCCCTATTGGGTCGAGCGTCCTGAGGAATTGGCTGTACGATGTCGCAAGACCGCGGCATCTGTATTTATCACCGTCGCCGCTGGCCAGATCAGCACATGATCCTTCTTGTATATCCGGCTGTATGCCGGGCGGGCGGGCAGATCCGATAATTCACCCCGGTAGAATGAAATCATATATCCCCCAGGATGGGCTTTGGCCCAAGCCACCTGACGGGCCGGATTAACGACGATTTCGAAATCTTTCTCCAGCCTGCCCGAGAAATGAAACTCGCCATAATAAGGCTGGGCAAAGGCAAGCGGATGCCCCTCTGCTTCCAGCGCCCGCATCGCTTTGGCCGCAGGCTTGACATTCATATAGGGCGCCACAGAAAGACCCGCTTCAAAAAAGGCACTCATGGAAAGAATGCCCATCATCACCGTGACTTTTCGCGCCACCTCACCGGTATTGCGCGGGGCCCAGAAAACAGCCCACACGCTGAATGCCAGCATCAAGGATCCGCCTGTTATGGTAATTTCCTGCACATAGGGCGGCAGATCCCCTATCCACGACATGGCCGAACTAAGCGCGGGCCAATCCCCTTGAACTGCGACCCCGTAAACAATGGCAATCAGGGCGATACCCATTAAAATGCCGTTCAGAATAGCCGCAAATCGCTGCTGCGCTGCCACGCTTAAATCCCCCAGCGCCCGGGCACCGATCAGCGCCAATGGCACCGACAGCGGCATCAGGTAATGCACCTGTTTGCCATTGAATGAGAAAAATGCGATCAGGGGCACAAACGACGCGATCATGAAAAACCGGGCGCCGGCCCCGCCGGGGCTCAGGATACCACGCCCGGCATTGCGCCAGATTGTCGGCACCCAGAACCAGGGGAAAAAGACGAACGGCAGGTATGGCAAATACCACCACCACGGGTTGGGATGCCCCAGATTGCCCGCAATGCGGTTGGTTGTCTGCTTGAACAAAAGCTCGTTGGCGAAGGCTTCACCGCCAGCAATAATCGCTGGTATAACCCAGCAAAGCGCAATTGCAGCGCCCCCAAGCACACCCAGAAATATATTGCGGTACCAATGCCCCCATAATGGCCGGTCCCCGACAATCCAGAACGGTGCCAGCAAGGCTGTTGGCAAAATATAAAGCATGATCACAGGCCCTTTGGACAAGGTCCCGAACCCGATGCCACAGGCAAATAATATCCACCCCAGAGCGCTACGGTCACGCCATGCCATCAACATTCCCAGCCAGCCCAGGGCCGCAAAAAACGTCACCAGACTGTCCATCATGACAAAGGTCGAATAAATAATGAAAATAACCGTGGCCATCAGCATGAAAGGCACAAGTGCCGCATAATCCGGTCGGTTGGGCCAAAGACACCGGGCCATCGCCGGCACCAGACACAAGGTGCCCAAAGAAAACAACGGTGCAATAAGCCGGGCCCATGTCTCACTAACCCCGAACACAGCCCAGCCCAGGTGCATCATCCACATCATCAGGGGCGGTTTATGACTGTAAAGTGCGCCATTCAGCGTGGGAACCAGAAAGCTGTTATCACGCCACATTTCCCACGCCACCGTCAGATAGCGGGTTTGAATTCTGGGCAGCATCGGCAAACAAATAATGCTAACAATCACAATAGCCAGCAGGACCATGATCGGCCAGCGGACCGCCTTCATGCGCTTTTGTCCTCAGATAAACCGGCAGCTTGCACCAGCTTCTCACGCCGTATCAGCAGCAGGTTTCTGGAATAAACGACAAAGCCCAGGCTTTGGCCCATGATAAATACCGGGTCCTGCCGATAGATGGCATACGCCAGTAAAATGATGGCACCGCAGATACTGCAGTACCAGAATGCGACCGGGATCAAGCTTCGGCCATGCTTTTCACTATAGAGCCATTGCAGGAGAAACCGGGCTCCAAAAATGGCCTGCCCAATAAAGCCAACGGCGACCCATATATATTCCGTCGTTGTCAAATCACCCATCAGTTGGCTTTCTCTTCTCTGACAGCCGTTAGCCGGGTGCGGCGCTGTAACCACCTGACACCCATCATATCGATAATACCTACCCACAAACGGTTGCCAATGCCATATTTGGAAACACCTGCATGCCGGGGCCGATGATTGACCTGAAGGGTCAAGATACGCCCCCCGCCGCGTTTGATCAGCGCAGGCAAGAACCGGTGCATGTGATCAAAGTAAGGCATTTCCATAAACGCATCACGGCGAAAAAGCTTCAAACTGCACCCGGTGTCTGAAACTTCATCCTTCAAGATATTCATCCTGATATTGTTGGCAATACGCGAAGACATACGTCGAACCCAGCTGTCATTTCTTTTGCGACGCAAGCCCGCGACCATACGCAGATCCTCGCCACCGTCAGCATCCCGAACCCGGATCAGTTCCAGGATATCGGCCGGATCGTTCTGTCCATCGCCATCAAGCGTCACAATCCAGGGCGCACGGGCATGAATGACGCCATTGCGGGTCGCCGTGCTTTGTCCGGCATTTGACAAATGGCAGATAATACGTAATTCCGGCATTTCCGCTTGCGCCTGCTTCAGGCGGGCAAGTGTATCATCTGTACTTTTATCATCCACATAAATGGCTTCAAAGTTTACTTTCCCCGCCAGCGCCGCAGAAATTTCACCCAGCATGGAGGCAATATTCCCGGCTTCGTTATACACAGGCACAATGACGGATAGCTCTGGAGATTTGTTCATGAATTATTGCCCGTATACCAAGATAATGCGCCTGTCGGATTTAGCACATTGAATATGATTTCCAAATGTTTTCCTTTCCCGAATAATGTGCACAAAAAAACGGCTGAAGTAAGGCTAAAAAATTTTCTCTTGACTGTTATGTTATAATATTACATTTATACTTTTCTATCCTGAACTTTATGCGCCGGAAAGGTATCTCCTGAATGCTACGTTTTAGTGTCTGCTGCAGCTTTGTTATTATGTCGATCGTCCCCGCCTCTGCAGAAGAAGAGGCCGAACAGCATAATTTTGTACATCAGATGGATGAAATTCTGGTGACTTCCGGCGCGACCGGTGGCAGCCGCTTTGATATTCTTCAGGGCACGTCAGTCTTAAGTGGTGACGAACTTGACCGCAGGGTTGAAGCCTCCCTGGGTGAAACCCTCAACCATCTGCCGGGTATCAGTTCGACCTATTTCGGGCCAGGCGCAAGTCGGCCTGTGATACGCGGTCTGGGCGGCGACCGGGTCAGCATCCTGACAGGCGGCATCGGCAGTATCGATGCATCAAGCACCAGCCCCGACCATGCTGTTTCCAGCGATCCGATTACCGCACAGCGTATTGAAGTGATCAGGGGACCTGCAACCCTGCTTTACGGCTCATCCGCTGTTGGCGGCGTCGTCAATGTCATTGATGGCCGCATCCCCACACAAATTCCCGAAAATAACCTGTCCGGGGCGGCCCGCATCATGTATGGCACCGCCGCCGAGGAACTTTCCGGTGCAGCCAGCACGGATATTGCTTTTGGCAAACTTGTTTTTCATGCCGATGGATATGCCCGCGACACACAAGACCTGAATATTCCCGGATCTGCTGAATCGGCCGTTTTGCGCGCGACCGAAGAGGAAGACGAACATGAAGGCGAGGAAGAAGCCTTCGGCACCCTTGAAAACAGCGATGTGGAATCAAAAGGCGGCGCTGCCGGTCTCTCTTACGTTTGGGATCAAGGTTTTTTTGGGGCCTCTTTTTCAGTCCACGACACCAATTACGGTGTACCCGGTGGACACAGCCATGAAGAGCATGAGGAAGAGGAGGAACATGAAGAAGAGGAACACGAGGGTGAAGAAGCCGTCAGAATTGATCTGAACCAGAAGCGTTTTGACCTGATGGGAGAGATCAATGGCGAATTTGGCCCGTTTGAGGTCGCCAAGGTCCGCTTTGGCTATGGTGATTACAAGCATGTTGAACTGGAAGGCGACGAAATTGGTACGACCTTCCTGAATGAGGGCTGGGAAAGTCGTCTGGAACTTGTCCAGAAGAAACTTGGTCTTTTATCCGGCTCCGTCGGACTGCAGGTAAAGCGCCGGGATTTTGAAGCTATCGGCGATGAAGCTTTTGTACCGCCCAGCAAAACCACACAATGGGGCCTTTTCGCCGTCGAAAAAATTGAGACCGGGCCCTGGTCGCTTGAAGCTGGTGCACGTTTTGAACACCAAAAAGCAGATGTGGATACGGTGGGGCTAAGCCGCTCATTCGATGGCATAAGCCTGTCCGCAGGGGCCGCCTGGAGCCCTGATGATACCTATCTGGTCGGCTTGTCCGTCTCTCGCACGGAACGCCTGCCCAATGCCGAGGAACTGTTCTCAAACGGCCCGCATATCGCGACAGGCGCCTTTGAAATCGGCGACCCTGATCTGGGCAAGGAAACGGCAAAATCCGCCGAACTTTCCCTGCGCAAACGGGCAGGACGCCTGACAGGCTCCCTCAGCCTGTTCTACACCCGCTACGACGATTTCATTTTCGAACAATTCACCGGGGACGAAGAAGACGGCCTGAATGTGATTCAGTTCGTCCAGACCGATACCGATTTCTGGGGCGGGGAGCTGGAAATTCAGTATCTGGCATATGAAACATCAGCCTATCATCTGCATTTTGATCTGGCGGGCGATATTGTCCGGGCCGAGGAACGCTCATCCAACAACCCGTTGCCCCGGATTCCGCCAAAAAGCCTGACACTGGGCATGGAAGCCTTCAGCGCCTATCTGGATGGACGGGTTGAGGTGCAACTGGTCGATAACCAAAGTCGCATTGCCGCAGAAGAGCTGCCAACCAGCGGCTATGCCATGCTAAACGCCAGTATTTCTTATCGCCCGTTTGGCGTTGAGCGTGATCTGACCCTCACATTGCAAGGGCGCAATCTGACCGATATTGACGCACGCAATCACGCGTCGTTCCTGAAAGATCTGGTGCCGATGCCGGGCCGCGATATAAGACTTTCTGCCCGGTTCGGTTTTTAAGGAGCAGGCTCGTCCAGCCCGACAAGCGCACGGGCGAAGCTTTCAGGGTCAAAAGCCTGCAAGTCATCAACGCTTTCCCCCACGCCGATGGCATGGACAGGCAGCCCGTATTTCTCGGCACAGGCCACCAGGACACCGCCGCGGGCTGTGCCGTCCAGCTTGGTCATCAACAGGCCTGATACCTCGGCCACCTGCCGGAAGACATCAACCTGCGCCAGTGCATTCTGGCCGGTTGTGGCGTCCAGCACCAGCAATGTGTCATGCGGGGCGTCCGGCAACCGTTTGCGAATGACGCGCACAATCTTGGCCAGTTCTTCCATTAAATGCTGCTTGTTCTGTAACCGGCCCGCCGTATCGATCATCAATATATCAACATCGTCAGCAATGGCGCGTTCAACGGCGTCATAAACAAGCCCCGCCGGATCGGCACCCACCCTGGACGAGACGACCGGCGTGCCCGTACGTTCGCCCCAGACCTGCAATTGTTCAATGGCCGCAGCCCGGAATGTATCCGCTGCGGCCAGCATCACTGTCTTGCCCGACGACCTGAATTTTGACGCCAGTTTGCCGATCGTGGTCGTCTTGCCTGAACCATTCACTCCCACCATCAGCATAACATGGGGATGTGCAGCGGGATTCATCTCAAGCGGAATGGCAACAGGTTTCAGAATACGGGCTATTTCTTCTGCCAGCGCCAGCTGAACCTCCCCCGGTTCAATTTCCTTGTCATACTTGTTTTTGGCAAGTGCCGCACAAACCCGGGCCGATGCGGCCACACCCAGATCGGACGTGATCAGCAGGTCTTCCAGTTCTTCAAGCGTGTCATCATCAAGCTTGCGCCTGGTAAAGATATCAGCAATACCGCCCGTGATTGCAGTCTTCGACCGGCTCAGGCCTTCTTTCAGGCGCGACAACCAACCCTTTTTACCATTGTCACTCATGAAACAGCATGACCCGTCAACATGTTGCCCTCTACTGACACCACTCTTGCACGGGTAATGCTGCCTGCCGGATGAGCGCCTGCAAGCATGATGGGGGCAAACTGGCGCGTATGCCCCAGCACTTGCCCATCCGGCAAGTCCTTCTCTACCAGAACATCCGCTTCCTGGCCAATTTGGCTTTCAAGAAAACCCTTAAGACGGCGATCTCCGGCCTCGCGGAGCCGCGCGGCGCGTTCCTTGCGTAGCGACTTTGCCACCTGCGGCATATGGGCGGCAGGGGTGCCCTCTCGTTCGGAATAGGGAAAAACGTGTAAATAAGTCAGGTGACAATCATCCACCAATGCCAGTGTATTTTCAAACATCTCGTCCGTTTCGGTCGGAAAACCGGCAATCAGGTCAGCCCCGAACACCACATCAGGGCGCACCGCGCGCACCCGCTCGACAAATTCAATGGAATCTGCCCGCAAGTGACGGCGCTTCATACGCTTGAGAATCATATCGTCCCCCGCCTGCAGGCTCAGATGCAAATGCGGCATCAACCGGGCCTCGCTAGAGATGACGTCAAACAGGGCTTCGTCCGCCTCAATCGAGTCAATTGATGAAAGCCGGAGACGCTTCAAGCCCGGCACAAGCACCAGAAGACGCTGGCACAGGTTCCCCAACGAAGGCGTGCCCGGCAAATCGGCGCCGAAGGATGTAATATCCACGCCGGTCAGCACAATCTCGGCATAACCATTATCGACAAGACGTCGAACCTGATCGACAATTTCACCCACCGGCACACTGCGCGAATTACCGCGCCCAAAAGGAATGATGCAAAAGGTGCAGCGGTGATCACAACCATTCTGGACCTGCACAAAAGCGCGTGCCCGTGCTTCAAACCCTTCAATCAGATGGCCCGCCGTTTCCGTAACCGACATGATGTCATTGACCATCACTTTTTCGGTCTGGCCTGCCCCAAAATCAATATAAGGCTGCGCTGTCATTTTTTCGGTATTGCCCAGCACCAGATTAACTTCGGGCATGGCCGCAAATTCACCCGGACTGGTTTGGGCCGCACATCCCGTCACAATGATGCGGGCCGACGGATTTTCGCGCCGGGTCTTGCGAATGGACTGGCGTGCCTGCCGCGTGGCCTCTGCCGTCACAGCGCACGTATTGAAAATAACCGTATTGTCGAGGCCCGCCGCATCGGCCCGGGCTTTCATGATTTCAGATTCATATGCATTCAGCCGGCAGCCAAAAGTTACCACCTGAGACGCACTCATGACGCCGCACCCGATACAGGCCCCGGAATATCAATCACACCTTCATAACTGAGTGCATAACTGCCTGTCATCAATATATGATTATCCGGTGTCCAGACCATCTCCAGCACACCACCATCCATAATGATTTCAGCCTGACGATTGACAAAGCCGCGCAAACTGGCAGCAACAACATTGGCACATGCCGCTGAACCACAAGCCTGTGTAATACCCGCGCCGCGTTCCCATACCCGCAGACGGATACTGCCACTGCTGTTGACCTGAGCAATGCTGACGTTCACCCGCTCGGGGAAAAGTTGATGATTTTCCACCATGGGACCGACCAGTTCCAGATCAACATCTTCGGCGTCAGTCACATAAAACACAATATGAGGATTACCAACATTGACGGCCACCGGGTCTTCCAGCACCCCGTGGGCCCTTTCCGGCACCTTCAGATCGACATGCAACGTATCCATCTCACGTGCCAGCGGAATATCCTGCCAGCCAAGGCGGGGTTCACCCATATCAACCGTCACACGGCCATCCGGCAAAAGAGCCCCGGTCAAAAGACCAGCCATGGTTTCAATGCTGGTCTTTTCCCGACCGAGTTCAGCCATCATGACCCCCGCAACACATCGGGTGGCATTGCCGCAGGCCGCGACCTCGGAGCCATCGGCATTCTGGATGCGCATATAAACATCGGCCCGGTCGGATGGCTGCATGGTGATAATCTGGTCACAGCCCACACCCACACGCCGGTCAGCCACAAAACGGGCCTGATCCGCATTCAGGTCAAGCAAATCCGTCCGCCCGTCGAAAACAACAAAGTCGTTTCCAAGCCCGTGCATTTTACGGAACCTGCGTCCCTGATGTGAGATCATGCTTTCCATACCGCCTTATATGGGCAGGCAGGCCGCAAAGTCCACCAGAAAAATCAGCCAAAAATAAGGGGCACCAGCAAATAAGCGATGAAACTGATGACAAAGATACCGATAATATTGACGCCAAACCCCGCACGCGCCATCTGGGGAATGGAGACCTGTCCCGATCCATAGACAATAGCGTTTGGTGCTGTGGCGACCGGTAACATAAAGGCACAGCTTGCCGCCAGCGCAGCCGGGGCTGCCAGCATCATCGGATTAAAATCGGCCGCCGCCGCAATTGCCCCCAAAACCGGCAGAAAAGCAGCCGTTGTCGCCGTATTGCTGGTCAGCTCGGTCAGGAAAATTGTGACCGTGACCAAGGCCAGTATCAGCACCAGTTTGTGCCAGACGGTAAACACACTTAACGCGTCACCCAGCCATTCCGCCAGCCCGCTGGCTGAAATGGCGGCCGCCAGGCTAAGCCCGCCGCCAAAAAGCAGAAGAACCCCCCACGGCAGCTTTTGTGCTGTTTCCCAATCAAGCAGAAAGCTGCCTTTTTCTTCCAAAGATCCTGACGGGGTCATGAACATGAGCAAGGCCCCTATGATGGCAATGCCCGTATCGGACAGGTTTGCCAGACCCGGCACACCCTGCAAAACAGGCCTGAATACCCACGCGGATGCAACAAAGCAAAAAACATAAAGCACACGACGCTCGGGTCGCGACAAGCTGCCCATGGCCACCAGTTCACCCTGCAAAACTTCCTGTGCAGAGGCAACATGAAAGCCCTTGAGCGGAAAGGCTATTTTCACAAGAACAAACCATGCCACCGGCACCATCACAAACACCATGGGCAATCCGAACAATAACCATTGAGCAAAACCAATCTGTACGCCGTAAGATTCCGCCATGAAACCCGCGACCAGCGCGTTGGGCGGCGTCCCGACCAGGGTTCCCAGCCCGCCAATGCTTGCAGAATAAGCCACCCCCAGCAACATCGCGACGGTGAACGGGTGGCGGACATGATCAGCCGGCACGGAAACCGCCGCAACCGACAGGACAATTGGCAACATCATCATCGCCGCCGCTGTATTGCTGACCCACATACTGATAAGTGCAGTGGCGAACATAAATCCGCCGATAATGCCCGCCGGATGATCACCGGCTCGAACCAGAATATTCAGCGCGATACGACGGTGCAAATTCCATCGCGCCAGCGCCATCGCAACGATAAAACCTCCCAGCAACAGATAAATGACCGGGCTGGAATAAGGCAGGGTCGCAGCCTTCAGACTGGTGATATCCAGAACAGGCAGCAAAATCATGGGCAACAGCGACGTGGCCGGCACCGGGATTGCCTCGGTCGCCCACCAGACCGCCATGAACAGGGCGACAGCAACCACCAGCCATGCATTCTGACCCAGCCCGGCAGGCGGGTCCGTCAGTAAAATCAATAAAAAGACCAATGGCCCCAGCACAAGGCCTATATTCTGATATTTCGCGCGTTCTACTGTGGGCGTAGCAGCCCCGTCCCCTGTATCGCTCATGACCCCGTTCCGCCTTGTAACTTGTTTGTTATAGGACGTAAACTTAGCCAGCGTACCTTCCCAAGGCAACCGAATAGAAACACTTTTTGTGGATTAACGTGCGGAAACGCCCAGCTTGCGCGCTCCGTCAAGCCAGGCATGGCGGCGTTTTTCACCAGCCTCTTCGACCATGCCCAAAAGCGTGGTACGGACCGGCTTGATCCCGACAAAATAAAGAATGTTGCGCTTCAAGTTCTTTAATCCATGAGCGCAATAGAACCAGCGATATGCGAAAGCGGGCATACCCATGGTGACAATAATCCGGGCTGATCGTCCTTTCAGGCATTTTTCGGGAAAACCGCTATCGCGGTACCGCATGGCAAAACCGGGACGTAATACCTGCTCCAAAAATCCCTTGAGCAATGCCGGCATGCTCCCGAGCCAAAGCGGAAAAATAATCACCAGATGATCTGCCCACAGGATATCCTGCTGAATTTCACAAATCGAATGTGGTGCCTCTCCTTCCTTGAAATCCTGCTGGCTTTTTAACAACGGAAAATCAAGATCAGCAACATCCACGACCCTCACCAAGTGCCCCGCAGACTTCGCGCCGTCCCCATATGCCGCCGCCAACCCGTGACACAGGTGTGGGCTCATATTATCCGGATGACCCTGAATGATAAAAATTTTGCGTCCCATAATGAACTCCTGCGCATACTGTCGCACAAGGTTTTCCGGTCGTTATTGACTCAAATCAAACAGGCCGTCAAAAAGCGTCGTCTATGAGGCAAGCGCCCTGGACATTGCCTCCACTTTCTGGGTTGCCGTATTTGCAAGCTGCGTTGCCTTGGCAATTTCATCAATATTTACATTAATCGACGACACTGCACTTGCAGCACCCTGCATATTATGCGTCATCTCTCTGGCAGCTGCACCCTGCTGCTCAATAGCGGTTGACGTATCTACCACATGGGTTCTTACGACATCGAGCGCCTTCTGGATAGCTTTCAGATTTTCATCCACCTCTGTAGAAACGGACTGGATACCCAGAATTTCCCGGGATATCTGGTCCGTGGCATCCGCCGCCTGCCTTGCAAGATGTTTCACTTCATTTGCAACAACAGCAAAACCCTTACCAGCCTCGCCAGCCCGGGCAGATTCTATCGTCGCGTTCAGGGAAAGCAGGTTTATTTGACTTGCAATACTCTGAATTAACTCGACAATTCCGTTCATGGAACGGGAAGCTTCCAAAAGCCGCTGCGTCGCTTCATCGCCTGATTCTGCACGCCGATAGGCGTCATTGGACGATTCACGAGAATGCTGTGTGCTTTCGGAAATAGCAGAAATTGAAACATCAAATTCTTCCACACCGGCAGCTACCGCCTGAACGTTCATATTGGTTTCCTGAGACGACGACGCTGCACTGGCAGCCTGCTGCGTGGCACTGGAGATTGAACGGGTTATACTGGACAGTTCGCGCGCGATCTCCTCCTGCAGGGCGGTTTTCCTGCGACGCTCCTCAACAACTTTTGTTACATCCGTTGCAAATTTAACAATTTTGAAAGGCACACCGTTCATATCAAAAATGGGATTATAGGATGCCTGTATCCACACCTCGCGACCGCCTTTGCCAATCCGCTTGTATTCTGCTGCCTGAAACTCACCATCGTTGAGACGCTGCCAGAAGGCCGCATATTCATCGCTTTTGGCATATTCAGGCTCGACAAACAAACGGTGATGCCTGCCCACAATTTCCTCAAGCGTATATCCCGTCGTCTTCAGGAAATTTGGGTTCGCATCAATAATCGTACCGTCCAGATTGAAATGGATAACGGCCTGCGCCTTTTCAATCGCATGAATCTGACCGGAAAAATCTGCGTATCGCAGTTTCTCCTCTGTCACATCAGTCGCAAACTTCACCACCTTGATCAAATGCCCGCTGGCATCCATTATTGGGTTGTAGGATGCCTGTATCCACATCTCACGACCGCCCTTGCCGATCCGTTTGTATTCCGCCGCCTGAAACTCTCCCTGGTTCAGGCGCTGCCAGAAGACAGCGTATTCACCGCTTTTGGCATATTCAGGCTCGACAAACATGCTGTGATGCCTGCCCTCAATTTCCTCAAGCGTATATCCCATCGTTTCCAGAAAATTTGCATTCGCGGAAATGATTGTGCCATCCAGATTGAAATGAATAACGGCCTGCGCCTTGTCAATCGCGTTGATCTGGCCGGAGAAATCTGCGCTAAGCAATTTCTCTTTTGTGATATCTGTCGCAAACTTTACCACTTTGGTTACATGTCCGCTGGCGTCAACTATCGGGTTGTAGGATGCCTGTATCCACACCTCACGACCGCCCTTGCCGATCCGCTTGTATTCAGCCGCCTGAAACTCTCCCTTGTTCAGACGCTGCCAGAAGGCCACATATTCATCGCTTTTGGCATATTCAGGATCGACAAACAGCCGATGATGCCTGCCCTGAATTTCCTCCAGCGTATATCCCATCGTTTTCAGAAAATTTGCATTCGCATCAATAATCGTACCGTCAACACCAAATTCGATAATAGCCTGAGATTTGTCCAGTGCTGACAGACGGGCCCGCATCGCGCGCAATCCTGCCCCAAAAAAAAGATTTTTCATCATTCCATTCCCAATGCCCGAATAATATATATGCCTATAGATATTTAATAGAGCTATATGACTATGCACTTGATATTATTAACTATGGTTTAATGCATATAAAATTTGTAATATTCCGCACCAGTTCACTTTACTGTTGTCAGGCCTGGAGCAGGAAATTGTCCTGCAAACTTGTCCTTTACGCTTGTACTTTCGGCGCGGGCGGGGTCATACTACAAAACCATCGTTAAAAGGGGAGAATTCAGGTATGCGCATCATTTGGACATTGCTGATTGCATCTTTGTCATTTCCGGCTCTGGCGGCAAAACCGGATACAACAGACCACCCTCTTGTTTCGTCTTATGAAGGTTCGAAGGTCTATCGGAAAGACATCAAACAATATGATGAATATCGCGTGTTTCTGGGCTGGGACAAGGAGGCCAAGGAATATAAAACGCGTATGCTGGAAGGAAAGGTTACCCGGATTCTCTATACCAACCCGCCGGAACGCTCTGTGCTTGAGCTTTACCGCAATTATGAAAATGCGCTAAAGTCTGAAGGTGCCGAAATTCTATACAGTTGCAATCAGGCCAATATGGAATGTACGGACCGGTATGTGGGTGCCACCATTCGCACGCAATTCGGCATTCATGGTATCGGCAATAAATCCGGCCGATATATGTTTGCCAAGCTTGAGCAGGAAGACCAGACAGCGTATCTGGCCCTGTCCGTAGGTGACCGCAATACCGATGTTCACGTCGTTGAAATGAAGAAAATGGAAACCGGCAAGGTCACGATCAACCTTGAAGCCTTGGCCGAAGGTCTGGACAAGCAGGGTTATGTGATTGTTGAAGGCATCTATTTTGATACAGACAAAGCCACGTTGAAAGCGTCGTCCGACCCTGCCCTGGTGGAAGTCTCCCGCTTGTTAACCTCCCGCCCGGAACTTGGCCTGTATGTTGTGGGACATACCGATATGCAAGGCAGCCTTGGTCACAATATGTCGCTGTCAAAAGGCCGGGCCCAGGCCGTGATCACTGCACTGGCTGAAAAACACGGTATTGACGCCAGCCGGCTTGAAGCTCACGGGGTCGGGCCGCTTGCGCCTCAGGCCAGCAACACACAGGAAGATGGACGCGCAAAAAATCGTCGGGTTGTGCTGGTCGCCAGATAGCCAGAAGGTACAAAATACTTATGACGGATCGAAGACCGACAGGAACAAGGCCTGATCTTTAATTGCATCTGCCAGCGTGTATTTATTTAATGTCTGCACAAAGGAAGCATTTGCCTCAAACAGAAAATGTTTGAGCTGGCAGGCGCTGACGATCTTGCAGGTATTTGTTTCTGTATCAAAACATTCCACCAGTTGCATGTTGGGTTCCAGCTGCTGCACCAGATCGCCAAGCTTGAGTGCGCGTGCGTCACCCGCAAGCCTTAGCCCGCCACCCTTACCCTTGCTGGCATCAATATGACCCAGTTGGGAAAGCCGGTATACGACCTTGACCAGATGATTGCGTGAAATTCCATAGTGTTCGGATATCTCCCGGACACTGCAAATTTTCTCTGGATGCGCCGCAAGATACATGAGGCTGCGCAAACCATAATCTGTGAAAGATGTTAACTGCATAATACCTCTTGCAAATTACAGCAAAGACAATATAACCATAATATGTATTTTATCTACATATTATAAATGGAGCAAATATGTTAGCCGACAAGACCGTTGCGATTGTAAAATCCACTGCCCCCGTTCTGGAAGAGCATGGCGAACTTCTTACCCGCCACTTCTATCAGCGGATGTTTGCCCGCAACCCCGAAGTTGCGCCCCTGTTCAATTCTGCCAATCAGGCAGCCGGGCTTCAACAAAAGGCACTTGCGGGGGCCATTTGCGCTTATGCTGCCAATATCGACAATCTTGAGGTGCTGGGCGGCGCCGTGGAACTCATTGCGCAAAAGCACGCCTCGCTACAAATCAAACCGGAACATTACCCGATTGTTGGCGAAAACCTTCTCGAGTCGATCAAGGAAGTCCTTGGGGACGGGGCCACTGAAGACGTGATTCATGCCTGGGGCGAAGCCTATGGTTTTCTGGCAGATATCCTGATCGGCCGTGAAAAACAGATATACCACGAGAACAGCACCGCGCCGGGCGGCTGGGACGGCTTTAAGCAATTCCGGATCATCGGCAAGGAAGTTGAAAGCGACGTCATCACATCTTTTTATCTGGCGCCCTTGCACCCCGGACCCCTACCCCTCTATCGGCCCGGACAGTATATTACCATCCGCGTCCCAACCGAAGACGCCACGACGATGCGGAACTACAGCCTTTCCGACAAGCCGGGGCAGGAATGGTTCCGGATCAGCGTCAAACGCGAGGTCAGCAACGCGACAGACGTGCCGGACGGTTATGTTTCAAACTATCTGCATAACAATATTGATGCCGGGTCTGTCGTAGAAATTTCTCCGCCATGCGGAGAATTTTTCCTCAACCTGAATGAACATCATAAACGCCCGCTGGTATTGCTCTCTGCCGGGGTTGGCATCACCCCGCTGATGAGCATGCTGCTCAGCACCATTGAAACGATGCCCGACCGTGAAATTATTTTCATCCACGGCAGCCTGAACGAGACAACCCAGGCCTTTAAAAATACTGTCGACGCCCTGGCGGCCAAACACCCCAACCTGAAGACGCATTATCGCTATAGCGACCCGGCAGAAGACAGCGTTTCACGCACTGGCAACGCCAGCACCGGTTTTATTGATGCTGAACTGATTGAATCCATGGTGCCGGAGCGCCACGCCGACTATTATTTCTGTGGCCCGCAGCCCTTTATGGTCGGCATTTATCATGACTTGCTGAAATGGGGCATTCCTCCTGCACAGGTACATTTCGAATTCTTCGGCCCGCGTCAGGCCCTTGAAAGCCCCGCTCCCGCAAAGTGCCCGGTCGGATAAGGGCCCAGAACCTGGGCTCCCGGACAAATTCGATGAGCCATCCTGTACAATTTTACAGATAACAACATCCCCCCATATAGGGGGATTTCATCTCTTGGGAAGCCGGGACCCAATGAATATCAGGTTAAATCGCCCAGAATTTTGTTAAATCTGTCCAGTTCAATGTTCCCGCTGCACACAGCAACAACCAGAACCTTGTCACGTGTTTCTATTTTCCCTGCGAGGACAGCCCCCAAAGCCGCAGCACCACCCGGTTCGGCAACAACCTTCAATGTATTGAAGGCATAGGCCACTGCAGCAGCAGCCTCCCTGTCGGTAATGGCATACCCTTCTGACAGGAGCTGCTTAAAGATGCTGTAGGGTATCTCACCCGGTCTGGTCGCCAAAATGGCATCACAAATTGTGGCCGGACCTTTGGAATTGTCCTCAAGGTGATCGCCCAGTAATGACCGGCGAATAGCGTCCCATCCAATGGCTTCCACCGAGTGTATTCTGGTCGCAGGGCTTAACGTGTGAAATGCCAGCGCGCAGCCTGAAATAAACCCGCCACCGGCACTGGATACCAGAACATCATCAATTTTCTCAACACCCAGCTCTTTCGCCTGACGGACAATTTCCAGCCCGCACGTACCTTGCCCGGCAATCACGCCAGCGTCATTAAAAGGGGGCACAAAAACGGCAGATTTTTCGTGAGCAATTCTTTGCCCGACATCGGTACCGTCTTCTGCATTTCTGTCAAAAAATACAACATCTGCACCAAAATTTCTGGTTTTTTCCACCTTGACCGCAGGCGTATCCGACGGCATTGCAATGGTGGCCGGAATATCAAGCATACTGGCCGCACATGCCACCGCCTGGGCATGATTGCCTGTAGAAAAAGCCACAACACCCCTACGCTTCTCTACATCAGAAAATTGTGAAAGCCGTGTATAGGCACCCCTGAACTTAAACGAACCTGTGCGTTGGAAATTTTCCAGCTTTAACAAAATACGACCACCTGTCAGGGCATTCAGGTCCGGATTTTCGACCAGCGGCGTCACGACGGCCGCATGTGCGAGGCGGGTCTCGGCATCCTTGATATCGTCAAAAGAGACAGCAAACTGATAATTGGGGTTAACTTTAGGCAAAGACATCTACAATGATCCTGATATAAACTCTCTGATCAGAGGAAAAGCCGTTTCCGGATGGCTCCTCTCAACCCCGTGCCCGGCTCCCTTGATGATCTCAATCTTTCCGGGACCGGGCTTTAGACTATTATACACTTCCTGCGCATCTGCAACCGGTGTAATGGGGTCCTGATCACCTGCAAGGATAAGCGCAGGGCATTCAATATGTCCAGAAAGAAGCGGTTTTAGACTGCTACATCTCAAAACAGCTGACCAGATACGCAGCTCTGAAATTCCTGCGCCTTAGAAACATTCTGTTTCGTCTGACAAGACCACGACAGGGGTTCCTTAAAAGTTATAGCGAACTGACGCGCTATACCAGCGAGGTTTCCCAGGAACAAGCGAGTTTGAACCGGTTGCATTCGACAGATCATAGCCGATTGTATAATAACGCTCGTCCGTAAGATTTTGTACGGCAGCGGAAAGCTCCCATTTGTCATCGGCGCTAATCCACGTCGCCCGGGCGTTACCCACAGTATAGCCGTTTAATCGTGAGGCATCAAAATTACGTATGTTGTCGTAGAAATCTGATGAATGGGTCACACTGACCTGAAGTGCAACATTACCGCCCAGAACACTCGTCGGCCAATGATAACGCACGAGCCCCGTTGCCTGGTACTTGGGCGTGAAACTCGGTTCGGCATCGGTCGTTACGCCCGGCCCAAGCTGAACATCAAACACCTTGGCATCAATGTAGGAGAAGCCAAGAGACAGTTCAAAATTATCGGTCGGTGCCGAGAGAAGCTCAATTTCCAGCCCCTTGTATTCCGCATCCACATTTCGGACAAATCCGGTAACCTGGGTAAAAAAGAAGCCCTGATAGTCCTGATAGTCGTAGAAATAGGCAGAGGCGTTGAGACGCGTCGTGCCATTGAAAAGACCGTCAAGTTTGAATCCGGTCTCATACGCCAATAGCGTTTCTTCCTCATAAGGCACGTCTTCTACAGGAAACCCTGACCCGAATGTATATGGTGTATTAAAACCCCCGGCTTTCACGCCCCGGTTAAACCCTGCGTAAATCAACAGATCCTCATTCGGCTTCCATTCCAGCTGAACTTTTGCACTCCACAGCGTCTTGTCTTGCTTGTAATCCCGCTTGGGTTGTGGCGAGAATAGGGGGGTATGTTGCTCCAGACGATAAGGATCATTGCTGGCATAAAATGTTTCCTGACCCGTGAAGTCTTTATTCTCCTGAATTAACCGAAGACCCGCTATGAAAGTCCACGACTCAACGAAGTCATATTCGACCTGCCCGAATACAGACAGGGAGTTTGTTTCCAGTTCAGTGATAGCCGCATCTTCCCAGGGCACACCAACCAGCGGGACGAAAAGATAGTTTTCATCGGCCGTAATTGCGCTGTTTGCCGTAAGGTCAACGTTCAGGTAATAAAGGCCGGTTACCCACCGGGTTTTTTCTGTAGATCCATTCAGCCTGAATTCCTGACTGAAAGTCTCCGCCTCGGACTCAAACAACACATTTATCGTAGAGGCCGGCCCCCCGTCGGCAGGGAGACCCTGAAATTTTTCAAAAGATTTAAAGTCCGAAATAGAGGTGAAAACAATGCTATCGCTAATGTCCCATGTCAGATTGGACGTAAATCCGTAGCTTTCCGTTCTGTTAAGGTCACTGAAAGCGAAATCCATCGCGCATGTAAGATTCTTGCGGTCCTCTTCACTGCAGCTTGGACCGTATAAATTCCCGCCTGCAGGCCTTAACAGATCAGCATCAAAGGACAGGGGGTGATCCGTCGGCGTTCCATCAGGTAATATGGCTTCGCGTGTCTCGGTCGGAGATGCCTTGATCGTTCCCACATGGTTCCCCGCTGCATCAAAAATCGGAACAGTCGGCAGTTCAAGAAACGGGGACGTACCCTCTTTGGTATGACTGTAGGAGGCCTGGAACAGCCAGTTGATATTGTCTGTGACTTCAAAGTTTACTTGTCCGCGAACCGCGTAAGTATTGTCATTGAATGTATCCTCTCCGCCTTGCGGTTGAGGATTGCCATCAAGCGTCACAAACCGGTTTGGATAGTCATTCTCCAGAATTTCGTCATGGGTTTTATATATGAAGGAAAACCGGCCGGTAACAGCGTCGCTTAAGGATCCGCCGAGGGCACCCTCAAGCCTGACCTGACCGTATGAGCCTAAAGTCTGGTCTATAAACCCTTCGGTCTCTTCCGTGGGCTTTTTGGTCACAAAATGGACAAGTCCCCCCGTGGCATTTCGCCCGAACAGGGTTCCCTGTGGACCCTTCAATATCTCTACCCGATCCAGATCAAACAAGCCAAAAACCTGTCCCTGGCCAAAAGCTATGTAGGTTTCATCTACATAAACCGCGACAGGAGACTCGGTTTGGTCGTTAAAATCGTTTTGGTTAACACCGCGGATTGTAAATAATGTCTTCTGCCCGCCATTGTTTCCGCTGATGTGGACTCCTGGCGTCATGGCGGCAATATCAAAACTGTTTTCGAACCCCAGTTTTCGCATCTGGTCCCCGGTGAACGCCGTGATCGCAATGCCGACATCCTGGAGCGACTGCTCACGCTTTTGTGCCGTCACAACCACCTCTTCCAGAACCGATGTCTGGGAAGCAGCTGCCGGTACACACAGAGCGAAAATTGAAAGACTGCAAGCTGCCGCCTGTAGCGTTCCTGCCCCGAAACCATTTGTTGAATATACGTTTTTTTTCATCAGAATTTCCTACCCTTTTATTTCACAAGGGAGCGCAAAAACAGGGATTCGTTTACGCATTACCCTTTGTAAAAGTCTTGATTGATTAAAATCCATGCACGTTCAGGAGTGCATACCCCTTATCAAGCGCCCGGCTCACACGATATCAAGGCCCGAAGAAACTCAATCAGCTGTCCGAAAAACTGCATGCTTTCCATATACTACATAAAGGGCCAGCGATTGATAATAGAGATATATTGAAATTATTGTTTACCTGAAGTCTACAATAAGACACTGGATTTCCTGTGAAGCCTTCCCAAAAGTAAGGTCAGGTTTAAGGCAGTAATCTCTTCCCGGTATCTATGAAACCATCCATATCCGTCAGCTCCGTCACTTTTGAAATCAGCACATCAGGAGGACAAGGTGTATAGGAAGGGAAATCCTCCGATAAAAGTCTGGCGGCCTCTTCGTAACTGAACAGGCCGGAAAAGATATTCGCTTCTTCCTCTGTCTCAAAATATACACAACTTATCGTGATATGTGCTGCTGTCTCCGGCGTGCCGTCAGCGCCCCGTGTTGGCGAGTAGACGACTATTTTTTTGGGTTTGATGTTCATGTGTTTTTTGGTCAACGCCAAACCAAGGGGCAAGTGCACTGTGACAAAATGCTCATAGTTAAAATTGCCGTTTTCCGCATTCGGATATAGAAACGCAACCATATACATTGACTTCCTCCGCTACAGGTTATTGAGTGACCCTTAAAAATCAGAACGACTATCAGGACCCTGTTGATACACAATGCTTTTAGGCTGGCTCCTCTTGTTCGAGCAGTGTGCTATTGATCTTGCGCGCATGTCGCTGAAGGAGATCGCCCGCGAATGATACAGGTCGCAGGGAAAAAAGATCCTGGTTGCCGATAACGGCCTGCTGCGCTTCAAGTATTGGCTTGTCCTGCTCGAAAATGGCCTTCACACCTGCCATGAAAACTTCCACAAGGCCACTGCCCCCGTAATTTTTTACAGATCGGTAGAAATAGTGTGATGTGGTTTCTGTTTCCGGGGTAACGCCATGCATGTTGCAGACCTGTACACCGTTCTCTGGCAACTCGCCGGCCGGGCGCGCGTTTAACAGGAAGGACGTAAAGCTGGGCGCCCCCCAACTGACCTCCATATCCAGATCAACCGGCCCTTCATAATCATCGCGCCCCCTGCTGCTCGCCACCATCCAGCGATAGAAGGGCCCGCCTTTTTCCATATCCAGTGAACGGATTCTAAAAACAATCTCCCGGTCACTGATGCTGTACGTTGTTTTGCCATTAACAAAGCCTTCACCCTTGCTGGCATTGCGATACATACGCATCTCTTCACCGCCAAAAGACCCGGGATGCACATATTCAGCATGGGTAATATCAAACAGATTGTCATTTATAAGATTGTAATTGGCCTGGATGGATTCAAAGTGCCCATACCCGCCATCCCAGTCCGGATGATCGCTGCGATACAGGAAGCCGGGAATGCTATCGGTGCTGGTCGACAGGCCCTGGTCCCCCATCCAGATCCAGTAGTAGCCATATTTTTTGATAACCGGAAAGCTTTGAACATGCGCCTTGGGCGGCACCATATCCTGCCCTGGGACCAAAACGCATTTCCCTTCGCAGTCAAACGTTGCCCCATGATATCCACACTGAATATTCTCCCCAACCACATGACCCAGAGACAGCGGCACAAATCTGTGAGGACACCGATCCTCAAGCGCGACAGGCCTCCCGCTTTCCGTCAGAAAAATTACGACGGATTGTCCCAGTATCGTGCGGGCCAGGGGTTTGTCCCCAAGCTCATTTGGTTCGGCAACAATATACCAGGTGTTCCGGATAAACATTAATCTCTACTCCCTTGAAAACACCTTCGCAGAGGGGTTTCCAGCTCGTTCCAACTATCCGTCCCAAAGACGCGCAAAAGTAACTCCCCCTAATTCGCTTGCTAAACTTATCCAGAAAAAATAGAATGAACAATTACTATAATTGAAACACATTGTTTACTCAGGATACACAATGGCGCGTTGGGATTTATTGGAAACTTTTGTTCATGTTGTCGAAGCGGGCAGTTTCTCGGCAGCCGCACGAAAACTGAATGTCTCAAAATCTCTGGTGAGCAAAAAAGTATCCCAGCTGGAAGAAAACCTTGGAACACAACTGTTGTTCCGCACCACCCGGCAGATCAATCCCACAGATGCGGGACAAACATTATTCCTCAAATGTGAAAAGCTTTTCAGCAGCCTGGAAGAAGCCGAGCAGTCAGTTCTGAACATGAAAATGGCGCCCAAGGGCCAATTGCGGATTGCTTGTACCGATGTTTTTGGCGAAAAATATATAGCCAAAGCCGCCGCTATTTTCTGCAAATTATATCCAGATGTTAAAATTGACGTTCACATAACCATGCGAATAGTGGACCCTGTCGAAGAGGGTTATGATATGGCTATCCGTTATGGGCAGCTTTCAGATTCGTCCCTGAAAGCCCGGAAGATTTTTGAACTTCCTCATGTCGCCTGCGCCTCGCCGGCTTATATAGAGAAAAATGGCAAACCCGAAACTGTGGATCAATTAAGTCAACACAGTTGTCTTGCCGCCACCTTTGCCCCCTGTTCATCCTGGCGTTTTACAGAGGATGGCAAGAACATAGACGTCAAGCTGGAAAGTGATTGGAGAAGTAATAATGGATCGGCATTGATTACCGCAGCCCGCCAGGCTATCGGCATCTGCTGGCTCCCGGAACTCTATGTAAGAAAATATATTGATCGGGGAGAATTGATCCCTCTGCTGCAAAATTATGAAGCCGAACCGCTGTCGGTCTGGATCGTATATCCAAACACCCGTTATGTTTCCACCAAGGTCCGGATGTTTATTGATTATTTGAGCGAAAACCTCCAAAGTTTGACGGCTTCTTAGGGCCCTGACCCTGGATAACCCGTGAATTGATTACCCTTGGCAGGCAGGCGCGTACGGTGCCAGATCCACCCGTCTCAATCGCACCGACTAGTCGAGCGAAGTTGCAAAATCAATAAACTGTATCAGTATGCCAACACAGGCCGGCAACGCCGTCAGAAGAAATAGGCGACAAGATAATAAGTCAGAAGGGCCGCAATCCAGACCGCAGTAGTGCTAATCATCCATGTACGTGTCAATAACCCGCCCTGTCGGCAGAGCACATGCACATGCCCCCCCATCCATTCAAGGACCCTGTGCATCCCCTGGAGCAACAACCCGTAAAGACTAACAATAACCCACCCCAACCAGCCAGCAGTCGCGGGCAGCGCCCGACGATAAACCCAGTCCGTGTCAAGAGTAATGGTCAGTGTTCGCTTCATCCAGGGAAGCAATACAAAGAAAGCAAGCCCCGCAAAAAGAAGTAGCTGAAGATAGAAGACAACCTTTGACGCCTTGTAAGGTTCGTAATCTACCGGATAAGGCAGCAAGGCATAAAGCGGCGCGCTATAAACACCAATCCCGATACAAAGAAACGCAAAGATGCCCATGGCAAGCTGCATGTTAAAGGGTGGTTCCTTGGGGCGAAGACCGGAATCCTTTTGAAAAAAAACAAACCAGGGAAACTTGATACCCGCGTGAAGGAAAACCCCGGCTGAAGCGGCAGCCAGCAGGAAATAAACCGTGGTCAGCTGCTCCATACCAGCGGCTTCAGAAATCATGTTCTTGGACACAAAACCTGAAGTGAGCGGGAAACTCGAAATGGCAAGCGCCCCTACAATTCCACACAGGGTCGTAAACGGCATGGACTGAAACAGCCCGCCAAGGTCCGTACACTTTCGCTTGCCAGTCTGATGCAGCACCGCTCCCGCGCTCATCAGCAGGAGGGCCTTGTAGATAATATGGCAAAAAGCGTGCGCCGCCACACCATTGAGCGCAAGCGTCGTCCCGATCCCGATGCCCGTCACCATAAACCCCACCTGATTGACAATGGAATAGGCCAGGATACGACGCATATCATTTTCAAGAAGTGCGTAGATGATCCCGTAGAACACCATGGCAAGTCCAATGGGAACAAGAATGTCCGTACCGGGAAAACCCACCATCAACGTATAGACCGCGGTTTTCGTGGTGAAGGCCGACAGAAACACTGCGCCCGAAGGACTCGCCTCCGGATAAGCATCCGACAGCCATGAAGCCATGGGGGGAGCAGCCGCATTGATCAGAAAACCGATCAGGATCAGCCATCGGCCGAAGCTGTCCAGGTCCATGGATGTAAATGCAATCGATCCGGTTCTGGCAATTTCCGCCTCAATCCCGACCATAAGCAAAACACCGCCCAGAAGATGTATCAGAATATAACGAAATCCGGCACGGTGCGCAGCAGGAGTATTAGCCGCCAAAATAACAAGCGTAGAACCGATGGCCATGACCTCCCAGAACAGGAACATGGAGATCATGTCCCCGGCAAAGGTGACGCCAATGGCACTGCCCGCATATAAAAAGGCCGCTGCCAGCTCGAGAGAGGAAGCCTGACGAAGGGCGAACAAGCCCCCTGCAAAGGCCATTATGGCGAAGATGGTGGCAAAAAGGCGGCCAAGGTCAGTGACCACCACCGGCATAAGCTGATAATCAAGAAAGGCAACAGTGACCAGCGTCTCTGCGGGCATCATCCAAATGGCGACAAGCGTTAGAAGCGGCAAGGCCAGAACAATACCGTCACGCAGATAACCTCGCAGGAACGGGAGCAGCAAGCTTCCTGACATCAGGATCAGAAATGGTGGCAGAATGTCAGTCATTGTAATAGTCATCCTTGCGCTTGAGCACAAAACCCAGAATTTTCGCGCCGAACACCATGGCAACGCAGGTCAGGAAGCCGTAAATTGCCGGAAAGGCAATCCAGCCGTCCACGATAAACTTCCCCTTGGCTGGAAACACCAATTGCGCCAGAACAGTCAGGGCCAGGATCACCGCTGAACCGATCCAGAGCTTGCGGATCGTCTCGGGGCGAACGAGCCAGTGGGCTTGCTGCTTCATGGTTTTTACCTTGTTCCCGTTAGTCATGCTGCCGTCTCCACCAAATCCCGTGCCAGATCAACCAGTGGCCCATGAACAAAAAAGATCAGCAGGATCAGTGCCGTTGTCGCGATCAAGGCAATGATGATCGGCAATGGTGCCTCTCCTTGCTCCGTTGTTTTGGAGCCCACCGGCAAGGGTCTAAAGAAAGCGCGATATACAATAGGCAAAAAATAGCCTGCATTAAGAATAGTACTGACAATAATCACACCGAGCGCAAACAGGCTTTCCTGCCCGTTTGCTCCCAGAATCAGGTACCATTTGCTGATAAATCCGGCCGTAAACGGCAGACCAATCATAGCCAGCGAACCAATGGCAAAGGCACCCATAGTCCAGGGCATACAGCGCCCGATGCCGTCCAGTTCGCTGATTTTGGATTTGTGGGCCGCGGTATATATGGACCCCGCCGCAAAAAAAAGTGTGATCTTGCCTGCCGCGTGGGCAGCAATGTGCAGTGCTGCCGCAATAATGCCCAAGGGCACGAAAAGAGCGGCGGCCATGATGACATAAGATAACTGGCTCACCGTGGAATAAGCGAGCCGTTTCTTGAGATTGTCCTGTCTAAGCGCAATGATACTCGCCGTAATGATTGTAAATCCGGCCAGATAAAGGAGCCATGACGCGCTCTTTTCTCCTGCCAGGAAATCAATGCCGAAAATATAAACGATAATTTTCGTGACCACAAAGACCCCGGCCTTTACCACAGCCACAGCATGCAGAAACGCACTGACCGGCGTCGGCGCAACCATGGCCGCAGGAAGCCAGAAGTGAACAGGCATCAAAGCTGCCTTGCCCGTACCAAAGACAAACAGGGCCAGCAATGTCCCTACTGCCACACCACTTATGGACCCCGCAAGAATGCCCCCCGGAACAAAATCAAGGGTACCCGCCACCGACCATGTCCACAACATTGCGGGCAGGAAAAGACCAATGGAGGTGGCGATCAAAATCCCCAGATAGATTCTGCCGCCCCGGAGCGCCGTGGAATCACCTTTATGTGTCACCAGCGGATAGGTCGACAGCGTCAACACTTCATAAAACAGGAAAAGTGTTAAAAGGTTACCCGATAACGCAATACCCATCGTAGCCGAAATAGCCACGGCGAAGAATATGTAAAAACGGGTCTGATGTTTTTCCCTGTTTGCACGCATGTAGCCGATGGAATAGACCGAATTCACAATCCAGAGGCTTGAGGCGACCAGCGCAAAAATCATGCCCAAAGGCTCCAGCCTGAAAGCAAGGCTAACGCCCGGAATAATTTCAAGAAGATGGGCCTCTGGTCGCGCACCGTTCAGTATGGCAGGAAGCTGGTTCCAGATAATCCAGGCCAGAATAGTTGCCGTCACAAGGGTTACACCCTCGCGCAGGTTGGGCGATTTTCCGGCCAGCGCAATACCCGCAGCGCCCAGAAGCGGCACAACGATAGCCATTATCAGCGGTTCTGTCATAATAGCAATCATCGTCATAGCAACTGTCCCGCCAGAAGCTGTTCCGCCGCCTTGCTGGCAAGTCCAAGAGGCAGACTGGTTTCAACGCCGAAATAGATATTGGCAAGGGCCAGAATCCAGGCAGGAATCAAAAGGCCCAGAGGCGCCTCGCTGACCGGCGTGGCATTATCCGGTCGAGGTCTGAAATAGGCCATCTCGACGATCCGCCATATATAAACGACCGCAATTAACGAACTGGCCAGAATGAGACCGGCAAGAAAAATGCCCAGCGTCTCATGCTCCAGCGCAGCCCGGACCAAATATATCTTGCTGATAAAGCCGGCTGTCATAGGAACACCGATAAGACTGAGACCGCCCACTACAAAGGCAGCCATGGTCCAGGGCATCTCTCGCGCACAGCCTTCAAGCTGCCAGGTCTGGTTGGTTCCGTACCTGAAATAAAGACATCCAACCGCCAGAAACAATGCACTCTTGGCAAGCGCATGATTAAAAATATGCACAATCCCGCCGGTAAGGCCTGTCACGCTCAGCAATGAAATGCCGAGAAGAATATACCCCACCTGTGCCACCGACGAATAGGCAAGTACACGCTTGATATTCGTCTGATATATGGCCGCCACGGAACCGATGATGAAAGCCAGCACACTGAGTGGCATCAGAAACTGGGAGAACTGGATCTCGTGATAACCAAGATTGGGCTGGAACACGATGAATTCGAAACGCATCAGCACATAAATGGAAACCTTGGTAGATGTCGCCGCCAACAGGGCAGAGACTGCACTGGGCGCGAATGTATAGGCGTTGGGCAACCAAAGATGCAACGGGAACATGGCAAACTTGAGTGCCAGCCCGAGCGTAATGAAACCGGCAGCCGCCAGGACGGTTCTTGAAAAGGCCTCATCCGGCAAACGGGCAGACATGTCATAAAGATTGAGTGTGCCCGTGATCATATAAAGAAGACCCACGCCGATCAGGAAAAAGGTGGCGCCAATCGAGCCCATAATCAGATACTTGTAGGCCGCTACAAGGGCCCGGCGATCCCGACCGCATGCCACGAGAACATAACTTGCCAGAGAGGAAATTTCCAAAAAGACAAACATGTTGAATGCATCGCCTGTCACAGTGATCCCGAGAAGTCCGGCCACGCAAAGCAACCATGCAGCATAGAAATAATGCTCTTGATGATCCGCGATTTCCCGCCTGATACTAAGACGGCCAAAGGTAATGACGACGGCATTAATGCCCGTCAGGAGCAGAAGCATGAAGGTATTGAGAATATCGATCCTGAGTTCAATCCCCCAGGGAGCGGGCCAGCCCCCCATCTCATAGGACGCAGGGCCGCCTGTCTGCACCATCGACAACAACGACAAGCTGATCAGAAAACCGGTCCAACTGACTGCTGTCGCCAGACCCCAGGCAAGGGACCGGTTGCGAAGCAAAACACAAAGTGGCGCAGCCGCCAGGGGCAGAACCACCTGCAAGGCAGGGAAATGGGCGGCAAGGCTCACGACGGCGTTTCCTTTTCCTGAGAGTCTTTTTGTCTGATTTCATCTTCCTCGATAACCCCGTATTCCTCCCGGATGCGCACAACAATTGATAATGCCAGGGCCGTCGTTGAAATTCCCACCACAATGGCCGTCAGGATTAGCACCTGGGGAAGTGGACTTGAAAATACGGCATTTTCAAGTCCCGGTACGATAATAGGTGCGGTCCCCCCCTCAACCTTTCCCATGCTAATGTACATGAGGAAGACCGAAGACTGGAAAATGCTGAGACCGATAACCTTCTTGATCAGGTTGGTGCGGGCAATGATTGCATAAAAGCCGATCATCAGCAGAAGCACAAAGACCCAGTAATTAATAAGACCCGGAAGCTCCATATCAACCTCGCTCCCGCCCGGCAAATCCATAGAAGATGGAAACAAGAGTAGCTGCCACTGCTATTCCCACACCAAGTTCGATCAGGATGATTCCTATGTGCTGGCCGGTCAGCGGGGCCTTGGCAAGACTGTTATAGTCCAGGAAATTCCCCCCCATAGCCAGTGTGAGATAGCCGACCCCGGCATACAGAAGCAAGCCAAACGCGGCAAGGAACACCATTCCTCTCTCAGGCAGCGCACGACGCGCCGCCTCATCCCCCTGCACCAGAGCGTAAAGCATGACAGCAGCCGCAAATATAGCCCCGGCCTGAAAACCACCCCCCGGACTATAGTCACCGTGAAACTGCACATAGAGCGCAAACAGCAGGATAAAGGGTGTCAGGGTCTTGGAGACCACACGGGGGACCAGATGATGCTTGATACTCCGGTCAGCGTTCGGGCGCAACCTCGCCGCATAACGACCCCGCCGCACTGACCCAAGCACCAGAAGCACACCAATTCCAGCCGTGAACACGACGGCAACTTCGCCCAGTGTGTCATACCCGCGGTAGCTGGCAAGCACGGCGGTAACGAGGTTCGGGACACCAACTTCCTCCATCCCCTTGTCAAGATAGCGCGGGGTTACATGGGTCTGAACCGGAGCATCGGGATCCCCGAGCCGGGGCTTGTCCATTGTGGCATACAAAAGAACAGCCGTAGCAAGACCTACCACCACAAGAGCCAGAGGATTCCTTCTGCCCGGTTTTTCCTTATCGGTGGTCAGGGCCAACGTGCCAACCAGCAACACCGTCGAGACACCGGCACCGACCGCCGCCTCTGTCAGCGCCACGTCAGCCGCGTCCAGCAGTAAAAATGTGGCCGCCATCAGAAGACTGAAAATCCCCATCAACATCACTGAGGCAAACAGATTGCGCGTCAGCACAATCCCGAGCGCCGTCAGAACCAGAAGGACCAGTAGCGCAATCTCGATTACACCAATCAGAGGGATGTCATACATCATCACTCTCCCTCTGGCCGCTTTCTTCAGGCTCGGCGAGAAATGGTTTCATTCCGCCGAGCAGCGCCGCATTAGCCAGTGCATAGGCACTGGTCGGACTGGTAAACAGCAGAAAAAACAGGATGATCACCAGCTTGGCTGTAACGAGTGTAGCCCCCCCCTGTATCATCAGTCCGAGCAGAATCAGAATTGCACCAAGAGACTCGGTCACACTCGCCGCGTGAACACGGGTATAGAAATCCGGCATTCTCAACATGCCTACACCGCCAATAATGACGAACACTCCGCCACCGGCAAGCAATATCCAGCTCATGCTGTCAAGCAACAAGTTCATCATTGTACGTGCTCCCCGCGTCCGTCAGGCGCACCACCCGCTTCCTCCTCGCGCTGCTCATTCCTTTTAAGAAGTGTTCTGTTCTGGAAAAAGTGCAATACAGCCAGCGTACTGATGAAATTAATCAACGCATAGGTCAAGGCCATATCAAGGAAGTCTGTCCGGCCACTGATAAAGCAGACAACAGCAAGGAACAGGACTGTCTTCGTGCCGAATGTGTTAACCGCCAGAATGCGGTCATAGACCGATGGCCCCATGAGAGCCCTGCAGATGGCCATCGCCATCGTCAGAACAATTGCTATGATCGTGGTGATGAACATGAAATTACGCCTCTTTCTTCTGGCCCTCAATTGACTCCAGGCGGGCAACACGGCGGTTCATTTCCCCTTCTTCCACTTCCCGGACCGCAGCCCGTGTCATACCATGGACGGTGACAATACCCTCATGAATATCCATTGTCAGGGTTGCCGGGGTCAGGATAATGGAATTGGCAAAGATCACACGCCCCAGATCGGTTTTTTGCAAGGCCTTGACGCGGACCAGGGTGGGGCTGATCCGCATTTCCCTGGATAGTATCAGGCGGGCAACCTGAAAATTGGCCTTCACAATTTGCAGCATCAACCAGCCCCAGTACCCGGGAATTCCCGTTCCCAGATGAAGCGGGACAGATTCCTGATCCAGGATAGACATACGCCTGGCCAGGAAGATAACCAGAATTACAGAAAAGAGTCCTGCGCAAATAAAGAACGGCTCCGTGTGACCCGACCACAAGAGCCATGTACCGAACAGGCCAAGTGCCAGACTGGGGGCATAAAACATTCAAGTCTCCGGGATTAGCATGGGGCTGTTGACAAAGGCAGATCAGCCCTCGCAGGGAAAACGTTCCATCAACGCCATATATACCGCCTGATTAGCGGTCAGGCCCGGTTCATCAGGATGATTATTCAGATAATCGATGACCGTGGTAATAACCGTCTGGGAGGAAACATCCTGCCCAATACAATAGCCCGCGTAATAGGGCGTGCCATATTTCTGGAGATAACTGCCAATCCGGGTGCGCAGGGCACGGTCTGCATAAGTATCGCCCGAGGGCGGTTGAATTTTTCTGACACGCTCTGCCACAATCCCGTCCGTCGCTTCGGCACCGGCCAGAAAGCCCTGAATAAAAGCAATGCAAAGCGCACCGTCCCGGCTCTGGGCGTCGTCCAGAAAGCTTTCACATCGTTGCTCCAGCTCGTCTTCTGTCAACCACTCCAGGGCCATTGCCGGCCCCGCAAATAGAACCACGCCCGCAAATAGCGACAGTACAGACTTTCGAATTGCCATAAACTCCTCCGGCCAGACACGAAATTTACTGACGGGCAATCGGCTTATCGACCGATTTATTCCGCCTTATATTCACATATACACCTGAACCGGTATTTTAGTCCGTAACAATTTAAAAAATTCAGGCCCCCCGTTTTATGCTGAACGGGGCAAGAGACGAGTCCAGATGCAAGGCAATGGCTTCCATGTCTTCATCAGACATGGGGCCCGCAACAGCATATCGGCTATAGGCATGCTGCCAGTACACCATGGTTACACCTTTCGGATGCAGGGTATGGAGCGGAACCTCGTCTGACTTGCTGTCATGATAAAGAAAATAGGACATGGTTTGCCCGCCATCACCACGATATAAAACATGCAGGACCGGCCCTTCATCGCTCGCCAGCAACTGTGCTCCGATCGCCTGCAAACCGAAAGTGCTCAGGTCAGGCAGGCGCGCCGGTTCTCCAATACGGGAGAACAGTTTGTCGAGCCGCTCCTGGGCCACAGAACCCGCCTCAGACGAATCTTCCGACATCAGGCCGTGGGCAACGATGATCTCGTCCGTGAAGGCCGGCTGGCCGGTCAGCCGGGGTATTATCGTTGTGCCAAGCCACCCGGACACTACAAACACCAGTGCCAGAACGGCCGCCTGGGGCCAGCGAAAAAACTGCGGGCGGCGAAGGCGAAGTGCCAACTCGCTTTCCAGTTTGTTTATGGACAGGGAAGGCTCAGGTGCCATTTGCCCGGCGGCGTAATCGCGAATATGCCGCTTCTCTTTCAAATAAGCCCGAACCCTGGTGGCTTCAGACGGGTTTTCGAGCAGATATTCCTCCACCCGTATCACAGCTTCTTCATCAAGCACCCCATCCACATAACCATGGAGCTCAAATTCCATTGGTTCATCATTCATGGCTCACCTCACGATTTTAAGTACGCTGGACGGCTTGTCCTCCAGCAGCCGGCGTAACCGTTCCCGCCCGCGCGCCAGTCTGGACATGAGCGTGCCAACGGGAATATCGAGAACCTCGGCAGCCTCGTCATACGACATACCCTCCAGTGCGATCAGATTCAGGGCTGCCTGCTGATCCGGAGACAGGCGACTTAACATGCGCACAGTGTGACGAGCCTCAACCCTGTGTTCCTGCTCCGGGGACACAACAGCCTCGTCCGACATCACACCCAGAAAGGCCGCTGCGCGCGTTCTCTGTGCGTATTGGCGCTTACTGGAAATGAAGGTATTGTGGAGGATACCAAACAGCCACACGCGCAGACTTCGCCCCTCCTCGAAAGTGTGGGCCCCCGCAATAGCCTTGGCCAGACTCTCCTGAATCAGATCATCTGCATCATGGTGGTCCCGACAAAGAACATAAGCATAGCGCCGCATACTTTTTACGTGACTGGTGAGTTCTTGCAGCATTCCGGGTCCACAGCGTTGTTTGCCTAATATATGCGTGGGCGAGGTTTTATTCCAACACTTTTCAAATGTCTTTTTCCGGAATATTCAAATCAAACACAGTCAAATCCGGCAGTTCCGCTGAACATACGGCCAAAACCGGTAAATCATTTCATATCAATGAGATAAGTGGCAGCACTGGCAGTCACCAGTGAACCGGTCTCTGGTATATATAGCTCCTGGCAGGGCATTTCACCCTGACAATACCTTAAAAACAGGGAAAATTCTGAAAATTGGGCCATGCGGGCCTGTTTAGACCACAAAAACACCCTGGATATCAGCGCCTTATTTGGAAATTCCCCAAGTCGCTAACAGGGAATTCAATTTCCCTGTTAAGCCTGGGAGCAGGGTAGGTTGAATCAGAAGGAATATTGCGCGCTCCACCGCCTGCCGCTTAAGGCAAAACGTCCATGCGCGATAACGAATGCTCCCAACGAAACTGTCAGAACGGGTACCTGTATTCATTAGGGTCCTGACCCTAAGTGTCTCCTGTTGCATTTTCTTCTATTGTTTAATCAAGCTTGCCCTCATTATATCTGCCAACGCTATGATGATAAGTGTGATGTTTGACAAAAGCGTATCAATTAAATATCGAATTTATTAGTGCTGCGCCATTTTGAATGAATGAGGGGTCTTCATGTTGGGTATTGTCGAAAATTCTCAGCTCACATTCGTCACAGATATGTTGGCCGCTGTGGCATTCGCCGTCTCAGGTTCGCTTGTCGCCTCTCGCAAGGGTCTCGATATTCTCGGATTTATGTGGCTGGCTATTTTGACAGGAGTAGGAGGAGGCACGGTGCGTGACCTTGTACTCGATGTTCCGGTTTTCTGGGTTATCGAACCGGCGCACGTTATAGCCTGCCTGTTTACAGCCACCGTCATGTTTTTCGTCGCACCAATCGTCGAGTCGCGCTATCGACTGGTGTTATGGTTTGACGCTTTGGGACTCGCGCTCGTTACCGTGGCCGGGACTGTCAAGGGGCTCGACCATGGAGCCGGACCGCTCATTGCAGTGGTCATGGGCGTTGTGACAGCCTCTGTCGGAGGGATTGTTCGCGACATCGTTGGTAACGAGCAATCCGTAATCTTGCGGCGGGAAATTTATGTGACGGCTGCCGTGTTGGGCGCATCTACCTATGTTGTGCTATCCACGCTGGTCCTGGAACGCACTGAAGCAGCGATTTCCGCCTTTCTGCTTACTTTTGCCGTACGCGGTCTGGCAATAATATTTAACTGGTCATTGCCCAGCTTCTATCGAGAACCTCGCCCGCATGATAATCCTCCCGGCCGTGACGACAACTGAAGGGAACCTGTCGATAACATTAAATAGTATCCGTCTTAATCAAGTTCTTATTTACCATTCTAATCCCGATCCAGTGCATTGCTGCGTAGCGGATTGGGAGACTGCATCGCAGATCAGCGCCAGAACAGCCCTAAAGGCCTGTCTCCGGGACATGTTCACAAGCCGAACTTTACGACAACCCTTTGAAATATATGGATATTATGAGTGACAGGGCTGAAGACGCCAAAGGCGCAGGACTTGGTGGCGGGTGCTGGCAGTCACCTGCGAACCTGTCTCTGAGATTCCATGGCCAATAACAGGGTAATTTTCCCTGATACCCCCCCTAAAAACAGGGAAAATATTGAAATTTGGGTTATGAAGGTCCATTTCCATCCCCAGAACACACAATATATCAGTATCTTACTCTCAAATTCCCTAAACCGTTAACAGGGAATTTAATTTCCCTGTTACGCCCGGAAACAGGGAGCGTGGATCAAGGATACAGGGAAAGACAAATACTCGCCTGTTTTAGTCAGCCAACGTGGCCGAACAGAGCAACGGGCGCCCACCCTACCATTCCATGCCCAGGCGCAATCCGATCAGAAGGGCGTCTTTTATGTCCGGGTCCAAACCCGGATTAATAATATACTGGACATCCGGCTGAAGATAGACCCACTCGGCAACGGGGGCCTTCCAGGTGAGTTCTATCGAAAGTTCGTGCCCCGCCACCTCTTCGCCGGCAAGGGCCATTCTCTCGCGCCAGGAAGACCCGGGGCTGCTGGCGATAACAGCCAGACCAATCTGATCATCATCCCGGCCCGACACAGGCCCCGTATAAACACCCCCAACACTGATATATGTATCAATCGCGTTAAACTTCCGGTCCGCAACACCGGCCCGGACAAACCCGACAAGTCCCTGTTCCGCATTTTCCTCACTATAGAGCGATGTTTCAGCAAGAGCATAAAAGCCGTCATTGCCCTTGTGGCGGAGAGGGTCCCCCAGCGCATCTGTCAACAAAACATCTTCATAACCTGCCGTATAGAGCCAGTATCCTGATGCGTTCAACCCGTTTGTGATTGACGCACCAGCCTCCATCCCTGAGCAAGCTGGTGACACGCCTGTATCCATAACGACCATACTGGCTGGCCAGCCGGATGATGTCTGCTGTTAGCGCACCTTCATCTGCACGGCCTGTCGGCTTCTTGCGCTGGGTGGACCGCCCTTGACCAAGAACCTTACAAGCGCGGCGTTCACTGACGCCGAGCTTGCTTGTCACCTGATCAACACACAGTCTGCGGCGAGCGGGGCTTAGTAGTTTCCCTCTGCTGCTTCTTTGAGGATCAGTTTATCAAGGGTGAGTTCCGCAACAGCCTTCTTAAGCCGGGTATTCTCTTTCTCCAGCTCTTTCAGGCGGCGGGCCTGATCGGTCTTCAGACCACCATACTCATTGCGCCAGCGGTAGTAGGTCTGTTCTACAACACCAAGTTGGCGGGCTGCTTCGCCTATGGTCTTGCCCTGACTGATCAGGACCTCGGCTTCACGCAGCTTGTTGATGATTTGCTCCGGTGTATACCGTCTTTGTTTACCCATCTAATTTCTCCTTATTCGCGGGTGGAATAAGTCAAAACCCCCTCTCAAACAATGGTCTACTTTAACGGGGTTGGGTCAATTTCACTTAACCAATTTATATAAAGCCACTGCTTGAAAGACTTAAACTTAATAAACGTATATATCTTCTATATTGGTATTGAGAACTACCTTGCTTAAGTCTTTTATTGTCCAATATACTGCATAAATATAATATGTTGGAAAGCTCTCACTGTATGACCAGATCGTCACCACCAGATATTGGCTTGAGAATTAAAAAGCTCCGCAGTGAGCAAGGGCTCACATTGCAGGAGCTTGCCAGCCAGTCAAGCGTCTCGAAATCCATGCTCTCTCAAATCGAGCGAGGCATGACCAATCCTACCCTGGCTATTCTGTGGGGACTTACACAATCCCTGGGCATTACAGTAGCAGAACTCCTTGCGGAAACCGATACCGGCGACGGGAAGGATAAAGACGTCTATTTGGACCTTGTCCAGTCACATCATATTCCTGAAATTCGCAGTGCTGATGGCAAGTGCACTCTTCGCATTCTGGGCCCTGTCAATAAAGTCGCCGATACAGAGTGGTACGACATGAACCTGGATGCTGGCGGCGTACTCGAATCAGAAGGTCATGGCAAAGGAACTATTGAACATTTGAGTGTACTTGATGGAAAGCTAAATATTTCCATCGGAGAGAAAACACAGATTGCAAAGGCCGGGGATACAATTCGCTATCAAGCAGATATACCCCATACTATTGAAAATAAAGGGAAATATGGAGCACGCGCATTAATGATGGTTTTACATAAAGCTTAATCCTGAAAATTTAATATATTGCCCATTGACTAATATATAGGAATTAATGTTTACTATAACGGATTTTTAAAGCCGTTGCAGGGGATATTAATCCATGACTGATACTTTTAATGCCTATCTTAAAGGTGAGCTGGAGGCCGTCAAAAACGCTGGCCTCTACAAGAATGAACGCATCATCGTTTCACCCCAGAGTTCAGCGATTAAGGTTTCCGGAGCTGGCCATCAACAGTTTATCAATCTTTGCGCCAATAATTATCTCGGATTTTCAGGTGACAAGGGGGTCGTCAAGTCGGCCCAAAAAGCGCTCGAAACATATGGCTATGGCTTGTCTTCGGTCCGGTTTATTTGCGGCACACAGGATATTCACAAAGCCCTGGAGGCCAAACTTTCCAGCTTTCTGAAAAAAGAAAATGTGATCCTTTATCCAAGCTGCTTTGATGCCAACGCAGGCCTTTTTGAAACGCTTTTAGGGGCAGAGGATGCGATTATTTCGGACGCACTTAATCACGCCAGTATTATTGATGGTGTAAGGCTATCCAAGGCAAAGCGGTTTCGGTATGCCAATAACGATATGGAAGAATTGGAAAAGTGCCTGATTGAGGCGCAAGATTGTCGCTTCCGTCTGATAGCGACTGATGGTGTATTTTCCATGGACGGAACAATCGCCGACCTGCCTGCCATTTGTGATCTCGCCGAGAAATATGCTGCCATGGTGATGGTTGATGATAGTCACGCCGTTGGCGTGATCGGCAAGACAGGTGCGGGCACGCCAGAATATTGGGGTGTTGAAAGCCGCGTCCATATCGTGACGGGCACCCTCGGCAAGGCACTTGGTGGTGCCTCCGGTGGGTATACAGCCGCTTCAAACGAAATTGTGGGCTGGCTTCGTCAGCGTTCACGGCCCTATCTGTTTTCCAATAGCCTCGCCCCCATGATAGCGGCAACAAGCTGCTGGGTACTGGACCGGCTGGCGAAGAATAATGGACCGCTGGAAAAGCTAAAGGCGAACAGCGCCTATTTCCGTGAAGAAATGACAAGGCTTGGTTTCAATCTTGCCGGTGCCGATCATGCAATCATCCCTGTCATGCTGGGGGATGCTCATCTCGCAGCAAAGATGGCTGATCTGCTTCTGGAAGAGGGCGTGTTTGTGATTGGGTTTTCATATCCTGTCGTACCGAAGGGCGAAGCCCGTATTCGCACACAAATATCCGCAGCACATACCCAACAGCAGCTTGACACGGCCATTTCAGCCTTCGCAAAAGTGGGCCGCATCCTCAACATTATTAAAGCTGGGGAAGTATAGTATGAAGGCTCTTGTTAAATCAAATCCTCAAGAGGGAATCTGGCTTGCTGACATACCTCTGCCAGATGTTGGGCATAATGATGTGCTTGTGAAAGTGAAGAATACAGCTATTTGTGGCACTGACATTCATATCTATAACTGGGATGAATGGGCAGCTGACACTATCCCGCTCGGTATGCATGTGGGGCATGAGTTCGTTGGCAAGATTGTGGAACTTGGCGCTGAAGTGAAAGGCCTCACTCTGGGGCAGCGGGTTTCTGCAGAAGGACATATCACATGCGGTCACTGCAGGAACTGTCGTGCTGGAAAAAGACACCTATGCCGCAATACTGAAGGCATCGGCGTTAACAGACCTGGCGCCTTTGCAGAATATATTTCTGTGCCTGCAGTAAATATATGCCCCATCCCTGATCAGGTCTCGGATGAAATGGCGGCCATTCTGGATCCCTTTGGAAATGCAGCACATACAGCGCTGAGTTTTGATCTTGTTGGCGAAGATGTCTTGATCACAGGGGCCGGGCCCATTGGCATCATGGCCGTCGCCATAGCCCGCCATGCAGGTGCACGGCATGTTGTCATCACAGACGTGAATGACTTCAGGTTAGACCTTGCAAAAAAAATGGGGGCCACAAGATCTGTAAATGTCGGCAAGGAAAACCTGCACGATGTGATGGTTGATCTTCACATGACCGAGGGTTTTGACATAGGCCTTGAAATGTCTGGCGTACCGGACGCCTTCCGGAGCATGATTGATGTTGTCAACAATGGTGGCAAGCTCGCACTTCTTGGCATTTTACCCAGAAATACAGGTGTTGACTGGAACAAGGTTATTTTTAAGGGCCTGGAAATACGTGGTATTTACGGCAGGCGTATGTTTGAAACATGGTACAAAACCATATCCATGCTGGAAAGCGGCCTTAACCTGAACCCTGTCATCACACACCGCCTGTCGGCACAGGACTTTCAGGCTGGCTTTGACATCATGAGGTCCGGGAAGTCCGGCAAAGTTATACTTGATTGGGAATAATTTCGTGTCCGTTTTTCAAGCTGGGTTTGCCTTAAACAAATTCAAGTCCTGGTGACAGGTTTTGTATGGCTAATATTCATTTTCAAATACGAAAAGATGAGCCGGACGACATGGAATACCCATTTTTTTAAAACCCTTGTCTTAGTTTATTATAGCAGACGGGATTTGGAACAATGGCCTATAAGCGGAATTAGATTGAAGAAGCCCTGTGGCATCTCTTTGGGCAGCCTGTGATCGCCCCGATAAAAGACATGCACTAATGAAATCAGGCATCGAAGCTATTTGCGTCACCAACGAGGATATCGTAACGGGGCCGAAGTATCAATGAAAATCGCGTGAGTTTGGTACGATGCGGATATTCCGTGGATGACGCTGCATGGAGGCTGGCGCGGCTTCAGCATGATGATTTTGCAGGGGCATCAACCTGACCAGATCCTCACTGCGATCGGTCAGGCGCCTGGCAATGATATGAATAACGCCATGAGCCTTCTGCGCCTCGCCTTCAACCTGTACCAGACGGCTGCCCATCACAATGGCCCGGTGAGCTTCCATAATTTTGGGCCAGATGATGATGTTGGCAACGCCGGTCTCATCCTCAACCGTCATGAAGATGACGCCGCTGGCCGTGCCGGGGCGCTGACGCACCAGAACCAGCCCGGCAAGACTGACATTTTCTCCATTTTTCACACTCAGCAAATCAATGGCGGGAATGATGCCCTGATGCGCCATTTCCTCACGCAGGAATGTCATGGGGTGCGCCTTCAGGGACAGGCGCATGGTTTGATAATCATTGATGACCTGCTCTGACAAGGGCATGGGGGGCAGGGCGACTGGTTTTTCTCTGCCCTGGTCGCTGGTCTCGGCATAGGCAAACAAGGGAAGGGCGCTATCCTTAGACAGGGCGCGGACATCCCACAGCGCTTGTCTGCGGTCCAGCCCCATGGACCGGAAAGCGTCCGCTGCTGCCAACGTCTCCAATATCACAACCGACAACCGGGTCCGACGTCTAAGTTCCTCAATTGTCGGATACCCATTCCCCCGCGCGATAGCGATCTGGTGCGCATCATCCTCTTTTATCCCCGTAACCTGCCGGAATCCAAGCCGCAGAGCGTGCCCGCCACCCCCTGTGGGTTCCAGACCATTGTCCCAGTGGCTTTCGTTTACATCCACCGGGCGAACCTCCACCCCGTGTTCTCGGGCATCCCGCACAATCTGGGCCGGGGCATAGAAACCCATGGGCTGGGCATTCAGAAGCGCACAGGCAAAGACATCCGGATATGCCCATTTCAGCCAGGCAGAGACATAAACCAGCAGGGCAAAACTGGCCGCATGGCTTTCCGGAAAACCATAATCGCCAAAGCCTTCGATCATACGAAAGCAACGTTCGGCAAAATCCTGCTCATAACCACGCCTGACCATACCCTCGATGAATTTCTGTCTGAAATTACCAATGGTGCCGGTATGGCGAAAGGTTGCCATGGCTTTCCGTAACCGGTTGGCGTCTGCGCCGGAAAAGCCGGCCGCAACGATGGCCAGTCGCATGGCCTGTTCCTGAAAGAGCGGCACACCGCAGGTGCGCCCCAGCACCTGACGCAATTCATCCGGGGGGCCGTGCTCGGAGTCCGGTTGTGGGAAAGTTACCGGTTCCTCGCCGTTACGGCGCCTGAGGTAAGGGTGCACCATGTCGCCCTGGATCGGCCCCGGGCGGACGATGGCGACCTCAATCACCAGATCGTAATAGCATCGTGGTTTCAGACGCGGCAGCATCGACATCTGGGCCCTGCTTTCAACCTGAAACACGCCAATGGCATCTGCCCGGCACAGCATGTCATACACGTCCGGCAATTCCTTCGGCACCGTTACCAGATCAAAGTCACGGTTATAATGCTGACGGATCAGGGCAAACCCCTTCGCCAGACAATTGAGCATCCCCAGTCCCAGCACATCCACCTTCAATATGCCCAGCGCTTCAATATCATTCTTGTCCCATTCGATCACGGTTCGGTCTTCCATGGCGGCATTACCAATCGGCACCAGTTCACACAATGGCCCCCGGGTCAGCACAAAACCGCCCACATGTTGCGACAGATGCCGGGGAAAACCCACCAGTTCCCGCGCCAGATCGATGATCCGCATCAGATGCGGGTCCTTCTGGTCCAACCCGGCTTCGCGCAACCGGGATGGACGCGTATCACTATCATGGCTGCCCCACGCAATGCCGGCCAGAAGCCCGGTGATATCAGGTGACAGCCCCATAACCTTGCCGACCTCGCGGATGGCCCGACGCCAGCGGTAATGAATAACGGTTGCCGTCAATCCTGCCTTCATCCGGCCATAACGGGCATAAATATACTGGATCACTTCCTCACGCCGGACATGTTCAAAATCAACATCAATATCCGGTGGCTCCCGCCGTGCCGCGTTGATGAAACGTTCAAACAACAGATCCACCTCATGAGGGTCAACCGAGGTCACCCCCAGCGCATAACATACGGCGGAATTGGCCGCTGACCCTCGCCCCTGACATAAAATACCCTGTGATCTGGCCCATTGCACAATGTCGTGCACCGTCAGAAAATAAGGGGCATAATCCAGCTCGTCGATCAAGGTCAGTTCCCGCTCAATCAGTTTTCTGACCTTATCCGGTATGCCGCCGGGATATCGCGCCCCCGCCCCCGCCCAACTGATCCGGGCAAGATGGTCCTGCGGCGTTACGCCTGCGGGCACCGGTTCATCGGGATATTCATAACGCAATTCATCCAGCGAAAAGCTACACAGACGCGCAACCTCAAGTGTGCGCGCCACAGCATCTTCATAACCGGCAAACAGAGAACCCATCTCGGCTGCACTTTTAAGATGACGTTCCGCATTGGCATGCAGACGGTACCCGGCTTGCGTTATGGTGCATCCTTCCCGGATACAGGTCATCACATCCTGTAACGACTGCCTTTCCGGGGCATGATATTGTACGTCATTGGTGGCAATCAGGGGCGTGCCAGCCTGCTCGGCCAGACGGGACAGGGCATCAAGACGCGCCTGATCACCGCCCTGATACAGCATCTGCGCAGCCAGATAACAGAGAGCAGCCAAACCATCCCGCACTTGCAAAACCTGCGCCCCGAATTCAACACCCGGCATGGAGGCAGGCGGCACAATAATGAATATCTGTCCTTCAGCCTCTTCCGCAACATCCTGCAACGTCAATATGCATCGGCCCTTTTCCGCCCTGCGCTGACCCAGGGTCAGCAAGCGGCACAGCCGGGCATAGGCCGCACGGTCGGTGGGATAACACAACAGGCCTGGCGCATCCTGCAAATCCAGCCGACAGCCAACAATGAATTGCAGACCGGCATCCCGTGCCGCCACATGGCCACGAACAATACCCGCCAAAGTATTATAATCAGTAATGGCAATGGCCTCATGGCCCAGCGCACGGGCCGTTGTGACCAGCTCATCGGCATGACTTGCCCCGCGCAGAAACGAGAAATTACTGGTGACCTGAAGTTCGACATAGCCCGTCATATGAACATTCCATGCATATACCAATGCTGGCCTGCCCCATCCCGGCAAAGGCCTTCCCGATAAAGCCAGAAGCGATGCCCCGCACGATCCTCAACCCGATAATAGTCTCGGGTTCTGGCGCGGGCTTTGGCGGGATCGTCATCCAGCCACCATGGACATGAGATCCTCTCGGGCCCCAGAGCGCTGGCCACCTGATAGGATTTTTTGCGCCAACTGAACCGCACGGGCGGCCCTTCCGGCACTTCGGCCATAACCGTGACCGGTTCCGGTGCCACCAGCAACGACAAGGGGCGTGGCTGTAGTCCTGCCTGAAGTCCTGTATCATCATCGTCGCGGGTAAAGGGTGCCAACCCTGCGGCCTGCTCCGGGATGTGGCTGGCCTGACTGGAAAGCGTGAGAATATGCCGGGCTCCAAAGCGGTTCAAAAAACGATCCGTCAGTACGGCCAACGCTTTTTTCTCCCCCTGATGGGCGCTCAGATCATGCTGGTCAGGGGACAGTATTTCGACCATGCGGGCTTCAAGCATCATGGTGTCAATGCCGAAACCTGGGTCCATCAGATCCAGCTTTTCCGCAAACAGCCGCTTGATGTGAGCGCTGGAGCGACTGGCATTGGCCAACGCAATTGAAACACGGCTGACATCACCACCCACGCGATAGGCGACAAGACTAAACCTGCCCGCCCCCTTATAGTCTTCTGCCAGCTTGCCGGTCAGATTGTGGCTTAAATCATCCAGGGCATGTTCAATCGCTTCACGGCTACTGACCGGTTCGGCAAAATCCAGCCGGCTGCGATATTCTGGCGGTGCCTGCAATGGCGTCACGCTTTCATGTCGCCGCCCCAACGCCTGATCCAGACGCTGCAACACGGATTCACTCACCGTTCGACTGGAGAAGCGCCGGGCCAGCGCCGGTCGGGGAATATTGATCAGGCTGCCAATAGTTTTCAAGCCAAAACGAAACAGCAAAATGACCACATCATCGTCCAGACGCAGGGCAGAAACCGGCAGGTTTTTAAGACGTTCACCAGCATCGTCCGGGGGGGCAATGTCCACGGGGTATTTGCCATAACGTGCCAGCGCCCACGCCGCTCCCGGCGTGTCGGCAAGTCCGATCCGCGCCTGAATGCCCTGCGCGCCCAGGCGTCGCTGCACATCACGGCATAATGCCTCTTCGCCCCCGAACAAATGCGCACAGCCACTGATGTCGAGCAAAAGACCATCTCGCCCGTCCACATTGACCCACGGGCTATATCGCTGGCACCAGTATGCGAGCATGGTCAGGGCAGTTGCATCTCGTGACAGGTCGGCATCTCTCGTCATCAATCCGAGGCAAATGGCACGGGCATCGGCCAATGCCCGGCCCCGCCTCAGGCCCACTCTTACTGCCGCATCATTCAGCGCATACAGGCGTTCGGTTCCCTTATCCTCTGTGATCAGGGCAAAGGGTGCGTATCTGTGAACATGATTGTCAGGCGATAAGCTGGCTGGCCCCTGTCTTTTCGCCGCCCGCATCAGTCGATTGATCGGCCAGTGTGGCAGCCAAACTGAAATGACGCGTTTTCTCATACCATTCCACCATCCAGTACCCCAGTTTTCCCTGCCTGTTCCGCAAAAGCTCCAGATGCCATGATCCACAAGCCTCGGCAGACTGTGGCCCCATGGTCTTGCCTGCCAAGCGGGGGGCTGCTCTCACCAGCCATCGGGTGCGGGCTGCTGTATTCATGCCCTCGCGCGCCGTATGCAATATGAAGCAGGGCGTCTTGCCGGTGCTTGCCGCAAGCCCCAGACGACGGCTGGATTTAAGATCGGTCTCCACCTCCCCCATCACCGCCGCCAGCGCCCTGCTTTTAAGCGCTTCTTCCAGTGCCCACAGAATCTCCTTGTCGTTTTTTAATGACAAAAACAAAATACGCCCCGGGGTCATGCCCATTGCCCCAATGCCATGGGCATAGGGAAAGCCATGATCCAGCGTATTCCTTTTTGACTGGCACCATAAAACCGGCCCGGCACCATCATTTTTCGTAATCAGCGCCAGCACACATCCAATAGCCGCCACACGATCAGCCTGATGTGGCCACAGAATTTCATGCACGTTTGCGAAATCAAGACCACCATGGGGTAACAACTTATCTATAGCTGGCACCCCGAACCGCCATAGCGGTGTGGGGACCGGACCCATGTCAAGTGACTTGGTCCGGCCCTCTATTGCCGCCACCTGCTCCTGCAAGCTTTGCTGCATCTGATTTTTTATCATCCGTATATTTCAAAATGTTCCTGTTTTGTTCTATATTATTTTTCAACTAGGAGTCAAGTGCGCTGGATAAGGAGAGTTTTAGGTAGCCTGCTTTAGCCAGACGGTGATCGACACATTTGTTTTTAACCCGGCCCCCTGTCTCCATTTGGAGACAGTCATGTTGAATATTGCTCAGGCCTTTGCAGAATCCACTGGCTTTGCCATCAAAGTGATGGCTGCATGGGGAACAACGCTGCCGGGCGGTAATGTCCTGGCAACCTCTCTCCCCCGCCTGACTTTGTGTCGGGCTTTGGGTGGTGGAAGCGCTGCGATTGTCGCGGCGTGTCTTTTAACAAGGATCCACCATGACAAAACTGACGGATACTCAAGCTGTGATGCTGTCTACTGCCGCTGGTCGGCCCGATGGCAGTGTACTCCCCCTGCCTGATACCCTGCGCCTGAACAAGGGTGCTGCGACCATTGTTGTCCAAAGCCTGATCCGCAAGGGGTTTGTGGCTGAGGTCATCGCCTCTCTGGATGATGACGTCTGGCGCATGAGTGATGACGGTGAGCGCCTGACCCTGATCATCACGGATCAGGGGCTCGTTGCACTGGGGATAGAACCGGGCGTGGAAGATAATCACTCTGGTGATGACGGTAATAGTGCCAAAGCCTTGCAGGACAAAGGACCGTCCAAGGACAATGACCACGGTCGTGCAGGAACAAGCTCAGCCGGGATAAATGCCAGACAACGATGTTTGACCGGACACACCTTGGATAAAAGATCACCAACCCCGGAACAGAAGGGTCTCTCAGACCTGAAGCCATCACCAGGTACCCCTGCAGCCTCCCCATCATGTGGGGATGCCCAGACGCCTTATCCAAAACCCGGGACCAGGCTTGGCCTTGTCATCCAGCTTCTGCAACGGCGCGAGGGCGCAGCCATCCCGGAGATCCAGGCGGCCACTGGCTGGCAGGCCCATTCAATACGCGGTGCCATCAGCGGCACGGTCAGGAAAAAACTCGGTCTCAAGGTGACCGCAGAACTGATGGCAGACCGGGGGCGTGTCTATCATATTGTGCCGGAGAGTCTCAGACCATGAGCAGTTCTTTGGAACACAACCTCTCCGGAACACTGGCCGAACTGGATCAGATGGACATGAGGGCGTTAAAAGCACTGTGGCAGGATGCCTTTCATGTGCCACCCCCACTAAACGCCCGCAGGGACTATCTGCAGCGTGCCATGGCCTGGCATCTTCAGGCACAATGTTTGACCGGACTGCGCCCGGCGACAATCCGGCATCTGAAAAAGCTTGTCAACATGCCATCTGATGCGGTGTCCGGGACATCAACGCCCGGCCCTCACCTGAAACCCGGCACCCGGCTGTTACGGGAATGGCGGGGCGAGACCCAACTGGTCGAGGTTATGGAAGACGGCTTCTTATGGAATGAACAGTGTTTTGCATCCCTCAGTGCGGTGGCAACCGCCATCACAGGAACACGCTGGTCCGGTCCCCGCTTCTTCGGTCTTGGGCAGGCCACATGACATTGCGCCCTCACAAACAGCGCTGTGCCATCTATACCCGCAAATCCTCCGAGGAAGGCCTGGAGCAGGACTTCAATTCACTGGATGCCCAGAGAGAGGCTTGCGAAGCCTGTATCACGTCCCAGCGCCACGAAGGCTGGCATCTGGTGCCCCGACACTATGATGATGGCGGCATCTCCGGTGGCACACTGGAGCGCCCCGGCCTTCAGGCCCTGCTCGCAGAGATACAAGCCGGCAGGATCGATATCATTGTGGTCTACAAGATCGACCGCCTGACCCGGTCGCTGACCGACTTTGCCAGACTGGCAGATATGTTTGACCATCATGGCACCTCATTTGTCTCGGTTACCCAACAGTTCAATACCACCACCTCCATGGGACGGCTGATGCTGAATGTCCTCCTGTCCTTTGCCCAGTTCGAACGCGAGGTTACGGGTGAACGTATTCGCGACAAGATTGCCGCCTCAAAGAAGAAGGGCATGTGGATGGGCGGCCTTGTCCCGCTGGGCTATGACACACAAGACAGGAAACTGGTAATCAACGAGCCAGAAGCGGAAACGATACGCACCCTGTACAGGCTATACCTGGCCTCAGGAAATGTCAGGAAAGTGGTTCTCGAGGCCAAACGTCTGGGCCTGAAAACAAAAGCCCGGCCCGGGCCGGATGGCCAGCCCGTCAGCGGGCGACCCTTCAGCCGGGGTCATATCTATCGCATCCTGGCCAACCCCCTCTACATCGGCCGGATCATCCACGGGAAGAAAAGTTATCCCGGCCTGCATGAGGCCATCATTGATCCGGATACCTGGCAGGCCGTACAGCAGAAGCTCGCCGATGGCCGCAATGGCCACAGGTCAGGGGCAACGTCAGGCACGGCCAGCCTGCTGAAGGGTCTGCTGTTTAATGAACAGGGAACCCGGTACACACCGTCTCATGCCAACAAGGCCGGACGTCGATATCGCTACTATATCGAGAGCAATCTTGTGGACGGCATCCATCCCCAGAATGAAGGACGGCATAGAATTCCCGCCCGGGAGATTGAAGCCCATGTTGAACATACAGTCATCGGCATGCTGGATGCACCTGATCAGCTTATGGCAGCCCTTGGTGAATCCTTGCAAGCCCCAAACATCACTCACATTCTGCAACAGGCAAAGGCATTATACCATCACCTGCAGGGCCTGGCCCGGCATCAGCTTGTCCCGGCTCTCCGACCGCTGATCCAGCACGTCACCTTGTATGAAGAGAAGATAACGATCGGGATCAATCGTCAGGCTCTCCGCTCCGCACTGGAGCTCCCCGAAAAGGCTCAGGATACGCCTGTCCACACCCTGGAGCTGCAGACCAGAATCACCACCCGCGGTGAGAAATTAAAGATCATCGTCCATAATGACAACGGACAGGCGGCACACACGCCAGACCCCGTTCTGGCCAACATCATTGCCCGGGCCTATGACTGGCAGCAACGGCTTCAACAAGGTGAAGCCACGTCCATCAGGGAAATTGCAGAGGCTGAGAAACTCACACCATCCTATGTCACACGAATCCTGCGGCTGGCCTTCCTCGCCCCCGACATCATCGAGGCCATCCTTAAAGGGCGCCAGCCTGTTGAGATCACAACCAAAGATCTCCTGCTGTGCCATAGCCTGCCCATGGACTGGTCAGCGCAACGCAAGCTCCTCGGCTTCCCCGCCAGCTCATTCGTACCCCCGAAAAGGCCCCACAGAGACTGCATCGCGGATCAGCGCCAGAACAGCCCCAAAGACCTGTCTCCGGGACTGGTTCACAGGCCGGACTTGCCCACAACCCTTTGAAATATAGGAATATTATGAGTGACAGAGCAAAAAACGCCAAAGGCGCAGGACTTGGTGGCGGTGCTGCCAGTCACCTGTGAACCGGTCTCTGGCATTCTATGGCCAATAACAGGGTAATTTTCCCTGATAACCCCGTAAAAACAGGGAAAATATTGAAATTTGGGTCATAAAGACCTATTTCCGTCGCCAGAACACCAGATATATCAGTGCCTTATCACCAAATTCCCTAAGCCATTAACAGGGAATTATCTTTCCCTGTTAAGTCCAGGAACAGGGAAGCCATATCAAGGGTGCAGGGAAACGTCCAGCGTCCAGCTCTTGCTGCGTAAGGGCCAGAGTACAGCCAGTTCGAAAGGCGACGACACTGGACAGGCCGCCGCCAATAATCAAAATACGGTCTTTACTTATGTCATTTCGACTTCAAGACAAAGGCCTTGGCAAAGCCAATCGTCAGGACCGGGATCACAAAAACGAGGATGAAACCAAAAGTCAGCAAGCCATATCCCTTTGCGATCAAAGTAACGAGACCAAACTGCGACGCCAGCAATAACGCCACCCCCAGCAGCACTATGGCAATCCCGGGCCGAGCAATCGAAGGCATGGTCTTTCCTTTTTCCTCCAATGCCTTGGCAATCCGTTGATTAACGCTGTGAATAAGGCCAACACCTGTTTGAACAAGCGTGCCCAAAAGAATGATCTGGAAAACGACCTCGAACCAGCGTGCATCCAGCCTGGACAATAGCAAGGCAGACGGAATCGGCACCGACGCAATTTGATCATATGACCCCATCATGGCCACGAACAAGAATACGGCCGGCGACATGGCAATTATCCCGCCCAGAAGTCCTGCGGTAACAGCTTCGCGCCTGCGCGTAATATGTTCCAGACAAAAGAACGCCAGCGGCACCGACGCCAAATTATATCCGGCATAGCGAATACCATCATATAGCCAGGTACTGCCCACCTCCCCTTCAGTTGAAAAGGTATGTTCAATATCAGAGCCAAATGCAACAAGGCTCCATATCACCAGGACGGCAAAGCTGACATAAAGAAGCAGTGACCAAAATCCCATGAAGCGTTCAATCAAACCGCTGCCATAAAAAACCAGAACCCCTATCGCAACAAGCAACGGTATCGTCCCCAGGGCAGGCGAAAGCCCCAGAATATTATGTAAAATCTCTCCTGAGGCTGCACCAACGACAGAAAGAATGATGATCATCAGAAGAACAAGCAGGATTTCATACAGGAACCAGCCCCGCCCCAGAAGCCGCTGAAAGAAATGACGATAATCATAGCTGCGGGTCATCCGGCACAGCTCAAACGATACCGCCATCACCAGGCTCCACAACAATGCAGCAACCCCCATGCCCATCAACCCGCCTATCGGGCCACTGGGCAGGAAAAACTCTACCAGTTCCCTGCCGGTGGCATACCCTCCACCGATGACAATACCCTGAAACACCAGGCCCGGTAGCAAGTATCGCTGGTAAAATGACCACATGGAAAAGCATCCTGTTACTGAATTAAGCGCAAATTCGTCAGCACCTTATTTTACCTGTTCCGTACTACGGATTCCAGAAATTCTGCCGTCGGAGAATTTGACAGCAAGCCCCTGTTTCGTGCCATGTGCACCTTCAAATGTGAAGACGTTTTCGTCATCAGCACTTGAGACGAAAGTACCGTTGCCCTGATATTTTAGCGGAATAAGCGGTGCGCCTGAACCAGCACCTCCATATTGCAAATTGAGGTGACCACCTCTGGCCACAAAGCCATATACCAGCGGCCCGAAAGTGAATGGCTTTATGTCGTAGTCACCAACATATTTTTTCAGCTCTTTCGCGGTTGGCGTCAAATCCTTAATGACAGGCGCTTTGATACCAAGAGCGACGCGGGAGAGCTTACGTTCAATAGACACAGGCATAACGGACGCCCTTTGATTGTTGGTCAGCACAACAACGGTCACATCGTCATCAGGATAGTAAGCATAGAATGAGGAAAAACCAAAAATAGAACCCGAGTGAGACATTTTGGCATGACCATCCATGCTGCCCATAATCAGGCAACCCAGCGCGTAGAATACTTCAGTTCCATCATTCAGCTTGTCTTTGGTGGTGATAAGGTTGCGGACATGCTCATTCGTCACTGCACCTTGAAAAACGCCGAATCTATATTTCAGCAAATCCCCAACTGTCGACATAATCGCACCGGCCGAAAAAGGAACCGTGGCACTGAATTGAATGGCATTTTCCCAGCCCTCACTGGTTTGCTCATAACCATGGCTCCGATGGGCAATCAGGCGATTATTATCATAATAATAAGTGCGTGTCAGACCGAAGGGCTTGATAATATGATCTTCAATATATTCCGCATAAGATTGACCGCTAACTTTCTCGATGATCATGCCCAGCAAAAAGGCATTAGAATTACTGTATCTTCCGCGCTCGCCCGGATGAAAATCAAGGGGCTTGTCCTTGAAAAAGGCAAGCATTTCATCCTGAGAAAAATCGCGCCGTGGCGCCCTGGGAAATTCCGGCTGTGCCGTATAATTAGGAATTCCCGAGGTATGATTCAAAAGTTGTCGAAGGGCAATGCTGGCCCCCGGTTCCGGGTAATTGACAAGATATTTCTTTACCGGATCATCCAGTGAGATCTTGCCTGCGTCCACCAGCTGCATAATTGACAAAGCCGTGAAAGACTTGGTGATGGAAGCAATGGGAAACACCGTGTCAGGCGTTACCGGTATCTTGTGTTCAAGATCGGCATATCCAAATCCCTGTTCGAAGAATATCTCGCCATTTTTCCAGATCCCGATGGCCATACCGGGATAAGGTCCGGCGTTCATCATCATAGCGGCAATAGCCTGTATTTCTTCAACCTCTGCGGGGATGGCTTCGTCAGCCTGAGCATAATTGACGGAGGTTGCGCTCAAAACAAACGCCAATCCACAAGTCGCCAAAAGCTGTCGAGGCTTCAATAAAAATATTCCGTAAAACAAGTTCATCTCCTCAATTTACCCAGCTAACAAAATATCTGTCTTGGATCGACCGTTCGCCCACAAAGAACAACGGCAATTTTCTTATCGGGATGACTTTTTGCAACATCCAGCGCGGCTGCAACGGCAAGTGCGGCGGCACCTTCAACCAGCCACCGATCATGAACTGCTATTTCTATTATTAATCGCTTTATTTCTGTCTCGGCGACGATCACAAAATCATCAACCAGTGCAAGAGCCATAGGAATGGTGAGCGAGTCCGGTTCAAGCGCACTGGCTGTGCCGTCAGACAATGTGGATCGCTCAATACCTGGCGTATAGACCTTGTTTTGCATCGTTGTAAAAAAGGAGGACGCGTTTTCGGCGCATGCGCCGATGACTTTCAAATCAGGCCGGACCAGTTTTGCCCCGGCAGCCAGGCCGCATATCAATCCACCGCCTCCAACGGCGGCAACAATAATATCAATCTCCGGATCTTGGGTCATGATTTCAAGGCCCAAGGTCCCCTGACCGGCGATAACATCAGGATCATTATAGGCGGGGATATATTGATATTGGCCATTGGAGCTTGCCTCCCGCGCGAAAGCTAGCGCATCCATTCCGGTTTCCCCTCCAATTGTCAGCTTTATGCCCGTCGCTTTCAAGAGGTCCAACTTAAAGGGCGACACCAAATTCGGCACGACGACTTCAGCATCCAGACCAAGCGCCTGGGCGACAAATGCAATGGCTAGTCCATGATTGCCACTAGACGCGGTCAGCAGAGGTAGTTTGTTACCCTCAGCCATTGTTAACAGCGTTTTATTGAAAGCCCCCCTGACTTTAAAGGAACCCGAATGCTGCAGTTGCTCTAGTTTCAGATGAATTTTTGCACCACAAACTTGAGAAAAATGCGACGAATATTCCATTGGGGTCAATCGAACACAGGGGCCTATCCGATCACGAGCCTGATAAATTTTCTCCGGCATATTAAGTTGGGTCATTATATTCATTTCGCCGACTGACGGTTTACCTGATCTCTATGACTTACATATTGACCCGGCATTTCCCCGGTTATTTTTTCGTCATGCAGGGCAAGCTTGCCGTCAACCAGGACATGCATCATGCCGGTAGCCAATTTTTCCGGGTGAACCCAGTCTGAGCGATCAATTATTTTAACGGGATCAAAAATGGCGATATCTGCCGCATAGCCTTCCCGGATATAGCCCCGTTTGCCAAGGCCTAAAAAGTCTGCTGGGAAAGCTGACATTTTATAAATGGCTTCCGACAGGTCCAGAAGGCCCTCTTGCCTGACATACCGCCCCAATATTTTGGGGTAAGATCCCGTTGAGCGTGGATGGGCAATTCCCAATCCCCCCTCATCAGACCAGGCCCCGTCACTGGAAATCATATTCCAGGGCTGAGCCAGGAAACTGCGAACACTTTTCTCAAGCACCGACCCCATAGTGATATTTACATTCAAGGCAGGATCGCTGATCATATCAGCAACCACATCAAATTCGCTTCTTCCCTGTTCCTGCGCCAGTTCTGAAATATGCTTGCCAACCAGATCCGTCTTTCCCGCGCTAATGACAACACGCATGCTGGCATAACCCACAGCCTTGATCCAACTGAAACCCTTTGAATCCTTTTCATTGAATTGTTTCAGAGCTTCGCGTTTTTGAGAATTCTTGAGCAATGACGCAACCCATTCCCGAGTGTAATCTTCTTCTGTCTTGGGCTTCATATCTTCAGGTAGCGCAATCATTTTCCACAGCCATAAATTTGCGGCACCGTCATAAGGATACTGGTCAGAAACCACTTCTATACCTTCATCGCGCGCGCTATTAATTAGCTTTTGGACGGTTGGGAAAAGCTCACTGTTCGACAGACCGACAAGTTTCGCATGTGCAATTTTAACCGGTAATTTGGCTTCACGGCCAATTTGGATAACCTCTTCGTATGATTTAATCAGCTCAAACACCGGGCTACGCACATGAGAATCATAACTGCCGCCATAAGAAGCCGTGACTTTCGCCAATTCGACTACCTCGGCGGTGTTGCTATATAAACCCGGCGCATACATCAGGCCTGTCGATAGGCCGACAGCCCCAAGCTCCATACCTTCTTTAACCAGCGCCTTCATGGCCGACAATTGTTGCTCAGAAGCCAAATCAGGAGCCATGCCCATAACCTGCTGGCGGATCGCATTATGCCCCACATAAACAGCAATATTGGTGGAACTGCCATTGTCTTTGATATATTGCCGGATTTTCAGGATATTTTCGGGGTTAAGAAAACCATCCGGGCCGGCAACAACAGTTGTTACCCCCTGACGAAGATAGCTTTCGTCACTCAGTCCTTTCGTCCCCTTTTGTATCATTCTTTCTGCGTGGTTATGCACGTCGATGAAACCCGGTGAGACCACAAGACCTGTCGCATCAATAACCGTGTTAGCTGTCAAATCCGCCCGAGGACCGACATAAACTATTTTACCACCCCGTATTGCCACATTGGTTTTTTTGCCAACATGCCTGCTGCCGTCAATCACAAGGCCATTTTTGATGACAATGTCATAACTCGCTGCATATGCCGGGATTAAACCCATTTGTGGCAGGATTAACAAGGTCAGGATTTTTACCAGTTTATTCATCTCTAACATCCAGGTTTCAGTGTTTTCGTCTGATAGTATAGCCAGTAAACACAGATGGTTCTGGCGGAAACATTTCTGCCAGAACCATTGTATGTCGTTTTAGAACTTGCCCCTTAACCCAACATAAAAGAACCGGCCAACAAGATCATAGATACCGCCGTTACTTTGCAGATTGGCGACAAAGTTGTACGGGACAACCGGTGGATCATTGTCAAAAACATTGTTGATGCCACCATAAACTTCCATGTCTCCCAAGGCCTTGAAGCCATAGCGAGCAGACAGATCCACATAAACTTCAGGACTGATATTATTGAACTCGTCGGCAAGCTGCGTCGAATCGTAAGTCACGTCATATTTGGCTTTGCCTATAAAGCGGACTTGGGAATATACGCCCCAGGGTCCATCGGCATAAGAGACGCTGCCGTTCAATTTGAATTTTGGCATCCCCTGGTTGTCAATTCTGACTTCTCCAGCGCGGTTGGTTGTAACTTTACCATTCGGGGAGTTTTTCTTGTCAATAATGTAGCTGCCAAAGACATGGAACCCGAGAGTAGCCGAGTTACCAACTTCCGTTTCATAATTGGCTTCAAAATCGAGTCCACTTGAGTGCAATGAAGCAATATTGAACTCCGAATTTGAAATTCTTTCAATACGGTTGCCGCCACCAATGGTCAAAGCATCACAGAAAGTCTGGTTACCCTCAATAATGCAGTTATCAACAATTTCCTGTAGTGGAACACCCGCAATAGCACCGGATACCTTAATGTCATACCAGTCAACCGATAATTGTAAATTATCAAGCCATGTTGGCGAATAAACCATTCCCAAAGTTTTGGTTATTGCTCTTTCCGGATTAAGATCAGGATTGCCTCTATTAATTTGCTGGACCAGTTCGGTCTCGCCGGTCAGAGGATTGAAAACATTGGCAAACAACAGAGTCGAGGTTGTGAATAGCTCGGAAATATTTGGCGCCCGGATATCTCGGGAAATTGCGCCACGCATAAGGAATTGTTCCTCAGGGCGATATGTTAAACCGGCTTTCCAAGTTGTTACAGTTCCACTTTTACTATAATCGGTTAACCGAACAGCCCCATTCAGTTCCATTGATTCACCTAAGCCGGAATTTGCATCCAACAAAGGCACAACAAACTCACCAAAGGCCTCTTTCACATTCACAGCACCCGAAAGTGGCTGGGTGTTGCCAACCACATAGGCGCTTTCTTCCGAGTATTTGTCCACGATCAAACGCAGACTTTCTCTTCTGGCTTCAGCACCAACGGAAACCGATACAGGGCCAGCCCAGCCTTCAAAGACATCACCGCTCAAAGATCCGGAAAACACATCCTGAGTCGTATTCGTTCTGGAGATGCCATTGCCCGTAACATAGTCAATAGCGGCCTGGCTGGGAGAACCGGAACCAAACAGATTTAGAGGTTCGCAACTTCCGCCTATTCGGCATACGGGAGCCCCTGTGTCAGGGTCACTGATAACGTCAATCGCATCAATAAATTTTTCTTTGAGGAGATTATTTCGCTTAATATTTACGAATGTATTCTCGCCACGTTGATAATAAACTTCCCAGGACCAGTTATCATCAATTGTCCCATTAAAGCCGGTAGCGACCCTGTAGGTGACATGACTTGAATCTGCAGTGATGACGCCCATGTCTTCCGTGGTGCGCACAAGGCCAAACTCACTTATGTCATTGGCATCCATGGTGGCCTGTACACTGGCGGGAATAAATGGGTTTCCTGATTTGATCGGAAAACCAGCCCCGTATCCAAACAGGAAGGACGCGCCTTGTACAACCGGCGATACCGAGCGGGATTTTGCCATTGAACCTTCGAAAAAGACATTGATATCGTCGGTCAATTTATATTCATAAGACCCCATGATATTCTTGCGTTCCAGAGGAACAACCAGTGTCCCTTCAGCTGCAAAATCAGGGCCATCGCCCCCAACCATCCATATCGGACCTGGAAACCTCGTACCGATTTCACGATTAGAAACGGCGCCACCCGGACCGAAAACCAAATCGGCAAGTTCAGGGGGCTGGCCAAAACCTGACAGAATTGCACCGTCTGGATGACCGAAATATAACTTCGCATCTGGAAGGAATTGATTGCCAAGTATTTGATACTGTTTCCTGCCCCAATCCCGGCTACGCGGACTTCCGATACCTTCACTCTTGTTATATTCGCCAGCGATCAGGAAATGCCCCCGATCATTTTGGGATTTCCCGCCATAAGCTGCCGCCAAGCGATAATTGTCCATGTCTCCTTTATCGGAGATACCGTATTGACTTTCAAACTTGAGCCCATCCAGGTTCTTATTGTAAATCATATTGACGACGCCAGCTACGGCATCAGAACCCCAGGCCGCTGATGCGCCGCCCGTCACGACTTCAACCCGTTCCAATGCTATAGATGGAATGACGTTGGTGTCCACGGTGCCGGAAGCCCCACTGGTCACATGACGGCGACCATTGACCAGAACCAATGTCCGGTTCGCCCCCAGTCCCCTGAGATCCAGGGCGTTGATGCCATTTTCGGTACTGTTAAGACCAGTTATAGCGGGGGATTTCATAGCCGAGAATGCAGGAATCTGATTGATAACATCGGCGATGTTAGTTGTTCCTGTATTTTCAAACGTATCCTCGCTGATGACCGATACGGGCGTTGGTGCTTCAAAGCCGTCTCTCTTGATGCGCGAAGCGGAGATTGTAATTTCCTCAACGGCAATTTCCTCAACGGCAAATGCCGGGGTGTATATCGAAAAAGCAGTTGATAGTGCCAGCACACTGGCGGTGATTTTAAATTTGTCTAATGGATATATCGGCATTCATTTTAGCTCCCTTGATAAATAATTTTTTTCATCCGTTTGGAGAGTGGGTCGTATTTTCAAAAGCCCTGTCCGGGCACTATTCTCGCATAACCTATTGTGAAATAATAAAAACATAGGTCTTCTAAAAAAGTTTTTTGAGTGATCAATTTGAACTCCCCTTCAGAATCAAGCCCTAGTCATTTATTGTATTAGTACTTTTTCATTGCATTTGCAACATTTTTATTTACGGGATTTCACCCGCCCGTTTGCACGTCGGTGGTAGCACCAACTGGAAATGCTGGATCATAAAATTCCACGTAAAAATATTGATTAACGGAGAAGGCTCGCGTGAAGGAAGGCAAAAGGGATGGTTCGCCGATCTGGTTATTACATGTGGGAAATCAGGAGCTAAAAAGCTGTCTCGCATATCGCACCAATTCAGCTCTCTTTATGGTGCATGCACTAACCAACGATTATCTTGTCCAAATGGCACCGGCAATCGTCGAACACAATAACGCCTCGGTGAAAGTGCGTTAGGGCGCAGCGCAGTCTTTGGGGTGATTTCTTCAGTCCAAATGAATAAACCGGCTTACAAATCTTTCAGACCCGTCTGAATAGATAGCGCCAAGGCCTGCTGCCTGACTTTTATATGAGCACTGATTACATTTGAAAAACTAGCTGTGTGCCCATCCTTCAAATGCACGAACTTCTTCCGCGTGATCCTGTAATTTATCCAAAAGATCACAGAGTTGTTTTTTCTCTTCATCACTGAGTATCGAGGTTAGCTTTTCTGACTGAATCTGATGGATAGGCGTGATTTCGTTATATAAAGCCTGCCCCTCCTTGGTAAACGATATCAAAGGACTTAATTTATGCCGTATATTAGGGAGCTTGCATAATAGTCCCCGTTTTTCCAGTTCTTTTGCTGCTCGACTCAAGGTTGATTTTTCATGGTGTACGGTGTTAGCAATATCACTCAATGTCATAGGCCCCATCCTGCCAATAATAGCAATGACCCGCCATTGCCGTACGGTCAGGTTAAAGCGCTCCACATTGTCTTTCCTGCCACCAAAACTCATGAGGTTGGCAACAAACGTCACGGCATAACTGATGTGGTCAGAAGCGCTCATGCCGTCGGTTATTGCTGATTTTCGGATGTTAGGTGCGGAAAGGTCAGTCACTATTTCACTCACTTAAGAATTTCAATTTTAAAAAAGGCGCAAGATTCACATTGGTTTGCCGGAGATATCATAACAATTTCTGACATCTCCAATAAATAGAAATATCCCGGCTATCGGCTAGTTAAAATACACGGCCTTACAGATGAAGCCAAATATCTTTGTTAAATCCACTATACATTGCGTTTACAATTAATAAAAGGTGGTTTTACTAAATTCCAGTATAAGACAAGCGACGAAATATCTTAATCAAAAGGATTTATATCGAATAGTGATACTGTCTGCCGCCGCAGGGCGAGCGGACGGCAATGTGTTGCCCCTGCCCGATACTCTGCGCCTGAACAAGGGGGCTGAGACGATCGTTATTCAAAGCCTGATCCGCAAGGGGTTTGTGGCTGAGGTCATTGCCTCTCTGGATGATGAGGTCTGGCGCATAAGGGGTGACGGTGAGCGCCTGACCCTGATCATCACGGATCAGGGTCTTGTCGCGCTGGGGATAGAACCGGGCGAGGAAGAGGATCATTCTGGTGATGGTGACGCTGACGACAGGGCCCTGCATCATACGGCATCAGGCACCAATCACCGTGACGGCCCGTCCATAACAAGTTCAACTGGAATAAATGCCAGACAGCAGAGTTTGGCCGGACATACCTCGCCCGGAGGTGAAAGAACATCACCCCCGGAACAGACGGGCTGCTCTGATCCAAAGGTATCATCAAGTATCTCCGCAGCCTCCCCACCATGCGTACCCCCACCTTCAAACCGCGACAAAACATCACCTGACACACCAAAGGCGGGCAGCAAAAAGGCGCTCCTCCTGGATCTCCTCGGCCAAACCTCTGGCGTACCCATGGCGGCAATGATCCATACCACAGGCTGGCAGGCCCATTCCGTCCGGGCGGCCTTGAGTGGCTTGCGCAAACAGGGGCATACCATCACCCGTTCCCGGACAGAGGGTGGCCAGAGCATCTATCAGCTTGTGGAAGGGGCATCAGGATGACGAACCATAATATCCCAGATACCGTCGATGTTCTTGACCTCAGGCTTCAGTCCCTTGCCATCATGGATTATGCTGACCTCCACCAGACATGGAAACGGCTCTACCGGTCCACACCACCCCGGCGCATGTCTCGTGACATTCTGATCCTTGGCCTCGGCTGGAAGCTGCAAGTACAAGGGCGGGGTGGCCTTGATCCTGCCACCCGGCGCCATATGGCGCGCCTGATCAAGACCCTGACACAGGGCGGCGATGTCACCCGCAGCCGGGTGGCACGTCTGAAGCCGGGCGCTCGACTGCTGCGCGAATGGCACGGGGTCACCCATACCGTTACCATTCTGGAAGAAGGCTTTGAATGGCAGGGACAGATATGGACGTCCCTTACCGCCATTGCCCGCAAGATTACCGGCGGCCACTGGTCAGGCCCGCGCTTCTTTGGCCTGAGGACCAGCAAAGGGTCCAGTGATGGTTAGGCAAGCTGTAACCCCGCCTGCCACAATACGCTGTGCCATCTATACCCGTAAATCTTCCGAAGAAGGTCTGGAACAGGACTTCAATTCACTGGACGCCCAGAGAGAGGCTTGCGAAGCCTGTATCACCTCCCAGCGCCATGAGGGCTGGCAGCTGGTTCCTCATATGTACGATGACGGTGGCATCTCCGGAGGCACCATGGACCGCCCGGCGCTGCAACACCTGTTACAGGATATCACCACAGGGCTGATCGATACAATTGTGGTCTACAAGGTCGATCGCCTGACCCGCTCACTTGCCGACTTTGCCAAAATTGTCGATGTGTTTGATGCTCACAAGGCGTCCTTTGTCTCGGTTACCCAATCCTTTAACACCACCACCTCCATGGGACGGCTCACCCTGAACATGCTCCTGTCCTTTGCCCAGTTCGAGCGGGAGGTTACCGGCGAACGTATCCGTGACAAGATTGCCGCTTCAAAGAAGAAGGGGATGTGGATGGGCGGTACCGTACCGCTCGGCTACGAGACAAAAGACAGAAAGCTTCTGGTTCATGAAACAGAAGCGGAAACGGTGCGTCATATCTTCCACCGCTATAGCGAGTTGGGGTCAGTCAGCGCCCTGCAGGCAGAGCTGGCAGACCGGCATATTGTCAGCAAGCAACGTACAGACAGGCATGGCCGTATGACCGGTGGCCTGCCCCTTGCCCGGGGGGCGCTGTATCATATGCTCTCCAACCGTCTCTATCGGGGCGAGATCGTGCATAAAGGTCAGTGTTACCCGGGGGAACATGACGCCATCATCAATGAAGACCTTTGGCAGCAGGTCCAGGACAAGCTGGAACTCAATCGACAGAACCGGGCATCAGGTACGGATGTCCCTGCCCCCAGCCTGCTGGCAGGCTTCCTGTATGACGAGGGCGGGGACAGAATGACCCCGTCCCATGCCAGCAGGAAAGGAGTTCGCTATCGCTATTACATCTCCCGGCGCCTCATCATCAGGGGCAGGCATCCTGCTTCCGGCGGACGACGGGTCCCGGCCGGGGATCTGGAAGGGCTGGTCGAGACAAGGGTGCAACAGTTCCTGACCAGCAAAACCGATGTCATGGATGCCATGGCGGCAGGGGGCCTTCAATCTATAGCCGCTCACGAATGTGACGAGCTGTTCAATCGGGCCCGAACCCTGGCCGAGGGCTGGACCAGCCAAACACCGGCCCAAAGGCGTAGTATGCTCACAACACTTATCAACCGCGTCACCCTGTTCCCGGACAGGCTGGAGCTGCACCTCTCCCCCGAGGGATTAAAGGCCATCCTGGAGAAAAGGCCGGAAGAAATATACCGGCCACATTCAGTGCCTGCGGACAAGCATCATGTGACCCTTATCATCAACGCCCGGCTCAGGCGCACCGGGATCGAAACCCGGCTGTTGATCGAGGGGCAAGATGCCAGCGCCCGGCGCAAACCGGATCACAGCCTGCACCGCCTGATGGCCCAGGCGCATATGTATCAGGCTCTTATTCTGCGGGGACGAGGGGACACTATCACCGAACTTGCCACTGAAGCCGGCGTCAGCCCGTCATACTTTACCCGCATCCTGAAGCTCTCGTTCCTCTCACCCGAGATTCTGGCTGATATCCTGCGGGATCGCCACCCCCTGCACCTGACCGCCAAACGCCTTGCCAACGAGATCAAGCTGCCGGTCGCATGGGAAAAGCAGAGAAAATTAATTTAGATCAATATCTGTCTCAGCATCGATAGTCATGTTATCGCCGTAACATAGCGTAATTTGGGCCATGTTTATGCGTTTATCAAGCTTAGTAGCATCTGATAGCACCAGCATAAAACGATCACTTTTACCGTTTTTGACAGTCTGTTGGATCGGCACTCTTGCCTCCAATTGCTCCTGCCCTGCAAAAGGTTTTATTAACTGCACATTTACCCTATTCCTATATCCATCCCCCATTGTTACATAGTTGTGATCGCCTGACCTAGATATCACATATTCTGCACTTATTCCCTGATGTGACTGTAGTCCGCTATATGAAACTTTATCCCTATAATATACTAGATTTGCCTCTGACAGCGACACCATCTCACCCGTATTGTTAGTAACCATCACCTCCAAAGACAAGCGATCATTTTTCTTCTGTATAAAGCCCTGACGAAAGTGGTTGAGCTTCAATTTTTTTGGTGGGGCAAATATCTTTAGTATAATGTACAAAATTGCCAAAACTGCAAGGACGCCAAACATGCACTGTTGTACCCATTGGGGATACTGCTGAAATTTTGAAAGCATGGATTGAGCGCCTGATATTGACGACACTGGAGCACAAAGTACAAGCAGACCCGCCACTATCAACCATATTGTCCCCGCCAAGACCAAAGCAACACGCACCCAACGAGGGTATGTGATGAGCCACTTGTCAAAGAGTAAAAGTAGTTCCATCAGCAAGTATCCCAGCCCGTCTCAAGATACTTCAATAATGAACGTGGAATTTCGACATCTTCGCATTCTAAAAGAGCCAAGAACGAGCCAACACGAGGGAGGAAAGGCGCAATTGTCAACAGTTTCCGTAAATAAACTTTGGCCACTTCCCTCTCTCCAAAAGCAGTGGCTGAAATAGCGCCAAACCAAAGTACATAAATGTTATTAGGCTGCACTTCTAGTATCTGTCGGCAATAGTCTAAAGCACTGCCAAAATCATTCTTCTCGAAAGCTTTTAACGCTAACTGGAAAATCCGTCCTGCACTTTTCAAAAAAACTGGCGGCGGAACAACAAATGCAACGGGGCTAGTCCGGGAAGCCACAGGTTCCGTTGAACCTCTAACGAAAATACACGATGCCGGACAGTTGGCGGGTATGGGGCCAAAATCGGATGATTTCCAGCAGCAACCTCTATTATGGGCGGCCGAGGCAACTGAGCTATCTTTTCTATTTTATCACACAATCTTAGAACATTTGGCTGACGCTGATCAAATGCCAAACTCATGTTGATATGGCCGACATTACACTCTACCAACCAATCCAGCGCCTTGAGGACTGCGTCCAAAGATACTTTATTTTCCTTATTGGTGACTTTAGCGCTGTATATTCTTGCAAAATTTTCTCCTCTCACAAAACTGCACGCAACAGCGGTTCCATGTCCTAAAGTATCTTCAGGCCCCTGATCAGTGAAGGACCTCATTTCTACAATCACTCCCTTGATCTGTGGATGGTTAGGGTTAAGACCAGAATCAATAATACCCCACGTCAAGCTCATTCCGGACAACTTCTTTAACAGCGTAATCTGTTCAGGCGTATCTTCTGCCTTTACATAGGTAAGTAGTCTAGGGTCATTGCCTAAAAAACCTTCAAGGTCATCCGACACACTGCACAGCTCGCCGTAAGCATCTGGTCCATTTTTATTGGCCATAGCTCCCCCTACCGTGAGGTTTGCATCTACAGTCAAATACTACAAGAGTTTTGAATCACGGCAAGCTTTATTACTAGTTGCCAACGGACACCGCGTCTCCTCAGTAGGAGTGTCTCAATAGCTGAACCGTTTGATGGCAAAGTGTTATAATATGGAGAAGGAGTATCACGGCCAACCGTACCACCAACCTGCCCTTAAGAGACCTGGTCACATCCAGCGGCATACTCAGTCCCACCAAAACAGTCTCTGGTGGCCACCCACAAGGGTGACTCACCGCTAACCGGCGGAAATGTGGGCTGAATTCAAGAGGCTAAAATCATGAAAAATCATTCTATAACAATGACTTATGATGTGGCGGAGGGGATGGGATTCGAACCCACGATACAGGCTTAGACCCGTATGACGGTTTAGCAAACCGTTGCCTTCAGCCGCTCGGCCACCCCTCCAGGATGGTGAATACCCCGGCTCTGCCTTGGCTGTCAACCGATGAATCTCTGTCTTTGGGACTATGGAAAAAATATTTTCAGCCGGAAACCTGCAGACGCCCGCAGCAAGTGGGAACACGTTACCAACCTTATCCAAATCTGGACCGATTTTTACCAGCGGCAATCAAGGGATTTGCCATCTCCCGATTCCTGTGAGACTATTAGCAGACAATCGGGGTCAGGGCCATCCAGGTGAGTAAAATTCATGGGTGGGGGCGTGCACAATATGAATGAAACAGCGACTGAATCGGCCATGTCCGGGCTCTCCTTTGCGACGCTAAACGGCAGGCAGGGGCGCTTTGGGCAATTGCTGGGGGCTGGCGGACAGGGCGAGGTCTATCACGTCGTTGTAGATGGCCTGCCTTTTGCTCTGAAATGGTATCACCAACATTATACGGAAATTGATACGGGCCTGAGGCTGAGACTGGAACGCGGCGTTCGGCGCGGTGCCCCAACGACGGACTTTTTATGGCCCCTTGATCTGGTAGAAGTCCCCGGGAATAGCAGCTTTGGCTATATCATGCCCTTGCGAAGAGACGATTTCAGGAGCATCCGCGACCTGATCTCGCCGCCCCCGCATCGACTGGAACTCACCCTTGCCAACAGAATCCGTCTTTGCCAGCAACTGGCCCACAGTTTCTTCGAACTTCATGCCAGCGGGTTCTGCTATCAGGATATCAATTTCGGCAATATATTTGTCAATCCCGAAACCGCCCGTATCCTCATCTGTGACAATGATAATGTGAATATAGACGGGGCAGACGCCAGCATTTACGGCACCCGCAAATTCATGGCCCCGGAAGTCGTGCGCCGCGAATCCCTGCCCAACAGTCGAACAGACCTGTTTTCAATGGCGGTCCTGTTTTTTTATGCACTGTTCGGCTGGCATCCTCTTGACGGGCGCCGGGAAAATAACATCAGCGTTTTGAATGCCGATGCAGAAATGTCGCTCTATGGCACCAAACCGATGTTCATCTTTGACCCCGGCAGTGATGAAAATGGTCCGGTTGATGGTGTACATGACTGGATCGTCGCACGATGGCAAAGCTTGCCTCGCACTTTACGTCATTTATTCGTTCGCGCCTTTACAGATGGTCTTCACGATCCGGCATCACGGGTTCTCGAGACGGAATGGATGAATGCCTTGAAATCCATTCCGGACGCTATCCACATATGTCACGATTGTGATTTCGAGCACGTCATATCCATGGAGAAAGGCGCGCCCTGTGTATCTGCCGAGTGCCTTTGCTGCGGCGAAACCCTTGAATTCTCACCTGTTTTATGTGTTGGATCACAGGTTATTACCATGAATATCGGGCAGGAAATCAAGGCCGGATATTTAGGTGGCGCCGGCGGCGGCACGGCTACAGCGGCAAAAGTTGAGGCCCACCCCAGCCGACCCGGCCTGATTGGGCTGCGGAATATGACAAAAAGCCCCTGGCGTGTATCGCTACCAGAAGGCACGTCACACATTGTACCACCCGGGCAAGCCGTCAGAATCGCACCAGGCACAGACATAAATTTTGGCAAGTCTGTCGGCACAATATCGCATATCAACCTGCGGGAATCTTTGGCATGAGTTTTTTCTCCCCGCACTGGAAAATTGCCGGAGCCTCCGTCCGGGGTACAGCACATATCCGGTCGGGAATGCCGAATCAGGATGCCATAGCCTGTCTGCCCGAAACCGGGAACGGCACGCGTATTGTTGCTGCCGTTTCGGATGGCCACGGGTCTGCGCCACATTTTCGGTCGGCAACCGGTGCCATGCTTGCCACAAGGGGGGCGACAGAGATACTGGCCTGGCATCTGGACGCACAGGAAGAAGACGAGGCAGAAGGCGCGCTGGCTGGTGAGATTATGGCCCACTGGCAGGCCTTGGTCATGCATGACCTTGAAAGCAATCCCCTGGATGAAGCGGGCATACAACCCCCCGGACGATCACCATTTACGCCGTATGGCGCGACCCTGATCAGTATGGCGGCAAACGAAAACATCGCGATCTTCCTTCAGATCGGCGACGGAGACCTGCTGCTTGGCTACGATGACGGCAGCATTATGCGACCCTTGCCAGACGACAAGGGATTACGGGGAGAGGAAACCTATTCCCTGTGTCAGGAAAATGCCGGTCAGCATTTCCGGATTGCCTCCGTGTGGAAGCAGGATAATGATCGCTGGCCGGATTTTATACTTCTCTCAACCGATGGCGTTTCCAAATCGTTCCGGGATGACGCCGGATTTGAAAGTGCCGCACAACACCTGCGGACACTTGCTCACGACAATTGGGACGAAATGATAGAAGCACTGCCGGACTGGCTGGAAGAAGTCTCGGCCAGCGGCAGTGGAGATGACAGCACAATCTGTATTGCCATCCGTTCAGGCAAAGACATTCCCAAAAAGGAGAAAGACTAATCATGGCGAAGAAAAAAAAGCCGGTCATGCCTGCGGTCCCCCGTGATCATGATGACGCAAGCTTCTCGGAAATGGTTCCGTTCCGATCGAAGAATATCAAGATTTTCAAAAGCCCGCTGTTTCTGCTGACGGTCCTGCTTGCGATAGGCGTGCCGTTTTTGTTTGCCATGATGGGCGGGGTACTGGGCAATCCCGATCCCCAGCAGCGGTTTGGTGCTCTGGTCACTGTAAATCTGGTGGTCTGCTTCTTTCTGGTCATGATGTTCCAGCTGATGATCTTCTTTTATGCCCGGACACCACGGTCAATCTGGACCTATATGTTCCCGTTTGCTGCCGTCTGTGTGATCATGATGACGCCATTGATCATGCCTTATTTTTTCGTCTTTCGCAGTATTCTGCCGGGTAATATCGGCATGGGGCCGAATTCCAATTTCATCACGACTTTTATCGGGATGTTCTTTGGAGCAGGCCTGATGGAAGAATTGCTGAAGGCAACCCCTATCCTGTTCGGCGCGTGGTGGGCAATAAAGGCACAATCCGAACCCGGCCTGAAAAAGAATACCTTGTGGCAAATCACCCATGTAAGGGGTCCGCTGGACGGCGCCATTATGGGCGTTTTCGCCGGTGGCGCATTCACCTTCATTGAAACCGGCACCCAGTATGTGCCCAACATGGTCCAGAACATCACCAAGGAAACCGGTGATATTGCCCTTGGCATGGCAGGCGGGCTTCTGCTGCTTATGCCCCGGGTTCTGGGTTCACTGGTCGGGCATATGGCCTACGCCGGGATCATGGGATATTTTGTCGGCCTCGCTGTTATCCGGCCAAAGCAGATGTGGAAAATTGTTGGTATCGGCTGGCTCGCCGGATCGGTGATTCACGCGTTGTGGAACAGCGTGCCGGTAATATCGCCTGTATTAAGCTATGTTATTGCGGGCGCTTCTGCCGTCGGGCTGGTTGCAGCCATTCTGAAGGCCCGCCACATTGAAGCAAAAGACTCCGGTCGTTCTGCCGAAAGCTTTGGCTCTATCGTCGTCGAACGTGATGAGGCGCCAAAACCGCGCCCTGCTGCAGCGCCAGCGACACCTGCCGCTCCCACGGCCCCTCCGGCACCGGCTGCAGCACCAGTCGAAGCACTTGCGCTCAATATCGAAGGCCTGCAGATTCCCCTGCGGGCGGGCGGCAACCTTGATCTGGGGGCTGAACCTGCACTTGGCGGGCGCGGTGCCGGTGTTTCCGGCACGATCGTCCCCCACCCCACCCGGGCCAATGTGATCGGGCTGCGGAACAGTGGCGGCCCGCCCTGGACCGTGACACTGCGCGATGGCAGCAGGCAACAAATAGAAGCGGGTCAGAATATCCGTCTGGCACCTGGCGTCCAGATAGATTTTGGCGGTAATTTAATCGGTTTCGTTGCAGGGCTGGGATAGGGCATGGCCAGGAAGCTTCCTCTTGATCCCACAGCTCTCGCCCGAAGGCAGTTGCAAATTCTGCTGGCCATCGATTGTTCCGGCTCGATGCAGGGGGATCGCATTGCCTCTCTTAATTATGCCATGCGAACCGCCCTGCCAGAGCTCAGAAATGTTGCCGCGGAAAACCCGGAAGTCGATGTCAGAATGAGCGTGCTGCGGTTCTCGTCAACCGCTGAATGGCAAATAGAAGAGCCCGAGCCTGTTGACAAAATCCAGTGGACGGATCTGACCGCAGGGGGTGAAACCCATATGGGCGAAGCCCTGCAACTTCTGGCAAAGCGACTGACCAAAGAAGCCATGCCAGGGCGGCAGTTGCCGCCTGTTGTGGTGCTGGCGTCCGACGGTTACCCAACAGATGATTTTGAAGCCGGATTCGACGCTTTCTTCGCTGCCGATCATACCATGTCAGCCATACGGCTGGCGGTAGCAATCGGATCTGACGCCGATAACGAGATACTGGGGCGCTTTATTCGCCATCCCGAACTGAAGCCGCTGAAGGCTAACAATGCAACGGAACTCGTAAAATATATCAAATGGGCGACAACGGCCCCGGTGAAGGCTGCGTCATCACCGACCAATTCACCCGACCCTCTCATGACGCTCGCGCAGGATGTCGATCAAAATCAGGCCGTTACAAGCGATATTATCTGGTAATAAGGAAACAGCCATGTCCGTCGAAGACCGCTTATACACACTCGTTAACCAGTGCCGCCAGCAACAGGGAGACGGTTTCATTCAATCTCCCGCATTGCTGGTGCCCCGCCTGAGCAGTCAGGCGCCGGATTTACATGCTGAAATAAAGGCTCTGGCGGTCGCTCTTGAGAGCAATGCCGCCGGTCGCATTACCAATGCAGCCAATGCCGACGCGGAAACGGACCAGATCAAGAAAGATATTGCTGTCAGCGAGAAACTTTCAGTGGGCGTTGTCGAGGCGGCACTGGCCGTGGCACGCCGCATGGGTCCGTTATCGCCCGCCGCAGGCAAGGCAGCGCCGTCAGACGGCGGATGGGCTGGCGATTCCGTTGCTGTAGGGGCCCCCGAAACACCACAATACCAGAAACCCCATTCAGGACAGGATGCCCGGCCGGTCTACGACCAGTACGAAGATGATGATGAAGAGGACGATGAAGAAGAAGATGAAAAACCCCCGATCTGGAAGAACAAATGGGTTATTGCGAGTGCGGTAATTGCGCTGGCAGCTGTCATCTTTCAATCGCAGCAGCAGCCCCAGGGGCAACAGGGACCCGGACCACAGCCGAACCCGCAGCCCATGCCTCAACCACAACCGATGCCACAGCCAAACCCTCAGCCTGGTCCTCAGCCACAACCGATGCCACAACCAAACCCCCAGCCTGGGCCGCAACCTCAACCAAACAATAATCCCATGCCTTTACTTCAGCCAGCGAACGGGCAATTACCTACCCTGCAATCACAAAAAATGCAGGATGGCAGTGTCGCTATTGGTTTCTCGCTCACGACACAAGTCGGCACAGCCCCCGCCATGATCATGCTGCCTGCCGGTGGCTGGGACATGGGAGGGGCCATGTTTGGTTTCTGGCGTCCGGGCAGCAATACAAACACCAGCCCGCCAGATAGCCTTGGAATGGGTATGCTTATGCTTTACAATATGAACGGTGCACCTGTACGCGCTACCTTGCCCCAGTGGCAACAGGACAATATTGGCTTTGGCACCATCTGTGTGGCATTTCAAGGCCAGTCCGGGCAGGATGTTCAACTCAGCGGTTCCACGATGTGTGTCATGGATGCCAATTGCCAACAAGCTGCCGGATGCGGTCGGGTACAATAACGATGACTGGAAATACACCTGTCTATGATTCACTGGCAGACGTTCTGAAAGCCCTTGTCGATCGTTTTGGCAAGGAAATTTTCAACGACAGGCGGCGCTTGATATCCTTGCTTGCCGACCATCTGCCAGAGGCCAAGCGGGAAATACGTGTCGTCAGTTCTGCCGTGGAAGAAGGTGTCCCCGCGGCCCTGACCGGCGCAGAACGCCACCTTTCGGGTCTGGAAATGGACCGACAGGCCGGGCGGCTGGAAGCCGGAACGGGGCTGCGCATTGATATCGCCCGACAGGTTGTCCGTGCCTTTGCCTATTCGCTGGGGCTGGGCCCATTACCCTCCGTTTATGAAACACCCGCGCCCGAAAAGCCGACCCAAAAGGATTCGGAAAATGACTGGGCCGGCCTTTCACAACCTGTACAAACGGACACAAGCCGATCTAAAGGCAAAACCTCATCCGGCACCGGGACAACAAGCACCAGAAAAAGAAAGCCAAAGGAAAAACCGGCAAATACAATTAACATCGGTAATTTTTCGGTCGACAAAAAATACGCCTTTATGGCCCTTGGTGCCATTGTCATAGGTGTTGGGCTGCAGGAACAGTTAAGTGGCGGTGGTGGCGGAGGTAATATACCCGAACCAGCCAATAACAACCCGCCTGTCGTCACGGAAAACCCTGTCGACAATACAGGCTATGCCGGGGAATTAATCGATAGAGGTGTACGGGCCAAATCAACCCTGGAATCCAACGTCGGCACCCCGACCCCCATGTCTATTCCCGTGGGCAGGCGCGTGACAACGCACGAAGTCAGAGACATGGTGACAAGGGATGGCTCGACCCGGCTTGTTGATGTGCTCGGCAATCCACACGCTTCCACAGTGAAAGGCGCTGTTTACATGCCAATGGGAGGATATGGCGGCACATTCAATGACAACTATCAGCAAAGTTTTGTCAATTCCCTAAGGTCATTGTTCGGCAACAAAACATCTGTACCGACCATATTCTTTTGTGCCGGTTCGGAATGCTGGGAATCCTATAATGCTGTCCTTCGTGCCGATGCTGCCGGTTACAGCAATCTTTACTGGTATCGTGGAGGCCTGGCATCGTGGGCAAGCGCCGGATTGCCAATGGAACCAACGCCACAACCTCGCTAAATGTGTGCGCTCCTAAAGCTCAATTTTCTCCCTGAAGCAGATGGCAGGATGAATAGCCATCACAAAGGCCTGCATACTTGTGAGCGCATCTATTGTTCTTATATTAAGAACAATTATATTATAAATAACTATATTATCAATTAAATGAAAACAAAATATCTTAAAAGCATGGATTTTGCCTTCTAAACACAGGAGCTAAAAAATGCTGACACAAAGATACAGAGACGAACGTGGCCCCACTGATGCAGGCTGGCTAAAAAGCATGCACAGTTTTTCGTTTGGGCACTATCATGACCCCAATCACATGGGGTTTGGCCCGCTACGTGTGATAAACGATGATCACATTATCCCCGGCGCAGGTTTTGGTACCCACCCGCATAATAATATGGAAATCATTACCTATGTTTTGCGCGGTGAGCTTGCCCATAAAGACAGTATGGGCAACGGTTCCAATATCAGGCCGGGTGATATCCAGATCATGAGTGCAGGCAGCGGCATCAAACACAGTGAATTCAACGCCTCAAAAACTGACGGTGTGCATTTGCTGCAAATCTGGATCATGCCGAATGTACAGAACACAACGCCTGACTACCAGCAAAAGTCCTTTTCACCGGAACAGACGCACAATCAGTTTAGAGTCGTCATCTCACCCGATGGCGAGCAGGATTCGCTGGTGATAAAACAGGAGGCCCGCATGCTGGCCGGACGGTTTGATGAAAATGTGGAAACACGTTTTCAAACTTCTGACGGGCGCAGATACTGGCTGCAGGTCGCGCAGGGGATTGCTGAAATAAATGGCATCAAGGCCTTCTCCGGCGATGGTTTTGCAATAGAAAGCGAAGATGAAATTATTGTGAAATCAATAAGTGAATCAGAAATTCTGCTGTTCGATCTGCCATAATTCATTAAAGTGAAAGGGGTCTGCGGGCCTCTTTCACCAGACAATTATTATTCAATACTGGAGAGCCATCATGAGCTGGATGCCCGGAGCAGGTGCAGATATGGACCTGAATTGCCCAAAGACCGTTGAAATGGTCATTATTCCCCGTACCGGTGATATCGGGAATTTTGAAGTTAAACGCGCCCTGCCTTTCAAGAACAAGCGTATGGTTGGCCCTTTCATCTTCTGGGATCAAATGGGTCCTGGCGAATTTCTGACAGGACAGGGCGTTGATGTACGCCCGCATCCCCACATTGGCCTTTCAACGGTCACCTATTTATTTGACGGCACGATGGATCACAAGGATTCTCTTGGCAATAACATGAGAATTGTACCCGGCGACGTGAACCTGATGACAGCAGGGTCCGGCATTGTTCATTCCGAACGCACCGGCGCAGATGTCCGCAAAGGCCCGTCTCGCCTGTACGGTATTCAAAGCTGGATTGCGCAACCCAAAGAACATGAGAACGGACCACCGGCTTTTGACCATACCGGCAAGGAAGACCTGCCAACCTTTGAGGCCGAAGGGGCCAGAGGTCGCGTTATTCTGGGAAATTTCCAGGGCGTCAAATCCCCGGTCAAAACCCAGTGGGATACGCTGTATGTCGATATTCACCTGTCTGGCGGCTCAACGGTTAATATTCCCAAAACAACAGAAGAACGCGCTCTTTATGTCGTGCAGGGAGACATTGAAATCGGCGGCATGACTTATCCGCCGGAACAGATGCTGGTTTTGCGTCCCGGTGACGAGGTCACCATCAAAGCCTTAAGCAATGTTCGCCTGATGCTGTTGGGAGGGGCCACCATGGACGGACCACGTCTGATCTGGTGGAATTTTGTCGCGTCGTCCAAAGAACGGCTGGAACAGGCCAGGGAAGACTGGCAGGAAGGCCGCTTTGCCAAAGTCCCCGGTGACGAAGAAGAGTTTATCCCCTTGCCGACGTAAATAAGTGTCTCGATCGAAAAAGCGGCAATTATATACTTGACAAAGCAGCCTTAGCAGGCCCTGATCTGCGGCTAGGGCCCTGCTTTACAGGTAAGCCTGCGTTATTCCTTCTTGTCGTCTTCCGGCTCTTTAATGCCAACCACAGGAACGTCAACTTCCTCTTCTTCCATAACGACCTTTGGAACCTTGACTTCTTCTTCCTGGGTGCCAACAACGACCTCTCCGGTATCCACGTCATATTCCGGAAGGTTACCGGAATCAGCCGAGACGTCCACATCAACATCTGGCAGGTTGGCTTCACGCGTTTGATCTACGTCGATAAGCCTGACGCCGAAAAAGATCACAATTGCGACAATAAGAACGGCTACTATAATACCGACTGCTTTTCCCATTTTACTATTCCCTGATTGTTTTCTCAAAAAATGTCACATTCACTTAGGGTCAGGACCCATTAATGTGATTGGTTCAGCAAGAGCAGGTTTTATCAAGGAAAAGAAGGCAACATGCTGGAATAGCGGGACTATTTCAAATGTTGTCGACGCATTCCATGGTAAAATATGCCTTGCCCTTTGGGTCATTGAAGAAAGACAAATTGCAGCGTCACAAAGCCTCATAAAGGGGAGCCACCCTGTATTTCGTCTTGCTTCTTGCACCTTGTCTTCCTTCAATGACTGATCCCAACCAGATTAATGAGTCCTGACCCTAGTTAACAATTAATCCTTCAGGGATGATTTAGTTCCATTCTACAAATGGATTTCATAGTATAGCGTGGAAATACAGGTCGTCGGACAGTACAATACTGGGCCTTCATCCTAACAGGTAATATATCATGGCACTTGTCTCCCGTATTATTGCTCGCGGCCTTATGGTCGGACTACCGGTTATCCTGACCATTGCCATTCTGGTCTGGCTTTTGCGCACCATTGAGGAATGGCTGGCGATCCCTTTGCGCTATATAATGGAAAACAGTTATGTACCCGGCATGGGGCTGGCTTTGGGGCTTGGACTGACCATAGTGCTGGGGATTATCGCTTCTACCTGGCTGGGTCGGCGGGCGCTGGGCATGATTGGCCTGTTGATGGAACGAGTGCCACTCGCCAAAACCATTTATGGTGCCCTGAAAGACGTATTCCAGCTTTTCCGTGGCAGTGCCGGCAAGGAAGCGTTCGAGAAAGCCGTTGTTGTAGAATGGGGTGGCCGGCGGTTTTTAGGCTTTATCACCCGCGATGATAATGCTGATCTGCCAGAAGGCCTGATGCAACCCGATGATGTGGTCGTTTACCTGCCAATGGGGTACCAGATTGGCGGCTTTCCCGTCGTGGTGCCGCGCGATCAGGTCACCCCGATTGATATGACAGTGGACGCCGCCCTGCGCTTCGCCATAACCGCGGGCATGTCAGCCAAAAAAGAAGATTGAGCCACAATACGAAACGCAGTTGGCGAGACACACCTGCAAGCCTTTAAAACCAGGCCTTTCAAAATCTTGCGCGCGCTTCCACACCCCATGCCCGGGGTAAATTGGGATTAAATCGTGCCTCGGAACCGCCACCGGTAATACTGGCCTTAAGGGGCTGGCGGGTATTCAGAAGATTTGTGACATATCCCGAAAGCGACCAGCGATCAGACTGCAGACCAAGGCGCGCATTCAAATAGCTTTTTGACCCCGTTTTAAGTACATTATCCACCTGCCAGAAGGTTCTTCCTTCCTGGCGAAAATCAATTCGGGCAAGCCCCTCAAATGTATCGGAAAGCGGGTAAATATATTCAGCACCGGCATTAAAGGTATAGGCCGGAATTTCCGGCACCGTATTGTCAACAAACACACCGGTTCCATTATAATCCTTTAGAATGGATTCTGTCGCGGAAACGCTGCTTGTCAACGTCAGTCCGGTAGTTGGCTTCGCCATTATTTCAAGCTCAAACCCATTATTTGTGACGTCACGAAGATTTATATTCCCAATTGCAAATGTGTTTGCATCAAAAACCCCGAATTGGGCATTTTTCAGATCGATGTGATACACGCTGCCATTAATCGTCATGCGATTATCAAATGCCGAGGCCTTGAAACCCAGCTCATAGCTGTCTGAAACTTCTTTCTCGTATGCGCCGGGCTGAATCGAGAAGAAGGTCTCGTTAAAACCACCCGTCCTGAATCCTTTTGAATATCCGACATAGGTCATCAGGCCTTCAAAAACCGTATAGGAAAGAGAAACCTTCGGTTGTAATTGCGTCCATGTCCTTTCGTCGTCTCGTGTGACATCCAGGGCCGTTGCAAAGGTCCTGTGATCCCGATCATATCGCAGGGCAGCACTAAGTTCTATGGCGTCAGTAATATCATATCCGACATGACCATAAAGGGCATATGCTTTACTGCTCGTAAAATCATCCTGTTGATCTCCGGCCACAAAGGGGGGCACTGATCCATCCGGCTCCGCGTCCAGAAAAGAAAAGGTAAAGCGTTTGTCGCGTTTCTGATGAAACCCGCCAACGATCCAGTTAAAGCGGTGTATTCCAGTGGACGTAAGGCGGAATTCCTGCGTATAGGATTCAATAATGCTGCGATTGAGCTGAATAAATCCGGGATTGGCTCGAAAATCACCATCAGACAGCAGAGTATCCTCTATGTGAGCATAGGACGAAATAAACGCCAGGTCTGCGAAATCAAGTGCCCAGTCAATTGCTGCCGAAGCCTCCTTGATTTCCCGGTCATTTGTCGCCACAAAATCATACGACACAGTATCACCAACATTATTTAGCTGCCCGATGGGCACCACATCAAAGCGGCCCCCGCCCAGCGTTCCGTCACTGTATTTTCCACGCAGCGAAATAGTAAGCGCGTCACTTGCCATAAATTTCAACAAACCGCGCACACTATAGTCGTCATCCACGAAGTCGACGTATTCCTGCGCTGCGGTGCTCAGGATCTGCCCTCTCCGGTCGTTGTAAGTGCCGCCGACCCTGAAGAGAAGCTTGTCTTTGATAACAGGTCCTGACAAAGCACCGCCAAGATGATAATCTTGGCCTGATTCATACGACGCATTGACGCTGCCGGAAAATTCGTTTGTTGGCTGCTTCGTATTGATCACGATCGCGCCGCCCAGGGCACCACGTCCGTACAGGGCACCCTGAGGCCCGCGCAGAACCTGCACCGACTCGACGTCATATATCCCCTGATTGATAAAGTCGATTTCCGGAGCGGTAACGCCGTCCACAACAAAACTCATTGGTGCTTCACTATTCTGCGGGGTCGTTATGCCCCGGACCACCAGCTGTATAACGCCAGCCCGGAACGTATCGTACATGACAACACCCGGCACCAGCCTGACAATATCACTCACATTCTCCACCCCGGCATTCACAAGCGTCGCACTGCTTAAAAATGTAATTGATTCGGGAACTTCCTGAATATTCTCTTCGCGTTTTCTGGCCGTGACTGTAATTTCTTCCAGCATGGACATTTCTGTAGCCGCACTTGCAGCAACGCACTCTGGCGCCAGCAATGATGAAACAGCAACGCTCCCCATGAGCACAACAGAAATACAACGAATATTCATGGCTTTCCCCTGTTATCTATCTATGTGAGTAAATATAGAGATCACATACTATCCAGATTAAGAGGACCCAAAACAATTCTGGATACGGGTAAACGGATGTCAATATGGGCACAAAATATTGCCCGTCGGGTAACCATTTTTCCCCTATGGGTAGAAATTAATTAAAAACAAATAAATAATTTAGAACCACCGCGAATGGTTTACATTCCGACAGTAATGCCTGTATTGAAAGGGTGTAGAAGGAGAGAGCAGGAAAAAGTCCGCCAGACTTCAGATTGGCATGAACCTGACTGCCTTTGCACATCCGGCCCGGTTTTTCTCTATTTGAACTGCCACTCAAGACTTTCGGGGGGCTGGGAGAGCTTCCGGATATCAAAAGCCGCCAGATAACGCCGCAACGTGACAGGCAGCCAGGAATATCTGGTTGCAGGCGAGAACAGCGTATTCTTGCCCTTGCGGGTCAGCACAACCAGTGCAGACGCATCATATATTCTGATCCAGACGGACGCCATTTCCTCGCCGCCGGCATGTGCACGATTGCCGGAAAGCACCAGATAGCCGCTCACGAAATCAATCGGTGCGCGGGCATCCAGATTGCGATGAAGAATATCAAGCATGTCCTGAGGCAGAAGGTCCGCAAGCGCTTCTTCCACAACGGGGTCGGCGAATACATCTTCATAATTATAGGTGCCGATGAGTGGCGCCAGATGGCCCAGTTTGCCTTCTTTCCAGTCCGTATCTGCCAAAACCGGCGGTGCAGTATGAAAAGCCATTAAAACACAAAACAGCCAGAGCCTGTATTGTAACAATTTCATACTGCACCTCAATATATGCCAAGCCGGTACAGATTATATTCTGTCCCTCATCAGGACAACCGAAAACAACCGGTCAGAAACCAATGCTCAGGAAAGCGCCACCCAGCCAGTTGCTGGACGAGGCGCTTTCCAGATGGGTCGGGTTATTATCCACAAAAAGGTCATCGCCTGTAGACGGGTTAAACACCTTCGCCACCTTGTCAAGATAGACATACTGCCCGTAAAGGCCAATTGCCACACCATCGCTGATCTGGAAACCGACATTGGCTTTCAGGTTGCCGCCAAAGGTAATGTCGCTTTCATCATCATTAATTTCAGCAGTAAAGTTGTTGCCTGCGCCACAAACACCACAGACATTCACCTGTTGCGACCACAGGTTGGCATCGCGGTAAATGGCATTCACGCCGCCGCCAAAACCAAAAGTCAGGCCGCTTTCAAGTTGCTTGGTATACATGGCACCCACCCCCAGGCTCCAGTTTTTCTGGTCAACTTCCTGGGTGCTGTCTGCCGTAATATCGGCAAACGACGGCGTGGTCACCAGGCTCCAGTGGTCCTGATCAATTTTCATATATTCAAGACTGATATAGGGCTGAATACTGGCCCCATTGCCCTGGGGCATGTTCCAGCCGCCCTGAAGGCGGAATTTCTTATACTCTACGTCGACCTGATTGGTGACATCCAGACCAGAAGCACCAATAAAAACACCCGTGCTGTCTGAGGGGGAAAAGTCATGATAGACAATGCCCACATTATCCGTGCCACTGGCAACCGACCCGCTGGTTTCGCCATCAGCCTCACCATAGCCGAACGTCATCTCGATATTCATGCCGCTGAACAGATCTGTATTAAAGCCAATGGTGGCACTGCCGCTCAGGCCTGACAGGCGACTGTCACTCTCACCCACAAACGACTCACCATCCGCGCCGATCAGCGTACCGGCACCCACGCCTGGCACATCAAGGCTGGCAAATCCGCCACCAATACGAATATAGGTTTTTGGCGCATCATCATAACCGTCGCGGCTGATCATCGGTTTGCCCCCAGACGGGACCAGTATCGCGGTGCGACCCGGCACATTAATCGAAATATCCTGACCGGGCCGACCTGCCGGCACCATAATGCTGGTCGTTGTGCCATCGGGGTTGGTAATAACCAGTGTACCCGACTGCGCCCCCTGTCCCGGGAAAACCAGCATAAAGATACCATCATCATCGTCTCCATCATCAGTAACCGGGATGGTCTCACCGCTCGAAGTTGTAAATGATATCCTGTTACCCGGAATTGACGTGGCGCCCCCCCCGGTCAAGATCATCTGTTGATTGTAAACAGCCCATGCCGGCCCCGCAAAACCAAGTACAGAAAGGCCTGTAGACAATGCTGTTGTCAATAAAACACTTCTATTCATCGCTTCCTCCTTTTTTGATGAAGTTTCATATAGTTACGCGTTAAGAAAAAGTTATCCGCGTCTTTAAATTTCCAGAGGAAAAATAAAGCAATTACTGTCTTCTGTACTGTACTAAAATAAAACTACTGAATATTTTTTATATGATCATTACACCAAATAAGTTATCATCTTGCAATCATTGAAACGTCAATTGTCTGCTTTTTGTGAATATATTTGTTTTCCGAGGCTTCCCTTACAGGCTGGAAAACCAGACAAAACGGGGCAAATACCAATCTGTCGGGGGCATAAGTGGTGCAGACATCAATTACAGAAAACGTCCGAGTCATCCTGTCGGGGCTTTGGGCAGGGCGACTCGCCGGGGCATTCCTGGCCCTTGTTTTCCTGATCTCAACCCTGGCCCCGGCCATCGTTCCTGCCAGCGCGCAGGTCACCGTGCCAGATGATTTTTCGATCCGGCTTGAATCCCGGGCGCGCGGGGTTGATGAACAACCCGCAGGGACCGATGGACCGCCACCGGATATTGCCTGGGTTGAAATTGACGCTTCAGGCAAGGTTAAAACCTCGGCCATGATCGCAAAACGTGGCCTTATACCGCCAACCACACTGAACCTTTCGAAACAGGCCATTGCCAACATATATGCCATCACTGTTCAGGAACGCTTCTTTAAACTGGATCCGGTTTACCGTGACCCTGCGATACAGGGGGGTGACCTGGCCACCATGACGATTACAGCGAACGGAAAGACCTATACAGTGACGACCATCAATATCCGCGTCTATGCCTTTGACCGGATTACCCTGACCATTGACAAGGAATTGCCGATCGAGCGGCGCATTCAATACAATGCGCTTCATGTCAAAGAATACAAGACAATTGAAAGGTGAGGACTGTTATGGGGGGGGAATTATATAACGTCATCATCAGAAATTTTCTGGCAAGGGTGTTTTTCGCCGTAATATTGATTGCCGGACTGACGCAAACTGCTTCCGCCCAAACCCGGGTAGAGACTGGCGGGCCCTGCACGGTAAATATTGTCGTGCCAATCGAAATACATGGGCCGCGGGCAACCCCGGCGCTGGCTGCCCGCTGGAAAAAGAATATTGAAGACAAGTGGAACGGTCCCACACAGGAAATTATTGACCAGATCGCTCGTGACCATGAAAGCGAGATGCTGGACCCTGATCACCCAACCTGGGACAAGGAAAAACTGGACCAGCATTATGATGATTTCATGACCGATATTGGCGCTGACACGACGTGCGCCACGGTCAACTGCTGCCAGATCTGCATCACGGTAGACATCAAGATACGCGGCGATGACGCGACCGATGGCTATCACCAGATTGAAGCCGTACCCAATCATGGCGGGGAATGGGACACACTGGGCAGCATCCCGGGTATCGGGCCCTATATCGGGAATTTTGAAGTCAAATGGCACCGGTCGTATGTCAGCGGTATTGGCGGACAGGAAAATGTCATGTCAGGATCATGGGGCGACGATCCGCACGGCAACCCTGCAGAAGCACATGAAGTTGGCCATTTGATGGGCCTGGACGACAAATACAGCGATGTTGAAAATGAAGCCGGAGAAACCTATTCAGAGGCTCACGCAGGCCATGACCATGATCTGATGGGCCATAGTCAGGGTTGGCCCCAGATGGCCGGTTATAACGAAATTCTGGCCAAAGCCGGGATCAGTTGCAACTGCTGCAAAAGCGCTCAAGATCTTGCAATGGGTACAAACCTGATGATCATGGATGGTGGCGAGGCGATTGCCCTTTGTGATATTCCTGCGATGGAAGCCAGTATTCAGAAGCTGCGCGACCAGAAGGCCGAAATGGGGGCCGCCAAAATTTCACCTGGCGACAAATACCAGATGGCGAAGCGCATTAACGACGCCATTGCCCAATTGCAGCGCGCCATTGACAATTGCCCGAAAAAACGTCCCACCACCGGATCGGACCGTCCCATGACCGGCCTGATGACAGGCGGGTTCTCGCTGGGCGGCACCGGTGGTTATACACTGGGCCAGGACAGCACCACATGGTGCGAATATGGTGACGGCACAGGCGAACCGCCAACCATTACGCCAATCCCCCCCGGCGACGGCGATGACCCGCGTGATGCCGGACCACCGGACGATGGCACACCGCCGGATGATGGTGATGACCCGCGTGATGCCGGACCACCGGACGATGGCACACCGCCGGATGACAGTGATGACCCGAGAGATGCCGGACCGCCAGATGACGGCGACGATCCGCGAGATACCGGCAGGCCGGACCTTCCCGGCGGGCTACCCGGGACCACAACCACTGATGATGGTGATGACCCTCGTGACACCGACACACCCGAGGAAGACGACGGCGACGATCCGAGTGACGTGCCCGGCCCGACGGTTTATGTGAAGGCCAAGACATCCCTTCTGCAAGGTGGGGGACAGACCGGCAAAGCAGTTGCTGGTCAGCAGGTCAAGCTGTTCGCACCATCCACCAACGTCGCCCTGCCATCAGAAGGGGGCACCAAAATCGATCAGGATTCCGGTGCTGACCCCCTGCAATGTGTGACTGACCAGAAAGGTGAATGCGCCATCGAACTTGAAGAGGTTCTGGTGACCGGGAATCGTGTGCAGAATGCCCTCCCGCAGAACTACGAACTGGGCATTACGGCGGACACCAACAAAGGTGTTACTGTCGCCGTGCCGGATGGTGCGGGCACAGGTACCGGTACAGCTGGTGCCGGCAGCGGCACGCCTTCGGGGACGGGAACGGGCCTGCCTCCCGAGGTGGAAGATAAAGTGACCGGCTCGGTAAAGCTGGGCGATACGACCTATTACCGCCTGGGCTATGACCTGTCACTGGATTCCGGCCTCAAGCTGAGCCTGGGCATGAAATACAATCTTGACTGGTCGGAAGATTATTGCCGTGACAAGCAGCCGGGGCCACCGGAAGGCTTTATACCGGACACCGCTGATCTGAATGCCCTGTCCAGACCCGGTGCGACTGTATCCTTTGTCTCACCGATGGCGTCAGAAAGTGGAGGAGCTGTACAATGAGAAAATCCTTGAACTTTCGGATTGCAGCAGCTCTGGCTACCATACTTGCGCCATTCGCGGCACAGGCACTTGATGCGCCAACTGACCCTTATTTTGCTGGCAAGGGTTCATGGGAACAAAAATATGATGATCAGTGGGCCATCAAGCATGTGGGTTTCACTGCCGACAAAAGCTCGGCATGGAAGCTGATTAAGAAAGATGCGGCGCCGGTTATCGTTGCAGTGATTGATACCGGTCTCGACTGGAACCATCTGGACATTGACTGGAAAAATATCTGGCGCAATCCCGGTGAAATAGCCGATAATGGCATTGACGACGATGGCAACGGGTATGTTGATGATGTGATTGGCTGGGACTTTTTTGCCAAAAACAACAGACCCTGGGACCATGACGGACACGGCACGTTTGTGGCGGGCATGATCGCAGGCACATGGAATAATAATGCCGGAATCGCTGGCATCAATCCCAATGCCAAAATCATGGTGATCAAGGCGATCAACAATTTTGGCCACTCCCGATCATCCTTTCTGGCCGAAGGCATCGCCTATGCCGCAGACAATGGCGCGCGTGTCATCAACCTGAGCGTTGGTGGACAGAACATCACACCCATTGAACAGGCAGCCATCAACTATGCCCATTCCCGCGGCGTGGTGATTGTCGTGGCGGCCGGTAACGAAGGTGTGGACGTTGGGAACTACGGCATCGCGGCATCCGACAAGGTTATTACGGTCTCGTCGACGGACCTGAAAGACAAACGCACCATATTCTCAAACTGGGGCGCGGGAATTGACGTTGCAGCGCCGGGTATTGATGTCCTCAGCCTGCGGGCACGACGCACAGATACAATGCGTGACATTCCCGGTGTGGAATATGTCAACGGAGCCAATTATGTTGGCGGGGACAAACGTTATTATCGTGCCAGCGGAACGTCTTTCTCAGCCCCGATTGTAGCCGGCATCGCATCACTGCTGATCGGCAATGACCCAGGTCTGACAGCAGACGAGGTCAAACGCATCATCAAAAACTCTGCCCGCGATGTCGACACGCCCGGTGTTGACCAATTCTCAGGGTACGGTCTTGTTGATGCCCGCGCGGCCCTGACAGCATCAAAAGACTTCGAAATTAGCGCCAACATTTCAGGTGTAGAGGTAGCGCAGGGGGCCAAGGGGCCGATCTTGCGGGTTCTTGGCTCAACAAGCGCCGACCGGTTCGACCGGGCGCAGGTGGCCATTGGCAAGGGTGAGGAACCTGAAAGATGGAAAGACGCCGGGGACAAAATCAGGCAACCGGTTGCCAATAATGTGCTGGCAGAAATCCCCGCTGCGGAGTTTCAGGGTGCCCCGATATGGATTCTAAAACTGACAACCCGCCATAAAAACGGCAAGGTTCGCGAAGCCCAGTTCAGGCTCAGTCTGGAATAGTGGATCAGCCGCTCAGCTTACCCTGACCGGCACACTGGCAAAGGCCTGAAGCGTATTGTTCAGCTTCAGTTCCACGGGGCCTGCAAGTTCAATGCGAGTCACACGGGCCAGCAGGGCCGACAGTACCAGCTCTGCCTCCAGACGGGCAATCATCTGACCAATACAGACATGAGGCCCGGCCCCAAAGCCAACGTGGCCGGTGGTCTTGCGGGCAAGGTCAAATTTATCAGGATCAGTCCAGTGACGTTCGTCACGGTTGGCCGCCGCCAGAAACAGCAGGACCTTCTCTCCTTCGGGAATCATCGTGCCGGAAACATCAACGTCCCGGGTTGTGGTGCGGAAAAATGTCTGGACGGTCGAATTAAATCTGAGGGATTCTTCCAGTGCATAGGGCGCAAGCGCCGGTTTCTCATGCAAGAGCTGCCATTGATCCGGATGGGTTGCAAAGGCATGCAGCATATTGCCAATACCATTCACCGTGGTATCCATTCCCGCTGTCACAAAGGACCGGACCAGCCGCTCTGCCTCATCTTCGGTAATTTCTCCCCTGTCCACCGCGTCAAAAACCTGCGCACCGATTGACCCTTCAGCAAGCGCTTCTCGCTTGCAGCTTTCCGCGACCCAGGCGACAATCTGTTCTGCCCCCTTCATGCTGGCTTCTGTCAGATGGTTGCGCGGCCCAAAGGCATTGAACGCCATGGTACTATAGGGCAACAGGTTTTCCCGTCCGTCCTGTCGAATACCGATTGCATCAGGAAACACGCTTAGGGGATAAACCTCTGCCAGATCAGTTATGGCATCAAAGGTGGTGCGCCCAACCAGACCCTCTATCAGTTCTTCCGCCTTTTCATGCCAGACCGGTCGCATGGCTTTCAACGTGCCCGGCGTGAGAATACGCCTGATGACACCTCGGGTACGATCATGCAACGGCGGATCCGCCTCCAGCAACAGACTGGGGGGACGCCAGGGTTCTTCCTTAGCAAAATCACTTAAGCCGACACCGCGCCCGGAACAAAAGGTTTCCCAGTCTTTCAGGCAAGCCTGCACTTCCTGAAACCGGCCCATCGCCCAGACATTGTATTTCGTCAGTTTTACAACCGGGCCCGCGTCGCGGATGACTTTATGAAATCGGGGCGGGTCGCTTAAAAATTCGTCAGAAAAAGGATCCAGATTCAGCACAGGCACTGTCGAAGTCGTCACAGACATACATTATCCCCTTATCTGCAAACAGATTACATGACAGGAGGTAACACAATTCAATATGTCGTGCAATATTGTAGGGCAATTTTAACAGTCGTGTATGAGCAATTTATTTCCCGCTTCTGTCTTTCGATACTTTGGCGATTGACGCCCCAATGTCCTGTTGTGTTGGCATCCGGCGCAGGAAAGCTCCGCCGTTGACCTGAAGATTAATCCCCGTGACATAGGCTTTCGGGTGTGCAAGCCATAAACAGGCTTCAGCAATATCGTCAGGCGTGGCGATACGGCCCAGCGGCGTCTCGGCCTCAAACGCCTGCACCAGTCCCGGCGTTTGCGTGTATTCGCTGGTCATGGGTGTATCCATAAATCCGGGCGAGATCGAATTGACACGTATCTGGTGCGGACCATATTCCAGCGCTGCAACACGCACCAGATGATCCGTTCCGGCCTTTGCCGCAACATAGGCAGCGTGATGGCTGATCGGCAGGGTCGCCGTAATAGATGATATGGTTATAATCGACCCGCCCCGGCGCTTGTCCATAACGCGCGCCATGTGTTTGATAAACCAGAACGGCCCCTTAAGATGCACGGCCAGTGACCGGTCAAGCATGGCCTCGTCTGTTTTGGCAATAGAGGCCATAAGGGGTTGCCCGGCAGCATTTATGGCAACATCCAGCCGTCCGAATTTTTTGATAATCTGGTCCGCCAGCGCACTCACTTCTGATTCAACGGCAATATCACACGAGACCGCATGGGCATTCACGGCCCGGGCAACCCTGTCCAGCCGTTCCGCGTTGCGAGCGGCAATAACAACTGTTGCACCTTCCCGCGCAAAAGCCCATGCCGTATGTTCTCCGACGCCGCCTTCTGTTGAGGCCCCCAGAATAACAACGACCTTGCCGTCAAAGCTTCCCATCTTTACGCCTCCTTTTCTCAGGCTCCCGACAAGCCGTATACGGGTTTCTCGTCTGTATCACCGCGCCCGTGAGCCCAGCGAATACCGCGCTCCAGCAGTTCATAAAAAACCGGGTTTTGCCAGCTGCACCGCTCAATCACCGGATATTCCTCGACCAGTGGCTGAAGGTCATATTTGCTTCGGCAGTGCCCAAGATTTAAATAAAGGACACGACCTTCGCCATATTTCCGTTCGTATAAAACCGGGTGGCTTGTCATTTCCGTTTGATCAGATTCTTCAAATCCCCGGGCCTTGCCTGACCATTCAGTATGCAACAGTACATGCTTTTCCCCATACCATTCACTGACATAAATTTCGTCATTGGTCGTAAAGGGATCAATGCCCCGGGTCATGTCATGGTCCCCGTGGGTCACCTGCACCTCAAAATCCTGCAATGGCGGATGGGCGACAAACTGACTGCCCAGCATATCCATAAACAGGGGTGCCTCACGTGGGCAGGTCGCCTTGCCATTATCAAGGAACTTTATAATGGAGTTGGTACCATGTAGCGCAAACCAGCGGCCCCCGCCTTTCAGCCAGCTTTGCAATGCTTTCTGCTCTGCTTCGGCGGGCATAACATCACACGTATAGGTGATCAGGAAATCAGCCGACGTGATGCCCGCAATATCGCTATAATCTTCAACAACATGCGTGCGAATACGGGGGTCCTTGAACAGAAGCTTTAAAATCTCCAGTCGGGCAAAATCGATATCATGATATTTCCCCGCGCAGACAAAAAAGGCATCTATGCGATTACCACTCATATGAATATATCCTTCCGGGATTTTGGCATCACTGGATGTTCAATCCATTATCAATGACAAATTCAGCACCCGTCACAAACCGTGATTCATCCGACGCCAGATACAGCACCATATTGGCAACATCCGACGGCGCCCCCACCGCATCGACCGGCAGCACACCTTCAGGCACATCAGCTGCTTCGTCTCGCCCTTGTGCACTTTGGATCATGGGCGTTTCAATAGCCCCGGGATGAATCGAATTGCAGCGAATGCCGTAATTATTTGTCTGGCAGTGGACAGCGATGGATTTCGTCATCGCTCGCACAGCTCCCTTTGCCGCAGTATAGGCAAAGAATATCGGATAGCCGATATGGGAAGCAATCGACGACATATTGATAATTGATCCACCACCAGACTTTTTCATGGCCGGAATAGCATGCTTGCATCCTAAAAAGACGCCTTCACTCATGACCTGGTTTGCGAATCGGAACTGTTCCAGCGTGGTATCTTCAGGGGTGGCCAGTACAACGACACCTGCATTGTTCACCAGAATATCCAGCTTGCCGAATTTTTTGATCGTTTCCTCAATGACCGATTGCCATGCCGCTTCATCCCGCACATCGTGCGCCATGAAAGCAGCCTTCTGGCCCAGGCTGTCAGCCAGTGCGCGGCCCTGTTCAACGTTAATATCCGTGATCATGACGCTGGCACCTTCCGCCAGCAACAGCTCTGAATCAGCGCGGCCCAGCCCGGAAGCACCTCCGGTTACGATCGCAACCTTCCCTTCTACACGTCTCATTCAACAGCCTCCTTGCCGGTTTTGTGCCGTGTCACGTAACAAGATGCGTGACAAGGCGAGGTTTATTGCGCTAACTAGGAATAATTATAGGGGCAAAAAATAATACAAACAATCCTGTCTGTTTTTTGTATACTGGTGCTATGACGAAAACGAACAAACCAAATTTCAGTGACCGGCGTCGCCTGCAGAGGATGATGCGCACGTCCGACGTCTCGGGCCAGGCGAACGGCAAGCAGGCGCTGAAGAGCGCGACAACCCGGACGCAGATTGTCGATGCCGCGATTCACTGTCTGGTTGACCATGGCTATGCCAACACAACCACGCCCCGGATTGCCGAGGTTGCGGGTGTATCGCGTGGCGCCATGATGCATCATTTTTCCAATCGCCTGAACGTTATTCAGGCCGCGATTGAACATCTTCACAAGAAACGACTGGTGGCCTTCCGCCGGGCTGCTGTCGGAGCCCCTGCTCCGGCGGGACCAAACCGCATCCACGCCGCCCTGATCGGCTATTGGCAACATGTCACGCATCCCCTGTTCGTCGCCTTTCATGAATTGACTGTGGCCTCGCGTACTGACCCGGAGCTGGAACGCATCCTGCGCACCGCGCGACAGGCTTTTTACCGGGAATGGTATCGTCTTGCAGTGGACGTATTTCCTGAATGGCAGGCCGACCAGAAAAACTTCAATCTGGCACTCAGCCTGACGCAGAACCTGCTTGAAGGCATGGCCATTACACAGCTGGCAGGCGAACTGGATGAGAAAACCCGTGATAATCTGCTGGAATATCTGGAAGCGCAGCTCAATATCCTGCTGCCAGAAAAACCTGCGACCTGACATCACTTCTGCAGCTCAAACGCCAGCAGGACATTTCCCGGCATATGAAAATAAATACCATAGCCTGAATTGACAAACATCATACTGTCCTTGAACACAGGCCCTGCAGCCCCGCCAAAGGATCCGCCGTGGGCCTGAATGCCGCCAAGGGCGTCAAACCCCACATCGGTATTATATGACCAGATCACCTTTCCGGTCTCCACATCATAGGCCCGCAAGCGGCCATCCATCGCACCACCAAGCACGGCACCCGGAATAGCCATCGCCGCTGCAGAGATGCCGGGTTCACAATATTGCTTGCCCTCGCACATATTTTTTGTGACCGCAGACCAGAGCAATTTGCCGGTACGGATATCCAGTGCATGCATGCCGGGCCGGGCCGCCAAACCATAATCGTGCCCGTCGTCAAAATCCGATACAGGCACAAACAGCGTATCGCCCACCACACTCATGCCAAAATGGATACCGCCCTGTATCCCGCCGCGGCCAACCTTTCTGGTCCACAACAATTCGCCGGTTTCAGGCGACAGCGCATACACATCACCGGATTTCTGGCCCGTAAGCACAATATCCCGCCCGTCACTGGAAGTTGCCATCAAGGGAGCTGCACCAAAGTCAAAATCCGGGCCCTTTTCCGGGGGACAGTTCGCCTTGTTCTCCACCTCGCACCCCATGTTCCAGACATCATTCTCCGTGGCCTGAAATGTCCACAACATGTCACCGGTGGCCATGTCATACGCCAGAATCGCGTCACTGGTGCCGGTCGCCGGGGTGGAATAATTCTCGCCAGTGCCCACATAAATCCGCTTGCGCTTCGGGTCAATTGCAATGCCCGCCCATATGGGGGCACCTGAAGGACCATATTGCAGGGTGCCTTCGGCATTGGTCCCTGTTTCCCGGATCGGCTCGTCGATCGTCTCCGCGCGCCATATCAGCTGGCCGGTATGCGCATCATAAGCGTTCAACATGCCCCTGAAAGTACAGCATTCATAGGCAGGGTCCGCAGCCGATGTCACCTCCAGCGATGATACCGCCACATAAAGCCTGCCATCAAAATAGGCAGGTGTAGCCGTAATGGTTGCATTGTGGTGGTCGCTGGGCTTCTCGCGCCAGACCAGTTCCCCGGTCCTGATATCTACGGTGTAAATATTCCCGACCAGATCGCCAAAGAACAGAAGCCCCTGTTGTGCCACACCCGCAGGCGTTACCCACGGCTGGATCGCCATGGATGTCCTGACCTCGGCAGAAGCCTGAAAGGTCCAGTGAACGCAGCCTGTTTCCTGATCCAGCGCATAGACCGTCCCGTCATGGCTCCCGACAAACAATGCGCCGGCAGCTGTGACGGGTTGCGAACGGGCACGCAGCGCACCAGGATAGGCAAATGCCCATTTTAATTTCAGGCGCGGCAGGTCTTCCGCTGTCATACCTGCAACATCTTCTGAAATATATCGCGTATTCTCAAGCGTCATCCCCCAGCCTTTTGCGTCCGGCAGGGCACTGGCATCAAACCAGTCTGTCCCGGCATCACACACAGGCGGGGTTGCCGTTACAGCGGCATCCGCATTGCCACTCAGATATGCCGCAACGGCGTGCCGCTCACGGTTAGTCAGATCTGCGGCCTGCTCCTCCATGACACCACTTGTCAGCGCCCGTTCAATAGAACCGGATAACATAAGCTGCAGCATGCTGAAGTGCGGCGCCTTTTTGACGGCGCCTTCATGACAGGACTGGCAATAGGTTTCATAGACTTCCCTGCCCTGCTCCATCAAGGTGTCATCCGCAAAGGAAGCTTGGGAACCAGCCGTCAGCAGGGCTGCGAGTGCAACCAGATTCAGGAAAGCTCTACACATGTATAATCCCCTGTTAAATTCATGCTCAGCTTCGGTGCGCGATGACGGTTTTTCCGTCCCATTTTTCCGCTGCACGCTTCATGGCCTGAAAACCCTTCTCCAGCCGGGGACTAATCTCCACCAGTTCTATCATCGCACCGGGATGAAAATCGGTCGCGACATAGGCAAACAGGGTCCCGTTTGACGCCTTGCCCCACTGGACAGGCTTGATATCAATGGCTGCCAACTTCTCAATATCCTGCTCAAGATTGTCTGTTGTGGCGCCCAGATGCATCATGCCTTCGCCGCTGGTGGTCAGAAAATCCTGAAAAATTGACGGCGCTTCATTATGCTGCTGCACCAGTTCAATCTGCATGTCTCCGGCATAGGCGATGGCGACCGCCATATCCACATCCGACACCTGGTCACGATAGAAAAAATCTTCATATTCAACATGATCCAGCACGAAAAACGGTCCGACCCCCATCACCTTTGCCCAATGGTCCATGGCAGCATCCACATCGCGCACAAGATATGAGATCTGCATGATCGGACCAAAAATCGGGGGGATACTGCCTGTCATCCCGCTCACATTCCTTCTATCAGGTCGGCCGGGTGCTCCAGCCCGTGTTTGACCGCAGCCAGAAACCTGGCCCCCAGCGCCCCGTCAATGGCACGGTGATCACATGACATGGTCAGATCAATCTGGCTGACAAATGCCAGCGCATAATCCCGCTCAACCGGCACCCGGCGTGCAGCACCCACAGCCAGAATACCGCCCTGAGGCGGATTAATAACCGCATCAAATGATGTAATGCCATACATGCCCAGATTCGAGAGCGAAAACGTACCGCCCTTGTAATCTTCAGGCATCAGCTTGCCGGCCCGGGCCCGTCTGGCCAGATCACGCGCTTCGGCTGAAATTTCCTCCACCGTTTTCTGGTCTGCCGACCGGATAACCGGCGTGATGAGACCCCCATCCACGGATACCGCCAGCGAAATGTCAGCATGCCGGAAACGATGTATTTCATTGTCGAACACATGCACATTGCAGTCGGGCTCGGCGATCAGTGCATTGGCCACGGCCTTCAGGATAAAATCATTAATGGATAATTTTGTCCCGCGGTCGCGATTGACTTTCTCACGCACATTCAGCAGCCAGTCGACATCAGCCTGTGTGCGCAGGTAAAAATGCGGAATTGTGTTAACGGCCTCGACCAAACGTTTCGCAACCGTGCGACGCATGGCACTGTATTTGATAATTTCAGGGGTGTTCCCGGCGCTTGGCCGCGCTTGCGCCAGAACATCAGCCCGGCGCAACTTGCCGCCCTTGCCGCTGCCCGTGACCTTACCCGGGTCCACCCCCAGCCGGGCCGCCTCGCGCAGGGCGAGCGGGGTGGCATGAACAGTGTCGCTGGCGGATGGCAGGTCCAGCACACCTTTTTTGGCAACTGAACGCACTGGCCGTGCCTGCTGTTCAATATCCTGCAACGTAATCCGGTTTTTTCGACCGCTGCCTTCCATCCCTGACACATCCAAACCTTGAGCCTCTGCCAGCGTGCGGGCCTTCGGGCTGATGGCGACATCATCCGGTACAATATATGCCGGTTCAGGGGCGGGCTCGGCGACAGGGGCGGCACTTTGTTTTTGTGTCGGCCCTTCAGGCTTTTCCGCTGCAGCACTACTATCCACAGGCTCAAAGGCCGTATCCGCCGGCTTGAAGGTGGCAACAAATTCGTCAATGGTTTTGGCGGGCGTATCCGCTGGTCCAAAAACCGCCACCAGCGCGCCCACAGCAACAGTCTCACCCTCACCCGCCAGGCAGCGCAACAAAACACCTTCCCATTCGGCCTCAACCTCATTTGAAATCTTGTCAGTTTCAACAGCGGTAATCAACTGGCCGCGTTCTACACAGTCGCCTTCCCTGACCATCCATTCGCCGATGGTACCTTCGGACATTTCAATGCCCCATTTGGGCATGGTAAAGGCTATCAGTTTATCTTTGGGACTCTCTGTCATTTATATCCCAGAGCCTTTCTGACCGCCGCCTCGATCTTTGCCGGAGAGGGCACATAAGCCCGCTCAAGCTCACGCGCAAAAGGAACGGGCGAATGTGGTGCGGTCACCATCTCTGGCGGCGCTTTTAGAGAACTGAAGGCCTTGTTGGCGACCATGGCGGCAATATCCGCCGCCAGTGAACACCGAACCGGGCTTTCATCCACCACAATCAGGCGGCCGGTAGCTTCAACACTGTCCAGAATGGTATCTTCGTCGAGCGGGCTGGAGGTGCGGATATCAATCACATCGCAACCTATCCCCTCTTCCGCCAGTTTATCAGCGGCACTTTCCGCGAAATAGACCATACGACCCATGGCAACAATGGTCGCATCCCCGCCGGAGCGCGCCAAACGCGCTTCACCAAAGGGCAGGAGATATTCGCCGTCCGGCACCTCGGTTTTTTTAGTGAACAGCGCCTTGTGTTCGAAAAACAGGACCGGATCATCATCCCGAATGGCCGTCGTCAACAGACCTTTCGCATCTGCTGCATTCGTGGGCATGACAACTTTCAGGCCGGGAATGGCGGTCATCAGGGAATACATGGCCTGACTGTGCTGAGCCGCAGCATTCATACCGGCCCCGTAAATCAGGCGAATAACAATCGGGCATCTGGACTTGCCGCCAAACATATAGCGGAACTTGGCCACCTGATTGAAAATCTGGTCCATGCTCACACCGATAAAATCGGCAAACATCAGCTCGGCTATGGCGCGCTTGCCCGCCAGCGATGCCCCCGCTGCCGCACCGATAATAGCAGATTCGGAAATGGGGGTATCAATTACCCGGTCAGCCCCGAATTTGGGTAACAGGCCCGTTGTCGTTCCCCAGATGCCGCCAATAGCTTCGCGCTTGCCCGACGGGGTGCCCGCGCCGCCGGAAATGTCTTCACCCAGAATAATGACATTCGGGTCACGCTCCATTTCGGCATGGAGCACGTCATTTATGGCATCTCTGATATTTTTTACCGCCATGGGGCGTCCTGTCCTTGTTTGTCTGCAATCTGTCAGTATGAGATATACACATCTTCCAAAACGTCTTCAGGGGCCGGGGGCGCCGCTGCCCGCGCCTCATCTACCGCTTCATCAATCAGCTTGGCGACCTCGGCATCAACTTGATCCAGCGCACTTTCGTCCAGAAGCTTTGCGTCCAGAACCTTCTGCCTGAAACGCAACAATGCGTCGTCTGTTTCACGTGCTTTTTCAACCTCGCCTGCCGCACGGTATTTTTGCGGGTCGCCTTCAAAATGGCCATAATAGCGATTGGTATTCAGGATCGCAGCGCTGGGCCCGCCGCCGGTACGCGCCAGTTCAACCAGTTCTTTCATCACGTCATACGTCGCAAAAAAATCATTGCCATCGGCCTCGCGTACAGTCAGGCCAAAGCCTTCACAACGCGCCGCAAGGCTTTTGGCCCCCACTGCGTAAGAATCTCCGGTGTGCTCGCCGTATCCGTTATTTTCGATCACAAAGATGGTCGGCACCTGCAGCACGACAGCCATGTTCATCGCCTCGAATACCGTGCCCTGATTGCTGGAACCGTCACCGCCAAAAGACGCTGTCACGCGCCCCTTGCCATCCAGTTTGGCCGCGATGGCAGCGCCGACAGCGAGGGGAGGACCACCGCCGACGATGCCATTCGCGCCCAGCATACCCACCTCGAAATCGGCGATATGCATGGAACCGCCCTTGCCCTTGCAAAGGCCATCTTTTCGACCGTAAATCTCTTTCATCATGCCTTTCACATCGCATCCCTTGGCAATGCAATGGCCATGCCCACGATGGGTTGAGACGATATAGTCTTCGTTCGTCAGATTCTCGCACACGCCAACGGCAGCGGCTTCCTGGCCCGCATAAAGGTGTGTGAATCCCGCGATTTCACCGGTCTTGATCTCGACGTGCAGACGTTCTTCAAACATGCGGATTGTCTGCATTTGCCGGTAGGCATGGATCAACTGGTCACGACTGAGTTGCATTAAACTGGCCTCTTTTGACGGCGATTTAAAAGTTTAGCTAAATATCGTCCGGCCCCTTCCCCTCGGGCCCGTAAATATAGTCGTCCAGCACCTGATGAAAGTGCCGCAGGCGAACCTCCTGCTCACCTAACCACAGGCCCTTGTATCCGGTACTTTGCATCCCGCGCTGAACAGATGGCAGGTTGCCGCCATCCTGATCCACCACCAGCCCCATGCTTTTCTCGCCGTGGCGATAATGCTTGTGACGGGGGCGAAGCCGTTCCTTTTCTTCCCATTCCTCCCGTTGCTCGGCATCTGGCAATTCGAAGGTCCAGATGTCAAAAAACATCTTGTTGGGATCGTCGGGGTGTGGCCTGTGCCGGAACAGCATCAGGTCGTCTGAATGGGTGTTCATGGTCACATTCGGGAAAATCAGATAGTTATAATCATCTGTCAGCTGATCATCGTTCATCTGCGAATAGTCTTTGCCAGCGTCTTCACCAAAGCTTCGCTTTTGCTTCTGAATGGCTTCACGGATTTTGGTTTTGTCGCCCTCATAGGACGCAGGGTCCATACCCGCTTCTTTCATCATAAACTTGATCGGTGCGGGAATTTCCGGGGGATACGGCCTGCGCGGGCTGATACACCCGAACGGCACCAGATACCGGCTATGTTTGTCATAACAGTCAATCTGCACATTCAAATCGTCCAGATACCATAGCAGTTGCTTGTGGGTTTCCTGCACATGGTAGGTCTCGTTGAAGGCATCAACCGAGGCCTTCCAGTTACAATCCCATTCCACCGTGATATCCCGGGTCTGGATCATGCGTTCAAAATGATAGGGGTCCAGATGTTCAGGGATGACGCCCAGAAAATCCGTCAGCGGTTCGGCATCCGGATTGAGGGAGAACCAGATGAAACTGCCCCAGATATCGCAGAGCACTTCCGTCAGACCATCACAGGGCTTGCCCTGTTTGAATGTCCCAAGATCCGGGATTTTTCGGATCCGGCCATCGTGATCATATTCCCAGCCATGATATCCGCACCGGAAACCATCTTCAGCCGATCCGATGCCGTTTTCAGCCAGTTGATTGCCCCGGTGCAGACACACATTGTAAAACGCCCTGACCCCGCCATCCTTCTGGCGCACCAGCAGCACAGATTCCCGGCCGATTTCGGTGGCAATAAAATCGCCCGGTTCAGGAATGTCACATTCTCGCCCGCCCAGCAGCCAGCTTTTGGTCCAGACTTTCTGCCACTCCGTTTCCATAAAGTCGGTTGTCGTGTAGCGTTCTTTCGGAATAAGGCGCGTGCCAAGATCAGGATAACCGACATGCTCGACCGGCGTGCCGCCCTTGGGCGCTTGAGACGGTTTGACCCGCTTTATTTTCTGGGGGCGCAAAATGTCCATGACCTTCAGCCTAAAACTGCACACGCTTGGTATAGCCACCATCGATGATCAGGTTGGTGCCATTCACCCAGCTTGCTGCGGGAGAGGACAGGAACACGATACAATTGGCGACTTCTTCCGGGGTCCCCATGCGGCCGGTCGGGTGGGTTCTCAGAGTCTTGTTATATAACGGCTCCATGGTGTCCTTGATCATCTGCCAGGCGCCCCCTTCGAAATCTATCGGCCCCGGTGCCACAGTGTTCACCCGAATACCGTCTGCACCGGCAAACTGGCCCAATTGCTTGGCGTATGTGATCAGTGCCGCTTTCATCGCATTATAGGCCTGCGGCACCATAAAGGTTTCTACGGCAGCCGTGGTCGAGATCATCGTGATGGCCCCGCCTCCCGCCTTTTTCATGTGAGGCAACACAGCTTCACAGCCGCGCACGGTGCTCAACACATCAATTTCAAAGGCATTCACCCAGTTGCGTTCGCTGTCCATGCCACCACCGGCACTGACCCCGGGGATAAAGATATCCACCCCGCCCAGCTCTTCGGCCATGTCTTCGATCCACTGCTTGTAATCTTCTTCCTTGCGTACATTACAGGCGCGACCGACAACCCGGCCATCGGCATCACGTTTTAATTCCTTGATGGCCTTGGTCACGGCTTCCGGCGATCTCGCGCAAATGGCAACACTTGCGCCTTCGTCGACCAGCAGGTTTACCACGCGACGGCAAATGCCCTTGGTGGACCCTGTCACAATGGCCCGCTTTCCGCGTAATCCCAAATCCATGATCTTGCTCCCTGTTCGTTACAATGGAACTTCGCGCCGCGCCGAAGTTCCTGATAATCCGGTGGATCAGGGACACAGCCCTGTTCAACACCTGTTGATTCTTTTTCACAGCCCAAATAAAAGACAATCGTGATTGTTTTTATTATTATGCGCGATACCCGGGCGAAAACAAGAGAAAAGTTACCCCTGAGTGTGATCTTTTTCAGCAAGGCCCGCTACAGTCCTGCATTCTACCAGATTGGTTGAGAGGAATGTCAACACCGTCTCGTCATTCTGGTTGAGCAGCGTATACCTGTAAACCACCACACCCCTGCCCGGGTCTTTTCGCGACAGTCTTTTTTCGATACATTCGGCACGTGCCCGCACCCGGTCGCCCGGCCGCACGGGGTTGCGCAACTTCATCTCATCCATACTAACGCCACAAATCCACGCGATGTCTTTCGCCAGTTCATGATCAAGTTGCCGCCACATCGCCAGATTGTGAATGCCCGATGCCACAACGCCCCCAAAGCGGGATTTTTTTGCTGCGACCGGATCTGCATGAAAATATTGCGGATCATATCTGGAGGCAAACTCGACAATTTCAGCTTCCGTCACCAGCAGATCTTTCGATTCGGTAACGATGCCCGGCACAAGATCTTCGTAATAACGTCGCTTGTCCTGCGTCATTTCCCCGGTCATTCACCCAGCCGCCCGATCACAGAAATTGCGGCCACGTTCCGGTTTGGAATGCCGCCCAGATTATGGGTCAGGCCCAAACGTACATTTTCGCGCTGACGATCCCCGGCCCGGCCCAGCAGTTGCAGGTACATTTCATAGACCATACGCAGGCCGGATGCGCCGATCGGATGACCAAAACATTTCAGGCCGCCGTCAATCTGGCATGGTATTTTACCGTCACGGTCAAATTTACCGTCCAGAACATCGCGCCAGCCTTCGCCTCGCTTCGACAGGAACAGATCTTCCATCACAACCAGTTCGGTAATCGAAAAACAGTCATGCACCTCGATCAGGTCAATCTCGGCTTCAGGGTTGGCAATGCCCGCTTCGGCATATGCTCGTTTCGCGGCAATCGGCGTTGTCAGTGTATAACTGCCATCCCACGCATTATGTGACATTTCCACACCATTGGAAGGGGCCAGCTGAAGCGATTTGATGGTGACAATATCGTGTTTGCCCATGGCTTTGGCCCGCTCGGGCGTGGTGACAATCGCACAGGCTGCGCCGTCGCTTACCCCGCAGCAATCATAAACCCCAAGCGGTGACGAGATAATGGGCGCGTCCAGTATTTGCTCCATTGTCGGCTTGTTCCGCAAATGGGCCTTGGGGTTAAGGCTACCATTCTGATGGCTTTTCCAGGACACATGCGCCATGGCACGTTTCAGGTCAGCCATCGGCAAATTGTATCTGGCAGCATAGGCCCCCGCAAGCTGCGCAAACGATCCCGGGGCCGTGCTATTGGGCAAAAACAGATCCTCGAATGTGCCTTTGGTGCGCTCGGGTAACCCCCCGTATCCGGTATCTTTCAATTTTTCCACACCAACGGCCAGCGCCACGTCCGCCGCACCGGCCGCCACGGCATAAACAGCACCGCGCAGGGCTTCGGTTCCGGTCGCGCACAGGTTTTCCACCCGTGTGACCGGTATATTGGGAAGACGCAATGTCATGGACAGTGGCAGGCTCGATTTGCCGGTATTCTGCTCGTCGAAAAAAACACCCAGCCAGGCCGCATCAATATCGGACTTTTCAATACCGGCATCGGACATGGCTTCTAGATAAGCCTCAACAACCAGATCGTCGTATCCACAATCCCAACGCTCGCCAAAGCGCGAACACCCCATGCCGACAATCGCCACCTTGTCTCGAATACCTGTTGCCATATTCAGGCCCCTTTCCGGTCTGCGCCTGACGCAACCGCTTTCCAGAAATACCGTCGAAATCCCCGGTGCTCATCAATATCCTTGACCCGGAAGACCATGCGAACTTTCTGGCCCACCTCATAAGCGCCCGACACACCGTCGGTCAGCTCCATAAAAAGATTCCCGCCTTCTTCAAACGCGATATTGCCATACACCAGAGGGGGTGACGGCGTATGCGCCTGCCAGTCTTCGGTAAAGGTTTTGATCCGCGCCACACTGTCGGCAAATGAATAGTCTTGCTGTGCATCAATCTCGCCACACTCGACACACGCGCGGGATTTTGGAAATTGCGGCACCCCGCACTTCACACACTTGCCGCCAACAAAACCCGAGATACCGTGCCGTTTGCGGTAGAAAGCAGACAATGCCGACCTGTTATCCCGCTCTGCCCGGATGCCCCAATCCATGTGTAACTGATCATTAAAAGACAGAAACTTGAGGTAATTGTCGTCTTCCACACGCGGCAGCAAAGCCGCAGGCACGGCATTCGTCTTAAAATCCGCAATCAGGTCCGTGACATCAAAAACAAGGGCGTCCACACCCTGCCCGAACCCCAGCACCAGAATTTTCTGGCCCGGTTCTGCATGTATCAACGCCTCGTGAAGCATCAGCAGGGCGTGCGAGACCCCTGTATCGCCAATATCAGCAAACAGGGTGTCCGCCAGATGCGCCCCCTCCAAACCGGCAATTGCCATGGCTCTGACGACCATCTTTGGGGCAAAGGGCACAATCACGGTATCAATGTCCCCGGCCTGAAGACCCGCGCTGTCCAACGCCGCCTTGATGACGCCGGGCAACAGCTTCGTCAGTCCTTCGTCACGCATCCAGCGTTCTTCCAGAACGTAATCAGTGCCGGATTCCACCGTGCGGTAATGATCTACCAGATCAGATGACACACTGGCACACCCCAGATATCTGGCGATGACCGGCCCTTGCCCCACGGCCAGGGCAACAGCACCGTCGCCATACTTCAATTCCTGCACACTGGCGGGCTTGACCGGGCGCTTGTCGGCCGCCAGCAGCAGCGTGGTGTGGCGCGTATTTTCCAGCGCATCTTTTAAGGCCGAGGTACCGGCGCGAAGCGATCCTGACACCTCAATCGACGTTATATATTCATCCAGCCCAAGGGCATCGGAAACAAGGGCCGTATTCGCCCGATCCTGAAACGGGGCCGTCGTGGTCGCAAAAGCCAATCGGGTGACCTGCTGACCGGACCTTGCTGCCTTTAAACACAAGCGACCTGCCTCGACCGCCATGGTGACAGCATCTTCATCCCAATTACAAAAGGCACGAAAGCCCTTGCCAAGCGCCCTCAGGCCCGGATTGGCCCAGGCATGGGCCGCCGCCACCGCCTTTCGGTCAAGACGCCCCTGGGGCACATAGAGTGCCGCCCCCTGAATACCTGTTTCTATCGACATCAGCCCGCCATTTCCACTTGTGCTGCATTGCCGCCGCCAGACTGCAGCCAATCCTCCAGCACCGGCCTGACCCTTAGATGTTCCGGAATATTCTTAAGGCCAATCCTGCGGTCCAGCTCTTCGTGCCAATGGTATATCCGCCGTTCCTGATAGGAAAGATATATCCCCTTGAACCCGACGGATTCGACCGATCTTTGAATTTCAGGTGCGAACTGTGTGTCTTCTTCCAGAATTGTTTCAAAGTTATGGATACGATTGGGCCACAATTCATGATCCTGACTGCCATCCGGCCCGAACCAGTGACAATCAATTGTCATGGTTTTGGGCCCGGTCGGCCAGAAAACCAGAAAAGGTACGCCGCTGTCAGAGACCGGCGCCACAATATTGGGATAAATGTTGTAAGAGGGATTATGTTCTTTTTGCAGGACTGTCGCCGTCTCAACCTTCGGCATACCTATGGTGCCCGGGTCGATCCAGTCTGGTCGCCGCTGCGGGGTAACCATCAAAGAGTGCCCGCCAGCATACAACTCACTATAGGTGCCGCGATGATTTAGAAAACGGTCCACTGTATTCTGGTGAATGGACTTCAGATGGTAAGTCTCCAGAAAGGCATCCAGCAGAACCTTGACATTACACGCCACAGGAAAGCTTGCCGAATGTACATGGCGCATACTGCCAATCTGTAGCGTTGCCCAATGCTGTGCTGCCGGACCAAGAGACTGGAGCAAAGGCCCCGCATCCGGATCTTCGTTGACAAAGATCCAGTTACCGAACATCTCGCAACGAACTTCCACAAGATTATGACAGGTCTTGTCAAAATCCGTAAAGTCCCGCTTGTCACGCAGGTTTAGCAACTTGCCGGTCAGATCGTAGGTCCAGCCGTGATACCGGCACACAAGACCGGCCGTCTTGCCCTTGTCTTCCTGCACCAGCGGCGCCCCCCGATGGCGGCAGGTATTATAAAAGGCTCGGATTTTATCGTCCTTGCCCCGCACGATCATGATAGGGGACCCGGATTTTTTCCATAAAAAGAAAGAACCCGGCTGCGGCAACTCATCCGCATGACAGGCATAAAGCCACGCCCGCTTCCACATATATTTCTCTTCCAGCGCCAAAAACTCAGGGTCAGTATAGCGCCCGCCCGGCACCGTAGGCATTTCAGGAAAATCAGCAGGCGGGGCATCACGCGCTTCTTCCAGCGCCATGCCGTCAATAAATCTTTGAATCTCTTCCTGTTTCATGCTTCGCTCCAGCTACCTGAAATTCCGGCCTCACCCTTATTTTTATTCATACTACAAACAAACAGTCAGTACTGTCAATTTATAAAGAAAAATCATAATTATATCATATATTTATATACTTCCAACATTACTTAGATACGATAACAAAATCGCCAAGTCTCAGATCAGCCCGCGCTCACGCAGACCGTTTATCTCTTCAGGTGAATATCCCAGCTCTGTCAGAACAAGGTCTGTATGCTCACCTGCTTTTGGCGGCCCCGCCGTGATTCCAACGTCACTTGCAGAAAAATTAAGGGGCAGATCCGGCACCGGAATATCCACACCCAGACCCGGCACACCAATTGATTTGAAAAGATTCAGGGCCTTGACCTGTTCATGATCCAGCGCTTCCTGGGGCGAAAGTACAGGTCCTGCCGGAATGCCGGCATCTTCCAGAATATCCAGAACCTGTTCGATGGACTTATCCTTGCACCATAATGCCATGCGTGCGCAGATAATATCCCGGTTATCCCCCCGCAGGGCATCCGTTTTAAAACGCGGGTCAGTCAGCCAGTGATCTTCTCCCATCAGTTTTGCCCATCTGGCAAACAGATGATCACTGGGCGTATGCACCAGCACATGGCCATCAACAGTCTCGAATACATCTGACGGTGAAGAGGTCTGCACACGATTCCCGGTGCCTACACGATTAATCCCTGTTGCACCCTGCTCAACCAGATGCGAACCAAAAACCGCCAAGGCCGTTCCCAGCAGCGAGCCTGAAACCTGCTGGCCCTTTCCGGTCTTGTCACGCTCCATCAACGCCGCCAGCGCCCCAAACGCCGACATGACGGCCGTTGAAAAATCGACATAGGGAGCGGCTGCCTTGACGGGTTTGCCGGGGGTGCCGGTAATATACATGGCGCCAGACATGGCCTGACCCACACCATCAAATCCGCCTCGCTCCGCCCAGGGACCAACGCTGCCGAAAGAGGATTGGGTCACCAGAATAATACGTGGATTGAGAGCAGCAAGGGATGCATAGTCCAGACCCAGTTTACGCAGGGCCTTGTCCGGCAGATTGGCCACCACGACGTCTGCGGTCCTTACCAGACGTTGTACAATTTCGCGCCCTTCCGGGCCGGCAGGTTTCAAGGTCAGGCTGCGTTTGTTACAGGACGTCTGATAGAACAGGGCCCCGTCACCTTCCCCGGAAACAGGTGTAATGGCACGATCTTCCCCGCCGCCCGGGCGCTCCACCCTGATCACTTCGGCCCCCAGATACCCGAGCAATGTGGCGCAGTACGGGCCCGCGACGTAGCGCCCGAAATCCAGGACTCTGACACCGTCCAATATACCTTTACTCATAAGCGTCGCTACCTTTGTTCAATTTCATCTGTGCCTTGACGGCCTGGCAAATTATTGACTTTCCCATTGCGAAATTCTGACGTGCTCAATACAGTGTCGTCAACTTGAAAGAGGGTTTATGAAGAAAACTCTGGCGCAAACAACCTCCCGAACAGGTAAATCCCGGGCTGCCAAAACCAGAATTGACTGGCGCGAGCGTCGCGGTGCGGCAACCCGCGAGCAGATTCTCGACGCCGCCGTGCGTTCTATTGTCAAACACGGGTATGCCAGCCTGACCACGACCATGATTGCAGACACTGCCGAAGTTTCTCGCGGGGCCATGCTGCATCATTTTCCGTCCAAGGAAGCCATTATCCGGGAAATGGTCCGACACCTGTTTGAAAAGCGGATGGCCGCCTTCGAGAAAATGGTCAAGACCGTGCCTGACGAAGACAGCCGGATCAAAAATTCGATCCGCATTTTTCGGGATCAGGTAAACCATCCTTATTTCATCGCCTTCTTTGAGTTAACCGTTGCCGCGCGCACAGATACTACCTTGCTTGATATGCTCAGGCCGTGCCAGGAAGCTTTGGAAGCAAGGGGACTGGAGCTGGCGACATCCCTGTTCCCCGAAGTCTCACCTGACCGTATTGCCCTTGGCATGGCCCTTAGTCAGGCTGTCATGGAGAATATTGCCCTGCAACACCTGAGCCGCAATTCCAATGCCACCGACGACCGGCTGATAGAGTTTCTCGAACACCAGATCAGCGATCTGTACAATCTGCCCGGAAAAGATTAATCACCCCCCGCTATTTTGCTCGCTGGTTAAAACGTCGGCCCATCATGGCTGACGCAATATTGGTTTTCTGCACGTCAATTGTCCCGCCAGCGATGCCCCAGCCGAAGCTGTCGCGCAACCGCTGCTCCATGCCATACTCTTTGGCAAAGCCATATCCCCCCATGACCTGCACACCGTTGATACACACAGTCCGGACAATTTCATTGGCAAAACACTTCGCGACACTACTCTCAAAAACCGAGGGCATGCCGAGAGATGCATTCTGGACAGCGCGGTAAATCAACAGCCTTGAGGCTTCGACCTGCATCGCCATTTCGGCAAGCCTGATCTGCACCGCCTGAAAATCGATGATCGGTTTACCGAACTGTTCGCGCTCCTGAACATACGATGCCGCTTGTTCGAGCGCACCCACAGCCAATCCCAGACTCATGGTGGCATTCCCGCAACGCTCCAGATCAAAGGCTTCCATCAGTTTGCGAAAGCCTCCTGCAGGCACGATAATGTTCCCGGCGGGCACCTTCACATCATCAAAATAAATGTCGCAATGGCCAACACCATGCCAGCCCATCATTTTTTCCTGAGCACCAAAAGTAACCCCTGCCTGATCCCGCTCGACATAGACAGCACCAATACCCTTGGCGCCCGGCGCATCCGACATGCGACAATACACCACATAGCCATCCGCATGGCCGCCGCCACTGGTCCATCGTTTCTGACCGCTCAGAATATACCCGCCGCTATCTTCCCGGACCCTGGTCTTCAAATCAGTCAGGGCTGTACCGGCCCCCGGCTCTGACATGCAAATGGCAACCTGAATTTCACCCGAACAGACCCGTGGCAACACACGCTGGCGCAGATCTTCCCCTGCGAAATGCTCAATTGCCTTCACCGGGCCGACACAGGATTCAAACACCGGAAATGCGGCTGCCGCTGAATGACGGGCAAACTGCTCCAGCACAATAATCGCGTCCAGATTTCCAAGGCCCAATCCGCCATATTCTGAAGAAATATTAATCCCCAGAAAGCCCATTTCGGCCAGCGCCTTGCGTACCGCTTGCGACGGGGGCTCAGATGTCGCCTCGCTATGCTCCGCGACTGCCGGCATATGCTGATCAGCATATTTTCGCGCGGTTTCCTGAAGCTGTCGCTGGTCGTCCGTCAGTTGAAAGTCCATCTGCTTTTCCCTTAATCAAGAAATTTTCTGGTCTGAAGACGGGCCTGTCCCCACTTCAACCATGCCATCCACAATTCTGACCGGCCAGGTGGCCACCGGCGCCTTGGTCAACTTGCCCCTGGTCGACCCGTCCCGCACATCAAACCGGGCCCCGTGCAACGGACAAAACAGAAAATGCCCGCGCATCGCACCACCTTCAAGAGCCGCCAACTGATGCGTACACATATTCCTGATGGCATGAATCTCATCCCCGACTGAACACAAGAGGATACTCTGGCCATCGACCTCAAATGCCCGGTTGCCGCCCCTGGGCACATCTTCCACACGCGCTACCACTGTATATTTTACCGCCATACACTATCCCTGCGCTGGAATTATCATCCCGCCGATCAAATTCGGCTTTCCCATACTGTGCGGGTATCACACCCATTAACTCACGTTCAACTCACGCCCGTTTATCTATTCAATAACAGGTCTTAAAAAAAGAAACAATCATGTTTGTTTCTTATTAGAATTTATGACACGGTTGTGATAGGGTTGTGTCATAGTGAATTAAATAAAGCCTGATCAAGCGTACATTGAACGCTTCACTAATGCCAATCAACATCTTTAGGCTGAGGCAGTATCAGGTAAATTTGGAGAGAGTGAATGGGGGAAAAGCATACCGGTCATCACCGGCAGGAAAATGATGCACCCGGCATTGACAGAACACCTGGCAACAACCGCAACTGGGGCTTTTCCGACGCAGACCTTGCCGCTCTCGATACGGTCTACAAGCCAGAGCTGATGAGTGGCAAGTCTGTCCTCATTTCCGGCGGCGGAACCGGGATGGGGAAGGCAATGGCATTTCTGTTCGCACGCCTTGGCGCGAACGTAACCATTTGCGGGCGACGGGAAGAAATCCTGCAGGAGACAGCGAATGCCATTAACGCACTGGGCTGCGGCAAGGTCGACATTCATGCCATGTCCATTCGCAAGGAAGCTGATGTGGACACGCTCATTGATGCCTGTTTTCAGAAATATGGCAACCTCGACGTCCTGATCAACAATGCCGGCGGGCAATTTCCGCAGGATGCCATTGACTTCAGCCGCAAGGGCTGGAGAGCGGTGATTGATCTCAATCTGAACGGTACCTGGTATATGATGCAGGCTGCAGCACAGAAATGGCGCGAACTGGAAAAGCCCGGCAGTATTATTAACATTGTTGCCAATGTTGAACGCGGCATGCCGCAGGCGGCACATACATGTGCTGCGCGGGCAGGTGTGATCTATCTGTCTAAAACCGTCGCGACTGAATGGGCGCCATTGAATATCAGGATCAACTGTATTGCGCCCGGTGCCGTCGAAACTGAAGGCTTCAATGTATATCCGGATCAAGCCGTCCAGCGTTTCCACGAGGCCAACCCGATGAAAAAACTGGGCAATGCCTGGGATGTTGCAGAATCGGCTGTTTACCTGTCGGCACCTTCGGGCAAGTTCATCACCGGAGAAATGATTGTGCTGGACGGCGGGCAGGCCCAGTGGGGCGTAATATGGCCAGCGGGCATGCCCGATTATTTCAAGGTGCCGGGCGGCGCCTGAAGCCGAATTTGCAAGGATTTATGAAGAATTGGGAGCAGGAAAATGTCAGAAACCCTTCTCAAACGAGTGGCCCGAGACGATTTGCCCGAAGACTTGCGGGCATCATGGGATTTTCTAAACGGGCGCACTGGCGAGCCCACCTTTGTCGAAGTATTTGCCAGTGCCCCGGAACTGCTGACCTTCGTTATGCATGACTTTTACCAGAAAATTTTCTACGAAGGCCGTGTTGACCTGAAGTACAAGGAGCTTGTCAGGCTGCGACTGGCACTTGCCCACGGGTGCAATACCTGCATCAAGCAGAATGTGCCCGGTTGTCTGGAGGCAGGATTCAGTCAGGCCCAGATCGACACTATAGAAGATTTTGAGAGCGGTCCGTTTGACGACGCCGAGAAGGCCGTTCTGCAATATGCCGAACAGATGATGCTGACCAATGCACAAGGTTATATGACACCGGAAATCCATGCCAGGCTGAAGGCCCATTTCAGTGATCAGGCGATACTGGAACTGGGCACCTGCATGGCGGTAATCGGTGGCATGGCCAAGCTGTCATTCGTGCTGGATCTGGTAGAAAAGGTTGAAAGCTGTCCCTTTGCCCCGGCAGCGGAATAGTCCGACTAGAAATTCACTATCGCGCCGCCATCGATATTTAGCCCGACACCGGACACAAAGTCGGCAGCGTCTGACGCCAGAAACAACGCGGCTCTGGCAATATCGTCCGGCATCCCCAACCGACCGACGGGGGCCTTCTTCTCCCAATATGCCCTGAATTCAGGGTCCGCCATCATCGGTGCCGACATAGGTGTTAAAACAGACCCCGGCTGCAGATAATTAGCCGTTATCCTGTATTTCCCCAGATCAACAGCCATGGCCTTTGTCAAGCCGGCTACTGCATGCTTGGACGTGCCATATGCGCACAATCCTGCCCCGGCAAGCTCCGACATAATTGATCCCAGATTGATAATACGCCCGGCACCCCGTGCCTTCATCAGGGGGATCGCGGCCCGGGCAAGACGAAACGGACCCGTCACATTCACCGCCATGGTCTTTTCCCAGACATCATCAGTCAGCGTTTCAGCATCCCCGGGCAAGCATATTCCAGCGTTATTAACTAAAATATCCAGCCCGCCAAAATGCTCTTTTACGGCTGATATAACAAGGTCCGGCGTGCCCGCTTCAGCCATATCAGCGTCAAGAAAGGCGACACTGTCAAAGCCCTCGAAAACGGCTTTCATATCCTTACCCGGCAGATCGACAGCCAGCAATCGGGCACCCTCTTGTATAAAAAGCTGCGCAATTGCGGTGCCGATTCCGCTGGCAGCACCTGTTACGATTGCAACTTTATCTTTTAATAGAGCCGGTGAACCGTGCGTTGTACGCATAAGACCTTCTCCGTCAGGCTTTCAAAAAAAAGGCCGACCCCAATTGAGACCGGCCCACAGTTCTTACAGGTTGAACTTTTTAGAACTTCGCACCAAGCTCCAGTGTGTAGCTGCGCGGCGGGCCATAGAGTGCCCATGACCACAAGCCACCCACAATCTGGCTACCGGTCGTATATTCCTTGTCTGTCAGGTTGCGCCCCAGAACACGAACATAATACCTTTCTTCAGCATCGGTAAAGGTGACCGATGCGTTGACCAGCGTACGAGCGTTCAGGAACGTATTTTCGGTCGGGGTCGTGATTGACTGTGTAAACAGATTTCGGCCCGTGTAATTGACATTGCCGTTAAGGGTAAGAAAGCCCATGTCCGAGAGCGGCAAATCATAGCTGGCATCAATCGTCCACTGCCATTTGGGCGCACGATCAATAGGGGCCGATGCCAGGTCATATCCGGCTGGAATCGGAGTGACATAATCCTTGTACTTGCCGTCCTGATAGCCAAGCAGCCCGCGAAGCGTCAAACCGTCTGCCGGCAGGACTGTCAGCTCAGCTTCCAGACCCTTCACCTCCATCTTGGCCGCGTTGAAGAATGTTGTTACCTGATTGGGCTGCCCGTTCACAACGATTGGCACGACAATCTGCTTCTGCACGTCATTGTATTTTACAAAAAAGCCGGTCAGGTTGAAGCGAACCCGGTTGTCCCAGCCTTCGGTCTTTATCCCAAGCTCAAATGAATCTGCCGTTTCAGGATCAGTTGGATTGGCCGCGGTGGCAAAGGCGTCAAGGTCTGCACCAAAGGCGGCAAACCCGCCGGTCTGATCATTATACGCGCCGCTCTTGAACCCCCGGGAGTATGTAAAGTACCCGTAGATATCGTCTGTTGCCTGGTACCCCAGGCTGACACGCCAGGTCGGCTCCTGCCAACTTTGGGAATTGGTCACAACACCATCCGGAAAGCGGTCAAAGTCAGCCGCATCCAGCAGATTTCCCAATTCCTGCCACGTGAAGGTCGGGTCGCTGAAGCCCTTCAGGTCCTGAACAAACGTCTGCTGGCGACCGCGCCAGGTTTTCTGTTCCCATGTATACCGGAAGCCGCCAGACAGGGTGAGCTGCTCATTAATATCATACGTGACTTCACCAAACAGAGCCTGAGAATCTGCCCGCTGGTTATTGCACAGAAGATAAGGTGTCGTATTCCAGGGTCCATACGGGGTTGGAGGTGCAACCAGATCCTGAAATCCCAGAACCTGGGCAACACAGAAATCAACTCTGTCATTCTGGTAAAAACCACCGGCAACAAAATTAAACGGCCCATCGAACGTTGATGCAAAACGTAATTCCTGTTGATACGTTTCACGATTATCTGAACGGTTGGCATCAAACAATGAAAGAATTTCACCGTCCGCTGCCACCGGCGCTGTAGATGGATAGGTGTTGGCCAGTCGTGAACGCTGGCTGCGGTAACCACTGACCGATGTAAATGTGCCTGCATCAATGTCGACATCCACATTCAGATAGACACCGTCTACATCTATACGGTGCCCTTTATCAACATCCAGTAACAGGCCCTGACGGTTTGACACACCTCCCAAGTCCAGCGGGTCGCCTTCACCCCCAGCCAGACCCAGCAGCGCGAACAACAGTGTTGAGTCCGGGTCTGTCCGGTTTACCGTCGCTGGCGCACCTGACCGGTCGCGCAGGAATTCATATTGAAAGAGGGCCGTAACGTTATCGCTTGGCTTGGCCAGCAATTTTGCCCGTCCATTCCAGACATTTGTGCCGCCTACACGACTGCCGTCCCCGGCACCTTCAACACCATCAAATTTACTTGCGGCAAATCCGGTCACAGGGCCATATACAGCACCGTTCCGCATGTATCCGTCAGATTTTTCATGACCGCCAACAACCCGCAAGGCGAGCTTGCCTTCCACCAGCGGCAAGTTAAAGGCACCCTTGGCCTCATAGGAATTAAAGCTGCCATAAGACGCCCGGACCTCGCCGGACACTTCTTCAAGGTCCGGCCTGATTGTGCGCACGACTACAGCACCACCTGTTGTATTTTTACCAAAAAGCGTCCCTTGTGGTCCGCGCAACACTTCAACCTGCTCAACGTCAAAGGTATCCAGCAGCTGCGTCTGTACACTCGGCAGGACGAAATCATCCACCAGCACAGCAACCGGCGCCTCGAAGTATACGATGATCGTATTCTGACCAACACCACGCAATGCAAAGGAAGCCGCATTAAACCCGGTAACATTTGCAGCGGAGAAATTGGGAACAAAAGCAGCCAGATCACCCAGATCACGCGGCGAAACCTGCCGGATAAGGTTCGAGTCAAGTGCGGATACCGCGACCGGTGTTGATTGCAGATTGGTCTCCCGCCGTGTGGCAACAACCGTAATCTCTTCAAGTTGAAAGCTGCCTTCCGTTGCTGCCAGTGCAGGCGATGTCATGCTTGCAGAGATTGCAAGACTGCTGACCAACGCGGTTAAAATAGCGTACGAGGAAAATCTCTTCATCTTAGTCTCCCTAAAATTCCGCCCGGTTTGCTTAATGCTCCGGTCGCCTCCCTGATGATCCAAACCTGTCAATCGCGTCCCATCACGATCATGTAGCGACAGATTTATCTCCGCAATTCAGACCCACTCCGGAACAGGAATGAGATCGAATATCTTTACTATAACCTTTATACATTACAAACAATCATGATTGTTTTAATTTTACAAGCTCTTTCGACAGATTTTTTTTGAGTGCGTTATTTTTATCGGTCGAGTGCGGCATTTTTATCAATGAGAAAGAATCCCTCCCCTCTCACCATCGCAATCCTGACACCATATCACCCGGCAATGGTCATTTTTCAGAACAATCATTGAATCCACCAGGCACATCTCTCATAAGCACCAAATAACAAACAGTCATGATTGCTTTTTTAATTGTTGTGCCCGTTCAATCGTGCTAGCCTTCATTCAGCTGATACGGTCTCGCACGATCCGGAAACAAAAATAAAATCCGGACCCCGCGACAGGCCGTATAGTTCAGATAGCAGAATCTTGGGAAATAAGTGATGAGCAATATCAAAAGTTTTGATTATCAAACAGGATGGTCTGTAGCCAAAGATGCACCCGCCGGCAGCGCCGATGCCAAATCCCGGTATATAGACAATGGGACAAACAGAGTTGACCCGGCGCGCTATTATGACCCCGAATACATGCAGAAAGAATGGGATCGGGTCTGGACCAGAACATGGACACTGGCCGGGCCGGTTACCGATCTACGTGAACCAGGAGACTATTTTGTATACGAACTTGGACGGGAATCCATTATTATAGTCCGCACGGAAACGGATGAAATCAAAGCCTTTTATAATGTTTGCCCCCACCGCGGCAACGTGATTGCCCAGGAAGAGTTCGGCACCGTCAACCAGTTCACCTGCGCCTTTCATTCGTGGCAATTTGATCTGGAAGGCCATTGTACCCGCGTGACCGACAAGGATATGTTCCGCAAGGAAGTCCTGTGCCACGGGAACGATCTTACCGAACTGCGCTGCGAAGTTGCCGCTGGCCTGATTTTCGTCAATATGGATGAGAATGCAGCCCCTCTTGCGGACTATCTGGCCCCTGTTCTGCCCCGGCTTGAGGCATATGAAATTGACCAGATGTTCGCCGTACGTCATCTCAGGACAGAATGGGCAGCCAACTGGAAAACCGGGGTCGATGCCTTTTACGAACTGTATCATCTGCCAACCGTACACCCAGAAACCCAGTGTGTTATGGAAAGCTATTATGCCCAGTATGATCTGTATGAAAATGGCATGAGCCGCATGATCGTACCCTTTGGCAGACCAAGTTCAATTTTCCCGGATCAGGAAACAGTCAATGAAGGCATCCAGTCGATGATGCGTGACGCAGGTATGGACCCGGCTGAATTCAAGGGAAATGTCCGTGAGGTACGGACCGCCATTCAACAGGCCAAACGGGATCGTGCCAAACGGCTCGGTTTAAATTATGATAATTTCACAGACTCCCAACTGAGCGACAGCTTCCCCTACGGTCTTTTCCCCAACGTGCAGCTGGGTTGCCATCCCGAGGGCGTGTTCATCATGCGGTTTCTGCCACACCCGACCGATCCCAACCGTTTTTATTACGATACCATCACCATGTTCCGGCCAGTAGATGATCCGACTTACAACGCGCCTGACTGGATGGGGCTGCCCGAAGATACAGACACAACCGGCGTGACCCGCCCGGATATCGAATATTTCCCGGTCAATGAATCGCCAGATCTGGGTCTGGTCCTGAATCAGGATGCTGAACTGTTGCCGGAAGTGCAAAAAGGCCTGCAATCCAGGGGCTTCAAGGGCCCGCTTTGGAGCGAACAGGAAGTACGTTTGCGCCATTTTCATGCCGAGCTCGACCGGTATATCAACGGCAAAAAATAGGAGACTGACATGGCGATCACCTTTATTGCCCGCATGAAAGTCTTTGCGGAAAAAGAAGAGTATTTCCGTCAGCTGTGTCACAAGCTGGAAGCGGCCGTTATTGCGGCGGAGCCAAACACACTGCTGTACAGGTTTTACCGCCTTGATGAGCCCTTGCACTATGCCGTCATAGAATCCTTCACAGACGAAGCCGCAGAAGACATCCATATGAATGCCGACCATTTCAAGGAATATGGCCCGGATATGATCGCCTGTCTGGATGGCGGTTATCATCGTGAATACCTTCACCCGATTGATCCGGAATAGTTGAATGGCGAATCTTGATCCGCTCCCGCTTAACCTTGGAACCCTGCTGATTGAAGCCGCAGCAAGCCACGGCGATACGGACGCACTTGTTTTCCCTGACAAGCGATATACCTATCGCCAGCTTCTGGAAAAATCGCGGTGGCGTGCCAAAAGTCTGATGGCCGCCGGCGTAGAACCGGGCGATCATATTGGCCTGCACCTTCCCACAAGCTTTGAATTTATTGAGCTGATGTTTGGCGCTGCACTGGCCGGTGCTGTCATGGTGCCTGTAAATGGCCGATATGTTTCAAAAGAGCTGTCATACATTATTGAAAACGCCGATCTTGTGACACTTGTCACCACGGATCAGGTTGCCGAATCGGTTGATTTCATGGAACGTATCGGCAAGGCCCTGCCCGAACTTGGTAACCAGAAAAACCCACTGAAAACAGATTTGAAAGAAGCGCCTGCCTTACGCAATGTAGTTGTCATCGGCTATCAGGACCATGCAGGCTGCATTAACAAGGACGCGTTTGAAAAACTTGCCAACACCATCACCGACGCAGAGCTGGACGACCGCATAGCCAGACTGAACGGCAATGATATTGCGCTTGTTCTCTACACATCGGGGACCACCTCCAGCCCCAAGGGATGTCTGATTGCTCATGAAAGCATTGTCGGCAATAGCCGCGCACTGGGGCGCGAACGCTATCAACTGACCGATCAGGATCGATTCTGGTCCCCCTTGCCCATCTTTCATATAGCCGGCATATTGCCCATGGTGGCGATTATGGACGTCGGTGGCACATTCCTGACCATGCCTTATTTCAGCGCTGGCGATGCGCTTAAAATGCTGTCGCATGAGAAAGTGACGGCGACCTATCCCTGTTTTGTCACCATCATGCAGGATCTGATCAATCACCCTGATTTTCCAAAGACTGATTTGTCAGGCATTCGCCTGATGAATTCCAGCTTTGCGGTTCAGCCCCCCGGCATTAAAGAGGCCATGAGCAAAGCCATGCCGCAGGCAATACAGGTCGGCACCTATGGCCTGACAGAAGCCTCCGGCACCATTTGCACCAGCCAGCTTGATGACAGCTATCAGGTCAGAACATCAAAACTGGGCAAACCGCTGGCGGGCTGGCAGGTTCGGATTGTGGATCCTGAAACCGGAAAGGAATGCGCCCCTGACACACGAGGCGAGATTGTCGCCAAAGGTCCCGGCATGTTGCGGGGCTATTACAAGGCGCCGGAAAAGTCCGCAGAAACCATAGATGCAGATGGCTGGTTGCATACCGGAGATCTGGGCACACTTGATGCAGATGGCAATATCATGTTCCATGGCAGGATCAAGGACATGTTAAAGGTCGGCGGCGAGAATGTCGCAGCAGCCGAAATCGAAGCACATATTGCCCGGCACCCTTGTGCAAAACTGGTGCAGGTTGTGGGTGTTCCGCATGAACGCCTTGTCGAGGTTGCTGCAGCCTTTGTCGAGTTGAAACCGGGTGCATCCGCGACCGAGGACGAGATTATCAGCTTTTGCAAAGGCGAGATTGCCAGCTTCAAAGTGCCCCGGTATGTGCGATTTGTCACAAGCTGGCCCATGTCGACCAGCAAAATCCAGAAATTCAGATTGCGGGATACATTGCTGGAAGAACTCGCAGCAATCCAACCTGCCGCCATGACAGAAAAAGGATAATATGATGAAGGGCTTTATTGCGAAACTGGTCATCAAACCCGAGGCGCGCGCCGAGTTTGAGCGGCTACAGATTGAGTTGCGACGCCTGACATATGAGAATGAACCCGGCACACCGGTCTACGAATTCATGCGGTCCCAGGACGACCCCAACACCTATATGGTTGTGGCCACTTTCAAGGATGAAGCGGCATTCCAGACTCATCAGGCCTCCAGCTTTCATGACGATCTGGTGCCACCCATTCTTGAAAGTTTGTCAAAAGATATGGAATTGACATTCTATGACGTATTGACCGCTTGATCGTCGCGGCGTCAGGTAATGGGCTGCAGGGTAATCTCAACCCGGCGATTTGCCGCACGCCCGCTTTCTGTGCTGTTATCGCCAACAGGCATTGTCTCACCGGCCCCGCGCACAACAAAGCGCTGTGCCATCACACCATGGCCGACAAGCTGATCAGCAACAGCACTCGCACGGCGCAGCGACAAATCCATATTATATTGCTCGGCACCCGTGGAATCCGTATGCCCCACGACATCAACGTAGGTTTTTTCATATTCGTCGAGCACAAGTGCAACCGACCTCAGAACTTCGGTAAACTGGCCCTTGACTTGCGCTGAATTCACATCAAATGTGATATTGGATGGCATATTCAGGATGATATTTTCGCCGTCACGGGTTACGGAAACACCGGTATTTTGCAACTGTTGACGCAGCTTCTTTTCCTGATTGTCCATATAGGCACCGGTGGCACCACCCGCCAGGGCCCCGATACCCGCCCCGATCAGAACTTCCTTGCGTTTCGACTTACCCCCTACAATTGCGCCGCCAATCGCGCCGGCGGCAGCACCGATTCCGGCTCCTACAGCGGCTTTGGATGCCTTCTTTTCACCCGTATAAGGATCGGTCGTACAAGCGGTTACAGTAAATCCCGCCATCAAGATAACAGCGCCGGTTCTGAAAAAATGTTTTTTGATCATGCTTTGGTTCCCTTATAATCTGGCATACTCAACACCTAAAATCGGGCGAAAGTGTGAACGCATTATTAACGCCTTGAAACCTGGATGTTTCCGTAATCAGAGAACCTGGAATATTTTCGGGCTTTGCCCGCGGCGCATAAACGTATAGTTTTACCGAGTAGTATGATAATCTGTAATGGCATTGTTACCATAATAATAATACAGGAGGTTGAATTGGCGCCATTAGAATCCACAACAAAAGACAAACAGCCCGTCAATGATCGACGCCGGGCCAAATTCATAAATGACTATACCCTCTATTTACTGGCCAGAGCGAGTTTTCTGGTCAGTGAGCAGTTTCATATCCATTTGTCAAAGGTCGGTATTTCCGTCCCCTTTTGGAGAGTCCTTGGTTCACTGGCTGACGGCGACCGTCTCTCCACCGGAGAGCTTGCAAAAATCACCCTCTACAAACAACCGACTCTGACCAAAATCATTGACCGGATGACAGAAATGGGACTGGTCTCAAGACATCAGTGCAGCCGTGATCGCCGCAGCGTCCTTGTCGCAATCACACCGGAAGGCCAGGATCTGGCCGAAACCCTGATTGCTGACGCTCTTGAACATGAATCCGGTGTTCTGGGGTCATTTACAGATACCGAACAGGAAACCCTGAAACGTGTGTTACGCACAGTTATTGATCGTCTGGGTGGGCCAGATCAGCATATGGAATGATCGAATGATACAATGTGATATCCCGGACCAGCTGTACTTGCACAAGCAGGGAGCTATCGGCTGGCTGGTTCTGAATCGACCTGAAAAACGAAATGCGCTCACCCAGGCGATGTGGGAGGAAATTCCCCGGCTTGTCGCACAGGCCGAGGCCGACAGGGACATTAAAATTCTGATCATACGATCATCCACATCAAAGGCATTCAGCGCCGGGGCTGATATCGGTGAATTTGGCGAAATCAACAAAGATGCTGCACGCAGGGATGCCAATCGCGAGGCTGTCCGCCGCGCCCAGCGCGATGTAGCCCGCATGTCAAAACCCACGATTGCAATGATTGAAGGGGTCTGCGTCGGGGGCGGCTGCGGACTGGCACTGGCCTGCGACATGCGCTTTACGGAAGCTTCTGCCCGGCTGGGCATCACACCTGCAAAACTGGGTCTTGTCTACAGTTTGCAGGACAGCAAGCAGCTCGTTGATCTGGTCGGCCCGTCGCGGGCAAAAAGCATTCTGTTCTCCGGGCGGCTCGTCGAGGCGTCGGAGGCCTTGAGAATAGGCATGGTCGACGAAATATTCGACGCCGATGTACTGGAGGCAGAAACCATAAAATTTGCCATAATGGTATGCACTAATTCACAATTTTCTGTACGTGGCATCAAGCAGGTCATTCGGCAAATTCTGGACGGGGCAGCAGACGATACTCCGGAAACACAGGCCATGTTTCTGGACAGTTTTGGCGGCGAAGACTACCTGGAGGGCGTGGACGCTTTCCTGAACAAGCGCAAGCCCGACTTCCCCTGGCGATAACCCGCTTTCTGAAACGGTGTCGCCCGTTATGGAACCATGGTTGATGTTGTTCGTTCATCACGTGTTGAGCAGGCTTAGTGTCTGATATGCCTGCAGCCCCTTGCGTTACAGACGGTCTTTGACCTTTGATAGTCGACGAATTGGAGATCAGCATGAAAATATTCCTCACTCTGGCAGCGACGGCAGTTGCACTTGCGGGCTGCCAATCCGCAGGGAACCAGACACAGACAAGGCAGGAACTGGCTGCCGAGATTGCCGCAAAACAGGGTCCGGAAGTAAGCGAGATTTGCTTTATCCGGAATATAGATGGCTGGCGCGAGCTGGGGCGCAAATCCCTGCTTCTGGGACGAGGGGTCAACGACTGGTTTCAGGTTGAATTGACCGGGACCTGTGACCCGCAATTTGCCTTTGACGCTATTACTCTCGAGTCACGTCCTGCCACTTCATGCCTGGGACGCGGTGACAAAATCAACACGCCCGACAGCGCCGTCTCCGGTTCATGTTTTATCAGCAGGATCTACGAATGGAACGAAGACGCCCCCGCAGGTTCCGCTAACTGATGCATGAGCACAATAATGGCCAGCAACGTCATAAAACCGGAACATCGCTAATCGATAACAGGCCTCTGGACTGGAGGTCGGGGAGCCGTCACAATGTGGGCTGCCGTTCATACTCTGGTGTCACTCTAGCAAAACGGAGATATCCGTGATTTCTCTTCCAAGGCAAGCTGAGCTTCATCCCCGATTTCAGAATGTTCGGTCCCGGACCACAGAACTGGTCGAAAACCTAAGCGACGCAGATTGTACCGTTCAGTCCATGGAAGACGCCAGCCCGGCCAAATGGCATCTTGCACACACCACCTGGTTTTTTGAGACATTCCTCCTGAAGGCGCATCTTCCCGACTATCAGGAATTTGACGCACGGTTCGGCTTTTTGTTCAATTCCTATTATGAAGCCGTGGGTGCCCGCCATCCACGCCCCAGACGCGGTATGCTGACCAGACCATCAATCTCCAAAGTTCTGGATTATCGGCAATATGTCGATAAAAACATGGCCGTCCTGCTGGATCAGTCAGATAAAACCGCCATCTTCGAGCTCGTTGACCTGGGCCTGCACCACGAGCAGCAACATCAGGAGCTACTCCTGACAGATATTCTGCATCTTTTTGCCCAGAACCCCATGCGACCGGCTTATCGGCCCTCCCAGCCTCTGGAAGTTGATAAAAGCTCCGAAAATGTCTCCGGGTTTACAGCATATACCGGTGGCATTATAGAAGTTGGTGCCCGTGGCGATGGCTTTTCATTCGACTGCGAAACACCCCGGCATGAAGTTATTATCCGGCCTTTTTTATTGGCAAACGGTCTGGTGACAAACCGTGAATGGATTGAATTCATCAACGACAATGGCTACGGAACTCCAACCCTCTGGCTATCGGACGGCGCTGATACCGTCGCTCGCGAGGGCTGGGACGCCCCGTTGTACTGGGAGCGGAAAGAGGGCGAGTGGTGGTCCCATACCTTGCGTGGTTTTCAACCTGTCGATCTGGCCGCCCCTGTGGCCCATATCAGTTTTTTCGAGGCCGATGCCTTTGCCACATGGGCTGGCAAACGTCTGCCCACAGAGCAGGAATGGGAACATGCCGCTGAAAATCAGGCTGTTGACGGCAATTTCCTCTCGTCCCGGCGATTGCGGCCCGCCCCACAGCACAACAGGTATCCTGGGGAGCCGACGGGGCTGTTTGGCGATGTTTGGGAGTGGACCCAAAGCCCCTACACCCCCTACCCCGGCTACAAGGTTCCTTCTGGCGCCGTCGGCGAATATAATGGCAAATTCATGAATGGCCTGCGTGTCCTGAAAGGAGGCTCCTGCGTCACGCCGGAAAATCATATGCGGGCCAGCTACAGAAATTTCTTTGCGCCCGAAAAGCGCTGGCAGTTTACAGGACTAAGATTGGCAGAAGACACATGAATTTCCCCGCAAAATTCAGCAAGGAAGCCACAGAATTTGGCGAAGATGTCATTGCAGGGCTTTCCTTGCCACAGAAAAAACTCCCCTGCCGATGGCTGTATGACCGCCGGGGGTCGGAATTGTTTGAACAAATCACCTTGCTGCCCGAATATTACCCGACACGAACCGAAACCGGTATTTTGAAGGAGCATGCGCCCGATATCGCCACCATGATAGGTACAGACGCAGTTATTGTTGAATATGGCGCAGGCGCTGCAACTAAAACCCGACTGTTACTTGATGCGCTTTCAGTGCCCAGAGCCTATATTCCCATAGACATCTCCAAAGATTTCCTGAAAGACGTTGAACAGGATTTACGTGCCGACTATCCCGATATTGATGTGCACGGTATTGCTGGGGATTTTCTGGACCCGGCCCTTGAATTGAATGCACCCCGGCACGCCGGGCCTACCGTCGGCTTCTTTCCGGGCTCTACCATCGGCAATATGTCTGACGACGAAATTGTGACGTTTCTAACGGCCACTCACCAAACACTGGGCGACAACCGGGCCTTTTTGATCGGTTTTGACCTGAAGAAAGACCCGGATATTTTAATTCCGGCCTATGATGATGCCGCAGGCATCACAGCAGCGTTCAACCTGAATATAATATCCCGCGTCAACCGCGAGCTTTCCGGGACATTTGACCTTGCCTGTTTTGACCATGAAGCGCGCTGGAACGAAGAGAAAAGCCGAATAGAAATGCATCTGGTCAGCACGACAGACCAGACTGCGGAAGTCCTTGGGCAACCCTTCCGCTTCCGTAAAGACGAAACAATTCATACAGAAAATTCGCGAAAATTTGATCTGGACGCTTTTTCCACTCTGGTAAAAACCGCCAATTGGCAAGTGGCCCATATCTGGTTCGACCCAAAGCATTATTTTGCCGTCGCCCTGATGACCGTCAAGACGTGACAGCGTGGCGGAATTTTCCAAAAGAAATTGATAACGGGATATAATGGATATCTTGCAAATTATTTTGTGGAGCCTGGGGCCCATACTTATAATCGGGGCAGCAATTCCCCTGATGCCGGAACAAATATGGTGGCTTCGAGCATGGACCTATGCCCGTCTCCAGGTTTTCTTCCTGAGCCTGATCACCCTGAGCATCTATTTGCTGACGTTCGGTGTTCACTCATGGATTGATGGCATTTTTGTTTCCGGACTGGCGATATCAATTTTTCTTTGTCTGCGAGACATCATGCCATTCATGCCGGGCATGCCGAAACAATCTGTAATACTGAAAGAAGGTGAGCGACATACGCCGGTTTCCCTGTTCGTGGCAAACGTTCTCATGGAAAATGACCGACATGATGACCTGCTCGCGATGATTGATACATCGGGCGCAGACTTCATTTTTCTGGTTGAAACCGACGAAAAGTGGAAAACAGCACTGCGTTCACTGGAAGAAAAATATCCTCATTCTTATCTACTGCCACTACCCGAGCATAATGGTATGCTGGTATATTCGCGTTTTCCCATTGAGTCCGTGCAGGAACGATATCTGGTTCAGGACCATATTCCATCCCTGACTTTCGAACTGCAGATTTCAGAAAACCAGCGTATTAAAATTTTCGGGGTTCACCCCCGCCCGCCCAGACCACAAGACGACACAGAAGACCTTGATGACGAACTGCTAATCATAGCACGCGAAGCAGCAGATTGCCGCCTCCCTGCAATCGTCACCGGCGACCTGAACGACGTCGGATGGTCCAGCACAACCAAACGCTTCCTGTCGGTAAGTGGTCTTCAGGACCCGCGACGAGGGCGGGCGCTATATAATAGTTTTAACGCAAAACATACGCTTGTCCGGTGGCCACTGGACCACCTTTTTCACTCGGATCACTTTTCCCTGATTGAAATACAGCGGATGCCGGAATTTGGCTCCGATCATTTCCCGTTAAAAATAAAACTCGCGCTCCGTCAATAGAAGCGCGAGTTTCAGGATCGAAACAGTCTGTCTGATATTTAATCGTTCAGTATTGTCACTTCAACGCGGCGGTTTTCTTCCCGACCGGACACAGTATCGTTGGAGGCAATTGGTTTCTCCTCTCCCATTCCGACAATATCAATCCGGCTTTCTGAAATACCCTGCCGGGTTAAAAACTCTGCGACCGAAGATGCACGGCGATGAGACAGGCTTTTATTATATGCCTCGTCCCCCCGGGAATCTGTATGACCCTCGATACGTATACGCGCACCTTCCTCTGCCTTTAAATAATCAGCCAAAGGCTGAAGTCGTTCTTTTGCACCCTCACGGAACACCGAGGAATCTGTAGCAAACTGCATGTTCTGGAAAACCATCATCATCCCAAGCGCAGTTTCTTTCATTTTATAATCAGACAATTGCCCCTGAAGCCTCTGGTTGCGTGCACGCAATGCCTGATTTTTTGCCTCCGCTGACCGGGCTTCCAGATTTGCCTGCGCAGCTTCCATTTCAGCCACGCTCCGTCCTGCAGCCTGACGTTCAGCTTCGCGCTCACGAACCGCAAGCTGTATTTGGGATTGCTGATCCTTTAACTGCTTGATTTCATTTTCTGTTCTCTGGATATCTCCTCGCGTTTCAGCCAGCTCAATATAGTTTTCGGCCATACGAATGGAGTGAATAAAATCCTCATCGTCCCCATCATTGTAATATCTTTTGGCCGCAGACAGCGACTCTTCAGCTTTTTCAAGCGACAAACGCCCCATCCCAACTGTCTCGGGGCTTGATTTTGCCCGCGCGAGTTCAGCCTCGGCAACCTGAATACGTGGACTTGGTTCGGGTGTGGAAGCACATGACGCCAAGCTTAGAGAAAGCACTGAAGCTGCTGTTATTTTAAGAATATCGTTCATGAAAATTCCTTTCTTTTATCCGTCTGAAGCGGTGATCAATTAAGTTCCTGCTGCAATACCTTTAAGGCATTTTCAAGCTCTTCCCTGGTCCGCGTCAGGGCGCCCAAATCTGTTTTTACCTTTACTATATCTGCATGGAGCCGCGCCTCCTGCACACGCTGAACGGCCTCCTCGTCACGCCCGTCATCTTCAGCAGAACGGGCTTCTTCCAGACGCAGCTTTGCCATATCATAATGACGCTCGGCATACCTGACAGCAGACTCGGCATTCAAGGTTTCTATTTGTGTTTCCGCCCTGATAAGGGCGTCTTCTGCTTCATCTGCCGGCGCGACGGTCGGGCAAACGGCCAGCGACGCCAATAAGGCAATAATCGATACCCGGCGTTTTACTGCATATAACATCTTCTTCTCCTTTTTCATTTTTTGCTTGCTGTTCAGCAAAAGGTTTTTGAAACATTTTTTTTAAATATGTTAGTTTTAGTAACGCCTGCTCAGGCGAAAGGTTCCAAACCAGTCGGAAAGGCGCGGAGATGACAACATATGTATGGCTTTACCAAAGCAACGAAGTGCAGCCCTTAACAAGTGAAGGCATCATGGATATCCTCAGGACGTCCCGACTTCACAACAAGGCAAACAATATCTCGGGTATGCTGCTCTATAACAACGGTCGTTTCACCCAAATCATTGAGGGGGAAAAAAGCGTGATCCGGGGCCTGAAAGAAAAAATTGGTTCAGACCCGCGTCACAAGGATATTACAACAGTTTTCGAAGGGATTCGCGAAGACCGTGTATTTGCCCAATGGAGCATGGCGTTTCATAACCCCACCCGGGAACAGGTGGAACTTCTCGACGCCTACATACCGCTTGGATGGGGTCAAAAAACACTCACCAAAAGCGACGCGAAACAGGATATTTCCGGGGCCCTTTTAAAAATGGCGGAATGGGTATCAGAAGTAGCGTAACTGTATTTCACGCTCCCGGCGTGAAAGAGACTGATCCACAGCCTGAAAAGTGAAGATATTTTCAGTCCTGCCGGCACAGGGTAATGAAGTTTCTGATCCCGGAGGTGATATATTTCTTCCGGTGACGCAGGATATTCAACGATCTGTGAAGTGTCAGAAACGGTGTGTCCAGACATACAAGCGTACCCTGTTCCAGCGCCCCTTCAACAGCAACCCGGGACATGCACGATATCCCCAATCCGCCTTCGACGGCACGCTTGATTGCCTCTGTACCGCCAAAGACCAGACCTTCATCCAATGGTCCCAACTGGTCCGATAACAAGGCATCAACGACCTCTCGCGTTCCCGACCCCGCTTCACGCATCAACCATCTGGCTTCCAGCAAATGATCAGGCCGGAGCTCATCGCATTGCGCAAGTTCGTGATGGGGCGACGCACAGATCACCAATTCATCTTCACGCCAGAAGCGGGTTTCTATTTCGGATTCCAGGCATGGGCCTTCGACAAATCCGATATCAATTTCAAATTCCTTGACCCGATCAATAATTTCATGCGTGTTGCCGACATTCAGGCTGACATTGCTGTGCGGATAATCGGATAAAAACTTGCCTAACAGTCGCGGCAGGATGTAATTGCCGATAGAACTGCTGGCCCCGATCTTCAAATGCGCGGCAACCGGGCCGTTGGTGGTCAGGCTTTCCGCCTCGCGGGCACGGTCAACAAGTTCAGCGGCTTTTGGGTAAAGCGAGCGGCCATTTTCATTCAGCACCATGCGGCGTGACACCCGGTCGAACAACCGGGCATCCGTCAGACGCTCCAGTTCCGACAGCGCCATACTGGCCGCTGACTGTGTCAGGCCCACCTCTGTTGCAGCGTCCGTTACAGACCCTGTTCGGGCGATGGCGATAAAGATTTCATATTGTCGCAGCGTCGTTTTTAACATTACATCAATTTAATTGATTAATAAAATAACTATTATCCATTTTTCTTATGTAAAAACAAGGCTTATCCTGAAACCATTGAAAGCACAGGATAAATATATGATTGCGCTGGCCCAAAAATTTCATTCACTGGACCGACGTGCCAGCGGGCTTATGCTGGTCGGGCTGATCGCCCTGACGTCTCTCTGGATTGCCTTCCAGCCATTTGCCATAAAATGGGGCTTCAGCCCGCTGATTTTTGCCATTGTAATCGGCATCATTGCAGGCAATACCGTATTTCCGCGCGTTGCCGTCCCTTGCAGCGCCGGCGTAGACTTTGCCAAAGGCAGCCTGCTGCGCCTGGGTATTATCCTCTTTGGCTTCAGGATCACTTTTCAGCAGATCGGCAGCATCGGCTGGGCGGGTGCCCTGATTGACGTCATCATCATTACCGGCACCTTTATTCTGGCGGTTCAGCTCGGCACCCGATTATTGAAAATGGATCGTGAGACTGCCATGCTGGTCGGGATCGGGTCCTCAATATGCGGTGCCGCAGCTATTCTCGCGGCTGAGCCTGTTATCCGGGCGCAGGCCCAAAAGGTATGCGTCGCGGTGTCTACCGTCGTCATATTCGGCACGCTGGGCATGTTTCTCTACCCCCTTGCCTTCCCTTACCTTGGCATGTCGGAAACTGCCTATGGAATCTATGCCGGTTCGACCATTCATGAAGTGGCCCAGGTCGTCGGCGCTGGCAAGGCCATCAGCGAAACAGCCGCCCAAATGGCGGTCATCGAAAAAATGCTGCGCGTTATGATGCTGGCGCCCTTCCTGTTGATGCTGGGCATTATGACAAGCGGGCGCGGCCAGGCAGACCAGCCCAAACAGGGCATCCGTGTGCCGGGCTTTGCCCTTTTATTCATTTGTGCGGCCGGTGTGAACTCACTGCATATTATGCCTGCGGTTCTTGTCACCTGGATTACCCATATCGACACGCTGATCCTGGCCATGGCAATGGCCGCACTGGGCCTGCGCACGCACTTTAGTGCCTTTCGCGAGGCTGGCCCCCGACCTATGTTGCTAGCCGCCTGCCTTTTCCTGTTTTTGACTGTCGGCGGCTATTTCATCAACAGGATCGTCTTCAGTCTTTTCGTCCAGGGGTAAAACCAAGACGAAAAAAATGACACCATTTCGCATTTTGAACGTTTTTATGAGATAGTCATGAACTTCGTTTGATCAATGTGGATGGATGCGCCCGCATGTCGAAAATGGTAAAAATTGCGTCAGGAACAGGGCTGGTCCTTGCCAGCATTCTGGTAATTGCATGGGTCCTGTTGCCCCGTATTATCCACCACCAGCTGGAAGCAGCATTGCAGAACGCAGGGTTCCCCGAGGCACGGGTGAGGGGCGTTAATGTTTATCCGCTGGGTGTGAGCATCACCAGTATAGAGCTGGCAACCGATGATCAGTTCAGCATTGTTGACATACATATTCCCTTGCGCATTGAAAATATTCTGGCCCTTAAAACCGATACAATACTGGTCCGGACCGTTCATCTGGAGATAGATGCCACGGAACCAGCTGCTATCGCCGCCATACCGGGTTATCAGGGTGGTCACGGAGGTTCAAAAACATCGATCCCTACTCTTCCTTTTGAACAGGTCCTCGTCACAGACATTCGCCTGAATGCCAGGACGCAGGCCGGAATCGTCAAATCATCAATATCCGGTCTGGACGTCAGATCTGTCGGTAACGGAATCAATCTCGCCGGCACCTACACACTTGATACCCCGGATACAATAGCCCAGGCAGAGTTGGCAGGAAAGCTGAGGGCAGATATCGATCTGCAAAACCTTGCCGGCAGGGCACAAATGACGATTGCCCAAGGCAAAATTGCACATGAATCCATATCATTTGATGTGATTGAAGGTCTGGTTACGGGGTATGTCGACGCCCACTCCCGGCCCGAGCTGACATTTCATATTCAGTCCGGCCAGGGCCAAATCAAATCCGCACAGGTCAGCCAGATAACCCTGACAGGCACATTACAGGAAGGGCTTGCGCATGCGATGTTGAGCGCAACAGGCCTTTCGGGTGTTAACCTTCAGGCCAACTCTCGCGCAACACTGGCGACCGGGGCTTATACCATAGACGGTATCGCGGAAATTCCCGCTCTGGAGAATGTCACCGACAATGCGGCTGGCGGTGAAGGCAAAATCAGCTTTTCTCTTGCAGGGAACTGGCACCAAACGCCCCGGCAGCCCCTTGTCAGCGGAACTGTTGCCCTCACCGCAAATAATCTTCAGGTGCCAGACCTTGTAAGCGGCGGCAACATTTCCCTGTCCGGTGATGTGCACCTGACCGGTGACAAGCTCACATTGAACAGCGACGGGCCATGGCAGATATCTGCAAGCCCGCTGGCGGACGCCCTGCCTGATGCGTTAGCGCATCTGGCGGGGGATACATTCGATTTCACCGTCTCAACACCGAACAGTGAAAAGGGGCCGGCGGTCACGGCCCTGCTGCAACCCGATATACAAATCGCCAGCCCCCTGAACCTAAAGATCAATAGTACAAAAGCATTCAATGCCACTATCAATGCCAGGAATTTTCAGGCAACGAAAAGAACCAGCGGGTGGCAGGCTGAGACACCGGAGCTTAAAGTACAAGCAGCAGATCTGGCCACTGAAGCCTTTACCCTGAAAACCCTGAAGCTGACAGGCAGCAGCGAGTATAATGCGGGCCAATGGCTGATAAACGGCGTCGGCAACATCGACGGCACTGCCAAAAATATTCCCTTCAGCGGAAAATGGACCAGCCTTGGCTTTAGTTACAAACTTCCAGCGGATGCTGACCCGGCCCTTAAGTTCACCATAGCCGGACTGGATGTGAACCTCCCCGATCAGGCAGTTGTCCTGAAGGGCATTAAAAGCACCATTAACCTGACCGGTGATAAAATTCACACAGCGACCATTGATATGACGCAGATGGCCAGCACGCGCAAACCCGCGACCTGGCCCCCGATGGAGCTGAGCGCCAACGCCACCGGCTCTCTGAATAATGCTGAATTTGAAGCCATTCTCGGAAACCTGACCGGCGCTTTCGTCCTGGAGGCCAAAGGTCAGGGCTCGATGGCACAAGGGTCTGCCGATCTGAAGCTTTACCCGATCATGCTGATCCCGGAGGCACAGGAAATTGGGCTCTTTCTGCCAGCGCTGGGCGCGGGCGTGACTGAAAGCACGGGCATGGTCAGCTTTGATGGCAAGCTTGCATGGGCCGACGGCCATATGACCAGTTCAGGTAACCTCCTGCTGGAGGAGGTCGGCTTTAAGGCCCCATCGGCGGATGTATCGGGCCTGAATGGCAATATCGCCTTCAACAGCCTTCTGCCGCCCGCCACCCGTGGCTTTCAGGATATCAGGGTGACACGCGTCGACCCGGGACTGCCCCTCAGCAATGGCAACCTGAAAATAAAAGTTGATGAGAATATGCAAGTAACCGTCAAGGATGCCAGTTTTCAGGTTGCTGAAGGCACATTGTCGTTTAGCGATTTCTCGGCTGACCTGTTCGATCTCTCGAACTTTCACGTAAACGTGAAAGGAGAAGGCCTTAAAGTTGCCAATATCTTTGCGCTTACTGGGATACAGGGCCTGACAGGAGACGGGCAGCTCAGTGGCAGTATTCCACTGGTGTCGACCCCGCAAGGCCTGCGTATTGATGCAGGGTTGCTGGATGCGGGCACCAGGGGGACGCTCACATATGATCCGGCGCTATTGCCCGGTTTTTTACAGGGTGACGATATGCGCACCAAAATGTTGAGGCAGGTATTGAAAAATTTTCAATATGAGGAATTTTCGTTGAAACTGGATGGCATGATAGGTGATCAGCAGACAATTACCCTGAAATCCCGCGGTCGAAACCCGGATTTTATGGAAGGACATCCTATCGAATTAAACGTCAATCTGAAAGGGCCGCTTGCGAATGTGTTGCGCAGTACGCTCACGCCCTATAATCTTCCCGGAGCACTGGAAAAAGAATTCCAACAGAAAAGTCAGGAGCAAAAGCCATGATCAAGGCGCCTACAGCACGGTATCTGACACATGCAGGTATCGCCCTTCTTACGACAACATGGCTTGTGGCCTGTTCGCCCACTGTCAAATTACAGGCTCCGGACGAGCCGATCCGCTTTGACGTCAATGTGAATGTGACACAGGAAGTCAGGATCAAAATTGATCAGGAATTGCAGGAAGCTTTTAAGGCAAACCCCGAATTGTTCGGACTGGCCCCGAGGACTGGCCAGTCACCGTCACAACAAAACTAGAAGCTGGAGGTCATAACCATGATGAAACTTAAAACTGCCATGCTTTATGCCATGATCAGTGGTCTTGCCCTGACACTGGCGGCACTCCCCACACATGCTTTCGCGGCATCCCTGTCATCGCTGCAACAATCGGGACAGGTCGGTGAAAGACCTGACGGCCTGGTTGGTGTCGTAACCGGCAGCCCATCCGCAGATGTGATCAAGGCGGTTAATGCTGTGAATGCAAAACGTACGGCCGAGTATGAAAAAATCGCCCGCGAAACAGATGCTCCCATTGCTGCCGTCAAGGCACGGGCCGGGGCACAGATTATTGCCCGCCTGCCCAAAGGCTCCTATTTCATGGATGCGGCCGGACGCTGGCGTCAGAAATAAGTGACTGTATATAGAAAAGGCCGATGACCATATAACAGTCACCGGCCTTTTTCTTTAACGAGCGTGCTAGCGAATATAGTCTTGCGAAGGGTGAGACCTTGGCAATTTGCGCAAATAGGCAAAGAATGATGCCAGGGCATCATCAGCCGAAACCAGATGCATCTGATCCGGCCTGAACCGCAACTTGTCCTGAATGGGTGTATCGTCCTCAATCAGCCCCTGAAAGAATTTTTCAGACCCGTCTATAATAGCGTTCAATTGTTCTGCAGGCCCGGCGTCGGTGCGGGTGGCACTTACCGTATAGCCAAGTGTTTTGTTACCGGAAACCGGACGGCCAGCAAACATGCTGAACGTGGGCATACCCATCATCGAACCTGAAAGGGTAATACAGTTAGAGCCAAAAACCCTGATAAACTGTTCCATCTTGCCCATATTGGGATCAATGAACGCCATAGGATATTCCAGCGTAAAGTCCGCAAACTTGATATCCTTGGGGCTTGATTCAAACTCCAGCCCGTGTACAAACCGCAAGTGCTGGAAATCAACTGAATTTGACAAAAGCATGAACGGATCCTGATTCTGTTCAATCACCGCTGCTGTGTGGAATGTCAGATCTGCCTCGTCATCGGTAAAATACGGGACATCATAATGGGGGGTGTCGCCATTAAATGCCCAGACAAGCCCCCATTTTTCCACTGTCGGGTAATTGAACAGCTTTGCCGTTTTTGGGATTGGGTCCCCACTTGGGATATGCGAGCACATGCCGCTTTTATCGTATTTCCAGTGATGGAAAGGGCAACGTATTTCGTTACCGATAACCTCGCCAACGGCAAGGTCAGCCCCCAGATGACGGCAGAACGGACTGACCACCGATGCAACCCCGTCTTCTCCCCTGAAGGCAACAACCCGCCCATCAAGAAACTCGGCGCTGACAATTTTGCCTTTCTCCACTTCCGATGACAGGGCAATGGGGTACCAGCATTCGTCAAAACCCCCATCCCCCTGTAGCCTGACACCGCGCTCGCCTGTTGAACGCTGATCCTGCTTTATTGATGCTATATTGGCAGCCTGCTGGGCTGGTGACATTATATTTCTCCTGAATGACGATGCTCGATTATTTTTCTGGCACACGGCATGACCTGCCGTTTAAACCTTCCCTGTATGACGCATAAATGTATTACAATATCGTCTTATTATCAATGCCGCCGGGCTTTGTGAAAAAATTAACAGCAAATTTTTACGACACCACTCGACGCCCGCCTGATTTTATTGTATGACAATTTCTGATTACAATTTAAACGGCCTTGAGTCAAGGAGTATGTCATGCAGGTTTCAAACGCCGATACAATGCAATGGGGACCTTTTGCCGAACACCGGGTAGGCGAAATTCTACAAAAGCGGCTGATTACAGGTGAGGAGGGGCAACCTGACAATTTTGAGTTCAGCCTTGTCTTTGTCCCCGAAGCCTATTCCACACCGCGTCACCGCCACATATTCGATCAAATCCGGTTTGTCCGCGACGGTGAATTTGGCTATGGCGATGACAAGGTCCAAAAGGCTGGCGAGATTGCCTATTTTCCCGAAGGTGTCTATTACGAGCAAAATGCCAATGGCAAATCGGAAACGCTGCTGTTACAGTTTGGCAGCCCCGGCGGACATGGCTTCCTGACGCGCAAGAATGTACTGGACAGCATCGCAGCCCTGTCCAAAACAGGCGAATTTCATGACGGCGTTTACACATTTTACAAAGATGGCAAGAAATTCAACCAGGACGCCGTTGAAGCGATGTATGAATATGCCCTGGGGCAGAAGATCACCTATCCTGCGCCACGATATGAAAAGCCGGTGATTATGAACCCTGAAGCTTTTACATGGGTGCCCACGCGTCAGGCGGGTGTTTACTCAAAATTACTCGGCAGTTACACAGAACGGGATATTGAAATCGCCATGTGGAAGCTTGAACAGGGCACCCGAAAAAAATTCACGGCCGAGCACGCAGGTCTTCTGCTATTCATATTATCAGGTCACGGCGCCTGTGATGAAGATGTCTGGGCAAGCGAGACCGCTATCTATCTGAAAAAGGGTGAAAGCGCCACCATGGTCGCTGACACGACATCCGAAATATATCTGATTCGCCTGCCCCGTTTCGACGACACACAGTAAAACGGGCAATTCAATTCTTTGTGGCCCGCAACCCCAGAACACCCGGGTTCATAATGTAACCCGGGTCGATGTCCGCCTTGAATTGATCCAGCAGAAACGCATTGTCTTCACGCTCAAGGGCCGCATGATAGGGATAGTATTTCCCGATCTGAAAGTGAGCACCCCTCATTTCGGTAAAGACTTCTGTCACCAGACGCTGGCGCAGGTCCAGTGCCTTGGCTCGTGCGGCCGTATCTGGCGGGCGTTTTCCAATCGTTTCCTGTCGTGACGCCCGTAGAACGCTTTTCCGCAACGGGTTCATCCTGTCCTGCCAATAGATAATGGGTTCACATCCGAAAAGCCCCTTTACACTGAGAAAAAGAAAGGTATGGCGCAGGCCATGTTTGCTCATAATTTCCTTGTTACTCTCAAAAAATGCCGTGACACGGCGTACAAGCTCAGGTCCACGGCTAAAGGGCACCGAGCAATTACTGGGAAAAGAACATTCCCCGTCCTTGCCGACAATCAACCGGTCTATAGGATTAAAAGGCTGGGCGCGCAGCGATAGCGGCATGGTCGACGGCAATGCCTTGCCGCCACCTTCACGGGCGATCTGCCGAACGATTCTCATCTTGCCATCAGCTGACGACTGATTAAACCCGTCCGTAATGATATGCAGCGATGACTCCCACCTGGTCAGAAACCCGACGCCGGAAAGATGGAATGCCCGCAAAAGATCACCAATGCCTCTTAACCGTGACGAGGACATGGCGAAAGTCTCTCGTATCAGGGATCTGACCTCCGCCATTGACGGTTTTGGTTCGCTGGCAAACTGTTCGTGATGGTAGCGGCGAAACGACAGTGCTTCAGTGGCCACACCCTCACGTGCAATGGCAAGCAGGGTCTGGACCAGCCTGTCCTGATCATTGAAACCGAACGAGGCATAGCTGCTGGCACCCGGTCGCCGATGCAGACGAAACCAGGCTTTCGTCCGCACACCAAAGGCACCGCCGTCATTGACAAACAGGCCGGTAAAGTCAGGCCCGTAGTTCCTTATCAAGGGGATATTCCCTGTCGCAACAGCGCCAGTTCGAACAATTCGGCCATTGGGCAAAACATTCTCCACCCCCAACAGGTCATCCGTAATATCGCCCCGCCCCAGTCCGGTGGCATTATTCCCCAGTCCGCCACCAACAGTCGCCTGAATACCCGACATGGTGCCCCCATAAGGAATGTGATACCGGCTGTCTTTCAGCGCTTCCCGGATTTGTGCCCATGTCACACCGGTTTCAACTACAATGAACAGGTCCTCTTCATTCACCTCCAGCACCCGGTTCATGGCAGACATATCCAGCAAAATCGTCTTGGGCTGCTCGGGTGCATAGCCCAGCGTATATGACATGCCACCACCCCGGGCCGAGATATAAAGCCCCCGATCCCGCGCAAACTGTACGATACTGACAACATCCTGTGTCGAGGAAGGCCGCACCACGACCAGTGCCGTTTCCAGATACTTCTCCGAAAAATCCGTTGAATGGAATTCCCTGTCTTCCTGACTGGAGAATACACGATCAGCACCCAACATCGCCTTTAAGGCATTTTCTATATCCGACATTTTCACCACCCCTGTTAATCTTCTTGTATTCAGGATAATACTGTATGACAATATTGTAGTATTTTACAAAAGATAATTGATCGGGAGACTGAAAATATGAGAAGGTTTAAACAGGTTTTTTTGTTTTTGGTGACAGGCTTTTTGCTTACCGCTGGCACTGTGGCAGAGAGCAAGGACCAACCCGCTCCCTCCGCTGCCGTGGCAAAAAAAATTGACCTCGCAATCTCCTCGTCCGACACCAAGGTCTTGTCAGACCTTCTGTCAAAGGACTTTTCCCAGGCAGGCCAAACCAGCGAAATTTTCTCTCGTCCCATTGACAAACAGGCGTACCTCTCCGCGCTGGGGAACTTGCGAACGGTTTTTGACCAGTTAAACCGCACGTCGGAAGTGTTGATTTCATCACCACAAAATCTCGCCCTTGCGGTGACATGGCAGGGAATTCATTCGGCTCCGTATATGGGCGTAGATGCCACCGGCCGGCCGGTCATGTGGAAAAGCATTGAGGTCTGGCAGCTGAATGACCTTGGGCAACTATCTCATCTTTCCGAACAATCAGACGTGATTGCACAGCTTCAGGCGATGACCGATCCTCGCCCCGGAAAAGCCCCGTACACGCCCGCTCCGGCTCGTACAATCGGCGAATATCCAGCTGGCGTGTTTCTGGAAAGTGTGATTGCAGATGACAAGGGCACGCTATATGTCACCAGACTTTTCAGCGGCGAAATATTCCGCGTCACGGCAGATGGAACATCCGAAACAGCCGTGAATATTGACCTTGGATCAGAGAAGAACCCGATGTCCGGTCTTTTGTGTATCACCTGGGCCGACAATAAAAGCTTTTACGCCACGGTTCATTCACCAGACCCGACTATTCACGGTATCTGGGTCATCGGACTGGACGGATCGGCGCGCCAGTTGACATCATTGCCCCCCCAATCACAGCCCAATGGCATCGCGGTCGATAGTAAAGGCATGATTTACAGCCCCGATTCCGGCATGGGCCTGATCTGGAAAATTGACCCCCAAACAGGGCAGGCTGATATATGGTATGATGGGCCAGAAGTGAATGCCCGGCCCTATATTGGAAGATTCCCGGCATCCAATGGCTTGCAAATCCAGAATGATACCGTCTATGTGGCCGCGTCTGACAAGGCGCTGTTTTCCAAGATCGCCATTGAACCTGACGGCAAACCGGGCCCCGTTACAATTATTGCGTCTGGCGTACCCGGAGATGACTTTGCCCTGGACAGCGATGGCACCGCTTATGTCACAACCCACCCTTTCAATACCGTCATGAAAGTAGCCCCGAATGGCGATCTGTCCGTCATCGCCACACCGGCACAAGATGTCGTTGGCCCGGCCGCCAGTGTTCTCGTCGCCAAACCCGATGGCAAAAAGTATCTGTATGTTGTTACAGATGGCGGCTTGTATGCACCTTTGCCGAATCGGCCAGTCACGCCAGCCATTGTCGAACTGGATATAACACCGTAGTATCCGGTTCAGATAATGATTTACGACTGCCCGACATTTTTACTATACAATTGTTTCATGCGTTGCTGTGGCAGCGTAAAAGCAAGCAACACCAATCATGCGGACCAAAACAAAAATGCCTGACAAGTCGACAGCAAAAACTTCGCGAAACGGGAACCCGACACTGGTTGATACAGTCGTGGAATCCATTCGCGAAAGGATAAAGGATGGCCGTTTTGTCCCGGGTCAGCGTCTGATCGAAGCAGACCTTACCAAGCAGTTTGACGTCAGTCGCGGACCTTTGCGTGAAGCCCTCGGTCGTCTCGCCAGCGAAGGGCTGCTCAAGATTGAACCTCATCGCGGTGCCATTATCCGTCGCCTTTCCCGACGTGATATTGAAGAAATATTTGCTGTCAGACAGTCGCTTGAAGGGCTTGCAGCACGACTGGCTGCCGAGAATATCAACGCGGGGGATTATCGAAAGCGGCTGGAAGCTATTGTAGACGTGATGCGCAAGCGGACAAATGACGTCAACCCGAACATCTATATGTCATCGAATGAAAAATTTCATGATCTTGTACTGGAAATATCAAACAACCAGTATTTAAATGACCTGGTGACCCAGCTCCGCACCCCTATTTTCAGATATCAATTTCACAAGTTCGTCAATGTGGATGCCCAAAAGGAATCCATGGCAGGGCATGAGGCCATCGCTACCGCCATTCTGGAAGGCAATGGCCCAAAAGCTGAAAAGGCAATGAAAAAGCATATTCAGCAAGGCGGCGCCTATACCGGTTCTTTCGCAACCGACTGAACATCACAAAATCAGGTCCTGTGCTCAGGTCGCAGGCCTGTTTAAACTTGACCCTTAGTTGTGCTTTCCGTTATTGTATTACAATATTGTCTTAATTAATATGGCGATATGTTCATAATACGGGGCAACAACAAGGGAATAAAATAGATGGCATGGTATATTTATCTGGCATATTTTGGTGCCGGACTCTTTCTGACAAATTCAATTCCTCATTTCGTACGCGGCGTTTGCGGCCTGAAATTCCAGTCTCCGTTTGCGAACCCGCCCGGAAAAGGTGAGTCATCACCTATGGTCAATGTTCTGTGGGGCTTCACCAATCTTGTTGTCGGATATTCACTTATGAACGGCATTGGTGCTTATCGGGGCGGCATGAGCATCGATGCGCTGCTTGTTGGCGCGGGCATGTTGCTTATGGCGATATTCTGTGCCTTTCATTTTGGCAAAGTGCGCGGAAACGCATAACACACTGCATCTGCAATATACGCATCAGCCGCCTTTGTTACATCAACAAAGGCGGCTTTTTGCAGATACTCACGGGCGATGCGGCAAACTATTTTGCCATATTGATAATCCGCCCCTGGGTAAACTCTTCAAGACCTTCCTGACCGAATTCAACCCCCATACCCGATTGTTTTGAGCCGCCAAAGGGCACATGAGGCAGCATATCAATATGCTGGTTGATCCAGACTGTCCCGCTTTCTATACGTTCCGCCACAGTCCGGGCACGACTGGTATCCGTCGCCCAGATCGAGCCCCCCAGGCCGTACGGTGATGCATTGACGCGCCCTACAACATCATCAATATCCGAATAGCTCATCACCGGCAGCACGGGACCAAACTGTTCTTCGTCAACCAGTGGCGCACCGTCAGTAATGCCGCGAACAATGGTCGGCGCAATAAAATAGCCGGGCCGATCATCGATCTCGCCGCCGTCCATCCGGGCACCGGCAGCTTTCGTCTGCTCCAGCAGCCCCTTTACTCTCTCGTATTGCTTGCGGTTCTGGAGCGGGCCAATCCGCGTACCCTGCTTTAGACCATCATCAACCACCGCTTCTCGTGCCAGCTTGATCAGTTCCTCACACATTTCATCATAAATACTCTCGTGCACATACAGCCGCTTGATCGCCAGACAAACCTGACCGGCATTTGTAAACGCCCCGTCAAATATCTTCGGCGCCATCACCTTGGGATCAACATCATCCAGCACAATACCGGCATCGTTACCACCAAGCTCAAGGGTTATGCGCTTTAACGTCGTCGCAGCGCTTTCCATAACCTTCTTGCCTGTTGCGGTTGAGCCTGTGAAGGATACTTTTGCGATATCAGGATGAAGACTAAGGAGCCCGCCCAGATCATTCTGGTCTGTAATGATATTCACCACGCCCGCAGGGAAAATATCCGCGCACAATTCACCAATCCTCAGGGTTGTCAGCGGCGTTGTGGGGGCTGGCTTGCACACCAGTGTATTCCCGGCCAGTAACGCAGGTGGCAACTTGAACATCAATATCAGTAGCGGATAATTCCACGGCGTAATGGCGGCAACAACGCCCAGGGGCTTTCTCAACTCTTCTATTTTGCGCTCATCCGTTTCTTCAACAAGTTTTGACGGCAGATCAAGCGACGCAAAATACCTGAGAAATGCCTCTGCACCGCCAACTTCGGCTTCAGCCTCTTGCAATGGCTTGCCCTGTTCCTGGGTCAACAGCCGGACGAATTCGCCAAATCTTGCCTGCAAGGCATCGGCAAGACTGACCAGCATTTTCCGGCGCACTTCAATCGGGGTTGCCGCCCAGCCCGGAAAGGCCGCCTTTGCGGCGGCAACGGCTTCGTTCAACTGCGCCTCATCTGATCGGGGACAGACCGCCAGCACGTCTTCAGTTGCCGGATTCAAGACATTCATTTCTGAGGCACCCTCGGTCAGAACACCATTGATTAATAATTTGAAATCCTTCATCGCCTTGTCTCCTGTAATTGCCTTATCCATTTTGCCTGATCATATTGCCCTACAATAGAGAAGGTCAAACAAAAATGCATATGATGCGCGAGAACGTTATCTGTCCACATCCCTGTATTGAACGATTAATACAGATTATAGTCTAAAGGTTGGCAGAAACAGTTTCAAACCCCTGGAGAAAAACAAGCGATGCATATTGGAATCCTGACTGGTGGGGGCGACGTCCCGGGGCTTAATGCCTGCATCAATGCCGTGGTTACACAGGCGTCGGAGAAAGGATGGCAGATAACGGGTCTGCGTCGAGGCTGGGCGGGCCTGCTTCACTTTGACCCCGGCAATGATGGAGCGTCGCGGAAAGCCCACACCATCAAGCTCACCCCCGCCGTCACACGCGGGCTCGACCAGACCGGCGGCACATTCCTGCACACCAGCCGCACCAACCCGCGCCTTATAGCAGCATCAGACAAACCTTCGTTTATCCCAAACCCCCGGCCCGCCAAAGACAAGGCGGGATATTACGACTGTACAGACCATATCATCGCCATGATCAATCATCTTGGCTTTGATGCCATGATCGTCATCGGCGGCGATGGCACCTTAAATTTTGGGGCCCATTTGCACCGTCTGGGCGTGCCCGTGGTTCTGATTCCCAAAACCATGGATAATGATGTTTATGGCACCGATTATTGTATCGGCTTCAGTACCGCCGTCACACGAGGCGTCGATGCCGTCACCGCGCTCAGGACAACAGTCAGCAGCCATGAAAGAATCGGCGTTATCAGTTTGTTTGGTCGGCGAAGCGGCGAGACAGCGCTGATTACAGGATATCTGGCCAACGCAGACCGTATTCTGATCAGTGAAGTTGCTGTAGATATTGAACACCTCAGCGCCCTGATCACCAAAGATCGTCAGGACAATCCTGATCATTACGCAATGGTTGTCGTCTCGGAAGGAACCCGGTTAACTGGCGATACAAGCACCGGCATTGATCTTTCAAAAAAGGCTATAGAACGCAGGGCTGAAGGCATCGGCCTGCGGATTGGCAAGGGTATAAGTGATCACACTGGCACAGGAATCGTACATCAGGAGCTGGCCTATCTGATGCGTTCGGGCACACCTGACGCTCTGGATCGAATGGTAGCAAAATCGTTTGGTACTCTGGCGGTACAACAGCTGTCAGAAAACAAGGCCGGTATTATGACAGCCCTGATCGACGGAAACTATATCACCCAGCCTGCAGAAATTTGCACACAGGGCCAAAAGCATGTGGATGTAGATGCGCTTTTCGACAAGGCAGAATACCGCGCAAAGATAGCGGAAGTTTTGGGCAAGCCCATGTTCCTTTATTAGGCACACAGGCTTGCGCCAAATCAGAGGATTTGGAATACCAGCAAGGCAATAATCACCGCAGCGAAAAGCAACAGGCCCGCCAGACGCCACCCCGCAGGGCCTCTGGGCTCCAGATGATCAGATACCTCGTCTTCGGGATCGCCGTTTTCCAGCTTGGGGTCTGTCTCTGGTTCGGGCCTGACTGTTGCTTTCCCTGTTTCTATATTATGCGGCATACCGCCTCCATATGTTCAGTGTTTCCTATGCAGCCTGCCGGGTATATTCTTCCTGATCCGCATAAGTGAAGCCATCCCCGGAAGCGTACAAGCGGGCCGCAAAATTCCAGTTTGCGAGCTTTTCCATAAAGGCTTTGAGGAAAGCGCCACGATCATTCTGATGATCCAGATAGTAGGCATGCTCCCAAACGTCACAGGTCAGCAACGCTTTCTGGTTTTGCGTCAATGGCAGTTCCGCATTCAGGGTCGTGACAATTTTCAGGTCACCTGCTTCTTCAACAAGCCAAACCCAGCCGCTGCCAAAACGCCCGGCACCCGCGTCGACAAACCCTTCGCTGAATTTTTCAAAAGAGCCGAATTTTTTGGTGATGGCACTTGCAAGCGCGCCTTTTGGCTGTCCGCCTCCGTCAGGTGCCATGGAATGCCAGAAAAATGTATGGTTCCATGTCTGGGCTGCATTATTGAAGATACCTTGATCCCCGTCTGAGGAAGACTTCAGAATAATGTCCTCCAGAGACATGTCTGCATAGTCTTTGTCCTTGATCGCTGCATTCAGCTTCTTCACGTAACCCGCATGATGTTTGCCATGATGAAATTCCAATGTCCGGGCCGAAATAGTCGGCTCAAGCGCATCTTTAGCGTAGGGAAGATCCGGAAGTTCAAAGCTCATAATTCTACTCCTCAATTAAACAAACAGCAGCACTGACGCCGTATCACGCAGTATGCGGCTTCACTATGAAAACGTCTGAAACATCAACTGGTTCCACGCATACAAATTAATTCACTGTGAAAGGCAGTGAGCGATCCATGTCACCTGGGGCATGAAAATATTCGGGAACCTGTGAGAGGCATTTTCGTTATCCATTGTATGTCACGGGCATATGCACAATCAAGTGTCGGGGGCGTGACATACACGAAATAGTTTAAACAAATGAGCAAACACGGAGATAAAAAATGCGTAAATTTGCTAAAGACCGGATTTGGACCCTGACACTTTTGAGCAGCCTGGCCCTCTATCCTGTAGCGGGATCAGCCGAACCCTTCAACGGACTATATGTCGGTGCTGAAGCGGGGTATGACGACAGTCAGATTGACGTCGATGTTGATGACGTCGACCTTGATATTTCAGAAGGTGATAAAGGATTGGCATACGGTGCTTTTGCCGGCATCAATTTCAAGATCAATCGATCGTTCGTTATTGGCGCAGAAGCCGATATCAGCTTAAATGACAGTGACTTCGAATTTGATGATGATATCACTGTTTTTGATGTGGATGCAGGCCGTACTCTGGGACTGTCCGGTCGTGCAGGTTTTCTTCTTGGCGAGAATATCATGATCTACGGCAAGGGAGGCTATGTCAGCAGTCGCTTTACAATAAGTGACGGGTTTGCTGATGATAAAAAGAACTTTAATGGCTGGCGCTTTGGGGGCGGTATTGAAGTAGCACTTCTGGACCCGATTTCTTTTCGGCTGGAATATACCTACACCGACTACGAAAACAAGGACATTGAAGGTCTGCCCATCCTTGGCACCAGCGAGTTTGATCGCGGAAGGCTAATGGCCGGTGTCGCCCTGAATTTCTAGCAAAATGGAAAACAGAGAAAGTATGCGTCGGGAGCTATAGCAGCTTCCGGCGCTTACTGGTCTTTGGAAACCCTGATGATCACATCCACACGAGAGACCTTCATGCCTTCAGGCGGCGTCGGCAGACAGGATAAAGAGACCTCGCCTTCACAGATATCTTCCAGCAACCCTTCCTTTTCATGAAAGAAGTGGTGGTGGTCAGACACATTCGTATCAAAGTAGGTACGACATGAATCAACGACAATTTCCTTAAGCATACCCGCTGCGGTAAACTGATGCAGTGTATTGTAAACAGTCGCCAGTGAAACGCAGGTAGAAGACGCCAGCGCCTCTTCATGCAGGGTTTCTGCAGTGATGTGCCGGTGTTTACCATGATCATAAAGCAGCTTTGCCAAAGCAAGCCGCTGACGCGTTGGACGCAAACCGGAGTCCCGCAAACGGTTAATCACTTGAGAAAATGGTCTTGTTTTCAACGCTGTAGATGGCTCTGTACTCACCTCTACACTCCACTAATTGCAATTGCGCTACACTATCACGTTCGTCATGAATTACAAACATACCGTTTAAATGGGCAGAGACCTCTCCGGTTTCAACCCATTCCCTGTAAACGCTCTAATCACCCGACCGGATTCTGTCGACCAGCTGTTTAACTGTCGGCACAAAACCATTGCTGTAAAACGGGTCCCTGGCAAAATGATAGGCACCGTGCCCGGCAAACATCAAATTCGCCTCCGTCGACCCTTCGTGTGCAATATCCTGCAACGTTTTCTGAATACAGAAGCTGCGCGGATCCGCTTTCCGGCCCGTGGAATTCTTTTCATTGTCAGCCCAGTTTGAAAACTGGCACTGGCTCAAGCAACCCATACAATCTGTCTGGTCCTTGCGGATTTCATCCCGCTTGTCGGGACAAACGAAAACCAAAGTCTGGTCTGGCGTCTTCAAGGCCTCCGTAAAGCCCTGAGCCATCCACGATTTGGCGTGTTCACAATCCAGCGGTGCCACAAATACAGATCGGCGACCAAGCTGCAGCTCTGCCGTTAATTCGCCCACAGGCTCCGGCACAAAAGCGATCTGCCGCTCACTGCGTGCTTCCAGCTCATGCAGAAAATCGTTGCGCACAGCCGACGAGTAAAAGCCGGTCGGGCTGAACTTGTGCAACAGAATATCACCCTGCTCCAATGTCATCAGGCGGTTTTTCCAAACCTCTGGAATGGGGCTTTCCCTGGTCAACAATGGACGCGTACCGAACTGAAAGGCAATAGGCCCAAGTTCCGGATTATCAATCCAGTCTGACCAGTCGCGCAGATACCAGACACCGCCCGCCATGACGATTGGAATTTCGCCAAGACCCAATTCGCGCATTTGCTGGCGCAGGGCCAGTACCCGGGGATAGGGATCTTCCGGCTTCAGCGGGTCTTCAGAATTTGACAGGCCATTGTGCCCGCCAGCCAGCCACGGGTCTTCATAGACCACACTGCCCAGCCATTCGGCATATTTGCGGTATGCCCTTTTCCACAGCGCCGTAAAGGCCCGCGCGGAAGACACGATAGGATGATAGTAAACGCCATATTCAGCAGCAATCTGGGAAAGCTTGTAAGGCATGCCTGCACCACAGGTCACACCGTGCACCAGTCCTTTGGTCTTGGCCAGCACCGCATGCAAAATACGCTCGGCACCGCCCATTTCCCAAAGCACGTTAATGTGCAGGCGTCCCTCGCCATTGGCCATTTCATGGGCCTGACGAATCTGCGTCACACCACCTGCAACAGCATAGTCGATCAGCTCTTCATGGCGTTCGCGACGGGTGCGTCCCCGGTATATCTGCGGAATGACGCGACCCTGATCGTCATACGAATCCGCATTGACACACGAAACCGTACCAACACCACCTGCGGCAGCCCAGGCCCCCGAGCTAACCCCGTTCGTGGCGGAAATCCCCTTTCCGCCTTCGATTAGTGGCCATACTTCGCGACCGGAAATCATCAAAGGTTTAAGGGGTTTCATTAATGCCGTACCCACATCGAACATACATCAGACCTCAAACATTGTGTGCTGTTGTTCATATGATTTTCTTCATTATAGCACGTGCTTACTGCCATTATATGATGATTGCAGCAGCTTTACACAAGATTAAAGACGGAAAAAACACGAGAAGAATATAGGGGAAGAACCCCTATACCGTCTCTTTTTTTCGTCTTTCTGATCACGGCCTGCTTCAATTTCCTGGCCAGTTTCCTGATCAACCACTTTCATGGAAAGACGGATTTTACCGCGATCATCAATACCCAGAACCTTGACCTTGACCTCCTGGCCTTCGCTGACAACATCGCCAACTTTTTCAACGCGACGCGGTGCCAGTTCACTAATGTGCACCAACCCGTCACGATTGCCGATAAAGTTCACAAACGCGCCAAAATCAACAACCTTGACGACCTTGCCATCATAGATAACGCCGACTTCCGGCTCGGCCACAATGCCCTGAATCCACTTTACAGCCTGTGCAATAGCTTCGGGATCAGACGATGAAACCTTGATCACACCATCGTCGGCAATATCAACCTTGGCGCCGGTTACTTCGCAGATTTCACGAATAACCTTGCCGCCAGTCCCGATGACTTCACGGATTTTTTCCTTGTTGATCTGGAAAGTTTCAATCCGGGGAGCATTCGAGCTAAGCTCTGTCCGCGCACCGGAAAGCGCCTTGTCCATCTCGTCCAGAATATGCATGCGACCACCACTTGCCTGCGCAAGGGCTGCCTTCATGATTTCTTCCGTGATGCCGGCAATCTTGATGTCCATCTGAAGCGATGTGATGCCTTCTGCAGTACCTGCAACCTTGAAATCCATGTCCCCCAGATGATCTTCATCACCCAGAATATCGGACAGAACGGCAAAACGGTCGCCTTCCAGAATCAGCCCCATGGCAATCCCGGAAACCGGGCGGACCAATGGCACACCCGCATCCATCATGGACAGGGAAGCCCCACAGACCGATGCCATTGATGATGACCCGTTGGATTCTGTAATTTCAGAAACTACCCGGATGGTGTAAGGAAAATCTTCCTTTACCGGCAGAACAGCACGCAATGCACGCCATGCCAGCTTGCCATGGCCAACTTCACGACGTCCGGTAAAGCCTACCCGGCCGGTTTCCCCAACCGAGTAAGGGGGGAAGTTATAATGCAGCATGAAGTTTTCACGATAGCTACCGGAAAGTGAATCGATGATCTGCTCGTCATCCCCTGTACCCAGCGTTGTCACGACCAGCGCCTGCGTTTCACCACGTGTGAAAATTGCACTGCCATGCGCCCGTGCGATGGCGCCAACTTCCGAAACAATCGGGCGCACCGTATCAAGGGCACGACCGTCAATCCGTTTGCTGGTCTCCAGAATATCACCGCGAACGATTTTCTTCTCAAGATCCTTCAGCAAGCCGCCGATCACCAGCTGGTTATTTTCTTCTTCACCAACAAGCTTCTCGACAACGCGCGACTTGACCTCGGAAATCATGTTCGTCCGGGTCTGCTTGACAGTCTCTTTATAGGCTGCCCGCATATCAGCTTCTGCCATTTCGGCAATCCGGCCAGCCAGATCACTTGTGTCTTCTGCTTCCGGCAGATCCCAGGGTTCCCTGGCACATGCTTCCGCCAAAGAAATAATAGCATCAATGACAGGCTGCATTTCGCGATGACCAAACATCACAGCGCCCAGCATAATATCATCGCTAAGCTCTTTGGCCTCGGATTCAACCATTAGAACCGCATCACCCGTACCGGCAACAATCAGATCAAGTTCACTTTCAGGCAGGTCATCCAGCAACGGATTGAGAATATATTCCCCGTCCTTGTAACCAACCCGGGCACCGCCTATAGGGCCAAAGAACGGCACACCGGAAAGCGTGAGCGCCGCACTGGAACCAATCATGGCAACAACATCAGGATCGTTTTCCAGATCGTGGCTGATGACTGTACAGATAACCTGTACTTCGTTCTTGAACCCCTTGGGAAACAATGGCCGAACCGGACGATCAATCAGCCGGGAAGTCAGTGTTTCCTTTTCGGAAGGACGCCCTTCGCGCTTGAAAAAGCCGCCCGGAATTTTACCGGCCGCATAAGTGCGTTCCTGGTAATTCACTGTAAGCGGGAAAAAATCAATATCGGCCTTGGCCTGCCTTGCAGCCACAACTGTACACAGAACTGACGTATCGCCATATGTCGCGATGACAGCTCCATCGGCCTGCCGGGCCACATGCCCTGTTTCCAACACGAGCGTACGACCGCCCCATGTAATTTCCTTACGATGTATATCAAACATATCTTAACCTTGCTTTCAACTGACTTTTGCTAACACGACCGACCCCCATGGCCGGAACTTTTAAACCTGTCTTCCAATACCAACAGCTCCGGGTGCCCCAAGGCACCAGAGCATTAGCAGATTGGTCAGCTGGCACAGCCCCTTGGCTGTGCCTTGTTCTTAACGTTCTTCACGTCTTCGCACTTTTCAATGCTGATCTTTGGTCGAAAGGCCAACCTATTTACGCAGGCCCAACCGCTTGATCAGTGTCTGATAGCGCCCGACATCTTTTTTCTTCAGATAATCAAGCAAACTACGACGATTATTAACCATCATTAACAGGCCACGCCTGGAATGGTTATCTTTCTTGTGTGATTTGAAATGCTCGGTCAGATTAACGATTCTTTCCGTCAGAATGGCCACCTGAACTTCCGGTGATCCTGTGTCGCCCTTAACCGTAGCATATTCTTCGATAAGCGCCTGTTTGCGCTCTGCAGTAACCGACATCGTATTCTCCTTCTTGATATCAAAGATTAAAAACACGAAAAGGCTGGACCTGCCCTTCTGTTACCTCTGCGATCGCGATAAGACGATCGTCAGACATAACCCGAACAGTGCCATGCCTTTCACCGGGAACACGGATCGACTGACCCATTTTGAGTCTGTCAGCTTCCCCCCCTGTTACGGCCAGCGCCGGGATGTCGTCCAGCACGGTCTCAACAGGCGTAATATGTTCCTCAGGCGGCGCACTATGTAACAATTTCTCCAGCATATCCAGCGAAATCGACCCGGCCTCGGAAAAGGGCCCGACACGGGTGCGGCGAAGCATTGTTACATATCCACATGTCCCCAAAGCCTTCCCCATATCCCTTGCAAGAGACCGAATGTAGGTCCCTTTACCGCAGATCACCTCAAACGTCGCCGAATCAACACACTTTTCAGGCGTATCGACAAGGGCAATACGTTCAACCCTCACCTTGCGACGGTCAATTTCCACAGATTCGCCCCGCCGGGCCAGATCATATGCACGCTCACCTGCAATTTTGATGGCAGAATAAAGGGGCGGGCGCTGCCATATCTCGCCTGTAAATTGGGGCAGTATACCGACGATTTCCTGATCCGTGGGGCGGTGATCACTTGTCTCAATCACCTCGCCTTCGGCGTCATCCGTGCTGGTCGCCTGGCCCCAGCGCACCGTAAACCGATATACCTTTGTGGCATCCATGACAAACGGTATAACCTTGGTTGCCTCCCCCAGGGCAATGGGCAGAATACCAGTAGCCAATGGGTCCAAAGTCCCGCCGTGCCCAAGCTTCATTGCATTGGTCAATCGACGGACACGGCCAATTACCTGTGTTGATGTCATGCCTTCCGGTTTGTCGATGATAAACCAGCCATGAAGGGGTATCCCCTTCCTTTTACGTGCCAAGGCAATATTCTCCTTTGGCTAGTTTTCCGGATCGGTTTCCGAATTGTCTTCATCCGGCACCAGATCACGGGCGACCCTCGGATCTCTCAACAAGCGGTCAATGCGCCCGGCTTCATCAAATGTATGATCCAGCTCGAACTTTAGCTTCGGTACATAGCGCAGGGTGACCGCCCTGGACATCTGGCCCCGAATATAACCCGAGCAGCGCTCAAGTCCCTCCAGAATTTCGTCAGTATGAGCTCCACCCAGCGGCATCACAAATACGGTCCCGTTGCGCAAATCCGGGCTAACCCTGACTTCGGTCACCGTAATTGACGACCCCTCAAGAGCGGGATCACGAATATCCCCGCGCATCAGCAACTCTGAAATTGCGTGACGTAACAACTCACCCACCCTGAGAAGGCGGTGGCTTTTTGTTCCGGCGCTCGGTCGGCTCATTATCGTCCTCGAATATTCTGAGCTCCGGGGCTCAGTTCAGTCATCAGCTCAGGTAGCGGGTGATTTCCTCGACCTCGTAAATTTCAATCACATCGCCCTTGCGAATATCACTGTAATTACCAAAGGACATACCACATTCAGTACCAGACTTGACTTCCTTTACCTCGTCCTTGAAGCGGCGAAGTGATCCGAGATCGCCTTCATAAACAACAACATCATCACGCAACAGGCGCGCCTTGGCATTGCCCCGCGCCACACCGGAAGTCACAAGACAACCAGCTGCCTTGCCAGACTTACCAGCACTGAACACATCAAGTACTTCTGCTGTACCCACGATAGTTTCGCGCATTTCCGGTTTCAGCAGACCAGACATGGCGGCTTTAATATCATCCACCAGATCATAAATGACCGAATAATAGCGGATTTCAACACCTTCCTGATCAGCCAGCACCCGCGCCTGTTTATTCGGCCGGACATTAAACGCCAGGATAGGCGCTTCAGAAGCCGCCGCAAGCCCCACATCCGATTCGGTAATACCACCGACGCCTGAATGCAGGATGCGTGCTGCCACTTCATCCGTTGACATTTTCTCAAGCGCTGCCCCAATCGCTTCGGCAGATCCCTGAACATCAGCCTTGATCACCACAGGAAATGCAGTGGCCTGATCTTCCTTTAACCGCGAGAACATCGTTTCAAGCGATGCGCGGGCACTTAACCCGTGACGTGTCTTGCGCACCTCACGCTGGCGGAAGGCAGAAATTTCACGCGCCCGATTTTCATTTTCAACAACGGCGAAATCATCACCGGCAGATGGTGTTCCCCCAAGACCCAGCACTTCGACAGGGCGCGACGGACCGGCACCTTCAGCGTCAAGACGCTGTCCACGTTCATCAACCAGCGCCCGAACACGGCCCCATTCAGCACCGGCGACAAAGATATCACCAACGCGCAATGTACCGCGATTCACCAGCACAGTGGCCACTGGCCCACGGCCCTTGTCCAGCTGCGCTTCAATAATCACACCTTCGGCCGGGCGATCCGGGTTGGCTTTCAACTCCAGAATTTCCGCCTGAAGCATGATCGCTTCTTCCAGCTTGTCCAGGTTCGTCTTTTTCAGGGCGGAAACTTCAATCTCCTGAACTTCCCCACCCATGCTTTCAACTACAATGCCTTGCTGTAACAATTCGTTACGGACACGATCCGGCTTGGCACCCGGCTTGTCAATTTTGTTAATCGCCACAATAATGGGAACGTCAGCCGCTCTGGCATGATTGATGGCCTCGATCGTCTGAGGCATAACACCGTCATCCGCCGCCACGACCAGAATAACAATATCGGTTACCTTTGCACCGCGGGACCGCATCGCCGTAAAGGCTTCGTGTCCGGGCGTATCCAGGAACGTGATCTTCTCACCAGAAGGCAGGCGTACCTGATAAGCCCCGATATGCTGGGTAATACCGCCAGCTTCGCCTTCCACAATATCAGTCGACCTCAAGGCATCAAGCAATGATGTTTTACCGTGATCAACATGCCCCATGACCGTCACCACGGGCGGACGGGCTTTTGTATCAACATCGTCATCGGCATCGCCAACCAGCCCGATCTCAACATCAGATTCGCTGACCCGCTTGGACTTGTGACCAAACTCTTCAACCAGAAGCTCGGCAGTATCCGCATCAACATTCTCGTTGATGGTCGCCATTACGCCCATTTTCATCAGGGCCTTGATCACCTCTGCTGCCCGCTCGGCCATTCTGTTGGCCAGCTCCTGAACCGTCAGCACTTCCGGAATGATCACTTCACGGACCTGCTTTACCTGTGGCCCCTGATTCTGGCGATGAAGCCGCTTTTCCTTTTCACGCGCCCGGCGCAATGACGCCATGCTGCGTGTACGCACACCTTCATCACCTGAAAGTGCCGCCGTTACAGTCAGCTTCCCGCTGCGACGACGCTCTTCACCACGACGCGCTGCCGTCGGCTTGCTTGGCGAAGACTTGTTGTCCCGTGCCTTTTCGTCATCCGCATCGCTGTCGATTGCCGGCTTGGCATGAGATTTTTTCGCTTCAACCGCCTTGCGAGCCGCCGCGCGACCTTCCTCCGATTCCGGATCCAGAATAACAGAAGCCTTTTCCCTGGCCTCCTCTTCCTGACGCAGGCGATCTTGCTCAACTTTACGCTCGGCTTCTTCTTCAGATTTGCGCTTCGCCTCAGCAGCAGCCTTTTCCTCTTCCTCGCGCCGCAATTTCTCGGCAGCAGCCCGCTGGGCGTTCATTTCCTGAATCTGCTGGATTTCCTCGTTCGCCTTTACAGCACCCTTAAGGGCCTTGGCACGAGCTTCCCGCTCTTCATCCGTCAGGTTATCGACAGACGTGCTTGCAGGTTTCTGAGGTTGAACAGGCTTCTTGAGGACCGGCTTGGGTGGTGCCACTTCAACTGTCGGTGCCTCTGGCGTATCAGCAACAACTTCATCACGTTTGACAAAACGCTTGCGCTTCACCTCGACCAAAACAGATTTACTGCGACCATGGGAGAAATTCTGGCGCACCTGCCCGGTTTCGACCGTCTTCCTGAGCTGAAGCTTCGGACGACCACCGGCTGGTGTTTTGCCATCATTTGAGTTTTCGGTTTCACTCATACTTTATTTGCCCTTACCTGGCCTTCTTAAACGTTGTCCTGGTCCGAAGACCCCTTATTCCCGATCGTCCCTGCATGATCTGCAACAGGCCCGTCAGCCTGCCTGAAACCGGACAACCGTCCAGCCTCGATCAGGAATTTATTTCCAATACCACCGCGACGCAAAGCAGCATGTACCACATTTTCACGCCCCAATGCCAAACCCAATTCTTCCCGCGAGAAAATTCCTACTTTCTTCACACCGGAAGCACTCACGTTTGCCGCCAGGTTTTGCAGCTTTTCTGCGCCATCTGCCGATGCATCCGACGCTGTCAACAACGCCAAAACATCATCTGCCTTCAAACGCTCCCGAACTTTTTCAAACCCGGTGACAAGCTCTCCGGCCCGACGCGCCAAACCCAGAAGCTCCAGGCACCGTTTCGCCAAAAGCCGCTCCACCTGATCGGCCAGATCCACAGCAACAGAAACCTTTTTTCTGCTAACGCCGGATTTCTTTGTGTCGTCTCCACCATCTTTCGACACATGCCGCGCAGCCGCCTTCAGGAACTGGTTTCGCTTGATGGCCTCATCAACTGCATTTCGCTGTGCCGCTACCCAATACCCTCTTCCCGGCAACCTGGCACTCACATCCGGGATCATTGCTCCTTCCGGGTCAGCCACGAACCGGACAAGCTCTTCACAAGGGCGCGATTCACCCGAGACAAGGCACCGTCTCGAAGGGTGCACAGTTAATTTTTCTTCTGCGCCCTCAGGACGCCCCTGCCTCTTCACCATCTTCTTCTGCAGTTGCCTTGGTCCCGGATTCGCTACCATCTTCATCCTCAAACCAATGTGCACGCGCGTTCATGATAATGGCGTTGGCTTCATCTTCGCTCAAGCCATAATCCCGCAAGACGCCATCTGTCTCATCTGTCAGTTCATCACCGGCAAGATCAGCCAGATCATCCAGCGTTTTAACGCCCGCCTCACCAAGTGTCACAAGCATCTGGACAGTCAAGCCCTCGATCGCGGCCAGTTCATCAGAAACACCAAGTTCCTGACGTTTTTCGTCGGCCACCACGGACTGCCGGTCAATGGCTTCACGGGCACGGACCTGCAATTCCTCAACCAAACCTTCTTCGAACCCTTCAATGCCGGCAAACTCTTCAGGCGACACGTAGGCAACTTCTTCCAGATCGGTAAAGCCTTCCGCCACCAACAGTTGGGCAAGTGTCTCGTCAACATCAAGAGCTTCGACAAATTTTTCCGTACGCTGCCTGAATTCTTCCTGCCGACGCTCTGATTCATCTGCTTCAGTCATAATGTCGATCACCCAGCCTGTCAGCTGCGAGGCAAGACGGACATTCTGACCACGACGACCGATAGCAAGGCTCAGCTGTTCATCAGGCACAACAACTTCAATGCGGCGGGTTTCTTCATCCAGAACCACTTTCGCCACTTCAGCGGGTGCCAAAGCATTGACAATAAATGTCGCAGGATCAGGAGACCACTGGATGATATCAATTTTTTCACCCTGAAGCTCGCCGACCACGGCTTGCACCCTGCTGCCCCGCATACCCACACAGGCCCCGACAGGGTCTATACTGGCATCATAAGATGTCACGGCAATCTTGGCCCGGCTGCCCGGATCCCGGCTAACCGACTTAACCTCGATAATCCCGTCGTAAATTTCAGGCACTTCCTGGGTAAACAGTTTGGACATGAATTCGGGTTTGGTTCGCGACAGAAATATCTGTGGCCCTCTTTGCTCGCGCCGGACATCATAAATCAGGGCCCGGATCCCGTCATTCACACGAAAATGCTCGCGAGGAATAGTCTGATCACGCCGCAGAATAGCTTCGGTCCGCCCGCTGATATCGACAACCACATTGCCATATTCAACCCGCTTGACCTTGCCGTTGATCACTTCGCCAATCCGGTCCTTGTATTCCTCGAACTGACGGGCACGCTCGGCATCACGCACTTTTTGAACAATGACCTGCTTGGCGGTTTGCGCCGCAACCCGGCCAAAATCAATCGGCGGCAACTCTTCCGTGATCTCTTCTTCAAGCTGGGCGTCAGGATTGGTCTTTCTGGCTTCATCAAGCGACATTTCAATCGCCGGGTCTTCAACCTCTTCGACGATCCGGATGACACGTTGCAGACTGATCTGCCCCGTATCACGGTCAATCATCGCGCGGATTTCATTTTCCATACCGTATCGGGACCGGGCGGCTTTCTGAACAGCCTCCTCCATCGCTTCGATGACAATATCCTTGTCGATCGACTTTTCACGCGCCACCGCTTCTGCGATCTGCAACAGTTCCAGCCGGTTTGCACTTACAGCCGTAGCCATCACTCAAACTCCGTTCAATCAAAAAGGCTGCCCGTCATGTCCGGCCAAATTGCCGGCATATAACAAGATCAGTCCGTTGTTAGCCGGGCGCGGTGCGCCTCAACAAGTTCATCCGTCAGGATTAGTTTCGCTGCTTCAATATCAGAAAATGCAAGCACGCATGTTCCGTCGTCTGTCGCCAGCGATATATTCTCATCGCCGTCAATATCTGCAATCGTTCCCCGAAACCGTCGGCGACCATCTATCTGCCGATTCAGTTCGATCTTGGCGATATGGCCCTTGTGGCGCTCAAAATCCCTCAGACGGACAAGCGGCCGGTCAATCCCCGGCGAACTTACTTCCAGCGTATATTCACTCCGGATCGGATCTTCCACATCCAGCAACGCAGAAATCGCCTTGCTCACAAGCGCACAATCTTCAACGTTCATTGAACCATCCGGGCGCTCTGCCATAACCTGCAGGGTTTGCATGTTGCGATCCCCGCCCCGAAACAGCCTGACACGCACCAGATCATACCCCATATCTTCCATGATCGGGGCAATCAGATCTGCTACCTTGTCTTCAGGACCTGCCAACTTTACTCCTGTCTGGCATCTCTGCCGTACAGTCTTCACCAACAAAAAAGTGGGCCGCTGCCCACTTGAACTCAAACCAACAATTTAAGGACGATTCGTGAGCCGTATAATAGTGATGCTGAACGTCACTTCAAGCTATTTTAACATACCATAGTGATTTGGCCTGTCAAACCAGACTCTGCAGGCATCGAAACAACCGGACACACTCATATTTCTGACTATTTTCGCGATACCCGCCGAAACGTCAGATAGGCGCTTTTCAAGCCTTTTTCTGCAGCCTTGGTCTCATATCGCGTCGCGGGCCAGTCAGCTCCCCGCGCCTGCCAGTCTGTCGGGCCGTTCGCCGTCCATTCAAACTCCGGTCGATTCATCAGATGAACCATGGCCCACCGGCAATATTCCATATGATCCGTCGCAAACCGGAATTCGGCACCATCCTTCAGGACCCGGGCTATCTGGTCCAGATTTTCCGGCACAATAAAGCGTCGTTTATTATGGCGCTTTTTGGGCCATGGATCAGGAAAGAGCAAAAACAGCCTGGACAGGCATGCGTCCGGCAGCGCCGCCAGCAATATTCGGGCATCTTCATCCCAGACGCGAACATTTGCCAGTTGGGCCTCATCAACCTTTTGCAAAAGCCCGGCCACACCGTTGATAAACGGTTCGCACCCGATGATTCCTTTCGCCGGGTGATGACCGGCCTGCCACGCCAGATGTTCGCCCCGGCCAAAGCCGATTTCCATCCAGACATCCTGAATACGGCTGTCAAACATTGTCAGGGGATCAAGCGTCTTCGCCTCTCCCTCGGGCAGACGCACCGATATATTCGGCAACAGCTCGTCAAAAAGCTTCTGCGCGCCGGGCCGCAGAGGATGCCCTACACGGCGCCCGTAAAAGTTTGCTTTCTGCTGTTCTGCCGCCTCGCCAGACACTATCGGCTGAATTCTGTTCTCAGCGCATCCACCAGATCTGTTTTTTCCCACGAAAATCCGCCGTCTTTATCAGGTTCACGCCCGAAATGCCCATAAGCCGCCGTGCGCGCATATATTGGCCGGTTCAATTTCAGATGCTCACGAATCCCGCGCGGGCTGAGGTCTACCATATCATAAAGTGTTTTTTCCAGCCGTTCTTCAGAAACATGGCCGGTATCATGAAGGTCAACATAAAGCGACAGCGGTTTTGAAACACCAATAGCGTAGGAAAGCTGTATGGTACACCGGTCAGCAAGCCCGGCAGCAACAACATTTTTCGCAAGATAGCGCGCAGCATAAGCCGCCGAACGATCAACCTTGGTCGGATCCTTGCCGGAAAAAGCCCCGCCCCCGTGCGGCGCAGCCCCGCCATAGGTATCAACAATAATCTTGCGCCCGGTCAAACCGGCATCGCCATCAGGGCCGCCGATGACAAACTTTCCGGTGGGATTAATGTACAAATCGTCGTCACCGCACATCCAGCCCTCGGGCAGACTGGAAATAATGTGGGGCAGCACAATCTCGCGAACTTCTTCCTGTGTCATGTTATCAGCGTGCTGCGTGGAAACGACAACCGAGGTCGCCGCCACCGGCTTGCCATTTTCGTAACGCAGCGTTACCTGACTTTTGGAATCAGGCCCCAGTCTTGCTTCACCGCCATGGCGTGCATCCGCGAGCGATTTCAGTATACGATGCGCAAAACAGATCGGCGCAGGCATCAACACATCGGTTTCCCGACAGGCATACCCAAACATGATGCCCTGATCACCGGCACCTTCATCCTTGTTGCCCGCAGCGTCCACACCCTGCGCGATGTCCGACGACTGCTCGTGAACCAGAACATCAACCTGCGCGTCCTTCCAGTGAAACCCCGCCTGCTCATAGCCGATTTTCCTTACAGCCTCGCGCGCGATGCTTTCCATTTTGGCGGCATCCATTGATGACGGCCCCCGCACCTCGCCTGCCAGCACGATACGGTTGGTCGTTGTCAGCGTTTCCAGCGCCACCCGCGAATAAGGGTCGGCTGCCAGGAAAGCGTCCAGAATACTATCCGAAATCAGGTCCGAGACCTTGTCAGGATGACCTTCAGAAACAGACTCACTGGTAAAGAGATAATTTGACCTTGGCACTTTCGTGTCTCCCTGGAACTGTATCAATGTTCAAACTAGTATCGCCAGTCTGGATAAAATTCAAGCATAAAGAAATGTTTATATGTTTAAACATTGATCTTCAATATTTAAAATTTCATGACCAGGTAGAAATTTATACGGTCAATACCATCACTCATTTACCTCAAATTAACAGGTCACGACCATGATGCGATGGAAATTATGCCTCATCCTCAATGTTTAATGAAGGAACTCGTCAGGTCATGCTGAGCAATATTCTGGGAAGAACAAAAAAAAGCAGCATTGTTATCAATAGTGATCCACAGACAAACTCACCGGAAGAGGGGCCAAACCTGTCTAACCTGATGAGCTGCATTCTGGTCAATATCCTTGTCTGTGATCCAAAATCATTACAGATCACCTATGCCAACCCCAAATGCAGGGAATCTGTCACGGAAATACAGCAGGCGCTTGGAACATCTCCGGACCAGCTTGTCGGCTCAAGTCTTGACATATTTTACGGCGACAAGGGCGCACCCCGCAATATTCTGGGCGATCCGTCCAGACTGCCGCACAGAGAAACTGTGCAGATCGGGAATGATTACGTCGACCTTCTGTTCACACCTGTGCGTAATGCCGGGAATCAGATGACCGATCTGCTGCTCACCTGGCACGTGATTACAAGACAGAAAAAAACCGACGATACCGCATCACGTCTGCTGACCATGGTTGAAGAGATGCCGATGAGCGTCATGTTCTGCGACGTAAATTCACTGAACATAAACTATGTCAACAAGGCGTGCCGGGATACCCTGAACAAAATCCAGACCAACCTGAGTTTCAAGGTTGAAAACATTCTTGAAAAAAGCCTGTTCGATGTCACTGATGATCCTGCCGCTGTACGCACACTTGTATCGGACGTTAAAAACCTGCCTTGTACCCGATTGATGAAAAAGGGTGATGAAACCATCAAAAATCATTATTCCGCAATTTGCGACAAAAGCGGGTCGATCATTGGAATCATGGTGACATGGGTCAATGTCTCGGATCAGATCAAGCTGGCCAATCGTGTACAGGAAGTTGTCGATGTTGTGTCCAGTGCTGCAACAGACATGGAAGACACCGCCAAAACCCTGAGCGGTGCCGCAGAAGAGACCAACAGCCAGTCCCAATCGGCCGCAGAAAGTATCGAGCAGGCATCAGCCAACGTTCAAACTGTCGCCGCCGCTGCCGAAGAGCTTTCGTCCTCGATTCATGAAATTTCCCGACAGGTTTCCAGATCAGCCGAAGTCTCCATGCAAGCCGTGGCTGAAGCCGACCGCACGAATGAAACAGTCAAAACCCTTTCCGAATCATCCACAAAAATTGGTAATGTTGTCCAGCTGATCAGTGATATTGCCGGGCAGACAAATCTTCTGGCGCTGAACGCCACCATCGAAGCGGCCCGGGCCGGTGAGGCCGGGAAAGGCTTTGCTGTTGTGGCTTCGGAAGTGAAAAGCCTGGCCAGCCAGACCGCACGCGCAACCGAAGAGATCAGCTCACAGATTCTGGGCATGCAGACATCCACGCAGGAAGCTGTCACCGCAATCGAAAAAATTCGCAAGACCATCGATGATTTAAGTGAAATCGCGACCACCATATCGTCTTCTGTGGAAGAGCAAGGCGCTGCCACCGGAGAAATCGCGTCCAGCGTGGCCAGAGCGGCCAGCGGAACGCAGGATGTATCCGTCAGCATTATAGGTGTGACACAAACGGCACAGGAATCAGGTCAGGGAGCCAGACAGGTGCTTACCGCCGCCGGCTCACTGGTCAGCGAAAGCACCTCGCTTCGGACAGAAATCCAGAACTTCATCAAACACGTGATGAACTAGTCGGTCTAGCCCAGCTTTTCGCCTGACAATACTTTGCTGATCAAAACCAGTGATGGTTCAATGCCGTAAAGGGCAATGAACGATCCCATGCGTGGCCCCTGTGACTGCCCCAGCAGAATTTCATACAGGGCCTTGAACCAGTCACGCAGATTTTCGAACGCGTGACGTTTGCCGATCTCATAGATTTCCGTCTGGATCACTTCGCCCGGCGTATCCGCTGCCATTGCTTTCAAGGCTGTTGCCAGATCAGCAAGGGCCGCCTGTTCTTTTTCATCCGGCAAGCGGAACTGCAGGGTGGGGCGGATAAAATCCTCATAATAGGCAATCGCATAGCCAACCGCATCGTCCAGCATCGGGTGACTTTCCGGCGTTACATCAGACACATAGCCCCCGATATAATTCCACAACACGGCCTTGTCGTCGGAATGGGCCGCACTGACAAGATTAAGAAGCAACCCAAAAGCAACGGGCATGCTTCCCGTTGGCGGCATCCCGGCGTGAATATGCCAGACCGGATTCGAAAGCTGTTTGTCCTGCGGCTGACCCGCATAGGCGTTCAAATGAGCTACATATTCATCAACCGCGCGTGGAATCACATCAAAATACAAGCGCTTGGCCTTGCGCGGGGCCTGAAACATATAGAGCGACAGGCTTTCAGGCGACGCATAGCGCAGCCAGTCTTCAATGGTCAGGCCATTGCCCTTCGACTTCGAAATTTTCTCGCCCTTGTCGTCAAGAAACAATTCGTAATTAAAACCTTCCGGCGGCCTGGAGCCCAAAATACGGCAGATCTTGCTGGACAGGGTCACCGAATCGATCAGGTCCTTGCCCGCCATCTCGTAATCCACCCCAAGAGCATACCAGCGCATGGCCCAGTCGGCTTTCCATTGCAACTTGCATTGCCCGCCGGTCACAGGCAGTTCCGTCATGGTGCCATCTTCATCTTCAAAGACGATGGTGCCCGCCTTCGCATCCCATTCCTGGACCGGTACCTGCAACACATGACCTGTTTTGGGGCTAATCGGCAAAATCGGGCTATAAGTCTTGCGGCGTTCCTCGCCCAGCGTTGGCAGCATCACATTGCGGATCGCCTCAAAGTTCTCCAGCACTTTCATCAGTGCGGCATCAAACATGCCTCCCTTATAACAGGACGTCGCACTCTGGAATTCATAGTCAAATCCGAACTGGTCCAGAAATGCACAAAGCCGTGCGTTATTGTGGTGCGCGAAACTTTCGTGAGTTCCAAACGGGTCGGGCACCTGAGTCAATGGCTTGTTCAGATGCTCTTGCAGCATATCCTGATTGGGAACATTTCCCGGCACCTTGCGCAGACCGTCCATATCATCCGAAAAGGCAAACAACCGGGTTGGAATGTCACACAGGGTCGAAAACGCATGCCGGACCATTGTCGTCCGCGCCACTTCGCCGAACGTGCCAATATGCGGCAAACCACTGGGGCCATACCCTGTTTCGAACAGGACATATCCCTTTTCCGGGGGCTTTTTGCTGTATCGCTCAACCAGTTTACGCGCTTCCTGAAACGGCCAGGCGTTGCAGGTGGCAGCGATATCGGCATCGATAGTCATGATCTTGTTCTTTCTACGGGATCGTTTCAGGGCCGTTGTTCCGGCGCGCGAAAGTAATCTCTCTCGAAAGCCTCGTCAACTGCCGCTATTGTCATAGCCAAGGCAAGTTGCGCTCACTATACTTCCCCGCGATGAATTCAACCGTCATGCAATTTCCCTCCCCCGATGAGGCCTTGTCCCGCCTGCCTGCTCTGGTGATTGGTGCGCGCAACGGTCTTGTTGTAACCCCTGACGGTGAAATTGAGGAGCCGCCTCTGCAGTCAATTGCCGCACGGCTGCACAATGCGCCACATATCGTATGCAACCAGCCCCTGATTGCCCGGCGGCTGGGTCTGGAAACAGTCCCGGCGCTGGATATTCTGGAATTATACGCATTTGTGCGGCCAGCGCAATTCTGCCTGCCCGTCGCAGAGGGGTTAGCACAGGCCCTGAACATTCACGTTTCAGATCATGACCTTGAAACCAGGGCGCTGATCCTGTTAAGGGCGGCTGATCTGCTGTTGTCAGAACTTGGTGCCCCGAATTATGCATATTTGGCAGGGGCCCGACCATTGGCCCTGCAAATGGCTCAGGCTGGCTGGGCATGGGGTCCGATGGTGATGGGTGCCCTTGGGCAAACCATAGACAAGACCCCGGAAGCTGGTCTGGATGTCTGGACAGTCTTGCCGGAATGGGAGGAAGAAGCCCCGCCGCCACCGCCCGGTGTAGAACCCGTGGGACAGGCGGAAATTGCCCTGCGTTTGAATGTAATGCTGGGACCTGATGCCGAACGACGACCTGCACAAAAGGACTATGCCAACGCAGCCGCCCATGCCTTTGCCCCGCCCGCCGATCGGCATCAGCCCAATCTTGTCCTCGCCGAAGCGGGTACCGGTACAGGTAAAACCATCGGTTACATCGTACCGTCGAGCCTTTGGGCAGAAAAGAACGAGGGCACGGTTTGGCTTTCAACATATACCAAAAACCTTCAGCGCCAGCTTGATCAGGAACTGGACCGCCTGTACCCCGACCCGAAAGTAAAAGCCCGCAAAGCTGTGCTGCGCAAGGGCCGGGAAAACTATCTTTGCCTGCTGAACATGCAGGAAGCCGCCGTTGCTGCCACCACCCGGGGGCGGATATTACTGGGCCTGGTCGCACGCTGGGCACGCTTCACCCGGGACGGCGACATGATCGGCGGCGATTTCCCAAGTTGGCTCGGCGCGCATTTTGGACGTGGCAGACTGGCACAACTGACAGACCGGCGCGGCGAATGTATTTATTCAGCCTGTATGCATTACCGGCGCTGTTTCATTGAGCGTGCGGTTCGAAAATCCCGTTACGCTGATCTGGTCATTGCCAATCACGCACTGGTAATGATTCAGGCCGCAACCCGCCGTGATGATGTTGAACTGCCGCGGCGCTATGTATTTGACGAGGGGCATCATCTGTTTGACGCAGCGGACAGCGCCTTTTCCGTTCATTTAACCGGGGCAGAAGGCGTGGAACTGCGCCGCTGGTTGCGCGGCGCAGAATCAGGCCGGAGCCGGGCACGGGGCCTGCGCAAGCGGATAGAAGACCTGATTGCAGGCGATGACGGGGCCGAAAAACTGGTGGGTGAAATCCTTATGGCCGCACGTGCCCTGCCCGCCGACGGCTGGTTGGGCCGGATCGCTAAAGGATCCGCCTTTGGCCCGGCGGAAGCTTTTCTTGCCCGGGCGCGCCAGCAGGTTTATGCCCGTGCCAGCAAACCGGACGATCTGCACGGACTGGAGACGCCTGTCGCTGAACCTGTCGAAGGATTAATTGAAGCGGCACGCGAACTGGTTACAGCTTTGAAAGAGCTGATCACCCCCCTGAAATCGCTGCGCACCAGACTGGCCAAAAAGCTGGTCGACGAGACCATAGATCTCGACACGCAGGAACGCCAGCGCATTGAATCAGTTTGCCGGTCTTTGAACCTGCGCGAAGATATTCTGGACGCTGGCTGGTGTGCGATGCTGAAAAATCTGGAAGAACCACCGACCGAAGCCTTTGTCGACTGGTTTTCGGTTGACCGCATTCAGGGCCGGGAACTTGACGCCGGTATGCATCGCCACTGGATCGACCCCTCCGCACCCTTTGCCGGTGTGGTCCTTGAAAACGCCGACGGTGCCATGATCACATCTGCCACCTTGCGCGACGATGAAACCGGGCCCGAAGACTGGCAAAGCGCCGAAATACGCACAGGCGCGGCACATATGGTGTTACCCGCCACGCGTATCAGCCTGCCGTCCCCGTTTGATTATGCCGCGCAAACACGCGTATTTATTGTTAATGATCTGGGACGGGGAAACATGGATGTGCTCGCCGCCGCCTTTCGGGATCTGTTCCTGGCAGCCAGGGGCGGGGCACTGGGGCTGTTTACCGCCATCGCCCGACTGAAAGCCACATATGACCGGATCGCCGTGCCGCTGGAAGACGCCGGGTTGCCGCTTTATGCACAGCATATAGACCCGATGGACACCGGCACGCTGGTGGATATTTTCCGGGCTGAAGAACATAGCTGCCTGCTGGGAACAGATGCGGTGCGTGACGGCGTTGATGTACCCGGGCGATCCTTGCAGCTTCTGGTCTTCGACAAGGTTCCCTGGCCCCGCCCCACCATTCTGCACAAGGCACGAAGGCAGGCCTTCGGTGCCAGAACCTACGATGATATGATGACCCGTCTCAAGCTTAAGCAGGCCTTTGGCCGCCTTATACGGCGCGCGGATGATCGCGGTGTCTTTGTCTTGCTTGATGGCGCCATGCCCAGCCGCCTGTTGACAGCCTTCCCCCCCGGTACCCCGATTGAGCGTCTTGGACTGGCAGAGGCGATTACCAGAACAGCCGCATTCCTTCAGCAGCATCCCCGGGATGATGAGACAGAGCCCCCCACCCCGGTATAGTCCGGACCTGCAGCAACCTCAATCTTAACGTTGCAGCATGCTTTGGGCCATTTTGACCGTATCCCTGTCTTCCTTGCGCGGCGGGATTGTGACACCTTTTGCACAGGCTGGCCGTGCCATCATCCGCTCGTGCCAGTTTTTCAGGTGAGGCAAATCGTCAATCCCGACACCTGCCCATTCATGTGAACGAACCCACGACCAGTTTGCAATATCAGCAATACTATAATCTCCAGCCAGCCATTCCCTGCCGTTCAGACGTCCGTCCAGCACTGTGTAAAGGCGTTTGGTCTCGTTCTGGTATCTCTCGATAACGGACGGAAGGTGTTCATCAAAATAGCGGCTGAACACATTGGCCTGTCCCTGCATGGGGCCAACACCGCCCATCTGGAACATAAGCCATTGCATGACCTCTGACCGGCCCTTGACATCCGACGGCATCAGTTTCCCGGTTTTTTCAGCCAGATAGACAAGAATTGCACCGGATTCAAACACAGCGAAATTGTCATTGTCCCTGTCGACAATTGCCGGAATACGACCGTTTGGATTGATTTTAAGATACTCGGGCTTTTTCTGATCTTTTGCCACAAAATCAAGCACATGAACCTTGTAAGGCAAACCCGTTTCTTCCAGGGCAATCGATATTTTGAAACCGTTGGGTGTTGGCGCTGTATATAAATCAATCATGTCAGATCCTGATATTGTACCGAATTAAAATGTCATGCATCAACCTAGATTGCCTCATCCTGCTTCGCAAGCCACATCACACAGATGTGACATGGCGTGCCGCAATCTGCATGGTGGCCGCTTTACAATTGCCAAAATCCGGCACATCCCTGTTCACTAATATGTGATCAGCTCTCCCCGTTTTACGTTCGTACCCGCCTTGAAACCGCCTTCTTTACCAACCATATCTTATTCAGTGGTTGATTAAAGCCGTCAGACATCCCCCACTCTAAATTGTCTGGCCGCCAACCGCTAGCTGCTGGTTTTATCCCCTTTTACCAGTGGCTGATGCATGCAAATGCACGAATGGCGCCCGACCAGCCAGCCCCTGGTCGGGCGTTTTGCATGCCCGTCGGCCTCGCCCCTTAAAATGACTATTGTTGACCCCCTTCCCGCAGAATTGTATGTCATGGAAAGAGGCGCGCCCGCCTGCCACAATCCGGTTTGAGAAACAGAATGACTGACGACGATTTCGACAATGATGATCTGGACGACATTATCGATAATCCCGGACTGACCGGGTTAAGCCGCTACGCCCGTCTTGTTGTTCGCACACCCTGGTTCCGAATGATTGGTGAACCGCTTGACAGGATGCTGCTTGAAGACGCGGAAGAATATGCAAGCGAACTTGGCTTTCCCCAGGCGGATGTAGCTCTGGTTGAAGACTGGGACGAGGCCGCCACCGCCGCCGAGACCAACGACTGGAACAGTCCCTGGTGGGAAGCTGAAGAGCAACAAACAGCCTATCTGACCGGGCTTGCTACCCAAAGACTGGGCGATGATGCCCTTGAAACCGCCATCACCATCATCACATCACGGGCAGGCGAAGCCGCCGCCATGGCGCTGGAAACCGCGGCCGATATCTGGAACGTCACGGACGAGGAGTTGATCAGGGCCGCCAATGGTGCCGCCGTTCAGGCCAGCTATCAGGCCGCCCTTGTGCTGGCAGCCGGGGCAGAGCAAACTCACCCGTTTTCGTTAAAATATCGCCTGTTTGAAGCCGGACGCTGGCCGCTCGCCATCACTGGCAATACCTTCAATATCTTTTAAGGTCCTGTATATGTCTGATACCAACTGCCGGCTGGTCACATGGAACATCAATTCTGTCAGGTTCCGTCTTGATCTCGTGGACCGGTTTCTTTCCACCTATAACCCGGACATCCTTTGTTTACAGGAAACCAAGGTCACAGATGACCTTTTTCCTCAAACCTGGTTTGCCGAGCGGGGCTATGCACACAGGGCAATTTCCGGGCAAAAAGCCTATCACGGGGTCGCCACTCTATCAAAAATTCCGTTTGAACGGGTATCGCGCAACGACTGGTGTGCAAAGGGCGATGCCCGGCATATTGAAGTTGATCTGAAGCTGAATGGTAAATTGCTGGAACTGCATAATTTTTATGTCCCCGCCGGCGGCGATATCCCGGACCCTGACAAGAACGACAAATTTGCGCACAAACTGGCTTTTCTGGATGAGATGATCCACTGGGCCAGCAACCTTGACCGCACCGGGAACAGAATCCTTGTTGGCGATCTGAATATCGCTCCGCTTGAAGAAGATGTCTGGTCGCACAAGGCATTGCTGAAAATCGTCAGTCACACCCCCGTAGAAGTCGAACGCATGAACCGGCTGATCAAAGCACATGACTGGATCGATATCATGCGCCGATTTGTCCCCGAGGCAGAGAAGCTCTACAGCTGGTGGAGCTATCGATCGCCGGACTGGGCTAACGCCGACAAGGGGCGCCGTCTTGATCATATATGGGCCAGCCCTCCGCTGGAAGGTGCTGCCAAATCCATGCAGGTTTTGCGAGACGTCAGAGGCTGGGACAAGCCTTCAGATCACGCGCCGGTCATGGTTGATTTCAAATTCTGATTTTCAGGGGGCCCCGGGGTCTATTTCGGGGGCAACACACGAAGTATCGTTTTGTCATCGACTTGTGCCAGAATCTCAATCAGGTCATGTTCTGACAAGACGATGCAACCCGCCGTGCCGCTAAAATTCTCGCGGGCAATATGCATAAATATGGCACTCCCCCTGCCGGGCAGCGGCGGAGAATCGTTATATCCCAATGGTACAATCAGATTATACACATGATCATCCCGCCATAATCTTTCAGCAGATGACGGATAGGGGTGTTTGACCGGGCGATTATACATGACATCAGCCGGGTCATCGCACCAGCCATCCTCTTCATGCAGAGCGTGGCTCATAAGGGACGTTACCGGGGCTTCAGCATAATAGTCTGGCCTGTAAAAAAGATTGCGCAGGGGAAAGTCACCGAGGGGCGTTTTCTGATCCCCTTCCTGCTTGTTTTCTGTCACACCCCTTTTACCCAGTGCGCACACATATTCCTTGTCGTAAATGGTCAGCGCCGCTTTATGGTCATCCCATGATCCGGGAGAAACCATTAGAATATTGTCAGAATTTTTGGTCACAGATAGTGTCCGCTCCGTTTTTTCTTGGTTAAAAGATAGTACTCATTATGAGCGTTTGACGGAAATTTATGTTCCACACGCTCCACGACGCTGACGCCACAATCTTCCAGTCCGGCAACTTTGTCAGGATTATTGGTCATCAGCCTGACCGATTTGAACCCCAGCCCCAGAAGCATTCGGGCCGCAGGCATAAAGAAGCGCTCATCGGCATCAAACCCCAGCCGTTCATTGGCATCAACTGTGTCGTAGCCCTGATCCTGCAAACGATAGGCCCGCAACTTGTTCATCAGACCTATACCGCGACCCTCTTGTGCCAGATATAACAATACACCTCCGCCCGCCTGATCAATTGCTGTAATGGCACCCCGCAACTGTTCCCCGCAATCGCATTTCAGCGAACCAATCAGATCGCCGGTAAAGCATTCTGAATGAATTCTCGCCAGGACGGGCTGGTGGCGAGGCGGGTCGCCAATCACGATGGCCAGATGCTCAAGTCCGCCGTTCTCGGGCCGAAAGGCAATAACCCGTGCCTTTTCCGCTCCGGCCAGCGGCACTTTCGCCCCCACGACCTGCGTCAGGGCAAGCGCACTGTTGGGCCCATAATTTTCAATCTCAGGCACCGTCACCGACAACAGATCACAAGCGTTTGTCCATTGCTGCACCGACTGTTCAACACACGGGACCTCGACCACAAGGGCCGCAGGCAGCAACTGGGCATGCTTGCACAATTGAAGAGCGGCCGTGGCGGACGGTCCCATTTTAAGGTTTGAATGACGGAAAGGCCCCATCATGGGCTTTTCCAGATCCTGCGACGGGTCTGCAAGCGCATGCACGGTACCAGAATCCATATCATCCTGAAATTTCAGCAAAACCCCGCCTGCCGTCATTGGTGCAATATGGATGACTGCCGCACGGTTTGCCGTCAGCGCCAAGGCAACTTCACCATACTTTTTAAGGGCCTCAATAGATTCTGCCCTCGCCAGTTCGGCGGCCACCACCAGCATCATGGTCCTGGACCCGGGGCTTGTCACCAAAACCGCCAGCCCCCGACGCAAGTCCCCGATGGCGCGCTCGACATGCACCAGTTCACGGCTGATTTTCCCCTGCGCGCCGGCAGGCAGCCAATTCTCCGGGGTTACATTGTCGGTCATGGAACAGTCAGCTTTCAGACAATTAAAAATACAGGTTCAGCACACAGCGTTTACCCGTTATATATATAGCTCTGGTGGAAGAGGACAAGAAATGACAGCAACAAAGCACATTTTACTTGTGGATGACGACAATGATTTACGTCAGTCCCTAGCGGAACAACTGGATTTATACCAGGAGTTCACAACAACCCAGAGCAAATCAGGGGCCGAAGGTATCGAGGTTGTGAAACAGGGCAATTTCGATCTGGTAATACTTGACGTGGGCCTGCCCGATCTGGATGGCCGGGAAGTATGCCGCATGATGCGCCGCAACGGTGCCAAAATGCCTGTCATTATGCTGACCGCCGCCGCGACAGACGCCGATACCATACTGGGGCTGGAAGCGGGCGCCAATGATTACGTCTCAAAACCCTTCAAGTTCAACGTTCTGCTCGCCCGTATACGGGCTCAGCTGCGCCAGCACGAACACAGTGAAGACGCGGTTTTTACCATCGGACATTACACATTCAAGCCCGCAGCGAAACTTCTGCTGGATACGGAAAAGGATCAGAAAGTTCGGCTGACCGAGAAGGAAACCGCGATTCTAAAATTTCTCAATCGTGCCAGCGGCAAGCCGGTTGGCCGGGACGTTTTGTTGGGTGAAGTGTGGGGATATAATGCGGGCGTCACCACGCACACCCTTGAAACCCATATCTACCGTTTGCGTCAGAAAATTGAACGCGACCCCTCAAACGCTGAAATTCTTGTCACAGAGGCCGGTGGATATCGTCTGGGGGCATAGAACAGAACAGGCCGCCCCCGTTGAGGACCGGCCCGCATGTGGTCAGGCTGCCAGAACGTGCGGCTCTGTGGTGAATGGCAGGCCCAACGCCTGGGCCACCGGGGCATTTGTAATGTCGCCTGCACAGACATTCAGGCCATTGCGCAAGTGACTGTTGTCTTTCAGGGCCTGAACATATCCCTTGTCTGCAATCTGTAATGCAAACGGCAAGACTGCATTGTTCAGGGCGAAAGTAGACGTCCGGGGCACAGCACCGGGCATATTGGTCACGCAATAATGTACGACATCATCTACAATATAGGTAGGCTCAACATGGCTGGTCGGGCGCGAGGTTTCGAAACAACCACCCTGATCGATGGCAATATCCACCACCACGGCGCCGGGCTTCATGGATTTAATCATGTCCGCTGTCACCAGCTTTGGTGCTGCCGCCCCCGGGATCAGCACGGACCCGATGACCAGATCCGCTTTCGATACATAATCCGCAATCGCAACCTGCGTTGAATAAACAGCATCTATCTGACGTCCAAATTCTGCGTCAAGCTGCCGAAGCCGGTCAATTGAGCGATCAATGACCGTGACCCGTGCTTCCAGCCCGAGCGCCATACGCATGGCATTGGTCCCGGCGACACCGCCACCAATAATAACAACTTCACCCGACGAAACGCCGGGCACCCCGGCAAGCAGGATACCACGACCACCGTTGTGTTTCTGCAGGGCTGTTGCCCCCACCTGAACAGACATGCGGCCCGCAACTTCGCTCATGGGGGCAAGCAGTGGCAGGCCCCCGCGATTGTCCGTAACGGTCTCGTATGCGATGGCGATACAACCGCTGTTCTGCAATGCTTTGGTCTGCTCCAGATCTGCCGCCAGATGCAGATATGTGAATAATATCTGTCCTTCGCGTAACATGGCACATTCCGACGGCTGGGGTTCCTTGACCTTTACCACCATATCTGCCCGGCGGAAAATTTCACTGGCAGTGGCAACAATTTTTGCACCGGCATTTTCGTAATCGGCATCAAAAAAGCCGATCCCAAGACCGGCATTTGTTTCAACAATCACCTGATGGCCATGGGCAATGAACTCGCGCACGCTGGCAGGCACCAGCCCGACCCGGTATTCTTCAATTTTTATTTCTTTAGGTACACCAATCAGCATCCGATAGATCCTCAGGTTATTCTGATCACGGTCAATCACCGATAGCCCTGTATTATAGAACAATTCGGCAATACAGGTTTCCGAATCAATGCCCTATAGCAGTTTTTTTTGCGCATATAAGGGATATATGCAGCGTTTTTTGCTGACAGAAAGGCAAACAGGTGGATTGTATTATTTCAGGCTCAGGCCCATCAGATGTTCGATGGGATATCCATTTTCACGCTTTACAGGCTTTGTCACAATATGCGTGACATATTTTTCAATGCCCAGATCAGCCGCAAGCAATCGCTCCATTATTTCCTGATAAGCTGAAATATCCACGGCAATGATTTTAAGAATATAATCCACAACACCACCCGTCTTGAAACATTCCAGTATTTCGGGAGCATCAAGGACGGCCTTCTGGAAACGCTCAAAACTTTGAGTTTCATGCTTTGAGAGGCTAAGTGTCACAAAAATAAGTGATGTTCTGACCAGCTTTTCAATAGCGACATCTGTTGAATAACGGCGAATCAGCCCGCCTTCTTCCAGTCGCTTGACCCGTTCATGGCATGGACTGGGGGATAGACCAACCTGTTCGGAAAGCCTTATTTTGGTTGTGCGACCGTCCTTTTGCAGGGCGACGAGTATCCTGATGTCAATCGCGTCAAGTTTCATGGGAACAAATTCTGACCTGCCACCAACCCAGTGTTATCCACATCCGCAAGATATGGTTTATAGCTGCAGTAGTTGTAACGTCAAACAACTATCAAGTCATTACCTGTGTTGCACCTGATCTGGAAAATTTGCACCACGGCCTGGCCCTAACCACCCTGAAGACCAGTAGAAATGACAGAATTCCTGCGTATATCAAAGGCTCGGTTACATCTGCCTTTACCAACAGATAAAAATGTGCGACGCCCAGAACTGCCGCAACGTACACCAGCCGGTGCAGCCGTTGCCAGTTTTTACCCCCAAGCCGCCGGATCATTTTACGGGTCGACGTGATGGCAAGCGGGATCATGATGACAACCGCCGCCATCCCCAGCGTGATATAGGTCCGCTTGACAATATCCTTCCAGATCGCCGCCCAGTCAAAAAACTGGTCAAGAACCACATAGGATGTCAGGTGCATGACCGCGTAAAAGAAGGCGAAAAGTCCGATCATGCGGCGAAATCTGGCAAATTCCACCCGGCCCGTCATGATGCGCAAGGGTGTGATGGCCAGCGCAAACAGCAAAAAACGCAAGGCCCAGCGGCCCAGAAAAAAGTTCGACTCGGAAAACGGATTGGCCCCCAATCCATTGGGCACACCCTGAAACGCAAGCCATAACTGCCATACAAGCCAGCAGAAAGGCAGAAGCGCCAGTAAAAACACCACGGGCTTCACACCACGTTCAATCACTTTCGGCGGTATGATGAACCCCCTGGCCACCTAAAAATTCTTTCTCAGGTTCATGCCATCATAGAGCGATGCCACTTCTTCGGCATACCCGTTGAACATCAGGGTTTCGCGACGGAAAAACTCACCAATCCGCCGCTCTTTCGCCTGACTCCAGCGGGGATGATCCACCTTCGGGTTCACATTTGCATAGAAACCATATTCATTCGGCGCAAGCATATTCCATGATGTCTTGGGTTCGCGTTTGGTGAAGCTGATTCTGACAATCGACTTTATCCCCTTAAATCCGTACTTCCAGGGCACAACAAGCCGCATGGGCGCGCCATTCTGGTTGGGCAGCTCGCGACCATACAGACCCACCGCCATAATGGTCAGCGGATGCATGGCTTCGTCCATGCGCAAGCCCTCGCGGTAAGGCCAGTCAATCACCCGCGAACGCTGACCCGGCATCCGTTCGCGATCATACAAGGTTTCAAAATAAACATATTTCGCGTCTGATGTTGGCCCCAGCCGGTTGATGATACTGGCCAGCGGCACCCCGACCCAGGGGATCACCATCGACCAGGCCTCAACGCAACGCATCCGGTATATACGCTCTTCAAGCTGGTGAGGCTTGATCAGGTCATCAAAGGACCAGGTGCCGGGGTTCTCAACCTCGCCGTCCACCTGAACTGACCAGGGCTTTGGCTGGAAATCCTGTGAATTTTCAACAGGGTCACTCTTGCCCGTCCCAAACTCGTAAAAATTGTTATAGCTGGTCACTGACTTGTACGGCGTCTTTTCTTCCGTCGTGGCAAAGGGGCCCGGGACAATATTCCTGAATGTTTCCAGTTCCCGTGCAGCAGCATGCCCCTGTCCCCCGAAAAATGATCCCATCGCCAGACTGCCTGCTATAAGCCCGCTTCGCCGGATGAACCCTCTTCGGTCAAGATACACCTGCTCGGGCGTTATCTCGGACGATGCCGGGGCAGACGGATTTCTTTTTTTAATCAACATCAAACAGCCTCCTTCAAACCTCATCCCAATATGGCATCAATCCATATGCCGTGCAGTTAAACTTCCATCACAAGAACGCGAGCGAGCCGATAACATTTTTGATGCCCTGTGATCAGGCTTGCACAATCGGCGCGGATCAGGCAAGACGTGCAGCAACTGAAGTAATTCGAAGTGTATTCGGAATCATGGCTCAACCTCCTCTTGTCACCTTGCAGGATGTCAAACTGCGTTTTGGTGCCCATCCGCTGTTTACCGGTGTTCATTTGGCGATCAGCCGGGGCGAACGTATTTCGCTTGTCGGCCGCAATGGCTCGGGCAAGTCGACCCTGATGAAGGTACTTGCCGGTGAGGTTCTTGCCGATTCCGGCGAATTGTTCATGCAACCCGGTGCTCACGTTACCTATCTGTCTCAGGATCCCGATCTGGGTGGCTATGACACCCTTGCCGATTATGTGGCAAGCGGCCTGCCGTCCACAAAGTCTGATGCCTTATACGAAGTGGACATCATTCTGGATGAAATTGGTCTGGATGGTTCGCTTGATCCTGCATCGGCGTCAGGCGGCGAGGCCCGCCGTGCGGCCCTTGCCCGTGCCCTTGTCAGCGAGCCCGATATTCTTCTGCTGGATGAGCCGACCAATCATCTTGACATCCGGACGATCGAATGGCTTGAGGAAAAGCTGAAGTCTTTTAGGGGCGGTTTTGTGCTGATCAGCCATGATCGCCGGTTTCTGGAACGACTGACACGAACCGTGCTGTGGCTGGATCGTGGTATTGTGCGCCGTCTTGACAAGGGATTTGCCCATTTTGACGCATGGTCAGACGAAGTCATGCGTCAGGAAGCTGAAGAGCGCGCCAAGCTTAACAAGCTGATCGCCGAAGAAGCGGCCTGGTCAGTTGAAGGCATTTCCGCCCGGCGAACCCGGAATCAGGGCCGCATGAGGCGTCTGCAAGCCCTGCGCAGCGAGCGCGCCGAACAGATTGCCACAGTAGGCAGTGTCAAGCTGGCCGCCGCCAGCGGCCAAAATTCCGGCAAGCGCGTGATTGAAGCCAAAAACATCAGCAAAAGCTTTGGCGACCGCGTGATCATCGGGGACTTCTCGACCAAAATTGCGCGCGGTGACCGGGTGGGTGTGGTCGGGCCGAACGGGGCCGGCAAGTCAACATTGCTGAAAATGCTGACGGGTGAATTGGCCCCCGATACGGGAACCGTGCAACTGGGCACCAACCTGACCCCGACCTATCTGGACCAGAAGCGATCTCTCCTGTCGGAAACAGAGACTGTCTGGGAAACCCTGAGCGATGGGGCCGACCAGATTCTGGTCCGTGGGCAGCCGCGTCATATTGTCTCCTATCTGAAAGATTTTCTGTTTGATGCCACACAGGCGCGGAGCCCTGTTTCCAGTCTGTCAGGCGGCGAACGTAACCGGCTGCTTCTGGCAAAGACGCTGGCAAAGCCCTCCAATCTGCTGATTTTGGATGAACCGACCAACGATCTGGATATGGAAACACTCGACCTGTTGCAGGAAATGCTGTCAGATTATGACGGGACTCTTCTGCTCGTCAGCCATGACCGGGATTTTCTCGACCGTGTTGTCACTTCGACCATCGCCATGGAAGGGGATGGGAATGTGACGGAATATGCGGGAGGATATACTGATTATATGCACCAGCGCCAGCTGGGAGGCCGCGAAGCCGAGGCATTGTCCGAAACTGCCAAAGCAGCAAATCTGCCACGGACCAATGTTACCACATCCTCTCCCAAGGCAACGCCCGCCAGGGCGCCAAAACTCAGTTACAAGCACCAGCGTGCTCTGGAACAATTACCGGGTCAGATTGCGCAACTGGAAGCCGACATTAAAAATCTGACGGCGAAACTGGCGGCCCCGGATTTGTACACTCGTGACCCGAACGGCTTTTCAAAGCTGACGAAGAAGCTTGAAGAAGCCGAGAACAAGCTTGCCAGCGCAGAAGAAGAATGGCTGGAACTGGAAATGCTGCGAGAGGAAACAGGCGCACAATAACGATTCTCTGCCCCGCTTTTATCCTTGCCATTTTCTCGCCACGTTACGGCTTTAGCTTTTAACTGGGCACAGTGGCGGGGATGCCGCCTTGCGGCATACAGAACTTTAGCGGGAAAAATATTATGATACGAAGAACTCTGTCTATTGTCATTCTGGCATTTGGAATCAATGCTGGTCTGGTATCTGCCATGGCAGCAACTCCGGCGGCCTTGCCGTCATTATCACCCATCATGGAAAAGGTCTCACCGGCGGTGGTCAATATTGCCGTCGATGGTTCTGTTGAAAAATCGGGCAATCCGTTGCTTGATGACCCCAACTTCAAACGTTTTTTTGATGATCCCCTTTTCAAGCGCTTTTTCGGCAACCCCGATCAGGGCGAAGCACCCAGACAGAAAATCAAAAGTGTTGGCTCAGGTGTTATTATTGACGCCAAAAAAGGCTATATCATCACGAACAACCATGTGATCGACAATGCTGATAATATCACCATCACGCTGACCAACAGGCGGCAATTAAAGGCTGAGGTCATCGGAACCGACCCCGAAGCGGATCTGGCGGTTCTGAAAGTCGAGCCTGACGGGTTAGCCGATATTCCGCTGGGCGATTCCGGCGCGTTGAAGGTCGGTGATTTTGTCATCGCCATCGGCAACCCGTTTGGAATCGGGCAAACGGCAACACTTGGTATTGTCAGCGCGCTGGGCCGGACCGGACTTGGCATAGAAGGCTATGAGGACTTTATCCAGACAGACGCCTCTATCAATCCCGGCAATTCCGGGGGCGCCCTGATCACCCAGGACGGCAAGCTGGTGGGTATCAATACCGCTATCATCAGTCGTTCCGGCGGTAATGTGGGTATTGGCTTTGCCATCCCGATTGATATGGTCAGGCTGATTGTTGACCAGCTGATTGAACACGGCGAGGTCAGACGCGGACAGCTGGGCGTTTTCATTCAGGATCTGACATCTGACATTGCCGAAGCCATGGGTATGGACGGACGTGACGGGGCGGTTATCGCGCGCGTTATTCCGGACTCACCGGCCGACAAGGCAGGGATCAAGGCCGGTGATGTTGTGACCGCGTTGAATGGTGAGCCCATTGTCAGCAGCTCGCAACTTCGCAATACCGTGGGTCTGATGGCACCAAACGAAAAGATCAAGCTTGAAATCGTTCGCGACGGCAAGAAGCGTACGATCTCGACCAGGCTGGAGGCACGCCAGACAGAAGAAGCGCAGGGTGAGACCCTGTCGCCTCAACTTGCCGGTGCGTCCTTCAGCGATATTCCGCCGGACCACGAACTTTACGGCAAGGTTGAAGGTGTCCTTGTGGTCAATGTCAAAAGTGGCAGCAAGGCAGATGAAGGTGGTCTGAACGCAGGCGATATTGTCGTCAGCGCCAACAGACAGGATGTGAAGGCAGCCGATGAGCTTGTTAAAATCATCAAGGACAACAAGGACAAGCCCCTGTTGTTGAATATCCGCCGCGGACAGGGGGCGTTATTCCTTGTTATACGATAATTAACCGGCGATCATTAGCCGGCAAAAAGATAAAGCGGGGCGGCTGTAATGGCTGCCCCGTTTTTATTTAATGATTGCCAGAGCTACTTCTCTATGTTTTGAATAGCCCCGGGTAAAAATCGGGGGAGCAACATATATGCTCAGCATGATCGGGCTCGCAGGCGGGTTGATTCTTCTTATCGTCCTGACCATCCGGGGCACCAATATCCTTATTGCCGCACCTCTGTCGGCCCTGTTCGTGGCCTGTATGAGCGGCTTGCCATTGTTTGAACAAACCGCCACAGCGGGTGCGGTCGATTATGTAACCAGCTATATGAGCGGCTTCACCAGCTTTATCGCCGCGTGGTTTTTCATGTTTCTGCTGGGCGCGATGTTCGGCAAGGTCATGGAGGATTGCGGGGCCGCAGACAGCGTCGCCAAATGGATCGTCGGAAAACTGGGCATCCGTCACGCCGTTATGGCGGTCGTTGGTGCCTGCGCCATTCTGACCTATGGCGGCGTAAGCGTCTTTGTTGTCGCGTTTTCGGTCTACCCCATGGCATTGAGCCTGTTTCGTCAGGCCGATCTGCCCCGAAGATTCATACCCGCCGCTCTGGCGTTCGGGTCTGTCACCTTTACCATGACAACAGCGGGCTCGCCCGAGATCCAGAACTGGATCCCCATCAAATATCTGGGCACGGATCAGTTTGCCGGCTGGGAAGTCAGTATTGTTTGTGCCTTGCTGATGGCTGCACTTGGCTTCCAGGCGCTGAAATGGATGGTGGCGCGCGCAGTGGCGCGGGGTGAACGCTTCATAGCCCGCGACGATGATCCGCTGGATACGCCGGACCGGGCACTCCCCAACCCCTTTATCAGCATGATCCCTTTGGCTGTGGTGTTGCTGACGGCCCTGCTTTTTCATGACACGCTGAAGCAATCCGCCCTTATTCTGGCCCTCCTCGGCGGGGTCATTGCAGCAACAGTGATCAACTGGCGGTATTTTCGCAATTATGCGCGGGCCCTGTCGGAAGGCACCGGCGGCGCGCTCATTGCCATTGGAAACACCGCAGCCGTTGTGGGCTTTGGTACTGTTGCCCGTGCCTCTCCGGCTTTTGATACTGTGGTCAATGCCATGACCGACCTGCCCGGCAGCCCGCTGATAGGGGCAGCCATTGCGGTGAGTGCCATTGCCGGTATTACCGGTTCAGCGTCCGGCGGCCAATCCATTGCCCTGCCCATTCTGGCCCCCCATTATCTGGATGTCGGGGTTGATCCTGACGCCTTGCACAGGGTGATCGCCATTTCGTCCGGTGCCCTGGATTCCCTGCCGCACAACGGATATGTCGTTACAACAATCAGGGCGATATGCGGGGAAAGCCATAAAGACGCCTATCCGGCACTGGGGGCCCTTACGGTGATTATTCCATTATTGGGAACGATCCTGGCCGTGGTCCTGTTTTCACTCTGACGAAATCCACAAGACCTCGGCATCCATATCCCCTGCGGAAAGACAGGCATGCTGCATGGTGCTGTCAATGTAGATATTGTCGCCTTCCTCAAGAGTTACCGGCTCGTAATGTTCTGTGTAGAACGTCACCGAACCTTTCAGGACGTACAAAAACTCTTCCCCGGCATGGGATGCCCAATCGGCAGCCTCCAGCTTGCCATGAGCCTTGATTCGCGATTTGAACGGCAGCATTTTCTTGGCCGTCAGTGTCGCCGCCAGAACCTCATGATCATAAATGGGCGTTTCATGACGTTTACCCTGCTGGCACCGCGTCACAGAAAACCGCCCGGTTGAGCTTTTGGCGTGCCGGGGGGCAAAAAACTCGGCAATATCTACCTTCAGTCCTTGTGCCAGCCGCTGGATAAGATCATAGGTTGGTGACATCTGGCTGTTTTCAATTTTTGAAAGGCTCGACCGGGCAATGCCGGTAACATCACTTAATTGTGCCAGGGTCCAGCCCCGTTCGCCACGCAACCGTTTGATGATCTGCCCCAGATTCACCGGCGGCAATGATACACCCCCCTCCGAACCGATGGACGTGTTTTTAGCCGATACTGAAGGTACAGGGATCATCTGCTTTTCCGATATTTACGAAAAGAAACACAAACAAGGGTTGGACTGTACATTTCTTTTCCTTAGTGTTTCAATTTATTTTTATTCGCTTGCATGCGATGTTAAAAGTGATATTGTTTCTTATAAGAAACTTTTTTATTATCATAATTCACCAAGATGTATATAACAAGAAAATGTATAAGGGTATGAGGCATTCAAGAGCCTGAAGCGTCTTAAGGGACCATGAGCAATTATTCCGGATCGTACAAATGTCAAAATCAAATCTTAAAACCGGCGGCCAGTTACTGATTGACAGCCTGTTAACAATGGGCACCGACACGGCCTTCTGTGTGCCCGGGGAAAGTTATCTGGCGGCTCTTGACGCCATGCATGATGTTCGGGACCGACTGAAGCTGATCACCTGTCGTCAGGAAGGCGGGGCCACCTATATGGCCGAGGCTTACGGCAAACTGACAGGCAAACCCGGCATCTGCTTTGTGACACGTGGCCCCGGCGCCACGAATGCCAGTGTGGGCATTCACACGGCATTTCAGGACTCGACACCGCTCATTTTATTTGTGGGACAGGTTGCCAGTGATCAGGTCGAGCGGGAAGCCTTTCAGGAAATAGATTATCGCCGCATGTTCGGCCAGATGACCAAATGGGTCGCCCAGATTGATGACGCCGCGCGGGTACCTGAATATGTCGCACACGCCTTTCAGGTCGCGACCAGCGGCAGGCCTGGCCCGGTAGTTCTGGCTCTGCCTGAAGACATGCTGACATCCATGGCCGAACCGGTGACCTTGCGCCCGGCACAGCCTGTAGAAGCCCACGCGGGCGCAGACGATCTTGCAAAATTGCGCGATATGCTGGCGCAGGCAAGACAGCCGCTGCTCATTCTCGGTGGCGCAGGATGGTCAACCGAGGCATGCGATGACATTCGTACCTTTATTGAGGCCAATGACCTGCCCACAGGCTGTTCCTTCCGCTGTCAGGATCTGCTGGACAATAATCATCCCAATTATATTGGTGATATTGGCATTGGGATTAACCCCAAACTTGCTGAAAGAATTCGACAGGCCGATCTTATCATCGCTGCAGGGCCGCGATTGGGGGAAATGACCACCAGCGGCTACACCCTTGTCAATATTCCGGTGCCGAAACAAAAACTTGTCCATATTCACAGCAGCGCGGAAGAACTGGGCCGTGTTTATCAGGCTGACCTGATGATCAATGCCGGGATGAAGTCTTTTGCCCGGGCAGCGAGCAATTTACTCGCCGTAGATGCCAGGGCATGGGCAAATTGGGCCCAAAGCGCCCGCAAGGATTTCGAAGCATGGTCAACACCCCTGCCAACAGTTGGCGATGTTGATCTTGGCGAGATATACGATCATCTCGCGCGGACATTGCCGAAAGATACGATCCTGACAAACGGGGCGGGCAATTATTCGGCCTGGCTGCACCGGTTTTACAAATATCCCATGTTCAGAACGCAACTGGCCCCGACCAACGGGTCTATGGGATACGGCGTACCAGCCGCTGTTGCTGCCAAGGTCACAGCACCGGATCGAACGGTCATCTCATTTTCCGGCGACGGATGTTTCATGATGAATGGTCAGGAACTGGCCACTGCGGTGCAATACAATCTGCCGATTGTGTTTCTGGTCTTCAATAACAGTATGTACGGCACCATTCGCATGCATCAGGAGCGGGATTATCCCAACCGGGTCAGCGGCACAGACCTCGTCAATCCGGACTTTGCTGCCCTGGCAAGGGCATATGGTGCCGATGGCGCCACGGTCGAGACAACAGCGCAGTTCGCGCCTGCGCTTGAACGCGCTTTGGCCGCAGGAAAACCTTCGCTGATAGAAGTGAAGGTCGACCCTGAAGCTTTAACCCCTCGCGCGACCATGAGCGAGATCAGGGGCAAGCATAACTAACCCCGGAACACTCAAAACCGGAAAATCAGAAAAGGAAAAACTTATGAACGCCAATGATATTTTTACCCGACTGCACCTCACAGACGCCGATCTTTCAGGTGGTGACCTTGATGTGACGTCACCGATCGACGGTGGTGTGATTGCCCGACTGAAACAGGACACCGTCACAGATACTGGCGCAAAAATCAGCGAGGCCCATGCGGCCTTTCAGACATGGCGCACGGTCCCCGGCCCGCGCCGGGGCGAACTGGTCCGGCTTTTTGGCGAAGAACTGCGGGCAAACAAGGAAGCGCTTGGCGCACTCGTGTCTCTTGAATGTGGCAAGATTTATCAGGAAGGTCTGGGCGAAGTTCAGGAAATGATTGATATCTGCGATTTTGCCGTCGGCCTGTCACGCCAGCTTTATGGCCTGAGCATCGCATCCGAACGCCCCGGCCACCGCATGGCAGAATACTGGCAGCCCCTTGGACCGGTTGGCGTTATCAGCGCCTTCAATTTTCCGGTTGCAGTCTGGGCATGGAACAGCGCTCTCGCCCTGGTTTGCGGCGATTCCGTTGTCTGGAAACCGTCAGAAAAAACGCCGGTCACCGCGATTGCCTGCCTGAAGCTGTTCAACAGGGCTGCAGAAAAATTTGGCGACATGCCACAAGGGCTGATGCAACTGGTTATTGGGGGGCGCGAAGCAGGGGAAGCTCTGGTTGATGATCATCGTGTTCCTCTTGTCTCGGCAACGGGCAGTACCGCCATGGGCCGGGCCGTGGGGCCACGGGTCGCACAGCGTTTTGGCAAGTCCATTCTGGAACTCGGCGGTAATAACGCCATTATTGTGACCCCGTCTGCGGATATCGAGATGGCCGTCAGGGCCATTGTATTCGGGGCTGTCGGCACATGCGGCCAGCGCTGTACATCAACCCGCCGCCTGATCATCCATAGTTCAATTCACGACCAGATTGTCGATCGGGTCAAGCGGGCATATGCCGCCATTTCCATCGGCAACCCCCTGCATGAGGGAACGCTTGTCGGACCGCTCATCGACAAGCCAGCGTTTGACGCCATGGAAAAAGCACTTGATCAGGCCCGCACTGATGGTGGCAAGGTCACCGGGGGCGGACGCACACTGTCATCTGAATTTCCGGATGCCTGGTATGTCAATCCGGCGCTGGTGGAAATGCCTGAACAGACAGACGGTATGCGCAACGAGACTTTTGCACCCATCCTGTACACCTTAAAATATGACAATTTTGAAGACGCGCTTGCGATACACAATGATGTGCCACAAGGCCTGTCTTCAGCCATATTTACTACCGACGTACGTGAAGCCGAGTTTTTCACCACTGCCGCTGGCAGTGATTGCGGCATAGCCAACGTAAACCTTGGGACCAGCGGTGCGGAAATCGGCGGAGCCTTTGGCGGCGAAAAGGAAACAGGGGGCGGTCGCGAATCAGGTTCTGATGCCTGGAAGGCCTATATGCGTCGTATGACATCCACCATTAACTACAGCCGGGAACTGCCATTGGCGCAGGGCATCAAATTTGACGCCAACTGATCATTTCCCAAAATACCGACAGTTCCAAAAGCCCCGTATTTATTACGGGGCTTTTTTTCACCAGACCATACGAACAAAAACTTTCTGGAAACCTTTTCCTGCTAATACAGGGTGGAATAAAATAATGTGCCGGATGACATAATCTCCCGGGATCAGAAACCGTTGCTCCATTTTGGAAAGACCCTGACATGGGGCGGACACCGCTCAAACCCGAAGGCCCGCATTGGTGAAAGAGAAAAAGCATCCATCAGACAGCGCCCTGCTCGCGACAATAGGCGCATTCGTTTTATTGTGTGCAGCGTTCATTGGTGGCGTGTGGCTTTTTAACGACCATCAAAAACAAAATGCTGTTCAGGATAGCAACATTGTCGCCCAGCAGCTGTCGAGACACCTTGAAATACAGTTGCAATTCCAGTTTCACCTGATCCGCTACAAACGTGACTTGTGGCTTCAAAAGCCAGACTGGAACAAGGACACTTTCAACCTGACATCTTCCTTGCTTCTTGAACATCTGGAAAGCCTGAGAGCCCTGAACTGGATTGATTCAAATGGCATTGTCCGAAAGGTTGCCCTGAGCGAAGGCAATGAAATGCTCCTGAATTACGATATGACGAAAAATCCGATCGTGAACCCTATTTTAAATTTGGCCCGGAGAACCGGAGAACCTCAGCTGACACCGCCGCTATCCCTGATACAGGGCGGGTACGGAATCGCGTCTTATTTCCCGGTTCAGTCCCAAAAGGGGTTTGAAGGTTATATCAATGCTGTTTTTGAGGTTGAACCCTTGCTGCAGAATATTTTCCAGCGTGCCTTCTGGAAAAGATATAATGTCCTGATTGTTGATGGTGATGATATTGTCTATCAGTCTGGCCCCATTGACACTCAAAATGCAGATGTGGCCAAATATCCGGTAGAAGTCCTGAACCGCACCTGGCATCTCTCGCTTGCAACACGGAAAATGCCGGCAGATCTTTTAGGCGGATGGCGGGGCACCTTTATCCTGACATGTCTTTTCATTGCAGCTGGCAGCATCTCGCGCCTGCTGTTCCTGTATTTTACACGCCGCGATCTCCATTCCCGCAGTGAGTCCCGATTCAGAAGCCTGTTTGAAAATGCCCCTGTCGCTATTCTGGAGCAGGATTTCACAGAAGTACTAGAGCTTATTGATGCCCTGCGTGTTACCGGTGTTGTCTCGCTATTGCAATATCTGGAAGCCCGACCAGAGACATGTGAAAGCATGGTCAGCAGCATACGGGTCACCAATATGAATGCCGCCGCCGTCAGGTTGTACGGCGCATCGTCTTATGAAGAAGTTATGGAAAAGGTCCACGGGGCCGTATCTGAGCCCGCACTGGAGATTTTCACCAATCTGCTACTTGCCATATGGCACAAAAGTTCTGTCTTCAACGCCGAGATGACCATATACAGTTTCAACGGCGAAAAGGTCATCGTGCAATTGTCCATGCCGGTTCCCAATTCCGAGCGCGAGGAAGCCGTTGTACCGGTCAGCATGCTGGATATCACCACCCGGTATGAAGCGGAAGAGACAATGCGCGAGGCCAAGGAACGTGCGGTGAGCGCCGACAAGGCAAAAAGTGAATTTCTGGCCAATATGAGCCATGAATTGAGAACGCCCCTGAATGCGATCATCGGTTTTTCAGATTTGATCCGCAATCAGATGCACGGCCCCATGAACCAGCCCAAATATCTGGAATATGCCGAAGATATCAGAAACAGCGGTACCTTGCTGTTGAATATCATCAACACCATTCTCGACTTGTCAAAAATTGAAGCCGGGCGGTACGAACTCATGTTCGAGCCTGTCGAGGTCGATTTTCTTGTCGAAAGCATCATGCGAATTCTTACCCCCCAGGCCAAAGCCAGGGATATTGATCTGCAGATAGAAATTCCGGTTGATCTGCCTGAAATCGAAGCAGATGAACGTGCCATCCGTCAAATACTGATCAACCTGATCTCGAACGCCGTCAAGTTTACAAATCCCGGCGGGCAGATCATTCTGAAGGCCGAAGATGTGGGGCCGGACGAAATCATGATCGAGGTTAAAGACAACGGCATCGGCATTGGCAAGGAAGATCTGGAGCGCGTCTGGACCCCCTTCATCCAGGCCGAAAGCAATCTGGCCAGGCGGTATGAAGGCACCGGACTTGGACTTCCCCTAGCAAAGCTTCTGGCGGAGCTGCATCACGGGCGCCTTGAGCTGGACAGCGAACTTGATAAGGGAACCAGTGTACGGCTCTTCCTGAAATATAAAATACAAGACATTGGCAAAGCCGCTGAATCAGCGTAATACTTCCGCAGGATTGAGAACAAACACCCCGCCCAGAAGCTTCTTTTGCCGGACAAGTGCTTGCTTCCTTCTGATGAAAATTACCCGCGACCGATAAACGCCTGAGGGATGGCCAATGCTCTCGCCCGATTTGCGCACTGACATACGCTGGTTTCTGGGCGGGTTCATTCTGACGCTCACCTCGGGGTTTGGCCAAACCTATTTTATCGCCATTTTTGCCAGCCATCTAAAAGGGGACCTCAGAATAACCGACGGCGAGTTCGGTAGTCTTTACACTGTAAGCACCCTTGCAAGTGCGGGCCTTTTGATCTGGGCCGGAAAAATAGCGGACAAATTCTCTATCCGCCAGGTCAGTGTTGGCGTTATGACCGGTTTGGCGCTCACGGCGCTGGCCATGGCTTCGGTCACATCAGCATGGATGCTGGCCTTTGTTATCTTTGGTCTGCGTTTCTTTGGTCAGGGCATGTTGCCACACGTGGCCATGACCGCTATTGGCCGCTGGTTTAATGCCAAACGCGGTCGGGCCGTCTCCATAGCATCACTGGGCTTTCCGACTGCAGAAGCCATATTGCCATTGCTCGCCGTTGCTACCATTGGCCTCGTTGGCTGGAGATTGACATGGGCAGCCGCCGCCGGTGCAATTATTCTTCTCGCCATTCCATTACTGGCTTTTCTTTTGCGATATGACCGCGCACCCGCGGCCCGAATACCGGACAGAAATATCGATGTGACAACCCCGGCCCGGAAGGAATGGACGCGAAATGAAGTCCTGAAAAGCCGTCTTTTTTATGCGTTATTGCCCGGCACTCTGGCACCGGCCTTTATCCTGACGGGCATATTCTTTCATCAGGTGGCCATCATCGAAAGCAAGGGATGGGAGCTTTCCTGGCTGGCAGCAAGTTTTCCGATAATGGCTGGTGCCAGCCTGACGACGGCACTTTGCACAGGCTGGCAGATCGACAAGATCGGCGCACGCCGCCTGTTACCCGTTTTCCTGATCCCGCTTGGGGTGGCCCCACTCATTCTTTTATTTGCAACAACACCTTATTATCTTCCCGTTTTCATGGCGGTTGTCGGCATTGTCCTTGGCAGCACCTCCACCATTCAGGGCGCGCTTTGGGCAGAATTGTATGGCACAGAAAATCTGGGTGCTATCAGAGCCCTGGCCACAGCGGGTATGGTCTTTGCCTCCGCCTTGTCGCCGGGGCTGATCGGTATCTTGCTTGATGCGGGTATACATATTGATACGCAGCTCACCGCCATGTCAGTGCTGAGCTTTGCCGCGTCGATCTGGATGGCTGTTATTTTGCCCGGACTGAACCGGCTGGCCACAACCTGAATATTATGCAGGTGCCGGCAATTCGTTGAGGGCCTCGTCCAGTTCATAGAAATTGGGCTGCATGTGGGTTGGCACACTTTTACGGCCAATTTCAACAGATATCTGAGGCGCATTGCCATGCAGATGTGCCACCAGAATATCCCGGATAACATTAAAGAAGAGATGTTCTTCATCAACAATTTGCTGCAGCCGGGCGGCAAGCGGGCTCACAATCGTATAGGACAGGAAGATACCAAAGAAGGTGCCGACCAGCGCACCACCAATCATGGCCCCCAGAACCTCAACAGGCTCGTTAATACTACCCATGGTTTTCACAATACCCAGAACCGCCGCAACGATACCCAGTGCCGGAAAGGCCTCACCCATAACACCCAGGGCATGTGCGCCCTCGCTTTCCTCATGATGAATTTTCTCAAGGTCTTTCATCAATACGTCTTCAACCTGATGAGGATCGTCGAAGTTCATAGTCACCATCCGCAGATAATCGCAGACGAATTCTGTCACATGATGATCGGACGCAATTTTAGGATAGTTTTGAAAAATTGCACTTTCGGCAGGGTTTTCGATATGAGGCTCAAGGGCAATAACACCTTTGGTTTTTACCAGTTTTGTCAGGCTGAACAGCAACAGGAGAAGGTCGCGGTAATCGTCCTTCTTCCACTTTGGCCCTTTGAGGATTTTACCAAAACCTCTGCCTGTCGACTTGATGACGCCCACGCCGTTGCCGACCATAAGCGCCCCCATGCCAGCACCACCGATAATCAGGGACTCAACAGGCAGAGCCTTGAAAATCGGGGCCATCTTGCCACCGGCAAGAATATACCCGCCAAAAACCGTAAGGAGAACCACAACTATGCCGACGATGGATAGCATCCCAGAGCCTTTTCGATCTGCAAGCCACCCAAAAGGCAGCCATTTACTTCATAAACACCAGATCGTTATAGCTAAGATCCGTTAACCCAAGCTTAATTGCCCTAAAACTTTCCGGACATTTTCCGGCAAATGAGTAGGCCGGTTAATCAGGAGGCCTGTTTAGGGTCAGGACCCTAATGAAAGGTGCCCGGCAATTGAACCGGCACCGCACCCGTGCCGGTCTTGAAATAGGCTATGCCGGGCTCTCTTAACGTATCAATCCCGCCAAGGTCCAGCCAGTCAACACCATTGCGTTTACTGGCCAGAATGGCATCCCACAGGCAAAGGTTGTGAGCGCCTGCAACCCGGCCTTCAGCGCCGCACCACCCCGTATAATATGTGGCGCTGGCCCCGTGGCGGATGATCAGCGCCCCGGCAAGCCTCTCGTCACCCCGACAGGCAACTGCGACCAGAACCTGCTCCGTCTCGCCGGCAAGATCCATAAATGCGTTCACAACAGTCAGCGGTACCCCATGATATTTCCGGCTTTGCCGTTGCTTGTGTTCTTGCCCGAGCAACCAGACCAGATCTTCGCTATTGTCATGGGAAAGTCTCGTTACAATGCCTGACTTGCGGGCTTTCCTGACTTTATTCCGCCAGTTCGCCCTAAGATTACCCGACAGCGATTGTGCGGGCAGGCGCAGATCAAGCCAGGCGGTGCCATAGCCCGTAATGATCCGCTTCATGCCCGACATTGGCATGTGAGCTTCCCCTTCCGGCATCCAGAACAGAAATTCCCCTCGTCTGCGTTTAAACTGGTCCCTCAGGATAGACGTCAATTGCTCCCGATTTTGTGGAGAAAGGCCCTCATCCAGCCATAACGGCCCCCGAAATATGAAATATCCGTGCAGATATTTCAAAAACGATCGCTTGATAATCAGCGCAATAGCAACAAAACGTCCATCAAGCGTGATCGCCACATGGTGCACTTCAGCGCCGTGAATCTTCACGGCTTCCCCATAGGCCCAGGACTGTTGAAGGGAAGACTTCCCGGCTTTGTCAACAAGCGCCTGCCAGTCTGTCGCACCAAGCGCATCCCAGCTGAGTTCCATGGCACTGGAAAAAATGTTTTGAGCGTTCATTCTGTCTGCTATTTTCTTATCCACGTGAACAGTTTACCCTGACTCTTATGGACAACAAGACAAACAATGCTAAAAACTGGATAGATAACACATGTCCGCCTCCCCGGCCTACGCTCTGGGCAGTTTTGTACCTGTTGTTATATATTGGCGCACCAGTCATTTCCCTGCTGCTGATCATTGATGTTTTACTTTATATCGTTTTCCGGTATGGCTTTGATCGCTGTTATGGTTTGCTGTGCCTCTTTTAGTTGACAAATACGGGACCAGCACTAGGGTCAGCGCCCATCAGAGTTTGCAAGAAAGAAAAAAAGTGACCGCCTCGAATAAAACAAAAAATACATCTTCCCGGGTTTCGTTTACAGACATCCAGCAGGCAGCCGAAGCCATCAAGGGCTCGGTGGTGCGTACACCGTTCAACAAGTCTGTCACCCTGTCAAAACTTGCAGGTTGCGATATTTTTGTAAAATTCGAAAATATGCAGTTTACAGCGGCTTTTAAGGAGAGAGGCGCGCTGAACAAACTGTTAAGCCTGACGGAAGCACAGCGAAAGGCCGGTGTTATTGCCATGTCTGCGGGCAACCATGCCCAGGGGGTTGCCTACCATGCCCAGCGTCTTGGCATACCGGCTGTTATCGTCATGCCACGCAATACGCCATTTGTTAAAGTCCGCCAGACGGAACAATTCGGGGCAAAAGTCGAGTTATACGGCGAAAAATTTGATGACACGGCGGAATTTACCGAAAAAATGGCGGCCGACAAGGGTTACACCTTCATTCACCCGTTTGATGATCCGATCGTAATCGCAGGTCAGGGCACAATCGGCATTGAAATGCTGGAGGAACATCCCGACCTCGACATGATTGTTGTGCCCGTAGGGGGCGGTGGCCTGATCTCTGGCATTGCAACTGCGGTCAAGGCAATCAATCCGGATATCAAGATCATCGGTGTGCAGACCGAACGCTTTCCTTCCCTGTACCGTGCCCTGAACAATGAAGATTATGTGGCGCGGGGAAATTCGCTGGCAGAGGGCATTGCGGTTAAGACCATCGGCCAGAATACCCTGGAAATCGCCCGCGATCTGGTTGATGAGGTTTTGCTGGTCAACGAAGACGCGCTGGAGAATGCAGTCAGCATGTATCTGAATATTGAAAAGACAGTGGCAGAGGGTGCCGGTGCAGCAGGCCTTGCCGCCATCCTCAGCAATCCTGAATATTTCAGGGGCAAGCGGGTTGGCACGGTCCTGTGCGGCGGTAATATCGATCCGCGCCTGCTGGCGTCCTTGCTGATGCGCGGCCTCGTACGTGAGGGGCGCATTACACAGTTGCGTATTGAACTTTCCGATATGCCTGGTGCACTGGCCACATTATCGCAAATCATCGGCTCTCGTGGTGCCAACATTATCGATGTCGCCCATCACCGGCTGTTTACACAGCTGCCTGCCAAGGAAACATATTGTGATGTTACGCTTGAAACCCGTGACAAAATTCATCTGGATGAAATTCTGGCAGCCCTGAAAGAAGCCGGTTTTGTTGTGCATTTGAATAACAACGACTTTCATGTCGCCTGACCCGAATCGTAGCTTGTTGTCCTAACGTTAATTTAACGAAGTTTGGCCAGAATGATGCTCTGTTTCAACAGAGATCAATCCGGTAGGTATGGCGCAGGACGAAAAACGCCCGATCATCATCAAACGAATCAAGAAAGTCAGCGGCGGCCATCACGGCGGCGCGTGGAAAGTGGCCTATGCCGATTTCACCACAGCAATGATGGCCTTTTTCATGCTGCTCTGGCTTCTGAATGTGACGACCGATGAACAAAAAGCCGGATTGGCCGATTATTTTGCGCCCACAACTGCGAGCAGCAGCAATTCAGGTGCGGGCGGCGTTATGGGTGGCCAATCCCTTTCGACAGAAGGGGCGCAGTCGAGCGGCGCCGTGGTGGTCACCATGCCAACACAACCTGCAGCAACTGCAGCCGAGGAATCCCGAAAAACATTAAGGGAAATTGAAGAAGAAGCCTGGCAGATTGCCGCGGCCAAACGCGAAGAAACCATGTTTGACCAGATGGAAGCTGAATTGCGTCAAAGCATTCAGGAGATGGCTGAACTTTCTGACATGTCCGCGAATCTTGTTATTGATGTCACCGAAGATGGCATGCGCATTCAACTCATCGATAACGACAAGCGATCCATGTTCAAAACGGGCGGTTCTGAACTGTATGGATATGCGCAAAAAATGCTCTCTCGTGTTGCAAAAAGCATCAACAAGATGCCGAATCGAATTTCTATTACAGGTCATACCGACGCCAGTAATTTTATTCGCGCCGATGGCTATTCAAACTGGGAACTGAGCAGTGACCGGGCCAATGCGGCCCGACGCGTTCTTCTTGCGTCCAGTGTCGCCACCGACCGCTTTTCAGAAGTGCTCGGCAAGGCAAGTACCGAACCTCTGTTGCCGGACAATCCAATGCGTCCGGAAAATCGCAGAATTAGTATACTTTTGATCCGGGAAGCCCCCGTCCTGCCGCCGGATTCGCATCGCTGACCTGTGTGATACGTCTGACAAAGAACATTGATTCCCGATAATTAGTTACTTGAGTACCGGTTTTTCCGTGTAGTATACTTTTGCCAAAACAATAATATGCTGCACTCTTAACTCAGGCTCTTGTTCATGCCAATTGTCGATCCTGGCTTCCATATGTGGTTCATGTTTGCCCTTATTTCCGGGGCAATTGTTTTATATACCATAGAGAAAATCCCCCTTGAGCTTACGTCTGTAGCTGTCGTTTCCATCCTTCTGCTGACCTTTCAGCTTGCGCCGCTGACAGGCAGTGACGGCACGGCTCTCATCGACACCAAGACATTGCTGTCCGGCTTTGCAGACCCCGCGCTTATTGCCATTATTGCCCTTCTGGTCATAGGGCAGGCCATGGTACAAACCGGGGCCCTGGATGATGCGGCCCAGACTCTGGTGCAGCATGGCACGAAGCATCCCGGGCGGGTCATTGTGCTGTCTTTCCTGTGCGTCATGGTGCTTAGCGCCTTTCTGAACAACACACCGGTCGTCGTCATCTTCATTCCGATCATGAGCGTTCTGGCCGACAAACTGGGCAGGTCAGCAAGCGCCCTGATGATCCCCTTGTCATTTGTGGCCATACTGGGCGGCATGACGACCCTGATCGGGTCCAGTACCAACCTTCTGGTCGCGGGCACGCTTAAATCCCTGACGTCCATGGAACTGGGCTTTTTCGACTTCACGATTCCCGGCCTTGTTCTGGCAGGCGTTGGCTTGCTTTTTGTGCTTGTCGTGGCCCCCAGAATATTACCGGACCGAACTTCGGTCGTGGGCAGCTTCATGGGAGAAGGCAAACAGTTCATCGTTCAGATAGATATTGGCGCTGAAAGCCCGCTCATCAACAGCAAATTCATATCGGGCATGTTCCCGGACCTGCCCGGCATGACCGTTCGACTGCTGCAACGGAGAGAGCACGCCTTTCTGCCCCCTTTCGAGGATATGGCGCTGAGAGAAGGCGACGAAATCGTTGTCGCAACAACGCGCAAGGCGCTGACTGAAGTTCTGGCGACACATCCGGGCCTGCTGGATAGTACCGTTGAGGAAAAAGATCACGATTCAGAAGAAGACGAAATCTCCCAGGCGACCCGGGACAGAACAATTGCTGAAGTTGTCGTTGCCCCTGCTTCCCGCATGGATGGAAGGACACTGGAACAAATCGGCTTCCATGCCCAAAGCGGCTGCATTGTTCTGGGCATTCAGCGCCGTTCCCGCATGATTCGGGCCGCCATGGATGAAATCCGGCTTGAAGCGGGCGACGTACTGCTGCTGATGGGCCGCCGTGAAAATATTCTTAAACTCCGCTCCAACAGGGATGTTCTGCTGCTGGAATGGTCTGCAGCGGAATTGCCTGCGCGCAGCCATGCCCGGCGTTCAATCTGGATCTTTACAGGCGTTGTCTTGCTGGCCTCAACAAATATGGTGCCGATTACCATCGCGTCCCTGTTGGGTGTCACCCTGATGATCACGCTGGGTTGCCTGAATATTCGCCAGGCGGCCCGTGCTGTTGATCGGCGGGTTATCCTGCTGGTGGGGGCCGCACTTGCCATGGGCAACGCGCTTGAAATTACCGGGGGCGCTGCCTGGCTGGCCCATGCGCTTGCCGTTAATCTGGAATCGGCAGGACCGGTTGTGATGCTCTCGGGCTTTTTCCTGCTCATTGCAACGCTGACAAATGTCCTGAGCAACAACGCCACAGCGGTTCTATTCACGCCGATAGCCATCAATCTTGCCAATGAGCTGGATATTGACCCCAAGATATTCGTGATTACGGTGATTCTGGCGGCGAACTGCTCTTTTGCCACCCCCATAAGTTATCAGACGAATCTGCTCGTCATGGCCCCCGGGCACTACAAATTTACCGATTTCATGCGCGTTGGTATTCCCTTGATTATCCTGCTCTGGATTACATTTACCCTTTTTTTTCCATGGTATTACAATATTTAAAATCGGGTTCGGCCCGGGCGGCACTCGAAATGATCCCGGAAATATTGTGTGGTACGGGCTGGAAAAAGACTCCGTCTTGATGCATGCTCGGGGCATTCCCAATGCCGGGATCACGATGTCAGGCAGGTGTTTAAGCTGTGAATGATCAGACGTTGAACTTTCCGAGGTTTTTTGTTTCGTCCCCGACCCCCTGCCCCTATCTGGAAGGTCGGCTGGAACGGAAGGTTTATACCGACCTGTGCGGAAATCAGGCGGCATCCCTGAACAACATCCTTAGTCACGTGGGCTTTCGCCGCAGCCAGAATGTCGCTTATCGTCCCGCCTGTGACGGATGCTCGGCCTGTGTATCGGTCAGGGTTCGGAGCAACCTTTTTAATCCGACCAGAACGATGCGCCGGGTTTCAAGGCGAAATGCAGATCTGACAGCCGCCCGGGCACCTGCCATCGTCACAGAGGAACAATATGACCTTCTGCAGCGCTACCTGAAATCCCGCCATGCCGATGGCGGGATGGCGGAAATGGGGCTTGGTGATTATGCGGAAATGGTCGAGACCAGCCCGGTAAATACGTTTCTTGTGGAGTATCGGGCACCATCTGACAGCACAAACAGCCGTCTGACTGGCCCGCTGGTTGCAGTGGCCCTGACCGATCTGATGTCAGATGGCCTCTCGATGGTATACAGCTTTTTCGACCCCGACGCCGTAAAGCGCAGTCTGGGCACACAAATAATCCTGCACCATATAGAGATGGCGGACGCAATGAGCCTGCCATACGTATATCTTGGCTATTGGGTCAAAGGCAGCCCCAAGATGGCCTATAAGGATCGTTTCCAGCCACTGGAAAAGCTTGGACCCACCGGTTGGCACGACTAAAAAAGCTATAATATAATAATAAGGAAACAACACGGAAATGAATACTGATACCAGTGCGCTGGCCCCCACTGCCTTGCTTGGGCCCAAGGACCATCCTCTTCGACGCCCCTTGAGCGAGGAAATGCACGTCAGAATTCTGCCTTCAATGAAATCGCCCGAGCGATTGTGCCAGTTGCTGGTGCTTTCCGGCGAAAAGGGAGCAGAGAGCGACTTCAGACACGCGAGTGCCCTGTGCACCCGTTTTGGCGCAACGACACCGCCGGCTGGCGTTAAGCATTTCAGTGCAAACCTGGGGACGCTGCGTTTTCATTGGGAACGCCATACCGAGTTTTCAACCTATACCTTTATTGCACATGGTAAATTTGAGCACCCCTTTAACGATCCGGTTCTGGCCGGTATTCCTCAAGGTTGGCTGGCCTCGGTGCCGGGCATGGTGCTTCGCGCCACCCAGTTGACCATTCTGGCCCCCGACATGCCTGAACCGGATGACCGTGAACTAACCGCGATTTTCAAGGCAGATGATCTGGTAAGCTGCCTCGTAGAAGATGGCAAGGCGCGTATCTGGACGGACTTTCGCCTGCACAGTAACGGATTTGGCCATCTTCTGATGCATGACAAGAGTATATCCGGCACGGACATGCCGCGACTTGTGCAGCGGCTGCTTGAAATGGGGAACTATCGCAAGATGGCGCTGCTCGCCCTGCCAATGGCACAGGAACTGACGCCCACGGTCTCGGACCTTGAACGCAAGGTGACCGACATCACAACCCGCATGGCAAACGGAAAGGAAAAGGAAGAAGCCCTGATTGCTGAACTTTCGGATCTTTCCGCGTCTCTGGCACGAATTGCCTCGGAAACGAGTTACCGAATCAGTGCCACAAAGGCCTATGAACAACTGGTGCAGGATCGGCTTGAAGAGTTGCGGGAACAGCGAATATCCGGATTTCAAACGCTTTCCGATTTCACGGAACGGCGCCTGGTTCCCGCTGTCCGGACGTGCAATTCCTTTTCCCGGCGACTGCAGGATCTGGCCAATCGCGCCGGACGCGCCAGCAACCTGCTCCGAACCCGGCTAAGTATATCGCTGGAAAAACAGAATGCCGACCTCTTGAGTTCCATGAACGAGCGGACGCGACAACAATTTCGTCTGCAGCAAACCGTTGAAGGCCTGTCGATTGCCGCAATCAGTTATTATCTTGTCGGTCTGGCTGGATATGCCCTGAAAGCAATACATGCGGGCGGCATACCGATTAATGTGACAATCCTGCAAGGCCTTTCGATCATTCCCGTTATCAGCCTTGTCTGGTTTATCATTCACCGCGTTCGTAAAAAGATCATCCGTTAGCGGAAAAAGTGACAAAATAATTGTTCAGTTTCAGTTCATGTTGCCCCTGATACGCTAATGACCATGGATAGAAAGATCATTGCTATCTGAATGTGCTGTGGGAGTTTGTGTAAAGGAACGAACAATGACATATAGTTTGAAAAGAATCGCTATTCCAGCGGCTGTTTCTGCCCTTGTCTCGGCTGCGCTGGTCTTTGGGGCCCCTGTACAGGCCATGGCAGGACACCACGGCCAGTCCAACAGCGTTCACAAAAGCTATTCGTCGCATGGCAAAGGGCATAACAAGAAGTCTTATAACAAATCAAGGCACAGCAATTACAAGTCCCGGAATCGGCACCATAATTATGCCAGGGGCTATAAGAAACATCGCTCCAAAACCAGTGTTTCCCTGAACTTTACAGGTTTTTACGGGTCCAGCTACCGCCACAACCCCAGATATGGCTATTATTCCAGCGGCTTTTACAGCCCGTCTTATTATTATAACTATACACCACCACGCCAGACCGTCATCGTCAGGGAGCCTGTCTACATTAGTGAGCCCACTTATGTACAGGCACCGGTCGCAGCAAAAAGCCGTTATACAGCGCCTGTTTCATCTGACGGCGGGGTTTGCCTGCAGGAACGCGAGTATCAGGCAACCATTACAATTGGCAATGAAGAAGTACCTGCCTATGGCACCGCATGTCTTCAGCCAGATGGCTCATGGAAACATGGCCCGGCACAGCCCGCCCAATAGAGACCCCTTCACCTGTCGGAATACAGGAGTGCTCTGAAAAAATTCTGCTTGCAGGCATCTTGAAGATTAACCTAACCTGAGGTATCTGACAGATAATTGCAGGCAGACTTTTTTAGGGGGCTATATTGAACTCTGACGCTCCGCAGAAAGATTTGCCCTTGCTTGGTATTGGCACCCTTGTTGTCGCCATGGCTTTCCTGGCGCTGATGGATGCCACAGGCAAATACCTGACCGGGACCTATCCTGTAACCCAGATTCTTTGGGCCAGATATGCCGTATTTCTGCTTTTGGCTGTTGCGTCTGCCGGAAAAAAGGGCATAGGAAATGCCTTCAAGTCCCGTCAGAAGCGCCTGCAAACAGGGCGGTCACTTGTCCTTGTCTGCGAAGTCCTCGTGTTTCTGGTTTCCTTCAAATATCTTGATCTGGTGACCGTTCATGCCATCGCAGCCGCGACACCGCTCATCGCCACTGCGCTTGCCATTCCCCTGCTGCGCGAGAAAGTGGGCTTCCAGCGATGGACTGCGGTCCTGATCGGTTGTGCCGGTGTGATGATTATTATCAGGCCGGGCACCGGCATATTTGGCCCCATGATTTACCTGCCTCTTCTGGGCGCAACATTATGGGCGCTCTACCAGATTCTCGTGCGCAGGCTGACGACGGATGGCGCAGCAACCACTTCACTCTATACTGCCACAACCGGATTTCTGGTCTTCAGCCTGACCTTGCCATTTGAATGGCAGAGCCCCGACCTGCAAGGGTGGCTTCTGCTGGCCCTGACAGGTATTTTTGGCGGGTTTGGCCATATGCTGTTGATCAGATCACTGCAGCTGGCCCCATCATCGGTGCTGCAGCCCTTCAACTATAGTCTGATGGTGTGGGGCGCTATTCTGGGCTTCATCATATTCCACAACGTTCCGGATCGCTGGACGATTGTCGGCGCGTTTATTATCATCGCCAGCGGTCTGTTTGCCCTCTATCGACAACAACGCCGCCAATCCGACGTATAGGTCAGGTAAAATCCGGCCCATGCACCCAGACGACCAGTGCATGACGGGTGCCCGACACAACCGGATTAACCCGATGCAGGCAATAGCCTGGAAATGCAATGGCATTCCCCCGCTGCCGAGGAGCACCCAGAGTAAAGCCGTCCGCGTTCAGCAACAAATCACCACCATCGTAGCTTTCGCCATCAGAGAGCTGAATGGTGATGGAAAGCTTGCGCCGTCTTGCCAGACCATTGTCCGACCGGTCGACATGCCAGTCATAAAAACCTTCGCATTCGGCATCGTAACTGATGAATAATAACTCTTCCTCCATGCCATCAAGGGCAAATTTAAAATAATCAGTGTTGAGCGTTGCCGCCAGTCTGGCCACTTTCTGATATACCCATGACGTATCAGGCGCTTCCTTTAGCCAGGCAATGTCACAACGGCGGATGTTGTCATGGTGCTGTCCATTCACAAGACGACCATTCCGGTTTGCAAGATCTGCATATTGTGCAACAAGGCCGGCACATTCTTCTGCCGTGAAGGCGTCTTCCATCAGAGCCCAAAACCTTGGTCTGGAGACGAACGGCTGCCGAGGCGCGTTAACAGATGTCATGGCACGCATACTTTCCAGTTTCAGAGAAGAATCCTGCCGTGGCAGGATCAACGGAAGACGAGGCGAGCATATACCATAGTGCTGCACCGGACTCAGCAAAATCAGAAGTGTTCCCGTCTTATTTTTCCTTGATGTCGCCAAAGTACAGAACAGGCGATGCATCCAGGCTTTCAGCATTCATCATTTCAGCCGTTCTTTGCAGGGCGGCCACAATAGACATTTGCTCCCAATCCTTCAGCGCACCAAAGCGATCACCAAACTCCCCCTGAAGAACTGCAGGCGCACCCTGCAAGGCGTCCCGCCCCTTACCCGTCAGGCGCGCATGCACGATGCGTTTATCTTTCAGGTTGCGCTCGCGAAAAGCATAGCCATGAAATTCCAGACGGTTAAGAATGCTCGTAACTGTCGCCTGGGTCAGGTTCATTTCCTGCGCCAGGCGACCGATCGTCACCTCACCCAGTTCCTGTATCGCCTGTAATAACAGAAATTGGGGCAGCGTGAGGCCCGTTGCGGCGGCAATCCTTTTTGAACTCATATCAGTAACCCGCATGATCTGCCGCAAGGCAATGAGCACTTTCTCAAAATTTTCCATATTCCGCACCCGTTGCCTCGATCAGATCACACCAGAGCCTGAAACGATTTGATTCCAGTCTAATCTTAACCTTGTGCAATGTCTAAAAATTGTATCAACCGATAGAACTTTTTCACGTTTAGAACGTTTAGTATATCAAATTTGTTTTTTTGTTTTTGAATTGTATAATTGTCCAGGATTTTAAAAAATCCTTGAAAAACAATTATTATACCTTAAGTCTATGACTGATTTTTATTTAGCTTAACTAACTATTGGAATATGGTATGGAAGCCTTGGCGCTTTCGCGAAACATCGTCCTGGATATCCCCGTCAAATCGGACGGGGCCGCAGTTCACAGCCTGATAGGCAGGTGCCCGCCCCTGGACGAAAACTCGCTTTATTGTAATCTGCTGCAGTGCACGCATTTCGCCGGAACAAGCGTCATCGCAAAGCGTGACGGTAAAACAGCGGGCTTTATATCCGGATATCTTGCAGGAGACGATAACCGAACGCTTTTCATCTGGCAGGTCGCTGTGGACGAGACAGCAAGGGGAGAAGGACTGGCAAAGAAAATGCTCCGGCATATTCTGTCTCGCCCGGCTTGCGCAAAAGTCCGGCACCTGCACACAACCATCACCCCCGATAATGACGCATCATGGGGTCTTTTTCGGTCATTCGCCAAAGAACTTGGCGCGAATGTATCCAGCGAGCCGTTTTTTGACCATGAGCGCCACTTCAATGGCGCGCATGAGACAGAAAACCTCGTCGATATCGGGCCGTTTGACCCTCTTCATTTAACAAAGACAGGAGTCCTCAATGCAGGATAATTCAATCACCCAGAATACATCAGAAGAGCCTTCCATTCCGGACGTCTTTGACGACCTCGAATCGGACGTACAGTCGTATGGCAGGTCCTTTCCCACCGTATTTGATCGTGCGCAAGGCGCATATCTGTTTGATCAGGATGGCAAGCGCTATCTCGATTTTCTGGCCGGCGCAGGTACGCTGAATTATGGCCATAACCACCCCGTTTTGAAATCGGCGTTGATCGATTACATCAATCACGACGGTATCACACACGGGCTGGACATGCATACAGCAGCCAAGGAAGCCTTCCTGAACGCATTTAGCGATATCATCCTGAAGCCGCGCGACCTTGAATATGTTGTACAGTTCACGGGGCCTACGGGCACTAATGCTGTTGAAGCCGCCATGAAACTGGCCCGCAACATCAAGGGCCGGCATAATATTGTATCCTTCACCAACGGCTTTCACGGTGTTTCCGTAGGTGCCATGGCTGCAACCGGCAACTCCCATCACCGGGACGCTGCAGGTATCTTGCTGTCGGGTGTAACTTTTGTACCCTATGACGACTATATGGGCGACGGCGTCGACACCACTGAATATCTGGATAGCCTGCTCTCCGATTCCAGCAGTGGGCTTGACCATCCCGCCGCTGTTATTGTGGAAACTGTACAGGGCGAAGGTGGCCTGAACGTCGCCTCGGCCCAGTGGCTGCGGAATCTTGAGAAAGTTTGTCGCAAGCATGACATGCTGCTGATCGTTGATGACATTCAGGCGGGTAACGGTCGCACAGGACATTTCTTCAGTTTTGAAGAAGCCGGCATTAAACCCGACATCATTACCCTGTCCAAATCTCTCAGCGGGTATGGACTGCCCTTTGCGTTGACCATATTTCGGCCAGAATATGACATCTGGAAGCCCGGCGAGCATAATGGCACGTTCCGTGGCAACAACCATGCCTTTATAACGGCAGCAGCTACCCTTGAACATTTTTGGCGGGAAGACACTTTCATCAAGGATGTCAGACGCAAAAGCAATATGCTGAAATCCCGGCTTGAAGCAATTGCTGCGGATTATGATGATGAACTTCTGGTCGCCAAGGGCCGGGGAATGATGCGGGGATTAAGCTGCAAGAACGGCGATATCGCCTCGAAAATTGTGCGGCGCGCCTTTGCCAACGGACTGGTGATTGAGACCAGCGGGGCAGAGAGCCAGGTTGTCAAATGCCTGTGTCCGTTAATTATTTCAGATGAAGATCTGCTAAACGGACTGGATATTCTGGAAGAATGCACCCGCAAGGTGCTGGACAGCTATCAGAATGACCAGCAGATCCGCAAGGCAAGCTGATCCACATACATAATTCAACAAACAGAGTGAGCAATACAAACCATGATTGTCAGACACTATAAAGATGCCGTTCAAACTGACCGGCGCGTCGTCTCGGAGAACTGGGAAAGCCTGCGTCTGACCCTCAAAGACGACAATATGGGATTTTCTTTCCATATCACAACAATTTACGCCGGGACCGAAACACCGATCTGGTATCAGAATCATCTGGAATCGGTATATTGCCTGACCGGCGAAGGTGAAATTGAAACCTGTGACGATGGCAAGATTTATCCGATCACGCCCGGCATGATCTACATGCTGGACAAGAACGACAAACACCTGTTGCGCGCCAAGACCGAGATGCAGATGGCTTGCGTTTTCAATCCTCCCCTGACAGGGAAGGAAGTACATGACGAAAACGGCGTCTATCCGGTTGAAGGCGTGCCAGCTGCATAAAGCCCTGTTGAACGTTATGGAAGACTTTTACCCCTCAAGGATCAGACCGTTTCCCGAATTGCACAGCCGCCAGGAGCCGGTTGTTTACAGTTCGGAAAAGCCGGGGCGGATTCTGTCCACCAAGCAGAAAGACAGCTTTGAAAAGCGTGGATTTCTGGTGCTGAACAACCTCTTTTCCGAAAATGAGGTCGCGACATTTCAGCAGGAGCTTCATCACATACGCGCCAATGAACAGATACGCCATTCTGACAGGGCCGTTACAGAAGTTGAAAATGACGAGCTGAGATCCGTGTTCGGCGTTCATACACACAATGAGGTGTTTAAGTATCTGTCCCAGGATTCGCGTCTGATGGACATCACCGAGGACATTCTGGCAGATGATGTCTACATTCACCAGTCGAGAGTAAATTACAAGCCTGGCCTGAAGGGCAAGTCATTCTACTGGCACTCGGATTTTGAAACCTGGCACGTGGAAGATGGCATACCCCGCATGCGCACCATCAGCATATCCGTTATTTTAAGCAAAAACAAACCGACCAACGGCCCGCTGATGGTTATTCCCGGATCACACAAACATTTTGTTGCCTGCGTCGGCGAAACGCCGGACGACCATTACAAGACGTCCCTGAAAAAACAGGAATACGGGATACCCGACGAAAAAAGCCTGAAATATCTATACGATCAGGGAGGCATTGAGCAACTGATCGGCCCTGCCGGGACGGTCATCGTTTTTGATTCAAATCTTATGCACGGATCGGCCAACAATATCACCCCCGATCCACGCAGCAATGTTTTTATGGTATACAACAGCCTGAAAAATCGTGTCGTCAAGCCATTTGGCAATACGCAGCCCCGGCCCGAATATATAGCCAGTCGCGATACAATCGCGCGCCTGAAAAGAAATCAGGAAATCGCCATCGCCGGCTAAAGCCTAATAAATGATGAGGAAAACAAATGCATACTGTCGAAAAAATTGGTGGCAGCTCAATGAGCCGCTTTCAGGATGTTCTCGACAATATATTGATCGGTGAGCGCAAGGGCGACGAACTCTACAACCGGATTTTTGTCGTTTCAGCCTATGCCGGCATTACCGATAAATTGCTGGAACACAAAAAAAACCGCAAACCGGGCGTCTACGCACTCTTTTGTGACGGCGACAGCGACTGGGCCTGGGGCGATGCACTCAGCCAGGTTTCCCTGGAAATGTGCAAGATAAATGCCGGCATGTTTGAAGATCCCCATGATCTGGAAGCCGCAGATAAATTCGTCAAGGAACGTGTGGAAGGGGTCCGCAGTTGCCTGATGGATTTGCAACGCCTTTGTTCCTTCGGACATTTCCAGCTGGAAGAGCATCTTCTGACAGTACGGGAAATGCTGAGTGCTATCGGCGAAGCCCACAGCGCACATAACACAACCCTGCTGCTTAAACGGCACGACATAAACGCCTGTTTTCTGGACCTGAGTGGCTGGCGTGACAGTGAACATTACACGCTTGACGAAAAACTGAAACTGGCTCTGGCTCCCGTTGATTTAAAATCACAGATGCCTGTCGTAACGGGCTATGCCCAATGCCGCGAAGGTCTGATGAAAACTTTTGATCGGGGCTATACTGAAATCACTTTCAGTCGTATGGCTGTTCTGACCGACGCAACAGAAGCCATTATACACAAGGAATTTCATCTGAGCAGCGCCGACCCGCGTATTGCCGGTGAAGACAAGGTCAAACCTATTGGACAGACAAATTATGATGTCGCCGACCAGCTTGCCAATATGGGGATGGAAGCCATTCATCCCCGCGCAGCCAAAGGCCTGAGACAATCAAACATACCGCTTCGTGTCAAAAACACGTTCGAGCCGGATCACCGGGGCACCCTGATCAGCAATGACTATCAAAGTGCCGAGCCCTGCGTCGAGATTATTGCCGGTCTGCGCGGCATATACAGCATCGGCCTGTTTGATCAGGACATGGTGGGCATCAACGGATATGAGGAATACTGCCTTGAGGCCCTCAGCCGCTTTAAACTGAAGGCTATTACAAAGGACGTTAACGCCAATACGCTTGTCCATTATGTCAATGGCCCGCTGAAGAATATCAAACGCACCGTGGCCTTGCTGAAAGAAAAGTTTCCCCAGGCAGACGTGTGGGTCCAGAAAGTTTGTCTGGTATCGGCGATCGGCAGCGATATGAAGGTCCGCGGACTTCTGTCCAAGGCTGTCACGGCTCTGAGCGAGGCCAACATCAATATCATGGGGCTGCATCAATCCATGCGCCAGGTCGACATTCAGTTCATCATTGAAGAAGACAATTACGAAACTGCCGTGAAAGCACTTCATGATGCCCTGGTTCCGGCACCGGAACAAAAAAGCAGCCAGGAAGCCGCTTGAGCAGGCTGGTCAGATCTAAAGGGGACAAGGGATGCTGATCACTTTTCTGGTCATGTTGGGGCTATTTCTGATCGTCGGCATTTCGTCAGTTCGCAAAAGTACGGGAAAAAGTCAGGATTATTACGTTGCGAGCCGCACTGTCGCGCCCTGGCTGACCGGCCTGTCTGCGATGGCGACAAATAACAGCGGCTATATGTTCATTGGTGTTATCGGCTTTACCTACGCCACCGGTCTGGCTGCAATCTGGTTAATGGTTGGCTGGATTCTGGGCGATTTTCTGGCCTCCCTGTTCATCCACAAGAAGCTTCGGGCTGTCTCGGGCAAAATCAACGAAGTAACTTTTGGCGGGCTTCTCAGCCGGTGGCAGGGAACGGATTTTAAAATATATCGCAAGGTCGCTGCCCTGATCACCATCCTCTTTCTGGGCGCTTATGCTGCCGCCCAGTTGAAGGCTGGCGGCAAAGCGCTGCATGTATTATTTGGCTGGGATCTGTCCACCGGTGCAATTATCGGCGCGATTGTCGTCGCCGCCTATTGTCTGGCGGGCGGTATTCGGGCCTCTATCTGGACAGATGCCGCGCAGTCGGTTGTCATGGTGCTTTCAATGCTTATTCTGTTGGTCACCGCTGTGTACGGCCTTGGCGGGTGGGGCGCAACATGGCAGGCTTTGGGAAATATCCCCGGGTTTCTGTCGGCATATCCGGAAGGCAGCCTGATCAGCCCTGCATGGGTTGGCCTGCCCCTGTTCATTATCGGCTGGTTGTTCGCAGGCGTTAGCGTGATCGGGCAGCCTCATATCATGATCCGGTTCATGGCACTGGAAAACGTGAACGATCTTACACGCGCCCGGGTCTATTACTATGGCTGGTTTACAACCTTCTACGCATTGGCAACGGGTGTCGGATTGTTGTCCCGGCTGTACTTGCCGGGCGGAGAGGGTTTCGATGCCGAGCTGGCCCTGCCCATGATGGCGCTGGAATTACTGCCGCCTGCGCTGGTTGGTGTTATTCTGGCAGGCATATTCGCGGCAACCATGTCGACAGCAGACAGTCTGGTCTTAAGTTGTTCCGCGGCCCTGACACATGACCTGACCCCCAATAAAATAGAGAATGTCCTGTGGATCAAGTTTGCAACCTTTCTGGTTACAGCGCTGGCTCTGGCGATCAGCCTTGGCGACAATCAAAGCGTCTTTCGTCTGGTCATCATGGCATGGTCTGTGCTGGCCTCGGCCTTTGCCCCGCTGCTGATCATTTATGCGTCAAAAAGGCCCGTTAGCGAGCTTCAGGCTCTGGCCATGACCACCGTCGGGGTCGCTGTGAACCTGATATGGATACAGGCGGGCTACAACGCATATATTTATGAGGGAATGCCCGGCATTCTGGCAGGTCTGGCCACGTGGCCTGTGGCGCGAAAACTATTGCCTGCCCCGACCCCGGCCTAAGGTCAGCCAACCTTCACCGGAATTCAGTCAAGATGTGCACTGGCATCCGTAATTGCTGCATCCAGCACTTTCGGATCACCAATATGCCGGCTCAGCAACAGCACCAGCTTGGCAAGAAAAACCGCTTCCTTTTCAGGACCGGCGTCATCAATGGCAACAGCCAGACGATCATAAAGTTCTTCAAGTGCCGCAAATTCAAGTTTTGCCATGGCTATCCCCTTTTGCCGCAGGCTGTCTCGATCGCCCCTGTGATCTGTTTCGCGTCCAGCGCAGAAAACCAGGCGCATATGTGCTGGTCAGGCCGCAGGACATACACCATGCCGTCGATATTGCCATACAATGTTTCAAAATCACTGCCCGCTACATCAAACTGACAATCCACGCCCGCAACTTTCCGCCCGTTTGTCAGCGCAATAATATTCACAGGCACATCTTTATGGCGCCCCCCCTTCGCCCAACGCGTCACCAGTTCGGCAGTTGGCGCTGAACGGGTAAAACACAGAATATTAAAGCCGTTCTGCAGATGATCGAACAGGAAATCATTTTCTGAGAGCGCCACGTCAAGGGCGACGTCTCCAATACGAATACATGGCTCGCCCCCACCTTTCCCGTCATATCGTGTGTTCAGGGAGCTTGTATCATAGGCATGGGGCCGTGCCGTCCGCCAATGCAACAGGTCTTTGGGAAAATCATGCTCCAGCGTCAAGGACAATACCGCGTCCCGCATTACGCGATAGCCACGGCTGGGGGGTGCCATAAAGCGGGTGCTGCGCCCGGCCTCGGTACAGATCTCCCAGACAGCACCCACCCGCTCTTCGGAATAGCTTTTCAATAACTTCTGCCCGCCCCAGCCATTGGCCACTGCCGCCAGTTTCCAGGCCAGGTTATTGGCATCCTGAAAGCCGGTATTGGCCCCACGCACCCCAAATATAGGCAGTAAATGTGCCGCATCGCCGATCAGAAAACATCGATCCTTTCGATAATCCGTCAGGGTCAGGGCACTGGCGGAATAAACAGTTGCCCAGTCCAGCTTCCAGTCAACTTTGGCCCCCAGCATTTCCAGAATGGAATTAATGCGCAGGCTGAGGAGATCATTCTCCAGGGCTTCTGCAGGCTCTTCCTCTTCCGGCAGTTTATAATCCAGACGCCACATGCCATCCGGCTGGCGATGCACCAGAACGTTATTCCCCGGACTCCAGTGCGGGTCGAAAAAACACAGGCGCTCGGTCGGGCGATCAATATCCGCCTTGATATCGGCAATGACAAAATTACCCGCATAGGCATTGCCTTCCATTTTCAACCCAAGCTCCCGGCGGACAGCCGACCGGCCCCCGTCCGCTGCCACCAGCCATTCCGCCTGAAGCGTATATTCGCCTTCAGGAGTATCAAGCGCCATCTCCACAAAGTCTTCATTTTGCTTCAGCGCGACAAGTTTTGTGGCCCAACGCAAGTCAATCAGGGGATTTTTTTCGATTTCATCGACCAGAAACTGCTCTATATACTGCTGTTGAATGTTGGTCCCTGGTTCGAATCGGCTGTTGGGGGATTCGGGCATAACCATGCGGTAAACCTCCTGCCCGCCGTAGAAAGATCTGCCCGACGACCAGCCCAGCCCCTTGTCAACAAAAGCCTGATGAACCCCCAGCTGCTGGAGAATTTCCATGGACCGGCGCACCAGAACGATTGCCCTGCTGCCAAGACAAATCTGATTGTCCTGTTCAATAATCACGGACGGCACGCCGAATCTGGCCAGATCCAGCGCAAAAGACAACCCAATGGGCCCGCCACCAATGATTACCACCTTATGGCGGGAAGCGGCATTCTTCAGTTCTGCCGGCGCACTGAATGGATATATCTTGTAGTCAAAATAAAGCGACGGATGTGGTGACGTGTCCGGTTTATGCATGTGACCTCGCGAGCACCTTTTATCTTATGGCAATATCTTTAAAGTATAGTACCAATGTGCGATCTGAAAAAGACTTGTGCCAACTTGTGTTAAAATGTCAGCTAAAACGGAAGAACAGGAATACCAATGGAAATAGCGGCGGTCATCCCCTGTTATAATGGCGAAAAATTTGTGCAGGCCGCACTGGACAGCGTCGCCGCACAAACCCTGCCGGTCAGCGAAATTATTTTCGTCGATGACGGATCGGCAGACCACAGTGTTGACGTAGCCAGAGCATGGCAGCAAAGCCACAATCACCTTAAGATGCAGATTATAAAACAGGAGAACAAGGGTGTTTCCGTTGCCCGCAACACGGGCTGGCAGGCGGCGACAGCACCCTGGATTGCCTTTCTGGACATTGATGATATCTGGCACCCCGGGCATAACAGCATTCTTGCCGGTCTGGTCAGCTCACACAATGATATTGTACTGGCGTTCGGGGACGCTGACCGGATAAATATTGAAGGCGGTGAACAGCAGGTTTTGGCCTCCAGTCACATCCTGACGGGCCTTTCAGATGAATATGCCGAAAAGCAGCCCTATCAGGCCGGCTCATCGCTTTATCGCAAGCTGTTGACAAAGAGCTTCATACCGACGTGCAGCACGTTGGTGAAACGTGAGACGCTGGAAAATATAGGCGGATTTGAACTGGGGCGGGCATATGGCGAAGACCGGCAGATGTGGCTCAGGCTCTTTACCAGAGGCATGATCATTTTTTCCAATCAGCGTGTATCACAGGTTTTATATCACGATTCAAATGCCACACATGCCAGTAATGCCGTACGCGAACTTGTCGCAAAACTTCATCTGGCAAAGGCCATCGAAGATGACCCCCGGACATACAAACTGGGGCGAGAAGAAATTGAGGTTCTTAAAGCCCACAATGTCGAAGTTCTGGGTGATATTCGATATACCGCCTCGAAACAGGGAGTTGCAGCCATGCGATCCGCACAACAACAGGCACCCGTTTCCATTCCCTATTCGGCCAGGGACTGGCTGAGAGGGATCTGGTCCTCGCTTGTCCGCTCGCCCTGACTTATTCAACAGCCCCGGTCTCACGCAGAGACGATATACGGGCCTCATCATAACCAAGAGACCTCAAAACAGCTTCTGTATCCGCACCCAGGGAGGCCGTCATTTTCGGGCGATCCGTTTTGGTGACCGAATATTGAGGGGCCGGAGCAGGCTGAACAATACCATCAATGTTAACAAACGAACTGCGAGCGACATTGTGCGGATGCAAGGGTGCTTCCGCAAGGGATAAAACCGGCGCAAAACATGCGTCTGTGTGTTCCAGCAGGTCACACCATTCATCCCGTGTGCGCGTCTTGAACAAGGTCGCCAGTTTTGAACGGGCGGTATCCCAGTTACCCGCATCCATATGATTATCCAGAAGCACATCGTCTTCCACACCAAGACGGGCCCGAAAATCCGCGTAAAATTGGGGTTCGATCGGCCCAACGGAAATATACTTCCCGTCCAGCGTTTCGTAGGAATCATAAAAATGGGCACCTGTATCCAGTATATTCGTTCCCCGCTCGTCCTGCCAGTTTCCTTCCGCCCGTAATTGCCAGACCATACTCATCAGCACTGCGGCACCTTCCGTCATGGCGCAGTCAATAACCTGCCCCTGCCCGGTGGCGCGAGCATGCAAAATGGCCGCCACCATCGAGAATGAAAGCATCATACCACCACCCCCAAAGTCACCAATCATGTTAACAGGAGGCGTTGGCTTTTCACCCTTGCGCCCAAAGGCATGAAGAGCCCCGGCCAGCGCAATATAGTTTATGTCATGGCCGGCAGCCTGGGAATAAGGCCCCGTCTGCCCCCAACCGGTCATTCTGCCGTATACCAGTGCCGGATTATCTTTCAGAAGATTTTCGGGCTCCAGGCCAAGACGCTCCATAACACCGGGGCGAAATCCTTCAATTAATCCATCCGCATTTTTTACCAGATCGCGGACAAGAGCGACGCCTTCCGGCTTTTTCATATCCACAACAATCGATTTCCGGGAACGGCCCAGCACGTCCCTTGCCGCCCCGGTAGCAATCCCGCCCTGTGTCCCGCCGGGCCTGTCAATACGCACGACCTCCGCACCATGGTCTGCCAGCATCATTCCGCAAAAAGGCGTCGGGCCTATTGCCGCAATTTCTATAATTTTAACACCTTTAAGTGGACCACTCATAAATGCATCCCCGCTGTTTCCATTGCCACATTCTACCCTTATCACACTCTGGTTTGCACCCAAATACCTGCAGGAGCTTAGGCATATGAAGATGATCAGGCTTGCAATTTTGAAAAAGTTAGATCAATATTGCCCTACAATTATTAAATACATTATATTGAGACGATTAAGACATCCGGCCTCTGCAAGGGCCTGGCCTCAAGAGGCGGTAAAAGTTGATGATTATTCTTTTGTTCAAAGTTTCTATTGATTGTAGGGCAATATTATATAACAATCATAAAAAATGAAAACAGGGGAAGAATTAGACAGATGATACTGAACCACAAATCGAACGCCGAAATTGGCGGCGAAGCACCCCACAGAAGCGGCGGCATAAGCTTTCATTATCTTCTGACCGGCAAGGACGGGGCGAAAGACAATTACGTTCTGGCGCTGGTCGGCTTTGAAGATGAATACGAGACCCCAAGGCATCGTCACAACTTTGAACAGGTCCGTATTATGCTGGAAGGTACTTATGAATGGTCGCCCGGTGTTGCCCAGGAAGAGGGTTCCATTGGCTATTTCTGTGAAGGCACCCATTACACCCAGAACGGTACTGGCCATTCAGTCACCCTGCTGCTGCAGGTGGCGGGCGCTTCCGGGGATGGATATATGAGCCATCGCCAGTTACGCGAAGGTGGTGCCAAACTCCAGAAGACCGGAGAGTTCCATAACGGCATCTATACCTGGGTTGATGAGAAGGGCACAAAGCATAACAAGGATGGATATGAAGCCGTTTGGGAAGACCTGAACAAGAAGAAAATTCGTTATCCTGAGCCCCGCTATGATCAGCCCATCATGTTCCGACCTGAAAATTTTCAATATCTGTCCATCAGGGGTGTCCCCGGCGTATACGAGAAAAATATGGGACGCTTTAACGAGCGCGGACTGCTGGTCAAACAGATAAAAATGGATGCCGGCGCAAGTTACGAGGTAGACGGTCGCCCGCAATCATTGCTTTTTTATGTGATCACGGGCGAAGGAAAGTCCGATGGCGAAAAATGGGGGCCTGAATCTGCCTTTCAGGTAGAACGGGACGAAATCATTAAAATCGAAGCAGAAACACCATCAGAATTCTATGTGATGGGCTTGCCGGTATTCGACGACTAGACAAGGACATCAGCACCAAAAGCAGACGAAACAGGGTGGGGAGCCCTGAAAATACAAGGGAAGTAGTGAACTTTATTGGGAGGAAAATCATGAAATTGAGCAAAATGAAATCCGTAGGTCCTTTGGCTGTTTCAGCCATTGCCCTTCTGGTAACAGATGTTAAAGCCGAAATAGAAATACAGGAAATTGTCGTCACCGCACGTAAAAAGGAAGAAAACCTGCAGGATGTGCCGATTGCCGTCAAAACCTATACCGGCGAAAATCTTCGGGAACAGGGCCTAAGCAGCATCGTTGACGTAGGTGATTTCACGCCCAACGTGAAATTTGAATCGGGCACCACCGACGTGGGGGGTGCTGCCAATGCGACCCTGTTTATCCGCGGTATTGGCCAGCTTGACTATTCCCCAACCATTGATATGGGTGTGGGTTTGTATGTTGATGGTGTTTATCTGGGCCGCGCTCAGGGCGGTGTGCTTGAACTTGCCGATATTCAGAGCATCGAAATTCTGAAAGGGCCGCAGGGAACCCTGTTTGGCAAGAACACCATGGGTGGTGCCATAAACGTTACAACATCCATGCCGGAATTTGAGCTGGGTGGTAGTGCCGCAATCACCGTTGGCGAAGATGAGCGCTTTAATCTTGATGGCGATATCAACCTGCCACTGGGCGAAAAGCTGGCCATGCGTGTTTCAGCCTCTTATCGCAGTCAGGAAGGCTATGTCAACCGACCGCTTGTTGGCGATAAGGTCGGGGACGAAGGCACCTTTGTCGGGCGCGCAAAATTCCTGTATGAGCCAAGCGAAAACACCAGCGTCCTGCTGTCATTCGACTATACAAAGATCGATGCTCAGGCGAATACAGCACTTACGGCGCTCAATCAGCCGACCAACCTTGCCGCCCTTTGGAATGCCTTTGTCGGCATCCCGGGCGGGACACCGGTCGGCCCGCAATTTACGTCACCCGATCTGGAAACCAGTTTCGGGACAGGTTCTTCCCAGCTTGACTATGAAGGTGGCGGCGTCTCGCTACGTATAGATCATGACTTTGGCGGCGTATCCGGACGGTCGATTACAGCATACCGGACCTTTGATTCCCGCAATCAGCGCGACAATGACAGCTCCCCGGTCGACTTCGGCCAACTGGATTATGCCGACGAACAATGGCAGTTCAGTCAGGAATTCAATCTGTTCGGCACCTTGTTTAATGACAGTCTCAGCTATACAGCGGGCCTGTATTATTTTCAGGAAGATGCCGACAGCGCCTGGACTGTTAATCTGGCGCCCGGTCTGTATCAGGCATTTGAAGCCCTGCCCGGACCAATATTCCCGCTGGTTCCCGGCACAACCTGTCCGAATGCAGATCCAATGATCCCCTGTGCCGGCGGGGCCGGTAACCCGCTCAATGTCGGGTTTGATATTGGCGGTCAGCTATTGCCGCAGATTGATGCCAAATCCTATGCCGCCTTTCTGGAACTGGAATGGCAATTATCAGACACGGTCACCGCCATAGCCGGCGGTCGGATTACCCATGACGAGAAAGATTACAGCTATCTGCAAACCCGTTTTGTGTCGGGTATACCGACCGTACCCCTGACCACCACCAGTGAAAGCTGGACCAACTTCTCACCCCGACTGGGCCTGACATTCAAACCCGGCGACGACCTGCTGCTTTATGCAACCTTCTCGGGCGGTTACAAGGCAGGTGGCTTTAACGGACGCCCCGCAAACCCGACTGTTGCGCAACTCGCCTTTGATCCGGAAAAACTGTGGGCTTATGAGGTTGGCTTCAAGTCCGACCTGATGAACCGGCGGGTGCGTTTGAACGGTGCCGCCTTCTTCTATGATTACAAGAACATGCAATTGCAGGCCAACGATCTGGTCGGCAACCAGACAGTTCAGGTTATCGACAATGTGGGTTCTGCTGAACTTTGGGGCGTAGAACTGGACATGCAATGGCTAATTGCCGAGGGCCTGACCTTCTATGGTTCCGCCGCCTATCTAAATGCGGAATACAAGGAAACACAGGAGCAGATTACAGGCGTTGCGCTGGATACCAAACTGGCAAAAACACCGGAATGGACAGCAACCGCAGCACTGGAATACAGGGCTATGGTCATGAATGGCGAAGGCTTGTTGCGTGTTGATTATTCCTACACCGACGAAAGCTTTGCCGATGTGCGCAATACGCCGCAACTGCGCCAGAAAGCCCACAGTCTGGTCAATGCCCGTGCTGCATGGACGACACCAAATGAAACATTCACCATCGCGGCTTACGGCAAGAATATCTTTGACGAACGCTTTGTTCTGAATGGTTTTGACGTCAGCATTGCAACGGGATCCATCATCGTCATCCCGAACCAGCCACGTGAACTGGGTGTTCAGGGCATTGTAAGATTCTGATTTGATCGTAATGGAAAAGAGAAGGCCGCAGCTTCACGCTTGCGGCCTTTTTTTTAAATCTTTTTAAAAGCTATCGCGGCACAACCGGTACAACGCCGCTGGACTTCTGATATTGATCCCACAGCTTCAGCATTCTCTTTAGCTCCTCAGGTCGGGCCGTTGCCAGATCATGGATCTCACCCATGTCATTCGCCAGATTGTAAAGCTGCCATTCCCCTGTGCCAAAAGGCGGGAGCAAATTGACAATCTTCCAGTCCCCCGAGATCAGCCCTTTTCTGCCCCATAGCTCAAAACCCGTCATATCGTTAGGCCGCTGAACACTGGAAGATTTACGATTCAGATAGGGTTGCAGGGATGTGCCCTCCGGTGCGTAAATCTCACGCCCCTTGTATCTGATCAGCGGATGGCGAACATCTGCCATATCCAGCAGCGTCGGCACAATGTCTTTTACACTGACGAACTGGTCTGCCTGCGCACCCTGCCTTTTCAATTTGGGCGACCATATAAATGCGGGCGTCCTAATTCCTCCTTCCGCGGTATAGGCCTTGTAGGCCCGAAAAGGCGCGGTCTGCGCCTGGGCCCAATATGGGCCGGAAAAGACATAAGAATTCTGGCGCCCTATATTTTCGGTTGAATGATCAAAACTGTTCTCAATCCAGGTCACAACATCTTGCATGGGAGGCGGCAATTTGGCCTTCACTTCCGGCGGGAAGTTCAAATCCATGCCTTCGGCCCCGTTATCCGACAGAAAAACAATGATCGTATTATCCAACTCCCCCTTACGTTCAAGAGCAGCCAGAAGACGGCCCACATTCTGGTCAATACTGTCAACCATTGCGGCATAGACTTCCATCTTGCGGGCTTCTCTGGCCTTGTGTTCCGGGCTCAGGCTGTCCCACTCGGGCGCAGGCTGCACAAGGGGATGGGCTTCGGTATTCTCCGGGATCAGCCCCAGCTTTTTCATGCGCGCCAGTCGTGCGGTACGCAAGGCAAGCGGGCCCTGATCATATCGCCCCTTGTATTTATTGATCAGATGGTCAGGTGCCTGCAATGGCCAGTGCGGTGCCGTGTAGGCGAGATAAGCAAAAAAGGGCTTTCCCCCATCCTCCTGACTGTCCGAAATATAGCTGATCATCCGGTCGGTATAAAAATCAGTCGAGTAAAAATCATCCGGCAGCTGATCAACCTTGCGGCCATCTTCCCTGTACAATGCTTTCGGCCCGTACATCGGCATATAGGGCTTCATATCCAGATGGCTGGCACCCCCTTCCAGCATGGCGAAAGATTTTTCAAATCCACGCGCTGCGGGGCCCTGCTCTTGCTTCAGTCCCAAATGCCACTTGCCCGTCATCATTGTGGCGTATCCGGCATCTTTTAGCAGCGTCGCGACTGTAACCACCCGATCATTCAGATGCCCTTCATACCCCGGTTTGCCTCGAACCTCTGGAGACAGCATTTCTGCCATGGCACCGATACCGGCCTTGTGGTGATCAACACCGGTTAGCAGCATGGAACGTGTCGGTGAACAGGTCGGGCCGGTATGGAAATTTGTCAGACGCAGGCCCTGCATCGCAAGCCTGTCAAGATGAGGGGTCTCAATTTCACCCCCAAAAGCGCCCAGATCGGAATATCCCAGATCATCGGCCACAATGACCAGAAAATTGGGGCGTTCGACCGTTCCCTTTTCTGCCCGAACGTCCGCACCGAAACAAAGACCGGCAGCAACAATGATTGTGGTATAGAGCTTTAGTCTGATAGGCCCTGTTTTGACATGCATCCTTTTTCCCCTGACAACCAGTAATTTTATCAGATATTATTGTAGGACAATTTTACAGAAAAAACCAATAACGAAAAGGCTCACATTCGGTAACAAAGCCGCGCTAGGCCGCTTGCCGCAAGGTATCTGCCCATGACAGCACCCACTCCCCGGCCTCATCTTCCGGCAAGGTCCCGCCGGAAGCATCATGCTGCATAAGCGGCACAATACGCGTGGCTCCCTTGCTTGCAAACAAGTTGTCCCATTTTTGGCCTGCTTCACAAAAAGTCAGCGCATAGGTTCTGTCCCCAAGACCAAAGACAGCAAAGCTCTTGCCCTCTATGGATTGCGCGTTCTCGACAGATTCGAAAAATACCTGGCCATTATCAGGAATATCGCCATGACCATAGGTCGATGAGATAATGACAATCACATCAAAGGGATCAAGCGCCTCTACCCCCAAATTGTCCATGAGAACAGTTTCCGGTGAAAAGCCGGCTTTTTCCAGTGTGTCACTGACTTCTTCAGCACATAATTCTGCCGTTCCCGTCATGGTCGCAACAAAGATTCCAATATTAGGATTGGACATCCGGCTAACTCCTGCAATATAATTCCCAGAGACCTTATAACTGCATTATAGTGCATATTACAAGTGAAAATGACAGAAAAACAGCCAGCAACCCCCCAAAAGACAGATCACATTGATGATCTTGGTACGCGTGTGCGCGCCGCACGCGCCAAGGTCGGCATGACGCGCAAACAGCTTGCCGCCGTCTCCGATACATCTGAGAGATATCTGGCACAGATTGAAGGAAACGAGAGCAACCCTTCTGTTCATGTCCTGCTGGCCCTGTCTACAGCGCTTGATGTTGCCCCCGCTGAACTGATGCCAATGGGCGGCGAGCGGAGCTTGCGCCACGCAACAGTATTCGATCAGATCAGGCGATTACCCGGTGACAGCTTTGCCGATCTTGAGCGCTGGCTGAACAACGGAAAATCGGCACAGACAGACAAGGCAGACAGGATTGTGCTTGTGGGTCTGCGCGGTGCCGGAAAGTCATCACTGGGCCTCGCGCTTGCAGAAAACCTGGGCCTGCCATTTATTGAAATGACAAAGGTTGTGGAAGAAAACTACGGCGGCGAGATGGGCCTTCTTATTGATCTGGGGGGGCAACCTGCGCTGCGGCGTTATGAAGAGCAGGCATGGGAAGATATCCTGTCAAGTCACGACAAGGCAATCATTGCAACGCCCGGCGGCGTGGTCGCGAATGCCCCGCTTTATGAACGAATACTCTCTACCAGCCATACAATCTGGCTGACAGCAACACCCGACGATCATATGGGACGGGTTATGGCACAGGGCGATTTCCGACCCATGGCCAGTAATCGCCGCGCCATGGCCGACCTGAAAGCTATTCTGGAAGCACGCACCGCAGACTATGCGCGGGCGGACGCCAGAATTGACACATCAAAACAGGATTTTGATGCAACGCTGGAGCTTTTGAAGCAAAAAACTTTATCGCTTCATGCATTATAGTTCTTGATCTTTTAAAAAATGTAGTATAATGCATATTCTGTAACAGGAGAATATGCAATGCGCCAGCCCACCGCCGAAACCATACCCGTCAGCAAAGACCCTTTTTTATATGACAGGGAGCCCGGCAGCTATAAACACTGGGCCGTTTCCATTGACGGGCGCGTTGCTACCATTGCCATGAACGTTGACGAAAACGGCGGCATTGTTGATGGCTACAAACTGAAACTGAACAGCTATGACCTTGGCGTCGACATGGAGCTTCATGACATTGTCCAGCGCCTGCGTTTCGAACAGCCGGAAGTCGCCTGTGTTGTGCTTACTTCGGGCGCCAACCGTATTTTCTGTTCCGGGGCGAACATCTATATGCTGGGCCAGTCCTCTCACGGGTGGAAGGTCAACTTCTGCAAGTTTACCAACGAAACAAGAAACGGTTTTGAGGATTCAAGCCGGAATGGCAGCCTGAAATTCCTGGCCGCCGTCAACGGGGCCTGCGCCGGGGGCGGGTATGAGGTGGCACTGGCTTGTGACGACATTCTGCTGGTCGATGATCGCTCTTCCGCCGTCTCGTTGCCGGAAGTTCCCCTGCTTGCCGTGCTGCCCGGCACGGGGGGCCTGACCCGCCTTGTGGACAAGCGCAAGGTGCGCCGGGATCTGGCAGACGTCTTCTGCACATCCGAGGAAGGCGTTCGCGGGCGTCGTGCCAAACAATGGGGACTTGTTGACGAGATTGCCTCTCCCGGTCGCTGGGATGAAGCTGTCAAGGCCCGCGCCGACGCGCTGGCCGGTCAATCTGCGCGACCTGAAAAGGCCGAAGGCATCAAGCTTACACCGCTTGACCGAACCATTGATGACAAGGGCTACCATTATACCAGCGTAGATGTTCAACTGGACCATGATCGCGGCACAGCGACCATTACCGTTAGCGCCCCGGAAACATCCCCCCGTCCGACGCCGCAGGAATACATGCCCAGGGTGTAAATTTCTGGCCGCTGAATATGGTGCGCGAGCTGGATGACGCCATTTTGCTTTTAAGAACCAATGAGCCGGAACTGGGCCTGTGGCTCCTTGAGACAAAGGGCGACGGGCAGAAAGTCCTGGCCTATGACGACGCCATGCTCGCAAATGCCGACCACTGGTTTGTCAATGAAGTCATCGGCATGTTGCGGCGAACGCTCAGCCGTCTGGATGTATCATCCCGGTCGCTGTACGCAATTGTCAAACCCGGATCGGCCTTTGCCGGCACGCTGGCGGAACTGATGCTAGCCGCGGACCGCAGCTATATGCTTGAAATGCTGTCAGAACCGGAAAGCGGCCCCAAAATCATGCTCGGCCAGATGAATTTCGGCCCTTATCCAATGGCCCACGGGCTGGCCCGGCTGGAAGCACGTTTTCAGGGCACGCCGGAGCGGCTCGACGAGTTGAAGGAACTTGTCAATGAGCCTGTTCCCGCTGGCGAAGCCTATGATCTGGGCCTTGTCACCTTTGCCCCCGACGATATTGACTGGGATGATGAGGTAAGACTCGCCATCGACGAGCGAACGGCACTGTCGCCTGATGCCCTGACCGGCATGGAAGCCAGCCTGCGGTTCGGCGGCCCTGAAACGGTCTGGTCGAAAGTATTCGGCCGGCTTTCCGCCTGGCAGAACTGGATATTCATCCGTCCCAACGCCGTGGGCGACAAGGGCGCACTGAAACTTTTCGGCAGCGGCACCCGTGCAGATTTTGACAAACGTCGCGTCTGATTAAAATATATCAAGGAGAACCACGATGGCTATCGACTATCAGTCCCGCATTCCCAACAATGTCGATCTGTCGAATGATCGTGGGCTTCAGCGCGCGCTCGAACATTGGCAGCCCGCTTTTCTGGACTGGTGGAAAGAACTGGGGCCCGAGCATTATCAGGGACATGACGTCTATCTGCGCACAGCCACGTCCGTTGACGCCAAGGGGTGGGCACAATTTGGCCATGTAAAAATGCCCGACTATCGTTGGGGTATTTTTCTGGCCGATCAACAGGCAGGCAGGACAATTGGTTTTGGCGACCATCAGGGCAAGCCGGTCTGGCAGCAGGTCCCGGGTGAATATCGCTCTGTTCTGCGCCGCCTGATTGTTACGCAAGGCGACACTGAACCGGCTTCGGTCGAACAGCAGAGACTTCTGGCCCTGACAGCACCTTCACTTTATGACATGCGCAACCTGTTTCAGGTCAATGTTGAAGAAGGCCGCCATCTTTGGGCGATGGTTTACCTGCTCCATGCCTACTTTGGTCGTGATGGCCGCGAGGAGGCAGAAGAAATGCTTCACCGTCACTCCGGCGATATTGACCATCCGCGTATTCTGGGCACCTTCAACGAGCCGATCAGCGACTGGCTCAGTTTCTTTATGTTCACCTACTTCACCGATCGGGACGGCAAATATCAGCTCAAAAGCCTTGCTGAATCCGGCTTTGATCCGCTGGCCCGCACCTGCAGCTTCATGCTGACGGAAGAAGCCCATCACATGTTTGTCGGCGAGACAGGTATCAGCCGCATCGTCAGGAGAACGCTTGAGGTCATGAAAGACCTTGGCAGTGACGATCCCGATACCTTGCGCAAGGCCGGCGTCATTGACCTGCCCCTGCTGCAAAGATATATCAATTTCTGGTTTTCTTCCTCGCTGGATCTGTTTGGTTCGGAAATATCATCCAATGCCGCCAATTATTTCGCAAACGGTTTGAAGGGCCGCCCCGATGAGGCGACCTATGAAGACCATGATGCTTCCGGTGAAACCGTCATGATGGAAACACCTGACGGCACACAGGAAGTTCCCATGCGCAACACCATGAACCGGGTCACACAGGCGGCTTACGTCCGCGACTGTCAGGTTGGCATAACACGCTGGAACAGGCTCATTACCAAGGCGGGCTTTGATCTTGAGGTGCGCCTGCCATCTGAACATTTTAACCGCAAGGTGGGTTTATGGTCCGGTGGAACCTATGATACCCGTGGCAAGGCTATTTCCGAAGCCGAGTTCCAGAACAGAATTGGCGAATTTTTGCCAGCTGACTCTGACCGGGATTATGTCCGTTCCCTGATGGTCGCAGTTACAGACCCCGGCAAGATGGCCAACTGGATTGCCCCACCTGATCGTGGCATCAACAGTCAGCCGATAGACTATACATACGTTCGTGCAGTCTAAGAAAGTTTGCTGCAGGGGCAGGCTTGCCAGACACCGGGATCGCGTTTAACCTGAGCTGAATTGTTTGTATTTCCAACATCCATGAGGCCCAGATGACCCTGCCTGCCCAGATTAAAGATCGCTTGCGTCTGCCAGTGATTGGCTCGCCAATGTTTATCATCTCCAATCCGGCACTGGTCATTGCCCAGTGCACGTCCGGGATTGTTGGCTCTTTTCCCGCCCTGAACGCAAGACCAGCCAGCCAGCTTGACGAATGGCTGGCTGAAATCACCGAAACGCTGGCAAAATGGGATCGGGATCACCCCGATGAACTGTCAGCGCCGTTCGCAGTCAATCAGATCGTTCACAAGTCAAATGCCCGGTGGGAGCAGGATCTGGAGCTTTGCGTCAAATACAAGGTGCCGATCGTCATTACCTCCCTTGGGGCGCAGAAGGACCTGAATACTGCCGTTCAGGCCTATGGCGGCATTACCCTGCATGACGTGATCAACGACCGGTTTGCCCACAAGGCAATTGAAAAAGGCGCAACCGGGCTCATTCCCGTCGCCGCCGGTGCCGGCGGTCACGCCAGTACAACCTCCCCCTTTGCCCTTATGCACGAAATTCGCGCGTGGTTTGACGGACCTGTGGTTCTGTCCGGTTCAATCTCGACCGGCAGGGATATTCTGGCGGCACAAACGCTGGGGGCAGACCTCGCCTATATCGGCTCGGCATTCATCGCGACACAGGAAGCACGTGCGTCGGACGCCTATAAACAGGCCGTTGTCGACGGCAGGTCATCCGATATCGTTTATTCCAATCTTTTTACCGGCATCCATGGCAATTACCTGAAAGCGTCCATCATCAACGCCGGACTGGACCCTGAAAACCTGCCGGAAAGCGACCCGTCCAAAATGAACTTTGGCTCCGGCGGGGATAGTGCTGCCAAGGCGTGGCGGGATATCTGGGGATGTGGTCAGGGCATTGGTTCTATCGACAAGGTTCAACCCGCCGCCGAATTTATTGCCCGGCTCCGGTCAGAATATGTCGAGGCGGCTCGGCGGATGGCAACAGAATCGGCAAGATATTCCCCCGCCTGAGCCACCGACCGGATTTTGCCTTCCACAATAAAATGTACGTTTACATTTGACCCTGCTGTCTGTACAAGGCATGCAGAGCGACTGGTTTGTCGCAGGTATTATATTGTTGCGTCGCTCGCTTGAACAAGGTCATGGTATTTTCGTTACCGCCTGCCATGCCAGACACGCTTTCTGCCAAACATATTCCGGAAGAATAACATGACTAACTATGAAGGCGTCATTCCTGCGCTTGAAGAAGCGTTGAGAAAACGCGGCTATGATGTATTAACACCAGTCCAGAATTCTGTTGTTGATCCCGCGCTGGAAGGTGCCGACCTGCTTGTTTCAGCCCAGACCGGTTCGGGTAAGACAGTGGCTTTCGGCATGGCGATTGCCCCCACACTGCTGGAGGGCGCGGACCGGTTCGGCCGGGCTTCAAAGCCGCTGGCTCTTGCTGTCGCCCCTACACGGGAACTTGCCCTGCAGGTCAAACGCGAACTGGAATGGCTGTATGAGATGACTGGCGCTTCCGTCGCCTCCTGCGTTGGGGGTATGGATATGCGCACGGAACGTAGCGCCCTGCAGCGCGGCGCCCATATCGTGGTTGGTACACCCGGCAGGCTGCGTGACCATATCGAGCGTGGCTCGCTTGACACTTCGGGCCTGAAAGCCGTGGTGTTGGATGAGGCCGACGAAATGCTTGACCTTGGCTTCCGTGATGATCTGGAGTTTATTCTGGAGGCAGCCCCCGCCGAACGGCGGACCCTGATGTTTTCCGCAACCGTACCCCGCTCCATCGCCACGCTTGCCAAACGATACCAGCGCAATGCGGTGCGTCTGAGCACCTCTGAAGAACAAAAGCAGCATGTCGATATTGAATATCGCGCCCTGACCGTTGCCGCCAAGGATCAGGAAAATGCCATCATCAATGTGCTGCGGTATTTTGAAGCCGCGAATGCGCTGGTTTTCTGTGCCACACGCGCCACGGTCAATCATATGACGGCCCGCTTCAACAATCGCGGCTTTTCCGTTGTTGCCCTGTCGGGCGAGTTGAGCCAGAACGAGCGGACCCACGCCCTGCAGGCCATGCGTGATGGTCGGGCCCGTGTATGTATTGCAACCGATGTCGCAGCGCGCGGGATTGATCTTCCCAATCTGGAACTTGTGATCCACGCTGATATTCCCAAGAACAAGGAAATCCTGCTGCACAGAAGCGGGCGGACCGGACGGGCCGGACGCAAGGGCGTGTGTGCCCTGATTATTCCCCCAAGTGCCCGCAAGCGGACAGAACGCCTGTTACAAAGCGCCAATATTCAGGCGACATGGGCCAGGCCGCCATCGGCTGACGATATTATACGTCGTGACCATGAACGGGTGCTCAATGACCCAAGCTTAAACGAGCCCCTTTCCCAAGAGGAGAAAGCCTTTGCGCAGGAACTTCTGGGCAAATATAGCGCAGAACAACTGGCCGCCGCATTTTTGCGCCAGCGCATGGCAGGGCAAACGGCCCCTGAGGAATTACGGGACTCGCCTTATGCGCCGGCCCCTGAAGGCCGGAAGCCGGAAAGCCGGACGCAGCGAACAGATAATTTCAAAAATGGTATCTGGGTATCACTTTCGGTTGGGCGCCAGCACAGCGCCGAGACCCGCTGGTTGTTGCCCATGCTGTGCCGGGTTGGCAATCTGACCAAAAGCGATGTGGGCGCGATCAAGATCTATCCGACCGAAACCCATGTGGAGCTGTCCCCCGAATGCGCCGAAAATTTCATGGAAGCGCTGGGGCCTGACGGCACCGTTGAAAAAGATATCACGGTCACCCGTATAGAAGGCACACCTGCGCCGCGCCATGAACCCCGGCCGGAAAGACGTGAACGTTCGGGCCGCCCGTCGGAACGGCCTTCCTATGGCAAGAAGAAACCTCTTACGTCCTCAAGGCCCGGCGGCAAAGGCAAGTACGAAGGCAAACGGAAGTTTGAAAATAGCACTGACCAGCGCCCCGCAGACGACAAACCGCGTGGCAAATTTCGGGATAGAATTCGCGAAGACAGGCCCCGTGATGATCGGCCTTTTGTTAAACGCGAGGAAGGTGATAGCGCAAAACCTCGTGCCAAAAAGCCGTACAAGAGCAAGTTCGCCAAAGCAGGAACAACCACTGAAAAGCGGCCTGAGTCGCGGTCAGAAAAGGCCGCCCCCCGCCCCGAGCGAGCGGTCCGGCGTCCGGCAAGGAATGATACCAAGGACAATGGCGGAACAGCACCCCTGAAACGGCGCAAGCCCAAGGTCAAAACTCAATGATGTGACTGGTTCAGCAAGAACAGATTATATCATGCCGGTTATGATGGTGAACCCCGGTGAATAATCGCAAATATCCGCACCACCTTCTGAAGACGTAACGCTTCATTCAAAGCGGGTCAGGGCATCCGGGCGCTCTGGCCCGTTTTCAATATCCACCCCCAGAACCCGGAACAGGTTGGCGATTTGCGTTGCATAGCCGGTTTGCTCGGCGGCCAGCCCCTGCCTTGCATTTGCCAGAACACGCTGGGCATCCACTACATCCAGAAAGCTGATCAGCCCTTGCTGATAAAGTGTTTCCGCCTGATAAAAGCTCTGTTCACTGGCTCTTACCGCCTTTTCCAGAGACTCCTGCCGCCGGGCGGAAGTATCCAGCGCCGACAGCGTCGCTTCCACATCCTCACCGGCGCTGCGTAACGCCAGCATATAATTTGCCAACGCCTCGCCCGCCTGAGCACGCGCAATTTCGACGCCCGCCTCACGCGCACCGCCATCTGTTATCACCTGCTCCACAAGAGCGTTCAAGGATGCAATCAACACATCCATGGCCGGCGCACCACTCATGCCGGTGCGCCCCACGCTCACCTGCCCTCCCAGTTGCAGTATCGGAAAATAAGCCGCCTCGGCAACGCCAATCTCCGCAACAGTCTGCCTGAAGCGCGCCTCGGCCGCCCGAACATCAGGGCGCATGCCCAGCACCTCCAGCGGTACAAGATCGGGAATCCGGCTTTGATAAGCAGGAATCTCCCGCTTTTGCAAAAGCAGGTCTTCATAAACGCCGGCATATTGTCCGGTCAGCACCGCCAGCCGGTTACGTGAATCAAGCAGGTCCTGTTCCAGGGGGGGGATATCGGCACGCAGGTTTTCGACAGAGGCTTCCGCGCGACGCACATCAAGTTCCGGCGCCAGACCCGCCCTGTAGCGGCTTCTCACAATCTCCAGCGTTTTTTCCTGCAACTCGACAGATTCTCGCAAAAGCTCAAGCTGACGCTGATTGCCACGCAATCGCAGATACTCACCGGCAATGGCCGTACTTGTCGCCAGAACCACACTTTTCAGTAAGGCGCGCGATTCCTCAAGGCCGGCCCGGGCAGAGGCCACTTCCCGCCGGGTCCGACCGGATATATCCAGTGGCAGGACAACAGCAACGGACCCGAAAATACTTTCGACTGTCGCATCATCACCACCTGATTCCCGGCGCTCTTCAAGCACGCCGTCCACAGCAGCCACAGCAGACAGGTTGTCGCTGGCACCGGCAAGCTTGAGGATTGCCACAGCCTGCCTTACCCGGGCTGTCGCAGCGACAATTTCAAGATTGTTCCCAATGCCTTCTGCCACCAGCAGGTCCAGCACAGAATCCTCGAAGCCCGTCCACCAGTCAGCCGCAAAAACCTGGTCTTCCCTGCCTTCGTTCAAAGCCTTCAGAACATCCTGAGAGACAAACGCAGCGGGGGCATCAAGGTCCGGGGCCTCGTAATCCGGACCCGCGGTACAGCCGGTCAGAACAAGGGAGGCAGCAAGCATTTTCAGGCAGGCGCGTTTCATGCCGGTCTGCCTTCTTCATGGCTTTCTTCAGCGCGTGCCGCCCTTTCAAGCTGTTTCTCAAGTTCCTGACCCGCATGGGTGCGCGGCTTGATATGGGGCGCGATCAACGCATAACCAAGGGGGGCAAGATAGAGCGTGAAAAGGGTGGAAAGCCCCAGCCCGCCGAACACAACCCAACCGATGGCGTTCCGTGCTTCCGCCCCGGGGCCAGCACTCAGGATCAGCGGCAGACTGCCAAGTACCGTGGACAAAACCGTCATGATGACAGGCCGCAGGCGAACTTCAACAGCCTCCATAATGGCCTGCTCCACCGACCGGCCGGCATCACGCATCTGATCCATGAATTCCACCAGCAGGATGGCATTCTTGGTCATCAGCCCAATCAGCATCACAAGTCCGATCTGGCTGTACAGGTTGAAACTCTGCCCGGTGACCAGCAATGCAAAAATAGCCGCCGCCAGACCGAACGGCACGGTAAACATCACGATGGCCGCACTTCCGAGGCTTTCAAACTGCGCGGCCAGAACTAGAAAGATCACGGCAAGTGCAATCAGGAATGTGATGGCGACTTCGTAGGACGTTTCCTCGAACATGGCCGCTTCCCCAAGGAAGAGAATATTGACATCCGGCGGCAGGACATCATTGGCAACCATCCGAATTTGGTCAAGCGTATCGCCAAGTGAAGCGCCAGGCTGTATGGCAATGTCGATCTCGATGGCGCGACGCTGTTCATGACGGTCAAGCTGGGCAGCGACACCCTGCTCCTCGACATTGATAAGGGCACTCAGGGGCACAAGTTCATCATCGATATTGGTGACAAATATATTCAGCAAATCATCGGGGTCATTGATAGAGCCGTGCATGGCACCAATCATGACCGGAACTGCCTGATCCTCAACACTCAGGTCCAGAAGATCATATTCATCCACCATGACCAGCAGGGTCTGGGAAATGCGGTCCATCGGCACGCCAAGATCGTTGGCCCTTTCCCGGTCGATATTGAAGGAAAGTTCGGGCTGGGATGTATTATATTCAACACGCATATCCTCAACGGTCGGCACACGTGCCGCCAGCGCCTCGGCAAACACATCGCTGGCTGCTGAAATTTTTTCGTAATCATTACCAAGCAGGGCCACTTCAAGCCCCGAGCCACCGCCACTCACATTCAGGCTTGAGCTTTGGCGAAACCGCACCTGTGCCCCGGGCAGGGCCGAAAGCTGCCGGTTAAGCGCTTCGGTCAGCTCCATCTGGCTGACAGAACGCTCGTCCCAGTGTTTGAGCATGCCAATGGTCAGAGACCGGTTTTTGTCCCAGCGTCCGACAATCGTGTATATATCGGTAATCAGACCCTGTTCCTGATAGGGGCGCAAAATCTCCTCCACCTTCCTGGACTGACGGTCCGCGTAGGCAAGAGACGCGCCATCAGGGCCCGTCAGGGCAATCTGGACAACCCCCCTGTCCTCCTCGGGCACCAGCTCCCGGGGCAGAACGGAAAATGCCAGAATGCCGGTAACCGCCACAAGGAACGCAATAAAAAGGGCCACCATCTTGCGGGACAGCAGACCACGCAGGGTCCGGAAATAAAACCGGCCTGCCTTGTGCCCCTGACGGTCAAGAAAGGTTCTCATGCCTGCAAGATGACGATTCTCTTGCGAAAGGTTAGGAAGACGCGACGCCATCATCGGGCACAATGTCACCGCCACAAAAGAGCTGATAACAACGGCAATGGTGAGCACGAGCCCAAATTCCCGAAACAGACGTCCTGTTTCTCCGGGGAGAAAAACAATCGGCAGAAAGACTGCCACAAGGGTAATGGTCGTTGCGATCACGGCAAAAAACACCTGCTCGGTGCCAAGAACGGCCGCCGCCATTTTTTCAAGCCCCTGGCTCCGGCGGCGCTGAATATTCTCCAGCACCACAATGGCGTCATCAACAATTAGCCCTGCGGCAAGAACCAGGGCAAGCAAGGTCAACAGGTTGACTGAAAACCCGAACAGCCAGATGGCCGCCAGCGTTCCGACAAGGGAAATCGGCATGGTGACAGCCGGGATAAAAACCGCCCGCCACTGGCCAAGAAACACCGCAATCACCCCCAGAACAATGATAATGGCAAAACCCAGCGTATAAAGAACATCATTAAGGGCCCCCTTGATAAAGACGGAATCATCCGATGTGATCACCAGTGTGAAATCCTGTGACCGCTCGTTGATCCGTTTCACGCGTCTGGCTGTTTCCTCCGCGATTTCAATCGTGTTGGACCCCGCCTGACGGATCATACCCAGCCCGACCACCATCCGCCCGTTGAGCAGGGAATAGGATTCCGCCTTCATCGCGGCATAAAAGACGTCTGCCACATCTCCGAGCCGGACATTGTTACGGATATGCAGGCGCTCCACCAGTTCCGGGTCCACAATAGAAGCATAGGTCCGAACCAGCAGTTCCTGATCACTGGATTCATAGCTGCCCGATGGCACGTCAAAATTGACGGTGCGCAACGTTTCGATAACGTCTGAAGCTGAAATGCCATAGCCGGCCATAAGCGCGGGATCGAGAAGCACACGCAGAACACGGGGCTGGTCGCCATTAAGGCGTACATCGGCAACACCCGCGATAGACAATAACTCCGGCGCCACGTCTTTCTCTATCCGTTCGGCAAGCGCCTGTTTGGAAAGCGTGTCGCTATAGGCGGAAAGCTGCATAACAGCACTCGCATCGTCATCCGACTTGATCACCAGAACCTGATCAATGTCTTCCGGTAAATCCCGCTGAATCCGGCTGACCGCCTCTCGCACATCGTTTGCCGCCGCGCTCAGGTCCACCCCGGGCGCGAATTCGGCCCGCATGCGCATGTTGTTTTCTTCACTGCTGGATTCAATGTTCCTGACCCCGGGCACACGCGCGACGGCACCTTCGATAACGCTGGTGACCTCGGCATCCATGGTCTTGGGGGAAGCTCCGTCATAGGTGGCACGTACGCTGACCACCGGCCGATCCACATTGGGCAGTTCGCGCACATCCACACCCATAAAGGCGGCAATGCCGGCCAGCATGATCAGGACATTCGCCACCGCGATCAGAACCGGACGGCGCACGCCCAAAGCTGTCAGGCCATTGGAAAAGTTTTTCATTGGCCGGATGTTCCCAGAATTTCGACAGGATCACCGGGGCCAAGACGTTGCAGGCCTTCAACCACCACGGCCTCACCCTCCACTATATCACCCTCAAGCAGAACCAGACTGCCGTTGCGGGCTACAACCCGGGCAGGCACCTTTACGGCCTTGTTCTCGCGTATGATCCAGACAAATGATCCGTCCCGCCCCCATTGCAGCGAAATTTCAGGCACCGTCGGATAGCTCTCTCCCGGAATTTCCCATCGCACAGCAAACGACATGCCCGGACGCAGAAGATCCTTCTCGTTTTCAATACTGGCGCGCACGCGCATGGTGCGCCGCGTTACATGCACCCGGCTTTCCCGGGCCACAATCGAGCCGGAAAACGTAACACCGGGGTAGGCAGGTGTTCTTGCCGTAACAGCCTGCCCGCCATCCTGCACATTGCCGGGTGCAACGGCCAGCGCTTCGGGAATCTCGAAATCAACATAAAGAATATCGCGGGCATCCAGCCCGGTGATCAGGGTCGATGTCGTTACACGATCACCGGGATCGACATTGGGAATACCCACAATGCCATCAAACGGGGCCTTTATCTGCCGGTACTCCAGCGCCAGCCGGGCCTGTTCCAGAGCAACCTCCGCGCCCTCAAAGGCGGCCCGGGCGGAATCCACCTCGCTTTCCGGCACGGCGCCTTCGCTGCCAGCCTCTTCATAGCGGGCCAAAAGACTGCGAGCATCTTTCAGTTCCACTTCAGCCAGTTTTATGGCAAGACGTTCCGCCCTGTCATCCAGCTGGACCAGAACCTGCCCCCGGGACACGCTCTCCTGGGCGCTGAACCGAACCTCCCGGACTTCTTCATCCACTGCCGGATAAACAGCAACAGACATGCGGGCGCGGCCCGTACCAACGCCTTCAAATACACGATCATTCGGCGTAAGCCTTACCGGCCGGGTAATGACCTTGACAGCCACACCATCCATATGCGGAGACGCCTGCTGCGTAGGCAGCCGGGTTCCAAACAGAGAGCCAATCACACCCTGGCTCCAGAGGACCGCGATAACCAGAACGAGAATAACAACAAAAATAACAACTTTTTTAGGTATGACTCTGCCCTTTGTACAGCAAGTTTCAGTTGCACGAAGACTAACATAAATTAATAGACGAACGAAGCTATCCCGGTCGCCTCACAATCTTTTGACTTCAGATAATATTTGTACACATCGACGGGCCCCGGGTCGCCAACTTGTAAACGGTGTATCCGGAAACGACGGACCCCCGGAGCCCTGGATGGGTGTTCTGTGACAAGAGGAAAAACATGAAATTATTTAGGAACAATGGCTTAGAAGGAAAGCGCCCCCCTACTGTTTTGGCGCTAGACACATTCCACGCCTTTGCCCCCCACTTACAGCATCCCCTGGGAAGGACCCGACAGCTAATTTGGGATACCTTCAGGTCTTGCTGATCTAAAGGGCAGCATTTCAAGAGGTTATTTTAATAAGGATTGCTGGTCCAGATAAGCACAGAGCAGTCTGACACCATATCCTGTAGCACCCGTGACACCGAACATATCCTTATCCTTGCGCCATGCCGTACCGCAGATATCAAGATGTGCCCATGGAATGTTGCCGACGAACCGGTTTAAAAACTGTGCCGCTGTTGCGCTGCCAGCCATGCGCTGTTTAGTAATATTCTGAACATCAGCAACAGATGAATCAATCATCCGGTCAAACACCTCCGAAAGTGGCAGGCGCCAGACCTTTTCACCGCTCATATCCCCTGCGATGTTTAGCTCGCTGGACAAGCCGTCATCATTTGTAAAAAGACCGGCATATTCCTGCCCCAGTACCGCCGTCATGGCCCCGGTCAGGGTCGCTATATCTATAAGGGCGCGCGGTGTGAATTGTTCCTTGGCATAGGATAGCAAATCTGCGAGAACCAGCCTCCCTTCCGCATCTGTATGCAAAACTTCGATGGTTTTGCCTGAATATGACCGAACAACATCGCCGGGGCGTAAGGCATGACCCGACGGCATGTTTTCGACCAACCCAATAATGCCAATCACGTGAACAGGGATTTGCCTTTCAGCCGCAGAGGAAATGGTCGCAACTACTGCCGCTGCACCGGCCATATCATTCTTCATGTCCCACATCTCTTCAGGCCCCTTGGGCAGCAGTCCACCTGAATCGAAAGTGACACCCTTACCGACCATCACAACAGGGCTTCCTTCCGCCCCCTTCCATGTCAGAATAGCCACTGCTGGTGGTTCTACACTGCCCTGTGCCACGCCCAATAACGCACCCATACCAAGTGAGGAGAGAGCCGCTTGATCAAGGATTTTCACCTCAAGGCCACTTTTCTCCAATGCCTTACACCGCGCTGCAAATTCTGATGGTACGAGCATATTGGGCGGTTCGTTGGTTAGGTCACGAGCCATACCCACCGCCTTTACAATGCTTGCGATTGACACAAAAGCATCCTGAACGGCGTCCGCATCCTGTAGACAAAAGCAAAGATCTTTTGGTTGAACATCCTGCTTGTCTGTTTTGTGGCGCTGAAATTCATACGCGCTCAGACCTGCGCCCATTGCAAGCTCAATAGCCATTTCCTTAGTCTCAAGGGCGGATTTTGGGACAAGGTTTACAATAACTTCTGCCCGATGAATATTCTGGCTGGCAAGGTGTTTTGCGATTTTGCCACCCGTTATATTCAAGCTTTGGTTACAAAGTTTATCTGCCGGACCCAACCCGACAAGTGTTACAGAGCGGACATTCCCTCCTTCTGGCACAAACAGGGACAGCATAGCATTAGCGCTGCCATTAAAGCCTGCTCCAGCCATGGACTGCGTAATATAACCAAGAGAAGCTTGGTCCATTTCCTGCAATGTTTTTGGTAGTACATCACTTTGGGACATTAAGGCCACCAACGACACATCCTGTTTGCTAATATTTTCTGCAAAGCTGATATTCATGAAGAATGCTCCTTGCATGCATGAATTCTACCGACAGGATGACCCGCGACATTTTTCACTATGGGTTCTGCATAAACTTTAAGTTGGCGCCAATCAGCCTCATTGAGGATGCCCATAAATCTGAGGACTGCCGCCATTGCGACGTCGGAGGCCCGCCGGGCGCCATCAGATACCTTGGTCACAATCCCCAAGCCTTTGTCGAGAATACTTGCCGCGCAAACACCTTCGGCGCCGCTCTTGATCATAATTTCACCGGGGCGGCATTCCATAACAGCCGTGTCAAACCTGTTACGGCCCCCCACCAGATAAGGATTAGCCGTCATAGCTTCAAAAACAGTCATGGAAGCGGTGCGGACATCTTTAGAAAGATTTGACGGATCGGCAAATCTTGCAAAGGCCAGCGCACAATCTTTCAACGGCAATGCATATGTGGGAATGCCACAGCCATCGGTTCCCCAGTCGCGACCGTCCAGTGAGTATCCAAATATTTCGGCCATGGCACGGCGCACGGCTTCCTGCACCGGATGGTCATAGGCAATGTAACCCTTTGTGGGCAAATTGAGATGTTGGGCCAATGTTAAAAAGCCGCAGTGTTTGCCAGAACAATTATTATAAACCGGATCCGCAACACCCCCGGACAAAAGTAAATGCCGGGCAGAAGCAACATCAATGGGTTCTGTCGCACCGCATTCCAAATCCGCAGATGTCAAACCTGCCCTAACAAGCCAGTCGCGCACCAGGTCAACATGCTCAGCCTCGCCATTATGGGAGGCGCCTGCAAGGGCAATATGTCGCGCGTCCAGTCCATATCTGTCCGCAGCGCCCGATATAACGAGCGGTAGTGCCTGAAACGGCTTCACCGCCGAACGAGGATAAACAAGCGCATCTGCCTGGCCCCATTGTTCAATAATCTGCCCTTCGGTATTGACCACGACAGCCCGGACGGTATGGCGGCTTTCTACCAACGAGCCGCGCGTAACGGCGATTTCTATAGGATGCCCGTTTTCTGGTAACGATATAGCAACTGTCATAAACTATTTTCCTGCGGGTGATCACGAAAGGCCCGCCCATCCAGCGCGGGAACAGCAGCCACAAGTGCCTGGGTATACGGGTGTCGCGGATTGCCCAGAATCTCTGTCGTCTGGCCAGCTTCCACAAATTGTCCCTGTTTCATGACAACGACATCGTCACAAATATGACGTACGACAGACACATCGTGGCTGATAAAGAGATAAGATACGCCAAGCTCGCGCTGAAGCTTAACCAGCAGATTCAGGACCTGAGCCTGCACGGAAACATCAAGTGCCGATGTTGGTTCATCCAGAATTAATATTCCCGGGTTGATAGCCAATGCCCTGGCAATAGCCAGTCTTTGCCGCTGGCCACCCGAAAATTCATGAGGGAAGCGATCCAGCTGATGAGCCGCGACTCCGACCTTTTCGGCCAGGCTCTCTGCTGCTTTTCTGAGTTTATTCTGATCCCTTTCACCCGCGATAACGAGAGGTTCTGTAATCAATTGCCATACACGGCGACGCGGGTTGAATGAAGTTTGCGGGTCCTGAAATACGATCTGGATGGCCGCACGATCCTGTTTAATATCAAATGAATTACCATTCAGCAGAATAGTGCCTGCTGTAATGGGCACCAGCCCAATCAACGCCTGGGCCAACGTGCTTTTGCCACATCCGGACGCTCCCAGAATGCCCAGGCTACGACCAGACTCAAGACGAAAACTCACGCCATCAACCGCCCGCACATCATCGCGACGTCTGGTAAAAACACCTGATGGTTGGGCAAAATGTACAGCCAGATTATTAACCTCAAGAAGGGTCATACGGCACTGCTCCGTTCTTCTTCTCGCCAACAGGCAACAAAATGACCTTCGCCGCCTTTCTGAACCGGGATCATATCCGGTTTGTTCCGGCAGCGATTGTCGGCCAACGGACAACGGCTACGAAAGCGGCAGCCCTCTGGCGGGTCGATAAGAGATGGTACCATGCCGTCAATTGCCGCAAGTTCACTTTTCGGTGCCTGGCCTGCAGGCATGGCCGCAAGCAAGGCCCGGGTATAGGGGTGCGCCGGCTTGTGCAGCAAGTCCGATGTGGCAGCACTTTCCACAATTTCACCGGCATAAAGCACATAAACCCGGTCACAGAGGCGCTGTATAGTGCCCATGTCGTGACTAATATATAAAACAGCCGTTCCCAGATCGCGCGCCTTATGCCAGATCAGTCGCAGCACCTCTGCCTGAACCAGCACATCAAGTGCTGTCGTGGGTTCATCGGCAACAAGCACTTTTGGCTCACACGAAAAAGCCATGGCCAGCAGAACCCGCTGGCGCATACCACCACTTAACATATGAGGGTAACTGTCCATGACGCGCCGCGGATTATCAATCTGCATATCCTCTAACAAGGACAAGGCTCGTGCTTTTGCGCTGGTATGATCAAGTTTCTGATGCTGGCGGATCACCGCTATAATCTGCTGACCAATCCGGATAGTCGGGTTCAGGGCATTCATAGGTTCCTGAAATACCATCGCAATATTGCCACCACGCAACCGTTCAAGGTCTTTGCCGGACATCTCCATGATATCCTGACCAAGCACTGATACATGACCAGCTGTTTGCCGGAACTGTCCTTGGGGCACAAGTCTCATCGCCGTCATGGCAATGACTGACTTGCCCGAGCCGGATTCGCCCACCAACCCTACAATCTCACCGGGATTAACTTTTAGAGAGACATCCTTAAGAGCTTTGACTGCCCCTCTCGACGTTGGGAACTCGAGGCTCAGATTTTGGATGTCTACAACGGGTTTATCTTGAATATCAGTCATGATCAGCACACAAAGGGCCGGGCTTGAGATTTAGGGTCCAGCGCGTCCCGCAAGCCGTCACCCAGAAGGTTAAAGCCATAAACGGTAACGGCCATGGTCAAACCCGGAAACACGGAATACCACCATTGTTCCAGAACAAAATGTCGGCCACTATTGATCAATGCCCCCCATTCCGCCAGAGGTGGTTGGGCCCCCAGGCCAATAAAGCTCAACGCTGCGGCTGCAAGAATGGCTCCTCCGATGTGAAGCGTCATCAACACCAGAATATGTGGTAAAATATTTGGGATAATATTGATCCGCAACTGGTGCCACCCAGTTGCACCCATTACCCGTGATGCGCGAACAAAATTGAGCTGTTTGACCGCGAGCGTCTGCGCACGCGCCACCCTGGTATAATAAGGCACTGCCAGCACCCCAAGGGCACAGGCCGCATTGAAGAGACTAGGCCCCAGTGCCGCCGTAAGTGCCATCACAAGGACCAGACCCGGCAACGCCATGACCACATCCATGGTTCGCATTACAAAGGCATCTACTGCACCGCCTGTAAAGCCGGCAGAACAACCAATGAGTGTCCCCAGCACACTTGCAATCATCACGACACTCAGTCCAACAGAAAGTGACGCCCGGGCACCCCAAAGGATACGCGAGAAAAGATCGCGTCCAACCTCATCGGTTCCTGCCCAATGCGCTGCTCCGGGGGGCAGAAAACGCTGATCAAGTGCAATTGCATCAGGATCGTAAGGTGAAATTATCGGCGCAAGAATTGCTGCCAGGACCATCATTGATACAATGACCAGACCGATAGCTGCAGAGGGATGCGCCCGACAAAAACTCGCCACGATGTCCAATGTTCGCCGAAACATTAGCCAATCTCCCTGATCTGGGGATTGATCACCATATAAAGAAGATCAACCGCAAAATTAACCAGTACATAGGCGATGGAGACGATGACCGTAAAACACATGATGGTTGGGAAATCGAGTGCAAAAATTGCGTCCAGCACAAAAGAGCCAGCCCCAGGCCACATGAAAATCACTTCAACCACAACCGAACCAAACAGCAGGGTTCCCAGTTCAAGCCCCAACACAGTCACAAAGGGAATAAGCGCATTCCTGAGCGCATAATTGAAAATGATTGTCCGGCGCCCAAGACCGCTGGCCACTGCCGTACGAATATAATCTTCGCTTAACACCTCAACCATTGAAGCCCGGATAATCCTGACCACACCGCCCAGCGAGACAAAGGCCAATGTCATCGCGGGCATAATCAGATGCTCCACGGCATCCCAAAAGACCGCCCAGTCACCATGCATGGCCGCGTCAATTGTATAGAAGCCGGTTATAGCCGCCGGCGGATCCAGGGCATCATCCAGCCGCCCATCACCTGGCAGAATGCCAAGCTTGCCATAAAAGACCAGAAGCAGGATGAGGCCAAGCCAGAAAGAGGGGACAGAAATGCCAAAGGTGGCAATTGACCGGGCCAGATGATCAAACCAGCGATCCCTGTACACTGCTGCCAGCACGCCCAGAACAATCCCAAAGGTCACAGAGAGAGTGAGCGCTGTTAGCATCAGTTCCAGCGTGGCAGGAAAAACCTTTATCAGATCATCAATCACGGGCCGACGGGTAACAATTGAGGTCCCAAAGTCCCCCTGCAGCAGTGACTTGAGATAATGGCCATATTGAACAATAACAGGCTGGTCCAGGCCCAGTGCTACCCTGATTTTCTGCAAAGCTTCCGGTGTTGCTCGCGGTCCGGCCATTAATTGCGCCGGGTCACCTGGCAAAAGATGCGAAATCATAAATGTAATCAGCGTGACACAGAAAACCACAGCAACCAGCATCAGTGAACGGCGAGCAATTATTTTAAGGATACTCATGGCCCACCGCCCTCTCGATACATATCCCAAACATTGTAAATGCCCGGCTGCCAGGCATTATAGTTCAGCCCCTGAAGGTCAGATCGGTATGCAAGTAGTCCGTGTGCGGCGAATAAATTCACCATTGGTGTTTCCTGAACTACAATATCCTGCACTTTTGAATACAGTGCCGTCCGGTTGGCGACGTCCATTGTATTTTCCGCGCGTGACAACAACCTGTCGACCTCGGCATTTGTAAAACGCGAAAGATTATATCCTTCGCCAGCATTCCTGGAATGATAAGCAAATTGCATTAATGGCCATGGGTCTGGAAAATCTGCGAACCAGCTTGACAAGGTAAGATCAAAATCACCTTGCAGCACCTTGCTAAAGGCTGATGGAGCCAGAGTTTCCAACTTGACTTCAAGGCCCAGATCGGCGAGTTGGCTCTGGATCGCCAGGGCAGTTGCATTCCCTGACGCTGATGATGGTACGTAAGACAGAGTAAAACTGGTGCCTTGTACGACGCCGGCTTCCTTAAGAAGGGTACGCGCGCTATTAAGGTTGCGGGTGGCAATTGGAATACTCGGATCATACCCCGGTATCCCAACTGGCAAGACACCATGTACCAGCGATGCATGACCATGAACGACGCCCTCGGCAATCGCCGAACGATCAATGGCCAGCGAGATAGCCTTGCGCACACGCTTATCTGTAAAAGGAGCTCTTCGAGTGTTCATCGCAAGCGCAACCAGAAGCGGCATAGGTCGTTCAAACAACGTAATATCTTTGATATTCTTCAACCGATCAGCCATATCGGGCGATACGCCTTCAAAAATATCAAGATCACCACGCTCTAGCTGGAGACGTCGGGATGCATCATCCTTGATTGCTTTCATAACAATTTTTTCAAAAAACCGTGGTGAGGTAATGGCATATGGGTTGGGCTTAAGCACAATACGTTGTCCACGTTCCCACGTTGTGACACGGTATGGGCCGCTGCCAGCCGTATGCTCAGATAACCAGGCGCTGGCAAAATCATCGTTACGTTCGTATGCCATGATAGCCGGATTTATTACGACCATGGGCGGCAGCGCCAGAATAAGTGGAAAAATTGGTGACGGTGCGGAAAGTCGAAAGCGCACGGTATTGTCACTCAACACATCTACACTCTGCAATCCCATCAGAGCTTGTGCTGTGCCCAGCCCCATTTGAATGGTCCGCATGAAGGAAAACCGCACGGCTTCAGCCGTTACCGGTGTGCCGTCATCAAATCGGTGGCCGTTTTTCAGTGTGAATACCCAATCTTGCCCACCGGCTTCTGAATGCCATGATTCAGCAAGTTCACCTTCGACTTCACCGGTCGGAATTCCGTCTTCAACGACGAACCCCAGCAATCGCTCATAGGATAAGGCGATTGGTCCAAAGTTTTGCACCATCACCGTGGCACCAGGATCAATGGTTGAGAGCCCGGATGCTTTGCCAATTACCAGCGTTTTTTGCGCAATCTGGGACGTGCGTTCCTGTTCGCAAGAAAGGAGCGTCAATGCGGTAACAAATATGAGGCAAAAACGTAACATCCTATATGTTCCCGGACTGAGCCAGAAGAGCAATGGCCTGTCGTTTCAAAAGCGGCTTGTCGATCTTCCCAACCGGAAGCATCGGCAGTTCCGTGCGAATGAAAAATCGCTTTGGCACCTTGTAATTGGCCAATCGCTCTTTACAATGTTCCATCAACCCGGCTTCCGTGGCTTTATGCCCGGTATTTAGCACGACGTAAGCCTCGCCCACTTCCTGAAATAAAGGATCGGGCACACCAATGACTGCCGTGAGTGCCACCGCCGGATGAGCTTCGATAACATCCTCAATCTCGCGTGGATAAACGTTGAAACCACCTGATTTGAACATTTCCGACATGCGACCAACCAGCGTGATATTTCCGCCTTCAGTCCAATAGCCGATATCGCCAGATCGCAGCCAGCCGTCCCTCGTAAACGCTGCCCGCGTTTCTTGAGGGCGATTGTAGTAGCCCAGCATATTGACGGGCCCCTTGAACTGGATTTCCCCGGGCATGCCGACAGCGCACTCACCCCCGTCAGCACTGACAATCCTGCACGCATATTCGGCAGGGGGACGCCCAACTGTATCTGCCAGTTCATCAACCCCTGCCTCGGGTGAGGTAAAGGTCATATCCGATGTTGTTTCCGTCAGACCATATAACGTGACCAGTCTGGCCCCGATCTGCTGAAACCGGATAATCTGGTCTCTGGGCATGGCTGCGCCACCCCAGACAATGGTTTGAAGAGAGGACAGGTCACGGCTGAAAAAGCCCGGTCGGTCGGCTGCCAAAATAAACATTGTGGGCACGCCAATCCATAGACTGATCCGTTCTGCTTCAATCACGTCAACAACCGCTTCCGCATCGAAGCGCGTCATGAAAACAAGCGTGCCTCCACGAATAAGAGTGGTGCAGCAGGTGTCCCCCACACATGCTACATGATTGATCGGAAAGGGACAGACAGCGCGCGGCACATCGACCCCGAATTCGCGACCCTGTATGGCATTGCCGAAGCAAAGGCCATAGTGGGACAGCATGGCCCCCTTTGGCTTTCCCGTCGAGCCTGAAGTATAGACAATCAAAGCGGGAGAATTTGGCTCCACTGCCTCTGTTGCCGATTGATAACTGGCAGGAGATATGGTGTCTCCAGGTGTCAGAAAGTCTTTAAGAGAGCATGCTCCTTCGATTTTGTCATCAAGAGCAACAATTTTTTCTATGCACGCAAATTCCTGACCCAGTTGGGCCAGGTCAGGGCGGTAGTCGCGCCCTTCAAATGTTGCAATAGAAAAAACGACCTTGGGGCAGGCATCCCCAATCAGATATCTGTATTCGTCAATATGATAGCGTGGACTAAGCCCAAGCCAGATTGCACCAATGCCCGTGGTTGCAAGAAAAACAACAAGAAATTCCGGCGAGGGCAGAGCCAACATGGCCACCCGATCACCTTTCTTTACTCCCGCCGCAAGCAGAGCCCGAGAACAGCGGTCAACTTCACGTGCCAGGTCTTTATAGGTCAACCTGCGCTCGCCGCAAACAATGGCCTCACGGTCCGGTGCAAGTGCTGCGTAATGATGCGCATAGTCCGTAATTCGAGTCAAAACGGGCGCTGCTTGAATTTTTCGTGTCATCAGATAGCCTCCCGTCATTACTGCGGCTAGCGGCGAACAATCAGTGCAAGCCATTCGGCAGTCAGGGCTGGTTTTTCTTCATTCTCGATTTCTACACTGAAATCAACCGTGAACAGATAGTTCCCGTCATCCCGCGCCTGAATATCCAGCAAAATCATATGCCCCCGAATGCGGGAACCAACCGGCACCGGACTGATCAGGCGATGCTTGTTAAAACCGTAATTCAAAGCATAGCTGTTCCCCAGCCTTTTCTCAAAAGCCCCGAAAAACCCGATATCATGAGACATTGGAATCAGCATGGATGTGGTCCAAAAGCCAGCCGCAATCGTACCGCCGAACGGTGTATTCTTGCGTGACCATTCAGCATCCAGATGCATGGGATCGTCATCATGTGTAGAGGCCGAGAACTGATCGATCAGTTTCTGCTCGACAACGTACCAGCGTGAAGTGCCAACTTTGGTTCCGATTTTCTGACGAATGTCACTCAGGTCAGTCATAAGGTGATTTTATCCTCGAGGGTTATTGGTCTTGTAAAAAATCTGCAGCAAAGAACGGCATCATGAAATAACGGGCAGTTCTACATAAGATGCGTGGATACGATTCCGCTCCACGGTAATGGTTGCCCCGTCCGATCCCGGTATGTCTTCGAATGTATCCCGATCTGCTCCGGCAATAGCGAGCCGGAGTCGATATCCTGATGGAATTCGCACAGAAACAGGCAACAGAGAGAATGCAAACAGTGCAACTTCTCCAGCAACAAGCGGTTCAGCATCTTCTCGGGTAAAGCTGTGAGCCGGGCCAAATTTGGCGCAGCTATTCCCTGCTATCTTACGATGTAAGGCTCTCAGGCATCCTTCGGTTAAAAGCTTCACAGACCCGTCAGGCGCTATCATTTCAAGGTAAGCAAACAAGGCTGCATCCGACTTGTCAATTGCCACATGTAAGTTGACGACAGGATGGCCTGTAATTTCCGTATCACGTTTCAGCAGATCGCTATCATAGGTCAAAAGACGTTTGTCAGCCTGCACCCGGTTTTCATGATGAACGGCCAGGCAACCAATTTGGGTATGCCAGCGATTGTTTCTCCCTGTCGTCGCCAAGGGGTCAACCACATATTCATCGCGACCCGAATTGCCATCGGGTTTTTCCAGTTTTAAGGCGTGATCTGGAACCAAATAGAAGCGGGTCTGTGCAGTATTAGGGAGAGGCCAGCATTCAGTTTTTTTCCAGCGATTCTCACCCAAAGTAAAATATTCGAGAAGCTTTTTCTTCGGATTTTTGTCTGCGGGCCAATCATTCAAGGCACAGCGCACATCGGCAAAATTTTCTTCAAGTGAAAGTGGTGCAGGTTTTTCACCGCTGGCAAACGGGTCCTGAAGATAACGTCGGCCATGACCCCAAGGACCAATAATAATCTTCATAGGGTTTGAAAAGCTTTCGAAGAGGTGAAGTGCGCCCTCAGCAGTCCCCGCGTCAAACCATCCTGCCCAATAGGTGATTGGCACGCCGGATTTCTCTATAGTCTCCCGATGGGCGTGGATGCTCAGTTTCTCTGAATCCAGAGCGGTATCAACAACACACACCTTGTTCAGGACTTCCGGGTCATCGATACAAACACACTCCCTCGGCATATTTCCCATATTAAAATTTGCTGCGTGTTCAGCCATAGCTTCCGGCAGCATATCGGATTTGCCGTCTACGGGGCGCAGGCCAATTACCAGGCGCCGGAAACTGGCCTCATCAATTTCAGGCAAGATGCGACTCATCATATCAACGTCACCGCAATCCATGGCGGCTGTTAATTTACCCCAATCGTCCCGAAGCCAACGGTTCGGGATGCCACCCGGGAACATATTGTGCCGGTAGATATCAAAATCCGCAAATTGAGGTGCTATTGCTTTTAAAGCAGGGTGCCCACTGACTGCCGCCAGAAAGGCCGTATTGCCGCCATAAGAAAATCCATGACTGAAAACACTGCCATCAGACCAGCTTTGACGAGCGATCCAGTCGATCACCTCGCCTATGTCAGCAACTTCATCCCGAGACCATTCTGTGTGCCGGGTACCAAAAGAGGCACCGGAACCACGGCTATCAACGTTCACAACCACGTAACCGTTGCGTGTAAAATAATTTGCCAGTGCGAAAACACCCTGCAAGGATGGCTGATCTTCCACAAGTGCGAATGACCGCCAGTATCGGGTCGTCAATAGTAACGCAGGGCGAGGGGAAGATACTGTGTTTGCAGGCTCCCGCCAGACATCTACCGCAAGACACACACCATCGCGCATCGGAACATAGCTGCTTGTTAAATCCGGCCCTGAACAGGTGCTGCTTTGGCTCATGGGAGGTGTATTCCGATGAGATTGACAAACGCGAGGCATGGAATAAAGCAAAGGGCAACAATTGCCAGCAAGCTATAATGTACCCGACGTGCGACACCGCGCCTTCCTTCTCCCCAATACCCCTCACGCCAGCCAAGAACAGTGAAGATTGCCATAGACACGCCAACCAGTGCCATCAGGTTAGAGACAAGAACAATTCCGATAAACCTTGCAGACTCACCCAGTAACAAGGCGTACATCAGTCCGTTTCCTTCTGCATACCCTGCAAGCAGAAACAACGGTATGCCGATGAAAAGTACCGGGATAAAGACGGGCAGCCACTTCACCTTCCGCTCTACAGCCGTATTGCCAGGCCAAAAAACTGCAATAATACCGGTCAGGCTTACCAGAAAAAGGATAACCATCGCTTTCAAAACCACACGAGGGTTCCAAACATCACTTGTGCGCTGCCATGCATCAACACTTAAAAGCGGCAATGCCAGATCTGCTTGTGTGCCGCTTTTGCGAAAAGCAAACAGTTCTACAGCATTTGGGTCGCCATCAAGCGTGGGGCCATAACCTTTTTTCAAAAAGGTATCAGCAGCAACGGGTTGATATCCATCAACACCATTCATTTTCAGGCCACCATTACTACCTGGCGCAACCGTTAACAGGCTGGTGTTGGTGCTGAGCAACTGGAAAAATGCTTCGATCGTTGTATAGGACCGTCTCTCACGCCAGTAAGTACCAACAAAAGGCATGGAAGAAACAGCTTCTGACAACTCAGGCCGGCTGTAATCTCCCAAAAGATGAACCAGCGCGAGCTGGCGGGCATCCATCAATCCCATGGAGCGCTTAACCGGCTGGTCGGGGTTCGGTGTCAAACGAGTATCTCCGACAAGGTTATGCAGTTGCTCGCCAAGACCTACCTGTGGCTCGCCCCCCATTATCGAGATAAAAACGCCCACGTTGCTGTCCGGAAACATTTCCATCGCTGTTTGAAACCCAGGCCAGCCGCCGCCATGTTCAACAAGAAGCTCACCGTTCCAGCGGCTGACAATATACTGAACCCCAAAGCCGGTCACAGCATCATGATTGCCGGTTTTACGGGTATGCATTAGCTTCATGGTTTCCGGAGATAGAATTCTGGCTTCACCCACCCGTCCTTCACCCAGATTGGCTTGCATGAAGCGGGTCATATCAACAGCTGTTGTCGTGATGGCACCGGCAGGGGCGATGAGTGGATGAACACCAACATAACGAACTGGTTGTGCCTCCCCATTCGGAAAGAAAGCATAGGGTTGGCCAAGATTTTTGTCGGGTGTGATGTCGTAGCTCAACTGAGAATTATTCATGCCAAGTGGGGCAAAAATATTTTCGGCAAAGTATTCCTGAACCGTTTGGCCGGTGACATCTTCAATCACGATACCCAGAGTAGCCGTGCTGAAATTGGAATAAACAGACAGGGTGCCCGGCTCACGCACGATCTTTGGCATAAATCGTTCGACCACTTCCCCGGGAACCGGCACTTGAGGGGCCTGAAGACTAGCCATCCCAAAAGCCGTATCTTCAAAGCCGGCCCGATGAGTTAACAGGTCCCAAATTGTAATTTCCCTGTCGTATGCTTTCGGCAACTGAAAACGTTTCAGGTAGCGGTTTGCCGGATCATCAAGAGAAGAAATTTTTCCCCGTTCCAGAAGCTGCGCGATCGCTGTCGCTGTAAATACCTTGGTAACCGACCCGATACGTATTTGAGTCCTTGCAGGGTCCATGGGCGTTTTCTGCTTAAAGTCAGCATAACCATAACCCTTGGTGAACAGCAGCTCCCCGTCTTGTACGACCGCAATAACAAGGCCGGAAAACTGCCGGTCTTGAAACGCCTGTGTGAAGGTCTTGTCAGACCAGACCTCTATATCGGCAGGATTAATATTAATGTTCGCTGCAGCAACGGTTGCGGCAAGAGACATAGCGACCGCCATCAGCCACCCTGAGCCTCTGAAAAGCCTGTGAACTGCTGTGCCTCTTAACGCGCGCTGCATACCCTGCACCCCTTACTGAATATAGTGTCGTGATCAGAAATTTGATCTTAGCGTTACACCGATCGTCCGGGGGCGATTAACGTTGGCACGGGTATCTCCCAGAAGCGTATCCAGAAAAAGATCAGCCCGTTCATCCCAGACGTTGTCAACAAACAGGATGACCTGCCATTGATCAGCTTCTATACCTGCCCGGAGATTGCCCAGATCATACGCGCCCTGAAGATCTGCAGCAGCTTCGTTAAACGCATTATATGAATTCCCGGTATGCTGGTAATCGAACTGGGCAAACCCATTTAATGCTGACGTCACCGCAAACGAATATCGAGCTGAAGCACTGTAGGTATAGCGCGGGACATAGGGTACCCGATCGCCTTTCAGGCCACCAAGTCCGGGAACGTCCTGCTCCAGACTGGCATCGGTATAGGAAAAAGCAGCACGAAGATCGAGATTTTCAACAGGGCGCGCCGAAAGTTCAAATTCTGCACCCTTGCTGCTTGCCTTGGCTGCATTGCCTATATACGAGAAGCCGTCTGTCCGGAAAATTGTTACCTGAATATCCGTCCAGTCAATGTAAAACAGTGAGGCATTCAATGTCAGTCGATTGTCCAGCCAGGACGTCTTCATCCCGACCTCATAGTTCCACAATGTATCAGAGTCATATTGTGTCTGGCTTGACTCGCCGGTAAGCGGATCCGGCGGCAATGTGTTGTTGGGACCACCCACCCGAAACCCCTGCACTGCCTGTGCATACATTAACACATCGTCATTCACGTCATAGGAAAGACCGAATTTTGGATTGATCTTGCGCTGACTGGCTTTCCCCATGTCGGTCTGGTCGCCGCCCACAATTATACCTGTGGCAAACTTGTCGAAGGACTGACTAACGTCAAACCAGCGAAAACCAACGGTCGCATGCAATTTAGGCGTCAGGTCATATGTTCCTTCACCAAAAAAAGCGATTTGCTCAAGTTTGTTGTTTATATTGTTGTCCAGAAGAATAGTAGAGGGCGGCAATCCACCAAAGCCATCATGGGGCACATCCTGCAGAAGTTTGTCTTTTTGATGGGTGTAGAACGCACCAACCAGCCATTTAAACGGTCCTTCGCCGTTCGACGCCAGGCGAACTTCCTGACTGAAGGTATCGATTGGCAAGGTATTCACCTGCCAAACTGTTGAAACGCCGCCAAGGAATGCGCTGATATCACGCGACTCCCGGAAATCTCGCGTGAAATAGGTTGAGGAAGACACGAGGTTAGCCCAACCAAAATCATAATCTATAGTCAGGTTATATTGCTGGAATTCATCTTCGCGTGTTTCAGAAATGCGCCGATCCTGCGTTAGGGGCCCCAGCAGCAGATTAGCCTCCTGCGTACCGCCGACATCAGTGTTCTGGAACAAAACCGTACCGGTAATGGTCAAATCGTCAGAAGGAACCACTCTTATCATGGCACGACCACCGTAGGTTTCTTCGTCGTTCACGTCCTTTTTGCCCAGGGTCGCATTGTTGATATAACCGCTTTCATTGCGATAATAACCGACAAGGCGTGCAGCCACTTTGCCTTCAACCAAGGGCGCATTAATCATGCCACTAATACGATAATTTTCGCCGCCGTGTCGGGTTGACGACAATGTACCTTCTGCTTTGCCAGCAACTTCCGTCATATTCGGCTTTTGCGGTACAAGCTTGATAGCACCCCCCATGGACCCTGCACCATATAGCGTTCCCTGAGGGCCGCGCAGCACCTCGACCCTTTCAATATCGAACAAATTAAGATCAGGCTGAAATGACGGTGCACTCACTGGCATGTCATCGAAATAGACACCCACAAGAGCCTGCTTGCCCTGATCAGCTCCGGTTGTAATGCCCCGGATAGTGATTGAAGTACGCCCCGGCCCCCGATCAATAAATGACAGGCCCGGGACGGTACGGGCATAATCTGTAAAAGTTGACGCACCCATTTTTTCAATTTGATCCGTCGGAATTGCCGTGATGCTAAGCGGCACGTCCTGTAACCGTTCCACACGCTTTTGCGCCGTAACAATGATTTCTTCAAGAGACACTTCTGCCGCCTGAGAAAATGCGCTTGGCACCAACGTTAACGCGACAGCTACTCCTGCCAATAGCCGCGTGCGCTCCAATTTCCGCATCTAATCTCTCCCGATATATTATGAACATAATTTCATTGAAACTTAATTCAATCATATTGGTTTTTTGAAGTCAAGCACAACTTTCTCAGGCAAAGTTACTTTCAATATTCATTGAAAATAAATTCAATATACGTAATATCGGTAGCGTGAGAACATTCAGGACAAAAATTTACAGCGAACAGGATGGACGATGGCAGAGGCAAAAAACAAAAAACAAAAAACAGCAGCCGGAATCGATAAGAAACCTCGAAAAACCCGAAAAGAACAGGCTGCAGAAACAAAACAGCGCCTGAAGGATGCAACGCTGGCCGTACTTGAACGTGTGGGGTACCGGCAGCTGCGAATCGTTGATATAGCAAAGGAAGCAGGGGTTGCCGTTGGCCTTTTCTATCACTATTTTGCGGACTTGAAGAGCATTACCTGTGAAGTCCTGTCAGACTTTATGAACACCTTGACAGTGGTCACCCGAAATTCACCGCGTGGTGATGACTTGTTCGAAACCCTGCGCATCCAATATCAGATATTGATTCAGCATTTTGAACAGCATCCGGGCCTGATGCGATGCATGCTGCAGGTATCCGATGAAATTCCGGAATTTGGTGAAATATGGGAATCAGCCAACAGAAAATGGACGAACAGCTTTGCGCGCTATCTGGAACAATGTCTGGGTGACGACCGCCCGACCCCGGATATGTGTGTTCTCATGGCCTATTCGTTGGGCTCAATGTCAGATACGATGATATACGAATATTATGTGCGCCGAAATCCTGATCTTCTGAGCCGCATAAAAACGCGAGAGGATCTTGCAGAAATTCTGGCAACCCTTACCTACAGGGCTGTTTTTCTGAAAAACCCTCCCAAGGAGAAATTGACAGTATCAGCAGACCTTCTGAAAAATCAGAACAAAATGTCCGCTGGCGCCCCCTGAGCTTTCCTAGCGTACAAACATCAGCGAAATAGCAGGTACAAATGTCAGAATCATCAGAGCAGCAAACATGATGATAATGAAGGGCAGGCAGGATCGGGTGGCAACGTATAACGGCTGCTTGAATGCTGTACTCGCGACAAAAAGATTGAGCCCAAAGGGTGGCGTCAAATAGCCGATTTCCAGATTAACAATCATGATAATGCCAAAATGCACCGGATCAACGCCATAGCTGTGAGCAAAAGCATCGTTACCATAGCGAGGAACATCAGCCGTGTGGGCGCGAAAACTTTATTCATCGAGCCAGGGTCGCCTTGGGAGAAGGGTTACAATGAAAGCTTCAATGGGCGGCTCGGAGACGAGCTGTTGAACGGAGAAATCTTTTACACATTGCAGGAAGCTGAAATCCTGATTGAACGCTGGCGACAGCATTACAATATGATCAGGCCACATAGTTCCCCGGGTTACAAACCGCCCGCGCCAAAAACAATCTTGCCCCGTCCTGCTGTTCTGGCTTGCGCTAAGCTCCTGCCGCCACAACAGGACGGTAACAAGGGTCAAAATCTAACTTAAAGATTGGACTACCTAAAGGGAGCAGGTCATAAGCTATTGAAATTTATGGTGCCCACAATGAGATTCGAACTCATGACCTCTCCCTTACCAAGGGAGGGCGCTGGCCGCAATTCGGCAGAAAACTCCTACTTTCACGCCACAAAACATCACAATACCCCCGTTTCGTTCACGGTATTCTGTGACATTCTGTGACGCGAGGACAATATATGGTCTGTCCATACAGAATAGACCGCTAACGTGAAAGCACTGATGGGGAGAGACCAGTCCGCTGCGCATTTCAGGAAATGGATGATTCCCTCCCCACGCGTTCCCCGTTGGATGAGATATTACGTCAACGAGGTCTGTGAAAATCAATTCGTGCAAATCTTGCCTGTCTGCGCTAAATATATCTATCTAATTTAGGTATTTAGGGGCACTCCGCATATGACGGAAGAACAGAAGAAAAAGCTGGAACAACAGCTTTGGAACATCGCCAACACGTTGCGCGGCAAGATGGATGCTGACGAGTTCCGCGACTACATTCTGGGCTTCATCTTCTACAAATATTTGTCCGAAAAGATGCACCGCTACGCCAATCTTATCCTGAATGAAGACGGGATTGAGTATCTTCAAATACGGGAAGGGACTGAAGAGGGCGAGGCGATCCTGGACGCGGTACGCGAAGAGGCAACGGATAAGCTCGGCTATTTTCTGAAGCCTTCGGAGCTTTTCAGCCAGATCTCCCGGCGCGGCAACAGCAAGGGAGAGGAAGGCACCAGCCGCTTCATTCTTGACGACCTGCAGACCATCCTCAACAATATCGAACGCTCCACCATGGGCACGGAAAGCGAGGACGATTTCGACAAGCTGTTCGAAGACCTGGACCTGACCAGCACAAAGCTGGGCCGCACAGCAGAGGCCAAGAACGATCTGATCTCCAAGGTCCTAGTCCATCTCAGCGCCATAGACTTCGAGCTGGACAAGATCGACAGCGATGTGTTGGGCGATGCATATGAATATCTGATCGGGCAGTTCGCCAGCGGAGCGGGCAAGAAAGCGGGGGAGTTCTATACGCCGCGTGAAGTCTCTACCATTCTCGCCCGCATCGTCACTGCCGGCAAGAAGCGTTTGAAATCTATTTATGACCCCGCATGCGGTTCCGGCTCGCTGCTGCTGCGTGTCGCGCGCGAGGTGGAGGAAGTTGGCCATTATTACGGGCAGGAGATGAACCGGACCACCTATAACCTGGCCCGGATGAATATGCTGCTGCACGATATTCATTATTCGCGCTTTGATTTGCGTCAGGAGGATACACTCACCCACCCGCTGCATGATCTGGACCAGCGGTTCGAGGCGGTGGTGGCCAATCCGCCGTTTTCGGCCAAGTGGAGCGCCAACGACATTTTCCTGAATGACGACCGGTTCAGCCAGTATGGGCGGCTGGCGCCATCATCAAAGGCAGACTTTGCCTTTATACAGCACATGATCCATCATCTGGATGAGAATGGCACCATGGCTGTGATCGTGCCGCACGGCGTGCTGTTTCGCGGTGGGGCAGAGGGGCATATTCGCCAATACCTCATCAAGGAAAAGAACTGGCTGGACGCGGTCATCGGCCTGCCCGCCAACATCTTTTACGGCACGTCGATCCCAACCTGTGTACTGGTATTTAAAAAGTGCCGTGAGCATCCCGACGACATTCTCTTCATCGATGCCAGCGCATATTTTGAAAAGGCGAAGAACCAGAATTATCTGCGCAGCGAGGATATCGACCGGATTGTGACCACCTATCGCGAACGGACCGAAACCGACAAGTTCAGCCATCGTGCCAGAATGGCCGAAATTGCCGAGAATGACTATAACCTCAATATCCCGCGCTATGTCGATACGTTCGAGGAAGAAGAACCGGTGGACCTGAACGCAGTGCTGGCCGAACTGAAGGATATTGACAGTAAAATGGCCAAAGTGGACGAAAAGGTTGCCGGCTTTTGCAAGGAGCTTGGTATCGAGGCACCAGTATGAGCAGCCAGGCAGCCACGCCCAAAGTGCCAAAGCTGCGCTTTCCCGAGTTTTCGGAGAAGTGGGAGGAAAGAAATTTAGAGATGGCAATTGATTCGATCGACTCCGGCTGGAGTCCTCAGTGTTTGGGGCGGTCGGCACAGCTTGATGAGTGGGGCGTCCTTGCTACCACTTCGACAACATGGGATGGCTTTTCAGACGCGGCAAACAAGGCGCTGCCTGAAGGTTTGGAAGCTAGACCTGCGCTGGAAGTCCAATCGGGCGACGTGCTTGTCACTCGTGCGGGTCCATTTTCTAGGGTTGGCGTTGTAGCCCATGTCAACAAATCGCGTCCTAAATTAATGCTCTCGGACAAACTAATCCGGGTTCGAGCTAGCAGCAGCCATGATAGTCGTTTTCTGGCTACATTGCTTGGGCGGCCTCGATATCAGAGTTATATTAGCGGTACCAAGTCAGGGTTGGCGGAAGCTCAAGTAAACATAACGCAAGATATTTTGAAAAAGGGACCTGTCGTATCACCCTCTCGAGACGAACAACAAAAAATAGCTGGTTTCCTGGGTGCGGTGGATGCGCGGGTGGAGTTGTTGCGGCGGCGGCGGGAGGCTTTGCAGGCGTACAAAAAGGGGATGATGCAGCGTCTCTTTTCCCAGGACCTGCGCTTCACCCGCGACGACGGCTCCCCCTTCCCCGACTGGCAGAAAAGGCGGCTGGGTGACCTGCTCATCATTGGAAGTGGCCGTGATTATAGGCACTTGCGAGCGGGAAAATATCCGGTGTATGGTACTGGTGGCTATATGACATCGGTTGATGAGTATCTCTATGATGGGGATAGTGTATGTATCGGCCGCAAGGGGACGATTAACGCACCGAGCTTCCTCACTGGCAGGTTTTGGACCGTTGATACGCTATTTTTTACTCACGGCTTCAAGGGTGTCATACCGCTTTTCGTACTAGCGATTTTTCAGCGGATTAATTGGCTGAAGCACAACGAAGCTTCAGGCGTGCCAAGTTTGTCAAAGACGACGATTGAGAGGATCAAGGTCCAAGTCCCAGCGCTTGGCGAACAAAAAAAAATCGCTGATTTCCTCTCTACGCTCGACGCCAAGATCAACGCTGTCACTGCCCAGTTGGACGCTATGCAGCACTTCAAGAAAGCGTTGCTGCAACAGATGTTTGTTTAGGGAGTTCTCAGATGACTTGGAGTATTGACCTTAAAAACTTGAACTTTCCGCCTAACATTAAAAAATCGATGCCCCTTGCAATCACCGTGAACGAAGCAGAGCTTTTCTGGGCGGCGATCACGGTGGGGCGGCCATGCTTACAGGACGTTCTTGCGCATGGCCAATATTCTCTCTACGAGATTCTGGGTCGATGGGGGATGATCAGGGCAAACCTTACTCTGGAGCCCACATCATCGAGTCTCCATAATTCTGAGGCGTTCAAGGCGCTGGATCCCACTGAAAAGGCTTGGGTGAATTTCTCGCTTGGTATGGTTTTCACAAAAATCTTTGCTGAAAAAGTTCTGGGAATGCCCTGGCTAATGCACTTCAAATGGTTTGCTGGCGCTCATTCGGTAAAAGTTAGGCGTGGAAAATCTACGCCGGACTTTATTGGACTCGATCCCGCCACAGGTGAATACCATGTTCTGGAGGCCAAGGGCCGAAATTCAGGCTTTGCACAGACTGTTCTTGATGGCGCAAAGGAGCAGGCGAATCGAGTAGTCAATATAGACAACAAGGCATGCAAGTTGCATATCGGAGCGCTGCTGTACCGTAAAAAAAGGCAGCGCCTGGCCTTTGCCTGGGCTGACCCCGTGCCAGACGAGCAAACGCCAATCGAACTGCAAGAAACACGAGAAACGTGGCGCGATTATTATCGAGTGGTTTGGGGACTATATTTACTTGGAAGTCCAGAGAGGGAATGGTTGGCCGAGATGACGGGCTGGTATGTTGATCTGGATCCGGTTGCCGCCAAGATCATTGGTGAATTTATGTCGGGCAACACTCGTGATTGGAAAGGGTTACGCAAGCGGCTAATGAATTGGGCGGCAAATCCCGAGCGGGCGCAAAGGGAAACTATGCCACAGAGCGGTCGAGACTGGATAACATTCCGTGATGGAATTCGTTTGAGACCAGCCGGTCTCGAACCAACTACAACAACGGTCGTCGAATGACCCAGTCCGAAGCCCAGCTTGAGGAAGCACTTGTCACTCGCCTGGGCGGGCTGGGTTATGAGCGGGTGGCGATCCGTGACAGCGATGAATTGCTGGCCAACCTCAAACGCCAGTTGGAAAAACATAACGGGCTGGTCCTGACCGATGGCGAATTTGAGCGGGTGCTCAATCATCTCGACAAAGGCAATGTGTTTGACCGCGCTAAAACTCTGCGCGACCGCATGTCGCTGCTGCGTGATGATGGCACGACCTGCTGGCTGCAATTCCTCAATACTGAAGAATGGTGCCGTAACGAATATCAGGTGACTAACCAGATTGCGCAGGAAGGCAGCTATAAAAACCGCTATGACGTGACGCTGCTGATCAATGGCCTGCCGCTGGTGCAGATTGAACTGAAGCGGCGCGGGCTGGAGATGAAAGAAGCCTTCAACCAGATTAACCGTTACCAGCGGCACAGCTTCTGGAGCGCGCGGGGGCTCTTTAACTATGTGCAGATTTTCGTCATCTCCAACGGCGTGAACACCAAATATTACACCAACCAGCGCCGTCAGAGCTTCAAACAAACCTTTTTCTGGGCGCGCGAAGACAACAGCACCATCACCCAGCTGGATGAATTTGCAGACGATTTTCTGGAAAAATGCCATATATCCAAGATGATCAGCCGCTATACGGTGTTGCAGCAAACGGACAAAATCCTGATGGTGCTGCGCCCTTATCAATATTATGCGGTGGAACGCATTGTTGATCAGGTGGAGAAGGGTAACAAGAACGGCTATATCTGGCACACCACCGGTTCAGGCAAGACCCTGACCAGCTTCAAGGCAGCGCAGATTCTGACCCACCTGCCCAAGGTGGCCAAAGTGGTGTTTGTCGTTGACCGGGCGGACCTGGACTATCAGACCACCACCGAATTCAATCATTTTGCCAAGGGCAGTGTGGACGGCACCAACAACACGGCGGCGCTGGTCAAGCAGTTTGGGGACGAGAGCAACAAGCTGATTGTTACCACCATCCAGAAGCTGAATAACGCCATTGGCAAAGAGCGTTATGACGAGACCATGGCGGCGCTGAAAAACAGCCGCATTGTCTTTATCTTTGATGAATGCCATCGCTCGCAATTTGGCGAGACCCACAAGCGGATCAATGCCTATTTCTCCAGGGCGCAGATGTTCGGTTTTACCGGCACGCCGATCTTTGCTGATAATGCCAGCCGCAATGAGTTGGGCAAGCGAACAACCAAAGACCTTTTCGGTGAACAACTACACCAATATGTTATCACGGACGCCATCCGCGATCAGAATGTGCTCAAATTCTCGGTCGAATATTGGGGTAAGCTGCGCAAGAAAGATGGCAGTCTGATCGACGAGAAAGTGGCGGGGATCGATACGAAGGAATTTTTCGACAACCCCGACCGGACCGATGGGATCGTGCAGTGGGTGATTGCCAATCATAGTCGCAAGACCCATGGCAAGGATTTCACCGCCATCATGGCCGTGAGCAGCATTGATGCATTGATCCAGTATTATGAGCAGTTCAAGGCAAGACGGGCGGCCGGGGAGCATGATTTGCGGGTGGTAACCGTATTCTCCTGCGGCACCAATGAAGACGACAAGGATGCGGATGGTCTGATTGGTGAGCCGGATTTGAATCTGGGGCCCGAAACAGCGGAAACACCTGAGAACCGGCACAGTCGCGAAAAACTGGATGAGTATATCGCCGATTATAACAAGCAGTACGGCACCGCTTTCAGCACCAAGCAACGAGACGGCTTTTATAACTATTACAAGGATATCGGCAAACGGATCAAAGCCCGTGACAAGGAAGGCTTTCAGGATAAGGACAGGATTGATGTTCTGCTGGTCGTCAACATGTTTCTCACCGGCTTCGACGCCAAAAAGGTCAATACCCTCTATGTCGACAAGAATTTGCGTTATCACGGCCTTATTCAGGCCTATTCCCGCACCAACCGCATCCTGAACGAGGTAAAGAGCCAGGGGAACATTATCTGTTTCCGCAACCTCAAGGCCAATACTGACGAAGCGATTGCGCTCTTTTCTGACAAGAATGCCAACGAGACCATACTTATCGAGCCTTACGAGACCTATGCGGATGAATTCAATGATGGCGTGAAGGTACTTCTCTCAATTGCACCAACCGTCGCCAGTGTTGACCACCTCAAGGACGAAGAAGAGGAAGTCAGGTTCGTCAGGGCGTTCCGCAACCTGATGCGGATATTGAATGTACTGAAGAGCTTCTCGCAATTCACCTGGTCCGACCTCTATATGGATGAGCAGACGTTTGCAGATTACAGGAGCAAATATCTGGACCTCTATGAAAAGGCCCACTCCAAAGGGGACGAACAGCAAAAGGCGTCGATCATCAATGAGGTCGATTTCGAACTGGAGTTGATCCGGCGGGACGAAATCAATGTTGCTTATATTCTGACGCTATTGGCACACCTGAAGGAAGCGGAACAGTCATCCGATGAAGCTGAGCGCGAAAGTGCAGAACAGAGGCGGCGATCGATCCTTGATCTCGTTGGCTCTGAGGTTCAACTTCGCAGCAAACGAGAGCTGATTGAGCGCTTCATTGAGGATTACTTTCCCAACATCAAATCCCCGGACGATGTGGAGGGAGCATTCGACGACTTCTGGACGGCCGAACGCGAGAAGACCCTTTCCGACCTTTGCGAAAGCGAGGGGCTCGACCGTGACGCCATTCTCGGCATCATCCAGGATTATCACTTCACCCAGCGCCAGCCTCTGCGGGAAGATATCGTGTCGGCCTTGAACCAAAAACCGAAGATCCTGGAGCGCAAGACGATTATTGAGCGGGTGACCGAAAAGCTTATGGACCTGATCAGGACATTTGATGATGGAGTCTGAATCGTTGGCCTCACCCCCAGATACATTGAAATGGCTCAAACAAAATGTGCCCGAATTTGATGTGTTAGACGATCATGGCATAAAAGCGGCAACAGATTTCATCCTGTTATGGAGTTTCTTTGAGCTAACTGCATTGCAAAAGAACGCCAACGTGAAGGAAATAGAGAAGTTTGCGAAAAAGGCCTGTAAAGAAGGTCGGATGGATCCCAAGCCATTAGATTGTGCCTCAGCCTATTTCAGGGACAGGTATTTCCAAAACAAGGCCCTTACTCCGGGGTTCGACGCCCTCTATCAGCAGAACGATAAAGGGAAATCACGGGTTGAAGACTTCTTGAAGGGTGAGGGTGCCAGTATTTCAGACCAGCTAACTGCACTCCTGCTAATTGTCTACCGACTGAGAAACAATTTTGTGCACGGCACCAAGATAGCTTACGGCCTGCGCGAGCAGACGGACAACTTCCTGCACGCAAATTCCGTACTCATGGGTGCCCTTGGGTCGCTGAATTATTAGCGTACCCGACACGTTTGAATGTGTGACATCTGTCTTCGGAGGGCATAGGGCTGGCCGCATTTCGGCAGAAAACTCCCACATTTACGTCAAAAAACAACAAGATATGCCCGTTTTGTTCACGGTATTCTGTGGCATTCTGTGGCATAACTGTGGCAAGAGGGCAAAATATGAAACATATAGTTGCGCTTTCTGGCGGCAAAGATAGCACCGCGATGGCCCTTCGGTTGCAAGAATGTGAACCCAGGGATTATATGTTCGTTTGCACCCCAACGGGGGACGAATTGCCAGAAATGATTCAACATTGGTTGATGTTAGGTAAAATGCTTGGCCAGCCAATATTACCGGTATCATGTGGGGTTAGCCTGGACGGGCTTATTCGCAAGCACAAAATGCTTCCCAACCATAGTGCCCGATGGTGTACGCGACAATTAAAGATCGAGCCATATTATCGATGGCTGGCGGAACAGGCACCTGCAATTTCATATGTGGGTTTGCGAAGTGATGAACCTGGACGGGCAGGTATGACGTTTATTGATGATGACGGCATTACAATGGACTTTCCTATGCGGCGATGGGGATGGTCCGAAGCAGATGTCTGGGCATACTTGGAACAACGCAATGTTAAAATCCCAGCCAGAACAGACTGCGCCAAATGCTATCATCAAACGTTGGGTGAATGGTGGCGGCTTTGGAAAATCCATCCCGATATTTACAAAGACGCTGAAGAATTTGAAGGGTGGGTTAGTGTCGAAAGAGGTAAAACATACACCTTTCGCAATCCTGATAGAGACGAATGGCCGGCTGGGCTTAAAGAACTACGTCAGTGGTTTGAGAGTGGGCGGGTACCGCGCGGCACCGTACAACAAGAAGATATTTTCTTGGGCGGGACAAGGCGGAAAAGCATGATGTCCGGGTCATGCCGCGTCTGTAGTTTATGAAGCGAACCCAGGAGAATATTATGCCAACGGACAAATATATTGTGGGGGCGGAAATAACACTCACTGAAGGGACTACGCGCGGCAAGATAAAGGGCCTTGATTACACAGGGGAAAGACCAATTTCACCGCCGCCACCGGGTAATCTAGCAGACTATCAAAAGCATCTGATTGCCACCATAAAGGGGGAGGTCAAACAATTTTTAAAAATCAATGCCACCAATGTATATGTGGAATGTGTTTTTGATGTTGACCAGAATCTGGAAAGCATTGTCCTGTGGCCTGATCAAAACGGAGATAGGACAGAACTGTGGCGGCGGGAATGACGCTCACCGAAGGTGGGAGGGGGGTTCCGCTTTAATGTTCATTTTGTGTGGGGGGGGGTTCCGCTTTTCCAAACACGGAATTATTTAAAAACAATGACTTAACTTGAAAGCGGAAGCGGAACCCCCCCCCACTGTTTTGGCGCTAGACACGTTCCGCGCCTTTGCCCCCCACTTAACGCACCCTCTGGGAAGGACCCGTGCTTTGGACGCAAATCTATCTACTTCTCCAAGGCTGATGCAGGTTTAGCTTTTCATAAGGGTAACGGAGCCATATGTAAGACTGGCATCGACCCCATGGCAGGATCAGTAATAAAAACAATCAGTCGACCCGGTCTCAAACAGGACAACCCGTCGAGCTCTCACAACTGAGCATTGCGCCTGTCAATCCTCTAGCTGCCCGGATAACTTTGGGGACGGGAAGGCGATGACCCCGGACAGAAACAGCATGTCACCTGCGCGCACTGCATGGGAATAAGGACCTAGCGTGGCTTGTAACGGGTCGTTGATGGCCACGCCCCCGGCCAGTTGAAAATTGTCATCAGAGTCTCCTTGCCCGATTATGGTGCCGACAGGGTTATCCCTGCCAGCACAGATTATGAAGATTTGCAGATCAACAATCAAATTATTCAGGAACACGCCCTAGAATTTGGCCCGTACCGTTACGCCCCATGTTTGTGAGGTGACGAGACCGCCGAACGCCTGAAATCCGGCGGTCGGAAAGTTGGCCACGGTATCAAACCGTGTCGCGCGGTTGGTGGTGAAAGCGCCCGCCACCGCCGCGTCTTCCTTGAACAGGTTTTCAACCCAGAACGTGATCGAGTAATTTTCGGTCTCGACGCCTGTACGAACATTCACCAGCGTGTGGTCGCCAATAAAGCCATCCCCCGGTTGCACAGTACTTTGTTTTGACTGATAGCTGATGTCGGCCCGCCCGAACCAGTTGAACCGGTCACCTATCGGATGGCTGTACTGGATGGCCCCGTTGGCGGTATATTTCGATACATACTGCAATTGAGTGCCGGCCAGCCTTGACCGCGCGGGAGACGCTGACGAATATCACGGCACTGTCGCTGAACGTCGCCGAATTTAGCGAGATAGCGAAGGTGTACGTAGCCATCACTTCTTTTTCTTCCCAGCTGTAGCGGCCGGAAAGGGAGAGGTGCAAGGTGGGCGTCAGATCGAAATCCACGGCTGCGAACAGGGCATAATTCTCGGTCTGTTCACTGGCCTCATTGATCAGACCTTCATTGAAAATATTGCTGAAAGGTGGAAATACCGGGGCGTTCATGCCGATGCCGACCCGAAGATCACGATTGGTCGAGTCCACATCGAGATGATAATAATAGGCGCCGATCATCCAGCGCAACCGCGCGGCTTAGGGCGATGTAATGCGCAATTCCTGACTGTATTCTTCCGGTTCCGCACGGTTGTTCAGGTAGCCGATGCTGCGGACTTCGAAATCATTGTCCTGATCCCGTTTGGCTTTCAGGTTATTATACCCTGTGATCGACGTCAGGATATAATCATTGAAATCGTAATCAATTGCCAGCGAGGTTGCCACGTTATCCCGTTTAAAGAACCCCGGCGTGACCGCAAAACCGCTCCGGGCGCCCGGGATTTCGCCGCCAAACAAGGGTGTAAAGGCTCAATAACTGTCCATTCTTCATCCGTCAGATCAACACGTGCCATATAAAACTCCCTGTGTGGGAGCTTTGAAGCATAAACAGCATAGTAAAATCAACCCCCTTGAATTGGGTTCACACCCTAGAATGCGGGCGCTCGCCCGGCGGCGGCCAAAGGTCACCTTGCGGCAACTTTTTCCTGCGTATAAAGGTCGATCCGATTCCCCGAGAGCACTGCCCGTACCGAGAAACCGGCTTCCAGATTTTCAAGCAAGGATGTCAGTTCGGTGGCATTAAAGCTGCCGCTTAGTTTCAACTCCCGCAATTGTGGATCGCGGATGCTAAACTCTACAGCAGTATAGCGATTGAATTCTTCGGTCACCTCGGGCAAATCAGCATTGTCAAACACCAGCTTGCGCGTGCGCCATATAGTGGTCTAGCGGACATTTTTTTAACGACATTACCGGTATATGTATTGGCGCTGAACGTGACACTCTCGCCATCATGAACAGCCTGGCGCCTAGCCCCGGCATCCGGTCCGCTCCTTTGCATGTGCAGCAGGATCTGAACAATGCCTTCTACCACGGTTACAACCGTATCCTGATCGCGGGTATGGACATTGAACCCGTGCCCACCGCCCGAATCAACCATTCCTGGTTTTAACGATGAACGGGCACTCTTTCTCGTGCGCGACTTCAAAAAACGCCTCGCCTGATTTAAGGGCAATCGCGCGTACACCCTGCTCTATCTCAACCACAATCCAGGATTGTGTGTTGAGATAGAGCAGGGCGAATGTGGCAAGGATCGCGGTAGCAACTGCAAGGCCATCCATGACCTAGGTCTTGGCGCGGACCGGACGTCCACTGTGGACGTGCGCCGGGATCAGGGCATTCAGGGTATGTTCCGCTTCAGCCTGGGGAAATTCACCCGCCGCATCATGCGGGCGCTGGACCCGGTTTTTCAAGGAATTTAAGAATATTATCAATGCGTTTATGACGGCCCTGTTTTCTCAAGACAGGTTCGGACCGCATGGCCGATGTGCTTTTTGACCATGCTTTTGGAAATTCCCATCTCGGCAGCGATCCGGGCATTATCCTGACCATGGAAACGATGGCGAATAAAAACTTCACGGCATCTAGGCGGCCGTTCACGGATGACAATTTTTAACCGGGACAGTTGCCTTGCTGTCGATCCGACTTTCCGGGGATGGTTCACATTCATCCGCTTCATATTCGCGCTCCAGCAAGTGACGCAGTGGCAGACCGTAATCCGCCATCAATTGGGAAATAAAACTGGACCGTGGTTTCTGCATGATGGATTTGAGGCTAAATCCTGAAAGCCAAACTGTCAATGATCTCCGCATTCTTCAGCATCCCCACCATACAAGGTTACAAGGCTCTACCTCGCCACCTGCGCACATGCCTAGCGGTATGAAATATTGTGTGGAAGTTAACACGGCAGTGTCAAAACTACCGAGGCGACCTGTCGCACGATATCCATAAACCCCGGGGGCGTTATGCACCGGCTGACCCCATGCCCTGATCCTACCCATCTTGTAAATAGACTTTGGACCTTACAAGATTATTTGCTGGACGGCGCCAAATTATAGAATTACTATTGGTCTGACCAATTATAAGATTATTCTATTCTGAAAATTATGTTCAGGGGGGTAGATGCTTAAGGGAATAGACCCGTTGCTGGGACCGGATATTTTGCATTTGATTGCATCTATGGGCCATGGCGATGAACTGGTTATTGCTGACGCCAATTTCCCAGCAGCCGGTCTTGCAAAAAGGCTCGTCCGTCTTGATGGCGCGGATACGACACAGGCACTTGCCGCGATTCTCACCCTTTTCCCCCTCGACCAGTATCGCGAGATGCCGGCAGCTGTCATGGCTGTTGTCGACGACCCCGAAAGCACACCGGATACCTATGCTGATTTTTCCTTGGCCATAGCCAAAGCCGGAGAAAAGCCTTTAGAACCTGAACGGATTGAGCGGTTTGCTTTCTATCAAAGGGCGGCGAAGGCCTCTGGCATTATCGTAACCGGTGAACGCAGGCTGTATGGCAACATCATCATTGGCAAGGGCATCGTCGCCCCGGACGACCCTTCCTGAAGGCTCTTGCGTGGCATCATGAGAGACAGGCATTGTGAAAGGCGGGCATCATGGCAGAAATTAAAAAGCGAAAAATCGGAAAAACAGATATTGCCGTTTGTGAGCTGGGTTTTGGCGCCGCGCCTCTTGGTAATCTGTATGCTGAACTGGATGACAATCAGGCGCTCGCAACTGTGTCCGCAGCCTTTGACGGGGGCATTCGCTATTTTGATACCGCCCCCTTTTATGGTCATGGTCTGAGCGAGCACCGACTTGGACAAGCGCTACGGAACATACCGCGAGACAGTTTCGTGATTTCTACAAAAGTCGGGCGGCTGCTGAAACCGGAAAGTCCTGATAATATCCCGCCCGGGCAATTCCCTGGTTGCCTGCCGTTCATGCCCGTTTTTGACTATTCCTATGATGGCGTAATGCGCTCGGTTGAAGACAGCCTTCAACGGCTTGGCATGCATTATATCGACATTGTTCTGATCCACGATGTCGATGTCTGGACGCATCAGACACAGGAGGCGACGGATGCCCGCTTCCGCGAGGTCATGGAAGGCGGATACAAGGCACTCCATGACCTTCGTTCAGAAGGCACAATCAAGGCTGTCGGGTGCGGCCTGAATGAATGGCAGGCCTGCGAACGCTTTGCCCGCGCCGGAGATTTTGACGGCTTCCTTCTGGCCAGCCGATATACATTGCTGAATCAGCAATCGCTTGATAGCCTGTTGCCGCTGTGTGAGAAGAAATCCATCAGTATCATCATCGGGGGCCCTTACAACACCGGCATACTGGCGACGGGTGCCATTGAAGGCGCCTATTATGATTATGCGCCAGCCAGTCCTGAAATACTCGAAAAAGTTCGCAAGATAGAAACTGTTTGCCGGCGGCACAACGTCCCTCTTGCAGCTGCCGCACTGGAATTTCCATTGCATCATCCGGCTGTTGCCTCTGTGATCCCCGGAGCCCGATCCGTCTCCGAAATTGAACGGAATATTGCAACTTACCAGACCGTCATCCCGGCAGCCCTGTGGCGCGACCTTAAGGAAGAAGGACTATTGCGCCCCGACGCCCCGACACCATGATGACGAAAGAAGCATGTGATGCGCACCCGCCTTGCCTGTGAAGAAATCGAGCGCTATCGCCGTGACGGGTTCCTCTACTACCCGAATTTTCTGGATGCTTCAGAGGAGACAGAACTGAGACAGGCAATGCTTGACGCTATATCCACCATGGGCAAGAGAAAAATTGCTGGCAAGGGCGCAAATCTGATGGAGGGCAATAGCAATTATGATCGTGTCTTCACTCAGCGCATCAATCTTCACCGGATCAGCGAGACGGTGAAACGCTACATGCTGGCACGCGATCTGGGGCAAATGCAGTGCCAGCTGGAAGGCGTCGACGCTTTAAGGGTCTGGCATGATCAGGCTTTCATCAAGGAGCCCTATGCCAACGCAACAACATCACCATATGGATCGCGCTGGAAGATGCCACTATTGCCAACGGATGCCTGTGTTTTTTGCCCGGAAGCCATAAAATCGCGACTTATGACAATATCAACCTTGGCAACAATATGAATTTCGGAGCCCTGATGGAGGTCTACCCCCAGATGGCGGAAATTGACCCCGTGCTGGTGCCGATGAAAGCCGGGGATTGCAGCTTTCACAACGGGTTGACGGCGCATGGCGCGGGCGTCAACATCACCCGCCAGCGCCGCATTGCCATGTCTTGCGCCTATATGCCGGACGGCAGCACCTTTAACGGCCAGCAGAATATTCTTTCAGATGATTATTTCCAGTCATTGTCAAAGGGTGACATACTGAATGACGAAAGTCAGAATCCACTGGTTTACGCGCCCGAAAAATAACCTGCCTGCGCTTACTGGCACTCGTACATGTATTTTTCGACTTTGTCGCGGTTAAGCTGCCCGATGCCGGTGCATCCCATTAACGCCATGTCACGCTCTATTTCAGCCCGCAGCCGACCAAGGACATGCTCTACGCCCGGCTGTCCGCCCGCGGCCAGGCCGTACAGGTACGCCCGCCCCATCATGCAGGCTGTGGCCCCCAGCGCCAGCGCCTTCAATACGTGTGTGCCGCGGCGAACCCCGCCATCCAGAATAACTTCTATCTTGTCGCCAACCGCGTCCACAATCGGGACGATACAATCGATCGGAGCCGGCGCGCTGTCAAGCTGTCGTCCGCCATGGTTGGAGATAATGACTGCGCTGGCGCCCACGTCCACTGCGCGCCGGGCATCCTCGACCGACATTACACCCTTGATGGCAAAGGGGCCGCCCCAGGCAGCTATCGCCTTCCCGGCGTCGGCCCAGCTCAGCGAACGGTCAAACTGTTCGTTAATATAATCAATCACCGAGCTGGCTTCGCTGGTGCCTTTTTCAATACGGTCAACAACGTTTGCCAGTTCAAACTTTTCATGGGTCAGATAATTCAATGTCCAGCGGGGGCGCAGGGCAAAGCTCAGCAAGCTGGCTAGCGTGAACTTCGGCGGCATGGTCATGCCGGTGACAAGATCACGCTCCCGGTTTCCGGCCACAATGGTATCCACGGTCAGGCACAGGGCGTTAAAGCCCGCCACCTTGCACCGGTCAATCAGTTCATGGGTCAGACCGCGATCTTTATGAATATAAATCTGGAACATTTTTGGGCCTGTTGTCAGCGCCCCGATGTCCTCAATACGTACCGCCGACAGGGTGGAAAGGCTGTACATCGTGCCTGCCTGCGCCGCGGCGCGCGCCACCGCACGCTCACCATCATGATGAAACAGACGGGTCATGCCGGTAGGTGACAGGAACAGGGGCCAGTCAATTTTCTGGCCCAGCACACGGGTGCTCAGGTCTATGGCAACGGTATCCACCAGCCCTTGCGGCACAAGGTTATAATGGTCGAAAGCACTGGTGTTTCGGCGCAAGGTCAACTCATCATCAGACCCGCCATCAATATAATGGAACAGGGGCGCGGGTAACCGGCGACGGGCCAGCTCGCGAAAATCGGCAACGTTATTACAGTCTTCAATACGCATCACGCTATCCTTGGAAATTTCTCAATCCTGTGTTCATTGTCAATATAGTCATTGCATTGTCATCCCGCCGTCAATCACAAAGCGCGCGCCGGTGACAATAATGGTCTTGTCCATCACCCGTCTCTTGTTCATGAGGGCTGGGCTTTGACTGTCATTATGTGCTCACCCGGCCCCAGCAAGGTTTCCTGGCCACCCTGATCAAAACCCGGCGGCGGCACAAACGTGGCCCGGGTACCGTCGGGAATGGTGACTGATATGTCAAAAGCCTCTTTCCCTTGCCGCCACGCCACCTTGATGTCGCCCTTTACTGTGGGGTAGACACCACTGGCATGGGCCAGGTCTGCAGGCTGCGGCGCGAGCAGAAATTCCTCGAAGCCGGGCTTCAGGGGCTGAATACCCAGTGATTGGGCCGAAAGCTGATATACCGGAGACGCCGAGAAGGCATGGCACAGGCTGGCAGAGGGCTCATAGGCCTCCCACAATGTTTGGGTCCCGGTCGCCAGCATGGGCCCGTAATTTTTGCGCACGGCCGCCAGCACCAGATCAAAACGCCGGGCCTTTGCCAGCGCGCCATACACAAAATGGCTGAAGTAAGTGTTGGCTTCCACCACATCGGTCTCGGGATCAAAGTCTTCGCCGCGCATCACAATGGGTGGGACCGAGGTCAGTTTGCACCGCGCCGGGTCTGTTATGCGATCAATCATGGCGGCCCGGCGATCACGGGAGGCGATGTCCCAGTATATCATCGCCGCATTGGCATGCTGGGAAATCCTTTGCTCCTGGTGACCGGTGTCCGGGTCAACCACATCCACATATACACCGCGCCTGTCATCCCAGTGACGTTCGTTCAGGGCATCGGAAACCTGTGCGGCAAGGCATGAATATTTTTGCTGAAGCCGCGGCATGTCCAGCCAATGCACCAGATCAGCCAAAGACTTCAGCGCCCCGACAAACATGGCGTTGATGATTGCTGACTGGCCTTGCCGCCCAACATGCGCCCATTCGATAAAATGCCAGAAGGGCACATCTGCAATCAGGCTATGCTGGTCCAGCAATCGCTCAAACCAGCCAAGAGAGCGCTGTGCGACCGGCAACAATTCTTCTGTGGTTTCCATGTCTCCGGTATGGAGAAAATAATGATAAAGTGCCCCCACCCAGTGCAAATTAAAGTCCGGAATAATCACACCGTTGGTGTGGTGATCGCCCGGTGTGAACATCTGCATCAGGCCATCCGGGCGCTGGCTGTGCGCCGCGTCATACAAAAACTTGCGGTCTACCGGCTGGCTGCTGGGCCCGAAGGCAGCGGCACTGACCAGATAATGAACAATGCCGTCCCCGATCCACTGGCGCTTTTCCCGACCGGGGCAATCCTCCCAGGCATCGTGGGTGCATTCCTGTGCGGTATAGCGCCCGATCCTCCAAAAGCGGTTGAGGAAATCATCGGAACACTCATAATCCCCGGCATATGCCAGCGGGTAATGGGTATGGATCGACCCTGCATGGCGGATTTTCAGACCCTTTGGCGCGTTCCGGACCGTGATCTGCATATAGCGGACCGCTGTCCATTCAAATTTCTCAAACCGCTGGAGACCGGGCCGGGCGGTGTAGCGGATCAGGTGCGCGCAATCCAGATGGCCCTCGCGTTTGAGACGAGGGCGGGCCGGCAAGTGCTTGTCAAACTCACCGCCGAACGTCTCGCTGACCGCCAGTTCGATAATCTCGCCACCCTTGGCGTCAATTTCGATAAAGGGATAGCCCGAATGAAGGGTCTCGAAAGCAATGAACAGTGAGATGTCATGTTCGTTGGTTGTGAGCACAAGCGTTGTCCCGGCTTGCGAATTCAACAAGGCCTCGGGATCCTCGACCAGTCCCGGCGGTACGTCAACCAGCTCCTCGTCATAAAGCCGGCGGTCCAGGGCCAAATCCGGCGCGGGCATGACTCCATAAACCGCTACAACCTTAACAGGCGCCACCGGCTTCTCGGCCAGTGGCGGCAAATCATTAGGCATCAGTTGGGGAAAGGGTACAATCTCGCCCCACCCCCTTGCCATACCGTTCTGATCAGGGGGCACAGCCAGAAGCTGGACTTCATCCCAGTTACTGTCATCAAAGTCTGCACCTGTCCATCCGCCGGGCATTTTGGCGGCATCAAAATCTTCGATAAACCCCTGTCCCCAACCGGCGCGGGGAGTATCAGCTCGCCAGGCTTTGCAGACATGACTGCGCCATAGCACGTCTGATGAAACTCTGGTGACACTGGCATCCGCACCTTCTATCCGGGCGTCACAATATAACCCGCCATCGCCAAACCAGGGCTGCCAATAGCCCTTCACCGTCTCGTACCACGAGGTGTCAACCCCGTATACATGCACCAGAACGGCAATCACATTTTCACCCGTCACAAGATGTTGGGCGATGTCATAAGTATCATAACGCTGGAATTGCGGGCTTGAACGAACAGGCCCCCGCCCGATGCGTGTACCATTGACAAAAAGCTGGTAGCGACCGTCGACCGTAATGTCGATCATGGCCCGGTGCGCCATGGAGTTCAGGAAAAAAGACCTGCGGAACAGAAACCAGCGATTGGTACCGTCCTCGCGCCGTCGGGGGCCATCCCTCATCATTTTCATAAAGGTCAGGTCATGGTCAATTTTCTGACGCGGCGTCCAGATAAACGGCGCTCGGTGTCTCTTCGCCCGGTCATCAACAGGCGGGGTGCTCATCATTCATACTCTTTAAAGGGGACGACTTCCTGACGCTGTTCACCAAGCCCTTCAATGTCCAGCCGCATAATGTCACCCGCCTTCAGATAGAGCGGCGGCTTCTGCCCGATACCGGTCCATCTGGAAAGCCCGTTCCGATACATCGTTCAGCACACAATAGCCTGCCACGTGGTCCATCACCCTGTCCTCGCTGACATAGCGCGCCGTCTTGCCATAATAATGGCATATTCGACTTCCCAGTCGACCCTGGTCGCTCCTTTGGGCCTCATGACCGGATCATTCGGGCCGGCAATTGATGTTGTCGCTTTCATAAAAACCAATGGCTCGGGCGGAATATCCATTCCGCTCTCTTTGACGTGTTTGCGGTAGTCGAGCTCAATACAGACAATTTTGTCGACGCCTGAAACCGGGGGGCCAATTGTCACGTCTGACGGGACGATTGGCAGTTTCTCCATATCCCGCGCCGAGAGCCGCCCGAGTTCGTGCGCAATCGTCTGTGGTGTGATGTCGGGAATAATTCCTGAAAGATCACGTATATTACCGCTTGCATCCAGGATGCCCGGTTTTTCCCGACCTGCAGGTCCATACCTTAATAATTTCATGAAGTATTACTTTCCTTAATAGGTACATCTACCGCCGGACGTATCGAACACCGCCCCAGTCGAAAATGTGCAGTCCGGTGAACACAGGAAGGCAATCATGGCAGCATTTTCCTCCACCGTGCCCAGCCGTCCAATGGGGATACGCGACAGCATATAATCCACCTGATCCTGGCCGAATTGCTTCAGGATTTCAGTGGCGACCGTGGCCGGAGTGACAGCATTCACACGTATATCGGTATGGGCCAGTTCCTTGCCCAGCGATTTGGTCAGCGCGATCACACCCGCCTTGGCGGCACTGTAGCCCGACGCCTTGGGATTACCTTCCTTGCCCGCCACCGACGCGACATTGACGATCCGCCCGACCCCTTTTTCCAACATGACCGGGACAACTGCCCGGCAGCACAGGAAAACACCCACCAGATCAATTTCGATAATCTGCCGCCAGCTTTCGATCGGAAATTCCCACAGCGGCAGGTTGGGCCCCGCAATACCGGCGTTATTCACCAGTATATTAACACCACCTATTTCCTCGACCGTGGCGTCGGTGGCGGTCGCTACCTGTTCCCAGTCCGTGATATCAACCTCGCATGCCATCACCCGGCCCAGGCTTTTAAGCGATCCCACGGCATCACGGGCGGCTGCGCCGTCCGCGTCCCATATGCAAACAGATGCACCGGATTTCAACAACCGCTCCGCGGCGCCATATCCGATACCGCGCGCGGCGCCGGTGATGATGGCAATCTGCCCCGTCAGATCATAATTATTCATGCGCTGTCTCCGCTATAAGGGCGATGAAGCGTCACGGCATCGCGGTTCAGTTTCAGGCCCCAGCCCGGATCATCCGACGGGCAAACAGCGCCGTTTTTTGGCAGGACCTCATTTTCAAACAGAGCCCCGAAGACCGGCAGAATCTGGTCGGCGCCGGGGCTGGTGTTGATATATTCGCAGAATGGACAATGGGACTGCGAGATCACAAAATGATAGCTGTAGGCCCCGCTGCCATGGGGCACGACCGGGATGTCATAGGCCGCCGCCATCGCCGAGATACGCAACAGTTCCGTCAGTCCGCCAACCCACATGACATCAGGCTGCAAAATGTCGACCGCACGGTCGGTAATCAGCTGGCGGAAGCCATACCGGGTATATTCATGCTCGCCCGTGGTCCAGCGCATCTGCGGCACACGCTGTTTCAACAGCTTGTGCCCGTCAATATCATCCGGCGACAGGCATTCTTCCAGCCAGTAGATATCAAGATGCTCTATCGCCCGGGCCAGTTCGGTGGCATAGGGCACATCCAGCGACATGTAACAATCGACTTTCAGTTTGAAATCAGGGCCCACCCGGTCGCGATGTTCCGACAGGAATTTTACATTCGCCCGCAGGCCCTCCGGCCCGTCGTCGGGGCCATGGGGCAGGGGCACCTTGCCACCGACAAAGCCCAGTTTTTTGGAAATTTCCGGATAGGCCCCGGTCTGATAGACCGCCAGTTCATCACGGGTTGCCCCGCCGATCAGTTTATAAACCGGCTCGTCACGCAAAAGACCCAGCACATCCCAAAGTGCTATATCCACCACGCTCAGGGCCGCCAGCGCCAGGCCCTTACGGCCATAGGGCAGACTGGCGCGATACATCTGATCCCATATTTTGGCAATATCGCGCGGGTCCTGGCCAATCAGAAATCGCCTGAAATGACGTTCGACAAGAAAACACGCAGCGTCTCCACCCAGCCCGGTGGCAACACCAATGGTCCCGTCGTCAGTTTCAATCTCGACAACAACGCTGCCCAGGACCCCGATCCCCCAGCTCGTGCGGGAAGCCTTGTATTCAGGATATTTCGACATCGGGTTGGCAATCAGGCTATCCACCAGCCAATGCCCCTGATCACGATCGTGATATTCGCCGCCCGACCCTTTTTCGGGCATGGTATAGGCCCGCACATCAACAATTCTGTTTTGAATCACACTCTACACTCCGAGGTGTCAATTTTCATGTCTTCGGCCAGCCGCTTCTGTATCTTAGGGTCGGTAAAGACCACTTCGCGACCCGACAGATCGCGAGGGTGCCTCAGACATAACCAGGCAAGGGCCGCGGCGGGGGCTTCGGGCGCATCAAAGGTCTCGACATCAAGGTCTGCAATCCGGTTGACCTTGTGTTGCAGGGCCTCCCGCGTCAGACCGGTGTTGACCATGCCTGGCTGGAAGCCGTAAACACAAATATCCGTCCCGGCCAGCTCTGCGGCCAGTATTTGGGTTAGCATGGCAAGCCCAGCCTTCGCTGTACAATAGGCCCCCCAGCCTTCAAGCGCGTGGAAGGCAGCGCCTGAACTCATATTCACCATAACCCCGTTGTTCCGGGCCCGGAAAACCGGCAATGCCGCATGACAGGCATGAAAACTGCCCAGCAGATTAATTTTCAGTGACGTGGCCCAGGCTTCAGGGTCGCATTCTTCGGTTCGGCCAACCGGGTCCATTATTCCGGCGCTATTGATGATATAATCAAGACGACCAAAGCGATCCATCGCGGTCTGCACCACAGCGTCGACCTGACCACGATCCGTAACATCGGCTTTCAGGGCCAGTGCCCTGGCGCCGGAAACCTGAATTTCTTCAGCAGTTTTTCCACATTCATCCAAATTCCGGGCAGCAACAATAATATCCACCCCCTTCGCTGCCAGAGATTTGGCGGTGGCCGCGCCAATGCCCTTGCTGCCGCCGAATATGATGCCGACCGGCTGGGTCATATATATCTCCGTACAAGATCACGCAACTGGATGATCTCGGTCAATACATCGTCAGACCGGGTGTTCATATAATCCTGATGCACAACCTCAAGGGCCAGATAATCATCATACCCGGCACTGTTCAGCGTCCCGATCAGGGTCGCGAAATTGATGGTGCCGTAATCGAATTTCTCCTGAAGCGCGCCGGGTTTCGCCTGACGCAGATGCATGTGTGCAGCATAAGGCACCAGCGGGTCAATATCGGCCTGCGTGTATCCCATGCAGACAAAATGTGAATAGTCGAGCGCCAGTTTGAGATCAGGTACGTTATTCAGTAATTCAAATGTCGCCGAGGGGGATTCCACAATAGAGCGCACATGCGCTTCCATCGTTAAGATAATGCCTGCCTCCTGTGCGATGGGAACAAGCTGCTTGAGGGCGGCAATCGACGCTGTCTGTGCGTCTTTCAAAGACTGCCCGGGATTGACAAGGCCCGGCAGAACAAAAATACGCTTGATGCCCGCAGCATGACAAAAAGCCACGACTTTGCGAAAATCCTCTGTATTGGCTGCCATATTCCGGGCGTCCGCAATATTCCGCTCGGCAAGTTCCTGCCCGAATCTGTAATAGAAACACGGCATTTCGATCTCATAGCGCAACAGGTCCTTACCGGTTTTCTCAGGGTTGGACAACAGGGCGTCACGATCAATCGCCGCCCCGTAATCTATTCCCATATCAAGGGCATTAATGCCCAACGCCTTCGTGATCTGCACTGCCTCGCCCAAGGAACAGTATGGAAATGACCAGGTTGTCAGGGCGAGTCTCATGCTTTTTCCATCACTTCTTCTGGTTCGCCTTCTGTTGTTTTTCGTAAGCTGTCCGAACATTGACAAGATGGCGCTCCATTGCCTCACTCGCTTTTGCGGGATCGCGTTGTTCCAGTGCTGCCAGAATGCGCTGATGATCCTTAATGCTTTTCTTCAGAACACCAGGGATATAGCCCGTGATCCGCCGACTAGCGCGCACCAGAATATGAAGGCTGGTGGCGACACGGATCAGAAACGAATTTTCCACCACATCAAATATCGTGCGATGAAACTGTTCGTCAACATCCATAAACTTTTGCGGATCACTCAACAGCTCGTCTTCGTCTTCAACCAGATTTTTCAGAAAATCCAGCTGCGCGTCGGTGATGCGTATGGCCGCAAGTCTGACGAGGGTAGACTCGATAGCCGCCCGCGCTTCAAACAGGGATTCGATATTATGATCATTCAGACTGATGAAAAAATGCAGGGGCCCCAGCAGGGATTCCGGGTCCAGTGCAGAAACAAACACCCCGCCACCCTGCCGGATGTTGACAAGCCCTAGCAGGGAAAGTGCCCGCAGGGCTTCACGCAGGCTGGGTCGGCTGACATCCAGCATCGTCGTCAGTTCACGCTCGGGTGGCAACTGCTGCCCTGGCTTCAGATCGCCTGACTGGATCAGACCAATAAGTTGTTGCGCCACCTGTTCTGAAACGGACTGGCGCTTGATCGGATTCATGTCATCTTTTTTCAAGGTATTCACTATAATTGCTGCCTATAAATTATGGCTGTCCGTAACCTTTAATATGAAGACAACTTATCACGACAATTAAAATCTGCATAGGGTCAAAGGTCAGTCCAATGTTCTGACCAGCCGCATTCGCCATATTTATTCCAGACCTGCTGCCAGCCTTTGCCCGGCCTCCTCAAGAGCCTTGTTGGCGGCATCAACATGACGGCCCATTAGCGTGAAACCATGTATGACACCACCATATTCCGTAATGTTAACGGTCACGCCTGCCCGCTCCAGCCGATCGGCTAGCAACCGGCTGTCATCGCGCAACGGGTCAAGCCCTGCGACAACAAGATGGGTGGAGGGCAAACCGGTCAGATCGGCCAGCACCGGTGACACCAGCGGATTGGACTTGTCGGTCTGGGGGTTATCCAGATAAAGCGCATAGAAATGTGACATGGCATCACGCCCCAGACCAAAATCCCCGCCTCCGAACTGATGATAGCTGGCCGTGTCCTGATCAGCGCCAAACACCCCATAAAACAGCAACACAAAGTCTGGTAATTTTTTGCCCTGACCGCGCAGCATCAGCGTTGATGCCATGGCCAGATTGGCTCCGGCAGAGCCCCCCCCGATCGCCAGTCTTTCAGGGTCAAGTTTCAAATCCGCCGCATGCTCGGCAACCCAGGAAAATGCGGCAACACAATCCTGCACAGGGGCCGGAAATTTGTGTTCCGGCGCCAGACAATAATCCACAGACACAATGGCGACACCGCTTGCCCGGGCCAACTGGCGCAACGAGGCGTCTTCCATATCCAGATCGCCAATCACCCAGCCCCCGCCATGGAAATAAACCAGCGCCGGGCGTGGCTCTGCCTGTTCCAGCGGATCATAAAACCGTAGCCGGATATCGCCAAGAGGCCCCTTCATGGTTAGGTTTTCCACCCGTGGCAAGGCCGGCGCATTTTCGTTCCAGTAAACAAAATCACTTGCGGCCCTGACACGCATCTCCGCCGGTGCTGTCTCGCTCATTGCCGAGCGACTGGCCATCCGCTCGACCATGGCCGCTATAACAGGCCCCATTTGCGGATCAATATAGACAGTTTCGTCGGTTTTCACGGCAGACATGAAACAATATCTTCCGGTAGAACGCCATTGGGGAACCCGTCCCCAATGGCGTGATGGCACATCAGTACTTGTAGCGCAATGTCGCCATCCAGCGGCGAGGATGGTTGGGGAAATGAACACTGGAGACAAACCCGCCTGCAATATTAAAGGTGTGAATATTGACAAACTTGTCGGTCAGGTTGAAACCCGCCAGACTGACCGACCAATGCTCATTCTCGCTCTGATAGGTGATATGGGCGTCCACGATCGCGTATTTGCCAGTGTTGGTGAACATGGCATTGGTGGTATCGTTGAATGAATCCGAGTTGTAATTCACATCACTTCCCAGACGTATGGACCCTTTCAGCCCGTCCACCGGCACTGTATAGGCGATACCGCCGCGCAGGTTTAGCGTCGGAGTGTTTTTCAACACCAGATCCGAATCCTTGATATTATCAAACATCAGGCCGACAGAGGCATTGATTTCCAGACCTTCCAGCGGAACAGCGGTAACATCTGCTTCCAAGCCGTGCACCGTTGCCTCGGCATTGGCTGTAGTGATGGTCCCGTCGCTGAGTGTGATGGCCTGCTGGAGATTTTCATACAGGGTCCAGAAATATGCCGCATTGAACCGTACCCGGTTATCAAAAAACTGGGACTTGAACCCGCCTTCAACAGAAAATGAATCCTCGGGACCGAAACTGCCCGAAAGAATTGAAGCCTGATCCCGGGCGCTGCCGTTGAAACCGCCACTGCGAAAGCCGGTCGAAACGCTGGTGTACAGCATCAGATCATCACTGACCTGATAATCGGCTGCGGCGCGCCATGTCACCTTGTTGGCAGAGATTGAGTCCTTGAAGAAAAAGCCCGTATTCTGCGTTCCATCAGGAAAAAACTGGAGCGCCTCGATAGCTTTTTTCTCGTATGTGTAACGGGCACCACCGGTCAGGTTCAATTTGTCCGTCACTGGATACGTCAGCTGGGCATAAACTGCAAATGAATCCGTGTCCTGATTGAAGTTCTGAGTTGTTGGTGGCGAAAATATCCTGAGCGCCCAGTCAAATTCATTCTTTTCATGAAGATAGAAGGCGCCAGCCACCCACTTTAACGGTGACGCCCCCACATTATCACCCGCAGCAAAAATTTCCTGTGTGAATTGCCACTGGTCCAGATCCTGCCGGTCGATTTCAAAGCTGCGCACATCGGCCCGACCATCAACATCTCCGGCGTTGCGATATTTCAGATCGCGGTAGGCGGTGATTGACGTAACGTCAATGCCATCGCCTGTCCATTCCACCGTACCCGACACACCCCAGGGGCGGATATTATCAACAAACTGTGCGTCCGGGCTGGCTTCAAAGGTATAAATATCATTATCAGGATTGATCAGAAAATTGGACCCTGGCCGGGTATGGGACTGGTCAGACATATAATCGCCGCGCAAGGTGACTCGCAATGCTTCATTTGGGGCGAATAACACGCTCATCCTGGCAGCGTCGACATCCTCTGTCATATGTTTCTCGCCACTGGTCAGGTTTGTCATCCAGCCATCGTTGTTGCGGGTCGACAAGGACAACCGCAACCCAATGCGATCTTTCTTAATCGGAATGTTCACATTGACACGGGCATTACGCTGATCTTTGCTGCCATATGCCGCTTCGGCCATAAACTCGACGTCTTGCAGATTGGGTGACTTTGTGATCAGGCGGATGGCCCCGACACTGCTGTTGCGGCCAAAGATGGTGCCCTGGGGCCCGCGCAATACCTCGACCCGTTCCAGATCGAAAAGATCACCCATCGCACCAGTCACACGGGCATAATAAACGTTATCGACATAAAAGCCGATCGGCGAGTCAAAAGAAAAGGCCTGATTATCAACTCCGATACCGCGTATCCAGGCTTTTGGCGTGGTCACCGCGCTCAGCGCTTCCTCAAGATACAGGTTGGGCACAAGTTTTTTAATATCCTGCATGTTGCCCAGGAATTTTTTCTCGATATCCGATGATGTCACCGCGGTTACCGCCACCGGCACCCGCTGCAGATTTTCAGAACGTTTCTGCGCTGTAACGATGATTTCATCAATCATCAGTGCCGCCCCGGCTGCCTGGGCTGGCGCGTACGCCCCCATCAGCGCCAAACCACTTGCCGCTGTCAAAAATATGGCTTTCTTCATGGTATATCCTCCCTGATTCGATTTTAGGTCCCTGAACATTCAAGATTCTCCCCTGCATTAATGTCATTATGGGTTGATCGGTAGAGTCCGATTTTTTAATTGATATATTGGTATGACCAATTTTATAACATGTCAATAGTGTTGAGCGGTACCGGAAGAAATATGCATTAGAGATAGAGAATGAACCGGCATCTTGTGGATATACTGACGCGACAGACAAAGTATATATTGATAAATTGGTCATACCAATATATGGATCAGATAAAATGGCCCATAAAACATCATCGGCGAGCATCAGGGACACAGCAATATGCAGAATACCGACACTAGGCTTACCATGAACGCCCAGCTGGGATGGGCGATCGGCGCTCTCGGCATCTCGGCCTATGTTGGCATCACCATGATTTATCTGCTGTTTTTTCTGACCGAGGCTTTACACATCAGTCCCGCCTGGGCAGGGATAGCCTTGCTGATCCCGCGCATCTGGGATGGTATTACGGACCCTGCCATGGGGGCTATCTCGGACCGGACCAAAACCCGTATGGGGCGACGACGGCCCTTTATTCTGGTCGGCGGCCCGTTGTTCGGACTGGCTTTTGCCGCTATTTTTCTGGCGCCCGCAGGGGCCTCAGAAATGATGAAGGTTGTCTATGTCACCATTGCATTTCTGATCACCAGCACGGCTTATACCATTTACTATGTTCCCTATTCAGCCATGATTCCCGAGATGACGGCCAACTATAAAGAGCGTACGCTGCTGGCGGGATATAAAATGGTCGCATCCCGAGTGGGCATCGTACTAGCGGTTACAGTAGCGCCCTGGCTTTTCAACAGTCGCGAGACCCTGGCAGAGGGCTTTATGCTGATGGGCCTGATCTTTGGCGCGTTCATGGCCATAACCGCGCTGGTCTCGTTTTTTTCAACTGCCAGGGCCCCGCAGATCGTCAAGCCGGTCAAGACATTCAGCTTGCGCGACGAAATACTGGCCATTCGCCAGAACCGGCCATTTCGTATTTTGTGGAGCGTTTTCCTGCTCCAGAATATTGCGATCGGAGCCACTGCCACCACGGGCATTTATTTTGTGACTTACGTCATGAAGGTCAGCCCTGCCCTCGTGGGCATTATCATGGCGCTGGCGCCCGTCACAGCGACATTTGCAACACCGGTCTGGATATGGATAGCCCGGCGTATGGGCAAGCGCGAGACATATTTTATGGGCATGGGCATTACCGCGACAATGACTTTGCCCATCCTGTTCATTCCCGAAGGTTATGTGGCGTTGCTGGTTACTGTTCTGCTGCTGGCCGGCATCGGGGATGCGGCCAATCAGCTTGCTTCCAACTCCATGGTGCCCGACACCGTAGAGGTTGACGAACTTCAAAGTGGTGAGCGCCGTGAAGGCATCATTTACGGGGCCTGGACATTCTGTCTCAAGTTGGGCATGGCTCTAGGTGCATTTCTGGTCAGCCTCAGCCTCAGCTTCTTCGGATTTTCAGGCGGCAGCGGTGCAGAAGGAGTACAATCTCAGGAAGCGCTGACGGGGATAAGGATGACCTATTCGCTGGTGCCTTTCACCCTGTGGATACTAGCCATTCTGCTGCTGCGCAAATACGATCTGAACGAAAAAAAATTCGATGAAATCAAACAGGCCATCCAGAAAGCCGAGGCGCAACAATGACATATATTTGCGAACTGTCCGTATCGGCGCGTTAACGCCTGAAGCAGTTGCAGAAATCAACACTCATATTTGAAACTCCACCACAGATTTTAACATTTTTATGCGGTCGAAGACAGAACACCACGGCTTTAGCCGTGGATGAATGAGCCTTGAGGCGGTATTTTGCAGAGATACAAGTGATCAAGACCGCCCATGGAATGTACAATCTGCAGGACCACGTCGTGTGGGTCTGCAAATACCGCCAAAAGATACTGAAGCCTGGTGTCTGTTCCTATATCAGCAAGACACTGCCGACGCTGCTTCGCAGTATGCCCGGTGTGACCATCAAAGCCATTGGCTTTGATAAAGATCATCTCCACATGCTCATTGTTACTCCGCCCAAGTATAGCATTGCCGACGTGATGGTGCGGTTGAAAAGCCAATTGGCCTCGCGGATGCGAAAATTCTTTCCATGACTTGCCAAGGTCTATTGGAATGAGAATATCGTTTGGTCACCCGGTTATGTCGTGAGCAGTGTCGGCCTAGATGAGGACACCATTCCTCAATACGTGAAGCGTCAGGGACAGCAGGATTCACCACAACTCCGCCACCAATCGTAGGCGGAGTTGTGGTGTAGCGCGAAGCGCGGGTGCAAGCCATAGGACCATGGGTTTACCCGTGGGTATCTATGAAGTTACACGCGGCCAGACTTTTGGAAACAACGAGCCGGTTATGGCGTCGCCTGATTGCAGGCCCGGATCCGATGTGGGAATGTTGGTTTTGTTGGCACGCACGACATAGCGCGCATCATCCCCACACCAGCGTGTGGCAAGCGCACGCCGACGCTGGTTGACATGTGAAGCGCCATGGGCACCGTGAAGTATTTTTGCCTGAAATACCAAGCAATCCCCCGGCTCAACGTCCCAGCTGACAATATCGTAATTGTCCCGGTCTGCTTCAATATCAGGCACCGGCGGCAAACCACCATCATAATTTTCATGATCAGGACTGAATGCGGTGGGATTGTATAGCGTTTTGAGCCGATGCGACCCCCTTACATACTCTACGCCGATGGACTGTGGAACCCGGTCCAGCGGCAACCAGACCGTACATATTTGTTCGCCATCGACTTGCCAGTAGGGTTGATCCTGATGCCAGGGCGTCGGAGCGACCTCACCAGGTTCTTTTATGAATATCTGATCATAAAAAAGACGTATGCAGGACGCACCCATCAGTGTCCCTGCAATTTCACCGGCCGGTGAGTTGAGCACAAAATCTCTGAATTTCGGCAGTCGTGTCCAAACATCCACGTCAAAAAAGAATTCACCCTCTGTACCGTTATCACCATAGGATTGGGCAAGTGGCCCATGTTTGACCTTGGCCTCATCGAATGCGGCGCGCATTGTTTCAATCCAGTCCGGAGAAAACAGTCCCCGAAGGCAAACAACCCCATCTCTTTGATAATCATCTATCTCGGATTGTTTGATGGGTCGTAGTAATGAATGTTCGGTATGTTGCGTCATTGTTTACCTCCTTATACGTTTCGTACGATTCTATTCAGCAGCAATAATTGTCTTGTTTCGCTGAAGAAAATTTTTGAGAAGCCGTTCTTTTTGATCTTGTGCCCTGGCAAAGTTGCGCATCTTGACGTGGCCAAAACCTTTTATTTCCATCGGCCAATCGGCAAATTCTATCGCACACGCATGATTCTCAACGGTCAAGTTTCCGAGCAGGCTTAAAATGTCTGTTTGGTAATCTTTAATCAGCTGCCTTTCGATCTTTCTTTCCTCGGTGTATCCAAACAGATCAAAAGGCGTGCCCCGAAGCCCCTTCATTCGCCTCAGGAATTTAAAGACCCACAATACCCAGGGGCCAAAGGCCATCTTGCGCGGTTCGCCCGTTGTTGGATCGCGTCGGGCCAACAGTGGTGGCGCCAAATGGAATCTGAGTCTGAAATCACCATCGAATTGTGAATTAACTTTTTGCTCGAACGCCCCGTTTGTAAAGAGCCGTGCAATTTCATATTCATCTTTATAAGCCATCAATTTAAACAGCGAACGGGCTACAGCATCAGCAAGGCCCGTCTTTTTCCCGGCATTTTTCAACTCAGCCTTTTTGACCAATTCGACGAAGTCAGAATATTGCTGGCCGTAAGCCCTATCTTTATAATCCGTTAGAAATTCCGTGCGCCATGCCACGCTTTCTTCAAGCCCTTCAGGTCTGGCGCTGGTTTCCGTTGAGATACTGGCGGGTATGGCCTCGGTTATTACTTTTTGCAGATCACACGCTGCAAGCCGCCCCCAACAGAAAGCACGTTTGTTCGAGTCAACGGCAACATTATTAATTTCTATTGCCTGCTCGATTGCCTCTCGGCTGAGGGGTAACATCCCCTTTTGCCACGCATACCCCACCATAAACATGTTTGTCGCAATACTGTCGCCCATCAGGCTTGTTGCCAAACTAGTTGCATCAATAAAGTTTGTACAATCGTCGCCGGCCATACCGGATATAGCGCGCATAACTTTTGATTTCTGAAAATCGACGTCACCGTCAAGCTGGAAATCTCCAGTCGGCACCATATTACTGTTGATGATTGCGTGTGTATTGCCAGGCGATATAGTCCGAAGAACATCGCTCTCACCCGAGACGACAAGGTCGCACCCCAGCAGAAGATTTGCCTCACCCACGCCTATGCTCACAGCATGTATGTCATCCGGTCGATCTGAAATACGCAGATGGCTAAGCACGGCGCCATTTTTTTGCGCCAGACCGGTGATATCAAATATAGAGGCTCCCTTGCCCTCAATATGGGCGGCCATACCCAAAAGAGCACCGATCGTTACAACGCCTGTGCCACCAATCCCCGTCACCACCGCCCCAAAAGGGCCGTCAAGTAATGGCAACTTCGGCTCTGGCAAACTGTCAAACAGGCCAGTATCAAAATCCCTATTTTGTGCTTTTCTTAATTTGCCGCCATGAACAGTCACGAACGACGGGCAAAAACCATTTACGCAGCTATAATCCTTGTTGCACGAAGACTGATCGATCTGGCGCTTGCGACCAAACCGGGTCTCAAGGGGAAGTATGCTGACGCAATTTGACTTGACCGAACAATCACCGCATCCCTCGCAAACAGCATCATTGATGAAAGCGCGAATAGCCTTGTCAGGATATTGCTTTCTTTTGCGGCGCCGGCGCTTCTCAGCGGCACAGGTCTGATCGTAAATCAGGATTGTAGTCCCCGGCGTCTTCTTCAGCTCATTCTGAACGTCATCAAGGGCGCGCCTGTGATAAACTTTTGTGCCCGGCAACAGGCTGTTCTGCTTGCCGTATTTCTCTGGCTCGTCAGTGACGACAATAATTCTGGTAACACCTTCCGCTTCCACCTGACGAACAATCTGGGGAACGGTCAAATTACCGTCAACCGGCTGCCCCCCCGTCATCGCCACTGCATCATTGAACAAAATTTTGTAGGTAATGTTCACGCCGGATGAAACCGCCGCTCTGATGGCCATCAAACCTGAATGAAAATATGTTCCGTCACCAAGATTCTGAAAAACATGTTCAGTCCCGGTAAAGGGGGCGATGCCATTCCAGTTTGCCCCTTCCCCCCCCATTTGCACAGAGGTCACCGTATTCCGATTCATCCAGATTGCCATAAAGCTGCACCCGATCCCTGCCATGGCAATACTGTTTTCCGGTACTTTGGTCGACGTGTTATGCGGGCAGCCCGAACAGAAATAGGGAAGACGCTTGGTTGCCGTGGCCAATACCTCTGATGCCGACAGCTTGTCATGATTGTCGATCTGCGTTTGCAGTGTCTGGTCCACCATATCCAGATGTTTGAAACACCGGGAAATTGCCCGAAAAACAGTTGATACATCCAAGGTACCGTCAGACGGCAATAGTCGCGCCCCTTTTTCATCCAGCTTGCCATATATTTTCGGCCGGTCAGATGGTGGAAGATCATAAAGCAGCCGAGCGACCTGGTCTTCTATTAAAGCGCGCTTTTCTTCGATAAATAGCAGTACGTCAAAACCGCGAGAAAATGCCTTCATTCCTGTTGGTTCAATTGGCCAGGTTAGGCCAACCTTATATAGACCGATCCCCAGATCACGCGCCCGGTCCTCATCTATACCTAATTGTTCCAGCGCCTGGCGGACATCGTTATAAGCTTTGCCTGCCGCAACGATGCCAAGTCTCTTTTGGTCGCCGTCAAATACAACTTTATCCAGTTTGTTCGCACGTGCAAAAGCCAGTGTTAAAGGCAGTTTGTAGTTAAGAAGCCGTTGTTCCGCCTGAAGGGGTTCGAAATCCATGCGGATATTAATGCCCCCCTCAGGTAACATTGCGTCTTCCGGCAGCATGAACGAATGTTGGACAGAGGGGAGATCAACAGAAGCCGTGCTCTCAACAACTTCGTTGACACATTTAAGGCCTACCCAAACCCCCGCGAAGCGTGACATTGCCCAACCAATTAGGCCAAAATCCAGAATTTCACCAACCGTAGCCGGAGCCAGGACAGGAATCATGGACGCAACCAACGCCTGTTCCGACTGGTGAGCAAGTGTCGAAGATTTGGCGCCGTGATCATCTCCAAAAACGGCAAGAACACCACCGTATTGTGAGGTGCCAGCCAAATTTGCATGTTTGAAAACATCTCCGGAACGGTCAACCCCCGGCCCCTTTCCATACCAGATCGAAAAAACGCCATCATATTTGGGTTCTGGAAACAAAACGGATTGCTGTGTTCCCCAAATTGCTGTTGCAGCAAGATCTTCATTTACACCTGGCTGAAAAACGATGTCATTTTCGGACAAAAGTTCTTTGATGCGCCAAAGTTCCCGGTCATAGGCACCAAGAGGTGACCCGCGATAACCTGATATATATCCTGCCGTTCCAAGCCCGGCTTCAATATCCAACTGACGTTGCATCAGGGGCAACCGAGCCAGAGCTTGAGTTCCTGACAAGAAAATACGACCCTTTGTAAGGGTATATTTGTCGTCCAAAGAGACATGAGGCAAGGTCATTACCTTTTCCTTTAAAAGTTATCCGCCGCCTATTAGGAATAGCTGCTCTCGACTTCAGGTATTGCATAATTTTATAATTCATATTTAAATATAATATTTAAATATAATCAAGTATAATATTCAATAGGTGCTTTTTTATAAATGCTCAGGACAATCTTCGCTTATAAGGTTCTGGCCTATAAACGAGGCTTTTTTAACAGGATAGTGCTATTTAAAAACCTCATTCAGCCATTTCAGGAGTAGATTGGAATAATGGTAAGAACGCAAAGTACGGTAAAAAAAGCGATAGACACGAAGTCTAAATACCGAGCACCGGCCCTGGAAAAAGGACTGGATATTATTGAATTGCTGGCCACCACGGCGGAAGGTTTGACGCAAGGAGAAATTGCCAATGCACTGGGGAGGTCAGTGAATGAGATCTACCGGATGCTTAATTGTCTTCAGCAACGTGGTTATATCTCTCTACACAAACCAGCCGACACTTATACTCTGGCGCTCAAGCTGTTTGAGTTATCACACCGTCATCCCCCGATGCAGCAACTGATCAAGGAGGCTCTGCCGCTTATCAAGGGCATTACCCGCAAGCTGGACCAGTCCTGTCATCTGGCGGTCTGCCATGAAGATCGTATGGTGGTGGTGGCGCAAACGGACAACCCCGGCAGTATCGGACTTTCTGTGCGCATGGGAGCGCAGCTCAATCTATTACGAACAGCTTCCGGGCTGGTGATACTTGCCTTTCGTTCCGACGAAGAACGCAAGCGAATTCTTTTGACACAAACAGAAGACCTGGACCCTCCCATTAACATAGACGAACTTGAAGTTCGCCTGGCCAAGATCCGAAAACGCGGGTATGAGGAATCAGACAGTCAGCACGTCCGCGGCGTTCGGAATTTGAGTTACCCGGTTCTTGATTTTTCCGGTGAGACAATTGCGGCACTTACGGTGCCCTTTCTGCCACGTATTGACAGGGAAAAACCAACAATTATGGATGCCCGCCCATTGCTACGTGCCGCAGCGGGCAGCCTTTCAAAAGCTATCGGTACACAGTCAAAGCTCTATATATAAAACATCCATACTGTATATATAAAACATCCATACTGTATTCACGTCACAAATTGTATTTGGAGATTAGAAATATGACCATCGTCAGTAAAAACAGGAAAGCAGCCGCAGTTATAACAGGCGCTGCCGGCGACCTTGGACGCGCCTTATGCACTTCGTTTCTTGGTGATGGAATGACGGTTTACGCCGCAGATATCAGAGAAGTTACACCGGAGAATAATCTGATCCCTGTTCAGGCGAACGTCACGGACCACCAGGCAATGCTCGCTCTGGCAACTCGCATCGCACAGGAAAAAGATTTAAGGCTCTGGATTAATTGCGCCGGTATTTTTGCATCCGCCTCGGTTTCAAAGGCAGAGGAGGAACTGTGGCACAAGATGATTGCCGTTAATTTGACGGGCACCTTTAACGGTTGTGCCGCAGCACTTTCGGCCATGAAACAGCAAGGTTATGGCAGGATCATTAATATTGGTTCTATTTCAGGGCAACTCGGTGGCATTGGCGTACATCCTGCTTACGGTGCATCGAAAGGCGGCATTCACGCCTTGACCAAAACTTATGCGCTTGAAGGCAGTAAATATGGCATTTACTGCAACGCCGTTGCCCCCGGTCTTTTGGATGGAGACATGATGCAACAATTGAATGAAGCCCAGCGCAATAGTGTAATTCAGGCCTGTCCATTAAAACGTCTTGGCCAGATAGATGAGGTAGTTCATGCCGTTCGTTATCTTGCCGACGAACGTGCCAGCTTCGTGAACGGCGTTATTCTGCCCCTTAACGGGGGTGCATACATGCCATCCTGATGCCTTTCATTAGCTGTGCAATAGCTTTTCCGGCAGGTTAGTTTATCTCTTTCCGGTATGCATCAAGCCTCAATTCATCCGGCAACATTATCTCTATAACCCTGTTATTTTGGAAACTGCTAATCAGGGCATTCAGGACATAAAAGTTGATTGCAGATTCCGTCATCGTGATTTTTGGGGCCGCTTTGCCGCGAATAACCGCTGCAAAATTTTCCATCTGTTTCATGAAGACCGGAAAATCGATAAGCCGCCCGTCATGTGAGCCGGGGGGTGGCACGGCAAAACTCTCTTGGTCGCGCTTTAGGAATGACGGGTTCCGGGTCAGGCTGATCTGTGCCCCGTCAACAATACTCCAGGCCTGGGGCAGGCATAACTCGCCGTGTTCACAGGTAATTGTCAGACGCTGATCAAAAACCGCCTTTCGGCTGCTCTCCACAACCGCAACGCAGCCGTTTTCATATTCAATCCAGCCATACAATCTGTTGATGGTGCCATATTTCTGGCTGATCGACCCTGTAGCTGAAACCCGCTTTGGCAGGCTGCCAGAAAACCGGTTTGCGGCATCAACCGGATAGCAGAGAAAATCAAAGGGAACGCCCCCGCCAGCCTGACTTTTCTGCCGCCATGAACGGCTTTCGTCATCCGCGGCAACATCCTCGGGATCATACATGTGAAAAGCCGCGAAAATATTGTCGATGGCGCCCAGTTCGCGATTTTCAAACAGATCGGCCAACGTCGCCATGGCAGGATGATGACGATACATAAACCCTTCAATTACGATGATTTTTTCTGCGTGACAGCGACGCCATAATGCCATGGCGTCCTCAGGAGAGATCGTCAGCGCCTTCTCACACAGGATATAACGCACACCCGCATCCATACAGGCTTCGATATGTTCCCGATGGTCAGAAGGCCATGTGGTGATCACCACACCATCCAGCTGTTCGCGGTCCAGCATTTCCCGATAATCGGTATAGGCCTTGTCACAACCATATTCCGCCGCCCAGGCATTCACATTGGCAGGGGTACGACTTGAGCAGGCAACAAACCGTATCCCTTCGAGTTTGCCGGCAGCGCGTCCATGGGCATGTGAAATCAGGCCGCAGCCGATCATACCCAGTCTGATTTCAGTGTTCCCGTTTGCCATTCGTAATTCCTGACCTTACATTGTCGCCCCGACTTGCCAGGGGGTGAATTCGCTGTCACCAAACCCCAGCGCCTCGCTTTTTGATTTTTCACCGGACGCGATGGCAAGAATACGCGCGAATATTTCCTGCCCCATTTCTGAAATCGTAGCTTCACCATCCACAATGCGGCCACAGTTGATGTCCATATCCTCATTCATGCGCTTGTACATCGACGTATTTGTGGCAAGTTTTATCGATGGTGCCGGTTTAAAACCGAATACCGACCCCCGGCCTGTCGTGAAGCAGACCATATTGGCCCCGCTCGCGACCTGACCCGTGACAGATACCGGATCGTATCCCGGTGAATCCATAAAAACGAACCCTTTTTCCGTCACAGGTTCCGCATATCCATAAACATCCACCAGATCGGTCGTGCCTCCCTTTGCTGCTGATCCCAATGCCTTTTCAAGAATTGTCGTCAAGCCGCCGGCCTTGTTCCCAGGTGCGGGATTATTGTCCATCTCTCCCCCGTTGCGTACGGTATAGTCTTTCCACCACTTGATACGTTCAACCAGCTTCTCTCCAACCTCGCGGCTATGGGCCCGGGCAATCAACAAATGCTCTGCGCCGTATATTTCCGGTGTTTCACTTAATATTGCCGTGCCGCCATGCCGGACAAGCTGATCAACCGCTGCTCCCAGAGCTGGATTGGCGGTGATCCCGGAATATCCATCCGAGCCGCCGCATTGCAAGGCAACAGTTAAATGGCTTGCCGGAACGGTTGAACGACGGGCCTTGTTGGCTTCTGGCAGCATGGCCCTGACGCACCGGATACCATCCTCAATCGTTTTGCGCGTGCCACCAGTGTCCTGAATGGTCATGGCATGAAGCGTGTCACTTTCAGTTAATCCCGTGTCTTCCATGAAGACGGCCACCTGATTGACCTCACAACCCAGACCGACAATGACCACGCCGGCCAAATTCGGGTGCCTGGCAAACCCGGCCAGGACCCGTTGCAAATTTCGATGCCGTTCACCGCCAGCCTGCATGCCACAGCCGGTAGTGTGAGGGAACGCAACAACCCCGTCGACGTGAGGATAATCCGACAGGTCTTCCGGTCTGCTGAAAGCGGCGGCAATCTGTTTGATCACGGTTGCCGAACAGTTCACCGACGACAGGATGCCGATATAATTCCGGGTGCCAACCCGCCCATCATCGCGTACGAAACCCTGAAAGGTTGCACGTCCATTTTCCGGCACATAATCCGTTGGCTTTGCCGCCGCACAAAAATCGTAATTGCGGGAGAATTCCTTCAACATCAGATTGTGAGTATGGACATGATCACCCGGTGCAATATTGCTGGACGCAAACCCAATCACCTGAGCATATTTATAAACGGGTGCATCTTTGGCAATCGTCGCGGTTGCAACCTTGTGGCCGCGCGGAATTGCTGACCGCGCTGTGACGCCTTCCGATGTAATCACCGCGCCGGATTCAATATCGGCGTTGGCAACAACGATATTATCGGATGGATGCAGACGAATGGTTTGGCTCATGATTATAGTCTCTCAATGACCTGTTTTATCGCGGCGATGCCAGATTACGGTTGATCTGTCCATTGTGCAGAAATCATCCCAAACAGATGCAGGTCATGCAGAATGCCACGTACCGAACCATCATCCGCATGATCGACCTCTATGGCGTCTCCATCCGGCAATAAACAGACCCGGTCAATGCGCTTTCCTGCAGGCGGTCTGATTTCGAACGGCACCCCGGAAATCGGCAACACGGTAAAGCGTCCTGATAATTCAGAAAGCTGACGGTTGTACGCTGGTTTTCGGGCTGGTCAAAGGCAGTCACCCAAACGGCCGGATGGGTGTGCGCCTCAAAACGCGGCGAGCGCCCGAGCAACCGGCGGATCAGGGAAACAAATAATTGCTGATTGGCTGGCGCTTCACGGCCTTCAACATCGGCGGCGGCATAAATGGCCTTACCCTTGCCAAAGCTGTTTTCAACCACAGTCGGCACGTCCAGCGCCTGCCATGGGGGGGAGCTGTGAATACTTGCCCAGTCCTTACCGCCTATCTCTCCTTCACTCGGATAGCCAAAAGGCAACATCAGTGTAGCCAGTGATGTACCCTGGCCCGTTTTCAGACGTAGCGCGCCGCTCATCTGCCGGTCGTCCCGCCAGTGACTTAACATTTCCTGGGGCGCAACCGCATCTTTAAGCGCCTTGTCCGCGGGCTTGAGATAGATGACGCGCCCGGTCTCTTCCTCGGCAAAATGGCAACCAAAAACATCTGCCATCATAAAGTCGTCATGGCGCTTGCCGGATGATTCCGTCATCGATGTCCAGCGACTGGCATAGAGCCGGCCGCCCTGGCGCACGTAATCGCGGAAGGCTGAAACTTCCCGATCGGTCATTCGCAAGAGATTGGGCAAAACCACAACCGGATAGCGCGAAAGATCGGAAAGCTGCTTTTGCGTAATAACCCCGAACGGCAAATGCGCGTTCCGGAGTGCACGGCACGCCCCGGCGACAGCGTGATAGTGTGGATAATCCGGCGCACTTGACGCCACTATTTCGCCAAGTGGCAACCCGTTATCTGCGAAGTTCATTTTTGAATCGTCAGAGAAGTAAACGGCGATGTCCTCGACAGCTTCACCCCCCAGACAGGGCTCGTAAGGCGCCATACTGTCGTAGACGGACCGAACAAGCTTCACTGACGCCGGATTCAGCTGTCCATCCGGATCAAATGCTGCAATCATCAGGAAGGCAGAAGAAGAGGCCACCGCCGCGAATGTCTGCAATGCAAGCGCCTCTTTATCCTTCAAGCCGACATGCTCAACAAGATTGGCGCCGACAGTGGTCATGAATTCGACCGGTCGGTTTTCCGACAGATTGAGCATAAGACGGGAAATCACCAACTGCTCATCCTGCCCACCGTAAAAATCACCTCCCAGGAAATCATGGCCCTTCGCCGAAGCAAAGGAAACCCCGCGAGTCCAGTTGGCCATGGCCAGTGCAAAATTATGATAGACTTGAAGCCGGGGGTGCTGTTTTTTCACCAGATCACGCAGTTCGATGACAAATGCCGTCACCCATTCTTCGCGCACCTTCTGAAAACGGCACCATTCCGGATCAAGCCAGTCAACTGTTTCGGGGATTTCCGCACTATATTCGTGATGGTAACGGTCGCGGCACGACCGGCATCCGCAAACCGCCGCCCACCACATCATGTCAAAGAAAACGCAATCAATGGAAGGCCCGTAAAGGTCCAGAAATTCACTGATCTGCGTATGAACGAAAGCCCGATAATCCTTGTTGTTCATGCAGCACAGGCCATACCGGGCACGGGGTAAAATGCCCATCGACCCTTTGGTCAGCGGCTCAATCCGCCATGACGGATGTTCCAGATATGCCCAGTTGTTAAAGTTGACGCTGTAATAGGCACAAACAGGTATATCCCGCGCCTTCATGGCAGCCAGTGTTTCTGCCAGCACATCCCGGCCCTGCATGGCCTGATGCTGTACGCCACTTTGTGTGTCCCAGTTACACAACCCCACGTGTGACTGAAAATACACCATCACCGCCTGTGCGCCTGTTGCACAGGTTGCTGTCGCTACTGTTTCAGGATCATAGCTGGCCAGAAACTCTGGGTCCCAATCAGGAATTTGCGTATCAATAAGCAGACGACGATATGATATATCAGCCCACGGCCCGGCTTTCCTGGTCACATTAGCCTCGCAGAATTAATACCATGATCCGAGAGCATGAAATACATTTTCATTTCTATTGTCCCCACTGAAAAAGGCTTATAGGATACGCGGTATATTGGTAAGGCCAATTTTATTGTCAGTCAACAAAAACCGGATAACAGGAGATAAAATACCCAAAAACCTTGCTTACTCTTTAAAGGCTTGGCCTTTTTGCAGATGATTGCATTTATGGGGTGAAGCAATGACTCAAGGCACATTTCCTCGTGGACAATACCGTAACTGGTCAGAAAATCATTGTTTTCAACATCACTAAATTCGTAGCATTAAGAAGGTAACTTGCCAATGGATCTTGAAATTACAGATATGATCGTGCGTGAAGGATACCCCGCCTACACCACCTCTGCAGGCTGGCTCGGCTATTCAGATGATAAAATGCGCAGCCTTTGCCGCCAAGCCATGCTACAGGGCTGGACCGCTTTCAAGTTGAAAGTCGGCGCCGACATAAATGAAGATATGCACAGCCTGAAAATAATGCACGAAGAGATTGGCCCGGGCACTGTCGACACGCCATCCCTGCGACGGCGTATTGACTCCGCGCCTGATCCTGAAGCCGCGATGCTCAGCTTTACGAACCGGCAACCAATGAGACGGTTTGGCAGTGCTGAAGAAAATGGATCGCTCGCCGTTTACCTGGCCTCTGATGAGGCAGCCTATACGACAGGTACTATTCATGTTATCGATGGGCGCTGGACGAATTAGAAAAAAACCTGAGGTAAAATTTTATACATGAAAACAGGACAAGCAGACGATGGCAAATAAAGAAGCTTTACGGATTGATGCACATGTCCATTTTTGGAAACTGGAGCGGGACGATTACACATGGATGACGCCTGACTTGACGGCGCTTTTTCGCGATTTCGGGCCTGAGGATTTAATACCTTTGATGAAAACCGAAGGTATTGACAAAGCTGTCATTATACAGGCCGCCGCAACGGTCGAAGAAACACTTTATATTCTCGATATCGCTAAAATAACACCATTCATTGCTGGTGTTATTGGCTGGGTTGATATGGAGGCGCACGACGTAGCAGCAGAGCTTGATGAGCTTTGCAAGACCCCTCTCTTCAAAGGGGTGCGCCCAATGATTCACGATATTCCCGACATCAACTGGATGCTTCAGGATAATCTCAAGCCTGCTTTTCAGGCCATTGCACAACGCGATCTGGCGTTCGATTTTCTGGTGCGCCCTCAGCACCTTAAAAACCTTCATAAACTTTTGATCCGAGAGAATAATCTGCGCGCCATTATCGACCATTGTGCAAAGCCCGCTATTGCCAAAGGTGAATTTAACGAGTGGGCACAGGACATGAGACAACTGGCTAACGATACAAACGTCATGTGCAAACTCTCAGGGTTGATAACCGAAGCTGGCCCGGAATGGAGTCTGGATACACTTAAACCCTACACCGACCATATTATTGATTGTTTTGGCCCAGACAGGCTTGTCTGGGGTAGTGACTGGCCAGTCCTGACAATGGCAGCCAGTTACCAGGACTGGCGCAAGACACTTGAAGCCATCCTTTCAGAGTTATCTGAACATGAACGAAGCCAGGTTCTTGGAAGTAATGCAGCATGTTTTTATCAATTATAGACTATTTGTGAATTCTAAACAGGTTGTTCATCCGAATTGAAGCGTTGAGACTGGTTGGTGCGAACCTAATCAGTTTCAGGAGTTTTGAATGAACAACCCGCACAAGAATGCCCGTACCTGCCTTTATGGTCGAGAACAAATTGTCCTTCGCGATTAGAATGGCGAACCTGCCTGGCCGCGTGCCGCCTCACAGCATTGGACATTGCAGGGACGCTCGGTCTTGCCCGTTCAACCATTGCCCATGTGCTCAAACGCATGGAGCGTGACCGGCTCAATCCACCAGAGCCGGTGCGGCACTATGAACGCGATCTTCCTGGCGACCTTATCCATCTCGACATCAAGAAGCGGGGCGGTTTGCGCAAATGGGCCATCACATCACAGGCCACCATCGCCGCAAACGCTCACGCCATCCGGGTTATAACTACGTTCATGTTGCTATCGATGATCATTCAAGAGTGGCTTATGTCGAGGTGCTGCCCGATGAAAAAGGCGATACCTGCGCCCGGTTCCTAGCGCGGACAACCCAGTGGTTCACTAAAGAAGGCGTCACTGTTCGCCGCGTCATGACCGACAATGGTGTCGGCTATGTCTCCCATGTCTTCCGCGAGGCGGCCATCGCGTTAGGACAGCGCCATATCCGCACAAGACCATATACACCGAAAACCAATGGCTGCCCGAATGGCTCAAAATCTATAATTGCGAAAGACAGCATGGTGACATACAAATGAAAATACCAATCAGCCGATTAAGCCGAAAATCGTGAACAACCTCATTGGAAACCACACCTGGGGTCAGGCTATCAAGCCGCAACAGTATACTCACAGTGGTGGCAGTTTTCCCTACGGCTCATACTTGCCTCCAGATTATGCGTGTGCAGGAAAGTCTGCCACTCCTGATTGGTGAACTGGCTGCCTTGATCAGAATGGATGATCACTTTCTGCTTTGGCTTGCGCTGCAAGACTGCCATCAGGAGTGCCTGCAATGCAAGGTCTGTTGTCATTCTGGTCTGCATTGACCAGCCGATGACACGGCAAGAAAAGAGAGCAATGACAACCGCTAGGTAACTGCATCCTTCATGGGTGCGAATATAGGTAATATCTGTCACCCACACTTGATCCGGCGCGCTTGTCTCAAAGTTCTGAGCAACCTTGTTATCTGCAACGATGCCAGGCTTGCCACCATACTTCCCCGGACGCTGCCTGTAACCAAGCTGCGCACGGATGCCTGCCAGACTGGCCAGCCGCGCCACACGGTTTGGCGAACAATCTTCGCCCTGGTCTCGTAGATCATGATGGAGCTTACAGTAGCCATACACCTTGCCACTCGCCAGCCAGGCATCCTTGATGAGTTCCGTCTGCCGAGCGTCCTCTCAGACACGTTTGCTGACAGGCGCCTGAGCCAAGCATAGAAGCCGCTCGGATGGATGCGCAGGAGCCGACACATCGTGCGAACTGCAAAGCTGCAACGATGCTCGGCAACAAACGAGTACTTCATTTTGCATCCCGAGCGAAGTACGCTGTTGTAGATTCAAGCTGTCAAGGCAACATCATATAAAATCATCCTCTCAGGAGTGTTATAACCAATTGTTTTTCTTGGTCTTTTTTAGGATGTTACGTTCCTCTGTAACCCGGTCCAGTTCCCGCTTGAGACGCCTGATCTCTGCATCTTTATCATCGCCCAACAGGGTGTCAGAAAACTGCTTCTTCCATGCATACAGGAAATGAGTGCTGATACCCAGACGTCTCGACACCTCAGAAACAAAATATTCACGCTCTGTTATCTGACGCACTGCATCACGCTTCAAATCATCACTGAAATTGGCTTTGCCCATAAGGAGCACCTTGCCTCAAAATTAGCCAAAAAGATGTCTACAAATCGGGGAGATCTCAGTATTCGAAGGGTGTGGGGTCTTTGAGAGTTTTCAACCTGCGGCCATAATTGTAGGCATTGATGAAATCACGCAGGTGAGCTTCGAGCTGGTTGTGGCTTTCGTAGTGATAGCGTTTTACGGTCGCTTCCTTGATGGTGCGGTTCATTCGTTCGACTTGCCCGTTAGTCCAAGGGTGTTTGATTTTTGTCAGGCGATGCTCGATACCTTGGTCACGGCAAACGCGGTCGAAGGGAATGATGACGTATTTTTCTGTGCCTTCCCGTTTGATGAACTGAAGGCCGTTGTCGGTCAGAATCGTATGAATTTTATAGGGCACGGCTTTGATAAGGCCTTCCAGGAAAGCAAACGCCGTAACTCGATTAGCTTTCTCAACCAGGTGAACATAAGCAAACTTGCTGGTGCGATCGATGGCGACATAAAGGTAGAGCTTGCCTTCGGTGATCTGCACTTCGGTAATGTCAATATGAAAGTAGCCAATGGGACAGGATTTGAACTTCTTCCGAGCCGGCTTGGCGCCCTCAACATCCGGCAGCCAACTGATGCCGTGACGCTGAAGGCAGCGACGTAACGATGAACGTGTCAGGTGCGGGATCGTTGCCTGCAAGGCATAGAGGCGATCATCCAGCGCCAACAGGGTGTGACGGAGGAAGACGATAACGATTGGAATGGCGCGCCATGAACAGGGTGGCGCTGGCCAATGCCCAAAATGTGGGGGCCACAAGGTGGCACGGTTTAAGGCAGCTGAGTCTGTATTCTATGGCCCTGTCCTTGAAGTGTACCAGAACTGCAGGGCCGCTTGGGAGCCGTACGATACGGCACAATTGTTGGATAAGGATAACCCTTATTCATCTTTTCTGGAACCTTGTGACAATTGTGCATTCCGACCGAGGTCACCCGAACAGGGTGATCCGAAGTATTGGCGCAAAATGATTGCCAAATTAAAGGCCGGTGAGCACTTCTTTTGCCACAAAGGTGTGCCCATCAATCCCAAAAATGAGGATGGCTTTGATTACCCAAAAACAAAGCTGGCAAAAATGCGCCTTTGCAGGGGCGATCTGAATATGACCGAGCCACACTGGAAAAAGAAATTTTCGGCAAGAGATGTTAAGTGACACAAGGTTATCCATTTCATAGGCCCACCGGATGGCCCCGCCACAAAGGCGTCAGGAAATCATCGGCGTTTAAATGCACTTTTGTCCTTGTATTCGATGGCGAGACCACAGAAATACCCGGAAACCGCTGCAGAGCAGGAGGACCGAATAGCAAGCAGTGAGCGTAAATGCCAAAAAGAGAGATTTGATGAACTGGCAATCCTGCGCCGTCTCGCACATAAATACGGTGTGGAGTTAAAAGGATGAATGCCCTGCGCGCAGAAAAATTCATGACGGTCAAAGAGGCGGCGGATTTTGTCACGCACAAGATGGGATTGCCGACAACATATCAGGCTATGAGAACGTGGGCGGACCCTGGCAAGCTTCCATTTTTTCAAGAGCCGGGCAGTAAGCGCCGGATAATCGCCGAGTCTGCTTTAATTGAGGTTTACATGAGAAGACAGATTGAAGCCAAACGGGCGGCAGGATAATGGCATTTTCTTGCAAAAATCTTGCAAGCAATTTAACGCAGTCTAACGCAATGGCTGATTTCTGCAGTTTTTATAACGCAGGATTTTTGCAAGAAAATATCAAAATCGATCACACCGGAATACTCGGACGCCTTGTAAGTAATTGTTTTATTTTGGTGAATTAGTGGTGCCCAGGGGCGGATTCGAACCACCGACACGCGGATTTTCAGTCCGTGTGACTATAAATAGATCTGTTTCATGTGTGAAATTTTAATCGTCGGCCACCATTGGCCGATACGCAAACAGCTCTTACGCGTGGGCCTTGTTGTCTAATTGAAGCACATTTCCCCGCTCTGCCGACCCTATGGGAATTTTATTCCACAATACAACGAGGCGGCGCTATTATACTGTCAAAGCCAACGAACAGGTAAAAAAGGGGAACAAAGAAATGTCCAGACAAGGAACAGGCCCAAGACTCCGGTACCGGCGAAAAGCATGGATCATCCGATGGACCGAAAACGGGCGATCGCGGGAGCGTTGCACAGGTGCAACCAACCGCGAAGAGGCTGAAAAAATCTTCACAGATTGGTTATCTGAACGTCGAGAACGTCCGCAAGGACTCCGCCGTGCATCTGAATACCTAATTGCGGATTGTTTGGCAGAATACTTAGAAGAACACGGGCCCGAAGTTTCCAGCAAAATGACGCTTGGTATATGTGTGAACAATCTACTCGACTGGTGGGGAACAAACGCAGTGGCGGACATCACAAAAGCCACTTGCCAGAGTTATTCCAGATACCGGCGTGGGCAAGGTAGAAAAGATGACACAATCCGCAGAGAATTAGGCGTACTATGTGCCGCACTTGGCCATTCAGTTGCCACGGGCCGAGCAGTTCAACAGCCAAAGGTCTGGATGCCACCAGCGGGCGCACCCAAAGACAAGTGGTTGCGAAGGGACGAAGCCGCCCGCCTGCTATGGGCCGCGCGGAAAGAAAAATCCACCCGGCATTATTTACCGCTGTTCATATTGCTGGGGCTATACACCGCCGCCAGGAAAGAAGCCATCTTGACCCTGCGCTGGTCCCAGATTGATCTGGAAAATGGCCTGATTGATTTCAATCAGCCAGGGCGCACAAAAACAAACAAGGGCCGGTCGCGGATTCCGATCCCGCGCCGAATGATGACATTCCTGAAGCTCGCCAGAAAACGCGGGTCGGACCTGGGGCCGGTGCTGCATATCAATGGCAAGCCCATCGGGAATATTAAAAAATCGTTCAACAATGCGGCCATAAGAGCCGGACTGTCAGTGCCAATGCTGGACGAAAATGGTAACCCATTGTTTGACATCAAAGGCAAGCCGCGGATTAAAAATGCGATCAGCCCCCACACGTTGCGTCACACGTGCGCGACATGGATGGCCCAGCGGGGAACAGACATATGGAAGGTAGCGGGGTATCTGGGCCAGAGCGTGGCGCGCACCACTGAACGTTATGCCCATCACCATCCGGATCATTTGCGACAGGCAGCAGACGCCCTCGACGGTCATTCTGTGACAAATACTGTGACACAAAGAGAAAAGTGGACGTGAGGGTTGCGTATAAACTATTGATTTTAATGGTGCCCACAATGAGATTCGAACTCATGACCTCTCCCTTACCAAGGGAGTGCTCTACCCCTGAGCCATGTGGGCGTTGACGTTGACCGCAGTAGCTTTATGGTAACGCGGCCAGAAACTGCCACAGCAAGACCGGAAGCGCAAGATTATTATATGGAAAATTCAGACGATACGCCCCAAGACAGCAAAGACCCCCTGTCTGTCCCTGACAGGAAGCCCCTTACCCCGCAACAGAAGGCTGCGGCAGAACGAAAGCAAAGACTGGCTGCCTCATTGCGCCAGAATTTGCGCCGCCGCAAGGCCCAGGCAAAACAGAAAGACTGAAGTCATTTAAATTTCGGTACCATCCGGACGAGGTCTGACTTAACAGCTTGTTCTGACCGACCCCTTGCAGTAAAACATCTGTTCATTCTTTATCGGAAAAATTCAGATATTCGGGGGCAATATTTCAATGGCCATAATGTCAGACAAGTGGATCCGGCAACAGGCGCACGAAAGCGGTATGATTGAACCGTTTGTAGACTCGCAAAAGCGCGAAGGCATCATATCCTATGGCCTGTCATCCTATGGCTATGATGCCCGGGTTTCGTCTGAATTCAAGATCTTCACCAACGTTGACAGCGCCATTGTCGACCCCAAGAACTTTTCCACCAACAGCCTGGTCGACCGCCCCGGCGATGTCTGTGTGATTCCCCCCAATTCATTCGCCCTTGCGCGCACGGTTGAATATTTCCGTATTCCCCGCGATGTTCTGGTGATCTGTCTGGGAAAATCCACCTATGCCCGATGCGGCATTATCGTCAATGTAACCCCGTTGGAACCCGGGTGGGAAGGTCACGTCACACTGGAATTTTCCAACACAACACCGTTACCGGCCAAAATTTATGCCAATGAAGGCGCTTGCCAGTTCCTGTTTTTGCAGGGCAATGAACCCTGCGAAGTATCGTACGCAGACCGCGCCGGAAAATATCAGGGCCAGACCGGGGTGACCCTGCCCAAGCTGTAATAATTTTCTTTCGTATTGCCAAAGCCGGAATGTGACTATTAATGGATAAACTGATCATCAGAGGCGGCAAGCCGCTTAACGGAAAAATCCGTATCTCGGGCGCCAAAAACGCGGCCTTGCCCATCCTGACCGCAAGCTTGCTGACGGATGATACCCTGCATCTGTCGAATGTACCGCAACTGGCAGATCTGACCACCATGACAGAGCTCTTGACCGGCCACGGTGTTGATGTAAGCGGCAGTAACGGCGAACTCTCGCTGTCGGCAGCGAATATCAAAAACACCGAAGCCCCGTATGATACGGTGCGCAAGATGCGGGCGTCCATTCTGGTGCTTGGCCCCTTGCTGGCGAGATGCGGCGAAGCGACTGTATCATTACCCGGTGGATGTGCCATCGGTAACCGGCCTATTGACCTGCACCTGAAAGGCTTTGCCCAGCTGGGAGCCGAAATTGAGCTGGCCGATGGCTATGTTCGCGCCCACGCGCATCAGGGGTTAACCGGCGGCACGGTAACCTTTCCCATTGTATCGGTTGGTGCGACAGAAAACCTGCTGATGGCCGCCTGTCTGGCCAAAGGCACGACAATTCTGGAAAACGCCGCACGGGAACCGGAAATAACCGATCTGGCCAATTGTCTGATTGCCATGGGTGCCAGTATTTCCGGCCTTGGCACCGAAACACTGGTGATTGAAGGGGTCAACCACCTTCATGGCGCACATCATGCTGTTATGGCGGACCGGATCGAAGCAGGCAGCTATGCCATCGCCGCCGCCATCACAAATGGCTGCATCGAATTGCAGGGTGTTGCCCCCAATATCATGAGTTCCGTGATTAAAACCCTGAATGCCAGTGGCGTGGATGTTACAGTGTCGGGCGACGGGTTGATTGCCCGCCGGGCCGGAGACACCATAAAGGGCGTAAACGTTGTCACCCAACCTTACCCGGGCTTTCCCACCGATATGCAGGCCCAGATCATGGCCATGATGGCCCTCTGCGATGGCGCGAGCATGATAACGGAAACAATTTTCGAAAATCGCTTTATGCATGTGCCCGAACTTGCAAGAATGGGGGCAGACATTACAGTGCATGGTGCCTCTGCCATGGTACGCGGTGTTCGGCAACTGACGGGCGCGCAGGTCATGGCAACAGATTTACGGGCGTCGATGAGTTTGATTCTTGCCGGTCTTGCCGCGCAGGGTGAAACTGTCGTGAGACGTATATATCATCTGGATCGCGGATATGAGCAGCTGGAAGAAAAGCTTGTCGCATGTGGCGCGGATGTTGAACGGGCCAAAGAATAACAACCATCAGGACTTATAAGTTAAAATGACCGAACCGCTCAGGCTGCGCGCCCAGGATAGTGAAGATATGCAAATCATATCCGCCTGTTTGCAGGATGCCGTCACACTGGTCAGTGACATGACATATCTCCCGCGGGCGAAACGCTTTGCAGCCATGTTCAATCGATATCGCTGGGAGCGCCAGTTACAGGATAACGATGACCTGCCGGACGACATGAAATGCGAGCGAATCCGGACAGGTATTCATTTTGACGGCATTCTGAAAGTTGAAAGCCTGAATATACCCCGCAGCCCGAAAAATGCGCCGCTGGAGCTGCTCGCCATTGACTGCCTGCCGGGCGAGGACGGGGCGGCGACCATTACACTGGTCTTCGCCGGTGATGGTCTGGTCCGGCTGGAAGCTGAATGCGTGGAATGCCAGATGTCAGACATTTCGGCACCCTGGCCCACCCGCTGCAAACCTGATCACCCTGAAGATTAAGACGCTGATAACCCCTGGCTTGTCGGAAAATCACTCCTTTTCCGTACTCTTTGCTGGTTTTGTGTCTCTCAACGCGTTAAAAACACGCGGTAACAAGCAGATTGCCTGAAAAATACAAGGGGCGTGTTGACGCCCTGCAGGAGAAGTGACGTGGCAGCTATCGAGCCTCTGGTCCTGGCCTTGCCAAAAGGACGCATTCTAAAGGAAGTTATGCCGATCCTGGCCCACGCCGGGATTGAGCCTGAAGCTGCATTCGATGATCCGTCATCACGCCAGCTGTCCTTCGACACCAATCACGCAGGCCTTAGAATCATTCGTGTGCGGTCGTTCGATGTGGCAACATTTGTTGCTTTTGGGGCGGCACATCTGGGTGTTGCCGGCAATGATGTATTGATGGAGTTTGATTACGGGGAAGTTTATGCCCCGCTGGATCTGGATATCGGGCATTGCCGTCTGTCGGTCGCCGAACCTGTTGAACTGAGCAAAACCGACGATCCCCGGAAATGGAGCCATGTGCGCGTGGCCACCAAATATCCCAATATCACCCGTCGCCACTTTGCAGCCCGCGGTGTGCAGGCAGAATGTATCAAGCTGAACGGCGCCATGGAACTGGCACCGACACTGGGCCTGTGCAAGCGAATTGTAGATCTGGTCAGCACCGGGGCCACCCTGAAAGCCAATGGTCTGGTCGAAATTGAAGAAATCACCCGCATCACGTCGCGCCTGATTATCAACCGTACCGCCTTCAAAACCCGGTCCAGCGAAGTTTCCGGCTGGATTGACCGTTTTCAGGAAAGTCTGGATGCCGCTTGAACTGAAATATACCGATCCGGACTTCGAACAGAAGTTCACCGCCCTTCTTGATGCCGGTCGGGAAGACGCGGTGGATGTCGCTGCCGTGGTTTCCGATATTCTTGCAGATGTCCGCGCCCGTGGAGATGAAGCTGTCTTTGAATATACAAGGCGCTTTGACCGGTTTGAGCTAAATGCCGCCAATATGCGCATTACCCCTGCCGAGGTTCAGGCGGCCATAAAGGCATGCCCGGCTGAAACACTGGATGCCCTGGCACTTGCCGCAAACCGTATCCGGGATTTTCACGCGCGCCAAAAGCCCGCCGATAATACCTATACAGATGAAGCGGGTGTACATCTTGGCCACCGCTGGACCGCCATTGCGGCGGTTGGCATTTATGTGCCGGGCGGCAAGGCGAGCTATCCGTCCTCTGTCCTGATGAATGCCATCCCGGCCTCTGTCGCGGGCGTTGACAGGGTGGTTATGGTCGTGCCAACCCCGGATAACCATATCAATCCGCTGGTCCTGGCCGCAGCCGATCTGGCCGGTGTCACTGAAATTTATCGAATTGGGGGTGCACAGGCGGTGGGTGCGCTGGCCTACGGCACGGCCTCAATTGCCCCTGTCGACAAAATCACCGGTCCCGGGAACGCCTATGTAGCGGCCGCGAAGCGCGAGGTTTTTGGCACGGTGGGCATTGATATGATCGCCGGTCCTTCGGAAATTCTGGTGGTCGCTGACAACAGGAATAATCCGTTGTGGATTGCCGCAGACCTTTTGTCACAGGCAGAGCACGACGAATCCGCACAATCAATCCTGATCACGGATGACCCGGGTTTTGCGAATCAGGTCAGCGCGGCCATTGAAGACCACCTGACCACTTTGCCAAGAGCAGACATTGCCCGGGCAAGCTGGAACAGACACGGTGCCGTCATTATCGTTCGTAAACTGGAAGACGCCTGCGCACTGGTCGACCGTTTGGCGCCCGAGCATCTGGAACTCGCCGTCGCCGACCCGCAAGCGCTTATGACGCGTATCCGGAATGCCGGTGCCATCTTTTTAGGGCGTTACACGCCGGAAGCCATCGGGGATTACGTCGCCGGTCCCAATCACGTCCTGCCCACAGCACGCAGCGCCCGTTTCTCGTCGGGCCTGTCCGTGATTGATTTCATGAAACGAACAACCATCGTTGACTGTACGCCGGAAAGTCTGCAGAAAATTGGCCCGTCTGCGGTCACTCTGGCGGATTCGGAAGGGTTGGGCGCACATGGCCGTTCGGTGGCTATAAGGCTGGGACAGGCCGGTGATGATTACTAATCTTTAACGCTGTATTTCTGTGAGGGCGCTATGACCGATGGTATGCATGACGGACGAACGCCAGAAAAAAGCCTGCGGCTATGCGATGTTAAACTTGATGAAAAAAGCATCATAAAACGCAATTCAGATATCGAACATGAACGCCGTGTGGCGATTTTCGATTTGCTGGAAGAGAATTATTTTGAACCCCTTGCTGACTATGTAAGTGAATATGCCGGGCCGTTCAAACTTGTGTTGCGGATGGAAGACAATCGGCTGGCACTGGACATCAAAACCATCGCTGACGTTCTTCTGGAAACAGTCGTTCTGCCCTTGACGCCATTCCGGCGCATCATTAAGGAGTATTTCCTGATTTGTGACAGCTATTTTCAGGCCATCAAATCCGCCAGCCCGCGCCAGATTGAAGCGATAGATATGGGGCGGCGCGGCCTGCACAATGATGGTTCCGCCCTGTTGCGCGAGCGGCTGGCCGAAAAAATTACCGTGGATCACGATACCGCCAGAAGACTGTTTACACTCTTGTGCGTTTTGCAGATTCGCGGATAGCAAGACAAGATGGCCACCGCACCAGACAAGTTTCCCCTCAGCAGTCAGCGGGTACCCACGGCGGTACTTTTCGCGTGCAACCTGAATGCCGTGCGCTCTCCCATGGCGGAGGCGATTGCCAAACATCTGGTCGGGCACCGGATTTTTGTCGATTCTGTGGGTGTACGTGCGGTTGACGATGCCGCAGACCCGTTTACGGTTGCCGTGCTGGATGAAATCGGCCTTGATCTAAGCGCACACAAGCCAAAGTCATTTGACGATCTGGAAGATGCCTCCTTTGACTTGATCATCTCGCTAACCCCCGAAGCACAGCACAAGGCCGTGGAAATGACCCGCACAATGGCATGTGACGTGGAATACTGGCCAACCATCGACCCGACGGTCATACAGGGCAATCGCGAAACCATGCTGGCTGCCTACCGCGAGGTTCGGGATTTTCTGATGGAGGCCATCAAAAAACGTCTTGATGTCGCGCCCCCGTCACCTGTCGGCTAGAAATCTGCCCCCATATCCACAATTAATCCGCCAAAACCTCTTAATTCCTTGCATTTCTCTGGCTTATCGATATTTATCGTGTTCAGACAAGAAACCTTGAGGAAAATCTATGGCAAAAGAAGAGCTATTGGAAATGAAGGGCAAGGTAACCGAGTTGTTGCCGAACGCAATGTTCCGCGTTGTCCTTGAAAATGATCATGAAGTACTGGCCCATACTGCCGGCAAAATGCGCAAGAACCGTATTCGCGTGCTGGCAGGCGATGATGTCCTGGTGGAAATGACACCTTATGACCTGAGCAAAGGTCGCATCACGTACCGCTATAAATAACGCGGATCATAAGGCAATGTCCGACGCCTTGCCCGCAAGCACCAACGCCCCCCGACAATCTCTGTTGCCTGATCTGGTTCTGGCCTCGGCCTCACCGCGGCGTCTTCAGCTATTGGCGCAGATTGGCGTTGTGCCAGCACATGTTGTCCCGGCTGATATACCTGAAGCGCCCGACAAACTGGAACTGCCCCGCATTTTGGCGACGCGCCTTGCCCGGGAAAAAGCGCAGGCTGTGGCAAAGGGCTTTCCCGGGGCATTTGTGCTGGGCGGTGATACCGTGGTGGCATGCGGCAGGCGCATCCTGCCCAAAACAGAAAAAGAAAAAGAAGCCCGGGCGTGCCTGAAGCTATTGTCCGGTCGCCGCCATCGCGTTCTCAGTGGCGTGGCACTTGTGGCCCCTGACGGCAAGCTGCACGAACGACTGGTGACAACTGTCGTGACATTTAAGCGCCTCACATCAGATGATATCGACCTGTATGCCGCTTCAGGTGAATGGCAGGGCAAGGCAGGCGGGTATGCCATTCAGGGCCTTGCCAGCGCTTTCATTCGCCAGATAAACGGTTCCTACAGCAATGTCGTGGGTCTGCCCCTGTTTGAAATTGCCAATCTGTTGCGCGCCTGCGGGTTGTTTCCGCAAAAAGCAACCGCCGCTAAAGTGTCATGACCGACACGATCCTTGTCAGCGCAGGTATTGGCGAAACCGGAATTGCCCTGATCTCAAAGGACGTTGTTACCGAAATACATTTCTTCCGCCAGTTCGCGCCCGCCATTTTGCATAATGTTTACTTTGCCCGGCTGCGCAGGCTTGCACCTGAATTTGCCGGTGCCTTTGTCGAAATTGAACCCGGCAAGACCGCATTTCTGCCGGATCGGAAGGGCCGACCAGCGATCAATCGTGCTGAAGGGGCAGGGCTGGTGGTTCAGGTGACGAAAGAACAGACAGGTGGCAAACCGCCGGAAGTGACTGAAAATATCGGCCTGAAATCCCGGCTACTGACCTTACTGCCCGCCAGCACGCATATTGAAATCGCCAAAGCTATTCCCGCTGACCGCAAGGCGTCACTTCTGGAATTGTGCCACTCCCTGACCGAAGACAAGGCAGGACTAAGGGTAAGGTCATCTGCGGCGATGGCTGATACGACAGGGATTGAACAGGAATATGCGGCATTGTTCAACCGCTGGTCCCAAATTCAAAGCGCGGCCCAAAGCGCCGGGAAGCCGCATTGTCTTTGGCAATCGCCAAACCCGGCACTTGAGTTTGTCGTGAACAGTATCACCCCCGATACGCAAAAAATCATTACAGACCGCGCAGGCATGCTTGCTGATCTGAAAACGGCAACAGGTTTCACCGATATCAGCATGCACAACGGCAACCTGTTCAAAATTTTCGATGTTGAAGCCGATATAGACAGCATCACAGATACACGTGTTCAGCTTAAAGGCGGTGGCTGGTTAAATATCGAGGAAACCGAGGCGCTGACGGCAATTGACGTCAACGCTGGTGCCCCGGATAAATCCCGGCCTTTTGACGAAACTGTCTACAATACCAACCTGACAGCAGCAGGCGAAATCGCCCGTCAGTTACGCCTGCGCCAGATTGGCGGGCTGGTCGTCATCGACTTTATCAATATGAAAAACAAAACACATATCCGTAATGTGCTTTCGCGTCTGGACCAAGCGATCGGCACCGATCCTGCCCCGATACGACGGACCGGGTTTTCGGCATTTGGCCTGATAGAGCTGACACGCAAGAAAACAGGGCCATCCCTGACGGCCTTGCTCACCCGCAAGGGCGGTCTTGCCCCTGCGGTTGATACCCTTGTGCTGCGCGCTTTACGGCACGCGGAATGCAAGGGGATGGAAAAACCGGGTGGCACGCTGAAGATGGAATTGGCCCCCGACGCTGCAAGATGGCTGAAATCAGGACACATGCCCCTGATTACCGAACTTGCGCAGCGCACCGGTGCGAATGTGATTATAGAAGAAAACCCGGATATGGCGTCTGACTGTTTTAGCGTTTATGCTGAATAAGAAAATATCAATATAGCCGAGTGACTGAATGCCCGATAACCAGCCCCCGTTAGCGCCCTGCCCGATCTGCAAAAAGCCTGCAATTGAAAAATTGAAGCCCTTCTGTTCCAAACGATGCAGCGATATTGATCTGGGCCGATGGCTGAAAGGTTCCTACGCCATCCCGGACACAACCCCCATCCCGCTGGACGAGGAAGACGATTGGCAGGAATAGTCGCGGGCGGCATCAACCAGTGACCTGAACAGGCGCTGCTGTGCCCTGTCAAATACCAGAAACTCCGGGTGCCACTGAACACCAACCAAAAATGCGCCGCCCTTCCGTTCCGTCGCCTGTACAATGCCACGTTCGTCTTTTGCAACGACCGCCAAGCCCCGCCCCAGTTCATCAACTGACTGATGATGCAGGGAATTGACCATGCATTCTTCGATGCCAATAATATCATGCAGGTGACTGTCTCTCGTAATTTTCACCCGTTTCCTGGGCAATATGGTGCGCATGTCCGGGGCATCTTTATAAATCTGGTAAATGTCCTGATGAAGGGTGCCGCCCAGCCCAATGTTGATCATCTGCGAACCGCGGCATATCCCCAGTACCGGCATATCCGTTTCTACAGCCTGACAGAACAGGTCCAGTTCCAGCTGGTCACGTTCACGGTCAGGACGAACCCCAAGCTTCAACTCGCCCCTGTACAGTTCAGCCCCAATATCGTCTCCGCCGCCAACCAGCAGACCGTCGATCCGGGGCAGATCATGCGACATATCTGCGGTCAACCTTAACGGTCGGGCCCCGGCACGCCATAACGCCAGCCAGTTGCACCACCACATGGCGCGCCCTCCCCTGGCAGAGGCGGTGACGCCTATGACCGGCTTCAGCTTCTTTCCTGATACCATTTCTCTACAATCCCGGCCCAGTCATGCGCGATCAGCCGGGCCTCGTTATCAAAATATTTCAGTGTCAGGTCTTTCAATGCCCCCTTGTCCGCCGCCAGCCGTTCCACCTCCACCCAACGATTCCATTCGGTGGCAATGCCCCAGTTTTTCTGACTGATCATGGAATTCGGCAGGCGGTAATGAAAGGTCGGGCGGGATTTGATGCGAGGATCATCCAGCGTGTTGCGAACGCGCTTCTCGTCAAGGAATGCAAACAGCGGCAGCATATCCAGACTCCTGTTTCGTGTCGGGTTAAAGGCGATATAATCATCCATTATCTTCCCTGTTCCAGAAACATTATCCTGACGCAACAGGTAAGCAATATAATCTTTGGGGAATGGATCGGTGAAGGGCAGGATACGCCGGGTGGCATCGACCTTGATCTTGACCCGTAACCATGGCTCCAGCAGCAGAAATGCCTGAAGATGGCACAAAATATAATCAGGTTCCAGCGAAGCGACTTCGGGGTTTAACTGCAAGCCAAAGGCATGCAGCAGCTGGTCCCCGGTGCCCTCGGCCCCATGCTTGCGCAAGGCATCTATCAGCGATTCCAGTTCTGGCAACCCGGACAACGATACTGGCGGGCAGACAATTTCAAAGGGTGCAATTTCGTGACCGACCGCACCAACTATTTCCCTGAAAAAATCCCTGATCTCGCTTTCCGGGGCATCTTCTGCCTTGTGCGCCATAGAGACATCAAGCTCGACTTCAAATTCACCAAGCGATGTATTTTTGATGTGCCAGCGATATTGATCCGTCTGCTTCACATCCCCGCCAAACAGGTCAGAGACAATCCTTGCAGCCTGATCTCCTTCCACACCGGCGAATTCCAGCTCAACGCCGACACGGCGTTCTTCCCCGCTGTGCGATGTTAAGACAGGGGGGGCCTCCCACCCTTGCGGTAATTTGAGCGTCCTTTTATCACTGGAATTCATAGCCATCAAACGAGCGTAACAGGCTTTTGTTTCTTCTTCTGCATAAAAAATACAGCCGCCAGCATACCCACCGCCACCAGCGTGATCATCATGGTCGCCAGCGCATTGATTTCCGGCGACAGGCCCAGTCGTACTTTCGAGAAAATCACCATGGGCAGGGTCGACGACCCCGGACCCGAGACAAAGCTGGCAATCACCAGATCATCCAGTGACAGGGTAAAGGCCAGCAACCAGCCTGAAACCAGCGCCGGGGCCACCAGCGGCACGGTAATGACCAGAAAAACCTTCCAGGGTCGCGCACCCAGATCAAGGGCCGCTTCTTCAAGCGACATATCGATTTGTACCAGCCGGGATTGCATGATAATCGTCACATAGGCCATAGAGAAGGTGATGTGGGCGATGGTGATGGTGGTTGCGCCGCGCCCGGCGGGCCATCCGGTCAATCCTTCCAGCGCTACAAAAAATAGCAATAACGAGAGCCCGATGATAACTTCCGGTATCACCAGCGGGGCCATGATCATGCCGGTGAACATTGTGCGCATGCGAAAGCGGCGGAAGCGAACCAGCACGTAAGCCGCCATCAGCCCCAGAATCGTCGCCATCGTTGCATTGACAGCCGCAATCCGCAACGACAGGAAAGCCGCGTTGAGGATCTGCTCATTCTGCAGCAGAGCCGCATACCAGCGGGTGGAAAACCCGCCCCAGACCATAACGCGCTCGCCGCCATTGAAGGAATAACCGATCAGGATGAAAATCGGCAGATACAGGAAAGCATATCCAAAGCCCATCATGGTCAACAGGGCGGGCGACAAACGTTTTGACATCACGGCTCCCCCGCCCTGCCCTGTGCCCGCTGAAACAGCATCAGCGGCGCCACCAGCAGCAACAGAATGATAATTGCCACGGATGACGCCATCGGCCAGTCGCGATTGGCAAAAAATTCGTTCCACAACACGCGACCGATCATCAGGGAGTCCGGCCCACCCAGCATCTCAGGAATGACAAACTCACCCACAGCCGGAATAAACACCAGCATCGACCCCGCAATAATGCCGGGAATGGACAGGGGCAGTGTGATTTTAACAAAGGCCTGCCACGGCCTGCAGCCCAGGTCGCAGGCCGCTTCGATCAGGGAATAATCCAGCTTTGCCAAAGCGGCATAAAGCGGCAAGATCATAAAGGGCATGTAGGAATAGACGATGCCGATATAAACGGCCGTATCGGTATAGAGAATGCGCAGGGGTTCGTCGATGATACCCAGCGCCATCAGGCCCGCATTCAGCAAGCCGCTGCCCTGCAACAATACTTTCCATGCATAAACCCGGATCAGAAACGACGTCCAGAACGGCATGATGATCAGCATCAGCAGAATTGTCTGGGTCAACCCCCTTGTGCGCGCAATACCATAGGCAATGGGATAGCCGATCAGCAGACAGATCAGGGTCGAAATCGCGGCGACCTTGACCGATGACAGATAAGCCAGAAGAAACAGCCTGTCTTCGAAGATGAATTTGTAACTGAACACAGACAGTGCAAGCGTCAGCGTATCATCAATGAACACCAGCACAGCGGTATAAGGCGGGCTGGCAATTATTGCATCTGCAAAGGAAATTTTCAGGACAAAGAAAAACGGGATCAGAAAGAAGGCCAGCAGCCAGATAAAGGGCACGGACGTAAATGCCCTTCGGCCCCACCTGTTACGGCGTTCCCCCTGCTCCAAACCTGATTCTGAACCTGCCAGATTATTCATTTTATTTCCCTAGGCCAGCAACACAACAGACGCATCATGATGCCATGATAGCCAGATTTTCTGCCCCCACGTGAACGACTGTTTGGCTTCACGTGCCCTGATCGGGCGAGAAACACGCACAACCTTGCCGCTCGTCAACCGGATCTGGTATAGTGAGGACGACCCCTGATACGCGATTTCATCAATGGTGCCCTCCAGAAGGTTATGGTCGGGCGCTTCGGGCTTTTCAGCGGCAAGGACCATTTTCTCCGGTCGCACAGCGATCCAGCATGTCATGCCGGACGGACACGAGACCCCGTGACTGACAACAATATTTCCGCCAGCCTCGGGCGAGGCAACAACAACATGATCAACCCCGTCCTCCAGAATTCTGCCTTCAAACATATTCACCGAACCGACAAAACTGGCCACAAACCGGTTGGCAGGATACTCGTAAACCTCCTGCGGGGTGCTGGTCTGGACGATAGTGCCCTTGTCCATGACCGCGATCCGGGACGACAGGCTAATCGCTTCCTGCTGGTCGTGGGTCACCAGCACAAAGGTAATGCCCACCTGTTCCTGTATGCGCATCAGTTCAAACTGGGTCCGCTCACGCAGGTTCTTGTCCAGCGCGGCCAGTGGTTCATCCAGCAACAGTAACCTGGGGCGCTTGACCAGACACCGGGCCAGAGCCACCCGCTGACGCTGGCCACCGGAAAGCTGGTCCGGTTTGCGCTTGCCAAAATCCTGCAACTGAACCAGCTCAAGCACCTCCGCCACACGATCCCTGATCTCTGCTTTTGCGACCTTGTCCTGCTTCAGACCAAAGGCAATATTGCGCTCAACCGACATATGGGGGAACAAGGCATAAGACTGGAACATCATATTGACCGGGCGATCATAAGGCGGTGTCAAGGTCATATCCTGCCCGTCGATCATAATACGACCACTTGTCGGGGTTTCAAGCCCGGCCAGCATGCGCAACAGAGTGGACTTGCCACAGCCAGAGCCGCCAAGCAGCGTGAAAAATTCCCCGGCATAAATATCCAGCGAAAGATTATCCACAGCCGTAAAATCACCAAACGTTCTGGTGACACCCTCAATCCGGACAAAGGGGCGGGCGTCCGCAGTCTCCCAGGGGCGACCCGTGACTGCGCCCTGGGCCTGTGCAGCTCCGGTGGTGGTTTCCATTTTTTGCGTCATGATTAAATTCTACCTGCTACCGACCGGTCTTGACCCGGGTCCAGATACGATTACGAATACGGATAATTTTGGGCGGGGACGCGCGATCCGGCTTCAGGCGCGCCATAACCTCGGGGGGAGGGTATATTGCCGGATCGTTCAGAATTTCCGGATTAATATAGGGAATGGCAGCCTTGTTCGGGCTTGTATACCAGACTGCATTGGTATTCGCGGCGGCAACCTCCGGCTCCAGCAGATAATCAATCAGCTTGTGAGCATTGCCGGGGTGTGGCGCATCTGCCGGTATCGCCATCAGGTCAAACCAGACAATCGTACCCTCCTTCGGGATAATATAATCGATTGTAATGCCCGCCTTCGCATCGTCGCGCGCCTGAAAAATATCACCTGAAAAGCCGAACGCCAGACAAACCTCGCCATTGGCAAGGTCGTCAATATACTGGGACGAATGAAAATAGCGCACATAGGGCCGGATTTTCTCAATCAGGGCCATCGCGCGCTCGACATCCTCCCGATTGTCCGTATGGGGGTCGAGCCCCAGATAGATCAGGGCAATGGCCTGAACGTCATCCGCCGCATCCAGCAAAACAATGCCGCAATCCGCAAAGCGGGCGGCAATTTCAGGTTTGAGCAACAGGTCCCAGGAATTAAGTGGAGCGTCCGGCATCCGTTCAAGAATTTTATCCCGGTTGTACCCCAGACCGTTGGTCCCCCACATGTAAGGCACGGCATATTTGTTGTCAGGATCAATTTCCGCGACATATTTCATGACTTCAGGATCAAGATTCCCGTAATTTTTCAGCCTGGACCTGTCGATCGGCTGAAACAGGCCGGCCGATCTCTGAACCTCAAAAAAATCACCAGAAGGCACGACAATGTCATAGCCGGTATTACCCGCCAGCAACTTGCCTTCCAGCATGTCGTTTGAATCGAATATGTCGTAGTTGACCTTGATGCCTGTGCGCGCCTGAAAGGCAGGCAGGGTGGTATCTGCGATATAGTCGGACCAGTTGAAAAAATTAACCACCGGGGCCTCTGCACCGGGGCCGGACTGATCGCTCGCCTGATCGGCGCCGCAAGCCACAAGCAGGAACCCCGTCAGGAACAAAAGGACAGCATGGCAAAGAGAACCAGCCATGCCTGATTTACGTCCCTGTCGTCGCCACATGCGCGCTTCTCCGAAGTTTCACTAACTCCTAAATCTTGCTAATTTCAGCGGCTGTCAAGTCCAATGCGAGACGTGCCTTGGCTGCCAGCTCATCAATCTGCGATTCCGAGATAATCAGCGGTGGCGAGAGAACCATTGTATTCCCCACACCCCTCATGACAAGTCCGTTATCAAAGCAGAATTCGCGGCATATATAACCAACATCAAGCCCTGATTCGAAGGGCGCGCCGGTGGCCTTGTCCCGCACCAGTTCAAGTGCGCCCAGAAAACCAACACCACGGGCGTCCCCGACCAGAGGATGATCCGCCAGCGACTGAATGGCTTTTTGGAAATAGCGCGCCCGGATCTGGCCATCTTCGCCAATCAGATCAAGCCGCTCCATTTCCTCAATATTGGCCAGCGCGACAGCGCAGGCGACAGGATGGCCGGAATAGGTATAGCCATGCGCCATTTCTTCATCTGAAGACTTGATCACATCGGCAATATCACCGCCCAGAATCACCGCCGAAATAGGCTGATAACCGGAGGACAGACCCTTGGCCGACGTAATGATATCCGGCGTAAAACCATATGTCTGACAGCCAAACCAGTTGCCCGTCCGGCCAAAGCCGCAGATCACCTCGTCAGACCACAACAACACATCATACTTACGGCAGACCGCTTCAATTTTTGGCCAGTACCCCTTTGGCGGTGGCATCATCCCCCCCGCTCCCATGACCGGTTCGCCCGCAAAGGCAGCGACATTTTCTGGCCCAAGCTCAAGGATTTTGTCTTCCAGAGCCTTGACACATTTGTCGGTAAATTCGTCTTCTGACAAACCGGCGCCGTAAGCATAATAGTGCGGCGTTGGCCCAATATGATGAAAGCCCGGCAAGGGCAGATCAAACTGCGGGTGCATGCCGGTCAGGCCGGACAGGGAAGCGGCGGCAAGGGTCACACCGTGATATGCCCGCTCGCGCGCGATGATTGCCTTCTTTGATTTTTGCCCTTTCAGATTCCAGTAATAGCGTATCAGCTTGATTGCCGTGTCATTGGCTTCTGACCCTGAATTCGCATAGAAAATCTGGTCCATGCCCGCCGGCGTATGCTCGACAATTTTTGCGCTCAACTCGGCCACATAAGGGTGCGTCGTCTGAAAAAAACTATTGTAAAACGGTAATTCCCGAAGGGCCTGATATCCGGCTTCGATTAACGCCTTGTTGCCATAGCCAACCTGCACACACCAGAGCCCGGCCATGCCGTCCAGCAGCTTCTCGCCCTCGGAATCAAAAATATAAACCCCTTCCGCATGGGTGATGACCCGGGGGCCTTTTTCCCTCAACCCGGGGTGCGCTGTGAACGGATGCAGATGATGACTGCTATCCTGTTCCTGCCAGACTCTGGTCCTGTTGGAGACAGGTTTACTCGACGATTTATCACGAGTCATGATGACACTAAACCTTCAGGAGGATTCTTACACATTAAACATCAGATTGCGCACTTCCCACGGCGAAATGACGCTGAAAAACTCATTATATTCCCGCCGCTTGATATCAAGAAAGATGGAAACAAAGTCTTTCCCCAGGGCGTCATTCAGCGCCGTACTGCGTTCCAGCTCGTCAAGACCGGCCAGAAAGTGCTGGGGCAGAGACCGGGTATTTTTATTATAGGCGGAATCGGTCAGGGGAGCCGCCGCTTTCAACTTGTTGGCCATCCCGATATATCCACACACGAGCGATGCCGCGATGGCCAGATAAGGGTTGGTGTCCGACCCCGGAATGCGGTTTTCGACGCGCCTGCCCGCCCGGTTACTGGTAGGAACACGCAACCCGGCCGTCCGGTTCTCGCGCCCCCAGTGGGTATTGACCGGTGAGCTCTGGCCGGCACTGATGCGCAGGTAGGAATTGACATAAGGGGCCAGCATCGGCATGGCCGCCGGCAGATATTTCTGCAATCCGCCAATATAATGCAGGAACAGATCCGTATCCTCACCCTTGTCATTGGCAAACAGGTTTTCGCCCGTTTTCATATCAACCACACTTTGGTGAATATGCATGGCGCTGCCAAAAGTATCGGGGTATGGCTTCGCCATAAAGCTTGCAAACATGCCATGGCGGATGGCGGCACGCTTGACGATCCTTTTAAAATAGAATGACTGGTCAGCAACGCTCATCGGGTCGCCATGGTTGACGTTGAATTCAAACTGGGCCGGACCGGCCTCATGAATCAGGGTATCGATCTGGATATTCTGCACCTCGCAGAAATCATAAATTTCATCAAACAGGAGCCCGAATTCGTCAACACCGTCGATGGAATAGGAATCCGTGCCCGCGTCAATCTTGCCGGACTTGCCACGTGGCGGTGCCGGCGGCGCATGCTCGTCATCATCACGGGCAATCAGGTAAAATTCAAATTCGGGTGCCACGACAGGCTCCCAGCCCCGGTCCCGATACAAACCCAGCACCTTTTTCAAGACATTCCGGGGCGCCAGACCCGCGATGCTGCCATCTTCATATTCAGGTTCACAGATCACAGAGGCCGTAGGCTCATCCTGCCAGGGCACCAGCACCAGCGTATCCAGTTGGGGGATCAAAAACAGATCCTGTTCCTTTTCCTCAATATAGTCGTTGCTGATAAACTGGCCATTCACAGTCATGGCAAACAGCGAATCCGGCATACGCAAGCCGCGCGTTTTCATGCCTTCCATAAATTTGCCCCGCGGCATCGACTTGCCCCGCCCGATCCCGGCATGGTCAGCCACCATGACCTCGATATCGTTGATCCGGTTTTCGATCAGCCATTTCTCAATGGCGTCGGATCTGTCCTGCGCGTTCTTCGCCTTTGTCACAATACACCTGTCTGGTTAAATATAAATTTTACGGCGCGATGATGGTCATCATATACACATGACCATCATTAAAAACAGAATTCCTCATGTTTTAAGACTTTTCAACCAGTTCGATATTTCTGTCAGTCGCCTGGAATCCTTCAAAACGTCATCTCCCAGGCCGTATCGCCAACGCAGATCAGGGCGATCTTCATCGCGCGCCGCCGCAGCCAGATCGCCGGTTAGCGCCAGAACATCCCCTTCATCACGACAAAAACCCTCGGCAATCATCATTTTCGTATATCGGCGCATCAGCCCGGCAATATAGGGCAGATCAAATTCAGGATGATACTGAACGCCCCAGAACAGTGATTTTCCCCGGCGCAATTCAAAAGCCTGAATGGCGCTCATGCCATTGGTGGCCAGAACCACCGCCCCTTTGGGCAGCCGGGTCACATGGTCAAGATGAATGGCAACAGAATCAAAAATCTGTCCCTTGTCCGCATACATCGGGTGATCCGCGCCCGCAGGGGTCAGCGAGATATTTCGGGCGATGCCTATTTCGCGCCCATGGCTGTTTGCACTGACCTCACCATCCGCCGCAACGGCCGCAACCTGCAAGCCCCAGCAGCTGCCAAACATAACGGTTTCCCGCTCGAAACAGATACGCATCAGCTCTATCTGCCGCTCTATCTCGGGCGTTCTGTCATAAACATTCAGCGATGACCCCGTCCATACAATCCCGTCATACTCTTCCAGCCGCGCACCCGCCGGAAGCTGGCTATCAGGGTCCGCCGGATAAACCGTTTCACACACCACACCGGGCGACAGCTTTTCAAGCGTCGTGATGTAAAGCTCTCCCTGGGTCGGCAGGCCCGCCCCGCGTGCCGCGTCACGTGCTATCTTCGTATTGCCTTCAATCACCAGCAATTTAAGGTTTCTCTGATCCGGCATTTTAAAAATGATCCCGCATTGCATAATAAAACATACCCAGCGCCATTAGCGGCTTGCGCATGAACCGCCCGCCGGGAAACCGGGCCACCGGCATTTTCGCAAATATATCAAGTTTCTCTGCCGAGCCTGAGACGGCTTCGGCAATCACCTTGCCGGCAAAGGTAGCCAGTCCCACACCGTGGCCGCAATAACCTTGTGCAAAATATATATTATCCCCGATTTTACCGAAATGGGGATAGCGGCTCATGGTAATGGCCAAAGTCCCGCCCCAGGCATAGTCAATTTTCACATCGGCCAGCCCGGGATATATCTTCAGCATGTACTTGCGCACAAAAGCTGCAATATCGTCAGGGAACCGGGTGCTGTAATTCTCGCCGCCGCCAAACAACAGGCGATGATCACCCGACATTCTGAAATAGTTTATCACAAAACGTGAATCCGCGACCGCCACGTCATCCCGGTTGATCCTGCGCGCCCGTGCCTCGCCCAGCGGTTCGGTGGCAATGATGAAATTGTTAACGGGCATGATCCGGCCACCCATCGCCGGGGACAGATCCCCCAGATAGCCATTGCAGGCCAGCACCATATGACGCGCAGACACCGCGCCGCTGTCTGTATGGATCGTGACCATACGGCCATCGTCATAACCGCGAACCCGGGAGTTTTCGTATATGCGAACACCCGCATCGACGCAGGCCCGGGCCATCCCCAGCACCAGATTCAAGGGGTGCAGATGCGCCGCTCCCCTGTCCAGCGCCCCGCCGTGGTAACAATTCACACCCAGCATATCCGCAATCTCTGCCGCCGGGACATAATCTATCTGGTCATAACCGTAAACCGTGCGCAGTTGGTCTGCGTCGCGGGCATAATCACCTGCATAACGCCGCCTGTGGGCCGCATGAAGCACCCCCGGTTTCAGGTCACAATCAATCCGGTATTTATCTATCAGCCCGCGGACAAGTGCCTTCGCATCTTCCGCATATCCCCAAAGCCGCCGGGCGTCATCCAGTCCGAATTTTGCTTCCAGTTCCGCCTGATCCTTGCGCTGGCCGGACCCAAGCTGGCCGCCATTGCGACCCGAGGCCCCCCAACCAACGCGGGCAGCCTCCAGCAGGACGACATCATAACCGGCTTCTGCCAGATGTAGGGCGGCAGAAAGCCCGGTGTAGCCACCGCCAACAATACAAACATCCGCCTGCTCGTCACCGGAAAGGGCCCGAAAGTTCCGTAATCCGCGCGCCGTGGCATAATAATATGATGCCGGATAGCCTGTACTTTGTTGTTGCGACATCCGTTAGAACTCAAACCTTAAAAACTGGGCGGCGTACATGCCGAGACCACCTCACAGACCTTATCACTGACATTGCGAAACCGGTGAGGGTTTTTACTGTCAAAATAGTAGGCGTCTCCCGCCTTCAGTATACGCCTGTCATCCCCGACGGTCACTTCCATCTGGCCACTGAGGACAATACCGCCTTCCTGTCCTTCATGGCTTAGCTTTATTTTTCCGGTATCCGCGCCCGGCTGATAGGTCTCGTGGATAATCTGCAAAACGGCATCCGTCCGGTCTGGCACGAGCTGGCGGTATGATATGGCCCCCTTGCCAATTTCCACCAGTTCATCAGCCCGAAAGAAAAACCGCTTGCTCTCGGGCAGGTCAAACGAGAAAAACTCCCCAAGTGGCATCTTGATACCATCAAGGATCCGTTTCAGCGATCCGACCGAAGGGCTGACCTTGCCACTTTCAATCAGGGATATTGTGGCGCTTGGCACATTGGACTGGCGCGCAAGCTGGCGCTGGGACAGGCCCAGATTTTCCCGTACCCGCTGCAGCCTTCGCCCCAGATCTGTATCCGCATCAGTCATGTGTACATCCTTGCAAGTGATCAATATATTAATCACTTTCCCCAGTCGGTCAAACAAAATCAACGGCTTGCATCATACAAGAAACAGCCTTGAAGCTGTTTGATATTTAAAGAATAATCTGCACTTTCAATATTTCCCTTTAGATATATGGCGAGATGCAAATGTCTGATACCCCGATTAATAATCTTGATGCATTCTGGATGCCCTTCACCAACAATCGGCATTTCAAACAACATCCCAGAATGCTCGCGTCCGCTGAAGGGATGTATTACCAGACGCCCGAGGGGCAGAATGTCCTCGACGGCACAGCCGGGTTATGGTGCGTAAATGCTGGCCATGGTCGGCAGTCCATTGTGGACGCGATCAAGGCCGAGGCGGAAACACTGGATTACGCGCCCACATTTCAGCTGGGCCATCCGCGAGCCTTTGAACTGGCAGCGGCCCTTGAACAGTTTTTCCCCGATCCCCTGAACCGGGTATTTTTCTCAAACTCGGGTTCTGAAGCCGTTGATACCGCGCTGAAAATCGCCCTTGCTTATCAGCGATCAAAAGGCGAGGCCGGGCGCTTTCGCCTGATCGGTCGCGAGCGTGCATATCACGGTGTCGGATTCGGCGGCATCTCGGTTGGCGGCATCGTGGGGAACCGTCGGCAATTCGGGACCCTGCTTCCCGGCGTTGATCATCTGCCCCATACGCATAATCCTGAACATAATGCCTTCTCAAAAGGCCAGCCCGCATGGGGGGCTCATCTGGCCGACGATCTGGAGCGGCTGGTGGCCCTGCACGGCCCCGAAACCATTGCCGCTGTTATTGTGGAGCCCATGGCGGGATCAACCGGCGTTCTGGTGCCCCCGAAGGGCTATCTGGAACGTTTGCGCGAGATTTGCACACGTCATGGCATCCTGTTGATTTTTGATGAAGTCATCACCGCCTTTGGCCGTCTTGGCGCTGCCAGTGCTGCTGAATATTTTGGTGTGACCCCTGATATTATTACCTGCGCAAAGGGGCTGACCAACGGCTCTGTCCCCATGGGCGCGGTGATCACCAGCGACGATATTTACAGCACGGTTGTCGATAACGCGCCCGCCGGGATCGAGCTGTTTCACGGCTACACCTATTCCGGTCACCCGCTCGCCGCCGCCGCCGCCCTTGCGACACTTAATATCTACAAGACGGAAAATCTTTTCGAATGCACCCGGAGCCTTTCAGGGATATGGGAGAAACATGTGCACGCGTGCCGCGACCTGCCTCATGTGATTGATTGCCGCAACCTGGGTCTGGTCGCTGGTATTGAGCTGGCCCCGCGTGACGGCGCGCCCGGCGCACGGGCAATGGAGGTCTTTCACAAATGCTTCGACCGGGGCCTGCTGATACGTGTAACCGGAGACATCATCGCCCTGTCGCCGCCGCTGATTGTGGAAGAAGACCATATGGCCGAGCTGTTTGAGACTTTAAGAGCGGTGATGAAGGAGGTTACCTGACCAGGGCACCAAACAGATGGGCCAAGGAGGAACCGAACAAAAGTCACACAACACAATCAGTTGCGTTTTCACGTGAAAATGGTAATGTAATTCAGGATTTTCTGAAATATATGGACTGAGACGCACTCAACGTCATGACAACCGACTCAAAACTTAATCCACTGCCCCCGGATGATCCTTCCTTTCTGCTGGAGGATTCACCACTTTACAATCTTAACCGAACCTCTGCCACTTACATAGATGAAATGTCCAAAATTCTGGGCACGGTGAATATGGATCAATCCCGCTGGCGCATTCTGATGCTGCTGGCAGATAAAAATCCGTCAACGGTCTCCGAGCTGTCACGTATGTCCATGACCAAACTTTCAACCATTACCCGTATCCTGATCCGGATGGAGCGCGACGGGCTGGTAACCCGCCACCAAAGTACGCACGACAATCGCGTCACGGAAGTTTTTGCCACAGAAGCCGCCATGGAAAAGGTAAAGGGCCTAAGGTCTGTGGCAGGCCGGATATACCGCCGCGCCTTCGATAACATCCCGACAGACGACATCATCATGTTTGTCAGGATATTAAAGAAGATGCGCGATAATCTTAAAAAATCACCCTATATGGATTGATAATTCTAGAAGCTTTGGGCCCAGCGAACAGATGCCTTGTAGTTTCGGCCCGGTTCGGACACATCGGCAAAAACCCGCTCGTAATTGGCATCCGTTATATTGTCGATGCCCAGATCAATTCTCAGGCCATGAAGCGCCCCTGATGCCGGTGCCCAGACAAAATACACATCCATAATTTCATAGCCGTCGCGCTCTTCCGCCACGGTATTAACCTTGTCAAAATTTGCAGCAACCTCCAGTCGGGCTCCCAGCCGCGCGTCAATCGCCGCAAGCTTGACACCGCCATCAAGATTCAGACGGTCAGCAGCAAGAACACCGACATAATCCCCGGTATTCCGGTCTTTGCCGTCAATTGCGGAATAGCCGAGGTTCAGATAAAGGTCATCATTATTATAGGCAGCTTCAATTTCATATCCTTTCAGCCGCGCGCTTGCCGTATTGATGTTGCGACTGGTCCCGGCTGTACACGGGCCGGGCACGGGCGCAAAGCACGAGGGGGAGAAAACGAAATTCACTTCAAGATCGATCAGATTTTCAACGTTCGACCGGAAATATGACCCCTTTACCGTGAAGGCATCCTGATCGGCCAGAATATTCTTGAAATCAAGTCCGGCGCCAAACTCCCATGTTCGGGATCGTTCGGGCTTCAGGTCGGGGTTGGGGATAAAGAAATTGGGCGCTTCAAGCCCCGGGCCCAATGGAATGCGGAAGTGAATATCATCGGCGAATATTTCGTTGAATGACGGCGCCCTGAAAGCTTCCCCGTAATTGGCAAAGGTCAGCAACCATTCGACCGGCTTGTAGGACACACCCAGTTTTGGAGATACCGCACTGTCGTTTGTGGTTACGGCTTCGCCCGCGGCCTCGTTTTCAAAATGGTCGTAGCGCAAACCCGGAATAATCAGCAGTTCCCCGGCCCCCGTATTGACCGTAATTTCGGCCTGCGCAAACAGGCCGTAAGTATCAGCTGTCGCGTCGGGCACACCGCCTCTGGTCCCGTCAACCGTGGCATTATCGCGGCCCTTTTGCTTGTCCCGATAATATTCCCCGCCGTAAGTCAGGATAATATCTGTCGCCCCGCCCACCGTGAACCGCGACCGGTTGTCCAGCGAAAAGCCCAGGGTATCAACCTCGCGTGTGATCTGGCGATCACTGTCAAGTTCCTGTTCTTCAACTTCTGCTGAATTGGAATAGGCAAGGAAGCCAAGATCAATCCATTTATTATCTTTGGGGGTATAATCTATCCCGGCCCTGAAAGTGTTGCTGGTGATGGTTTTGTCAACCAGATCGCCGGTGTTACCGCCCTGCCCGTTGTTTGGCTCGATGGCATCATCATTGAAGGCAAGCCAGGTAAAGGACCCTTTCAGATCGGGGGTGATCCTGACCGACCCCTTGACAAGACCGGACAGAATTTTATCGTCCGACTGAAGGGCCAGACCGTTGCCCAGATCAATATCGCCTGAATTACGGTATGTCAGGCTTGCCACGCCATCAAACCGCCCGTCTTCGGATCGGGCAAATACGGTGCCGGTTGAGGCCCATTCTTCGTTAACACCCTGGAATCCGGTCTTGAGCTGATAGCCAAACTGTTTCTGTTCACCCAGAAAATCAACGGCATCCATTGTGCGGAAGGCCAGCACACCCCCAACCGCGCCCGAGCCATAAAGGGATGATCCCGGACCACGTACAACTTCAACCGATTTCAACAGGTCCGGCTCGACAAAGAACCGCCCGTCATGTCCGGACAAAAAGCTTTGCCGAATACCGTCAAACAACACAAGCACCCCCTCACCCTCAACGCCCCGGATCGTCGGAATTTCGCCTGTTCGGCGCGGCCCGCCGCTGAAGAGAACACCCGGAATATTGTCAAACAGGTCCGAGACAGAGGAAGGCAGAAGATTATCAATTTCCGCGCGGTCGATGACCGATACGGACCCCGGGTAGGAAAAGGCCTCCAGCGGATTGCGTGTGGCACTGACCGTAATCTCGTCTGCAAGCGCCAGTTCAATTGTTTCTGCCGATGGCGTTTCTGCCCGGACATGAGGAGACCAAAACACACCTGCAACGCACAAGGCAAACATGGATGTAAATGTTTTGGAAAATACCGGAACAGGCGAATTTCGGTCGGCCCGCAGGTTGAATGGCAGAGAATTTAACATAGTCATATTTGGCAGCCCCTTGCTTTTTAACGCGGATTTTACAAAAATAGTATTGCAATTGATTCTTACATTCATTATCAACTAAAATATATTATTGCAACTAAGAATCGTTATTAATTTAATTATCAAGAAAACAGGAGATACAAGTGATCCAGACACCACCCCCCATACCCCGTCGCAACCTGGCCAGTCTTGCACTGGCCGTATTCTTTCTGGGTGCTTGCGCCTCAACGGCGCAGGATCAGCCTGTGAAACAAGATCAGGCGCAGGCGGAAAGCCGGAAACTGGAACAGGACCAGCAGGCCATTCTGGCGATGGCAGGCAATTTTCAGGTCACTTTTGACTTTCAGGAAACCGTGCCATTCGTCAAAGGCTATGTTCCCAAAGACCGCAAAATTTCGAGTGGGAATGAAATTGTCCGGGTCATTCGCCAAGACAAAAATTTCATCAGCCTGCAACATATTCTTGTTGTCGGCGGCGACGATGAAATGCCCATCAAGCACTGGCGGCAGGACTGGGTTTATGAGCCTGTGGAAATTATGGAATTTGTAGGGGGTAATGCGTGGAAGAAGCGCGTACTATCGCCAGAAGAGCGAGCCGGAAAATGGGCACAGATTGTCTATCAGGTGGATGATGCGCCCCGATATGCGGCCGTCGCCGCCTGGACGCATGAAAATGGTGTCTCGTCCTGGGCCTCCCCGCCGTCGCTTCGCCCTTTGCCACGGCGTGATGCGACAAAAAGAAATGACTACCACGCCATACAGGCGGTTAACCGTCACGCCATAACACCTGCCGGCTGGGTCCATGAACAGGATAACGCCAAACTGATCATGACCGGCAAGGCGCAGGTTCTGGTCCACGAAATCGGGGTCAATACCTATAATCGTTTTGACAATTTTTCCGTTGATATCGGCGATAAATACTGGCAATCAACTGCCAAATTCTGGGCTGGTGTACGGGCGGAATGGACCCGACTGGAAGCCGGTAACGAGCAGCTTGGCCTGACGATTAAGGGAGAACCTGAAGAGCTTTACATGAAAATACTGACACTGGCGGGCAATGTGCGGGAAGGCAGTATTGAAACATCATCTGCCATACAGGAAGCCCGCCAGATCATTGATGATTATACCACAACCAATATAGGAAGCCTGTCGAGCAGAGTTGCGCAGGCCGAATAAACAGGGAAGAAAGGCAACCCGTGACAGGGCTACCAGTTATGGGTTGCCGCGAATTTCGAGAACTGGTCGATCAGCAGCACCTTGTCTTCACTCAGGTCAAGGGGGCTTCTGGCCAGTCCCACGGTACGCTGGTAATCATATCCGGTCATGGCAAGCTTGACCACGCCCTCCGCCTCGTAACTTTCAGGCAGGGTGGTAAAGCCCAGTCCGGCCGCCACCATGGCCAGCGCCCGCTCATCTTGTGCCGTGCGATATACCAGTCGTGGTCTTACATTCCGGTCAGTAAAATACCGGCTGGTTTCGCTTAAAATTTCACAACGTGACCGAATAATCGTGGGCTCGTTCGCCAAAGCCGCACCGTCAATAACTTTTCCCTTGGCCAGAGGGTGCTTTTCGGCAAGTGCCAGCACATACCGTTCATCATATAATGTCTGCAGGGCAAACCTGTCTTCATTGCCATGCCCGCGCATCAGCATAACAGCCACATCCAGACCACCTGAATCAAGCCGGTTTGCTATTTCCTGCTCCGAACCTTCATATATTTCGATCACGACATTAGGCTGTGCGCGGCGAAACCCGCCCAGAAGCCTGGCCAGTCGGGCGACCGGGATTGTCATCAGCACGCCAACCCGCAAGACGCTGGGGGCGTCAACGTCGTTTAATTCGCTTTCCGCCAGACTGCATTGATGCAGAATATTCTTGGCCCGGTCGACAAAGCGCGTGCCTGCTTCGGTCAGGAAAACCCGCCGGTTGGACCGGTGAAAAAGCTGGGCCCCCAGTGATGCTTCCAGTTTGGCAATGCCCGCCGACAAGGTTGGCTGCGTGACAAATGTACGCTCTGCCGCCTTGGTAAAGCTGCCGGTCTCGACCACTGCCAGAAAATATCGTAACTGATAGAGCTCAAACATAGATCACGTCTATTCAATTCATGAAAAAGAATGATTTTATCTATTTTTGCATTTGCGCTATATTGCCGTCAAGAATGAAGATCAGTGACACAGCACTTTTCAGGGGATTATCCGCATGAGTTTATTGCACACTAGCGTCGATGTGCGCGGACAGGCGTTTACTGAAAATGCGTCAGCGATGGCCGGTTTGGTGACTGACCTCGAGCAGAAAGTCGCCGCCATCAAGGAAGGCGGCGGGGCTAAATCCCGCGACCGGCACGTTTCACGCGGTAAATTGCTCCCCCGGGACCGGATCAAGGGCCTGCTGGATTTCGGCACCCCTTTTCTGGAATTCTCACAATTTGCCGCATATAATATGTATGATGATCACATTCCCGCCGCCGGCATAATTACCGGCATTGGCCGTGTGGCCGGACGTGAATGCGTGATCGTTTGTAATGACGCCACGGTCAAGGGCGGCACCTATTATCCGATGACCGTAAAGAAGCATTTGCGGGCGCAGGAAATTGCCCGCGAGAACCGGCTGCCCTGTATTTATCTGGTCGATTCCGGCGGGGCCAACCTGCCCAATCAGGAAGATGTATTCCCGGATCGTGAACATTTCGGGCGTATTTTCTATAATCAGACCACCATGTCGGCGGCGGGCATTCCGCAAATTGCTGCCGTGATGGGTTCGTGCACGGCGGGTGGAGCTTATGTCCCTGCCATGGCCGATGAAAGCATCATTGTGCGCAATCAGGGCACGATTTTTCTGGCCGGGCCGCCGCTGGTGAAAGCGGCCACCGGCGAAGTCGTCACGGCGGAAGAACTGGGCGGGGCCGATGTGCACGCCAAAATTTCCGGCGTCGCAGATCATTACGCCCAAAATGATGATCATGCCCTGTCGATGGTACGGCGCATCATGGGCACATTGCATGCGCCAAAGCCGTCATCCATGGAATTGCGCACGCCGCGCGCCCCCCTGTATGACCCGGGCGAAATATACGGCATTGTGCCAAAGGATGCCCGGACCCCCTATGATGTGCGGGATGTGATCGCCCGTGTGGTCGACGGCAGCGAATTTGATGAATTCAAGAAGCTGTATGGCACCACACTGGTGACCGGGTTTGCCCATATCCACGGGATGCCGGTCGGTATTGTTGCCAATAACGGCGTGTTGTTTTCAGAATCCGCCCTTAAGGGAGCACACTTTGTCGAACTGTGTGCCCAGCGCGGTATTCCGCTGGTGTTTCTGCAAAACATTACCGGCTTCATGGTCGGAAAAAAATACGAATCCGGTGGTATCGCCCGTGACGGTGCCAAGATGGTGACCGCCGTTGCAAATGCCGCCGTGCCCAAATTTACCATCATTATCGGTGGATCATTCGGGGCGGGCAATTATGGCATGTGCGGACGGGCTTACGGCCCCCGCATGCTTTGGATGTGGCCCAACGCCCGCATATCGGTGATGGGCGGAGAACAGGCGGCCGGCGTGCTGGCGACCGTGAAGCGTGACGCCATGGAACGGGCGGGCGAAACCTGGAGCGCGGAAGATGAGGAAGCCTTCAAGGCTCCTGTCCGCCAGCAATACGACGAACAGGGCCACCCCTATTATGCCAGTGCCCGGCTATGGGATGATGGCATCATCGACCCGGCAGAAACACGCAACGTGCTGGCACTGGGCCTGTCAGCATCATTGAATGCGCCGATCAAGGAAACCCGCTATGGCATTTTCAGGATGTAATGAGCCATGACTGAACAAACTGTCCTGCTGGAAACTGATGATCGGGGGGTCGCCACCATTACCCTGAACCGACCGGATGTCCACAACGCCTTCAACGACCGGATGATTGCCCGGCTGACGGAAATTTTCGGCCAGGTGGCCAGCGACGAAACAATACGCGCTGTCGTTTTACAAGCCAGCGGCACCAGCTTTTCGGCGGGTGCCGATCTGAACTGGATGCGGGCGGCCGCCCAATATACCCGTGAAGAGAATCTGGCGGATGCGCGCAAGCTGGCACAAATGCTGGATGACCTGTATCGCATGCCCAAACCGACAATTGCGCTGGTGCAAGGTGCGGCTTACGGCGGCGGTGTGGGGCTGGTTGCCTGCTGCGATATTGTCATAGCACTGGCCACCGCCACCTTTTCCCTGTCAGAGGTCAAGCTGGGCCTGACACCGGCGACCATATCCCCCTATGTTGTGGCGGCCATGGGGGCGCGTCAGGCACGCCGGTACTTCATGACGGCCGAGCGTTTTGACGGCGCGACGGCACATGACATCGGGCTTGTGCATGAAACCGTGGGCGCAGTAGAGGATATGGCGGTCATCCGGGACCGGTTCCTGAAACATATCCTGAACGCCGGACCAGACGCCGTCGCCGCCGCAAAGAATCTGATTGATACGGTTGATGGCGCCATTATTGATGAAGACCTGATGCAGGAAACCGCCCGGCGGATTGCCGACCGGCGCATGTCACCGGAAGGCCGTGAAGGCCTGACCGCCTTTCTGGAAAAACGCAAACCCGCCTGGATAAAAGGCCCCGCAGGATAAAGGTAAAGCCCCATGTTTGATACCATCCTGATCGCTAATCGTGGTGAAATCGCCTGCCGGGTGATTGAAACAGCCCGCCGCATGGGCGTGCGCACCGTGGCGGTTTATTCCGACGCCGACGCGCAGGCACGCCATGTGCGCCTGGCGGATGAAGCGGTAAATATCGGCCCTGCCCCTGCAAAGGAAAGCTATCTGGTTGCCGATAAAATACTGGAAGCGGCACGCATGACCAGCGCGCAGGCCATTCACCCCGGCTATGGCTTTCTGTCGGAAAATGCCGAATTTGCCGAAGCCTGCGCCAAAGCAGGTGTGAAATTTATTGGCCCGCCCCCTGCTGCCATTCGGGCCATGGGGCTGAAAGACGCCGCCAAGGAAATTATGGACAAGGCCGGTGTGCCGATTGTTCCCGGCTATATGGGCGAGAATCAGGACCCCGGACATCTGGCCAGTGAGGCCGAAAAAATCGGCTATCCGGTGTTGATCAAGGCTGTCGCCGGTGGTGGTGGCAAGGGGATGCGCCGGGTCGACAAACCTGCCGATTTTCAGGCCGCGCTGGAAGGCGCGCAACGTGAGGCAGCCGCCGCTTTTGGCAATGACCATGTGTTGATTGAAAAATATCTGACCATACCACGCCATATTGAAGTGCAGGTTTTTGCGGATGCCCATGGCAATGCCGTCCATCTGTTTGAACGGGACTGTTCCCTGCAACGCCGCCACCAGAAAGTGGTTGAGGAAGCCCCCGCCCCGGGTATGAGCGATGACATGCGCGCCGCCATGGGCGATGCCGCAGTCAAGGCAGCCCTCGCCATAGGGTACGAAAGCGCCGGCACGGTCGAATTTATCGTCGATGTCGCCAACGGTCTGGACAAGGCGCCATTTTATTTTATGGAGATGAACACCCGTTTGCAGGTTGAACATCCGGTGACAGAAAAAATCACCGGGGAAGATCTTGTCGAATGGCAGCTTCGTGCCGCTGCAGGCGAGCATCTTCCAAAAAGTCAGCAGGAAATCACGCTGAAAGGTCATGCGCTGGAGGTCCGTCTGTACGCAGAAGATCCAACGCGTGGTTTCCTGCCGGCCACCGGTAAACTGACACGGCTTCGCACGCCTGCCTTAAATGAAAATATCCGGTTTGATACCGGGGTTGAGGAAGGCGACAGTGTTTCTGTGCATTACGACCCGATGATTGGCAAGCTGATTGTATGGGCCGAAGACCGGGATGCCGCCCTGCGCAAGCTTGTGTCCGCACTGGAACAGTTTGCCATTACCGGCCTGACCACAAACATTGCGTTTCTGGCCCGCGTTGCTGCCCATCCGGCCTTTGCAGCGGCGAAGCTGGACACCGGATTTATCGAGAATCACAGCCATGATCTGGTGCCGGAAACCCCGGCCTTGAGCGACCATATACTGGCGCTGGCCACACTGGCCCGGCTGTTGAAAAACCGCAACGATATGGCCTCCGTTGATCCGCATTCGCCGTGGACCCAAACAGATGGCTGGCGGCTGAACGGGCAGACAGTTGATCACCTGCATTATCTGGAAGACAAAAACCGGATCACGGTAAACGTTCACTATGCCGGTGATGGTTTCGTGCTTGACCTGCCGTCAGGCAAAATGGATGCGTCAGGCATTCTGGCTGGTAACGGTGACCTGACAGGTCGTCTGGATGGCAGGAAAGTTTCTGCAACCGTCGTGAGTGCCGGAGACGAAATGACCGTGGTGGAGCGTGGTATCGCTTGCCGCCTGACCATGTTTGATCCGGGCCGGGCTGCTGACGAGGCGGGCGAAGCGTCGGGCGGCATACTCGCCCCCATGCCCGGCAAGGTCAGTCAGATTTTTGTCAAGGAAGGGGATAACGTCACCGCCGGTCAGCGTTTGATGATTCTGGAGGCGATGAAAATGGAACATACGATTGCCGCCCCCTTTGATGGCACAGTTGCCACCCTGTCGCTCAGCGCCGGGGATCAGGTCGATGACGGCACGACCCTTGTGGTGATTGCGGCAAGGGAAGACACATGACCAGCGCCCTGCCCAAAACAGCCCGGCTGTATGAAGTAGGCCCGCGTGACGGTTTGCAGAACGAGGCGGCCATTGTACCCACCCCGGTCAAGATCGAACTGATCAACAGGCTGGCAAGGGCGGGCATCACTCATGTGGAAGCCACCAGTTTCGTCTCGCCAAAATGGGTGCCGCAGATGGCCGACAATGCACAGGTTATGCAGGGCATTGAACGGCAGCCCGGCGTCACATACCCCGTACTTGCGCCCAACATGAAGGGGTTCGAGGCCGCACTCGCGGCAGGCGCAACCGAGGTTGCCATATTCGGCGCGGCCTCCGAAAGTTTCAGCCAGAAAAACATCAATTGCTCAATCGCTGAAAGTATCGACCGTTTCCGCCCGGTGGCAGAAGCTGCTCACAAACATAAAATTAAGGTGCGTGGCTATATTTCCTGTGTTGTTGGCTGCCCCTATGAAGGCCCCATTGCCGCAAGCCAGGTGGCTGAAGTCGCCACCATGCTGCAGGCTCTGGGCGTTTACGAGATCAGTCTGGGAGACACCATCGGCACCGGCACCCCGAACACCACAACAGCCATGATTGATGCCGTGGCGAAAGTCATGCCTCTCGACCAGTTGGCGATCCATTGTCATGACACTTACGGTCAGGCGCTGGTGAATATATATGCCGCACTGCAAGCCGGCATTTCGGTGATTGATTCGTCCGTTGCCGGATTGGGCGGATGCCCCTACGCCAAGGGGGCCAGCGGGAATGTGGCAACTGAAGATGTGCTTTACATGCTGGACGGACTGGGCATCACAACAGGTGTGGACCTGAACCGGATTATCGACACCGCCTGGTATATTTCCGGTGAAATTGGCCGTGACCCGGTTTCCCGCGTGGCAAAAGCGATGAAAGACAGAATTTAACAGAAGGATCTTCGACATGTTGAGCTATCCGCAACTGAAATATGGTCATGACGAAAGCATCGAGATGCTGCGCGAGATGGTCGCGAATTTTGCCGCCAGCGAAATAGCCCCGCGCGCCGCAGCCATTGATCACGACAATGAATTCCCGGCCGATCTTTGGAAAAAATTCGGCGATCTGGGGTTGCTGGGGGTCACGGTTTCGGAAGAAGATGGCGGTTCTGGCCTTGGATACCTTGCCCACACCATCGCCATGGAAGAAATTTCCCGCGCCTCTGCCAGTGTTGGCCTGTCTTACGGCGCACATTCCAATCTGTGCATCAACCAGATCAACCGCAATGGATCGGCTGAACAAAAGGCCAGATACCTGCCCAAACTGATCTCGGGCGAACATGTGGGTGCCCTTGCCATGAGCGAGCCAGGGTCAGGCTCTGACGTGGTCAGCATGAAACTGCGCGCCGAGAAGCGCGGCGACAGATATATATTGAACGGTAACAAGATGTGGATCACCAACGGCCCTGACGCCGATGTGCTGGTCGTATATGCCAAAACCGATCCGACAGCAGGCCCGCGCGGCATTACCACCTTCCTGATCGAAAAGGGCTTCAAGGGTTTTTCCACCGCACAGAAGCTGGACAAGCTGGGCATGCGCGGGTCCAACACCTGCGAGTTGGTCTTTGAAGACTGCGAAGTACCGGAAGAAAATATCATGGGTGCCCTGAATGGTGGTGTGCGCGTGCTGATGAGCGGGCTGGATTACGAGCGTGTCGTGCTCTCGGGCGGGCCGGTGGGTATTATGCAGGCCGCCATGGACGTTGTGCTGCCCTATATTCACGATCGCAAGCAATTCGGGCAGGCCATTGGCGAATTTCAGCTGATGCAGGGCAAAATCGCCGATATGTATTCCACCCTGTCAGCCTGCCGGTCATATGTTTATGCCGTGGCCGGGGCCTGTGACCGGGGCGAAACCAACCGCAAGGATGCCGCCGGATGTATTCTCTATTCCGCTGAAAAGGCCACGCAGGTGGCCCTTGAAGCCATACAGGCGCTGGGTGGTAACGGATATATCAACGAATATCCGACAGGTCGGCTGTTGCGGGATGCCAAACTGTACGAAATCGGTGCGGGCACCAGCGAAATCCGCCGCATGCTGATCGGGCGGGAACTTTTTGGCGAAACGCTGTAGCTGCGGGCACGTATCATGCTTGTCAGGTCACAGGGCGGCGGCTACATTGGGCCCCGTTTTGTTTCACCCCTGATATAGGCCTGAAAGACCCGTGATCAATCCCCGTCTGGACAATTTGCCCGATTATGCCTTCCCGCGACTGCGGGCGTTGCTTGGTGACACCAGGCCCGGCCTGCCCATGATCGACATGTCGATCGGCGAGCCGAAACACGGCGCACCCGCCTTTGTGGCTGAAATTCTGGCCCGCGAAGCCCCCCTTTACGGGAAATACCCGCCCATTGGTGGCACACCCGACTGGTGCGAAAGCGTGACCCACTGGCTGACACGGCGCTATAACCTGCCGGATGGCATGGTGCAGGCTGATCAACACGTGCTGCCCCTGAACGGCACGCGGGAAGGGCTGTTCTCGGTCGCATTTGTCACCGTGCCTCCTGAAAAGAATGGTCGCCAGCCACTGGTGCTGATGCCGAACCCGTTTTACCAGTGTTACGGCGCGGCGGCACTCGCGGCAGGGGCTGAGCCGGTCTATGTGGATGCCACGCCGGAAAACAACTGGTTGCCGGATTTCGGGAACCTGCCCGACGAGACACTGGCACGCACCAGTCTGGTTTATTTATGTTCGCCGTCCAACCCGCACGGGACCGTGGCCGATATGGGCTATCTGTCGCGCCTGATCACACTGGCGCGCACGCATAACTTCACGCTGCTGGTGGATGAATGCTACAGCGAAATTTACGGCGAAACACCCCCCATTGGCGCGCTTGAAGCCTGCGCGGCCATTGCGGCAAAAGACAAAACATGGGCGGACAACCCTTTCGCCAATGTGCTGGTGTTCCATTCCCTGTCCAAACGCTCCAGCCTGCCCGGGTTACGGTCGGGATTTGTTGCAGGGGACCCGTCGCTGATTGCAGATTTTCGCCGCTTCCGGTCTTATATTGGCCCCGCATCGCCCTTGCCGGTATATGCCGCAGCCGCCGCAGCCTGGCGTGACGAAGCTCATGTGCAGGAAAATCGGCGGCTATATGCCCAAAAATTTGATGATGCCGCAGAAATTCTGCAAGGAAAGTTTGGCTTTTATCGCCCCAAAGGCGGATTCTTCTTGTGGCTTGACGTTGGTAATGGCGAAGATGCCGCATTCAAACTATGGTGCGAAGGTGGCGTGAAAGTGGTTCCCGGTGCCTATCTGGCCCGGGATAATGCAAAGGGAGATAACCCTGCTGCTGCCTTTATCCGGGTAGCACTGGTCGCCTCACCCGACGATACACGGCAAGGGCTGGAACGTCTCGGCAACATTTTAGGCCCGTAGCAGCATCGTGAGACTTGAGCCTTTTCCGTCTGTGATGTAACACTGTTGGCTGAAGGAGCTAAATTTGGCACGACAGAAGAAAACAGCAAGAACCAAAAAGAAAGCAGCTATTCTGCCGGAAGCGGCTTCTGTCTTTCTAAAGCGGCGCCTTGTGGAAAGTGGCGGATTGGTTTTGTGGGCCCTGTTTTTGGCCTTTATCGCGACCTTCATCAGCTATAGCCTGAATGATCCGGGCTGGCACAATTCAACATCTGCTGTGCCCGTCAACTGGCTGGGCGCCCCCGGTGCCTATGTCGCCGACATGATGCTGCAAACGCTGGGCGTTGGCGCATTATTGTTCATCCTGCCGCTGGCAACATGGGGCTGGCGCATCATAAGTCATCGTGGCTTGCCCCTGATCGGCATGCATCTGGTACTTCTGCCCGTGGCCACACTCTGTCTGGTGACAGCCCTTGCCACGTTGCCCGCACCGGAAAGCTGGCCTGTTGAAACCGGCCTGGGTGGCGCTTTGGGCCTGACATTGCTGCGCACCATTGAAACATGGATCGCGGCCATGGGCGGCAGCCTGTACCCGTGGATATATGGGACCGTGCTGGGTTTACTGGGCATATCCGCCCTGTTGATGACGCTGGGGATCAGCCGGGGGGAATGGCAAGCTGTCGGGCGGTTTATTCAGGCTGGTATTGAGGCTGTTTTACGCGCAGGTGTGCAGGGCATTATCTTTCTCTGGAATATTATGCCACGGCGCCAGCCCAAAACTGTTGCATCCCCTGCCTATTCCTCCAGCCCCCGGCCTGCACCGCCAAAAGCTGAAATGGCACCTGACGCCCCGCCGAAAAAATCGATGGTGGAACGGGTCATCGGCAAACCCAAAAAGGTCACAACAGGGAAACGTGCCGACGCCGAGCGCCAGCCCATGTTTGATCTGGGCAACAACAGCGACTTTAAGCTGCCCACACTGGCGCTGCTGGAAAAGCCAAAGCCACAGGCCGCGCAAAGCAAGCTGACCAATGAAGCGCTTGAGCAGAATGCCCGGATGCTTGAATCCGTGTTGCAGGATTTTGGTGTTCAGGGCGAGATCATACAGGTCAGCCCCGGACCCGTGGTCACCCTGTATGAGCTTGAGCCCGCCCCCGGTACCAAATCCGCACGGGTTATCGGACTTGCCCACGATATTGCCCGCTCCATGAGTGCCGTGTCGGCCCGTGTGGCGGTGGTGCCCGGGCGCAACGCCATTGGTATTGAATTACCCAACAGCCACCGCGAAGCCGTGCTGCTGCGCGAATTGCTGGCGTCCCCTGAATATGAACGCTCAAGCGCAAAACTGACCCTGACACTGGGCAAGGATATCGGCGGCGCGCCCATTCTGGCCGATCTGAGCACCATGCCCCATCTGCTGGTTGCCGGGACCACAGGGGCCGGTAAATCGGTTGCCATCAATGTGATGATCCTGTCACTTCTGTATCGTATGACGCCCGAGCAATGCCGTTTCATCATGATTGATCCGAAGATGCTGGAACTGTCGGTTTATGATGGCATTCCGCATTTGTTATCCCCCGTGGTAACAGACCCGAAAAAGGCAGTTGTGGCACTTAAATGGGCCGTCAAGGAAATGGAAGACCGCTATCGCTCCATGTCCAAGCTGGGGGTTCGCAATCTGACGGCCTATAACAAACGTCTGGCCGAAGCACAGGAAACCGGTGAAGAGCTGACCCGCAAGGTTCAGACCGGTTTTGATCAGGACAGTGGTGAACCCGTCTACGAGGTGGAACAGCTTGATTTAAGCCCCCTGCCCCTGATCGTTGTCATCGTCGACGAAATGGCCGACCTGATGCTGGTTGCGGGCAAGGATATTGAAGGCGCGGTGCAACGTCTGGCCCAGATGGCCCGGGCCGCCGGCATTCACCTGATCATGGCCACGCAGCGTCCGTCTGTTGACGTGATTACCGGTACCATCAAGGCCAATTTCCCGACCCGGATCAGTTTTCAGGTCACATCCAAGATCGACAGCCGGACCATTCTGGGTGAACAGGGGGCGGAAACCCTGCTGGGCAAGGGTGATATGCTTTATATGGCAGGCGGCGGACGGATTACCCGTGTCCATGGTCCTTTTGTCAGCGACGGCGACGTTGAAAAGGTTGTCAACGAGCTAAAAAAGCAGGGCGTGCCTGAATATCTTGAAGAAATCACAGAAGAGCCGGAAGAAGGCTTTGATACTATTCTGGACAGCGGCAGTTCATCTTCCGGTGACGATCTTTACGATCGGGCTGTGGCGATTGTCGCGCGTGACGGCAAGGCCTCAACCAGTTATGTCCAGCGTCAGCTTCAAATCGGGTATAACCGGGCCGCCAATCTGATCGACCGTATGGAACGTGAAGGTGTCATCAGCGCAGCCAACCACGTGGGCAAGCGCGAAATCCTGATCGGCGACCATAGTTAACCCCCGAAACCCGTCATTCATCGCCCGTTCATGGGGCGTGTGGCATGAATATATAAAGCCGAATTAACGGCAAAGGACCTAAAGTGATGAAACATCGGGTATTGTTGAAAAAGGGATTGATTGCAGGCTTGCTTGTTCTGGCCCTTCCCCTGATGGGAGCCGCTCCCGCCGACGAACCGGCTGTCACACCCCCCTCGCATGTTGTGGGGGAAACCGATGCAATAGAGGATTATCTGCAAGGCCTGCGCAGTATGGAGGCCCGCTTTATCCAGCAAGGCCCGGATGGCACCATGGCTGAGGGCACCATGCTGTTAAAGCGCCCGGGCAGGCTGCGTTTCGAATATGGCAAGGATATCCCGCTGCTGCTGGTCAGCAATGGCAAGATACTCTCGTTTATTGACTATGACATTAATCAGGTGACCAGATGGCCGATCAGGGACACGCCGCTTGGCGTCCTGGTGGACGACGAAATAGACCTCTCCAAAGACCTGAACGTCAAGCGGATCAATACCGCCGATGGCCTGCTGCGGGTAGAGATTAAAGACCCCAAACACGAAGATGAAGGCTTTATCACACTGATATTCAACGCCTCGCCACTGGAATTAAGGGCGTGGGAAGTGACTGATTCACAAGGCCTGAAAACCCGCGTCACGCTCATTGACCCCGTCACCAATGTCACGCTGAAAAACAGCCAGTTCGAATTTGACGATCCGCGTACATTGCCTATGACAGGCGGTCGTAAACGCCATTAGACTGATGGTTTAGGACATTCTGTAGCGGGCACGAATAAACCGCGCCAACACAAGCCCGGCTGCCAGCCAGGCCACAAAGTCATAACCGGCAAGATACAGGTGATGGGTCCAGCTCTGGTAAAACCAGATCGGCTGCCCCAGATTGGCAAATACAGCGGCCGCCAGACCAAAAAGCACCACCAGCTTCACTTTCGCGCCATAACCTGTCACCTTTTCCTTCACCGAATGCAGAACAAGAGCCAGTATAAAGGCCGACACCAGCATATGCAGATAGCCCTTCAGCATCAGCATCGGGTCCATGGGCTGCGCCCCCGCCGCGCGGAAATGGACCATGGCAACCGGCCCCGCCAGCATACGCGCCGCAAAATTTTCATCCGTACCATTATTAAAGCCGGGCAGAATATAGGCCCCGTCTTCTGTAATCGCCCCGCTCAGCGCACTGGCAATGGCGGCTTCCTCGCTTAAGCTGATCTGTTGGGAAACCCCGTGACTGATCGGTGTTGCCCAAAAAACGAAGCCCCAGACAAACATGGCCAGGGAAGCAAAAACACTCCCCAAAATGATATTCTTCATTGTAATGCCCCACTATTTTCCCGACAGACTTAACCTTATGCCTGTTTTTACCGGGCGACAAGCCCGCAAAAAGATATCGGTCGTCGGCGTGATTTACCAAGGGGATGGAGGAGAATATCCTGCCGGGGTTATTAATACAGGAAGATTTGTGCATTTCAGATGCGACAAGGCCGGATGTGGCGAGTCTGAAAATTGGGGAGACGGGGGGCGCAAGGGCCCCCCTTTTTGAGATTTTAGCGTTACCCCTGATATTATGCGTGACGACGGCGCCGTGTCGCTGCAAGGCCCAGAAGACCAACACCCAGTAATGCGAGCGAGGCAGGGACCGGAACCTGAACATCGTCGGCACGCGGTTCACCGTTCAGATAGAAGGCATGCTCATTCGAGTTGTTGCTCCAATTGTTGAATGTTCCGCCATTACTTTCCGCACCGAGGTTAGTAGAGTTGTTGTCTGTTGCCACCCAGTAAATATCATCGCGGTCGAAATCGGTGGACAGATGAATGCCAAGCCAGTAGCTCTCGCCAGCCAGCGCATTAAAAACAGATTCCAGATCAAATTCCACAAGGTACGCATTGCCTCCGTTACCCCAGGCATTGCCTGTGTCGCTGGTAACGATGTTCTGGCCCGCACCACTGGCAAGTGTAGTATCCGGCAAACCCGCGCTATCAGAGAAAATCCAGTAATCGAAGGCACCGTCCCAATTGCTGATATCACCGAAGCCAGCGATGTAAACACCGCCGCCGGCAACATCAGTATTGCCACCAAACTCGAAGTCTTCAGCCTGAACCCATTGTGTTGCATCATTTCCGTCCCCGCTGCCATCGGGAAGACCATTGTCATAAACAACACCAGCCTGTGCCGATACGGCAAGACCAAGGGTGGCGGCAAACGCCAGACCTGTAATATTGGAAAATTTCATGATAAGTACCCCTTCTCTGGTTCAAAGTCAGATTTATTAAAAATCATAAAAAAGCAACGATTGTGCCAGAAGCTTATCTTATTGATATATAATAATTTTTTTTAACACAACGGAAGAGCAGTCTGGAAGTTGTAAGTTTTTCCGACAGTTTTAAATCAAAAAAGCACCGATTTTTTAGTAATCCGGGTCATGATGTTGTCTGCGTGTGTTGCGCGCACAAGCCAGCAGAAAAAAATGGACATTTCCCGTAATACATCGAAGAATAGCTTCCACTGGGGTTTTAAAAACAGGGGATACATTCATGAAAAAATATCTTGCCGAATTTATCGGCACCGGAACGCTTGTTCTATTCGGGTGTGGTGCCGCCGTCATTGCAGGCGCTGAAGTTGGCGTGCTGGGCATTGCCCTGGCCTTTGGGCTGGCGCTTATTATGATGGCCTATGGCATTGGGCCAGTATCTGGATGCCATATCAATCCGGCAGTCAGCCTTGGGGTCTATGCCGCCGGGCGAATGAATACCAAAGACCTGATCGGGTATATCATTGCACAGGTCCTGGGCGGCATTGCCGGGGCGGCCATTCTGGCCGTGATCGTCGGCGGCAGGTACAGCGGCTATGATACCGTTCTTGAAGGCTTGGGCCAGAATGGCTGGGGCGCTGATTATTTAGGCGGCTATAACCTGACCGCTGCCATTACCTTTGAATTTGTGGCCACATTCCTGTTTCTGGTGACCATTCTTGGGTCCACACAGGCCGGCCCCGCCACACCGATTGCAGGGTTGGCTATCGGACTGGCGCTTGCCGTTATTCATATTGTTGGTATTCAGGTCACCGGCGTTTCAGTGAACCCTGCCCGTAGCTTTGGCCCCGCCCTGCTGGTCGGTGGCACGGCCATGGCGCAAGTCTGGATGTTCCTGATTGTTCCAAGTCTTGCGGGCATCGCGGCAGGCATTCTGTTCAGAATGAAGGCACTTTCCGCTGACTGAATGTGAAACGGGGCCGGTGAATATATCAAGTCATAAACTCACCGGCCCCGATCATTTTCATATTACTGATGGCTGAGCCTACATATTCAGCGTGCGGCCATGGACCGCCAGCGCCGCTTCCTTCATCGCTTCCGGATGCGTTGGGTGGGCATGACAGGTCAGCGCGATATCTTCCGAGCTGGCGTCAAATTCCATCGCCAGTGCGGCTTCCGCGATCATGGTACCTGCCATGGCCCCAATGATATGCACGCCCAAAACCTTGTCGGTTTTGGCATCGGCCAGAATTTTCACAAAGCCTTCAGTATCACCATTGGCTTTCGCCCGGCCATTGGCCATGAATGGAAACTTGCCCGATTTATACTCAACGCCTTCTTCTTTCAGCTGCTCTTCCGTCTTGCCAACGGAAGCAACCTCGGGCGAGGTATAAACCACACCGGGAATAACGTCATAATTCACATGGCCGGCCTTGCCTGCAATAATTTCGGCACAGGCAACACCTTCTTCTTCGGCCTTGTGCGCCAGCATCGGACCGGCGACCACGTCACCGATGGCATAAATACCATCCACACTGGTCTTGAAATGATTGTCAATTTCGACCCGGCCCTTGTCGTCCAGCTTGACACCGGCACCTTCCAGACCCAGACCGGCTGTGTAGGGTTTGCGCCCGACTGAGACCAGCACATAATCGCATTTGATGTCTTCCGCGTCGCCCCCCTTGGCTGGTTCAACAGACACGGTGGCCGTTGTTTTTGTGCTCTTGACCCCTGTTACTTTCGTGCCGGTCTTGATGTCAATACCCTGTTTTTTCAGGATACGGGCAAACTGTTTGGAGACTTCACCGTCCATGCCGGGGGTGATCCGGTCCAGATATTCCACGACCGTGACCTGTGACCCAAGGCGCCGCCAGACAGAGCCCAGCTCCAGACCAATGTAACCACCACCGATCACGACAAGATGCTTTGGCACTTTCGGAAGTTCCAGCGCACCGGTAGAAGACACCACGCGCTTTTCATCGATATCAATCCCCGGCAGGCTCGCAGGCTCTGATCCGGTAGCAATGATAATATTTTTCGCAGCAAGCGTGCTTTTCTTGCCATCGGCACCGGTCACTTCAACCTGACCCTTCGCCTTGATCGAGCCGGTTCCCTTAATATGGGTCACCTTGTTTTTCTTGAACAGGAAGGCAATACCATCGGTGTTGGATGAGACAACCTTTTTCTTGTGATCCATCATGGCGGCAAGGTCCAGCTCGACACCCTTTACCTTTACACCAAACTGTTCAATGCCATGGCTTGTATGGTCATAAACTTCCGAGGCATGCAACAGCGCCTTCGACGGAATACAACCCACATTCAGGCAAGTGCCCCCCAGCGTGCTGTCTTTCTCGATACAGGCCGCTTTCAATCCCAGTTGCGATGCGCGAATTGCTGCAATATATCCACCAGGACCGCTGCCGATCACTACAACATCAAAACTGTCGTCACTCATTGTCTATCCTTGAATATTTTGTTTGTAAAAGCCCTTAAAGGTCCAGCAACAGGCGCTGCGGGTCTTCCAGACACTCTTTTACCCGCACCAGAAACGTTACAGCGCCGCGCCCGTCAATAATTCGATGATCATAAGACAGCGCCAGATACATCATGGGGCGGATAACGATTTCATCATCCACAACAACCGGGCGTTTCTTGATGGCATGCATGCCCAAAATCGCAGATTGAGGCGGATTAACGATGGGGGATGACATCAGCGAGCCAAAGACACCACCATTTGAAATGGTGAATGTACCGCCCTGCATTTCGTCCAGCGCAAGTTTGCCGTCCCGCGCCTTGTTGCCCAGTTCGGTAATGTTCTTTTCAATGTCTGCCAGACCAAGCACATCGCAATCGCGGACCACAGGGACCACAAGGCCCGACGGCGTACTGGCAGCCACACCGATATCGTAATAGTTTTTATAGATGATGCTGTCGCCGTCGATTTCGGCATTCACTTCCGGCAGTTCCTGCAAGGCCTTGACACACGCCTTGATGAAGAAGGACATGAAACCAAGCCGGACATTATGTTTTTTCTCGAACAGATCGCGATACTGTTCGCGCACAGACATCACAGCCGACATATCAACTTCATTATATGTTGTCAGCAGGGCCGCTGTATTCTGGGCCTGCTTCAGTCTTTCGGCAATACGACGGCGCAAGCGGGTCATGGGCACCCGTTCTTCGCGCGGTGTCGTTGCTCTTGGTGCGGCCACAGCTGCAGATGCTGCCGGTGCCGGGGCAGCCTTGCCGCCGCCATCGATAAAGTTCTGCACGTCAGCCTTGGTCACCCGGCCATCTTTGCCGGTGCCTGAAATCTGCGCTGTATCCAGACCCTTTTCTTCGGCCAGCTTGCGAGCCGCCGGCATGGCCGAGGCACCCGGTGCTGGCCGGGGTGCGGAGGGTTCTGCCGGTTTTTCTGCGGGCTTGTCAGCCGGCTTCTCCGTGGGCGTGTCTGATGATTTGGGCGCAGGCGCTGCGGCCTTGCCATTTTCATCAATCGACCCGAGCAAGGCGTTAACCTCGACAGTATCGCCTTCCTTTGCAATAATCTCGCTTAGCACACCTGCGGCCGTCGCATTCACTTCCAACGCAACCTTGTCGGTTTCAAGTTCAACGATGGGCTCATCCCGCGCAACCGCATCGCCGACAGATTTGAACCATTTGGCGATAGTGGCTTCGGTAACAGATTCCCCCAATGTGGGGACACGGATCTCCGTGGTCATCAGGCTTGCTCCAGTCTATTTGTCCGCTAAGGACATGCTCGTTTCATATTCAGGGTGTACAGGTCCGTTAATCGCTCAGTGCCGAATTTACCAGGTCTTCCTGCTGCTTAAGGTGTCTGCTGGCAAGACCGGTCGCCGTTGAAGCTGATGCCGTGCGACCGGCATATTTTGGCCGGGCTGTTTTGCACCCTACTTCCGCCAGGACTTCTTCGATATGAGGTTCTGCAAAAGTCCAGGCTCCCATATTCTGTGGCTCTTCCTGACACCAGATAACTTTCTCAAGTTTTTTGAAGCGCGATAATTCCTTCGACAGGGCCTGCGTCGGGAATGGATACAACTGTTCCAGTCGCAGGATCTGTGTATCTGTCTGGTTGCGTTTGTTCCGCTCTTCCAGAATATCGTAATAAACCTTGCCCGAGCACATGATGACCCGCTTGATCTGGGCATCAGGCTTCAGCTTGATACTGGCACCGGGGTAGAGATCCGCATCATCCCACAATACCCGGTGGAATTCGGTCGCCGGACCCATCTCGCGAAGGAACGAAATCGCCCGCTTGTGTCGTAACAGGGATTTAGGTGTCATGATAACCAGCGGCTTGCGGAACGACCGATGCATTTGCCGGCGCAGAACATGATAATAATTGGCTGGTGTCGTGCAGTTGACAACCTGAATATTATCTTCTGCGCACATTTGCAGATACCGCTCCAGACGTGCTGAGGAATGTTCCGGCCCCTGGCCTTCATAACCATGTGGCAGCAACAGGACCAGACCGCTCATGCGCAGCCATTTATGTTCACCAGATGTAATAAACTGGTCAATAATGACCTGGGCACCATTGGCGAAATCGCCAAACTGCGCTTCCCACAACACAAGTGCGTTGGGTTCTGCCATGCTGAATCCATATTCAAAACCCATCACACCCGCTTCAGAGAGCATACTGTCATGAACCGTGAACATTTCTTCACCGGCAACCTGCTTTAACGGTGCATATCGATCTTCCGTTGTCTGGTCGATAAATACCGAATGACGCTGGCTGAAGGTGCCCCGCTGTGAATCCTGGCCACTAAGGCGAACCTTGATACCTTCCTTCAGCAAGGTACCAAAAGCCAGGGCTTCGGCTGTCGCCCAGTCAAAACCTTCACCGGTTTCAAACATCTTGGCCTTGGCGTCCAGCACACGCTTCAGGGTACGATGCAGGTCGAAACCTTCCGGTACCGTGGTCAGTGTCCGGCCAACATCCTGCAAGGCATCAATGGCCACACCGGATTTTGCCCGGATATTCGCGCCCTTGGATTTGCCCATACCGGACCAGCGGCCTTCCAGCCAGTCCGCCTTGTTTGGCTTGAAATTATCTGCTGCCGCGAAATCAATCTCAAGCTGCTCTTCAAAAGCCGCTTCCATACTGTCGACTTCTTCCCGGGAGATCACCCCCTCGGCAACCAGCCGATCCGCATAAATCTTCCGCGTTGGCGGATGGTTTTTAATCCGCTTGTACATCAACGGCTGCGTGAACGCGGGCTCGTCACCTTCGTTATGGCCGTAGCGGCGATAACAGAACATATCAATCACCACATCCTTCTTGAAGGTCTGGCGGAACTCGGTCGCAATTTTTGTGACATACACCACAGCTTCAGGGTCATCACCATTCACGTGGAAAATAGGTGCCTGAACCATTTTCGCCGTATCCGACGGATAAGGTGACGAACGGGAATAACTTGGTGCCGTTGTAAAGCCAATCTGGTTATTGACGATGAAATGTATTGTCCCGCCCGTGCGATACCCTTTCAGGCCGGACAGACCGAAACATTCTGCTACCAGACCTTGCCCGGCAAAGGCCGCATCCCCGTGCAGCAAAACAGACATGACAGAAGTAAATGTATTATCACCGCGTTGCTCAAGCTTGGCGCGCACCTTGCCCAGCACCACAGGATCAACAGCTTCCAGATGTGACGGATTGGCGTTTAGCGACAGATGGACGGAATTACCATCAAAATCACGGTCCGCCGAAGTCCCGAGATGATACTTCACATCACCCGACCCTTCGACATCGTCCGGATTTGAGGAACCGCCATGAAACTCATGGAAAATAGCCCGGTACGGCTTCATCATGACATTGGCCAGAATATTCAAGCGGCCCCGATGCGGCATACCCAGCACAATTTCTTCAACACCCAGCTGCCCACCGGTCTTTATAATGCCTTCCAGCGCAGGCAAGGCGGCCTCGGCGCCATCCAGGCCAAAACGCTTCGTGCCGATATATTTACGCCCCAGAAACTGTTCGAACATTTCAGCTTCGATCAGCTTCTTGAGAATGGCTTTCTTGCCTTCGGTCGTGAACTGGATTTCCTTTTCACGCCCTTCGATCTTGCCCTGTATCCAGGCTTTTTCTTCCGGCTGGTTGATGTGCATGAACTCCACACCAACTGTCGAGCAATAGGTCCTGTTCAGAATCTCTATGATTTCGCGAATGGTGGCGGATTCAAGTCCAAGCACATGATCAATGAAAATCGGGCGATCAAGGTCAGCTTCCGAAAACCCGTAGGTCGCCGGATTAAGTTCGGCATGATAGGGACGCTCTTCCAGACCCAGCGGGTCCAGATTGGCCATAAGATGTCCCCGCACACGATAGGCACGGATCATCATCAATACCCGGATGGAATCAAGCGTCGCCGATCGAACCTCGTCCTGTCCTGCTCCGCCCTTGCCAGCCTTGCCTTTGGTTGCCGGCTTTGGCGGCTCAACACCTGGCATCAACGCCGAGACCCAGTCCGAATTATCCTGCAGGGGCCAATCCTTGCGCCCCCAGGAAGGACCATCGCCAACAGCCGACGCCGCTGGCGAGCTGGTCTCCCGCGCGGTCGTGATCAAGGATTTTGCATCACCGGCCAATTCCTCGAAATAGGCCTGCCAGCTTTGATCAACCGACGAAGGGTCTTTCAGATACCGGCTAAAGAGATCTTCAACATAAGCGCCGTTAGCGCCGTTCAGAAACGCGGTCAATCCAGGATCCGATGCCATATTTTAAGTTTAAACGCGGGTTTCCCCGCGCTCTCCATTATGTTTGTGTCAACCTTTCAAAACCTTGGCCAATGTTGTGCCCAGGCTGGCGGGCGAATCTGCCACCGTGATGCCTGCACCCTTCATAGCCTCGATCTTGTCGTCTGCGCCGCCCTTGCCACCAGAGATAATGGCACCAGCATGGCCCATACGTCTTCCCGGCGGCGCGGTACGCCCGGCAATGAATCCAACCACAGGTTTCTTAATATTAGATGACTTTAAGAATTCTGCCGCTTCTTCTTCAGCTGAACCGCCAATTTCACCAATCATAATAATGGATTCTGTCTCGTCATCTTTCAGAAACAGTTCAAGCACATCAACGAAATTTGTGCCATTGACCGGATCGCCACCAATACCCACACATGTGCTCTGACCCAGACCAACTGCTGTTGTCTGCGCCACAGCTTCATAGGTCAAGGTACCCGAACGCGACACAATACCGACTGATCCGCGACGATGAATATGACCCGGCATAATGCCGATCTTGCATTCGTCAGGTGTAATCACACCCGGGCAGTTAGGTCCGATCAGGCGGGTTTTGGAGTTTTCCAAAGCGCGCTTGACCTTAACCATATCAAGAACAGGAATACCTTCTGTAATACAGACAGCCAGCTCTATGCCCGCATCTATGGCTTCCAGAATCGCATCAGCAGCGAACGGAGGCGGCACATAGATAACCGATGCATTGGCACCGGTTTTTGACACAGCTTCTTCAACCGTATCAAAGATTGGCAAATCGAGATGTTTGCCACCGCCTTTGCCCGGCGTCACACCGCCAACCATTCTGGTGCCATAGGCAATTGCCTGCTCAGAATGAAACGTACCCTGTGCGCCAGTAAAGCCCTGACAAATTACCTTGGTTTGTGCATTGACCAATATCGACATTACGCTGCCTCCTTAACCGCTTGAACAATTTTCCTGGCAGCGTCTCCAAGATCGTCTGCCGATATGATCGGCAATCCGGAATCAGCCATGATTTTCTTGCCTTTTTCAACGTTTGTGCCTTCCAGACGCACAACCAGCGGCACACTCAGGCTGACTTCACGGGCCGCCGCGACCACACCTTCGGCAATAACGTCACAACGCATGATCCCGCCGAAAATATTGACCAGAATGCCCTCCACACTGGGATCGGACAAAATAATCTTGAAAGCTTCTGTCACACGCTCTTTCGTCGCGCCACCACCAACATCAAGGAAGTTTGCAGGCGATCCACCGGACAGCTTGATAATATCCATCGTCGCCATTGCCAGACCGGCTCCGTTAACCATACAACCGATACTGCCATCAAGCTTGATGTAGTTCAACTCATGACGTGCCGCTTCCAGCTCCATAGGATCTTCTTCATCCGGATCATGCAATTCGAGCAAATCCTTGTGGCGGAACATGGCGTTTGAATCAAAGCTCATCTTGGCGTCCAGCACTACAACGTCATCCGCACCGGTGATAACCAGCGGGTTGATTTCCATCATGCTGGCATCCAGATCAACAAAGGCCCGGTACAGTGACTGCACAACCTTCATCACACCGGACGCTGCCTTGTCGCGCAACCCCAGACTAAACGCAACCTTGCGGGCATGAAACCCGGACATGCCGGTTGCCGGGTCAATCACAACAGTAAAAATCTTTTCCGGGGTCTCCGCCGCAACCTCTTCAATATCCATCCCGCCTTCTGTGGATGCCATGATCGCAATCCGGCCAGTGGCACGATCCACCAGCAGGCTGAGATAAAGCTCGTTGGCAATGTCACAACCGTCTTCAATATAGACCCGCTTGACTTCCTTGCCTTCCGGCCCGGTCTGGTGCGTTACCAGGGTCATGCCGATCATACGGGTTGCTTCCTGCTTCACCTCGTCGATGGATTTCACAACCTTGACGCCACCGCCCTTGCCGCGTCCACCTGCATGAATCTGGGATTTCACCACCCAGGCTGGCCCGTCCAGCTTTTTCGCTGCCGCGACAGCTTCTTCAGGTGTATAGGCGACGCCGCCCTTTAAAACCGGCGCGCCATATTTGGCCAGAAGCGCCTTTGCTTGGTACTCATGAATATTCATGGTTATATACTTCCCTTTCTAAAATGCTTCAAACCAGGCTGGGATCAATCTTCTGACAAGCCTCGACAAGGCCCCTTACAGCGTCAAATGACTTCTGGAACCCTGCTTTTTCTTCCCCTTCAAGCTTGACCTCAACAATCTTCTCGACGCCGCCAGCACCGATAATCGTTGGCACCCCGACATAATAACCGTCAACGCCATACTGGCCGGTCAGGTGAGCAGCACAGGGCAACAGACGCTTTTTATCACGCAAATACGACACAGCCATTTCAATCGCGGACGCCGCAGGGGCATAAAATGCGGAACCGGTTTTCAACAGGCCAACAATCTCGGCACCGCCATCACGGGTGCGCTGAATGATCTGGTCCAGCTTTTCCTGTGTCGTCCAGCCCATATCAACCAGATCAGGCACCGGAATGCCGCCCACCGTTGAATAACGCGCCAGCGGCACCATTGTATCGCCGTGGCCACCCAGCACGAAGGCTGTAACATCTTCAATGGAAACCTTGAATTCGTCCGCCAGGAAATGACGGAAACGCGACGAATCAAGCACACCGGCCATGCCCACCACCTTGTTGTGAGGCAAACCGGAAAATTCGCGCAACGCCCAAACCATGGCATCCAGCGGATTCGTAATACAGATCACAAAGGCGTCAGGCGCATTATCGCGGATGCCCTCGCCAACGGCTTTCATGACTTTAAGATTAATGCCCAGCAGATCGTCGCGACTCATGCCCGGTTTACGTGGCACCCCGGCGGTCACAATGACGACATCTGAACCGGCGATATCTTTATAATCCTGCGTACCTGACAGATTTGAATTAAAACCGTCAACAGCCGCTGACTGCGCCAGATCCAGCGCCTTGCCCTGTGGCAGGCCTTCTGCAATATCAAAAATAACAATATCGCCCAATTCCTTGAGACCTGCGAGGTGGGCCAGTGTACCGCCAATTTGGCCGCCGCCGATGAGCGCAATTTTCTTACGTGCCATGTTTATTAACTCCGATTTGTAAATTGGTCATGAAGTCCGGTTGAACAGCCTGAAAAGGCTTGCGAATATTCTGACAGATATTCTGAATGATCGAGTGTCTGAGCAAAGCTGTGAATGTCCCGCCACAAAATTTCATAGAGGGTGTAACGCGAAAAACCTTCATTCGCAAGCTGTTCAGAAATATTTGATCCAGATTTGACACCTTTTTTGCTGATCATTGCCAAATCATTAAAACATCGGGCTCAAAAGACACAAATATCGTCACCTGATCAGGCTGATGGCGACCTGTTGTCACAAATTCTCCGCTCATCCGTCAGAACAATGCAATTTACAAAACGCTCTCTGCCAAAGGATGACCTCTTTATGACCGACTCTCCTCAATCGACAACAGGTACACGCAAAAAATATGCAAAGACCCGTTTTATTCCATATGACCAGTATCGCAAGCATAAGCGCTTTATTGCCGTACCAGTCCGACCGGATGCCCAGACAGAAGAATTCAAGACAAAGTCACGTCTGAGCCAGAATATTTCGATCGGACGCGGTCACCTGAAGGAGCTTTACGGGGCGGATCAGGCTATTTTTTCCCGCCAGATGTCGGAAATTGCCCTGCTGGTCAGCTATCTCCTGATGGAATGCGACCACAATCCCGGGCTGTTTAGCCAAAAATCCCTGAATTATGTTGCCAGTCTTCACAGGGAGCCGGAAAACGAAGAGCCTGAACAGATCTTTCCCGATACCGCGCAGAATCATTGCCTGCAAAATATTTCCGACACTACGTTTGAAGCCTTTCTGGGCGTTGTCGCCCTGCACCGTCACATGATTGGCGCAGAAGATCACGGATTCGGGATCAATCGCTATATCAGCGCCTATAAAACCAGCGAAATACCGTCCAGTCATACAGTCCTGTCCGAATTACGCCTGACAACTCACCTTGGCACCCGGTACCTGCCCGTCCTGACCCGCTATCTCGAGCGTCGTAATATTGAAGACCCGTCAGCACTCGCACGCACCAGTCTGGACAAAAAGTTTGGCTCATACGGGGTGGAAGATGTCGGCATCATGGAGGGAGAGAATATTCACCACCATCTGGTCGATAAACAGGACTATGTCATGCTGATGCGCCATATGGACCGCCTGTTCACACGCCTGATCAGCGAAGACATGTCGACCCGCTACTATCTGGATGCTGTGTTTGAAATTCAATACTGGTTCATCCACATTTCCCCGTATCAGCGGGGCTCGCTGAGCGTGATGGACCAGATCCTCTATATTTTCATAACCTACTACAACCGCCAGGCCGCCATTACAGGCAAACCAATGCTCCCGCTGGCGCCCAACAGGCTGGATATTATTCCGGGACTCGAGGCCCTGCTTCATTACCAGAATGTCGAAAATTTCAAAGCGGCTTCAGCCGAGCGGCTTTATTGCGTTGATTATACGAAATATTACTGAAAACTTCACACGGCGTGGCCAAGGCTTAAATAGGCGTGTGACTGCATTTCCATCAGGCGCGAAACCGTGCGCTGAAATTCAAAATGACCGTCGCCGGCCTCGTACAGTTCATCTGGCGGGGCGGCGGCAGAACACAGCAGTTTGACATTATTCTCGTACAGCGCATCAATCAGCGTCACAAAGCGCCTGGCTTCATTGCGCTTTTCCGGTCCCAGCTTCGGAATACCGACCAGAATGACCGTGTGATAGCGCCACGCAATCGCCAGATAATCCGCGGCCCCCAACGGGTTTTCGCACAAACGCCTGAAGGAAAATACCGCGACACCGCGAGAGGCGATCGGGACAAACAGCCTGCGCCCCTGAACTTCAATTTCTTCCGGCCCAACAGCAGCACGATCACCAACCTCGTGATCCGTCAACCGATAGAAGCTTTCCGATAATGCCCGCGTCGCCACCTCGTCTGCAGGCGAATAATATACCGGTGCCCCGCCTAGCCGGTCGAGCCGGTAATCTGTCGGGCCATTCAGCTCCAGAACTTCCATTTTCTCGTGCACCAGATCGATAAAGGGCAGGAAAAGCTGTCGATTAAGTCCGCCCTCATAAAGATTTTCCGGCATGCGATTGGAGGTTGTCACCACGACCACACCGCGGCGGAACAGCTGACCGAACAAGCGTGCCAGAATCATGGCGTCCGCCACATCAGTCACCTGAAATTCGTCGAAACATAGCAATCTGGCTTCACCGGCAATCCGGGCAGCCAGCGGTGGAATGGGATCATCCCCGGCCTGCTTTCCCGCTTCTGCCTTGCGTTCGGCCGCATCCATCTTGCGCCAGCGGTGGATGCGAGCATGCACCTCCAGCATGAAAGCGTGAAAATGAACACGGCGCTTTGCAGCTACGGGGGTATGATCATGAAACAGGTCCATCAGCATGGACTTGCCCCGTCCCACATCACCATAAATATACAATCCGTGAATCGCTGGCTGTACCGTGCGTTTGCCACCAAACAACCGGCTAAACCACGATACATTTCCTGTTTCTGAAACCTCGCCCGCCATCAGATCATCGTGCAGTTTTTGCAGGCGCACCACAACCGACCGCTGCAACGGGTCAGATTTCAGGTTTCCACAGGCTTCCAGCTTGTCATAGGCAGGCAGCGGGCCGGTTGCAGACTTATTTTCTGTCACGCTGCGACATGCTCCAACACATCCGGATCCTTGCCCGCCATATCCATCATCCCTTGTTCTGGCGGTTTTCAATGAGGTTATCAACCACGCCCGGGTCCGCGAGTGTCGAGGTGTCGCCAAGATTCGCATAGTCATTTTCAGCAATCTTGCGCAAAATACGCCGCATGATTTTACCGGACCGGGTTTTTGGCAGACCGGGAGCAAACTGAACTTTGTCCGGGCTGGCAATCGGCCCGATTTCATGGCGCACCCATTGCACCAGCTCCTTGCGCAATTCATCAGAAGACGTCACCCCTTCGTTCAGGGTGACATAAGCGTAAATACCTTGCCCCTTAATTTCATGCGGGTAGCCGACCACGGCAGACTCGGCCACTTTCTCGTGCGCAACAAGCGCGCTCTCAACCTCTGCCGAGCCCATACGATGACCCGAAACGTTGATCACATCATCCACACGCCCGGTTATCCAGTAATAGCCGTCTTCATCACGGCGGCAGCCGTCTCCTGTAAAGTAAAGGCCCTTGAAATGGGTGAAATAGGTTTGCTTGAACCGTTCATGGTCACCATATACTGTGCGCATCTGACCGGGCCAGCTGTCCGCAAGACACAGGTTCCCCGATGTCGCCCCTTCCAGAACATTGCCTTCGTTATCCACCAGCAGGGGCTTGACACCGAAAAACGGTTTGGTTGCCGATCCGGGCTTGAGGTCTGTCGCCCCCGGCAGCGGAGAGATCAGCGTCGCCCCGGTTTCTGTTTGCCACCAGGTATCCACAATGGGGCATCGCCCTTCGCCCACGACCCTGTGATACCATAGCCACGCCTCGGGGTTGATCGGCTCCCCGACCGAACCCAGAAGTCTGATAGATTTCCGCGATGTCCGCTTGACCGGCTCTTCCCCTTCGCGCATCAGGGCCCGCAGTGCAGTAGGTGCCGTATAAAAAATACTGACCTTGTGCTTGTCACACACCTGCCAGAAACGTGAACTGTCGGGATAATTGGGCACACCTTCAAAGACAAGTGCGGTCGCACCATTGGCCAGCGGGCCATACACAATATAACTGTGACCCGTGACCCAGCCCACATCTGCCGTACACCAGTAAATATCACCCTTCTTGTAATCGAAGATAAATTCGTGGGTCATGGACGCATAAACCATATACCCGCCGGTTGTGTGCAACACGCCCTTGGGGCTGCCAGTCGATCCCGATGTATACAGAATAAACAGCGGGTCTTCAGCGCTCATTTCTTCAGGCGGACAATCTGATGACAGTTTTTTAACGGCATCATTGTACCAGATATCACGCCCGTCTACCCAGTCAATCGGCCCGCCAGTGTGACGCACAACAATCACCGTCTCAACCTCGCATCCTTCCTGTTCCAGCGCTTCATCAACATTCCCCTTCAACGGGATCCGCTTGCCACCACGAACACCTTCGTCCGCCGTGATAAGACAATGGGAATCACAATCGATAATGCGGCCAGCCAGGGCATCGGGCGAAAAACCGCCGAATACAACAGAATGAACAGCTCCGATGCGGGCGCAGGCCAGCATCGCATACACAGCTTCCAGAATCATCGGCATGTAAATCGTGACCCGATCACCCTTTTTCACTTTGCGTTGCTTGAGCAAGTTCGCGAAACGGCAGACATTTTCATAAAGCTCGCGGTAAGTCACCGACGTGGAATTGGCCGGGTCATCACCTTCCCAGATCAGGGCGATCTGATCGCCGCGCTTCTCCAGATGACGATCGATACAATTGTAACTGGCGTTCAGGGTACCGTCTTCAAACCAGCGAATATCAATGTCACCGGTAAACGACGTATTTTTTACGCGGCTATACGGTTTCATCCAGTCGATCCGCTTGCCCTCGCGGCCCCAGAACTCTTCCGGATTCTCCATGGATTCCTGATAGAGTTGCTCGTATTTTTCCTTATTGATATGGGCGTTCCTTGCCCATTCTTTGGGAACCGGAAAAATTTCTGTGTCTGTCATGATCATCAGCCTCTTGGTCTTTTGTTATAATTGACGCGATCAGAATGATACGAAGGGGAACCAGCCCAATGCAAGGCCTAACTCGTGCTGTAAATCACGCCGTCCTTCTGCCTTGTTTCAACGGGCCGCAGATAATGCCCCTTACATGGCCCCGTGATACAATATCCATCCTCGATCCGAAACCTTGCTCCGTGCGATTTGCATTGCAGATATTTGCCTGACCTGTCAAGAAACCTGCCGGGCACCCAGTCCAGGGGATGGCGGGCATGCGGGCAGACATTTGCGTATGCAAAGACCTGATGGCCCTTGCGTTGCAGGAAAATTTCATACCGGGATGTGTTTTCACCAAACACGATCGTTATCGCGCCACCGTCTTCCATGTCATCAATTTCACAAAGCTTCGATCCCGGCACCGGCCCACCGGGCAAGTCTGACAATTCCAATGGGCTCGGTCTGCCGGCTTCTCCCATACCGGTTAAACGCCTTTGGGCAGCCAGGCTCCCACGACCGGCTTCCATGGCCTGATGCTCACACTTTCAAACAGACCGGCCACAGCGTATGGATCATGATCTGCAAAGCGCTTTACATCGGCTTCACTCCCGGCTTCCATAATAATCAGGCTGCCACATGAGCCCGTCCCGTCAGCGGTTAGCAAAGGGCCGACAACCTTTAACGCCCCCTCATGACCGGCCAGATATTCAAGATGTGACGGGCGGGTTTGTTTACGTAAAGCTTCGCTGTCTGGCTTATCATGGCATGTGATGACAAAAAACATTTCTATCCCTCTATTGTGAATGGCCGATTGAGCAAATCTTCAATTGCCCGGTCTACAGAAACGCCGTGATGAAGAATTTGATCCACTGCAGCACAAATTGGCACATCCAGCCCGGCATCCCGGGCGATCTGTGCCAGAATATCGGCAGTATGGACACCTTCGGCAACCGACGTACGATTCCCCATGATTTCGTCTATTGACTTGCCCTCACCCAACGCAATCCCTACCGACATATTCCGTGATTGTTCGCTGCCGCATGTCAGCAACAAATCACCCAGCCCGCACAGCCCCATCATGGTTTCGGTTTCCGCCCCCTTGTAGCGGCCAAAACGCAGAATTTCCGCCAGGCCTCGGGTGATCAGGGCGGCCCGGGCATTCTCGCCCAGTTTCCGGCCTACAACAATACCGCTGGCAATGGCCAGTACATTTTTGACCGCCCCGCCAATTTGCGCCCCCACCAGATCGCTCGACAAATAAGGCCGGAATGTTGGCTGGCCAATGGCATCTACAAAATCGGTGGCAATACGTTCTGACGTTGCGGCAAGCGTCACCGCTGTCGGCAAACCAATGGCGGCTTCCCGGGCGAACGTCGGGCCTGACAGGACAGCAATGGGGACATCGGGCAAAATTTCATCCAGCACTTCACTCATTAGAAAGCCCGTGGTCTGCTCAATGCCCTTGGCACAGATAATCGCCGGCGCACCGTCCTGAATATAGGGTGCTACGGCAGCTGCAATTTTTCGCATATGCTGTGCAGGGGGCACCATCAGAAGGGCGTCGGCTTTTTGCATCGATGAAAGGTCACCTGTTGCCCGTACACCTTTTTCCAGTTTAACGCCCGGTAAAAACGTCACATTCTCATGGCGATCATTTACGGCGTCGACGACGTCGCTTTCGCGGGCCCACAGGATAACATCACGACCTGCACGGGCAGCCACATTGGCAAGAGCCGTACCCCAGGCCCCTGCACCGACAACTCCAATCGTATTCAAATACTGATCCTTCCCCTGCAAAACCGGGCTCCAATGAAAACCGGGTATGCTGACATTACAATGTATTGTCATTCCCTGTCATGGCTGATTTATGCCCTGCCCGACATATTATTTCAATCATGCAATACACTTGAATATCACTAGGCCTTGCCAACGCCACCCTTCGCGGGGGCGGCGTTCGGGTCCAGAGGCCAACGGGCCCGCGCCGCTATATCCAGCCCGTCTGTCAGATCAAGCCCAAACCTTTCCACACCGGCCCAGGCGATCATTGCCGCATTGTCGGTGCAAAGGTGGAGAGGCGGGGCCACCAGACGAAAGTGATGATCGGCCCCTAATTTGACTAAAGCCTCTCTTAGGTACGTGTTTGCTGCCACCCCGCCAGCCACGACCAGTATATTCTCCCGACCCCCCTGTCTGCCAGGCTCTGTATCGAACCCAAACTCTGTAACAAACATTGTCATGGCATTGCCAACCCGATCAATAATCGAGTCGGTTAAGGCAGCCTGAAAGGAAGCCGCCAGATCCGCGTTGTCCTGTGCAGAACGCGTCGCCCCCAGTTTCTCCGCCTCGCGACGGACCGCCGTTTTCAAACCCGAGAAGGAAAAATCACACCCTTCGCGCCCCTTCAGCGGACGGGGCAGCGGAAACCGGGCAGCGTCGCCTGACCGGGCGGCCTTTTCCACCGCAGGCCCGCCGGGATAGCCCAACCCCAGAATCTTGGCCGTTTTGTCGAAGGCTTCGCCGGCAGCGTCGTCTATGGTCGTGCCAAGGCGCTTGTAGGCCCCCACACCTTCAACCACCAGCAATTGACAATGCCCGCCCGATACCAGCAGCAAAAGATAAGGAAAAGGCACTTTCTCCGTCAGCCGTACCGACAGGGCATGCCCTTCCAGATGATTGACCCCGATAAAAGGCAATTGTTTAGCCGCTGCGATCGCCTTGGCGGTCATCAGACCCACCAGCACACCGCCAATAAGACCGGGCCCGGCCGTCGCGGCAATGGCGCCCAGATCATCAAAACCAAGCCTGGCGTCTTCAAGGGCCTGACGAATGAGCCGATCCAGATGTTCTATATGGGAGCGGGCCGCGATTTCAGGTACAACCCCGCCGTATGGCCGGTGTTCTTCAATCTGACTCAGGACAACATTTGACATAATGTCGCCCTCGGCCGAAACAATCGCGACTGCGGTCTCGTCACAGCTTGTTTCAATGCCAAGCACATATTTCCGATTATTTTCTTTCAACCGTACCATCATTTACTGGTTTCAATTTTTTCCGGAATTGTGATGCAACGACCGGGCAAACTTCCTATAACAGGCATCACAATCATTGAAATGCCGCATGTTCAGGACATGCCTCTACCATCAGGACGATATTGTTGCAAGAAACCCTTAAAATCGGCACCCGCGGCAGCAAGCTGGCCCTTGCACAGGCGCATGAAGTCAAAAACCGTCTGCTGGCCGCCCATGCAAGCCTCGCACCGGACATGATCGAAATTATCGTGATGAGCACCAAAGGGGATCGCATTCTGGACCGGCCCCTGTCCGAAATTGGCGGCAAGGGCCTGTTTACCGAAGAAATCGAGGCCGGATTGCTGGACGGCAGCCTTGATCTGGCCGTGCATTCGCTGAAAGATATGCCCACCACGCTTCCCGACGGCCTGATTCTCTCGTGCGTGCTGGAACGGGAAAACCCCTATGATGCCTATATCAGTCCGGTGGCCGATACGCTGCTCACATTACCGCAAGGCGCTGTTGTGGGGTCCGCATCATTACGCAGGCAGGCACAAATCCTGTATCTGCGCCCAGACCTGAAGGTCATTACATATCGTGGAAATGTCCAGACCCGGCTGCAAAAGCTGGCGGCGGGCGAGGTAGCCGCAACGTTTCTCGCCGTTGCAGGCCTGAAGAGACTGGAACTTGAGGACCACATCACAACAATCATGTCCGATACCGATATGTTGCCCGCTGTCGCGCAGGGGGCCATTACCATTGAAACCCGCAAGGATGACAAGCCGATGGCAAAGCTGCTGGCCCCCCTGAACCACCGGCCCACAGAAATTTGCACCACGGCAGAGCGCGCCCTGCTGGCTTCACTTGACGGATCGTGCAGAACACCTATTGCAGCACTGGGCAAGCTTCAGGGAGACAATTTAACATTGCAGGCCCGGATCTTAAGCCCGGACGGCCGCCAGATGTATGAAACCAGCCGACAAGGGCCAGCCGGAAATGCCCGTGCAATGGGACAGGATGCAGGCGAGGAACTGAGACAACGTGCCGGCCCTGCCTTTTTTGTGGCCCTGGAAGGGCTCTAGAGCTCTTTCAGGGGAATCAGGTCCATCCCGACGAGGTGATTTTGGTCTGCATTCAGGAGAGAGGACGAAGAACATGCCAGAGCATATTCGAGGACGAGGGACACCAATGTGGTTCAAAAGCACCCGTCCCTTACGGGTTTCCGCCCGCCAAAAATTCAGACAGGCGTCCGGTGTGTCGCATTGCGTGTCCGATGGCACCGCATCGTTCGGCGCAATGCTCCTGCCGGAACACCTTGCGGGCGAGAAACGGCATTGACCCTGCATCCCCTGAAAGAGCTCTAGCATGCGCCTCCTCATCACCCGCCCGGAACCTGATGCGTCATCGCTGGCCACGTTGCTGGAAGATCAGGGACATGAAGCCGCCATTGCCCCGCTGATGGACGTCCGGTTTCAGGATATACCTGCGCCTGATCTGGCGGGCGCACAGGCGCTGATATTTACCAGTGCAAATGGTGTGCGGGCCTATGCCAGCAGCTCGTCAGAAAGAGATCTGCCCGCTTATTGTGTGGGAAATGCCACCGCACAATGCGCCCGCGAGCAGGGGTTTTCAGGCGTTCACTCCGCCGACGGCGATGTTCACAGCCTGGCAAGGCTGGTCAAGGCCCGTCTTGTGGCCCGGAATGGCGAACTTGTTCATATCGCCGGTACTGTATCTGCCGGAGACCTGGCCGGGGTTCTGGCCGCTGACGGTTTCAAGGTTCGGCGATCCGTCCTGTATGAAGCCGTCCCCGGTTCATCCCTGGATACAGATGTTGTGCAGAAAATCAGGTCCGGTTATTTTGACTATATCCTTTTTTTCTCACCCCGCACTGCCAGGATATTTATGACATTGGCTGAACAACAGGAACTGGTACCCGACCTGAGCAGGAATTCAGCCGCCTGTCTGAGCAATGCTGTTTACGAGACCTTACATTCATCTCACTGGCAGCGTATAGTAGTTGCCAGTTCACCGACTCAAGCCAGCCTGCTGGCTGCCGTCGGTATATAGACAATGCGACAGGAATACCCGGATTGACAGATAGTTCTGAAATAAAAAAGTCACCGCCGCCGGAAGCCTCCGTGACGGATACACCCGCAAAAGCGTCGCCCAAATCACGCGGCCACTGGAAATGGATATTGTTCCTGATATTCCTTGTCTTCATCGGCGGGGTTACCCTGGGCCTGATCTATATGCCACAGCTGCGCGAGCGGTTGCCCTTGCTTGACCGCTATCTGCCGCCTGTTGCGCAAGCCCAATCGGATCGTCTGGGCGCCGACCTTAACCAATTGAGACAGGAACTCGCCACACTCACGCAAAGAGTGAACCAGCAGAATATGCAATTGTCCTCGCTCGACCGTCATGACGAACAGATGACGGACCGGCTTGATGATATGGAAAGCCGCGTCTCGTCGATACCCGAGACCCCGGCACCGGAAGCACCCCAGCCCGCCCAAAACAAGCCCGAAATTGTCAATAGAGTCGACACGGCGCGGCTGGACATGCTTGCTGCACGCATAAGTCAGCTTGAATCCGCTTTTGTGCCGCTGGCCAAAAAATCGGAGCTTGAAGGGAATGCCGCACGCGATACGGCGAGCCTGCGCGAAAGCCTTGAAAGCCTGACAAAACAGGTTCGGCAGGTGACTGCGCGGCTGGAGACACTGGAAGCAGCGGCGGCAACAGATCGGTATGGATCGTTGCTGGGACTCACTCTTGCCGGTCTGGAACGAGCCGTTCTGTCCGGCAATGCGTTTGGCACAGAGCTCAATCTGATGTCGGATATTGTATCTGACCAACGGGCCCCTGACGATGCCGCGGTCTCCCGGGCGCTTGAAACACTACACCCTTTTGCCCCTGAAGGTCTGGCCACACGTTATCAGTTGAATCAGTCATTTGCCCGTATAGCAAACGACGTACTGAGAGCCACCGCCATACCTTCGGACGCGCGCTGGTATGAACGGTTGTGGGGTCGGATCAAAAGCCTGATTACTATTCGCGAAACCGGGAACATACAGGGCAATAGCCCGACCGCCATTCTTGCCCGAACAGAACAACGGCTGGCGCAGGATGATCTGGCCGGTGCGCTGGACGAACTGTCCGGATTATCCGGCAGCGCCGAACAGGCTGCAACCCCCTGGATTGCAAAGGCCACAGCCAGATTTCAGGCCGAAATGGCTCTTGAAAACCTGAATGCGCGGCTGGCTGAAGGCGCATCGCGCGCACTTAACCCAACTGCCAACGGCACATATCCTTTCGACAAGGGGGACATGTAAACCATGCGATCAGTCATTGTAGTAGCTATTGTTGCCCTCTTGATAGGCGTTACAGCCGCATGGTTGGCCAACCATCCCGGTGAGCTGACAATTAACTGGTTCAGCTGGCATCTCGAAACACCGGTGTCGGTTGCCCTGCTGGTTATAGCTGCCGCTCTGATCATCGCCCTTGGTATCCAGCGCCTGCTGTACTGGTTCCGGAATGAAGCACCTTTTTCTGCCCGTCGCCGGCAAGAAGCGCGGCAACGCCGTGGTGAACAGGCCCTGTTTCGGGGTATTGCCGCCCTGAAACTGGGTGACAGCAGTGATGCCTTGCGCCAGTCGAAAGAAGCCTCCCGACTTCTGGGCTCCCGGCCAATGGTGCTTGTGCTGGCCGCAGAAGCTGCCGAAGCCAATGACGACCGGGCAGCGGCGACCGCACACTATCGCGCCATGCTGGATATTGAAGATACGGTCCTTCTGGGGGTGCGCGGTCTGATGACCCAGACACTGGGCATGGCTGATTATGATCAGGCCCTGATTTTAAGTGACCGCGCCATTGGGCTCGCGCCCAAAAGCCCCTGGGTGCTTGAAACCCGGATGGACATTCTGATACGCCTGAACCAGTGGGAGCAGGCCCGCGAGACATTGCAGAAACGTGAAAAGCTTAAGCAACTGAACCCCGCCGCCAGCAATCACCTTCGCGCCGTCCTGAACTATTGTGAAGCCGTTGAGGAAGATCTGGCTGGCCACCATGAACAGGCCCTGAACCTTGTGCTGGAAGCGCATAAAAAGGCACCTGACCTGAACGCAGCGGCCACATTTGCCGCCAGACTGCTCACACATGATAATAATCAGCGGAAAGCCGCGCGCATACTGGAAGAAAGCTGGCGCGCAGCCCCCCACCCACAAATCGCCAGAAGCTACCTTGATCTTGCCGAAGACGAGAATGCGACCGAGCAGTTCCGCCGGGCGGCACGGCTGGCGGCCCTGAACCCCAATCACATTGAAAGCCGCATTCTGGTTGCCGAAACCGCCATGACAGCGAATCATCCCGGTGATGCGCGCGCCAGTCTGGAAAAGGCCATGGCGCACAATCCGACAACCCGGGCTTTCCTGTTAATGGCAAAGCTTGAGCGCCAGCAGCCCGGGCATGAGAATGGTGCCAAAAACTGGGAATCCAAAGCGGTATCAGCGCCCCCCGACCCTGCATGGATATGTGATCGGTGTGGCACCCACAGCCCCCTTTGGCAGCCCCGTTGCAACAGCTGTCATGCATTTGGCAGCCTCAGCTGGCAAAGCGTCGGGCAGGCCTCCCTGACGAAGCCCGCTGTCGAGAAGCATCACAGCCATCGGCTGCTGACATTTCACAATCGTAAAAACAACTGAGCCCGCCCGCCGCATGAGGCCCGGCACCCTGTAAAATGCGATATGACGGGACTTGGCAAACCCGCAATTTCGCATTATGGTGCGCAGCGTCGACCGCAGCCTGCGCGGCCCGACGGTCTTGTCCAAGACGCCGCCATAGCTCAGTTGGTAGAGCATCGCATTCGTAATGCGGGGGTCGGGTGTTCGAGTCACCCTGGCGGCACCATTGTCCTGTTAACGAGCACCCTTTGCCTTGTCTCCAAAAGAGGGGTTTGCGTACTCAAGATGGGCCGAGACCAGAGCATCTGTCACTGCCTTAATAAGCCTGCTGTTTATGCGCTGCTTTTGGATCGCTATGCCGCCTGCTGCCTCATAAAAATATTTATCCGGACGAATTGCCCGCAGCTCACCCGCGTGCTTCCACGGACTTGCAACATGTTCCGAAAGATAGCCAATATAATGCCCTGACAGAATGTAAAAAACAGAACTTTCGGTTGAGCGTGAAGAAACGGCCTGACCAGGCTGGAACGGAACCTGCTTTTCAATATCAAAGTGATGCATGACGCAGGGCTCGTTTCGCAAACGTTCATTCGTTATCTCATCGTCGGCACAGGAAAAAAGAGGATGAAGGCGGGAGCAGTACATATTGACCGGCACAGAAAAGAGCGGAATCACATCAACGCGGCCCGGAGGCATCTGGATGGCACCAATTGCCATATCATACCGCCCATCCAATACACCGTTTTCAATTTCCTGCTGGGAATCCAGATGTATCTCGACCTGAATATCGGGGCTTTGCTCACGTAAACGGGCAATTGCTTTAGGCACCCCGACCAAATTGGGAAAACGGGAAAGAATATGAGGCATACCAATTTTTATGTGGCCAGCAAGATGCTCCCTGATTTCTGCTGCAGCACTTGCAAAGCTTGCGAGATAGCGCTCCAGAGTTTGCGACGACTGAAAAAGCTTTTCACCGGCATCCGTGAGCCTGAAGCCGGCACGACCCCGAACGCATAATTGAAATCCCAGCCGGGTTTCCAGCGCCTTGATGTGGTTGCTGATCGTTGACTGATTAATACCCAGGCTGGTTTCTGCTGCGGTGAAGCCTTGCAGACTGGCAACCTCGTGAAAGACGCGAAGTAATCTCAGGTCTGTGGGGGTTACTCGTTTGAGCATGATATTTACTACATAGATTTATTCAATGTATTAATTCATAACATATTATAGATCATTGTAAAAATGTATGGGACCATGTTTGGGCATAATCATGCACATGAAAGCGCTCTAAAGAAGCTGCCCATATAGTAAAGCAACGCGAATTTAAGGGAGGACTAGATGAAATTATCCACAGCCATCAGACCATCTTCTGATTTTATGTATGGAGCAAGTTTCCTTGCTCTGGCGATTGCCTTGACATCACACTGGACACCCGCTGTTGCGGAAGAGCCCGTGGCAAGAGAAGGAAAAATGCTTGAAGAAATAGTTGTTTCGGCAACAAAGCGCGGCATTGCCAATATTCAGGATCTACCGATGGCGATCCAGGCCATAGGCGGGGATAAACTGGCCGAACGTGTTGCCGTTGATTTCAACGACTATTTCCGCATGATTTCCGGTCTTGCGGTCTATGATCAGGGAACAGGTGACAAACGTTATATTGTGCGGGGCGTCAATGCGACCGGCGCAGGAACGGTTGGTCTTTATCTTGATGAAATTATCATTACCGGTGAAAATGCGCAGGATGGCGGCGGCCGCCAGCCTGACGTGCGCCTGTTTGATATTGACCGCGTAGAGGTTCTGAAAGGCCCTCAGGGCAGCACTTTCGGGTCCAGCTCCCTTTCCGGCACAATACGCTATATAACGCGCAAACCCGTGCTGGGAGAGGTGTCGGGGTATGCTCAGGCAGGCGCTGAGTATATTGATGGCGGAAATGCCGGCTGGCAAACACAGGGCGCCCTGAATCTTCCGGTAGGAGAAAAGGTCGCAGTTCGAGTTTCAGGCCTTTATCAGGATAGCGCCGGATATATTGACAGCATGTTTGCCGACAATGTGAACGCACCCGAAACGAAAGCTGTCCGGGCGATCGCATTAATAGAACCGACAGAAAACCTGCGGCTGACCTTTATGGCAATGCATCAGAAGGTCGATACAGACGGACAGGCCTATTTTAACCTTCAGGATTATACCGGTAATCCCCTCTCGCAGAATGGCGATTATACGCAGGCTGATATTGTTGAAAACGGCTTTGAAGACAAGATGAATTTGTTCAATGCGACGCTCGAATATGAGATGTCGTGGGCGACTTTAACGGCAACTGCCTCACGCTTTGAACGGGACAGCGTATTCCAGCGAGACTCTTCTCTGGTCATGGAACGCTTCGTCGGTCGGCCCTCAACAGGAACCGGACGCAGTGTCATTACCCAGCCAAAAGATCGTACTCTGGACTCGTTTGAAGTCAGACTGGCATCAAATACTGCCAGTCGTCTGCAATATCTTGTGGGATTGTTCCATCAGAAAGAAGACAGGGCTTTCAGGACGGCAATATATCCAGCCCCCAACGGACAGGCACAGGAAGTGTCCGGCTATTCACTCAGCAGAGCTGTCGATACTTCTATTTCAGAGTATGCAATCTTTGGTGAAATCGCATTCGACATTACGGACGCCCTGACATTGACCGCAGGCGGGCGATATTTTGATTTCAATATCGATGAAATTGCCAACAGTATTTCAACGTTCGGTGGCACGCCGGGTACTGGTGTTGGAAACCCGCTGGGCTTTACTGAAGATGGTGCCATTTTTAAAGGCAACCTGTCGTACAAGGTTCACCCGGATCATCTGGTTTATATCCAGGCCGCTGAAGGCTTCCGACCTGGAGGTACGAATGATCAGGTGGCCGCCCAACTGGCCGGCGTTGCCATTCCAACGGGGTTTGGTTCGGATTCACTCATCAGCTATGAAGCTGGTTATAAAAGCACCTTTCTTGATGGCCGTGTTCGGTTCAATCTGGCGGCTTATCTGATCGAATGGGATAATATCCAGTTGCAGGCAGAGGTCTTTGGTCCTGGGGGGCGCTTCCCCTATCGGGCAAATGGTGGCGGCGCTGAAATCAAGGGGCTGGAAGTTGATCTGAGCCTGAAACCATTGCCAGAATGGGAGCTTACCTTCAGCAGTTCGCTCGTCAATGCAGAACTGACAGAGGATAATCCGATCCCGTCCACAGGCATGAAAGGGGACAATATTCCATATGTTCCTGACTTCACCGCCTCGGTCTCGACAAGATATGAGTGGAATGTCGGCTCTTTGATGGCGCATATCGCGGGTGATGTTACCTATGTTGATGGTCGCGGCACTGAATACAGACCAACAAGTGCCTCTTTCGTCGAACTGGAAGACTACACACTTGTTAACCTGCGTATTGGCCTGGGGGACAATGATGCAGGCTGGCAAGCATCGGTTTATGCAAACAACATTACAAATAATGATTCACAGATTGACGTCTTCAGGGTCGTGGCAGGGCTTTACCCCGACGGGGTTATCATTAACCGCCCCCGCACTGTTGGCTTGTCACTAAAGAAAAGTTTTCCGTAGCAGATGAAATTTATTTCATTTCGTCAAATGTCCTGCCCCAAGTGGCAGGACAAGCGGAAATCTTGAAGATACTTAAATTCAACAAGGGATAATAAGACATGTCGATTGATCAATCCCGATCGGGCCTTAAAATCACGCCGGTTATCAAGGGCGGCTATCAGCTTTCCAGTCAGTATTTAAACCAGTACGACAGGGACATCTCTGATCATATCATAGAAGACATGTTTGCTGCTGCAGATGCAGGCATCAAGACTTTTGATTGCGGCGATATATACATTGGCGTTGAAGAAAAGATTGGGGAATTTATTGAAGAACGGAAACGCCGGCTCGGGCACGCAGACGATATTACCGTATTGACAAAATTTGTGCCGGATCTTCAAGATCTCCACAAAATAGATATGGCCTATACAGAAGAAACCATCGATCGTTCACGCCGGCGGTTAAAACTTGATTGTCTCGACATGGTCCAGTTTCATTGGTGGGACTATGAGATTGATGGATGCCTTAAAGTCCTTGGCTATTTAAACACGTTGAGGGAAAAGGGTAAGATTGCTCATATCGGGCTGACAAATTTTGGCACTGAATATACCAAAAAAATTCTGGATACAGGAATACCTGTTGCCACCACCCAGATCCAGTATTCCATACTTGATCAACGGCCAGGGAAAACACTCGCAGCGCTTTGTGCACAACACCAGGTCGGACTTATTTGCTACGGTACCTTGTCAGGATCATTTCTGACCGAACGCTGGATAGGAAAATCTGCCCCTGAAAGGCCATATCGCGAGAAATATTCCCGGATAATTGATGATGTTGCCAGCTGGGATAAATTGCAGGATCTTCTGAGCGCCCTAAAGATTATTGCGGACCGACATGACGTGTCGGTAGCCAGCGTCGCATCACGATATGTTCTGGAGCAGCCAGCGGTTAAAGGCGTTATTGTCGGCGCGCATGACGCCGAGCAGATCAAGGAAGCGAGGGATGTTATGAAGTTCTCGCTGAATAGCGAAGACAAGGAACAGATAGCTGGCGTTTTGTCCAGTTTCCACCCGCTAAAAGGCGACGTATTTGAGCTGGAGCGAGATATGTCCGGCAAGCACGGCGAAATTTATCTGTCGCGTCGTGATCGCCATTCTGAAAGTGGCAGCAGTATGTAATATGCTCCAGATTATATATGAGTTTATCTGGACCGGTGTCAGTTACAGCCCGTTTTCGATACCAGATGGGGAGCAATAATTTGGAAAAAATTACAGCAAGCGGAGACAAAACACCAGGCCCCGATATGGCAACAGGTATTTCCTCCGTCAGGCGTGGCTATGTTCTTTTTATTCTCATGCTGGTCTATGGCTTTAATTTCCTGGACCGGCAAATTCTGGTTATTCTGCAAGAGCCGATTAAAGCGGAAATGGGACTTAGTGATGGCCAGTTAGGCCTGTTGACAGGCTTCTCTTTTGCCGTTTTTTATATTGCAGCAGGCATTCCGATTGCATGGATGGCGGATCGCCGGAACCGGCGGAACATTATTGCGACAGCCCTTGTATTCTGGAGCACAATGACAGCGTTATGCGGTCTGGTGCAAAGTTATACCCACCTTGTTCTGTTGCGGATTGGCGTCGGTGCAGGCGAAGCTGGCTCGACGCCCCCGTCACACTCAATGATTTCCGACTATTTTCCAAAAGAGAAGCGGGCAACGGCCTTCGCAATATATACGATTGGCCTTTATTTCGGCGTTGCGGCGGGATATGGCCTGGGGGGTATTATTGGCGAAACAATTGGCTGGCGCTACGCCTTTGTTCTAGCTGGTTTACCTGGAATACTGTTGGCGGTGATTTTATGGACGACAGTGAAGGAGCCTGTACGAGGACAATGGGACAAGGAAAAAATTACACACCTGACCCTGAAAGAGACCATCGCCTTTCTGTCAAAAAGGCCTGCTTTCTGGCTGGTAGCATTTGCCACTGCCGCAGGTACTTTTGTTAATTACGGGACCGGTAACTTTAACCCTTCGTATTTGATTCGGGCTCACGGGTTAAGCCTGGGTGAAGCGGGCATAGCTTTGGCCTTTGTTGCCAGCCTTTCGGGCATTGCAGGTACTTATCTGGGAGGAGTGTTAGCTGACCGTCTGGGCAAGCGTGACCAGCGCTGGTACCCGGGCATTTGCATCATTGGACAACTACTTGCCGTCCCGTTCAGTTTTGTGGCTTACCTGAGCAGTAACCTGCAACTGGCCCTTGCTGGTATGTTTCTGTCGCATATGTTTCTGGTTTTCATGCTAGCCCCCAGCATTGCCATATGCCACAGCCTTGTCCAGCCCGCCATGCGGGCCCTGGCATCCTCGATACTTTTCTTTGTGGTCAACCTGGTCGGCCTCGGGTTCGGGCCATTATTTGTTGGTTTCCTCAGCGACTTTCTAAGCGGTTCTTTTGGTATTGAGAGCATCCGGTATGCCCAGGTTACCGCTTGTCTTGTTAGTCTGTTGTCAGCAGGTTTGTTTTGGTTGGCAATGAAAAAAACCGGCGAGCAGACAATGGATAAATATTAGCCAAATCGTTGCTGACCGCCAACAATGGTACGCAATGCAGAAACGTCGGTCATGTCGGCCGGGTCAATTGTGAGCAAATCATCTGAGAATACGGTAAAATCGGCAAGATATCCCGGCGCAATCACGCCCAGTTTTTTGTCCTGAAATCCCGCATAGGCGTTGCTGGCCGTATAGGCGATCAGGGATTCTTCTACAGTCAGCTTTTGGTCGGGCAGCCAGCCGTCAGGGTTGGCGCCATCAATGGTCTGCCGCAACACAGCAGCCCTGATGCCTGTCAGCGGGTCCAGCGGGGCGACCGGCCAGTCAGATCCAAAGCTAAGCCTTGCATGTGCCTTGAGAAGGGACTTGAACGCATATGTTCCCTCCAGACGCCTGGCGCCCAGTCGGTTAATCGCCCAGCGACCGTCATCAATAGCGTGATAGGGCTGCATGGAGGGAACGACACCCAGTTCCGCAAATTTAGGGATCAGGGAGGCGTTAAGATGCTGGGCATGTTCAATCAAAAAGCGGCGGTCACGCGGGCCATTGGTCTTGATCGCGTCGGCATACATATCGAGGAGCATCTCATTGGCCTGATCGCCGATGGCGTGTACGGCAACATGCAGCTTGTGCCGGTCACTTTCAATGATCCAGTGCCGAAGGTCGACGGGGTCAGTAACCGCTATTCCGCGGCTTTCCGGCGCATCATGATACGGGCAATGGAACAGGGCGGTTTTTGAACCAAGCGACCCGTCGACAAACCCCTTTACGCCGCCCCAGCGAATCCAGTCGTCGCCACGGCCTTCTTCCCTCACCAGTTTGCTCATACGTTCCCAGTCCTGCAGCGGCACAAACGAATAGAACCTCATCCCGGGTTCAGCTTGCCCCCGCATGCGAAACAAGGCGTCATGGGTAACCCAGTCCATTTCCTTGATATGAACCTGAGTCACCCCCTTGCTGAGGCCGTGCTGGATGCCTTGCCGGATAGCCGTTTCAATTTCGCGGTTCGTGGGCGCAGGGATAATGCGCTCGACCAGTGTTTTTGCCTGATCAATCAGGACGCCCGTTGGCTCGCCGGATTGATCCCGGACTATCACGCCCCCGGGCACGTCGGGGGTATGGCGATCTATACCCGCAAGTTTTAACGCCAGGGAATTAAGCAGCAACATATGCTGATCGAGCCGTACCACCGCGACGGGCGTATCGGGGGTTGCGGCGTCAATCCATTGCCTGGACGGAAGCTCGCCCCCCCAAAGTTCTGCATCCCAGTTTCCACCCTGCAGCCATTGGCCGGGTGCCAGATTTTTTGAAGCCTTGCCAACCTGTTCTGCCAGTTCCGCAGGCGTTCTGGCCTGCCTGAGGTCAGCGAGAGAGAGCATCTGCGAGGCCCTGAGAAAATGCGTGTGCCCGTCAATAAGGCCAGGGGAGACAAATGCCCCCTCAAGATCAATGACCTGCGTTTTGGGGCCAATGGCGCTTTTGACCTGCTCACCCCCAATGGCCGCAAAGCGATTGCCTATGGTCCCCAGTGCTGTGGCGCGATTACTGCCGGCAACCCCAGTCCAGACCGAAGCATTGATGTACGCGATATCAAGGATTTTGTTATTGGCCCAAAGAGACCCAGGTGTCAGTGCCGCAGCGGTGCCTAGCGCTAATAATTCTCGTCTGGTTATCATTTTACCACCTGTATTACGTGATGAACGGTCCCGAAATAGATAATAAAAGTCGCTTTATTCGAGTGTTTTTTTCAGCCAGACACAAGTGTCGGCCAGTGCCTTGCCGCTTAATTGGGCAACCTCAACGGCTTCGAGAAAACTGTGTACCGCACCGGGGTAAAGACGGGCGTCGACATCAACCCCGGCATCTTTAAGCTTTTGCGCCATGAGAAGGTTTTCATCCCGTAGAATATCACATCCCGCAATAACCATGAAAGCTGGCGGCAGGGCCGATAATCGGGCATTGATCGGGGCGGCCAGCGGATTCTTGCGATCGCTCTCGCTGGCCAGATAATTGTCCCAGAACATGAACATTTCTTCGGTATTCAGGGTGTATTCATCGCTGGTGAAAAGACTATGGGACTCCCTGATTATGTCGGCGTCAAAGGCGCCATAATTCAGGATCAGCGCGCTAATCTCGGCGGGCCTGCCCTCATCCCGTAATTTCAGTGCAGTGGCCATAGCCAGATTGGCACCGGCAGAATCGCCGCCTATGGCCAGTCTTGCCGGGTCGATGCCCAAATCGGGTTGGTCTGAATGCAGCCAGTCAATCACCGCCGAAATTTCATTCAATTGGCAGGGGAATTTAAATTCGGGTGCGAGACTATATTCAACTCCGATAACGGTAACGCCAGCGCGTGCAGCGTACTCGCGCATCAGGCGATTGTGAGTGTTCACACTGAAAAGCGTCCAGCCGCCACCATGTAAATATATTAGCGCTGCACCATTGCTGTTGTCAGGCTCAAAAATGGTGACGGGGATGTTATTCTCCCCCAAAGGAACGCTGTGCTCCGATATCCGCGCCATCCCGGGGCCCCCCTTAATCCAGGGCGCGCGCACAATTTCGCCGTTCCTGCGCATTTCTTGCACAGTAGGTTCGGCTTCAGACTTCAACTGACGATAGCGCGTATGAAGAGAATCAACGAAAATTTTTATCTCGGGGTCAATGCTTGCATCCTGCAGCCTGGGTGATTGAATGTTTTTCATACTTACCTGTTTGTCCTGGCCAAGCCCTGTTTTCACAGCTTATATGCTTGTAATTTATATTAACAAGAACCGAACTTCCCCGCTCTCTGGGTCAATAAATATCGTATACAGGCCAGCACCAGTGGCGTTGGCTCTATATCTGAAGCTCCGGAAGGCTCATGGAATAGATCCCGCCTGCTCATTGTTCAGCAATTAAATCTGCGGGCACCCATGGTTGCGACAGTAATGCCTTAACTGTTTGCCATTTTTTATCCTCGCTTGATCCGTGGAGATCAATATATGCCCGGATAACCTGCTCGCCCAGGCTATAGTTCACACCATAGCTGCGATAATGCTGCATCAGGCTGACACTTTGTTCTGCCTGTGCCGGGGTGAGAAGGGCATATGTCTGCAATTGCTCCGCTGCGACGCTTTTGTCAATCCGGCCATCAAGATAGTCCGCTGTTATTTTCATGGTAGCGGCAGACAAGGCCTTTAAAGCCCGGGTCATATATACCAGCGCTGCGGTATCGGTTTCTTTCAGACCGGTAAGGGGCAGCAGCGTCTTATTAAGAAACATTATGCGCTCATCTGCCGGGAAGACCAGTTCAGGAACATAATTCCCAAGGCCTTCAGCCAGAAAGAAAAAAGGACTGTTGAGGGGATAGATTGTAAATTCCTGCCATTGGTGCTTTTGCACAAGGTTTTGTTCCAGAAGGCTGTTGTGCAGATGATGCCCTGGATATCCTTCATGACACGCAAGTTCCAGAATGCGCTCGACAGTAAGCGGATAGTCGGTGTTTAATTCAATAAGGCTTTGGGACTGCCCAAGATACCAGTTGTAGGCCGCCCATGGTTTGCCCGAGACAATCTCTAGCCTGAAATTCTCGCGATCCGGCAGCTTGATATGCTGTGCCGTGCGTGTACGACATTCATCGATAGACCGGCGCATGATCGTTTCAAGTTGATCAACTGGCACAGCAAAGCGGGCCCGCAATACGGCAACCCGTTCCGATAGTGGCCCCGTTCCCGGTACAACGTCTTCCAGACGTTTCAGGATCGGGTCATAAGTCGAAAGAGCCTTCAGGTCCGGGCGGATGCCATATAGTTTTTCAGCTTCATCCTGATACAAAAATTCTTGCCCATCCAGCATCTGAAGCCTGGTAACAGCAGCCTTTAACTGGCTGTCTAAAAACGACCGTCGTCTTTGCAGCAAGGGGCTTTCTGTCGGAAAAGCTGTTTCGCTGATTTCCTTTAGCAAATGTGAAGCGCTGGACTGTAATTGATCAATGGGCCGGATATTTTCTTTCGCATCCGCCAACCATTGACCCGGGCCATAATAGGCATCCAGATAGTCCGGGTCATGTTGCGCGATGGCCAGAGTGAGTTTGACATAATCTTCCGCGATTTTATCGAGAGTCCGGCTTTTTGTAGCAAGGGCAGGACCTGTGAAAAAAACACAGACAAGAAGCAGGAAAGTTAAAAATCGCAAATGTCGGTACATATCAAATCACTCTCTGTCCATATCAGTCTTTCTGATCGAGACCAGACAAATAGCTTTCCGCGGTGATGGGGCCCGTGGCAAACGTGTCGCTATGGTCGGCAATAAACTTTCGAACCTCAATAAAATAGTTAATGCCCGATGGCATGCCCATTTCGTCCCAGGCCTTGTCGAGGGCTTCGCGTTTGTCTTCAGGTGTCTGTGCAGGCTGGATCGTCATAAAATCCCAGCCGGCCCCATTTGAATGCACATACAGGTCCCGGGGAGGAAGGCCTGCTTTCCGATTAACTTCGTCAGCAAGCGCCAGATGCTTGAGAAAGGCCTCGTGCTGACCCGGCGCAACCCTGAATATTTCGACCAGCTTTTCATTCGTTTCATCAGCATAAGCAGACTGCGGAGAGATAAGTAGTAAAAGGGTCAAAAACGTTAAGAGGGGTTTGGAAATTCTTGCATAATCAGCCATGTTCGTTCCTTTTCATAAACAAGTGTGTTCTGTAGCCAGGATCACTATTGGCCCTGCCTTGCTGCGGCAGGGAGATCATCGAAAAACCAGGGACGTGAGGCAGGCTTTTGCCGGGGCCAGACTTCATCAAGAGTTTCACCGTCATAAAGACGACCGTTTTTCATGACCATCTGGATTGACAGTGTATTTTCGATCGTCTCAAGCGGGTTGCGGTTCAAAATAATCAGATCAGCATATTTACCAGCTTCGAGGCTACCCAACTCATGTTCCCGGCCGATTGTTTCGGCGGATCCCATGGTTGCTGCCCTAAGGACGTGCATTGGGGTCATGCCCCCCGAAGCGTAGGCCTGCATTTCCCAATGTAGCCCCAAACCGGGAATTTCGCCGTGCGCACCCATCCCCAAAAGCCCGCCGGCTTCAACAATTTTATCAGCAGAAGCAGCAACGGCAGGGAAGTTATACATGTCCTTTCCATGCCATGTACGTTGAAGCATTTTAATGTCAATCGCATAGCGTGGCATAAAGCGATTAAGCTTCGCACCATCGCGGGGATCATTCTTGGTAATGTAATAATCCTGACCTTCCGGACCGCCATGGGTTATCATTAAGGTCGGCGTATAACTGACACCACTTTGTGCCATCAATTGAATGACGTCTTTTGACAGCGGCGTGACCGGTAATGCGTGTTCCAGTCCGGCAAAGCCGTCCATGACCTGTGTCAGGTCCATCTTCATGGCCAGCGCGCCCTCGGTTGTCGGCAACAGGCCCATGTCGTGTGCGGCCATCACAACCCACTGGCGCACCCTTCTGTTGCCAGTGCGGTACATTTTGATATTTCTCAGGCGATAGTGATCGCGGTAACGCTTGAGAACCTGCTCGACCTCATGTTTGTTCTGAAACTCGTTGAACGAAAAAAGGGCCATACCGGTTGAGAATATGCGGGAGCCCGTCATCAACCCGGCTTCGATCAAATCCTGATACGTCAGCATATCCATACTAAGCGTCGAGGGGTCAAAAGTGGTCGTAACGCCGTAAGCCAGATTGGCGGCAGGACCCCAGGAATTCATATCCAGCAAGTCACGCCGGATATCCGCCAGATGATTGTGGGCATCGATAAACCCGGGCACCACATATTTGTCTTCAAGATTGCGGATTTCAGCTGTTGGGGGAATATCTACCGTGCCTACGGCTCCGATATCGGTAATTTTATTATTCCTGATCACAATATCGGCGTGTTCGATAATCTGGTCACCGTTCATTGTAATGGCCGTTGCCCCCCGCAAAACGATTGTGCCTGTTGGAACATCCCGCGGGACTTCAACCACGGCACGATATGCCTCAACCCCGTCAACGGCCTCGGTGGGTGCGTCCGCCCCACGGCTTTGCGCATGGGGCGGATCAAGTATTATTCTGTTTAAAGGTCGGCGGTAATAGGTTGAGCCGACAGACCATGTAATGGTCTGTCCATCATCTGCCCATTCAAAGAAATCGGCACCCACATCTGTAATTTTTCGGTGTTCTACTGCCGCGTTGTTCAAATCTACCGTTACGGCGTCTCCCCTGGGCACTTTAACCAAATGAAGCTGCTGGGCAATTTGCGCCAGGGCCCACCGACCGTCCGGACTTATCTTTAAATCGTCAACAGGGGCCAGTCCTTCAACGAAATACCAGCCTGTTCCGACCACCTGCAACAGCTGACGTCGTTCAGCACTTTCAAGGGCAATACTGTTTACACCATCCGGGAAATTGAGATGTAGTTTATCAGGGTCATCCGAGAATTGTATCTTCCCGCCCATTGTCTCTTTTAAGGTGATGCTTTCGGTGCCATCCAACAATGAAATCTGTACCAATTCACTTTCGCGCAGCGGCCCATATTCCATATACGTGTGCATACGTTTATTGTGACTGGATCGCAGGCTAATGACAGATTTCCCGTCCGGCGCAAACACCGGACTCCGGTACACACCGCGCCTTTTTGTCAGGCGTTTGGGTGCCCCCTGTCCATCCGCGTTCTTCATCCATATGTGACCCGCATCGCGAGCGGTCCATGTGACATAGGTTATGTACTTGCCATCAGATGACCAGGAGGGGTGAAATTCCGGTGTTGTCCCGCGGGTCAGGCGACGGGGCTCAGATTCTCCGTCCAGCGCCATAATATAAACATGGCCAAGCGCCGAGAAGACCAGTCTTCTGCCATCGGGGGATTGCTGTGGCGTGTGGATAATGCGCGCCCGCACGGGCCCGGTTTCCAAGGGAATGTCAACACGGGTCGGGGCACCCAGATCCAGATCAACCGATGCCTTGAACGGGATGGCAGTCCGTTTGGCTGTTTCAATATCCAGTCGGGTGATTTTACCGTCAATGGCCAGTAATAATGACTTGCTATCCGGGGCGAAGGTATATCGAGGCAATATATCTCGCCAGTGTGCGGCCTGAAGAAGGTCGCGCTGAACAGGATAAAGCAACCATTTGTCCTGACCGTTTGCCAAATCCAGCACCCGAAGACCAGCTCCGTTTCCATACCGTGTGCCATATACCAGCAGCTGTCCGTCAGGCGAGGGTACGGGCCTGAAATAGCTGCCGGCCGTCAGGTCAGGCCGGGGTGTGGATGGTGCAGAAACCATCGTCTCAACCTTCCCGGTTTTAAGGTCTTTCCGCCTGATTTCCCATTCTGTTTCCTTGTCCTGATTGAGGCCGCTGTCATTGACGGCATAATATAAATAATGCCCGTCTTTGGAAGGCATGGCCCCCAGTCTGCTCACGTGCCTGTCCGGTGCCTGTTTGTCGGATGCTCTGAATAGCTTGACCGGTTCCGAACTGTCCTTGCCATCAATCGAATATTGCCACAATTCATATCCGTTGATGCTGGCCCGGAAAAAGGAAGCATAGATACTTTTGCCGTCCGGCGACCATTCGGGGGAAGAAAATGTGACATTATTTTCGTGCTGAAAACTGATCTGGCGGAGGCCGCGGCCGTCTGCAGCCATCATCCAGATATTATCTGTCCCCAAACGATCCGAGATAAATACGATTGAATGACCATCTGGCGAGAAGACAGGCTGCGCGTCAAATGGCAAGCCTTGTACGATGGGCGTCGCCGGGCCGCCCTCGGCAGGCATTTTGTAAATATCGCCCAAAAGATCAAAAATAATGGTTTTGCCATCTGGTGATAGATCGAGTGACAGCCATGTGCCCTCATCCGTGTCAAACTTGATATTGCGTGCGGGCTTAAGTGGCAATGGCTTATGGGCCAGATCGTCAGGCGTGGCGGCAAAGCTTTTTGCGTTGTTGAGACCAGCAGCCTTCGTCGGGGCCATATAGGGGATGGCCAGGTGTTGTTCATGGGCCGTGGTGTGATTGGGCGCTGCCATGCCCGCACAGGCCAGCACCATGCCGGTCAATATCGATTTTATACAGGAATGTTTTATCGATATGCGGCTGGCCATGCGCCCTCCTGTACTGTGGGCAGATAACGGTCCCGAAGTTTCGTTTGACGCGTTGCCAGAGATACCTGATGCCCGCCAACCAGCACAATCGCAGGTGCAGAAAAAGGTTCAAGCGGGTCTCCGTCCCACACGACAATATCGGCGACCTTGCCTTTTTTCAGGCTTCCAAAGTCCTTGTCAACTCGCCACATCCTGGCAACATTCATCGTCAAGGCTCGCAAACCTGCTTCGTAGGGCAGGCCATTGGACACGGCCAATCCGGTAGCCTCTCGCGCCCCAAGACCTGCATTGTAACTTAAGTGAATGCCGGGAGAAGGCACAATGGCCAGCAGCACGCCGGCTTTATGTAAAATAGCCGCGGCGTCTGCTCGTGCACCGATTTCATCATAATAGAAGGGAACGTTGGCAGCGCCGTCCAGAATCACGGGAATTCCTGCCCTGGCAAGCATTGGCGCCACTCGCCAGGCGTCTGATCCGTTATAGATAATAACGCGGATATCATAGTCATTCTGCAAATTTATTGCCTGACGTATGTCAGATTCCCGACGTGCATCTATTACCAGAGGGATATTCTTTTTGACAACTTCAGCCAGAGCCTTGTTGTTGACATCCGAGATTGAAGCTGCCCCTTTTTCCTTATCCTCTGCAAGGGCCGACTTTACCTTGTCCAGAGAATGCCGCAATATCAGCCATTGCGCGGCACGTGATCCGCCTACGTCACTGGCCGCGGTCCCGCCCACCTTTGCGTAAACTGCCGTTTTGGATCGGTAAAGAATGTCATACCCCTCGGCAAGCCTGAGTATTGCGCCCATCCCTTGAAAGGGAGGAACCGCCGATCCACCGGGCATGATGGCCGCCCAGGTCAGACCATCCGCCCGGGCCTGTGGAATAAGGACCGAATTTGGGTTGATTGCATATTGAATATCAAATCCGGCACCAAACTCCCCGCTGGAAATACTTTGATCGTTTGTATGGGCGTTGGAGGAAACTTCAGTTAAACCCAACCGGGTTGCTGCATTCATCAGGCCAGGCGTGACCATGCGCCCGCCCGCGTCAATAATCCGGGCGTCTGAAGATATATCCAGTCCTTGGCCAATGTCTTCTATGCGGCCATCCCGTATCAGAATCGTCGCATTTTCTATCGTATTCCGGTCCGTCATGGTGACAGCACGGGCATTAATAATTGCCGTCGATGCCGCCCAGGTCATATCGGAAACCAGACAGAAAGTGGCCATCATCAATATCCGTCTGATCATGGTCGAGCTCCTGTATTCGGCTGCCCGACTTCAAAATCTGTTCGGGGGTGACGTGCCGGGTTCATTCGGTCATATACCCGCGCCCCATCCATGAATACCTGATCTGCCCTGGTGTAAATACTGAACGGATTACCAGACCAAATGACAACATCTGCATTGTATCCGGGGGCCAGTTGCCCGATCCGGTCGCCCAAACCCATCGCTTTTGCCGGGTTAGATGTGATCCAGCGAATGGCTCGTGCGGGTGGGATAGTGATACCTGCCCGCGCCCCCGCGCCCATGGCCTTGGCCGCTTCAATATTCAGGCGCTGGCCCACAACGGGAGAATCAGAATGAAGGATGGTACAGGCACCCGCTTGCTCCAGAATTGCCGCCCCGGAACGAATAGCGTCCGATGCTTCTGTCTTGAAACCCCACCAGTCTGCCCAGACGGCAGCGCACGTGCCCTCATCCCGCAGCATGCCTGCAATTTTGTAGGCTTCTGTCGCATGATGAACAGCGGCAATCCTGAAATTGAATTCGCGCGCCAGCCCCAGCATGACACCAATATCGTCGGCACGATAACAATGAAGGTGTACAAGAATATCTCCGGTCAGAACACCTGCAAGAGTTTCCATGGCAAGATCCCGGTCAGGTTTTGGTTTCCTCGAAGGCTTTTTCGCATAGCTCTGCCAACGGGCCAAATATTCCTGTGCCTGAATGAACGCAATCCTCATACCTGCAATGATACCCTGACGGCTCGTCGGGGCCTTATCCTTTGCCCCAAAATGTTTTTTTGGATTTTCGCCGCAGGCCATCTTGAGACCCTGCCGGGCATCGGGAAATTTCATCATTTGGACAACGGGCGCGGGAACAGGCTTCAGTATGACAGACCGTCCGGCAATAAACGGTGACGAGCCCGGGACGACTTGCAACGTTGTGACACCCCCGGCCAGGGCACGGGTAAACGTCAGGTCCTGAACATTGATTGCATGTTCAATCCAGGTTTCTGCAACGTTGGGGGCACTTTCTTCGCTCACATCTGAAGCAAAATCATCGGATGATGTCAGCGGAAGTGAAAATGTTCCGTTGTGGCTGTGAATATCGACGATGCCCGGCGTTACCCAGCGTGCTCTCGCGTCAATGATTTCGACATCACCGGCAGGTGCAATGTCCCTGCCGACGTCGATGATTTTACCATCACGCAGCAGGATACTGCCGTTATCAATCTGGCCGCCGACACCATCCAGCAAGGTTGCGTTGATAATCAGGACATCATGACGAGGCAGGGGCACATAGAGACTGGGCGCAGGAACAGGGAAATAATGAGTAGCCAGGTCTTTGTTGGCGGCCAATGTATCGCCCAAAGAAAGTAATAATAACGCCGCTAGCAGACAGCTGGCTTTTGCGAACCGTATTCCCCCAGGGTTAGGCTTCATTATTCTCCTCCAGGATACAAAACAAACCATGCGCAGAATGATGAAGAGAGGGATGCGCAGACCATGGAACAAGCCTGCGCACCATGTCTCCGGATCAGAATTTACGTGTCAGCGACCCGGTAATGACGCGGGTTGTGCCGTAAAAACAGTCAATCTGGCTGCTACAGCGGGCAACATATGTTTTGTCAAACAGGTTGCTGGCGCTGACGGCAAGTCGCCATTCTTCTGTATCATAGTGTACTGAAGCATCGAATAATGTCACGCCCGGTGTGCGTATTGGCGTATCGAGCGAACCGACAATGGAACTGATATAGCGCACCCCAACCCCGGCACCAAGTCCAGCCAGAGTTCCTGTTGTTTGCGTATAATCAACCAATAAGGACGCCTTGTGTTTTGAAACTGCCGGCAGATCAGCATCCGTATATGTATAAGACGTATTAATACTCAGCTGATCATTGATGCGGGCAATTGCTTCCAGTTCAACGCCTTCAACGGTTACTTCACCTTCTTGTACCTGAAAAAATAAATTATCAGGATCGGCAATCAGCACATTCTTTTGCTTCAGTGTGTAAACGGCGGCTGATGCAAAAAGCTTAATGCCATTGTCCAGAGTGCGACCGTCATATTTGATACCTGCTTCAAACTGTTCGCCGGTTGAAGGCTGAAACGGATTGCCAAAGAAATCAGAGCCTGAAACGGGTTGGAATGATTTGGCTGCCTGAACATAGGGAGCAAAGCCATTATCAAATATGTAATTCAGACCAGCACGATAACTGAACTCTCTGTCCTTAATATCAGTTCCTGCATTGTCAGTATTGACCCAGTCATGACGGCCACTCAACGTCAATACCAGTCGATCAAGTGTGATCTGATCCTGAATATATAAACCGGCCTGCTTCTGAACCTGATCTGTAAAGGGTGTCGTGGCTGCAGGATCAGTGAACGGGATACCATATTGCGGATTAAAGACATCCAGCGTCGGCACAGAGCCAGCCGGGAATGTCGATGAGGCGAACCCAAAGGCTGAGTTGGCCTTGTAGCGCCGATAATCGAACCCGATCAGAATATTATGTTCGAGTTTGCCGGTGTCTACTTTTAAGTTACCGCGCGTGTCCCAGTTATAAGAGTCAACAATTTCATCGAAGGGGAAGGTCGCCCGGTTGAGGGTCCTGTAATCATCGGGTACGCCGTCGAAATCGGCATCTACAAAGCCCTGGCCATAAGTGCCACGTTGCTCAACATCAGCACGGAAATATTTGAAATTCTGCTGGATCGAAAAGCTTTCGCTGAAATCGTGGGCGAAATCATAACCAATCCCGTATTGCTCGCGATCATATCTGTTTATACCGGGCTCGCCGGTTGAAAACCCGACCGGGATTTTGCCCAACGGATTTGGCAACAACGTACCCTGGACAGGAAGAAAGCCACTGGAGGCATTTTCAATATCGTCTTTCTGGTAATAGGCCAGCAGCGTAATGCGCGTATTCTCGTTGAAATCGACGGTTACGGCAGGCGCAATATACAGACGTTCCGATTCAACGAAATCAACCTGGGTTCCGCGATCCCGATAAAGTCCGGTCAGGCGGAACGATATTTGTTCGCTTAAAGGTCCGGTAAAATCACCATTGATCTGTTTATGATCATGGCTGCCGTATTGTACGCCCATCTCACCGCCAAATTCCTGCTCCGGGCGACGGCTGGTCATATTTACAATACCACCGGGAGGTGTCAGACCGTACAGAACAGAAGATGGACCTTTCAATATTTCAACAGATTGGGAGCCGTAAAGATCTGTGCCCACGTTGGTTACAGATCCGACCGGTGCCTGAAGCCCGTCAATATACTGGACAGGATTAAACCCGCGAAGCGTCAGCCAGTCATATCTTTCGTCCGGACCAAAGTTTTCACCCACAACACCGGCGGTATACCTGACAGACTCCTGCAAGGAATTCCAGCTGAGAAGATCTATCTGATCCCGCGAAATGACGGTGACGGATTGCGGTGTTTCAATGAGGGGCCTGTCTGTTTTTGATGCAGATCGGCTGCCTGTCGATACATAATCAGGCGCAATGACAATAATCTCTTCCAGTTCCAGCGCCGCATCTTCAGCATTGGAGACCATCGGTGCTGCTGCGACAAGAAGCATGGCAGTACTGCTCAGTGTACTTCTTTTTAACTGTGATAAACGGCGCAGGATTTTATAATTTTCACTATTATGCTTTGGCATATTTCTTCCCTTTCAATTGTATCCCTTGTGAAGGCGAAATTCAGGAATCTCTTTTAGTTATTAAACCATGGTCCTAACCAGAGTGTCGTGCATTAGGGAAAGGGCCTTATACTGTCGTATCTGGGCCAAGCATCCCTGTTCTTTCCTGAGTGTCGTATAAATATCACATGAAATTAATAATTAATAGCAATTAATAAGCAATATTTCGATTTAATATTCTGGCCTGAACGGGGGATATTATTGCCCGAAATAAAAATCTAAAGGTTATTTGATGTAGCATTATACACGGACATAAATCCCGACATGTGGATCTGAACGCCCTGACCGGATAGTAATGAAGGAAACCTGATGCGTATACGCGTGAAATCTGTCCATAAATATATCAGTCTCGGCTTTTGCCTCGTCTGGCTGACGCAGGCGATTACAGGCACATTTATTGTTTTCCGGTGGGAGCTGGATGATGCCTTTCTGGGCGGTGAAACCAGGCCCCTGGACTATGCTGCGCTTGCCCGTCAGATTATCGCTATCGATCAAACACCTGATATGTCGGTGTCTTCGGTCTGGACATCCGGAGGATACGCGGACAGGTACGACGTATTTGCCCAAACGGCGGCGGGCTCAGAGGTCATTCGGATAGATGGTGGAGGGAATATTTTAAGGAAGCGTACAGAGGGCACCTTGTGGGCCGATGGCGGTATTTATGATACGTTTACCTCTTTGCATGCCTCCCTGTTCTCGGGGACATACGGGAAATGGTTTATTGGCCTGAGCGGGATTCTTCTGGTCACCAATATTATTTTAGGCCTGAAACTGGCCTGGCCCGGAACAAGGCAGTTTCGCCGGGCCCTGTTAACCTGGCCTGCGGGACAGAAAGTGTCAAAACTGTTTGAGTGGCACCGGCTCACCGGCTTCTGGCTTGGCATCCCTGCTGTGTTTGTTGTTTTTTTCGGTAGCCTGCTTGCCTTTGAAGGTCCGATCTGGAAGGCATTTGGCGTGAACACAGACCTTCCTTTTAATATTGAAAATCCGGAAAATACACCAGCACCCTTCCTTCTTGAAAAAGCCATCGGAACAGCCCTTGCTGCTCATCCGGGGGCCAGGCTCTCTGGCCTGTATATGCCGGAGAAAGGATCGCCGTATTTCATCATCCGGCTGTTAACCACTGAAGAACCGGCAACAAAATACGGCAAGACCGCCGTTTACGTAAGCGCCTATGATGGTGCCATTCTGGCAAATCATCCTGCAACGGCGTATCCGGCTCGCCGACAGGCCGTAAATCTGTTCTTTTCCGCTCATACCGGCCAGATGTTCGGGATGACCGGACGCCTTGTCTCTCTTGCGGTCGGGCTTTGGCTGATTGTCATGATTGTGCTGGGGATCAGGCTTTATCTGGCACGAAGGCGCAAAGGCTAACCTCACACCTTGTTGAACAGCCGCATCCAGCTGGCCAGATCTGAATTTTCCGTTGCGGATATTATTTGGGCCAGTATCCCGGGCTTTTCATCCTGACCCAGCTTGAATGTTGCATCCACGTCCGTCACCGTGGCGGTGAAGGCGATAATGGCTTTCGTAAGCTGCGCGTATCTGTCGCCGACCTCTTCAACAGACCATGCATTCTCCCGTCCGCGCTCCATTCGATTGACCAGACGCGACAATGCATAATCGATATTGTCAGGTTGAAAACATATGTCTGCCTTGATGCGAACCACACCATAGTTCCAGGTTGGCACCCAGCCCCGGTCGTTCACGTATGTTGGCGAGATATAACCCTGGGGACCCTGGAACAGGAAATAGGCCTGCGGATTTTTTTCAAGCTCGGACATTTGCGGATTCGACCTGGCCATATGTCCCACCAGACGAATAATCTCTCCCTGCCCGTTTGTATCGGCAAGCATGGGCAAGGGAGTTGCCATAAAGCCTGCGGGGCCATCGCTGACCATAAACGCCAACGGCCAGGCATCAATTAGATCTTCAACATTTCTCGCAGAATATTGTTTAAACTTGTTTGGTGGCATTTGCGGCAATCCTTTGGCCCGAGTCTGGTGGTATATTATTCTGGCAGTCAGGCCAGTAATATATTTTAACTCACTTAAATTGCGCTAGCCTGTTTTATTGGGCCAGGGGTCGGTCTTTTTGGGTCTATTTATGCCGGGAATTCATCACTATTGACGAAGGTCGCCTAAGATAGCATGATAGAAAAAGATAAATCTAATAATATTTATCGAGATCAGGCAATGCCCCACAAGCAACCCGTCGACTTTCAGCCGACAAAGCGCAGCATAGATTATCTGTCTGTCCCGCGCCCTGTTGTCGGTTTCGAAGATGAATATCCATCAGGTTACGTGGACCCTGCCCACAGTCATCAACGTGCCCAGCTTTTATATTCATGCGCAGGCGTAACCACAGTTGTGACGGATACATCTACATATGCAGTACCGCCACAAAGGGCACTGTGGCTGCCGGCAGGCATGACACATGAAGTCTCGTGCCGTGGGCATGTGTCTCCCAGAACACTTTATATCGACCCCGAGGTCGCCGGAGAAAAAAGTGCGGAATGTCGGCTGATTGAAGTCTCGGATTTTTTGAAGGCGCTTATTCTGGAAGTTGTTACGTTTGACAACAGGCAAAGGATAACGCCGCGCGAAGAAAAAATTATTGATCTGCTTCTGGCCGAGATCGATATGATGCCGACCGCCCTGTATCAGGTGAGAATGCCGTGGGACAAACGACTTGCACGGGCCTGCAGAAGTATTATAGAGGACCCCTCCACGCAATCTGATCTGGATGAACTGGCTAAAATTGCGTGTATGAGCAGGCGTGCATTCACGCGCCTGTTTAAGCACGAAACAGGGATGAGTTTTGCCGTCTGGCGGCAACAGATGCGATTGATTGAAGCCTTGTCCCTGATATCGGCAGGTCGATCGGTGACCATGGCAGCATATGACGTAGGATATAACAGTCCCAGTGCATTTACAGCCGCTTTTCACCGCACATTTGGCGTTTCCCCAAGCTACTACCAGACCCGATAATAAATGAAAGGCTGATCAGTTATATGACTTGCCCGGACTAGGGTCAGGCAACTGTAAGGACTCGTCCCGTCCACAGACCACAAAAGCCAATTCGCCTGTTGCATTTTCGTTCATTTCAAGCCTAAAGTAATATTTGCGATCAGTAGAAGATAAAAAGGCTGATACGGGATGGCAAACGGGGCTGGCATGACTGGAAATCGTCGCGACTTTTTAAAGGGGACCGCGCTGGGTGCCCTGGCCTTTCAGGTAGCGGGATCAACGCTTTTACTTTCCCCGCGCGAAGCCCGCGCCCGGGACATTCCCTTTAGCAGCCTGACGGATCACGAGGCCCGCACACTGGACGCCCTGGGGGAGATCTTGCTTCCCGGGGCCCGGGACGCCGGAATATCCCACTTTGTGGACAGCCAGGTGACCGGGGCCCATGCCGATAGTCTGCTGATGATCCGCTATCTTGATGTGCCCCCGCCTTATCTGCCCTTCTATCAGGGTGGACTGGCAGGTCTTGACCAGTTTTCCCTGAAACGTCACCAGAAAAATTTCGCAGGGCTGGACCCCGTCACAGCCCACGCACTGGTGGGTGATATGGCCGCTGGCAAAACGGAAACATGGAGCGGGCCGCCTGCGCCCTTTTTTTATTTTGTCACCCGGTCTGACGCCGTCGATGTGGTTTATGGCACCATGAAAGGGTTTGAAAAACTGGGCATCCCCTATCTTGCTCACATTGAACCGGAAAGTGACTGGTAATGGAAAAGACCAGCCCGATCACTCAAGGCTCTGCTGCGGAAAAGGCCGATGTTGTCATCGTCGGCGCGGGTGCTGCCGGTATGTTTTATGCGGCATTGCTCGCCGAAGCAGGAAAATCAGTTATCGTGCTGGAGGCAGGCCCGGACTGGAATATGGGAGATCTGACCAGTTCACTGAACTGGTCACGCAGGTTGCGCTGGGGTGGCGCGCCCGTGCAAACCACCGGCGATCACCCCTTCGGCTATGGCTTCAATGCCGGATGGGGTTTTGGCGGGGCAGCCCTGCATCACTATGGCACATGGCCCCGAATGCATGCAGAAGATTTCCGAATGCGCAGCCTGTATGGTCAGGGCTTTGACTGGGCACTGGACTATGATGAACTGCGGCCCTGGTATGACCGCATACAGCGGGATATCGGGATTTCCGGCGATGCAGAGGCCGAAATCTGGCGATCTCCCGCCGACCCGTACCCCATGCCACCGCTTGAGACATTTGGACAGGCCCGCTATATAAAACGCGGCTTTGATCGCCTGGGCATTGCCACCGCCCCCATGCCCATGGCCATCAACTCGACCTGGTATAATGACCGCCCGCCCTGCATTTATGATGGCTGGTGTGACGCCGGGTGCCCTATCGGGGCGCTGGCCAACCCGCTGGTGCTGCATATGCCCCGCGCAGAAGACGCCGGGGCCGATATTCGCGCACGATCCACCGTCACGCACGTCCTGGCCAACAAGAAGCGGGCCACCGGCGTTGAATATCGTGATGCCCAAGGCAATACCCATAGAATAGAAGCGGATATTGTGATCCTCGCTGCCTCTGTTGCACAAAACCCGCGCCTGTTGCTGAACTCGGCCAACGAGTACTATCCGGACGGCCTGGCCAATTCCAGCGGTCGGGTCGGTCATTATTTCATGACCCATGTTGTGTCCTCGGTTTACGGCTTCTTTGACGAAGGTGATACTGAACCGCATATGGGGGTTTCGGGCGCACAGTTAACCTCGCGCGCAAGCTATAAAAAAGACAGTGATGACGATGCGTTCGGCAGCTATCAATGGCTGGTAGGCTCGGCAATGAAGCCCAATGATCTGCTGGGTATTGCTATCAGCCGCCCCGATTTATACGGCCAGGATTTGCATGATTTCATGGCGCGCGCCGTCAAACACCTGGCGGTGATGCTCTCCATGGGCGAAGAACTGCCCGACGCTGAAAACCGTATTGAGCTTGGTGACCAGACTGACGAATACGGCATGCCGCTGGCGAGGATCGTCCATCGCTTTTCTGAAAATTCAGGCAATCTCTGGCATCACATGAAAGACGAAGGCCGCCAGATTTTTGAGGCTGCCGGGGCGAGTGATATCTGGAACGGCCCCATGGTCAGCGCGCATATGATGGGGGGCACGATTATGGGGACAGACCCCGCACAGTCAGTCACCGATTCATACGGTCGAACCCATGACCTGCCAAACCTTGTGATCGCGGGCTCAGGCATTTTTCCCACGAGCGCCGGGGTTAATCCAACCTATACCATTTATTCACTGACCCAACGCTCGGCAGAGTATCTGTTGCAAAACTGGCCGTCCTGACCTCTGGTACCTTTCCCGTCCTGAACATCGAAACGGGATATATCAGGATACCACAAACATCCATACGCAACGTAGATGGTTGCCACGTATATTCTCCTAAAAATTGTGACCATTATCCTGATTCAATGCCATTGTTATATTCCCGCAAGGAATGGAAAATATAATTATATTCATATAGTTATAAATCATAAAATAGCTGTTTTATAATGATTTTTTCCGTTTCCACTGATGTATTTTTAACAATATTTTTAATTTGTTAAGCTATTAGATATAGGCTTTAAAAAATATATCTTTGTGGAATGGGGATATCTTCATGAGACTGATGCGCAGCAAACTTCTAGTTAATGTAGTATTTTTGGGAATAGCGTCAGGCTTTTCCGGTTCGGCATTCGGCGACACGGCAACAGATACCTTTCAGGTTACAGCAACAGTAGAGGACGCGTGTGTTGTAAGTGCCACCAACCTTACCTTTGGCACTTACACCCCGCTTTCAGGCGACGATCTGGATGGCAGTACGACCGTTGAGGTCACATGCACGGACAGCACCGGTTATGAAATCGGTCTTGACCCGGGCCTGGGGGGAGGAGCCACCGTCGCCTCCCGTATAATGTCTGACGGAAGCGGTAACGATCTTGTTTACACGCTGTACGAAGATGCGGGGCGCACAGCCGTTTGGGGTGAAACACTCGCAACGGATACCGTGGTTGATACCGGCACGGGTGGCGCACAGAATTTCACTATTTACGGCCAGATCACCGGTAGTCAGACAGTTCCCCCGGGTTCTTATTCGGACACCATTACTGTTACCGTGACTTTTTGAGCACGAAAGCCATATCATTACCGTGGATGTTCAGCATGCTATCGCACATTCGAAAATATATGATTGCAGGATTTCCGGGCCTCTGTTTGCTCTTCATCTGGCCTGCCATTACCGTTGCAGGGGCCATTCACGTAAGCCCTATAGCCCTTGAACTGACCCCACACCGGCCCATCTCCGTGATAAAGGTTCAAAATCAGGGGGACCAGCACGAACTGATTGAGATCACGCCGTTTCGCTGGACCCAGAAAACCAGTCAATTTGATCTGGACCCCGCGCCCGAACTCATCATTACCCCGCCTGTCTTCAGCTTGCAACCAGGACAAAACCGTCTTGTGAGAGTGGGCATCATGACAGCAGAACTCTTTGGGCCCGATCAGGAAACAGCCTTTCGTCTTATCATTGACAAAACAACGCTGGGAGAGGATCAGGCCCAGATACAGATAAAAACCCGTATTTCGCTGCCGGTATATCTGCCGCCCGATGTCGCCTGGCGCTACAAGCCGGAAATAGCCCTGCAACAAAGGCCTGATAACAAAATACTTCTGAAGACCCACAATCCGGACAACCGGCGAATACGTGTCTTTGATATCACCCTGCAGGATAACGCGGGCGGAAAATCCGTCATTGTGAAAAATGCCGGATATATCCTGCCAAGGCGCTGGCTCGAAAAAGAGATAAAAGAGCCTGAGAATGCAGAATTTCATACGGCCATTATCCGGTACAGCAGCCCTTACGGCGCAGGTATTCAGGAAGAAAAAGTGCTGATATCCAATGAGGTCATGCAAGTTTCAAGCGATTAGTATAATGGTGTGGGCCCTCTTGATATTGCCGTACCCTGCAACCGGACATACTGCACCAAAAGAGGAACCACGCATTATGCTGGCTCAGATCATCCTGAACAGCCAACCCACCGGTGCGACGGCTTTTGTATTACAACAAGGCGGCAAGCTGTATCTGGCCAGCCAGAATCTGGCGGGACTGAATTTCCGTATACCCGACAGTGTGGCGCTCATACACTATCAGGACAACAGTTTCACTGGACTGGCGTCCATACCGGGCCTGAAAGCAAGCATAAGTGCCAGCCATGAATTTCTTTATATGTCCTGTGACGCACTGTGTTTTAATCCGAACAGACTAACTGCCGGACATTCGACGCAACCTGCAATCACCGATGATACCGGGGGATTGATCCTGGATTATGATATCGTTGCCGAAGAAGGGGAAAACCGCAAAGGTTCCATACGTTCTCTGGCAAATGTGCGGTACGCCAGCAGTATGGGGCGCCTGTACACAGATTTTGTGGCAACTGCATACGACGGCCATGAGGATTTGCTTCGACTTGAATCCGGCATATCAATTGATATACCGGAATCGCGAAAGCGCACAATTCTGGGAGACACAATTAGCCGGGCCAGCGACTGGAGCGTCCCGGTGCGTTATGCCGGCATCAAGTTTGGTACTGACTTCTCACTGCAACCAGGGTTCATCGCCTTCCCGACACCGGCCCTGAGTGGTTCCGCCGGTCTTCCTTCCACAGTTGATGTCTATATTAATGATTTACGGCGTTTCAACGGTCAAATCCCTGCCGGACCCTTTTCCATTGAAAATATTCCCTTCATTTCCGGACAGGGTGATGCCCGGATTGTTGTAACAGATATTCTGGGACGCCAGACAATTCTGACTGAACAATTTTATGCAGCCCCTGTCATGTTGCGAAAAGGACTAACTGATTATTCCATCGAGCTTGGTGTCCTTCGCAATTCATATGGGCAGCGCAGTTTCGACTATGGCGATGAATTTGCCTCGGCAACCTGGCGATCGGGGATCAGTGAAGGCATTACCCTGGAAAGCCACGGCGCCATAACGCAGACACACCAATCCGTCGGCATGGGCGGCATTTTCATGGTCGGTTTGTCCGGTACCGTCTCCACGGCGATCGCTATCAGTCAAAAAGATGGCGATATTGGCCTGCTGGGAAGAACTGCAGTAGATGTTTCACGCCGCACGTGGCGGGGAAATATCACCGTTGAAGCAACCACCCCGCACTTTTTCCAGCTTGGCCAGCCGGAAAATATGTCTGCCCCGGCCTGGCGTGTTCAGGCGCGCGTCGGATTTCCGTTTATGGAACATGTTCGACCCTCCCTGATATACACCTATAGCGACCAAAGAAAGGATGCAGATCTGGAGACATTCAGCGCCAATATAAACATGGACGTCTGGAAAAATGTATCCCTTTCAATTTCTGCCATTCAGACTGTTCAACCCGAACAGTATACAACAATAGGGCTTTCCCTGAATGTTCCTTTGGGCAATGGCATGAGTGCCGGTGCCGGTGCCCGGCGTTCGCGCGACAGAATAACCGGCAGTGCCTATGTCCAGCGCTCTCCCTCGCAGGGGAAATTCGGATACAAGGCCAGCGTGACAGAAGGTGATTTTGAGCGATACGAAGCCAGCCTTATGTTTCGCCCGGAATTTGCCCGGCTACAACTGGATGCCAGCCACACAAATCGGGATAACGCGGCAAGAATATCCGCGCGCGGCAGTCTGGTTATCCATGAAGGCGAGCCTTATTTGGCACAGAAAATTGATAACGGCTATGCTGTCGTCTCCTTGCCGGACGGGATGGACGCTACGGTATATCTTGATAACCGCCCCATCGGCACAACAGGTAAAGATGGAAAGTTTCTGGTGCCAGGCCTGCGAGCGTTTGAGAATAACAAGATTGAAGTTGATATTCGGGAACTCTCCCTGCAAGAGACAGTCTCCGACCTGCGCTGGAACATTGTACCGGCCCGGTCCGCGGGGAGTACGCTTTCTGCAAAACCTCGTCTTTCCAAAGGTTACCTGATCCGTCTGGTCGATGAAAACGGTGATGCGCTGGCTTTGGGCACACGTCTTCAGATTATGTCTCACCCCCCCGCCAACAAAAATGAAACCGTGTTTGTGGTGGGCCATGATGGCCGGAGTTATATCAACGTCCATGGAGAACACCGGCGCATTTCCCTGCAAGCCTCAAAAGGAGAAAAAAGCTGTCGAACAACTCTTGACGTCAAAAATTTGCCTTCTCTTGCACAAGAACCGGAGACGCTTGTATGTATCGCCGGCTGATATTAGTCCTTTGTACCGGTCTGCTGGTCTGGTGCATTTCCCCTCCGGCAAATGCCACATGTATAGGTCTGGGGTGCAATTGCAGCGTTTCCGCCACCGCGCTTGCTTTCGGCACATACGACCCCTTTTCCTCATCCAGCATCGATAGTGCAGGCAATATAGAGGTCACATGCGGCGCTATCATTCTCGGCGCAACCATCAGCTATGAAATCAGCCTGTCTACCGGCAGCAGTGGTACATATATCAACAGGACACTGGAAAACGGCAGTTCTTCAATTGCCTACAATCTGTATACAGACGCTGGCCGGTCTCAGGTCTGGGGCGACCAGACCGGCGGCACCAATATTGTTTCGGACGGCTACCTTTTAAATCTGTTGTATAACCGTTCGGAAGACTATCCTGTTTATGGTCGAATACCCGGATCCCAGAATGTACCGGCAGGGTCCTATACCGACACCATCCTCGTTACGGTCATTTTCTAAAACCGGTCCCTGACCCTAGTAATTGTCACATGGCGCTTATGCCGCCATCAATTCTGATCTCGGAACCGGTAATGAATTTCGACTCGTCCGATGCCAGAAACAACACGGCATAGGCCACATCCCGAGGCTCGCCCATCTGGCCAAGGGGAATTTGCTTTGCCAGCTTGGCGAAAACCTCTTCCCGGTCACGGTCACCGACCAGATCATCCAGAATGGGGGTGACGACAAAAACAGGATGCACTGAATTACAGCGTATTGTTGTCTGCTTTCTTGCACAATGCAGGGCAACCGAACGACTGAGGTGGCCAACGGCGGCCTTCGCCGAGTTGTAGGCCGCCATATTATGCGCCGCAATCACCCCTGCAATGGACGAGATATTGACGATCGAACCGCCCCCGGAACGATCAATAAAATCAATTGCATATTTGCACCCCAAAAATACGCTATCCAGATCCACCCGGTGCACATGTTGCCATTCATCATAGCTGGTATCTTCGACCGATTTCATAATGCCGATACCCGCGTTATTGACCAGCACATGCAGACCGCCAAACGTGGCTGCGGTCTGGTCCAGCACCTTCTGCCAGCGTTTTTCATCGGTGACATCCTGCCGAAGCGCCAGGGCTGTTCCCGTGCCGTATAGATTATTGAGCTGACTAGCCAATGCCTGCACACCGGCTTCATTTATATCGGTCAGCGCCACTTTACATCCGTGGTCCGCAAACAGCCGGACCGTTGCTTCACCCAGCCCTTGCGCCGCGCCTGTAACAAGCGCCACCTTGCCCGTTAGCCGATCACCCATATCTCAGCATTCCACAATATTGACAGCCAGTCCGCCTTTGGACGTTTCCTTGTATTTATCAGACATGTCTGCACCTGTCTGGCGCATCGTTTCAATCACCTTGTCCAGTGATATTTTGTGCACTCCGTCGCCCAGCATCGCCAGTCTGGATGCATCAATTGCCTTTATCGACCCCATTGCGTTGCGTTCGATACATGGAATTTGCACCAGACCCCCAACGGGATCGCATGTCAGACCCAGATTATGTTCCATCCCAATCTCGGCCGCGTTCTCAATCTGCTCATTCGTGCCCCCCAGCGCCGCTGTCAGCCCGGCTGCCGCCATGGAACAGGCGACGCCTACTTCGCCTTGACAGCCAACCTCGGCACCGGAAATTGACGCGTTGCGCTTGAACAGTGACCCGATGGCGCCAGCTGTCAGTAAAAAGGTTCTGATCCCCTCCGGACTTGAGCGACAAAAGCGGTCATAGTAGCGAATAACCGCCGGTATAATACCCGCCGCCCCGTTTGTGGGTGCCGTCACAACACGGCCGCCAGCGGCATTTTCCTCATTCACCGCCAGGGCCCACAAATTAACCCAGTCCAGCACCGAAAGCGGCTCGGTTAACGCCCGTTCCTGCTTGTCGCGCAATTTGGTAAACAGCATGGGCGCCCGACGGGGCACATCCAGCCCGCCGGGCAGTATCCCTTCCTGACGGCTGCCCCGGTCAACACAGGCATCCATGGCGTTCCATATCTTGTCCAGGCGATCATTAATTTCACCCTCGTCTCGCATTGCCTTTTCATTGGCCAGCATCAGCCCGGCAATAGACAGGTTGTTTTTCTTGCAGATATCCAGAAGCTCTGCCCCGGAATGAAAAGGAAACGGGACAGGCTGTTCATCCTCAGGTGCATTGCGGCCCGCCTCTGTCTGATCGACGACAAAGCCGCCACCTACTGAATAATAGGTTTCGCTGGCCAGCTTGCTACCGTCAGATCCAAAAGCCTCAAACAACATGCCGTTGGAATGAAAGGGCAGACAGGTCTCCATGGCAAAGACAAGATCCACCGCAGGATCGAACGCGACATCGTGCTGCCCCCCCAAACGAAGGCGTTTTGCTTTTCGTATATTGTTCAGCAAGGGGTCAATTTCATCCGGGTCAATCAGATGCGGTACCTTGCCCGACAGGCCCAGCAGAATAGCCTTGTCACTGGCATGCCCAACGCCGGTGAGTGCCAGAGAGCCATACAACTCGACCTTAATTCGGGCGACACTTTCAATGCCCGGGCCAGCGCCCAGCACCTCCAGAAAGCGGGCACCAGCTACCATAGGCCCGACCGTATGCGAGCTGGAGGGTCCAATACCCACCTTGAACAAATCAAAAACACTTAACGACATTTGGGCTCCCCATCCATTACGGCGCGCACAATAACAAATCTCGCGTGATTAGCCCACGGTCATATTTCAATCATTTTCTTTTGTTTTGATGTAATATCATTCAGACTCTGCCATTACGTGCCCGCAGAGCGAAAGCCGTGGAATGCCCACAGTTATGGTGAAACGCGTATGTCCGATATCAAAACTCGCTTTCTGGTCATCCTGTTCTCAGCCCTGTCGGGACTGTCATTACCTGTCGCACATGCGGCCCCGTCAGGTCATTCCGCCCTGCCAAGCTTTGATTGTACGCGCGCAAGTGTGTGGGCCGAACAAACCGTATGCGCAAACGAAGCACTGGCGGAACTCGATATCCTGCTGGACGATATCTATCGGCGGCTGCGCCATAATCAGATCGGGAACGAGGTTGAACGGTTGAAGGCCTCACAATTTGGCTGGATCAAGTTGCGTGATGATTGTCATTATGCCGAAGAAGCGCTGGCCTGCCTGTTTCATGCCTATTCCAGCCGACTGGGGTTTCTGGCCAGAAGCCTGCAGCAGGTAGCTGCGGCCTCTCCCCTGACCTTGTGCACTCAAAGCGCTACTGTGCCTGAAGACGTTACCCAATGTCTCAAATCTACTCTGGAAAGTATTGAAGCTGTTCTGGTCGCCACCGAAAAAAGTATGGGGCCGGACGTGAGCGCCAGCAGTGAAGCGTGGGCGCGCTACCGGGACAAGGAATGCACAAGAGTGTTCGAGATGGCGGACCCTGCGCAGAAAGTTGAAAACATAAAACTAAATTGCAAAATAATGCTTACCCGCCAAAGAGTGTCGGGGCTCCAGCTCCCCTAAATACCCGGCCTTGTTATTTGGTCGCTAAAAGGCCTTTCCAACGACTATCCGACCCCCAAATCAATATTTCTCCGCAAGACATAACATTATCTCTTGCAATTAATAATGATTATTATTAGCATAATTTTCATGCTGAAATGGCCAACCGGAAAGGATTAATCCCCATGACTTTTTTTCACATAGAACCCCGGTACGGTTTTATTCGACATGGCGGATGTATCGGTGGCATTCCCACCGAAATTTCGGTCCATGGTCTGGCACGCCATGAAACATGGCATGTTCTTGAACAGGCATTGCGCGATATGACCCGTCTGCACGATTTGACCAATCCTGTGAATCCGACAAGTGATATCGGCAGGATCAATCGCGCGAAAGCCGGAGATATATTAAACATTTCCCCGGAGACCTGGCTTGTTCTGGCGTCCGGAGAAGCCCTTCACCGGTTGTCATTCGGGTTGTTCGATGTTGCAGCAGCGGCCAAAAAGTCAAGCGGGCAACGACCCTTCAAACTGCTGCCAGACAACAGGATTGAACTGACCCGACCGGCTGTGCTCACCCTTGGGGGCATCGCCAAAGGGTATGCCGTTGACAAGGCTGTCCAGCTCTTGAGGCAAGCTGGTGCAACAAGTGCAATTGTAAACGCCGGTGGAGACATACGCTGCTTTGGCGAGACAATATTTCATATTCATGTCCGGAACCCCCTGTCCCGACAATCCGGCACCCGCATTATACAGCTCAAAAATCAGGCCATGTCCATTGCCGCCGCCCGGCAGGGTTTTATCTCCCTGATTAACCCCCGAACGGGCAGAAAAGTAGCGGACCGGGGCGCATGTATTACGATAGCAGGTGTCGCCATGCTGTCTGACGTCTTAACGAAAGTTGTCGCACTTGACCCTTTTGTAGCTGCCGATATCCTGGATTATTTTGATGCCCGCGCCATTCGTCTGCCGTCCTGCCGCGAGGTCTGGTGCAATCCCGGCAATCGCACACAAGACGCGGCCAGCCGCGTTTCCGTTACCAGATGAAATTTTAAATCCCTATTCGTGCCGCAAGGCATCAATCGGGTTTAACCGTGCGGCACGACGGGCCGGAAAATAGCCAAAAACAACACCCACCGCGCCAGAAAACAGGACCGCAACAATCACAATGCCGGGGTTCAGAATGAACGGCAGGTTCAGCATCTGACTACCTGCAACTGAACAGACAAGCCCCAGAACAACACCAATGATGCCACCAAGAAAAGACAGCATGACCGCCTCAATCAGGAACTGCATCAACACATCACGTTCAAGGGCACCGATGGCCAGCCTGATGCCGATTTCCCGGGTGCGTTCCGTAACAGATACCAGCATGATATTCATAATCCCGATACCACCGACCAGCAGACTGATGGCGGCGATCGACCCCAGAAGGGCTGTTAATATGCCCGTAGTCCGCTGAACCATGCTGGTGATTTCCTTCAGATCCCGGACCGTAAAATCGTCTTCCTGACCCTTGGGAACATGACGCCGCTGACGCAACAGCAAGGTAATATCCTGCTGGACCGTCTCTGTCAGCGCACTTGTTTGTGCGGATATATAGACCATGCTGATATCGCGGTTGCCGGTAAACCGGCGCTGTAATGCAGTAATCGGGAGCAGGACAAGGTTATCCTGATCACTGCCAAAAGTGGATTGTCCCTTGGCCTTCAGAACGCCGATCACGCGACAGGATACCTTGCCCAGCCTGATCGTGGCATCAATCGGATCCTGCAGGCCAAATAATTCGTCGCGAACACTGGCCCCAAGCACACAAACCAGTTTGCCGCCCTTCTCCTCGGCCTCGTCAAAGGCTCTGCCTGTGGTCACGGGCCATTCCCGGATCGAAAAAAATGCGGATGTGGTCCCGGTCAATGTGGTTGGCCAGTTTTCATTGCCATATACTGTCAGGACCGGCTGGCTGGCACTGGGGGCCACATTTGCAACATGCGCAACATCCCGGGCAATCGCCTGAACATCGGCGGCGGTAAATGGTGCGCTCGCCTGCACGGCACCGGCCTTTCGTTCATTGCCGGGGACCAGAATAAGCATATTGCGTCCCAGGCTGGAAATTTCCGATGTGACCTTGCTGGTAGCCCCGCCGCCCAGCGTGACCATGGTAATCACGGCCGCCACACCAATAACAATGCCCAGAATGGTCAGGGCCGAACGCATGATATTTGCCCTGATTTCGCGTAGCGACAGCACCACAACATTGCCAACGGCTGAAAGCATGGAACGGTTCATGCCGGAGCCCCTCCCACAATATCCTGTTCTATACGCCCGTCCAGAAAGTGGATATGCCGATGCGCATAGACCGCCATTTCCGGTTCATGGGTCACCATCAGCACCGTAATGCCCCGGTCCCGGTTGAAATGGCTCAGAAGCTCCATAATTTCCTGACTGCGGACTGAATCCAGATTACCCGTCGGCTCATCCGCCAGCAACACATCCGGATAAGTCACAATCGCACGGGCAATGGCCACACGTTGCTGCTGACCGCCGGAAAGTTCCGCTGACGTATGATTTTCCCGGCCCCGCAGGCCTACGGCATCAAGCGCCGCCATGACCTTCTCGTAACGCTCGGCCCGGGCAATGCCGCGATAAATCAGTGGCAGCTCTACATTCTCGAACGCTGTGGTCCGTTTCAGCAGATTAAACCCCTGAAATACAAAACCCAGATAATGCCGTCGTAGCAACGCCCGCTGATCCCGGTCGAGGTCTGCGACACGAACGCCCTTGAACATGTAATGGCCCGATGTTGGCGTATCCAGACACCCCATGATATTCATCGCTGTTGATTTGCCCGAACCGCTTGGCCCCATAACAGCAACAAATTCTCCGGCGCTGATTGTCAGATCAATGCCCGCCAGCGCATAAATCCGTGCTTCGCCTTCGCCGTAAACCCTGGTGACACCGGACAATTGTATCAGAGGCGAAGGTTCAGTGGCCTTTTGCGTCATTTTGCCGCCCGCACCACATCGACCAGCAAATCCTGGCCGGCATGTACGTCGCCGGAAAGAATTTCAGTCCACTGGCCATCTGACGCGCCCTTAACCACAGGAACGGGAACCGGATTGCCATCCTGAAGCACCCATACGTCGGACCCGAGGCCTGTGGTCGCAACGGCCGGACCACCCTTTTTCTTCTGCGTGTCTGGCGGTGTGAAGCGCAAGGCCCCGTTCGGTACCATAAGAACATTTTCCCGGGTCGCCGTACTGATTTCTGCCGTTGCCGTCATGCCCGGACGCAAGATAAGATCGGGATTATCCAGCGTCAATATGCCTTCGTAAGTGACAACGCCCTGCACCTCATATGCAGAATTGCGCAGCTGGGTAACAGTTGCACTGAATTGTCGTTCCGGGAAGGCATCCACAGTGAAAGTCGCTGACTGCCCTTCTCGCACCTGGCCTACGTCCGCTTCATCAATATCGGCATGCAGGCGCATCTGACGCAAATCTTCTGCCAGCGTGAACAGGACCGGGGTCTGAAAAGTTGCTGCAACAGTCTGTCCTTCTTCAACCAGACGCGACAGAACCGTGCCGTCAATGGGGGAACGAATAACCGCCTTGTCAAGATTGGTCTCTATCGCCTCAAGGGCGGCCCTTGATACAGTGACCTGGGCCTCGGCAGCCGCGACATTCGCAACGGCACGATCATAGGCGGCTTCCTGTGTCTCCAGATCCTGAACCGAAGAAAACCCTTTCTCTGACAATGATCTGGCGCGCGCAAATTTTGCCTTTGCTTCCTTGACGGTGGCTTCAGCCTGACGCACGGCGGCTTCTGTGGCGGCAAGCCCTGCCCGTGCTTCTGCGACCTTGGCTTCCAGCTGCGCCGTATCAAGACGCGCAAGCACGTCACGAGCCTTCACATGATCATTAAAGTCGACCAGCACCGCCTCGATATTTCCCGAAACCTCGCTCCCGACATCGACCTTGTTTACCGGCTGCAATTTACCTGTGGCGGTTACACTCACGTTTAAATTACCGGTGCGGGCCGCGACGGTTCGATATTCAATGTCACCGGACTTTCGAGACTGAATGAAGAAAACAGCCACAATAACCAGAACAATGAGCCCGGCTATACGCCAGAACCATTTTCTGCCCCGACCCGACCGGTGCCCGCTGTCGAGTTTGAGCGTCGACTGTATATCGTCTTTATCATCGTCAAGCGCGGCGCGATTGTCTGAAACCATAGATACTTCCCAAGGTCAGCCTGTTGCACGATACCATCACTTCTATACGTTCCGGCAGGATAATTCATGCGCGACAGAGCGACCTCCCCCTTTTCATTGAATAACATCTGATAGTCTGATTTACTTCACTCCAGTCAAAATATGAACCGGGGAAAATATGTTAAAGCCTGATTTTCTGTTCCGCCCTGCTGTTTACAGCCTCCTTCTTGTGCTTGGTCTGCACCTCGCGATATCTGCTGCTCTGGCACAAGAAGCAGACAAGACCCCAAAAACACCTGAAATGATCAACCCTGGTCCGTTCCCTGGCACCTATAAGCCCTTGCCTTCACATACAACCCTTATTCAAGATGCCACAATCATCACAGGTACCGGCGAGAGGCTGGACAAGGCTGATATTCTTCTCGAAAATGGCACAATCAAGCAAATTGGACAAAATCTGGCCGCCAGTGACAACGTTACCCGAATTGACGGGACTGGCAAGTGGATTACGCCGGGCATCATCGATGTGCATTCTCATTTAGGGGTCTATGCCGCCCCGTCATACCCGGCAACATCCGACGGCAACGAAGCCACAGCGCCGGTTACCGCTGCTGTTTGGGCAGAACATTCCGTTTGGCCGCAAGACCCCGGTTTTTCCCGTGCACTGGCCGGCGGCGTGACTACCTTGCAGATTTTGCCGGGATCGGCAAACCTGATTGGCGGCAGGGGTGTAACACTGAAAAACATTCCGGCGCGCACCATGCAGGCCATGAAATTTCCAGACGCCCCCTACAGCCTGAAAATGGCATGCGGGGAAAACCCCAAGCGCGTTTACGGAGGCAGAAAACAGGCCCCGTCCACCCGCATGGGGAACGTTGCCGGATATCGGACCGCCTGGATAAAGGCTGCCGCATACAAGAAAAAATGGGATAATTATTACGCAAAGCTGGACCTTGGCGAACAAGCCGATGTCCCGGATCGTGATCTGGAAATGGATACACTGGCCGAAGTTCTCCGGGGTAATGTTCTGGTCCATAATCACTGCTATCATGCCGAGGAAATGGCTGTGATGATTGATCTGGCGAAAGAGTTTGGCTATAAAATCACCGCTTTCCATCATGCTGTTGAAGCCTACAAAATCGCAGATCTGCTTCGGGAAGAAGATATCTGCTCTGCCATGTGGGCGGACTGGTGGGGCTTCAAGCTGGAAGGGTTTGACGGCATCAATGAAAATATTCCCATGGTTGATGCCGCGGGGGCCTGCGCCATTGTGCATTCCGATTCCGATATCGGTATTCAACACTTGAATCAGGAGGCCGCGAAAGCCTGGGCCGATGGTAAACGGGCTGGCATTAATATCTCCGAAGCTGAAGCCTTTAAATGGCTGACCCTGAACCCGGCGCGGGCTCTTGGCATTGCTGACCGAACCGGGTCTCTGGAACCGGGCAAGGCAGCCGATGTCGTGATCTGGTCCCGCAATCCTTTCAGCGTTTATGCCCTTGCAGAAAATGTGTTTATTGACGGCGCGCTGGTGTTCGCCCGCGATAATCCTGAAATGATTCCACAAAGCGATTTTGAGCTGGGACAGGCGAAACGGGGAGATCAGCTATGAAGAATATCCTCAAAATAATGCTGACAGCCTGTGCAATGCTTGCACCTTTCCACGCTGGTGCCGAGACCATCGCCATTACCGGCGGCACCGCCTTTACAATGATGTCTGCCCCCGGGGAATCTGGCAAAATTGAAAATGCGACCATTCTGATCACAGACGGACGGATAACCCAAATTGGAACTGGTCTGACCGTACCGGAAAACACCAGAACGATTGACGCCACAGGCCAGATCATCACACCCGGACTGATGAATTCCTACACCAATCTGACGCTTGAAGAAATTTCAGCCTCGGCCGGCCCGACAGACAGCTACGCCAGGGGATCGGCCTATGGCCCCGCCTTTGACATACGCTATGGTATCAATCCTGCATCTGTACTGGTGGCCACCAACAGGATCGAGGGCCTTACCCATGCCATGGTCGCACCAGAGGCCAGCCACAGCATCTTTGCCGGAACAGGCGGCATCATTCATCTGGGCGAAGCCAGCGACATTCTGATCAAGCCATCAGCCGCGCTATTTGTCACTCTGGACGAAAAGGGAAGCAGAATCGCAGGCGGGGCCCGCAGCGCAGCCTGGCTTGATTTTCGCACAGGTATCGAAGACGCCCGGCATTTCAATAAAAACCGCAAGGCTTATGAGAAGGGCAAAACACGCGTCTACTCCCTCAGCCGGGCTGATCTTGAGGCTCTTGTCCCCGCAGCTACCGGTCAACAGCCTGTTGTGATAACAGCCCGGCGGGCCTCGGACATCAGGCAAGCCATTGCCATGGCCCGTGAATTTGATCTGAAAATCATCATTCACGGGGCAGATCAGGCCTGGATGATGGCAGATGAACTCGCCGCAGCAAACATCCCCGTTATCCTGAATCCCGAAACCAACCTGCCCTACGGCTTTGAACAGCTGGGCGCGACCTTTAAGGCCGCTGCCCGACTGGAAGCGGCAGGCGTTATGGTGGCTTTTTCGGGCGCAGGTATGCAACTTGGACATAACGCCTATCTGGTCACCCAACTGGCGGGCATTGCCGTTGCCCATGGCATGACCTGGGACGGCGCCTTGCGCGCCCTGACAATTTCTCCTGCAAAAATATGGGGAATTGACAAGGATTACGGGTCTTTGGAAACTGGCAAGAAAGCCGATATCGTGATTTGGGACGGTGACCCGCTAGACGTGACCACTAACGTAGCAGGTCTGATTATTGAAGGCCGGATTTTACCACTGGAATCACGCCGGACCCGACTGCGTGACCGATACCTGACACTGGAGCCCGAGAATAATATGCCATTCGCCTACCAATAAGGCGGAGAAAAAAGAGCCGGTCCGGAGGGGTATAAGAGGGGAAGATAAATTGCCGGACCGGCATTGAGTTTATGGGGAATTCCGGATTTGGGGCCAGATTTCGGAATCGTCACCCGTCAATTTTGTTCACCATATCTATAAACATACGCGCCAGCTTCGGATTGGCTCCCAAAGCCGCGCCACCGACCAGAGCTATAATCGCGGCCTGAGCCGGATTGGCCTTGACCTGCTCTCTGATAAACTCTGCCGCAATCATACCCGTCTCAAGCTGGCCAAGGTCACGCTCGGGCGATGACGAGGGCGAGCTTCCGGTCTTCTCCCGAAAGGCAATACAAGCGACACAGGCCACCAGTAAAGCGACCAGCAGCACCAGCCCGCCGGTCAGAAAAGCGGCCGACTGGAGACCGAGCTGCGGCAACAGCCATAAATAAACACCATAGCCCAGAAAACCCAGACCAAGGAATATCATCATGGCAACAAGGATAGCCGCCACTAAGTAGCCCATAACGTCGCCCATATTTTTTGCCGCCAGATTCAATAATGTGCTTTTCACAAACACGTCCTATCTGCGGATAAGCGCGCCGATGACAAACCCAACCCCTGCAGCGGTCAGCACACTGGTCAAGGGGCGCTGTTCGACCTGATGGGAAACAGTCGCCACCCCTTCCTTGCCCGCTTCCCGGGCACTTTCAGCCATGGTGTGCGCTTTGGCAGACACAGTATCGGCAAACCTGCCGGCACCATTTTTGGCATCATTGGTCATGGCCTGGGTCAATGTTTTGATATCACCGCGAACTGCTGACAGATCTTTGCTAAGCTTGTCAATTTCAGATGAATAGTCGCGTGTAGTCGCCATTTTTTTCTCCTTTTCAGAATTCGATTACGCCCTATAAACGTGCCCGAGAAGAAAAGGTTCCGGGGAGATCGGAAATATTTTTATGAAATTGGCTGGCCAGGTTCAGGGACAAGGACTTCGAAGGTACGTCCTTCATCCTTAATCACATAACGACCCGACAACTGTTTCACCAGCCCGTTGATCAGCGTGATCGCCGAGATTGAGGTATCCGTGGATGTTTCAATCCCGGAAGCAAAAGAACTGGAACAGGACAAGGTAAGCTGGATGTTTTTTCCGCTTTCCTTCAGTTCGACAGATATATCGGTCTTGTCTTCGCCCTCAAGTTCCTGCAAGGCGGCATAATGTAACAATTCTGCAATCAGCAATGCAAGAGGTACGGCTGTATCCGTCAGCACCATGATATCGCTGACATCCAGATCAAGGTTCACCAGTGAACCACTATCCCTTAAACCTTGCGCCGTGGAAACACAAAGGCGCCGCACCATGGAGCCGAGATCCACATATCTGATATCATCACTGTTGTATAATTCCGCATGAATCAGGCTCAAGGCGCTAATTCTCTGCTGCACCTCAAAAAATATTGATTGTTCTCGCTCGGTCACTGCACGCTTTGCCTGCAGGTTCAGCAGACTGGACGTTATTTGAAGATTATTCTTGATCCGGTGATGAATTTCCCGGGTAAGGGCGCGTTCTTTCTCGATCAAAACCCGCAACTCATTGTCACGCTTCTCAATTGTATCCGCCATCTTGTTAAACGTGACAGCAACATCACGAACCTCCCCCGGGGCCCGCTTTAGTTCTGGCACCCGAACCGACTGCTTGCCTTTGGAATAGGCATCAATGGTGCGCCTGAGCGTGGTCAGGGGCCGCACAACCATTCTGTTAATAGAAAAGTGCGCCGTAATCAACGCCGTCAACCACATCAGAACAGGTAAGGCGACCCCGCTGTAGAAGAAAAAATCCGTTACGGTTCTGATAGATTCTGCAGGAATTGACAGAACGGCGAAACCGGCACCGTCCAGTATTTGCGCCAGCCGGTACCTCCGCAAGACGCCATTTTTATCATGCGCCCGAAAAAGACCTGCCTCGACGAGTGCTTTCTGATCGAAATTAATAATCTCCGGCAACCACTCACCGGGTTTATTTCCGTTTGCACGTTCAAGGATTGGTTTGCCTTCCGCGTTAATAATGGCAACCGCTGCGCCTTCCGGGATATTCAGCCGATCAAGGGATTCACGCATTGTTGCAATCTTGATACCCATTGCAACAATTGCATCACTCGACCCGGATATTTTCCCGGCCAATACAATCAGGTTTTCATTTTCTGACCCGGCAAGGACGGGCCGATCAAGGAAAAAGCCTTTGGTGTCATGGAGACGCTGAAACCACACCAGCCGACGAATTTCTTTACTGCCAATCGTTACCGGTCTGGCACTGCAATAGATCGACCCGTCCGGCCCGATGACCGAAATATTCGATATTTGCTCCCACCGAACAGAAGCATCCAGCAGATCCTGTTTACATTCTCCGTGATCAGCCGGTGCCAGATCTCCCAGTGCGGACAATGCCTCGACCACAGTCCTTCCCTGTCGCAGGATGGCATCTTGCTCGGCAGCAACCAGTTCCGCAGCCTCTGAAACACGCATCTCCAGGGCCTCCCGGAAATTACGATAGGAATAAACAGCATTTGTTAACGCCAGAATTCCAACCGGCATAAGCGCAAGGGTTAATAATGCAAGAATCTGCAATCGCAAGGATCGACGAAAAGCCAGCATCAAACAAAACCTGCTTTCAGGGTATTCAAGTTTTGACAAAAAAAGATGCTGTCAATCATAAGCCATGTCGTTTCAACTACCCGCAAAATTTAAGAGTGAAACCTTATTATTTCTTTTTATCCTCGCGATGCGGCTGTTGTGGGGTATCCGCCAGTTGGTCCAGCAGTTTCATCATATGATCAGGAATAGGCTCGTCGAGTGTCTCTTTATAGACCTTGCGCAACGTCAGCCCCAAACTCTCCCGCTTTTCCCTGATCTCTTTCTTTGTTTCTGTCATGACCAATCCGGCTCAACAAACCAATATTCAAAAATAATTTTTTACAAAAGCGGGAACCAGATCGTCATCACGCCGTTTAATAAGCAACTGCTGGAGGTTAAGAAGTATCAGCACATCATCAGGCCCAACACTCTGCCAAGGATACAATACTTGAAAAGAAATAAAGTTCCGTTAAATTCCCAATGTCATAATGTTTCCCAAATCCAGTATTATTTAATGCATAATATTCGCTAGACATTCAAGGAGAAATTCAATCATGTCACTCGCCAGCGATATTGCACAGCATTTGCCGTATTTGAGAAGGTATGCGCGCGCATTGACCGGAAACCAGACAGCCGGAGATGCATATGTGCGAGCCTGTCTTGAGGCCATTATTTCTGCACCAGATGAATTTCCCGCCGATACCTCTCCGCGCGTCGGTCTTTATCATGTATTTCAAAAAATCTGGTCCGGGGTCGAACACGAGTTATTTGATCCGCAGGAAAGCGGGTCAGTGCAGGAAAAAATGACGCAGCAACGGCTAAGCGCCATTACACCGCTTAATCGTCAGGCACTTTTACTCAGTTCCATGGAAGGCTTTACGCAGCAGGAAACTGCACAGATCCTGTCCTCAAGCGAAGAAGACATATCGAATATGATCAGCGCCGCCCTGGCAGAAATTGACAAGCAAATTGCAACAGACGTCTTGATTATTGAAGATGAGCCCATCATCTCAATGGATCTTGAAGCGATTGTGCAGGAACTCGGGCACAATGTCAGCGGCATCGCTGTTACACGCGAAGAGGCGCTTAAAGTCGCTTCTACCCACCGTCCCGGACTTGTCCTGGCAGATATACAACTTGCAGACGGCAGTTCCGGTATTGATGCGGTCAAGGATATTTTGGAAGCCTTCCCTGTACCGGTTATCTTTATCACGGCGTTTCCCGAACGCCTGTTAACCGGAGACAGACCGGAACCAACCTTTCTGATCTCCAAACCCTTTCAGCGCAGTACCGTGAAAGCGGCAATCTCCCAGGCATTATTTTTTAATTCCACAGCCAAAATACCTGCATAAACAAAAATATATATCAGGAGTAAATTCAGCACCCCCGGCCGGGCAATCAATATCAGCCCGGACCGACAAACAGAAGGAAAGGGAAAGCATGCAACCCGAAGAACATGAAGAGGTTAAAGACAAGCAGGACGTTCGTCAGGGAGAGGTCAGGGGCGTGCGCTGGATACTGATCATTTCTTTCAGCCTGTCCGCCATTGCTCTTGCCGCCATATTATTGTTTTTCGTTATCTAGGGTCAGGCCCCATTAATGTGATTGGTTCAGCAAGAGCAGATTAATAAGTCCTGACCCTAACGGCATGATCAGAATGTCATTCGCGTCTTTTTCTACCGAACTATTTGCCATCTCATTCGTTTAACCTTTGTAGTGCTTGTATTTGAGTTTTGGATTATGTGAATGACAATGGAAAATGGAAACAGTTCTGACATTCAACGCACAAAAGCCATGGATTCCCGGGCGTCTGGTCACTCACCTGTGAGTAAAACACCCGATTCCATTCAACTGGAAAACATGGTGGGCCGCCAGTTGCGGCGATTGTTTAAGGATGTCGTAGACGAGCCCATTCCAGACGAGATGGAAGAATTGCTTCGCCAACTGAATGATAAAACATCATGAATGGCAAAAAACCCTTGGAAGACAATCAACATAAAACCTTGGACGATACCGAATTCAAGGCTGAGCTGCTGGAGACAATTCCCCATTTGCGGGCGTTCGGGAGAAGTCTTTGCGGCAACCCCGAAATGGCCGATGACCTGGTGCAGGAGACCATGCTTAAAGCCTGGACCGCCCGCCAAAGGTTTGCCGCCGATACAAACATGCGTGCCTGGACCTTTACCATCCTGCGCAACCTGTTCCTGTCTCAAATGCGCCGTTCAAAATTTTCGGGCGCATGGGATGAAGGCGTTGCAGAGAAAATCCTGTCCCGGCCAGCCTCGCAGGATAATAATCTGGAGTTGGCCGACCTTCAGCGCGCCTTGCTGACATTACCAACCAATCAACGCGAAGCCGTCATTCTGATTGGCGCTGGCGGATTCGCATATGAAGAAGCTGCGCGCATTTGCGATTGTGCGGTGGGGACCATAAAAAGCCGTGTCGCCCGCGCCCGAAAAACGCTGGTCGAGATGTATGATACAAACTCAATACCTGAAGGTGACAAAACCGGAAATAAAGATAATATATTTGATGATCTGATGAAGGATATTGATACTCTGATCAACCCCTGACCTATCCTGTTCCGGCCCCTGAATCATAAATAAAAAGCTCCGCGAATATATTTTTCACGGAGCTTTTTATTTTGATCTTCTTTATGACTACATTGGCGGTTTGCGGCCACGTACAGCGCCGAAAACCAGACTGATGAGAAACAGCACCAGAAAGATAAAGAATAAAACCTTGGCAACACCTGCACTTGCAGCTGCAATGCCGCCAAAACCAAATACTGCCGCAATCAGGGCAATGATAAAAAATGTTAACGCCCATCCCAGCATGATTAATCTCCTCTAAAAACGCTTTCAATATTATTTGTGAACTTGTTTTCACATGTAACGGAAGCGACCTCTTCATTTGCTTCACAAAGTAAACGCAAGTATTTGATATTGGTTCCCACCCGGATTAAAAGGACGGGAACCAATAAAATCTAATTGTCCAAAGCATCACCAACATCGTCAGCAGCATCATCGACACTCTCGCCAGCGTCTTCCATAGGCCCGTCATTGTCGCAAGCCACCATCACCGGTGATGCTACAACGATACCTGCGAGTATAATCCAGTGCTTCATGTCCATTTTATGTCTCCTTTTAGGTCCAGGCTGTCCTGAACAGGTAATCAACTATGGATAAACGACTGGATGCGCTCTTTGTTCCCTGTGACGAGACAAAAGAACGGGCGGGTACAGCCTGTACCCGCCCGCATCCTGCTCAACTGAAACGGATACCGTCCCTAGATCCAGTAGGGCGGCACAGCATAATAATCGAAGACCTTCTTCTCATACTGACGATCCCGCAAGCGCGTCTGGTCTTCACGAGCATAGCGTGGGGCCTGTTCCAGTTGTTCCTTGGTAAGGTTCACAATATACCCGTCGCGTTCGGTATCATAATTCAGCACGTCCCATGGCAAGGGATGAAATTCCTCACCAATACCAAGGAATCCACCGAACGACATTACCGCATAGGCGACTTTGCCGGTGCGCTTGTTCAGCATGATTGAATCAACGGCACCCAGCTTGTTTCCCTCATGGTTATAAACCGGTGTACCTTCGACTTTATCGGCCGCAATCAGTTGCCAGGTCTCTTCTGTGTCAATATCTGTCATGTTACTTCTCCTGTTGAATTGGGGTACTGATAGAACGAATTCAGAGCCTGAATGTTCCGCCACCCCGCGAGTTTTTCAACCTGAGAGAAAAGTAAAAACTCAATCTTCAGTTGGTGAGTTTTTCTGATCTGAAGATGTATCGCGGGCAGGAATAATCGTCTCGAAAAAACGAAGAATGATCAATATAACGAGCACCAGAACCGTGGCTGAAATTGCAATGGCAAATAAACCGGCGCCGCATGCCAGGCCGACAGCACCGGCCACCCACATACCTGCACCGGTCGTCAAACCCAATACACCACGCCCGGATTGAATGATCGTACCGGCCGCCAGAAACGCAACGCCTGCCGTTACCGCCTCGACCAGCCGAATGAGGTCTGCATTTACCTGATGTACATCCTGTTCCATCAGATTAAAAAGCTCAAAGGCGATAAGCGTAAAGGTAGCAGCACCCAGAGATACCAGCATATGAGTACGCAGCCCCGCAGGCCGGTCCTTGTATTCTCGTTCAATACCCATCAATCCCCCCAGAAAAACAGCGAGAATCAAGCGGATGACAATCTCTGCCAGTGCCAGCTCTTCTGATATATTCGGGAGAAATTGACCCATTCGATCATGCCTTCCATAAAAACTGTACTCTTGTTGCCTGCAACGAATTCAGTTCGGATATGTTCCCCGTCGGCAAAGTATTTTTGTTGGCAGCCCTTAAACTTAGCGCTTGCATTTCTTACTTTTTACGCCAAATGTATTCATTTGGGTCTTCGTGCCTGTTGTTTTATTATTTATATCTATTCAGAAATTACTATCGCGACCATGTTGAGAAATTTGGGTTTTAAAGGAAAGTTTCATGAAGCCTGTATTTGCGATATTCCCGATGGCCTTTGTATTAGGGCTGACATTTTCATGTTCCGCATTTTCCCAGGACAATCCGTCCCCGACCAGAGCAGAAAAAGGGGAAGCTGTTGAAAAGAAGAAGAACGGAAAGAAAGCCCTGAGCCAGGTCGAACGTGACCGGCTGTCCAGCATGGCAACAAGCGCTAAAGTCAGCCTGATTACCGGGCTTGGTTATGCTGTCCCCACGCCCCACAGTCTGGTTTCGAAAAATTTAATCGATGCCGATATCATCGGGGCAGATGGTAGCAAGATCGCAAAAGTGAGCAATCTTATCATTAATGGAAAAGGCGAGATTACAAAACTGGTCATCTCGGATGGCGGATTTTTCGGCATACAGGCAGAAAAACTGGCCGTGAATTATGATCAGCTAAAGACCAATTTCTCAGATGGAGAAAACCCCCGCCTGCAGGTCGCACTGACCGAAGAAGGAATGAAAGCCGTCGCCGAATGCAATGAAGAAGACATGGCCGGAGACGATTTTATGGTAACAGATGTTGCCGGTAAAAAGGTTGCTCTGCTTGGAAGTAACGAAAAGGGAGAGCTGGTTGACTTTGTTTTTGACAAGCAGGGAACAGCCAAATATCTCATTCTAAAGTTTGGTGGTGATATCACAGGAAGCGAATCCAAGAAAATTGCGGTAGACTTTAAAAAAGTCACCTTATCAAGACATAACGATATTCACGCCGCCACCATTACTGTCGACGAAATCGAGACGGCTGACTGGTTCGAATATAATGTCTCGGACATATCCGTCCTCGCCGAATACTAGAGCCTGTTGTCAGGCTTTGGTGGGGGCGTCTTCCCGCTCCTTGAATTCCTGCGTCGCCCCCAAAGCCTCTCGCGCCTTGTGGATTGCTGGCAGATCGGACGGCAAGGATCCCTGCATATTTTCTTCGGATGCCACCATCAACGCCCTGACTTCTTCCTCCATCTGCTCCAGAATCTGCAGTTTTATCTCTCTTTCCGGTGTTTCTGCTGATATCAGATCATTCGGATGTGGAAAATAGTCGAACGGATTTTCCAGAATTTCAGACAAAGGCACTGGTTTTTTACGGCCCTTGATAGTGATCAGTGAATTCTCATTATGGCTCATCATTTTCCTTTCATGTTAATTGCACCACCCCTTAACCTGAACTTTGAAGGGCCCTTTTTGCACCGTTATCAGAAGTATCTGGCTGCTTCCCCATTAATTCGTCCATTATGGCGGAAAATACTGCGGCCCCAGGCAAGGCCAGCAGGGCCCCCATAAATCCGAACATATATCCACCGATCAGCAACGCGGCAATCACCAGCAGGGGATGCAGACGTATTTGCCCCCCCACCAGTCTGGGGGCCAGAATAGTGCCTTCAAGTATTTCAACAATACCATAGGTAATCAGGATACCAATAAAAGGTGTCAGATTGTCAAACTGCGCAAAACCGATGCTGAACGCTATAATGATCATGATCAGTTTGCCGACGACAGGTATGATCGCCATAATTCCTGTAGCAATGCCAATCAGAAAGGCATAATCAAGACCGACAATTAAAAGGCCCGTCACATAAATGCACGCTTCCGCACTGCTTAACAGAAACTGCCCCTTTAAATAGCCGACCAGACGTTTTTTTATGCAACTCCAAAGGTGCACCAGATCTTCGCGACGGTCCTCCGGAAGTATAGCCATCATCTTGCCCACAAGGCGCGGCCCGTCACACAGATAATAAAACGTAATGAACGGTGTCAACCCCAATACCAGAACAGCATTTGTCACCGATCCGGCAATCGCGATAGCCACGCTCATTACGCTGCCAGCCTGCCCCGCCACCGACGTAATGCCCTCGTCCTCTATCTTGTCCACTGTTTTTTCGGCAAGGTCATTCAGGGACGTATCCACCTTGATATCCAGGTAGCGGGCAATTAACTCTTGTATTCTTTCCAGAATAGCCGGGACATCTGCAATGAACGACTGGGCCTTGGACCAGACGGGAGGAATAACCACACAAAGAACAACGAGAAGTACAACATAACATAAAGCGGTGAGAAGCACCGCCGCCCAAATACGCCTAATGCCGTCCTGACGCAAAACTTTCATCAGCGGAGCAAGAAGGGATGTAACGATAAGGGCAAGGATAAAGGGAACCAAAGCCATCCCCGCCAGCATAAGAAACGCGACCGCAAAAAGCACGGTACCAATTAAAAAGACTTCCCGTTCCTGCAGTTTTATCGGTGATTTTTCCATATATATACTTGATCAGACATGTCCCGGAATATCGTGCTCAAGGGGAATACCGGTAACAGGCTGATATTCCCCTTTGCCGGGCGCCTGCTTCTTTCAATCCTTAATCAACACTATCTGCAACGGAGTCCCCTACGCTTTCCACGTCTTCGCCCGCACCTTTTACGGTGTTACAGGCGACGAGGCTGGCCATCCCAAACAACGCAACAAAAACAAGGCTTATATATTTCATGAACATTTTCATTATCCTTTCAAGTGATTATCAAATCTGTTCTGACAACTGTGGTGGATAAACGCTCAAGGTAGGGAAAAGTTCCCGGCACCGGATGGAACTATTTTACAGGTTAGACGTTTCTTGGACAGTGCAGCAAACTGCAAGACAACCTTAACGCTAAAGGAGACGATAAATGGCACAATCCGGTCATCTTAAAAAATCACCTGGAGTGGAAATTATTCATTCCGGTATTGGCGATGATGATGCGAGAGAAATGGCACGTGCATTATCAGAGGCGCTGGCAGACAGTTTTACTTTATATCTGAAGACACTGGGGGTTCACTGGAATGTGGTAGGGCCTTCATTCTACGGCCTTCATAATCTGACGGAAGACCAATACAAGGACCTGCAGGAAGCCATTGACCAGATCGCCGAAAGAATTCGCGCAATCGGCCATCCGGCCCCGGCAGGTTTTGAAGACTATCGTCAGCTAAGCCCTATAAATGTAGAAAAGACACTCAGGACAACAGAGGAAATGTTGCAGGCGCTCTGCAAGGATAATGAGACCATCGCAAAAAGATTTCGCGAGTTCGTCAAGGTGGCGGATGAGGCAAGTGATGTATTTACAGCAGACCTTCTGACGGCCCGCATCGGGGTGCATGAACAAAATGCCTGGATGCTCCGGTCGCTGGCCAGCAAATAAGAAGGCTGTCTCTGCCATACAGCCGCTTCAATAGTGCAAGACGCGGGGCGTGCAAGGCGTCCCGCGTTACATGCTGGCATGACCATTTCAGGAAATTCAGATTTCCCGTTCCTTTATTTCAGGAATGTCGTATCCGGTTCTTTTTTTAACGGGCGGCAGGGGGTACGTAGCCAGACTATGAGTCAATCCGACCTTTAACAGGCTGGCCGCGACAGCAATTGTCGTTCGGATCGGGTTTAAAACCGGAATACCATGATAGCCCTTTTCTTCCAAAGCCTTGCCCACTATTTTTTCGCAACCAAAAAAAGCTGTGCATCCGACGATAATTACATCAGCCTTGTCTTTCTCAATTGCCCCGATGGCCTCTTCTACAATCCGTTTGTGAAGACGGTCAGTTTTGCCACCACTGGCTTCCAGCACGGAAAGGTCAACCGCACGAACCGATGCCAGGTGGCCCATCAGGCCATAACTGGCAAGGTGGCGCTCTACCCTTGGCCGGACACGGCTTTTCACACTGATAATACTGAATCTGTGTCCCAGCATCGACGCGATATGTGCACATGTCATACGAGGACCAAGCACCGGGATTCTGACACACTCACGGGCAGCCTCAAGACCGGGGTCACTCATACAATCCACAATGACGGCATCAACACCCTCTTTTTCGGCTTCCATGGCTTGCGCCACAATATAGGGTGCAGCCAGAGCTTCATCAAACTCGCATTCGACGGAAGGCGGGCCGCAAACGATCCCTCTCTGGCTGATTTTCAAACCGTCGTGCTGCAAGTCTTCAACATCTTTCAGTCGGAATGAAACGTCGCCGGTAACGGGCGTGAGCAGTCGGATATGTTTAGCCACAATAGTCTCCTGATGATTTCCAGACGAGGCATCCAGCTGATATTTCAGGCAGTATTGCCTTTCTGCAATCAAGACGAAATTACGCAAACGGCTGTGACACAGTCAGGGCATTAAATTTTCAATTGGCACAAATGGCTCGTCAATACCAAACCCCTGTGGACCAAACAGCGTCAGGGATTGTGGCGTCCGTAACTGATCGGGAGCCTTCATGCCGATCACCTTTACCCGCTGACCGTATCGCAAGGCATGAACCGGAACAGGCTCTCCTGTTTCGCGATCCACGATACAAATCAGATCGGGCACAATGGCCACGGTTTTATCGTTCACCCTGACAATCAGATTTTCATTCTGGAAGCGTACCACCGCCTTCGCATGGCCGCCACTCAGGTCAACCAGATGACAGCTGCCTACAGAAAACCCGGCGGAAATTTCCCGGTTAAGATCCACAATTTTACCATCAAACAAAACCCGTGCGTGCTTGTAGTGGAGCGAATGTTCAAGCGCATCCAGCAAATACTCTACCGCGTCCCCTTCATGACCGCCTTTCCGGATCGCCTGTCCAACCGCATGAGCGATGGAAAGCGTTTTGGGAACCGCAAAATCCTTGACCTGTCGTCCTGTCATCGGAAAACAGGCGATGAATACGCGCAGGCCCATCTGGATCGCCAGCGCACGTGTCATATCCTCTGCCTTCTTGTCGGTCTTCGCTTCTATAATCGCGAAGTTCATGTGCTCATCAATAACGACGAGCGGTGTTACCCGTATTTTATTCGCGCACAGGGCGTTCATTTGCAATTCGGGAAATGCCCGGCCCATACCGTCGCCATCCAGCAGCTTCAGGCCTCGCCGGGCAGCAAGCATGACAGGGATCATCGAATTACTGCCACCGATTTCGGCCGATAACAGGGCATCAGCCTTGCGCCCCAGATAACTTTCCAGTTTGGCAAGGGCAAATTCCACTTCCTCGCCACAAACCAGTTTTTCCACCTGTACGGTCGGGGCCCCGAAGCCTGCGATCGAATAAACCATGGCATCATCGTCAAGATCATCAAAATCGATTACATCGGGAGCGCCGTGGTTCCTGATCGCTTCCTGCGCGACCAGACGGCCTATATAAGGGTCGCCCCCGCCACCCGTTCCCAGAAAAGCGGCCCCGCGTGCCAGATCTTCAAGTTTATCAATCTCGATTTTGAATGCCATGGTTTATTTGTCAGCCTTCTGTCTGTTGCGTTGGTGAATAGAGCATCCTGCCGAAAGAAAGCTCATTCCCGATACTCAAAGGTCAGCTTGTAGCAGTCTTTGTAATTTGTGGAATTTTATAGCCAGTGTGTTTTTTAACAGGCGGTAACGGATAAGTGCTCAGGCTGTGGGTTAACCCGACATCCAGCATGCCTGCCGCCATGGCAACAGTTGCTGGCAACGGGTCAATCACCGGAATATCGTAACCCGAGTGCCTGAGTGCCTTGGCAATGACCTTGTCACAGCCGAAAAAGCCGGTACACCCCAGTACGATGACATCCGCCTTGTCTTCTTCGACGGCTTTCAGTGACTCGGCAGCCAGCAGGCCATACAGCTTTTCCCTGGACGTGTTTATTTCCAGAACCGGCACCTCCACGGCACGTACTGATGCCAGACGGTCATAAACGCCATATATTTTTGCGCGATTTTCCAGGACAGGCCGGAGCCGATCCATAATGGTTACCACACTGAATTTATGCCCAAGCATCGCCGCCATATGCATGCTGACTTCCCCTGGCCCCAACACAGGGATTCGAACAATTTCCCGCGTGGCGTGAAGGCCAGGATCTCCCATACAGTCTATGACAAGCGCATCAGCTCCGTCACCAATCGCTTCCATGGCCCGACCGGCAATAAAGGGAGCTGACAAGACCTCATCAAACTCGCTTTCAACAGATGGGGGACCTGAGTCCAGCTTGACCTGGCTTATTTTCAGGCGTTCGTTGACCAGAAATTTGAGCCCTTCAAGCTTTTCAGGGCGGGGTGTCGTATGTACTGTTATCAATCGGATATGTTTAGACATGTATTTTCCTTCTGTCTTTGCTGAACAACTTCTTCAAATACTGAGAGCTGCTCCTACCAGACGTCCTGGATACTGGCACGTGACCGGAATATTCATCCGTTGACATGTTGAACATTTCATGGGGGGTCACGATTTTCCAAAGGCACTGATGACTTTACCCTCCTGCACCGGCTTTTGTCTCTATTCTTTCGGGAAAGACGCTACGTCGGATTCTCTCCATACCAAGATATCCGAGTGCCGCCACAAGAATGGAATCGACAGATGGAATGGTGGTCAGTATCAGAACATCCTTCAACGCGAGATAAGCCACCAGAATGCCCAGCCCCCAGGCCATAAAGGCCGTAGGCCGTATTGCCGGAGATGCAGGCAACCGGCTGACATCAAGCTTCTGGTCTCTCAGGAAAAAGTCGGCAACATAGATCCCGGCAATAGGCGGAATGGATATACCCAGTGCCACCAGAAAAGGAATAAAGTTTTCGGTCAGCTTTAACAGTGCAATAGCCACCCCAACCATGCCGGCACCCAGAACAATTTGTCGATACGGCGCGCGCGGCAGCAGGTTGGATATGAACAGGGAAGAGGAATAAAGATTACCGGCGTTGGTGGTCCATGCTGTAAAAACCAGAAAGAGAAGCGCAGGCACCCCAAGCCCCAGACCAATCATGATCAGCAACAGGTCTTTCTGGCCCGTTGCAATGCTGGCAAGGGCGACAAAGACCAGAATAAGCGGGAAGCCAATCCCGTAACTCATGACCGCAGCGGCACGTCCGTGGTTAACCGATTTTGCAAACCTGACCAGATCCGGAAAAATAACAGTCCCGACCGAGGGGCCGCCCACAATAGCTGAAATCCCAACCCCCAGCGACGTTGCCCCCAATGGGGCCACAAGCAGACTGGCCAGGCTTTTATCACGACAGGCCAGATAAGAGATGATCAGCAAACCCACAAAAAGGACAGGTACGGCCAGATTTGCGAGTTTGGAGAGAGCTTTGAAACCAAAGATGGTGGTCAGCACCATCAGGCTACCGCCAACAAGGGTAAACACGATCTCGCCCGGCTCGACCTGCCACAGGTCCGCCACGACCTTGGCAAGCGTATTGCCAAACAATTCTGCCGTCACCCCGAACCAGCCCAGCAGTGATATGCCCAAAATTAAGTTAATAACGCGTGAGCCGATCCGCCCGAAAGCAAATTGCGTGATCATGGATGTCGGAAGATGTGACCTGGCTCCGACCGTTGCTGTCGCAGCCGCGAGTGCCGCCAGAATGAAGGAGCCGGCAAAAAAAGTGAGGGTACTTCTGGTCAGGCCCATTTGATAACCGATCTGCGCTCCGGCCATGAAACCGGGCAACGCAATCACAATACCGATTTTGATCAACGCAATCTGCCAGGCATTAATCATCCGGTCTTGCGGAACCGGTGAATGCGTGAATTCTGCGTTGTTTTCTGTCATAATCCGGCCTTTCCGTTGAAACCCGCCCGAAGATTTATATATACGCAAGAGAAAATGTGGCGATCATCAGTATAAGCTTCGGATGATCGCCACAGGAATACCTGACAATTTTGTTATTGGTGGCGTCTTTTTTACTTATTGTACGCCGTATATCGTCAGTCCTTGCCCCGTTCCCTGATTATCGTCTTGGAATCCGATAATCATGGCCCGGATGAGCAGGGGAATCTGGAGACCTCCCCCTGCGTTATGTCAGAACCTTACCATTGCTTCAATGCCATAGCTGCGCGGCATGTTGGGGGTTCTTAGTGCTGAAACGGACACACGCGTTGCCCGGCGCGTATTGGACAGGTTCTTGCCCCAAAGTGCAACGCTCCATGTATCGGCTTCAAGTGCAATCCGGCCACTGAAGAAGTCTGCTGTTTTGGTCCGGACATCGTTGTTCAGGTCAAAGTAATATCCGCCCTGGCGGCGATAATCACCTCTGACAACCAGGTCAAAGGTTTCTGCAACCGGATGCGTGTATGTGACCGAGGTATTGAATGTGAACGGCGACACCAGTGGTGACCGGTTACCAACAGCGCCCGAAACGTCACCCAGAATATCATCAATTGCCGTCAAGCTGACAATCGTTGTATCCGTTACACCGATACCCATGGAAATATCCAGACCTTCGACGGGGCGGGCCGTCAGTTCCAGCTCCATCCCGTCTATATCCGTTGAATCAATATTGACAACCCCGCGCTGTGCGGTAGCGCCATCAAACACAACAAAAGACAATTGCTGGTTTGCATAGTCGATATGGAAAACTGCGGCATTCACAACAAGCAGTCGGTCCAGAAAGGTCCCCTTGAAGCCAACTTCATAGTTGGTTGTCGTTTCATTGTCGAAAGCCACCCCTTGCGCAATACCACCCGGCCGAAAACCGGTAGAATAGGTTGCATAGGTCAGCATATTGTCGGTCCAGTGATAGGAAAGCTGAACCTTGGGCTGTACTTCATTGAATTTTTGCGGACCATTTGCATCAATATCCCCGCTGAACTTGACCTCGTCATAACGCAAGGCGACCAGGGCATTCAATGAATCGGTAATATCATAATCAGCCTGGGCAAAAGCAGCCCATGACTTGGTTTTAACCGTTGTATCAAGCAACAGAATGGTCGTCGCAAAATCCTCCGTTGCCACCAGAACATCCTGATCTTCACTGCGATCCTGATAAAACCCGCCGACAATCCATTGCAACGGACCATCACCGTTCGAAACCAGACGCAGTTCCTGGTTAAAGACATCCTGATTAAATGCCAGGTCCTGCAATACTGCAGGGGCAGAAGAATAGTCTGCATCGCCAAAGGCTGCCTGGCGTACTTCAGCATAAGCAGTGATGGAGGTTGCGGTTACACCATCAAATTCATAGTCAATTTTAGCCGAGACATCGCTGAAACGTGTATCATCCGTGCCGATAATATTGGCCGAAATACCCGGTGTATTTATATCATCGACATCAACACCCTGGGCAATGTTGCCATTTGAATCCCGCTCCAGCCGGTCAAGATGGCAGCAGAACCCGTCGCCTTCGGTCCATGCCCCGCGCAGGGCAAAGGTAAGCCTTTCTCCTGTATACAGCAGCTTGGCACGGCCCGACATCTGGTCACCCCCGGTAACGCGCTGGCCAAAGTTGTTTTTAATCAGCCCGTCGGTATCGCGATAATAGCCCGACACCCTGGCAAACAGCTTGTCTTCAACGATAGGGCCGGAAATTGCCCCCGCAACCCGGTAAGAATTGGCATTGCCATAAGATGCCTTGGCAAAGGCTTCCAGTTCATTGCCCGGATCCTTTGTCGTAATCACGATCGCCCCTGCAATCGCGCCCAGTCCATAAAGCGCACCCTGCGGGCCCTTCAACACCTCAATACGTTCAATATCAATCAGATCCTGATTGATAAAATCGTTTGAACCGACCTGAACACCGTCGATGACGAAAGCAACCGGCGGCAACGCCCCCTGCGCACTCGACAAGCCACGCATGGTCAAAAATGTCTCGTTTGAACGGAATGTTTCACGAACGATCAGGTTTGGTGTCAGGTCAACAAAATCGCGCAGCCCTTCAATGCGGGCATTTTCAATCTGCTGAAAACCGAAAACCGTCACGGCTTCTGGCACATCCTGCAGATTTTCGTCGCGCTTGCGGCCGCTGATTGTGATTTCCTCAATTGAAAAACCATCTGCTGCAAAAGCCGTCGGTGCTTCAACCGCCAGGATTGCTGTTCCTGCCAGTAGCGCACATAAAGTCCGGTTAATATTTTTCTTTCTCATGCTTAATCTCCCGTTTTGTTATGTTATAAAATAGTTGAACGGTTTGGCCTGATGCTTGCTAATGGCTGGCCACGCCCTCCAGTTCGCGGCCATCCTTGCCCGCAAAAGCCAGATCGCCCGCAGCCTTCACCCGCAGCCGAACGGCACCACCCGGCACATAAGCCAGGGGTATTTCTTCCAAATCAATTATTTCAATCGTGCCAGCCCGTGCGCCTGCGTCTTCAGCGGCCTGAACCGCAGAACTGCGCGCGTCTTCAATCGCCGCCTCACGACCTGTCTTTGCATAGCTGTAAACGCGATCCACCTCGCCACCCACCTGGGCAATAGCGGCCCCGACAGCATTGGCAACTGACGCATATTCGGGAATGATGACGTCGCTGGTACCCGCAATATCGCCCCGGACCAGAATGGACCCGCCACCCACCAGCACAAGGGGGACAGGCTCGGCACTGGTCTTCATGCGATCAACGCCCACCTCGATCATCGTGCGCATCAGCGCGATGGCGTCAGTGACCCTGCTTTCCGGTAAGTGAGCCAGACGTCTTCGGTCGCCAATATCGGCATATCCTGCTGCCACCGCTATGTCCGTCGCCGTCAGAATCCGACCACCAAAGATCAGGGATTCAGTGCGAATATTATAGCCAACCGATTTGGGGCCGATTGAGAGCTCACCTTCCAGCGTGACGATACTGCCACCGCCCAGCCCCAGCGCCAATACGTCAGGCATACGAAAATTTGTCCGAACACCGCCGATATCAGATGTAACGGACGACTCACGCGGATATCCGTTGGTCAAAACGCCTACATCTGACGTGGTGCCGCCGATATCAACGACAATCGCGTCCCGGACCTTCGACAGGAATGCAGCACCCCGCATGCTGTTGGTGGGACCGGAAGCAAAGGTCAGCACCGGGTACATTTCGACAAAATCGGCGCTCATCAACGTGCCGTCATTCTGGCTGATGTAAAAGGGAATGTGGATGCCAAGTTCTTTCAGGGCGCGGCGGAATGACGAAACCACATGAGCGGAAAGGTTGGCCAGACTGGCGTTCATGATCGCTGCATTTTCACGCTCCAGCAAGCCGAGACGCCCGATCGTATGCGCCTGGGTAATTCTGGCGTTCGGCATTATTTTCAGAACAATTTCTGCCGCACGCTGTTCCATGGCACCGTTCAGCGGGGAAAACAACCCGCTGATGGCAACAGCCGTCAGACCCTTTCGGGCAAAGTCATGTGCAGCATCGGTCACGGCCTGCTCGTCAAGCGGCATATTGATACGACCATCAAATTCGTATCCCCCCTCGACCATATGAACATGAGTGCCCACCGCTTTTACAATATCTTCCGGCCAATCAACCAGCGGGGGCAGACCGCGTGTTGCCGGTAACGCAATACGGATTACCCCCACCTCAAGCAGATGCTTGCGTTCCACGAAAGCATTGGTGAACTGGGTTGTGCCGATGGTAATGCCGGTCAGGCGGTCTGTTCCGACATCTGCCTGGCTGAGCGTTGTGGAGATCGCATTGATAATGCCCGAGCTGACATCGGCAGTGGTTGGCATCTTGCACCACGATCTTACTGCGACACCATCCAGCAGTACCGCGTCCGTATTTGTGCCACCAACATCAATACCAATCCGCATTAACTGAATTTATCCCCCGTCTGATGAACTGACTGGCCGTTTGCCTGCCATTAATCTGTTTCATCTATGAAGCGCCACGACGGACCTGATATCAAGCTGGCCGATTGAGGGGGCGAGACTTCATTTGGGGGGGTGATCTGGAATTAACACAGTTGCACCCTACCGGTTTGAGTAGGGCTGTTGGCCAGGTAATTGTGAAGAGGCTAGCTGATCAGTTCGCGTTGCCGGGCCACCTGAACTGCTCCCAGGCGGTTTCTGGCTCCCAGCTTGCTATAAATGTTTTTCAGATGAAACCGGACGGTGTTGTGCGTCAACCCGAGGTCCCGGGCAATGACCTTGTCAGAATGACCTCCGGCCAGCGACTGCAGAACGTCCCGCTCACGCACGGTAAGGGTGGCAGAGTGCCCCTGAGTCTCACGGGCGCAGACAAGCGCAGAAATTTCAGCGGCGGTCTTTACTGCAAACGCGTCAGCGTGATGTGGCATATCTGTTGTTAAATAGATGGTTAACGCATCACGCGCCATCACCCCTTCTTCCAGAAATCCGCGGATATACCCATGCCGCCTGACTTTAACCAGCAATAGTTCAAAAACAGTCAGGAACGCTTCATGCTCACCTGCCTGCACATATGCCAGAGCCAGAAGAAGACGAAACCGACAGGCCGTCTTTTCGATGCCGCTGGCATCCAGAGGGGCAATCAGCGGTGCCAGCATTGCAATAACTTCCGCCTGACGACCCTCTCTCAACCAAACCCTGGCAACGGCCAGAAGGACGGCTTCCCGCTCACGCCACGGTACAGGACTCGACGCCACAAGAGCATAACGTTCCGGCGTGAAATTCATCTTCGCCAGTTCTTCACCGGCAGCGGCCAACTCACCCGAAAGTGCCAGGCAGGAAACCCGTGTTGCCTGTACGACAGGTATTATGCCTTCCAGTTGGCGATTCTCAATATCTTCACTGGCCTTGTCCAGTTCTCTCAGCGCACTGTCCAGTCCTTCAGCAGACAAGGCAGCCATGGCAGCAACAGAAAATTCGGCAGCAAATATATCCAGCCAGCCTTCGCTGTGGTGCAGCCCCTTGTAACTTTCCCGCAATTTTCCAAGCACGGGCTGCTGCGCACCGGTTTCGTAATGAACTTCCATCGTGAGCGGCGTCACAAGCGGAAATTTATTCCTGTCATCGCCAAAGTTGCGATGCCAGATGTTGCGGGCCTGCTGATAATCCGCCAGTGCAAGTTTTGGCTGTCCGGTTGCAAAGTGGACTACACCCTTGTGAAGATTGGCAAAAAACTCACCATGCAGGGCATTTGCCCGGCGATAGTGCACAATACATTCATCGGCATAGTATAATGCGGCAGGAAAATGACCCTTTTGATGAGCCGTCAGGCACAATAAAATTTTCGCATGGCCCAGAAAAGTATCGTCATCTCCCGAGATCAACCTGGTGGTTTGTTCATGGCGTGCGAGATATTCATCGTCTGCCGCACGACATTCATTCACCAGCAGGGTCGTATCGATAATCATGCTGTCAAGCCGAAGCGCATTATCATTGCCGCCTTCGCGATCACGCGTAAAGTCGCCGGTTTTCTGGCGGACATTTTCATAAAGCGTGCGGGCTTCCTTTGTCCTGCCCGTTTTCATATACACAAGGGCACGCATCAATTGCAGGCGCGGAAAATGTCCGACCAGTTCGGGTGTCAACAGCTCTTCAAGTTGCCGGATCAGCGAAAAGCCCTTTCTGATCCATATCTGCACACCACCCGCATTTTCCATAATACTTCCGGCAAGACCAATATCTCCAGCTTGCAAGGCCAGACGAACGGCCTTTGGAAAACGATTGGCCCGGGCATACCATATGGCCGCTTTTTGGGACAGGTCCCTCTGCTCCGCAGACGGCAAACCCTGAAACCGTGACTGAAGAAAAGACCGAACCACGGGATGGAGCCTGCACGTCGGCAGGTCATTGTCTGCGGCAACCAGAAACGGGCGCAACGGGGCCGCATTACTGACAGCATGCCATTCATGGTTATTGCCAAGCAGGGCCTCGAAAGCGCCGGCGCTTAACGCATCAAGCATTGACGTCCGGATGAGCGCAGACTGAACAGACACGGGCAATTCCGAAATAACCTGTTCGGACAGATAGTCACTGGCCGCATCTGCCAGCCCTTCAAGGTCGCTCAGCAAGCCCGGGGGATTGGCAGATTCACGCCACACACCACGCAACAGTTGCAGCATCACAGGCCAGCCATCTGTCCGGTTTTCAATAGCTTTCAGGTTCCTCTCGCTCAGGGTACCTTCAAAAAGCGTTTCAATTTCAGCCCTGGTAAACCTCAGCTCATTCGCAACGAAGGTTTTGACCACCCCCTGTGCTTTCATCAGTGCCAGCTTCAATGGCGGTGATTGACGCGTGGCAATGACCAACAGGAAATGATCAGGCGCATAACGCAGCAGTTGCGAGATGATTGCCCCAACTGCCTCGCCACCAAGATGCTCGAACTCGTCCAGCATCAGCACTACAGGCCTGGTTTCTGCCGCAATGGCATTCAGCAGCAAGCGAAAATAGCGCTTGATACTGGCATCATTCTCCGAAACATTTTCGAATAGCGGACCGTCATATTGCAGCCCGCCCCTGATTAGCGCATGCAACACGTAAACAATAAAGTCTGCGACATTCCGGTCATCAGGGTCCAGCGTCAGCCAGCCCACAATCGCACCATCGTTTATCTGGCGTTCGCGCCACTGGCTCAAAAGATTGGTCTTGCCATATCCCGCTGGCGCCTCAACGATGATCAGACGCCGGTGCCTTTCCGCTTCCAGAGAACACAACAACCCCTCGCGCACCAGTAAATGAGCACCCTGGGTGCGCGGGCTCAGCCGTGTCACGATCACCTGATCAAGCGGCGCTGTTTCCACCGAGTTACCGTTAATGGCACCCCCCTTGCATCTGTTTGCATCTGCGGGTCGTTGACTTTCTCGCCAAACTATTAAAGTGGTCCGGTCATTTCTATATGTTGCGGCCTTTTCCCTTACAAGTCAATTCCCCAGTAGCCTGCCCGCATTTATCATCTGGAGGTCAATAATAAAATCACAGACCGGTCGCTCCTTTCGTCAATTTATACATGTATTGAATAATACATAAACAATCATAAATTGAATTCAAAAGGAGATGACACAATGTGTTTGCCACCAATTATCAAGGCAATCAGAGCGCATATGGTTGCTAAAGCCGCAGACCCGACCCCGTTTTATATTTTCAAATATGATCTGCTTTCAGCAGACATGACCAATGCCTATGAGGGCAAGAAATTATCGAAAGAGCAGCAAATAAGCCTTAAAAAATATGAAAGCACAATGAAGCAGGCACTGGAAAAGTTTCTTGCATCTGAAAAACTGGACATCAAGCCTGAAGCTGTTACCCAGACTGTATTTACGGCCAGTCTCTACAAAAACTTCATCAGTTGCTTTGATGAGATGAGCAAGCGGGTCTTTAAGAAAAAAGCAGAAAAGACCAAGAAAAAGAGAATCGTATGGAAAAGTACGGAAGAAAAAGAAATAACAATTGAAAAAATTATTCGCTATCTTCATGAAACAAAAAATAACGAGTTTATTATTACGAACCTGGATGCATTCAAGAACAATAAATCCGATAATTTTCCAAATCTCTGGCAAAATATCAATGCCCACCGCCTGACCAGTTCTATCAGCAGGTGTATTTCATCAGCCGGGGCTCAAATAGAAAGCAACAAAAAAGCCAGAAGTGCAAAAATAAAAGAGGAATATTCCAGGTTTATTGATCTGTTCTGTAAAGATTTCAAGGCTATATTTCGCACTCAAAACGATATCGTTATCGAGGCATGCACCTATGAGGCCGTGCTGGATCTGGTCACCGGCAACCTCCATAAGCTGGATCCGGTTATTAAAGACGCCGGCTGCCAGTGGCGTGTGCCATTCATCGTAGACCTGTATCATGCCGTCATGGAACATACAGAAGGCAAATACAAGATTGAAGCCATAGAGGAAGAATACAGAAAGGCCTGGCGCGCCCTGGGCAACCCGGACCTTGTCTCATTTACGCATCGCCAGAACGGCAAGATACTCAAGGCTACCGGAGAAGCAGGTGCTGCCAAACTCAAGACGCTAAAATATATAGATATTTCAGAGCTAAAGCTCTTCGGCCCATTCTATGATGATGTATCCGCCTTTATAACAAAATGGAATACCGAGGCGCTGGAAACAACGCCGGACGGATTGCGCGCCCACTATTTAAATGCAAAGTATGATAACGTGCAGTTCATGGATGCCAATGCCCTTGATTATCTTATGATCTGCAAGGCGCTGACAATCAATCACATTCGCACACAGGATCTGTTTGGCCTTGGGGGTATTACCGTTGAAACCAGCCCTCCTGTTACAGGCAGCAAGTTCTCCGAGTTGGGAGGACGACTTTCCTGGTATTCCCGCGCATATATGATCCATATTACCAAGGGGCTGAAAATCCATACCGATAAAATGTCAGGCGTGGAATCCGACGAGGAGGAAGAAGGGCTGGAAGGAGAAGCAACAGCAACCACAATCGAAACCACGATGGCAGATACACTTGTTGAAGTGCTGTCCACACCCAGATGGTATTTTCCCTTCGAAGCAAGCAGGATATTAACACACAGCTTTTATGAGCCCTTGCGTCTTCTGTTCATGTATCTGTATTTCAAAAAAATTCCCCTGATTATTGACCTGAAACGCACAATTTGCTCGGGAGAAAAGTCACCTGACTATACATTCTCGGGTGGCGGTGTTTATTATTTCCGCCCCGATCATGATTTACAGAAATTTATTTATGTGCCTGAAGATAAAATGAAAGATTCAGACAGGCATAATGTTGGTTTTTGTATTGATGCCTTCAGCATGGCCCTAAAAGACCAGCCGCTACCGGGTGTCAAGTTTTCGCTGGAAGAGAATTACGAAAAGTTCCTCGCTGAATTTCTGGACCAGTGCGATATTATCGATCAAATTCTTGTTTCGGCATTTCCACACCCTTCCTGCCCCAATGACACAAAGTATTTAAAAGAAATGGAAGGCGAGGATTCTGAATTTACAGAAGTCGTTTCTGACACTCTAACCGGACTACGAAAGCAGGCAAGTGCTGTCCTGAATTTCACTGGCAAGGCCCGGGACCGTTCATTGACAGGACCTGCCCTGGCCCTGCTGGGCGGAGATGAAAGTTTTTACGGCGCAACATGGAATATCGTAGATGAAGTGGAAACATTACGATCCCTTTGCGGCAAAATTGGCTATGACCGCGTTGGATACCGCACAGGAAGCGGAGAGACCCGAACCAGAATAGCCGGAACGGTTCTTTTTGCCCCCATACATATTTATGGCTGCTCCTTTGCCATAAAGAAGAAAGAATATGACATATTCCTCAAGACGAAACCGGATATCGTCAAGGGGCAGATGATCAATTTCGACAACTGTAAATTGATGCTCAGTTAATTTGCTTTAATCGGGTATATTCTGAACAGTGGCGCCTTTGCCCCGCCAAGAACCCGCTGTTCAGAATTCCCGTTTCCGCCCGGACAGGCCGGATGGCTGATCTTGGAGTCAAGGGTTAGCGTCAGGCCATCAATTCACTGTTTTGGCACCGGCGGCGTTACTATTACCGACCCGTCTCAACCCGGTCTTGGGCCCTGTTCCCATGCGGTGCGCGCGGGCGATATGCTTTATCCTGTCTGGCACCAGTGGTTTTGACGCAAAGACAGCGACCAATGCAGAAGGCGGGTTTGAAGCCCAGTTTCATCAGGCCATGGCCAATGTAAAATCTGTTCTGGCGGCTGCAGGTTCCAGCCTTGACGAAGTTGTGAAAGTCACGGTTTTTTTACACAACCCGTCTGATTTCGACAAGATGAACGAACTTTACCCCGCATATTTTCCCGGGCCCAAACCTGCACGATCTACCGTCCCTTGTGTTGAATGGGGCAAGGTGTTCTGGTTGAGGTTAAAGTGAGCGCATGGTCCCCGCAAAAATAGCGCCAGAGCCTGAAAGCTGCCGGAAAATGCCCTTGCAATGGAAAACCACGGCAGTATATTCCAGATCAAGGCGAGGACGACCTCCCCCATCCAGAATTTGATTTCGGGTCGGGATTTAGGTTCGGGACGACCCGAAGACCAAATGAGAGGGGGCCTGATGCGCACCGTCAAAGATCGCATTCGTCACGCCGTCAGCTTCGAAATTATCGGGTTGATCATTGTGACACCACTGGGTGTCTGGGCCTTTGACACGCAAGTACATGACATGGGTTTTGTTGCCATTGTCAGTGCGACAATCGCCACCTTCTGGAACTATCTCTATAATCTGCTGTTTGACCACGCGATGCTGCGGATCACCGGAAGTGTGCGAAAAACACTGGCCATAAGGGTTCTCCATGCCGTGCTGTTCGAGGCCGGGCTTCTGGTTGTTCTGTTGCCTTTTATTGCCTGGTATCTTGAAGTGTCCCTGACAAGGGCATTTGTGATGGATGTGGCTTTTGCCCTTTTTTATCTGGTCTATGCATTTGTCTTCAACTGGACCTACGACCTGATTTTCCCCGACCCTTCCCTGCAAAAATCAACACAACACCACACCTGACAGGACGAATGTCTAACTCACGGTCTCGATTGAAAGCCTGCAGGCACCACTGCGCTGAATTGCCTTCATGCAAGCCTGGGCATGATCGAGATCAGCGTCAATAATTTTTGCACAGACGTTGGCGGTGATCCAGCCAAACGGCATCAGCAACCGGCCGCCATGCCCGTAAAACAACCCGATATCGAAAAAATTCCCGGGCGGCAGGCCCTTGATTGACCCGGCGGCAATACTCGCCAGCACAATTTCTCCCCGCTCAGGGTATGACGTCGCATTTTCAGGCGGAATAACCTTCGCCGCAAGCAGGTCGGGCAAGACGCTCGCAGGCAGGGGGCATGATAATTCCGGCCCGGTCCAAATGGCGTGCAAGGCGTCAAAAGTCGATTTTGCCGAAGCAAGCTGCCAGAGAAAATCCGCTGACAACGGCGCCTTGTCATCAAGCAAATCACATCTTGCCGACAGGCCACTGTTAGATTCTGTGAAGCGAATTTGTCTCATCAGGTTACTTTCTTTCGTACGATCAGGTTCCGGATTATCTGGTTCTGCCCGTCCGGGCACGATCAAAGGTTTCCTGCATATCGGTTTCATTCCAGGCAATATGCTTTTTCAATGCGTCAACAGCTTCTTTCGGTTTGCCGTCGGCAATAAGGTGCAGAATTTCCAGATGCTGTTCGTCGCTTTCTTTCTGCATCTCAGGCGACAGGAAGCGTTGCATTTTCAGATAACGGTCCGCGCGCAACAGCAGCTGTTCCAGTATCTGCATGGTCAGGGGCTGTCCGGCCCGGGAATACAGGGTTTTATGAAACGACCAGTTCAGCTCTGCCCATTCGTCATGGTCTTCGCAATCGTGGGACTTTCTGATCAAGTCCTGCGCTTGCGTGCGCGTTGCCTCGGTAATATTGGGGATAGCGGATTCCAGCAAAAATGGCTCCAGCATCCCCCGGATCGTGTAAATCTCGCGGATTTCATCGACAGAAAGCTTGGGGACAAGCGCGCCGCGGTATTTCTCGCGGATCACAATCCCTTCAGATTCAAGTAGAGCAAGAGCCTCGCGCACCGGAATACGGCTCACGCCCAGCTCAAGGGCAATTGCTTCCTGACGGATAAACTCCCCTTCCGGGAATTCGCCATTTAAAATCCGTTGCCTCAGAATCTTGGCCACTTCAGCAGCGGTGGTGTTGCGTTGTAACAGCTTCTTTTCCTGCACGGTTGCTTTGCCTCTGGTCCATTCGACCTAGTCGAATTTGTTTTTGAAAAACCTGCCGTCTTTCATAATAGCCATAAGGTGAGTACCGTTGTTCTGCAAAAGCGTCAAGTCATCCAGTGGATTGCCATCAACAACCAGCAGATCAGCAAGCGCGCCGGACGAAATACATCCCAGTTTCCCGGACAGGTTTAATATTTCTGCATTCATGCTGGTGGCAGATTTGATAATCTCCATTGGTGGTAGAACATCAGCCCGAAGCGTGAATTCCTTCGACTGGGCCTCAATCATCTCACCCATCAGATCCGTGCCAAAGCCCATTTTGACACCCGCATCACGACATATCTCCAGCATCTGAAGTCCGGCAGAATTTACCTCTTTCAGCTTTTGTTTCACCACAGGCGACAGGCCATAATGGTCCGCATTATCAGCCGACTCGCGGTAACAGATAAGCGTGGGCACCATATAAGCCCCTTTTTCAGCCATCAGTTCCGCTGCTTCCCGATTGACAAAGTTGCCATGTTCAATAGTCCGAACCCCGGACTGAACCGCCCGGATAGTGCTCTTGGCCGTATAGGAATGTGCGGCAACGTACGTCCCCCGCGCTTCGGCTTCCTGCACAACCACTCTCAATTCTTCCAGCGAATACTGGGTATTTTCCAGATGATCGTGCGGTGACCCGACCCCGCCCGAAACCATGACCTTGATCAGGTCCGCACCTTTACGTAATTCCTCACGCGCAGCCTGACGAACGCCGTCTTCACCATCCGCCAGTCGCGTCATAATATCCAGTGCGCTTGTACAGGCACAGGGAACAGATTCATCTGTAAGAAATCGATGATCACCATGGCCGCCTGTCTGGCTTAGCGCCCGACCGGCAATAAAAATGCGCGGGCCGGCAATAATGCCATCTGCCACCGCTTTCTTGATGCCAAAGTCGCCGCCTGCAACATCCCGGATACTGGTAAAGCCCCGGTCAAGCATGCCCCGGATACGGGGCACGGCATGCGCCATCATCAACGTATGTGGCATGTCCCGCGTCAGTTCCTGATTGAGGTGAATGGCATAGACGTGCGAGTGGGCATCAATCAACCCGGGCATCAACGTCCGGCCCTTCAGGTCTATCCGCCGTGCGCTGTCTGCCTTGATGGGTACATCGCTGACCTCGCGAACAAGGTTACCCTCAACCGCAACATGTACACCTTCACGAAGTTCGTCCGTTATACCATCAATCAGATTGCAATTTTCAAAGACAATCATGTTCCATTCTCCACTTTACCTAAACTTCCGCCAGACATCACACAGCAGCTGGTGCAGCAGCCTTGCGCACGCTGGACGAAATTGACGCAATAATAATCAACACAATGACAAACAGGAGACCGGCCATCCAGCCCAGACCCGAATACCCAAACTGGTCAACAGTCAGTCCGCCACTTAAAGCCCCCAGAGAACCACCGGCCGTCATGGCCGCAGATGATGCGGCGGCCAATCGCCCTGATGGATCGGCGATTGACAAGATACCCATAATATAAGGCACCGAAAAAAGCGCCATGAGCAGAAAAAGCGGCACGGCAATCGAATACATCCACGGGGCCAGCGGGTATACAATCATTAAAACGGAGACCAGCAGGATAAAAGAAGCCGCAAAAACCGGCGTGGTATTCCCAAACCGGGTATCAATAAATCGCGCCAGCAGCGGGCCGCCAATCGTCACAAAAGCGCCCAGTGACAATATTTTTCCAACATCCGCAACCGAAAGCCCTACCTGCGCCCCCAGACGTTCCAAAAACGTCCAGACAGCCCCGTGTCCCATCCAGATCAGGATCATGGCCCCCAGCGCCAGAAACCCGTACAGGGGCATGGCGCTGAATGGCGCATCGATTTTTTCCTGCGCCTGCAGCCGCCTGGCCGGAAACCAGATCATAAAGACGGCACCGGCTACAGCGACCGCTGCCATGGCCAGAAATGCGCCTGCCGGCCCCTGCCAGATAATGGCCGGGGGAATACCAAGGTAAAAAACCGTCGCAAAAATGGCGTATGAAACATTCAGTGTTGCAAATGTGCGGGTCGGGTTGCGGGTGCCGGCACACAAGCCAAAAATAATGGCAACCACCAGACCTTTTCCGCACCCGGTCATAATGCGAAAAACCGTCAGCATGGAGGTTGTTTCGGCATAGGCCGCCAGCAGGTTCCCCAACGTCAATAAGGCCAGCCCAATGGCCACCGTCAATCGACCATTCAGCCTGTTGACCTGTGTTGCAACAGTAACCGAGACAATCGCAACAGCAGCAAATTCCGTCGACGCAATGGCCCCCGCCGCCTTTTCCGAGATCGCCAGACTTTCAATAATGGCCCCGATCCACAATGGCATGACCATCTGGGATGAAAAACCGGTACAAACCACGAAAATCATGGCAACCAGTTGCATCGTGCTGAAGTCTTCAGCATCTTTCGCAGCGGCTGTGGCCGGGGGCATGCTCATTCAACGGCCCCCTGATAAACATTGTTCGCGGTCTTCTGGCTGACGCGGCCATTCAACACATCCTCCGCCACGGCTTCCGATGCACGTTCTGCAGGATTGCCATAACCGCCACCACCGCCGGTTTCAGCGACAAAATAGTCGCCCTTTTTCATCGGCAGCTGCTCCACCTTGCGAATGACCTTCCCGTCCGGCCATTGTGAACCATACACCGTGACTTTGGGCGGCGCGCCGTCCTTACCGCCAAACAGACCCCATTGTGGTGTTTTGGCACGGTCAAAGTGAAGCGTCACGCCGGTATCTTCCAGCATGTAATATTCCTTCACCACATTCAGGCCGCCGCGATATTTGCCAGCTCCGCCGCTGTCACAACCCAGCTCCAGCCGCCGGATCAGAACCGGCACACGATTTTCCAGTGTTTCCACCGGCATATTTCTAAAGTCCCCTGCGGCGCTATGGATAACGGCACTGGCACCATCATAGCCATTGCTTGCACCCCAGCCGCCATCAAGCGCTTCACCGCTCATGAAAGGCTTGCCGCCGGACGTTTTGCCCATCAGGAATATATTCCAGGAATCGCCCGGTAGCCCGGCCGCCACCAGATCAGGCACCTGCGGGGCCAGGGCCTTGATCATCAGATCAATCAGCAGCATGACCGGGTGCGGGCGCATGCAAGGCGCCGGGTCTGTGGCCGCGAATATCGATCCCGGTTCGGCGATAACATCCATGGCGCGGAAACTGCCATCATTGATATCCGGTTCGCCATCCGGAAAAAGAAGCGCCAGCCCCAGCCTGACCGCTGATACCGTATTCGGAAAACCGGTGTTCAAATTGCCGGGACGTTGCGCGCTTGAGCCTGTTGTGTCAACGGTCATGTGGTCGCCCTTGATCTTCACTGTGACCACGACCGGCACGGGCTCGTCAGACGTTCCATCGTTATCAGATACTCCTTCGGCACGATATTCGCCGTCCGGGATATCAAGAACAAACTTGCGGAATTTGGCTTCCGTTGCATCAAAGATATGATCCGTTGCTTCTGCCAGCGTTGCAGCGCCAAAGCGGTCAACAAGCCAGTTCATACGTTCCGCCCCCAGGCGAATGGCGGACAGCTCTGCCTTCAGGTCGCCCATCAGCACCTTTGGTGTCCGGCTGTTCAGGCACAGCAGGTCCATCACATCCTGCACATATTTACCCTGATCGATAATTTTTGTCGGGCCCCAGCGCATGCCTTCCTGAAAAATATTCCGGCTGTTGACCGGAAACCCGGGCTCTGCCGTGCCAATATCATTCCAGTGCGCCCGGATACATATAAAGCCGGTAATCTCGCCCTTATGGGCAACGACACCAATCACATCCACATCATTCAGATGACCACCGGTCATGTAGCTGTCATTGATGGTATAAACGTCGCCGCCTTTGAGGTTTTCATAGCCGTATTTCCGGATTGTTTCCTTCAGCCCGGCATCCAGCCCCCCGGTAAAAAGCGGCAGTCCGGCATACTGGCCCAGCAGACGGGCCCTGGCATCAAAGATCGCAATACCGTAATCATGCGCTTCATAAATAATCGGGGAATAGGCGCTGCGACTGATAACAGCACTCATGTCATCCGCAATGGCATTATAGGCGTTACGAATAACTTCACTGGTAATGGGGTCAGGCTGTGTCATCAGGCTTCTCCTCCGTCAAGAGTGAGTATAACATTTCCAAGAGTATCCAGCGCTGCCGTAAAGTCAGGTGGCACAATGGTTGTACAGGTCGATTCCATCACAACCAGTGGCCCGGCAACTTCGCCATTTTCCACCAGATAAGAGCGCCCGACGAAACGTGTTGGCCGGGGTTGACCATCAAACATGATCGGCCGCGTATGAATTTCAACATTATCTTCCGCCCGCGACCGGTCGGCCTCGACAAATGCATCAACATCAAGCCGGGATCTGCCGATGGCCCTCAACCGCAATGTTGAAACCTCAAGGTTTTCTTCCGGGTTACTATGCCCGTATGTTTGCAGATAGAGCGCATCAAACATTTTCCGCACCGACTCCAGAGTTTGCGCCGGGTCTGCATCTGCGGCAAAAAATTCAGGTTCCAGCGGCAACTGGATGGAATATTCCTGCCCTTCGTAACGAATATCGAGCGCGCGGATAAATTCCATGTCCTCATTCGCAACACCTTCGCTTGCGAGAACATCTGCCATATCCCGTTCAATGGCCGCAAATCGATCACCAAGATCCTGCCAGTCCACATCCACCAGCGGGCTGAGCATCGATACCGCCTGATCATGCAACATATCCGATTGCAGCATGCCCCAGGCAGAAAAGGTGCCCGCAGACCGAGGGACAATCACCGAACGAATACCCAGAAGCCGCGCGATATCGGCCGCGTGCATAGGCCCGGCACCGCCGTAGGCCACTAGCGCGAAATTCCGGGGATCAATACCACGACGCACCGTGATGGTCCGGATGGCATTTGCCATCTGTTCGTTGATCACATCCAGAATACCTTGCGCAGCACCTTCGACCGACAGGCCAAACTCTTCGGCGAAGCTGGCGACAGCGGTACGTGCCAGACTGGCGTCCAGTTTCAGATCATTACCAAAACGGGTACCATCTTCCAGTCGCCCCAGCACCATATTGGCGTCGGTCACTGTAGCTTGTGTCCCGCCCACACCATAACAGGCCGGACCCGGTCGTGCGCCCGCACTGTGGGGCCCAACGCGCAAGGCACCAGAATCATTCCAGGCGATACTGCCGCCGCCGGCACCTATGGTGTGAATATCAACCATGGGAGTGAGAACGGGAAAGCCACCCACTTCGCGCTCGTGCCGAATGGCGGACCCGCCATCCACCACCAGACTGGCTTCAAAACTGGTGCCCCCCATATCAATACATATAAGGTTTTTCTCGTCCCCCAGCCCGGCAAGCGCCTGACAGGCCACATTCCCGCCAACCGGGCCAGACAATAGCGTGAGCACACCCTTGTCTTTTGCCTCACCGGCACTGATCAGGCCACCATTGGACTGTAGCAGGAAAAGTCTGGTTTCTTTTCTGTTCTCCAGCGCCTTGCCCAGATTGGACAGATACCATTTCAGTACCGGTGAGACATAGGCGTTGATGACAGCCGTACTTGTGCGTTCAAACTCGCGCCACTCACGGCAGATTTCACTGGATGCAGATATGAACAGATCAGGAAGTTCCGCCTTCAGCACCTCGGCTACAATGTTTTCGTTCTCGGGGTTGCGGTAACTGTGCAAAAAACAAAGCGATACCGCCTCAACGCTGGCCGCTTTAATCTCTGCAGCCAGCTTCTTTATGGCCTCCCTGTTAACGGGCACCATAATATCGCCGTTGGCCAGCATCCTTTCTTCCACTTCGAACACATGCTTGCGCGGCACAAGCGGGGCAGGATATTGAAAGTGAATATTATAGGGCTGGGGCCGATTGCCCCGCCGCATTTCATATACATCTCCAAAACCGCTTGTCGTTACCAGTGCCGTCTTGGCGCCTTTTCTTTCCAGAAACGCATTCAGGTGAACCGTCGTGCCATGGAGAATACAGGCGGATCGCGCTTCATCAACGCCCGCCTCTTTCAGCGCCTCAATCACGGAAGGATAAAAATCCGGAGGTGATGACGGGACTTTCACGGTAGTCATTTGTCCGGTACCGGCGTCAAACATCACAAGATCTGTAAACGTGCCACCCACGTCAATGCCAACAAAAACCTGATCTTCCCTGACCATTTCCACTCCAATAACTTATGGCGCCGCCAACGATAATACTACGGCAACAACTTCCCGGTATCGATAAATTATCATATTGGATATTGAATCCAATCTTTAAACATGCTACGTCTTTTGATATTGCTTGTCTACATCCAGTTTGAAAAATTTGTCTTGTCGTTTCCCGCTTCAGCGCAGATGCGACATAATTAAGATGGAGGAAAATGAAATGAAACGGACCAACCTGATCTCCCTCGCCGGCGCTTCCCTTGCCGCAATGGTAATGGCGCAACAGGCCAGTGCCGCCGGCATGTTTGAAGAAATTGTAGTGACTGCCCAGAAACGCGAAGAATCGTTGCAAAGTGTGCCGATTTCCATCGCCGCCTATACCGGCAGCCAGTTGCAGGAACTGAAAATTGACAAGGCCGCAGATATTTCTCTGGTAACGCCAGGCTTGTATGCACAGGGCTCACGCGGTGATTCCAACCCGATTTTTGCCATTCGCGGCATCGGATTGAACGATCTTTTCACGAACAACAACCCGACGGTTGGTGTCTATGTTGATGAAGTGGTGCAACCCTTTACCCCGTTGCTTGGCTTTCAGCTTTTTGATGTCGAGCGTGTTGAAGTTCTGAAAGGACCACAAGGCACACTTTACGGTCGCAACACGACAGGAGGTGCCGTTAACTTTATTACGCGCAAGCCTACGCAGGAAACCGAAGGATACGGCAGTGTATCCTATAGCCGGTATGACCGCTTCGAGCTTGAAGGTGCCGCTGGCGGAGCGATCACAGACAAGCTGGCGGTCCGTATTTCCGGCAAAACCATACAACAGTCAGGGGGCTGGCAAACCAACACCCTGACAGGTGAGGAAATCGGTGATGTAGATCATCAGGCTGTCCGCGCCCAGTTGCTCTGGACGCCTTCTGACAATTTTGACCTGCTTCTGAAAGGCAGTCTTTTCAAGGAGAACCGCGACCAGCAGTTGCGCCAGCACGTCGGTTATCTTGCAGCCCCGTTTTCATCCACGCCTTGTCAGGGTTTTCTGGATGGCGTGAGAGACGAACAGAACTGTGTTGATTTTCTTGGCTATTCAGATCCCAATACCGACCCGCGCAAGGTCGAGAACAGCGAACTTTACGGGCATGAAAGCAATGCCGACGCGCAGGATCTGGCGCTGACAATGAACTGGCACACGCCAGACGTTCTTATAACATCTGTTACAGGCTATACGCACTTTGATCGTGTAACCGGTGATGATTCCGACGGTGGTGGCCTTATTGAACTGGACACACAGTTTACGGACAAAATTGAGGCCTTTTCACAGGAACTGCGCTTTACATCTGTTGAAGATGGTCCTGTCTCCTGGGTCTTTGGCGGCTTTGTTTCTCATGACAATCTGAAGGGTTCTGCTTTGCAGGCGCTGGATGACCATATCTTCAATACACGCGTTGATACCAGCTACACCCAGAAATCAACCTCTGCAGCAGCTTTTGGTCAGGCCGACTGGCGGTTTGCAGAAGATTTCCGGCTGACCTTCGGTCTGCGTTATACCTATGAAGAAAAGTCACTCATTTATAACGGCATCGATCTTGATCCGTTTAACAATACAACGCTTCCCGTCCCGGTTGCAGGTATTGATGACAAGTTTAGTCAGGACAATATTTCCGGTAAAATTGGCATCGACTATAATATCAGCGATGATGTCATGGTTTATGCCAGTGCCAGCAAGGGCTTCAAAAGTGGTGGCTATAAAACTGCCATCGCCTTTAATCCTGATGAGTTGCTGCCCTTTAAGGGTGAAACCCTCTACGCTTATGAGGTCGGTGCGAAGACAACACTTATGGACGGCAAGTTGAACCTGAATGCGGCCGGTTATTATTATGACTGGAAAAACTTTCAGGCTTTCGTCACTGAAATTCGCAGCGGCATTAATGTGATTGTGCTGTCAAACGCCGGTGACGCCCGCGTTTACGGTGCGGAAGCAGAAATGCAGTATCAGGCAACTGACCGGCTTAGCCTGAGAGCGTCTGCCAATCTGATGGATACCAAAATCACCCAATTCAATGCCGCTCCAGGTGCTGATGACAATACCGGTAACAAGCTCAGCTATGCACCGGAATTTACCTTCAGTGGTATTGTCCGCTATGATTTCCCGGTGGAAGAACATGGTTTTGGCATGTATTTCCTGGGCGACGCCTCGTATCGGGACAGGGTGTTCTACTCACTGGCAAACCGCTTGCAGAATTCCCAAAGCGGATACTGGTTGCTCAACGCACGTCTGGCTGTCACGTCTCTGGACGAAAAATGGGAACTGGCCATCTGGGGCAGGAACCTGACTGACAAGCTGTATGTGTCACAATCATACGATAATTTTGGCGGCATTTTCCCGTCACAGAATTATCTGGGCGACCCCGTCACCTATGGCGCGACTCTCAGCTATCGCTTCTGATAGACCATTAAATCAAAGGCTGGTCGGAATATATCCGACCAGCCCGCCAGATCGTGATCAGAACATGACAAGTAGTGCCCAAAATAACCTGACCCGTACATCAGATCATAATCTCTGGCAGGAAACTGCCGGAGACGATATCCCTGTCACACAACTGTCCGGAAAACTGCACAGAGACGTGGTCATCGTCGGTGGCGGCATCATGGGAACAACAGCCGCGCTGGAACTTGGCAAGGCCGGAATATCCTGTGCATTGCTGGAAGCGTCCACAATTGGCGCGGGCGCCTCTTCCCGTCCGGGCGGCTTTATCGTGCCCCATTTTACGTTTGGCACTCCGGACGCCATTACCAGCACTTACGGCGACGCCGGCGCATGGCTTGTTGACGCCGTCGGACATTCGACCCATCAGGTTTTTGACCTGATCCGCACACATCAGATTGAATGTGATGCCCGCGAGGGCGGATGGTATCAACCCGCGCATTCCGATGCGGCCCTGAAGAATATTGAAAAAATCGCACGTGAATGGCAAGCAGAGGGGTTTGAAAACGAACTGCTTGACGGTACGGAAACAGCCCGTCGTACAGGGGTAGAAGGCTATAAGGGCAGCTGGTATGCCCCAAGGGGCGGCACCATTCACCCGCTGAAATACACACTGGGACTTGCCGCCACTGCCATTAAATTTGGCGTTGATATTTTCCAGAATACAGAAGTTATCCGCCTTAAGAAACACAATGGAAAATTTATTGTATCATCAGCGCAGGGCGAAATCACAGCCGGGAACGTATTAATCTGTACAAACGGTCTTTCAAAACATCTGGTGCCTGAGCAACAAAAGTCGATGATATGTCTGCCGGTCTGGCAATGCGCGACCGCGCCCATTCCGGAAAATCAGCGTCGCCATCTGTTCCGCAACGGGGAATGCCTGTCCGATACGCGCGCCAACCTGTTTACCTATCGCTTTGATCGGGACTGGCGCCTGATTACGGGGGCGCTCGAACCCCTTGGGGTATCATCCAAATGCATTGGCATAGACATGGCACAGCGCCTGCATAAATTTCTGGGACTGGAATCCGAACCCGGAGTTGACTATTTGTGGCGGGGTATCGCGTCTGTCACGCCGTCCAGACTGCCGGAATTCACGACCCGGTCAGATGGTCTTGTTTCCGGCTCGGCCTGCAACGGCCGCGGTATTGCCATGTCGACTGTATTTGGAACCGTTATGGCAAAAGCCGTCATCGCGGGTGATCCAACAAACCTGCCGTACAGATTGCCCAGAGCCGAGCCCTCGCCCCTGACGATGGTTTTGACGCAGTCCCTCATGGGATTATACCCGTGGTATGCCAAATTCAATGACTGGCTGAATAAATAACAGGATTTAATACAGATGAAATGGCCCGCAAAAAGAATATCCGAAACATCGGCGAAAAGCTTCGGCATGTTTGAAAAAGGTATGCAGCTGGCACGGTCCGGTACCGACCTTATCCATCTGGAAGTCGGGTGCCCCTGCCATGATACCCCCCAACATATCAAGGACGCCACAATCCGTGCCCTGCAAGCCGGCGACGTACATTACAGCGATATGCGCGGACAGGAAAAACTGCGCAAGGCTCTGGCCAGCAAGCTTCAGAATTTCAACAAAATTGAGGCTACGCCTGAAGAGATACTGGTCACAAACGGTCTGACCCATGCCTCTTATGCTGCCTTTATGGCCGCCATTGACGAAGGTGACGAGGTCATTCTGCTGGAACCCTATTATCCGCAGCACGTCAATAAAATTGAAATGGCCGGCGGCAAGGTTGTCAAGGCGCCGCTGGACCCGGCCACAGGTTTTGGCATTCGCAAGGACTGGGTTGAGGCAAAAATTACGGCAAAAACCAGAATGATTGTGCTGGTCAATCCGGCAAATCCGACCGGGCGTGTATATTCCAGAGACGAATTACAGGCACTGGCTGATCTGGCCATCAAGCATGATCTGATTGTCGTCTCGGACGAAGTCTATGAATATATCACCTATGGCAGTGCTGAACATATAAGCATCGCATCTCTGCCGGGCATGAAATCCCGCACCATTTCAATGTATGCCTTTACAAAGGCCTATGCGATGGACGGATGGCGACTGGGCTATTTAACGGCAGATGCTGCCATGATGCCTGCCCTGATGAAGATCACGGCCAATGACGCAACACATGTAAACACCTTCATTCAGGAAGGGGCGTGGGCGGCGGTAACAGCTGATCATTCTCATGTCCAGACAATGGTTGATGACGACTGCCGCAAGCGCGACCTTGTCTGCCAGAGATTAAACCAGATACCCGGTGTTGTCTGCCCCGAGCCTGAAGGTACCATCTATGCCTTCCCTGATATCGCCGGGACCGGCAGAAACGCGCAGGAGCTGGCAGAAGAAATACTCGCCGAAGCCCATGTCGTGGTAGAGGCCGGCAGCTTTTACGGCAAGGCAGGTGAAGGACATTTACGCGTTTGCTTTGGTGCGGAATCTTATGAGCGTATCGAAGAAGCCATGGACCGCATCACCAAACTCCTCAATAAATAATCAAATGTGAGATCTTTATGCCCCAGTCCTCAAACATCCTCATCGGGTTTTTCGAATGGTGGAATGCCGCCATGCGCACCGAGAACGCCTTAACAGCCGAAGCTTTCGCGAATTTCTTCGCCTCCCATGGCCAGCTGGTCGTCAACGGCAATTTCCGCGCACAGGGGCCGGATGCGCTCGCTATCCATTATCAGGCCATCAAAGCGTCTCTTGATGATGTGCAGATGGTTCTGCCCGTCGAATATACCTTTGCTGCGGACGATAATATTTTCGTCCATTGCCAGACCCGGGCCATGAACAAGAATGTTGAGAGTTGCGAGGATGCCATGGCTTATGCAAAGCTGGAAGATGGTAAAATCGCCCTGCTGAAAGTCATTGGCCGCCAGACCTGACAAAAGGGCAGACAGAAAAAGAACCCCGAAGAATTATATGTTCGGGGTTCTTTCATCACAGGATTAAAACCGACCCTGATAATTATGCCGTCGCGGCAATTTAACTGCCTGACGAATATTTTTTGTCAAGATAAGCAGCCTCATATTTGATTGTGGCTTCCACCCATTTATGGGCGTCATAAACACCAGGGCCAGATACCCCGACCTTAAACCGGGCATTACGAGCTTGCTCATATCCCAATGTCGTCGCATGCAAATGCTGGGTATAATAGTACATGGGGTCGGCTCGGCGCTGCAAATAGACCGTAAATTCCGAAACGGTCGGACCTTTCTTTTTGTCCCCGCTTTCCGCGGCCATTTTTTCCCTGGTTTTCTTGACGGGCTTGCCATACGTCCCGTTCACCATATCCAGTTTTATGGCCAGGGCTTCAAAGCTGGATATCTCTTGCAATAACGAGACATCATAGCCTTCTGTACCGCCAAAAATTGTAACGGGACTGTCCTTAACATATGGAACAACTTGAGGGGTTATATAATCGCCGAAGTTCCTCCCCTCGTATGCGTCACCTTCATCACTTTTCTTCTTTTCAACCTTGTCCGAATCAAGAAGCTTAACCCCAAAACAATGCTCGGCAAGATATGTCACCTGATCGAAGCTGCCACCCTTGCCAGCCTCGTTACTGTCTTCCGACACCACAGTAGTTGCAGTCCCTTCAAACGGTGGATGTTTTGCCGCCCCGATCACAACGTGTACCAAAGGACTCATCTTGCAAAATCCGTCAAAGAAAGTCTCAGGGTCATCACTGTAGAAGAACTTTTCATCTGCCGGGCGATCTTCCGGTAATGTAGTGCCAAGCCTGTGCAGGCTGTAACCGGTGGCAAAATAGGCCGGTTTGTCTTTCAGTTTTTCAAGTACTGCCTTGTCTTCTACAAACTCGTATTTTCCGGTTTTGGCGTTCGGTATATACGTACATAAACGACCATCGGCCAGTGTATAATTAAAGTATTTCTTTATTGTCTTGCCAGAGGCTTCTTCCGCTGTTTTGTAAATAGCGTCTTCCTTGCCTTCTGTCATGTGGATACGGCTAACATTAAGGATTAGCGGGATGTCATTCTCAAACGCATACATTGTCGCCACCCGCTGGCTCGTGTAGATGGGTAGCAATGGTATGGGGTCATCCTTTTTGTGCTTTTTCACAACATCGCATTTGGCTAAAACGTCTGTTGCCTGCACAACAAGTTTTGTCTTGTGCGTTTCAACGATACTTTTGGCCGCATATCTCAGGAAACTCACGGTATGCTCACCCAGCCTGGCTTTGACCAACGCCAGATCATTGCGATGCATCATATCTCTCTCGGCATTGTGATTGCCGCCGGTTGTCGTTCCCATGCCATCCCGTACAGGATGCTTGTTAAGGCTCAGAATAAAACAAAGATAAAGGTGATCAGAGGCACTATGGCCTGAGGGCAGCGCACAGGGATAGGCCTTGTCAAGAGCCTTGGCCATATGCCTGTAAAAATTATAATACATTTCACTCTCGGGGCCACAGTTGGTTAACTCGGAAACACTCTTAATGCTGCCAGGCTCCCAGGGCACTTCTTTATATGTTTTATTATACTCGGCAACCATTGTACGGATTGTCTTGTCCAGGCTCTCTTCGGAAGGGTCTGCCTCACCTCTTGATACGCAATATTTCCTCAGCGCATCCCGGGCTGCCTTGTAAGCCCAGAACAGGAAGGCCGGGCGCAATTCACAGCTGGCATCACCGATATTCGGGTCAAAAAGTTGCATTTCAGATGCCAAAAGAAAATTGATGGCCAAACGCCGACACCGGTTTTTCAGAAAAACCTGAATATCTTCACGACCAGTAGAGTCGTTGTCCTTCTTGACCCTGGGTTCTTTATCCTTGTTGGGCAACATAAGTGAAAGGTTCTTTTTTATGGCATTCGGTATATTTCTGGCTTCGCTGCTGAAATAGCAGGCAAGTTTCTGACCTGTCCCGGCGGGAAACTCTTTGCAGTCTGCCTTACCGAGTGAGGTTAGATATTCACGGGTTGAACCGACATCTCCGGCAGACAGATAATCTGCAACCAGATTGTACCGGAATACGTATAGTTTATATTCATCTGCCTTTTCAAACAGACCCAGCAGATCCAGGGCCTGTTTGCCGCAACATCCCGCTTGCTTAAGCGACAGCCTTGCCACAGATTTTTCGTCAAGGTCTATGAAACTGTCCAGATCATAAACTTCGCATTGATCCATAAAAGAAAGCAGCATTTCTCCTGTTTCAAGCACAACTTCCGTTTGATCCCCTGCCATGGATTTTCCAAATTCTGCACAGAGTGATTTTTCGAGATTCAGGATAAAATCTCTATGTACATCTGCGGCACTGCCCTTAATTATCTTTTCAACTTCGGCGAAGTCTTCTGTTTTCTTTGTTTTTGAAATTTTTACTATTTTTGCAGGCGGGGCGCCCGGTTTACTAAGTTTCTTCAACTCGGCGACTTTATTAAGTTCCTTCAAATCGGCGACCGATTTTTTAAGTTTCTTCAAATCGGCCTGTTTGATAAGGCTGCATTCATTTATGGCTTCTTCTGCGTAGAGGATATTTTCTATACGCAGAATATCGGTATATTCCTTGTAAGCTGTATCTCTTGGGACCCATTCATTCCCAAGTTCACTAGCAAGTTTCTTCTGTTTTTTATTGTCTTCTTCGGCATCTGCAGCCTGTCTTAATTTCTCAAGTTTCACGTCAAGCGTTGCGATTCTCGCTTTGAGTTCAGTCTTTTTTTTCACATAAAAAGCCTTTATGGCATCCAGTGAGTCGAGTTCTTCGTTCCACGTCACATCGAAAAGTAATTGTTTTAGCTGTTTTGACAAAGGCATGCGTCTATCTCCATTATATGAATAAGGTAGAGAAAAGACGTTTGCAGGGTGGCGAATGTGAACAGCTTCAGAATTAAGAGTGTCGTAAATAATATGCCTTTTGCCAATCCTTCGGGTCATTGAAGCTCTGCCCGTCAGATTCTGTCGACACCGTTATTTGCCCACAATCCTTTTTTCCTATAATATTCATCATAATATCAACAGAGGGATGTGGTAATTCTGTTTAAGAATAATAATGGTGCTTTCAAATATGAAGCCAACTCAAAACATTGCCAAAATAAGACTGTTTCCTTTGGAGCTTTCCTGTAATTGCATTGAACGTCCACGCCTGATGGCATATCTGGACGATATTCTGGCACGACGTCTGACCATTGTGCATTGCGCCGCGGGTTATGGCAAAACAAGCCTGCTGACCCAGTGGTTTAGCGCCCTCCAGGCCTCTGAAGTCCAGGTGACCTGGCTTGCATTGGAAGAAGAAGAGGCAAATGCGTCTGTTTTCTTCGCCCATCTGACCGAAGCCTGCGAGACATCCATGTCAGGCGAACAGCCCGATCCGGCCTGGCGCCAGGGACTGGAAAAGGAAATGTCAATTGTGCCGCTTGTCTCGGCATTTGCGAACAGTCTGGCAGAAAACCCTAAACAGCAGGTCATCTTCCTGGATGATTATCATCTTGCCCAAAGTCCCGATACTGATGCCCTCATGCGAACCCTTATCCGTCTGTTGCCCAGACATGTTCATCTTGTTGTATCTTCCAGATGGCGCCCCGGATTTGAGATCGAAAATTTGCGGGTACGGGGTGATTTACTGGAACTGACAGTTTCACAAATTCAGTTCAGCACAGACGAAGTTCTTGCGCTGCTTGATAAAAACAGCATCCCTCTTGATGGTGTTCAGCTACACAGACTGACAGACCGAACCGAGGGATGGCCAATTGCCCTGCAGATGGTATCCCTGTTGCTGGATGGAAATCCGAAAGAAGCCGATTTGATATCCGGCTTTTCGGGCAAAACAACTGACCTGACGCGCTATCTCTCTGAACAGGTTTTCTCTCGGCTGTCGGGAGCACATCAGTCCTTTCTGCTGCATACATCCATATTATCCTGCTTCAACGGGGATGTCGCCAATGCCTTGCTGAATACTCACGATGGCTGGCAGATAATTGACACCCTTTACGAAATGAACCTTTTTCTGACACCGGAAAACAGCGACAGGCAATGGTTCCGGTATCACACTCTTTTTCGCGAATTCCTGGGGGAAAAGTTGCGCCGGGAGGCCCCCGACACCATCAGCACTCTGCATATCAAGGCCGCTGAATGGTTTGCAACCCATCACCATTTCAGTTGGGCAATACGACATGCTCTCGAAGCGAACGAAACGGCATTCGTTGCTGATCTGCTAAACAGAATGACAGGATGGCGACTGGTCCTGAGCGGACAACTGGACATTTTGCGTCTGGGGTTGGGGCCCCTGACTGATGATCTGGTCCGGCAATATCCAGCACTTGCTTTGGGAAAGGTTTTTTACCTGATTAAGGAAGGGGCTATTCCCAGTGCCCGGCGATATTTTGACTCACTCGATATTTCTGACGCCACTGTCTGGACGTCGCAAGCCCTGGCTGAACGTAACGTTATGGAACATATTCTGAACGGCTATGAAGATATCCCTGTCTCAATTGAATTCATTGAACAGACGGAGAAACTGCGTAAACAGATCCCGCCGGACGATTATCTTGTGCATGCCATGCTGCTGGATCCCATTGCTGCAGGCTATTATGACCTTGGCCTGTTGAAAGAATCCTTGTCTGCGGCGGATCAGGCAATTGAGAATTACCGTAAACTTGATTCCTTCTATGGCGAAGTTTTTGTACGTTTTATTCAATCCAACGTTTCCTTTTGCCAGGGCAACCTGAAAGACTGCGAAATCCTGCTTCGGCGTACCCGGGAAGAAGGTCTGGGGCACCCGGAATTCAACACTGATCTTCTCGCCCATTCAGGGGTTTATCTATCAGCCGTTCTGTATGAATTTGACCAGCTGGAGGATGTTGCCACGCTACTTGAGGAGTGCCTGCCCACGATTGAGCAGAGTGACGGCTGGTTTGATCTCTACATCACGGCTTATGAAGTCGCGTGTTCCATGGCCTGGCGTCAGGATGGTATGGATGCCGTTATCAGCCTGCTGGAAAACCTTCAGAACCTGAAAAATGCACAATGTCTTGGGCGTCTTGTTACTTTTTCGGAAATCACAATGGCGCGTTATCTTTGTCGCTCCGGGAGCCCTGCCGCCGCTGACATGTATCGATCCAGACTGGAGACATTCCTGCATGAGACCGCTCTGCTTGGGCCTCACCTCAGGGCATTGCTTATCAGGATTGTGGCTGTCCTGGCGGAAATTCATATTATGAACGGCAGAGCTGATGCCGCCCTTGAAATACTGCGCCCCCATATTGCGGCTTTGGAAAAGGGAGGCCACATCCGGCGTCTAATCCTCGTCAAACTTGCGATGGCACGGGCATTTCTTGTCAAGGGAGAGGAAAGAATGGCCGTCCAGACCTTTGACGAGGCCATTTATAGTGGCCTTTTTAATGGCTTCAAGAGGATCTACATCGATAATTGTCAGGACATGTTGCCCCTTATAAACACCATGTTAAAAAATAACATGGGTCTGCCTGAAGACCGGTACAGGGACAATTTCCTGAAAGAACTGCGCCGCGCGTTGAAGCGCGAAGCGCGGGTGCTTGAGAGACGAGGCTGTTTGATATCATCTGCGGAAATCCGCGTTCTGGAAGAGCTGGATCGCGGTTATTCCAATAAGGAAATCGCCCGCACACTGGAAATTTCTCCCAATACTGTAAAGTACCGGCTGAAAAACCTGTTTCAGAAACTGGAGGTCAGCACCCGCAACGATCTTGTGCGAGTTTATCGGGAACAAATAAAAGCCGATGACAGGCTGGAAAGAATTTAAAACCGTTCCCGGCCTGCCATAATAAACAGCCCCTTTAAGCAGAGCTTATCTGGATTACGTACTATAAAATTTCTGCAACCGGTCATCCTTATCAAACCCAACCAAGCGCTTGTCGGTTGGTTTTGGCGTCGGCCAGGCCTTTTTACTGTGCATGATACCCTGAAGGGCAATTGCGGTCAGAACACGAATGCCCAATGCCCGGGGATCCAGTACAGGCACATGATGACCTTTCGACAACAGGCTTTTACGGACCGCCTCGTCGCACCCTGTGAAGCCCGTACAGCCAAGAACAATGAAATCGGCCCGGTCCTGCTCGACCGCCGCCAGAGCCTCTTTCGCCAGGGCTTGATGGGTCTTGTCCTGATCGGCGCCAATATGTTCGACCGGAATACCCGTACCCCGCACAGACGCAAAATTCTGGCGCAGGCCGTACCGGTGGATCAGGTCCTCCACCATCGGCCCCGTATCTTCCCCAATATCAATCACGCTGAATTTATGGCTTAAGGAAGCCGCCATGTGAAAGGCTGTTTCCGCCGCGCCAATCACTGGAATTTCAAGAACACTTCGCAAGACCCTGACGCCGGGATCACACATGCAATCCACGAAAATCCCGCTGGAGCCGGACTTCTGAAGAGTCAGGGCATGGCGGACCAGATCAGGAATGCACAGGGCGTCATCCAGTTCATCCTCAATTGATGTCGGTGCCTGGTCAAGAAGTACATATTTCACCTCGACCACTTTTGATATCTGGAACGGCTCCATGGCTTTTTGGCGCGCCTCCAGCTTTTTTCCATCGTTAATATCCGGAACCGGACATAAGGAATGTATCGTTTTCATTTTCTGCTCCTGTAGTTTTCATAACATTTTTGAAACCGGAACAATTCTGACGTCCCGACACGAATGTTTGTGACACCCACGTTGAACCCGTGTCCAGGACACCACTCATCAGCCATGCAGGTTAGCGTCCGCCATACCGGCCAGTGCCTTTCGGACAAAAACGCGACACAGCAACCAGTATGTCAGAGCAGAAACAATGATGGCGTCACAAGCCGGAATAGTCGAGAGCGAAAAATAATTTCTGGATGCCAGAAACGCCACGCCGCTGCCAAGACCCCAGGCAACAAAAGCCTTGTAATTCACAGCCGGGATCGTCTCCAAAGTAAGGATATCGCACTTCTGCTTCACCATCGCATAATAGTGAACAACATAGATACCCGCGATGGGCGGAATCATAACACTCAGAATAATCAGGAACGGGATGAACCATTCTACAATACCGGCGAGGGCGATAAAGGTCCCGAAAATACCGGCCAGAACCGTCAGTTTCCATCGATGCAGATTCTTGAAGATGGAAGCCAGACCCAATCCTGCGCTGTATAAATTGGCGGCATTGGATGTCCAGGTCGCAAAAACCATCACGATCAGGGCCCATAGCCCCAATCCCAGCCCCGTTACAATCTTCATAAGGTGCGGCTCGCCCGTAACCAGGCTTGGCACCGCAGAACAGATCAGAACAACCGGCGCACCAATGACATATGACAGGAACATACCCCAAACCGCCTGTCGCTTGTTGGGCAGATAGCGGCCAATATCAGGTACGGTCGCAACGGCAACCATCTTGCCGCCAACAATTGCCGATATCGCCAACCCCAGCGGCATGCTGTAGTCACCAGCCGCCAAAAGAGCGTCAAAGGTTGTGCGTTCTGATGATTTAAAAAGAATGGCCACCAGAATGGCGATCAGGACCGGCACCGCAAACAAGGATAATTTATCCAGTGCCTTGAAGCCGAATATCGTTGTCAGCACCATCAGGATGCTGCCCGCAATAACATAGACGTTATTCGGCCAGATCCACCAGTCCAGCGCTTCAAGCGCCGTGACGACTGCACTGCCAAACAGCGAGGCATTAACACCAAACCAGCCAAACATGGTGGCAGCAAGCAGGAAATTCACAAAATGCGCCCCTTTGGGCCCGAAAGAAAACTGAACCAGCATATATGTGGTCAGACGTGCCTGTGAGGCGACGATAGCCGTCATAGACCCGACAATGGCCAGGATGATGCCGCCAGTAACAAAGGCGATAACCGCATCCGTGAAGCCCAGAGCCAGCCCAATCCGGGCACCGCTCAGAAATGCCGGCAGGGCAATAGACACCCCGACAACCACCAGAGCAACACGAAAACCGCTTACCGATTTTTCTTTGGGAACAGGCGTTGTCGAATGATCTTCAACAAGCTGATCAAATTTACTCATTCCGGCTTTCCTTTTTTGGTTATATTTGGTGCCTGTAAATGCTTGGGTCGACAAATTCTCTCGCTGGAAATGAATGAAGTCAAAAATTAAAAGTTAAAAAATGGCGGGCGGAGATTGTTAAGTCCCCGCCCCAAGTCTTTTCTTGTTTTTTATTATTATAGATTGATGCGGAAGGTTGCACCATATTCACGCGGACGACCGAACCAAACCGTCCCGTGTGAATTTCCAATGGGTATAAGATCCTGACCCCAGCCATAATATTCTGCGTCCGTCAGGTTTTTGCCCCAAAAGGTCAGAGACCAGTTGGCATTGGCCGGCTCAATGACAGCATGCGCCCCAAGCAACCCGTACCCGTCTTCCTTGATATTGTCCGAATTGGTCGTTGTGTGGTAATAACTTGATCGATATGACCAGTCACCCCCCAGCAAGAGCGATCCAAAGTCTCCCAGCATCACGTTATACTGGCCGCCAACAACCAGATTCCAGTGCGACATGCTTGGCAAGCGGGTGTCTTCTGTAACAACCGGGAATGGCCCATCATAAATATCGGTCCATTTCTCGTCAGCATAGCCGATGCTCGCAAATATGCTCAGGTCTTCAACCGGGCGTGCCTGCAGTTCCGCTTCAAAACCACGTATTTCAAGATCACCGGCATTGGCAACAGGGAAGAAGAGCGTTCCAATGTCATCGATGGTGCCGGTAAGAAGTTGAATGGCTTTATATTTGGTTAGAAATGCCGACGCATTCAGACGCACACGGCGGTCAAGCATTTCAGATTTAAAGCCCGCTTCAAAAGCTGTCACTTTTTCCGGGTCGTAAGGAATGAAGCCGGCGGCCCGGTCCGGTCGACCATTAAAGCTGCCGCTTTTGAACCCGCGGGTCACAGAAGCATAGGCCAGAAGATCATCGGTTGCCTGATATTCTACCGCCAGACGTGGAGACAGGTTGTTCCAGGTTTCTTCACCAACGAATGTTGCTGGCTGCTGAACACCCCCGATAAAGCTGCGCTCATTGAACACACTGGCTTTTTTCTTTTCATGCGTCCACCGGATACCACCGGTAAGGCCAAGTTGGTCTGTGACATGAAAAGTAGCCTGACCATAGGCTGCAAAATTATTTGTCGTCAGATTAATGGATGTTTCGCGGCGACCATCAGGTAAAAACCCGGCGGCAATACCGGACTGGCCATAGTTGATCGTTTGCTGATAGCTTTTTTCATTCATGTAGTAAACGCCGGCAATCCACTGCAGCTGATCATCAAAGGATACGCCGTTAATCTGGATTTCCTGACTAAACTGTTTCTGGTCGATGTAAATTTCCTGATCATTGAAAACCAGTACCGTACCATCAAAATCAGCCGCAGATACCTGATCCATCTTGCGATAGGCTGTAATGGACTTGAGTTCGGCGTCTCCCAGATCCCATTTAATCGTCCCCGAGGTGCCGAAAACATTCAGATCGTCATTCGGGCGCACACTTGTGGTGTTGATTTTGCGCGGATCTGCCGACGGGCCAAAATCAAGGACATTCAACCCTGTATCGGCAAGGAATGTGTTTCCGGCACCCGAGGCACGGGTGATGATATTGCTATGTGCCGCAATATTCGCCCGCCGCTTGGTAACGTCTGCCGACAACAACACATCAACGGTTTCGGATGCCAGCCAGCGCAAGGCCAGACGACCACTGACATCATTTGAATTACCCACATCCTCGCCATCAATCACGCGCTTGGCAAAGCCGTCATTGTGGCGCATTGAGCCCGACACGCGTGCAAAGAAGGTATCCGTGATCGGCATATTGGCAGAAAACTGGCCGTCTGTACGCCCGAAGTTACCCACCGTGGCCTCAACATAGCCACCAGGCTCATCCGACGGCATTTTGGTAATAACATTCACCGCGCCACCGATCGTGTTTTTACCAAACAGGGTGCCTTGGGGTCCGCGCAACACTTCAACCCGCTCAACATCCGCAGTATCAAGCGCACCGCCAACCGTCCGACCGATAAACACACCATCAATGTAAAGTCCAACACCCGGGTCAGATGTGACAACAAAGTCAATCTGGCCGATCCCGCGAATAAAGAAGTTGGCGTCACTGTCGCCACCGGAAAAACCCGGACTCGCCAAAAGGTTCGGCGTAAATCGCTCAACTTCACGAATATTATTGACGCCCATATCCGACATCATCTGGGCGGTCATTGCTGTAACGGAAACCGGTGTCGACTGCAGATTCTGTTCAACTTTCTGAGCCGTCACTGTAATTTCTTCCAGTGAAAACCCCGCCGTTTCAGCAGCCACGACACTGCCTGTCAACACAAGCGACGACAAGGCTGTCGAAGCAAGCGCCAGGGATATTTTTTTACCTGTTCTCATTATAGTCCTCCTTGTTTTATATAGTATTTTGGATTGCCTAGCTCCAGTTGTTCAGCTCTTCAACGGGCACATAACTCTGTTCCATGCCAAAGACCTGAGGTCCCACAAGCCTCATTGCTGCGGGAGTTCGTAAAATTTCCGGTACCGCCGCGCCCACCACGCGTACGCGCTGGCCGTATCGCAACCGCTCGGTTGTGATGGCTTCAGCTGTCTCGCGATCCAGGATGGACAGAATATCCGGGACCATCCCCAGAATCCTGTCCCCCCGGCGCGCAATCAGATTTTCATTCTGGAATTTGATAACAAGCCGGTCGGCACTGTCACTAAATGCTTCGATCGTAACTTGTCCCACAGAAAAGCCCCCTTCGGTATTCCGGTCCAGATCAATGATCTTGCCATCGAATATGGTTCCGGCATGGCTGTATCCACTGGTGCTTCTCAGATAGCCATAAAGAGCCTCAAAAGGATCAGTGCCTGCTGCCCGCGCCTCGCGGATAGACCGCCCGATTCCCAAGGCAACAGACAGGGTCCGCCTTACGGCATGCTGCTTGACCATATATCCGGTGGACGGATAATCTATGGCATGGCAGGTCGCACCCATCATGACACAGATGCCCCGTACCAGCCTCTCTTCTTCCAGATTGGTGACGGTTTCCAGAACAATCGTATTCCCGCAAGCGTCCGTGACCACAGCAGGGCATGCAGACTGACCATAAATATTGAATGTGACCATCTGGGATTCCGGGAAAGCCCGCCCCATACCATCGCAATCCACCACAGGCAGGCCCAGTTTTGCCGCCGTTATAATGGGCGCAATACCGTTGCCACCCCCGATTTCCATAGGGAAGACGGCTGCAACCGACAGCCCCGTGATTTCTTCCAGTTTGCGGATACCCCGAATGGATTCATCCCCGTTGGGAATTTTTTCTTCGCAGACTGTCGGGGCGCCGACCCAGCCGCAGGGTGCAACCAACGCATCATCAGGCAGATCTGCAACGTCCAGAAGGTGAACAGGATGACCGCTTTCCATGGCATGTGTTGCCTGCAACACCATGGCCTTGGGATCACCACCGCCGCCAGCCCCCAAAAAGGCGGCACCGAGGGCAATGTCGGGCAACTCATGAATGTTCAACATCCGCCCCTTGTCCTGCAACGGCTTCTCCGGATTTGAACTACGTGTAAATTTTTGCTGTGTCATACTGATGCCAAATCCGCTACTGCCTTAACGCGCACTCTTACTGATTGGCCGGGCAAATAGGCGATGGCAACTTCATCCACGTCGACAATAGTCGCCGTTTCCTTGCTGCCGCCCGCGGCTACTGCCCGCTGCAAAGCTTCATTGCGCAGCCCTGTCAGGGCTTCATTTCGAGATATACTCTGGTAGGAAACAACACGTTCGACCTCGCCACCGACCTGCGCGATAGCCGCCCCTATGGCATTTGCCACTGCGCTATGTTTCGGGCGGAGGATCTCTGACACACCGCCCAGCTTGTCCGGCACCAGCACCGCACCACCCCCGACCAAAATAACAGGCACAGCTCCGGCACTGGTTTTCATGCGGTCAATTGCGCCTTCAAATTTCGAGATCATCAGGGAAACAGCCCGGTCTACAAAGGCCGGCGTCAGAATATCGCGAAATGCGTCAAGCCTGGCCTTGTCACCAAAGTCAGCCAGACCCGCCGCAACCGCAATGTCGCTGGAGGTCAGGGTCTTCCCGCCAAAGATGACAGCTTCGTCAACCAGCCTGAAACCGACAGAGTCAGGCCCGATCCTCAGATCATCACCCTGCCCCAGCACCTTGCTGCCGCCCCCCAGCCCCAACGCATATACATCGGGCATACGAAAATTTGTCGAGACGCCCCCAATATGCGCATTAATGCTTGATTCGCGGGGAAAGCCGCCTGTCAGAACGCCCACATCCGCTGTCGTTCCGCCAACATCCATGACGATTGCATCCTTGCAACCGGTCAGATAGGCAGCCCCTCTCATGCTGTTGGTTGGACCGGATGCGATTGTAAATACCGGGTACCGCTTGACAGCATCTGCACTCATCAGGGTCCCGTCGTTCTGACTGATATAGAATTGTGCGCCAATCCCCAGTGATTTCAGTGCCGCTGAAAATGAGCGAATGACCCGCTCGGAAAGGTCGCTTAAAGTAGCATTCAGAATGGTCGCGTTTTCCCGCGCGATAAAACCGATACGGCCTATTTCTGTTGAAAGGCTTACATTGGCGTCTGGCACGATTTCATTTACGATTTCACCGGCACGTCTTTCCATAAGGGAATTGACGGGGCCAAACGCTGAAGAAATGGCAACGGCGCGAATGCCCCTGAGCTTGATATCCTGCGCAGCCTTGCGCACCAGCTCTTCATCAAAAGGTGAAATTTCACGCCCGTCAAACTCATAGCCGCCAGGCAACAGATAATGACAGGAGCCTACAGCGCGACGCGCTTCATCCGGCCAGCCTGTCGTCGGCGGGATAGCCTCACCTGAAGGAGAGGCCAGACGAACAACGGCCACCTCCAGAAGATGTTTGCATTCAACCAGTGCGTTTGTGAAATGGGTTGTGCCGATCATGACGGCATTGACGGCAGCCGCAGGCACGGCAGCATCACGCAATATTGTTTCAATGGCATCTACAATACCGCTGGTAATATCACTTGATGTCGGACGTTTGGCAGACGACAACAAATTGCGGCCATCCATGAGGACCGCATCCGTGTTTGTGCCACCAACATCAATACCTATACGCATTACATTATACTTTCGCTAACACTGCCACTCGTATGCACCACACGGTTTATGACAGACGTTTTCAAAACCCGAGGAGAGTGCAGACTTAGGCTAGCACCCTAGTTTGCAATGCATACAGCTGTTTTGTGGGAAGAAACCTTTCAATATGGATAGGGTTAAAATATCGATGGGTAGCCGAATTTCAGACATGGGTAACCTAAATGTAAAAATGGGTAATATTCTGTTTCTGCTCATGAATTTGGTTGTTATTTCGTATCTGCTCTGCCTAAATCAGGGTGGTTGCCGATCAGGTTTTCTGGTGCGGGGACCAAGTGAACGGATGCTGATATGGAACAGAAAGATTATATAAAATACGACGCGCTGGAGCTCGCCGGGCTGATTAAACGAGGCGACGTTTCTCCAGCTGAAGTCTTGTCATGTGCCTTGTCTGTTGTTGAACAGATAAACCCTTCTGTCCGCGCCATCATCGAAACCCACCCGCCGGTCCCGTCCAACGCAGGCGCTGATCAGGTTTTTTATGGCGTTCCCTTTTTGCTAAAGGATGTCGGCTCGAGTTTTCCCGGACTGAAAAGAGAATACGGCAGCCAGCTTGCAAAGGGCGTTACAGCCGCCAGCACGGGCAACCTTGCAAAGCGTTTTCTGCGCGCCGGCCTTCAGATTTTCGGGCGCACAAAGAGCCCCGAGATGGCCTTCAACATAACGACGGAAAGCAAACTGTACGGACCGGTTCACAACCCGTGGGACCTGTCCCGGTCTGCCGGAGGCTCCAGCGGCGGGGCCGCTGCGGCTGTTGCATCCCGCATGGTACCCATGGCGGAAGCAAATGATGGCGGGGGCTCCATTCGCATTCCCGCGTCCTGCAATGGTGTTGTTGGGTTAAAGCCCAGCCGGGGGCGTATCAGTTGCGCACCGGACGCATGGGAATTCCTGAATGGCCTGAGCGGGGCTCTGGTGACCAGTCGTTCGGTCCGGGACACTGCCGCCATGCTTGATGTGCTGCAAGGCCCCGAGCCCGGGGACCCTTATCCGGTGGCAAAGCCGGAAATGCCTTATCTTGGGACCCTTAAAAGAAGACCGACATCATTGAAAATCGCGCTTGTCACGGAAGCATGGACGACCAATATTCCGGTGCATAGCGATTGTACCGATGCTGCAACCGGTGTGGCACAGCTGTGCAAAGATCTCGGCCATCATGTTGAACCGCAAAAGGTGGACATTGGTGTGACGTGGGAAACGTTCACCGAAGCAAATGCGCGCATATGGTGTATAAACATAGCCCGCTGGATTGACGGTCTGTCAAAACAGACCGGACGTCCCGCAACCCTCGACACTCTGGAGGCCACCACACTGGCCTGCTATCACTATGGCAAGGCCCAGAGTGCCGAAAACATTCTGGACTCGTTCGATATCTTTAACCGGGTTAGTCGGACAATCGGTGAATTTTACAGGCAATATGATCTGATCCTGTCGCCGACCCTGCCCAACCCGCCCCATCCTTTGGGTGCCTTTGACGCCAACCGGTCAGGCATGACCGGGCTCGACTGGTCGCATTTTATCCTGAGCGGGTCCCCCTTTACGCCCGTTTTCAATGTCACCGGGCAGCCGGCGATCTCACTGCCCCTGGCCTGGAACGGGGATGGCTTGCCGATCGGTATCCAGTTTATTGCAGATATGGGCCGGGAAGACCTTTTGATTGGTCTGGCCGCGCAGCTTGAAGAATCCCGGCCATGGCAAAACAGAATGCCGTCGATTCCGGGTACGGCTTTCATGTAATTTGCGTCCGTCACAGATTACGCGCTCAACCCGTCCTTGATGGGTTCCCTGTCAATTTTTCCATGGCAATATCGCATGGAACAACACAGGAACTATTCAAATACAAATAATCCAGAGGTTATCATGCCTGTAAAAATTCACCTTATTGCCCCCATTATAAACGATACCTTCAATCGCGCGGACATTGACGCCCTTGGAAAGAAGCGGAGGGACCTCGAAATTACCACGTCCGATATCCCGTACGGTCCTGTTTCCGTTGAATCCGATCTGGATGACGCCCTGGCAGTCCCGCATATGGTCGCCGAGGCCATAAAGGCCGAGAAAGCTGGCGTCCACGCCATTGTACTCGACTGTATGGCCGATCCCGGCCTGCAGGCTATCAGGGAATGTGTGCGTATTCCGGTGCTGGGCCCCAGAATGACCTGCGCACATATCGCCAGTACCCTCAGTCACAAGTTCAGTTTTATCTGTGTTAAAAGCCGTAGCCGCCCCCGTTTTGAAAGCCACCTTGCCGAATATGGCCTGCTTGATCATGTGGCATCAATACGTGCGGTCGACCTGAATGTGGATGATGTCCTTAAAAAGGGCCCGGACGAGCTTCACAAACGTATCGTTGAGGAATCTGTTGCCGCTGTGATGGAAGACGGCGCACATGCGATCATCGTTGGATGCACCGCTTTTTACGGGTGTGAGAAAATTGTCGGCAAGGCCCTGGCAGAAAAGGGGCTTCATGGCATCCCGGTCCTCAATCCCATTGTCGCCACGGTCGCCTGTGCGGCCGGGCTGGTGGACGCCGGATTAACCCATAGTCTTCTGACATACCCCACGCCACCGGAAAAGAAACGCACAGGATACAATATTCCCGGTTTCTCCAAACTATAGGGCCCTTGTGCCATCTGCATGATTTTCTCGCGGGGGTTCTGCCCCGCGAGGGATGCCAAAGGCACCCCGGACAACAGGTCAAAAAGGACGGTAGCGGATGCTATCGTCCTTTTTGTGTCAGTATCACTTACATGCTGTCCTTGTGCCTCCGCGACATATTGCGGGCCCTCATGCTAGCCATATTCACTATCTGTTTGACAAATTTAGCTTTCGATCGAAGGGCCTCTATCTTCACACGGCCTTGAACCCTTACGTAAATATTGTCTCTTCCTTTATGCAGGTCGCTATTGTCAAAACGGTTGGGCACTTGACTGCACAGGGCCTTTATCTGAGCGTCATCTGCTATTTTTTCTAATTCGGCAGCCAGTTTTTCGATGTCATGTCCGAATTTACGTAATTCCTTCTCTGAACGCCTGTAACTAGCCAATATCGACTTGAGTGCCAGTTCCAGTGCCGTCTCAACAAGATTTAGTCGTGGTCTCAGCCATTTATCCACCGGTGCCCAAGGTTGGCAGATTTCCTCATATGCTTGCAAGGCCTCCTCGGTGTCTAAGTACTCGCTTGCCGAGATAGACAAGCTCGCGGCCAACCCCTTGCTATCCTCTTTATTCATCTCCCCTCCTGTAGCTACACGTAAGGCTATTGAGAATCGTCACTGTTAATATCTAACATATATAGAACAAATCATAAACATATTGCCCTTTTAATATGCCATTCATGTGACATGGAATTTTCGGGTATGCGCTGTAACGGGCGCGGTAACACTCTGAAAGCCGCATAAACACTGGGCTTTTTGCGATTCATTACGAGTAAACGCGATACAAACGAAAACGGCCGCCCCAGAGGGACGGCGTTTTCGAGTCTGTAGCAATGATTGTCGTTTGCAGGATTTACCGTCGCCGCTACGCTTGCTCCGTTACCTCCAAGACATTGATCTACAATGTCTTTCCGGTCGAACCGGCAGGCTTCTCTCATCTACCCCACCTGCCAGATAAAACAAAAGGGCCCCGATTTGGGACCCTTTGTTTTATTGGTTGCGGGGGTGCGCAACCAACAGTATCTGCAAGGAATATTTCAGGCGAGGACATAATTAAGCCAGCAGAGCACAAAATTGGGAGAGACGATTCTTAAGAATTCGAGGGAGATCTAAATGACCTGGACCAAAATCACTCGACTGGATTATGAACGGCAAGGTGGCCGTTATGCAAGCGATGTGACGAACGAGAAATGGAGCCACATAGCGCCTTTTTTGCACCCGCCGAAGCCAGGAGGGCGTTCGCGCACCACGGATTTGCGTGACGTGTTCGATGCCCTTTTATACATGGCTTCGAGCGGCTGTCAGTGGCGCATGTTGCCAAACGACTTTCCACCAGCCTCGACAGTGCGGCGTTATTTTTTATGACTGACGGGACAGCAGTCTGTTAAAAACGATCAATCATCATCTGGTCATGGCGGTGCGGAACTGGAGGGCAGCGAGGCCATTCCGGACTGCGCGATATCTATGCCGCTGGCAGCTATCAGTGATCAAAGCCGCGGGATGCGCTCTGGGAAATTGGTTACGGGACTCTGGAAGCCGTCATTTGTTCCGACTATGCATAATACTTCGAGATTCTAGCCCACCGGGGGTCCATGGCTACACTTTCGCATGGTTCAACCAATGCAGCCGTCTTGCAAGGCATTATTAACGAAGAACCATTTTTGAAACAGACCCTTGGCCGGAAACCTTACATAAACAGCAGGATAGCCGCCATAATTATCATAAAGCCATCTTCAGTCAGTGTAACAGTGGATAGCGGGACGCTGAGAATATTGCCCATGCAGGGACAGTCGATATCGACCCCTTTCTTCAGGGCAATCACAACGCCCGCCGCACCAAAACTGAATACGACGATGGTGGCGATATAGGTGAGCGAAGGAAGGGTATAGCCGAGATAGGCAAGCCCAAGCGCCAATTCAATAAAAGGATAGACATAGCCGTAAATCCTTACCCGTTTGGCCAGCAGGTCATACATGGCGAAACCGTCCTGAAACCCGCCCAAATCAAAAATCTTCAGCAAGGCAAAGATCACCAGAAAGACCCCCATGTAAGCATGCATGAAGCCAACCATGGTCACTTGTCCGTAACTGGATGCGATAGCGAAAGCCGCAAGACCGGCGGTAATGACCAGAGAGACAAGCGGCCAGTATTCACCTACATTTGTGCCACGACCTTCTTCTCTGGTGTGAATGTCCGAGGCTGACATGACCAAATCTCCTTTATCTGCTGCCCTTATTCGTCTGTGAAATGCGGCAGAGGACGTGCTGAGGCTGCCGCCTGTGTCATTGCTTTGCCATTTTCCCGGATGTCGTCAATGAGCCAGTTCATTTCCTTGATTTCACGGCGCTGGGTCCGGGCGATCCCGTCCGCCAGTTCGCGAACACGAACGTCGGCAATATTGGCACGTTCGCTGGTCAGGATGGCGATCGAATGGTGCGGGATCATCGCTTTCATATACGACTGGTCCCCCACCGTGGTCTGGCTGCGGACCAGCCAGAGCGCCAAGGCAAACACAAATACACTGCCCACGAAAATACCTGCGTTGATTTTTGAGTTCTGATACATGCCCAGCATGAAACTGAGCATCACCATCGCCATGGCGGCCCCCATGATAAAGGTCATGTAAAACCGGGTCTCACTCCATCGGGCATGGCTTGCTTCAAACGAATTCAGATACATGATGCCAAACATCACCACCATGGATGTCGCAATCATGGCCCCGAATCTCCAGTATTTGGAATGCCCCTCAGTCATATCACTCTCCTCTTTCATTTTCCTTTAAACCATTGTGCCGCCGGGTGGACAAATGATCCACCGACCCGATAAGCTCGCGTCCCGGCAGACATACATCCCGGTAAGTTAACGACCAGTCGACATGATGGTTCCAGACTGCTCTCGCCCTTTTATAGGACTCTGTTCCCGGGCCCCGAAACAGGGGTTGCTGACACACCCTAAATGACAGGAATATAACCGGCATCTGGTGTCTGAAGGCCAACGCGCCTGAAGGCCAAGGCAATGTATATTACGGTAATATTCCCGGCGCCCCTTTCATCCGATCCTGATGCGCGTATCGGTCATGAAAGTATAGGGGGGAACCGCAAGGTTACGCGGTGCCGGGCCGCGCCGGACACGGCCGGACGTGTCATAGACAGACCCGTGACATGGACAGAACCACCCTCCATATTTGCCGTGAAGATCACCGGTTTTTTGACCAAGGGGGACACAGCCGAGGTGAGTACAAATGCCGATCACAACCAGCCACTCCGGTTGTTTGACACGCGAGGCATCTGTCGCGGAATCGATAAGTGCCGGGCTGCCGTCATCTGTCCTTGCGCGTATAATCTGCCCGACCGTGCGCCGGGAGATGAACACGGGACGGCCCCGCCATTTCACGGTGATCCGCTGACCCGGCTCCATAGGCGCAAGATCAACCTCAACCATAGACAAGGCAAGAATATCTGCCGATGGGTTCATGCTGTCAATCAACGGCCAAACCGCAACCGCCGTGCCAAGTGCCGCCAGGGCACCGGTCGTAACATAGAGAAAATCTCGTCGTTTGATTTCCGCGTCGCCGGAATTCGGCAAGTCAGTGTTGAATTTGGATCTCATCACTTTCAACAAACATCTTTATATAAACACTTGTCCATTTCTGCTTCACGAACTCGATGGTTATTCACTCTGGCTCAGCTCGGAGGCGCCCAATATATCCTTAAACCGGGGGATAAAGCGTGGCACCCGTGCCGCATACTGGCGGTATTCTTCGCCCATTTCAGCTTCAACCTCCCGCTCTTCACGTAGCGCAAGCCGCCAGTACATAACAAGCAAGACCGGGAACATTGCCAAAGTCAGCACAGTCGGCCATTGAAAAAGGAAGCCGATCATAATCAGGACAAAGCCCACATATTGCGGATGTCGGATGCGGGCATAGGGACCGGTCTTCGCCAAAGTACCCGTCTTCTGCGCCCGATACAGGACTTGCCATGCTGCCGAAAGAAGATAGAAGCCCACGCCGATAAAGATGTAACTCAGAATGTGAAAGGGACCGAAATGCGGGTTGCCTTTCCAGCCGAATAACATCTCCAGAAGATGCCCGGAATCATGCGAAAGCCAGTTAATGCCGGGGTAATTTGCTTGCAACCAGCCGGAGAAGAAATAAATTGTCAGGGGAAAACCGTACATCTCGGTGAAAAGCGCGACCAGAAAGGCGCTGAAGGCGCTGAACGACCGCCAGTCCCGCTTCGTCTTCGGTTTGAAAAAGCTGAAGGCAAAAAGGATAAAGACCGCCGAGTTGAAAATAACCAGAAACCACAGCCCGTAAGAATCTGTATGCATGTCTATTTCACCTTGTCATCCGGTTTGTTATTGTGACCATGATCACCGCCGTGGCCACTATGCATAAACCTGTGCATGAGAATGCAGGCCGCCAATAATCCACCAAGGAGCCAGTAACTTCCCGCAATATGAGCCCGATGTTCGTAGAACAACAGAAACCCGGCTACACCGAAGAACAACAGAAACACTATACCGGCCCGTGAACGCCAAAACGACGGTTTGGGGGGCAGAGACTGGTTATTCATAAAATTCTCCTGACTATTGGGTCAATTGTGCGAAATGGACCGACCAGCTCCCGGAAATTGCGTTGAAATCCGCCGGGCCTTGATATTCTTGTTTTATTCCACAATCAGCTTGCCGCGGAGCATACCCATGGCGCAGGCAAATTCATATTCGCCCGGCTGATCGGGCACAAATTCGATAGAGACAGTCTCGCCGGTTGGCAGATCAGCACTTCTGTTAAAGTCACCGAAAACGACTTTCTCTGAACAGGAGGCCGTCTCCTCGCGCCGGAAGTTGAGACGAACCGGCTTGCCGTGACGGACAATAATGGTGTCAGGAGTATACCCGCCCTTGACCAGCACCATAACCTCCTGGTGGCCACTCGAAGTCTCGGCGGCACGCACACCTCTGGCGCGTTTCAACCAGAAAAACCAGACAATGAAGGCCACCAGCAGCAGCCCGCCGACTAATACGATCCAGCGATCAGGTGTCATTTGGCAACCCTCCCTGGTTGAAAGAAGCGCAGGCGGTTGGCGTTGGTCACGACAGTGACCGAGCTGAAGGCCATAGCCGCCGCAGCGATGAGCGGCGAGAGCAGAAGACCCGTAAACGGGTATAGCAGGCCCATGGCTACAGGGATGCCGAGCGTATTATATCCGAAGGCGCCAAACAGATTCTGGCGCACATTTTTCATTGTCGCCTGACTTATTTCAATCGCTGTTGCAACACCGACAAGACTGCCCTTGATGAGTGTGACATCGCTTGCTTCAATTGCCACGTCGGTGCCGGTGCCGATGGCAAATCCCACATCGGCCTTGGCCAGTGCCGGGGCATCGTTAATGCCGTCACCAACCATGCCGACACGTTTGCCTTCCAGTTGCAGTTTTTGCACCTCGCGGGCCTTGTCATCCGGCAGCACTTCCGCCAGAACCCGGTCAATCCCCACTTCGCGGGCAATGGCGTCGGCCGTGCGCTGATTGTCGCCGGTCAGCATGACAACTTCGATGCCCATCTGCTTCAATAGAGCGATCGCGTCCCGGGAATCCGGCTTCACAGTATCAGCTACCGCCACCAGGCCTGCCGCCTTGCCGTCGATCGCAACATACATGGGCGTCTTGCCCTCACCCGCCAAACGCTCCCACTCAGTCGCAAGGGACGTGATTTCTATATTGCGATCACGCATCAGTTTGGCGTTGCCGAGCAAGACGTCCTTTCCACTAATACCGCCGCTGACGCCATGGCCCGGTATGGCGGCAAACCCTTCGGCATTGTTCATTTCAATTTTGCGTTTCTCCGCCCCCTTGACAATTGCTTCGCCCAGCGGATGTTCAGAGCCCCGCTCGAGCGATGCGGCAAGGCCCAAAATCTCGACTTCATCAAAGTCCTGAACGGTAACAACATCGGTAAGCGCTGGTTCGCCACGGGTAATCGTCCCGGTCTTGTCCAAAATAAGGGCATCAAGCTTCTCCGAGGTCTGAAGAGCATCCCCGGAGCGAATCAGAACACCATTCTCCGCACCCTTGCCGATGCCAACAGTCAGCGACGTTGGTGTCGCGAGCCCCAGCGCGCAGGGGCAGGCAATAATCAACGTGGTCACAAGAACGATGGTGGCGTAAATTATTCTGGGCTCAGGGCCAAAAATATACCAGGCGATAAAGGCAAGAATGGCCAGAATCATCACAGTCGGCACAAAATACCCCGAGACCATATCCACGATCCGCTGGATAGGCGCCTTGGAACCTTGGGCATCCTTGACCATCCGGATAATGCTTGCCAGTGCCGTGTCCTTCCCGACTTTCGTCGCGCGGAACCGAAAGCTGCCTGTTTTGTTGAGCGTCCCGCCGATTACCTCGTCCTCGACGTGCTTCTCAACCGGCATGGATTCACCCGTGATCATGGATTCATCAATGGCACTTGACCCGTCCGTGATCATCCCGTCGACTGGAATTTTTTCACCTGGTCGAACAATAAGAACATCGCCGACCACAACTTCTTCAACAGGAAGATCAACTTCCTTCCCGTCCCGGATCACACGCGCGGTCTTTGCCTGTAGACCCATCAATTTCTTGATCGCCTCCGATGTGCGCCCTTTTGCCTTCAGCTCCAACGCAAGGCCGAGCACCACAAGAGCGACAACCACGGCTGAAACGTCCCAAAATACTTCGGCAAGCTCGACCGTCGGGAACATATCCGGATAGGCCACCGCGACCACCGAATAAACGAAGGCTGCCGTAATGCCGATTGCAATCAGTGTGTGCATATTGGCAGAACGATGCTTTAGCGCCTGCCACATACCGACATAAAATTGTGAACCGGACCACAACAGGACCGGCAACGTAAGCAACCCTAAAAACGCCCACACGATACGCCGGTTCTCACTGCCCGCGGGCATCCACTCGCGCAAACCGGGGATCAGATCCGGATAGCTTAGCCCCATAACCGGAATCGAGATAAGAGCGGCAAACCAGAATTTACGCATCAGTGTGCGATATTCCTGCTGGCGCGATATTTCTTCCGAATCCACATCTTCCTCGACGGCCGATTTTATATCCGCGGGCCTGGGCTCATCTATTTTATGACCCCCTGACTCGATCGCCTGGCGAATAGCGGCAAAATCAACAGTTTCGGGCTGATACTCAACATCAACCGCCTTGGGGCCCAGATTGGCCCGCGCAGACACAACACCCGGTGTCATTTTCAGCGCATGTTCGATACGGGTTACGCATGAGGAACAATGCATGTTTTTAATCAGAAAGCGGGTCTTGGCCGTCGCCACGCTGTAACCGGCAGCACGGATGACTTTCGCCAATTCGCCAACTGATATCATGTCCGGATCATACTCGATCCCGGCATTGCCCGTGGAAAGATTAACCTGTGCAGCATGAACGCCCTCTGTTTGTTCAAGCGCCTTCCTGACCATTGGCGGACAATGGCCACAGGTCATGCCGCCAACCGACAGGTCAACATGCGATAAAACAGGCGAACTTCTCTCCGTCACCATACTGTCATTCTGATTCGAGCTTTCGCCAACCAACTCCATGAGCGTCCTTTATCCTTCGTTAGACGACATATACCTTTATAGACGGAGCAGGTCCAAAAGCGTTACAGTCACGACATCGAATGGTTCTCCTTTTTCCCACCGGGTTGATCCAAACACACATTTTCCCCAAAACAGTCATGCTCCACGCACTGCTGGCATGAATGTTCAAGTGCCTCTTTCAGCGCCTGGCGCGCCCGATGCAGACGTACTCTCATATTTCCAGTCGTAATGCCCAGAGCATGGGCGACGTCCGCCCTGGACTGCTGCCCCAGATCAACACGTGACAGGGCCTCCGCATATTCCGCTTTCAAGGTCGGCAGCAGCTTGTAAAAACAGGTACAAGTGGCTCGACCTGTCTCGTCTTCCTCCGGGACAGCCGTTTCCTGTTGCGGAAATAGCGCCATCCAGTCGGCCACCATTCTTTGGCGAGCCTGTCTCTCTGCTGTCCTGCGGCGGCAATAATCGGTAAGTACCGACTTGAGCACCACACGCAGCCAAGCCATGATGGAGGCCTGGTCTCTGATTTGACCCGCTTTTTTCAACACCCTCATATAAAAGTCCTGGAGCACGTCTTCAGCATCGTCGCGGTCTCCCAAACGGTGCTGAAGATAGCGTAGAAAATATGCACGCCGCTCTGAAAGAATAGTTTCAAGCAGAGGGCTTGCCGGCTCTTGATCTTCACTTTTAAACATTTTGCCAGATGAAGCACCGGCAAAATGTTCCATGGATGGTATCTCGTCTAAAGATAGTTTCATGTTGATTTCCCTGATCTGATGCCACCGCGTGCGAGCATGTCCAGCTCAAGCAAGACGGCAGGCAAGGCTTTCTGGATCGCGGCGCAACCCGACTCGACGCCGACAAGTGCGTGTCGAAGAGCCCGGGTTCGGCGGATAATTGTTACCGGAACGACGCGGATTTGGAATGTAACAGACAGTCTATGGAAGAAACGGCCAACTCATCAATTGGTTCAATATGCCATACGTACCATTCAACTGAGCATATTGATGATCCGACAACAGACCAATAGAGTGCTGTTATTCAAGCGCTCAACCTGGGCGGATGAGGCAAAGGATTGATATGCTGCGATTTAAAGGGAATAAACCGCGGGGCTTCAAACCCGCGTATCAATATTGGTTCTGGAATTCCCGGGACGGTGATCATAATAGCGACACAAGCGCCAAGGCCCACGGTACAGCAGGGATGACAGGTGATACCATCGGTCGTTGATGTGGTGGCTCCCTCAGCCTTTGTCAGACTGGCCGAATGGCCTTCAGCACCGTGATGGTGATCTTCAGTGTCCTGATTATGGACTTGATTATGACCACTACCCGCGGCCACAGCCATGCGAGATACAGACATATCAACCTGGGCACCACTCGCCATCGGCGGATAAGTCACAAGCGCTAATACCTGCAATAAAATCATGATATGTCGGCGAATTCTCTTCACAAGACCGACCGTTTAAATTTTCCCATAATTTCCCACTCCACGACACTCACTAGATCACATAATTCGGAAAGGTAAGTTGACGTAGATCAAAGTTTATAAGAAAAAACTACTCCAGTCCATGCGTGCACGGGAAAATCAGAATTCTTTCCCCTTTGTTGCCGGGGAGGCGTGAAGCGGATGGGAAGAATAGCGTTCCGGGGTGGCTTGAAAGAGCCTTTGGCAAGCCTTTGAACAAAAGAAATATGCCCAGCCATGATATTGCTCCTGGGCAATAACATTTTCCAGCGTCAATTGCCTTCTACACACAGGATCCGTGACAAACAGCTCTTCCCCGGGCAATTCCTTCTCAGGTATTTCTTTCTCAGTTTCAGCGGCCGACATCAGTGAAACACCATACCCTCAACCTGCTATTATCAATACTTTCATGCCCCATTCACATGCTCCCCCAATTTAACCAGGAGGTCGCCGCCACAATCGATCAAAAATGTGAAATTTCACGGATTCAAATTATACCTTTCCGGTGGCGGCATGAATGCCCTCCAGCCGCGTTCGTTTCAGCAACATGGCATTGACCGCCACCAGCGCTGAACTTCCTGACATGGCCAGTGCTGCCACTTCCGGACTGATGAGGTAAGGGTAGAAAACTCCGGCAGCCATGGGAAAAGCCACCACATTATAGGCCACGGCCCAGAACAGGTTCTGGTGCATTTTGCGAAGCGTGGCGCGCGAAAGTTCAATTGCCCCCACCACATCATAAGGATCGCTTTTCATCAGCACGACGTCAGCGCTCTCGATCGCTACATCCGTGCCTGCTCCAATGGCGAACCCCACATCGGCCTGCGTCAAAGCCGGTGCATCATTGACGCCGTCGCCGACCATGCCAACCTTTTTGCCTTGGTCTTGCAACTCCTTGACCTTGTCCGCCTTCTGGCCCGGCAGCACGTCGGCCAGCACCGTCGTGATGCCAAGGCCTGTCGCGATCCGGTCGGCGGTTGCCTGATTGTCGCCGGTCAGCATTGCGACCTCGACGCCGCGTTCACGCAGCTTTGCCACCATCGCGGCGGCGGTCGGCCGGGGGGCATCGGCGATGGCGATCAGACCGACCAATTGCCCGCCCCGCGCAATATGAACCACCGTTTGACCGGCACCCTGCAACCGTTTCGCCTCGGACCCCAGTTCATCCATCGTGACATTGCGTTCATCCATCAGGCGGCGGTTGCCCAGCAGAATTTCTTCACCATCAATGTCCGCCCGCGCGCCCTTGCCTTCAATATTCTCAAAGCCCGTCAATTGCGCTTTCTGCAGATCGTCCGCACGCTTCAGGATTGCCTGCGCCAATGGATGATCTGAGCCTTGTTCGACAGTGGCGGCCAATGTCAATACCTTGTCTGCTGTCATGTCAGACGACACAACGACCTCCACCACTTCAGGGGCCCCCATCGTCAGCGTGCCGGTTTTGTCGAACACGATCATATCCAGTTTGGTTGCATCCTCCAGCGCGCCGGCATTCTTGAACAGGATGCCGTTCATAGCGCCCAGCCCGGTACCGACCATTACCGCCATCGGCGTGGCCAGCCCAAGAGCGTCGGGACAGGCAATGACGAAGACCGTGATTGTCAGGGTCAGTGCGAACAGCAAGGGCTCGCCAATCCACCAGAACCAGATGGCAAAGGTTGCAAGGCCGATAACCACCGCGATCAGCACCAGCCACTGCGATGCCCTGTCGGCAAGGAGTTGGGCCGGCGCCTTCGAGTTCTGGGCCTCCTGCACCAGCTTGACAATCTGGGCGAGCGCCGTGTCGGCGCCGACCTTTGTAGCACGGTATTTAAAGCTGCCGCTCTTGTTGATGGTCGCGCCTATTACCTTGTCGCCGGGCTCTTTCGCTACCGGCATCGACTCGCCCGTAAGCATGGATTCGTCGACTTGCGAACTGCCCTCCAGTATCTTGCCGTCCACCGGGATTTTATTACCGGGCCGGATCACAACCGTATCGTCTTTAAGCACTTCCGCGGTCGGCACCTCGATTTCGCGGCCATCGCGCAGGACCGTCGCCATCGGCGGTGCGAGATCCATCAGCGAGCGTATGGCGTCGGAAGCTCCCGCCCGGGCCCGCATCTCCAGCCAGTGACCGAGAAGGATGAAGACCAGAAGCACGGCGACCGCTTCGTAAAACTGAACGCCGGGAAAGAAGAAGGTGGCGCCCACGCTGAAGATATATCCCGTTCCCACAGACAGAACGACCAGCACCGCCATGTTGAGCACCCCATTGCGAAGCGCCCGCCATGCAGCAACGAAGAACGGCCAGCTTGGGTATAATATGGCGGCGCTTGCCAGGAAAAACAGCCAGAGATCCAGGCGGAGCCCGAACGGCGGCGCCGGCGGGGTGAACATGCCGCCCATCGGTGAGTAGATAAAGATCGGTATACTGAAAATCAGTGCGATCCAGAAGCGATTGCGCATGTCGCGCACCATGGCTTCCATACTCATGCCGCCGCCATGGCCCATCTCGTGCGCTGTATGGTCCACCGCATCTGCTTTTCCAGCTCCCGCTTTTCCGGTTTCCGGCTTTGCCTTGGCCGCTTCCCCATGATGCTCATGCGCCGGCATCGCCACAGCAGCGCTCCCGGTCGACGGGCCCTCCGGCTCGCAGACATGCTTCGGCACGAGCTCACCGCCGCAGTGATAGCCGCACTCGGCCACCTTCGCCTTGATCGCCTTGAGGTCGACGCGCGTCTCGTCATAGACGACGGTGGCGCTGCCGGCGACATAATTCACCTCGGCCTTGCTCACGCCGGGGATTTCCATGAGCCGCTTCTCTACGCCGCGCGCACTCAGCACAGACACCATATCCGCAATTTCAATAATTGCCGTTTTCATATATTCATCTTTCTTTTGTGCATTTTTCTTTGGTTTTAATGTCACGCCCCGGTCAATTCAGGCATCCGTTTTAGGCAAAATCGGCCAGGTTACACCCAGGGAATATTTTCCGGCATATCGATGATCTTAAGGTTATCTTCAATCTGCTTTACGCCGCGGGCCGATTCGGCAGCAATTACCGCCGCCCTGCGCTCCTCTTCCGAAAAGACAATCCCCCAAAGATGGACATTTTTCTCTGACACGGTGACATTGATGTTCTGCCCACTCAAACCGGCCTTGGTACGAAGCACATCAATGATGGAACGGCGAATAGACTCGTCATCTACGGTCCGGGTATCGTCGTCTTTCCCCATGGCCAGAGCCTGAAGCAGATTGGCCCGACTGACGATACCAACCAGTTCACCATTGCTGACAACCGGAACGCGCTTGATATGTCGTGTCTCGAGAATTTTGGCGATCTCTTTCAGGCTGGTCTCTGGCTCTACGACGATAACATCTCGCGTCATCACATCCGCCGCGATCCGACCCTGACTTTTAACAAATGCCGCCGCCTTTTCCTGGCCAACGGCAAAAAGACTCAGCCACCAGGATGGCCGCCTCTCGTTGCCCAACTCCTCCCTGTGAATAAGATCATCCTCGCTGACAATTCCTATCACGTCCACTCCCTCCCGGATAACCGGCACGGCGCTGACACGGTTCTTGACAAGCAGTTTGGCGATCTCTTCAACCGGCGTATGGGAACGCACCGTCACTACATTGGTGGTCATGACATCTTTGGCATCCATTCCGTTACTCCCTTTCCCGAGACGATCTGCCTCAACTTGGCCAAGTATGTTAAGCTGGCTTGCAGCACCGTTCGGAATTTCCGTATTCCACCGTCCTGAGCAAGGCTTTAGGTGGTATCTCCGGCGTCCTAACTCTCTGTGTCGCCGTTGTCATGGCCGCCGCCACGTCCGCGCTGCGAAGAAGTTATAAAGCGGACCGAAAATCAGAGCGACATACCAGCCATAGGCGAAACTCTCGATCAGCCCGAGAAAGAAGCTTGGCCAGTTCAGCCAGGTGAAGCCGGGCAGCAGCCGAAGCCAGCTCTCATACATTGCGTGATCGGGGAATAAAAGGTCGAAACCAATACAAAGAGTAAAGGTAATCGCCAGAAACAGCCCCAGACTCATGCCCAGTGCGAACACCGGCATTCTGGGGAAATCTTTTCGGGGCAGTGGGGTCCCGGCGGGTTGTCCGGTCATCGTAAAATCGCTGGTGTCAGACATGGTGATTCTCCGGTTGAGGAAGGGGTTTGTTAGCCATGGGGCCAACATATTGTTCAGGCGCCGCCTCGAATATCTCGCGGCATTCACGTGAGCAGAAGTAGTAGACATGGCCATCATGGATGCTCGGCCTGGCCCCGTCTGTGTTGATGGTCTTTCCGCAGACAGGGTCGACGTCCCTGGCGGGCGGAGTCCACCGAAAGCCATCCGGCGGCGACTTGCCGGCTTCACTTCCCCCGCCGTGTTTACTTTTGCCGTGCCCATGCCCCATCACATGAGCGCCACAGCCGAACCTCATCATCAGGAAAATGACGGCCGCCCATATAAAAAAATACAAAAGCGCGCTCATGCCTTATGTCCCAAAGTCTATTTTTTAGCCTGGCTGGCCTCGGCAGTTTTACTATCGTCTTTTTTGGCCTTCCCCTGACAGCAGGCCGCCACCGCAGGTTCAACTATGTTTTCTGCCGTTTCACGGATCAGACCACTGCAGCATTTGGAAGCAATATCGGCGACTGCGCTTACATGAGTTGTCAGGGAGTCCACAAGTTCTCGCTGGGCCTCGACTTGCCGCTTGAAGACTGTTTCAGCATCTGCCTCATTTTCCCCATCCTCATAGGCGGTGTTTAAATGGAGAGCACCAGTTTTCAGAAGCTCGATCTGGCGGCGGTTGATCTCTTCAGCACTGTCGAACACCAGATTGGCCATGTGTCTGACAGCACTTATGTTGCGCATCTGCATGGCCATCATGGCCTCCAGATCAGGTTTTTGGAAGCTGGAATAGGTGGGGTCTGGCGTTTTGGGCGAGGATGGTTTGGTCATTATCGTCTCCTTTGAACAGTTTACCGGGTTGAGAACATGTGGCGACAACCACTCGGCGCGACGCGCAATGACGCTCGGCGCCGGGCCAACTATTCAGATAGACGGTAAAAGGAGATATTCGTTACAGTTTGGCAGGGTCATGCCCAAGATCAGCGCGAAGGTGCGCACCATAGTCACACTCACAGTCAAGAAACCCATGCACAGGGCACGTCCGGCATGTCTCTTCCAGCCGTTGCCGCAGGGCCTGACGGGCGCGGTGCAGACGCACACGAAGATTGCTCTCGGTGATCCCAAGTTCTGCAATCACATGCGCGCGCGTCTCTCCAAACAGGTCAATACGCCGCAAAACTTCGGCATACTCTGGCTTCAGGGTCGGCAGAAGCTTGTGCAGACAATTGCAAACAACAAGATCAAGCTCATCTTTCTCCAGTCCGGTAAACCGCACAGATTCAAGGTAATGGTAATCGGTCTCGGACTGACGTTTTTTGCCCTGGGCACGGTAATAATCGATCAGAGTCGTCTCGAGTACCCGGCGCATCCAGGCCCGCAGCTTGTCCGTGTCGCGAAGGTCACCAATTCGTGTCAGAACCTTGACATAGAAATCATGCAGAACCTCAGCCGCCTCATCTTCGTTGCCCAGGCGACGGACAAGAAAGCGCAACAGATCCTGACGGATATCCACCATGACCGCATGCACGGCTTCATCCCCGGAACTGCCACTCTTTTCGTCTGTCATGTTAACCCCGTTCATTGGCGTAGCCTGATCTCATGATCACGTCAGCAATGCCTGCTGTCCTCGCGCAAACACCCCGAACCCCACATTGCGTCTGCAGTCACAGATTGTCCGGTCAGACCCAGCCGACTGTAACGGCCAGCCGGATATGCCGTCATAAAAGCTATCATACAGTAGTTCGAGCCATGAGTGGGTAATGATTTCTGCGCCGCCCCTGGAACCAACTACTTCAAGAAAACAGCTGCTGTACTACTTCAAGAAAACAGCTGCTGTAAAGACTTAATATTGTGAATGGCATGAGAGCCGCAAAGAAAAGGCAATAAAATGTGGACTGGACTTATATCACTTTTTTTTGACCGTTTGATTAAACACGGGTCCCTGACTGTCATCTACCCGGATGGGCGATCATCACATTATGGTGGGTCAGCACCCCCTGTTACTGTCCGGCTTCACGAAAGATATTTACCGCGCAAACTCCTCTTTAACCCTGATCTTGTACTGGGCGAAGCCTATATGGATCGCACCCTCACGATCGATCATGACAATATATACGGATTAATCGAACTGCTCCTGACCAACCTGGCCGAGCAGCCAGACGTGTGGCATTATCGCTGGCTGGGCCGTTTGCGGCGCCTTTGCAGAACGCTGGTGCAATTTAATCCGGCAGAGCGGTCACGCCGCAATGTGGCGCATCATTACGACCTGTCCGGCCAGCTTTATGATCTTTTTCTGGATGCCGATCGCCAATATTCCTGTGGTTATTTCCGCCATCCAGACGACAGCCTGGAGGCGGCACAGGAAAACAAAAAAATACACATTGCCAGGAAGCTGCTGCTGGAACCAGGACAGCGGGTTCTGGATATCGGCTGTGGCTGGGGCGGTCTTGGACTTCATCTGGCGCGCGAGCATGATACGCAGGTCACCGGTGTTACCCTTTCACAACAGCAACACCGAATTGCTGAAGAACGCGCGGCGGCAGAGGGCCTCAACAATCAGGCGCGATTTCGGTTACAAGACTATCGGCAGGTCTCCGGGGCGTTCGACCGAATCGTTTCCGTTGGTATGTTCGAGCATGTCGGCCTGCCTCACTACAAGGAATTTTTTGCGGCGCTGCACGACCGGTTGACAGATGATGGCATTGCCCTTTTACACACTATCGGAAGGGCCGATGGTCCTGGCGCAACAAATCCCTGGATTGCAAAGTATATCTTCCCGGGCGGTTATAGTCCGGCCTTGTCGGAAGTTCTGGCCAGCGTGGAACGCGCCGGGCTTTTTGTCACAGATGTCGAGGTATGGCGTCTTCACTATGCAGAAACACTGAAAGCCTGGCGCCAGCGTTTTGAAGCCAATCTGGACCGGATACGCGAGATTTATGATGAGCGCTTCTGTCGCATGTGGCGCTTTTATCTGGTCGCAAGCGAACTGGCCTTCAGACATGGCGGTCATGTCGTCTTCCAGATACAGATTGCCAAAAAGCAAGATACGGTGCCCGTGACCCGGGATTATTTGGCTTTATCTGAACCACAGGAAGAGCCAGCAGCCGATTTGGCCGCTTCCCGCCAACTGATGGATGATCGCCATGGCATTAATCAGAACGTTGCGCGGGCTGTTCAACGGCAAGTTTAAGACAAGCCTGATTGATCAAGCCAACCCTGTCACAGAACTGTAACGAAATCCATCCCGGGCCGTCTCTATTTGTAAACGGAACGAATAAAAGCGTTCCCATCTCCGCAGCCGCATAATTGTGCTGTCGCGAGACAAACATGATCACAATATGGAGACAGTCAAATGCAAAGCGTCCGGAATAACCGCAAAAGCGGACAAATCGTGACAACGTATGAACACATTTTCAGAGAGAAACTGGAAAAACTTGAGCAGCGAGGCCAAGGACATAGTAACGAGGCGGAAAAGATACGGAAATCACTTGCGCTTATAGACAGCTCAAGAGCCAGATCAGGCCCAGAGAACAACGACCGCCCATTACTGGTTGCAGTCGGCTGACAAGCTACATTGATTGATTGCAAGGGATATGAAAAACCAGATGCTGCCAAAATCCATGCTCACGCGACTTCGGCCTGCATGTCGGGCACGCGCATGAACTTTAATAATTACCTGTTGAAAGGACAAATGTTCCATGCCGATGAACCGTGAAATTGAACTGAAAGGATCCATCCGTTCCGAACATCTTGACCAGATCAAAACACTTCCGGCGATCAGAAAATATGCTGTTGGGCGTGCAAGATCGAGAAAACTGGTGACGATCTATTTTGACACGCCAGACCACGCGTTGCGCAATCAGGGCTTGTCCTTGCGCGTGAGAAAAGTTGGCAGCGCCTATATTCAGTGTGTCAAGAAGGTCGACACGACACGACTGGGCGGCGTTCTCGTGCGGAAAGAATGGGAGGGCCCCGTTCCCGACCAAACCCCGGCTATTTCCGTGATTGAAAACAAGAGTCTCCGCCGACAGATAAAGCGTGCGGGTGTTGATCGTTTGATACCACTTTTTCGCACGGATTTTCAGCGTAGCTCCCGCAAGCTTAAATTCGATGACAACAGCACGGTAACTTTCGATATTGATGCAGGCAAAATCATCACCGAAAATGGTTCGAATACAATCTGTGAATTCGAATTGGAACTTGACGAAGGCACACCTGACCGTTTGTTCGATCTGGCCAGTGAAATTCGTGAAACGGTACCCTTTCGACTGGCGTCAATAAGCAAGGCCAGTCGCGGTTATGCGTTGCTGACCACAGACGGGCCGAGAGCCAGGAAATATATCAGCCTCGACCTTGCAAAAGACACAACCGTCGAGCAGGCTCTTACCAGACTTATTCAACACTGCCTGGATCAGTTGCAGGCAAATGAAGCCATTGTTCTGACAACAGACGACCCTGAAGGCGTTCATCAGATGCGTGCTGCCTTGCGACGTCTGCGCGCCGCCTTGAGACTTTTCAAATCAGCCCTGCCGGAAGAGCAATATAACTGGGCTGTTAACGAAGCCATATGGTTGGCAGACGAACTGTCCCCGGCACGCGCCTGGGATGTTTTTGCGGACGAACTCGTGACACCCGTAACCCAACTGGATAATCTGGATGAAGGTTTTGATGCCTTTTTATCGGCAGTGGAGCAAGAACGACAACAAGGCAGACAACAGGCCCGTGACGCCATCAATGCTGATCGATACACAGATTTTCTGCTACGACTGAGCGCCTGGCTGTCAGGTCAGGCATGGCGGGATCAGCCGGTGTCGGAGCAAACGGCATTGCTCCTTGACCCCGTCAGAGACTATTGTGGAAAACTGCTGCAAAAACGGGACCAGGCCGTTCGGGAGCAAGGCCAAGAAATCGAAAACATGTCCGAAGCCGCTCGCCATGAGATGCGGCTTGCCGTCAAGACACTGCGATATACACTAGATTTTTTCGAGAGTTTTTATCCGAAAAAACGTGTCCGGGCTTATCGAAAATATGTTGATAAACTTCAGGACAGGCTTGGCTATCTGAATGATGTTGCCATGTCAGACACGCTTGTCACCAAACTCAAAAATCGCAACAAGAGCGAGATGGATGAAGGTCTGGCGTACGGATGTGGACTCACAATCGGTTGGCATCGCCGCGCCGCCATGACAGCGGAGCGTAAACTGGTGAAAGATGTGAAAGCTTTTCTGCGCACCGAGCCATTCTGGTAGGGCGTATGGACATGTGAAATGATATTCTCACGATCCGCACCAATGAAAAAACAGGGCGATGGAGGCGTCCAGTGACCGGCGTCATGATCCTGATGGTTGCCGGTATAGTGATCGTCCTTGCATTCGATTACACAAACGGCTTGCAGGACGCGGCAAACATGCTGGCAACAATTGTCGCCTCTCGGGCCATGACACCCATTCAGGCGGCAATACTTGTCTCGTCATTCACCTTTCTTGGCCCCATTCTCGGGGGCACCGCAGTGGCCAATACAATTGGTAATTTCGTCGATGTTACAGAGCTTCAGAATGTGGCGTCGCTGGTGATTGTCCTTTGCGGCCTTGCGGGGGCCATCGCATGGAATCTGATTACCTGGAGGTTTGGGCTGCCGGCATCGTCGTCACAGGCACTCGTCGGGGGCCTCGTCGGTGCGGTCGTTATCGCCGCAGGGCCCGACTATGTTGTCTGGGGTTTTTCCGCTGCGGCTGTCGGCAAGCTGACAGGCGTCACAAAGGTCTTGGGCGCGCTGCTCATTTCTCCCGTTCTGGGGTTCCTGTTCGGGGCATTGATCCACCGTCTGATGGGTGTGATCCTGCATTGGGCGCGCCCGTCGGTGAACAAATACCTTCGGGGTTTCCAGTGGCTAACGACGGCGGCCCTCGCTTTCTCTCATGGCACGAATGACGCCCAAAAAGGCATGGGTGTCATTGCCATGTTGCTCGTTCTCGGCGGCGTCAGTGCGGAGTTTTACGTACCATTGTGGGTCATCCTTGCAAGCGCAACCACAATTACCCTGGGAACGCTGGCGGGTGGTTGGCGGATCGTACGGACACTTGGTTTTGGTATCTACAAGATACGCCCAATCCATGCGCTGGATGCTCAGTTAACATCAGCCGGTGTGATCATGGCCGCGTCCGCGATTGGCGGACCGGTGTCGACCACCCAGGTTGTCAGCACAGCCATTATGGGCATCGGCGCCTCGGAACGCCCAAGGTCGGTCCGCTGGGCAACGGCACGGCACATTGCCGGAACGTGGCTTATTACCATGCCCGGCGCCGGCGCCGTATCGATTGGGATTTACCTCCTCGTTCGCCTCTTCACGGGGGCACCTGGATGACGGACTACAACATACAGCTATCTCATCTGCTACTTTTTGCACAAAGCCTTGGCATTGGTTTTTTGATCGGGCTGGAAAGGGAAGCACACGAGAATGCCGTGGCAGGCTTGCGCACATTTACCCTGATTGCACTGGCCGGTTCGTTGGGTGGCTACATCGACAAACAAAGCGGCACCCAGTATCCGGCCCTCATGCTTTTGGCGCTCGTGGCCGCAAGCCTGCTAATCGCGCAATTTAAATCCACGGCAAAAGATCCTGAGACCACCACAGTGATCGCCGGACTCCTGACCTTTGGTCTTGGCTACATCGTTTGGTTGGGCCACCCGGTTTTACCCCCGGCGATCGCCGTTTTCATGACCGCTCTGCTCTATTTCCGAAAGGAATTACGCGAAGTTCCCGACAAACTGAGCAAACAGGACGTTGCCTCTTTTTTACAGTTTGCAGTGGTTGCTTTCATTCTGTTGCCGGTGCTGCCAGATACCACCTACGGTGCTTATGAGGTCATCAATCCTTATCAAATCGGCTGGCTCGTGGTGCTCATCAGCGGCATCAGTTTCCTGGGCTATCTGGCATTGAGAATATTCAGTCAAAAAGCGGGCCTGCTTATCGCAGGAATTCTGGGTGGAATGGCATCAACAACAGCGACAACTTATGTTTATGCAAAACATAGCAAACAACAGACAGGTTTTTCAGATATTGCCGCCACGATAATCCTGGTGTCCCATTTAGTACAGTTCGTACGCATAGGCATCATCGTGTGGATACTGGAATACACTATGCTACCTGTCATGATCCCCTGGCTGATTGGCGGCGGATTTGCAGGCGCCGTGTTCGTATGGTGGTCATATCGACGGGGTGTCAATTCTCAAGAACCGCTGCCCCCGCTCAAAACCGGAAATCCTACTGAAATCATTACAGCAGCCGGGTTTGCTCTCAGCTTTGCCCTGGTAATGTTTTTGGTTGCGTGGATGAATGACGTGTTTGCTGACGCTGGCGTTTACCTGGTTTCCTTTATATCCGGGCTCACTGATCTGGATGCCATCACAGTTTCAAACCTGAAACTTGTATCCGGAAAAATTCTTGATCCAAAAATTGCTACTTACGCAATAATGATCGCATTTTTTGCTAATCTCATTTTTAAACTTGGTATCGTTTTTACGCTGGCTGACAAGAAAACAAGGATTCCGACTCTTTTGGGATTCACAAGTTTGTCGGCTGGTGTCATTTCGGGAATGGTATTGTATGAATATTTTTAAGACAGCTTTCACCAACAAGCCCTCTCGAAATCAGATCGGACCGCTTCAAAGTAAATCCGTCTCCTGGCCCTCGAGGCTGTTGAACGCAATGTTCCCGCGGATGCCGAACTTTTATACTCTTCTTGATGACCAGTGCATTCTTGTTTCCCATGCCATGGACGTGTTCGTCCAGTACATGGAAACCGGGGATAAGGCCAAAGCGGAAGAAGTGCGCCGGCTTGAACACGACGGCGACAAACTCAAGACCAGAAATATTGACGCGCTCAATCGCTCTTTTTCCACCCCCTTCGACCGCGAGGACATCTACCGCGCTATTTTGGCCATTGATGAAAGTCTTAATTATGCCAAGACGACGGTGCACGAGATGGAAATCCTTGGTATCGAACCTGATGCACATATGCTTGAGATGGCACGACTTCTGCACCAGGGGGCAAAAGCGCTTGAGGCCGGATTTATCACATTGAAAAAACACCCGTCAGATGCTGAGCATCAAGCGACAGCCGTGCATAAAACCGAACGACATGTCGAAAAAATTTACCGCAGGGCGATCGCGGAACTGTTCGACCCCGAACATTACGTCCGGAGCATCGCTCAGAAGCACAAAGAGCCGTCGGAAGATCTTGCCCTGCTGCTGGAGCCGATGGATCAAGCGGGGTGCTCCGCCGTCGTCAAGGGGCTGACCTTTGTCATGGAGGTATTGAAGCGGCGGGAGATTTACCGCCACCTTTCCAATGCATCCGACCATCTGGCACATGCCGGCGATATTTTGCACGACATTGTGGTCAAGACCGCCTGAAACAGGCCATTCATCACACACCGTAATTTTAGGGAGTTCAAGACATGAGTAAATCAAGGAAAAAGAACAAGCAGGCCGAAACAGGCGGGTATAAAAGCACCTTGCTGCATCTTCAGGTCGAACTCGTCAAGTTACAGCGGCATCTGATCGAAAATGATCTCCAGATACTTATTCTTTTCGAAGGCCGTGATGCGGCTGGTAAAGACGGTGTCATCAAGCGGATCACCCGGCATCTGAGCCCGCGCGAAACCCGTGTCGTTGCCTTGGGCAAACCCTCCGATCGTGATCGCAACTCATGGTATTTTCAGCGTTATGTACCATATCTGCCGTCAAGCCAGGAAATGGTCCTGATGAATCGCAGCTGGTACAATCGCGCCGGTGTCGAGCGCGTCATGGGATTTTGCAGCGATGTCGAATATGAGCGCTTCATGCGGACTGTGTTGCCGTTTGAACATATGCTGGTAGGGTCGGGCATCCAGCTCTTCAAATACTATCTGGATATCTCCAGAGATGAGCAAAAACGTCGGCTTGAGGACCGCCGCGTCAATCCCCTGAAGCAGTGGAAGATCAGCCCGATAGATAAAGTCGCGATCAAACACTGGGACGACTATACTGCCGCACGCAACGAGATGTTTACCCGCACGCATAACGAGATCACGCCATGGTATGTGGTCCATACGGACAATAAGAAAGAGGCAAGGCTCAACGTTATTCGCCATCTGATGTCGCTCGTCGACTGCCCCGACAAGGACGAGCATGCGGCCACCCCCGATCCAGAGATCATTTTTACCTATAACGAAGAACACTTCCGTAACGGAGACATCGCCTCGTGATCAGCCGTTTCACACTATGCCGAGGACAGGGCTCAGTGGCGGGCGAAGACAGATTGTTTTCCATCGGCCCCGAACAGAATCACCTGGTAGGGCTCCCGCCTAGATCCCTGCTCCATGCCCGGCGAACCAGCGGGCATGCCCGGCACAGCGAGACCAAGCGCTGCCGGCCTCTCCGACAGAAGTCGTGCGATATCCGCCGCCGGAACATGGCCTTCAATAACATAGCCATCGATTGTCGTTGTGTGACAGGAATATAGAGCAGATGGCACGCCGAAATCGGCCTTGATACCGGCCATTTCGGCGGTGTCTTTCGCCTTAACAGTGAAGCCTGCGGCTTCCATATGCTGTATCCATTTGCTACAGCAACCGCAATTGGGATCTTTGTGCACCGTCATCTCTGCGGCGCGTGCACTCGGCAAAAAGTCGTGAACTGTAGCACTAGCGATCAAGACCGCCATACCGGCAATAATCGACAAAAATATTGTTCTGCGTCTCATTTTTCATCTCCGTAAACATTGACTCAATATACCCTATAGGGGTATTGTAAGGCAAGTTAGGGATTCAGCGTCATGTTATTAAGGAATAGTCGAGGCTTATTTTCGGTAGTGGCCGTTCTGATTTACGTGACAGCCTTTGCCTTCACATCACTCGCGTATTCAAATTGCCTTACAAATAGCCATATGGCGAAAATGCAGGCGTCTGCCGATGCCGCTGGCACATCCTGCCCGCACTTTGGCACTGTCGATAATTACATGGCAAGCGACTGCGACTGGCTCTCGGACACGTGTCTTGAATCCGCCCCCGGCAAGGCCCAGATCGCACAGACGGTAAACTTTGCGCCTGCTCCAAGCGAAGCTATGTTGCCAAGCGGCTTTGTTAGTAACCTCGGGATATCCCGGTTTAGCATGGTGTCCGCGGTCTCTTTCTTTACGCCGTTTCCGCCACCACCCGTCCTGCGATCCCTTAGAGCCCTGAACATCCTCTTGCGAAATTAAGTTTATCCTGTTGATCAAATTTGTGCGACACGGCGTTGCACATCATTTGGCGTGACCTCTCCCGGTTAACCACGCCATATCCCAACTCAACACCAAGGATGAACAATGAAAAAGTTTGGATCTTCGACAAATACGCAAGGGAGTAGCTGTCAGCTACTAATTGCGACTATTTTTTCACCCCTTTTTCTCGCCTTTTTTCTGGCACTCGCTATTTTACTATTGCCCCTCGCATCTGCCATGGCCCATGGAGATCAGGCCCATGAATCCACCTCTCAGACACAGGCAGCAAGCGAGACCAGTGACCCTGCTCACACAACCAGCGAATCGTCTCATGAAGAGGCCTCACCACACCTCCATAGTGAGGAAAATCATGCTCAACATGCTCATGATGAAGCTGACGCTACAAACGAAAAGGCTCATGATCATTCCGCCCACGGCCCTAATGAAGCACTTTTAAAAACCGGTTATGGGCGTTTTCTCGTCTGGCTTGGTAAATTTCACCCGGCTGCCGTTCATTTTCCAATTGCATTGTTGTTGGGCGCCGCACTCGCTGAATTGCTTTCATTGAAGTCCAAAAGCCGGTTTTTTAGTGATGCTGCAAGATATAGCCTTTGGCTGGGCACGATGGGAGCTATTGGCGCCGCGACTTTGGGCTGGTTCTATGGCGGGTTCCGACTTGTCGATGAAGAAGCCATTTTGACCTTCCATCGCTGGAACGGCACTGGCCTCGCCATATTGGCACTCGTCACATTGTGGCTGAACGAACGGCGTATGCGTCAGTACCCGTCACGGAACAGTCTCTACAGGACAGCTCTGCTCGTCACGGCACTGCTTGTCGGCATTAACGGCTATCTGGGCGGTGTTATGGTGTATGGCAAAGAACAACATCAGTGGCCCGCCATACCATCCGAGTCTGCCCATTAATTGCATTAATACTGTAACGGTTCGTCAACAATACCGTCCTTTTATCGTGACGGAGTTCAGGAGTTCTATATGTTTTCTCGGCGCAAATTTATCCATTCAACGTCTGCAGTCGGTCTTTTGACCGGTCTACAGGCGCTGATGCCTACCTGGGCACAGCAGGTCAGTGGTCTGATGCCTTCATCCGCCACCGATAACCATCGCAAGTTCGATCTGGTCATCGCCCGAAGCACTATACAAATCGGGGGTCAGGCAGCCCAAGCAAAGACAATTAACGGGACCGTCCCCGGCCCCCTTCTACGCTTCAGAGAAGGCGAGACGGTGACTTTAAGGGTTCGCAACGATCTTGATGAGGATACGTCGCTCCACTGGCACGGGATACTCCTGCCCGCGCCCATGGACGGCGTTCCCAATGTCAGTTTTCCCGGCATCAAACCCGGCGAGACTTTCGTTTATCAGTATACATTGAAGCAAAGTGGAACCTATTGGTATCACAGCCATTCTAGCCTTCAGGAACAATCCGGTGTCTTTGGGCCAATGATTGTTGATCCCGCTATCCCCGATCCAGTGTCATATGACCGCGAACATGTGGTCATACTGTCTGATTGGACCTTTGAGGATCCAGATCACATTTTCACCAAGCTGAAAAAACAAAGCGATTACTATAATTTCCAAAAACGGACGGTCGGCGACTTCTTCCGTGATGCTTCTGCTAATGGCCTTGGCGCGACATTGTCAGATCGCCTTGCCTGGGGCCGGATGCGGATGGACCCCACCGATATCGCGGATATTACCGGCGCTACCTATACCTATCTGATAAATGGCATGGCGGCCTCCTCCAACTGGACAGGCCTTTTCAAGCCTGGTGAGCGGGTACGACTCCGTGTTATCAACGCCGCAGCGATGAGCTATTTCAACCTGCGTATCCCCGGCTTGGCCATGACCGTGGTCCAGGCTGACGGCCAGGATGTACAACCGGTAACTGTGGATGAACTCCAGATTGGGGTCGCCGAGACCTACGACATCATCGTTGAACCCCGGGAAGACCTCGCCTATACGATCTTTGCCGAATCAATGGATAGAACCGGATATGCCCGTGGAACATTGGCCCCCCGACCGGGTATGACAGCACCAGTTCCAGAGCTTCGCGAACGACCCACACTCACCATGGCCGATATGGGCATGGCGCACGGTAATATGGGGAGTATGGACAATATGAAAGGTATGGCCAATAACGCTGGCAATGGCCAGACAATGGACCATTCCAAACACAACATGACTGATGCCATCGATATGAAGCATGTCGGACGCGGCACAACAGCGCTTGTTCCGGTAACCTATGCGACTACGGGTCAGACCCCACCCGATTTAACTCGGGTGAGTGTTGATGCAATAGCCGAAATGCCGGCCAGCCGTCTGCATGAACCGGGTACCGGTCTTGAAGATGTCGATCATAAAGTCCTTGTCTATACCGACCTGCGCAACACACACGGCACTTATGATCCACGACCGCCAGGGCGCGAGATCATCCTGCACCTGACCGGCAATATGGAACGCTATATGTGGTCTTTCGATGGTAAGAAGTTCACTGAGGTCAAGGGCCCAATCTCGTTTAAGTACGGAGAACGACTGCGCCTGACCATGATCAACAATACGATGATGAATCATCCGATCCATCTTCACGGAATGTGGATGGAACTCGATAACGGTGCAGGGGCACACAAGCCCCGCAAACACACAATCAATGTGAAACCGGGCGAGAAATTATCCGTTGAGATAACGGCAGACGCTCCTGGCGACTGGGCATTCCATTGTCACCTGCTCTATCACATGAAAGCAGGTATGTTCCGAGTTGTCTCTGTGACCGAGAGAATAGGGGAGGCCGGATGATGAATACTAGTTTTCTAGCATTGCGACCCCGCCGTTTCTTCCTGACCGGCTTGTTTCTGGCAACCGGTATTTTGGCATCTTCTCCTGCGCTGACTGCCGAAGGAGATGAGATATATTCTCTGGTTCTGGTTGACCGGCTGGAATATCAGACCAATGAAGGAGATAATCTCCTGCTATGGGATGCACAGGGCTGGGCAGGCGGCGACTATAACAAGCTCTGGATCAAATCTGAAGGCGAGTATGTTCTTGGCGACGACCGTTTGGAAGAAGCCCAAGTCCAGGGATTATACAGTCGCGCCATTTCCAGATACTGGGACCTGCAGGCGGGTCTACGCCATGATTTCGAACCTGGTCCGTCGCGTACGTTTGGCGTGATCGGGCTTCAGGGCCTTGCTCCCTACTGGTTCGAAGTTGATGCCGCCGCCTTCATAAGCGAAGACGGCGACGTCGAAACACGCATCGAAACGGAGTATGACTTCCTGATCACGCAGCGCCTGATTGTTCAGCCACGGGCAGAGTTGAACTTCGCCTTTCAGAACATCGAGGAACTGGGGATCGGCTCCGGCCTGAGCACAGCAGAACTCGGTCTGCGCATGCGTTACGAGATCCGACGCGAAATTGCGCCTTATATTGGCGTGTCATGGAACCGTGCCATTGGCAATACGGCCGATTTCGCCCGCGACGAGGGCGAGGACGTCAGCAGCGTTTCGTTCGTCGCCGGCATTCGACTTTGGTTTTAGGGTCAGGACCCATTAATGTGATTGGCTCGGATGGATTGGCGTCGGTTGTAAATGTTCTCTGCTTACCGCGAATTTGCCCGCCGCGCGCAAATTTATTCACCGGGCATATATCATCCTCAACATTATGAAAAGGAAAGACAATGACTATTCGAAAAACGGCCCTCGCTGCGGCGCTGAGCATTCCCTTGGGGTTCGCACTCGTGCCATCGGCCATGGCTCAAAAACACGATCACCAGGATCAGGGTGACGGGTTCGAACAAATGGAACAGAAGATGGAAATGGCCAAGGAGACGACCGATCCAGCTGAGCGCCAAAAGCTAATGCAGGGACATATGCAAATGATGCAGGAGAAGATGAAATCCATGCGCGGCATGATGGATAAGCAAGGCGGCATGATGAGCGGCGATATGCAGGAACACATGCAAAAAATGCAAGAACACATGGACATGATGCAGAAAATGATGATGGACATGCCGGACAAAGAGGCTGACAAAAAAACACACCACGAATAGTTGAACTTTTCTGCGCGTAACCGCCAGTATCTGGCCGGATAGTACAAGAAACACTCAGGGCACGATTGGCCACGTAATTATCACCCAATACGTACTCTGCGTGTTTCCGGCTGGCTGGCGGGATCATCATTGATCAACCTCGCGGTCAATCAGGCCTAGCGGTCAATCAGGTATGTGTATGCTTTGCGTTATACGCTTTCTCATCTCGATGACCGCTGAGATAAAATTTTTCGAATGCAAATATGGCCACTATGCCGGCGAACGAGATTACAATGATCACAGGATCATTGGCGCCCTTTACAACCAGGAAGGCGCTCAGGACGACAATATCCAGAATGATAGTAGTGATCAAAATGACAGGATTTGCACCAACATCATCATGTAGATGCCTGAAGACTCCCCAATGGATAATCATATCCATGATCAGGTAAAAGACAGCTCCGAGCGATGCGATACGGCTGAGATCAAAAAAGGCGGCCAGAAGCCCGGCAGCGACGACTGAATAAACCAGAACATGTTTTTGAATATTTCCCGGCATCCCAAAATGGTGATGTGGAATCAGATTCATGTCGGTTAACATTGCGAGCATGCGCGAGACTGCGAATATACTTGCCAACAAGCCGGATGCGGTCGCAATGATTGCAATGGCAACAGTGAACCAGACACCATACTCCCCCATAGCGGGTTGCGCTGCTTCTGCCAATGCATAATCGCGGGCTTCGATAATTTCCTCAATGGTGAGCGACGAGCCGACGGCGTAGCTCACCAGCACATATATTACCACACAAATCGCGAGCGAAATCACAATGGCGCGCCCAACGTTCTTTTCAGAGTCTTCAACCTCATCGCCGCTGTTTGTAAGGGTGGTAAAGCCTTTATAAGCGAGAATAGCCAGCGTTACACCCGCCAGAAATCCGCCAGGGGAGGTTTTGTAATCGGCACCGCCTGATATAGCGGCTCAAACGTAAATCCAGTTGCCCACAAGGCAATAAAAGCAAAAATTAATATCCCTCCGACCTTGGCCACTGCCGTGATTTTGGACAGATTACCAATGACCTTGTTGCCCGCGATGTTCACAAGAAATGTAAATATAATCAGCCCGACAGCAAGTACGGGCACCAGCGGTCCAGTTTTGTCCACGTCAAAAAGCTGCAATGTGTAAGAACCAAATGTCCGGGCAGCAAGACTTTCGTTAATGATCATGGAGAAAGCCATCAAAAGAGCGGCAGCACCCGTAACCGTCGTCGAGCCGTAGGCTTTCCTTAAAATCATGGCGATGCCGCCAGCCGAAGGGTATTTATTCGAGACCTTAATGTAAGTGTAAGCGCTAAATCCGCTGATAATAGCCGCAACAAGAAATGCAAGAGGAAACAGGGCCCCTGCAAATTCTGCCACCTGACCCGTCAGCGCAAAGATACCCGCGCCAATCATCACACCCGTGCCCATGGCGACAGTCCCCGTCAGACTGAGGCTGCCGCTCTTGTATATCTTACTCATATGAAGCCCCCGAATTTTATATTAATTTCATATTATGAGATTTCAAATCACGCTACTCCACTATAACATCTATACATTACCTGTATATCACCGGGGTATCTTATGTGGAAATGCCTGGACCGATGTGTATTGGTGTGGCTAACAACGATTATTCTGGCATTTTCTCTCATCGTTGATTGACGGGTATTTCTGAATATCGTAAGCATACCCCTACAGGGTATATACTAATGTCAGCATCTCGTGCAACGATCAACAGGCTCCACCGCGTCGAAGGTCAGGTTCGCGGTATTATCGCCATGATTGAAGACAATCGTTATTGCATCGACATCCTACATCAGATGCAGGCGGTCAAGGCTGCACTTGCCAGGGCAGAGAGCGACGTCCTGAAAGATCATGCGGCCAGTTGCGTTGAAAAGGCCATCACTTCGGGTAGTATTGATGAACAACGCACCAAAGTATCTGAACTGATCGACCTGTTTGACAAGCTGAAAAGATGATTTTAAAATTGATATAGTCGCCCTCAACGAATACACTGGTAATCATGACGCGTTCAATTATCATCTTTGCTTTGGCTACTTTACTTTCCGCTACGTCCGTTCTCTCGGCGCACGCAGGGATTTCGCTTGCGAGCGACAAGGTTTCGAATGTCGCAATGATGGTTGATTGCCGGGAATGCCCGAAGAATGATGACTGTAACAACAGTGATTTGGAACAGTCTAATTGCCAAATGATGTGCCAGTTGGCCTGCGCCGCTGGTGCCGTTGCTTCGACTCCCCCTTATCCTAAAGCTGAAGTTCAGTACCTTGCGGCACTTGCTTTCGAGGCGCCCCCCGAACGTCGCATTAGGGGCTTGTCACCATCCGAGGATATACCGCCTCCCAAAATCTAATCTCACCCATGCATTGCGTGGAACGACACATCTGTTGTGCCAACAAGCACGCACAGCTTTTGTCATGTTCGAATTTGTGAGATTTATATGTACAAGTTATTTCTGACTGGCACCCTGGCGCTGGTAATATTTTCTGCTCGCACCGCGGGCGGCCAGGAAATACCGCTTGGCCTTTCTGAAGCGGTTCATATTGCGGTAACGGCTGAAGACCCCTCACTGCTCCGTATTGAGGCACGAGCCGAAGCACTTGAGCAACGCGCTATCGCGGATGCGCAGTTGCCAGACCCCACCATACGCGGGGCGGTGGCCAACCTCCCAACCAACACTTTTCGGTTTGAACAGGAGAATATGACGCAGCTTCAGCTTGGCCTGCGCCAGGCATTGCCAGTCGGACGAACGCTTTCTCTGAAAGGTGAACGGCGCAAGGATGAAGCAGAAGCTGAACGGGCCCGCAAGGCGCTCGCGCTACGTGAAATCGAACTTGCCGTGCGAACAGGCTGGTTCAGCCTGTTTTACCTCAAAAATGCACAGGATTACATTTCCCAAAGCCGAAACAACGTCAATCAACTGATCGAAGCCCTAACGGCGACCTTTGCAACTGGCGGGCTGACCACCCAGGACATTCTGCGTGCCGAACTCGAGTTGTCCTTGCTGGATGACCGGCTGCTGGAATTGAAGCGGCGCACAGAATTGGCCCGCGCTGGTCTTGCTCGTTTTCTGGGGTCTGCTGCTTCACGCCCCTTGCCCGAAGCATTGCCAATCTTGCCAGCTCCACCCGCTGTAACAGTCCTGGCACAAGCTCTTCCCGACCATCCTGCCGTACTTGTTGACAATGCCCAGATCGCTGTTGCCTCAAAAGATGTTGAGCTTGTTGAACAGACTTACAAACCTGCATGGGCACTGGAGGGAGGCTACGGACTGCGAGGCGGCGGACGAGCGAACTTCGCCAGCTTCGGGGTTACACTTTCGATACCTCTTTTTACCGCAAAACGACAGGATCGGCAGCTTTCTGCTGCAATGAAAGAGCGGAGTGCAGCCCAACTGGGCCGTGCCGAGAAACTGCTGAATTTGCGCCGCGATCTGGAGCAAGCATATGCGAACTGGCGTTACGCAGGAAGCCGTATAGAGCTATACGCTACTGCCGTTAATCAGCGTACGGACGAAGCCGCCGAGGCTTCCATCTCCTCTTATGCATCAGGATTGACTGATTTTCCAGAACTTGTCCGCAGTCAGCTTGCCGAACTGGATACCCGGCTCAAACATCTGGAACTACGCACGGAACAGGCCAAAGCTTGGGCGGTCATCAACTATCTCGCAGGAGATATTCAATGAAGCGCAGACACATAGCCGGTTTGAGCCTACTTGTTACTATCGCCGCAACAACAGGTTTTTTCGTCGCACGCATGACACAAGACCACACAGAAAAGGCAAAGTTACAGCTCGGCCAGACGGCCCTGACGACTGAACGCAATGTTTTATACTGGGTCGCCCCCATGGACCCGAACTTCAAGAGTGACAGACCTGGCAAGTCACCCATGGGAATGGATCTGATTCCAGTCTACAAAAATCAGAAATCAGACGTTGCGAGTGATGAACCCTCACTCAAAATCAATCCGGCTGTTGTCAATAATATCGGGGTTCGTACAAACATCGTTCGGCGCACCAATCTGTCAAAACAGATTAAAACTGTTGGCACTATCATGGCCGACGAGGAGCAACGGTCCGACGTGCATGTTCGCAGCGAAGGCTGGATTGAGAAGCTCGCCATCAAGGCTGAAGGTGAGACAGTCAAACGCGGTGATCTGCTGTTCAGAATCTACTCCCCTGATCTTGTGGCGGCACAGTCCGAATATCTGCAAGCGATCAAACTGGACCGTCCCGCCTTAACAAAGGCAGCAGCGCAGCGGCTGAACGCATTGGGAATGCCTCAAAATCAGATTGATCAGTTACGTGAAGCAGGCACACCCAGCCGGCTGGTCAATATGTACGCACCACAAACCGGTGTTATCACCATGTTAAATGTGCGCGAGGGCATGTTCGTGCGGCCAGGTGATACAATTATGGGTCTGGCCGACCTTTCTACGGTCTGGACGTTAGCGGATATTTTTGAAACCGAAACAGACTGGGTGACCCCGGGTCAGACGGCTGTCATGACGCTCCCTGCTTTTCCCGGCAAAATATGGAAGGGCAAGGTCGATTACATCTATCCCATGGCTACCACCAAAACCCGGACGGTTCGTGCACGTCTGCGCTTCGCCAACCTCGAGGGGAAGCTGAAACCCGGCATGTATGCAAACGTTGTGATTGAAACGGCAGAAGATCGCAGCATACTGACAATTCCACAAGCAGCCCTGATACGCAGCTCAACCGGGGACCGCGTCATCCTCGCCCTGGGCGGGGGTCGGTTCCGGCCTGCTCAGGTGGTGGCTGGCATTGAAAGCGACAATAAGGTTGAGATTCTTGCAGGACTGGAAGCAGGAGAGCACATCGTAACTTCTGGTCAATTCTTGATTGATTCTGAAGCCAGCCTGAATCCGGCCCTTGTGCGGCTGACATCGCAGCCTGATGACCACGGCACGTCAGGAGAAAAGCCATGATTGCCGCACTCATTCGATGGTCTATTGCCAATCGCTTTCTTGTTATGATTATGGCGTTTTTCCTGGCCGGAGCCGGGGTGCTCTCATTGCGTGCGACACCCCTTGACGCCATCCCGGACCTGTCTGACGTACAGGTTATTATCAAGACAACCTATCCGGGTCAGGCGCCGCAGGTCGTTGAGGATCAGGTGACCTATCCTCTCACCACGGCCATGCTCGCTGTCCCGGGTGCCGTGACCGTTCGCGGTTATTCCTTTTTCAACGATTCTTTCGTCTATATCGTCTTCAAGGACGGTACAGACCTCTATTGGGCGCGCTCGCGAGTTCTTGAATATCTGAGCCAGATAGCTCCAAAATTGCCAAAAACTGCCAAGCCCGCCCTTGGGCCGGACGCTACCGGCGTTGGTTGGATTTACCAGTATGCACTTATCGACCGAACCGGGAACCATGACCTCGCTCAACTCCACTCCATTCAGGACTGGTTCCTTAAATTCGAACTTCAAACCATTCCCGGCGTGTCGGAAGTAGCCACCATAGGTGGCATGGTTAAGCAGTATCAAATCATCGTCGACCCCAACAAGCTCCGCGCCTATAACTTGCCGCTCTCCAGCGTTCGACGCGCCATCGAGCGCGGTAATCAGGAAACCGGGGGTCGCGTGATCGAGATGGCCGAAGCGGAATATATGGTCCGCGCCAGCGGATACATCAAATCGATAGAGGACCTGCAAAAAATACCGCTTAAAGTCTCAGATAACGGGACTCCGCTTTTGCTGCGCGATATTGCCCATATCCGGCTTGGTCCTGAATTACGCAGAGGCATAGGCGAACTGAACGGGGAAGGCGAAGCCGTAGGCGGGGTGATCATCATGCGCTCCGGTGAAAATGCACTCGCAACCATTGAGCGGGTAAAAGCCAAGCTGGAAGCACTTGAGATCGGCCTGCCCGAAGACATTGAAATAGTCACCACCTATGATCGCTCAAATCTGATTGAGCGCGCCATAAGTACCTTGCAGGAAAAACTGATCGAGGAATTCATAATTGTAGCACTGGTATGCGCGCTTTTTCTTTTTCACTTACGCTCCGCACTGGTTGTGGTGATCAGCCTGCCGCTTGGCGTGCTCTCCGCTTTTATCATCATGCACGCGCAGGGGATCAATGCCAATATCATGTCATTGGGTGGTATTGCGATCGCGGTGGGGGCCATGGTCGATGCGGCCATTGTCATGATCGAGAATGTGCACAAGAAGCTCGAAAACAAGGCCGCTTTAAATCAGGATCGATGGCGTATTATCGCCAATGCCTGTGTGGAGGTCGGCCCTTCACTGTTCTTCTCTCTCATGATTATCACCTTGAGCTTCACACCCATTTTTGCGCTGGAAGCGCAGGAAGGCCGGATGTTTCAACCGCTCGCCTTCACCAAGACCTATGCCATGGCCGCCGCTACAATATTGTCGATCACACTGGTGCCGGTTCTGATCGGATTTCTGGTCCGCGGGCGGATTGCCCCCGAGCACCACAATCCGGTCAACCGCCTGCTAACGGCGGGCTACCGCCCGGTCATTGGGTTTGCCCTGCGTCGACCTGGCCTGACGCTTTTGATGGCGGCCCTGATTATGGCAAGCGCCATTGTGCCCGCTATGCGTCTGGGCGGAGAATTCATGCCAGATCTTGATGAGGGTGACCTGCTTTACATGCCAAGTGCCTTTCCCGCCATATCGGCAGGAAAAATGGGCCAAGTGTTACAGCAAACCAATAAACTCATCGCGACCGTGCCAGAGGTCAAAACCGTTTATGGCAAGGCAGGTCGGGCTGAAACTGCAACTGATCCGGCGCCATTGCCCATGATCGAAACGACAATCCAGTTGAAGCCCCGGGACGAATGGCGCGAAGGCATGACCATGAAGAAACTGAAGGCAGAACTAAACACACTGGTCCAAATCCCCAGCCTCACCAATGTCTGGATCATGCCGATCAAAAACCGTCTTGATATGCTGGCGACCGGCATTAAAACTCCGGTAGGCATTAAGATCGCTGGCCCCGACCTTGCCGTGATTGGAGAAATCGGTCGCCAGATAGAACAGTTATTGCAATCTGTGCCGGGGACAACCTCCGTCTATGCAGAGCGGGTGACGGGTGGACGTTTTGTCGATATTGATATTGATCGTGACGCTGCCGCACGCTTCGGACTCAATATCGCCGATGTGCATGATGTTGTACGGACGGCGATCGGCGGCATGACCATAGGCGAGAGCGTCGAGGGCCTGGAAAGATATCCAATCAATCTGCGCTATCCTCAGGAGACAAGAAATTCACCGCAGCAACTAAGATCTCTGCCAATCATGACACAAAATGGTGCAGAAATCCCCCTCGGACGTGTAGCACGGGTCGAAATCAATGAAGGACCCGGCGTTATTCGAAGTGAGAATGCCCGGCTTAATGGGTGGGTCTATGTGGATATTGCCGACCGCGATATCGGTTCTTATGTAAAGGATGCCCGCGAACTCGTGGCCAAGGAAATTGATCTACCTGCGGGTTATTCAATAGCTTGGTCAGGTCAGTATGAATATATGCAACGGGCACAGAAACGCTTTGCTGTACTCGGGCCTGTGATGTTCGCCATCATCATGCTGCTTCTGTATCTGAACTTCAGAAATATTCCCGATGTCCTCATCATCTTGGGAACCCTGCCCTTTGCACTGGTGGGGGGGCTCTGGTTGATGTATGCGCTCGGGTTCAATATGTCGGTCGCCGTCGCCGTAGGATTCATCGCACTGGCGGGTGTTGCCATTGAAATTGGTATTCTGATGATCATGTATCTCAAACAGGAACTGACTGCAACCGAAGCCGTGGCAGCGGATCAAGGCCGAAATATGAGTGAGAGTGACCTTCGCGACGCCATTGTCAAAGGGGCATTACGTCGCTTGAGGCCAATTATCATGACATTTGCCGTGATCGTAGCCGGGCTTGCCCCCATCCTGTACGGCCACGGGACCGGAGCGGAGGTTATGCGCCGCATTGCCGCCCCGATGATCGGGGGTATGATCAGCGCCACAATTTTGGCGTTGATGGTTATTCCCGCAGTTTACTTTCTCTGGCGTCGACATACCCTGCCGTAGCGCCGCAGGGCGGATTCTCGATTATGATGGACGAAGTCTTAATAAAAATCAGAGGTGAGCAGTATGATCTATGACACGCGGTAGACCAGAGGGGAATGATTTTAGGCTGCTACACCTCAAAACAGCGAAACAGACTTGCAACTTTGAGGACACTAAATTTGCAAAAGCCGTAGGTCACAGACCGTTGCAGCAACAACCAGGTCGAGAGCGCTCGTATGCATTTTCGCAGACGGGAGTAGATGGTGACGCGATAAGATAGTCAGCTCTTAAATTTTCACCCGCCGCAAACGCAGCGCATTCATCACCACCGAGAAAGAGGATGCGCTCATGGCAAAAGCAGCAAACATCGGGCTAATTAATATTCCAAACGCGGGGAACAAAAGCCCGGCAGCCACAGGCACGCCGGCAGAATTATAAATCAGCGCAAAGAACAAGTTCTGCCGAATATTACGCATGGTTGCACGCACGAGGCGACGAGCACGAACAATACCATCAAGATTCCCCTTAATCAGAGTAAACCCCGCGCTTTCAATGGCCACATCCGCGCCGGTTCCCATCGCAATCCCGACATCCGCCTGTGCGAGGGCTGGTGCGTCATTCACTCCATCACCGGCCATAGCAACTTTTAAGCCCTGAGCCTGAAGTTCCTTAATGATTTTGGCTTTGTCTTCAGGCAGAACATCGGCGCGAATTTCATCAATACCCAGCCTTGCCGCCACAGCCTTTGCCGTGCGCTCATTATCACCGGTCGCCATAATAATCCTAAAGCCCAGATCATGCAGCGCCTTTAAAGCCGCAGGCGTAGTTTCTTTGACCGGGTCGGCCACGCTGACCAGTCCGGCAATCGCGCCATCAAGCACAACGAACATCACGGTTTCACCTTCATCACGTCGGGCATCAGCCGTTTCAACCAGTGTACCGCTATCCAGCCCCATATCGGAGATAAGCGCGGCATTGCCGAGCGCTACCGCATGACCATCCACTAAGCCCTTCACGCCCTTGCCAGTTATGGCCTCGAATTCCTGCGTATCTGTCATCTGGATCCCGCGCTCTTCCGCACCTCGCACAATCGCTTCAGCCAAAGGATGCTCCGAGCCGCGCTCAAGCGAAGCGGCCAGACGCAACACTTCATCCTCGTCATGGCCAGCCTCAGGAAGCACAGCCATTAATTTAGGCTTTCCTTCAGTCAGCGTGCCGGTTTTATCAACAATCAGAATGTCAACTTTCTCAAAACGCTCCAGGGCTTCGGCGTCTTTGATCAGAACACCCGCCTGCGCACCGCGTCCCGTTGCAGTCATGATCGACATGGGTGTAGCAAGACCAAGCGCACAGGGGCAGGCAATAATCAACACTGCTACGGCAGCAACAAGGCCGTAAGTCAGTGCCGGTTCAGGCCCCCAGGTCGCCCAGCCAATGAAGGCTAGAATAGCAACAAGAACCACCACAGGTACGAAATACCCGGCAACCATATCGGCATATTTCTGAATTGGCGCATGTGACCTCTGTGCGCCGGCAACCATTTCAACGATTTGAGAAAGCATGGTATCTGCGCCCACCCGTGTGGCCTCTATAATGAGACTGCCTGTACCATTAATTGTTGCTCCAGTCACAGAATCCCCATTGACCTTTTCTACTGGCACCGGTTCACCGGAAATCATCGATTCATCTACAGAAGAACGACCTTCAAGTACTTTTCCGTCTACCGGTACTTTATCGCCCGGACGTACGCGCAACTTGTCACCAGCCTGCACATCTTCAAGCGGAATTTCTTCTTCTTTGCCACCTTCGCGGATTACACGGGCGGTCTTCGCCGCCATATCGAGTAACGCCTTAATCGCCGATCCAGTACGTTCACGCGCACGCAGCTCCATAATCTGGCCAAGTAGCACCAGCGTAACAATAACGGCGCCGGCTTCAAAATACACACCAACATGCCCTTCAGCGTCACGGAACCCGTCAGGAAAAATATCCGGCATCAGCACCGCAATGATACTAAAAACATAGGCCGCACCTGTGCCCATGGCGATTAAGCTGAACATATTCAAATTCATGTTTCGGAAGGACTGAAACCCACGCACAAAGAACGGCGAGCCAGACCAGAGTATAACAGGCGTTCCTAAGACAAACTCAATCCAGAGCGTTGTACGCTCACCAAAGAACTCTCGAATAGCAGTCAGCCCAACGAATGGTGACATCGTTAGAATAAGGAGAGGAATTGTTAAAACTGCACCTACCCAGAAACGGTGAGTGAAATCCACCAGCTCTGGATTCGGCCCTTCCTCACCAGCAACAGAAACTTTTTCCACGTCAAGGCCCATTCCACAAATCGGGCACGATCCCGCTTTCGTCTGACGAACCTCTGTGTGCATGGGACAAGTATAAACCGTTCCGCTGAATCCTTCTGGCACCTTATCGTATTTACCGCCTTTTACAGGCTTATCGCCGGAAGGTTTGTGGTATTTGCGATCCTTACCGCATGAATGGCCTTCTACCTTCGCTGGGCCGTGATTTTGTGAATGCTCCATTTAACTTTCCGCGCCTTGGTATTTATGTATGAAAATTCTTTCGCCAGCAAAGATAAGCACTAGCCCTATGAGAGAAACCCAGATGACCAGCATATCGGATTCGGCCTTTACCCAGAGAAACGCACCCAGCACCACGGCATCCAGTAAGATAGCGGTGATGAGTATGGCGGCATTGGCTTTAACTTCTTTACGCAGATGGCGCAGCACTCCCCAATGGATGGCAATATCCATGATGATGTAAAAAATAGCACCGAGCGAAGCAATGCGGCTGAGATCAAAGAAAACGGTGAGCAACATGGCAATAATGATGGTGTAAACCAGCGTGTGTTTCTGAACGCTGCCGGGCATACCGAAATGGCTATGCGGCACCAGTTTCATATCGGTCATCATAGCCAACATGCGCGATACGGCAAATACGCTGGCGATCACACCGGATACTGTGGCAATAATGGCAAAGCCGACCGTAAACCACAGGCCGTAATCACCGAAGGCTGGGCGGGAGGCCTCAGCCAAAGAGTAATCCTTAGCTTTTACGATTTCCTCAATCGAAAGGTTGGCCCCCACTGCCAGCGATACCAACAAATATAAAACTACGCATATTCCAAGAGAAATAATGATCGTCCGCCCAACATTTTTATGTGGTTTTTCAATTTCTCCACCACTATTGGTGATCGTAGTAAATCCTTTATAGGCAAGAATACCAAGCGCCACAGCACCTAAAAACCCGCTAAAAGTAGTGTCTTTTGGCACCACCGATACGCTTTCAAAATCAAAGCCGGACGCATAGAGACCGCCAGCTGCCAGTATCGCCAAGCCTCCAATTTTGATAAAGGCCATGAAAAAGGAAAAAGTCTGGATAATTTTATTACTTAAAATGTTGAGGAAGAATGCAAAGATCAGCACCCCAACACCAAGTACAGGAACCAGCCAGCTATCCTTGCCGACATCAAAAAGCTCCAAGCTATACGTGCCGAAGGTTCGGGCAACGAGGCTTTCATTAATGACCATGGAAAAAAACATCAACAAAGCGCAGGCACCGGTCATGGTGCCTTTGCCGTAAGCCTTTTGCAAAAACATGGCAATACCGCCCGCCGACGGCCATGCGTTGGACATCTTCACATAGGAATATGAACTAAAACCTGCAACGATGGCCGCAACCAAAAATGCTAGTGGAAACCATTCACGCGCCAACTCCGCCACCTGACCGGTAAGCGCAAAAATCCCCGCACCAATCATCACGCCTGTACCCATAGATACAGCCCCCCAGAGTGTCAGACTATTTTTCTTATAGTTTGATGATCTGTCTTTGTGTGAATGTTCCACTATGTTATTTCCAATTTCGTATATTTAATTGGCGGTTAAGATAGCCTCCGTATCAGATAACTTGAGACATATGGCATTTTAAAATAGGCGAGTATTTGGCCCCACATGTTGATTGATATTATGCGGCGATCTTGCGGCATTGCAAGCGCCGATGTTCGATCGTTTTGCGTTTGATCTTTTCTCGTTGTTTGACGATACCTTCTGCGCGGCTGAAGTAGGTATCCGCTGGTGGCAGGGTGGTATACAGCCGTCATAGCAGTTGATGGACCCAAGGGGCGAAATACAAGAGTTGAAAATTAGACCAACTCCGCAAACCAACAATCTTTTTGTTGCCCACAAGGCCATACTTGCCAGCATGGACATGGCTCGCCTGCCAAGGCCCCTATGCCTTAAGGATTTGCGGTCTGGCCGACTGCAACGGATGCTGGAGCACCATTTCCCCGACCCTATTACAGTCCATCTCGCCTACCCGTCCCGACGTTCCCTTACGGCAGCCGGACGCCCTTTTCTGGAATGGCTTGATGAAGATGTTGCCCAAATTATTGCCTCTTTCGGGGAGGCCGCCGTGTAGACCATTTGGGCTGTTTTAAAAAGTGGACACGATCTTTTTAGTCAGGATCGGGAATATTAGTTGGTGGAATTTATGCCTCCTGCAGGCTTTGTCAAATTAAACTATTGCCATTTCTGACCGCAAGTTTTGACATCCGCACGTGTGTAGGTCCTATCGTGATTTAAAGACATCCCCCGAGATCATTCCTCTCGCGATCCTGCTCTACGTGAAATATCCCCTCTCCTTGCGGCAAGTGGAAGACTTATTGTGCGAACGAGGTATCGATGTCGGTCATGAAGGAAAGTCCTGGAACCTATTGTCACAAAGAAACAGGGCATATTCCGCAAAGAGGAAACTCTCCAAAAATACCTTCGATCACCAGCTAAAATATGCAACCCACTTCAACAGAGAACGACACCACACCAGCCGATCAATATTTAAACAATGCCACTCAGACGCCCTGGCTGAGTAGAAATCTCTCATGACTTAAGTTCTGCCCGTTCGGGAATACTCTGACTATTTTCAACCTCCTTTGACAGTGCCCGCCAGTTACATGTCATGCTAGGTGCTGCATCCTAGGCGGGGTGGTGGTCGGGAACTGAGACCTGCCTGTACGGCGTCGGCAAAGGCGTGTCGGGAATTCTTACAAAAATAATTGGGAACAAAATCGCGACTTGTGCAACAGACCACTGCAAGCGTATGTCCCAATTTGGCACAGAAATTGCTTTTATCTTCTCGAGAAGCCGGGGCGGGGAAGTCTTGACTTGAACTCTATTCAGGAGATGAAAATGTTCAGAAAGTATTTATTGTTAACCGCCTGCGTCACCGCACTTGGTGCAACCTCCGCAACTGCTAGTATTCTAACTTATGAAGCCACGCTCACGCCTTTAAACAATTCCGGTGTAAGTGGCATGGCAACGGCGAGGTATAATACCACAGATAACACGCTACAGTTTACCGTTAATGCCACCGGTCTAACACCCGAACAAATGCATGCGCAGCACATTCATGGCTCGTTCTCCAGCACTGGCTGCACAGATGTTGCTCCGGGCGGCAGTCCTCTTGCGGGTGCCTGCCTTGATGGTACGGTAAATGTGGATTCAACTCTGCCCACATTGGCAAATGATATTGACGGTGATGGGTTTCTGGAAACCCTTGAGGGCGCACCCGCTTATGGGCCAGTCTTGCTAAACTTGGCAGAGGCAAGTGGTGATCCAGGTAACCTTGTTTTTCCAATGGCAAATGCCGCGGGAGAAATTTCCTTCACTGAGATTTATGATCTGGAGTCTACCGACCTTCTTTTTGACCCTCTGAACAGTATTGACCACGAGACCGAAGACCTGTTTCCTTTAAGTCTGCGTGAATATGTCGTCCATGGTGTTTTTGTGAATAACTCGAACGCTGCAGTGACCGACGATATGTTTGAAATACAGGGGCCCGTAAACGCCTACGTGCCGTTGTTGCCCGCCGCTGCGGGAGAGTTTGTGCTTGTCAGCGAAGTTCCGGCACCAGCAATTCTGGGCCTCTTTGGAATTGGGCTGGCAGGCCTTGCCTACACACAGCGAAGCAGGCGCAACCGTAAACAATAGGGTTGCTGCATATCGAAGCGAGAAATGGAGTCCTCCGATACAGGACTCCATTTTTTATAGGCAACTCTGGCTGTCAGTCTCCGCCATTTGCCTAAACCGATTTTGTCAAATTAGACAATTGTCATATCTGAAAACAAGCTTTAGCATCCGCGCTAATACTCGGCGGAACTGCCTATAATAAGCTCCCTTCTGACTAAACCTGGAACAGACACTCACTCGCGGGACACTTTGTTAGGCTATTGTCGCTTTTCCCACAGTGATTCATAGATGGTTCGTTCCTGCCATTTACATCGTGGGGTCTGCCAACGATACAATCGGCGTACCATTCCACCCATTTTTTTCTGCTTACCCTAATCTTCTCTTATTTGCCTGCGAGCGCGTTTAAAGCCCGGGTCTGTCTTCATAAAAGTATCCAGCATGAATGGAATAAGCTCATTCAGGCTCTCCTTCTGTCCATAGGTGCACCGATAAACTTCGGCATAGTCGCTGAGCGCGGATTTAAGAGCCGGGCTCACCGTGAATGTGATCCGCGCAACGGCACGGTCAGGCAATTTGTTGAGTTTCAAGGTCATATATCTCTCCTCAATCATGATAAGGGCGCAGGATCAGATCTTTATGAACGATGATCCGGACCGGCCAACCCGGGCGGATGGTAATAGTCGGCTGAATATTCAGGTGGCGTTCTGCGATCTTCTGGCCCGCCTGATTTGCACTCCCCTGGGTCGCGTCGCGGAGAGCCGCAACAAGATTGCTTTCATTGTTGCCAAGGGTGAGCTCCGTCGAGACCCCGAGCAACGTTGAGAGGGCAATCCCCTTCATTAACTGTCCTGAATGGAAATTAACCTTGTCTTTGAGGCCAGCATACCCTGCCGCATCACTGCCAGGCAGGTTATCGATCATAATGGATGAACCATCCGGCATGATGATCCGTTGCCAGACCACGAGTGCGCGTTCCTGCCCAAAGGCAACGACGCTGTCATAATCCCCGATCAGGCGAGACCCTTGCGGAATCAGCAAATATTGTCCGGTGACCGTATCATAAACGTTCGCCGTCACCTGCGCGATGACATGGCCCGGCAAATCAGAATGAATACCTGTAATCAAACTGCCCGCAATAATACTGCCCGCCATCAGTTGATAGGGCGACACAGGCTCCTGCAGCCTGTGTGGATTGTATATCCTGGTGCCTGTATCCCGGTTCAGAAAATCGGCCTTGTGACCCGGTAAACTTTGACCACCTCCATGGTTCTGGTTCAGGCTGTCATATGCCTTTTCACCATACGGGAAGCTGTGCAGTGCCTCATTAGAAACATCTTCCTTCAACATCGCGCCAGCAGAAGCAGAAACACGGTCACCACCAGACAAGCTGATGAATATGCCGGATTCCCTGGCCTGTTGCGCCTGTCGAGCCCGACGAATGCGCTCGGCACGCTTTGCATCATCTTCAGCATTCGGCCGAAACGGTTGAGGGCTTCGGACCGCAAGACCCAGATTTTCCTCCACAGACAGAACCGCACCGCCCAGATCACCAGGAAGCGGCGGACCCAGTTCAATAGATGGAGTTGACTTCTCTGCCGCTTTGGGTAAATCACTATAACGCCGGGGCAGGCTTTCAAAACCTGCCGGCCTGGGATTGTTCTCCGTCCTGTAAAGCTCGCGACCCACCTGGCTATCCCCTTTAAAATTCGGGGGATCAAGAGCCAACATTACGGCACCTGATATTAGGCCAAGTGCCACAGAAAATGTTATAAACATAACGCGCCTGCTGATCCGGGTCACGGGGCGGGGTCGCGCGCGCAAGCGCAGCTCTTCTGGTGCCATCTTGGGGGTGTGGTCATGGCTTTCAGATATCGTTGGGTCCGATGTCATTGATAAGACCTCGCTCTGGCGGATGGTCCATTCTTAAGATGGCGTGCCTCTTTTGAACGCACATCTTTGCGGGTTATTCGCACCACCTGCTGGGGGTCGTTCCCGAGTCTCAGTTCAGCGGCAGCAAACAGCTGATCGACGATATAATAGCGGCCTCGTATCCGATAGTTGACAAGCTGGCTCTCTCCCAAGGTACCCACCACAAAAAGCGGTGGGGCTTCGCCCTGATCAAGCCGGGCCGGAAACTGAATATAGACCTTGTGACTGTCATCAAAGATGTTTACTGGCCGCCACGGAGGCGTATCTCCAGAAATCCGGTAACGAAACTGCAAGCGGTCAATGTCGAGACCCTGGTCGATGATATGGCGCCTCGCCTTGATGTTTGTTTGAGATGTCTGCGGAAGTGTCATCAATTCTTCCTGCGGATAACGCCAGGAAACCGAAGCCATATAGGTCTCTTTAGTGCTGACAAGGTCCAGATAATAAACGCGGCGATCAGTGATGACCGCCAGATTGGTCTTCAGGCCCGATTTGACCGGTTTAATCAAAATGTGTGCCCGAGCTTCATCTCCTGTGCCACTCACCAGATCCCCGATAACCCAACGCACCGTATCGCCGGCAGAGATCGCAACAATCGTCTCGCCCAATTGAAGGCCGATATCCGTCACCTGCTCAGGTGCGGCATAGAGCTGATAAAGTGCACCTTCCCTATAAGGATAAACCTGGATTGCATTGAAATATCTGTCTTCTACAGGCTCAACTTTAGCGGTCTCATTTGCTAGGGCCACTTCCTGTTGAGGCAAGAGTGGGTCGGCCTTCTCGTCAAGAATGGCGGAAGCGGGTTTTATCTGGCCTGGCAGCGGTCGGGGCAAAGCCGTCGGAACAGAAACCGTTTGCTCTGGTTCTGCGATCAGAAACGCTTCCTCGAGCGCAGCCGGATCATAACTGACCTCCGGCAGAGGCTCTGTATGTGTACAGGCAGCTGTCACGCCTGCAAAAGCAATGCCGGTATATTGAAACACACGCTTTTTCTTTTTCATTTTTCTTCTCCAGGGGTTAAATCACGGCTCCAGTGAAGGCCATGGACATAAATACCAAGCGGGTTTTTGGTCAGGGCCTGCTCGTTACGGGGCGCTTCATATACAATGGTGAGAACGGCGCTATAACGGGCGCTTTCACCCGGCGCCCCGTTTTCAAAGGTCTGCTCACGCCAGCGCACATCAAAACTGTTGTCTGATGAACGCACGACGCTTGTGACCTCAACAGTGACGGTCTGCTTGCCGACCTTATCGAAGGGCCTGGTCTTTCGCGCATATTCGTTCAAGGTATTCACCACCTGGGATGTTGCATGGTCATAGGCTCTCAGCCAGTTTCGGCGCACGATGACCGGATCGATCGATAGCGAGCGAATATTTTCAATGAACCGCGCGAGATGATAAGCAATCTGGGCGTCTGTTGGCTTGTAGGTCTCCCCTGCAGGCCCCACCGCACGCACCTCTCCAATAGAATCAACCTCAACAATATAGGGCGTGATCGTGCGATGGCCGGCCTGCCAGACGACGCCCCCGGAAAGTCCTGCCGCCAAACCAAGGCACCCGAACGCCATCAAGCGCCAGTTTTTTGCCTGAACACGTGCAGACCCCATACGCTCATCCCATACCTGTGCCGCCTTTTGATAGGGTGTCACCGGCGTCGTGCTCTCACCGTATGCCATAGTTGATCGCTTAAACATTGCGTCCTCTATTATTTTCACATTGTTTATTCATCGTCTTTCAGGTGGGGGTTTTCCCCTGATACCGGACGATCACCCTCCCGGACAGTATGTGCCGCCAGGCTAATACCTTCCCGCAGCCTCTGTTCACGACGCAATTTATTCGCCCAGACCGGCGCACCATTTTGAGGTAGTTGCGTAAAAGCGGTGGCCTCTGGCACACCCCCTGACATCTGACGTTTACCGCCGGTTGCCGCAAAAGCTGCTGACTGGCCATCAGCATAAGACTGACGGACACTTGAGGTTGCCTGGATCCCGACACTTCGGATCTTGCCGCCGATAGCCGCGGCTCCCGCCTGGGCAACTGCCGCTGCACCAGAGGCTACAGCGACCGCGCCTTTGCCATCGGATGTAGCACGCCCCAAGCGATAGGCTGCACTTGCTCCGCCTGCCATGGACGCTGCTGATCGGGTGGCGCGCCCAGACCCTGCACCTAATGCCCTGACACCACCTACAGCTACCCCCGCGGCAGCCGCGCTTCCGAGCGCGAGGCCCGCGGCTGATCCCACCGCCGCCCCGGCGCCAAGCTGCGGGGCGCCGGATACCAGACCAGCGGCAACACCGGGTCCGAATATTCCCAGCATAAAAATGGTGAGCGCACCGAGTACGGTTGACGCCGCCTGTTCGAGTGTAATGTCCCCGTGGGCAAAGGAATTGACGAATGAGCTGAAAAGGGTCGAGCCAATACCGACAATAACGGCCAACACCATCAGCTTGATACCTGACGAGATGACGTTGCCCAGCACCCGTTCTGCGAGAAAGGCGCTCTTGTTCCACAATGCGAAGGGAACAAGCACAAAACCGGCCAGTGTCGTCAACTTGAACTCCAGAATGGTCACAAAGAGCTGAATCGCAATAATGAAGAATGCGAGCAGCACTACAAGCCAGGCAAACATCAGGACAGCGATGGTGACAAAGTTCTCAAAGAAGGCAATCGGGCCCATCAGCTTCGCCGCTTCATCGAGCAATGGCCGGGCAGATTCATATCCGGTGGCGGCGACAAATCCCGGGCGCATCAGATCGCCCGCGGATATCGGCGAACCAACAGCTCTCAACCCAAGCCCGGCAAAACTGTCAAAAATAATATCTGCAAGAGTTGCAAAGTTATTCAGAATGAAGGCGAACGCGCCGACGTAAAGAACTTTTTTGATCAGGGCGGGTATGATCGCCTTGTCTTCCGACAGCGCCCAGAACAGGCCGGCAAGGGTAATATCAATCCCGATCAGGATACTCGTCAGGAATGCTACATCCGGCGCGAGGAGCCCAAAACCGGTATCAATATAGCTGACAAATGTATCCGTGAACTGATCAATGACGTTGAGATCATTCATGGTTATGATCCTGCCCCTAATTTCGTGTGTAAGCAGCTGAATCGCCGATAAATCGCTCAAATCTTGCCCGCCCTTGCTCATGGGTAGCAATCGCCCGGGCCCGGTCCAGCGCATGAGCACGCGCTGACGCTGCCATCAGGCTCTGCATTTGCATAGATTGCTTTGTCGCCAATGCCGTCAGTTGATTGCCCGCCTGGAGAGCCTGCAGATTGCCAACTGCCCCCTGACTTTTAGTGGTGAGCATATCGAGCAGGGAGGCATCACCGCGGACCTCTCTCATTACTTCGGCCTGAACGTCCAGGGCGTGCCTGTATCCGGCGCGGGCAAGTGTCCAGGCGGCCCTGGCGTCCGCCAATACTTTGGATGTCGATGTATTCGGTGCATAATTTTCCGGAAAGATTCGGTGATATTCACCGTCAATGGCGGAGACGTTATAGGCAATCCCTTCTGCGTTTCTGATCAGCCCGTCGATGCGGGATAATGAGGTACGAAGATCAACTGCAGCCGAGGTTGGCAGGCCAGCCAGATTACGGCTCTGATGGGCCAACATCTCGGCCTGACGTGCCAGTTGTTTAATCTGGTTGTTGATCAGTAGAAGAGCCCGGGTTGCCTGTAGCACATTTTCAGCGTGATTAGCTGGATCATAGACTATATCTCCCAGACCAAACAGAGCCTGTGCCTTCTGCACCGGCATCAATGTTGCAAAGAGCAGCGCCAGCACAACCCTGACTGTCGTGATGCGAACTTTAGTTTTCATGGAAGGTCTCCCCGGCCATTAGCGCAAGCTCATAGTCGCCCACACTCAACAGGTCAGCCGCCCAGCCAAGGTCTTTGGCCTGCAGCCACTGGCGGGCAAAGTGCCCGGCACCATGTGCACCAATCAACTTGTCCATTAGGGCGTGGTCGTCCGGGGAAGACGCTGCTGCAAAGGCGAGCGCCACGGGCCCGGGTTCAAGTTCGAACAGGCGGTTGCCGTGTCGTGATTGATAATAATAGTCCTGGCGTGGAACAGCGTGGGCAATCATTTCAATTTGTCGATCGTTCAGGCCAAAACTCTTGTAGATTGCTTTTACCTGGGGTTCTGCCGCCCGGTCATGAGGCAGGAAAATGCGGCTTGGACAGCTCTCGACTATCGCAGGTGCGATTGAGCTGTCAGCAATATCTGCAAGGCCCTGTGTTGCGAAAATCACAGAGACGTTTCGCTTGCGCAAAGTCTTCAGCCATTCGCGGATCCGGGCCGCAAAAACGGGATGATCGAGAAAGAGCCAGGCCTCATCAAGAATGAGCAGGGAGGGCCGTCCGTCAAACTGCTGTTCCAGTCGATGAAACAAATAGGTCAGGACAGGCAGGACCACGGCTGTCTCGTGCATCAATTCAGCCATTTCAAAACACTGGAGCGCCCCGATCACAAGCGTGTCGTCGTCCGCATCCAGAAGCCGGCCATAGGGTCCTTCCAGCGTATAGGGCCGAAGTGCCTGGCGAAGATCACTTTTCTGCAGAAGGCTTCCAAGACCAGTTAGTGTTCGTTCCGGTCGGGGTGCGGCGGCGAGGCTGACCAATGCTGTCCAGACAGTTTCTTTCACGTCCGGCGTCAGGGAAACACCTTCGTGCACCAGAAGACTCAAAATCCATTCCCGGGCAAACACACGCTCCGCCATTTCGTCAATGCCGGAAAGTGGCTGAAAGGCGAGCGATTGAGAAGAAGACGCGCCACCGTCACCTAATGCAAAATAATGACCGCCCATGCCGAGAACCGCGGCGCGCGCTGATCCTCCCTTGTCAAAAATCGTGATCCGGGCCCCCGGATACCGTCGGAACTGCATGGCGATCAGCGCCAGCAGCACTGATTTACCCGCACCTGTCGGGCCAACCACAAACATATGTCCCACATCATCAATATGAGGTACCAGTCGAAAGGGCGTCGTCCCGTTGGTGCGGACGTTGAGAAGAGGTGGTCCATTCAAATGTCTGTTCCAGGCTGGTCCTGCCCAGGTCGCAGAAAGCGGCATCATATGCACAAGATTGAGCGTACTGATCGGGAACTGGCGAACATTGGCGTAAACATGCCCAGGCAGAGATGAGAACCAGGCGTCCACCGCATTGGGGCCTTCTTTTATTGTTGAAAAGCCATGCCCGTCGATAATCCGTTGCACCGCCCTTATCTTCTCCTCAAGCACAACAGGGTCCTGATCCCGGAGAATGAACACTGTCGTCTGATATCCGTAGGAGACCAGATCATCTCCCAGTTCCTGCAGGCTCTCATCCGCATCCTCCGCCTTGTTCTGCGCGTCATTATCAACCAGGACGGATTGTTCGCTGGTCATAACTTCCCGGATCAGCGCGCTGATGGACTTGCGCTTGGCAAACCATTGTCGACGGCAGCGGCGAATAATCTTGTCTGCTGCCACTTTGTCCAGGGCGATAAAGCGTGTCATCCAGCGATAGGAGAGCCCCAGAGACCCGAGACTATCGAATAACCCCGGTGTCGTTGACCCGGGAAAGCCCAGAATCGTCAGGCAGCCGAGGTGCTCATCACCCAGACGGGGCGCCAGACCACCTGAGAAGCAGGTGTCGGGCAATATAGCGTCCAGGTAAGCCGGGACTTCGGGAACCACGACCCGATGATTCCGGGTTGAGATGCACCCATGCAGGTAGGTCAGCGTTTCCTCATCAGTCAAAGGTGATACCTCAGGCATCACCTGTCCCATCAGGTCAAGAGTCCGGTCTGTGGTCTGAACAAACCGTTCGAGATAATGACGATAGTCAGGCCCATTCCTTGCCTCAGGCGTTTCGATCAGAAACTGCTCGGCGCGACCAACGGTCTCCACAGGTGGCAAGTACACAAAGCTCACCACATACCGGCATTCAAACAACCCTTCCGTTTGTTCAAAGGCACCTTTTCTTTCCTCATCAATCAGCCGGGACAAGGGGTCTGGAAACTCGGAATGTGGATAGTCAGATACACGATGGCGTTCGGCTTCAAAAAATAACGCCCAACCAGACCCGAAACGGCGCAGCACATTGTTGAGCCGGGCGCAGGTCGCGACCAGTTCAGCTTCTGTCGCACTTTCCAGGTCGGGACCCCGAAAGCGTGCTGAACGCTGAAAACTCCCGTCCTTGTTCAGCACAACGCCCGGGGCCACCAGGCACGCCCAGGGAAGATAATCTGACAGGCATGCCGGATGTTTGTGATATTCCGTCAGGTTCAGCATGACAGATATCCCTTGTGGCGAAGGTGGCGAAGAAGCACGTCCATAAAGGCAGGGTCCTTGCGGGCAATATGAACAGCAACCCCGTGGCCGATCAGCCAGACAAACAGGCCGGCGACCCAGAGCTGGAGTCCAAGACCAAGGGCTGCTGCCAATGTCCCGTTGATAATCGCAACCGTGCGGGGAGCTCCGCCCATCATGATCGGCTCTGTCAAGGCGCGATGAAGAGGCACTTCAAAGCCATCGATGCTCATCACACTTCTCCCAGGACAATCAGGGCCCCACCACCAAACGAAAAGAAAGACAGGAAGAAACTTGTTGCCGCAAAAGCGATGGAGAGTCCGAAGACAATCTGGATGAGACGTCGAAAGCCGCCGGAAGCTTCCCCAAAAGCAAGTGAGAGGCCGGTAATGACAATGATGATCACCGCAATAATCCGCGCCACCGGTCCTTCAATAGATTCGAGAATGGCCACAAGTGGCGCCTCCCACGGCATGCCGGAACCAGCAGCCAGCGCCGTCCCGGACCAGAAGGATAAAAGGCCGATGCCTGCCAGCATCGCGTTGCGAAACAGACGCCAGGGGCAAATAATGATCGGTGAGAACATTATGGATATCTCCTCATATTATGTAGATGAAACCGGACACACCGGCACGCAGGATTTCAGGCGGTAATCGCCATCGGAATTCAGTCCTTCAAGAGCGGCGACTGTCTTGACACGACGGTCGGCGCCCCGCCCTTCCAGAAAGATGATAACGTTGATGGCTTCAGCAATCAGGCGATGAGGCACTGTGATGACCGCTTCCTGGATCAGCTGTTCAAGCCTGTACAGGCCTGCATGGGCAGAGTTGGCATGCACGGTTGCAATGCCGCCCGGATGGCCGGTATTCCATGCTTTCAGCATATCAAGCGCTTCGCCACCCCGGACTTCGCCGACGATGATCCGGTCCGGCCTCAACCTTAGCGTCGAGCGTACGAGATCGGCCAGAGACACGATACCCGGTCTGGTCTTGAGGCTGACACAGTCCGGCGCAACGCAATGCAGTTCACGCGTATCCTCAATAAGGATTATTCTCTCGCCGCTGATGGCGGTTTCAGCAAGAAGAGCGTTCACCAGCGTGGTCTTGCCCGACCCCGTCCCTCCGACAACCAGGATGTTCTTGCGGGCCTCAACAGCCTCACGCAATACCTTGACTTGAGGGAGCGTGAGCACCCCGGACGTGACATAGTCACTGAGACTATAGATTTTGTACGCCGGTTTACGGATTACAAAACAGGGGCCTGTCGCCACCGGCGGCAACAGTCCTTCAAACCTTTCACCAGTCTCCGGCAGTTCGGCCGAGACCACGGGGCATCCATCATGACATTCCTGATTCACATGACTGGCCACCAATCGGATAATGCGCTCCACCTCAATGCGCTCAAGCCGCTCTCCGCTCTCGATACAGCCGTCGCCATGGCGCTCCAGCCAGAGCCTGCCGTCAGGATTGACCATGATCTCAACGACCGCAGGATCAGCGAGGGAAGCGGTAATCGCCTGACCCATGGCGGTTTGGAGCATAGTGCGTTGACGGTCCGTTGTGATATTGGCGGGCGCGCGATCCGTCATCGGACATTCCTCCCGGCATGTTCTGACTCGGGTGTGGCCTGATACCCGGTCCACAGGGTGTCGGGTTCTGCCGGATTCAGAACTTCTTCTTTGGCCCTGACTTCCTCCAGAACGTCGCGGATCATGTTTTTACCGCCGGCAAGGCGCCGGGCAAGTTGCAGAATAAAATAATCGAACCGCTCCTTGCCCAAGGCGCGAGCTGCATCCTGGTCGACATGCCCCATGGGCGGGGCCACGGTCAGATAAAAACGGACAAAAAGCGCTATGGTTTCTGAAGTAACAGACAGATTCCGGTCAAGCTGATCATATTGTCGGGTCAGCCGATCGAGCCGCCGTATGAGCGCGCCATCATATCTCTCCTCGGCCTTTCGTGAGAAAAATTCCAACAGGGCCGCTTCCACGACAGCTGACTTGGTCTGGCCGGGCTGTTTAGCCAATGTCTCGACTTTCTCAAAAAGTACTTGTCTGACATGTATATTCAATCGGGGTTTCAAGCGCCGTCTCCTTAAAAGTTTGACATCAGATCCTTGCCGAGCTGATCTTCCTGAACGTTGTCCATGGCGTGGGCGCGACGGACGACTGATAGGTTCTGGCCAGGATGTTTGATCCGGCTCATTGCTGCCTGATCAAACTCCCCTTCAATCAGGCTCGCATCCGGTGCGGAAAATGAGGTCTTTTTTTCAGTTTCCTGTCCAGACAACTGGTGGCTCCACCTCAAGCCGCCTTCGCTCTGGTCACTTGTACAATCCCCCGGTTTCTTACCCTGCGTCTCACGGCCCTCAAGTTCCCGATCTTGTTCAAGCCCGGCGTGGATTTCCCGGACCTGCCCGGACCAGTCATCCGGCTGACGGGACAGGTCATCCGGACTAAATCCTTCGCCCTTCAATGAACCCGGCGCTGGTGGCGGGAGAAGCCGATCTGTAAAGTTTCTGTCCTCAAAATAACGCAGCTTTTTTGCCCGGATCGGAGACTGGCCTGCAATCATGACTAATTCTTCATCGGCCGGAAGCTGCATGACTTCGCCCGGCGTCAAAAGAGGGCGTGCCGTTTCCTGACGTGAGACCATGACATGAGCCAGCCAGGGGGCGAGCCTGTGTCCGGCATAGTTGCGCTGGGCGCGAAGTTCTGTTGCTGTTCCAAGGGCGTCGGAGATTCGCTTTGCCGTCCGTTCGTCATTGGAGGCAAAAACAACCCTCAGATGACAATTGTCGAGGATGGCATTATTTTCTCCGTAAGCTTTGGAAATCTGGTTTAACGACTGGGCAATCAGGAAACTGCGGATGCCATATCCCGCCATAAAAGCCAGAGCGCTTTCGAAAAAATCAAGCCGCCCCAGCGCCGGAAACTCATCAAGCATCATCAGGAGTTGATGGTGGGAAGGGCCAGAACGGTTGGCCTGGAGTTGTTCCGTCAACCGCCGCCCGATCTGATTGAGCACTAACCGTACCAGTGGTTTGGTCCTTGAGATATCCGAAGGCGGTATAACCATGTAAAGTGAGACCGGTCGCGCCGCGTTCATCAGATCCGCGATCCGCCAGTCACAGGCCTCAGTAGCCCGGGCAACAGTAGGATCACGATAAAGCCCCAAAAAAGACATGGCCGTTGACAAAACACCAGAACGTTCGTTCTCTGACTTGTTGAAAAGCTCTCGAGCAACCTGGGCAACGACCGGATGTACCTGTGGGGTGGTTTTCGTGCCGAGGTGATTGGTGGTCATCATGATACGGAGCGTTCGTTCAAACGGGCATGACGGATCTGACAACAGTGCTGCTACGCGCGCCAGGGTCTTGTCTCTTTCCGCATAAAGTACGTGAAGGATCGCCCCCACCAAAAGTGAATGACTGGTCTTTTCCCAGTGATTGCGCCTCTCCAGCGCTCCTTCGGGATCAACCAGAATATCTGCAACATTCTGCACATCCCGCACTTCGCTCACGCCTTTGCGCACTTCTAGTAGCGGGTTATAGCGGGCACTATCAGGGTCCGTCGGATTAAACTGGAAACACTGGGAGAATTTTGAGCGCCAGCCCGCCGTAAGCTGCCAGTTCTCGCCCTTTATATCGTGGATCACTGCTGAATGGGGCCAACTCAGCAATGTGGGAATTACGAGTCCTACGCCTTTGCCGGACCGCGTCGGTGCAAAACATAAGATATGCTCCGGCCCCTCATGACGCAGATATCGGTTCCTAAAGCTGCCAAGGAACACACCTTCCGGGTCAAGGAAGCCCGCCCGGGCGACCTCCGAGCGGTTCGCCCACCGGGAGGACCCGTAGGTTGTCACCAATTGATTTTGTCGTGCCCGCCACAGTGACCCGCTAACCGCCACTATTACACTGATGATGCCACCGCTGGCAGCTATCAGACCAGCGCGCCTGAAAATGACCGGTGCATATCCTTCAAAGGCGTACCACCATTCAAAAAGCCTCCAGGGCAGATAGACCGGCCAGTCACCGATCATGAACCAGGCCTGGCCGAGGCGCACCTGATAGCCCAGGACTGCTGCTACCCATTGAGTGGCGCCCCAGACGGCACCCAGAATAATCGCAAAGACAATAAATATTTGGCCAACAAGAAGCCTGGTGGGAGTCATGGATATTCTGCCGTTCCTGTATCTGCTGTCCTTCCGGGTAAACCGGTTCAAGGTGGCAACAGATCACGCCAGAAAAGGGGGCATGGCAATGGCCGGGTGTCCATAATTATCCAGGCCGTAAAACACCAGGAAACATGATCCGCTCAGGCACCACATGAGCCAGAAAAATATCCGGCAGAAACGCGAGTGCGAACCCCGTGCAGGCGCCCGATGATATTGCTGGTTATTGGCGCCGACCCTGATTCGGCACTGTGAATGAGAGTTTAGGGCCAATAACATTGCGCAGCAGAAGGAGCTGTTATCGGTCGCTGGTGGCCGAAATACTCGCCGCAACCTTGCGGATATGTGCATCAATTTTTACATCAATTTCCGGCGGCATGCAGGCGCGGGCTGAATGACTTGACCAGACTGCGGGCAGGGTTTCCCGGATTTCTTCTACAATCCGCCATAGTGGTGACGGCGGATATGCCGCCTTGTCCGCAAAACGGCGAACCTGATCAACTGTAATATTACCCAGGCCTTTCACGCCGCCAAAACCGAGGGCGTGGCTATCGTCCAGCATGTAGGCGATGGTTGACACATAATCATATGCCGGCGCAAGAACAGGTGTGACCCTGTCTCTATAGAGCAGCGACCAGTTCTTGAGATGCATGTCGCCATTGCCGATGAAAGTATTGAAGACAAGACGCCGGAAAAACTCTTCTACAGTGGGCGCGCCGGATTCCGCAAGGAGAACATGCGCAATATTGGCAGCACTGCTGTTCTCATACTTGGCAGCCGGGAAATAGCCGAAGACCTGCGCAAAATCCTCCATATGAACAAAGCCTCCCTTATCGTCTCTGTCGAAGCGTTTGACCATGAGGGCGTTACCATTTGTCACACGCGCCTGACCCGGCAGGCCCCCGATATCGTCCGGGGCCACAAGCCGGACTTCCGGTACCTCGATATCCATGGCACGGGCGAGCTCCAGCATCGCAAACTCGTTTTCAGGCACGCCAGGGTATGCTGGCGATGGTAATTTTATAATCCACCGCCCGCCAATCCCGTTCGCAGGGATGGTCAATTTTCCGGCAGCACCCAAAACACCCGAGAATTTGAGCTGGACACCTGCCAGCGAGAACCGCAGCGCATCTGGCCCTCCGGACAAGGAGGTCTCTGCCTCCCCGTCTCCGCTGAATGGTGCCCCGTCTTCTGCAACGGGAACCGCCGTCACAGCGCCGGGCAAATCAGCGCCAAGTCGGCTGAGCAGTATAAACTCCCGATCCGTATGAACACCAAACTGCCGCGCGATATAATCGCGAAGATGACCCTCGGGAAGAAGATTGGAGAAAAACGGAGGGACCTTTTGGCGATATGACCGTGTCGCCTCGATCAGGCCCCCGCCGGCCCGCTTGAAAGACAGGCTGAGGGTCGGACGATCCCTGTCCTCCAGATAAGCGTCATCAAAAGCAAAGATATGGCTGTCGCTGGCAAGGCGTGTAAGGGTGCCAATCCGTTTGCCATGAAGCTGTATGGCAAGATAACGTGGTTCCTGCTGACTAGTCATGACGCCCCCCTACATCGCCCTTATCCGGCGCATAGAGGGCGCGATCATCATGATCATCGCTCCGCATGACCGTGCGGACAATATTTGTCAGGTGCCGCGGGATAACGACAAGTTCCAGATCAAGAGCGCGGAATATCTCAAGCGCCGTATCAAAGCGCGGCGATATTTTGCCGTTTTCGATTTCCGAGATATGCTTCTGGGATAATCCAATTCTGGCCCCAAGCGCTTTCTGGCTCAGGCGTTCAGCCTTCCGGGCGCTGATGATCTGCTGGCGCAAGGCCTCGGGCAGCGCATTCATTCGAAGAGGTTTCATATCATTTAGGCCATTTCTGAATGAAAATATTCATCACAAGGGATCATTATACAGACCATATCATACCAAATATTGAATAGTATAATAAATTCATTTAGTAAATGGTATATATTAAATACTGCTCTATTTGTTCTCAGCCTATACCGAGCCCGCGGCTTCGGCCCGGATCAAAGGATAACACAGACCCGCGCATGCTACCGTTGATCGTCTTGTCCCTGTATCGCTCCAGCGCCGGACGCCAGGCCACAAGAGTGAATTCTCTCGACTTTTCGATCACGGCAAACTTGCCACTTGCCAGATGAACAGCGCGGCGATAGGTACCGGTCACCCTTTCGCCATCCCCCACCTCGACAAACGGGAGGCCCATGTTTTTGCCAAGTCTGTCCCCAGTCTCGGCAAGTTCCTGGCGACGCAACAATGCCAGAAGATTACGATGATAACGAACCGCCGTCCCATCCCGCTCGGCAAGCCCCAGATCGATCAGCTTCGCCTCACGCCTCTGCAGTGCTTCAGACATCGCTGTCCCGAACCGGTTGCCGGAAATGGAATGCGGTTCCTTTTCAAGCAGCTGTCGGTCAAGCCAGGTTGCCCCCTCCGCCCCCATTTGACGCTCAAGCGACAGATAAGACAAAACGACAATACGACCCGGGTAACGTGACCGGGCAGTCGCCAGCGTCTTTACCTGTGTTGTAAAATCCTCCGGTATTTTCCACGAACCATCATTATGGCGCCGAACAATATTCTCCCGTCGCAGGGCCTCAAGCCGGCGCACATGAGCCTTGATATATTCGGCCGATGCATCCGGGTCGAACTGTTGATGTACCGTCGGCGAATAAAGCCCGTCATGGCGCCTGGCAACCTCCGCAATGGTCCGGTCAGCGGGCTTGCGTGCACCGGATGCAGGGTGAACCTCGACAATGGCGCCCACAGGCATATCCTCCATATCGTGGCGCGGATCAAGCGCCACATAATGCGCGCGCCCGTCCGACGCATCAATCATCACATAATGCCCGTCCGTCATCTCGTCATGCAAACCGCGATCAATTATCCGACCGGTCATAACAGGCGCTCTGGCATCCGCCGGATCATAAATTGAAAATTCTGAGACCCCCACGTCGAACCCGGCCTGATGCAATCCCCGGTGCATGGTCTTGATGATATCGCCTCTCTCACCCGCCCGGCGCAAACTACTTTCCAGCTTTGACGACAGGTGCCATCGCCCGGGCTTAACCTCTATCGCCAGACCGCGTTTCTCAAGCACCCGCAACCGCCCCATCCGCACAGCATGGCGAAACCGTGCGTCGGTATGCCCCGTCTCCCCGCCGCGTACATCCACCACCCCGTCCGCCATATCCCGCGTGAGCGCACGATCAATATCCGTATATCTATGCTGGTCGATCTGGCGTTCAAGTTTCTGGTGCAGCTCTTGCGCCGTTGGCGGCCCCAACTCCAGCGTCACCAGCTCACTTGCCCGCCGTCGCATGCCATGGGCCACATAATCGCGAGCAATAACCAGATCCCGGTCCCGCTCGTCCCGGCCGCGCAAAACAATATGGGTATGGGGATGCGCCGTGTTGAAATGATCGACCGCCACCCAGTCAAGACGGGTCTCCAGATCGCTTTCCATGGTGCGCATCAGATCACGTACAAAAGGCTTCATATCCTCCATCTCGGTCGCATCTTCCGGGGCGACAATAAACCGGAACTGGTGCCGGTCGCCATCACTGCGCGCCAGAAAGGATTTGCCATCAGCGTCATCAGACCCGGCATCATACAGGCGACCGGGCTCATGCCCCTGCGCAACACCGTCGCGTTGAATATACCCAAGGTGCGCCCGTGCCGCCCCCAGCCTCTGCCCGGCGTTACCGCCCCTGAATTTGACAATCCGGGTCTTGATCACAACCCGTCGGTACGCAGGGCCGGAAGAATAGCCCGCAGCCCGGTGCCGAACGGCGCCGTTACCCCGGCCGATCCGATAGCCGGTAAAATGACGAGAGGCCTGACCGCCGTCCATACCCCCTGCCACCGATATCTGATGCAGCACCCGGTTGAGATATGTTTTGGCGCGCTTGGCCCCCTGCCCGCGAATACGCCCGAGCTTTGGGCTGAATATATCATCCGTCTTATCGGTCATTATGGTTGGGAACATGGGTCATTCTTCCACCCGATCAAGTGTTCCTGCCCCCAAGGTTATCCAGTTATGCCGCCTTCCCTGCGCGCCTTTTGGCCAAGGTCACTTCCTGCACCATGGGCGCACGCGCAGGTGCAGGTAAAACAGATGTGCAGACAGGGGGTTAAGGGTGCTTTGCACCATCACCTTTTATCTTGCCCTCCCGCCCCCTTCTCTGACCCTCAACCCAACACCACCTCAATCAACGCACATAAAAAAAGCCCCCACACATTTCTGTGCAGGGGCTGTCGAGAACAAATAATCAGTCTGCCGGGTTCCAGATCAGGACACAGGTATTATCATCATCCTGGCCGGCGGCGCGACCCAGATTGGCGTAAATCCGACGCGGGCCAAATTCCGGGGCGGCAAAGCTGAGCGAGACGTAATCCTTGCCCGAAGTTTCCCCCGTGCGCTGCCATCCGGCACCGATTTCGACGCCCTGGGTTACCACCCGAAAGTCAGGATGATTGTCGGCAGACTTTGCAAGGTTGGGCAGAATTTCAATATCGGCCCGGATGCTGAGGGTGCGGATATGGCCCTTGTAAGCACCGTTTTGCTGTTTCGTCACATAACCGATTGCAGGCATAACATGTCTCCTTTTCTTGATGTCGTCGGGACCATTCCCGGCGATGTGCGAACCGTTATGGGAAGGAGAACAGCCCCGAACCCGCCAAAACAAGGCGGGCCGAAGCGCCAGCGCAGGACCGGAGCCACCGGCTTTTTTGAAGCGTCAGCCCGCGAGGAGCCCGCAATAGCGGGCGGGGAAAAAAGCCGGGGTGCGATGGTTTGGGGGCCGTTATTTTACCCATAGGTTCCCCTTCATCGACCGGCTATGGCCCCGCACAAACAGGCACGGAGACAGACAAATGGATGTGATTATAGGGCACGATTAACAGAGCGTTTACGTACATGTGCGAAACTTCAGCATCACCCCAAAACGATCTTTTCAGAGCCGGGGCAGCTAACCCTCATCAATTCTGATGCAAGCGATCAGCTAGTTCATCTAAAATGGCAATAGCATTCCATTTAAACCCGTTACCTAGCGACGGTATGTTATCGCATGCTAAGCATTCTTGAAAAAACCGACTAATCTGCTTTTTACTCGGCTTTATTTTTAATTCTAATTTATCTGAAATTATCTTTAACGCTTCATCATCAAGCAAATCCTCGATAACTTTGACACTTGGCACAAGTTCATCAATTGTCAGAGCTCGGGATAGAGGAAGACCAAAGTCACGAACATATCGGTCTCGCTCTATCTTTCCCTTTTTGTCCCCATCTAAAACAAAAAGCATACGCAGATTCCATCCTATATGAAGCGTAACCAGCGGGCCGAAAGTACCCGCTCCAAGAGCGGGCAAGAGAGGAAGCTCGTTTCGCTTAAGAAACTGTGCCGCATAGCGAAGAACATGATAATCCGACTTTCCTTCAACCACTATGGATGATTTTTCAATATCGAATCGAGAAGGAACTACTTTTAACCGGTCTAAAATAGGCTGGAAATAACTGGTTTGAGCAGAATGTTTATTTACAAACGACCTATAACGCGTAGCCCTAATATCGAGCGATTCATCATCAAGGGACAGGGCATCCAAAACAGATTCTTTTGGTGCATCAGCGCGATTGGTAACGATAAACGTCTGCTCAAGCCATTTAGGTTCAATCATATAATGACTGTGCGTTGTATAAGCGAGGGTATGATTACCGTGAGTAATTGCAGGAAAGCTTTCCATTAGGTTTTGCTGAGCAGCAGCATGAAGATTTGATGCAGGTTCATCAAATAAAAAGAGAATTGGTCGAGTGTTTTCTCGGGCAACTCTAAATTGTGTAAATAACATAAAGGCAAAAAACCATCGAAATCCGAGAGAACGATCATTTACGTCAAAACGACGAGTTCCGTCTTTTATTTGAAACTTAATATATAGATCGTGAGCATTAGTTTTTGTTAGGGTTCCAGATTCATCACGACGTTCCCCTTGGATGGTATCAAACGAAATGTGAATTTCTTTTCCTTTGCCATCCTCACCAAATATTTTGTTCCACCTTCCAAACACTACTTCTGTAACTATAAAACCCGCGCGATCCATAACATGGTCAATTTTTTCTTTATCGTCACTGGTGCTCCATATGTTTAAAAAGTCCAACCAAGGGACAATTTTTTCGTCACTTCTGATTCTGCGTATAATAGAATCTTCAATAGTGTGCCCTTGGCCATCATAATCTAATATGTCTTGGAATACCTGCCTATAAAAATTATTAACATGACCCCCTCTTTCTTTGGTGAGGAAAATACGCTTGGGAAAATCAAAAACAAATGTGGGAAAATACGCAATATCAGGAGTATGTTTATAAATTTCATCTCTTAACGTCATTTTTTCCTTAATTGAGGGGCTTCTCCAATTTTTTTGCCTCCCGGTTTTTACTTTAATGTCAGTTCTGAGAGCAAAAAAATTATCGGTAAGATCGCCTTTTTCAAAACGTTGTTGTCGCTCAAAAATAATTTCATCAGGGATAGACTCGGGATCGATTAACAACGCGTGGTCGGCTTTTAGCGATCGTTCAATAACCCGCCTATCGTCTTCATCAATTTTGATAGATGCAATAACCGATATATCGTCAGAAAAATTTGATATTAAGTGTCGCGGCACTCGGTTCTTTATGGGCACACCAGATTTATCATCACCTCCCACAAGTTCGCTTGTAGCCCGATCTGGTGAAAAGCTATGAATCGCCTCGAGTATGGTAGTCTTGCCACTTTCATTCAGCCCAACGAACGAAAATACCCCCATTTTAGATTGATCTGTTAATTTAATTGTAGTGTCTTTTATTCCCTTAAAGTTTCTTATTCGAAAACTAGAGTAGTACATGGATGTTCCCCTCCGCACCCGCGGCTTCTAGTGATAATTTAATGTTTTCATTAGTATCTCTATTTATGAGCCACATCAAGAAGTTAACCTAAACTTGGTTTTCAAATAGGACGTTAAAGTCTTGGTCCCGCTTGCGCAAAATATAGTATCAAACTCAGAAATTAAGATTTTGAGGCATCTCTAGCCTATTCGTTACAAATCATCTCAACGAGCTGTTGTAACACTTCAACTCGTTCCCCCAGCCATTCGAGTTCTTCTTTCGTAATCGTGTAATGTTCAGAGTATCTGGCCTCGACGTAGGCGCGCTTGAGGAGTTCAAAGCATTTGCGATCATGTTTGCTTTCACGGGGCCAGGCATCGATAAGGCGAGCGTCTTTGCTTTCTGCCAGAGACCGTAAAAATTTCAGGTTGTGGGTTGAAGGGCCGTAGTTGGTCAGGGTCAAAAGCAGGCATTGGTATAATCGTTCGGCTGTCTGATGCAGCATAAATGCTGCATCGTTCCACTCAGATTCTTGTATAAAAAACTTATAGCCTTTAAGGCCACTATCGGCTTTTGCAATCCAACTTTCGTAATGCTTTTTCGCCGTCTCCCGCGCCTCGGCTTCCGTCAGTGGTTTGGGGGCTGCCAGCGTGTGGCCGGGCAGCTCATAAAGCACAATGCCTTCACGGGTGATGTCGGAGAAAAAGTACTGACCTTGGGAGAGCGCGTTATTCACTTCATCCAGCGAATGGACAATGAAGTTGACCGGGGTCTTGATGGCAGGGTCCCGGATCAGGTGATCATCCGCCGTATGCCAGTAGGTCGCCAGGTCGGTCAGATCCTTGTGATTGACGATCACCAGCAGATCATAATCGCTTAAATATCCCTTGGACGTGTGTGGCTCATCCACCCAGCCGCCCCGGGCGTATGAGCCGAACAGGATAACCTTCAAAACCCGCCCGGCTTTCTTGCGCTTGCTGGTCGCAAGTTTCAGGATATCCTCGAACTCCGCAAACAATATCTCGACCACGCGGGCAAGCTCGCGCTGTTTCTTCGCCGGCAGATGATCAAGGTCCGTTTTCATGAGCCCCAATTTCGCCTAAAAGTGGCCGGATGCCAAGTGCTAATCTTCGGGGGTTTGGAAAAGCAGGTTCCGCCGCTGTATCCCGTTCAGGCACCGTGTGTGTTTGCAAGCGGTGACGGAGTCAGACGATAGCCCAACGCGTGCATAATCGCATTCACGTTATCAAAGCGGGGGTTGCCCTTGCTGGACAGCGCATGCTGAATGCCCTGCCGGGTCATGCCGGTCGCCTCGGCAAGGTTGGTGATGCCCCTGACCTTGGCAATCACGCGCAAGGATGCGAGCAGGGTAGCGGAATTGCCGTCTTTGGCATATTCATCGAATATTTCATCAATATAGGGGGCAATCTCTTCCGGGTGGTTGCGGAAATACTCTTCCTCAACATCCCTGAACGCCCTGTAGTTTCGGGCCTTAGTCATGAGTTTTATACTCCTTCCAGTATGAGCGTTATAAGCCATTTCCCGCAGGATTACAGACTATATTTACGCTGCAATAGCCGGATGCCAAGTGTTCATAATCGTCAGCCTCCACGATCATTCAGGCCGATCAGATAATCGGCCGCCCGCTGGGCATGCGCAGCGGCGGTGAAGATAGCACGTCTGTCGTTTTTCAGGACTTTCAGCCACGAGCCGATATAGGCAGCATGATCCGGGCGCACTTCTGGGGCAAGGTCAAGTTCGGTTGCGAGAAAGGCGGAACCCAACTCGGCAACCAGTTCTTCCATGGCATAGCCTTCATCGCCCCAGCTTTTGCGGCCAAAATCCCTGTCAAGGCGCCTGGGGTGGCGGGTCCAGTGGGTGCATTCATGGGCCAGCGTGGCATAATAGCTTTCAGGATCGCAGAAGGTCTCGAATGGTGGCATCTGCACCCGGTCTTCGGCCATGGTGTAATAGGCGCGATTGCCACCGTTGCGCACACAGGCACCGGTCCCGGCGAAGAAAGCCTCGGCATGATCAATCCGCTGTGAAGGTTCCATGCGCGGGGCGGGTTTGCCGTAATAAGGCTCTGGCAGGCCTTCTATCTGTTCCACGTTAAAGACGGTATAGCCTTTCAGGAAGGGAATTTCACGGGTCTCATCCTCGCCGCTGTCGGGATTCTGTTCCGTGCGGTTCAGGGTCGAGGCATATACCACAAGCTGGCCAGCCTCGCCCTTGCGCACATGGGCGCCAAGTTCCTGTGCCTGACGATAGGTCATCCAGATCGGGGCACTGTGCCCGGCGGCCATCGCGGCGGACCAGAGCATGATGATATTGATCCCCTGATAGGGCTGGCCACAGGCACGAAGGGGACGGGTAATACGCCCGGCAAGATGGTCTGCGTTCCAGGGCCGGATCCAGGGCCTGACCCCTTGTTCGAGGTCTGCAATAATCCGGTTTGTGACGCGGGTGTAGATGTCCTTTACGGGGGTGTTTGAGCATTTCATGGTCTGTCTCCTGCTGGTGATGAAAAATCGCGCAAGGAGAAAGGCCGGACGGGTCCCCCGGTGGTCACCGCCTGGACAGGCGGGGAACGGGCCACACGGCTCATGCAATGAGGTGGAGCGGGCAGCCCGTTGACTGGCGGGGGCGGACGGCCACTGGACTGCGCCACAGGATTTTACACCACCGGCAGGCAGACAAGACCGCCGCAATGCCCCCGAAGGATAGGAGGGAGCGATATACAAGAAAAGTCCCAGACCAGGCTTCAGGGGAAGGGCCGGGCTCGCCCGATCACACGATCACGGGTGACAGGGCCAAAATAGCGGCTGTCAAAAGACAAGGGATGTCGGTTGAGCAGAAACAGCTCCTCCGGCGCCAACCGCCGACAGCCTTGCCAGACTGGCAGAGATCGACCGGCCGGGTCTTGAACAAGTGCTGTTGCCAGAAGAGTGTCATCAATGAAAATCCTTGAGCCGATCCGGCACACTTTATCCCCCGACAAGCCGGCAATACGCTTGAGCGCCGGAATATCCGAGGGCAGATACCCGTATCTTCGTGCAATAAGGCTTGCATCCAGAGGCAGACGGACCAGCACATAATCGCCCTTGCTCAGAGGGCTATAGCTGACCCGATAAAAGCCTATAGGCGCACTGGCCGAGCCATTATAGACAAGCTTCACAGGGAAGACGTCAACCCAGCCAAGGGCGAGCAGGAACAGAGCCAAAGAGGCCGCGCCCAGCACACTTGCCTGCGTTCTATTCATCGGATGTCATGTCCCGCTTACGCAAATTCGACCAGGCGATCAGGTCATCAATATGATAGCGCACATGGCGGCCATGCTTGCGGTACTGCGGGCCGCCGCCATAGACACGCATCTTCTCGAGAGTGTTAGGCTTCAGGTTAAGGTAATCTGCTGCCTGAGGCGTTTTGAGAAAGACAGTGTCCATTGCTACTGGCTTTATGGGTGTTGATAAACAGGTCATTCCGTCACTCCTTTTCCGCGAATATGATCCAACGGAGTACAGAATGATCCGCAAACTTGACTTACGGGAGCATCGCGGTGAAAGGGAAGCCTGAACGATACCCCTTGCTAACCGGTCAGTCATCTCAAGCTAACAGCTTGCGATAGCCACCTGCAACCAGCCGTCGACCACGTTTGATCGCCCGTGCAATCCGGTTTTTCATGGTCTGGTCCGGGGACCGCCATTCCCCGTATACGCGCGCTTCATCATAAATAATTATGGCAATCTCACGCTGGGACAGGCCTGCTCGCCAAGCGTCAAAGGCAATCAGCGCATCCCTGTGCCACAGCTGTTGCGCTGTCCAACAGGAAGGTCGGGTCCGGCGCCCCTGAAAGATATGCGCCAACCTGGTTATCAGCAGCTGACGGCTACTAATATCCGGGAAGGTATCAACAACCAGTTCCAGTGCAAAGGGATCAATACTGATGTTTTCCCCCACACAACGGATCTGGGCGCTTTGTGTCCGGGTCAAAAGGAGCAAATATTGCTCCCCATCCGCCGCTTTGAAGATGATCCTTCGGCACCCAAGACCACCTAACGACACTATTTGCCCGAAGCCCGGATTATCTATACGCCGTATATAGGCTGAGAGAATCCGTGTATAATCAGCGTGACACCAGAAAACTTCGGCCTCAAGCGCGCTCTGTGCCGGATCCGCGAAAGCAGCACAAGCCCCACGCCTCCGCGCGCAAAAAACGGCGACGGGCCCGCAACAAGGTTGTCCCGGATGTCAGTTCAAGAGGAATCGGGCGCCCCGGACCCGCGATACGCCAGTCTCGCGCATATGTCTCGTTACGACGAAGATATTCCCAAGCCAGCCGGGATCGGCCAAGAAGCCGGATATAGTCATACGTGTCCCGTTTAAATTCCAATTTCTTGATATTTTCGGACATTGCCTACCTCTTCTACCAGATGAATCAACCTCGCCAGACATTAAACGACGCCCACTAAACTCTAGTAATAATATTCCGATTACACATTATGTCTATTTAAAGTTGATGCTCTCATACTGATCTAATTTTTTTAATGCCAGCAGCGTATATGACGATCCCCTGATGTATATCGTCAGCGCCGTTGTAATCGCCACTAGTCATGGGACCTGATCTCGGATATGGGGATCATTATGCTAGATTATTGACAGGCAGATGGCCTGCTTCCGCAAAATCAGGTCCATGTTTGAGGATGCCGCCGATCAGATCAGCAATCTTCGTGTCTGGCAGCTGGGGCCGGAGCATCATGCCGCGATTCTTGCCTTCGCGACCAGTAGTGACTATAGCCCGGAAACCTATCGCAACCAATCATTTTAATCCGTCGGGCGCGGTCGTGTAGCACGGACCGAAATCAATGAAAGACCCGGCGTTATTCGAAGCGAGAATGCCCGGTTTAACGGGGGGCTACGTGGATATTGCTGGTCGCGACATCGGTCCTTATGTAAAGGAGGCTCGCGAACTCGTGGACGGGCTTGCCTTCTACCCTGTACGGGCACGGACCGGTGCAAAGGTCATGCGCCACATTGTCGCCGGGCAGATTCTCGATTATGATGGACGAAGTCTTCGCCATAATGATCCGCCACTAGGCCACGAGTGCACGTTCTTGTCCAAATACAACGACGTCTTCATAGGCCACGATCAGTTAGAACCCTTGTGGAAGCAGCAGACATTATTCAGTCCCCAGTCCGCTGTCAGGTAAAATGGAACCAGCTAGCTTTTAAAACAATGGAAGGCCTGGCTTCGTTAGTTTTGTCATATTAAATCGATGGCATCTGACGTTGTACGCGCCAGCCTCCAGCACACGGGTGCAGATCAGATGTCGACTATGCACTGTTAAACGGGCATTCTTGTGAGTGTTCATTCGGACTGTCCTTTCGGTGATCATTTTCCAACAACCACCTTAAGACTTCAGTTCGAATGAACAACCTCCTGAGAATTCACACCTAGTTCTCGTTCCTATTTCGTCACCTCCAGGACATTAAAAATCAATGTCTAGGAGGATAGGCTTGTCATATTACCTCCGGACATACTTACCGGTCGCCTCTACTTTTTCATCGGCCATTCCTGCAAACATATCCCGAGATTTCCTCACAAATTTCAAACTCCAGCGTAGAATGACTAATATCAAAATCACCTCTCAGCCGATCTTTAAGCGTTAATTTTATTTGCTCAATCTGTTCGATGCTGGCTCTGGATATCTGTATATGAGCCTCCAAAGACCTTCTGTGCTCATCAATTTCCCAAATGTGAACATGATGCACATTCTTTACACCTTCGACATTCTTCATTACAGTTACAACGTTGCCGCGATCAATATCAGGCGGCATACCTTGCATAAGGATGCTTATTACCCTGGGCAATGAGTTGAACCCCTGATAAAGCACATATCCGGCAATCATAACCGTGACGATAGTGTCAACGATGTACAATTCATAGAGGATGATAAATGTGCCGGCAATAATGACTCCGACCGATGCAAGTGCATCTGAAACATTATGCAGGAATGCAGCCCTGATATTCAGACTGTTTTTCGACATGGAATAGGTAAGAATTGCAGTCCCTATATCAATCACCAACGCAATTCCCGCCACAATGATCACTGTCCAGCCCGCAATCTCCTGCGGCTCAAAATACCGCATGATAGCCTCATAAATGAGGTAAATGCCGATGATAATCAGCGTCGTCAGGTTGATTAGCGCCCCTATAATTTCAGCACGTCCATAACCAAAGGTTTTTTCGGCGTCTGCCGGGCGCCGACCAATACGGCGAGCAAAGAGCGCCAGTGCCAGCGAACCGGCATCACTCAGATTATGGAGAGCATCGGCAATCAGTGACAGACTGCCCGACACGACGCCACCAATAACCTGTGCAACGGTGAGCAATACGTTAATTGTAACAGCCATAACAAGACGAAAGTCACTCATATTCTTATTACCGTGATCGTGCCCGGCATTCATAAATTATCCCTCTTCACTGGTAATCATGAATGTTTCTTCAATCTGGCTGACATAAATCCAACCGGCATTGTGCTGACCTGTGCGCCCATTCTTGCGTATAGTCTCTATCGCCTCCTTAACGCGACCAGTTTCACATACAAGCTCCAGCTTGATTTCGGTAATGACTTTCTCACCAATTTCAATGGAATATTCCTGCTCCTGGTTATCAAGAGCTTTCAGCATTCCCTTGACATCGATAACAGACAAATCTTTATAACCCGCTGCCTTCAGGGCATGAACGACATCTGCAATACGGTTGCGGTGAATAAAGGCCTTGATCTCTTTCATTTCTTTTAATCCTTTGTGATATTGGTCAGACAACATGCGGTTGTACTTCAGCCTCGCTATTGGAAGATTGCATCGCATGTTGTCCATGGGATGCCTTCGAATATTCCAGAATAATCCGCGCGCTCTCATCAACAGGCGTTCGCAAGCGATAGCGAAAATATTGTTGTCGACCACCCAGGGGCACGATACCATTGAACGCAGGTTCACCACCGGATATGGTCACAAAAATATCGATGTGTCCGCTATAGGGTCTGGAAATATGGCTTCTATTTCCAGCGCCAACACGCCCCCGGATAAATTGCCCTTTTTCATCTTCATAAAATTCGGCCTGACGAATATAAAAAGAGTTTTGCGCTGCAATGAGTACAGGAAGCTGAGGCGTTGCGGGCAACATATCTGAATTTGAGGCGCAGCCACTCAATATCAAAAGCGCCGTTCCCAAGAGGGACAATGAAAGCATCTGCTTAGACATGATGCTTCTCCTGGGTTAACTTATCTGCCTGGCTTCGCGCTTCTGCACGTATTTCCATCCATTCGTAAATTACAGGCAACAGGATCAGCGTCAGCAATGTCGAACTGATCAAACCACCAACCACGACAGTTGCCAGTGGCCTTTGCGTCTCCGCCCCAACACCGCTGGATAACAACATCGGCACAAGGCCCAGGATGGCCACACTTGCCGTCATCAGAACCGGTCTTAGCCTCAATTCCGCCCCCCGGCGAACGGCCTGAGATACCGATAAGCCTTTTTCGCGCAATCCGTTGATGAATTCGACCAGAACAATACCGTTTAACATGGCGACACCAAACACCGCGATAAAGCCAATGGCAGACGGTACCGAGAGATATTGCCCGGTGACCGCCAGACCAATCAGCCCGCCGATTGTTGCAAACGGCACATTTGCGATGATCAACGTTGCATAGCGGATTGAATTGAACGCAGTATAAAGCAGGACAAAAATGAAGAATATTGTCAGCGGGACAATCAATGAGAGACGCGCAAGCGCTCGCTGCTGGTTTTCAAAAGCACCTCCCCATTCAATCCAGTATCCGGGTGGCATTTCAACGGCTTTTTCAATTGCAGCGCTTGCCTCCTGTACAAAACCGTCGACATCACGGCCTTGCACATCCATCTGAATCACGGCATATCGCTGCAATTGTTCCCGTCGCACAAAGGAATAGCCTTCTGCCACGGTAATATCTGCTACGAATGAAAGAGGGATAATGGCCCCGTCAGCAGTACGCAAGGGGATAGACTTGATGGCTTCGACAGATGACTTGGACCCGTCGACCAGCCTTGCTGTGATATCAAAACGTCTGACGCCTTGAATCAATGTAGATACGGGTTCGTTGCCAATGCCCGTTCGCACGATGGTCAATACATCATCTGCATTCAGGCCATAGCGAGCGAGCTGTTGACGGTTAACCTGAATGCGGATCTGGGGCTTGCCGAGGTTCGCCTCAAGAGCAAGGTCTGCAACCCCGGCAACGCCGGCAACTGCTGTCTTGATTTTCTGGCTTAACCGGTCGAGTTCTCCCAGATCTTCGCCGTACAGCTTGACCGCAAGAGTGGCTCTCACACCTGATATCAGTTCCTCGACCCGCATCTGAATGGGCTGTGTAAAGGCAATGACCGATGTCGGGACCACTTTCTCCAGCTTTTCACGCATATCGTCTGCTAAATCTTTGATCGAGCGATCCGTTGCCCATTCATCATGTGGTTTCAGGGCTGTATAGATTTCCATGTAATTGACATCAGCCGTTTCCCCCTTTTCGGCCCGCCCGATCATGGCGATGGTCGTTTCCACCTCCGGGAATTCCGCCAAAGCCAATTCAATATCTTTCGAAATCTTAATTGACTGGTCCAGAGAAGTAGATGGAATGGAAGTCACCCGCCACATGATGGAGCCTTCCTGTAACTGTGGCATGAACTCCTTTCCTAAAAATGGAAAAAGAGCAAAACTACCGGCAAGAAAAGCCGCTGCGGTCAAAATGACCTTTTTCCTGTTGACCAGCGACCAGGCAAGCAGGGGCAGGTATCCTCGCTTAATCCAGCGCACCAACAACGTATCCTTTTCTTCTTTTGGCTTGAGTATCAAGGCAGCCAGAACAGGAATAATGGTTAAGGTCAGTAATAATGATCCGGCCATGGCAAAACTGATATTGAATGCCATTGGCTTGAACAGTTTACCTTCCAGGCCCTGAAGACTGAAAAGTGGCAGAAACACAACAATAATAATGAGAATAGCAAACGATACAGGGTTAGCCACTTCTCGTGCTGCTGCCAAGACTGCAGCCGAGCGGTTAACTTTTTCTCCTTTGGCCTGGCGTTCTGCCATAATTCGGAAAGAATTTTCAACCATCACGACGGCTCCATCGACCATCATACCAATCCCGATGGCAAGCCCGGCAAGCGACATCAAATTGGCGGAAAGCCCGGCCTGTTCCATACATATAAAAGCAATCAGCATGGCCAGTGGCAGGGCGGCGATAACAACAAAGGCCGACCTGATTTCACCCAAAAACAGGAAGAGTACAATTGCGACCAGAATGGAACCTTCAACCAAGGCATTTTCTGCTGTAGAGACTGCTTTTTCAACAAGTTCGGTCCGGTCATAAATCGGGCGTATTTGAACACCATCTGGCAACGCCTGCACGGCTATCGCAAGTTTTTCCTTTACCGCATCGACCACGTTTTTTGCATTTTCACCAATACGGGAGAGCGCCATGCCCAGTACAACTTCTTTGCCATCACGCGTTACGGCCCCAAATCGCAGCGACGGCGCCTGGACGATGTTAGCAATATCTTTCATGTAAACGGGTGTGCCATCCTTGACCTTGATGACAATATTGCCAATATCATTTTCATCCCGGACCAGACCTAAACCGCGCACAAGAAATTGCTCGGGTCCCTGGTCGATATACTGGCCGCCAACCTGTTGATTGTTGCTCTGGATCGCATTCATCACGTCGCGATAACCGACTTCATATTTTATCAGTTTCATCGGGTCGATCTTAACTTGGTACTGACGTTCCTGCCCTCCCCAGGACATGACATCATCAACACCCGGTGCTGTGCGCAAAATCAGGCGAACTGACCAGTCCTGCAACGTGCGAAGGTCCATATCTGTCATTGCACCGACAAGCTTTTCATCGGCGCGCTCCAGCGTATACCAGAACACCTGTCCAAGACCGGACGAGTTCGGCCCCATTTCGGGCGTTCCATAGCCGTCCGGAATGCGATCTCCAACTTCGGCCAGCCGCTCCATCACAAGACGGCGGGCAAAATAGATATCCATATCATCGTCAAAATAGACCGATACAAAAGACAGTCCGAAAAGACTGACAGAGCGGATCTGCTCTACGCCGGGCAGACCCGCCATACTCGATTCCACTGGGAAGGTGAGCAGTTGTTCAATATCCTCGGCAGCCAATCCGGGGGATTCTGTATAAATGTTTACCTGTACTGGTGTTACGTCTGGAAAAGCGTCAATTGGTACATTCGTGACTGCGCGCCAGCCCAGAAAACCGACAACCAGAAACGCAATAATGACCAGAAATTTATACTGCAGCGAAAATTCGACAAGCTTGTTTAACATGATTTATGTCCTTAGTGCCCGTGGCCTTCGCCCATCTGGGATTTCTGGATAAGTGATTTCAGAAGAAACACTTCGGAAACTGCAATTTCATCGCCTTCAACCAGACCGGACCGGACTTCAACCCAGCCAGACCTTCGCTGACCAATGTCAATTGCTGTGGGATGCATTTCTCGACCCTCAACTTTGAACACCGTTGAATTTCCGTCTATGAGAATAACTGCGGCTTCGGGGACTGCCAGCACCTGATCGCCCTTGTCAGATGTGATCGCAACATTGACAAACTGGCCGGGATGAAGACGGTCCTCCGCATTATCGACAACGATACGAACAGGCAAAGTCCGGGTTGTTTCGTCAATTGCATGATAAGTCTGGACAACCCGACCGCTGATGGGGTCTTCCGCACCAGTTATAACGCTCACCGGCGTATCTACACTGATATATGAGGCCTGCTCAGGTGCCAGTTGTGCCTTGATCCAGACGCTGCTTTCATCTGTGATCTGAAAAATCTCCCGGCCTGGCTCTATAATCTCACCAACAATAAAATTGTCATTGATGACCGTCCCCACCTGAGGCGCCAACAGTTCAAAGGTGCCGGTTGCTTTGGATGCATCATTCTCTTTGGCTAACGCTGTTGCCTGTTCAGGCGTCATGCCGTATGCAAGCACCTTGGCCCGAGCCTGTTCCGCGGCAACCTGTGCCTCGATAAACCTGCGTTCGGAGACCACTTCCCGACCGAGCTTGCGAACCCGCTGCCATTCCTGATTTGCGACAATCAATGCGCCCTGAGCATCGGCCATCTCCACACTGGACAACGTCACAAGACGCTCGCCCGCTTTCACCTTTGCACCAAGCTTTTTATGTCGGGTCACAACCTGTGCCGCAATGCGTGGTGTAATCTGGGTGGTTCGGTATATGTCAGGCGTTATCTCTCCTGGTACAATCACCTGATCAGACAATATTTGAAGTTGCACCAGCTCAGTCAGAACACCATTTTTCTGCCGTTCTGTTTCACTCATTTCAAGCTCGCCACCTTCGTCATGGTCGTCGCCGTCTTCAGCATGCTCCGAAACCGGTGCCTTGGATGATGCCAGGGATGGAGCGGGTGGGTTCTTCAGAAATAAGGCTGCCCCCGCCAGAACGATCAGCGCGCCAATGATAAGAAGGGTTAGTTTTGCTTTGTTGGTCATTGAATATTCTCCACCCATTCGGTAATTGCGCCAGATGCTTCCAGCCATTCAAACCATGTAATCCAAAGCTGGCCCTTTAAAGTGGCACCGGCATTTTCCGTCGCGAAGGTCTGATTAAGTTGAATGATATAATCGATGGCGTTGATCTCGCCTGTCTGCCACAGACGCTGTAGAAGCTCCCGCTGCTCTTCTAACGAGACAGCCCCCTGGTTGATCCATTCACGCCAGGCATTTGATGCCGCTTGATAGCGCTCTCGGCTCGTTCGGAGTCTGGCATCAAGGCGTAACCTGAGTTCATCATATGATCGTTGCAGGGCAATCCAGTCCGCCCCGGCTGCGTCAACGTCAGCGCGATAATTGTTCATGACGGGCAATGGTATTGCAAGGCGGACACCAAACAGCGTTGCTGTTTCCCGGTCTCCAAACGACGAGGCAGCACTTTGGTTTCCGACACTGAAGCCTAAAGTTGGATCTGGTATGCGGTTTCTTTTTGCGATCCGAATACGGGCCCGTGCAACATCAGTCTGAGCGGCGGCCAGTTGTAATTCCGGCAAGGTCTCAACATCCACATCCGCTATATTTTGGGGCAGCGTTCCTGACAGCAGAGGAAGCGCATGTGAGGTATTATTGCCTATCCTGGCCATCAGGCGTTCTTTACTGCTCAAGTATGACAGCCTGACATTGCTGGCATCCGCTCTGGCTTCCGCCAGGGCCAGTCTTGCCGTCAACAATTCAGATTTTGGAAGGTCTCCGGCCTGACTACGACGCTCAGCAAGGGCGAGGAAATCCTGATTAAGCTTAATCCGATCTTCGGCGATGCCAAGCGCAGTTTTTCCCATATGATAATCAGATAAAGCGGCCAGAATATCTGCAATTAATGATTTACGGATAATTTCAAGCTGCGTTTCTGCAACCCGAACCTGATTGGCCCCTGCACGAGAGCGTGCACCTCTTTTGCCCGACAAGTCCAGAGTCTGGGATATTCCAACCTCTTTTGTCTCATCCAACCCATTTTCATACCCAAACTCGATCTCTGGATTATACAGGGGCCTCGACATACCATGTGCCTGAGCCTTTATGGCATCAAGCTCTGCTTGTGCTTTATCCAAAGCGGGGTGTCTTTCCAGAACCCTGGACATAAATTCTTGCAAGACCATTCCTGGTCCCGCCGTTTCCTGCGCTCTAACAGAGGCACACGGAATCCCTAGCCACAACATGGTGACTAATGCGCCGGCGAGCGCAAATTTTAGTTTTCTCATTCATTGAACTCTCTTTTGAGCATAGCACCGCACTGCAAGGTCCACTTTTGAACGTTGCAATTAAGCTGAAGGGTAAAAGAGATTTCAGGTGTTAGGCGGAGGGACTGGCGGGCCTTCACTCAAGGCCTGAAGGTACGAAAAACGGGGAAGTATTCCAGAACTCGTATTGACCACATAGGTCAAACCGGCAACAGACTCTCCCAACCCCATATGATGAAGGCCGTGGCACCCGCAATGGGCTATAACATCACCGGCCGGCAACGATTCAGGACCATGGTCTGTAGCCGAATACACTGTTAGGGCATTCGCCGCTCCGGCATCGAGCACAGCTACATCACCGAACTGAATCGTAATGAACAAAAATGCTATTAACAATGCCAGATATTTCTTCATAGTCCGCTGCTTCTATATGTCTTCGAATGCGTCAACACATCTCATATAGGTGCTATAGCATATCTTGTCAAATGCCTTCACTACTCAAAGAGCGCACCCGGCGGCATGGTAAACCACCAACATAACACCCGCGACAATTGTATAAGCAAGAAAAATACGAAGGTTATAGATTCAAGATTGTTCGTCTTGCTCAAATATCAACCTATCAAGTATTGATTGCCCGCGTCCAATTAATGAGCGGTTCATAACCTCGAAGCATTGTCTAATTTTTCAGAAAATCAATCATGCTAGCAGTCCCTCAATTGCCACTCACATATGACTTGAGGTAAACTGACGGGCACCACGCCCGCCTGCAATAAACGTATAACTGCAGTTTCGCATAGAAGGTCTGACGCCCCCCAGATCAAATCTCGTAGAAGGTAGATATCATATCCAAGCTCCAGGCCTCCAAGAGCCGCAAAGCTGAGCGATGTATCTGCGCGGCCCCCACCGATCAAAAGGCGGGGACGCCTCAGATTTGAAAGCTTGTCGTAGAGTTCCGGCTCATCGAGCGGGTTTACCTTTTGGCTTTCGACAACACAAAGACTATGGCTGGACAACTTTTCAATAAACTGAGTTCCCTTCTGTCTTTTAAAAAACATAAGCGGCACATCGAAGGTTGCCGCCCTCTCAACCAAAGATATAAATCCAGATTGCCACGACTTCTCACTCTCTTCACATGGAACTGAAGCCTGCATATCAACGAATATAACCGCACACTCAACTGCAGACAAAAGACTACTGAATTTGGGCATAGCAAGTGATAGTTCTGATCGAGACATAGCTCTCCCCCTTAGATCAGACTGGATAATTATTCCCCTATTACGATATAATTCGTCTGGCCATTTTCTATATATTAAGCCACAATACTCTTGCTGCTTGAACCAACTGGAGCAGATAAGCATGAAACATTCATTCGATATTGCACAAGGTTTTATTGAAACTTGTGAAAAGTGTGAATACTCTGATGACTTGGAAATAGCCTTCACAAAGTCCATTGAAAAGCTTGGGTTTATTCATTTTGCATGCTGCTCCCATGTCGACCCACTTTTACCCCCAGCCGGCGCGATTGTTCTGTTGAATTATCCGCGCAAATGGATCGAATTATTTAGTGCCCGCAAACTTGACCGGATAGATCCCATCTTCTGGTATGCAGACCGCACTTCGCGTCCTTTCTTTTGGGATGACCCGACTTTCCTGAATATGTTGAGCCCCGAGCAAAATGATATCCTACGAGAAGCTCAAAGCATGGGCCTGTCACGCGGTTATACTATTCCCATCCATTCCCCCACGGCACTCCCGGCTTCCTGCTCACTTGTACCAGACTCCGGCGCTATTAATGACGCCAGCTATAGTGCAGCAAGGCTGATGGCCGCCTATCTACATGAAGCACTTGCACCTGCTACTCTGGAGCCTTTAAAGGGCGAAAGCTTAAGCCGACGTGAACGAGAATGCCTGGAACTCACCGGTCAGGGCAAGAGCGACTGGGTCATCGGACAAATTCTGGGCATCAGCGAGCGAACCGCACATAATCATGTCGAGCGCGCCAAGAAACGTCTGGGAGTCGCAAGCCGGACCCAAGCGGTTGTCAAGGCTCTGTTCCGACATCTCATTTCCTTTGGCGATGTTATCCGGCCAGAAAATCCCCACCCCGACGCGCCCCCTCCGAAACCATCTGATGTAGCCAAGAGGCCCTAATGTAGTCTCCACCCTCAAATCCTTGGAAAAATAGCCTGCCTTCTCCGCCACACTTACCTTATTTGCACAAAGAAGCAATTAGTCCAATCAGCTCAATTTTCATATTCGGCCGCAAGCTTCACACTCCCCGTTTCAGTGACACAAGGGGAGACAGATCATGATATTGCTCGTAAATCAAAATAATCATGCCGCCAATCAGGCTATACTAACCGAGATGCATTGCCAGCGGCGGGCTGTTTTCGTTGATCGCCTGAAATGGGCCCTTGCCGTAACGGACGGACTTGAAATTGATATCTATGACCGGCCAGACAGCATATATCTTCTATCGCTTGATACCCGCACTGGCACTCTTCTGGCATCTTTGAGATTACTACCAACCACACAAAATCATCTGATGTCCTCGCTGTTTTCCCACCTGTGCCCGGACAAGGTACCGCGTGGCGCCGACATCTGGGAAGCATCACGCTTCTGTGTCAACCCTGCCATCACGAGCCAAGCAGAAAAGCACAACCAACTATGGCGCCTGATAGCTGGCATCATGGAAACGAGCCTGTTGTTCGGTGTCAATCAGGTGACCTTTGTTGCCGCCCGCGCGCTACTTCCCCTCACACTGAAGGCCGGCTGGCAGGTTTCTCCCCTGGGTAACGCTCAACATCACGGGAAAGACAAAATCACTGCAGTTATCGCAGACATAACACCCGAAGGCCTCAAGACTGTCCGCAAATGCCACGATATTAGCGGCCCCCTTATTCGATTTTCGTTGCCCCCGGAGGTACCAGCCTCTGTAGCAGCTTGAAATCACGTCACTCGCCCAGGAAAGCCAAAAAATGACAAAAGCAAAGCTCATCAGCGATACCCAATTTCCTGTGTCTGCCATCGATGGGAGTACCGATGCAAGCCTGTTCACATGTCTTGACGGACTTAGATCTCAAGGATATGTGATCCTAAATAGCATTACATCAGAGCGGATAATCAACGCCGTCACCAGAGAACTTGGGCCATGGTTCGAGGCTACGCCCAGATGCCAGGGCAATTTCTATGGGTGGAACACAACACGGTTTGGCTCTCTGCTGACAAAATCACCCTCATCACATGCGCTGATCCTCAATCAACAAATCCTTGATCTCGTTGGCGCAACCTTAAATCCTCATTGCGACTATTATCAGCTCAATCTGACCCAGGCGGTACGCATTCATCCCGGAGAACGTCAGCAGGTTCCCCATCGCGACGAAGAAATGTGGCCCTGTCACAAGGGTGGGATCAATTATCTTGTCAATGTGCTCTGGGCGCTTGACGACTTTACGGCGGAGAACGGCGCCACACGACTCTGGCCGAGAAGCCAGTTTAAGGCTCTTGACCGGTCCGTTAGCCCGATCGATATGGTTATCGCGGAGATGCCCCGCGGGTCGGCTCTGGTATTTCTGGGATCCATAACTCACGGGGGTGGCGCCAATATCACGACACAGCCCCGCACCGGGGTGATTGTCAGCTATTGCCTGGGTTGGTTACGACAATATGAAAACCAGTATCTGGCCTATCCGCCGGAGATTGCGCAAACATTTCCCAAAGCTCTATGCGATCTGATCGGTTACCGGATTCATCGGCCCAATCTCGGCGGGCATGAGGGCCAGGATCCTTCAGTATTATTCCACGGCCCCGGTCACGCACTCTCAGCGGTTGATGCTCTGCCAGAGGCAACGCGTCTTGAGCTTGAAGCCTATTATGAAACCTGACGCACGACCTGCAGTGCTCATTCCTGTCAGACTAAATAGCACTGCAATGCCTAAAATTATTCCGGGAGAGCCCATGAATATTCAAACCTTTGTCAAACGGGCACGGACCTGCAGAACGCCTCAAGAGCTGTTTGGGCTTCTGACAGAAGTCGGCTCATCGACAGGACTTCATCTGGTTGCCTATATCGCACTCAAAGACCATGACAGATATGGGCAACCTGTTTATCCCCCACCCCTGATTATGACAAATTTCCCGCCCGTATGGGTTTCCAGCTATTTTGCCAGGCGCTATCAAACCATTGACCCGATATTGATCCATAGCATGGATATGGCCGTACCCTATCTGTGGCGTTGGCTTCCCCGTGTTAAAGATCTCAGCCGAGAACAACTGGACATTTTGGACGAGACCGAAAAAGCAGGTATACACCACGGCATGACAATTCCCCTTAATGGACCTCGCGAAACAGCTGCGCTGGTTTCCTTTGCCGGGACTTCAGCAGCAGCAACACCAGAACCGCACATGGGTCGCCTTGGGCTCTTTGCTGCTATATTTCATATCACGTTCGTTGAAATGGTCGGTGCAGCACGCCAAAAAATGACCGTTCAACCTCTAACAGCTCGAGAACAAGACTGTCTGAGATGGATCGCCCGTGGTAAAACCTCTTACGAGATCAGTATTATTCTTGGTATCAGTGAACACACGGTACGGTCATATACCAAAAATATCTTTCGCAAGCTCAACATGAATAATCGCACCATGGCCGTTGCACGCGCCATGCAATTGGGGCTCATCCGCGACGAGTAATACCCTCATTCGAGCAGGTACGATCGGGCAGAAGAAAAGCGCGAAGGTTTGGCCTAGTCTCAAAGGTGCCACATGGTGTGGTTCACTCAATCAACAGGAGACCAATGATGGATAACTTCAATCACGATAAAGACGAAGAACTGATCGACCTCGGTGCTGTCTCCGAGGAAACAAAGGGTGGTGGCTTCACACCTTCGGAACAGGCTAATCCCCTGATTCCACAATTCTGATCTACGGCGCAGGAAGGTGCGGAGGTGCATGCATCCCCGTACCTTCCGCCACCGACGTTGGAAGACATTGAGTCTGATATATGAGGGCGATCGATTATGCTGACCTCAACCTGGTGCCTGAATCCAGATGTTTATGCCTGCCTCTCTAATGAACGCATGGTGTTTCTTGATCTGAGGCATGATCGTTACTTCTGCCTGAGTCGGGAACAGACCCAAAAACTTCATGCTCTGGTTACGCCATCTGCTTGCATTACAGTCCGGAGCGAAACTGTTCCCGGTGCCGCAGCACCTGCCTCCTCTATGACCCCAGTTGCAAGCCTCATTAAGCGCGGGATATTGACACCATGTCCAATAGAACAAGCAGGAGAAAGAAATGCCGGGGTCATAACTCCGTTTTCAATTGATGGGCAAGTGAAGCTCGCGCAGAAGAACTTGCTTGACGGATACAGGCTACAAGATACACCTTTGAAAGCTTTTGATATATGGAACTTTCTGGCCTCTTCTGCAACGGCAGGATCACTCCTTCGACATAGCCAGATCAAGGCCATAGTAGAGCGCGTAAAGGACCGCAAAGACCCAGCTCATCCGCTTCTCGGCACCTCTCAGATCAGTCATGCTAACTTGTCACGAACCAGGCATATCGTCTCTCTTTTTTACCAGCTGCGCCCGTTCTGGCGGCGGGATTACTTATGTCTTTTCGATTCACTGGCGCTCGTTGAATTCCTGCACCGTTATGACCTTTATCCAGCCTGGATATTCGGGGTGACCGTCGAACCCTTCGCCGCTCACTGCTGGGTACAGGATGAACACTTCATCTATAACGATACCTGTGAAGCAGTGCGGCACTATACCCCGATCATGATGGTCTGATCTTCAAGAGGACCAAATATGTACAGATATATCGCCTTCATCTGGAACAATACAGACCCCGGAATATCCGGAAGGGCACAGGTTCTCGCAAAATCAATCCGTCAGACCCCCATCGACTGGGCCTTAGCCTTTAAAGCCCCCGGCATACAAATCTTCCATTCCGACGTATTTTCGGGGCGATCAGAGGCGCTCTTGTTAGGTGAAGCGCACGACAAAAATCAGGCACATGGGGTAGCGCTGGGTACTTTGTTCTACCAATCAGCCGCCCTTTTCTCCGGCGATCCGGCGCTTCAGGCCATGGAAATCAGAGACCTGATCACAAAGACATGGGGGCGCTATGTTGCTTTCCAGTATGATCCGGTGAAACAGCAACATCTTGTGCTGCGCGACCCGACGGGTCAATTGTCCTGCTATCACACCTGCCTTAAAGATATTCATCTCTATGTTTCTGATATCCGCGATCTGGCGCAATTGACAACCTTCCATGCCCGGGTCAATAATCGCTTTCTGCTGGCTAATCTCGCCTTCCCGGAACTCACAGTCAGGGAAACCGCCCTGAGCGATGTCCATGAAGTCCTGCCCGGTGAATGCCATGTGATCTCGCCACAGGGGATCGAACGCCAACTTTGCTGGTTACCCACAAATATTGCCAAAAGTGAAGAAATTGCAGATTTTAACACTGCCGCCGGATTGTTGCGGCAATCGGTGCAGGACTGCGTCGCAGCATGGGCTTCCCGCTACACACATATCATTCACAGCCTGTCAGGCGGCTTCGATTCCTCTATTACCCTTGCTTGTCTTCATGACACGGAAACAGCCAGCCCCCTTTGTCTGAACTATCGCACAGAGGCGTCAGACGGGGATGAAAGTGCGTTTGCCCGTATTGCCGCCCGGCATTTTGGGGCGGAGCTGGTAGAAATCAAGATGCCCGGGACCCCCGATCTTGCTTCGCTTCTGTTAAATGCGGTACTGACCGCGAGCCCCGGGGGCGATATCTTCGGCTCATCAACCAGACAGCGTGAACGAGATATCGCCGTAGCGCACAAGACTGAAGTCTTTCTGTCTGGCGAGGGTGGTGATCATCTTTTCTATCAGATGACGACCGATCTGGTCGCGGCAGATTATGCCAGAGCACGGGGACTGACGCCCCGGCTGTTTGCCCAGGCGCTGGGCACAGCCATCTGGACGGGCCAGCCCTATACTGCAGTGCTTGGCACGATCCTGAAATTTGGCTTGTTTCACAAGGCGTGGCAGCCGTCAGCGCCAAACTGGAATAGATTACCCTTTCTGCAGGCGGATGCCATACGTGCCAATACATTGTGCGACATGGACCATCCCTGGATGCAGGGTATCGCGGATCTGCCCCCGGGAAAGGCCTGGCAAATATATCTGCTGCCCAAGGTCCTGCACCGCTATGAGACCTCCCCCAGATCAGAGGTTGCGGATATCATCCACCCTCTCCTGTCCCAGCCGCTTATTGAGCTTGTCCTGAAAATTCCGTCTTATGTTCTGACGCGGGGCGGCGAAAGCAGGGCCCTGGCAAAGGCTGCCTTTGTCCATGATCTGCCAAAAGAAATTCTCGGGCGAAAGACCAAAGGAGGTACTACCAGTCATTTTGCCCGCATGGCGCATGACAATCTGGCGTTCATTCGCTCCTTCCTGCTGGATGGCCTGCTGGTACAACAGGACTTTATAGACGTCACCGGTCTGGAAAACTATCTGAGCCAGACTAATCTGCAGGCATCAGAAACAATACCGAATATTTTCAGGCTGCTCGCCACCGAAGCCTGGCTCAGGGCGTGGGAAAATCGTTGAGCCCTCCAAGCCTCATGTATGCACTCACTGTTATGGGCTGGATGATCATAAAACATCTACAGTATACGCGCGGACATTAAAGCGGACAAATTCCAGCATTGTAATTGACAGTATAGACCTTTAACTAACTGATATATAGTAATTTACCAACTCTGAAATACAGGAGGTTAAAGCGGACATGAAAGAACTTGAACGTCGTGATGAGATAGAACACGTCGCAACAGGTTTATAAATTGGTCATATTGCGGCGATATTCACCGCAGATTTATACTTTTATAAACCTTGGTATTGTGGTAGCATAGTTTAACAACACCCATATATACGGCGAATTTCGCCGCACAATAGAGAAAGTATAAACCATACCCGCCAATACCACTATACGTGCTGACCTCGCCACGCTGGTGCCTTATGGCCTTCTGGCGGCACGAAGCTGGCTTATGGACAAAGGGCTGACCCGTCATGCTCTCGATAATCTGGTCAAAAGCGGGCAGCTCGTCTCGCTTGTGCCCGGCGTCTACAAGCGCCCGGAAACACCCCTGAAATGGCAGGGGGTGGTCTCATCCCTCCAACGCATGGGGGCTGATCATATCCTGGGTGGCATCAGCGCTCTCGAACTTCAGGGGCACGCACATTATCTCTCGCTGTCCCGCCGCAGGACTGTCCACCTCTATGGCTATACCCCGCTGCCCTCATGGGTAAACAAGCTCGGTCTTGATGAGACCTTTAAATGGCATGGAAATGCCCGCCTCTGGGGGGTGAAAAACAAGAAGGAGCTGCAATCAGATTTTACCATCGGTCTGCCCTGGGGGGATCAATCAGTCGCACTCAGGGCCTCTTCTTCTGAACGTGCAATATGTGAGGTTCTTGTCGATGTTCCGGAGAAAGTCTCCTTCGAACATGCCGAACAGTTAATGCAAGGGTTGGCAACCCTTTCACCGCGCCGTCTTGATGAAATTCTGCATCGGCTGAAACATGTGAAGGCCAAGCGGCTCTTTTTTTGGCTGGCGGAACGGCAAGGTCATGCCTGGTTTAAAAAGCTTGATCCGGACAGCTTCGATCTCGGCCGTGGCAAGCGAGCGCTTGCCAAGGGCGGCAAGCTTGACCGGAAATACCTGATCACGGTGCCGGAGGAAATGCATGGATAGAAGCAACCCCTTCTTCGGCCAGGTCGAATTACTTGTCCGCGTCCTGCCTTTTGTCGCGAAACAGCAATGCTTCGCCCTCAAGGGCGGTACGGCGATCAATCTCTTTGTGCGCAACCTGCCGCGTCTGTCCGTCGACATCGATCTCGTCTACCTGCCGCTAGACGCCCGAGACACCGCCCTGCCCGCAATCGTCGTGGCCCTAGATGCTATTAAAGCGGATATCAAGGCCACCATCCCCGGCGCGAAAATTCAGGCGACGAACCCGAAGGATACAGACTCCCGGCGGTTGACGCTCAGCGTCGGCGGTAACAAAATCAAGATCGAGTTATCCCCGGTGCTGCGGGGCACGGTCTGGCCGGTCGAGCCGCGTGCGGTCGTGGAAATGGTTGAAAGCACCTTCGGCTATGCAGAGATTCAGGTGGTCTCGATCAATGACCTTTATGCCGGAAAAATCTGCGCCGCACTCGACCGTCAGCACCCGCGCGATCTGTTCGATGTGAAGCAACTATTCGAGAACGAAGGGATCGATCGAGATCTCTTCAAAACCTTCCTTGTCTACCTCATCAGCCATGGGCGACCCATGTCGGAGCTGCTGTCACCAACCCGCAAGGACATCAGCAAACTGTTCGAGACCGAGTTCAGGGAAATGACCGAGGTGCCGGTTTCGCTTGACGATCTGCTGGAGGTCCGTGAACGGCTGATCGCCCATATTCAACAGGCTCTCACAGATAAAGACCGTACTTTCCTTTTGTCGGTCAAAAGCCGCGACCCGGATTGGTCTCTACTAGAACTGGAAGGCATAAAAGACCTGCCAGCCGTCAAATGGAAGCTAATCAACTTGAAGAGAATGCCCTATGACAAACACAAAGATGCCTTGCGACGCCTTGAAATAATCCTGAGAGGGACTGAAAAATGACGCGGGCAAACCATATCTGAAGAGAGCGTAGTGCTGGTCGTGGCTGATAAACATATTATGATCTGGGCTGGTGGAACGGCAAGGTCATGCCTGGTTCAAAGTCCTGATCCGGATAGCTTCGATCTCGGTAACGGCAACTGGATGCTGGATGCTGGAGTTCATCAAACGATCCGACGGGGCAAAAGGAGATACACTTGTGTGCAGACTTATCTAATTATTAAATAGTAGTGTTTATACTAGCCTATTTAATAAGGTAAGAAAAATACTATCGATTAGAAAAAGTATATATGAATTATCGAAAAGAATTATTACAGATATATGATTTGTTTCCATTTGAAAAACACCCGCTCTGGCAAGGAATTTTCCGGGGTGAACTTTCATATGATGAGGTGATGCGCGCTGAAACTCAACATTATCTGAGGACCCAAGCCGGTCAATCTCTTCGAAAACGTGCGCTGATGCAGGCGCTGGCATCCAAAACAATTTTCCCCCTATTACTGGAAACCTATCTTGAAGAATGTACAGAAGATCAAAGTGGTCCAAGCCATTTAGACCTGATCCGCAGATTGCTAATAGAGGGAGGATTAACACAGGATAAACTGGATAAAGCGCAAAATACGCCTGGCAATGTTGCCGCCATAGCTATTTACAAAGACATAACAGACCGAGGATTTGCCTGTCATATGTTAGGAGCAGGTGTGGTTGAACACTATTACAGCAAATTATCGCCAAAAATCTTTGACGCTTACACCAAACATTATGGAATGGATGAGAAGCAGGCAAATACATATAAAATACATGGGCCTATGGACCGACAACATGCTGAAAGAGCTTTTCAGATAATTCCGGATGCAGTTGAACTTCATGGTTGGGAGTTAGTTCAGGAAAGTGTTCGTGATGCTTTTATAGCCACAAGTCTTCATTATGATGGTATGCTCCAAGGAGCAAAAAACTTGATTCATTACTGGGATGGTTGCTCATGACAAAAGGTTATATTTATACGATGTATAAGGGTGCTGACCCTGGATATGGCTGGACCCTCAATGACCCAATTTTTAGCAGAAAGCGCGCGACGCTTGGTGCATGCATGCCTAATATCCGGCGATCCGTGTCAATCGGTGACTACGTGTTTGTGATCAGCGGAAGGGTACTGCAGGCGCAGCAATATGTGGTTGGCGGCTTTAGAGTGCAAGAAAAGCTTGATCACCTTGCAGCATTTCACAAATTTCCCGAATATCGCCTGCAGCAAGCAGATGACGGAAGCCAGACACTTGGAAACATTATCGTTGATACTGAAGGAAATCACCATCCTTTGGACGATCACGAAAATTTTGAACGAAGGATTGAAAATTACCTTGTCGGAGATAATCAGGTATTTGTGGAAAAGCCTGAGTGCATAGAACGCGCAAGAGCTGAGACGCTACCTATGCTGGAAGCCCTGTTCGAAAAAAAAGGCAACAGGGTCATAGATGTTATGGGACGGCATCGTAAGCTTGATGAACAGCAGGTCAAAAAGCTTGTTGGCTGGCTCGAAACGCTTGCGTAGGGGCTTTCATGAAAAACCTTAATAAGCTTCTCGAGGACTTCGAAACAACAATTGATGAATTGGCGGTTAAAACAGGGATAGATATTTCCCGCTTGAAAGAAATTATTGATCGCAGTACGAAGCCTAAACTCGGCGAGTTAAAAGGAATCGCAACCGCTTTTGGTATTAGCCTGCGAGCCTTACTTGCAGATGATAGTGTCAAGGACGACGTAACCGTATTATTTCGCAGAACATTCGAGCAGTACTTGCAAAGGCCTGTTGAGAAACAGATAGAAAGTGCCATAAGCGCAATTTCGTCGACCGCATATCTCAAATCGAGGGAGGTGCAGAAATACGACTGGTCAACACTTTTCAACGACATAGCAGGAAGTAGCTACCAAGACGCGTATAGGGCGGCAACGCTTTTCCGCCGGCATTTCTACGGCGATGACCAAGTGAGCCCTATCCTCTCACTGCCGACTATCCTTTCAAACCATCTGGACGTGTCCATTTTTATTGTGTCGGGAAATGATTTCGAGGGTGCATCCACCGTCTATCAGGGTCAGAAATACGTTTTCCTCAGTCCGCGCTTTAAAGGAAGAATGCTTTTCACGTTGGCGCATGAGCTTGGACACCTCGTTTGTCATCATTCTGAAGAACGCTTCCTGGCATACGACAAAGATATATTTGAAATGGCTTCAAATATTACAGCGAGGAAAGAGGAAACCTTCGCAAATAACTTTGCATCCCGCCTGTTGATGCCTGAGGCAGGTGTTGGCGTGGCACTGAATAAGGTAAGACAAAAAATACAGGCTCAGGGCGAGTATTTAGGCGACATTGAAATTCTTTATCTTTCGAGAATTTACGGGGTTAGCTTCCTTGCGGCGGCGCTTCGGTGCGAACAACTGGAACTGATACCGTCCGGCGGCGCAGTGGCTTTGGACAGCAAGCTGAAAAAGGAGCATGGAAGCGCCGAAAAGAGAGCGAAGGAGTTAGGGCTTCCAGACAGGCCCCCGATTGATTTTGTCACTTCACAAGAAAAGCTCTTGGATTTAGCTATTGAAAAAATAAACGCCAAAGAGCTGTCAATAGGAAGGGCAACGGAACTCCTCAACGTAGGTTTGGATAATTTCTATGCTGCCAATACAAAGGCAATACATTGAATATAGTCATTGATACATGCACACTGATAAATATAGAGAAAAGTGGGTGCCTTGAGTATATTCAGACAATCCCGTCAATAAATGTCTTGGTGGGTGATATCGTCTATGAAGAACTCTCTGCAAGGAATAACACTATCTTAACGACGTTAGGTGGCCGCATTGAGCGCATAGATATTAACGAAATATCGATTGAGGAATTCACGCATCTCATAAGCGTTGAAAATTTGGGCGAAGGCGAAGCGGAGTGTATTGCTATCGGGCGCGAATTGGGCGTGCTGATTGGTACGGACGATGGAAAAGCAAGAAAGTATGTGTCCAACAATATAGGCTGCGAAAATCTCATTGGTTCAATTGGCGTTATAAGACAATGCGTCCGTCACCAGATAAAGACCGCAGCCCAAGCTTACAGAGGTTATAAAAAAATGGTAAGCGCAGGCGCATTCCTGCCAAAGTTTTCCGAACGGGACTTTCTTACACTCATTCATCAGGAAGCAACGCAGGCTGAAGCGAGATTGTGAAGCGCCCATAATTAGTGCATGTGAGTACACTTTGCATGGCTCGAACGATACCGTGGACTCACAAAAGACTGGAGGCCATCGTCGCCTCCGCCAATGCCGGACCAACCCTCGTCACCCACATCATCACACGAAGCATTACAAGCTATTGTTGTTCCTCATAGAATTCCAAAACAGGCAATTACCTTGAGTGCTGTTCAGCATATTACACTTTCTACTGTTCTTTACAAATCATCCCGACAAGTTTTTGCAAGACCTCAACCCGGCCCCCGAGCCATTCGAGTTCTTCTTTCGTAATCGTGTAATGCTCCGAGTATCGGGCTTCGACATAAGCACGTTTCAGGAGTTCAAAGCATTTGCGGTCGTGCTTGCTTTCGCGGGGCCATGCGTCAATAAGCTGAGCGTCTTTGCTTTCAGCTAGAGACCGTAAAAATTTCAGGTTATGTGTTGAAGGGCTGTAGTTTGTAAGGACCAGCAATACACAATTATAAAGGCGTTCGGTAGCTTGGTGCAGCATAAATGCTGCGTCTCGCGGCACCCCATCGACTATACTGTCCTGTGACAACTTATGAGCATGTTGTGCAAACGGGAACCAATAATCGAACTGCTTTTTCGCTATCTCCCGCGCCTCGGCTTGTGTCAGTGGTTTGGGGTCTGCCAGCGTGTGGCCGGGCAGCTCGTATAATGCAATGCCTTCACGAGTGATGTCGGAGAAAAAGTACTGACCTTGCGAGAGCGCATTATTCACTTCATCCAGCGAATGAACAATGAAGTTGACCGGGGTCTTGATGGCAGGGTCGCGGATCAGGTGATCATCCGCCGTATGCCAGTAGGTCGCCAGATCGGTCAGATCCTTGTGATTGACGATGACCAGCAGATCATAATCACTTAAATACCCTTTGGATGTATGAGGCTCATCCACCCAGCCGCCCCGGGCGTATGAGCCGAACAGGATAACCTTCAATATCCGCCCGGCTTTCTTGCGTTTGCTGGTCGCAAGTTTCAGGGTATCTTCAAACTCCGCAAACAATATTTCGACCACGCGGGCAAGCTCGCGCTGTTTCTTCGCCGGCAGATGATCAAGGTCCGTTTTCATAGGCCCCAATTTCGCCTAAAAGTGGCCGGATGCCAAGTGCTAATCTTTGGGGAGTTTGGAAAGAGATAGTTACGTCCTACTCTTTTAACGGCGGCCAACGACGCGCCGTATGCACCAGCGTCAGTATCCAGAGCGTATCTGCTTCTATCTCGTAAATAAGCCGGTAGCTTTCATGCAAGATAACTTCGCGAGTGCCGGGGACGCACCCAGGTTTGCCAAGATTCGGAAATTCCGATAATTTTGCGGCCGTGGAAGCAAACAGCTCGTCCATCTGAACAGCGGCACGCGGATTATCCGCCCCGATAAAAGTGAATATTTCAAGCCGGTCTTGCCTCGCAGCGACCGTCCAGCGAACTTTCATATCCCGCTTTTATCCACCCGACCCAACAGATCTGCCCGACGGCCAGCAAATTCGGCCTCCACCTCCTCATTGGCTATACTCTGACCGGCCTGCCGTTGGGCGCGCGCGATCTGCACCTTGCCGCGTACAAACTGATCATATTCGCGTGCCTCGCGCTGATGCTGAACAAATTCCCGCATCAGCTCACGAACGATTTGTGACGCCGGGCGATGAGCCTCCTGCGCCTCCGCCATGAACTCGTCCCGCAGTTCAGGCTCTATTTTCATCGTGAATACAGCTTCTTTCGACATGATGGCACCTGCAAGTTAATACCGATAAAGTATATACATTGTATGTATTTTTACAAGCCTTATTGCAGATGGCCACGTCATTGGCCAGCGGACATTCATTTTAAAGATACTGATCATACCAGTTGATCATACGGCGGATAAAATCACGAATATTGGCCGGGCTGGCCAGCACGTGGCCCTCGCCAGCATAGCGCAGAAAGATGGCCTGTTTGTTCAACCGATAGAGCGCTGTAAACATCTCCTCACCCTGACTGACGGGCACAAAATCCCGATCTCCCTGCACCAGCATCAGGGGTGTGCTGATCTGCTCGACGGCAAACAGCGGGCTGTTGCGTATATAGCGTGCGGTATTGGTCCAGGGCGGACCACCCATGCGCCCCTGGCCGGCCTCCGCCCACCACATCAGGCTGCGGTACATTGCCGGATTGGCATCCGGGTAAAATCTGGGATCAAACTGCCCGTATATGCTGAGCAGATTGGTGGGTGCGGCAGATACAATCGCCGCCTTGAAACGACGGGTTTGCGACAAAATGCCAAGGGCGCCATAGCCTCCGTAGCTGTGCCCGAAAAGACCGAGCCTGTCCGGGTCTGCATAACCCTGCTCTATGGCATGATCGACAGCTGCGAGCACATTTTGCGCCAGACCAGACAACGGTTCCGCCGCCACGCCTTCCGGCCCCATCGGCAAACCGGGAAAGAGGACTGCATAACCTTTCGCAGTTAGTAGATACGGATTAAACGGGCTGATGCTCGACAGGTGCCAGGGCCAGGGTCCACCCGAAGTTGCCCCCGGATAGACATTGACAATCAATGGGTAAGGCCCGTTCACGCCGCGCTTTTCGGGCAACAATAGCCAGGCTGTACGTTCGGCGCCCTTCCCCACGTGATAGCGTAACCGGACTGAAGGACCGGTTTGGACACCTTTCAAATGCTGATTGAAGTGGATCAGAGATTTGATGCCGTCCGGAGATAATATACGCAAATGACTGCCATCTGACGCTTCCTCCCGGAAGACAAGAGCACTGGCATGCGCCGACGCCGCCAAAACCTTCTGGCCAGCAGGTAGTATACCTATATCTGTCACCTCACCTGTTTTCAAATGAACAGATTTAAATTGCTGCGCGCTGTCTGCACCTTGAAGCGTTATGATAATACGGTCTGACGTTGAGGGGCCCGCCAGATCAGGCACCATAGAGGGCGGACGCCAGACCCGTATACGAGAGCCCGGTATTTGAGAGGCGTCTGTCGATATTATCTGTGCTATCTGCTTTCGTGACCCGTCTTTGCCGATCCGCCAGATGGCTCCTTCTGCAGCCATCATGATATAATCTGCACCCGCTGCCATCACTTCGCGCGGGCTCTGCCGGAAGCCTGAGGTCAGATTAAGAGGCTGCCCTTCGCGGTTAAGAAGGTACCAGTCAGCGTGCCCGGGATGGCCTTGGACGGTGGCATATACCGCCATACTGCCCCCAAGCCACAGGGCATGGGTTTGATGAATATTCTTTTCAGGATCGCCCGCAAGTCTGAGCCCCTGAGGCAGGCTTCGGGCGACACAACCGGTTCCCGGATCAAAGGTTACAAGTGAAAGGTCTGTCTTCTTATCCTCCCCCATATCACTCCTGCCGCCTGACCGGTCGAGAAACAGGAGGTGCCGCCCGTCCCTTGACCAGAATAACGATCCCGCAATCGGTTGATGTTCCGTGCAGACATAAGCGCCATGTCCCGTGGCAGCCAAATCATAAACAACCAGTTCCGCACCGCGGGTGGCAAGCTGGGGATGTGATCGAGGCAAGAGTGCGCCGGGCCCGTGCAGAAGGTCGTTGTAGCGCAAGAGCGCCAGATAGCGACCATCCGATGACAAAATGGGTGCCATAAAATCGCCCCGCCCAATTTGCTGAACATTACCGGTTGCAACATCCACCCGGACGAGTGCACCCTTTTTTCGGTAACCATCTGGGTAATCCCCGGGCCCACTTGCCACCACCTGCACCGTGACCTGATCACCCGATGCTGCCCGTTGTCCAAATCTGTACTGCTGGACAGGGCGGGTCCGCACAGAGGACGCCCGGGAGGGTTGTTCTCCTGCAGCCAAGGTAATATAAACAAGCTCCCGGTCGGATATCCAAAGGGGAGAAACCCCGTAGTTTGGAAGTGCCGGCGTGATCGCAAGGGGGTTAAGTTTTTCACTTTTCAAATCAAACACCCCGGTCGCCACCTTGTTATTTTCTATCCAGAAAATAACCAGCTTTGTACCATCTGGCGAAAAAGGCCCCAGCCAGTAGCCGCGGCCTGGAGACGGTGCCAGCAGGGCCGAGACAGCGTGTAATTCACCCGCACCAGCCTGTGTAATATCCACCGCATACAGGTCGCTACGATCTCTCCCCGCCAGCAATTCCCGCCCGAATACCGGGGACCGTTCGTAAGGTCTGCGCCGCTCAAAAACCAGATGCTGTCCCTGAGGACCAAAGGCAACGGTGCCTATATCCTCCAGTCTCAGCAGGTCACCAACTGTCAGCCCGCTGGCCGCTTCTGCCCGTGAACAGCCTGATATGGCTGTCACGAACAGAGCTAAGATCAACCTCAATACAGGCCGGAGGAATACCCGCCTGAACCATATTCCGGACATGACACGTCTACCAGCGCTTGGTCATCGCAACCGCTATAAACCGGCCCTGCGGGTTGGCTTTTTCAGGATCGAAAGCAATACCCCGCGGATTGTTGACGAAGGGAGGCCGGGCATTGGTCAGATTGAAAACACTGAAGGTAAATCCGATGTTCCGTAACCACGAGATGGCCGGCCCTGTGCCGGTTGAATAGGAAATTGTCAGGTCGGCTGTTGTCCAGTTGCCAACCGGTTCTGCGGGCAAAACATTGGCATTGCGATAACCGTCGGTATAATTGACAAAGAGTGTTGCGGTCATCCCGCCCCGAGACCATGACAGACTGTTACGTAACCGCCAGTCAACCGGCCGGTCCAGTGTGTCGACTAGATCCACAAAGGGCGCGGTTTCTGTAACAGCCTCCTTGAAGTCAAACAGGATACTGGCGTTAACCTGCAGACTGAAATCGCCAATGGCGGTGTCCGTGCCGTATTGCGCTGTGAGGTCAAGTCCGCGAAGCGTAGTTCGGCCCAGATTGGTCAGCTGGGCGTTGACAAGAACATCAACATCGTTCGGGTCAGTTGAGCCGACGACGTTAACAAACCGCGGATCGGAGAAAAATGTAGCCACACTTGCCGGATTAGGGCTCCGCATGATCAGAGGGCCGAACACGTCCTCCCGGGCCAGCAGACCCAGATCTGTCAACTGACCAAGCCGGTCTTTGAAGCGGGTCTCAAAATATGTTGCAAATAATCCGAAGCGAGGCAGGATGGCGGGCTGCCAGTCGATGCCGGCTGTCCAGGTGGTGGCTGTCTCAGGTCCCAGGTCCGGGTCATTGCCGGTCAGCAGAATAGCGTTGGATACGCCGGTTGGTGATTTTGGATCGGGAAGCGGGAAGAAAAACACCTGATTTCGACTGGCATCTCGTTGGGTGAGGATGGGGGCCCGAAACGATGTTCCATACGTGCCACGAAGACTGAGCCCAGCGACGGGTGACCAGTCAAGCCCCAGCCTGGGATTGGTGGTCGAACCGAAGTCACTATAGTCTTCAACCCGGAAAGCAGCAGAAAATGACAATGTTTCAATGCCGGGAACGCGGTTGCCCTCGCCGACCAATGGCACCAGAATTTCGGTAAAGGCCGCCACCACATCCCGGTGTGAATCCTGAACCACACTATATTCAGGTGTAGCAAAGAATTCGAAGTCAACCCGGTCGTAAAACCAGTTTTCCCGTCTGTAATGACCACCAACGGCGAGTTTGACCATGCCGCCCGGTATTGCAAACAGAGGCCCGTCTGATTTCACATCCAGGGTCCACAAATCGAGCTTCTGGCTGGACATCAGAAACCCTTCAATATTGGCAAGTGTCGCAGGGTTGGTATAGGATCCGTCACCAAAGGGGTTGAAAGCTGTTGCCGGATCCGGATCGGCAAGGGCCGCGGCCAGTGCCGGTTTATTGACAGTTCCGGATGCGAAGCCACCATTTTCCCGGGAGCCGCTATAACTGCCGTGCGCTTCTGCCTGCCAGTCGGATGCCAGTTCAAGGCGCACACCTGTCGTCAACAGCCAGGATTCAACCTTGCCGGTATCAACTCTGGGCCCCAGATCATCCAGAAAGCTATAGCGTACCTGCACCACCGGCTGCCCGCCCACCGGATCAACAAAGAACGGATTTGTTGACGGCACGGTCAGCGTTTGTGTTTCTGCCGTGCGGCGGCCCTCAAACGTCCGTCTTGTATAAAGGCCCTCAGCGGAAAAACTTAACCGATCGCTCAATTCCTGATCCAGACTGACATAAACGCTGTAACGTTCCTGTTCAGGCAATAGCGTCGTCTCAAGCCGTTCATTTCCGGCATTCACTGTACCTGCAACTAAGTCCGCCCCGGTCAGCGACCGACCTTCCTGACCACGTGGTATTGCAAAACTCAGACCGCCCGCGAGCAAGGTCCCTGGATTGGCAAATGGCATCCGGTAATCAGCACCGCCCCGCGGCCGCAGGTCAGAGCTTTCTGCAAAGTCACGCTCGGCACTGAACAAGGCTTCAATATGCTGGTATTCATAGGCGACGAAGGCGCCACCGCCCGTCCATCGGGTGCCGAAAATCTGGCTTGCCTTGTAGTCCTGCTGCCCACCGTCAGTCACTGTACCGAAGCGAAGTCCCGTTTCAGCTCCTTCATAATCGGACCGCAGGATGATGTTGGTTACACCGGCAATAGCATCGGTGCCGTAAATTGCAGAAGCCCCGTCAGGCAGCACTTCAATACGCTCCACAGCAGAGAGCGGAATGGCAGATATATCGACGAAGGTTCCAGCCCCCACAGGCGCCATACGCCGACCGTTCACCACAGTGAGGGTCGACCCCGCCCCCAAGCCCCTCAGATTAATCGACGCCCCGAAATTCCGGTTGGCAAACTGGGCCCCGTTCTCAGTACCTTGAAGTGGTGCCGTTACTGCATTGGGGCCACCCCCGAAGTTCTGGGGCAAACTTTGCATCATATCCTGCACAGTGGTGAAACCGCTGCGCCTGAAGTCTTCTTCTCCAAAAACAAATAGTCTGGAGCCTACCACCTCCGCGCCCCGGATATTGGAGCCGGTGATGAGAATTTCTTCAAAAGCGTCTGTCTTCGCTGTATCAGCCTGTACCGGGCCTTTGTCAATTTCGTGCCTCTTGCTTGACAGCTGGATCAAAGATGAAGAGTATCCAGTGTAATCACTCCCGTCAGACGTTTCGGCCGCAAGGTCTTCACCGTTATCAAATTTGAGAAACAGACGTCTGTCGGGGGTGATCTCATAGCCAAAACCCTGCCCATCCAAAAGCCGGGAAAGCGCCTCTGACAGGGTCATACGACCTTCAAGTGCCGGGGCCTGAAGACCCGATATCAGCTCTGGTGATGCCACGACCATAAGATCAGCCTGTTCTGCCAGAACCAGAAGTGCCGACGACAGCGGCTGTGCTGGCAGATGGAAGACCAGTATCTGGTTCTCATACGCGCCGTTCCCATCTGCAGCCGCCTGTTCGGGGGCACCAGCAAGTACAATGACTGAGGCCGTGGCCAATAACATGACTTGTCGACCTATCTGATCACAGATGCCTGTCCTGTTATGTTTCATTTAGTTCTCCCGTTATAAGACAATTTATATACCAAACCGTCAGCAGAACGATACCCGCTGTAATTGCTACGGCCTGTATAGGGAAAACGATTCGGGAGCATAAAACGCCACAAACCTGGTTTCGGACAAGCGAACAGGAGGGGCTGTTTAATCAGTATTTATAGTGACTTTGTATTATGTATCGGTGGCCTTCAGGGGCGACCCTTGAGAAGAATTTGACCGGAAATGGTCCGATCTACCCGCACAGGCAGATGTTGCGCCAACTCATCAATCACGGCGCTTATCTGCGTTGTTTTAAAGGATGCAAAGACCTTTAATTGTTCAAGTTCGGGCGATTCCAGCAAAACAGGCACTTCCGAATAGCGATTAATATCTGCCAGAACCTCGCTCAACGGAGCATTCTCATAAACCAGCCGACCGGTTTTCCAGGCACCAGGGCGCCCAGGATCAATTACCTCTACGGGTCCGAGGTCTCCTTCTGGAGAGGCCAGAACTTGATGCCCTGCGCGAAGATGTACGGGCTTATTCACATATGTCGACGCTTGCGGACCTGGTCGTCTATCCGAACCGCGGGCCGAGGCCACCTCAACAATACCTTTGACGACGCCCACGGTGACCCCGCGCGGGCCGTCATGAACATTAAATGTGGTCCCCACAACCCGAATTATTGCACCATCGGCAGCAAGAATGAAAGGCCGCTCAGTATCTTTCTCAATTTCAAAGAAAGCTTCGCCCTGTTCAAGTGCTGCGCTGCGTACACTTTCCGTAAACCTGACATTGAGCCGGGATCGAGCTCCCAGCGTGACCTGACTGCCGTCGGCAAGTGTTACCTGTTTAAGTTTAGCCGCCTGCGTCTCGTATACAGTCCCGTTGCCGACCACAAAATACGCAGTGAAACCCCACACCAAACCCACCATCAAAAGCGCGACACTACCGAGAACTAGCCCGGACCGCCCTGAATTGCGTGAAAATATTACTTTTGTTCTGTTTATCCACCCACGCCCACCGGCATATCTTCCAGGTATTTCAAGAGCAGCTAAATGGCCGAGTTCACCACTTGCACGCCAGACACTGGAAACGTCGTCATAAGCTTGCCCGTGTGCCGGGTCTGCCATCAGCCATTTCTGGAAACGGGTCCGGTCATGCTCGCCAGGGTGCTCAACCTCTATCAAGGTAACCCAATAGGCTGCTTCCCGCTGTATTCTGGATTTAGCGTCGGCTCGCCCGAGCATTTTTATGCCTTTCCGCCATATTGGTCACGTTCATCATCCAAGCCGGCGCGAATATCCGCAAGAGCCCGCTCGATATGGCCACGCACAGCACGTTTCGACATATGCTCCTGGCGGGCGATTTCTGCAAGTGGCAGGTGATGAAGACGGCTGAGAATAAATATTCGCCGCCGTTTAGGCGGCAGTCCGCGAATAATACCTGCAAGTTGTCCCAGGCGTTCTCGCTGCTCCAGAATATATTCGGGCGTACAATGATCCACGGCGTCTTCAGGGTCAGAGAGCAACATCTCCGCATGATGGCGGCGCTGAACGTCTTCATGGCGGGTCTGGTCTATCATTGCATTGCGGGCAATCCTGTGTAGGAGCGCACGTGGATGTCTAATATCTTCTCCGCCACTGAAGCCAGCCAGGAGACGCTCGAACGCCGTCTGTACAATATCAAAAGCCTGATCGGGTTGTTTGAGCCGACGCTTCAAAAACCCCAGAAGTTCGGGACCATAGATGCGAAAGTAGCCATCAATAGTAACAGGCCGGGCTATTTTTCCCTCTGTCTTAACAGCCGTAATACCTGCAGACTTGAAAGGGCTCTCATACATGGAGACCTCCTTCATCAGCAACATTTGGCATATTGAAATGGAAGAAGGCAACCAGGGGCAGATCGGCCAGGGCCGGTAAGTCAACAAATAAAATGGATAACGACATGGACACCCCCGGTTAAAGCAATAAAGGGGCGTCCGGCCTTAGAGAGTGGGCCGGGTAGTGGAACCCGAAAAGAGCTACGGGCGCGCTATTTTAGGCAAAAACTATAGAGAGCCGACCCCGAAAGATCCTTCCCTGTCCCGCCTTGGACATGTCGCGCGACCCGGCCCAAAATCATGAATTGCAAGCGGGTCTCTTTTGGGGTTTCCACGCCCCACAGTCAACAGCGCATCATGCCAACTGCATCACTACTATTCCCCAAAACGTTGGACGGCGCAAGACCCTGTTTATTGTTTTTGGATTGTTTGAAGCACTATGGCTTATCGAAGCCCCTATATATTGCGAAGATGAGCCATAGTGCAGCCCCTACCAAGAGTATGATTATGAAAGGATCATCACGCTCAATTGATTAGGGCTCCAATCCAGCAATGAATACATCTGTGGATATCGCATAATAGCCGGCTTGCCCCGGGAAATATTCATTAAAAATATTTTTTCGAAATAATGTGGCAGATAGCCGTACAGGCACGTCTACGTAATATGCCTTCAATTTTTTACTCTACTTAACATTCATCACATCGCGAACCTGAGGGCAGCGTTATCTAACACAACAAGGAGACATATTCGCTATTATGAGCCCATCAAGGCCATCTTTCCTGCCTTTATCATGGATAACCTTGTCACATGTGACCTTGCACAATGCCTGGTCGCTTGAGACCCTGTGCAGGCCATATGAAAAAGGTCCCTCGATGATGAAAAAGACTATCAACACAAAAGCCCGGCGGGAAAATGTCTTAACAAAGCCTCAGGTTGATTCACGACTGTTGCGGATTGTCAGGGCGCTCGCTCGCCAGCTTGCACGGGAACATTTCAGGAAAACCTGCGCCCGGATAAACAATGGGTCAAACCCGGACTTATAAACTCTCAAGGATATTTTTATGACAATTGTCGCCTTTTATGCCCGTTATTCATCCGACAACCAGAGAGATGCCTCAATTGACGATCAGCTCAGACTTTGTCGTGAGCGGGCGGAGCGGGAGGGCTGGCGGATGGCAAACAGTTATAGCGACCGGGGTATTTCTGGCGCCAGCCTTATCCGTCCGGGTATACAAGCACTGCTGCAGGATGCCCAGGCACGACGCTTTGATATTCTTCTCTCGGAGTCCCTGGACCGGATCAGTAGAGATCAGGAAGATATCGCGGGTGTTTACAAACGCCTGAGTTTTGCCGGCATCCGCATGATCACTCTGTCAGAAGGGGATATTTCTGAACTTCACATTGGTCTCAAAGGCACCATGGGCGCCTTGTTCCTCAAAGACC